>JAWKIF010000008.1:0-334898 GCA_041394405.1 Microthrixaceae bacterium
TTGTTCGGGCACCTCAAAGCCGAGTGGCCCCACCTCGAAGCAATCGAGGACATCGACGTGCTCCGGGCCGAACTCGAGATCCGACGGGCGCACTACAACACCGTTCGGCTACATGCCGGCATCGGATATGTCACCCCCGACCAAGAACACCGGGGCGAAGGCCAAACGATCAGAGCGGCCCGGAAACAAGGGCTCGCCGACGCACGCCAACGACGTATCGCCTACCATCAAAACCACCAACCCAGAGGACCCCGCAATGCGGACTGAAACCTCCGGTCGATGCGACATTAAGTCAGACACACCTCACCGGCAGACGGGAGTGCTAGCATCATTCGTCAACGACGAGGTCGCAATCCTGCTCTCGCTTGAAGCCGAAGGCCCTTCGAAGCAGTGCATCCGGAAGGGCGACACCGTGGCGGTCGTTCCTTTCATGCCAGCTCTCTACGACATGGCTCCCGGCGTCGAGGCCCCCAACAACGCCAATGCCTACTGGGTGATGTCGCTACCGCGCGAGACACGTAAGGCGCCGTTCGAGGCGCTGGCCGACTCCGACGTTGACGTGGTGATCACCAGCTCTCCACTGTACGTCTCGTACGAACGCACCGCCGCCGCCGCAGTAGCCGCCGAGTGGCAGTTCTGTGCGCGCTGGATGCCGCTCGGACTCGGGCTTACGCACCCACCATTTGAAGTCTTCGTTCGCCCCGACGAGGGTGAGTAACCCCGCCGGTGACCTGGGAGAGCATCAACCCGAACGAGAGGGTGTCGCAGGTCCGTCCCTCAAGGTGCGGTCGGCTGAGCTCGACTAAGCTCAGCCGCCGTGCTGGGGCCATTGTCTCGACTGGCGACTCGAGCGTGAGTCGAAGTAGGTGACGGCCATGGGCCTTCCTCAGGCGCGCGGATGGAGACCTATTGCCAGCGCCGTCGCTGTCTCACTTCCATTTCTTGCGTACTTCTCGGCACCTCGGTTCGCCGATGAAATGCGGGACCCCTACACCATGACGGTGCGGTACGGCGTCAACCCGTTCAAGATCATCGCCGGCAACCTCCGTGATGTTGGTCCGTTCCTGGAGATGGGCAACGTTCGGCCGCTGGGGCGAATTGCCTACTCCTTTGAGTTTGTGTACTCGAAGGGCCTCGCCGACGCCTTGGGGGTCCCCTTGCCCGTAGTGCACGCAATCGTCCGAACGGCGGCGCTCTGGGCGGCGTTGGCTGCAATTGCGAGCTTGTGGACGACGCTTGAGTCGAATGGGCTTCGCAGCCGACCTCCATGGTCGAGGACGGTTGGCCTTGTTGCCTGTGCGGCAGCAGCGGCAACGCTGGCGACTTGGAGCTATCAGCCGTTGGTGTTCTTTCCGACCCAGGGCCTGTTCAGTGCCGCCTTGGAGTGTCTCGCGGTGGCGATGACCATTCGCTTTTCGGCCCTTGGAGGGCGACGACTCGCTGCAGGGTGCGCCGTGTTGGGTGGCATGGCCGCTTGCTTCTATGACTTGGCCTACGTGGTCGTGGTGGCGGCCCCAGTGGCGCTGGGCGGTCTTCGGGTGGTCCAACACCGAGCTCGGCGAACTCGTGCTGGCTGGTCTGCGTGCATTCCCCTCTTCGTTGGATTTGGTGTGGTCTTCGTGCCAATCCGGCTGCTCATCGTTCGGGCCTGCGCCGAGCAGAGCTGCTATCGGGGTTCGGACCTCGAGCTGACGACGAGAGCCCTCCCGGCTTTCGCGGCACGCTTGTTGTCCGCGTTGCCGCCCACCTATTGGCCGATGGGCGTGGACTCCTGGACGTGGTGGGCGCTCATCATCGCCCCCGTCGTTGGTCTGGGCGTCGCGGTGGCGGCACTGCGGGCTGCAAACCGCCCACGAGATACCGCAAAGGCGCACTGCAAGGTCGTGACCGAGGAGCTGCCCAGAGGGTCAGATCCCGACGATGTGGGGATCCGGGACGGAGCCGATGCCGCGATCCTCCTCGTGGTCGTGATGGTCGTTGCATGGCTGACGGCTGCTGCGATGACAGCGCTAAGTATCAGCATTCAGGATGTCGGTTTCGCCCCACGTTCGCCCTGGCGAGACGGCATCTACGGGGTTCTCTTCCTGGCCACGCTGATGTGGGCAACCATGGAGCGGTTGGCACGGTCTGCGTCACCACGCCATCTGAGGGTGGCGGTAGCTTCACTCGCCCTTCTGGTTTCCCTCCAGTTCATCTTGAACACCGGAACGATCACTTTCAGTCGAGGTCTTGGGCCAAATCCGGTGTACTTGCGGGTTGACAGGTTATTCTCGGAAGACGTCGGGGACGACGAGGTCTGTCAACTGGCAGTCGAGCTGTACGAACTCACTCAAGAACCCGATACGCGCTATTACTCCACAGCGCTCCTTGAATCGATGAAGCGTCTGAAGCCAGTCAATGGCTGTCCGGCCTATCAGGCCCCGTTGGAGTTGGATGAGTGGCACATGCGCCAGCTTGGCGACTTGGACTCGTGAGGACTGGACCGACCCGCGTGGGTGGCCATCGGCTCCGAGCGGCAACTCGCTGACGGACAGGGTCCCGCCACGGAATCGGGAACAGACGCCAGAGCCCGGACCGCAGCATTTCCCGCAACACGGCGCTCGTGTTGCTGAGTTCGGACGCCCACACATGGGGCCGCCGAGGCGCCCTGAGTTGCCGCCGAGGAGGCGTGCTTCCGGCACGCTGGCTGCTGTTTGATCTCTCGTTACGCTCTGTGGAGGGCGTCCGGATTTCGCGGTGGGGCTGGCGGTAGCGTGATCCGAGAGGAGCCCGTCGATGGGTTCAGGAATCCACTACAGCAAAGAGTTCAAGATCGAGGCGGTTCGCCGTGTCATTGAGTCGTCGAGGACGTACTCGGATGTGGCTAGCCTCGATCCGGCACGGTGAGGCCGTGAAGAATTGGGTTCGGACGCGACAAATGCGCGCCGTTCCAGCAGACTTGTGGTTGTCGAGACACACAAGGAGGCTGGGATGGAACGCACCTGTCAGGTGCAACATAGCGCGTCACGATCGGTGCGTTATGACGGCGCCGATGAGACCGACAAGATCGTCGCGTTGGGCGGCTTGGGGCCGCTCGCTGAGTACACCGACCGGCTTGGTCTGACCGGCGGATTCGCCGGTGCGGTGCCCTATTCAGGGCCAGGAATCCCCGTCGTTGATCGGGGTGGCCTGTTGGTCCACAGCCTGCTGATGCTCAACGCCGGAGGTGATTGCTGCACCGACCTTGGCATGCTCCAAGCCGCCGAAGGCGTGCTGGGCGACGTTGGTTCGGACACGACCTTTCGGCGGATGATCGCCGACCTCGCCAAGATCCCAAGGGCGACTGGCGGCATCGACGACGTGATGCGCGATGTCCGCACGAAGGTGTGGGCCGAGCACGGCTGGTCCGACCCCGGCCGCCGAGTGACCTTGGACATCGACGCCACCCTGACCACAGTGCATTCGGAGAAAGAAGACGCCAAAGGCAACTACAAGCGCGGGTTCGGGTTCCACCCGGTCGCGTGTTTCGCTGACTGCTCCGGCGAAGCCCTCGCGGTCGAACACCGGCCCGGCAACGCCGGCGCGAACACCATCGCCGACCTGGTTGGGATCATCGACGCCGGGTTGGACGCGCTCCCTGCAACCGTCGCCGAGTCGCATCGCCCCGGAGCTGTCACTGCTGATGCGGTCAGCGAGATCCTCGTTCGTTCCGACTCGGCCGGGCACACCCTCGGATTCCTCTGGGACATGTGGGACCGCAACCTGCGGTTCTGTGTCACCGGCCGCTCGAACAACATCTTGAGCTCGGTGATCCTCGGCTTCGACGAGAACACCCTCTGGGAGAACGCTTTACGGCCCCGGGGTGTCGACTGGGACGGCAACGATTCTGATGTCGACGCCCGCAAAGCACAGGTCGTGGAGGTCACCGGCGATCCGGCGATCACGAAATGGGTTGGCCTGAACGAGCGACCCAAAGACGACCTCGATGTTCACTACCCGCCAGGCACCCGGATCGTCATCCGACGCGAACCACTACACCCCGGGGCTCAGCAGCGCATGTTCGACACCAACGGCTGGCGACACACCATCATCATCTGCGACCTACCCGACGACAGCCCGGCCGAGATCGACCGGCTCCAACGCGAACACGCCCACGTCGAAGAGAACATCAAGCGACTCAAGACCACCGGACTCGACCGGTTCCCGTTCCCCGACACCGCCCGCAACAAGGTCTGGACCGCAATGGTCGGCTGGGCCCACACCCTCTGCCGATGGTTCCAACTCGACCTCCTCAAAGGAACCGAGTTCGAACACGCCCACCCCAAAAAGCTCCGACGCTGCCTCTTCGGAACACCGGCGATCCTCCGCATCCGGAACCGGCAAACCTGGACGCTCTGGCCCAAACACTGGCCATGGAACCCACAGCTCCGCACCGCCGGACGGCGGCTCCGCACCATGAACACCCCCACACCACTCCGGGTCTGACCGTCTGCCGCCCCGAGCATCCAGCCGCCCGCCCGAACAACTGGCCGGGCTACCTCACCGACCCCACACAGCAACCCGAACAACCCTCAGGCTCGGGACTCTGGCCACCAACACGCAGGACACTCCCCGAGCAACCCAACACGCCCCGAACCACCAGCCATCACACCCGAACAGCCTTCAGACCGTCACCAAGGAGAAACATGCCGGATCGCGGCTACAGTCGGCCCGAACGCCGGAACGCCAGATGGGGTGGTCGTCGCACAGCACCACCTGACTTCGGTTGGACGACGGCGCCTCGGGCTCGGTCATGAGCGCTCAGGGTACCGAAGGCCCTGCCGATGGGCCCGACTGGCCGTCGAAGAGTGAGTAGTTCACCTCGGCCACCTCGCACTGATCTCGCCATCGGCCGATTCGAACGTGGACACCTCCCAGTTGGCGGTCTGATCCACGTCGATGGAATCGGTGAAGGTGGAGTCCTCGGAGATGAGGTTGCCGTCGGCGTCGGTGAACCGCACCGAGACCTCAAACCCCTGGGCTTCGCTGGAGGTGTTCTTCAGGGTCCCCGTGGCCTAGTGGGGCCACGAATTCCTCGTTCACGCACTCGGGGCCCGTCAGCTCGTAGTCGGAGCTGTCGGCGACTCCATCTGCTTGTCGAACTCGTCGACGACCTGGTTGGCGCCAAAGGCCAGGCACCGACGCCCAGCAGGCCGAACACGACGAGCACGGCCAGGACGATGAGGCCGACCTTGAGGCAACCCGAGTTGCTCTTGGCCGGACCCGGTTGCGGCGGGTAGCCCCTTGGGGCGGCTGCTGCATCTGGTACCCGGGTTGAGGAGGCTGTTGTGGGTACCCCGGCGCAGGGGGGGGGGGGGGGGGGGCTGCTGGTAGCCGCCCGCCGGGGCCCGTGGGGCGGTGCCGGCTGCCCCGGGGCGGGCGGGGGTTGTTGCTGCGGTGGCGGCTGCTGCCGGGGCGGTGGCGTCCCGCCGGGCGGTGTGGGTTGCCGGATGCTGGGTTTTGGCGGTTCATCGGTCATGGTTGGAGCCTCCAGTCTCGTCGACACCATGAGCTGAAATGCAAGGTAGTTCATGCGAAACGCCTCACGACGCCGAGTGGAAGCCGACGAGGTCAGCTCCGGGTTGAGCATCCAGACGGGCATCCCGGCCGCCGGCGGCCGAGGCGACCACCCCGGGCGCCCGAAACACGGCCCAGCTTGTTGCGCCAGCCGCTCGCCCGGCGCACGTCACGGGCGATGTCGGCGAACTCGTGGTAGGCGATGCGCACCGGGTTGAAGGTGTCGATGTTCTTGGTCAGGCCGTACTTCACACGGCGCACCTCGGGCTCGAAGGTGCCGAAAATGCGGTCCCAGACGATGAAGATGCCGGCGTAGTTCCTGTCGAGGTACTGCGGGTTGGCACCGTGGTGCACCCGGTGATGGGACGCCGTATTCATCACGGCCTCCACGGGTGCGGGCAGCCGATCGATGGCCTCGGTGTGCACCCAATACTGGTACAGCAGATTGTAGAGGCCCGCCTTGGCGGTGGCGGCCGGCGTGAAGCCCAGCAGCGGCATCGGCAGAAATACCCAGTGCGTCAGGATGCCCGACCACGGCTGACGCAGCGCAGTGGACAGGTTGTAGCGCTGGCTCGAGTGGTGGCTGACGTGGTTGGCCCACAGCAGCCGCACCTCGTGCATCCAGCGGTGATCCCAGTAGTAGAGGAAGTCCCAGGCCACCATGGCCATGGCGAACCCGCCCGGCTTGGCGCCCAGGTTGGCGATGCGATGGCGGTACGCCCACCTGTCGATGCGGTGCGTGAGACCGAAGGTGGCGGCGTTCGCCACCAGGTTGCCCGCCAGCATGCCCAGGCTGGCGGCGGTGTCGCGCCGCTCGAAGCCCACGGGCACCAAGGGGTCGGCGGGCAGGGACGGGTCGGACAGCTCCTCGAGTGTGGCATCGTCCAGGTCGCCGAAGGTGCGTTGTGGCCGGTTCTTGAGGATGGCCGCCTCCAGCAGCATCGTGCCCGCAAACGCAGGCAGGATGATGGCCGCCTGCTTGGGGTCGAACGGACCCGGCAGCCCCTTGCTGTTGGATGCCCGTTTCGTCGGTCGAGGAGGGGCGCTGCGTTGACGTGATTGGCGGCTCGGGCGAAGGAAAGCCATGCCGCAAGCCTGCCACGTCGCCGTGGCGTCGGTGCGAGCACCCGGGCCGGTCAGCCGCCCCCGGTGCGGCCGTGGCGGCGGGTGCGCAGCGGCACGCGAAGTGTCACCTCGGCGCCGCCGGACGGGCCGCTGCGCCACGCAGCGCGCCCGCCGGCGGACTCCACCCGGCCGGTGATGGACTGGGTCATGCCGATGCCCGGGGTTGCCGCCTCGACGTCGAAGCCCCGCCCGTCGTCCTTGATGGACACGAACACCTCGTCGTCACCCACCTCGGCATACACCGTGACCACCTGGGCGCGGCCGTGTTTGGCGGCGTTGGTGATGGCCTCGCCGGCGGCCCCGGCCAGCGCTGAGGTGAGCGCCGCGCCCAGCTCGGGCTGCGTCGGCGAGGCATCGTGATCGTCGAGGCCCACCCCCACCACCTGCACGCGAAGGCCGTGGGTGCGCTCGGCCCGGCGTGCCGCCTCCCGAAGCGCGGGGCCCAGCCCGGGCTCGGGTGCGGCCACCTGCGTGTCGCCGAACAACCAGGCCCGCAGGTCCAGCTCCTGGTCACGGGCCAGCCTCGACAGCTCCTCGTCGGCGCTGCGGCGCTGCACCACCGCCAGCGTCTGCAACACCCCGTCGTGCAGCTCGCGGGCCAGCTCCTCGCGCACCTCCGCCTGGGCCACGGCCCGCTCGGCCCGCCGCAGCCGCTCCACCACTGCGCCGGCGGCCAGCCCGGCAACCAGCCACAGGGCGGCGGTCGAGGCGATGGCCAGCGACTGGCCACCGGCGTCGGACAACTGGGCCAGCTCGCCCACCACGGTGCGACCGGCCAGGGCCAAGCCGTTGACCGCCCCCAGGGCGATGGCCGCGGTGATGCCGCCCCGCCGCCCCCAGATGATGGCGGCGCCCAGCACCGGCATGATGGGCCAGGCCGAGGCGAAGCGCTGGCCGACCTCGGTGTCCCACACCCAGGGGTCGGCCACCAGCAGGGCGGCGGCCAGCGACGCCTCGATGGTCGTCAGGGTGCGGGCCGTGCGTTCGGTGAGCGGCTTGCGAACCGCCAGGAACTCCCAGGTTGACCAGGCGGCGATCACCGCCAGGCCACCCCACGCCACCCACCGGTTGGCCACTTCGGCCCGTGCCACCACCACAACCACCACCATCCATGCCAGCACCGCCAGGCGGGCCACCGACAGGCCCCGGAGCAGCGACGCTTCCAGCTCGGGAAGCCGCCGGGAGGCCTGCGGCGCGCTGGATGTGGTCACGTCCCGACGCTATCGGGGCGCCGACTGTGCTGGCTGGTGCCGGCCCGCTCACCCGGCCAGCGCCACGGCCAGTTTCGCTGCCAGGGTGGCGTTGTGTTCGGCCAACGCAAGGTTGGCGGGGATGGATCGGCCGGCGGTGGCCTGGCCGATGGCCTCCAGCACCCACGGCGTCACCGCGGCGCCGGTAACGCCGTCCCGCTCGGCGGCCGCGAGCGCCTCCTCGATGTGGGGCTGGATGTCCCCGGCGGGGATCTCGGCGTGGCCGGGGATGGGGTTGGCCACCAGCACCCCGCCGCGGTGGCCCAGCGCCCGACCGGCCGCCACGATGCGGGCCAATTCGGCCAGATCGTCCACCCGATGGGCCACGGCATGGCCCGAGTCGCGCGAGTAGAACGCAGGGAACGTGTCGGTGCCCCAGCCCAACACCGGTACTCCCAGCGTGTCGAGCCGTTCCAGCGTGGCCCCCAGGTCCAGAAACGCCTTGGCCCCGGCGGTGACACACACGACGGGTTCGGTGGCCAGCGCACCCAGGTCGGCCGAGACGTCGTGTGTGGTGCCCGCGCCGCGGTGCACGCCTCCGATGCCGCCGGTGGCGAACACCCCGACGCCGGCCAGCCGAGCCAGCCGAAGCGATGCGGCCACGGTGGTGACGCCGACGGGCCAGCCGGCCCCGACGGCCACCGGCAGGTCGCGGCTGGAGACCTTGGCCGTGGCCTCCAACAGGCGCGGGTGATCGACGGGCTCGATGCCCACTCGGGCGGCGCCGTCCAGCACGGCGGTCAGTGCGGGCACCGCGCCGTTGACCCGCACCGCCGCCAGGCACCGCCGGAGGGCCTCGGCGTTGTGTGGGGCGGGCAGACCCAGGCGGGAGAAGATGGTGGACTCCAGCGCCACGACGGGCATGCCGGCGCCCAACGCGTCGGCCACCTCTGGGCTGAGTCGGAGGCTGGCATCGGCTGTGGGCATGGCGTCAGCTTCGCAGCCGCCCCGCCCGGGGACTGCGCCACCATCCGCGCCGGGAGGCGCTTGGCTCCGTAGGGTGGTGCTGCGCGGGCGGCGGATCTCCTGGAGGGATTCCCATGCGCGGGCGCGTCGGTGGCGAGCAATCTGGGTGGCTGACGAGGGCCACTCGTTCCTCGCGTCCCGTCCGACCGACCACCGACACGGGCGTGTTCTCCACGGTGGGAGCGGAGCCACGCTCCAGTTGGACGACCCCCGGGGACACGGTCATTCCCAACCCCTCGGTGGACCCCTCGGCCCGGTCCTGGGCGGATCCCGACGCAGTGCCCGGCGTGCTCGGCCCGCCGGAGGCCAATCCGACCGATGGCGCGCTTGGGGCCCCCCAGGCGCCCATCCCGTTCTGGGAGCCCAGGTCGACGTCTTCGCCCGCCGTTGGGTCCGGCCCGCCCGCCGGCGGGGGGCTGCGGGGGCACGCTGCGCCCACCGGCACCCATCACCTGGGCGGCTCGGGGGTGTTGGCCAAGCTCCGGGACGGCGAGACCGGCCCGATGGATCTGGCCCGAGACCCCTTGGTTCGGATGGCGGCGGCGCTGGTGGCGGTGGTGGTTGCCGTCCTGCTGATCGGCCGGCTGGGGGATCTCGTGTCGCCGTCGGCTCCGGCGGGAGCCGGCCTCGGTATCGGCGCCCCCGCCCCGGCCGCGCCGCCCGCCAACCCCGCCATCACGGCCGACACCCCGCCCCTGGGCGACGACGGCAAGCCGCCCCAGCTGGTGATGGTGGCGGTGGGCGGCGACCTCAGCGCCGAACGTGTGCGGCGCTGGCAGACCGTGGCCGATCAGCAGGCTGCGCGGGTGACGTTCCTCCCCGCCGCAACCGACCTGCTGGGCCCGGTGGGAGCCGACCAGTTCCGCCCCACCGGCGCCGAGCCGGGCACGGCCCCCGAAGGCTTCGCCGGGCCGACGAACGACGAAGCCCGCACGCAGGTGACCGGGTTGGTCGACGCCCTGGACTCCGCCCGGGCCAACGGACATGAGACATCGGGCCGGCTGGGCGGCGAGTTCTGCGGCCCGGACGGAACCGCTGCGTGGACCGGCGAGCAGTGGGCAGCCGAGCTGGGCCAGTTCGTCTCGGTGGCCGCCCACTACGCCGAGTACAACGCGTGGGGCACCGCTCCCGACCTGTTCGAGGCCCACCCGTTGGCAGGTGCCTATCCGGCCTGCGGCCGCGCAGACCCTGGCGCCTTGGCCCGGGCGGTGGGTTCGCAGGGCCTGCGGTGGTTGGCCGGCGTCGGCCCCGCAACCGACGACGGCTGGCCGATCAACGAGGGCGGTGTGTGGCGCTTCCCTGCGACCGACCTGGCCGCCCCCGGGGCTGCCCAGGGGTCTGCCGCTGCGTCGCCCTCGTTCGTCGACGCAGCTGCATCGGAGGCACCACCGCCTGCCCGCAACGAGCTGTTGGACGCAGCGCTTGCCCGCCTCGACGCGTCCCTGGCGGGCGATCGCGCGCCCCTCAGCCTGGGTGCCCTTCCCCGGGGCGCGCAGCCCGACGAGGCCGAGGAGGCGCTGGTCTCCTTCGTGGAACAAGCCTGCGGTCGGGCGGAGGTGCGGTGCGTCACCTTCTCCGAGGCCGCCGACTACCTGGCGGCCAACCGCGGCTGATCCGTCCGGCTGAGCGATCTCCCAGCTCGTCGCGGGAACGAATCGGGGCGCGGCACGGTTACACTCGGCGTCACTCGTCTCGGGGCTACATGGCCCCGCATGGAGGCAAACTCTCGTGTTCGAACGCTTTACGGATCGAGCTCGCCGGGTCGTGGTTCTGGCCCAGGAAGAAGCTCGACTTCTCAACCACAACTACATCGGCACCGAGCACATCCTGCTCGGGCTCATTCACGAGGGTGAAGGGGTCGCCGCCAAGGCCCTCGAATCCCTCGGCATCTCGCTGGAGGCCGTGCGCAGCCAGGTCGAGGAGATCATCGGCCAGGGCGGTTCGTCGCCCTCCGGCCACATCCCCTTCACACCCCGCGCCAAGAAGGTGCTGGAGCTGTCGCTCCGCGAGGCGCTGCAGCTGGGTCACAACTACATCGGCACCGAGCACATCCTGCTCGGCCTCATCCGCGAGGGTGAGGGCGTTGCTGCCCAGGTCTTGGTCAAGCTGGGCGCCGACCTGTCCCGCGTTCGTCAGCAGGTCATCCAACTGCTGTCGGGCTACTCCGGCCCGCAGGGGGCCAGCGGCGCCGGCGGCGAGAAGGCCGCAGCGGGCACCGGTGGCTCCAGCGGCGAGGGCAGCCAATCCGGCTCGCCCGTGCTCGATCAGTTCGGGCGCAACTTCACCCAGCTGGCCAAGGAGCACAAGCTGGATCCGGTGATCGGCCGGTTCAAGGAAACCGAGCGCATGATGCAGGTGCTCAGCCGTCGAACCAAGAACAACCCGGTGCTGGTGGGCGAGCCCGGCGTCGGCAAGACCGCCATCGTGGAGGGTCTGGCCCAGGCCATCGCCGAGGGCGACGTGCCGGACACGCTGGTGGACAAGCAGCTCTACACGCTCGATCTGGGCGCACTGGTGGCGGGTTCCCGCTACCGCGGCGACTTCGAGGAGCGCCTCAAGAAGGTGCTCAAGGAGATCAAGACCCGCGGCGACATCATCCTGTTCATCGACGAGATCCACACGCTGGTCGGTGCCGGTGCGGCCGAGGGCGCCATCGACGCCGCCTCCATCCTCAAACCCATGCTGGCCCGGGGCGAGCTGCAGACCATCGGCGCCACCACCCTGGACGAGTACCGCAAGCACCTGGAGAAGGACGCCGCCCTCGAGCGCCGCTTCCAGAAGGTGGTGGTGGACGAGCCCTCCGTGTCCCACACCATCGAGATCCTCAAGGGCCTGCGGGAACGCTACGAGGAGCACCATCGGGTGACCATCACCGATCAGGCCCTGGTGGCCGCCGGCAACCTCGCGGATCGCTACATCTCGGATCGTTTCCTGCCCGACAAGGCCATCGACCTGATCGACGAGGCCGGCAGCCGCTTGCGCATCCGTCGCATGGCCGCTCCGGAGGAGTTCCGCGAGCTGGAGGCCGAACTGGCCGAGGTCAGCGGCCAGAAGAAGGAGGCGGTGGAGAGCCAGGACTTCGAAGAGGCCGGGCGCATGCGCGACCGCGAGAAGGAGCTGCTGGCCCGCAAGGAGAGCACCGAGGCCGAGCTGAAGGCCTCCGGCGAGGACCTGTTCGACGAGGTGGACGAAGAGTCCATCGCCGAGGTCCTGGCCATGTGGACGGGCATTCCCGTCTACAAGCTGACCGAGGAGGAGACCACCAAGCTGCTGCGCATGGAGGACGAACTCCACGAGCGGGTCATCGGCCAGGAGCAGGCCATCAAGTCGGTCTCCCAGGCCATCCGTCGCACCAGGGCGGGCCTGAAGGACCCCAAGCGTCCCTCCGGTTCGTTCATCTTCCTGGGCCCCTCCGGCGTGGGCAAGACCGAGCTGGCCAAGACGCTGGCCCAGTTCCTCTTCGGCGACGAGACCGCCATGATCAGCCTCGACATGTCCGAGTACATGGAGAAGCACACCGTCAGCCGCCTGGTGGGTTCGCCCCCCGGCTACGTGGGCTACGAGGAGGGTGGCCAGCTCACCGAGGCCGTGCGCCGCAAGCCGTTCTCGGTGGTGCTCTTCGACGAGATCGAAAAGGCCCACCCAGATGTCTTCAACACGCTGCTGCAGATCCTCGAAGAGGGTCGCCTGACCGACAGCCAGGGCCGGTCGGTGGACTTCCGCAACACCGTGTTGATCATGACCTCCAACCTGGGCACCGCGGATCTGCGCAAGGCCAACGTTGGCTTCTCGCGTGCTGACGAGGCCGTCAGCTACGAGAAGATGAAGGCCAAGGTCAACGACGCCCTCAAAGCGCATTTCCGCCCCGAGTTCCTCAACCGCATCGACGACGTCATCGTGTTCCACGAGCTGTCCAAGGACGAGGTGATCCAGATCGTCGACCTGATGACGGCCCGTGTGGCCGAGCAGCTTGCCGGTTTGGGCATGGGTCTGGAGATCACCGCCGCGGCCAAGCAACACCTGGCCGACACCGGCTACGACCCGACGTTGGGGGCCAGGCCACTGCGCCGCGCCATCCAACGCCAGGTCGAGGACCCCGTCTCCGAGAAGCTGCTGGAGAAGGAGTTCACCGCCGGCCAGATCATCGTGGTCGACGTCGAACCCGACCCGGAGAACCCCGACGAGAACATCGCGGTGTTCAAGGCGGTCGAGGGCTTCGTGCCGCCCGATTCGCCCGCCGAGATGGTCGCCGGCGACATTGCCGGGGGCTCCGACCCCGCCGACGGCGCAGTCTGACCCTTCCCTCCTTCCCGTCTACGGTGAGGCGAATGTTCATCGTGCCTCCCCAGCGTCGTTCCTGGCTGCGCGAGTTGGTGCTGGGCGCCGTCGTGTTGGTGCTGGCTGGGTGCGAGGCGAACGCGGCGGTCACGGTCGATGTGGCCGAGGACGGCTCGGGCACGGTGACCGCCGTGGTGGACATCGATGGCGAGGCCCTGGCCCGTCTGGGCGGCATGGATGCCGTTGACGTGTCGGGCTTGGACGACGCCGGATGGACCGTGGCCGAGCCGAAGGTGACCGATGCCGGCACCCTGCGGATGCGGGCCTCGAAGGACTACCCCCGCCCCGATGCCTTGCAGGGCGTGCTGGAGGAGATCACCGGCCCGGACGGCCCCCTGCGGGAGGTCAACGTCGGTGTGGTCGACACCTTCGGCGGCACTCGCTACGAGCTGGCCGGCCGGCTGGTGACCGATGGCGAGCTCACCCAGTTCTCCGACGAGGGGGTGTCCGAGGCGCTCGATGGGCTGCCGTTGGGTCGCTCCGCCGAGCAGTTGGCCAATGAGCTGGCGGCCGAACCGGGCGCACTCACCCTGGAGTTCACGGTGAACCTGCCGGGGGAGCTGACGGGATCCAACGCCGACGCCCGGGCGGACCCAGAGGGCGACGGCACCGACGCGAAACGGTCGCAGGTGGTGTGGCGCCGAGACCTCACCGGGGAAGCGAGCGACACGGCGCTGGCCGCCACGTCCCAACAGCGGACCAGCCGGGCCCAACTGCTGGTGGTGGCCGGCGGGGTGGTGGTGCTTGTGGCCGGCCTGCTGTTGGCCTATGGCCTGCGGGGCAGCCGACGGTTGGACAACGAGACCCGCCGCTACTGAGCAATCTGCACCAGCCGGGAACTCGTTGCGGGTGGTGCGTCGTCCAACGAGGGACCATCGCCAGCGGAGGCAGCCATGTCCAACCACCTCGAGCCGTTGCCAGTTCATGTGCTCACGGGCGGGGCGCGGCCGCTCGCCGTGGGTGGGGCCGTCGCCGCGGGCCTGGTCGCGGTGGTGCTCGCCCTCTCGGCGTGCTCGCCGGAAGTGACCACAACGCCCGAGCCTGATGGCGTCACCACTGGCGGGTCCTCAACCTCGACACCGCCAACGTCCCCGCCGTCCATGCCGCCGACGACGTCCGGCGGCGAAGTACTCCCGGCCGACCAGGTGGTGTGGCAGGTGGACACCGGCGGAGGGTTCGTGCCCTACGCCTTCGTTGCCAACGACGTGCCCGAGGTGACCATCTACGGCGACGGCCGCGTCTTCCTGGCGTTGGCTCAACGGGCCACCGATGCGCCGGTTGGCCCCGTGCCGCCTCCCGCCCAGATGGTGACCGGCGAGATCGCGTCCAACGACTTGAGTGACTTCCTCGACGAGGTGGCGGCGTCGGGGGCCATCGGCGACGGCGTGGACTACGGCACTCCCCAGATCACCGACATGCCCGGCACGACGGTGCGATTCGCTCCGTCAGGGAGGACAAGCGAGGTCAACGTGTACGCGCTGGGCGAGGGGTTCGACGATGGCCTCACCGGCTCGCAGCAACGGGCCCGGCGCACGCTGGCCGGGCTGATCGAGCGGTCCCGTCGGCTGGCGGGGGACACCAGCCCATGGGTGCCCGAGCGCGTGGAGGCGATCGATATTGAGCCGCAGGCCACCCCGGATCCGGGCGGCGCCACGACCGATTGGCCGGGCCCGGCGTTCATCGATCTCTTCGGCACCATCAACCCCGGCAACCCGGCGGTGGGCCCGCGTTGTGCGGAGGTCACCGGCGACTCCGCTGCGCAGGTCTTCGATGCGGCCCTCGACGCTGGTGTCCCCTTCGTGGACAGCAAGGGCGACGTCCGGCAGGTGGTGGTCGCAGCCCTGCTCCCCGGTGAGGAGCCCTGCGCCGACATCTGAACGAAGCTCCACCCCGCTCGGCGAAGTCGGGGTGCGCAGCGCTCGCTTGTTCTGTCTGACATCCCTTCCCAACGCGCCCTATGTGGTGACCGACCTCGTGCACCTGCGAGGCGACGTGGCTGCGGCGGCATTCGACGGTGTGGTCATCTTCGGCATCCTCCCGATGTACGCAGCGTTCATCGGCGCAGGGTTCCTGGCGTACCTGCTCAGCACCCAGCTGGTGCTGCGGGAAGTGCGCAGCGTGCGGCCGACGGTCGCCCGCTGGCAGGTGGAGGCGCCCCTTCACCTGCTGTGCGCGGTCGGCGTTGTGTTGGGGCGCATCTCCCGGCTGAACAGCTGGGACGTGGCGACAGCGCCGATGGGTTCGCTGGAGCGCATGTGGTCGACGCTCACCTGGCAGGGCGCCCCGTTCGCCATTGCGATCGTGTTCGTCGCCATCTGGGGTACCCATCTGGTGGTCCGGCTGCTCACGGGTTCGTTGCTCAGCTCGCTGAGCCGCCTTGGTGCGGCGGTTCAAGGTCGTCGCCGGCCCCGGTCGGCGACGACCCTCGCCCGCGCCTGACCACCTCACCGGTCGCCGATCTCACACCCAAAGCGGCGCACCGATCCGGACCGGATCGGCCCTTTTCGTGATTGCGGACGTAATCTGACCTAAATAGGGACGAAGATCGTCCCATGAACAACTCCATGGCCTTGACCGACGTACGCACCCGACCTCCGGGCCCACAGGACGCCGGGGTGGATCCGCCTGCGGCGCGGGGCGCCATCTCGGCGCGAGCGCTGACCCGCAGCTTCGGCGAGCAGATTGCGGTCGACCGACTCGATCTCGATGTGCGTCCCGGCGAGATCTACGGGTTCCTCGGCCCCAACGGGGCGGGCAAGTCCACGACGGTTCGCATGCTGTGCACCTTGCTGGCGCCCACCTCGGGTTCGGCGACCGTTGCGGGCGTCGACATCGTGGAGGACCCGGGCGCAGTGCGGCTGCGCATCGGCGTTGCGCTGCAGGAGGCGGCGCTGGACCCGAAGCAGACCGGGTCCGAGTTGCTGATGCTCCAGGGCAAGCTCTTCGGGTTCAGCTCGGCGGAGGCCGACCGGCGTCGCCGGGAGCTGGCGGACGTCGTCGACATCGGGGATGCGCTCCACCAACCCGTGTCCACCTATTCGGGCGGTATGAAGCGTCGCCTCGACCTGGCGGTGGCACTGGTGAACAACCCCGAGGTGCTGTTTCTCGATGAGCCCACGACGGGCCTCGACCCCGCCAGCAGGCAGCTGGTGTGGGAGGAGGTCGGCCGACTCAACCGTGAGCTGGGCACCACCATCCTGCTGACCACCCAGTACCTGGAGGAGGCCGACACGCTCTCCGATCGGGTCGGCATCATCGACCACGGCCGCCTCGCCGTGGAGGGAACGCCCGCCGAGCTCAAGCGCAGCGTCGGCAACGACGTCATCGTGGCCGTGATCGACGGGGAGCCGACTGCCGCACATGCCGCGCTCGCAGGTCTGGACGGGGTGGAGGGCGTCGAGGCGC
Source organism: Microthrixaceae bacterium (assembly GCA_041394405.1). Lineage (GTDB taxonomy): Bacteria > Actinomycetota > Acidimicrobiia > Acidimicrobiales > Microtrichaceae > Microthrix. The sequence continues at coordinate 16,620 of JAWKIF010000008.1, forward strand.
ACGATCACGAGGTGGTCGTGACGGCCACCGACGGCGCGGCCGTCATCGGCCCGGTTGCGGTGGCGCTTGCCGGTCACGGTGTGGCGCTGGTCAACCTCACCCTGCGGACCCCAACTCTCGATGACGTGTTCCTCGACGTCACCGGCACCCGCTTGGCCATCAACGAGGACGACAGCGGCACCGACACCGGCTCAGCCAACGACAACCAGGAGAACCAGCGATGACCGCCATCACCACCACCGCCACCCCGCTGCGTCCCTCCCTCCCCAGGGACGTCGCTCGCGCCCGCCCGGCCGGGTTCTTCGCCGACGTTTCCCACATCGCCGGCCGAGCGTTGCGGGCGGTGCCGAAGGATCTCGAGTCGGTGATGCCGCCGGTGCTGATCGCAGTGTTCTTCTTCGCCGTCAACATCGCCACCTTGTCCCGGCTCACCGAAGGCTCCATCAACGGCTTCGACTACACCGCATTTCAAATGCCCACGGCCATTCTGCTGGGGGTGACCGGGGTCTCCCGAGCACCGTCGCTGGTGCTCGACGTCCAGGACGGCTACCTCGACCGATTGCTCCTCACGCCCGTCAGCCGCCTGGCGATCCTGCTGGGTCACATGGTGGCCGATGTCGTGGTCGCAGCGGCGCTCACCCTGCCGATCCTGGGCCTGGGACTGGTGCTGGGCGTCGATTTCCAGTCGGGCGTGCTGGGCATGGTGGTGTTCGTGGCCCTGGCCGCCCTGTGGAGCCTGGCGTTTGCGGGATTCGGATACGCCATCGCACTCAAGACGGGCAACCCTGCCGCGGTGCAGTCCAGCTTCTTGTTGTTCTTCCCGTTCCTGTTCATGACCACCTCCTACGTCCCTCGTGAGCAGCTGTCCGGGTGGCTCGACAAGGTGGCTGCGGTCAACCCGGTGACCTACCTGTTGGAGGGCCTGCGGTCGCTCGCCCTCGATGGGTGGGCGCTGGGCGACCTGGCGTCGTCGCTCGTCGCCATCGCGCTCCTCGGGACGCTCAGCATGTCGCTGTGCTTCGCAGCGCTTCGCAGCCGGACGCGGCAGTCCTGAGGTGAGCACCGACCCCACGGCGCGGGCGCTGAGGCTGCTCGGGCTGCTCCAGGCGCATCGCTTCTGGAGGGGCTCCGAGCTGGCCGAACGGCTGGGCGTCAGCGAGCGCACGGTGCGGCGCGACATCGATCGACTCCGGGAACTGGGCTACCCGGTCGACGCGTCCGTCGGGGTCGATGGTGGCTATCAGCTTGCGGCGGGCTCCCGGCTCCCGCCGTTGTTGGTGGACGACGACGAGGCCATCGCGCTGGCCGTCGGGCTCCAGGCGGCGGCCGTCGCCTCGATCGTCGGCATCGAGGAGTCCAGCGTTCGGGTGATGGCCAAGCTGGCCCAGATCCTTCCGGATCGGCTGCGTCGCCGGGTGGAGGCCATCCAACACAGCGTCGAGGTGTTGCGATGGTCGCCCGGCGGCGATCAGGTGTCCGCGGCCGACCTCACCGTGTTGACGCAGGGGTGTCGCGACACCGAGGAGGTGCGCTTCGGGTACCAACGGCGCGACGGCGAGGTCTCGCGACGGCTGGTCGAACCCCACCAGCTGGTGTCGGTCGGTCGGCGTTGGTACCTGGCGGCGTGGGACCTTCGGCGGGAGGACTGGCGCACGTTCCGGGTGGACCGCATGGATGACGTCCGACTCGCCGGTCGCCGATTTGCGCCCCGTCAATTGCCCGCCGCCGATGCCGCCACGTACGTCGCCGCCTCGCTCAAGGCCGCCCGCCCGACCGACCTGTCGGCCTTGCTGGTGGTCACCGGCGAGCCGGGGGAGGTCCGAGGCATCGCGGGATGGTTGGGCGCCGACGTCGAGCCGATCGACTCGGAGCGTCGCGAGGCCGACCCTCAAGGTGGCGCCGCCAGGTTTCGGGTGGGCCTTGGCGCCGGGTCGATCGAGCGGTTGACCATCTCGATCGCTGCTCTCGCCGCAAATCTCGAGGTTGAGATTCAGTCCGGCCCGCCCGGTTTGACGGACACCTTGGCCCAGGCCGGTCAACGTCTCGCCAACGCCGCGAGCCGGACGGCACGGCCGCACCAGGGCTGACCCACCGGTGTGCGCAGCCTTCGTTGTCACTGCGCGTTCCTAGCGTGGTGTCATGGCTGCAAAACCCTCCATCTCCTCGACCTACTCCTGCGAGGCGTGCGGACACATCGAGCCGAAGTGGTCGGGGCGCTGCGGTGCCTGCGGCGACTGGAACACGTTGGTCGAGGCCGGCCCCGTCGTCGACGACGGCCCCATCCCGCACCGTCCGGGCACGGTTCAGTCCATCGGCTCGGTGTCCGACGCGGCCGAGGAGATCCTGGCCTCCGGCATGGACGAGCTCGACCGCACGCTGGGCGGGGGGCTCACCGGTGCGTCGGTCACCCTCATCGGCGGCGAACCAGGGGTGGGCAAGAGCACGCTGTTGTTGCAGGTGGCGGGCGGGGCCGCCCGATCCGGCCGGCGGGTGCTGTACGTGAGCGCCGAGGAATCGGCCGCTCAGATCCGGCGCCGGGCCAACCGGCTGGGTGCGGTGGTCGCCGGGTTGGATGTGTTGGCCGAGACCCGCCTGGACGCGGTGCTGGGCCGCATGGCCGAGTGCCGGCCCGAACTCATGGTGGTGGACTCGGTGCACACGCTGTTCGACCCGTCGGTCAGCGGGGTGCCGGGCTCGGTCACCCAGGTGCGGGAGGCCGCCAACCGGCTGGTGGCCGCGGCCCGTCGCACTGGCGCCGCGGTGGTACTGGTGGGTCACGTGACCAAGGACGGAGGGCTGGCCGGCCCCCGGGTGCTCGAGCACACCGTCGACACCGTCATGCACTTCGAGGGCGACCGCGACGGTGCGTTGCGCCTGCTGCGCGTGGTGAAGCACCGCTTCGGTGCCACCGACCGAGTGGGCCTGTTCCGCATGGGTCGACACGGCCTGGAGCCGCTGGACGACCCGTCCGGGCTACTGCTGGCCGACCGCAAGGCGGGGGTACCGGGCTCGGCGGTGGTGGCGGTGTTGGAGGGTCGTCGGCCGCTGCTGGTGGAGGTGCAGGCGCTGGTCAGCGCCCGTCCGGGGGGCGGCGGCAACGGCAGCCGCACCGTCACCGGACTGTCGCCCAAACGGATCGACCTGATCCTGGCGGTGCTGGCCCAGCGTGCGGGGCTGAACCTGGCCAGCGCCGACGTCTTTGTGTCGGTGGCCGGCGGGCTTACGGTGCGCGAACCGGCGGTCGATCTGGCCGTGGCCACGGCGCTGACGTCGGCGGCCACCCAACGCAGCGTGCCGCCCGATGTCATGGTGGTTGGCGAGGTGGGCCTCACCGGCGAGCTGCGGGCCGTGCCCGAACCCACCCGCCGTATCGCCGAGGCGGCCAGGCTGGGTTTCGGGCGCATCGTGGCGCCCTACGGTTCCGGTGATCCGGATTCGCCCTGCGCGTTGTCGGCCGAGCCCGCTGGTCCTGGCCGGCAGGCCGGCGCCGACGACGGCACGGTCCACACCGTCGGAACGCTGGGGGAGGCCCTCGCGGCGGTGGCGCTCACCGAGTCCAACCTTCGAGCCGTGTGACGACCGCTGTCCCGGGAAGCAAGGCACAACGCACCTCGCCCATGCGAGCCGGGCGTGGTGGCGTTCCGTGAGAACCTGGATCGTGTGCGCGAGGATTCGCGCATGGCAGGAACGGTGATTGACGGCTACCTCGATGCATTGGACGAGCCGAAGCGACGGACGCTGCGGCAGCTGCGCGCTGCGATTCTCGATCTCGTGCCGCAAGCCGAAGAGTGCCTGTCGTACGGTATGCCGGCCTTCAAGGTCGATGGGGAGGTGGTCGCCGGGTTTGCTGCGTTCACGAACCACCTGAGCTACCTCCCACACAGCGGCAGCGTCCTGAGCGAACTCGCGGACGAGGTCGCCGACTACCCGACCTCCAAGGGCGCGCTCAGGTTCGCGGTCGATGAACCGCTTCCGAGTGCCCTGGTGGAGCGGCTGGTGACCGCCCGGCTGGCGGCCATCTCCGGCGATCGGTACCCAGAGCGGCGTCGCCGGCGACCTCGCCTCACGTGAGGCACGACCCGGAGGGGATCGTCCCGTCCGTCGTCCTTCCGCCTGTGTGCGCGCTCGCCCGCCCGCTGCGGAGTGCTCGCGGCACCGTCCAGGATGGCTCCTGCGATCGGCGGCGATGAAGGGGCCGGGCGCAGGGTGGCGCCATCACGACGTGGAGTGGGCGGGCCTCCCGCTACGATCAGGGTGTGATCCCGCGCCGCAAACAAGAACTCTGGGACGCGCTCTCGTCGGTTGCGCCCGGAACGAACCTGCGGGAGGGCTTGGACCGCATCTCCAAGGCCCGCATGGGGGCGCTGATCGTGGTGGGCGACGGGCCGGACGTGCTCAACGTGTGCTCGGGCGGGTTCCTGCTGGACGCCGCCTTCACACCGCAGCGCCTCAGCGAGCTGGCCAAGATGGACGGCGCCATCATCCTGTCGTCCGATTCGTCACGGATTGCCAGGGCCAACGTGCACCTGGTGCCCAACCCCAACGTGCCCACCACCGAAACCGGCACCCGACACCGCACCGCCGAGCGCGTGGCCCGGTCGGTGGGCGTGCCGGTGGCCACCGTCTCCGAGGACATGGCGGTGCTCACCGTGTACCGGGGCGACGAGAAGTACCAGCTGGAGTCGATCCCCAACATCCTCAACCGCTGCGATCAGGCGCTGCAGACCCTGGAGCGCTACAAGAGCCGCCTGAACGAGGAGCTGGCCAGCCTGACCGCCCACGAGGTGGAGGGGCTGGTCACCCTGCGCGACGTGATCGTGGTGCTGCAGCGTTCCGAGATGGTCAGCCGCATCGCTGATGAGTTGCGCCATCACCTGATCGAGTTGGGGGCCGATGGGCGGCTGGTCCGCCTGCAGCTGTTGGAAATGATGGCGGGCGTGGGCGACGAGCAGACCTACGTCGTGCGCGACTACGCGCCGGACCACATGAAGCCGGACGAGGCGCTGGCACGGTTGAGCGAGCTGGACCCCGGCGAGGTCACCGATCCCGACGACGTCGGAGACGTGCTTGGCCTCAGCGGGGAACTGCTGGACCTCGATCAGTCCATGCAGCCCCGGGGCTACCGCATCCTGGGCCGCATCCTGCCTCGTTTGCCCGAGCCGGTGATCGAGGCCGTCGTGGGCCACTGCGGCCGCTTCGACAAGCTGATGCGGGCCTCTACCGAGGAACTCTCCCGGGTGGACGGCGTGACCGAGCAGCTGGCGGCCGTGATCCGTGACGGGCTCAGCCAGCAGGCCGAGTCGTCCATCCTCACCCGCTACCAGTAGGGGAGGCGCCGTGCGCATCACCCTGTCCACCGGAACGCCCGCCGAGCTGGCCAGACCATCTCTCGGCGAGGCCACCCTTGGGTTGGTGTTGCTCCCCGACATCGGCGGTCTGCGACCGCTCTTCGATGAGCATGCCCGGCGCCTGGCCGACGAGCAGGGTTGGGTGGTCGTGGAACCCGAGCCGTGGCCGGGCCGTGAGCACCTCGACCTTCAGGCCCGGCTGGCGGCCGTTTCGACGCTGCGCGACGACGAGAAGCTGGCCGATGCGCTGGCCGCCGCCGAGGCCACGGGCTGCGAGCGCGTCGGGGTGATGGGGTTCTGCATGGGCGGGATGTACGCCATGAAGGCGGCGGGCAGCGGTCGCTTCGACGCCGCGGTGGCCTTCTACGGCATGATCCGCATGCCCGAGGCCTGGAGGTCGCCACACCAGGCCGACGCCATCGACTCGGTCGCCGCCGAGGGGGCCTGCCCGGTGCTGGCCCTCTGTGGCACGGAGGACCCGTGGTTGCCCGCCGCCGAGGTGGACGAGTTGGCACAGGTGGCATCGGTTGTTCGCTACCCGGGGGCGGATCACGGGTTCGTCCAGGACCCGGACCGGGACTCCTATCGAGCGGAGGATGCCGCCGATGCCTGGGCGCGGGCGCTGGGCTTTCTCCGGACCGGTGGCAGCACTCCAGGCCCGGGAGACACCACAACGTGAACGCCGACCCGACCGAACCGGCCGATCCACTCAGCGCTGTCGAAGTGCGCGTGCTGGGGTGCCTGCTGGAGAAGGAGCTCACCGTTCCCTCCACCTATCCCCTCACCCTCAACAGCCTGGTGACGGCTACCAACCAGTCCTCCGGCCGCAACCCGATCATGGAGTTGGGCGAGGTCGAGGTCAGCGCTGCCCTCGACCGGCTTCGGGAACGATCGCTGATCCGCCGCGTGCACCCTCGGCCCGGGGAGCGACGTGAGAAGTACCGTCAGGTGGCCGACGAGGTGTTGGAGCTGTCCGGGGGCCGCCGGGCCGTTCTCACGCTGCTGATGTTGCGCGGGCCGCAGACCCCGGGCGAGCTGAACAGCCGGTCCGGACGCCTGCACGGCTTCGCCGACCTGGCCGAGGTGGACGAGGCGCTGGGCGAGTTGGCCGGTCGCACCGTTCCCCTGGTGCGGGAGCTGGCTCGTCAGCCCGGCCGCCGGGAGAACCGCTGGGCGCACCTGCTGGGCGGGGACGGGCCCGACGATGCGGTGGGTGCCGGGCCACCACTGGGCGACGCGTCGGCGGCAGCCCCCCGGCCCGCCGCCCCGCCATCTGCCACCCCGGCCGCAGCGGCGTTCTCGATGTCGCCGGCCCTGGACCCCTTCCGGCCGCTCTTGGGCCGGTGGGAGGGCACCGGGGTGGGGGAGTACCCCACGATCGACGGCTTCGCCTATACCGAGGCCATCACGTTTGCGCCCTTGGCCGACAAGCCGGTGATCCAGTACACCTCCACCACCAAGCACGCCGACGACGGCCGTCCCCTGCACGCCGAGACGGGGTACCTGCGGGTGATCGGCGAGGCAGCGGTCGAGCTGGTCGTGGCCCAGGCGCCCGGGTTGATCGAGGCCGGATCGGGCATCGCCACCCATCCGGGCGGAGCAGATGACCGCCACGCGGTTCGGTTGGCGATCGACTCCACAGTGGTGGCCGGCGCACCCACCGCCAAGGAGGTCACGGCCACCGAGCGGCGCTACCTGGTCACCGGCGATCGCCTGACCTACGACGTCGCCATGGCCGCCGTGGGTGAGCCCATGACCCACCACCTCACCGCCGAGTTGCACCGGATCGCCTGAGGTCCAGCGCTTCAGGCTGGGCCGTTTCAGCCCTTCAGGCTGTGCCACTTCTGGAGCGCCCGCTTGTGGCCGTTGGCGCCCGACTTGGCGACGCCCCCGTCCCGGGCCTCCTTCACTTCCTTTTCCAGCTTCTTCAGGAGGCCGTGGAGATCGTCCTCGGGACCGGCGGCCATGACGGCCTCGTAGGCCACATGAACCTCGCCCAGGTCCTCTCGCACCTTGGCGTACTCCGATTCCAGCTTTGCTCGGATCTGGTTTGGGTCGTCGCTCATGAGGGGAAACTAGCCGCCTCAGCGGGCCCGAATCTCCAGCTCGCGGCGCTTCAGGATGCTGTAGCTGCGCTCGTTCTGCTCGATCCAGCCCAGCCGCATGAACGCCGAAATGGCCTTGTTCACCCGCTCTCGGCTGGCGCCGATGAGCCCGGCCAGCTCCTCCTGGGTGATGGGGATCTCGAAGCTGTCGGCATCGCCGGCCAGCTCCAGCAGGCGCTTGGCGGTGCGCCCGGTGACGTCGAGGAAGAACGCGTCGGCGAGTGCGGCGTCCATCTGCCGCAGCCGTTGGCTGAGCATCTTGACCACCTCCCACAACAGCGCTGGCCGCTCATCAAGAATGGCCCGCAGCGGGGTGAACGGCACCGACAGCACCAGCGATGGTTCCAGGGCCCGGGCGTCGGCCGAGCGGCCGGTGCCGTCAAACAGGCTCATCTCGCCGAAGAGATCGCCGGCCTCCATGAGCGCCACCATGGACTCTCGGCCGTCCACCGACCGGTTGCCGATGGCCACGCGGCCCGACTGCACCACGAAGAGCGTGTCGGCCGGTTCGCCCTCCTTGAACAACACATCGCCCCGCACCAGCTCCAGATCCTCGGAGGCGTCGAGTACCCGGTCGAGCTCGGCGTCTTCCAACGCCGCGAACAGGGTCACTTCAACTAGCTTCGATCGTTCCACGCCGACATCCTAGGGCCCACCTCGTAACGGGTTCGGAACGGCGGTGTCCAGACCAGTGCTGCGGAGCGTGACATGACAGGAGAGGTGTGGACGGTGGTCGTGGCCGCCGGCTCTGGTCGTCGCTTTGGCGCAGCGAAGCAGTTCGTGCCCCTGGGCGGTCGCCCCCTGGTGGCATGGGCCATCGAGGCCGCCCTCGCCGTGTCCGATGGCGTGGTGGTCGTGCTGCCGGACGGCGTAGCCGAGCTGCCCGATGGCACGCCCGACGTCCAACGGATCGTTGCCGGTGGAGCCACCCGCTCGGCCTCGGTGCGGGCCGGGTTGACCGCGGTGCCGTCCACCGCCGAGGTGGTGCTGGTGCACGACGGTGCCCGGCCCATGGCCGACGAGGCGCTCTTTCGCCGCCTCCTCGACGCAGTTGGCCCAACCGCCGATGCGGGCGAACCCGGCAGCGACCGGCCGGCCGGCGCCGCGGTGCCCGGCGTGGCCGTGGCAGACACCCTTCGCAGCCGGGACGGCGTGCCGGTGGATCGCGACACCGTGGTGGCGGTGCAGACCCCGCAGGCGTTCCGGGCCGAGGTGTTGCGCCGAGCACATGCGGGCGGTGGCGAGGCGACCGACGATGCGACGCTGTGCGAGGAGTTGGGTGCGCGGGTGGTGGTGGTGGAGGGCGACCCGTCGAACCTGAAGGTAACGACACCCTCCGACCTGGCCGTGGCGGAGTCGTTGTTGGCCGCTCGCAGCCCGTCCCCGCTCCAGGTGGGAGACTTCGCCGATGAGGCCACCACCCATGCAGCCAGCAACCGGGACCAACTCATGACCCCGGAGCTGCGGGTGGGTAATGGGTTCGACATCCACCGATTCTCCGATGACCCGAGCCGCCGCTGCGTGCTGGGCGGGGTGGAGATCCCCGACTCCCCGGGGTTTGAGGCGCACAGCGATGGCGATGTGGTGGCCCATGCCGTGGCCGATGCACTGCTGGGTGCCGTCGGGCAGGGCGACATCGGCGCGATGTTTCCCGACACCGACCCGACCCACGCAGGTGCCGACTCGATGGAGCTGCTCGACGGCGTGGTGGCGCGCCTGGCGAGGGACGGTTGGCGGGCGCTCAACGTCGACTGCTCGGTCATTGCCGAGCGCCCGAAGCTTGCCCCGCATCGGCCCGCCATGGTGGAGCGGTTGAGCGCCGTGGTGGGGGCGCCGGTCTCGGTGAAGGGCCGGCGGGCTGAGGGCGTGGGCTCGTTGGGCTCGGGTGAGGCGGTCGTCGCGCTGGCCTCGGCGCTGGTGGTGCGCTCGTGAGCGCCGCCAAGCCGGGGAGGTCGGGCAAGCCGGGGAGGTCGGGCAAGCCGGGGAGGTCGGGCAAGCCGGGGAGATCGGGAAAGCCAGGACGCTCCGGCAAGCCAGTTCGATCGGCCCAACCGGGACGCGCCGGTCGCTCCGGTGGCCCGGCCAAGGCGGGACGTGGTGCTTCCCCGCCGGGACGCAGCGGCTCGAAGGGTGGTCCATCTCGCAAGGGCGTCACCAAGCGCCTTGGTCTGGGCGGCGATCAGGTGGAGGGCCGCCAGGCGGTCCGAGAGCTGCTGTTGGCCGGGGCCCGCAAGGTGCGAGAGGTGGTGATGGCCGAGGACCTCGACCCGTCCCCCATCCTGGACGACATCCGCCAGCTGGCTCGCGAGCAGCGGGTGACGTTGAGCGAGGTGGGTCGCAAGGCGTTGGAGCGACAGAGCCACACCGAATCCAGCCAGGGCGTGGTGGCCCTCGCGGCCGAGATGCAGCCGGCGGAGTTGGACGATTTGGCTCGCCCGGCCCATGGCGTTGCACCCTTCCTGCTGGCGCTCGATTCGGTGACCGATCCCGGCAATCTGGGGGCACTGCTGCGCACCGCCGAATGCGCCGGGGTGTCGGGTGTGGTGCTGCCCCGGCACCGGGCCGCCCACCTGACCCCGACCGTGACCAAGACGGCGGCCGGCGCCATCGAGCACCTGCCCATCGCACTGGTGGGAGGGCTGCCGTCGGCGCTGGAACAGCTGCGGAGCGAGGGTGTGTGGGTGATCGGCCTGGACAGCGCCGGGGCGGGGTCGATCTATGACCTGGCCGTGGCCGACGCCCCGATCTGCCTGGTGGCGGGGGCCGAGGGAAAGGGGCTGTCGCCACTGGTCACCCGCCGGTGCGACGAGGTGGTGTCGTTGCCCCTCCGGGGAAACCTCGATTCGTTGAACGTGGCGGCCGCAGTGGCCGTGGCCGCCTACGAGGTGGCCCGGCGGCGCATGGCGGCGAGCGACGGCGCCCCGTAGGGCCGGCACCAACCAGACGCCACGCGAGGTTGGCCAACCACCAAGTGCGTCGGCGTCGGGGCCGGCGCCTTCGCAGTGAGGGATCACTCCCCCAAGGGTCACCGATCGGGCCCCTCCAGGGCACTACTCTCCTCATCACACCGCGTGTTTCGCACCGTTAACCGCCCCGGAGCGCAGCGCTGAACAGCACCAGGTCTAGGCGGGAGTGGACATGACCGAACCGACACGATCACGACCTCCTCGCCCCCCGCAGGCCAACGCGAGCCGTGGCGTTGCACTGGTGGCCGTCGCGGTGCTCATCGGGGCGTTGCTGATCTGGAAGAACCCCGGAACCGGCCAGGTGACGACCTCCCAGGATCTGCACTCGGAGACGTCCACCACCCAGGGCGGGGGCGACGGCGAATCCGACACCTCCACCACCACAACGGCCCCTTCGTCAACGTCGGTGCCCATCGCCGACCTCAAGGTGACCGTGGCCAACGCCGCCGGTGTGTCGGGTGCCGCCGGCACCATTGCCGACAAGCTCACGGAGGCGGGCTATCAGAACCCCGCGGCGCTCAACGGTTCGCCCGGCCAACCCACCAAGGTGTTCTTCGATTCGGGCTACGAGGCCGATGCCAAGGCGGTCGCAACCGCGCTCGGGTTGCCCGAGACGGTTGTCGAGGCCCGACCGCCCGAGATCGACATCGAGGCGGCCGGTAAGAACGCCCAGGTCATCGTGATCCTCGGGGATGGCTTCGATCCGGAGAACCCCGGTGCTGCGGCAGGGGCAGACGCGGCGGCGGACGGTTCGGCCACCACGGCCGTAGGGGCAGCGACCACCGCCGCCTCGGCCACCACCGCTGCCGGCTGAACCGGGGTGGTGCCGACCCGTCGATAGCCTGCGGCGGTGCGAGTGGTGCTGGCCCCCGACAAATTCCGCGGTTCGCTGAGCGCGGCCGGGGCAGCCGACGCCCTGGCCGACGGCGTGACGCGATGGGGCGCCGATCCGGTTCGGGTGCCGCTGAGCGACGGTGGCGAGGGTTTCCTGGAGGTGATGGGCGGCCCCAACCGCACCACCACCGTCACGGGTCCGCTGGGCGACCCGGTGGAGGCGCGCTGGCGACTGGCGCGCCGCACCGCAGTGCTGGAGATGTCCAGGGCGGCCGGGCTGGAACTGGCCGGAGGTGCTGAGGGCAACGACCCCCTGGCGGCCGACACGACGGGGGTCGGCGAGCTGTTGGCGGCCGCCCTGGACGCCGGGGCCACCCGCATCATCGTCGGCATGGGCGGTTCGGCCACCACCGACGGAGGCCTCGGAGCGCTCCGGGCCCTGGGGCCGGTGCCCCGGCTGGCCGGAGTGCGGCTGGAGGTGGCCTGCGACGTGCGCACTCGCTTCGCCGACGCCGCCCGCCAGTTCGGCCCGCAGAAGGGCGCATCGCCGGCGCAGGTGGAGCTGCTGTCGCGCCGCCTGGGCCGGCTGGAGGAACTCTACGCCGAGCAGTACCAGGTGGAGGTCGGAGCCCTGCCCGGTTCGGGAGCCGCCGGTGGGTTGGCCGGGGCGTTGGCCGCGCTGGGCGGAACCCTGCGAGGGGGCTTCGAGGTGGTGGCCGAGCGCGTCGACCTGGACGAGGCGATCGAGGCGGCCGACGCGGTGCTCACCGGCGAGGGGCTGATGGACGCCGCGTCGTTCGAGGGCAAGGTGGTCGGCGGGGTGGCCGAGCTGGCCGGTCAGCTCGGCGTCCCGGTGGGGGCGGTGGTTGGCGACCTCGACCCGGGCCTCCACGACCTGCCGGTTGGCCTCGAGGTGGCCTCGCTGGTGGCCGACGCGGGCCGGGAGGCGGCCTTCGCCGATGCCGCGGCGGCCGTGGCGGCGTCTGCCGAGGCCCTGCTCACCAGAATGCTGGGCAGCCCGGACGGCTGACCTGGCCCGACTGCTGAGGGGCCGTCACCCGCGATCAGGTCGCGGCGCGTCGCCGGTACTCGTCCACCTGGACCATGGGGGGCAACTCGCCAAGCTCCACCTCCAAGGGTGCGAAGTCGGGCCGCTCCAACGTCATGGTGTCGGTCACCAGCTCCGGGTCGACGCGTCGGAGGATGGCGGCCGCCACCGCTGCGGCCTGGGGGCCCAGCTGCGCCAAGGGGCGATTGCGGTGCGTGCGCAGCTCCAGATCAACCTGGGCGATGGCGCCGACGCCCACCATGGCGGCCACGTCGATGAGCAGGCCCACGTCCACGCCGTAGCCCCGTACGAACCCGAGGCGTTCCAGCAGCGCACGCCGCCCACCGAACTCACCGGACAGCGGCTGGGCCACCTGGGCCAGGTGTGGGAAGAACATCGACAGCAGGGGCCTGGCCACCAGTTCGGTGACCCGACCACCGCCGGTGCCGTCCTCGCCGGGGCGGGCGTAGTGGCCCTTGGCGAACTGCACCTCGGGGTCGGACAGCAGCGGCCCCAGCAGCCCGGTGACGAAGTGGCTGGAGAAGTCGGTGATGTCGGCATCGCACCACACGACGACCTCGCCCCGGCTGGCGCAGAGCGACTTCCACAGCACCTCTCCCTTGCCGTGGCCCCAGCCCACCTCGGCCAGGAGGGACGTCGACGGCACCACCCGGGCGCCTGCGGCGGCAGCAATGACGGCGGTGTCATCGCTGGAGTGATCGTCCATGACGATCAGCTCATCCACGAGGCCACCCAGCACCAGGTCGCGGCGCAGCGCGGCCACGATGTCGCCCACGGTGGCCGCCTCGTTTCGGGCGGGAAGCGCCACCGTGACCGTGGAGGTGCGGGTGGAGGCCAGGCGCTCCACGTCGTAGGCGCGGTGCGACACGCTGCGGAGGGGCCCATCCAGGGGTGGCGCGGTCGGGGTGGAGGTCGATGGCTCGGTCATGTGAGGAGCTCGGGCCGTGATGACCATCCCGATCATGTCGGGGAGACCGAGCCCCGCCATCCTATGGGGGTTGGGTCGTCGTCGACCGGTCGGGAACAACCGGGCGACCAGGTCGGTTGCCAGTGGCACCCAAGCGGGTCGGTACCATCGTCGCCGGAAACCGGTCGGCGAAGTTCAGCGGCCCCAGCATCGCAACACACAAGGAGCAGCCATCATGGCCGTGACCGTACGCATCCCCACCACCCTGCGAACCTTCACCGGAGGCCAGGCCGCCGTTGAGGTGGACGGCACCAACGTGGGCGAGGTGTTGGCCGCATTGGAGGAGGGCCATCCCGGTTTCCGGGAGCGCATCTTTGGCGAGGACGGGCAGCTTCGGCGCTTCGTGAACGTGTTCGTCAGCGACGAGGACGTGCGGTACCTGGACGGGCTCTCCACCCCCGTGCCCGACGGCGAGACCGTCGCCATCGTTCCCGCAGTGGCCGGCGGCTGACGGGCCGACTCGCGTTCTGGTGCGCCGCCCCGGCCGCACCCGGGGCGGTTAGCAGTCGACGTGGGCGAGTGCTAAAACATGGGTTCGTCACACCCGCTTGAGCGACCGCCCCGGGGCGTGTCCGAGGAGGAACCCATGGCCAAGCAGATCACGTACCACGACGACGCCCGGCGGGCGCTGGACTCCGGACTGAACCAGCTGGCCGACGCCGTGCGGGCCACGCTGGGCCCCAAGGGCCGCAACGTGGTGCTCAGCAAGTCGTGGGGCGCCCCGACCATCACCAACGACGGGGTCTCCATCGCCAAGGAGATCGACCTGGAGGATCCCCTCGAGGCCATCGGCGCCAACCTGGTGAAGGAGGTGGCCAAGAAGACCGACGACGTCGCAGGCGACGGCACCACGACGGCCACGGTGCTGGCCTGGTCCATGGTGCGCGAAGGCTTACGCAACATTGCCGCAGGGGCCAACCCCATGGCGGTCAAGCGGGGCATGGCGGCCGCCACCGATGCGGCCGTTGCGCGCATCGCCGAGCTGGCCATCGACGTCGACTCCAAGGAACAGGTGGCTCAGGTGGCCGCCATTTCGGCCGCCGACAACCAGATCGGCCAGACCATTTCGGACGCCATCGACAAGGTGGGCAAGGACGGCGTCATCACCGTCGAGGAGGCCAACACCTTCGGCATGTCCATGGAGCTCACCGAGGGCATGCGCTTCGACAAGGGCTACGTGTCCCCGTACATGGTGACCGACTCGGACCGCATGGAGGCCGTGCTCGAGGACCCCTACATCCTGTTCCTCAGCTCGAAGATCTCGGCGGTTGGTGAGTTGGTGCCGCTGATGGAGAAGGTGATGCAGGCGGGCAAACCCCTGGCGGTGATCGCCGAGGACGTCGAGGGCGAGGCCCTGGCGGCGCTGGTAGTGAACAAGATCCGCGGCACCTTCAACTCGGTGGCCGTGAAGGCCCCAGGGTTCGGCGAGCGGCGCAAGGCCATGCTGGCCGACATGGCCATCCTCACCGGCGGCCAGGTGATCTCCGAGGAGGTGGGCCTGAAGCTGGAGGGCGTCGAGTTGGGCCTGTTGGGTCGGGCGGAGAAGGTGATCGTCACCAAGGACGAGACCACCATCGTCGGCGGCGGCGGTGCCCAGGAGGACCTGGACGGGCGCATCTCCCAGATCAAGGCCGAGATCGACAACACCGACAGCGACTACGACCGCGAGAAGCTCCAGGAGCGGCTGGCCAAGTTGTCCGGCGGCGTTGCGGTGCTGCAGGTGGGCGCCGCCACCGAGGTGGAGCTCAAGGAGAAGAAGCACCGCATCGAGGACGCCGTCTCCACCACCAAAGCGGCCATCGAGGAGGGCGTCGTTGCGGGTGGTGGCGTCACCCTGCTGCGGGCGCAGGAGGCCGTGGAGGCCATCGTGGCCGGCCTGGACGCCGACGAGGCCGTCGGCGCACGGATCGTCGCCCGCTCGCTTCAGGGTCCGCTCAACCAGATCGCCGAGAACGCAGGCCTGGAGGGCGGTGTTGCCGTGGCGGCGGTGCGGGCCCTGACCGGACACGAGGGGCTGAACGCCCGCACCGGCGAGTACGAGAACCTGGTGGACGCCGGCATCATCGACGCCGCCAAGGTGACCCGCTCGGCCCTGCAGAACGCCTCGTCCATCGCCGGGTTGTTCCTCACCACCGAGGTCGTGGTGACCGACGCCCCGGAGGGTGGCACGGGCGGCGACATGGGCGACATGGACTACTAGGGTCGGCGCTCAACCGCCGTTCTCTGGCGGCTACAGGTCGTCGTTGCGGCGCAGGAAGTTGAGGGCGGCCCAGCCCGGCGCCACCGGCAGCCAGAAGGTGGCCAGCCGAAACAGGAACACCGCCGGAACGGCGATGGCCGAGGGCGTGCCAATCGCGGTGAGGCCGGCGATGTAGGCGGCCTCGGCTGCGCCGAGGCCTCCCGGCGTCGGTGCGGCGGAGGCAACGAAGGCGCCGGTGAGGTAGACGACGCCAACGTCGACGAAGCCGGCCGTGCCCCGGAAGGCCAACACCGAGACGTAGAGCGCCATCAGATACGACATGGTGGTCAGCAGCGATCCGCCGAACAACGACGCCACCTTGAGAGGTCTGGTGGCGATGCCGACGACGCCGTCGCGGGCGCGCTCAAGGGCCGGGATGAGGTTGCGCAGGAAGATCCTGCGGCCCCACGGGGTCAACATGACCAGCCCCGAGACGGCCAGGAGGCCGGCGGCGACCAGCAGCACCGTGGTGAGCGACGGCAGCGAGAGGTTGCGATCTGCGCCGGAGCGCCCCGCCGCAGTGATGAACGATGCCGCCACCACGATGTGCACGATGAGCCCGGCGATGACCGACATGCCCACGCCGGAGGCCGAGACGGCTGCGTCCACCCCCTGCTTGGTGAGAAACCGGACGTTGAGGGCCATGCCGCCGACCTTGGCGGGCGTGATCGTCTCGGAGAACGACGCCGCCACCTGGGCCAACAGCGAGCGCACAAAGGACAGGCGGTTGGGTATGCCGCCCACCAATGCCAGTGCGGCGCCGACGTAGGACGCAGCCGAGAAGGCAACGGCCGCCGCCGCCCACGCCCAGTTGGCGCTTTGGGTCTCCTCCCACAGGTTGCCCGCCGAGGCCAGCTGGGGGACCAGGAAGTAGGCGGCTGCCCCCACCATCGACAAGGTGACGATGCGCCGGGTGCTGAAGCGCGAGAGTTCCTCGGTGTCGGGGGGCTCGGCGGTTGCGGTGGCGTGCGATACCTCGCTGCGCAGCGCCTTGAATCCGGAGGTTCCGAGCGCCTCCCGGGTGGCTGAGGAGGCCGCCAGCGGCTGGAGTCGGCGAAGCGCATCCACCAGGGGCTCCCGACCCAGGATGGCCAGGGCGGGGGCCACCGCACGCTCAGGGCCCACCAGGGCGGCGGTGGCCCCCAGCAGCTCCACCACGTCGTCAGTCATCTGCGAGTCCTCGGCCACCACCTCGGCGCCGGAGAAGTCCACCAGCCACACGGTGTCGTCGTCGTCCACCATGATGTTGTCGGGGGTCAGGCGCCGGTGGGCAATGCGGGCCCGACGCAGAATGCCCAGCTCGCCCCAGATGTGCTCCAGGACGCGCTCGATGCGCTCGGTGGGCAGCGTGTCCAGGTCTGAGGCGGCGACGTACTCGGTCACCAGCAGCATGCCGGCCGAACCCACCTCACCGAAGCCGAGCACCCGGGGCGTGCACACACCCAGGTTGTGCGCCTGCAGCGATGCCAACGCGGCGTGGTCGGCCTCTCGTCGAAGCGAGCCGAACGACCGCTCACCGGCGGCCCCCTTCAGCCGGACCACCCGCCACAGGCGGTTCAGCAGGTTGGCCGCGTGGCGGTTGGGACCGAGCACCTTGACGGCCACCTCCCGCCCGTCGGCCAACGCGCCGTGCCAGCGAACCGAGGAGGCCGAGGAAACCACCATGGGCTGCAGCATCACCGGTGGCATCCCCAAGCGCCGCAGGGTCGCAACCACGTCGGGCCCCGCAGGGTCTCGATTGGGCGTCACCACGACGATGCCCACCAGCGAGCCAACCACGGTGCCAACGCCCAGGTCGATGAGTACGCCGAGGAACCCCGACGTGGACAGCACCGACACGGCGGCGATGTAGCCGACCGTGGCCCACCACCAGGCCCCCCGCCAGCGACTACTGAGCCACGGACCCCCCAGCACCAGGGCGGCGATGGTGGCACCGAGCAGCGGCGAGGTGGTCACCCGGGGGATGCCTTGGTTGCTGAATCGGGCCTCCAGGAACTGGTCCAGGGCGCCTGAGCTGGACAGCGCCTCCATCACCAGGCCGGCTCCGTAGGCACCGGCCGCCCCGAGTACCGCCGCCAGGTCCAGGGTCAACGCGGTGCGAAGGCGACGCTGTCTGAGCAGCACTGCGTTGACGGCCAGCACCACCGCCGCCAGCGCATAGGCACCCAGCGACCCTACGAGGGACTGGATGACATCGGGAAACGCGTCCAGCAGCAACCGCTGGTTGTAGGCCAGGCCGGCGATGGCGTCGTCGTAGAACACCACGATCAGCAGGCCGATGCCCAAGGTGGCGGTGCCCAACAGCAGGCGCAGCACGTAGGTGGGCGAGCGCAATTTGCCGGGCGTCGGCTCCGCCAACAGCTCGCAGTCGGGGACGTCGTCGTCGCCAGCGACGATGCTGGTGTTGGCCTCGGCCATGGCTCGGCACCCTACTGGCGTGCGAACGGGACCCAACCCGCCCCGGGCCGTAGGCTCGGCACCATGAGCTCTCCCTCCGTTCCCTCAGTCGGCCAAGCCGTGGTGCACCTGTTCTTCAAGGTGCCGTCCTCCGTCGATCGCACCGCGGTGGCCCAGGCCTTGGCCTCGGGAAACGAGGGCGACGACCAGGCGGTGTGCGTGGCCCTGCTGGGGCACAAGGCCGACCTCGGCGTGATGGCGCTCTCGGTCGACCAGTGGCAGCTGCGCCGCCTGCAGAGCGCGTTGGTGGCCGCCGGCTTGGAACTCATCGACAGCTATGTCTCGCTGACCGAGGTGTCCGAGTACGCCAAGGGGGTACCCGAGGAGATGCGCCAGGCCCGGTTGTTCCCCCAGCTGCCGCCGGAGGACAAGCCGGCCTTTTGCTTCTACCCCATGTCGAAGCGCCGCTGGCCCGACGCCAACTGGTTCACGCTGCCCTACGAGGAACGCAAGGACCTGATGTACGAGCACGGCGCCTCGGGCAGGAAGTTCGCCGGTCGGGTGCTGCAGGTGGTCACGGGCTCGACGGGCACCGACGACTTTGAATGGGGGGTCACCCTGTTCGCCCAACACCCCGACGACCTCAAGGAGGTCGTCTACACCATGCGTTTCGATGAGGCGTCCGCCCGCTACGGCGAGTTTGGGCGCTTCTGGGTGGGCATGGTGGCCGATGTCGGCGAGGTGCTGGACTCGCTCGGGGTCGCCTGAAGGACGCTGGAGGCGGCGATCCTGTGACATTCGTCCTCGGAAGGGGGCGGTCCGCTACGCTCGCCGCCTTGTGAGGGGGACGAGCATGGATTCGAGCTGGAGTTGTCGGTGACATCCGCCATTCGGCGTGTGCCCCCGACCCGCGTTGGCCTCGCCATGTTGGTGGCGTTGAGCGCGTTGGCGCTGTGGGGTTCGCCCTCCGGCGCGACCGAGCAGGCGCCGGGGCAGCGCTGCGAGCGACCCACCTTGCCTCGTCCCGAGGGCGCCTCCATCGTGGGCGTGCTCATCTCCAGCAAGTGCGAGCCGCTGGAGGGTGTCGAGATCGAGGTGAAGAAGGAGGGCGAACCCTTCGAAACCATCGTCTCGGACGCAGACGGGCTGTTTGTGCTGGAACTGGCCGACGTCGGCAACTACTCGACCACCCTGAAGACCGACACGCTGCCGGACGACGTCATCTTGACCAACCCCGACGAGCTCACCCGCGACTTCCGAATCACCCCCGGCAAGCGCCAGATCCAGAACTACCCCTTTGGGGAGAGCACCCGCCAGGCGGCCACCAAGCTCGATGAGGTGCCCGGCAAGCTCGTCGACGGGGTGCAACTCGGGCTGATCATCGCCATGTGCGCCATCGGCCTGTCGCTCATCTACGGCACGATCCAGCTCACCAACTTCTCCCACGGCGAGATGGTGACCTTCGGCGCCATCGCCACCTGGTTCCTCAACCAGAACCTCGGCCTGCCGCTGCCGATCGCCGGAATCCTGGGAGTGCTCATCGGCGGCGCCTCGGGCGCGGGGTTGGAGCTGGGTCTCTGGCGGCCGCTCCGGCGCCGGAAGCTCAGCCTGTTCGGGCTGATGACGGTCAGCTTCGGCCTGTCGCTGCTGGCGCTCAACGTCTTCCAATACGTCTTTGGCTCCCGCAACAAGCCCTACACCGGCACCGTGTCCTCAGATGGCTGGGAACTGGGCTCCCGGGTCATCCCGCCGCGCACCATCCTGACCATCGTCATCGCCATCGTGGTGCTGGGCGCCGTCGGTTGGTTCCTGCGGACCGCCCGTTTCGGCAAGGCCATGCGTGCCGTGGCCGACAACCCGCCGCTGGCGGCCTCCTCGGGCATCGACGTCGACCGAGTGGTGCTGTGGGTCTGGGTGATGGGTGCCGGGTTGGCCGCACTGGGCGGGGTGCTCTACTCCACCAGCTTCCAGGTGAACTTCCAGGAAGGCCAGCAACTGCTCCTGCTGATGTTCGCCGGTATCACCCTGGGCGGCCTGGGCACGGCGTTCGGCGCCGCTGCGGGCTG
Source organism: Microthrixaceae bacterium (assembly GCA_041394405.1). Lineage (GTDB taxonomy): Bacteria > Actinomycetota > Acidimicrobiia > Acidimicrobiales > Microtrichaceae > Microthrix. The sequence goes on from JAWKIF010000008.1 coordinate 36,611, forward strand.
CTTCATTCTCGGCGTCGGGATCCAGCTGTCGACGCTGTACATCCCCACGTCGCTGCGCAACGTCGGCGGTTTGGTGGTCTTGATCGTGGTGTTGATGATTGCCCCGCAAGGCATCTTCGGACGACGAGAGCGGGTGGGCTGATGGATTGGGGATTCATTCTCCAGCAGACGCTGACGGCGCTGTTCGCGCCCCTGGCGCTGTTCTACATCCTGGGTGCGCAGGGCCTGAACATCCATTTCGGCTACACCGGCCTGCTGAACTTCGGCCAGGCCGGCTTCATGGCGGCCGGTGCCTACGGCACGGCCATCAGCTACACCAATTGGGCGTGGCCCCTGTGGGCCGCCATTGCCTTTGGCATCTTCTGTTCGGTGTTCCTGGGCGTGCTGCTGGGCCTGCCCACCCTGCGCTTGCGGGGCGACTACCTGGCCATCGTCACCATCGCCTCCTCGGAGATCATTCGCCTGACGGTGCGGTCGGAGTCGCTGGAGAACTCAACTGGTGGCAACTCGGGTATCAACGGCTTTGCCAGGGGGTTCTTCGAGGCCAACTTCTTCGACAACGGCGGGCGCTACGAGCTGGGTCCCCTGTCGTTCCGCGGCCAGGAGCTGTGGGTGATGCTGTGGGGCTGGCTGTTGGTGGGCTTCTTCGCACTCCTCACCTACCTGCTGATGCGCAGCCCCTGGGGCCGGGTGCTGAAGTCGATCCGCGAGAACGAGGATGCGGTCCGCTCGCTGGGCAAGAACGTCTACGCCTACAAGATGCAATCGCTCATCCTGGGCGGCGTCATGGGCGCCTGCGGCGGCATCATCCTGTCGCTGTCGAAGAACTTCGCCGGGCCGGACGACTACGCCACCAAGGCCACCTTCATCGCCTATACCGCGTTGATTTTGGGCGGCGCCGCCACCACGTTGGGCCCGGTCATCGGCGGCATGATGTTCTGGTCGATCTTCACCTTCGTTTCGGTCACCGCCGATCAGGCGGCCAAGGCCGACATCATCCCCAGTTCGATCATGAGCGACGTGCAGGCCGGCGTCGTGCCCTTCATCTTCCTGGGCATCTCACTGATGGTGCTGATGGTGTTCCGGCCTCAGGGCATCTTCGGTGATCGCAAGGAGTTGGAAGCCAGTGTCCGCTGACCAGCCCTCCGCCCGAGACCTGCCGACCCAGGCGTCGGCCCGCGAGGCGCTCGTCGGCCTCGCCGCCAACGAGCCCGACCCGACGGTGGCGCCGCCACCCGAGGTGGCCGCAGCCGAGCGCGCCTTCGAGGCCGCCATGCTGGCGGACGTGCCGCGCGAGCCCGGGTCGCCCAAGCCCGATCCGGTGCTGGTGGCCGACGGGATCGTTCGGCGCTTCGGCGGCGTCACCGCGGTCAACGTGGACCACGTGGAGTTTCAACGCGGTGCCATTTCGGCGCTCATCGGGCCCAACGGCGCCGGCAAGACGACGTTCTTCAACCTGCTGACCAACTTCGACAAGGCCACCGAAGGCTCCTGGACCTACAACGGACGGCAGCTGGCCGGCGTGCCGCCTCACCGGGTGGCCCGCATGGGCATGGTGCGCACCTTCCAGCTCACCAAGTCGCTCTCCAAGCTCTCGGTCATCCAAAACATGCGTCTGGGGGCCACGAACCAGCGGGGAGAGCGCTTTCTCGCTGCCGTTGTGCCGCCCATCTGGAGCGCCCAGGAACGGGAGATCACCGAGCGGGCCGACGCCCTGCTGGAGCGCTTCCGGCTGGCCCACATGCGCGACGAGTTTGCGGCCTCCCTCTCCGGTGGGCAGCGAAAGCTGCTGGAGATGGCCAGGGCGCTCATGGCCGAGCCCAACCTCATCATGTTGGATGAGCCGATGGCCGGGGTGAACCCAGCGCTGAAGCAATCGCTGCTGGGCCACATACTGTCGTTGCGCGACGAGGGGCGCACGGTGGTGTTCGTGGAGCACGACATGGACATGGTGCAGGAGATCTCCGACTGGGTGACGGTCATGGCGGAGGGCCGCCTGATCGCCGAGGGCACCCCCACCGACATCTCGTCCAACGACGCGGTCATCGACGCGTACCTGGGCAGCCACCACGACCTGGACCTGCGCCCCGACATACTCGATGGGCCCTCAGACGGCCCGGCCAGCGGCCCGGACAGCGACGCCGGCATTGAGGAGGCACCCTGATGACCACCTCATCGGACCTTGAGGACGCGGCGAAGCCTGACACGCCCGGCGATGCTCCGGCGGGCTACGACGACTCGGCCGGCCACCTGGCGCCCGAGCACCTGCCCACCGATCCGCAGCCCGGCGAACCGCTGCTGGTTGCCGACGACCTCATCGCCGGCTACGTGCCAGGGGTCAACATCCTCAACGGGTGTTCCGCGGTGCTCAACCGGGGAGAGATGGTGGGCATCATCGGGCCCAACGGTGCCGGCAAGTCCACCCTGCTGAAGGCCATGTTCGGCCTGATCACCGTCACCACCGGCGTGGTCAGCCTGCGGGGCGAGAACATCACCTCCATGAAGTCCCACCAGCTGGTCAGCCGCGGCGTGGGCTTCGTGCCCCAAACCGAGAACGTGTTCGCCACCCTGACGGTGCGCGAGAACATGGAGATGGGCGCGTTTCTCAATCCGTCCGTGGTGAAGGAGCGCTTCGAGAAGGTGGCCGACCTGTTCCCGCGGCTGGGCGAGCGGGCCAGCCAGCAGGCCGGATCGCTCTCCGGCGGAGAGCGCCAGATGGTGGCGATGGGCCGGGCGCTGATGATGGAGCCCTCGGTGTTGCTTCTGGACGAACCGTCCGCCGGCCTGTCACCCGCCTTCCAGGACGAGGTGTTCATCAACTGCCGGCGAATCAACGCCACCGGCGTCTCGATCCTCATGGTGGAGCAGAACGCCCGCCGCTGCCTGCAGGTGTGCGACCGGGCGTTCGTGCTGGATCAGGGCCGAAACGCCATCGCCGGCACCGGCGCCGAGCTGTTGCACGACCCCAAGGTGATTGAGCTGTACCTGGGCACGCTGGCCAAGAACCGCAACTTGGGTTGATCGTTTGCGTGAGTAGCGGGTGGCGGAGCCACCGAGCGGGCACCCCCTTCCGGAACCGCTTCGCTATGTTCCTGAAGTGGGCACCCACCCGTCGGCTTCGCCGCTGGTGACGATCCGGTCGGGCCGGGTTGCGGGCTTGGTCGGCGCCCCGGTGCTCGTGGCGACTCGGGAGGCCGAAAACGCATCGGGCCGACTCCCGGAGGAGTCGGCCCGATGGAGTTCAGCGCCGCCGAAGCGGCCCGAGGTTGGGTGCTACTTGCCGGCCTCGAAGTTCTCGGCCAGTGCGTTGCCCATGTTGCCGTCGACCCCGTAGATGGGGAGGTCGGACGGGCCGATGCCCTGCTCGATCATCGTCGAGAGGATCTTGGAGCTCTCGTCGAAGCCGATGAGGGCGACTGCGTCCGGGTCGGCGTTCTTGGCAGAACCGACCACGTCGGCGAAGTCGGTGGCCTTGGGGTCGTAGATCTCGGTGCCGACCACCTTGGCGCCACCGTCCTCCAGCGACTTCGTCAGGTCGTCGGCCAGGCCGGTCCCGTAGTCGTCGTTGAGGGCCAGGACGAAGACGTTCTCGTAGCCATCGGCCAGGATCGTGTCCGCAAGGACCTGACCCTGGAGGATGTCGGACGGGGCGTTACGGAAGTACAGGCCCTTGTCCGGGTAGTCCGAGAACTTCTTCGACGTGTTGGCGGGCGAGAACATCACCACCCCGGCGGTGACGATGGTGTCCACCACCGAGAGGCTCACCGAGGACGAGGCGGCGCCGATGATGGCGTCCACGTCCTTGGCCAGCAGGTCGCTGACGGTCTTGGGTGCCACGGCGTTCTCCGTGTCGCCCGAGTCGCCCTCGATGTGCTCGACGTCGTTGCCCAGCACGCCGCCGGCCTCGTTCATCTCCTGAACGGCCAGATCGACTCCGGCGAACTCCGGCGGGCCGAGGAATGCCAGGGAACCCGTCTGGGGCAACAACGAGCCCAGCTGGAGCGTGCCGTCGCCCTCGCGGCTGCCTTCAACGGCGACCTCTTCGACGTCGGCCTCGGCCGGCGCGGACGCCGACACGAACTCGGTCTTGGCTTCATCGATGCACTCGTTGGTGTCCTCGCAGCCGTTGGTGCCGAACTGCAGCACGCCGTAGGAGGCCTCGGTGGGCTCACCGTTGCCGGAGAACTCCAAGGGTCCGGATGCGCCGTCGTAGTCGGGGTCGCCCCCGTCGTCGATGATCTGCTTGCACGACGCGAAGTCGGTGCACTTGTCACCACCACGCGTGATGCCGTTGATCTTGGAGGCCATCTCGATGCCGTCGGACTCGGCCTCGGTCGCGGCCAGGCCGAGAATGATGGCGGCGTCGTAGCTCTCGGCGGCGTAGTTGAAGTCGACCAACTCGGGGTCGACCTCCTTCAGCCGATCCTTGAATTCGTCACCCAGGTCGACCAGGGGCGTGGTGCCCTTCATGCCCACCAGGCTGTTGCCATCCCCCTCCGCGGCCGCGGCCGTGGTGTCGCTGGAGCTCTCCCCGTCGTCGCCGCAAGCTGCGGCGACCAGGGTGAGCGCCAGCACGCCCGCCGCGAGGCGAGCCCATTTGCGCTGTCGGAACATATTTCCCTCCTGTGGTTGTCCCTCGTCGGGACCAGAGGTCCCTCCAGCCGGGGACGATTTCGACCCCGGACAAGGCGGAACCTTAGCTGCCCCCGGGGAAGCCGGTGAGATGTTCGTCACTCGTAGTGCTGATGGGCCTACTCATGGGCCGTTCACCCTGAGGAAACGTGCCCGAAACACGATCTCCCTACGTTCTGAGCTGTCCTTCCCCCGCAACGATCGAGGAGATGTCCGACATGGATTCGGGTTCGCTGACTTGGATCATGGTCTGCACTGCGCTGGTGCTGTTCATGACGCCTGGGCTGGCGTTGTTCTACGGCGGGCTCACCCGCTCGAAGAACACGCTCAACATGATGATGATGAGCCTGTGGTGCATCCTCGTCGTTCCGTTGCTGTGGGCCGTCGTGGGCTATACCCTGGCCTTCCGCAGCAATGGCCCGCTGATCGGCGACTTCTCCGCCTTCGGCCTCAACGGGCTCACGGCATTCGAGGACGTGGGGGTTCCCGAGCTGGCTTTCGTCGCCTTCCTCGGCACCTTCGCCGCCATCACCCCGGCGCTGATTTCCGGCGCGGTCGCCGACCGCATGCGATTCGCCGCCTGGGCCATCTTCGTACCGGTATGGTCGCTGCTGGTCTACGTGCCCGTCACCTACTGGGTGGCCAACCCCGAGGGCTGGCTGAAGGTGCGGGGTTCGCTGGACTTCGCCGGCGGCACCTCCATCCACGTCAATGCCGGCATTGCCGCCCTGGTGGCGGCGGTGATGCTGGGCAAGCGCCGGGGCTGGCCCAGCGAGGGCTTCCTGCCCCATTCCATGCCGTTGGTGCTCATCGGCACCGGCATCCTGTGGCTGGGTTGGTTCGGCTTCAACGCCGGCTCAGCCGGTGCCGCCGACGGCCACGCGCTGGCAGCGCTGATGGCCACCTTCATGGGCTCGTCGGCGGGCGGTTTGGGCTGGGTGCTCACCGAACGGCTGCGCGACGGGTCCTTCACCACGCTGGGCGCGGCCTCGGGCGTGGTTTCCGGGCTGGTGGCCATCACCCCCGCCTGCGCGTTTGTCGACCCGATGGGTGCCATCGCCATCGGACTCATCGCCGGTGCGGTCTGCTCGCAGGCCGTATCGCTGAAGCGACGTTTCAACTACGACGACTCCCTCGACGTGGTGGGTGTTCACTTCGTGGGTGGTCTGGTGGGATCCCTGCTCATCGGCTTTCTGTCCAACCCCGCCGCCACCGGCTGGGAGGAGGGCGTGGGCCCCGGCCTGGCCGCTCGTGGCCTGCTCTTCGGGGGTGGGCCCGGCCTGCTGGGCGAGCAGCTCCTGGCCAACGTCGTCACCATCGTGTTCTCCGGCCTGGCGACTGCGGGCATCCTGTGGGTGCTGTCGGTCACGGTCGGCCTCCGGGTTGATGACGACACCGAGTCCGAGGGCCTGGATGCCGCCGAACACGCCGAAACCGCCTACCACCAAGCGGGATTGGCCATGGGCTCCCGTGGCTGAGTCACCCCGCCGGATGGGCTCCGTCCATCCCGCTCACCCATCCCCTTTGCCACCCATGCCACTCACCACCCATCCCACTCACCACCCATCCCAGCCACCACCCAGACCTGCCCCCCAGAAAGGAACCACACCATGAAAGCCATTACCGCCATCATCAAGCCGTTCAAACTCGAGGACGTGAAGAACGCCCTCAAGGAATCCGGCGTCGCCGGGTTGACCGTCTCGGAGGTTCAGGGAGTCGGCCGCCAGGGCGGGCACACCGAGACCTACCGCGGCGCCGAATACCAGGTGGACTTCGTGCCCAAGATGCGGGTGGACGTGGTGGTCGGCGACGACGTGGCCGAGGCGGTCGTCGAGGCGATCGTCACCGCAGCGGCCACCGGCAAGATCGGCGACGGCAAGGTGTGGGTGAGCCCGGTGGAGGATCTCGTCCGCATCCGCACGGGCGAACGGGGGCCGGACGCTGTCTGAGCCCGCCGGAGCCGCTGCGCTCGCCTGGGTGACCAGCGAGCCTGCGCTGACCGGGGCCTCGCTTCGTCGGTCGCTGGACGAAGCCACGGTCGGTTGGTTGCGCGCCCTGTGGGCGGAGGCAACCGACGGCCGTGGCTCGGCGACCGGGTGGGCGCTCGTCGGCGTCGGCGGCACGGGGCGGGGCGACCGGGCCCCGGGTAGCGACCTCGACCTGGTCGTGGTCTCGGACCGCACGGCCGACGAGCCTCCGCCTCCCGAGGTGGTGGAGGCGCTGTGGTACCCCATCTGGGATGCCGGCCTGATCCTGGGCCACGCAGTGCGCACCACCGAGGAGTTTCTCGAGCTGGCGGCCGCCGACCTGGAGACCGCCACCTCGCTCTTCAGCCTGCGCCACCTGGCGGGCGACGAGGCGGTCACCGCCCGTCTCGACGGAGCGGCGGCCGACCAACGCGAGTCGTTGGCCCCTCGCTGGATACGGGCGCTGGCGGACCGCACCGAAGCTCGTCGCGCGGTGGCAGGCGACGTGGCCCACGAGCTGGAGCCGGATCTGAAGGAGGGCCGGGGTGGCCTGCGCGATGTACACACCCTGGGCTGGATACGGAAGCTGGGCGTGGAACTGCCCGCCGAGGTGGCCGAGTTGGTGGATCGGGCCGGTGATCTGCTGTGGAGCATCCGGGCGGAACTGCACCGGGTGACCGGACGGCCGGGCAATCGGCTGGTGCTTCAGGAGCAGGCGGCCATCGCCGACCGGCTGGGCTACGGCTCCCCGGAGGAACTGGCTCGCGCCGTGTCGTGGGCGGCCCGGGATGTGTCCTGGGTGCTGGAGGACCTGTGGCCCGACCTCACCCGCAACCGGCGTCGAGTCCCCGGCGACGCCGTGGTGTTGCGAGACGACCCCGATCTGGGCGCCGAGGTGGTTCGGGTGGCCGACGAGGTGATGCTGGTGGGTCAACGCCACCGGGTCGACGAGGCGGATCCGGACGAGGACGCTTCGGGCGGCGGCGCGACGAGCATGGATGCGGCCCCAGGCCGCACGTTGTTGAGCGTGCTTCGCCTGGCGGTGGTGGCGGCCGAACGGGGCCTGCGCCTGCGGCGCGACACACTGGTCGAACTCCGCGACCTGCCACCCATCCCCGAGCCGTGGGACGCCCAGGCCCGCCGCCTGTTCTGCCGACTGCTGGGCGCCGGTCCGCCGATCGTTCGGGTGGTGGAGGCCCTCGATCGGGTTGGGCTGTTTGCCGCCATCCTGCCCGAGTGGGAGCACGTGCGGTGCGCCCCCCAGCGAAACCCGTACCACCGCTTCACCGTCGACCGCCATCTGGTGCAATGCGCCGCCAACGCCGCAGCTCTGGGCGGCCGGGTGGATCGGCCCGACCTGTTGGTGCTGGGCGCCCTGTTTCACGACCTGGGCAAGGGGCAACCGGGGGATCACAGCGAGGTGGGGGCCGAACTCACCCGAGTGGCGCTGGGGCGCATGGGCTTCCCGCCCCGGGAGATCGAGGCGGTCACCACCATGGTGTCCCACCACCTGTTGTTGCCCGACGTGGCCACCCGCCGCGATCTGGACGACCCGGCCACCGTGGCCATGGTGACCGATCGCGTGCACACGGTGGCGGAGGTGCGCCTGCTGGCCGCGCTGGCCGAGGCCGACGGCAAGGCCACCGGCTCCACCGCGTGGGGATCGTGGAAGGCGGTGCTGGTGCGCACCCTGGCCGACCGCGCGGTGGCGCACCTGGCCGGCGTCCAGCCGGACCCGTCCAGCCCGCTGGCGGCCCCGCTGGGGGCAGACCCGGAGATCGAGGACCTGCTGGCCGCCCGAGTGCCGGTGTTGTCCGGCGAGGATGACCGACTGGTGGTGTGCTGGCCCGACCGGCCGGGCCTGTTCGCCCGGGTGGCTGGGGTGCTGGCGTTGCGTTCGGCCCAGATCCTGGCCGCATCGGCCACCAGCGCCGACGGGTGGGCCGTGGAGGTGTTCCGCATCCGCACCCCGACGGGGGAGGCGCCGAGTTGGGAACCCATGGTGGACGACCTGAGAGCCGCCCTGGACTCGCGCCTGGCGCTGCGGGCCCGGCTGGCCGAACGGGCTCGCTCGGCGCCCCAACGTGACTGGCCTGGCACGTTGGCGGAACCGTCGGTGACCTTCGATGACGGCACGGGCGTCACGGTCATCGAGGTGGCCGCCGCCGACCGGATTGGGCTGGCGTTCTCGTTGGCCTCCGCGCTGGCCGAGTTGGACTGCACCATCACCCGGGCCACGCTCAGCACGTTGGGCCCCAATGCGGTGGATACCTTCTCGGTCACCGGAACCGATGGCGAGCCGTTGGCCAACCCGGCGCGGCGCGATGCCGTTCGCCAGGCCCTGGTGCACGCCGCCCAGCAGTAGCCCTATCCTCGGCTCACCGTGGACCGCATCACCGAGACCGATCTGTTCCGATGGTCCGAGGCGCTGGCCGGCATCGCGCGCACTGGCCTGGGCTTCACCGAGAGCCTGTACGAGCAAGAGCGCTACGAGGAGATCCTGGCTGTGGCCGCCGACATGCGGGTGGCGGCGGGTCGCAGCAACCTCGACCCGTCGCACCTGGTGGTGGAGTGGATGAAGGACGTCGGCGCCGGAGTGGGCGGATACGTCACGCCCAAGGTGGCGGTGGGGGCGGTGGTTGGCAACGACGACGGCAAGATTCTGCTCATCAAGCGCTCCGACTCAGGCGTGTGGCTCTATCCCACCGGTTGGGCCGACATCGGCTACTCGCCGGCCGAGGTGGCCGAAAAGGAGGTGGGGGAGGAGACGGGCATCGTCGCCCGCACCGACTCGCTGATCGCCGTGTTCGACGGGCTGCGTCGCGGCTTCTCGCGCGTTCCGTTGTATTCGCTGATCTTCAAGCTGTCGCCGGTGGGCGGCACGTTGCGGCCCCATCCGTTGGAGTGCACCGACGTGGGGTGGTTCGGACGCGACGAGCTGCCCGAACCGCTGGCCGGCGCCGGCATCTGGGTGGACCTGGCGTTCGCCGCCATCGACGGCGGACAGCGGCCGCCGTATTTCGACCCGCCCCGCAACGAGGTGTGGGTTCCCGAGGGCGAACCGCTGCCTCGCGGCGAGGCCGAAGCCGGTGAACACGCCAACGAGGAGCGACAGCATGGTTGAGGTGCGCGAGGCGACAACACTGGAGCCGGGGCTGACCGAGTCCATGGCCAGGCTCCTGCCGCAGCTGTCGCGGTCGGCGCCGCCACTGGAGGCGGCCACGCTGGCCGGTGTCATCGACGCCGAGGCCTGCCATTTCCTGGTGGCCGAGGAGGATGGCGTGCTGCTGGGCAGCCTGACGCTGGTGGTGTTCCCGATTCCCACGGGAGTGCGGGCCTGGATTGAGGACGTGGTGGTCGACGCGGACGCTCGCGGCAAGGGGGTGGGGGCGGCCCTCAACCGGTTTGCCATCGACCTTGCGCAGTCGCTTGGTGCTCGGTCGGTGGACCTCACCAGCCGACCAAGCCGGGAAGCTGCGAACCGGCTCTACCAACGGCTGGGCTTCGAACAGCGAGACACCAACGTCTATCGCCACCAGGGCTGACGCGTCGCCGGGGCCTGCCGCTGCCGCCTCGCTTCCTGTCAACCACGCCGGTGCCCCGGCGGCCTGAGCGGCTACTCGGGGGTGACCACCAGCTCATAGGTGTCGGCTGTGGTCGTGGCGATCAGGACGGCTCCTCCCGGGGCTTCGGTCACGACGACGTTCTCCAACCCCGAGGATGCCTCCACATGGGGGTCGGTCCCCGATGACGGGGGAAGCCAGGCGACGAGCTCCTCGCCCACCTCGGCGTCCGCCGCTCCCACCGTCAAGGTGCCGGCCTGCGGGTCGCTGTCGATGTTGGTGATGGTGCCAGGGGCCGCGCGCGGATACCCCCGGTTGACGAGCTCGAGCGCCTTGGTGTTGGGTTCGTGGTCTCCGCTTGGGCAGTCGGTGATCATCAAATGGGAGCGCGTCGATGCTTGCAGGTGTTCTTCGGCGCTCTTCGAGCGGTCCTGCACGAAGTGGGGATCACCGCATGCCACCTGCCACGTCCACCACACCCAGTTGGCCAGCTGGTCGTCCATCACATCGAGCAAGTCGGCGGTCTTCTCGATCTTCTCGGTCGTGTCCGCGCCCAGGTAGTACTCGCCAATCCACAGGGGAAGGCCCAGGTCGTCGGCTGTCGATGAGTGGGCTGAGAACACCGCCTCGGCCGAGATCCCGCCGAATGGATAGACATGGGGCGAATAGACGAGGTTGCGGTCCGTGAACCGATCGATCTGAACCTGGTTGCCTGGCGAGGGTGCCAACACCATCGGCTCAAGGAAGATCGGAGATTCCTGCCTGCCGACCTCAGCCTCCGCAGCGCGGATCTCGTCGATCACGTCCAACACGAAATCGGTGGACGCGGTCTCGGTGTCGGGGTCTGCTGCCGCGGGAAACGGTTCGTTCATGAGGTCGTACCCAACGAATCCCGGCCGGTCGCCCAGCCGACGGACCATGTGCCCCCACATCTCGGCATAGGCATCCCGGATTCCGTCGCGGTTGTCAGAGAACGAAGTGAACGCGGTCTGAACCGCGGGCGGACTCTCCCGGGGGGGGCTCCTGGTGCGGCACGTCGTCTCGTCGTCGAGGAACGTCGCCCACTCGGGGGCCCCTCCCAGCCGATTGCGGGCTCGGTACCGTCCGGGCACTCCGCACCATCCGGCGTGTCGACATGCTTGCTCCACGCCATCTGGTGAACGTCGACCACGGAGTAGATGCCGCGTTCCGCCGCTTCGTCGATGAAGTCGCCGATCTTGTCGATGTAGTCGTCGTCATAGGCTCCGCGTTCGGGTTCGATCTTGGTCCACGACACCGCCATGCGGGTGCTGGAGAACCCTTGCTCGCCCCAACTGGCGGCCGCTGGAATCCACCAGTTTCCCGTCAGCCACCGTCAGGCGGTCCATCTCGTGGGGGTACCAGTCGCGCCCGGAGCCTGCCTCATCCCGGCCCGAGGTTGGGGAGGCACCCGGTTGTTGGTCACTGTTCGTCGAGCAGGCGGCGGGGATGAGCATCACCCCGAGGAGGGCTGCGATCGACAGCCCGCCCCGACGCACCGAGGAGCGGGGCCCACCCTCCCGTCGGTTCCTGCCGAACGGCCCGGTGGTGGAGGGACTCATGTGGTGGCTCTTGGTGGTTGCGTGGTCGCGAGACGGCCCCTGCCCGAGCCCACCTCAAAGGAGATGGAGCTGACCGACAGCGGCGGGAGCAGGGCTTCGGCGGTCGCGTCGGACACGGTCACGCCCGCCAGGGGCCGAGCTCGCACCGCATCGGGCTGGTCCCACGTGTTGCGAACCCCGGGGTGCGCCCCGGTGACCACTTCGGCCTCCCGGACGCCTGCCACCGTGGCCCCGGCCACCTGTATCTGAACGGGCGCCGAGTGAACCTGGCTTCGGTTCACGGCGTGAACGTGAAGCTGTCCGTCCCCATGAACCGCGCTGACGTCGAGAAACGGCACCGTGCCGGTCCAGCGGAGGTCGTAGGTGGGCCCGGCGACATCCACCTCGAGCGCCTCGCCGTTCTTGCGGGAACTGAACATCCGGAACACGTCATAGGTTGACTGCAGGAGCAGGTCATCTCCCCGCGTGATGATCGGCGCAATCACGTTGGCGACCTGCGCCAGGTTTGCGACACGCACCACGTCCGCATGCCGGACGAAGCTGTTGAGGAACCCGGCAACGACGAGCGCGTCCTGGAGGTCGAAGACCTCCTCCAGGATGTGCGGCGCATGTCGCAGCCGGCCCCGAGGGATGAACCTGCGGGGCAGAACCGACAGCTGCGTCCGGTACCAGACGTTGTATTCGTCGAAGCTCAACCGGGGGGCGCGTGGGTACCCCTCACGGCGGGCGACATCCCGACTCACCCGCGCGAGCTGCTCGATCTGACGGTCGACCAACACACCGAATGCCACATACCGGTCGGTGCGCCGGTGCCAATTGCGGGCATAGCGGTGAACGCTGAGGAGATCGAGGCCATCCCCAAAACCGCCCATCACCGCACGGTCCCAGGCCGGATAGCTGCGAAGGTTCGGATCCGACGACCCGCAGGCAACCACCTCGATGCCCGGCCGGACCTCGCGCATCGCAGCGGCCGCGTCTCGAGCCCGTTTGGTGTACTCGTCGACCGTGGTATGCCCGATCTGCCAGCTGCCGTCCATCTCGTTGCCGAGGCACCACAGGTCAACCTCGTAGGGCGTCTCCCGTCCATGTGATGCCCGAAGGTCGCCGAATTTTGTTCGGGTCGACGCCGTGCAGTAGGCGACCAGATCCTGGGCGTCCTGAGCGGTGCCGGTCCCCAGGTTGACCGCCATCATCGGCGTCCAGTTCATCCGTTCACACAACGCAAGGAACTCGTCGGTGCCGAACTGGTTGCTCTCCAGACAACGCCACGCCCGTTCGACCTTCACCGGCCGCCGCTCCGCCGGCCCGATCCCGTCGCGCCAGTCGTACCCCGACACGAAGTTGCCCCCCGGGTACCGCATGGCGGTCATCTCCAGGGCTCCGAGCGCCTCCAGCACGTCGCGGCGGCAGCCGAACTCGTCAGCATGCGGGCTTGACAGATCGTAGATGCCCTCGTAGACGCAACGACCCATGTGCTCCAGGAGCCCACCGAACACCCTTGGGTCGAGGTCTGCAACCACGCAACCCGTGTCAACCGTGACGGTTGTCGGGTTCAGCGTCATGGTGCTCCTCGTCGGTGCCGCCCGGGCGGGTCTCACCACCACGATGTCGCACCGGGCGCTGCTGGGCCAAGCTGCTCCAGGCAGGTGCTCCCGGCAGACGGGACTCGATGGAAGGGGCGACGGCCCCGGCTGGCGCCCGATAAATGTTCGGACAATACTGGGAGGATGATCAAGCGCCTCTGGATTGCCCGCCTCGCTCTCGTCGTGGTCGCCGTGTTGGCAGGTGGAACGACACTCGGCGCCTGCTCTGACGATGGCGACTCTGAGTCCTCCACGGCCGCAGCAGCCGAGGCCAACGGCACGGAGGCCTCAGCCGACCCGACACCGGGGGAGGAGGCCGCAGCGGCGGCGCTCGAGGCCGGCCGCATCGTCATCGACGTTCGCACCCCGGAGGAGTACGACGCCGGCCATATCGCCGACGCCCAGCTCATCGATATTCAGGCGAGCGACTTCGCCGCCAAGGTTGGCGAGCTGGATCCCGACGGCGAGTACGTCGTCTACTGCCGCAGCGGCAACCGTTCCGCGGCGGCCGCCGAGGAGATGCGGGCGCTGGGCCTGGACGTCCTCGACGGCGGCGGGATGGACGACATGACCGCAGCCGGCTGGCCGGCGGCCTGATCCTGCGGGGCGGATCGCTCCCGCGGGATGGCCGAAACGCTCCGACCTCGCCGCGACCGGCGGCCGGGTGTCACGCCTGGGTGAGGCGCCACAGGGTGTTCTCGGCCGTCGACACCGCGTAGACGCTGCCGTCGGCGGCGGCCCCAAAGCTGGTGATGCCCGGAAGGGGTGTGCCCAGGTCCAGGTCCTCGACCTGGTCGCCATCGGCCCGGAGTGCGTGCAGCTGGCCCTCGCAGAAATCCGCCCACAGGTAGGCACCGTCCAGGTCCGACAGGCCCGGCGCATCGCGCACGACGACCCCGCCGGTGACCGAGCACCGGCCGCCCGAGTGGTCGTAGTCGAAGATGGGGTCGATCAACGCACCGGCCTCCTCGGCCGGATCGGGCCCGTCGGTGAAGGGATGCGCGCCTTCCCGCCGGTTCCAGCCCAGGTTGGCTCCCTGCCCCAGCCCGTCATCGGCACGGAGCAGGTTGATCTCCTCCCACTCGCCCTGCCCGACGTCTGCGATCCACAGGTCGCCGGTGGCCGAGTCGAACGCGAAGCGCCAGGGGTTGCGCAGGCCGGTCGCCCAGGCCTCCGGTGCGGCGGTGGCCCCGTCCGGCGTGGTGCCGTCGGTAAAAGGATTGTCCTCGGGGATCTCGTAGGGCGCCTCGCCGTCGAGGGTCGGTCGGATGCGCAGCAGCGATCCCAGCAGCGTCGACGGATCCTGGCCGTTGCCGTTGGGGTCGTTGGCGGCTCCGCCGTCGCCCAGGCCGAACCACAGCAGGCCATCCTCGTCGGCCACCAGGTGGCCACCGTTGTGGTTGGCGAACGGCTGAGGCACGACCAGGACCTCCCGGCCCGAGGCGGACGCCACCCCATCCGGGCCGACCGGGTGCGTCTCGATGACGCTCGCGCCGTCGGCCGCCCGCGTGTAGCTCACGTGCAATTCGGATTCATCGGGCGACATGGCCAGTCCCAACAGGCCCTTTTCGCCGCCCAGATCGCCCACTTTGTCGGTGATGTCCAGCACCAGGCTGGTTTCCCCGCCCTCGGGATTCACCCGACGCACGGCACCGGCTCGTTGGCCGATCAGCAACGTCCCGTCGGAGGCGCCCAGCACCACGGTGGGGGCATCCAGCGCAACGTCGAGCGCCTGGGCGGCCACCTCGATGCCGCTCTCAGCCGGGGGCACCGGAGTGCCGGCGGAGCCGGAGTCGGCCACATCGCCATCTGCGCACGCGGCCGCGCCACCCAGCAGCGCCAGAACCAGCGGGACGGTCGCTGCGCCCCGTCGCCTCATTCGTCCAGGTCCGTGGGCTCGGAGCCGGTCAGCGACACCGTCACGGTGCGGGCGGAGCCCTCCAGGTTGGCCACGATGCGCTTCAGGTAGCGGGCCAGCATCGCCCGGGGCACCCCGAAGCTGCTGGGTTCAGCGCTGTTCAACAACTGATACACCCGATCATCCAGCGTGGCCATGCGTTCCTCGGCTGCAGCCGAGAACTCCTCGACATCGGTCTCGTCCCGTTCCGACAGCATCTCGATGGTGTCCGCGAACATGGTCGAGATCGCCCGGCGGTCCTCGTCGAACATGTCTCGATCGGGGGCATCGGTGAACCGAACGCCACGCTCGGCCAGGTCGAAGATGTTCTTGCATTGGTCGCCCACCCGTTCCAGGCGCTTGACCACCAGCAGGCTGGGCAGCACCAGGCTCATGTCGGCGCTGTCGTGGACGGCCGCATGCACCACCAGCTCGCGCCGAACGGTCTCCTCCAACCCGTTGATCTGTTGGTCGGTGTCGCGCACGTCGTCGCCGATGGCCTCGATGTCCTCGCCGGCCACCAACGCACTCATGGCCAGGTCGAAGCTGTGGCGGCATGCGCCAAGCATTTCGGTGACCTGGCGGTCGACCGTGTCGGTCACCCCCCCGTCACCACGAAAGAAGCTCATCACCATGTTCGGTACCTCACCTGAGTAGGGCGACCCCGATGGCCGGGATCGCGACGAAAACGATGCCGACGGAGGCCACGATGGCCCCCGGGCGCTCCGCTGCGATTTCGCCCGTGCGGATGGCCAGGCGGATGGGGATCTCCCGCAGCGCGGGAACGGGATAGAACAACGCGATGCCCGACACGTTGAACAGGGTATGCACCAGCGCGATGGTGAGGGCCTCGGGGCGGCTGGTGGCGAGCGACGCCAGGAGGGCGGTGATGGTGGTGCCGACGTTGGCCCCCAGCGCCACCGGGTACACGCTGCGGATGCTCAAGACCCCCGAAGCGGCCAAGGGCACCATGACCGAGGTGGTGATGGACGAGGACTGCACCGCCATGGTGATGATCAACCCCAACAACATGGCGGTGGCACCACCGCCCCGCCCCAGCAACGCGTTGATGGACTGTTCCACCCGGTCGGCCACCAGCGCCCGCATGTTCTTCGTGATGAACGCCAGCGACACGAAGATCGACGCCAATCCCAGCGCGACCAGCAGCACGCCCAGCAGCGTGCCGGAGGCCCCCAGGCGTTCCGCCAGCGAGCCCATGGCTTCGGCGGGGCCCTTGACTGCGGCCTTGATGGGGCTGTCGAAGGTGGCGCCGCTGCTGCCCACCAGGCGCTCGGAGAGCCAGGCCGCCGACCGAGCGAGGAAGTGGGTGGCCAGCTCGAGCGGCAACAACACCGCCACGGCCAGCAGGTTGAAGTAGTCGTGCACGGTGGCGGCGGCGAAGGCGTCGCGCATCTCGTTGCTTCGGCGCAGGTGCCCCAACGACACCAGCGTGGCGGTCACCGTGGTGCCGATGTTGGCGCCCAAGATCATGGGAACGGCCGCCTCTACGCTCAACAGCCCGGTCCCCACCAGGCCGACGATGGTGGCGGTGGTCACCGAGGACGATTGGGCCAGCACCGTGGCCAGAATGCCGATGCACAACCCGGCAATGGGGTTGCGAACGCTGGTGAACAGCTGCTCCTGCACGCCGCTGCCCAAAGAGGAGATGCCGTTTTCCAGCACCGACACGCCCACCAGAAACAGGTACAGGAGACCGCCCACCAGCAGGCCACGGGCCCACGTGGGCATCTCGCGGGTGGTCTGGTCCTGCGCCGCCTCGCTCACGGCCGAGAGTCTCGCTCATGGATGGGCCGCGGGGCCGAATCCGAGCGTCGACGAAGCGGATGCCGAGCCCGGTGGGGCAACGGATTGGGTCGCCGATAGTGTGGTGACAATGCACACCGCCGAAGACATCTGGGCGGAGGTTCCCGCACCGACCTCGGTCGATCGCATGAAGCGGCTGTGGAACCACCACCAGTTCAGAAAGCTGGCCCGCTACTCCGCGGTCTCCTTGGTGTTCGTTCCCCTCGGACAGGTGCTGTTGCAGCTGTTCCACTGGTGGCTGGGCATTGCGGTGGTGCCGGCCCAGCTGATCGCCGCCACCATCCTGACGCCGCCCAACTTCCTGGCCAACAAGTTCTACGTCTGGCGCCATGCCAACCGCGACAAGGTGCGCACCGAGGCGGTGGTGTTCTGGGTGGCCGCGGTGCTGGGCACGGCCTTCGCCGCCTTCTGCCTGTGGCTCGTGGACGGCTGGTTGCCGGAGGATTCGACCGCAGCCTGGGTTCGGGCGGTCGGCATCTTCGCCGCCCAGCTGCTGGGCTACGGCATCGTCTGGGTGGCCCGGTTCATCTTCCTCGACAAGCTGGTGTTCACCGTCACCCACCTGCACGCCGACGACGAGGCCGCGTCCGAGGCCGCGGAGGAGTCCGACGCAATCGCAGAGTCCACGCCGGTCGGCAGCTGAGCCCGTCGTCTCGATGACTCCCGAGGATCGCGCGGCGGCCGAGGCCGCCCGGGGCTTCATGCCGCCCGACGAGGGCGTGGCGCTGTTCGAGGCCGCTGCGGCCGCCCTGGCCGCCGTCGCCGACGCTCCGATGCTCGAAGTGGGGAGCTATTGCGGCAAGTCGGCGCTGTATTTGGGCGTCGCAGCGCGAGACGCCGGCCGGGTGCTCTTTGCCCTCGACCATCACCGGGGGTCCGAGGAGAACCAGGCCGGGTGGGAGCACCACGACGCCGACCTGGTTGATCCGGCGCTGGGGTTGCTCGACACGCTCCCGACGTTTCGCCGCACCGTGCATGACGCCGGCCTCGACCGCACCGTCGTGGCGTTGGTGGGTCACTCCGAGGTGGTGGCGCCGGTGTGGGGCAGCGCGTTGGCGTTGCTGTTCATCGACGGCGGGCATGGCACGGAGCCGGCGCACCGCGACTACGAGCTGTGGACCCCACACGTGGCCCGGGGCGGCACCCTGGCCATCCACGACGTGTTTCCGGACCCGGCAGATGGCGGGCGTCCGCCCTATGAGATCTACCTCCGAGCGCTGGAATCGGGCCGGTTTGTTGAGAGCGGAGCGGCCGGGTCGCTGCGGCTGTTGCTGCGGGTCTGACTACTGGGCGTCTGATTGCTGGGCGTCAGATTGCTGGGCGTCCGATTGCGGGGCGTGCGATTGCGGGGCGTTCGGCCCGCGCTCCCGGTCCATGGGTGCCGCGGCGCTCCAGCGTCGCGAGGATCGGCGGCTTTGGCGGATGACCAAGGCTGCGATCGCCCCGAGGACCACCAGCATGCCGCCCAACACGGCGAACTGGCTGCCCGTGCCCCGATCGCCCTGATACTCGGGGGCGCTCCCCGAGTTGGGGCGGGGCAACATGTTGTTGAGGCCGTCCCCCTTGGGTACCGGGTCTGCAACGGTGGTCTCGCCGGGCAACGGCCGTTGTTCGACCAACGGCGGTGGTGTGGTGGGCGATCCGGCGGTCGTCGGCGCGGTGTCGGTCGTCGGCGCGGTGTCGGTCGTCGGGGTTTCCTGGGCGATAGCGGCGCCGGCGGCGTGGGCGCCACCCGGCCCGGCGGCGAGCGACCAGCCGGCAACCAGCACGACGCCCAGTGCCCGCGCGGCCGCCATCGGCCCGGGGCGGAAGCCGCTCACGGCGGTGAGGGTGGCCCTGCGGGCAGGCGGGCGTGGTCGGTGAACAGCCACGACGCCGGGCTGGCCTGCGTCAGCGCATCCGCGGCCAGCACCACGGCGGCCGAGGAGTAGGTGGAGCGTTCGTCGGCCGGGAAGTAGTCCTCCTGGGGATACACGATGCCGGTCCAGTAGTGGCCCTCCTCGGTGCGCAGCCGTTGCGCCCAGGCGAACATGTCGGCCGCAACCTGCTCCTCGCCCACGGCCAGGTGGGCCATGGCGCATTCGCAGGTCTCCGCAGCGGTTACCCACGGACGGTCCGACACGCAGCGCACGCCCCGGTCCTCCATGACGAACGCCGCCCTGCGGGCATCCAACCGGTGGCGGCCGCGTTCGCCCGCCTCAACGCCGGTGAGCACCGGGTAGTACCAGTCCATGGCCCAGCGGTGCTTGGGGGCGAACGCCTCGGGCTCCTCCCGAATCACTCGGCCGAGGGCCTGGGCGGCGGCCACCCATCCGGGCCGGTCCTCGCCCAGCACCTCGGCCACGGCGACGGCGCAGCGCAGGCTGTGGCAGATGGAACTCGAGCCGGTGAGGAGGGCGAACTCGAAGGCCGAGCCGTCGGGCTTGCGGGCCCAGAACACCTCGCCACGATCGGTTTGGAGGCCGCGCACGAACTCGACGGCCCCGCACAGCAGCTGCCAGTGCCGGGCGAGGAAGTCCCGATCCTCAAAGAGCAGCCAGTGGAAGTACAACCCCGTCGCTACGTAGGCCACGCAGTTCGCGTCGAACTTCTCCTCCTCCACCTCGCCGCCGGCCAGGTAGTACTGGTGCCAGGAGCCGTCGGGGTGTTGGAGCCCCGACAGCCAGTCGTAGCCGGCCTCCGCCGCCTGGCGCCTGCCGCCCAACATGAGCGCCATCAACGCCTCGACGTGGTTCCACGGGTCGGAGTGGCCGCCCGGGTACCACGGCATCATGCCGTCGCCCAGCTGCCAGTCCGCCAGCAGGCCGACGGTGGTGGCCAGCTGCTCGGCCTCCAACACTCCGGGAACGCCCGCCAGCCAGCCCGTCGAGTCGCTCACTGGCGCCCCGCAGGGCGCCGGGCGTAGGCCACCAGGCTCTTCCCCAGCGGTCGGGCCAGCAACCGATCGGCCGTCCGGGTGATCCAGGGCTCCTCGACCATGTCCCACACCAACAGCCGGTGGTAGGCCTTCACGGCCCGGCTGGATTCGTTGGTGGGGCCCACCAGGCATCGCAGCCACCAGTAGGGGCTGTGCAGGGCATGGGTGCGGCTGGTGCCCGCCGGTGCCAGGCCGGCTTCGGCCATGCGATCGCTCAGCATCGGCTCGGTGTAGATGCGGACGTGGCCGCCCTCAACCAGCGGGGCGTGGTACTCGGCCGAGAGGGCCCAGCAGACCTTCTCGGGAAACCAGGACGGCACCGTGGCCGCCATGATGCCCCCGGGTTTCAACACCCGACGGATCTCGGCCAGCACGCCGGCGTCATCGCCGATGTGCTCCAGGACCTCCGAGACGACGATGCGGTCGAAGGTGGCGTCGGCAAAAGGCAGGCTCAGGGCGTCGCCGCGCATCACCATGACGCCAATGTCGGCAGGCGCCTCGCCCACCTCCACCATGGCTCCCAGCATGACGGCCACGTCCGGAAGCTCACCGGGGTCGTAGTCCAGGGCCACCACGTGGGCGCCCCGGCGAGCGGCCTCGAAGCTGTGGCGGCCAGCGCCTGCGCCGATGTCCAGGAAGCGGTGTCCGGCGCGCACGTCCAGGCGGTCGAAGTCGACGGTCAGCATGCGGCGCGTTTCATGGGCGTTCCCTGCGGGCCTGCGCTGCCTCGTCGAGCAGTGCCCGGTAGTGGGTGACGGTGCGCTCGGCGGTGCGCTTCCAGCTCCAGTTCTCCACCACCCGGTTGCGGCCCCGCTCGCCCACGGCGGCGGCCTCCACGGGGTGGTCCAGCACGTTGCCGATGGCTGCGGCCAGTGCATCGGAGTCGCTGGGGGGCACCTGGTAGCAGGTGTCGCCGTCGCTTCCGGTGACCTCCGGCAGTGCGCCGCCGGTGGTGGCCACCAGCGGACAGGCGGCGGCCATGGCCTCGATGGCGGGCAGCGAAAACCCCTCATAGAGCGAGGGAACGACGGCCACCGATGCCTCCGAGTACAGCTCCACGATGCGCTCGTCGGTCACGCCGCTGACGAACTCCACCGCGTCGCGCAGGCCCAGCCGATCCAGGGTGGTCTCGGTGCGGCTGCCCTCCTTGAGCCGACCGATGATGGTGAGCGTCACGTCGGGTCGCTCGGCGCGCAGCTTGGCCACGGCCTCCAGCAGGAAGCGTTGGCCCTTCATGGCCACGTCCGCCGAGGCGGTGGAGATGATTCGGCCCGGGATGCGTTCGGTGCCCAGCAGCGGCCGAAACAGCGACGGGTCGACACCCACGGGCACGATGTGCAGCCGGTCGGCGGCCACCTCGTGGTCGGCGCGGATGTCGGTGGCGGAGTTCTCCGACACGGTGATGATGCGGCTCAGCCGCTTGGCCACCCGGGTCTGCATGCGGGTGAACCGATACCAGCGGCGCTTTCCCCAGCGGGCCCGGAAGCCCTCGGCGTGCTCCAACTCCACCCGGCGGTCCACGGTGATGGGGTGATGGATGGTGCCCAGTACCGGAAGGCCCATGCGTTCGATGGCCAGCAGGCCATATCCCAGGCACTGGTTGTCGTGAACGAGGTCGAAGCGGTTGCCATGGGTGCGCAGCCATTGGGCAGCGCGCACCGAGAAGGCCAGGGGTTCGGGGAAGGTCCCGGCGGAGAACGAGGTGACCTCCACCCAGTCGGCCAGATCCTTGATCTCCCACAACCCGGGCATGCGCATGGGGTAGTGGTCGTTGTAGATGTCCAGGCTGGGCAGCTCCACCAGCGGTACCCGAGCATCGAGGTGCGGGTAGGGCTGACCGGACAGCACCTCCACCCGGTGGCCGAGGTCGACGAGGGCCTTGGTGAGGTGCCGGGTATACACGCCCTGGCCCCCCACATGGGGCTTGCCCCGGTAGGTGAGATAGGCGATGGAGAGCGGATCGCCTGGTCCGGGGGGTGCACGCATGGCCGACTAGCTTCCCCGCATGGTCGCTGAACGGTCAATCCCGCATCCCCCTTCCCGCTGATGCGCGCCGTCGTGCAACGGGTGAGCGAGGCGCACGTGAGCGTCGATCACGCGGTGGTGGGCGAGGTGGCCGGTGGGCTGTGCGTGCTGGTGGGTGTGACCCACGACGACACCCCCGAGCGGGCCCGGCAGCTGGCCGCCAAGGTGTGGAACCTCCGCATCTTCGACGCTGTCACACCGGCCCCCGAGCCCAACGGCGCCGCACCGGGACGGGGCGGCGAGCGGTCGCTGGCCGAGCGCACCGCGGCGGGCGAGCCGGTGGGGGCGCTGGTGATCAGCCAGTTCACGCTGTACGCAGACACGTCCCGGGGGCGACGTCCCGGCTACGGCGCCGCTGCGCCTGGCCCCGTGGCCGAGCCGTTGGTGGCCGAGGTTGTGGCCGAACTGACGCGCCTCGGGGCGCAGGTGGCCACCGGCCGTTTCGGGGCGGACATGGCGGTCACCCTCACCAACGACGGGCCGTTCACGATTCTGTTGGACGTTCCCGCCGCCGGCGCTTCCTGACCGTCGGCGCCCACGCGGCGGCAAGCAGGGCGATGGCCACGACCAGTGGCAGGGTGAGGCCGGTGGCCTGGGCCACGGTGGTGCCCGTGCGGCGCTCGACGGTGGCCCGCAGCACCCGCTGTTCGGACACGGCGCTTCGGGCCAGGACGTTGCCCGAGGGGTCGACAACCGCCGAGAATCCGGTGGGTGCGGACTGCAGCACCCACCGACCCGACTCGATGGCCCGAAGCCTGCTGTTGGCCACCTGCTGGCTCTGCACGAGCGTGAGCCAGTAGGAGGCGCCGTTGGTGGGGTTCAACACCAGCTCGCCCCCGGCATTGACGCCCTCGCGCACTCGGCGGGGAAAGAACACCTCCCAGCTGACCACCACCGCCGCCCGGGCCTGCTGCCCGTCGGCCAAGGGCAGGCGCACCATGGCCACCCCGTCGCCCGGGACCTGATCGCGTCGGGGCAACAGCCCCCCGCCGAACGGTTCCACAAGGGGCCGGAACGGCACGTACTCGCCGAAGGGCACCCGGCGTTCCTTGTCGTAGCGGTCGCCCCGGACGCCGTCGGCGTCGTAGACCACCGAAAAGTTGGCGAAGTGCTCCGCATCGACGTCTTCCACCACGCCCACCACCAGCGGCGCGCCCAGCCGTTGCGCCTCGGCCGCCAGCACGTCGTTGGTGGTGCTGTCCGCCAGCCGACCGTTCACATCGACCACGTTCTCGGGCCACAGCACCAGGTCCACGGCCCCGCCACCGGGGATCTGGGCGCTGGCCTCCAGGTGGCGGTTGAACACATCGGCGGGGTCGGTGTCGAGGGCCACGGTGCCCTGCGGGCCCCCGCCCTGCACGACGGCCACCGTCAGCGGCGCCACGACGCTGCCCCGGGGGGCGACGACGCCGACCGCCGCCAGCAGCACCACCGGGGCCATGAGCGCGGCCGACGCCCGAGGGCGACGCCGCAGGGACGCCTCCAGTGCTGCGGCCGCTACGGCGACAGCGAGCGTGAGCAGGGCGGCGCCGCCCAGGCGGGCCACCGGCGCCAGGGGGCCCTGGGCCTGGGTGAGCGACAGCGGGGACAGCGGCACCCCGCCGAACGGGGCGTGCTCTCGGATCAGCTCGCTGATGGCCAGGGCGGCGGGCAGCGCCAGCCAACGCATGGGGCCTCGCGGCGTCGCCAGCCCGGCGGCGCCCAGCAGCGCGGCGAAGGTACCCACGGCGATGACGTAGCCCGGCGGGGTGAAGGTCACCATCCACAGCAGCGATGGGGCGAACCAGCCCACACCCACGCCGAAGCTGCGCCAGAATCGCTGCCGCGGTGCCGCGCCGGCCAGCAGGGCCAACCACAGCGCCAGGCCAGCCACGCTGAGCGGCCACCATCCCCATGGGGGCAGCCCGGCGCACACCGCCAGCCCGGAGGTGACCGAGGCTGCGATAGCGGCCCAGCGGTTGGCAGTCCAGAGCGGATGGTCGGCTTTCACCAGCTCAGTACACCAGACTGAGGGGCGTGGACGCCGCACCGGGTGATGCAGTACCTGCCCAAGGTGGTCGTCGGTGATGCTGGCCGCTGCGGCGCCATGGTGGCTGGAGCTCACGGTGGCGGTGGCGCTGGTGGTGGCCATGGTGGGGGTGGTCGTGCCGGTGCTGCCCGGTGTGGCCCTGGCCTGGGCGGCGATCGTCGTGTGGGCGCTCGCCGAGCGCACGGTGGCGGGCTGGCTGGTCCTCCTCGCCGCCAGCGCCATTGCAGCGCTGGGCTTCGGCGTGAAGTACCTGGTGCCGACTCGGCGCATGCGCGATGGGGGGGTGCCCACCACCACCATGCTGGCGGGAGCGCTGGTGGGCATCGTCGGGTTCTTCGTGGTGCCGGTGGTGGGCGCCCCACTGGGATTCGTGCTGGGCATCTATGCCGCCGAGTGGTACCGCCTCCAGGACCACGCCGAGGCGTGGCCGTCCACCCGGGTTGCCCTGGGGGCCGTGGGCCTGGCCATGCTCATCGAGATCGCCACCGTGGCCCTGATGGCGACCGTGTGGATTCCCGGTGCGGTCTTCTGAGACCGACCGCGACGCGACCGGGCAATCCCGGATCGGGCGCTGCCTGACCGGACGGGGGCGCCTGGCGCCGGTGGCACTGTGGGCCGTGGCGGTCGTCGTCGGGTTGGGCGCGGGGGCGCTGCTGGTCACCCGCCTGGTGCCCCTCGACCGCCAGCCCGCGGGCGGCGACTCGGCGGGTAGGGGCTCGGCAATTGTGCCCGTGCCCGGGGTGAACCCTGCGGGCGATGACTCCGAGACGGCCCGGGTGCTGCTGCCCACGGGCACCCCGGCCCGGGCACCCACCCAGGGCGGTGCCGTCGAGCGATGGGCGGGCGCGCGGGTGGCCATCCCCAAGCTGGAGCTCGATGCCCCCATCGTCGAGGGCGTGGATCTCGCCGCCCTCTCGTCCGGCGTGGGGCACTGGCCGGGTACGGCGCTGCCCGGCCGGGCGGGCAACATGGTGCTGGCTGGCCACCGAACCACGCACGGGGCGCCGTTCAGCCGGCTCGACGAGTTGACGGTGGGCGACGAGGTCACGGTGACCTTCGGCGGTGCCAGCGAGGCCTATCGGGTGACCGGCACCGAGATCGTCGATCCCGATCGTCTGGACGTGGCCCGGCCGACCGCTGCGTCGACGGCGACGCTGTTTGCCTGCCACCCGCCCGGCTCGGCGCAACAACGCATCGTGGTGAGGCTCGCGTCGGCTCCGTAGAATCCCGCCCATGACCACAGGATTCCGCCCATGACCAGCGAGTACACGCCCCACGCGGCCGAGCTGGCCGAGCGCAACGCCCGGTATGCGGCCGAGTTTCACGACGATCAACTCACGGTGGAGCCCAGGTTGAACCTGGCCATCGTGGCCTGCATGGACTCTCGCATCGATGCGTTCGCCGTGCTGGGCTTGGAGAACGGAGATGCGCACATCGTCCGCAACGCCGGCGGCATCATCACCGATGACGTCATCCGCTCGCTGTGCCTGTCTCAGCGGTTGCTGGGCACCAGGGAGATCATCCTCGTGCACCACACCGACTGCGGCCTGCAGAAGGTGAACGAGGCCGAGTTCCGCCAGGAGTTGGAGGATGAGCTGGGCGTGAAGCCGTGGTGGTCGTTGGAGACCTTCACCGACCCGTATGCCGATGTGCGCCAATCCATCCAGCGGTTGACCATGACCCCGTTTCTCCCCCACAAGGACCACATCTCCGGTTACGTCTACGACGTCACCGACGGCCTCCTCCACGACGTCTCGCCCAGCGAAGGCTGAGGACGCCTCAGCCCTCGACGGCGGAGGCTGCGGCCGCCCGGCCCTCGCGAACGCAGGCGGGAATGCCCAGCCCCCGGTACGAGGCGCCCGTGAGGCGCACCCCGGGCAGTTCCTCGGCCAGGGTGGCGTCCATGGCGGCGCAGGCGTCGAGGTGGCCCACGTCGTACTGCGGGAAGGCCTCCGGCCACCGGAGGACCGAGACGTCCACGGGCGGGCCGTCGAGCCCGGTGAGCATGGCCGCCTCCCCGAGCACCCTGGTGACCAACTCGGCCTCGGGCAGACGGGGGGAGTCGTGATCGCCGTCGTGACCCACCGAGATGCGCAGGCGCACCAGCCCGTCGCCGCCGAGGTGTTCCCACTTGGTGGAGGCATAGCTGATGGCGGCGGTGATGAGGCCGCTGTGGTGGGGCACCAGCAGGCCCGCTCGCCCAGGGGGCGCCAGCACCTGCTGGGGTCGGAGCGCCAGACGAACCATGGCCACCGACGAGGTGCGCAACCGGCCCAACCGCGCCGAGGTCCGCGGGGCTGCGGCCTCGAGCAGTGCCGCTGCCGCAGCCGCGGGCGTGGCCACGATCACCGCGTCGGCGGAGATGATCCGCTCGGCCGGGCCGGCGCCGGTTGCTGGGTCGGAGCCGGCGGCGGTTGTCACCTCCAGGCGTCCGCCGCGACGCCGCACCGAGGTGGCGCTCACGCCGCCGCTCAGGCGGACGCCTCGTTGGGCCAGGGCGCTGCGCAGCGCATCGACGAGCTGCGCCATGCCGCCGGGTAGCCCATGGAACACGGGCGCCGGCGGCGGGCCCGCCACGCCGGAGAACGTGGTGTCGCTGCGCCCGGCGGCCAACGCGGCGGTGAGCGATGGGCCCGACCTGGCGGCGGCGTCCAGCTGCGGGGCCACCGCGGCCAGGCTCAGCCGGTCGATGACACCGGCGTTGATGCCACCCAGAATGGGGGCCACGAGGCGGTCGGCGATGCGGTCGCCCAGGCGATCCCGGATGAGCGCGCCGATGGAGCAGTCCGCCGTCAACGGTGGGCCGCTGCGGGCGAGCTCGGCCCGCGTGGCCGCAACGTCGTGGGGCCCGACCAGGGCCGAGCCCTCCAACAGGTCGGCATCGGTGGGCACGCCCAACACCAAACCGCCCGGCAGGGGGTGGGCGGCGCCGTCGGCCCACACGGCGGCCCCACCCGCCGAGGGCTGGATGAGCCGATCGCCCAGGCCGATCTCCTCGGCCAGCGCCCTGCCATCGGGCA
The DNA here is from genome assembly GCA_041394405.1 of Microthrixaceae bacterium. GTDB lineage: Bacteria > Actinomycetota > Acidimicrobiia > Acidimicrobiales > Microtrichaceae > Microthrix. The sequence continues at coordinate 63,648 of JAWKIF010000008.1, forward strand.
CCCGGGCCAGGAACATGTCGGCGGCCTCGTCGGTGGGGGTTCCCGCCAACGGAGACGTGCGCAGCTTCCCGCCGGGCACGGCCCCGGCGTCCAGCACCTCCACCTCGACGCTCCGATGCGATGCCTCCCAGGCGGCGGCGAGCCCGGCGATGCCGCCGCCGACAATGACCAGCCGCCGCTCGGCGGTCACCCGGAGGCGCCCTCGGCGGGCTCCAACGTGAGCGAGATGGAGTTGATGCAGTAGCGCAGGTCGGTGGGGGTGTCGTAGCCCTCGCCGCTGAAGACGTGGCCGAGATGGCTCTCACATGCCGCACAGCGCACCTCGGTGCGGGTCATGCCCAGGGTGGTGTCGGTGAGCTCCACCACGCGGTCCTCGGCCAGCGGCGTGAAGAACGATGGCCAGCCGCAGTGGCTGTCGAACTTCTCCTCCGAACGGAACAGCTCGGTGCCACAGGCCCGGCAGCGGTAGACGCCCTCGGTCCGGGTGTCGGTGTAGTCGCCCCGGAACGCGGGCTCGGTGCCGGCCTCGCGCAGCACGTGGTACTCCTCCGGGGTCAGCTGGGCCCGCCACTCCTCCTCGCTGCGCCGCCGGTGCTCCCCGGCCCCGGAATCTGGCGGTTGGGCTGCGGACGCATCGTTGCTCATGGGCGCTCCTCGTGGGTTGCTGTGCGGATCCGGTTGGCCAGGGTCGACATGACGGCGGCGTCGTCGTTGACCACCGCAGTTCGGGCGAAGCCCAGCCCCAGGCCGCGGGCCTCCTCGGCGGCTTCGATGTCGAGGTCGTACGCCACCTCCAGGTGGTCGGAGGTGAAGCCATGAGGCACCACCAGCACGGAGCGCACCGAGCTTTCGGCGGCCAGCTCGCGCAGTCGGTCGAGCAGGTCCGGTCCGGCCCACGGCTCGGGCGTGCGACCGGCCGACTGCCAGCCCAGCGACCAGGCGTCAGCGTCCACCCCCGCCCGGCCACAGATCGCCGCCGCCGAGGAGGCCAGCTGGGCCTCGTAGGGGTCGCCCTCCAACACCCGCAACGGCAGCGAATGGGCCGTGACCAACGTGTGCGTGGGGGCCTCCAGAGTGTCGAGCGCGCTGCGAACCTGTCGGGCCTGAAACGCCAGGTGGGCCTCGGCGTCCCACCAGGAGTCGATGGCCGTGTAGTCCACGCCGGCTGCGGCGCAACGCGAGCGGGCCCGGTCGTGGTACTGGCCCACCGAGAAGCCCGAGTAGTGGGGCGCCAGCACCAGCCCGACGACGTCGCCCACCCCGGCGGCGATCAAGGAGCCCGCGCCGTCCTCGACGAAGGGCGCGGCGTGTTTCTGGCCCAGCTCCACCCTCCACCCGTCGGGCTCGGCGTCGTCGAGCGCTGTGTGGATGGCGTGCTGTTGGTCGGCCGTGCGTTGCCTGAGAGTGGAGATGCCGCCCAGCGCGTCGTAGCGGTGGCGCAGGTCCTCCAGCGCCTCCGGTGTGGGGGGCCGTCCCCGTCGGATGTGGGTGTAGTAGGCCTCCAGGTCCTCCGGCCGCGCGGGCGATCCGTAGGCCATGATCAGGGCACCGCGGCGCCCGTTCACGAGCCCGCCTCGGCGATCGCCCGCCCCTCGGAATGCACGAACTCCACCAGCGCCTCCAGCACCTCGGGGTCGGTCTCGGGTAGCACCCCGTGGCCCAGGTTGAACACGTGGGCCCCGCCGGGCCCGGCCTCGCCCAGCACCGCGGCCGCCTCGGCCAGCGTCGGCTCCACGCCGCCCAACACCACCGCCGGGTCCAGGTTGCCCTGCACCGGCAGGCCGCCCACCCGGCGTCGCGCCTCGCTGAGGGGCACCCGCCAATCGACGCCCACCATGTCCGGGCCCGCCTCGGCCAGCAGGCCCAGCAACTCGCCGGTGCCCACGCCGAAATGCACCCTGGGTACGCCGAGGTCGGCCAGCTCGGCGAACACCCGCCGGGAGGTGGGCAGCACGTAGCGGCGATAGTGGGCCGGGGTGAGCGCACCGGCCCACGAATCGAACAGCTGCACCGCCTTCGCCCCCGCCGCCACCTGCGAGCGAATCGAGGCCAGCGCCAGGTCGGCCAGCGCTTCGAGCAGGTCGAACCACAGCGCCTCGTCGGTGAGCATGAGGGCCTTGGTCGCACCGTAGGTGCGGGAGGGCCGCCCCTCGATGAGGTAGCTGGCGACCGTGAACGGGGCCCCCGCAAAACCGATCAGCGGCACGTCGGTGGCGCCGACCACGTTGCGGATGGTCTCCAGCACGTAGGGCGTGTCGGCCTCGGGGTCGAGGGGACGCAGCCGGGCCAGATCCGCTCGGCTGCGAAACGGCCGTTCGACCACCGGTCCGACGCCGGGCACCACGTCCACGCCGACCCCGATGGCATGGGCCGGGGTGACGATGTCGGAGTACAACACCGCCGCATCCACGCCGTAGCGGCGCACGGGCTGGAGGGTGATCTCGGTGGCCCGCTCGACGTCTGCGATGGCGTCGATGATGGAGCCGTCGCCCCGCACGGCCCGATACTCGGGCAGCGCCCGCCCTGCCTGGCGCATGAACCACACCGGGACGCGGTCGGGGCACCCGCCGAGTGCGGCCTGGAGGAACGGGCCGGGCGCCGCTGGCGATGCTGTGTCGGGAGAGGTGCTCACGGCGCCGCAGCCTACGCGGCGCCCGGTAGGATGCTCAGTCCCCTCAGCCGCCCCGGGAGACGACTTCCGGGTGCGCAACGACCGCAGCGGAGGACCGCCCCCCTCGTGAGTCGAGACCCACAACTGGACGCCGAACAGGCCTACATCGACTTCGCCTATGAGTGCCTCGATGCCACGCGTCGGGCCGCGGAGAGCGTGCGCGACACGGTGACCCACGAGCGGGGCGGCACCTTTTCGGCCCGCTTCGAGCGCGACGTCATCTGGGACCGCGTGGCCGCACGCCTGTCGCAACTGGAGTTGGGCGACGTCGCGCTGGTCTTTGGGCGGATTGACCAGTCGTCCCAGGCCGACGACCCCGCTGAGCCCTCGCCGATCGGCGACCCGCCCATCGAGGGCGCCGACCCGTTCTACATCGGGCGCCTCTCGGTGGCCGACAAGGCCCAGGACCCGGTGGTGGTGGACTGGCGGGCCCCGGTGGCCGAACCGTTCTACCGTGCGACGGCCAGCGATCCCATGGGGCTGGTTCGGCGTCGTCACTTCGCCACCCGGGGCCGTTCGCTGCTGGGCGTTGACGACGAGCTGTTCGGTGCCGCGGCCGAGGCCCTGGACGCCGGCCGGGTGCAGGGCCACGGCGCCTTGGTGGCGGCACTGGAGGAACACCGCACCGGCAAGTTGTCCGACATCGTCGCCACCATCCAGGGCGAACAGGACGAGGTGATTCGGGCGCCGCTTCCCGGCGTGCTGGTGGTGCAGGGTGGGCCCGGCACCGGCAAGACGGTGGTGGCCCTTCACCGTGCGGCCTACCTGCTCTACACCCACCGCTTTCCGTTGGAGGGCCAGGGGGTGCTGGTAGTGGGACCCAACCGGCTGTTCCTGTCCTACATCGACCAGGTGCTGCCGTCGCTGGGGGAGGCCGGCGTGCACACCGCCGTGCTCGGCGACCTGATCCCCGATACCCGGGTGGCCGGTCACGGCCCCCCGGACGTCGCCCGGGTGAAGGGCGACCCCCGCATGGTCGGGCTGGTACGCAAGGCGGTGAAGGATCGCCAGCGGGCGCTTCGCGAGCCGTTGGTGGTGCCCTTTGGCGTGCAGCGGTTGCGCTTGAGCGTCGACGAGAGCCGGGAGATCGTGGCCGACGTGCGACGCCGGGTCCGCCATCACAACGCCGGTCGCCGGCTGGTGGAGGAGCAGTTCTTCGATCGCCTGGCGGCCCGCTGCCGTCAGCCGATCACCCCCGAGGATCTGCGATCGCGCATCCGCCGCATGGAGGACGTGCGGTATGCGCTGGAGTGGATGTGGCCGTCCCTGAGCGCGTCCGAGCTGTTGAACGACCTGTTCAGCTCCCGGGCGCTGATCGCATCCGCCGCGGCCGGCCAGTTCGAGGAGGCCGAGCTGGCCCTGCTGGTGAGCCCCCATCAGGCGGACCCCTCCGCTCGGGTGTGGACCTTTGCCGATGCGCCGCTGCTGGACGAGGCGCTGGCGCGCCTGGGCCCCCGCCCCGGCCGCCGCGACAGCGACGTCATCCGCACCTACGGCCACATCCTGGTGGACGAGGCCCAGGACCTGTCACCCATGGAGCTGCGCTCGCTCAGCCGTCGAAGCCTGGGCGGCTCGATGACCATCGTCGGCGACATCGCCCAGGCCACGTCGCCGTGGGCCCACGACAGCTGGGACGACATCGTCGCCGGGCTCCCCCAACGCCGCCCCTCGGTCCGGGTGGAGCTCCGGACCGGCTACCGGCTGCCCGGCCCCATCATGGATCTGGCTGCCCGCTTGTTGCCTGTCGCGGCCCCCGGGTTGGAGCCGCCAACCTCAATTCGGGAAGCGGGGGCCGAGCCCATCATCGAGCAGGTCCCGCCGTGTTCGCGGGAGGGCACCGACGCGTTTGCCGAGCTGCTGGTTGCCGCCGTCCATCGGGAGCTGGAGGCGGTCGAGCAGGGCAGCGTGGCTGTGGTGTGCCCGCCCGGCGCCATCGATGAGGCGGAGGCGGCGTTGGATGCCGCCGGGGTGAGCTACGGCAGGGCAACTCGCCACGGGCTGGATCAGCAGGTGACCGTGGTTGAGGTGGCCATGACCAAGGGCCTGGAGCTGGATTCGGTGATCGTGGTGGAGCCGGCCGACATCCTCGACGACGGCCCACGCGGCCCGCAGGCGCTCTACGTGGCCCTCACCCGGGCCACCAGTCGGCTCTCGCTCATCGGCCGGCGGCCGTTGCCCCAGGTGCTCCATCCTCCAGGGCCGGTCCATTCTCCAGGGCCGGTCCATCCTCCAGGGCATGGTCAAAGCCGGCCAGCAGTACCCGCAGCCCAAAGCTGAACAGCTCGTCCAGGTCGGCCTGGGTGATCACCGACCGATCGGCGGCTCCCTCGCTGAGCACGGTGCCCATGAGGTACCTCACGGTGGTGCGCACCACCAGTTGCGCGGTGGTCTCGTCCAGCCCGGCGTTGGTCAGGTCGTCGACGATGTGGGCCACCTGGGTGACCAGGGCCGTGGGCCGGGAGCGCAGCAGCGTGGCGAACGTGGCGGGGTGGCGCCGTGACAACGCCAGGTACTCGGCGATCTGGGTCACCACCACCTGGCGCCAGTCGCCGTCGGCCGGCCCGGGCGTCAACTCGGCCAACAGCCGTTGGGCGATGGCCTCCATCAGGGCCTGTCGGTCGGCCACGTGGTGGTAGGTGGCCATGGTGGAGCTGCCGAGCCGCTCGGCCAAGCGTCGCATGGAGAGTCCCTCGGGGCCCTCGGCCTCGATCAGCTCGATGGCGGCATCGACGATGCGATCAAGCGTGAGGGGCGTGCGGCTTGTTGCTGGGGTCATGGGACTCGGCGGTCATCGGGCGACCCACTGGGGGACGCGTTGTTTGCTCACGATGTTGGGTCTACCATGCCGAGGGGGAATTGTACGGCGTACACACGCAGGGAGCCAGCATGACGACGACCTTCAACGCGGCCGCGGCGGTCGACGTCAACGATCCGGACTACATCCTGTCGGCCTACGACGACACGGGCTGGGCCGACGACATCGGGCGCACCGTCGAGCTGAACGCGGACGCGTGGTTCACCTGGGACTACGAGCGCTCCCGCCCGGCGCTGTCCAAGCTGTACGAGAAGGCCAAGGTGTCGCAGTGGAACGGATCCACCGACCTTGACTGGAGCATCGACGTCGACCCCGAGGAGGTCGCGGGCGGGCTCATGCGGTTCTCCATGGAGCGCTTCAAGCTGCTCCAGGAACAGCCCGGTTCCCCGTTCAAGAGCTTCGGCCCCAAGGAATGGACGCAGGTGGGCGTCGAGATGCAGCGCTTCCAGCTGAGCCAGTTCCTGCACGGCGAGCAGGGGGCCCTCATGGTGGCCGGGTACGTCACCGCCACGACGCCGTGGATCGACGCCAAGTACTACGCCGCCACCCAGACCGTCGACGAGGCTCGCCACGTCGAGGTGTTCGCTCGCTACCTACACGAGAAGCTGGGCGGCGACTACCCGATGAACCCCAACCTCGGGGCCCTCATCACCGACACCCTGGCGGACTCCCGCTGGGACCTCACCTACCTGGGCATGCAGATCATGGTGGAGGGGCTGGCCCTCGCCGCCTTCGGGGCCATGCATCACATGACCTCCGAGCCGTTGCTGAAACAGCTGTTGCGCTATGTGATGTCCGATGAGGCACGCCACGTGGCCTTCGGCGTGCTCACGCTTCGGGAGTACTACGAGGGGTTGTCGGATGCCGAGCTGCGCGAACGCCAGGAGTTCACCTTCGACGCCGCCGAGCGTCTGCGCAATCGGTTCTTCATGGTGGATGTCTGGGAACGCATGGGGGTCAACCCTCGATCCGTTCTCAAACTGATGCGCGACAACCCGCCGCCCGAGCAGACCATGTTCCAGCAGCTGCTGTTCTCCAAGATCGTGCCCAACACCAAGAAGCTGGGCTTGCTGGACGCATCCGACGGCTGGCTGCGGCACCGCTTCGAGGAACTGGGAGTGATCCAGTTCGAGGACTGGGTGGATACCGCCGAGGAGTACGCTGACCTGGACGCGTTCGAGGCGGACGCCGGCAGCGAGGCCGCTGCTCGGATCGGGTCGGCGGCGAACCGGGTGCCGGCCTGAAACCGGTGCCGGCCTGAAACGGGTGGCGCTGCGTGCCCGGTAGCATGGGCCCCACATGGGCCGCTGCGTGGGCGACCCCCGATGACGACGAGGCACCTGTGCGCAGAACCACTCGCACGCCGGTGGCACTGGCGGTGGCGGCCGTAGCACTGCTGGTGGTGGCCGGCTGTTCCGACGAGCAGAACGGGGCGGTGGGCTCTGCGTCCACTCCGGACGATGAGCTCGCCTATGCCTCGCCCCTGGCGGAGCGCTTGAACCTGGGCAACGCCCCCGACATGGCCACCGCCCAGCAGGAGAAGACGGCCGAGTGCATGGCCGATCGAGGCTGGGACTACACGCCCATTCCCATTCCCGGCGGGTTCGAGGAGGAGCTGGGCAGCCTGGACGAGTACGCCCAGCTCTTCGACGAGAAGTTCCGCACCAAGTTCGGCTACGGGGCATCCACCATCTATGGCGAGGACGGCCGCTACGTGGACGGGGCGCCGGGCAACTCGGTGCTTCCGTTGGTCGACGACCCCAACCAGAGCTACGTCGAGTCGCTGTCGCCCGAGGAGCAGGCCCGATACTTGGAGGACCTCTTGGGCTCGTCGATGGTCGGCGAGACGCTGCCTGGCGACGACGCTGCCGCCGAGGGACCGGCAGGGTTCCCGGGTGACGCACCTGCCGATGCCGATCCCACAGCCAGCGCCGATCCCACAGCCAGCGCCGATCCCAACGCGGGCAGCGACAGCGACCTGGGGGCCGGAGAGCCGGGGGCGGGGGATGCGCCCGCCGACGGGGCCGCCGACCAGGGTGATCCGGGGTTCGGCCTGGACGACCTGGAGGGTTCCTGCACCCTGGCGGGTCTGGGCGCCGACAGCGGCAAGGACCTGGAGCGCATGGAACAGCTGGGGTCGAAGCTCGAGGCTGCGGGCGAGGACACCGGCATCGGTAGCACCGCCGACCTGGTGGAGAACTCCCCCGAGCTGGCCGAGGCCCAGCAGGCGTGGGCGGCCTGCATGGACGACGCGGGCTTCGAGGTGAAGTCGGTGGACGACCCCAAGGAGCAGCTGTCCAAGCGCACCGAGGAGATCATCTTCGCCGCCTTTGACGACCCCGAGCCGGATCTCGGAGCGGTGACCACGGCCTCCCCGAACACGACCTCTCCCAGCACGGCGTCGCCAAGCGACGACGCGGCGACGGGCGGTGACCCCCAGGTGGGCGATGGCTCGGACGTGGTGGCGGGCGGGGATGAGGACGAGTCCTCCGCCGGGGCCGCCACCACCCGGGAGCAGGCGTTCAACCCGGCCGACGTCGACCTGGCGGCCCTGCGCAAGCTTCAGGCCGAGGAACTCGAGATGGCCCAGGCCGATCGCGACTGCCAGGCCGAGTTCTTTCGCCCCACCTACATCGAGGTGCGTCGGGACGCCGAGCAGAAGTTCGTGGACCGCAACGGCGAGTTGTTGGACGAGCTGGCCCAGCTGACCGGTCTGGGCGAGGAGTGACCCCACGCCGCATCGCCGCCGGCGCCGTGGTGGTGTCGTTGTTGGCCGGTCTCGTGGGGTGGCTGGTGGGGCGCACCGTCGAGTCGCCCGCCGACGCCGCCCTCGACGCCACGGCCCCGGCCTCAGGGCCCATCACCGTGCCCGTCGAGCGCCGGGTGTTGTCGGCCGACCTTCGAGTCCGCGGCACCCTGGGTGCGGTCGACTCCACCGAGGTCACGCTGGCGCCCTCCGAGATCGGCTCGACCGACACGGTGGTGGTTCGTGCCCCCGCCCAGGGCGACCCGGTGGCGGAGGGCGACGTGATCATGGAGGTGGGCAACCGCCCGGTGATTGCGCTGGGCGGCGACCTGCCCATGTACCGAGACCTGGGGCCCGGCGACCTGGGTGACGACGTGTTGCTGGTGGAGTCGGCCCTGGCACGCCTGAACTACTTCGAGGGCGCCCCGAACGACACCTGGGACGATGCCACCTCCGCTGCCGTGCAGCGGCTCTATGACGACCGGGGATTCACACCCGTCGCCGCATCGCCCGAGCTGACCCAGGAGATCGCACAGCTGAACGCCGAGGCCGACGCCGCCGCCAAGGGCGGCGACGCGCAGGCATTGGCCGAAGCAGAGGCGGCGCTGGGCAGCGCGCGGGCGAAGGCGGCCGCCCGGCTGCCCGCCAACGAGGTAGTGCTGGTTCCCCGCCTGCCGGCCCGGGTGGCCAAGGTTGCGGTTCGGCGCGGCTCCACGATCGACGGGGCCGTGATGACCCTGGCCTCCGAGGTGCCCCAGATCCGCTCCTCGGTCGCCGAGGTGGATCGCAAGCTGGTGAAACCCGACCAGACCGCAACGGCCGAGCTGACCGACAGCGGCGAACGCTTCGACGCCACGGTGGTGTCCGTTGCCGATGAGCCCGGCACCGGGGGTGCCGGCCCCGAGCGCTACGCCGTCACGCTCTCGCCCAAGGACCCACCGGCCAACAGCTTCGGCGCCGATGTCACCCTGACCCTGCGCGTGCGCAGCACCGACGACCCGGTGCTCGTGGTGCCCGCCGCTGCGCTGTCGCTGGCGGGCGACGGCACCACCCGGGTGACGGTGCTCGACGGCGACTCCACCGCCTCGGTGGAGGTTGAACCCGGGCTGACCGCCGGCGGCCTGGTGGAACTCACGCCGACCAAGAAGGGGTCGCTCGTCGAGGGCGACGAGGTGGTGGTGGGCACTGCGGACGGCGAGCCGCTCCCGGACACCTCGACGTCGACCTCGTCGACCGACGAGCGCGGCGCCGGCCCCGATGGGTCCTGAGGCGGCGGCTGACGCCCAAACCGCCCCCCTGGTCGAACTCGATGGCGTGTGGCGCACCATGGAGGGTGATCCGCCCATCCACGCGGTCGCCGACGTCTCGCTTCGCATCGAGCGGGGCGAGTGGTGGTCGGTCACCGGGGCATCGGGCTCGGGCAAGTCCACCCTGCTCAATCTGATCGGGTGTCTCGACCGCCCCACGGAGGGCACCTACCGTTTCGATGGAATGGACGTGGCCGAGCTGGACGATGCCCGGCGGGCCGGCCTTCGAGCTCACCGCCTGGGTTTCGTCTTTCAGGGGTTTCACCTGATGAGCTCCCGCAGCGCCACCGACAACGTGGCCGTGGCAGACCTGTACCGCCGCGGCGACCGCCGCGACCGGCGGGAGCGGGCCCGCGAGGCCCTGCGGCGCGTCGGGCTGGGCGACCGGCTCGATGCCGACGTCACCAAGCTGTCGGGCGGTGAGCGCCAGCGAGTGGCCATCGCCCGGGCCCTGCTGGGCCGCCCCGACCTGCTGTTGTGCGACGAGCCCACCGGCAACCTCGACTCGGGCACCACCGCCGAGGTTCTCGACCTGCTGGACCAACTGCACGCCGACGGTCAGACGCTGCTGGTGGTGACCCACGAGGCCGACGTGGCGCGGCGGGCGGGGGCGTCGGCCGAGATGACCGACGGCGCCTTGGTGGTGACCCGCAGCCCGGGCGCCGCCGAGCCGGTCGGGGCACAGGCGGGTGCGACGTGACCACCGAAGCCCATCCGTGCCCTGAGGACGGCTCGGCGCCCGCACTGCCGCAACGATCGGGCCTGGCACTGGTGGACCTGGCCGACGAGGCGCTGGCCTCCGCCTTCGCTCGCCCGGGTCGGGCCATGCTGACGGCCCTTGGCACGGTTCTGGGCATCGTCACGCTGGTGGCCACGGCGGGCCTCAGCCGCACGGCGGGTCAGCAGATCGTGGACCGTTTCGACGAGTTGGCGGCCTCCACCGTGGACGTCGAGCCCGCTACCGTGCCCGGCGGGGTCGACGGCGATCGGCGGGTGGTGGTGGGCAACCCGCTGGGCTGGGACGCGCCCGCCCGCGTCGGGCGGCTGGCGGGCGTGGATGCGGCGGCCACCCTCAGCCCCATTCCGCTCGGGGAGGGACAGCAGATCTCGGCGGTGCCGGTGGATGACCCTTCGGCGCCCAACGTGGCGCCGCCGCCGTTGGTGGCCGCCTCGCCCGGCCTGCTTGCCGCCGTGCGGGGCAGCCTGGCCGAGGGTCGGTTCTTCGACGAGGGACACGACCGGCGGGGCGATCAGGTGGTCGTCATGGGGGCCGATGCCGCAACCGAGTTGGGCCTCACCCGCCTGTCGGCCTCCCCCGCCATCCTCATCGGCGACGACCCCTACTCGGTCATCGGCATCATCGACCGCACCGCCCGCAGGCGCGATCTGCTGGATTCGGTGGTGGTCCCCGAAGGCACGGCTCGGGCCCGCCTGGGCCTGGCCGCTCCGTCCGCGCTGGTGGCCGAGACCTCGGTGGGCGCTGCCGGGGCGGTCGCCGACCAGGCACCCTTGGCCTTGTCCCCCAACGACCCCGACCTGGTGACCGCCACGGCCGGGTGGGAGCCGGCGGATGTGCGCCGTGGCGTGGCCGAGGACGTCTCGGGCCTCTTCCTGGTGCTCGGCGGCGTCGCGCTGCTGGTGGGGGTGCTCGGCATCGCCAACGTCACGTTGGTGTCGGTGCTGGAGCGGGTGGGTGAGATCGGCCTGCGTCGCGCCTTGGGTGCCGGTCGCCGCCACATCGCCGCACAGTTCCTGGCCGAGAGTGCGCTGCTGGGCACCTTGGCGGGCATGGTGGGCTCGGCCACCGGCGTGGTGCTGACCGTGGCCGTGGCCACCAACCGCAACTGGACGCCGGTGATCGACCCGTGGTTGCCCGTGCTGGCGGTTGGCCTCGGCGCGCTTGCGGGCCTGCTGGCCGGCGCCTATCCGGCCTGGCGGGCCGCCCGCCTGCAGCCCGTCGAGGCCCTCAGATCCGCCACCTAGGCAGTGGCAGCGCGATGAGGCGTCACCAGGATGCGTTCGCTGGCAAACGAGCCGATGCCAACGCTCTCACCCTCCACGGTGCCGCCCTCCGGCGCCTCTCGGTTGAGCGACACCGTGGCCGACCGGTCGGGCGACAACGCCACGAGGGTTCCGGAGTTACCGGGCTGCAGGTGGTGGTCCTCCAAGAACTCCAACATGCCCTCGGCAAACTCCAACTCCTCGGGGATTCGGGTGATGACAAAGCCGTCCCCCTCGGTGAGCTCGGAAAGCGGAACCAGGTCGAGTTGTCGGTAGTCGCTGCCGGGGATGGGGTTGCCGTGGGGACAGGTGGTCGGGTCGCCCAGCAGCTTGGTCATGGCATCCTCGACGGGTAGGGAGATGACGTGCTCCCACTTGCCCGCCTCCTGGTGGGCCAGCGCCCACGACAGCCCCAGCACGTCGGTGAGAAACCGTTCGGCCAGCCGGTGCCGGCGTACCACCTGTTCGGCCAACGCAGTTCCAACGTCGGTAAGGCCGATCTTCGACCCGTTTACGGACAACAACCCCTCGGCCTCCATGCGGCGCACCATCTCCGATACGGCGGGGCGCGAGACGTCCAGTCGCTCGGCGATCCGGGCCTGGATGACGGCCACGTCGTCCTCGCGCAGCTCGAAGATGGTCTCGCAGTATTCCTCAAATGCGGGGTGGTACTCGTGGGATCGGGCGTTCCCACGGGTCGAGGTCTGCATGGTGGCAGTGTAGGCACGGCTGGCGTCCCCCGGCGCCGCACCGTGCAGCCGGGCCGGTCGTCAGCGCTGGGTACTCTTGCGAACCATGGCCGCTCCCTCAACCGACGCAGCCCCGCATTGGTTCGAAGGGCTGGCAGACCATATGGGCCCGGCCTACCTGCGCTATTCGTTCACCAAGGGCACGGTGCGAGAGGTGGACTCGTTGATGGAGTTGCTGGGGCTGGAGCCGGGCATGGCGTTGCTGGATGTGGGATGCGGCCCCGGCCGCCACGCCAACGAGTTCGCCCGGCGGGGCATCCGCGTCACGGGGGTGGACATCTCGGCCCGCTTCGTGGAGGTGGCCCGATCCGTTGCCGTCGCCGGGGCCACGTTCGTGCGCGCTGACGCCCGGACCCTGGGCTTCGACGCGTGTTTCGATGCGGCCATCTCGCTGTGCCAGGGGGCATTTGGGTTGGGCGGCCCGGCCGGCGATCCGGCCGATCCGCAGCTCCTGGAGCCCGACCTGGCGGTGCTTGGGGGCATCTGCGGATCGCTGGTGCCCGGAGGGCGCTGCGCCGTGTCGGCGTTCTCGGCCTACTTCCAGGTGGCGAACCTGGAGGAGCGCGACAGCTTTGATGCCGCGTCCGGCGTGAACCACGAACCCACGGAGGTGCGTTCCGAGGCGGGCGAGGCAGCCCCGGCCGACCTGTGGACCACGTGCTACACCCCCCGCGAGCTCCGCCTCCTGGCGGACCGTGCGGGCCTGGTCACCGACTCGATCGCCTCGGCGGACACCGGCACGTACCGCCCCCTGAACCCCAGCATTGAAACGCCGGAGTTCCTCATGCTGGCGCACCGGCCATGACGCGCACCGCATCCGGCAGGGCGCTGATGGCCGGCGTTGCCACGGCTGTGGTTGCTGGGGCGGCGGCGGCGGGCATGACCGCCTCCGCCGCGGGTGCCCAAGACCCCGGCAGCCCCCAGGAGGTGGCGCTGGCCTTCGAGTCGCAGGTGGACGACGTCACCACCCAGCAGCTCCAAGAGACTGCGTTGGCCACGCTCGCAGACCCCCGGGGATGGACCCGCTCGGGGTTCTCGTTTACGGCCGACGCTGCCAGCCCGTACCGGGTGATTCTGGCCGAGCCCGACGCGGTCGACCTGTTGTGTGCCCCGATCAAGACCGGCGGCACCCTCAGCTGCCAGAACGGCAACACGGTGGCGCTCAATGCCGATCGTTGGCGCACCGGGGTTGAGGGTTGGAGCGGCGACATCGACACGTTTCACCAGTACCAGGTGAACCACGAGGTCGGGCACCTCATCGGGCAGTTCCATCCGGCCAATCGCTGCCCCAACGCCGGCGAACCCGAGGCGATCATGGCGCCGCAGGCCAAGGGCCTGGAGGGTTGCGAGCCCAACGTCTGGCCGCTGGATTGGGAGGTGGTGCTGGCCGCTGCCCGGCCCGTGCTGCTGGCACCGGGCCCCGAGGTGGAGCCCGAGAACCGGGCGGTCAATCCCGGGGGAGGCACCCCGGGAACCCTGCCGCCAGGCGGCGCCTCAACCACGGCCTCGACGACCGCCACCACGGCGGCCCCCGACGCGGCCGCTCCCCTCACCCAGGTGCCCCCGACCACGGTTGACGACGACACCACGGCAACCCTGGGCAACACTCCCTTGAGCGCGCCCCAGGGCGGGGCCGCGCTGAGCGATCCGCAGCTGGTGTCGGACTCTGCGGCCCAGCGGGCGTCGGGCAACTCCACCGTGCCGCTGGTGGCGTTGCTGGTGCTCATCTCGCTCGCCATCGTGGGCCTGATCGTCGGGGTGGCGGTTCGATGGCGCCGAGCGGCGGCCCAGGCTCGCCTTGAGGCTGATGCCGATGCGGACATCGGCGATGGGACGGCGGGCGATGTACTGGCGAGCGGTGCGGCAAGCGGTTCGGCAAGCGGTGCGGCGGGCGTTGCAGCGGCAGGCCCAGCCGGCCCGAGCGCGGTTCCCGACGGCTCCGACGCGCTCCACCCGCTGGTAGGGGCGCCCGCCTCCGTGTCAGCGGGCGGTGCCTGGGAGCTGCGCGCCACGGGCAGCGCCCGTGGCCGGGACCGGGTGGCCTGGTTCGTTCCCCGCCGCTGGGGATCGGAGCACTCCGAGGCGTTGGCAGACGCGCTGGAGGAGCTGCTTGGCGATGCGCCGTCCACCCAGCGCGTGGCCGACGCCATCGCCGGCGTCATCCGAGCTCATCCAGAGCTGCGGCCGCGGGAGTCGGAGGGCGTCGGCGTCGTGGTGCTGGGTGACGACGATGTCGTGGCCGCCGCCTTCGGTGCCGCCGAGGTGGTGGAGCTGCGTTCCGGCCTGGCCAAGCCCGCCCGCCGACAGGGCGTGGCGCGGCTGCGCCGCCAGCCGGGCGCCGACCTCGAGGTGGACGTGGCCCCCGCCGGTGGCAGCACGCAGCGAGGTCGAATCCTCGTCAGCGAGCCGTCCAGCTAGGCAATCCCGGCCTGGAGGCCGAGGCGATCGAGGAGCTCGCGGTCGCTGTTGCCCTCCGGGTTGTCGGTGGTCAACAACTTCTCGCCGTAGAAGATCGAGTCAGCGCCGGCGGTGAAGCACAGCGCCTGCAGCTCGTCGTTCATCTCGGTGCGACCGGCGCTGAGGCGAACGGCCGAGTCCGGCATCAGCAGCCGGGCCACGGCGATGGTGCGCACGAACTCGAAGCTGTCCATGGTGTCGCCAGTGGCCAGCGGCGTGCCCGGCACCTGCACCAGCTCGTTGATGGGCACCGACTCCGGGTGGGGGGCGAGGTTGGCCAGCGTCACCAACAGACCCACCCGGTCGGCCCGGGTTTCGCCCATGCCCACGATGCCTCCGCAGCACACCTTCATGCCGGCGCCCCGCACGGCGTCAATGGTCTCCAGCCGGTCGTCGTAGGTGCGGGTGGAGATGATCTCGGGGTAGTACTCGGGCGACGTGTCGAGGTTGTGGTTGTAGTAGTCCAACCCGGCGTCGGCCAGCGCGGTGGCCTGCTCGGCGGTGAGCATGCCCAAGGTCATGCACGTCTCCAGGCCGAGGGCCTTGACGCCCTCGATCATGCGAGCAACCCGCTCGATGTCGCGGTCCTTGGGGGATCGCCAGGCGGCGCCCATGCAGAAGCGTTCGGCGCCCGCGGCCTTGGCGCGGCCTGCCGCCTCCAGCACCGAGTCGGTGTCCATCAGGGGCTCGGGCGTGAGGTCGGTGGTGTAGCGGGCCGCCTGGGGGCAATAGGCGCAGTCCTCGGGGCAGGCGCCGGTCTTGATCGACAGCAGGGTCGACAGCTGCACCGCGTTGGGTCGGCGATGCCGCCGATGGGTGTCCTGGGCACGCCAGAGCAGCTCGGTGAGCGGCAGCTCGAAGAGCGACTCGACCTCCCCGGGGGTCCAATCGTGACGCAGGGCGTCGGAGCTGGGCGTGTCGAGGCTGGGTGCGTCGGGATTGGGGGCCTGGGAGGGGGAGGATTCCAGCGTGCCGGCTTGCGGGTTCATCCCAGAAGTGTCGCCCACCGGCGTTGCCCACACGAAATGTGGCCACGCAATGCGTCCGCTGTGCTCACATGGGTGGGTGAACCTCGGCGACGCCCCTCCAGCCTCCTGGTCGACACCGTCCGGTCGCGTCTACCACCTGTGTCCGGCCCAGCGGTGGGTGGAACAACGCCATGGGGCCGACTACGAACCCGAGGGATTCGGAGCGGAGGGGTTCGTGCACACCACCATCGGGCTGGATGCGACGCTGGTGCCCGCCAACCGCTACTACGCCGACGACGCTCGGCCCCACGTGTGCCTCACCATCGACCTCGACCTGGTGAACGTCGACGTGCGCTTCGACGCCGAGCCGCACCTCTACCCTCACATCTACGGCCCGGTGCCCACCGGGGCCGTCATCGAGGTTCGCGACGCCCTCAGGGCCCCGGACGGCGCGTTTACCGGGTTCGGCCCACCGGTTGACACGCACTGAACTCACCAGCCGCGGAGTGCCCGGACAGGAATGGAACCTGTGGCCTGCCCGCTGAGGAGGTGGTCGCGAGATGCTGTCTGGTGGAGTGCCCCGGACAGGAATCGAACCTGTGGCCTACCGCTTAGGAGGCGGTCGCTCTATCCAGCTGAGCTACCGGGGCGAAGCCCTCAGTCTCGCGCGTCCACCTGGTGAAAGCGCCTGCCGGTGACCTCGTCGGCGGTGATGGCGACGTAGTGGTGTTTGCCCTCGGCCACCCACGGGAAGAGCGGCAGATCCTCCGCGTGCACCAGCTCGTCCACCGTGTGGTATTCCCGGGCCTGGCCCTTCAGCACGACGCTCCACGCAACGCCCGTCTCGCTATCGGTGTGGTCCACCTCGAATGCGACGCCCCGCCCGAGTACGGCGGACGCCAGCTTGGTGCCGGGGTCGGTGCGAAACACCAGCGTGCGATTCTCGACCACGTGGTTGATGGGGAAGATGTCGGGATGGTCACCGATGGCAACTGCCAAGCGGCCCACCTGCTCCCTGCCCAGCAGCTCCCAGCACTTGTCCTCGCTGAGATCCTCGGTGCTGTCACCGACTCCGTTGGTCATCGTCGTCCTCCCTGTTCGTGGCGTGTGCACCTCGGTCTACCAGCCAGCGGGGTGCCACGGCGTCTCGGGCGGCCGTTGGGTCATGATGGGCCGATGCACGACGACCATCGCATCACCGAACGGCGCATTCGTCGGCTGCTCGACGAGCGGATTCGGCCGGCGATCTACGGGCCCGGCACCCCGTTGAACGTCAGCGTCCACCACGTGGACGGCGAGCCCATCGGGGTCGAGGCGGCCAGGGAGGCCAACTACGAGCCGTGCCAGGTGGGCGAGCCGTGGGGGCCGGCGTGGGGTACCAGTTGGTTTCGTCTTACCGGTCAGGTGCCACACGAGCTGGCCGGACGACGGGTGGAGGCGCTGGTGGATCTGGGGTTCATCAGCGGCCAGGTTGGCTTCAACGCCGAGGGCCTGGTCTGGGATGAGGTCGGCCCGCGCCACGGGCTGCATCCGGCCCGCCGTTGGAGCCTGGTGGCCGACCCGGCCGCAGGGGGCGAACGCGTCGACCTGCTGGTGGAGGCGGCGGCCAATCCGTTCGTCAACATGAACGCGCCCACCCCGCTGGGCGACGTGCTGACCGCCCCGACGACCCCCATGTACCGGCTGACGCAAGCCGAGGTGGCGGCCCTCAACGTCGAGGTGTGGCACCTGGCCCTGGAGGTGGACTTCCTGTTGCGGTTGGGCTGGCAGCTGGACACGGTGGGGTCCCGCAAGCTGCGCATCCTCGCAGCGTTGAGCCGGGCGGCCGATGCATTGGGCCTGGACGACGTGGCGGGCAGGGCCGCAGCGGCGCGGGGAGAGCTGTCCGAGGTGCTGGCCGCCCCGGCGGTGGCCTCCGAGCATCGGGTGACGGCCATCGGCCATGCGCACATCGATACCGCGTGGTTGTGGCCGTTGCGGGAGACGCGGCGCAAGTGCGCCCGCACCTTTGCCAACTCGTTGCGGCTGATCGAGGAGGATCCCGACTATCGCTTCGGGTGCTCGCAGGCCGCGCAGTACCAGTGGATGGTGGACGAGTACCCGACGGTGGCCGAGGACATCTCGGCCGCCGTGGCGGCCGGGCGGTGGGTGCCCCTGGGCGGCATGTGGGTGGAGGCCGACGGCAACCTGCCCTCCGGCGAGTCGATGGCCCGCCAGTTCCTGCACGGGCAGCGGTTCTTCCGGGAGCACTACGGCGTCACCTGCACCGAGACGTGGATCCCCGACGTGTTCGGCTACCCGGCCTCGCTACCCCAGATCTTCCGGCTGGGCGGCACGGACAACTTCGTCACCCAGAAGATCTCCTGGAACCGCACCAACGCCTTTCCCCACCACACGTTCCTGTGGGAGGGCCTGGACGGAACCGCCATCCCGACGCACTTCCCGCCCGCCGACACCTACAACTCCGAGATCGATCCCGGCGAGCTGGTGCCCGCCGCCCGGCGCTTCGCCGAGCGCGCGGTGGCTGGCCGGTCGCTGCTGGCGTTCGGGCACGGCGACGGCGGCGGCGGCCCCACCAGGGAGATGATGGCCCGTATTGCCCTGGCCTCCGACTGTGAAGCGGTGCCACGCGTGGAGGTGGGGTCGCCGGCCGAGTTCTTCGCCTCGGCGCTCGAGGAGTTGCCCGACCCGCCCCGCTGGGTGGGCGAGCTGTACCTGGAGATGCATCGGGGCACCTACACCGCGCAGGCAAAGACCAAGGCGGGCAACCGCCGGTGCGAGGGGCTGCTTCGGGAGGTCGAGTGGTGGGCGCTCGCCGCAGCAGGTGGCCGCCCCGAGACCGCCTATCCGCTGGCCGAGCTGGCCGATCTGTGGCGGGAGGTGCTGACGCTCCAGTTCCACGACATCCTGCCGGGGAGCTCCATTGCCTGGGTGCACCGCGAGGCCGAGGAGGCCTTCGCCCGCATCCAGCGGAACTGCGAGCGGCTGATTGACGAGTCACTGGGGTCCATCGCCCGAGCGGCGGGCCTGCCGGGAGTGCTGCTGGCCAACCCGGCACCTCACGACCGACCGGGTGTCCAGGTGGTGGCGTGGCCCGAGGAGACGGAGCTTGCCGATGGCGCCCAGCGCCTGGCGGACGGCCGGGTGGCCGTTTCGGCCGACGTGCCTGCCGGCGGTTGGACGGTGGTGCCGCCGGGCGGCGGGGCCTCGCTGGCCGACGAACCGGTCGCAATCCACTCGCGCCCCGGCGGCGGCGGAACCATGTCCAATGGGCTGCTGACGCTCGCCTGGGACGACGACGGCCTGGTGACCTCGCTGGTGGATCATCGGGTGGATGGCGGCCGGGAGGTGATTCGGCCCGGCCAGCGGGGCAACGTGCTGGAGCTGTCCGATGACCTGCCGCTGGAGTACGACGCCTGGGACCTGGAGGCCTACTACACCAACTCGACGGTGCAGCTGCTGGTGGCCGACGGGGTCGAGGTGGTGGACGAGGGTCCGCTGGTGGTCGCCTTGGTCGTCCGCCGCACCTTCGGCCAGTCCACGTTCACCCAGACGTTGCGCCTGTCGGCCGGTTCGCCCCGCGTGGACATTGACTACGACATCGAGTGGGCCGAGACCGACAAGGTGTTGAAGGTGGCCTGGCCGGTGGATGTGCACACCCGCGAGGTGGCCTCCGAGGTCCAGTTCGGGCATGTGGTGCGGCCCGTGCACCAGAACACCTCCTGGGACGCGGCTCGTTTCGAGTTCTGTGCCCATCGGTGGATCGACGCCTCCGAGCGCGGCTACGGCGTGGCGCTGCTGAACGATGCCAAGTACGGCCACGATGCGCTCGACGGCAACCTGCGCCAGACGTTGCTGACCGCGTCCACCTACCCGGATCCGGCGGCCGATCGGGGCAGGCATCGGTTCACGTTGGCCGTGTTGCCCCATGTCGGCGATCTGGCCGAGGCCCAGGTGGTGGCGGAGGCCTGGCGCCTCAACAACCCAGTTCGGGCCCTGAGCCTCGGGCCGGGCGTGGAGCAGGGGGGCGATTCGGGCGACGCTCCCGGCCCGACGGCGGCGCCCAAGGTGCCGGTGGTGTGCTCCAACCCCGGCGTCACGGTGGAGGCGGCCAAGGCGGCCGAGGACGGCTCGGGCGATCTGGTGATCCGCCTTGCCGAGGTGCACGGTGCCAGGGCGCGGGCCACCATCACCCTGGGGGCCCCGGCCGACTCGCTCGCCGTGTGCGACCTGCTGGAGGACGAGTTGCCGGCCGGGGACGATCGCCGGGGGGGCACCTTGGCCGAGCTCGCCTCGCCGACGGAGGTAGCCGTGGAACTCCACCCGTTCAAGGTGCTGACCCTGCGTCTCGGCTGAGCACGGAAGGGGGGGACGGCGGGTCGTCAGGCACCCCGAGGAGGAGGCGCAGGCGGCGGTGAGCACCCGGCCGGGCGTGGTGGGACTGCCGGAGGGTGGGGTCGGGCGCGGAGCGGGTCGGGCGGTCGGGTCGGCGGCACATCTCGAGCGTGCGGGTAGATGCAGGCCGGATCGAGCCGCCGACCGGAGGCCCCGATGAAGTCTCCCCTTTCGGGCTGGGCCATGCCGCCGCGACGGGCGGCATCGGCCAAACCACCCGGAGTGGTGTTGGGTGGAGGGATCGGCGCCTGGGCCTCGATGGCTCGACCGTCGGCATTGGTGAAGGTGAGCCCGGTGTTGGGGTCGCCGTGCAGGTGGAGCAGGCCGTGGTGGTGCGCCCGATGGTGGGGACCGCAGAGGGCCACGAGGTTGTCGCTGTCGGTGGCGCCACCGTCTTCCCAGTGGCGCAGATGGTGAATCTGCAGACCTCGCGTCGCGCCGCATCCGGGGACGACGCAGCAGCGATCTCGATCGACGATGATGCGCCTCAGCCGGGGGGTGACGACCCGGGTCTTGCGGCCGAGATCCACCGGGCGGCCATCGGCAATGCCGATGACCCGGAGGCTGGAGTCGCACAGCAGCTGGCGGCGAACCGCGTCGGGGATGGGGTCGTCGCCGTGCTCGGGAAACAACCGGCCGTAGTGGAGGTGGTAGTGGATGAGCGTGCGATCGGTGGGCTGGCCGTGGGCGCTGGCGGCATCGGCCGCGTCGAGCGATCGTCGAGCGATCTCGACCAGGGCATCGGCCCAGGTGATGCGGCCGGACTCGTCGGGATCCTCGGCCCGACGAAACAGCTGATCTCGGCAGTCGTGCAGCGCGGTCTCGATGAGTGCGCCGTCCTCGGCCGTGAGGTTGGCCGCGAGGTTCCATCGCCCGTCGTCCCCGATGCCGAAGCTGACCCGATTGCCGAGCATGGGGGTGACCGGATCGTTGCTGGGGCCGTGCTGGTCGTCCCCGACCGCGTCGGGGTCGGGGACGGTTGCGCCTCCCTGCCCGGCGTCCTCCTCGGGTGGCCGCGCACCGAGGCCGGATTCGGTGTCGCCCTCGCCGTTCATGTGCTCGCCCCCGTTGCGGTTCCCGTTGGTGTCCGACCCGCTGGATGGCTCGGTGGCGGGAATGGCGCGCGTGCACGTGCGCAGCTGCGACAGGGTCATGCTGCGGGCGAGGGCGGCGTAGGTGTGCTGGTACTCCGGTGCAATCCGGGTGCAGATGTGATGGGCGGCCTCGATCGTGATGGCACCCTCGGTGAGGGCATCGATCACGGCGGGGTAGTTGGCGGCAGCCTTGGCAACGCTGATCACCCGGTTGGCGTGGGCCGGGCTGGTGGCCCAGTGGATGGAGAGCCACTGTCGGATCGTGAGGATTCCCGGCCCGAGCCACCAGCCGGTCTCCAGCACCCGGGCGACGGCCAGCACCATGCGGCCGTGGGTGGCGTTGAGTACCCCGCCGAGTTCTCTCGTGAGGTCGCTCAGCTGACGGCCCTCAGCTTCGGTGATCGCCCCGTCGGGCCCGGGAAGCCGTTCGCCGGCGTCCGCACGCAGCTGGGCCTCGAGCGAGGCTGCGACGTTGGTGGCCGGCGCGGCTCGGTCGATCAGTCGATCGGCACCGCCAGTTGCCCCGCTGTCAGTTGCCAGGTCGCCAGCTGCCCCGCTCGCGGCGGAGTGGTCGTCATCTGGCGCCCCGTTTCCCTGCGTCGAGTGCTCGTACATGTGTTCGATACTACCGAACTCATGTACGGTGCGCAAGTGGTTTTGATGGGAGTCCACGAATCCCTCCCGCACCATCGCCGGCCGAGCGCAGAGCGCGGCGGGAGGTAGCTGGGTGGGCCGCCAACCGAGATGTCGGATTTCCGCCGGATTCCGCCTCGGCCATCTGGGAGGATGTCGACATGGGACGAGGAGCGGGAGGTGAACCAGCGGGCGCCACCCCCGATGCCTGGGACGTCGCCTCGCTGTTGGCCGATCCCGATCGCTGCTACCGGGCGGTGGTCAGCCGCGACCGGCGCTTCGACGGTCGAATCGTGTTGGCCGTGTCGTCCACGGGCATCTACTGCCGCCCGAGCTGCCCGACGGCGGTGCGGCCGAAGCGGTCGAACGCCCACTTTTATCCGACTGCGGCGGCCGCCCAGGGCGCCGGTTTCCGGGCGTGCAAGCGGTGCCGTCCGGACGCGGCGCCGGGGTCGCCGGAATGGTTCGTGGGTGACGAGTTGGTGGATCGGGCCATGCGGGCCATTGCCGCCGGTGAGGTGGACCGCGCGGGGGTGGAGGGCCTGGCCGCTCAACTCGGTGTCAGCGCCCGTCACCTGGACCGCGTGCTCAAGAAGCGGGTGGGTGCCGGGCCGCTGGCCCTCGCCAGAGCGCGTCGCTCCCACGCCGCGCGGCAGCTGTTGGAGCACACGACGCTGCCGGTCAGCGAGGTCGCGTTCGCGGCAGGGTTCGGCAGCATTCGGCAGTTCAACGACACCATGCAGGCTGTTTACAACCGAACCCCGACCCGCATTCGCGAGGCGGTGTCACCCGACCGCTTCGGGCCGCCCCGAGGCCGCCGATCGGTCGATCCAGCGCCTCGAGATCCGATCCGCCGCAACGGCAGGCTCGTCGGCCCGTCCGCCCCCGCTCCGGTCAACGTTCAGGTGGCCATTCGCCCGCCCTTTGACGCCGCCGAGGTGCTGGGCTTCCTGGCCTCGCGCGCCCTGCCCGGGGTGGAGTGGGGCGACGGCGGGCAGTTCTCCCGAATGCTGAGCCTGCCGGGTGGCCCGGCGGCCGTCACCCTGCGGCCAACCTATGACCACGACGGCATGACGGTTGAAGTGTTGGCCACCGACCTGGGCGACCTCACCGCCGCGGTTGCCGTCGCCGAACGGCTGACCGATGCGACGTGCGATCCGGCTGTGGTCGTCGACCTGTTGGGCGTCGACCCCGCGCTCGCCGAGGCGGTTCGGGCGCATCCCGGGCGGCGGATGCCGGCGTGTGCCGACGGCTTCGAGGCGCTCGTTCGGGCCGTGTTGGGACAGCAGGTCGCCCTCGGACAGGGCGTGGCGCTGGCGGCCAGTTTGGTGGAGGTTGCCGGCCGGCCCGCCCCGGAGTGGGCGCCGCCCGGACTGACCAGGCTGCCCCTTGAACCGGCGGACGTCGTCGATGCCGATCTCACCGAGTTGGGCATGCCGGCCAAGCGTCGAGATGCGCTGCATGCCGCCGCCGCCGCCGTGGCCAGCGGCCGGGTGAGCCTTGCCGCCCATGCCAACCGGGCGGAGATCCGCCGGGCGCTCTTGGACGTGCCGGGCATCGGTCCGTGGACCGCCGACTACGTGGCCCTTCGTGGGCTGGCCGACCCCGATGCGTTCCCAGCGGGTGACGTCGCACTCCAACGCGGTGCACGCGCCCTGGGGCTCGATGCCTCACCCGAGGCGCTGCTGCGACGCGCCGAGCGTTGGCGACCGTGGAGAGCCATCGCCGCGGCCCACCTGTGGGCCAACGCGGCGGTGCCGTCGGCGCCCGGCCTATCGCTCACCGACGACGCAACGCAGTCCCACGTCACCACGAGGAGCACCTGATGCCCAAGACCACACACACCAGCAAGCAGTTGCCCACGGTCAGCCGGGTGATGAGCACCCCCATCGGCCCGCTGACGCTGGTCGCCGACGAGGTTGGCCTGCGAGCCGTGACCTGGCCGGGCGAGGACGGCAGCCGAGTAGGGCTGGGCACGGCCGTCGACCCGCCTGTTGGTGGCGAGGCGGACCCGTCCATTGCCGCCGTGCTGGACGCCGCCGAGGCGCAGCTGGGCGAGTACTTCGCTGGCGCGCGCCGCGAGTTCGACCTGCCGCTGCATCTGGTGGGCACCGAGTTTCAACAGCAGGCCTGGCGGGCGCTTGCCGAAATTCCCTTCGGCGAGACCGTCAGCTACGGCGAGCAGGCGGCCCAGCTGGGGCGGCCCAAGGCGGTGCGGGCGGTGGGCGCCGCCAACGGCCGAAATCCACTGTCGGTGGTGCTGCCCTGCCACCGGGTTGTTGGCGCCAACGGCACCCTCACCGGCTTCGCTGCCGGTCTGGACACCAAGCGCTGGCTGTTGGACCACGAAGCCGGCCGGGCGGTCCTTCCCCTCACCCGGTGAGGCACGACGCAGCCCCGGGGCCCAGGCTGCTCACTCCTCCAACGCAGCGAGCAGCTTGGTTGGGGTGTCCTTGGGACTGATCTTGGGCCACGCCTGCTCGATCACGCCGTCGGCATCGATGAGGTAGGCCGACCGGATGATGCCGTCGTACTCCTTGCCGTAGAGCTTCTTTCGGCCCCAGGCGCCGTAGGCCTCCGCCACGGCGTGATCCGGGTCGGACAACAGCGGAAAACCCAACGAGTGCTTCTCATCCCAGTTCAGTTGCTTGGTCGGCGAGTCGGGGCTGATGCCGAGGATGGCGACGTCGCCGATGTCGCCCGCCACGTCTCGCAGGCCGCACGCCTGAGTGGTGCATCCGGACGTGTTGGCCTTGGGGTAGAAGAACACCAGCGTGCGATGGCCTCGCTGGTCGGCCAGGCTGACGGCGGAGCCGTGCTGGTCGGTGAGTGAGAAGTCGGGAGCAGCTTCGCCGATGGTTGCCATGTCGGGAGTGTACGTCGCTGGTGCGGGCGCTCGGCCGACCGGTTCGAGGGGGGGGAACGGGCTGGGCGCCGCCGCACGCGACGTTGAGCCCTTCAACGTGAGGATGCCGTCGCCGATAGGAGGCGGACCGCCCAACGAACCACGGGGACTCCATGAAACACCGCCTCGCCGCTGTCATCGGATGCGCGCTCCTGGTCGGCGCCTGCTCCAACGACTCCACCACCCCAGCGGTGTTGGGTGAGCCAGGTTCGGCGGTGAACCGCGAGCGCACTCCCGAGGTCACCGTTCCTGACGCCTACACGGCGGTGACGGTTCAGGTGCTCGGCGATCCGACGTTTCCGTTCCGGGGCACCGACGGCCGGTATCACGTCGCCTACGACCTTCAGCTCACCAACGCCTCGGCCGTCGTTCCCGCCACGATCGACTCGGTGCAGGTGGTGGACGGGCTGAATCCGAAGCGCGTGGTGGCCGCGTTCACGGGCGCTCAGCTGGTGGACGCCGCCTGCGACTTCGGCGACTGCAACCGCCTTCGGCTGCTGAACGCCAGGCCCCTCGACGACGCCACCATTGCACCCCAGGAGAGCCGCGTTCTGTTCATCGACTTCGCCGCCGACAGCGTCGATGAACTCCCGGAGGTGGTGCTGCACGGCGTGTCGGCCGAGGCTGCCGAGGGCCCGGCAGCGCAGGTTGCCAGCACCGTCGACTACTTGGCGGCGCCGGCGGAGGTCCGCTCCGGAGAGCCGCTGAGCATCGGGCCGCCGGTGCGCGGCGACGGTTGGGTGGCGCTCAACGGCTGTTGCGAGCCCGGCTTCCCGCATCGGTCCAGCCCGGCCCCGTTTAACGGCGCCATGTCCAATGGCCAGCGGTTCGCCATCGATTGGAAGCGCATGGACGACAACGGTCGATTCTTCGAGGGCGACAAGCGCAGCAACGACAGCTACGTCGACTACGGAGCCGAGGTGCTGGCGGTGGCCGACGGCACCGTGGTGTCCACGCTTGATGGCATGGAGCCCAACGCTCCCGGCACGCTGCCGGCGGCCGACCCCAAATTGGCGGAGACGATCACCGTCGACACCGTCGACGGCAACCACATCGTGGTGGACCTGGGTGACGGCAACTATGCGTTCTATGCGCACCTCCAGGCCGGTTCGCTCAACGTGACCGAGGGGGACACCGTGAAGCGGGGCGACGCGCTGGCGAAGCTGGGCAACACCGGCAACGCCAACGCCTCACATCTGCACCTGCACCTGATGGACGGTCCCTCCCCGCTGGGCAGCAAGCCGTTGCCCTATGTGATCGATGGCTTTCAGCTGACGGGCCACGTGGCGCCCGAACGGCTGATGGAGACCGACGACTTCCTCTCGGGCCGGTTCAACCAGAACATGTTGGCCGAGCCCGAGCCCCGATCGGACGAGTTGCCTCTGGCGTTGGACGTCGTCGCCTTCCCCCAGCGGTAGCGCCGAGAACTTGCCATCATGGCGCCATGAGCGCCCTGAAGAAGTTCTCCAAGTTGGCCACCGAGTTTGTGGAGTACATGGCCAAGCCGTCCAAGAAGACCGCCGGCGAAGACCGGGCGGCGGGCAGGACGAAACCCGGGAGTCGTGCTTCGGCCAAGCGGAGTGCATCGGGCCGGCCGGAGGCTGCGGCGAGGGATCGGCGTGCGGCTGGTTCCGGTGCAACGAAGGGTGCGGCGCCGGGTGCGGCTGAGGATCGATCTCGGAGCGCCGGCGACACCTCCGGGCCCCTGGAGGTCAGCTACGCGCCCGACATGGATGGCGACCCCGATCCGGGGGAGGTGGTGTGGACCTACGTCAGCTATGAGGACGACCCGAGCCAGGGCAAGGACCGGCCGGTGGCGGTGATCGGGTGGGACGGGCCGGTGCTGGGGGTCGTGCAACTGACCAGCCGCCACAAGGACCGCGAGGACCATGTGGCGATCGGCACCGGCGCGTGGGACCGCGAGCGTCGGCCCAGCTTCGCCAAGATCGACCGAATTCTGCGGGTGCAGCCCAGTGAGGTTCGTCGAGAGGGCGCCGTGTTGGCCGAGGACCGCTTCACCCATCTGGTCAAGGAGCTGAGGGCACTGCACGGCTGGCCGCTGGACACCAACGACGACGCCTGACCGTCGGCGGTCAGCCTCAGCTGGCACCAGACGCGTTCGGTTCTTCTAGTGAGACCGGCGTGTGGCGTGCACGTAGTAGCGGTCGCCGTGGACGCCGAGGCGTCGGGTGATGTCGAAACCGGCGGCCTCCAGCATGGCGTCGACGCAGGCCACGTTGGGGCCCACCCAGTTGGTCGGATCGTGTGCCAGCTCGCTGTTGGGATAGAACCACAGGCGCGGCCGGCGGCCGAGGTCGAATCCGACGGCCTCGCGCTTGGCCCACCTTCGCAGCGGGCCGCGCAGCCACACTCGGAAGTCCTGGTGGACGTAGGTCTTCACGACCAGCAGGGAACCGGGGTTGCTCACCGCAGCCAGCCGGCGGAAGCCCGCCATGGGATCTTCGAGGTGGTACAACACGTTGAGAAACCAGATGGCGTCAAAGGTGCCGTCCACCCCGGGGTCAAGGTCGTACACCGAGCGGTCCCGGAATTGGGCCGCCGACCCCCGCAACTCCTTGGCGATGGCGAAGCCGTTGCGGCCCTCCACCATGAGCGACGACAGGTCATCGATGCCCACCACCTCGGCGGCGCCTCGCTCCTCCGCAGTGAAGCTGTAGAACCCGTCCGAGCAACCCACGTCCAGCACCCGCTGGCCGTCGAGGCGTTCCGGCAGCTGCATCCGGGCCAGTTCGGTGGCCACGTCCTCGCCACCGGGTGTGACCACCCCATCGCCGACGTCGATGCGGTGTCGCCAGACGGGATGAGATTCGACGGCTGCACGCGTGGCGCCGGGCTCGCCCGGGGTCGGTCGGGCGCTCACTTGGATCGGCTCCGCAACACGCCGATGATCAGCAGGATGAGGGCCACCACGCCCAATGCGGGCAGCAGCTTCTTGGCAAGCGGCACGCCTCCGGCCTCCAGCAGGTCGGCGGCGTCGCTCTCGGGCGATGGGGCCAGCCCAGCTGGCCGTTGGCCTGCGCCAGGCCCGGTGCCCGTGGGCGCAGTGCTCACCGTTGCGGCGTCGGGGGCCGAAACCCGGGCCGCCTCCAAATTCTCGATCACCTGCCCGATGATGGTTGCGGAGGCTTCCGCCAGGACCCCCCGTGCCAGCTGTGCCACCTCGCCCGTGAGGGTCAGGTCGGTCGTCAACTCCACGTCGGTGCCGTCCTCGGGCTCGGACAGGCGGGCCGTGACCAGGGCCATCGCAGTGCCCTCGCCGGTGGTGCGGTCGCCCGTTGCCTCGATGACCGCCCGCTTGGCCGCCTCGTCCGATTCGATCACCCGGGCCTTGCCGCGGTAGGTGACGGTGTCTGGACCGAGGTCCAGCGTCAAGGTGCCTCGGTGCTCGTCGCCGTCGACCTCGGTGATCTCGGCCCCGGGCGTGCCCGCTGCGATCACCCGCAGATCGATGAGCGATCGCCACACCTCGTCGATCGGGGCGCTCACGTTGAACGTGTTGGTCAGTTCCATGGAGGGAGGCCCCATCTTTCGGTGAACGGTCGGCGTCGGCGGGAGGCCCATGGTAGAAGCCCGCCGGGCGCGAGCGAGCCGCCGAGAGGTGCCGGCCGTCTCGCCCCTCCCCGCTCCTACGCTCGCACCCATGGAGTGGACGGTGCACGGATGGCGATCGATCTACGAGAGCGATTGGATGGCCATGCGTCAGGCCGATGTGGAACTCCCCGACGGTCAGCGGCTGTGGCATCACGCCGTGCACTACCCCCGTCCCGCCGCGGCCGCGCTGGTCACGGACCGCCACCTGGGCGTGCTGATGCTGTGGCGGCACCGCTTCATCACCGACAGCTGGGGGTGGGAGATCCCGGCGGGGCGGGTGGACGACGGGGAGACTCCCCGCGATGCGGCAGCGCGCGAGACGCTGGAGGAGACGGGTTGGCGGCCGGGTCCGCTCCAACCGCTTACTCGATACCACCCGTCCAACGGATCGAGCGATCAGGTCTTCCACGTGTTCATGGCGGAGGGGGCGCAACACGTGGGCGAACCCACCGATCCAAACGAGGCGGAGCGGGTGGAATGGGTGCCGGTCGCTCGCGCCCTCGCGCTGATGGCGGACGGGCTGATCACCGACGGCTTCTCGCTGACGGCGCTCGCCGTGGCGCTGGCCATGGGGTCGCTTCCCCGCGGGACCGAAACCGACTAGGTCGATCGGCCCAGCGGCAATGTGGCCGACCGGCTCACCACAGGCGAGCTTGGGCGCCGATGGGAGTAGATGTCCGACTGGGATCGCCAACAACGATGGGCCGAGCTGGCCCGTGAGGCAGCGCACCCAGCCGCCGCGCCCGGCGGCGGCGTGGCGGCCGATGGTGCGTCGGACGAAGTCGATGACCCGTGGTCGGACTTGCGCGACGTGCTGTCGGGCGAGACCCCCAAGCGACACGCTCCGCCGCTCCCCTCGGAGGGGCCGGTCGACCTCGGGTCGCTCCCCCCGCCACAACCCCCCTCACCCCCCTCGCCGGTAGCGGAGCCGCCGCGGCCCGGGCCGGAGCATGGCTCCGCCCCCGCCTCGCCTTCCGCGGTGAACTCGTCTCCCGCGCCTCCAGCGCCGAACCCGTCTCCCGGAGCGGTCTCGCCTCCCGCGCAGACCGTGGGCGCTCCCCGAGCCTCCGTGGACCCATGGGCGACGCCGGGCTCGACGGCCTCCCAGGAGCCTGCGCCCTGGCCCCCCAGCCCCAACCGGTTGGCCCCATCGCAGGTGGCCCCGGCACCGTCCCCCCCGGCACCGCCCACGCCGCCCCAACCGCCCGCCCAACCGTCGGCCCCGCAGGAGCCGGTCCGGGTCCAGCCGCCTCCCACCCAGACGCCTCCCACCCAGCCGAGCCCGGCCCCGCCACCGGGTCTCATCGACCCGGACGCCGGCCAGTGGCCCGCCATGGAACGCAACGGCGTGGCCATTGCCGCAATGGTGGTCGGCATCGCCTCGCTGCTGCTGGGTTGGATGGTCGTACCTGGAATCGTGGGCGGGCTCGCAGCGATCTACCTGGGAGTCACCGGAGGCTCCAAGTCGAGGCGCCTGGTCGGCCGCAGCGGGTCGGGCATGGCCCGCACGGGTCTGATCACCGGAGTGGTGGCCCTGCTGGTGGGGGTGCTCGTCCTGGCGGCGGTCGTCGCAGCGGGCCGGGCAGAGGGCACTCGAGCCTCACCGGCAGGCACAACGCCGGAGGCCTCCAGCACCGCAACGCAGGCGGCCCCGCCCGATGGCTACTGCGACCCGAAGAGCATCAAGATCGACCCGGACTGCTGAGGCCCCCATGTCCAAAGTGATCGACCCGCCCCGAGGCTGGCTGCAACACGACGAACCCGTCGGCCTGACGCCGCCGCCCCTCCCGCCGCCGGTTGGCCAGCCCCAGGTGGGGCCCGCTGCCGTCCCCCCTTCCGCTCCTCCCGTGGCGTCGCCGTCGCTGGCACCCGTGGCACCCGAATCCGGGCATCCCGCGCCGCAGCCGCAGGTGGGGCCGGGGGCGCAGGTGTCGCAGCCGGGCATGGCCCCAGCTCGTGTGGGGCCGTCCAATGCCCTGGCCATCGCCGCCTTGACGACCGCCGTGGCGTCGCTGTTCAGCGTGTTGTTCGCGTTCCCCGGTGGAATGGTGGCCATAGGCCTCGGCGTGGCCGGGTTGGCCAGGAGCAGGTCGCTGCCCGCGGGCCGAGGCCGCACCATGGCCAAGTTCGGAATCGGCGTGGGCGTGCTGGCGCTGGTGCTGCCGGCTCTGTTCATCGTGGGTGTGCGGCAACTCGGGGAGGCGGCCGAGGTGCGGCCCGCCGCCAGCGCACCGGCGGCCGGTGATTCCGCCGGCACCGAACCCGCTGGCACCGAACCGGCGGGGGCTGACGCTGAGACCCCGGCTGTTCAGGAGCCTGCCGCCGAGTACCCGCCGCCGGGTCAGGGGCTCAACGTCGATCCCGAGGATGGGGAGTGCGACATGGACCGCTTCCTGCAGGATCCGGATTGCTGACCCGGCGCGGCGAGGCAGCCGTGAGGACACCTGCGGGGACCCGTCACGACTGATCGAGCGAGAGCTCCCTCACCGCCGCCGGCGGCGCCTGGTGGCTAGGAGACCACCCAGTAGACCGTTCCGAGAATCCACAGTGCCACGCCGATGATGCCGAGGATGAACCCGATGTTGCCCAGGTTCTGCTTGGGATTCATCGAGTCGTTCCGTACCTTGTTGCCAAAGAACAACGCAGCGATGGCGGCTGGGCCGCAGCACACGATGCCGAGGATGCCGGTGACGAGCGCGATCGTTGCGTCCTGCTCGCTCGACGCTCCTCCGACCATTCCGCCTCCGGGTGGCGGGGAAAACCCTCCGGGGCCTCCGGGCATGCTCATATCGTTTCCTTTCGTGCCACGAGGGCAGGTTGGCGGTGGGCTTGTCGAGTGGTGGGCGAGTAGCGGCTAGTAGGTGCTGGCGGTGCTTCCGGCTGCGATGAGGATCACCCAGGCGACGATACTGACGACGGTCAGCGCGATCGAGACCCAGCCCATGATGAACCCGGCGGTTCCGAAACCCTGTTGCGGATTGTTCGGGTCCTTGCGCACTCGGTTGCCGTAGATGATCGCCGGGATACCCGCGACGAAGCCGCAGCACACGATGCTGAGGATGCCGGCGACGAGCGCGATCATGGCGTCGTTGTCGGACGTGGTCGACACGGGACCCATGGGCGGTGGTTGGAAACCGCCTCCGGGTGGGGGAGGCTGATAGCCGCCGGGCATGGTCATCGGGGGTTCCTTCCACGGTTGGCTTGCACGGGTGCCTTGCACGTTGGCCGGTAGTCGCCGGAGGGCAGCGCCCCCGGCGGTTACAGAATCTAACTGCTGGGACGGGTGAAACCGCCCGGAAACGGCGAAAAGGAGCCCCGGCGCTCATGCCGGGTCGGGCTCGCGCTGGGGACGATGCGTCAGACTGGACCCATGAGCGTCAAGAGTCGAGCCTCAGGAATCGCCGCCAAGATGACCACCCATCCCCGCATCCAGCCGCTGTTGCGACGGGTGATGCCCCCCGCCGACCGGGCGCTGGCCCGGCTGACCCGCGGCCGGTTTCACTTCTCGGATCCCATCCTGCCCACCCTGATCCTGCACCACACCGGCCGCAGGTCCGGCCAGATGAGGGCCACACCCCTGGCGCACGTGGTGGACGGCGACCAGTACCTGGTGGTGGGGAGCAACTGGGGCCAGACCCAGCATCCGGCGTGGGCGTTGAATATCTCGGACGTGCCCGACGTGGAGGTTGAGGTGAAGGGCCGACGCATTCCCGCGGTCGCCCATCGCCTGGAGGGCGACGAGCGCGAGGCGGCCTGGGCGAAGATGCGGGCGCTTTGGCCGTCGTTCGACACCTACGAGGTAACGGCCGGCGATCGCGAAATCCGCGTCTTTGCCCTTCGGCCTGCGTAGGCGAGCTAACCGGCGCGCAGCACCCCGAGGGCGCAGATGCGCACCTCGGTGAGGCTGAACCACCAGCCGTCCAACCGGTCCGTGCGGTTCTCAGCGAAGTCGTCGGCGATGGCCTGTGCCGCCTGGCCGAGCTGGGCATCTGCGCCGGAGACCCGGTTCACCCCGGCAGGCAACGTGGCCTCCAACTGGGCCGCGGTGGTGCCCGGGTGGGCCGCCAGGTACTGCTCCCCGATCGTCCGGACGCCGGGGGAGGGCGGCGTGGGCGGCACGATCGTGGTGGTCGTGGGGCGGGTCGTCGTGGTTGGTCGTCGGGTGGTGGTCGTGGGCCGGGGCCGCTTCGTGGTGGTGGGTGGCGTGGGAGGAGCAGCGCCCTGGCAACCGCACGCCGGGACGGCGGCGCCCCCGAGCGCGGCCAGCGACCCGAAGACGAACTCGCGCCGGCCAATGGGGCTGCGTCGCGGGCTCATGGCAGCGAATCCAGATGGGCGGCCAGGCGAAGGGCCAGGGCCACGCCGGTGAGCGTGGGGACAAAGCCGGCGCCGGTTGACATCACCGAGGTGCCCGCCACCCACAGGTTGTCCATGCCGTGCACCTTGCAGTCCGCGTCCACGACGCCCTCGGCCGGGTCGGTGGCCATGCGGGTGGTGCACATCTGGTGGTACGAGGTCCGCCAGCGAATGGGCGTGCCCGGTTGGATCTCCGGGCCCAGGGAGATGGCCGGTTCGGGATGCTCCAGGTTGAAGAGGTCCAGATCGAAGATCAACCGGTCGGCGGCGTCGAGGGCCCTCCCCTTCCCTTGGGCGCCCAGCTCGGCGCCCAGCAGCGCCACCATCTCGCGCACGGTTTCGGTGTGGGAGGCGGGCACGCGCCAATCCACCACCGGGCGGGCTCGCCCCACCGCATCGGTGGCGCCGCCCAGCGTTACCCGGCTGTCGGGGTCGAGCGGTTGCTCGGTCGTCACCGTCATGATGCCAAGGCTGGCCATCTGCTGGCCCTGGGCCGCCATGAGGTCCATGGGCCGTCGGAACTCGGGTCGGAGCGCGGCGAGGTCGCCGGTGAAGGAGCAGTCGGCCTGGGCGTTGGGCCAGCCGCGCTCGGCCAGGGTTGCGTCGGCGAAGCGCAGGTGAAGCGCCGCACCGCGGACGACATCCTCCCCGTCGCCCCGATCCACGGTCTGGTGCTTGGAGACCCTGCCGTCGACGGCCTCCCAGCGGCTCCGAGCCTCGGTGGAGGCCAGCATCCAGCCCTGGACCTTGGGGTGGTCGGCGAAGTAGCGGCCCACCAGGTCGGCGTCGTTGCCGATGCCGGCCGGGTGGGTGTCGGTCGATGCCAGCAGCAGGCGGGGATTGCCGATGCCGCCGCAGGCCAGCACCACCTGTGGCGCCGAGGCGCTGAAGGAGGTGCCCGCCGTGGTGCGCACCTCGGCCGACGTCACCTGCGAGCCCGCAGCGTTGCAGGCCAGCGAGGCCACGTTGGCGTGGTGCACCAGGGTGAGGTTCGGATGCCCCACGATGGTGGCGCGGTATTCGCCGGCCAGCCCGTAGTAGCGGTTCAGTACCAGCTGCTCGGTGAGGCGCGGGCCCAGGTCCGGTGGCGGAGTCAGCCCGGAGCGGGACACGAACTCGTCGGCGTCCCAGCTGTCCGTGCCGTGGTGGAGGAAACGACTTGCCGGGTCGTGCCAGGGCTGCAGCTCGGCCCAGGTGAGGGGCCAGCCGCTCACGTCGTGGTAGGGCTGGGGCGCCAGGTCGTGGGGATGGAGGGGCTGGATGATGCCCGCCCAGTGATGCGACGTGCCTCCCAGGCCCGACGCGTTGAGGTTGGTCAGCGAGGTGAACGAGCCGAAGAGCGACTCCATGGAACCACCGACGATGGAACCCTCGATCAGGTCGTCGGTGGCCGGCTCGCGCTCCAGCCCGCCGCCGTCCAACAGCACCACCGAGGCCCCGGCGTCCGCCAACGGCAGCGCCACGGCCATGCCGGCGGGCCCGGCGCCAACCACCAGGACGTCGCCCGACACGGCCCCACCGTCGGCAACCGAACGCCCATCAAGCTCCACGAGGCGACGCTAGCGCGCCGGGTCCGCGGCTTGGAAGGGATCGCCCGGTGGCTTCACCAGAACGACGACTCGGCGGTGAGCCCCAGGTCGGGGTGATGCCCGGCCACCAGCGGCTGCAGGTTGCCCACGCCACGCGCTCCGGTGTCCAGGTCGCAGATCACCACGGCGGTGTCGCGAATCTGGTGGAGGTCTCGCGCCAGGGTTGGGTCGCTGGTGTCGGCCAGGCGCTCGCCGTCGGTATGCAGCTCGCCGCGCCATTCGCCGTGGTGGTGGCCCTGCCATCCGAAGTACAGCCCGGCGCCCAGGTGGAACCCGGTCTCGGTGGGCACCTCCACGGAGAAGCGCCGCAGGGTGCCGTCGCCCAACTTGGCGGTGATGGTGCCGCCGGTCAGGCGCCGGTTGGCCGGGTCGAAGGACAGCTCGGGGGCGATGTCCACGATGGGGGTCACGGTACCGTCGGCCGCCTCCAGGTGTGCGGTCACGGTGCGCTGTGAGTGCCCGAACCCGTCCAGCTCCACCAGGTGCAGGAAGAGCCCCCAGCGGGTGCCGTCGGGGTCCTCCATCAGCACGGGCGACCACAACATGTAGAAGTTCATCTGCGAGATGGGGTCGAACGGGTCCACGTCGGTGGGCGGCGTGCCCACGTCGTAGCGAACGCCCCAGCTGTGGTCGCGGGTGCTCACCCAGTCGGCGTTGGAGAACTCGGTGCGTTCGCCGTCCAACTCCACCCAGCCGGATGCCACGCCGATCTGGTGGTAGCGCACCAGCTCGGCGCTCACCCGGTAGCCCAGCGGCGTCCGCTGGTGGGTTCGCTCCTCGCTCTGCGGCGGCAGTGCGGCCTCGAAGGTCCAGTCGAAGGCCAGGGGCTGGCAGTCGTTGGGGGCCAAGGCGAAGCGCACCGTCGTCATCGGCTCCAGCACCTCGTAGGTGATGGGGCCCACGGCGGTGGTGGTGTCGTCGGGATACAGGCGTCGGCTGGAGCGCACCGTCAGCTGTTCGACGCCCCGCGACACGCCCGCATAGGCGTCCATGACGTTGCGGTTGCGGTACTGGCCCATGCCGAAGCCCAGTTGCAGCGAGCCGTCGCGGGCCAGGGCCATGGCGCACACCTTCTCGGTCCACGCGGGGTCGCTGGTGCCCACGGTGGCGAAGGTGTCGGCGATCTGGTGGTTGAAGCCCTCGTCGGCCGGCCCCAACGGGCCCGTTGCGTTGGCCATGACGCGCCGCCTAGCCGCCGGCCGTGGAGCCGCCGGCGGGCACGTAGCTCCAGAGCTCCGAGCTCATCGCCACGGGTGGGGGGTCGCCTCCCTCGCCGCCGGGATGCCCCGCAGCGCCGCTGCCGGGGTGGCCGCCGCCCTGGGGTGCGGCGTCGCCCTGGTGGCCACGGCCGAACGCCGGGCTGTTCACCCAGGCGTCAAAGCTGGCCTCGTCGGCCCAGCGGGTGATGACCAGCCAGGTGGTGCGATCGTCGGTGGGCTTCAGCAGCTCGAAGCCCTCGAAGCCCTCCTGGTTGTCGACCGCCCCGGCGCGGGCGGCGAAACGCTCGGCGAGGGCGTCGCCCGAGTCGGCGGGCACGGTGATGGCGTTGATCTTGATGACGGTCATGGCGCCGAGTTTGGCACCCAACTCACACGTCGGCGGTATCACCCTTGGTGATGCGAGCGGTAACGCCGTTGGTGGGGTCCGGCTTGGGCTTCAGGCCGGGCACCTTCATGGGCTTGGAGTCCTGGTCCACCAGTCCGCCGCGGTTGGTTCGGGCCTGACCGGCCCGGTCGGCCAACCTGGGCACCCGCACCAGCATGTCCACCGTGCCGCTTCGGCGTTCCTCCAGCACCACGTTGAGCACCGAGGCGTACACCACCACCTTCCCGAAGATCAGCAGCCAGGCGAAGATGCCGAACACCACCCCGATGGAGCCGTAGACGCCCTGGCTCTTGGCGATCACGCCGGGCAGCCAATAGATGGCCAGCAGCTTCAGCGCCTCCAGGCCGATGGCGGCCACGACGGCACCGGGCAGCACCTGGCGCACGGTCAGCTTCCAGCGGCAGAGCATCCAGTACATCCAGCCGAACAACAGCACCGACACGGCGAAGGGCAGCAACGACCCCAGGACCGACGCCCAGCCAGGAAGCAGGCCGATGGCCCAGCTGGCCACGCCGGAGCCGACAAACAACACCACGGCGCCCAACAGGAACAGCACGCCGACGGCCTTGTCCTTGATGCCGCGGCCGGCCACCTGCCAGGGCACGTTGGCGGCCACCTGCAGTGCGGTCGTGACGCCCAGGCCCGACCAAGCGCCCGTGATCAGGCCGATCAGGCCAACGGTGCCGCGGTTGCGCTGGGCGGAATCGACGGCGTTGGTGAAGATCTCCTGGGCATCGCCGGTGAGGTTGAGGTTGTCGATCGTGTTGTCGATGAACTCCGGGTCGCCGGCGGAGACGAACCCAAGCACCGACACCGCCACCAGGATCAGCGGGAAGATGGATAGGAACAGCGACAGCGTGAGTGCGCTGGCGGCGTTCTGGCCACGAATGTCGCGGAACCGCTCCTGGACTCCCACCAGCACCCCGAGCAACCCCGGATGCTGGGCGCTGGTCGGATGAACGTCGACGTCGGCCATGGCCCCATGCTGGCCGACCACGGCGGGCTGAACCACACCGAGGGCGAGAGCAGATCTACCCGAGCCGGCGCACCAGGGTGCGGTGCAGCCGGTCGAAGCGGTCCACCAGGTCGCGGGTGCGGGCCCCGAAGCTGTCCAACGGCCGTCGGCTGGACATTGCCTCGTTGACGATCACCCGGGTGGGCAGCTCCGGGGTCAGCATCGCGCGCTTGCCCACCTCCTCGGCCAACGCCTCGCGTTGGCGGGCCGCCTCGGCCGATCTGGCCGGCACCCGGTTCAACAGCACGCCGACCAGGGACAGATCGGGGTTGGCCTCCGCCGAAACGGCGTCGATGGTGGTGCGGAGGTGTCCCAGCCCGCGACGGCTGAGCGCCGATGGCTCGGCGATGGCCAGGGCCCCGTGCACCGCCCCAAGGGCTGCGTTGGTGATGG
Source organism: Microthrixaceae bacterium (assembly GCA_041394405.1). GTDB lineage: Bacteria > Actinomycetota > Acidimicrobiia > Acidimicrobiales > Microtrichaceae > Microthrix. The sequence goes on from JAWKIF010000008.1 coordinate 100,959, forward strand.
CCCCGAGCGAGGGCGCGCAGTCCACCACCACGAGGTCGTAGTCGGGGGCCAGGGCCCCGAGGATGGGGGCCAGGGATTGCACCTTGCCCAGCGGATCGCCACCGTCCTCGCGAACCAGCGCGGCGCTGGCCGCCACGACGTCCACCTCGTCGCCCCAGCCCGAGGTGACCAGTGCGTTGCGAGCAGTCTCCTCGCTGGGCTCCTCCATGACGTCGGCGGAGGTCCAGTAGTCGTCGTCGGCATCGACCCCCAGGCACCAGGTTGCGGAACCCTGGGGGTCGAGGTCCACCACCAAGGCCCGATGCCCTGCCCGACGGGCGGCCATGGCCAGGCCCAACACCACGGCGGTCTTGCCCACCCCGCCCTTCTGGTTCACCACCGCCACCGACCGCAGCGGTCGGCCCGATGGGGTGCGTGCGCTTCGTTTGGGTGCCACGGCTCGATCGTAGGCCGTCCTGTGAGGGTTGTCGGTGCCCTGCACCCCATAACCCTCACCGGACGCCGGCGCGGCTCGACTCGGCCCTGCCCGGGGAAGGTGCCAGGCTATGGGGCGATGTCAGATGAGCCCGACGCCCCAACCTCACTGCCCGCCGCGGGGAGTGCCTACCTGGTGCACCCGGAAGGAGGGCCGGGCCGCGGTGTGCTGATGCTGCCGTCCTGGCGGGGCCTGTGTCACCAGGCCAAGGCCGCTGCGAACTCCCTGGCCGACGCCGGCTTCACGGTGCTGGTGCCGGACTTCTTCGGCGGGGTGGTGCCAGCCGACGACGCAGCCGGCGAGGCCTTGCTGGCCGAGCTCGACCCCAACGTGGCCGCCGGGCTGGTGGTGTCGTCGGTCGTGGCCTTACGGGCCCACAGCTGCGACCCCGATGCGCCGGTGGGGGCAGTTGGCTTCTCCTCCGGCGGCTCGTTCGCCCTCTGGGCGGCCACCCGCAACCCCGACTCGGTGGCCGCGGTGGTCACCTACTACGGCGCCCAGGACATCGACTTTGCGTCGTTGACCGCCCCGGTGCTGGGCCACTTCGCCGAGTTCGACGACCTGTGCACCGAGGATCAACGCAACGAGATGGCGGCCCACCTGCTGTTGTTGGAGCGCGACATCGACTTCCACGTGTACGACGGCACCTGGCACTTCTTTGCCGAGGACATCGATCCGTCGCCGGCCGCCGCCGCTGCGGCCGCGCGGGCATGGGATCGCACGGTGGAGTTCCTGCGCCGCCACCTGGCCGACAAGCGTTGAGCTACCAGAGCTGGTCGCAGTAGGTGTCGGTGCCACAGATGGCCGGCGTGAACGGAGCGGCCAGCACCACGGTGGCCAGTCCCGACGCCTGCAGCGCCTCGACGACACCCAGCAGGTGGGGCCAGGCTTCCTCGACGGGGTCGTCGAGGAAGCATACGAGGAGACTGCGGTCGGCTCCGCCCGGGCCCGAGCCCAGGTCCATGGGGCTTTCACGGTCGGGGATGATCGGCCGCCAGGTCAGCACCTGATCCACCGGGGAATCGGCGCCGAACACGGCCTCCCGGCCGGCGCCCGCCAGCCATGCGTCCAGATCACGGGTGCCCACGCCCTCGGCTCGATCGACGTGGATCGAGGCCAGGCCGCCATAGGGGTGGTCCAACGCCAGGTGGGCCGGAATGGGGTCCTCGTCGCGATGGTGGGCGCCGCGCATCGTGTACAGCACCGTGTGCGCGTGCGTGCGCTCCTCGAAGCCGCGGCCGGCGGCGTACAGCTCGTGCACCTCCTCGGAGGCCCAGGCGAAGTGGTCCGCCACGGACGCGGCGTCGATGAAGTAGGTGGCCAGGTAGCTGCCGGCATCGACGGGCTGGGCCACGGGGGACGGCGCCGTCGGCTGGGAGGGAACCCGCAGGTCCTTCAGGGCACGGGTGGCCACCCAGCGGCGGCCGGCCAGGGTGCCCGGCCCCACCAGGACCCCACCGTAGAAATGATCCCGCTCGTACCAGCGGTTGTAGGCCACCTCGAAGCCCGGGTGCGGGTCGACCAGCGTGAAGAGCATGGCCCCAACCCGAACGGGGCCCCGGTCCACGTCGCGTCGGCCGCCGGCACTGGCGTCGGCGTCCTGGTCTGCTGGTGCCACGGGCCCCCCTCAGGGTCGAACTCGGTCGCTGGGTTACGGTACCTGACGCCTCGTCAGGTCGCTGCGACCCGACGAGTACCACGCACCAGGAGAGGAGGGGTGGCCGATGGGTCGCTTCGAGGGTAAGTCAGTGTTGGTCACCGGTGCCGCGTCGGGGATGGGGCGGGCCACCACCCTGGCCTTTGCCGCCGAGGGTGCCAACGTGCTGGGCGTCGACCTGGATGCCGAGGGCCTGGCGGCCATGGCCGCCGAGGCGGGCGACCTGTCGGGTCGAGTGCTCACCCACCGGGCCACCATCGGCACCCAGGCGGCCGGCCAGGCGGCGGTGGCCGCAGCGGTGGAGGCCTTCGGCGGCTTGGACGTGCTGGCCAACGTTGCCGGGGTGGTGCGTTCCGACAAGATCGCCGACGTCACCGAGGACGACTGGAACCTCATGTTCGCCGTCAACGTGTCCGGCATGTTCTGGCTGTGCCAGGCGGCGCTGGGCGCCTTCGGCGAGGACGGCGGGGCCATCGTGAACGTGGCGTCCAACGCCGGGTTGATGGGCCAGGCCTACTTCGCCGGCTATTGCGCCTCCAAGGGGGCCGTCGTGAACCTCACCAGGTCGCTGGCCATGGAGACCGCCAAGAACAACAAGATCCACATCAACGCCCTGGCCCCCGGCCAGACCGCTACCCCGATGACCGGCACCATCGAGCTTCCCGAGGATTGCGACATCGACATCATGCGCCCCTACATGGGCTACCGGAAGGCGGCGAAGCCCGAGGAGCAGGCGGCGGCCATCCTGTTTCTGGCCTCACCGGACGCCTCGGCGTTCCACGGCGCCATCGTGTCCTCCGATGGGGCGCTCACCGCCGGCTAGCCGGCCTACCCGCACTCTGCACCACTGGAACTCACGGGCAGATCGCCCGACCTCAGCGCGCTGCGGCGAGGCGGCGATAGGAAGCAGGCGAGAGTCCTCCACTGCGGCGGTGCGGTGCCCGATCCCGGCCAGGTAGCCGGGGTTGGAGGCGAATGCGAAGAATCGCAGAGACCCGGACCCAGGGCCCCAGGCATCAGACAGGCCGGTCACCGATGATGGACGCCCGTTCCATGATGCGAACGTGGGGGAAGTAGTCCGAGGCGGCGTAGTGCTGCACGGCCCGGTTGTCCCAGAACGCCACCGAGTCGTTTCGCCACCGGAAGCGGCACTGGTACTCGGGTGAGTCGGTGTGGCGGCACAGCTCGTCGAGCAGGCCGATGCTCTCCTGGGGCGACATCGGCTTGATGGAGTCGACGAAGAAGCGGTTGACGTACAGCAGCTTGCGGCCGGTCTCGGGATGGGTGCGCACCACCGGGTGTTCAACCACCGGGTATCGCTGGCGCATCTCCGCCTTGGCCTCGTCGTCCAGGTTGTGCCCGAATGCCCGGGCGTAGTCGTGGACGGCGACCAGGTCCGCAATGCGCTCCTTGGTCTCCTCGGGCAGCCCGTCGTAGACGGCCGCCATGTCGCAGAACAGCGTGTCGCCGCCGGTGGGAGGCACCGACACGGCGTGCAGCACGGCGCCCATGGAGGGCTCGGCGCGCCAGGTGACGTCGGCGTGCCAGCCGTTCTCGTAGCCGGCGGTGTCGGCGCCCTTCTCGAAGCGAACCAACTCGGGATGGTCGGGGTTGGACGAGATGAACGGGTGGACCTCCAGGTCGCCGAAGCGGCGGGCGAACGCGACATGTTGGGCCGGGCTCAGGGGCTGGTCGCGAAAGAAGATGACCTTGTAGTCCAGCAGGGCCTGCCGGAGCTCGGCGATGGTGGCATCGTCGAGCTCGTCGGCCAGGTTGATGCCGGAGATCTCACCGCCGATGGTGGCGCTCATGGGTGTCACGGTGAAGCGCTCCCACCTGAGCTCGCTGAGGCGTTGCCGCTCTTGGGCGAGGTAGCCCATGGGGCCCACCGTGGTGCCGCTGTAGCCGGGTAGTTGGTAGCGGAGGCCCGCGAGGGCCGACCCCGGGTCGCTGGTTCCCGGCGTCACGTCGGTTTCGGTCGTGGGCATGTGGGTGCTCCTGGATCCTCGGCGGTGTATCCGAGCGTGGCACGCGCGCACGGCCGCTGCCATCGGCCCGCGCCGTGGGTGGTTTTGTGGCAATGTTGGGCCGGCTTCCGGCGGACGGTCGGAAGCACCAGCAGCTGTGTGCCGGGGGGCGAATGATGCGACCGACGTTCCGAGGTTCGAGGCTGTTGTTCGCGGTGCTGGCGGCGGCGTTGCTCGCTGCGGGTTGCACCCAGGACAAGAGCGTAGGGCAGTCCGACGACGGCTCGTCCTCGAACTCCTCTGGCGGCGACTCAGGCGCTTCCCAGGGCCCGATCAAGATCGGGTACTCCTACCTGGACTTCGGCGACTTGGTCGACAAGGGCCTGGCCGCGCAGGGCTGGGGCGACCAGGAACTGGCGTTCCAGACCTTCGTCGACGACCTCAACGCCAACGACGGCATCAACGGTCGCCAGGTGGAGGCGGTGTATGCGCCGTACACGCCCCTGGGCACCGAGGCCGCAGAGGCGGCCTGCCTGCAGCTGACCGAGGACGAGGACGTCTTCGCCGTCGTCGGCGGGTTCCTCGGCCCCGCCGAACCGGCCAATACCTGTATCGCCGGCCAACAGGAGACGGTGCTCGCCGGGGGCATCCTCAGCGAGGAACGCCTCGAGGCGGCCAAGGCGCCCTGGATTGCCGAGCGACCCCTTCGTACCCGCCAGGCGGAAATCCTCTTCGGCTTGTTGGAGGATGACGGGAAGCTGGATGACGCCAAGGTCGCAGTGGTCACCAGCACCGACGCCGAAGACGTTCGGGGCGGCGTGATCGACACCATGGGTGAGTTTGGTGTGGAGCCGGTGTCCGATCTGGTGAGCGACGCTGCCGTGGGCGACATCACCGCCGAGGACAACGTGTGGGCCACCTTCGCCGAGCGCATCCGTTCCGACGATGCCAACACGGTCCTGCTGGTGGGCAACGCCAGCGCCGGCATCCGCAACGTGGCGGCTCAGGGCCTGGACGTCGACGTATGGGTGCTCGACCAGGAGACGCTGACCCAGCTGGGTTCGTCGGTGAACCTGGAGGACGCACGGGGCGCCGTCGCCGCCGCCTCCATGACCGGCCAGGACCTGTGGGACGACGAGACCGCCAAGGAGTGCCGGGACATCTACGAGAAGGCCAATCCCGACGTGGAGATCATCGAGCCCGATGACCTGGAGGAGGGCGACGAGAACGTCCCGCAGGGCGTCGTCGTGGCCTGCCGATTCCTGCGGCTGTTCCAGGCGGTCGCCGAGAACGTCGAGGGCGACCTCACCAACGACAGCTTTCAAGCCGCCGCCGACAGCCTTGGGGACTTCAGCCTTCCCGGCCAACCCTTCGCCTCCCTCACCGCCGACAAGCACGATGCGAACGACTCCTTCCGGTTGGTGTCCTTCGACCCGGACATCGGCCAGAACGGCGGATTTGAGAACCTCACCGACATCGCCGACGCCACGCCGTAGGCGGACCGAGCCCATGTCAGCTCAGCCATGACCGGCGATGGGGTGGCATCCGACGCGCCCACCGCCGGGTCGCTGACGGCCGGGGTTCTCGCCTCCGAACACGAGCTCCACGACAGCGCTCCCCCCGGGCCCCTCGACGACGAGCATCGATTGGGCGCCCGGGAGGGCGACATGACCCTGCGGCAGGGTCTTGCCCGCGGCGGCGCCGCCACGTTCGTCGTGCTCGCCATCCTCAACTCGCTGGACGAGCTGGAGAGCGCCGCCCTGACGGTGCTCGGCCCCGACATCGGCCAGACCCTCAACGTCAGCGACGGCACGATGGTGTTCATCACCGTTGTGGCCACGGCGTTCTTCGTGGTGGGGGCGGTGCCGTTGGGGTACCTGGCCGATCGGGTGAAGCGCCCGCCCATCATCGGGGTGTGCAGCCTGATCTTCGCGGCGATGGTCTTTCTCTCGGGCCTGGCCGTCAACGCGTTCATGCTGTTCTGGGCTCGGTTCGGGGCCGGTATCTCGAAGGCCAACACCATCCCGGTGCACAACTCGCTGTTGGCCGACACCTATCCCGTGTCGGTTCGGGGACGCATCGGCGCAACCACCGCCATGGTGGGCCGGGCGGTCGCTGCCCTCAGCCCGCTGCTGGTGGGAGGCATCGCCACCGCTGCGGGCGGCGTGGAGAACGAGGGCTGGCGCTGGGCGTTCTACCTGTTGGGCATCCCGGTGGCCGTCGCCGCCATCGCGGCGTTTCGCCTGAAGGAGCCCGTGCGCGGCCAGTGGGAGAAGCGCGACGTCCTCTCCGAGGTCCCCGAGGACGCCGACGTGCCCATCTCGATGGAGGCCGGGTTCGCCCGTGTCTGGCAGATCCGCACCATGCGGTCGGTGGTGATCGCCTTTTCGGCCCTTGGGTTCATCCTCTTTCCCCGCGAGTCGCTGTCGAACTTCTACCTGGAAGAGGAGTTCGGCCTGGATGCCCTCGGGCGCGGGCTGGTGGCCTTCTCGATCGGCGTCGTCATGGTGATGGCGCTGCCCCTCGCCGGGCGATGGTTCGACCGCTTCTACCAGGATGACCCGGCGCGTGCCCTGGCCATGGTCGGCTACCTGATCCTGCCCGGCGCAGTCATGGTGCCCATCCAGTTCAACATGCCCAATGCGGTGCTGTTCACCCTCGCCGGCATCCCAACCACCGTGTCGGCTGCGGCGGCGTTCGCCATGGTGGGCCCCATGCTCCAGCAGGTGGTGCCCTACCGGCTGCGGGGGATGGGCACGGCTGTCGGCACGCTGTACATCTTCCTCATCGGCGCCCTGGGCGGGGCGCTGCTGTCGGGCCTGCTGGTGGGGAGCTTCGGCGAACGAACCGCCGTGATCATGTTGTCGGTGCCGGCCACCCTGGTGGGAGGAACCATCCTGGTGAACTCGTCGCGCTACGTCCGCCAGGACATCGCCACGGTGGTGGACGATCTGCGCCGCGAACAGTGCGACGCCGTCGAGCTGGCCGCCGACCCCGACAACGTGCCGGCGCTGTCGGTGGCCGGCGTTGACTTCGCCTACGGGCGGGTGCAGGTGCTCTTCGACGTCAACTTCCATGTGGAGCGGGGCGAGACGCTGGCGCTGTTGGGCACCAACGGCGCCGGCAAATCCACCGTGCTCCGGGTGATCGCCGGGCTGGGCACGCCGTCCCAGGGCACGGTGCGCATGAACGGCCGGAACGTGACGTTCACCACCCCGGAGCAGCGTGCCGCCATGGGCGTTCAACTGCTGCCCGGGGGGCGGGGCGTCTTCCCGTCGATGTCGGTGCGGGAGAACCTGGAGATGGGTGCCTACCTGCTTGCCGACAGGTCGCTCAAGCGGGATCGGACCCGGTCGGTCCTGGAGTTGTTTCCGGCCATCGCCGAGCGGCTCGACCAGGCCGCCGGCTCGATGTCGGGCGGCCAACAACAACAGCTGGCCCTGGCCCGCGTCATGCTGCACGAACCGGAGATCCTCATCATCGACGAGCTGTCCCTGGGGCTCGCCCCCACGGTGGTGGCCGAGTTGCTGGGGGTCATCGAGCGCATCAAGGACGAGCGCAACCAGACCATCATCGTGGTTGAGCAGTCGCTGAACGTGGCGCTGGCGGTGGCCGACCGGGCCGTGTTCATGGAGAAGGGGCAGGTGCGCTTCGAGGGTCCGGCCGCCGAGCTGGCCGAACGCGACGACCTGGCCCGAGCGGTGTTCCTGGGAGGCGAGGGTGGGTAGCGGGCCGATTCTCGCTACATGGGTCACCCGGCAGACCGTCTACAACGGTGTCGTCGCCGGCCTGACCACGGCGCTTGTTGCCTTGGGGATCGTGTTGATCTTCAGGGCCACCAAGGTCATCAACTTCGCGGTGGGCAACATGGGCCTGCCGGCTGCGGCCCTGTTTGCCCTGATGACCATCAACTATCAGCTGGGCTACTGGCCGTCGCTGGCGGTCAGCCTGCTCGTGGGAGCGTTGTTCGCCGGGGTCGTCGAGCTGGTGGTGGTGCGCCGGCTGTTCCGCGCCCCACGGGTCATCATGCTGGTGGCCACCATCGGCGTCGCCCAGCTGGCGCAGGCCATCGTCCGCGCCTATCCCGATCTGGTGGCCAGCCGCAGCTCGCGGTTTCCGGTGGCCGTCGACTCGATCTGGGAGGACGTCGGCGGTGTGCGCGTCACCGGGCCGGAGGTCATGGTTCTGGTGGTCGTTCCGGTGCTGGCGGCGACGCTCGGCTGGTTCCTGTCGCGCACCACTTTTGGCCGAACCGTGAAGGCTTCGGCCGACAACGCAGACCTCGCCCGCCTGTCGGGCATCAGTCCCAAGGCCGTGTCGACGTTCGTGTGGATCATCGGTGGGTTGCTGTCCAGCGTGACCATCATCCTGCTGTCGGGTATCGCGGGCTCGCCGACCGGCATCGAGGACCTGGGGCCGAGCACCCTCAACCGGGCCCTCGCTGCGGCGGTCATCGCGGGCATGGTGTCGTTCCCGCGAGCGGTCGGCGCCGGCGTCGCCTTGGGCGTCGCCGAGGCGCTGATCCGTTTCAACTTCACCGACCAGGCGGGGCTGATCGACTTCCTGCTGTTCTTGGCCGTCGTGGTTGCGGTGTTCCTGCAGTCCCGAAGCCAGACCGATGAGACCAACAGCTTCTCCTTTGCGCCCCGGGTGCGCCCGGTGCCCCAGCGGCTGCGCCAGATCTGGTGGATGCGCCACCTGGCACTCATCGCCGGCACGGTCGGCGTGGCGGCCGCCGTCGTGGTCCCGCTCATCGTCACCGAGGCGTCCCGCCAGTTGCTCTACACCAACATCCTGGTGATTGCCATCGCCGCAACCTCGCTGGTGGTGGTGACGGGGTGGTCGGGCCAGCTGTCGCTCGGCCAGATGGCCTTTGCCGGGGTGGGCGCGCTCTTTGCCGCCGCCCTGCACCGCGGCCTGGAGCTGGACGTCGGATTCGGCGACACGCGGCTGATCCAGCTGCAGTTCGTCGGGGTGCCATGGATCGTGTCCGTGCTGAGCGGCGCCCTGTTCTCCGCGGTGGTCGCTGCGCTGATCGGCGTGGGTGCGTTGCGGGTTCGGGGGTTGCTGTTGGCCGTGTCCACCTTCACCTTCGGCCTGGCGGCACAGCAGTACCTCTACCGTCGTCCGATCTTCTCCGACGACCGCACCTCGTCGGTGGCCTTCGAGCGGGGGACGCTTTTCGGGATCGACCTGGAGGACGGGCGCACCTACTACTGGTTCTGCCTGGCCGTGCTGGTCGTGGTGATCGCCGTCGTCAGCCGGCTGCGACGCACGGGCGTGGGTCGCAACACGATCGCCGTGCGGGACAACCCGGATGCGGCGTCGGCATACACCGTGGCCAACGCCCGCACGAAGCTCACGGCGTTTGCGTTGGCGGGTGGCCTGGCCGGCCTGGCCGGGGGCCTCCTTGCCGGTTCCATCCAGAACGTGCCCCTCACCGAACGCTTCTTCCAGGTGGGCGACTCGCTGCAGTTGGTGTCCATTGCGGTCATCGGTGGGCTTGGTTCGGTGGCGGGGCCGCTCTTGGGGGCGCTCTGGGCCATCGGGTTGCCGGCCTTCTTCCCCGACAACGACACCATGCCGCTGCTCACCTCCAGCATCGGCCTGCTGGTGCTGTTGTTGTACTTCCCCGGCGGCTTGGTGCAGATCGGCTACAGCGCACGGGACGCGCTCGTGCGGTGGCTCGAGGAGCGCCTTCCCGCCGAGGTGGCCACCAAGTCGAGCGCCACCCCGGCCTCGCTGACTCGCCACCGAGACCACCAGGCGCCCGTCGGCAACGTGCCGGCCCTCGCGGCCCACGAGATGAAGGTTCGCTTTGGGGGCATCGTCGCCGTCGACGGTGTCGATGTGGTGGTGCATCCCGGGGAGGTCGTGGGCCTGATTGGCACCAACGGGGCCGGCAAGTCCACCTTGGTCAACGCCATCGGCGGCTACGTGCCCGCTTCGGGGCGCGTCGAGCTGGCCGGTGTCGACCTCAGCCGCCGCAACGCCGCCGCCCGAGCCCATGCCGGACTGGGCCGCACATTCCAGGCCGCCGGCCTCTTTCCGGAGCTCAGCGTGCGCGAGACCGTCATGGTGGCGCTCGAGGGCCGCGGGCACACGGGATTCCTCTCCAGCGCCCTCGCCCTGCCGCCGTCGATCACCCGCGAGCGGGTGCGGGCCGCCGAGGCAGACGAGCTGATTGGCTTCCTCGGGCTGGGCCGCTACGCCGACGCCTACATCGCCGACCTCTCCACCGGCACCCGTCGCATCGTGGAGCTGGCCGGGCTGCTGGCCCTCGACGCACGGGTGCTGTGCCTGGATGAGCCCACCGCAGGCGTGGCCCAACGCGAGACCGAGGCGTTCGGCCCGCTGCTGGGCGAAATCCGCCGCGAGCTCGACGCAGCCATGATCGTCATCGAGCACGACATGCCGCTGATCATGAGCATCTCCGACCGGGTCTATTGCCTGGAACTCGGCCGCGTCATCGCCAGCGGCACGCCCGACGAGGTGCGCAACGACCCCAAAGTCATCGCCTCCTACTTGGGAACCGACGTCCGGGCCATCGAGCGAAGCGACCAGGGCGCAAACGCGACGGTGCCGTCCTCGCCGGCCCGGGCGCCAGGGTCGGCTTCGGCCTGACCAGTCGATCAGGCTTGCCCCATGAGCCCGGCGCGCTCGCCATGACAGCGGCGGTTGGCGAGCGCGCTTCCGTGGGCAGGCGACCCACCCCGGTTGTCTTCAGTTGGCTGCCGCTCAGTTGGCTGCCGCTCAGTTGGCTGCCGCTCAGTTGGCCGTCGCTCAGTTGGATGCGGCGGGCGGGCGGTTGGCATGGGCGTGCAGCACGTCGGCGATGCAACCGGTGAGCCGCTCGGCGAAGGCCACGTCGAGGAACTCGTTGGGGCCATGGGCGTTGCTGCCCGGGCCCAGCACGCCGGTGACCACGAACTGGGCATCGGGGAACTGCCGGCCCAGCATGGCCATGAACGGGATGGTGCCCCCCTCGCCGATCCAGCGCGGTTCGGCGTCGAACCAGGCCCCTGATGCGGCGGTCAGCGCATCCGCCAACCATGGGGCGGTGGGCGGTGCGTCCCAACCCTCGGCCCCCCACCCTGGGGACACCGTCACGGTTGCCCCATGGGGCGGGTCCGCCTCCAGCTCGGCGCGCAGCGCATGGGTGGCAGCCTCGGGATCGACGCCGGGTGGTATGCGGATAGAGAGCCCCAGCGTGGTGAACGGTCGGGCCACGTTGCCGGCGTCGGCCAGCGGCGGGAGCCCGTCGGCGCCGATGACCTCCAGCGAGGGGCCCCACGTGCGATCCAGCAGCTGCCCGGCCACGTCGGGGTTGGTTGGATGGGCGTCGCCCGCCCACGGAAACGCGGGCGGGCGCCCCAGCGTCTCGGCGGTCTCCGTCGCCTGGCGGCGTCGCTCGTCGGGTATCGAAGTCCGCAACTCGTCGATCAACAGGCGTCCGTCGTCGGAGTTCTCGATGCGGTCGATGAGCCCCCGGGCGATGCGGAAGCTGGAGGGCACGATGCCCCCGGCCGCGCCGGAGTGCACGCCCTCGCCCAGCACGTCCACCCGCAGGTCCACCGACACCAGGCCGCGCAACGAAGTCGTCACCCACAGTCGCTCGTAGTCGCCGCAGCCCGAGTCCAAACACACCACCAGGTCGGGTGTGCCCAACTCGTCGCCCAACGCGGCCAGATGGGCGGGAAGGTCGGGGCTGCCGGACTCCTCCGAGCACTCGATGACCCCGACGATGCGGCCGTGCTCGCCGCCCGCGTGGGCGAGGGCCACCAACGCCGTGCCCAGCGCGTACACGCTGTAGCCGTCGTCGGCCCCACCCCGGCCGTACAGGCGGTCGCCCTTCCGCACCGGCGTCCAGGGTGCCAGGTCGTCGTCCCAGCCGGTCATCTCCGGCTGTTTGTCCAGGTGCCCGTACGCCAGCACCACCCCGGTGTTGGTGGCGCCGGCGGTGGGCGGCACCTCCACCAGCAGCAGTGGCGTGCGCCCGGGGAGGTCGCGCCGGCTCACGGTCAGGCCGGGGACGTCCAGAGCCTCCAACCAGTCCGAGGCCGCAGTGAGCACCGTGTCGAGGTGCCCGGCTTGGGCCCAACTGCCGTCGAAGGCGGGCGAGAGCGCCGGCACCGCGATGTGGGTCTCGATGGCCGGCACGGCCAGGCGGTTCCAGACGTCGGCCACCGTGACGGTCAGCGTTGCCCGGTCGAGGTCGCCGGGACGGTGTGAGGAGGGAGGGTGCTCTGACATGTCACCAGTCTGGTGTGTCGTAGGTTGGGCACATGAAGATCGGCGTGCAACTCCATCCCCAGGCCACCACCGTGGCGGCGCTGCGCGAGGCGTGGCGTGCGGCCGACGACCTCGGCGCCGACAGCATCTGGTTGTGGGATCACTTCTACCCGCTCTATGGCGACCCCGAGGCCCCGCACTTCGAGGCCTACACGCTGTTGGCCGCCATGGCCGTGGACACGACCAACGCCTCGATCGGCGCGTTGGTCACCTGCAACAGCTACCGGAAGCCCAACCTGCTGGCCGACATGGCCCGCACGATCGATCATCTGGCCGACGGTCGATTCACGCTGGGCATCGGGTCGGGCTGGTTCGAGCGTGACTACGACGAGTACGGCTACGAGTTCGGCACCGCGCGTGGTCGCCTGGCCGACCTGGAGCGCGACCTGCCGATCATCAAGGACCGGCTGGGCAAGCTGACGCCGGCGCCCGTGGGCGGCCTGCCCATCCTGGTAGGTGGGTCGGGCGAGAAGGTCACGCTGCGCTTGGTGGCCAAGCTTGCCGACGGGTGGAACACCTTCGGCCCGCCCGAGAGCTTCGCCGCCAAGAACCAGGTGCTGAATGACTGGTGCGAGAAGCAGGGCCGCGACCCGAGCGAGATCGAACGCACCGTGGCGCTCCAGCCCAACGAGGTCGATGCGTTGGAGGCCTATGCCGAGGCCGGCGCCGAGCACGCCATCTTCATGGTGGGCTCGCCCTTCGACCTCGATCCGGTGGTCCAGGCGCTCGACGCCCGATGACCGTCGATGGTGGCGGCGCCGCGGCGCCGCCCGCCGGCGAGCTTCAGCTGAAGGCCACGTCCTGGCAGGTCGTCGGCCGGGTGGCGGTTATCACCCTGGCCCGCCCCCACCGCAACAACGCCTGGACGGGGCGCATGCACCACGAATACCGGGCGCTCATCGCCCGGGCCGAGAGCGCCCCCGACGTTGGTGCCGTGGTGCTCACCGGTGAGGGCCGATCATTCTGCGTGGGGGCCGACAGCGAGGCGCTGGCCGGGCACGTCGAAAAGGGCGCCTACGACCCGGGCCTGCCTGAGGATCTTCCGACGCCCGGATACGGGGTGCGGGCCGACTACGACGACGACTTCGTCTTTCACTACGGGCTTCGCACCCCGGTGATTGCCGCGGTCAACGGGCCATGCGCAGGCGTTGGGTTCGTGCTGGCCTGCTACGCCGACCTGCGCTTCGCCGCACGGGGCGCCAAGCTGACCACCGCCAACGCCCGCCTTGGCCTCCCCGCCGAGTACGGGCTCAGTTGGGTGTTGCCCCGGCTGGTGGGCGTCACTCGGGCGGCCGAGCTGCTGATGACCGGCCGGAGGTTCCTCGCCGAAGAGGCAGCGGGGTGGGGCCTGTTCAACGAGGTGCTCGATCCGAAGGACCTGCTGGCGCACTCGCTGGAGGTGGCGCGTGTCCTTGCCGAGGATGTGGGCCCACGTGCGGTGGCCACCACCAAGTACCAGCTGTACCGGGATGCCGACCGCAGCGTGGGCCCGGCGGTGGCCGAGGCCCAGCAGCTGATGCGGGAGGCGATGGCCGGCCCCGAGTTTGCCGCCGGCGTGCGGGCGCTCCGCACGGGTGAGCCGCCCCGGTTCCCCCGCCCGGAAGGAGCGGCGTCGTGACTGCGCCGTCCGCGCTCGATGCCCGCACGCGCGACGAGTGGTTCCGTCGGGTCCAGGCCACCACCTACGACCTGCTGGTCATCGGGGCCGGCATCACCGGCGCCGGCATCGCCAGGGACGCAGCGCTGCGGGGCCTCAGCGTGGCCCTGGTGGAGGCCGGCGACCTCGCGTGCGGCACCTCCAGCCGCAGCTCCAAGATGATCCACGGCGGCCTGCGGTATCTGGCCCAGGGCGACGTCGGCCTGGTGAAGGAGGCGGCACGCGAGCGTCAGGTGCTGCGGCGCGTGGCGCCGCACCTGGCCCGCATCGATCAGTTCATGATGCCCCTGTCGCGATCGGGCCTGGCCACCATGCGCGCCGGGTTGGTGGCCTTCGAGCGGCTGGGGAAGGTGCCCAAGGGGGAGCGCCACGAGGTGCTCAGCACGGCCGAGCTTCGCCGGCGTGAACCGTTGGTGGATGCAGACCGCTACGCCGGGGCGGTGGCCTATCCGGAGTTCCTCACCAACGATGCCCGACTGACGCTGGCCAACGTGCGCAGCGCGGTCGAGGCGGGGGCTGACGTGCTCACCTACGCACCCGTCACCACCATCGTCGTGTCCGGGGGCCGGGCGGTGGCCGCCGAGTGCACCGGCGCGCTGCCGGGCGAGTCGTTGTCGGCCACGGTGCGGGCACGCCAGATCGTCAACGCGGCCGGGCCGTGGGTGGATGCCGTCCGCGCACTGGAGGACGACGCCGCGCCTCCCCGCCTCATGCTGACCAAGGGGGTGCACCTGGTGGTGCCCCACGAGCGGCTGCCGGTTGCCCACACGGTGCTCACGTTGGGTGCCGACAAGCGGCCGGTGTTTGCCGTGCCGTCCGGCGAGGTCACTTACCTCGGAACCACCGACACCCGCTACGACGCGGCCGACCTATGGCCAGGCGTCACCCGGGCCGATGTCGACTACCTCAGCGGCGCCATGGGCAACACGTTCGTCGGCCCACGGCTGGGCACTGAGGACCTGGTGACCACCTGGTCGGGCATCCGCCCCCTGATCGCCCAAGAGGGCAAGAAGCCGTCGGAGATCTCCCGCAAGGACGAGGTGTGGGTTGGCCCCCACGGGATTCGCTCGATTGCCGGCGGCAAGCTCACCGCCTACCGGGCCATGGCCGAGCGCATCGTGGACGATGTGGTGGCCGAGTTGGGCGACTCGGCCCGGTTGTGCGCCACCAAGGATCAGCCATTGGTGGGTGGAGATGTCCAGCCCTCGGGGGCCGCCGAGCCTGATGGCGGCGGGCGCCTGTACGAACTGTACGGTTCCGAGGCGGCCGAGGTCGTGGCCGACGGGGGCGACGTCGCCGCCGAGGTTCGCCAAGCCGTGTGCCGCGAGGGCGCGCTGCGCCTGGAGGACTACTGGGTCCGGCGCGGTGCCCGGGCGTGGTTCACCCAACAGCCCGTGGGTGGGTCACTGGATGCGGCGGCTGCCGAGATGGGTTCGCTGCTCGGCTGGGACGATGCCCGCCGCCAGGCCGAGGTCGCCCGGTGTCGGGGCATCCACCAGCGTTCGCTGACCTTCGCCGACACCGTCGAGGATTCCCCAACCGTTTGACCGTCCGCTTCAAACGCGTGGGAGTCAACGCCCGCCGACCGACCTACGATGGTGACCTGCCCGAATAGCTCAGTTGGCCAGAGCAGCTGTCTTGTAAACAGCAGGTCGTCGGTTCGAATCCGACTTCGGGCTCTCTCGCAACGCTGCAATACCAACGAATTCGACGCATGAACTTGTATTGTTCGATAGTTGCGATTCTGTGGCAGACCATGAACCGGTAGTTGCCACCCGGAGAATCCGGCCTCCTCAGATCGAAAAGGGTCAGGATGGGGAGCCGTATTCTGTCGCCCGCAGGGTGGGAACACTGCCGACACAGATCGGATCCGACCGGTAGTCATGGCGTCGTCAACGCCGCCGGCAGGGGGCCTGGGGGTCGAGGGCGGCCGCATGGGCCGATACTGCGCTGATCGGATGGTCAAACGACTGGCCCGCCAGGCGGCCCGATAGAGGGCGGCCATGCCCGGTTCACCGAGTCTGCTACTACCAAGATTCCGCGGTCATCGCTGCCAACTTCACGCGATGGACGAAGGTCGCGAGCGAAGCCTCTGCCGCTATTCTCCCGACACCTTGCATGCATGCATGTACAATGCATGCATGGCAAACGTCCAGATCCGAGAGGTGCCCGATGACGTCCACAGCGAGCTCGTTCGACGAGCTGAGCTGGCGGGCCAGTCGTTGCAGCAGTACTTGTCAGCGCAGTTGGCCTCGATCGCGACCACTCCGACGATCGAAGACGTGTTCGAGAGAATCGAGAACCGATCGAAAGGGCAGTTGTCGAAGGCTGACGCGGTAGCCGCTCTTGAGGACGAACGTGCTCGTCGTTGATGCTTCTGCGATCGCCCCAGCTGTAGCAGACGGCGGGCCAGATGGAGACTCGTGCCGTGAACGGATCCAAGGCCAATCGCTTGCTGCGCCCGATCTACTCCGGCTGGAAACCATGTCGGTGTTTCGTCGGCAGCTGGCGAATGGCTCCTTGACCAAGAAGCAGGCGGAGAATGCCCTGCGGGACTTGTTGGAGCTTCCTCTCGTTGTCTATCCCACCGCACCGCTTCTGCGGCGCGGATGGGAGTTGCGCGACCACGTGACCACCTACGACTCGTGCTACATCGCTCTCGCCGAAGCCTTGGACTGTCCACTTGCGACCGCCGACCAACGCCTCGCCAACGCCCCCGGCACCCGCTGCCCGTTCGAGGTCGTCTAGTGCAGTCCCGCGGAAATGACACGCGTGTAATCTGGTTGGGTTGCCGATCAGAGGGGTCACATCGTGTTCAAGGTTGCTGCTGTGGTGTTGGACGACGAGACGAGGGCGGTGTTGGAACGCAGGGCACGGTCCACGACGTTGCCGGTGCGGGTGGTCCAGCGGGCAAAGATCGTCTTGTTGTGCGCTGAAGGTGTGCCGCTGCGTCAGATCGCCGAAAAGGTCGGCCTCGGTCAGCATCGGGTTGGGGCGTGGCGCCGCCGGTTCATCGACGAGGGCCTCGATGGTCTCAAAGACGAACAACGCTCCGGGCGGCCTCGTCGTCTTGGACACGACGACCGGCTCAAGATTGCAGCGATCGCCACGTCGGAGAAGGACGATGACGATCCGGTGGCCACGTGGTCATATCCGGAGGTGACCTCCAAATTGAACGCGGAGGGGATCGAGGTGTCGGTGTCGCAGGTGTGGAGGATCCTCACCGGAATGGACATCGACCTGACCAAGGTGCGGGGCTGGTTGAACCGTCGCGACGACCCCGATTTCTGGGATCGGGTCCGTGACGTGTGTGGCCTGTATCTGAACCCGCCCGGCGGGGCGGTCGTGCTCTCGGTCGACGAGAAAACCGCGATCCAAGCAAAATCAGCGAAGTATCGTGACCGGCCTGCCCGGCCCGGCCGGCACCGGCGTTCGGAGTTCGAGTACAGCCGTCACGGCACCGCGTCGTTGTTCGCTGCCATGGATGTGCATTCCGGGCAGGTCCTCGCGGAGCCGATTCCGGGCAAGAACGATTCGGTAAACTTCTGTGAGTTCCTCGCCGACATCGACCGGGTTGTCGACCCGAACCTGGAGATCCATGTGGTGTTGGACAACGGCTCATCGCACCGATCGAAGTACACCACAGCGTGGTTCGAGGCCCACCCCCGTTGGGTGGTCCACTTCACACCACCACACGCGTCGTGGGTCAACCAGGTCGAGTTGTTCTTCTCGATCCTGCAACGCAAAGTCATCCGAGGCGGCAGGTTCTCCTCGAGAGATGAGCTCATCACCAAGCTGATGGGCTTCATAGCCGACTACGACCAGACCGCGAAGCCGTTCAAGTGGACCTACGCCGCCGACCCCCTCAAAGCAGCCTGAATCACATGAACGTTATTTCCGCGCGGCTGCACTAGGCATCAAACCGGCTCACCCGCTGCTGTGAGCGATACCGATCGATCTGGTCGCTCGTAGCGCCGGGCCGGTTCTGCGGCGCGTTTCGCAGGGTTCGGGCTGAGCGAAGTGTGTGCCACCCGGCGGCCGGGCTTGTCAGTGGTCGCTTCCCGGATGGCCGACGTGGTCGGCGAGGGGCGTGGCTGTCAGGGTGGGTGCTGGTTCGGTGTGGTGGTGCCGTCGCCTTTGGTGCGGGGGTGTTGGGGTCGTGGTGGCGGGGCCGGATCGATGTCGCCGATTCGCTACGTATGGTTGTGGTGCGGCCACTCTGAGTTGAACTGATCTCGGGTGGTTTCCTACCTTGTCAGTATGGTTGGAGTTGTTCAGGTACGGGTGTTGGCGATGCTGCTGGTGTTGGGGGGTGTGTTGGTTGCCCCGGTGGTCAGTGGTGTGGGGGCGCCGATGGCAGGCTCTGAGGTGGCGGAAGCGTGTGAGTCTCCGGGGCCGCATGGGTTTGGTGATGTTCCGTCGGGTGCGTACTACGAGTCGGCGGTGGCGTGGATGGTTTCGGCTGGGGTCACGTCGGGGACCGCTCCGGGTGTGTTCTCCCCGAACCGGACAGTGACCCGTGCGCAGGCGGCGGTGTTCTTGTGGCGGGCTGCGGGAGAACCCGCAACCAAGGGTGGCCACGGGTTTGATGATGTGCCCGATGGGGCATGGTTTGAGGACGCGGTGGCGTGGATGGCTTCGCGGGGGATCACGTCGGGGACCGCACCGGGGGTGTTCTCTCCGGACCAGCACGTGACGCGTGCGCAGATGGCGGTGTTCTTGTGGCGGGCTGCGGGGCAGCCTGTGCCCGCGATCGGGGGTGGTCACGGGTTTGGTGATGTGCCTGACGGGTCGTGGTTCGAGGCTGCGGTGGTGTGGATGGCTGCTGAGGGGGTCACCTTGGGGATCGCTCCGGGGGTGTTCTCACCGAACCAGAAGGTGACCCGTGCGCAGGTGGCGACGTTCTTGTGGCGGGACACCTGTGGCACCACGCCACCACCACCCAGCACAACCACGACGTCTACGACGACGACCACAACGACGACACCACCACCCACAACATCGGTTGATGCTCTCGCCGCTGGTGGCTCCCATTCGTGTGCGGTCAAACAGGGGGGAACCGTCGCCTGCTGGGGCAGGAACAATTCTGGGCAGCTGGGGGATGGCACCACCACCAACCGGTCGACACCGACCCCGGTGGGCGGCCTCACGAACGTGACCGCCATCAGCGCCGGTCTGGAGCATTCGTGTGCGCTCAAGCAGGACGGCACCGTCGCCTGTTGGGGCTCCAACTCCGCCGGGGAGCTGGGGGATGGCACGACCACCGACCGGTGGACACCGACCCCGGCGGACGGCCTGACGAACGTGACCGCCATCACCGCCGGATACGAGCATTCGTGTGCGCTCAAGCAGGACGGCACCGTCGCCTGCTGGGGCTCAAACGGCTTTGGGCGGCTCGGGGACGGCACCACCACCCAGCGGTCGACCCCGACCCCGGTAGACGGCCTCACCAACGTGACCGCCATCACCGCCGGTCAGCAACACTCGTGTGCGCTCAAGCAGGACGGCACCGCCGCCTGCTGGGGTAACGGCGGCTCCGGGCAGCTCGGGGACGGCACCACCACCCACCGGTGGACTCCGACCCCGGTGGACGGCCTCACGAACGCGACCGCCATCACCGCCGGTTACGAGCATTCGTGTGCGCTCAAAGCTGACGGCACCGTCGCCTGCTGGGGAATCAACGCCAACGGGCAGCTGGGGGATGGCACCACCACCCAGCGGTTGACCCCGACGCTGGTGGACGGCCTCACGAACGTGACCGCCATCACCGCCGAAAACAAGCGTTCGTGTGCGCTCAAAGCTGACGGCACCGCAGCCTGCTGGGGGTGGAACATACTCGGGCAGCTGGGGGATGGCACCACCACCGACCGGTCGACCCCGACCCTGGTGGACGGCCTCACGAACGTGACCGCCATCACCGCCGGAGGCGTGCATTCGTGTGCGCTCAAACAGGACGGCACCGCCGCCTGCTGGGGCTCAAACTCTTCTGGGCAGCTGGGGGATGGCACCACCACCAAATCGTTGACCCCCACCCCGGTCCAGTTCTGACACCATCCTGGGTGTGACCCAACCCACGATTCCCACAACCTCAGCGGCTGGATTGCTGTCGGCGAGATCCGCTCCCCCGAGCGTGAGATCGCAACTCCCGGGTTCCCTCGATTGCGGCGGTATTCCACGACGACGGTCGGATCAGCGACTCGCAGCACTGTGGCAACGTGGGTGTCTTCGTCAGGTTCTCGCTGCTGTTGTTGCGGGTTCCACTTGAGGTCGCCCTGAGAGGAACGCCCGGGCCACAGGGTGTGTCAGTTGGTGGGGGCGACAAGCTCGGCGGAAGCTTCCCAGAGTTGGCGCGCGGCGGCGTTGTCGAGGGCGGATTCGCTGGGATGTTTGGGTTTGCTGGATGCCCAGTAGATGGCGGCATCGAGTTCGTTGGGCTGGGCGGTGGCGAGGTGAACGCTGGTGGCTGCGCCCTTTTCTGGGGTGGCGAGGAAGGGTTTGAGGAGGGTCATGGCGAGTCCCATCCAGCGAGGGCTGTTGGGGTCTTTGCCGAAGTTGGTGGCGACGACTCCGGGGTGGAGGGCTCGGGCGGTGACGCCGTCGGGGCCGAGCCGGTTGTTGAGTTCGATGGTGAACAGGATGTTGGCGAGCTTGGAGGCGGCGTAGGCCTTTGAGGGGGAGTAGCCGGTCGTCATTTGGAGATCGTCGAAGTCGAGGCCTTGTTTGGCGCTTCGGTGGTTCTCGCTGCTGACGTTGATGATTCGGGCTGGCGTGCTGGCGAGGAGGAGCGGGGTGAGGAGGTTGGTGAGCAGGAACGGCCCGAGGTGGTTGACGGCGAGGGTCCATTCCAGACCGTCTGGGGTGGTGCGCCGCTTGCCGGCCATGGTGCCGGCGTTGTTGATCAGGACGTCGAGTCGTTGGTGACGATCTGCGTACGAAGTGGCGAAGGTGCGCACGGCGTCGAGGGACGACAGATCGAGCGCCGCTGGTTCGACCGAGGTGCCGGATGCTGTGGTGAGTTCGTCGGCGACGTTCCGGGCGGTGGCGAGGCTCCGGGATGTGATCGTGACGTTCGCTCCTCGGCTTGCGAGCTGGGTGGCGGTGGCGCGTCCGATGCCGGAGGTTCCGCCGGTGATCAGCACGTGTTTGTCGGTGATGTTCCAAGTCATCGGTGAGCCTTCGGTTGGGTGATGGCGGCGAGCAGGGTGGTGGTGGCGTCGGCGGCGATGGGAGCGGCTCGTTTGGGACTCGCAGCGACGAGTTCGGAGACGCCGTTGAGTGCGTGGCGCAACAGGGCGGCGGTGACGTCGTGGTTGAGATCGGGCCGGAAGTCCCCCGAGGCGGCGCCTTCGGTGAGGATCGAACGGATCTGATGCTCGAGTTCGACATCGAAGGCTGCGAGTTCGTCACGAAGATCGGGCGGGAAGTCCTGGCGAGACACCAGGGTGTGTCCGGGGGTGGAGATTGAAGCGACGTGGCGGACGACTTGTTCGATGGCTTGGGGTGGCGTGGAGACGACGGCGAGGGCTTGGCGGAGGCCGTCGGTGGCGTGTCGGTTGTGGGCGACGGTGGCTTCGGCCAGGATGCTGGAGATGTCGGGATAGTGGTTGTAGAGGGTGGCTCGGGCGACGCCGGCGGACTTGGCGACGGCCACCATGGTGACGCCGGCCAGTCCTTGCTCGGCGACGAGGGTGAGGGTCGCCTCGATGATGCGTTCGCGAGCGGAGCTCATGACGTGGCCCTGGTGTAGAGACGGGTGGAGAGCGGGGCAAAGATGGCGAGAAGGCCGATCGTCCAGGCACCGGTCGCGAGCAGGTCGGAAGCGTTGGCCGTTCCATCGCACAGACCCCGGACAGCGTCAGCGGCGACCGAGATTGGTTGATTCGCAGCGAACGGACGGAGCCAACCGGGCATCGTGCCTGCCGGGGTGAATGCTGTGCTGGCCAGCATCAGCGGGAACAGCCAGAACATCGAGAGCATCCCGACCATGTCGGGTTGACGGACCTTGGCCGCAATGGCGGCGCCGAGCCAGGAGAACGCGAACCCGACGGCGGTCGTGGTCGCGATCGCGGCGATGGCTCCCCACGGTGAGTCGAATCGATAGCCCATGACGAAGGCCAGTCCGGCGACGAGGATCAGGCCGAGCACGTTGCGGGCAGCGTCGGCAAGAGTCCGTCCTGCGATGACAGCGAACTGGCTCATCGGGAGTGACCGGAATCGGTCGGTGACGCCCTCGGCCAGATCGGCGGCGAAACCCATGCTGGTCTGTTGGGCTCCTTGGAGCGCGGTGATGACGAACACGCCGGGGACCAGGAACTGGAGGTAGTCGACCTCTGCGCCGGCGCCGATCGCGCCGCCGAACACATAGTTGAACAGCACCAGGAAGAACACACCCATCACGACGGCGAACACGAGCATCTCGGGTTGGCGCCCCGTTCGGATGAGGTCGCGCCACAACATGGTCACGGTGTCATCGATCGCGGTGCGGATGCCGCCGACGGGCGGGGTCCGCAGGGTTCGCATCTCGCTCATCGGATCGGTTCCTCGTGTGGTGCGGCCGGCGAACCAGTGAGGGCGAGGAAGACCTCGTCGAGCGACGGTCGCCGAAGCTGGAAATCCTCGATGCCCGTTCCGGCCGACTGGAACGAGCGCAGCAAATCGAGCGACTGCTCAGCGCCTGCGGAGATCGGGATCTCAACAGTGCCGCTGTCTCGTTCGACGGTCGCCCCTTCGAGCTGAGCCACCAGATCAGCGGCGGGAGCGAGGTCGGTGACGCGCACTTCGAGGACATCGGCGCCGATCTGTGACTTGAGCTGATCCGGGGTGCCGGCCGCGACCGGTCTGCCGTGATCGATGACCGAGACAACGTCGGCGAGCCGATCGGCCTCTTCGAGATACTGGGTGGTCAACACGATTGCCGTTCCCTCAGAGGCCAGCTCGCGCACCGACTTCCAGACCTCGGCGCGACTCCGGGGGTCGAGGCCGGTCGTGGGCTCGTCGAGGAACAGCACCCGCGGGTCGGCGATCAACGCGACCACGATGTCGAGCCGGCGGCGTTGCCCACCCGAGTAGGTCGATGCCGGCCGATCGGCGAACGAGCCTAGGTCGAACCGCTCAATCAACTCAGCGATCCGTGCCCGACGCCGGCTCCGCGGGAGCTTGTAGAGCCGTCCGAACAACTCCAGGTTCTCCCGAGCAGTGAGCTGCTCGTCAACGGCCGCCGCTTGGCCAGCCAAGCCGATCAGCTGGCGGACAGCTTCCGGCTCGGTTGAGACGTCGAAGCCGCACACGCGGGCCGATCCGTTGTCGATCGAGAGCAGGGTGGTCACCATCCTCACCAGGGTGGTCTTGCCCGCGCCGTTCGGCCCGAGGAGAGCCAACACCTCTCCTTCGCCGACGTCGAACGAGACCCCGACGACCGCGTCGGCCCCTCCGAACCGCTTCGTCAACCCGTCGGCCGTGATCGCTGCGGGAGTGGACATAATGTCCAGTATGCCAGACAGAGTGGTAGTCATGTCGAACCCGTCGATGTCGAGCGCGTTGCGCGCCGGCTGCGCCAGCTCCTGTGAGCCGACCAACCAGGACGCCGGCGGCGCCCAGGGAACTCCCGGGTTCGTGCAACAAGGGGTCTCCGGGGCGCACGAGTCCCTTCTGTCGTGTGGTCTACTGGGTGAGCAACCTCGTCGTCGCTGCTCACTTGACCCGCGTTGCGGGTACATCCGGGTGGGCGCATCGCTCCGAGAGACTTGGCCCATGGCACCCACCATCACCAGCGACGACGAGCTGCGGGACGTGCTCAAGGCGCCGTTGGGCGCAGTCACCGCCAAGATCCGGTCGGGGTCGTTGCGGAACTTGGCGAGTCGGTTCCTCTCCCACGTTCGGCTGGGGGCCGTCGCGACGCTGACTCCAGACGGCTCGCCGCATGTCTTCGTTGTTGGCGGAGAGGGGGGGGGTTCGTGACCCAGGATCCAGCCGATGGCCGTCTCGTTGTTCCGCTTCCTCCCCGCTCTCGACCCGACAGCGCCTCAAGCGAACCATGTCCGGGGTTTGCCGGCATGCTGCTGATGGTGCCGGGGGTGAAGCACACCCTCCGGGTCAACGGGGCGGCAGCGAGGCCGAGGTGTCCCCCGCGGCGACCCGCCGGGATTCGTGCACGTCGTCGACAAGACGCACCTGTTCATTCCCGAGCGGCCGGTCAATCGGATCGCCGATTCGCTTCGCAACATCATCGCCAACCCGGCCGCTGCGG
This sequence comes from Microthrixaceae bacterium, assembly GCA_041394405.1. Classification (GTDB taxonomy): domain Bacteria; phylum Actinomycetota; class Acidimicrobiia; order Acidimicrobiales; family Microtrichaceae; genus Microthrix. The sequence goes on from JAWKIF010000008.1 coordinate 125,253, forward strand.
TGCTGTTCCTGGTCCCGGGCGACCCCAGGGTGGTCGAGATCGTCGGGGGTGCCGAAGTCACCGATGACCCCGAACTCCGGTCCGCCTGCGAGATCAACGGGACAGTCCCCAAGCTGGGTGTCCTCATCACCGTCCGGGTGGCGACGCTTGGTGACGCGCCCGCCCTGGCTGCGAGCGAGGCCTGGAACCCGGCATCTCACGCGTCGGAATCGGATCTGCCAACGATTGGAGCCCTCGTCGCTGACCCGGACCACGAGCGGTCGATGGCGCGGCGGGCGATGAGCAGAATGGTTGACCGGGCCGTTCAACTCGACTACGGGCGCAACCTGTATTGAGTCGTGCCCACCAGGACGCGGCCCCGACCACACGAACATGAGCTACGACCCGAGACTCGCCGATCGAATACGCAAGCACCTTGCCGACACCCCGGGTGTCACCGAACGAAAGATGTTCGGTGGTCTCGCCTTCCTGCTCAACGGCAACATGGCCGTGGCCGCAAACCGAAGCGGGGGCCTGATGGTTCGAGTCGACCAGGCCGAGGTCAAGAATCTGCTGGCTTCCACGCCCGCCCGGCTCGTTGAGATGCGTGGAAGGCAGATGCAAGGTTGGCTCCACCTCGATGCCGAACACGTGGCCGACGAGCCTGGGCTCGCCGAGTGGGTCGAGATCGGCAGCACCTACGCAGCAACCCTTCCGGCCAAGTAGCCGAGCACGCTTGGACCGTGGATCTCCCCCAGCTCGTTGCTGCGATACTGGCGGAGCCCGGACCGATCGGCCTCGCGGCCATCGGCGGCTCCGGTGGCGCAGGTAGGTCCACCTTGGCCCTGCAGCTGTTCGAAGCGGCCGGCGGGGCGCCGGTCGTTCACAGCGACCACGTTGCGGCTGCCGACAACCCAGCCAAGTTTGGTGGCCCCGACTCCTGCACGATCCTGCGTCAATTCCGGCGCAAGTCATACTGCCCACATGACGATTCGACGAGAGCGAGCACGGAACCTCTACCTCCGAGGCATTCGTGACGGCGACATCGGCGTCATTTCGGAGTACACCGGCGACACCTACATCCAACACAGCGGCGGCGTTCCGGACGGCGTCGAGGGCTTCACTCAGTTCTTTGAGGGGTTTCTGAAGCGAAACCCGGACCGCGAGATCGATCTCGTGCGCTCATTTGAGGACGACAACGGCGTATTCGTCCATGCTCACCAGCGTCTCAACGGTGGTGACGTCCAGTGGGTCACCATGGACTGGTTCCGCTTCGACGAGCACGACAGGATCGTCGAGCACTGGGATGTCATCTCCCCCTATGTGTCGGAGAACCCGAGCGGCCGCTCCACGGTGGACGGCCCGACCGAGGTCCGCGAGAGCGGTCAGGGCGGCGCCAATGTGGAGCTGGTCCGAAATGCCCTCAACGGTCTCTTCATGGCTGGAGGCGACCGCCAGGCCGGCTTGGCGGCAATCGCCGAAGACCTCATCGAACACCATCCCCAGGTCGGAGATGGTCGTGCGGTGCTTGCCGCGCTGCTCGCCCAGGATCCCGTGCCGATGGTCTACGAGCAGATCCATCGGGTGTGCGCACAGGGGAACTTCGTCGCCGTACTGAGCGAAGCGACGGTCAACGGCAGCCCGTACGCGCTGGGCGACCTCTTCCGGGTGGAGAACGGGGTGATCGTCGAGCACTGGAACGCAGCGGAACTCATCGCCCCAGAAGCCGAGTGGGTGAACAGCGGCAAGTTCTAGCTGCGGTCCAGTTTGCAGCGCGAGCCACCAGCCGCCGTTCGGGGGATTGGGCGTTCATTGCGCGAGCGACCGTGTTCTTACCGGTGCCCGGGAAGCCCAGAAGGTGGAAGATCACGCCTTCAGGATGCCATGGCCATTGCATTCCTCTAGGGGAATATATATGGTATCGGCGTGATCGACACTGACCTCGTCCTCGACGTCATGGGCGAACCGAACCGACGTCGTTTGCTCGAACTGCTGCACCAGCGACATGAGTCAACCGTGTCGGAGCTCGTCGATGGCTCGGGCCTCAGGCAACCGCAGGTGTCCAAGCACCTCAAGGTCCTCGCACGCGCCGCGCTCGTCTCGGTCCGGGCCGATGGCCGACACCGTCGTTACCGCCTCGACGGCCGAGGCCTGCAAGCGGCCCATGACTGGTTCGCCTCGTTCGAAGACGTCTGGCATGCCCGCTTCGACCAGCTGGACGAACTCGTCTCGACCGATCCCAACCCCAATCCCAATCCCAATCCCAATCTGCCCAAGGAGCATCTCCCATGACCGACACCACCCTCCCATCGGACCTGTCGACCCTCGACGCCCGGAAAGGGTCGACGAAGATCGACCTGAGCGACGACGGTTCGTCATACCGGTGCGTCCGCGTCTTCGGGGCGCCGCCGGATCGTGTCTTTCGGGCGTTCACCGACCCCGCCGACCTGCGCATCTGGTTCCCCTCAGGTGCGCCCCCCGGGTCGGAGATGACCGTGTGCGAATCCGATCCGGTCGAGGGTGGCCGCTACTTCTACGCCATGGTGATCCCCGAGCACGGTCGAATCGCATGGCACGGCACCTACACCAGCGTCGATCGACCCGATCGCCTCGGTGCGGACGAGTGGTTCGTGATGGGCGAAGCAGATCCGACGGGCCCTCCGACCGACCAGACCCTGACTTTCGAACCCACCGGCGACCGGTTCACGCTCATGACGATGCAGGTCAACATGCCCGAGCCCGAGGACCCCGAGACGTTCATGGAGCAATCCGCCGCGGGCCTCTCCAGCTCGCTGGCGGCCATGGACGAACTGATTTCGACCTGACGATTGGCCGTGGCGGCGACGGGCCCCGCCCGCCCATCCCTAAGCTGCGGCGGTGACCGACCAGCCAGGACCGATCGAGCCGACCAGTGCCGTGTCGGGACGCGGCGCCCTCGTGGTGTTGCTGGCGGTGGTGGGCCTGGCCGCCGGCGGTTGCGCGAGCACCGAGAACGCCTCGGGATCCCGCGAGGCCGGCACGAGTTTGGCGGGGCCCGCCGCTGCGGCGTCGGGACTGTGGGAGAGCGAGGTCGCGCCGGTGCCGTCACCGGGTTGCGGGTCGGCTGCCACGCCATCCGACGCCGGTGTCACCGACGAGACCCTGGCCCACAACGGCGTCGACCGCGACTTCACGGTCTTCGTTCCCGAGCGGGACGGCGGTTCGCCGATGCCGCTGCTCCTCGACCTTCACGGTCTTGGGAGCAACAAGGAGCAGCAGCGCGGGCTGTCGGGCTACGAGGAGCTGGCCCGGCGGGACGGGGTTGCGGTGGCCTGGCCGCAGGGGTTGGGCGAGCGGCCGGGGTGGGACTTCGGGCCGAACGGTGCCAACGATGACGTCGGCTTCATGGTCGAGCTGGTGGCGGCAATTGGCGAATCGGCGTGCATCGACGAGGCTCGGGTGTACGCGAGCGGCATGTCCAACGGTGGTCTGCTGTCGTCGGCGCTGGCTTGCCTGCATCCTGAGACGTTCGCCGCCGTGGCACCCGTTGCGGGCTACCAGGTGACGGCGGATTGCGGCAGCCCAAGCTCTGTGATCCTCTTCTACGGCACCGACGATGCGGTCCTTCCGTGGGCCGGCGGCGTGGGGGAGGGTTTGGGCGCTGTCGTGAAGGGGGAGATCCCCGACCTGCCTCCGCCGGAGCCGCCCGACATGTCGGCAGATCCCGGGTTTCTGGCGCCGGTGCCGGTGAACGTCAACGAGTGGGCCACGCTGGCCGGATGCGACCCGGAGCGCACCGAAGATGCGGTGTCCACGGAGGTGGCTCACTGGGTGTACGACGACTGCGACGACGGTGCCGTGGAGGCCTACGTGGTCGATGGTGGCGGTCATTCCTGGCCGGGTTCAGAAGCGTTGGCCGACCTGTCGGATCCCGTCATCTCGGCGGTGGTCGGGACGACGACCTTCGACATCTCCGCCACCGATCTGGCGTGGGCGTTCTTCGCTGCTCACCCTCGGCGCTAGCCACTGCACCTGCGCCGCGATCCCGCATGGTGATCGACCCGCAACACGCCCAGACCTCTGAACAGACATCACCTCACCTCACGGCGGCGTGGTGCTCAGGGCGCGCTGTATGCGGGTGCGTGGGCGTTCATGATCGCGTCGGCGATGGGCCGCAGGTCGGTCGCGTAGCCGGGGTTGTCGTAGCCCGAGATCGGTATGCCGTAGATGGCCCGCAGCCACACCAATTCCGCCAGGTCCAGCAGAATCGAATCGCCGTGGCCGAAGCTGTCGCGGAAGATCCCATCGCCGCTGGGGCTGACGAGCGCGTCCACATCGGGCAGCTCGCCGGCTTCGTACCGTGCGTACAGCTCGGCGGCGGCCTGGCCGTAGGGGATGTCGTAGAACACGACGCCCGGGAACTCGACCCGCAGATCATCGATGATGCCGTGGCTGATCGTCTCGTGTGCTGCGTGCCAGTTCGAGGCGTAGGTGGCGGCGTCCATCGAACCCGGGTTGGTGCCCCAGGGGAAGGCAACGAAGAACCTCGTGTTGGGATTCTTGGCCAGCGCGTAGCCGACCCAGTTCTCGTAGCCGTCCACCGACGGATAGTCGGGGTGGTACGTCATCCCGAAGAGCTCGACGTCGCCACCGTCGAGAACCCCCTGAATCTCGGCCCGCTTGCCGGCGTTCTCCCACAGCGCCTGGGGAGATCCGCTCGCCCCGCCGGAGAAGACAACGGTCTGGCGGTGATCCTCCAGCCCGAGGTTCGCAGCGTGATCGTCCATCTGGTCCGCGATCGGCCGGAAGAAGCTGTGGCCGATGAACAGCGAGTTGTGCCCGGTACCCGGGCCGCGGACCTGGTGCGCACACCACGGGTTGGTCGGGTGCGTCGGGTCGACCGTGGTCTCGGGTTCGCCCTCGTAGCGGTAGAGGAACGTTGCGACCTGACCGCGGGTGACCGGCTCATCCGGCGAGAACTCCGTCTGGCTGGTTCCGGTGGTGATCCCGTTGGCGAACATCCACGAGACGGGGGCCTGCTGCCAGGCTGCGGACACATCACCGAACGGATGCGGTGGAGCTCCTCCGGGTTCGCCGGCCAGCCGGTAGAGCAGCGCCGCAAGCTGACCGCGGGTGACGCTGTCGTCGGGCGAGTAGGTGGTGGCCGTGGTTCCGGTCGTGATCCCCGTGGCGAACATCCAGGAAACCGGGCCCTGTTGCCAGCCCGCAACCACGTCGTCGAACGGGTGCGGCGTCGCACTGGGCTCGCCCTCCATCCGCCACAGAAACGCTGCAGCCTGGCCACGCGTGGTGGTGCCGCCGGGCGAGAAGCAGGTGGCCGACGTTCCGGTCGTGATGTCGCCGTCGACCATCCATTGGACCGCATCGGTGAAGTACCGGTCCGACGCAACGTCACCGAACCCGGCGACACCCGATGCAGGGGAGGTGGAGAAGGCCACCACCCCGGCCAGCGCGGTAGCGAGCACGAAGATGTGAGTACGGCGAATCCTCATCGTTCCTCCGTTGCGTGAGCTACCACCTTGAGGCCGGGCCTGGCAACAGCGTGACGTAAGCTTGGGGATGCCGCGAAACCCAGTGGTCCGATCGCTCCGCCGGCTCGCCGAGCCCGCGGAGGTCGGGACATGAGCGAACGGGTCGCGATCGAGATTCGCGGTCTGGTCAAGCAGTACGGCGAGCACCGGGCCGTCGACGGGATCGACATCGAGGTTCGCACCGGTGAGATCTTCGCGCTGCTCGGCCCGAACGGCGCCGGAAAGACCACGACGCTCGAAGTGCTCGAGGGGTATCGCCAACGCGACGCGGGAACGATCTCGGTGCTTGGGGTCGATCCGGCCCATCCCACCCTCGAATGGCGCAACCGCATCGGGCTCGTCCTCCAGGAGTCTCAGATGCCCGCCGAACTCACGGCACGTGAGCTTGTCACCCGCTACGCCGGCTACTACCAACGGCCACGCGACGTCGCGGCGACCATCGAGTTGGTCGGCCTGAGCGACAAGGCCGACGCCAGGTCGGGGTCGCTCTCGGGTGGCCAACGGCGCCGCCTCGACGTGGCGCTTGCGTTGATCGGCGACCCGGACCTGGTCTTTCTCGACGAGCCGACGACCGGGTTCGATCCCGCAGCCCGGCGAGCGTCGTGGTCGATGATCGCCGCACTCCGAGATCTCGGCAAAACCATCGTGCTGACCACCCACTACATGGAAGAAGCCGAAGCGCTCGCCGACCGTCTCGCAATCATCGTCGCCGGACGCGTCGTGGCCGCCGGGACCCCCGAGACGATCGGAGGCCGTGACCGCGCGCCCGCCACCATCACGTTCTCCTCGCCGGTTGCGCCATCGCTCGACGGAACGACGGTGAATCGGGAGGGCGACCAGGTGTCCGTCGAGACCACCGACGTCACCACGGTGCTCAGCGAACTGATCGCGTGGTCCGACGCCGGAGGCGGCACCCTGGCAGCGCTCGAGGTGCGCCGGCCGACACTCGAAGACATCTACCTCTCACTTGCGGAGACGCCCACATGACCTCGACCGCAACGCTGATCCGTCAGGAGACGGCGTACGTCCGAAAGACCCTCGTCCGCGATCCGCAGAGCCTCTTCTTCACCGTCGGGCTACCGCTCCTCTATCTGTTCATCTTCGCCACGATCTTCGGTAACCAGGAAGGAGCGGTGCCGGGGCAGCCTGGCCTGATGGACGTCGCCACCATCATGACGGCGTCGGTCATCGCGATCGGCGTCACATCCGCCGCGTTTCAGAACCTCTCCATAGCGCTCGTCCATGACCGCGAGAACGGTGTGTTGAAGCGGCTCCGATCCACACCCGTGCCGACCAAGGTGTTCATCGGCGGCCATGTCGTCAATGCGCTGATCCTTTCGGTGCTTCTCGCTGTAGGTGTGACGGCGTTGGGCATCGGCGTCTACGGCGTCGAATTCCCGGGCGCCCGGATTGCGGCCGTCGTCGTCAGCATCGTGCTGGGCAGCCTTGCCTGCGCGGCGGCCGCGTTTCCCTTCACGAAGCTGGTGAAGAAGGGTTCGGCCGCCACGGCGATGGCGATTTCGGTCACGCTGACGCTCTTCTTCCTCTCGGGGAACTTCTTCCCCGATGCAGATATGCCTCGCGCGCTGGTGGTCGTCGCCGACCTCTTCCCGGTCCGACACCTGTACCAGTGCCTCCTCACGGCGTTTAATCCCAACACAACCGGCTCGGGATTCATCTGGAGTCGGTTGGGGGTCCTCGCCCTGTGGACGGTAGGCGGAACGCTCGCCGGGCTCCGGCTCTTTCGCTGGACGCCGTCGACCGACAACTGACCGCAATCGAGGCCGTCCCAAGTTCGAGCGCCGATCCTCCACCTGAAGCAGAGCAGCGACGCCCTCGGCAGCGTCGTCGACCAGGACCTCGCCGGTCGGCGTGGTTGGACGCTCCTGCTCAGGCTCGATGCGCGACCGGTGCGGATTCGCCGGCGCCGTCGAGCGTGTCAGCCAGGTCGCAGAGCAAGTCGATCCACCATGGCGGACCGGCTGTCGCGCGGTCAGGCCACGGCGGAGCGGATCCCTGGTAGTGGTGGAGGAAGCTGCCGGCGACATCGTTGGCTCCCGAGCTGGGAAGGGCCTTGGCGTGGTCATCAATCCGAACACAATCGGGCTGAATCTCGATCCGGATGTCGTCGGAGACGCTCATCAGCAACTCCCGGGTTTCGGCTGTCAGGGTGCGGTCGGCCAACGAGGGTGGCTCGGCTTGAACCCTCCGGCCGTTTCTCGGGTTGTGGTCCCTCGGGTTCCAGGCTGGGTCGCGAACGTCGACGGCCGACCCGATGGTGCCGGTTGCGTTTGCGGGGTTGACGCACGAGACCTCGAGGGCCGAAGGCGAGCATGGCCCAAGCCTCTGTCAGCGACGGCTCGCCATTGTCGACCTTGCGTGCCATGTTGATCACCTTCACCTTCGCCTTCGCCCCAATCGGAATGAACGGGAAGAAAAACTGTTTTACGTCATTCGTGGGGAACCCGGTGCGTTGCCGGTCGCCGGATGGGTAGACCGCCAATCGGCTGGGCAGGATGTGCGCGCCGTGTGGAGCGTTGCCCGCATTGCGGCCTACGTGGTCGCCGCCTTGTGGCCGCCCTGGGTGGCGGCGAAGGCCGCAAGGCCGAGGTAGACCACGCCGGCAACTCGTTCCTGGTGTCGGAACAGTCTGGGCCTGCGGCTGAGCCAGCGTCCGAGCGTCCCGGATCCGATCGCATAGATGAGGTCGATAGTGAGCGCGATCACGAAGAACACCGACCCCAGGGCCAGGATCTGCTGGGTCGCTGATCCTCCATGGGCGTCGATGAACTGCGGCAGAAACGCGAGGAAGAACAGGGCCACCTTTGGGTTCAACACGTTGACCACGAGACCTCGCGCCAGGATGCGTGAGGTTGCCTGAGGAGCTGCGGCCCGGCCCTGTTCGTGGTCGTCTGGGGTAGCCCTCAGCGCTTGGATCCCCAGGTAGACGAGGTACACAACGCCGAGGTACTTGATCGTCGAGAACGCAACAGCGGAGGATTGCAGGATCGCCGAGAGTCCCGCTGCGGCGGCGGCCACGTGGACGAGGGTGCCGAGCTCGACCCCGACGGCGGAGGCCAGCGCGGCGCGTCGACCGCCACCGATCCCACTGCCGACGATGAACAACAGATTCGGACCGGGCAGCATCACAAGAACGATCGTCGCGGCCGAGAAGCTCACGAGCACCCCGGAGCTGGGCATGGGGCTTCAGGCCTTCCGAGGGGGGTTGGTGCCGGGTTGGGCGATGCCGGCGGTGAAGGCGGCGATGACGGCCTGGACACGGTCGCGGACACCCAGCTTGGTCAGCACACGACTGAGGTGCGTCTTGACCGTCGCCTCGCTCAGGTAGAGCTGCTCGGCGATCTCGGCGTTGGAACGACCGGCAGCGAGGTGTTGGAGAACCTCGTGTTCGCGCTCGGTGAGTTGGTCGATGCCCGGGACCGAGTGGCTCTGTATCGACCTCCGAGCTTGCTCGACCACGGTGCGCACGAGCGATGGGGCAATCGCAACGTCGCCCGCTGCGACGGCTCGGATGGCGTCGACGAGGTCGGCCGAGGAGGCGTCTTTCAGCAGGAAGCCCGAGGCGCCGGCGACGATGGCGGTAGCCACGTACTCGTCGAGCCCGAAGGTGGTGAGCATCACGATCCGGGGCGGTTCGGGCTGGGCCATGATCTGCTCGGTGGCTGCCAGGCCGTCGAGTCGAGGCATGCGGATGTCCATGAGGACCACGTCGACCCGGCGGGATTGGCACGCCCGGACGATCTCGACCCCGTCGGCGACCGACGCTACGACGCTCATGTCGGGCTCGTTGTCGAGGATGAGCCGGAATCCGGCTCGGATCATGTCCTGGTCGTCGGCGATGGCAACGCGGATCATGAGGTGGCGTTCCCGGGCGGGCTTCCGTTGGGGAGCACGGCGTGGACCACGAATCGGTCACCGTCGTTGTGAGCGTCGAACGTGCCGCCGAGGATGTCGGCCCGCTCGGCCATCCCGGTGAGGCCCGTTCCGTCCGCATCCCGGCAGGGAGTGTTCGCTGAGGCGTCCAGGCTGTTCATCACCAGGATCTCGAGCTCGGTCGGGCTGCAGGCCAGCTGCACCTCGATCGCGACGCCGGGGCCGCCGTGCTTCACACTGTTGGTCAGGGACTCCTGGACGATTCGATGTGCGCCGCTGGCCACCACGGCTGGTGGCCTGTGGTCGGTGCAGCCCCGTTCGGTGAGGGTTGCGGCTATTCCCGCCTTGGCCAGGTCGGTGACAAGTTGGCGGGTTGCGTCGAGGTCCGGTGCGGGAGCCAATTCGGTCTGGCCCGATTGGCGTAGGCCGGCGAGCACCCGCCGAGTTTGGTTGAGCGCCGAACGGGCTGCTTCGGCGATGTCGGTGACGGCCTCGCTTGCTGCGGCCGGCTGCCGTTGGCCGACCCGATCTGCGGCTTCGGCTCGTACCGCGATGACCGACAGGGTGTGGCCGATGATGTCGTGGAGTTCGCGAGCGATGTGCGAGCGCTCCTCGGCGACGGCTTTCGCGCGTTCGCGTTCGCCTCGGAGTCGGACTTCGGTCACCTGGGTGGCGAGCTCCGCTGCAGCGTGCCGTTGCCGTGTGGCGTTGACCCCGAGCGCGATGGCGGTGCCGCACGTGAGACCGATGAGCGGGAGCTGGTAGAGCGTCACGTCGTCTGCGATGGCTACCCCGATGCCGGTCACGATCGTGAGCACCGCGCTGGCCAGCACGGCGACCTGTAGACCTCGCCCGTCATCGTCGGAGGCGGCCGTGAAGAGGAGGACGACGACCGGCAGCAGCACCTCGGGAAGGTTGCTGATCCAGATGGCGGATTGAACGACCGTGGCGAGCACCACGACCGGGATCGGACTCAGGCGGCGGACGGCGACCAGCACGGCTGGAGTGGCCATGAGCGCCCAGTGCCACCACGCCGAGGGTTCGACGGTGTCGGGCCGGTTGGCGTCGACGAAGAAGCCGGACAAGACCGCGACGCCCAGCAGGCTGGCAGCCAAGGCGATGTCGCTCGTGGTCGGTCGCCGCCCACCGTTGGTCCAGGAGAGTGCCGTCACGATCGTCCAGTCTGCCTGGCGGTCGCGCCGCCATCCCGGATTCGTGTCGGGACGGCGATTCCGGCGGCGGCCAGCGACGCGAAGCTGGCTCCGATGGCCAAGGTGCGCAGCAGGTTGAGCTCGTTCCAGTCGTCCTCGAAGCCTGCTCGGGCCGTGGCGGCCGCTTCCGGCGTGATGGTCGCCACTTCGGCGAGGTCGTTGTTGAGGGGGACGTTGCCCGTCCCGGTGATCGCCAACCCGGCGAGGTAGAGCGGCAGGGCCGCAGCGAGCAGTATCCGGGCGGCCCGCGACGACGTCCGCCAGTTGGCGGCGACAGCCAGGAAGATGGCCGGTATGGAGCCGAAGAACACGAGCCCGAACGCGGGGTTCCTCACAGTTTCGTTGATCGCTTGGAACGTCTCGACGTAGGTCACGTCGCTGACGTCGGCGAGGCCAAGGGTGACCGAGGCTTCGAAGGTGAAGAAGAAGCCGGCCGAGAGACCGACCAGGACGGTGGCCACCCCCAGCCCGAATCGGTTCAGCCCCATCAGTGGGCCGTCACCGGCGGAGTCTCCCGGGAGTTGGCGGTCGTCGGGGGTGCCTGCCGAGGAGCCGGCCGGACTCGGGTCGTGGGTGCTGGGGCTGGTGTTGGTCATCGTCGGCTCCTGGTGGTGTGGGCGCTGTGGTGTGGGCTCTCGGGGAGCCCTTGATCACAGCGTGGGTGGTTTCCGACCCGGGCGAATCCGGCAAAGGTCGCCTCGCCCATCCTCCAAAGGTCTCATCCGCGCTGGCCCTCCGTGGCGTGGCCCAGCGATCACGCCCGGCTCCCCCCGATGCGGGCAAAGGCTACGGAAGGCAGCGCGGGGCGGTCCTGGATCCTCGTGATTGCCGGGGTTGCCGTGCTGATCGGCGGAGGCCGGATCCTGCGTCGCAGGCCCAAGTTCGACGACTGACTCGCGCCGTCCTGACCAAACTCGACGCTCAGCCCGCTGCCGCCGGTCCGCGAGGATTGATCACGCGCGCGGTTGACGCGGGTCGGTCGCCGAGGAGCGCTGCGGGTCGAATGGGACGCGGCACGACGTTGCCGCCGCAGTTGGGGCAGACGTCGGCGAGTGGGCTGTCGGGTCCCTCGATGCAGGCGGCGCACCAGGTGCATTCGAACGAGCAGATGCGGGCGTCCGGGCTGTCGGGCGGAAGGTCAACGTCGCACCATTCGCAGTTCGGCCTCAGTTCCAACATGGCGCTGGTCTACCAGAGGAACCCCGCCGAACCGGCAACCCTCGGGATCGCCTTCCAACGGTGATCGTTGGATTTGGGCCGATAGAGTGCCGTCGGTGACCGACGCCGACGCGCCGCCGCCTGATGACGTTCGCACCCGGTTGTTGGAGGCCACCGAGCTGCTGCGACGCGTCGCCGATTCGCGCGACCTGCTGGTTGGCCTCACTGTGGAGGAACGCACGGCGTTGCTCAACGCAGCCGGCGACGTGTTCTGCCCCGATCCGGAGGAGCGACGCCTGCGCACCAAGGTGCTGCGGCGCAAGCGGCGGGCCGAACGATCCCGGCGCGACGACGAGGTGCTGGCAGCGACGGGCATACGCACGCTACGAGACCGGCCGGTGTTCACCACCCCGAACGTGTTTCCGCCCGAGTCGTTCCAGCAGGTCGACGTTGCCGACCCGCTGCACCGGGAGACCGTCGAGCCCCAGCACTGCTACATCTGCAAGGCGAAGTACACCGAGGTTCACCACTTCTACGACCAGCTGTGCCCCGAGTGCGCCTCACTGAACTACGCCAAGCGAGGCGAGCTGGCCGACCTGTCGGGCATGACCGCCCTGCTCACCGGCGGACGGGTGAAGATCGGCTACCAGGCCGGCATCAAGCTGCTGCGCTGCGGCGCCGAGGTGATCGTCGCCACGCGCTTCCCGCGTGACGCTGCCGCTCGGTACGCGGCCGAGCCGGACTTCGCCGAATGGGGCGACCGGCTCGAGGTGTTTGGCCTGGACCTTCGCCATACGCCGAGCGTCGAGGCGTTCTGCCAGCACATCCTTGGCACCCGCAACCGGCTCGACTTCATCGTCAACAACGCCTGCCAGACCGTTCGGCGCCCCCCCGGCTTCTATCGGCACATGATGGAGGGCGAGTCGGCGGCGCTCGACACCCTGGCCCCCGAGGTGTTGGGCCTGGTGGGCGGGTATGAGGGTCTGCGCGGCTACGACATGTTGCCCGCCGAAGCCTCCGGGGTTGCGCTGAGCCCTGGGTCCGGCGCGACCGGTGGGTTGCCGGGCCTCACCCAGGCCGCCGAGATGTCGCAGGTGCGCCTGCTGCCCGAGGAACACGGCGGCGACGAGGCCGCAGCACAGGCAGCGTTGTTTCCCGAAGGACGCCTGGACCAGGACCTTCAGCAGGTGGACCTGCGCGATCGAAACTCGTGGCGGCTGCTGCTGCACGAGGTGTCGTCGGTCGAGTTGTTGGAGACCCAGCTGGTGAACGCCGTGGCGCCGTTCGTCATCAATGCCCGCCTGCGGCCACTGATGGAGGCGACCCCGGGCTCGCACAAGCACGTGGTGAACGTTTCTGCGGTCGAGGGTCAGTTCTATCGGCGCTTCAAGACCACGCGGCACCCCCACACCAACATGGCCAAGGCGGCGCTCAACATGATGACCCGAACCTCGGCCACCGACTATCAGGCCTCGGGCATCCACATGAACAGCGTCGACACCGGGTGGGTGTCCGACGAGGACCCGGTGGCCAAGGCCAACGAGAAGCGGGCCGAGCACCGCTTCCATCCGCCCCTCGACATCGTGGACGGGGCCGCTCGGATTGTCGACCCGATCATCGACGGGATCAACACCGGCGCTCACGTGTGGGGCCAGTTCCTCAAGGACTATCGGCCCACCGACTGGTAGGGCGGCGCCAGCATCCGTTGCCGCGGCGGGCTGCGCAGGCATCGGAGTTGGCAAACCTGGGGGAGAACGCTCAACTTGGCGAGCCGGGGGTCGATAAGGCCGTGTGACACAGTTGGATCGCTGGCGGCGATGGCGAGGCCAAACAGCACAGGCCCCTGCGACACATCGGCGCCGTCGCGGCGACCGAGGGTTCGCCATGATGGCGACGGCCACTGCGATCCCGGCGATGCTGGCCCTGGCTGCCCTCAGCGTCGACCTTGGCTCGTTGTTTCTGCAGGCAGCCCGCATTCAGCGGGCCGCAGATGCCGCCAGCCTGGCGGGAGTGGTGTGGCTGCCCGACCTCCCCACGGCCATCGATGAGGCGAAGAGCACTGCGGCCGACAACGGCTACATCGACGGCGTCAACGCCACGGTCAACGTCACCAAGAGCGGGCCAGCCAACCTGACCGTCTCGATCAAGGCCGCAGGCCACTCGTACTTCAGCAGGAGCTTCTCCGACAGCATCTACCTCTCGCGTGGAAGCGAAGCGGAGTACAATCTGCCGGTGCCCATGGGGAGTCCGGGCAGCTCGTTGGGGATGGGAGACTACGCCTTTGCCGACGGCCGACCCGCTCAGAACAACTGGTTGTCGATCGTCCATCCATGCCTCGGCCAAGAGCACGGCGACCTCCTCTCCGCACTCGAGATTGCAAGCGGCCGGGTGTGCCCGACAGACCCGGGCCATCCGCCCGATGCGATCCCCAACCCCTACCATCATCCCGACGGATACACCTTCGCTGTGCAGGTGCACCCGGGGGCCGGTGAGATCGAAGTGTTGGCCTACGACCTCGGTGAGTGTGACCTGTTCGGGGGCCCGCAACTGCGGTTTGACCTCTACGGGGCCGACACGACCCCGTTCGATCTCACCGACAACCCGTGGGTCGCGGGATATGAAGCGACGGATCTTTCGGAGTGCGGAACGCTGCGCCCCATCTTCACCATCCCAGCGGGTGCTGGCGTGGGCCGCTGGATCCTCCGCGTCAAGGCGCACCCCTCGCTTGGCGGAACCATCGACGCCAACAAGTTCGGGTTGTGGGCGCGGAGGCTTGGAGATGTCAACCCGTGCAGCGCGATCTCCGATCCCGTGTGCCCGAACCTGTTCGCCATGGGACGCCTGCCGGTGTACGTCGAGGCGACGGGTGCGTCCGCCACCATGGATCTGGCCGAGATCGGGCCCGCCTATGCGGGCGAGACGCTGTCGCTGCAGCTGTTCGATCCAGCCGAGGGGGCGCGCGGGATCCAGGTGCTGGACCCGAACGGGTTGGCCATGAAGTTCACCTACCAATCGGCCGATGGCGACTATGGGCCTTCGACAGCGGAGTCGTGCCCCGAAGGGCCGTGCCTCTGGACCGACGCGGAGGGCCCCCCGCTCCACCTCGGGTTCTCTGCCGACCCGTATACCGGCGGGCATTGGAAGTACAACGGTCGAACGGTCGTCTTGGACATCCCGCTTCCGGACACGGCCACCATGGAGGCGTATCCCGACAACTGGTTCCAGGTTCGCTACTTCGCGCTCGGGACCAAGGTGACCGATCAAACCACATGGTCGCTCCAGATCTCGGGAGGCCCGGTGCATCTCACCAACTAGCGCTGTCCATAGTTCGAGAGATCAGCGGCCGCGTGAAGGGTGACTCGCCGATCGCCCCATGGCCACCTCCACCAGGCGGCCAAGGGTGGACCAGCCCGGTTCAAGCGCAACGGCCGCAGGTGCCTTGCCCGGGGCGTGGGTTGGCAGCCGCACCCGCAGCGCGCCTGCCCACGATTCGAAGACCAGCGGTGGTTGCATGCGCAGTGCCTCGCCGTCCACGCCGATGGCGACGGCTTCCCTGGAGGCCACCTCAAGTCTGGGCGTCGTCCACTCGGTCCACCCGTCGAACTGCTGCACTCGCCCAGCGGCCTGGAGGGCCACCATCGTCTGGAAGTCCCGAGCGCTCTCCACCTGCACATCGACCAGGCCCAACCGGCCGGTGTCGATCCTCGCCCGGGTGCCGAAGCCTCCCAGCCGATCGAGTCGGTAGGGGTTGTTGGAGATCAACAGCAGCTGGGACGAGCCCCGTTGCCTGCCCTCGCCGTCGGTGAACTGGAGATCGAACCCGTCGGCATCGGGGCCGAGCAGCTCCGGCAGCATGGACGCCGCCGTCTTCAACTTGGCGTCCCGGTAGTCGTCGGATTGCACGATGCTGGCGTAGACACCCAGCGAGCAGTTGTTGACGAACGTGCGACCGTTCACACGGGCCAGGTCGACCCGCCGCTCCACGGCGGTGCCAAATGCGTCCAGGGCACCGAGAACGTCGTCCCGGTCGAGGCCAAGGTCGAGGGCGAAGTGATTGCGGGTGCCGGCGGGAACGCACACGAAGGGAAGGTCGGCCTCGGCCGCGACTGCCGCCACGAGCGCCTGCGTGCCGTCGCCGCCGGCGGCGCCGAGTGCGTCGGCGCCCGCTTCCACCGCCTGGGTGGCCAGGCGCACCGGGTCGTCGTCGGGCCCAAGGAGTATGGGCGTGATGCCACGCCGTCGCGCTTCGGCCTCCAGATCGAACTGCGCCACCTTTTCGCCGCCGGACTTCGGGTTCATCAGCAGCGTGGGCTGGGCCAGGGGCCCCACCGGCGTGCCTTCGATGGGCTGTTCGGCCAGCGACCGCATGTCCACGCGCAAGGCTCGACGGGCCAACGGCGCCGCGCCGAGCAGCAGCGCCATCAGGCCGAGCCACTTCATCAGGTCGCCGTTGTCGCGGAGCACCAGCAGCGCCAGCAACTCGCCAGCTGCGATGGCAACCAGGGCCACTGCTCGGGCAGCCCCTCGCCGCGTGACCGCCAGCCAAGCGGCTCCCACCGCCACCGCCTGGGCCGCCACCAGCACCACCATGTTGCGCGGCGTGGCGTTGAGCACCAGCCACAACAGCAGCGCCAGCGACGCAGCGCACGCACCCAGCGCCGCCACGGCGGCCAATCGGTGGCTGGCCGTCGGCGTCTGGCTGGGCACCCCGAGATGCTCTCACATGCACATGTCAGAGGCCTCAGGTCCGGCGGTTGGCGGCGCCGCGCCGCCGCCATGCTCCGGTAGCGTCGCCAGCCGACACGGCGTCGGCAGAGCAAAGGGGCCAAGCACATGATTCTCGACCGATTCCGCATCGACGATCAGGTCGCTATCGTCACCGGTGCCGGGCGGGGCATCGGCGCGGCCACCGCCATTGGCTTGGCCCAGGCCGGCGCCGATGTGGTGATCTCCGCCCGCACCGCCGACCAGCTGGAGTCGGTGGCGGATGCGGTCGAGGCGGCAGGGCGGCGGGCCCACATCGTCACGGCGGACCTCAGCGACTTGGAGACGGTGGCGTCGCTGGCCAACGCGGCCACCGACACCTTCGGGCGCCTCGACATCGTGGTGAACAACGTGGGTGGAACCATGCCGGGTGCGTTCCTCGACACCTCCCCCGAGCAGCTCCTGGGTGCCCTGTCCTGGAACGTGGCCACTGCCCACGCCCTCACCCGAGCGGCCGTGCCGCTGATGCTGGCCGACGGGGGAACGGGGTCGGTCGTCAGCATCTCGTCGGCGATGGGACGCCTGGCGGCTCGGGGCTTCGTCGCCTACGGGACGGCCAAGGCGGCGCTGTCGCACTGGACCCGTCTGACCGCGGCGGACCTGTCGCCGCGGGTACGGGTGAACGCCATCGCTGTCGGTTCGATCGCCACCTCGGCGCTGGACATCGTCACCCAGGACGACGGTCTGCGAACCACGATGGAGCAGAACACCCCCCTGGGGCGTATCGGCGAGCCGGAGGAGATCGCCGCGGCCGCCCTCTTCCTGGCGTCTTCCGGCGCCAGCTACATGACGGGCAAGGTCATCGAGGTGGACGGTGGTGCTGAGTCGCCACAGCTGGACCTGGGCATGCCCGACCTGTAGCGAGGTGCGGCCTGCCAGGTCGGCCCCATCGCTCCCGTGACTCGGAGTCCACTCGTCGTGCCCGCTGGGTATCGTCGGGGCAACGACCCCGGGGAGTGAACCGTGAGCGACGTCCAGACCGTGAGAGGCCCGATCGACAGTGCTGCGCTGGGCCGCACCTACATGCACGAGCACGTCTTCGTGCTGTCCCCCGATGTGCAGCAGAACTACCCCGACGAGTGGGGCGACGAGGCGGCCCGCGTGGATGACGCCGTCGCCAAGCTCAGCGCCCTGGCCGACCAGGGGGTGAACACCATCGTCGACCCCACCGTCATCGGGCTCGGCCGCTATATCCCCCGGATCGTGACCATCGCCGAGCGGGTTCCCGGCCTGAACATCGTGGTGGCCACGGGTTGCTACACCTACAACGACGTGCCCTTCTTCTTCCACCACCGCGGTCCGGCCCTGACCGAGGCGCTGGGCGTCGAGGTACCCGACCCCATGGTGGACCTCTTCGTCGGCGACATCAACGACGGCATCGCCGGCACCGGGGTTCGTGCCGGACTGCTGAAGTGCGCCATCGATGAGCAGGGACTCGTTGGCGGGGTGGAACGAGTGATGCGGGCGGTGGCCCAGGCCCATCACCGCACTGGTACGCCCATCACCGTGCATACGCACCCCGCCAGCCACACCGGCCGCGACGTGAAGCGCGTGCTGGTGGACTCAGAGGGCGTGGATCCGGCGCGAATCGTCCTGGGCCACAGCGGCGACTCCACCGACGTCAACCACCTGAGCGAGCTGGCCGAGGCGGGGTTCATCCTGGGCATGGACCGCTTTGGGGTGAACCTGGAGACCACCTTCGAGCAGCGAGCCGACACGGTGGTGGAGCTGTGCCGCAGGGGGTTCGCCTCCCAGATGGTGCTGTCCCAGGATGCCGCCTGCTACATCGACTGGATCGACCCCGACGCCTTGGCCTTTCTGCCCCAGTGGAACTACCTGCACATCCACGACGAGGTGCTGCCCTACCTTCGGGCGCACGGGGTGAACGAGGAGCAGCTGGACGCCATGTTGGTGGAGACTCCTCGCCGCTACCTCGAAACCCCCGCTTGAGGCGCCGGCTCATGCGCAGCTCGTTGTCCCCCGGGACGCGGTTGCGCCTCGGCGGCTGGGCGGCGCTTGGGCTGGACTGCTTCAACTCGTGGCTCGACGCCCTCGTCACGCAACGAGCGGCCGAGGGCAAGGTGCCGATGACCTGGTTCGAGCTGCTGGAACAAGCCAACGGCTTCGCCCCCCGGCGGCCTCCCTGTCGGTGATGCAGGGCGCTCCCGTCGATCGTGCGCTGTATCTCAACTCGCTTTCAGGTGTCGATGACGCCCCTTCCGGGCCTGGCAGGACCTGCCGGCGACGCAGGTGGAGGCCAAACTCCCGGCGGGGACCATCGACGTCTGGGCCACGGCAGCCAGCAGCACGGAGCGCACCACCGTGATGCTCAGCCAGTGGCACTCGCTGCTCGGCGACGCCCGGAACCTCGACGTGCCGCTGACGGTCCGTGGCCTACCCGACGGCCCCTACCAGGTGACCGTGGAGTGGATCGGCGAGGGCCACACCGCCACGGCCCCGCGGCGTGGCGGCCCTGCGGCCCCTCACCCTGGCGTCCGGCCCGAGCGTGCCGGGCACCTGCCTGGCCTCGTCCGCCGAATCCGACCCCCCGACCCCCACGCCCACGTCGCAGCCGCCGAGCGTGGTCCCCGAACCATCATCACATCCGGGTTCCGGCGACGATGCTGCAGGCCCCAACCCCCGGCCGCGCCCACCGGGAGGTTTGCCCGCCGGTGCCCAGCCACTCCGAGCGATGTTCACGGGGTGGGAGTCGTCCGGTTCGGGTGGGCCGCCTCCCCCCTCTCGAACGGTGGCCGGTCGCGTCGTGGCGCGCCCCATCGGCCATGATGGCCGCCGTGATCTGGTCCCTTCTGCTGATCATCGTCGGCATCGCGGCGCTTGCCTATTCCAGCGACTGGTTCGTGGATGGCGCCGCCGTGCTGGCCAACCGGTTGTCCGTGCCGCCGGTGGTCATCGGCACCCTGGTGATCGGCCTCGGGACCTCGCTGCCCGAGGTGTTTGTGTCCACGCTGGCGGCGTTGCACGGCGACCTGAACCTGGGCATCGGCAACATCGTTGGTTCCAACACGGCCAACCTCACCCTGGTGCTGGGCGTGGCCGCCATGATCGCCCTGGTTCGGGTGGACTCCGAGATTGTGCGCCGGGAGGCCCCGCTGATGCTGGGGTCGTGCGTGCTGGTGGCCGCGCTGGCCTGGCGGCGCCTCACGCTGGTCGGCGGGCTGATCCTGCTGGCCGGCCTGGCCGGCTACCTGGTGCTCACCGTGGTGCTGGCTCGACGCAGCCGCAACGACCTGTTGGCCGCGGAGGTGGCGGAATACACCGAGAAGGAGCATCGCTACTCCACCCGGATGGAAGCAGGGCGCACGCTGGTGGGCTTGGTGGGCACGGTGGCGGCCGCCCGGGCCCTGGTGGTGGGCGCCGTCGACCTGGCCGACCGCGTCGGTTGGTCGGGCGGGTTCGTCGGTCTCAGCCTGGTGGCGTTGGGCACCTCGCTGCCCGAGCTGGCGGCCGCCATCCAGGCGGTGCGTCGCAACGAGGACGAGCTGCTGGTCGGCAACCTGGTGGGCTCCAACCTGTTGAACAGCCTGTTGGTGGGCGGGTTGGTGGGCGTGGTCGGCCAGGGCGACGAGGCCACCAGTGCCGTCTTGCATCGGGGCATGGCGGTGATGGTCGTTGGCGTCGGGGTCGTGACCGCGCTGATGGTCACCCGTGCCCGCTTCGAGCGCACCTCGGGCGCGCTGTTGGTGGCCGCCTATGTCATCGCCATCGTGGCGTTGGGGCCCAACTGAGCGCGCTGTGGCGCCGCCACCGGGCAGACTGGGGGCCCATTCTCCGAAGACCTGAGGGGTTTCGGTGTCCGTCCCAGTTCCCGATCGACCACCACCACGGCCAACCCGGTCACCCGGAGCCGCTCCGCCACCGGGTGGGGCCCCTGCGCCTCAGCCGGACGGGACACCGGCCCTCGGCGTACACGTGGGGCGAATCGTCACCGCCACCGTCGACGACGTGGGCCCCTCGGAGATTGCCCTGCGCATGGTGGACGGCCGCCCCGGCGTGGTCATGGCCCGCGACGTGCAGGATGCCGACGGGCGTCTTCCGGCCCCCGGGGACGAGCTGGAGGTGGCGCTGTTGGCCCGCGACGACCCGCAGGGGCGCGTGGCCACCTCGCGCGGGTGGGCGGCGAAGCAGCTCGCCTGGCAGCGGGTGGACGCAGCCAAGGCGGCGGACGAGATCCTCGAGGTGACCGTGACCCGCCAGGTGAAGGGCGGGCTGCTGGTGGACCTCACCACCCGGGCATTCCTCCCGGCCTCGCAGGCCTTCGACGAGCCGCAGGCCGACCTGGCCTCGCTGGTGGGAACCAAGGTGGAGGTGGTGGTGACGGAGACCGATCGCGAGCGGGATCGGGTGGTGGTGTCGCGACGAGCGGCGCTGCGGCGTCGTCGCCGGGCGGAGGAACGAAGTGCGTTCGGCCGCCTGGAGGTTGGCGGCAGGGTCACCGGCAAGGTGGTGGCACTCACCGACTACGGCGCCCTGGTGGACGTGGCGGGCGCCCGTGGCCTGCTTCATCGCACCGAGATGTCGTGGGGCCGCGTGGACGAGATGGAGGACCACGCCCGCCCCGGACACGACCTGGAGCTGGTGGTGATCGAGCTGAACCGGGCCAAGCGCAGGATCGGGCTGTCGCTGCGGCGGCTCACCGACGACCCGTTTGCCACGGTGGAGGAGGGCACGGTGAGCGATGCCACGGTTACCCGGGTGGTGGACTATGGGGTCTTCGCCGCGCTCCCCAACGACGTGGAGGGCCTCGTTCACCTCAGCGAGATGGCCGAGGGACGAGGCTTCCGGCCCGCCGACCTGGTGGCCCCGGGCGAACGAGTTCGGGTGAAGGTGGTGGGCATCGATCGCAAGCGCCGACGGGTCGAGCTGTCGATGATCCAGGCCGCCCTGGCCCTGGCGGACCCGGCCGACGACGACTCTCCGGGTGGCGACGGGGCCGGCTGATGTGACCGAAATGCGCCTGGCGGGTTCATGGGCCGCAGATGCGGACACGTACCATGCGAGGTCCCCCCGACCCCTTCCTCACCCCCCCCTCAACACATGGCGACTCGCATTCGGCTGCGCCCCTGGCAGCACCAGGCGTTGGAGAAGTTCAACGCCTCAGAACAGGACGACTTCCTGGCCGTGGCCACCCCCGGCGCGGGCAAGACCACCTTTGCGCTGACGGCGGCCACCCAGTTTCTGGCATCCAACCCTGGGCGACGGCTGGTGGTGGTGGCCCCCACCCAACATCTGAAGAGCCAGTGGGCCGACGCTGCCGCCCGCTTCCGGCTGCACCTGGACCCCAACTGGTCGCCCCGCGAGGGTGAGCTGCCGGGGGACCTCCACGGCCTGGTGACCACCTACCAGCAGGTGGCCACCAGCGCCTCCACCTTGGCGCCGCTGGCAGCCGGGGCGTTTGTGGTGTTCGACGAGATCCACCACGCCGGCGACGATCGCGCCTGGGGCACCGCCATCTCGGCGGCCTTCGGCGGGGCCCAGAAGCGCCTGTCGCTCTCGGGCACGCCCTTCCGTTCGGACACCACCCCCATCCCGTTCGTGCGCTATCACCTCGACGAGGCGCAATCCGACTTCGACTACGGCTACGGGGAGGCGCTGGCCGACCGGGGAGTGGTGCGCCCACTGTTCTTCCCACGAATCGGCGGGTTCATGGAGTGGGTGGCTCCCGACGGCACCCAGGTGGCCGCCACCTTCGAGGACGACCTCACCCGCGAGCAGGCCAACCAGCGGTTGCGCACCGCATTGTCCTTGGAGGGGGAGTGGATGCCCACGGTGCTCGCCCAGGCCAACGAGCGCCTCCAGGCGCTGCGGCTCAGCCATCCGGAGGCGGGCGGCCTGGTGATCGCCATGGACCAGGAGCACGCCAACGGAATCGCCGGCCTGCTTCGCAGCCAGGGCACCAAGGCGGTCGTGGCCGTGTCCGACGACCCCGACGCGTCGGACCGCATTGCCCGCTTCTCCGAGGGCACCGAGCCGTGGATCGTGGCCGTGCGCATGGTGTCGGAAGGCGTGGACATCCCCCGATTGCGTATCGGCGTCTACGCCACCAACACCTCCACCGAGCTGTTCTTCCGTCAGGCCATGGGTCGCCTGGTTCGCTGGACCCGAGGGGTGCCGCGACAGAGGGCCTGGTGCTTCCTGCCGGACGACCCTCGGCTGCGCTCCCACGCCGATTCGATTGCCACCCAACGGCGACACAGCCTGGCTCGGCGCCGCGAGCGCGACGAGGAGCGCGAGGGCGACTTCGATGCGCCCGACACCGGGGACGGCGATGAGCAGATGTCGATGTTTGCGGTCATCGGGGCGGTGGCCCAGCACGAGCCGTCCACCGCCGAGGGGGTCTTTGCCGACGACGACGAGGACGGGGACGGTGACGGCGCCGATGACGCCGGCGTGGACCTGGAGTTGCGTGCGCCCCCGACGCCCGACGGGTCGGTCAGCGACACCGAGGACGAGTTCGCCCAGACGCCGCGCCGTCGGCGGGCCGAGCTGCGGGATCGCAACGCCGCGCTGGCTAGGGACCTGGCCCGCCGCACCAACATGACCCATGCCCAGGTCAACCGGGAGCTGAACCGGCTGTCGGGCGTCACCCGCATTTCCGAGGCCACCGAGGCCCAACTGCAACGCCGCCTGGATCAGGCCAACGCCTGGAGCCGCCGAATCCGCTGAGTCGCTACTCGGCCGGCCCGACGGGGCAGACCCCACGGCGGGCGCACCAGCGGCAGTGGCGTCCGGGGGTGAGGACGGTGTCCGCCCTGTCGTGGTCGCCCAGCTTGGCGGCAACGGCATCGGCCGAGGCTGCGCTCAGCACGGCGACCCCCTCGGTCAGCAGCGCGTCGTCGACGCGATGGGTTCGTCGTCGTCGGCGACGCAGGTCCGCCACGATCACCCGGTTGGGGGCGACGCCGAAGCGCACCGCATGCAGCACGGCAAGCCACCCGGCCTCGGAGCGTTCGTCGGCCGTCGTTGCGGTGTGATCCACCAGCCGGATGAGCCCCAGGTTGGTGGCCCGGCGATGGTCGGAGGTGGCGCCCTCCGCCCTGGCGCTCAGCACCAGCGGGGAACGGGGGGCCCGCCAGTCGATGCGGGCCCCGGGTTGCTCCCACGCCAGCTCGGCCACTTGGCCCGGGCCCACCACGGCCACCGCTGCGGCCAGCCAGGTGGCGGCCTCGGCGAGGGTGGCCTCCACGCCGCCCGGGGGAAGGGTGGCCAGCCATTCGCCCAGCCCGCTGTCCGACGCGGCCTCTCGGGCGCGTGCCAACGCCCGGTCGCTTCGGTAGCCGACGGCGGGAAGCTCGCCGAGGGCGGCCAGGCCCAAGGTGCGGCGGGCGAATCTGGCCGACCAGGCAAAGGGCTCGCCCTGAGCTCCCACGCACGCCCGGCGGCGGGCGTAGTCGAACCACCCGACCTCCACCTTTGCCACCGTGCCGGCGCCGGGTGCCGGCCGGCCGTGCTCCTCCGGCTCCACCAGCCGGGCGGTCGCGGGCCGCAGTGCCTCGGCGAGGGTTTCCCGCCATGCCCAGTCGACCGAGGCCCCAGTGGCGTCCCGGTCGATCATGACCGGCCAGTCGAGGCCGAGGTTGGGCACACCTGCGCATCGGGGCACCAGGCGCAGTGCGCGCCCGGCCGCTCCTGCGGGGGCTCGCCCCTGGCCAGCGCACCCAACTGTCCGATGGCGTCGGCCAGGCGACGGGCAGCGCTCTCAACAACGTCGGCGGTCACCGGCGGCAGCTCCACCCAGCCGTTTGCCGGGCTCCAGTGCAGGAGGGCGCCCGGAGTGCGGCCGTCGCGCAGGCTCACCAGCAGGGCATACAGGTTGAGGTCGAAGGTGTGCTCGTTGCCAAGCGCGGTGGCCTTCACCTCCACGATCACCGGCGGCAGGCGGGCCGCGGGCCCGCCCAGCTCGACGTCGGGGCGGACGCTGACCAGCACGTCCCCGTCGGCCAGCGCCAAGGTGGCGGTGGTCTGGGTTCGGGGCCACCAGGCGGCGTCGATGACCAGACCCGTGGCGCCCTGCCAATCGGCCCGGAGGGCTTCGGCCAGCTCGGCGCAGTCGGTCTCGAAGCGCGTGCGTTCGGCGTCGTCGGCCTGCTCGAGCGCCGCCAGCTCGTCGTGTTCGCCCCGGGCCGTCCAGGCGCCCAACACCAGCTGGCGGGGATCGCCGGCCAGGTCGCCACCAGCCAGGAGGTGGGACACCAACAGGTCGGCCGCGATGCCTCGGCGTCGTTTGGCCTGGGCATCGGGCTGACCCTCGCCAAACGGGAGGCCGCGTCGGGCCAGGGCAAAGCGGGGGCAGCGGAGTGCGTCGGCGATGGCGGCCTTGGGGGCACGCAGCGGCAGCGCGTCGGCCGGGAGACCGTCGACGGCCTGGCGGGCCGCGCCTTCCAACAGGTGCAGCAGGGCGTCCAGGTCCTCGGCCCCAACCGGGTTCGGCGGATCGGTGGCCACCCGCCGCAACACCTGAGCCAGGGCGACCGTGGATCTCTCCGGAGCGAGGGTGGAGGGGCTCGGGTCGCTCATGGGCGCCCACATTATGAGCGCGCCTCGACCAGCGGGTGAGCCTGGGGCAAGATGGCGGACCAACAGTGACGACGCCAGCGCATCCTGCGCAGGTGGGCGCCGTCTCGGCAGCGGCCGCCTAGGAAGACCATGTCACAGCCCGCATCCCCAGGGACCTCCGGCCGGTTCGTCCAACACCGCGTCACTGCGAACGCCGAGTTCGACCCCGCGGAGGGGCATCCCAACCGCAGGGCGGTGCTGTGGGTGGCCAACCTCTCCCTGGTGTTGGTGGTGGTGGCCGTCAGCAGCCTGAACGTGGCCATCCCCAGCCTCATCCGCGACCTGGACCCGAGCCCCACGGCGCTGCTGTGGATCGTGGACATCTACCCGCTGGTCTTCGCCGGGTTTCTGCTGCCGGCCGGGGCGCTGGGGGACCGTTTCGGGCGCCGCCGGGCGCTGTTGTTCGGCCTCATCGTGTTTGGCAGCGGCACCCTGCTGGCCTCCCTCGCCGGCGGCCCGACGCCCTTGATCGCCTGCCGAGCGGTCATGGGCCTGGGAGCGGCCTTTGTGATGCCCTCGACCCTGTCGGTGATCACCTCGGTGTTTCCGCCGCGGGAGCGGGCCAAGGCCATCGCCGCCTGGGCGGGCTTCGCGGGCGCCGGCGGCGCGCTGGGCCCCTTGTTGTCCGGCCTCATGCTGGAGTCGTACACCTGGCATTCGGTGTTTCTCATCAACGCGCCGATCGTGCTGGTTGCGTTCGCTGCGGTCACGGTGGTGGTGCCCGAAAGCCGCGACCCCGACGGCACGCCGCTCGATCCGGGCGGTGCGCTGTTGTCGATGGGCGCGCTCGGACTGCTGTTGTTCGGCATCATTCAAGGCCCCGAGCACGGTTGGGTCGACCCGCTGGTGGTGGGGTCGACGGCGGCCGGGCTGGTGGTCGGGGGGTTGTTCGTGGCCTATGAGGCCCGGGCCACCCACCCGATGTTGGACCCGAGCTTCTTCCGCATCCGGGCCTTCTCGGTCTCGGCGGTCACCATCACCTCCGGGTTCTTCGCCATGTTCGGGATGTTCTTCATCCTGTCCCAGTACTTCCAGTTCGTGTTGGGCTACTCGCCCCTGCACGCCGGCATCGCCCAGTTGCCGGCCGCCGTGGTCATGGTGATCCTCTCGCCGCGCAGCCCGGTGGTGGTCCAGCGCCTGGGAGTGCGCCGCACGGTGTTCTCCGGGATGCTCTTCATCATCGCCGGGCTGCTCGCTTTCGCCCAGGTTGGGCCGACGACCCCGTACCTGTTGGCCATGGCCGGCCTGGTGCTCATGGCCACCGGCATGGCCCTCACCATGCCCGCCACCACCGCCGGGCTGGTGGGTTCCCTTCCGCCCAGCAAGGCCGGTGTCGGCTCGGCGGTCAACGACACCACCCGCGAAGTGGGCGGCGCACTGGGCATCGCCGTCATGGGGTCGGTGCTCACCTCGGTATACCGCAGCTCGCTGGAGCTTCCCGCCCAGATTCCCGATGCGGCGGCCGCGGCGGTGAACCGCTCTGTCGGGGCCGCCCTGGAGGTGGCCAAACAGGCGCCGCCGGAGTTTCGCGACCAGCTCAGCCTCACCGCGCGTTCGGCGTTCGCCGACGGCGCCGCTAGCGCCTTCTCGGTGGCCGCCGGGTTGATGGCGGTGGTGGCGGCGTTCATCTGGTTTCGGGCCACTGACGACACGGCCGCTGCCGCTCACTTCCACGTGGACCCCCCAACGGAGGGGGACCCTCAGCAGGTGGCGTCCACCCCGGGGGCAGCAAATGATGCCGATGGCACTCCGTCGACGTAGAGGTCGTAGCGAATGGCCACCGGAGCGCAGCTGAGCTCCAGCGTCGCCTCCCCCCGCAGGACACCCGAGCCCTCCAGCTCGACGAAGCGGGCCAGCTCCGCGGGCTGCGCGAAGGGGGCCCCGTCGGCGAGCTGCAGGTAGGCGTAGAGGGTGACGCGGCTGTCGGGCGCGAGCCCCTCGTAGCCGACGCCAACCTCCAGGCGACCATCACGGAAGGAGGAGCGCTCCAGCCGGAAAGCCGCCTCCGGCGCCCCGTCCTGGTCCGGCGTGCCGGCCTCAGGCTCGCCGAAGCTGAGGTTGGCCTCCCCGGCGGCCAGCCGTGTCCGCACGTCGGCCACGGCTTCGGCGCGTTCGGGGACGGTTGCGGCGACGTACTCCAGCATCGTGAAGAGGTCGGCGGCCAGCTGGCGGGCCTCGGCGGATTCGGCCGCAGGGTCCAGCTTGTCCACGCCGTCCTTGAGGGCCTCGCTCGCCGCCTCGTCGTCACCGTCGGCCAGGTAGGCGGCACCCAGCGCCAGGCTGGTCTCGGGGGGCGCGTCGTTTGCCTCGGCGGCAAGGTTCAGACGCTCAACCGCGCCCGGGAAGTCATCGCCGAAGAACCGATACAGGCCGGAGATGTACAGGCTCAGGAAATCCTGCTTCCCGCCGAGCTCGACGGCACGTTCCGCGTCGGCCATGGCCTGCTGAGCCTCGGGGCCGTCAGCGTCGATGACCGCGAGGGTGGAGGGGGCATCGGGGTTGGCGGTGAAGAACGAGGCGATGGACCGGCCGGTGTAGGCCGCCAGGAAGTCGTCGTCGAGTTCGATGGCCTCGCCGAAACGCTGCGCGGCCAGCTCGTACTCGCCGAACTCCAGGTGCGTCTCCCCCTCCGCTGCCGCATCGATCGCCTCGGGTCTGGTCGTGGGGATCTCGCGCTGGTGAATCCACAACGCCCACCCGCCGACGTAGGCCGCCAGCAGCAGTCCGGGAATCAGCACGGGCGGGCGGGTCTTGCGGTTGAGAACCAGCGTGAAGCCCACTAGGAACAGCGCCACGGCGAGGGTGGTGAGCACGGTTTCGTACTGTGAGGTGCGGTTGTTGTAGGTCACTCGGGTCTCGGCCAGTGCCGAGCGCCGGAGCTTGAGGCGGCTGGCGGTGCGGGTCAGCTCCCGACGCAGCTCGTCTCGCTCCTGGCCGTCCAGGCCCGCTGCCGCCTCCTCAGCCTGCTCGGCGTCGCCTGCGGTGGCGTTGGTGGTGGCCCCGCCGGTGCCGTCTTCGGTGCTGCCCGCCACACCCAGGCCCGCCTGTTCTGCGTCCAGGTCGATCTCCAGGCCGGCGACGGTCTGGGCGTTGACGTTGGCCCGCATGGACTCCACCGCCGCCCGTGTGGTCTGGCGGGCGTACAGGGCCTCGTTGCTGCCCGAGTCGGTGTGCAGGACCCCGATCCAGGCGCCCATCACCCCCAGCAGCGCCAGGGTGACCGCCACACGGCGTTTGTAGGCGTCGCGTTCGCCGGCGGCGGCGGCAGCCTCGTCGGCGTCGGGCGAGTCGCTCGCCGAGTCGTCGGGCGGGGTCTCGGGTTGCTCCGGTGGTTGTCCGTTGTCGCTCATGAGAGGTATCCGGTCATCAAGGCACCAACCCAGGCGACGGCAACGAACGATGTCCCCAGTCCCAGGCCGGCGAGGCGCATGCGAGGCGACACGGTGACCTCGGCGGCCGTCAGCAGCACGACGGCCAGCAGCAGGAGCCCCACCCAGTAGGTGATGTTGCGGATGCGGCGGCGGATGTCGTCGGACTCGTCGGCCCACCGCTGCGGGTCCAGATCGCCCGAGGAGCCCAGCTCGGTGGCTTCGGCGACGGTCAGCTCATCGATGCGGGTTTGCAGGTCGAAGTCCTGCGGTGTGGTGGGGACCTCGTCGGCGTCGGGGGTGAGGTCGTCCACTCCGAAGATTCCCGCGTCGGTCGCCCGCACCGTGGCCGCACTGCGTCGGGCCGTCGCTCGCTCCTCGGCGGACATCGCCGACGCGGCGTCGCCCTGGGCACGCAGCTGTTCGGCTTCGGCCTCCAGCTCGGCCGCAACTGCGTACTCGGCCAGGTACCGGTCGTACTGGCGTGCCTGGCGTGACGCTTCGACCGCGATGTCCACCCGAGCGGTCTCCACGTCCACCTGCTCGCCGATGGCCTGCCGGTCGTCGAATGCAGCGGTCGATCCGATCTGCCCGCTCCGCCACGTGAACAACCCGGCGGTGATGGTGGCCAGGCCGATCAACAGCGCGATGAGCCGCTTCAGGGTTGCCACCGACATGGTGCGCCACGATACGGGTCGACAGACGTTGAGGCTGATTCGGCGAGCGGTTGAGTGCCCTAGGCCATCGCCGCGATGACGGCGTCACCAAACTCGGCGATGCCCGCAACCCGCTCGTCGAGGTCGTCGGTGAAGCCGCGGCTGTACACCCAGGGCATGGTGAGCACCGTGGTGACGCCCAGGTCCTCCAAGCGGGCGAAGCCCGCTGCGTCGCTGACGTCGGACACCGACACCACGTACTCGAACGGCCGGTCGGCGGTGTCGTAGTGGGCCCGCCAGCCCTCGATGCGCTCGATGGCCTCCGCCACCTCGGCGGTGGTCATCAGGTCCGAGATCCAGCCGTCGCCCAGGCGGGCTGCGCGTTTGTAGGCAATCTCCGAGATGCCGCCCACGTAGATGGGCACCGGCTCGGAGATGCGAGGGGTCATTTCCACGTCGGGCAGCTGGTACTGCGCGCCATCGAAGGAGAACCACTCCGGCTCGGGCTGCCACAGGCCCCGCATGATGGCCACCGCCTCGTCGGTTCGCTTTCCCCGCGTGCGGAAGTCCGCGCCCA
Organism: Microthrixaceae bacterium; assembly: GCA_041394405.1. Taxonomy (GTDB): domain Bacteria; phylum Actinomycetota; class Acidimicrobiia; order Acidimicrobiales; family Microtrichaceae; genus Microthrix. Next base: position 154,968 of record JAWKIF010000008.1, read on the forward strand.
GCAGCTCGAACTCCTCCTCCATCCAGCCCACGCCGATACCCAGGGCGATGCGGTTGCCGATGAGCGACGTGATCGACGCCAGCTGCTTGGCCACCCCCAACGGGTGGCGCAGCGGCAGCACGTAGATGTTGGTGAAGAATCGCAACCGCTCGGTGACGGCGCCCATCGCCGCCATGGCCACCAAGGGATCGACGAATGGGGTGCCAGGGGGAAAGCGGGGACTCCCGTCGTCGGTATAGGGATACGGCGAGGAGACCTCGCGGGGATGGACCACATGGTCGGAGCAGGCGACGGCCCAGATGCCGGCCTCCTCGCACGCCCTCGCCAACGGGAGGTACTGGCCGGGGTCGGTGAACGCCAGCGCGGCGGTGAACTTCATGGGTGCCTCCCGGTCGTCGGAGTGCGAACCCTAACGCCCGGTTCCGGTCGGCCCCGAGGCGAACGGCGCACGCGTCGCGAGGCAACGGTGCGTCGACACCCGCTTGACAGACGAACACACGTTCGATAGTGTGGGTTCTGTCATCACACACCGGCGGGAGGTGAACCACATGACGGACATGACGACCGGCCAGCACCGTTCTCCCCGTGGGGGGTGCCTGTGTGGGGGGCTTTCGGTCGGCACCGCTGTTTCCGGGATGGGGATGGCGGCGTTGGATGCCGAGATCGCAGCGTTGGCTCGGGTTGATGCGGCGGTGGTGGCCCGCCGGTCGTTGCTGGTCGCCGAGTTGACCCGCAGGCGCAGCGATGCTGCGGGCCGGTTGCGTGACGCGGGCGGGATGTCGTCGCGGCAAGCCAACAAGGCAACCAAGACCGCTGAGGGGTTGGAGAAGCTCCCGAAGACCCGTGAGGCGCTGGAGGCCGGCGAGATCAGTACCGGGCAGGCCGAACAGCTCGCGTCGCGTGTGAACACACCGGAGCTGGCATCGAAGGTGCGCGACAACGAAGCGTCGTTGTTGGAACGAGCGAAACGTCAGGGCACCGACGCGTTCGCGCGTTCGATGGCCAGCGATGACGTTGCCGATTCGCCCGGTGAGGCCAACACGGTTGCCCGGCGTCAGCGGCGTTTGCGGATGGCGTCGTTGTGGATCGATCCCGATACCGGCATGTGTCATCTGTTCGCGAAGTTTGATCCGGTCACCGGTGCCCGTGTTTCGACCAATCTGCAGGCCATGGTCGACAAGATCTGGCGGGCCGAGAACCTGCCCGGTGCGGCCCGCACCAAACGCCGGGTCGAGCAACGCCGCGCTGACGCCCTCGAAGCACTCATCTGCCGCAACACCAACACCAACACCAACACCGGCACCGACACCAACACCGGCACCGGCACCAGCACCAACGACGCCAGCACCAGCACCGGCAATGACACGAACACCGGCGTCAGCGCCGGCAATGACACGAACACCGGCGTCAGCGCCGGCGGCGGCGACAGCGGCGGCAGCGGCACGGCTGATGGTGCTGGGCCCACCAGGCCAACCCCACCACCGGCAACGGCCCACAACGCTGACGGGGCTGACGGGGAGCCCGAGCTGACACCGGTTCCGCCCCCACCAAACCACACCCAACTGCTGGTCATCGCCAACCTCGACCTGCTCCGCAAACTCCTCGGCGACGGCACACTCCCCGACGGCACCCCCCTCCCCGCCGACACCATCCGCCGGCTCGCCTGCGACGCCGACATCATCCCCGCCGTGTTCAACACCCACGGCCAACCGCTCTGGCTCGGCCGCACAACCCGTCTCGCCACCCCCGCCCAACGCACAGCGGTCACCGCCCGCGACCAAGGCTGCATCATCTGTCACGCCGCCCCCGAGTACTGCCAAGTCCACCACATCAACTGGTGGTCACACGGCGGCACCACCAACCTCGACAACCTGTGCCTCATCTGCAGCACCCACCACACCATGGTCCACGAACAACGCCTCACCATCACCAACACCCCCACCGGCATGAACATCCGACCCCAACCCATCCGCTCGGTCCCCGACCCGCCACCCCAACCGGCCCCACCACACCCGGCAGCGGCGCGGCCCCAAGCGACGCCAAACCACCCAGAATCTGCGCACCCAGAATCGGCGCACCCAGAATCTGCGCATCCAGAATCGGCGCTCCCAGGAGCAGCGCACACCGCCGCATGACCGACGCCGGCCTCCCGCCGGGGCGGACCACCCGAGGGTCGTCGCCCGGCGGCCGGCGCTAGCGCGGCCTGGGCTGGGAGGCGACGAGCGAGTCGCTGAGGCGCTCTTCGCCCGGGCAGTCTTCGCCTGTGGGATCTCTGCGCGTGGGTTCTCTGCCCGAGCGCGCTTCGCCCGCGCGGTTTTCGCCCAGGCGCTCCTCGATGAGCGTCGCCCAGTCGACGGCCTCGGTGGTGCCGCCGGCGGCGTGGATCTGTGCCCGTCGCTGCGCCAGCTCGACGGCCAGCGCCGCAACGTCGTCGGTCAGCACGGCGGCCGCACGGTCGCGCACCCAACCGGCCAGCGCTGGGCTGGCGCCGTCGCTGCTGACGGCCACCGTCAAGGGCCTGGCTCGGGCAATGGCGGGCAGGATGAAGGAGCAGTGCTCAGGCCGGTCGGCGGCGTTCACCCACAGCCGGGCGGCGGTGGCGTCGCTGCTCACGGCCTCGTCCACCTCGGGCACGCCGGTGGCGGTCACCACCAGCGCCACGCCGTCCAGATCCGTTGGTCGATAGGGGCGGCGCCGGTGCTCCACCACCTGGGAGCGATCGAATCCGGCGGCCACCTCGGGCGACACCAACCGCACCCGCGCTCCCGCGGCGGCCAGTCCGGCGACCTTGCGCAGCCCAATGCGGCCGCCGCCCACCACCAGAACGTCGACGCCGGCGAGGTTCAGATACACGGGATAGTCGAACACGAAGCGCAGGTTACCCGATAAAGTTGACCTGATTAGTCGACTTTGATCTACTGGACCCCCATGCCCCCCGTTCTCCCTGTCTCGTCCCCGACGCCTCACGTCGATGAATCACTCCCGGTGCCGGCGCGCCCCCGTACGGAGGACCCGCTCGATGTGCTGGTGTGGGCCCACCGCCGATTCGGCGACGAGCTGGTGGTCACGGCCAGCTTCGGCGACGCCACGCTGGTGCACCTCGTGGCATCGGTGATTCCCGACGCCGACGTCGTGTTGCTGGACACCGGCTATCTGTTCGCCGAGACCGACTGGTATGCCGACGATCTGCGTCGCCGCTACGACCTGAACCTGCGCACCGTCCACCCGCTGCCCGAGGTGGAGCGCGACGTGTGGCGCACCGACCCCGACGCCTGTTGTGCCGCCCGGAAGGTGGAACCGCTGCAGCGGGCGCTGGCGGGCAAGTCGGCGTGGATCACCGGCCTTCGACGCAGCGACAGCTCCAGTCGGGCGACGACCCCCGTGGTGCATGCGGATCTGTTGCGGGGCGTGACCAAGGTCAACCCCATCGCGGCCTGGAGCGACAGCGACGTGGAGGCCTACGGCCGCACCCACGACCTGCCCGCCCACCCGCTGGCCGACCGCGGCTACGGCTCCATCGGTTGCTGGCCCTGCACCGTGCCGGTGGCCGAGGGTGAGGACGACCGTGCGGGGCGGTGGGCGGGGGCGTCGAAGACCGAGTGCGGGTTGCATCTGGGCGGGGAGCCAACCCCGTGAGCGCCGAAGCGACCAAGGTGGCCAGCAACTACCTGCGGGGCGAACTGGCGGAGGACCTGACCTCCGGTGGCCAGGCGTTCAGCGGCGACAGCCCCACGCTGTTGAAGTTCTTCGGCGTCTACCAACAGGACGACCGCGATCAGCGCCGGCGGCTGTCCCAAGCCAAGGAGCCGCTGGCTTACTCCGCCATGGTGCGAGCGTCGGTACCCGGCGGGCGCATCACCCCCGAGGGGTGGGCCGGGCTGGACGCCTTGGCCGACATCGGCGACGGCACGCTGCGCCTCACGACCCGCCAAGGTGTGCAGTACCACGCCGTGGCCAAGGCCAACCTGGTGGACCTGGTGGGGGAGATCAACGCCGCTGGGCTGACCACGCTGGGGGCGTGCGGCGATGTGGTGCGCAACGTCATGGCGTGCCCCCTGCCGGATCCGCACCGGGAGGCTGTGCTGGGACCGGTGGTGGAGGAGCTGGTCGCGCGGTTTCGCCCCCGTACTGCCGCCTATTGGGAGCTGTTCATCAACGGTGACCGTGCGGCTGCGGCCAGCCCAGCGCCTCGACCCGGCACGGCACCTCCCGACAGCACGGTGGACCGCCCGGGTTCGGCCCCGCCGGCGGAGGTCGAGCCGGTGTACGGCGACGCCTATTTGCCCAGGAAGTTCAAGATCGGCCTGGCCTGGCCCGGCGACGACTGCGTCGACATCCACAGCCACGACGTGGGCCTGGTGCCCACCCTCAGCAACGGCGACTCCGGCGAGCTGACGGGTTTTGTGGTGCTGGCCGGGGGAGGCATGGGCATGAGCCACGCGCGGCCCGACGACACCTACCCCGTGGTGAGCCGGCCGTTGGCGTGGGTGCCGCCCGACCTGGTGGTGGACGTCGTCGCGGCGGTGGTGGAGACCCAGCGACAGCACGGCAACCGCGAGGACCGCAGCCGGGCCCGCCTGAAGTACTTGGTGGAGGAGCGGGGTATCGAGTGGCTGAAGACCGAGGTGGAGCAACTCCTCGGCGTGCCCCTGGCGCCGCCGGTGGCCGTGCTGCCATGGACCACCCACGCCCACCTGGGTTGGATCGACGCGGTCGACCCGGTCGGCGAGACCGCCGCCGTACCCGTTGCGCTCGGGAACGTGGTCGCTGCCCGCGCAACCGGCACCCTGGGCGTGCCGGTGCCCTCGGGCAGGGTCAGTCGGCGGTGCCGCTCGGCCGTGCGGCAACTGCTGGACGAGGGGCTGGTGGCCGAACTCCGCGTGACGCCCCGCCAGGATCTGTTGTTGTGCGGCGTGACGGCGCGGGCGCGAGTGGAGGAGGTGCTGGTCGAGCACGGCGTCGCCGCAGCGGCCGACCAGTCGCCTGTGCGGAGCCTGGCCATCGCGTGTCCGGCCCTGCCCACCTGTGGCCAGGCGCTCGGCGAGGCCGAGCGGGCGCTGCCCGATCTGCTGGCTGCGCTGGAGAAGGTGCTGGCCGACACCGGCAACGCCGACCTTCCGTTGCGCCTCAACATGACCGGCTGCCCCAATGGCTGCGCCAGGCCGTACTCGGCGGAGGTTGGCATCGTCGGTCGGTCCAAGCGCACCTACGACGTCTACGTCGGCGGCGCGTCGGGTCGCCTGGCCTCGCTGCTGCGGCCCGACGTGGCGCTGGCCGACGTGCCCGAGTTGCTGCGCCCCGTGCTGGAGCGCTTCGCCGCGGTGGCCGAAGCCGAGGTGGGTTTTGGTGATTGGGCCGACTCGGTGGGCGTGGCGGCCATGGAGCCGTGGTTGCCGGAGGCCCGCACGCGCCGTCGGAAGGTGGCCACGTGAGGGGCGATGCAGCGCCCCGGGCGGGGGCGTTGGCGTCCGGGGCGGTGGCGCTGGTGGGTGCAGGGCCGGGCGACCCCGACCTGCTGACGGTCCGCGCCGCCCGATTGATTGCGGAGGCCGACGTGGTGGTGCACGACGCGCTGGTGGGGCCCGGGGTGCTGGCGTTGATTCCGGCGGGTGTCGAGCGCATCGACGTCGGCAAGCGGCCCCGGCGAGCCACCCCCCAGGAGCTGATCTCGGCCACGCTGGTGCATCTCGCCCGCCAGGGTCGCAGGGTGGTGCGGCTGAAGGGGGGCGATCCCCTGGTCTTTGGCCGCGGTGGCGAGGAGGCGTTGGAACTGGGGCGTGCCGGGGTGCCGGTGGAGGTGGTGCCCGGCATCTCGTCATCGGTCGCTGCGCCCTCGGCCGCCGGCATTCCTGTCACCCACCGGGGAGTGTCGCCCGGCTACACCGTCGTCACGGGTCACCGCCGGAGCGGCGAGGACGACGTCAACTGGCAGGCCCTCGCCAAGGTGGATGGCACCATCGTGGTGCTGATGGGGGTGGCCCGGAGGGCCGAGATCGCCGCCGAGCTGCTGGCCGGTGGGCTCCCACCCCACACTCCGGTAGCGGCCGTTGCCGCCGCCACCACGGCCGACCAGCAGGTCACCCGCTGCCGCCTGGATCAACTGGGCACCGCGCCGGTGGAATCGCCCGCAGTGATCGTGATCGGGGCCGTCGCAGCCATGGACGTGACCTCGGGGGGCGGCGCCGTGGCGGCTGCGGCTGCGGCTGCGGCTGCGGCTACGGAACCACCAGGCCCCATTGGGTGGTGAGCGTCATGGCCACCAGCGCCAGGGCGGAGCCGGCGACTGCTCCGGCGTACACCCAGCGGCGGTCCAGCCAGGCGGCCAGGCCGACGATGAGCGGCGTGGTCACCAGGCCGTACCGCCCGAGCGAGTCGATGTTGTTGGCCGAGAGTGCCACCACCAGCGTGAGCACGCCGAATGCCCGGAGCGAGGTGGGCATGGCGACGCGCCACATTCCCACGGCCCCCAGCACCAGCACCACGACGAATGCCAGGTTGACGGCATCGGAGAGGTTGCCGTCGGCAATCTCCCCGGGCAGCTGCAGCACCCCGCGCACCGGGTCGAGGAAGCCGCCGCGGATCTGACGCTGCACGGTGAAGGGCAGCCCCCAATCACCCGACGCCGCACCCACCCAGGCGAACACGGCGGCCAAGCCGACGACGGGTCCGGCCAACGCCGCAGCGAGGGCAGCTCGCGTCCGGGCCGATGCCTGAGGCCAGGCCCGCCACGCCTCAATGGCCACGGGGGCCACCAAGAGCACCCCGGTTGGCCGGACCACCGAGGCGGCCAGCCCGAGCGCCGCCAGCAACCACCAGCGCCGATCCACCAGGGCCAGCAACGCTGCGGCCACGAGCGCCAGCGCCAACCCCTCGCTGTAGGGCATGACCAGGGCCAGCGCGGCGGGGAACACGCCGGTCAACACCATGACCTTGCGGGCGAGCGCCTCGTTGGCGGTGACCCGCCGTGCCAGTTCTCCGGCGAGGGCGATGCCCGCCAGTGCGCCCAGCCAGGTCACGGTGAAGAGCGCGAGGCGGTGGCCGAAGGGCGCGGCAAGCGGTTCGGCCGCCAGGGGGTAGCCGGGGAAGAAGCGGTAGCTCTCCGGGCCAAGAACGGCCCAGCCCTCGCCGGTGAGCCGGTCGTACCAGCTGGCATCCCAGGCCCACCAGTGCAGGTCCAACACCCGGGGTTGGGCCGATGCCACCCGGTCGCTCAACGTGGGGGCCAGCGCAACGCCGGCCCCCACCAGCGCCCGGCCGGCCAGCCAGCTACCGAGCAGCGTCAGCCACCAGCCGCGATCCCTGGCTCGCCACATCCGCCACCACGCGTCCGTCTCGGCGGCCTCACCGGGCTCAGTCACGGTTCGAAGCGCACCAGCGACATGTGCTCGAAGGCGTCGTCCCCGCTGGCCACCAGCAGGTCGGTGGGTTGGTGGCCGTCGGCCAACGCCTCCTCGAACGCCGGGCACGCCAGCCGGTGGGTGTCGTAGGTGTCGCTGGTACCCAGCACCACCGGGCGGCCCTCGGCGCGCCGCCACACGTCGGCGGCCACGGCGGTGGGGTCGGCGGCGTTCACCCGTTCGGCGTAGTCCACCCAGTTCACGAAGCGGGGGTCGGAGCTCAGATCGGGGTAGCTCACCAGCTCGTGGGTGGGGCCCAACTCGCGGCTGAGGGCCACGGAGAGTTGGTCGGGGCAGGTGACCACCAGAGCGTCGGGTGCCTCGGCGGCGATCACGTCGGCGGCCCGGCCGGAGAGGGAACGCGGGCTGCTGATCTCGAGCGCGATGCCGACGGCTGACCCGGCCAGCACGACGGTGCCCAGCACGGCCCGAAGGCGGGGAGGGCACGAGGCCAGGCCCCAGCCGATCAACACGACGGCCATGGGGTAGATCACGGCGGCGTAGCGGCTGACGAAGGTGGCGCCGCTGACCATGGCGGCGAGGGACCCAAACAGCAGCGTGAGCCCGGCCAGCGACAGCGGCCACAGGGCACCCCGGCGGACGGGCCCCTCCAGCACGATGGCCCACCCCCCTCGGCCTCGGCCGACCAAGGCCACCAGCACCAAGAACACCAGGACGTAGGTCATCAGCTGAGGTTCGGCCGAGGGCCGCCCGGCGAAGTCGATGAGCGTGATGACCACCGCCGTGGTGGGTCGCTCCACGATGCCCCACGGCGTGCCGGTGTTCTCGGACTGGTACAGCAAGGTTGGCACCCACGGCAGGAAGCTCAGCCCGGCGACTCCCAACGCCCCTCCGGTGACGAGCAACTCCCGGTTCGCCTGCTCGGCCCCCCGGTTCAGCCACCAGCGAAGCGCAGCGGCCAGCCCGACGGCGGCCAGCAACCACATGGACCAGTAGTGCATCCACAACAGCAGCGAACCGGCGGCGGCCAACCCCGCGGCGTCGCGCCAGTTCGGGCGCTCCCACAACCGGTCGAGGAACCACCATCCGGCCAACACCAACAGCATCACGAGGATGTACATGCGGGTCTCGGTGGCGTAGCGGACGCCGTAGGGCAACACCGCCCACATCGCCACCGCCCACATGCCAACCCGAGCGCCGCCGGCTTTCCGGGCCACCAGCCACACGAGGGGGAAGCCCAACAGCGACGTGATGATCGACAGTGCCCGGACCACGAAGGTGGAGGTGCCCAGCAGGCCGGTCCACACGTGCAGCAGCTCGTAGTACAGCGGTGGGTGGCCGTCCCGCTTCAACGCGCCAGGCAGTTCCGAGAGGGGGAGCCGGCCAAGGTTGACCGAGAGGGCCTCGTCCAGCCAGAGCGGTCCACGCGGCCACAGGCGAGCGCCGATGCCGAGGCTGACCGTGGCAACTACCAGCACCAGCTCCCAGCGCGGCAGGTCGGCCAGCTGATCCCGCTGCTTGGGTGCCGGGCCCTCGGGGACCGAGGGCCCGGCGCTGGCGGAGGTGGGGTCGGGGGTGCGGGTGGGGGACTGGTGGGGTGTGGTCACGTGGCGGGTTCTTCTGGGTCGGGGCGACGCGCGACGGTCGCCGCGCGTCGCAGGTCCTCGGCGAGGTCGTCGGAGCGCCCGGCGGCACCCAGGCCGCTCCAGGTGCGGGCTCGCTTGGCCTGTCGCAGCGCAGCCAGCCGGGCGCGTGCAAGGGGGCCGCCCGTCCACGGCGTCGTGACGCCGGCCGGCGGCTGCAGGTCCACCATGCGACGCTCCAGATCGTGCCACCGACGGGCCTTCTCGAACGCGGCGGCCGCTGCGGCCCCCGGATCGTCCGGCCGCACTCGCGGGAGGCCCTCGAACAGCCCGCCCGGCCGATAGTGCGCGGGGTAGTAGTTCTCAAACGTGTAACCAGGCGCCCGGTAGTCGCGGGGCCATTCCCAGGGGAACTCGGGCCAGCAGAGCGTGCGGTGGGTCTCGGCGGGCAGGTATTCCTGCGGATGGTGGCGGCGGCCCCAGTTGAGGGGCAACGACCACTCGTCGATTCGCCAGCCCAACGGCGTGCCCTGGGCGTCGAGGGCGGCCGACAGCGTGGCCCAGGCATCGAATGCCTCCACCCAGTGGTCGCGGACCATCACTTGGGGTAGGTGTGCGCCGTAGCCCAGGTGGGGGCAGCCCCACTGGGCGAGCGCCAACCACGTGTTCAGCTGCGTTCCGTCGTAGCTGGTGTTGAGGCGACGCCAGCGGGCCAGGTCGTGGCTGACGTAGCTGCGAAGCCGGCCGTCTCGCTGCCAGAAGTCGTCCGGCACCGTTCCCAGCGGCCGGTAGTCGTCGTCGGAGAGCAGAAAACGCTCGGCCACCGGCCCACGGCGCACGGCGAGATCGCGGAGCTTGGTGTTGCGCCCGCCGTGGTCGTCCTCGGCCACGCTGCGGCGCTCCGCGGCGCTGAGCAGGTCGGCCTCGATGAGGTCGGTGACACCGTCCAGGCCGGTGGGCCCCGGCGTCACCACCAGCACGTCCAGCACGGCCGAGACCGAGGCGCGGAGAGCCTCCACCGTTGGGCCCAGCACCTCAGGCCGGTTGGAGAGGTACAGCACCTGCACGTCAGGCCTGCGTTCTAGCGGGCGTTCCCGGCTGCGCGTTCAAAGTGACCTCGACTGGGCATCGGGAGCGGTGCGGCGAGCGATACTACCGGCTGGTGGGAGGTGGGGAGGAGCTGGTGAGCAGGTCCACCAGCTCGTCGCGGGCCTCGGCCCAGGTGGGCAGGTGTCGTGCGGCCTCCTCGGCGGCGGCTCGTCGCGCTGCGAGGTAGTCCGCGTCGGTGGCGTGGCGAACGAGCACGTCGGCCCAGGCCGCTGCGTCGTCGGGGGGAAGCCGCACCGGAGTGTCGCCGCCTACCTCTGCCAGGGCCCCGCCGCCGGTCGTCACCACCGGCACGCCCAACGAGAGCGCCTCCATGACCGGAAGCCCGAATCCCTCGGCGAGGCTGGGCATGGCGGCCACGGTGGCCCGTCCCAGCAGGGAACGCATGGCGTCGTCGTCCGCATGGGCAAACCAGAACAGCTGTCGGCCCAGCAGGGGGTGGCCCTCGATCCGACGAACGAGTTCATCGGTGTTCCATCCGATCCGGCCGATGAGGACCAGGCCCAGCTCCGGGTGCATGTCGGCCCACCGATCGAGGGCGTCCAGCAACACCGCGTGGTTCTTCCGGGGCTCAAGGGTGGCCACGCACACCGCGTACGCCCGCAGGTCGGTGCCGCGCAGTTGCTCGGGCAGGGCCTGGGTTGGCGAGGCGCCGGATGATGGAGCGCGCTCCTCGGAACGGCGATCGATCCACTCGCCGCTTAGGTGCACCACGCCGCTGACGGCGGGCGCGTCCACACCGAGCGACCGACGACGGTCCAGGGCCCGGGCCAGGGTCCAGGCCGAGTTGCCGATCATGAGGTCGTCGTGGCGAAGGTGCGCATCGGCCCATGGCGGGAACAGCGTCCGGGTGCCGCCATCGGACCACTCGGGGTGATCGATGGGAAAGAGGTCGTGGAAGAGCGCGGCGGTGCGCACCCCCCTGGCGTTGAGGGTCGGCAACAGGCGGTTGCGGTCCGTGCGGTTGTGCCAGGAGGCGTCGAGGTCCAGAAAGGTGCCGCCGTCGAGATCCACGCGGCGCCGGGAATGCTCATCGGTGGGGTGTGGTGTGCGCCGCCCTCGTCGTGCTGCGCGGTTGAGGCGCCGTAGCGCCGGGCGGTCGGCCAGGCGGCGGCCTGCCGGCCGCAGCCGTTGGGGAAGCCGATCCACGCGCCGCTCCGGGGGCGGCGCGGCCTCTCGGAATCGCCGCTGCTCGGTCTCGTCCAGCGCCAGGAACGCCTGGCACGCCTCGCACCACCTCACCAGCCGGACATCGACGCGGGGGTCGCCCATGGCCAGGGGCGCCAGCAGGTTCTTGGCGGCGCGTTGCACGCCGGTGGTGCCCGAACCCTCCACGGTGTTGGTGACGTCGGCCCACACGGTCGGCCCTGACGCGTTCATCGGACGTCCCGAGGTGCTTGAATGGTCTCCATCACGGTGGAGGCGAAGCGCTTGCCCAGCAGCGTCCAGTCGAGGTGCTCCTCGGCCCAGGTGCGGGCGGCGCGGGCGCGGGCGGGTGCGCCGGGATCGGACCACAGCGTGTCCAGCGCCTGGCCCAGCGCTCCGGGCGCGGCGACCAGGGCGAAACGGCGCACGTCGGGCACGCCCCGGGCCCCCACCGCCGAGGTGATCACCGGAACGCCCGCTGCGAAGTAGTCGATCAGCTTGAGGTTGGAGCCCGAGCCCTCGTCGATGGGGTTCAGGGCCACGTCGGCTCCGGCCAGGTAGGAGGCCAGTGTCTCGTCGTCCACCCGACCCAGAGCCGCCACCCCCCGTGGCAGGCCTCGACGGCCGAGCATCTCGGAGTGTCGCCCGATGAGCGCTACGGCAACATCGCTTCGACGCCCCAAGGCGTCGATGATGTGTCGAGCAGCAGCGATGTTGGGCGGGTGGCCGGACCCGACGAAGACGGCGAGTCGCTGGCGGTCACCCAACCCCAGGTCCTGGAGCAATCGCCGGCCGATGGCGCTCCGCTGTTCCCCCTCGGTGTAGGCCGCACCCGCCACTACCGCACCGTTGCCGATCACGTGCAGGCGCGCACGCGCCACCGCATCGAAGCGCTCGAACAGGTCGGCGTCGGCGTCGGTGGTGGCAATCACTGCCGAGGCGAGATCCACGGCGGCCCGCTCCGCCTCGGTTGCGGCCGCGGCCAGCCACCGACCGCCCCGCGTGCCTCCGAGGAGCTCGTTCTTCAGGGTGGACTCGTGGTTGTGTGCGTCGTAGATCACGGGCAGTCCGGACGGAGCCAGGGCAGCGAGCGCCGATGCAAGGAACGGCTGGATCAGCACTGCGGCTGAGGCATCGGCCAGGTTGGAGCGCAGTGCACCCGCCAGCCGGGGGGTTGCGGGCCACAGCAGCGACGCTGCGATATCGGTGATGGCATGGGTGGTGGAGACCAGGCGCATCTTGTGCTCGGCGGCGCTCTGGCGCCCCGAGATGAGCACGGCTTCCTCGTCCAGATTGGGGGCGAGGCGTCGGTTTCCGGCGCGATCGGGGTCGGTGGTGAGCGAGATCACCTTCACCCGGGCGCCGGCATCGGCCAGGCCCGACAGCAGATGGAACGCCCGCAGCGGACCGCCCTGCGGCCGCCCGGCCACCGGATAGGTGCTGAGCGCCACCACAAAGGGCCGGTCGCGGCCACGACGGTGGGGCCCGCGCGGGGGGTCGAGCAGGCCGTCGATCGTGGTGTCCCAGCTGAGCTCGGCGGCGGTGCTGCGAGCGGCCTCGCCGAGCCGGCGAACCCGCGCCGGGTCGGTGGCCAGCGCATCAAGGGCCGAGCCCAGCGAGTTGGCCGTGGGCTTGACGATCAAGCTGTTGGCTTGGGTCGGGGTGCCGGTGCCGGCACCGGGTGAGGCGGCCGGCGGGCCGTCGTCGGCCCGCAGCAGTTCCAGGGCGCCGCCGCTGTCGCTGGTGGCCACCATGGCACGCCCGGCGGTCAGCGCCTCCAGCGCCACCAGGCCATAGTCCTCGCGGTCGGGGCAGAAGATCGCAACGTCGGCCCAGGCGTACGCCGCTGCGAGGCCGTCGTCGCTCAGGCCGCCCACGATCTCGACGCGGTCGTCGGCGTCCGTCAGCGCGGCCAAGCGATCGGCGTCGGGGCCCGACCCCACGATCCGCAGGCGGGCCGGGGCCGTCATGGCACGGACCGCCGCAAGGGCCAGGTCGTGGCGCTTGGCTTGTTCGAGGCGTCCCACGCTGAGCACCCGCAGGCCCTCGTCGTCGTGGCGCTCGGGCCGCTCGACGGCGGCCAGTCGCCTGGCCCACTCGGTGGCCAGCGGCGGGTGCAGCACGCGTGCCTCGGCCCCGGGCGGAAACCAGGCCGGCCGCCGTGCGACCTCCGCCGAGATGGCGGCGTGGCTGCTCACCCGCATGCCGGCCAACAGGCCATGGTCCAGTGCGGTCACCAGCGCACGAGCGAACGGCGAGGGAATGGCGAGGTCGGGATGGTCGGGGCCGAGGCGGCCGGTTGCAGCCTCGATGCGGTCGGCGATCTCGAAGATCACCGGCGCTGCCGGAGTCCCCTCAGCGAGGCGCCCCGGGAGCTCGGCGGCGAAGCGCAGATCGGGGTCGATGACCCGGGGCATGGCGCTGGCCATGCCGGCGGGGAAGCGGTCGTACAGCCCGCGCAGCGGATGCAGCATCCACAGGTGGTGGTTGGGATGGTCCACCGCCCAGGCCGGGTACTTCCCGGAGATCACTTGGTCAAAATGGGAAAGGTCCCACTCGGCGAACGCGGCGTAGCCCGCCAACAACTGGGCCAGCGTGCGCTCCCGCACGGGCTGCTTGAGGAGATCCACGGCCCAACCGCGGCTGCGCAGCTCGTTGGCAAGCGCGCCCCACAGACGCTCGGCGCCCCCCTCCCGGAAGGGGACCGGGCTGGGGGCCACCACGGCGACGGCGCTCATGTTGTTGCCGCGGTCATGAATTCGCGGCGGGGTGGGATGGATCTTGAGAGCGCGTCATGAATCTGGTCGCGCGCCGCGCGCCGATTGATTGAACGTAGTAGAGTATTGATTGGCAGATCGGTCGGGACGGTCCTCGGACACCCAGTCGGCTGCTGAGGATCCGTGGGAAATCACTCGGGCGACCGGCGTGTGAGATATCGCATTCGGTGCCGTGTGAAATCCCACGCAATCCCGTACAGTGGTTTCCAGGAAGGCCTCAATTGATCCCGATTGACGAAGCGCATCGATCCGAGCGACCGCTCGCCGAAGGCGACGAAGGGCTGCTGCCCACGTCGTCTGGCTGGTGGTGGCGCGGTGCCGGAGGCGGTTCACGGGGTTCATGGTCGGGCAATCCTACGGCCAACAACACCTCAGCCCGGCCATACCGGCGGTGCCCAACCAACCCGACAGATGGAGCGAACCCATGCCAGAAACCCTGACCCAAGCACCGCCCACGGGCCGTGCTGCCAACCGGCTGCGCAAGCGGCAGGACTATATCGACACGGCCATTCGGATCGTGCTCAACGGCGGCCTCGAAGCGCTCACCATGCAGGCGCTGGCACGCGAGATGGGTGCTGCGGTCGGTACGGCCTACACCTACTTTGCCTCCAAGTCCGCCTTGGTGGCCGAGTTGCAGGTGCTGGCCGTTGGCCGGCTTCGTGCGGCCTACGATCAGGCTGCGCCCGCCTGGCAGCAGAAGATGGGGCGCCTCGATTCCAAGGGGAAGGCCGAAGCGGGCCTCTCCTTGCTGGTGGAGTTCTCGGTGCAGGCACCCAGCCAGCTTCGCGACGACCAGTTCCTGCAGCAGCTCCTGTTGACCGACGGTGGCCGCTCGATCATGGCCGAGGATCAGGCCACCGTGCTCGAGGCCGCACGGGGCTGGACCGACCTCATCGCCGAGCTGGTCGGCGACGCCGTTTCGGCCGGCGTGCTCAGCAAGGGCGATGCGGCAGATCGGTCCCGCAAGTTCGCCGCCGCCCTCAGCGGCGCCGGGCTGTACCACAACCTGCCGCCAGGCTCGGTGGAGGACGTCGACGGCCTGACCCGAGCGCTCATGGTTGACCTGCTCGTGGGTTGGGGCGGGGACCGCAAGCGTCTCACCCGCAGCGCGGCCAAGGCCGCGAAGGCTGCGGAGGGCTCCAAGCTGAAGGCCCCCAAGCTGGGCTGAGCAGCAGCGCGAGTCGGGGTGGCCACCGCACCGAACGGGTCGTTCGACCACGCCCGGTGCCGTGGCCACTCGCCGCGTGCGGCCGAGTTGCGTGGTGCTTTGCCCCCCCGAGCTGCGGCCCGATAAGGTGGTTAGCCGTCCTGCCGTCACTTGGGCGCGCTCGGACCCAGCGCGCGACGCAGTCCCGCCCCCGGTGCGGGGTCCGTCCGCACCCCCCCCTCGTACCCTCAACTCGCTCTTCCCTCAGCGTCCCCCACGATCCCCATCGACTCAGAAGGTTCCACGTGCCCACCATTCAACAGCTGGTCCGCAATGGCCGCTCGACCAAGCGCAAGAAGAACTCCACGCCGGCGCTGAAGGGCGCGCCCCAGCGCCGCGGCGTGTGCACCCGGGTGTACACCGTGACCCCGAAGAAGCCGAACTCTGCGCTGCGCAAGGTGGCCAGGGTGCGGCTGTCGTCCGGTATGGAGGTGACCGCCTACATCCCCGGCGAGGGTCACAACCTCCAAGAACACAGCATCGTGTTGGTGCGTGGCGGCCGGGTGCGCGACCTGCCGGGTGTCCGCTACAAGATCATCCGCGGCACCCTCGACACCGCCGGCGTGCGCGATCGTCGCCAGGCCCGCAGCCGCTACGGCGCCAAGAAGGAGGGCTGAGATGCCTCGCAAGGGTCCCGCCACACGTCGCGAGCTGTCCCCAGATCCCATCTACGACTCGGTGCTGGTCACGCAGGTGGTCAACAAGGTGCTGCGTCGCGGCAAGCGCTCGTTGGCCGAGAAGGTCGTCTACGACGCCATGTCGCTCATCGAGGAGCGCACCGGGGCCGAGCCGGTCAGCACACTGAAGCGGGCCATCGACAACGTGAAGCCCAGCCTCGAGGTGCGCAGCCGCAGGGTGGGTGGTGCCACCTACCAGGTGCCCGTCGAGGTCATTCCCCGCCGCTCCAACACGCTGGCCATCCGCTGGCTTGTGGGCTACGCCCGTCAGCGCCGCGAGCGGTCCATGGCGGAGCGCCTGGCCAACGAGCTGATGGACGCCTCCAACGGCATCGGCGCATCGGTGAAGCGTCGCGACGATCTGCACAAGATGGCCGAGTCCAACAAGGCCTTCGCCCACTACCGCTGGTAGCGGCCCAGCAGCGCCCGCATCCTCACTCCGCTTTCGATGCCCGGGCCGCCGCCCGGGCATCTCGGCGCCCGGCTCCATCCGCACACTCCCCCTCCCCCCCGTCACCCGTAGGAACTGAGTACGAACATGGCGAACCTGCCCCTCCAGCGAACCCGCAACATCGGCATCATGGCCCACATCGATGCCGGCAAGACGACCACCACCGAGCGCATCCTGTACTACACCGGCAAGAGCTACAAGATCGGTGAGGTTCACGACGGCGCAGCCACCATGGACTGGATGGTCCAGGAGCAAGAGCGGGGCATCACCATCACCTCGGCGGCCACCACCGCGCACTGGACCGACACGGTCAACAAGGTGGACCACCGCATCCAGATCATCGATACCCCGGGCCACGTGGACTTCACCGTCGAGGTGGAGCGCTCGCTCCGTGTCCTGGACGGTGCCGTCGCGGTGTTCGATGGCGTGGCCGGCGTGGAGCCACAGACCGAGACGGTGTGGCGCCAGGCCAACAAGTACAACGTGCCCCGCATGTGCTTCATCAACAAGATGGACCGCACGGGGGCGGACTTCTTCGGTGCGCTGGCCTCCATCAAGGAGCGCCTCAACGCCAAGGTGGCGGTCATTCAGCTGCCAATCGGCGCCGAGGGCGACTACGCCGGCATCATCGACCTGGTCACCATGCAGGCCTGGGTGTGGGACGGCGAGGAGCTGGGCGCCTCCTGGACGGTGACCGACATCCCGGCCGATCTGGCGGACCAGGCCGACGAGTACCGCCAAGACCTGATCGACGTCCTGTCGGAGACCGACGAGACGGTCATGGAGAAGTTCATCAACGAGGAGGAGTTGTCCCCCGAGGAGCTGCGCGCTGCGCTTCGGGAGGCCACCCTCCACCACGGCGTGGTGCCGGTGCTCAACGGCACGGCGTTCAAGAACAAGGGCGTGCAGCCGTTGCTGGATGCGGTGTGCTTCTACATGCCCAGCCCCCTCGACCTTCCCCCCGTGGAGGGCCTCGACCGGAAGGGCGAGCCGGTCACCCGGGCGCCACAGGACGACGAGCCCTTCTGCGCGTTGGCGTTCAAGATCATGACCGCCGAGCACGTGGGCAAGTTGACGTACTTCCGGGTGTACTCGGGCAAGCTGGCCAAGGGCGATCAGGTGCTGAATACGCGCAGCGGCAACAAGGAGCGCATGGGCCGCCTCCTGGAGATGCATGCCAAGGAGCAGATCGAGCAGGAGTCGGTTGGCGCCGGCGACATCGTGGCCGCCATCGGCCTGAAGGACACCCGAACCGGCGACTCGCTGTGCGACCCGTCCGCGTTCATCCAGCTGGAGTCCTTGGAGTTCCCCGATCCCGTCATCCACGTGGCGGTGGAGCCCAAGACCAAGGCCGATCAGGACAAGATGTCCAAGGCGCTGGTCGCGCTGGCCGAGGAGGACCCCACCTTCGTGGTCCACACCGACGAGGAAACCGCCGAGACGATCATCGCCGGCATGGGCGAGTTGCACCTCGAGGTCATCATCGACCGCATGCTGCGAGAGTTCAACGTGGACGCCACGGTGGGCAAGCCGCAGGTGGCCTATCGCGAGACCTTCACCCAGGAGGTCATCAAGCACACCTACCTGCACAAGAAGCAGACCGGCGGCTCGGGCCAGTACGCCAAGATCACCATCAACCTCATCCCCACCGGCCCGGGGGGCGGCTTCTCGTTCGAGGACACCATCACCGGTGGCCGCATCCCGAAGGAGTACATCCCGTCGGTGGGCCACGGCGTGGCAGAGAGCCTCACCTCGGGTGTGCTCGCCGGCTTCCCCGTCGTCGACGTGAAGGTGGAACTGACCGACGGCGACTACCACGACGTCGACTCCTCCGAGATGGCATTCAAGATCGCCGGCACCATGGCGTTCAAGGAAGCGGCCCGCAAGGCCAAGCCGACCCTGCTGGAACCCATCATGGACGTGGAGGTCGTCACCCCAGAGGACTACATGGGCGACGTCATCGGCGACCTCAACAGCCGCCGCGGCAAGGTGGGCAAGATGGAGCAGCGAGGCTCCAACCACGTGATCGAGGCCGAGGTTCCTCTGTCGGAGATGTTCGGGTATTCGACCGACCTGCGCTCCAAGACGCAGGGTCGCGCCACCTACACCATGCACTTCGGCAGCTATCAGCCGACCCCGAGGTCGGTGCAGGAAGAGATCGTCGCCCGGGTCACCGGCAAGTAGCGCCAACCCACTTCGCTACCCGGCGCAAGTCCCACCCACCAGCTACCCCCCCCCAAATCCAGACAACAAGGAGATCAGCCCTCATGGCCAAGGAGAAGTTCGAGCGGAACAAGCCTCATATGAATGTGGGGACGATGGGTCATATTGACCATGGGAAGACGACGTTGACGGCGGCGATTACGAAGACGTTGTCGGAGCGGGTTGAGGGGAACGCGTTCACGGAGTTTGAGAATATTGATAAGGCTCCGGAGGAGCGTGAGCGTGGGATCACGATCAATGTGTCTCATGTGGAGTATGAGACTGACAATCGGCATTATGCGCATGTGGATATGCCGGGTCACGCGGATTACATCAAGAACATGATCACGGGTGCTGCTCAGGTGGATGGGGCGATTTTGGTGGTGTCGGCTGCTGATGGTCCGATGCCGCAGACGCGTGAGCATGTGTTGTTGGCTCGTCAGGTGGGGGTGCCGTCGATTGTGGTGGCGTTGAACAAGGTGGACATGGTTGACGACGAGGAGCTACTGGAGTTGGTGGAGCTTGAGGTTCGGGAGTTGTTGTCGGAGTTTGAGTTCCCTGGGGATGATATTCCGGTGTGTCCGGTGTCGGCGTTGAAGGCGTTGGAGGGTGATGCGGGGGCTCAGGATCAGGTGATGGCGTTGATGGAGCAGGTGGATGCTTATATTCCGGAGCCGCAGCGTGATTTGGATCGCCCGTTTTTGATGCCGATTGAGGATGTGTTCTCGATTACGGGTCGGGGCACGGTGGTGACGGGCAAGGTGGAGCAGGGTGCTGTTCATACTGGTGATGAGGTGGAGATTGTTGGTTTGAAGGCGACGCAGAAGACGACGTGTACGGGTGTGGAGATGTTCCGGAAGTTGTTGGATCAGGGTCAGGCTGGGGACAATATTGGGGCGTTGTTGCGGGGTGTGGATAAGGATGAGGTGCAGCGGGGTCAGGTGTTGGCGAAGCCGGGTTCGATTACTCCGCACACCGATTTTGAGGGTCAGGTGTATGTGTTGACGAAGGATGAGGGTGGGCGGCATAAGCCGTTTTTCTCGGCGTATTCGCCGCAGTTTTATTTCCGGACGACGGATGTGACGGGGACGGTGACGTTGCCGTCGGATAAGGAGATGGTGATGCCGGGGGATAACACGTCGATGTCGGTGGAGTTGATTGCGCCGATCGCGATGGAGGAGGGGCTTCGGTTCGCGATTCGTGAGGGTGGTCGTACGGTGGGTGCGGGCCGCGTCACCAAGATCAACAAGTAGTCAGCACCGCCGCACGCAGCCCGGTCGCGTCAGCGGCCCGTTCGATACCGCCGAAACCTCCCGTTTCGGCGGTATCGTCGCGTGGTGGACCTTGTGATGAACCGACGCAGCGCACTGACCGGCCTGGCGGGGGTCGGTGTCGGCGCAGCCGCCCTGGGCTCGTGTGGCTGCCAGGCACCACCGCCGGGCGGGGTCTTCGGGCCCTTCAGCGGCCTGGGCGCCTGGACCTCGATGTACCAGTGGTCGCCCACCATCACCGGCACGCCGTTGGTGCGCCCCTCGGACGTGGCGGCGCTCAGCGCCCGAGGCGTCTCCACGCTCTACATCCAGACCTCCCGTCAGTCCGGAACCGCGTCGCTGCTGGACCCCTCCACCCTGCGGCGCTTCGTTGATGAATGCCATCGACGCAGCATCTCGGTGGTGGGCTGGTACCTCCCCGCCCTGACCAATCTGGACCGCGACCTCACCCGGCTGGTGGCCATGCGCGACGTGGGGGTGGATGCCATCGGCATCGACATCGAGACCACCAATTTCGATGCCGCCGAGCGCAGCCGGCGGCAGGTCCTGTTGCTGGAACGGCTTCGCCAGCGTGTGGGCTCGGGGATGGGCCTGGGCGGCATCGTCTATCCCCCGCTGCAGCTCAAGCAAACGCCCAGCATCTGGCCGAACTTCCCCTGGCGTGACGTGTCGAGGCTGTGCGACGTGCTGTTGCCCATGAGCTACTGGACCTTCCGACGCGCCAGGGCTCCGTACTGGGACCACGGGTATCGCTACACGGTGGAGAACTTCAAGCTGTTCGCGCAGCTCACGGGTCGAAACGGAAGCACCATCCATTCGGTGGGTGGCATGGCCTCGGATCTCAAGGCCGGCCAGGCGGCCGACATGGCCCGGGCCGTGGCCGAGTACCGAGGACTCGGGGCCAGCCTGTACGAGTGGTCGGGCACCTCCTCGCGTACGTGGACTGAGTTGGCGCCGCTCGTTCGGCGCTGAACGCCCTCCGCAATGGTGGATGGCGCGGCCGTGCCGCTAGGGTGTCCGGCTCGTGCGCCCACTCGGGCGCCCCGTTCCTTGACACTCGACGATCACGAAGCCGGCGGCCCCCCACCGGCGCCTCGGAGGAGAACCCATGGCCAGCCAACGCATCCGCATCCGCCTGAAGGCCTATGACCATGAGGTCATCGACCAGTCCGCAAAGAAGATCGTCGAGACGGCCGTCAGGACGCAGGCGTCCATCCGTGGGCCCATCCCGTTGCCCACCGAGAAGCACCGCGTCACGGTCATCCGCTCGCCGCACAAGTACAAGGACAGCCGCGAGCACTTCGAGATGCGGGTTCACAAGCGTCTCATCGACATCCTCGAGCCCACCCAGAAGACGGTGGATTCCTTGCAGCGCCTCGATCTTCCCGCTGGCGTGGACATCGAGATCAAGATCCAATAGCGCCGCCCGGAGCGGGTGGGTCGTTTGCACTAGGGCGTACTGGCCCGAACGGCCCTTGTGGTTCCTTTGCTCGCCCGGCACGCTTGATCGGCCGGCTGTTTCAGCCGGAATCCGTCAAGTGCACCCGGAGCGCGGATGAGACGTCTCAGCCCAGCACATGCCTTCGCACCGTTGCCCCTGGCGCTGGGTGTCTTGGTGGCGGCGGTGGTCGGGTTGGTGGTGGATCCCACGCCCGGCCTGAGCGAGGCGATGATGCTGGTGTTGATCGCGGGGCTGGTGGCCAGCTGGCTGCTGGTGCGGAACCGCGTGGCCCCTCCGCTGCCCTCGGTGGTGGGCCTGGCCCGCGAGCTGGGGTTGGACTCGGGGGTCAGCCTGTCGCTCTTCGATGGGGCAGGTCAGCTGATCGAGGGTGCAGAGGCTCTGGGCTTCGCCGCTGGTGACCGGCCCGACGATCCGCTCGAGCGGGTACACGACGACGACCGGGCGGAGGTCCGCGACTGGCTCGAGGCGGCGCGTCGGGGGGAGACCTGTGGGCGGAAGCGCTTCCGCGTGGGCATGGACGATGACGAGCGCCGGGTGGAGGGTCGTGTGATGGACCTGGATGCTCCCCTGGGCACCGATGCCTTGGTGTTGTTGATCACCGACGACCACTCACACGACGCGCGGCCGGAGCATGCCGTTGCCGCCACGGGCGAGGAGCGCTCCGGTCTGTCGAACCGGCGCGAGTTGGTGGAGGACTACGTTCGCCGATCCGAGGCGGCCGTGGGAGATGCCGGCGTCGGGGTGCTGTTCATCGACGTGGACCGGTTCAAGGCCACGAACGACTCGCTGGGCCGTGACTATGGCGACGAACTGCTGCGCGCCTTGGGCCGCCGGATTCAGCGCACGGTGAGGCCCGGCGACACGGTCGGCTCGTTGGGCGCGGACGAGTTCTTGGTGCTGTGCGACGGCGGCGATCATCCCGACGAGGCGGTCGGCCTGGCCAAGCGAATCCACGAGGTGCTTGCCCGCCCCTTCACGTTGGTCGATCGGACGGTCACGGTGACCGTCAGCATCGGGGTTGCCCTCTCGGATGCGCCGTGCGCCGAGGCGGCCTTCTCGGATGCCGACATTGCGATGATGCGGGCCAAGTCCGAAGGTGGCAACTCCACCGTGGTGTTCGCCCAGTCGTTGCGGAGCGAGGTGGCCGAGCGGGCGGTGATCGAACAGGAGCTGCGTCGGGCGATGGACGACGAACAGCTTCGCCTGGTCTACCAACCCATCGTCGACCTGGTCGAGGGGCGCATGGCCGCCGTTGAGGCGCTGGTGCGGTGGGAGCATCCCGACCGAGGCCGGTTGTCGCCGGCTGCCTTCCTCCCCGTGGCCGAAGAGACGGGGTTGATCGTGCCGCTCGGCGATTGGGTCTTGGCGGAGGCCTGTCGTGCCCAGGTGTCCTGGCGTGTGGCCTTGGGTGATCAGGCCCCGACCGTGACCGTCAACCTGTCCCTCCGGCAGCTGCTGACCCCCGACTTCGTGGCCCGTGTGCGGTTGCACGTGGTGACCTCCGGCATCGACCCGTCCCACCTCATCCTCGAGGTCACGGAGGATTCGTTGGTGAACGAGCTCGAACGCTGCATCCCGCTGTTGTCCGAGCTGGCTGCGCTGGGGGTCGGCATCGCCATTGACGACTTCGGCACGGGCATGAGCTCGCTCAGCTACGTGAAGCGCCTCCCGATGGCGCGGACGCTCAAGCTGGACCGCAGCTTCATCTCCGACATCCACGAATACCGGACCGACCATGCCATCGTGCAGGCCGTGCTGGTGATGACCGACCGCCTCGGCATCCGCGTGGTCGCCGAAGGGGTCGAGACCACCGAGCCAACTCGCTGCTCTCGTGGAACTGGGCGGTCGCTACGTGCAGGGCTATTTCTTCAGTCCTCCGTTGGAGGCCGACGCGCTGGTGGGCTACAACCCCGACCTGGTGCGGGTGCATGGCCTGGCGATGGGGCCGATCGGCTAGCGCTCCACCACCTCGGGGCGAGCCGGGCGGACCAGCGCCCCGGCCGGCACGTCGCAGGTCACCACGCAGCCGGCTCCGATGACGGCGCCCTCCCCGATGGTGATGTCACCCACCACCACCGAATTGGCGCCGAACTCCACTCCGTCGCCCACCACCGGACAGCCCGAAGGGCCGCTGCTGCGTCGCACGTTGCCGATGGTCACCCCCTGGCGCAGCATCACGTCGGACCCCAACACCGTGGCGGCGTTGACCACCAACCCCTGGCCGTGTCGAAGCCGGAGCCCGGGGCCCACGGAGGTGCTGGAGGGAAGCTCGACGCCCAGCAGCCAGTTGACCAGCACCCGATAGGCCACCAGGGCCGGTGCGGCCGCCACTCGATGCGCGGTACCGAGGCGGGACCAGCGGCTGACCGATGAGGCCAGGCGAAATGCCACCACCACCAGCTTGGCTTTGGGGTCCTCGGCGTTGGCGGCGAGGTCGGCGCGGAGGGTGTCGGTCAGGCGTGCGGGCACCGCCCGATGCTAGAGGGCGCACGCACCAACCGACCGTGCCTGACCCATGGTGGGCATCCCAAAAACGGTTGGATTTTGTAGTACTGCGGTTCAGATTCTTTCCACTACAACACCCG
Source organism: Microthrixaceae bacterium (assembly GCA_041394405.1). GTDB lineage: Bacteria > Actinomycetota > Acidimicrobiia > Acidimicrobiales > Microtrichaceae > Microthrix. The sequence continues at coordinate 178,794 of JAWKIF010000008.1, forward strand.
TGCGGACAACGTGTCGCGGGCATGCCGGAGGATTTGCGCGCTCTCAGCAACGTTGGCAACCTAGGCGCTTCTTCCGGGCACCGCCGGTGCCCGCTGTCTGGGAGGTTCCATGGCCGCTGACGAGACGACCACCACTGGCGACGGTACGTCGCACATCATGTACGGCGAAGGGCAGGCCGCCTGGCTGGCCCTGGTGACCGTGTTGGCGTTCGGTGCGCTCATTCTGGCGATCGCCGCCTTTGTGATGGCCAGCGACGACAGCGGCGGTGGCGGCGGTGGCGCGGCGGCGCCGGCCGCCGATGCGGCGCCGGCCACCGAGCTGAGCATCGCCACCTCCGAATTCGCATTCGACCCAGAAAACGCGGCGGTCGTGGCCGACGAGGACGTCACCGTGACGCTCGACAACTCAGGTGCGGTCGAGCACAACTGGACCGTCTTGAAGGCCGGCACCACCATCGGCGCCGAGTCCGAGTTCACTGACTCCATGGTGGAGGCCGCCGTCGGCGACGTGGCAGCCGGCGAGACCCTCGACGACGTCATCAACCTGCCCGAGGGCGACTACCAGGTGATCTGCTCGGTAGCCGGACACTTCGATGCCGGCATGAAGGGTCAGCTCGCCGTCGGAGGCGCCGGTGCCTGACACCACGGATTCGGAAACGGGCGACTCGGTCGAGGAACGACGCTCGGGCACCTTCGGTGAGACCGGCCCCGCGGCCCGGGACGGCGACGCCACCGTCGAGGCGTCAGATGAGGCCGACACCGACGACGAGCATCGTCCCACGGGCACCATGGTGCTCATGCTGGCCTTCTTGGCCCTCATCGCAGCGATGTGGGCTTTCACCTATTACACGCTGATCGTGCGGGGTTGAGCCAATGATGATCGAACGGTACGAGAAGATCTTCATGAAGCTGGCGGCGGTGTTCCTCTTCGGCGCCGTGGCCGCTCTCGTGGTGTCCATCGCCGGCGGGCACGCGTCGTTGCCGGAGCCCGCCGGCCGCATCGAACCGGAGCAGGTGCGCGACACCGCCCCCTTCGACCAGCCGGGCGTGCGCGAGGCCACCGCTGACGAGAAGGACGAGTTCGACTACAAGGTGACCATGGTGGCTCAGGCCTGGCAATGGGATCCCCCGGCGGTCGAGGTCCCTCAGGGCAAGAGGGTGCGCTTCGAGGTGACCACCGTGGACGTCATCCACGGCTTCTACATCCCGAACACGCAGGCCAACGCCATGATCATCCCGGGACAGATCACCGAGCTGGACCTGACCTTTGACGAGTCCGGCCAGCACTCGCTGATCTGCCACGAGTACTGCGGCATCCAGCACCACAACATGGGGGGCAAGATCAACGTCACCCCGGCAGAGAAGTAGGAGTAGGGCGAACATGACCGTCACCGAACCCGCCCCCCAGGCCGGCATCGACGAGCCGGCCACTCCACAACCCTCACGCTGGGGCGTGGACATCCCCGGGCTGGAAGGCGCCGACCTGCGTCCCATCAAGTGGCAGCTCTACCTCAGCCTGGTCGGTCTGTTTCTGGGCGCCCTCATGGGCATCCTCCAAGCCCTCGAGCGTCTCGACGTCAACCTGTACGAGAACGTGGGTCTCAACACCTACTACGAGGGCCTCACGCTGCACGGGGTGGCCATGGCGCTGGTGTTCACCTTCACCTTTGCCAACGCGTTCTGCTCGATCACCACCATGCGCGGCCTGGAGCGGCCCCTGAACCGGGCGATTTCCAATGCGTCCATGTACTGCGCCTGGTTGGGCGTGGCCCTGGCCGCCTGGGCGATCCTGGCCAACAAGGCCACGGTGCTGTTCACCTTCTATGCCCCGCTGCAGGCCACCCCGGCCTTCTACATCGGCGCGGTGCTGCTGGTGATCTCCACGTGGCTGGTGTTGGCCAACATGCTGCTCACCCTGCGGGGCTGGCGGGCCGACAACCCCGGCGAGCGGGTGCCGTTGCTGGCCTTTGTCTCCATCATGACCTACCTCATGTGGTTCGTCGCCAGCCTGGGCATCGCCATCGAGGCGTTGGCCTTCATCATCCCGTGGTCCTTCGGCTGGACCACCACGGTGGATCCGCAGTTCACCCGCACGCTGTTCTGGTTCACCGGCCACCCCATCGTCTATTTCTGGCTGCTGCCCATCTACGTCAGCTGGTACATGATGCTGCCGAAGTGGGTGGGCGGGAAGCTCTACAGCGACGGCCTCACCCGCATCGTGTTCATCTCGTTCCTGCTGTTGGTGCCGGTGGGCGTGCACCACCAGTTCACCGACCCGGGCATCCCGCTGTCGTCCAAGACCATCCAGTGGCTCCTCACCTTCGGCATCTTCTTCCCCAGCGTGGTCACCGCCTTCACGCTCTTTGCCGCCCTGGAACAGGGCGCCAAGAAGAACGGTGGCACCGGGTACGTGGCGTGGATCCGCAAGCTGCCGTGGGGCAACCCGGTGGTGTCGGGACAGTTGCTGGCCGGCATCGCCTTCATGCTGGGCGGCGCCAGCGGCCTGATCAACGCCAGCTACACCGTCAACATCGTGGTGCACAACACTGCGTTCATCCCGGGCCACTTCCACCTCACCGTGGGCACGGCGGTGGCGTTGTCCATCATGGCCATCTCCTACTGGTTCGTGCCGTACCTCACCGGCAAGCAGCTGTGGGGCCGCAAGCTGGCCGTTGCCCAGACGTGGCTGTGGCTTGGCGGTGTGTTCACCTTCTCCCGCGGGCTCATGCAGAACGGAGTCGAGGGTCAGCCCCGCCGCACCGCCGTGAACTCGGCGATCTACTCCGTCGATCACCCCGAGTGGGGCATCGGCAACGCCATGGCCGGCATCGGCGGCACGGTGATGTTCATCAGCGCCTGCATCTTCTTCCTCGTCATCATCAAGACCATCTACAACTCCAAGCGGGTTGAGGGCACCCAGATCGTGCCCATCACCGAGGTGGAGCACGGTCCCCACCTCAACCACTTCCTGCTGGACCGCATCGGCGTCTGGGTGGGCGTGGCCGCAGTGCTGTGCATCGTGGTGTACGGCGAATTGATGCTGCACTATCTGCCCCTGCAGTCCGTGAGTAAGGGCATCCGGCTCTGGTAGCCGGGAAACGTCGTCGCTCCCGCCCTCGGCTTGTCTCGGCAGGTCGCCGGCGCTAGAGTCGACCCTTCGTGCGAGGGCTCCCCCCGGGCCCGCCAATCGAGGCTCCCCGAGGCCTGAAGGAACTCCGTTGCCCCACCCAGGTGGGGGCGACGCCGGATGGAACCAGGGGACACAACCGAGCCACACGCTCCGCTAGGTCCGCCCGGCGGAGCGTTTGCATGAGCAAGGGCAGCAAACTTCAGCCCTGTAACCCCTCCGCCATTCGGCCTCCGGCCGGCAGGCGCAGTAGCGACCAAGGACGAGCCGTCATGGCGAACAAAGCAATCGTCGGAACAAAGATCGGCATGACCCAGGTGTGGGACGACGACGCCCAGATTCAGCCGGTCACGGTGGTGAAGGTGGACCCGTGCCGGGTGGTGGCCGTGCGGTCGGCCGACGGCGCCGACGGCTATGAAGCCCTCCAGGTGACCTTCGGCTCCAAGAAGCCGTCCAAGCTCACCCAGGCCGAGGCGGGGCACTTTGACGCCGCCGGCGTCGAGCCCGGGGTGCGCCTGGTTGAACTCCGCTTGGCTGACGCCTCCAGCTACGAGGTTGGACAGCAACTGGACGCCTCGCTCTTCGAGGCGGGCGAGCGCATCGACGTGTCGGGTGTTTCGAAGGGCAAGGGTTTCGCCGGCGTCATGAAGCGCCATGGCTTCTCCGGTCAGCCGGCCAGCCACGGCGCCCACAAGGTGCACCGCAAGCCCGGCGCGGTGGGCGCGTGCGCCACGCCGTCCCGGGTGTTCAAGGGCACCCGCATGGCCGGCCGCATGGGAGGCGATCAGGTGACCACCCAAAATCTTCAGGTGGTGCGGGCCGACGCCGAGGCCGGCGTCGTCCTGGTGAAGGGCTCGGTTCCCGGCCCCAAGGGTTCCTATGTCGTCATTCGCGACGCCGTGAAGGCCGTCGCTGGAGGTCAACGCTGATGGCAACCGTCGATTTGCTCACCACAAGCGGCACCACGTCGGGTTCGGTCGAACTCGACGACGCACTGTTCGGTGTCGAGCCCAACGGGCCCGTGATGCACCAGGTGGTGGTGGCGCAGCTCGCCGCCGCTCGCAAGGGCACCGCATCCACGAAGACCCGGGCCGAGGTTCGTGGCGGCGGCCGCAAGCCCTGGCGCCAGAAGGGCACCGGCAATGCCCGGCAGGGCTCCATCCGTGCGCCGCATTGGCGCGGGGGCGGCGTGGCCCATGGCCCGAAGCCCCGCAGCTATGCCCAGCGCACCCCCAAGAAGATGAAGCGCCTGGCCCTGGCATCGGCGTTGTCCGATCGCCTGGCCGACCAGCGGTTGATCGTGCTCGACGGCTGGGGGCTCGACACCCCCAGCACCAAGGGCGCCAAGGCGGCGCTCGCCGCCGTCGGCGCCGAAGGTCGGGTCCTGGTGGTACTGGGTCCCGATGACGACGTCGCCCGCCGCAGCCTCCGCAACCTCCCCGGCGTGTCGCTGGTCGGTGCCGGACAGGTCACGACCTACGACGTGCTGGTGAGCGACTACGTCATCTACACCCGCGACTCGCTCCCGGGATCCGCGTCGGCCGAACCGGAGCACTCCCCAACCGAGGCCGCCCAGCCTTCCGAGGATGAACTGTCATGAGAGACGCACGAGACGTCATCATTCGCCCCGTGGTCTCCGAGAAGAGCTACGGCCTGATCGATGAGGGTACCTACACCTTCATCGTGTCCCCCGACGCCAACAAGGTGGAGATCCGCCAGGCCGTGGAGGAGATCTTCGACGTGCGGGTGGTGAAGGTGAACACCCTGAACCGCCCCGGCAAGCGAATCCGCCAACGTCGGCGCATGACCTACGGGTCGCGGTCCGCCACCAAGCGGGCCATGGTCACCCTCGCCGAGGGTGACGAGATCGAACTGTTCGAAGTTCGCTGAGAGGAAGCAGCATGGGTCTCAGAAAACGCAAGCCGACCAGCCCGGCACGACGGTTCCAGACGGTCTCGGACTTTGCCGAGATCACGCGCTCGACCCCCGAGAAGTCGTTGGTTGCGCAGAAGTCCAAGACCGGTGGGCGCAACAACAAGGGCCGCAAGACCGCCCGCCATCGCGGTGGTGGTCACAAGCAGCGCTATCGCACCATCGACTTTCGGCGCAACAAGGACGGCGTGCCCGCAAAGGTCGCCACCATCGAGTACGACCCCAACCGGTCGTGTCGCATCGCGCTGCTGCACTACCTCGACGGCGAGAAGCGCTACATCCTGGCGCCCCGCGGCGTCGAGGTTGGCGATGAGCTGCAGTCGGGTCAGGGCTCGGAGATTCGTCCCGGCAACGCCCTTCCGCTCCGTTACATCCCCGTCGGCGCCACCGTGCACAACATCGAGCTCAAGCCTGGTGGCGGCGGCAAGATGGCGCGTTCCGCCGGCACGTCGGTGCAGCTGGTGGCCAAGGAGGGCGGCTACGCCACCCTGCGCCTGCCCTCGACCGAGATGCGCCGGGTGCCCATCGACTGCCGGGCCACCATTGGGCAGGTGGGCAACGAGCAGCACGAACTGATCAAGATCGGCAAGGCCGGCCGCAACCGTTGGAAGGGCAAGCGCCCCCAGACTCGTGGCGTGGCCATGAACCCGGTGGACCACCCGCACGGTGGCGGCGAGGGCAAGACCTCCGGTGGCCGCCACCCGGTGTCGCCGTGGGGCAAGCCCGAGGGTCGTACCCGAGACAAGACCAAGCCCAGCCAGCAGCTGATCGTGCGGCGTCGCCGCACGCGGGGGTCGCGCCGATGAGCGCCGCCCGCCGCAGCACCGACAGCACGAACCCGCGCACCGTGAGGAACCACTGATATGCCCCGCAGCCTGAAGAAGGGTCCCTTTGTCGACGACCATCTCCTGAAGAAGGTGGATGCGCTGAACGACAAGGGCGAGAAGACCGTCATCAAGACGTGGAGCCGGCGCTCCACGATCATCCCGGACATGGTGGGCCACACCATCGCCGTGCACGACGGCCGCAAGCATGTGCCGGTGTACGTCACGGAGTCCATGGTGGGACACAAGCTGGGCGAGTTTGCCCCAACCCGGACCTTCAAGTTCCACGCAGGCCAGGAACGATCGGCTCGAGGCGGACGATGACCATGTCGGGTTCTGGAGTGAAGACGAACGAACGGCCGGGCACCAGGGCGGTACTCCGTCACGCACGCTTCTCGGCTTACAAGGCACGTCAGGTGCTCAACCTGGTGCGAGGGCTTCCCGTGGCCGAGGCCATGGACGAGCTGAACCGCTGCGAGCGCGAGGCCGGCCGTCCCATCGGCAAGCTGCTGCGCTCGGCCATTGCCAACGCCGGAGCGAACGACGGCCTGCCCCCCGACGAGCTGTTCGTCGCTGCCTGCTTCGCCGATGAGGGGCCCACGATGGGGCGCTTTCGGCCCCGTGCGCGTGGCCGCGCCACCAAGATCCGCAAGCGGTCGTGCCACATCACGATCATCGTCGGCCGCCTGTCGCCCGAGGAGATCGCCGAGCGGAGGGAGCGCACGGGTGGTCCGGCCGATGCCGCCTCATCCCGCGCCCGGCGCGTGGCCCGCAGCCGCGGCGAGGACACCGAACCCGCATCGGTGGGCGAGCCCGAGACTGATGAGGCCGAACATGACGCACCGGTCGAGGCCGAGGCGCCCACGACGGCGGAGGAACCCGCTGGCGAGGTGGTTGACACCGACACTGACGAAGCCGATGACGCCACCACCGATGACGCTGTCACCGATGAGGCTGTCACCGCCGACGAAGACACCGCCGACACCGCCGACGCAGCAGGCGCCGAAGACGACAAGGACGAGGACTGATGGGACAGAAGGTCAACCCGTACGGCTTCCGGCTGGGGGTCACCACCGACTGGAAGTCCAGGTGGTACGCCGACCGTGAGCAGTACGTCGACTACGTGGTCGAGGACTGGGAGATCCGCCGCTACCTCATGGATCGCATGGCCAACGCAGCCATCTCCCGCATCGAGGTGGAACGAACCCGTGACCGGGTGCGCATCGATCTGCACACCGCTCGCCCCGGCATCGTCATCGGGCGACGGGGCGCCATGGCCGATGAGCTGCGTCAGGAGCTGGCCAAGATCACCAAGAACCCCAAGGTGCAGCTGAACATCCAGGAGATCAAGCAGCCGGAGCTGGACGCCGCGCTCATCGCCCAGGGCGTGGCCGATCAGCTGGCCAACCGCATGGCCTTTCGCCGGGCCATGAAGCGAGCGGTGCAGAACGCCATGAAGGCGGGCGCGCTGGGCATCCGGGTTCAGTGCGGCGGCCGTCTCGGCGGTGCCGAGATGAGCCGTTCGGAGTGGTACCGCGAGGGTCGGGTGCCGCTGCACACGCTGCGCGCCGACATCGACTACGGCCTACGCGAGGCCGCCACCAACACCGGCCGCGTCGGCGTCAAGGTTTGGCTGTACAAGGGCGACATCCTCCCGTACAAGGCCCAGGGCGAGGACAAGGCCTCCAAGGAGGCCGCCATGGCGGTGGGCGAGTCCACCGGCCAGGAGGCTGCCGCACGCGTGGTGTCGTCCCGTCCCACCCCGCCCCAGGCCGGCGACGAGGTCGCTGCCGAAGAGCCGGCGCCCCTGCTGAAAGAGGCGGATCCCGAGTTCGAGAAGCTGTTGAGCGAAGAGGAAGAAATCGAGCGCCAGGCTCAGTCTCGCTCGAAGGGCCTCGAGCACTTCCGACCGAACGAGGGGGAGTGACGCCATGTTGATGCCACGCAAGGTTCGACACCGCAAGCACCATCGCGGGCGGCTCAAGGGCAACGCCAAGGGCGGCACCGCGGTCAGCTTCGGCCAGTACGGCGTGCAGGCCCTCGAGCCGGGCTGGATCTCAGCCCGTCAGATCGAGGCCGCCCGTATCGCCATGACCCGCCACATCAAGCGCGGCGGCAAGGTGTGGATCACGGTGTTTCCCGATAAGCCCATCACAGCGAAGCCGGCCGAGACCCGCATGGGTTCCGGCAAGGGCAATCCCGAGCGCTGGGTCGCTCCCGTGAAGCCGGGACGCATCCTGTTCGAGTTGTCCTACCCCGACGAGGCGGTGGCCAAGGGCGCACTCGACCGGGCCATCCAGAAGCTGCCGATCAAGGCCCGCATCGTCACCCGCGAGGAGGGCATCTGATGGCCAAGGACCGTACTCCCGTCCGGGAGATCGCCGACGCGGAACTGCTCAGCCAGCTGGCCGAGCGCCGCGAGGAGCTGTTCAACCTGCGCTTTCAGCTGGTGACTGGGCAGCTGGACAACTCCGCCCGCCTGGGCGAGGTGCGCCGCACCATCGCCCGCATCATGACCGAGCTGCGCGAGCGCGAAATCGCCGCCGCCGAAAGGGAGAGCGTCTGATGGCCTCCAAGCCCACCGACACCACGGAGCAGCCAGACACCGCTGCGACCGAGGAGCGCGCCACCCGCAAGCAGCGGGAGGGCATCGTCACCTCGGCAGAGATGGACAAGACCGTCGTCGTCAGCTTCACCCAACAGGTGAGCCACCGCGCCTACGACAAGACGGTCCGCCGCACCAAGCGCCTCTATGTCCACGACGAGGACAACACCCTCAACGTTGGCGACCGGGTGCGCGTGGTGGAGACCCGGCCGCTGTCCAAGTCCAAGCGCTGGCGCTTGTTGGAGATCCTGGAGCGTGCTCGATGATCCAGCAGGAAACCCGCATGCGGGTGGCCGACAACTCCGGCGCCCGCGAGGTGCTGGTGATCAAGGTGCTGGGCGGCTCGCGGCGTCGCTACGCCTCGATCGGCGACGTGGTCGTGGCCACCGTGAAGGATGCGCTGCCCGGCGCTGCGGTGAAGAAGGGCGAGGTGGTGCGTTGTGTCATCGTGCGCACCAAGAAGGAAAAGCGACGCCCCGATGGCTCCTATATTCGCTTCGACGAGAACGCAGCGGTGCTGATCCGCGAGGACCGCGCGCCGCGTGGCACCCGCATCTTCGGCCCTGTCGGCCGGGAACTGCGAGATCGCAAGTTCATGCGGATCGTCTCGCTGGCCCCGGAGGTGTTGTGATGCCACGTCGGAAGCGTGCAACCACGCAACCAAAGATGAAGATCCGAGAGGGCGACCGCGTGGTCGTCCTGCAGGGCAAGGACCGCGGCACCGAGGGCGTGGTGCTCAAGGCCATGCCCGCCGAGCAGCGCCTGCTGGTGGAGGGTGTCAACGTGCAGAAGCATCACGACAAGCCCCGCCAGGCCGGTGAACCCGGCGGCATCCGCGAGGCCGAGGGCCCGATCCACGTGTCGAACGTGGCCTTGGTCGAAGGCGGCAAGCCCACCCGCGTCGGCTTCCAGGTCAACGAGGACGGCAACAAGGTCCGGGTCTCCCGGCGCAGCGGAGGTGAGCTGTGAGTACCGATACCGCCAGCAAGGACGCCGAGTCCGAGCCCCTCATCAGCGTGGGCGACTACGACGGCACCGGGCCAGTTCCCCGCCTGAAGCAGCGCTACAACGAGGTGCTGCGCGACGAGATCCAGGCAGCGTTGGGCCTGGAAAACGTCATGGAGGTGCCCCGCCTCACCAAGATCGTGGTGAATGTGGGCGCCGGCGCCGCCACCGAGCAGAAGGCGCTCATCGAGAAGGTGGTCGGTGACCTCACCATCATCTGCGGTCAGAAGCCCATCGTGACGAAGGCAAAGAAGTCCATCGCCGGCTTCAAGCTGCGAGAGGGCAACGCCGTCGGCGTGAAGGTCACCCTGCGCGGCGACCGCATGTGGGAGTTCTTCGACCGGCTGGTGAACCTGGCCATTCCCCGAATCCGCGACTTCCGCGGCCTCTCGCCCCGCAGCTTCGACGGACGGGGCAACTACACCTTCGGGGTGACCGAGCAACTCATCTTCCCCGAGATCGACTACGACCAGGTCGATGCCATCCGTGGCATGGACATCACCCTCGTGACCACCGCTCGTACCGATGCTGAAGGCAAGGCCCTGCTCGATGCCTTCAGCTTCCCGTTCAAACGTGAAGGGCAGCAGTAATGGCGACCAAGGCACTCATTGAGAAGGCCAACCGCAAGCCGAAGTTCAAGGTGCGCGGCTACACCCGCTGCACGCGTTGCGGGCGCCCCCGTGCCGTGTACCGCAAGTTCGGATTGTGTCGTATCTGTTTGAGAGAGCTGGCTCACGCCGGGGAGATTCCCGGCGTGCGCAAGGCGAGCTGGTGAGAGGAGGCCTGAACCAATGTCGATGACCGATCCCATTGCAGACATGCTGACCCGGGTCCGCAACGCCAACGTGGCGATGCACGACCAGGTGCGCATGCCCTCCTCCAAGCAGAAGGAGGCCCTTGCCGCCGTGCTCCAGAAAGAGGGCTACATCGGTGAGTTCGAGGTGAGTCCAGCTCCCAACGGGCCTGGCAACACCCTGACCATCACCATGAAGTACTCGCCCGAGCGCAAGCGGGTGATCTCCGGCATCCAGCGGGTGTCCAAGCCCGGCCTGCGCATCTATCGCAAGTCCAACGAGGTCCCCGCGTGTTGGTGGCCTGGGGATTTCCGTGCTGTCGACCAGCCAGGGACTCATCACCGACCGGGAGGCACGTCGCCGCCGGGTTGGTGGTGAGGTGCTCTGCAACGTCTGGTAGGGGGGGCACGCCATGTCACGAATCGGAGAACAGCCCATCGCGGTCCCCGCCGGCGTGACGGTGTCGGTCGACGCCGACACGGTCACGGTGAAGGGCCCCAAGGGTGAACTGACCCAAGAGCTGCCGGGAGGCATCTCGGTTGCCGTCGACGACGGCACCGTCTCGGTGGCCCGGGCCGATGACGAGCGGGAGACCCGCTCGCTGCACGGCCTGGCCCGGTCGCTGGTGGACAACATGGTCACCGGCGTGTCCACGGGCTTCCAGAAGGATCTGGAGATCGTCGGAACCGGCTACCGCGCCACCGCCAAGGGCTCCAACGCCCTTGAGCTGCAGCTCGGGTTCTCGCACTCCATCACGGTGGAGGCACCCGAGGGAATCAGCTTCACGCTGCCGCGCAACACCTACATCGAGATCGCCGGCATCGACAAGCAGGTGGTCGGCCAGGTGGCCGCCAACATCCGCTCGCTGCGCCCGCCGGAGCCCTACAAGGGCAAGGGCGTGCGGTATGCGAACGAGCACGTGAAGCGCAAGGCCGGCAAGGCCGGCAAGTGAGCAGCGGCCACAGGAGCATGAGATGACCAACAAGACAGACGCCAAGCGGCGCTCACGCATTCGGCGCCACGCCAGGGTGCGATCGACGGTGCATGGCACCCAGGACCGGCCTCGGCTGGCCGTGTTTCGTTCCAACCGCCACGTGGTGGCGCAGGTGATCGACGACAACGCCGGCGTCACGCTGGCCTCCGCCTCCACCCAGGAACCCGACCTGCGGGGTGGCGCAACCGGAAACAAGGAGGCGGCCGTGACGGTTGGCGAGCGAATCGCCGACCGCGCCAAGGCCGCCGGAGTGACGACAGTGGTGTTCGACCGGGGTGGCTTCCGCTTCCACGGCCGAGTTGCCGCCCTCGCAGATTCCGCCCGTGACGGCGGACTGGAGTTCTAGATATGGCCCCGAACAACAACCGCGGCAACTCCCGCAGCGGGTCTGACGACTCGAGCCTGCGCGAACAGCGGGTGATCAACATCAATCGTGTGGCCAAGGTGGTCAAGGGCGGCCGTCGGTTCTCCTTCACCGCGCTGGTGGTCATCGGCGACGGTGCCGGGCGGGTGGGCCTGGGCTACGGCAAGGCCAAGGAGGTGCCCCTCGCCATCCAGAAGGGCACCGAAGAGGCCAAGCGAACCCTCATCACCGTGCCCATGGCCGGGTCGACAATTGTGCACCCCATCATCGGCGAACTCGGCGCCGGTCGGGTGATGCTGAAGCCCGCCGCCCCGGGTACCGGAGTGATCGCCGGCGGCGCCGCCCGTGCCATTCTCGAGGAGGCCGGAATCGGCGACGTGCTGTGCAAGTCGCTGGGCTCGCCCAACTACATCAACGTGGCCCGGGCAACCATGAATGGCCTGACGAGCCTGCGCCGCCCCGACGAGATGGCGCGGCTGCGGGGCCTCGATCCCGAGGAGTTCATGCCCCCCGCCCTGTGGCGTGCCTGGCAAGAGAGCCAGCGCGGGCCTGCGCCCGAGCCAACCGAGGTGCGATGATGGGTAGCTTGAAGGTCACCCAGACCCGTTCGGCCATCGGCTCCAAGCCCAAGCAGCGAGGCACGCTGCGGGCGCTGGGCCTCGGACGAATCGGCCGCTCCAACGTGGTGCCGGACACCCCCGATATCCGGGGCCAGATCAGCAAGGTCCCCCACCTCATCAATGTCGAGGAAGACAACTCATGAAGGTTCACGATCTCCAGCCGGCGCCAGGCGCCAAGCGGCGTGCCAAGCGCGTCGGCCGCGGTATCGGTGGCAAGGGTGGCAAGACCGCCGGCCGTGGCACCAAGGGCCAGCGGGCACGCAACACGGTGCCGGTTGCCTTCGAAGGCGGCCAGATGCCGCTGTTCCAGCGGCTTCCCAAGCTGCGAGGGTTCAACAACCCCTTCCGGGTCGAGTACCAGCCCGTCAACCTGGACACCATCCAGGAATGCGGATTGGACGAGGTGTCTCCTGAGACGTTGCTGGGCGTCGGCCTGGTGAGCAAGGGCTCGCTGGTGAAGGTGCTGGGCCGGGGCGAGTTGAACCGCGCCGTCACGGTGAAGGCCCACGCCTTCTCGGCTTCGGCAGAGGCGGCCATCACTGCCGCCGGCGGCAGCGTCGAACGGCTCGACCTGCCCCACGCCGTACGCCCGGCGTTCCACGGCTCGGCCCACACCAACCGCTGAGTCAGACTCGGAGCTCGCCTGTGTCATCGCTGCGCAACCTGTTCAAGATCCCCGAACTTCGGAACAAGGTCCTGTTCACGTTGTTCATCCTGGCGCTGTACCGCTTGGGCTCGTTCATCCCCGCACCCGGCATCGACCAGTCCGCCGTGGCGGCCATCAAGGCCCAAGCCGAACAGGGCGGCGTGCTCAGCTACCTGCAGCTGTTCTCGGGCAACGCACTGACGCAGTTCGCCATCTTCGCCTTGGGCATCATGCCCTACATCACGGCGTCGATCATCCTGCAGATCCTCGGCGTGGTCATCCCCAAGTTGGAGGAGTGGCAGAAGCAGGGTGCGGTCGGGCAACGCAAGATCACCCAGTGGACCCGCTACGTGACCATCGGCATCGCCGTGCTGCAGAGCACCGGGTTTGTCTACCTGTTCCAGAACGGGGGCGGCGGCCTGACCAGCAACACCAACATCTCGTTGGTCACCAACTTCAACCTGGGCACCCTGTCGCTCATCGTGGTCACCTTCACCGCCGGCACCGCACTGCTCATGTGGATGGGCGAGCTCATCACCCAGCGCGGAATCGGCAACGGCATGTCGCTGATCATCTTCTCCTCGGTGGTCTCGGGCTTTCCGTCGGTGGGGGCCAGCCTGAGGGCCTCCAATGGCTGGTGGGCGGTCGCGCTGGTATTCGGCGTGGCCGTGCTCCTGCTGATCTTCATCATCTACATCGAGAACGGTGTGCGGAAGATCCCGGTGCAGTTCGCCAAGCGCCAGGTGGGACGTCGCATGTACGGCGGTCAGAGCACCTACATCCCGCTGAAGGTCAACCAGGCCGGCGTCATCCCCATCATCTTCGCCTCAGCGTTCCTGCAGATGCCGGTGTTGTTGGTGAACGTGCTGCCCCAGACCGGTTGGGGTGATTCCATCCGCCGCTGGATCGACGGCAACCTGGTACAGGCCGCCTCGCCCGTGTACCTGGCCATCTTCGGGCTGCTGATCTTCGGCTTCAGCTACTTCTACACGTCGATCGCCTTCGACCCCGTCCAGCAGGCGGACAACCTGCGCAAGCAGGGCGGGTTCATCCCCGGCATCCGGCCCGGCCCTCAGACCGAGCGCTACCTGGCCAAGGTGCTGAACCGCATCACCTTCCCGGGCGCGTTGTTCATCGCCTTCCTGGCCTTGGTCCCCACCATCATCGTGGTGATGATCGTGGGGCGTGCCAACTCCGGGATTGCGTTCTCCATCGGCGGTGCCTCTCTGCTGATAGCCGTGGGTGTTGCCCTCGAGCTGATGAAGCAGGTGGACGGCCAGCTCATGCTGCGCAACTACGAGGGCTTCCTCTCCTCCAAGCCTGAGAAGCGCCGTTGATGAGCGAACGCGGCACACGCCTGGTGATCTTCGGCCGGCAGGGCGCCGGCAAGGGCACCCAGTCCAAGCGGCTGGCCGCGCATTTCGGCGTGCCCCACATCTCCACGGGAGACATCTTCCGGGCCGCGATTGCGGCGGGCACCGAGATCGGGCTGGCCGCCAAGGCCATCATGGACCGCGGCGACCTCGTCCCCGACGACGTGTTGCGAGGCATCGTGGCCGAGCGACTGGATCAGCCCGATGTGGCCGGCGGTTGGCTCTTGGACGGGTTCCCACGGACGCCCACCCAGGCTGACGACCTCGACGAGATCGCCGATCCACCGTTGGACCTGGCGATCAACCTGGAGGTGCCCGAGGACGTCGTCGTCGAGCGCATCTCCTCCCGCCGGGTGTGCGAGGCCGAGGGCCACATCTACACCGCCACCGACCCGTCCGCCGTGGCGGGCGAGTGCGAGGTGGACCACAGCCCCGTGACCCAGCGCGAGGACGACACCGAGGCGGCGGTCCGCCAGCGTCTCGCCGTCTACGCCGAGCAGACCGAGCCGCTGCTGGCCCGCTATCGCCAGCGCAACCAGCTGGTCCTGGTCGACGGCGTGGGGGATGTCGGCGACGTCGCCCAGCGAGTCATCGCAGCGGTCACCGACGAGTTGGGCCGATGATGACCCCGGTTTTGCCCACCGAGCCAGCACCGCTAAGCTCGTTCTTCGCCCCAAGCGCCAGTGGCTGTGTCGTCGCGTGTCGACGCACTCCGCTCGGGCATCCACCCCAGTCGCCGGTCACCTCCGACCGGCGCCGATCGTAGCCCCGATTCCCACCGCCGCGGCGGTTCATCCATCGGGACCGCCCCCAATTGAAGGAGTTACCCTGCCTAAGTCCAAGGAAGACGCCATCGTCATGGAGGGAGTCGTCAACGAGTCCCTCCCCAACGCGATGTTCCGCGTCGAACTGGAAAACGGCCACGAAGTGTTGGCCCACATCTCCGGCAAGATGCGAATGCACTACATCCGTATCCTGCCCGGCGACAAGGTGCAGGTGGAGCTCACCCCCTACGACCTCTCGCGAGGCCGTATTACCTACAGGTACAAGTAGTGGCCGGCGGCATCCGCCGCAGGTCTGAGAGGCAACGATGAAGGTTCGACCGAGCGTCAAGCGCATGTGTGAGAAGTGCCGGGTGATCCGCCGCGGCGGCACCGTGCGCATCATCTGCGATAACCCGCGGCACAAGCAGCGACAGGGCTGATGTTGCACCACATGGTTGATACACCGATGATCGAGGAGTTCTAGCAACATGGCACGAATCGCCGGAGTGGACATCCCCCGCGAGAAGCGGCTGGTGATTTCCCTCACCTACATCTACGGAGTCGGCTCCAGCGCGGCGAAGGCCATTTGCGCCGACATCGGCCTGCCGGAGGACACCCGGGTACGCGACCTCACCGAGAGCGAGGTGAGCCAGCTGCGCACCTACATCGAGGCCAACCTCAAGACCGAGGGCGACCTGCGCCGCGAGGTGCAACAGAACATCAAGCGCAAGATGGAGATCGGCAGCTATCAAGGCCTGCGGCACCGCCGAGGGTTGCCGGTTCGGGGTCAGCGCACCCACACCAACGCCCGCACCCGCAAGGGCCCGAAGAAGACCGTGGCCGGCAAGAAGAAGGTCCGCAAGTAACTCCCGGGCGCATTCGCCCACCCAAGTTCCCCTTTCCCCTGCACCCCTTTCCCCCTTACCGCTGAGAACCCAGCGACACGAGCGAACCAGACCGAGGACTGAGTATGGCCAAGCCCCAAGCCGGCGCACGCAAACCCCGCCGTCGTGAGCGCAAGAACGTGACCCACGGCGTGGTTCACATCAAGTCGTCGTTCAACAACACGATCATCGCCATCTCCGACCAAGAGGGGAATATCCTCGCCTGGGCCTCGGGGGGCAACGTCGGCTTCAAGGGTTCCCGCAAGTCCACCCCCTATGCGGCGCAGATGGCCGCAGAGCAGGCCGGCCGCCGGGCCATGGAGCACGGCGTTCGTCGGGTGGATGTCATGGTGAAGGGCCCCGGCTCCGGTCGCGAGACGGCCATTCGCTCCATCCAGAACCTGGGTATCGAAGTCATCGGTATCAAGGACGTCACACCAGTACCCCACAACGGCTGCAAGCCGCCCAAGCGGCGCCGTCAGTAGCAGGAAGGAACCAGACATGTCCCGCTACACCGGACCCCGGGCGCGCGTCTCTCGTCGCCTCGGAACCAATATCTGGGGAACCAAGGGCGAGAACCTCGCCATGGAGAAGCGCCCCTACCCGCCAGGCCAGCACGGACGGACCCGCCGACGCGGCAACGTTTCCGAGTACCTGGTGCAGCTGCAGGAGAAGCAGAAGGCTCGCTTCTCCTACGGGCTCACCGAAAAGCAGTTCCGCAAGCTGTACGAGGAGGCCTCGCGGCGCCCGGGCGTCACCGGCGAGACCCTCCTGATGTACTGCGAGCTGCGGGTCGACAACGTGGTGTACCGCACCGGGTGGGCGGCCACCCGGCCCCAGGCCCGCCAGCTGGTCAGCCACGGCCACCTTGAGGTCAACGGCAAGCGCGTGAACACCCCCAGCTACCGCCTCCGCAAGGGCGACGTGGTCACCCTCCGCGAGAAGAGCCGGGAGATGATCACGATCCAGTGGAACAAGGACACGCTCGACCGCACCCCTCCCGCGTGGTTGGAGCGGGGCGAGAACCACCATTCCGTCTCGGTGCGGGAGCTCCCCGTCCGTGAGCAGATCGACGTGCCCGTGCGAGAGCAACTCATCGTCGAGCTCTACTCCAAGTAACCCCCGTGCCGCCCCGGCCCGTCAGGTTCGGGCCGAAACTTCTTTCCAGCCATTCTCCCCCCAAGCTCCCAGATCACCCCAGGAAGGTGCGACCACCATGCTCGTGATCCAACGACCCACGGTCGAAGCCCTCGACGAGGGCGAAGGCACCCGCCAGCAATTCGCCATCGGCCCCCTCGAGCCCGGCTTCGGCCACACGCTTGGCAACTCGCTGCGCCGCACGCTGCTGAGCTCCATCCCTGGGGCCGCGGTCACCTCGGTGCGCTTCGATGAGGCCCTGCACGAGTTCGACACCATCTCCGGTGTCGCCGAGGACGTCACCGACATCATCTTGAACCTCAAGGACGTGGTGGTTTCCTCCGAGTCCGACAAGGCCGTCGTGTTGCGCCTGGACGTTGCCGGGCCCACCGATGTGACCGCTGCGGACATCCGCACCACCTCCGAGGTGGAGATCCTCAACGGCGAGTTGCCCATCGCCACGGTCAACGAGAGCGGCCACCTGGCCATGGACCTCACCATCGAGCGGGGCCGGGGCTATTCGCCCGCCGACTCCACCAAGGGCAGCCAAACCATCGGCGCCATTCCCATCGACGCCATCTACTCGCCCGTTCGCCGGGTGTCGTTCACCGTGGAGCCCACTCGGGTGGAGCAGTCCACCAACTACGACCGGCTGGTTCTGGAGATCGAGACGGACGGCTCCATCGAACCCCGCGACGCGTTGGCCTCCGCCGGCGCCACCCTGGCCGGGTTGGTGCAGCTGGTCGCCGAGCTGACCGACGAGCCCGAGGGTCTGGAGCTGGGCGACATCGCCCCGGCGGCCGGCACCTCGCCCGACCTCGAGCTTCCCATCGAAGACCTGGAGCTGTCGGAGCGCCCCCGCAACTGTCTCAAGCGAGCACAGGTGAACACCGTGGGCGAGCTGTTGTCCAAGACCCCCGATGACCTGCTGGCCATCACCAACTTCGGGCAGAAGTCGCTCGACGAGGTGCTGGTCAAGCTGGATGAGCGGGGCCTGGCACTGAACTCCCGGGAGATGCCATGAGAGGAACCCCCACCAAGGGTCGCCGCATGGGTGGGTCGGCCAAGCACCAACGGTTGATGCTGGCCAACCTTGTCGCCTCGCTGATCGCAGCCGAGCGCATCGTCACGACCGAGGCCAAGGCCAAGGCCATGCGCCCCGTCGCCGAGAAGGTGATCACCAAGGCCTCCAAGGGCGGGTTGCACAACCACCGTCAGCTCCTGGCGTTCCTCGGCGACACCGAGATCGTTGACATGTTGATGGAGGACATCGGCCCCCGCTACGCCGATCGGCCGGGTGGGTATACCCGCATCCTCAAGCTGGGCGACCGCCGCCAGGGCGACAATGCCCCGATGGCGATCATCGAACTGGTCTGATTCGGGCGCATGGCGCGACAGCGCCGGGGGGTCATGGCACCCCTCGACCGCTCCGCTATGTCGCTGGGTGCCACAACCCCCCGGCACTGCCTCGCACTGGCGGGTCGCGGTGGCCGACGTCGCGCGCATGAGGCAGCGCCCTGGAGGCGGAACGTCGTCGGGGCTGCGTCCCGGGGAGCAGCAACGTGACTCGCTGGCGGTTGGATCTTGCCTATGACGGCAGCGGGTTTCGCGGCTTCGCGGTCAACCGCGGCATCCGGAGCGTGGCCGGCGAGCTGAACGGCGCGCTGGGCAAGCTCTGCGGACACGACGTGGCGGTCACCTGCGCTGGGCGCACCGATGCCGGCGTGCACGCCAGGGGCCAGGTGGTTCACTTCGACACCGGCGCCGCGCTGGATGCGGCGCGGGTGCTGCGGTCCCTCAACCGGATGTTGGGCCCCGAGATAGCCGTCAGCGAGGCGGCCGAGGTGCCCGACAGCTTCGACGCTCGCTTCTCGGCCCGCTGGCGTCGCTACCGCTACTCGGTGGTGAACTCGGTGTGGGTCGACCCGCAAGTGGCACGCTTCGTCTGGCACAACGAGGGCGACCTCGATGTGGCGCCCATGGCCGAGGCGGCCCGGGCATTCGTCGGCCAGCACGACTTCTCGGCGTTCTGTCGGCGCACGCCACCGGCACCCGGTTGGCCCGAACGGTCGAGGGTGAGGAATCTGCTGGGGTTCGACGTCGTGGCCGATGGGCCGAATCGCTTGGACTTTTGGGTGGTGGCCAGCTCGTTCTGCCACCACCAGGTGCGCTCGATGGTGGGCACCTTGGTGGAGGTTGGGCAGGGCAGCCGGAGCGTCGCATCGGTTGCGGAGGCGTTGGAGAGCCGCGATCGGCAACGGTGTGGGCGAGTTGCCCCGGCTCACGGGTTGACCCTGTGGGAGGTTGGGTATCGAGCCGAACCGGTCGGTCGATGACCGGCGATCCCTCCACCGGCGGCGTCTGCCTCGTCGGGGCCTCGGCCCGGGATAGCCTCGCCTGGCCGGTTCGATCCGGTGGCTGTCGATGCATGGTCGGTCAAGCCGAGGGGGAGAATCTCCACGATGAGTGATCCGGACGGCCACTCGGCCTCGAATGACGAGCCGATGGACCAAGAACGTGTCGGCCTTTCCGACGCAGCCCTCGTGGTTGCAGTCGGGCGCTATGACGAGGAGGCCCTGCGCGAGCTGTATCGCCGTCATGGCGATGCCGTGTACGGCCTGGCCAACCGGGTCATCTGCGACCGCCACATCGCCGAAGAGGTGCTCCAAGACACGTTCGTCCGCCTGTGGAACAACCCCGAGCGGTACGACCCGGAGCGTGGTTCGCTGCGCACCTACCTGCTGCGCATCACCCACGGCCGCTCCGTGGATCGCATCCGAAGCGAGCAGGCTCGTCGCGATCGTGAGGAGCGCCACGAGGTGGACCTGGCAACCACCTCGCCTCCCGCCGACATCGAACGTGAGGCGTGGGAGCTGATCAGGTCATCCAACATCCGCGATGCCCTCGAAGAACTCTCGACCTCCGAGCGCGACGCCATCGTGCTGGCCTACTTCGGTGGGCACACCTACCGGGAGGTCGCCGAGAAACTGTCCATTCCTGAAGGCACGGCCAAAAGCCGGATCCGCCTCGGGCTCGCCAAGTTGGCGTCACACCTGGAGGCCGCCGGACTAGGGGTCCAAACATGAGCGCCAACTTCGACGACACCCGATCAAACCACCCCAACGCTGAGGACCCAGTGCGCGAGCTGCTGGGGGCCTACGCCCTCGATGCCGTCGATGCCGACGAGCGGCTGGCGGTCGAAGAACTGCTGGAGCGCTCGCCGGATGCCCGAGCCGAGTTGGCGACCCTGCAGGTGGCGGTCGACGCGTTGGCCGCCGAGGCCGCGACGGCTCCCCCCATCGGCACCTGGCAGCGGTTGCAGGACCGATTGGCCGTTGCGGACGGCGGCCAGGACGATGCCTCGGGCTCGCCCTCGGCCCCTCCGGCCGAGTCGGTACTCCCGTCCGGTTCGCTGCGCCGCCGTGTGGCACCGGCCGAACCGACCGAACGCGCCGACCGGCCCACGCCTCGGCCGGAGGGTTCGGCAGAGGATTCCGGCATGTCCGGAGCCCCGGGGCTGCGGGCCGCAACGCCAAAGCCCGAGACAGCGCCCGCCGCCGCGGCGGGCCAGGCCGACCCAGGCCGTTCGACCACGGCCTCGGAGCACCCGGCTGCCGCACAGCACACGGCCGACCCGGCTGGCGACGACGAACTGGGCCGCCGACGGCGCCGCCGCGCCGCATCGGGAGGGACGGCACGTCCCGGGGGCGTGCGCCCCTGGCCCCTGCTGGCCGCCGCAGCGGCGGTCGTCGCCGCGCTGGCGGTGGGGGGGCTGATGGTGCGCCAGGGCAACCGGATCGACGACCTGACCTCCGAGTTGGCTGCCGGGGGTCTGGAGCGCTCGGCCCAGGCGGCACTGGCCGACCCGTCGACCGAGCTCGTCGACCTGGCGGGCAGCGACCTGTTGATCAACGTGCGTGCCGCCGTCACGGAGAACGGCACCGGGTATCTCTTCGCCGAAGACCTGCCCGAACTGCCCGACGACCAGACCTATCAGCTGTGGGCGGCTCGCGAGGACAAGGTCATCTCGGTCGGTGTGCTTGGCCCCCGCCCCACGGTGAGCGCGTTCCACACCGACCCAGGGGTGAAGGCCCTGGCGATCACGGTGGAGACGTCGGGCGGTGTGGTGCGGTCCGGCCACGACCCGGTGGCTGCGGGCGAGTTCAGCTAAAGCGCTCGCCAGCGCTGCCCAACCGCTGCGCTGCCCACACCCGGAACTCGGGTCACGTTCGGGTGCTCTGGCGTCAGTTGGTGACCCGAGTTGGTGGGTGGCCTGGAACTCGGGTCACGTTCGGGTGCTCTGGCGTCAGTTGGTGACCCGAGTTCGCTTGGGCGGAGCGGCGGCGGTGCGACCCCGGGTCGGAGTGTGACGTACGGCACACATCTGGAGTGATCCGGGAGCGCGGGCCGCCTCGAAGAAGAGACGTGACCCGCCCAGAGCCAACCCCCCAGGAGTCCGGCACCCGCCAGGCCAACTCCACTGCCTCCTCCACTGCCGGCCCCATGGCCGGCGTGGAGGAGGCGCTGGGTGCGGTCCGCGGGCCTCGACGCCAACGTGGCGGGATCGCCAGCGGTGCCGTGGCCGGGCTGATCGGCGCCGGCGCAGCGCTCGGCGTGGCCGAGCTGGTCGCCGGGCCCTTCAGCTCGCTGACGTCACCAGTCGTGTCGGTGGGCAACGTGGTGGTGGACAACGTGCCCCGGTGGGCCAAGGACTTCGCCATCGAGACGTTCGGGCAGAACGACAAGATCGCATTGATCGTCGGCACCACCATCTTCCTCTTCGTCTTTGCCGCAGCCATCGGCATGCTCACCACGAAGCGCCGCATCGTCGCACCCATCGGTGCGGGCGTCTTCGCCCTGGCCGGGGCTGCCGCAGCCCTGAGCCGTGTCGGCGCCGGGCCGATGGCGGTGCTTCCCAGCCTCGTGGGAGGCCTCGTCGCTTGGGCGGTCATCGACCTGCTGGTGTGGCCGCCCGAGGCGGCCGAAGTCTCCGAGTCCACCGACCGCCGTCGTTTCTTGGTCGGCTCGTCCCTCGTCGTCGCCGGTGCGACGGTGGCCGGTGGTCTTGGGAAGGTGCTCTCCGGGGTGTTCCGGGTCTCGACCAACCGGGAGGACATCGTCCTTCCCGAGCCGGCCAGCGCTGCGGAGACCCTGCCCGACGGCATCGACCCAGACGTTGAGGGCCTGACCCCCTTCATCACCCCCGCCGACGACTTCTATCGGGTGGACACCGCCCTCGAGATCCCCCGAGTGGACGGGAACTCGTGGCAGCTCACCGTGAAGGGCATGGTGGACAACGAACGCACCTATACCCTGGCCGACCTGCTTGATCGGCCGCTGATCGAGCGAACCATCACCCTGGTGTGCGTCTCCAACCAGGTGGGCGGCAACCTTGCCGGAACCGCCCGGTGGCTGGGCGTACCCCTGACGGAACTGCTCGATGAGGCCGGCGTGGCTGACGGCGCCGACCAGGTACTCAGCCGTTCCGTGGACAACTTCACCGCCAGCACACCGCTGGACACCATCTACGACGGCCGGGACGCCATGGTCGTGGTGGGCATGAACGGCGAGCCGCTTCCGCTGGAACGCGGTTTCCCCGCCCGCCTGCTGGTTCCCGGGCTGTACGGCTTCGTCTCGGGCACCAAGTGGCTCTCCGAGCTGAACGTCACGACCTTCGAGGCTGAGCAGGCCTACTGGACCAAGCGTGACTGGGCCGAGGACGCCCCCATCAAGACCTTCAGCCGCATCGATCGCCCCGGAGGCCTGGGTTCAACCGTCGACCCCGGGAGCGTCGTGGTGGCCGGAGTCGCTTGGGATCCCCACCAGGGCATCTCCAAGGTGGAACTTCGAGTCGACGACGGCGACTGGGCCGAAGCAACCCTGGCCCCGGTGCCCTCCGAGGACACCTGGGTGCAGTGGACCTACGACTGGGCCGCGACTTCCGGCTCCCACAACGTCTCCGTCCGTGCCACCAACGGCGCCGGCGAAACCCAGCCCTCCGAGCGTGTGGACCCCATCCCCGATGGGGCCACCGGTTGGCAACAGATCGTGGTGAACGTCACATGAGCGTGCGCCGCGTCCCCAATAACCCCCACGAAAGGAATCAACTCATGCGATTCAACACCAAGCCCCGCAAGGCAATCATCGCCTTCGGCCTGGCCGGCACGCTCATTCTTGCCGGTTGCTCCGATGACGACACCTCCACGGCCACCTCGGACACCACCGAGGCGCCCGCCACCACCGCTGCGGCCTCCGCCGCAGACTTCAGCCAGGACAACTTCGGGCCCGGCTGCGCCGAGGTCCCCGAGGACGGCGACGGCAGCTTTGAAGGCATGAGCGCCGACCCGGTGGCCACCGCGGCCTCCAACAACGAGCTGCTCTCCACCCTGGTCACCGCCGTTGATGCGGCCGGCCTGGTGGACACCCTGAACTCCGCCGAGGCCCTCACCGTGTTCGCCCCGGCGAACTCGGCCTTCGAGGCCCTGCCCGAGGGCACCGTCGAGACCCTGCTGGAAGACCCCAAGGGCGACCTGGCGACCATCCTTCAGGTGCACGTCGTCGAGGGCAACATGAGCGCTGAAGACCTCATCGATGCCGGCACGGCCACGAGCCTGCAGGGCACCGAGCTGGCCATCAGCGCCGACGGCGACACCATGAAGGTGAACGACGCCTCGGTCGTGTGCGGCAACGTGCAGACCGCGAACGCATCGGTCTTCATCATCGACTCGGTGTTGATGCCCGATGAGGGCGGCTCCGAGGGTGGCGGTGAAGCGGCTGCCGCGTTCGCCGAGGACAACTTCGGCCCGGCCTGCGTCGACGTCCCTGCGGACGGCGACGGCAGCTTCGAGGGGATGAGCGCCGATCCGGTGGCCACTGCGGCCTCGAACAACGAGCTGCTCTCCACCCTGGTCACCGCCGTTGATGCGGCCGGCTTGGTGGACACCCTGAACTCCGCCGAGGCCCTCACCGTGTTCGCCCCGGCGAACTCGGCCTTCGAGGCCCTGCCCGAGGGCACCGTCGAGACCCTGCTGGAAGACCCCAAGGGCGACCTGGCGACCATCCTTCAGGTGCACGTGGTGGACGGCAAGATGAGCGCTGAGGATCTCATCGATGCCGGAACGGTCACGAGCCTGCAGGGCTCCGAGCTGACGATCAGCGCCGAGGGCGACACCATGAAGGTGAACGACGCCTCGGTGGCCTGCGGCAACGTGCAGACCTCCAACGCCACGGTCTTCATCATCGACTCGGTGCTGATGCCCAGCTAGTCACGGCTGCCAGGTTCAACCTGGGCTGCTGCACGCCGGTGCGGGAGGAACCCCATGTGGGTCCTCCCGCACCGGCGCGTCCGGTCGGCGGTTGCCACCCCTCGGGCAGCCCGCATGCCGGTGCATCCGGATTGGAGCCGGGCCGGTTCGGTGCAAAATTCGACCGCGCTGTAGCGTTTCTTCAATGGCCGATACCCCCACCCCCGCGTATTCGTTGCGCCTTCGCGTCCGCATGGAGAATCGCCCCGGCATGTTGGGGCAGCTGGCGACGGCGATCGGGGAGGTCGGCGCCAACATTGCAGCGCTCGATGGATTCGAGGTGAAGACGTCGCACCTCGTGCAGAACGCGGTGGTGTATTGCTCCGGTGAGGCCCACCAGGAACAGGTGCTCTCGGCCGTCAACGCCGTCGAAGGCATCGTCGTGCTGGAGTGGTCCGATCAGGTCTTTGACCTGCACCAGGGGGGCAAGATCGAGCTCCGTTCCCTGTCCGAGCTGCGCGACATCGATGACCTGTCCATGGCCTACACCCCTGGGGTGGCCCGGGTGTGCATGGAGATCTCCAAGGACCCGGCTAAGGCCCACGAGCTGACGATCAAGGCCAACACCGTGGCCATCGTCTCGGACGGCACCGCCGTGCTGGGGCTGGGAGACATCGGCCCCGAGGCCGCCATGCCGGTCATGGAGGGCAAGGCCCTGCTGTTCAAGCATTTTGCGGGCGTGGACGCCTTCCCCATCTGCCTCGACACGAAGGACCCCGACGAAATCATCGAGACCGTGGCCCGCCTGGCACCAACCTTTGGTGGCATCAACCTGGAGGACATCGCCGCGCCGGGTGCCTTCGAGATCGAGGCGGCGCTCGTGGATCGGCTGGACATTCCGGTGTTCCACGACGACCAGCACGGCACCGCCATCGTCACGCTCGCTGCGCTGGACAACGCCCTGCGCATCGTCGGCAAGGCCATCGGCGATCTCAAGGTGGTGGTGTCGGGTGTGGGCGCGGCCGGCGTCGCCGTGTCCAAGATCCTGCTGGGAGCGGGCGTCGGCCAGGTCGTCGGGGTGGATTCCCAGGGCGCGGTGCACCTCGGCCGGCCCAACCTCAACAGCTCCAAGCAGTGGTTTGCCGAGCACACCAACCCCGAGGGTCTCACCGGGCGGCTCGGCGATGTGATGGGCGGGGCCGACGTCTTCATTGGCCTGTCCGCTCCCAACGTGTTGACTCGGGAGGACGTTGTGGCCATGGCCGACGATCCCATCGTGTTTGCCATGGCCAACCCCGACCCCGAGATCCGCCCCGAGCTGATCGCCGACATCGCGGCGGTGATTGCGACGGGTCGCTCCGACTTCCCGAATCAGATCAACAACGTGCTGGCGTTCCCCGGCGTGTTCCGAGGGGCCCTGGACGCCGGTGCCACCAAGATCACCCAGGGCATGAACCTCGCGGCCGCCCACGCCATCGCCTCGGTCGTGGGCGACGACCTCGCAGCCGACCACATCATCCCGTCGGTCTTCGATCCCCGCGTGGCCGACCGTGTGGCTGCAGCGGCTTCCGCCGCCGCCCGAAGCGAAGGCGTGGTGCGTCATCGCTGAGGGCATCCGCGCCGGCCGGCCACCGCTGCGGGCCGTCACCTACGACTTCTGGAACACGCTGATCGGCGAGCATCAGGCGCCGGGAGACCAACGGGTGGATCGGGTCATGGCGGCCCTCACGGCGGTCGACGCCGAGGTTGCCCGAGACGCACTCGTCGCTGCCTCGGCGGCGGCGGAGAGCTTCTACGAGACGCGCTGGCAGGACAACCATCCCTTCTCGCCTGAGGAGTGGGCCGCCCAGGTGCTGGGGGAACTGTCCATCGACGACCCCGCAGCCCACGATGCAGTTGCCGCCGAGCTCCGGCGAGGTCTGCCTGCCGCCGAACGCGACCTGGCACCCGGCATCGGCGACACGCTGGAGGTGTTCCGGTCGGCCGGGGTGCGCGTGGGTATCGTGTGCGACGTGGGGATCACCCCGTCGGTGGTGTTGCGCAGCTATCTGCGCCACTTCGGGGCCTTGGAGTACTTCGACCACTGGTCGTTTTCCGACGACGTCGGCGTGTACAAGCCAGACCCGGTGATCTTCAACCATGCCCTCGCCGGGCTGGGCGCTTCCGCAGAGGAGGCGGCGCACGTGGGCGACCTGCGGCGAACCGATGTGGCCGGTGCGCTGGGGATGGGCATCACGTCGGTGCGCTATCGCCACTGGCGCGACGACACCACCGACCGCCCCGAGGCCGAGGTGGTCCTCAGCGACCACCGAGAGCTGCCCGCGTTGCTGGGCGTGGGCTGAGGCCCGAGCCAGCGGAGTTGCGTTGCCCCAGGGCGCGTCGGTGCCGATGAGGTCGGACCTCGACGACGGCGACGTTTCGCATTCCGGCTTCCGGGCCAGGGCGCCGCACAGGTAGGCTGCATCGCTCCCGTGAGGGACTGGCCCCCATCGTCCAGCGGCCTAGGACACCGCCCTTTCAAGGCGGCAACACGGGTTCGAATCCCGTTGGGGGTGCTGACCGCTACTCGTTGAGGTCGGCGTCGGGGATCTCGCCGCGGGCGACTCGGTCGCCGAATGTACGCCGCCGACGGCTGGAGTCTTCTGGCAGCTCGTCGTGCCCGGCGAGCGCCCCGTTGAGGTCGGCATGGAGAGACGCCTCGAGTCCGCACCGGCGGCACATCTCGGGCGCGTCGACCGCCGAGGAATCGAGCACGCCATTCTGAGTGGCGGAGCGTGCCGGGTGATCGGGTAGGGTGTCATCTCCCGATCGGGCCTCGGCTCGGACGGGAATGCGCTGGTCCCGTGGTGCAGTTTGGAGTGCACGCCGGCCTGTCAAGCCGGAGGTCGCGGGTTCAAATCCCGTCGGGACCGCCACCACTGATACCGGAACCACCCGGCGGGCTCACCGCCCGTCGGGCCGGGCTCGGTGGTTACGGTCGGGTAGCTCAGTTGGTAGAGCGGTCGCCTGAAAAGCGATAGGTCACCGGATCGACGCCGGTCCCGACCACACAACACGCAGGCCAGCGCCCTCGGGTGCTGGCCTGCGGTCGTGTGTGGCGGTCGTGTGTGGCGGTCGTGTGGCAGGTGGTGTGTGGCGGGATTGCCTACAGCTCGCTGCGGAGCGCCAGGACGGCCTCGTGAACCAGTGCCCCCAGCAGTGCGTAGACCCTCCAGGTGGGAAACGAGCTGTCCCACGGCGCTGGTGGTGGTTGCTGGTCGTCGGTGATCTCCAACGTGGTGCCCAGCACCAGGCGCACGTCGTTGAGCGTGCGCATCCAGGCGGAGAGCGTCTCCCCATCGATCGTCCGCTCCTCAAGCGACCCTTCCACCAGGTCGAGGGCCGCCAGCCGTCCGGCCATGAGATCGTCCCTGGTGAGGGAGGCAAACTCCTTCGAGGCCTCGGTGGTCTCCTCGGTGGCGTCGCCGTATCCGGCCGGGAACAGCCGGGACACCTCCGGGCTGTCGTCGAGCAGCCGCTGGCGGTGCTCGACCAGCGCGCGGCGAAGCAGCGAGCGTTCGCCGCGCCTCAGGCGCAACCGGTATCGACCGTCGCCGGCCGGGTGAAATCGTCGCCACATGGCGTTGCGTAGCTCCTCTCCGGCCCTGGTCAGCCAGTGGCCCGCCTGCCAGACAGCTTCCTCACCCGTCGCCTCGGCCGCAACGGCAGCCACGATGGCCCCGTTGTGGGTGGCCTGCAGCGCCCCGCTGAGGCTGGCGTCGGTGAGCCAGTCGCGTCGACACAGTTCGGCCACCTCGCCCAGGGCGTCGCCCAAGACGGCCAGCAGCTCGTCATGATCGAACAGCTCCTGGCCATCGGGGTTGCGGTGGGACAGTTTCGGCATGTCGCCGGCGAGGCGTCGCGCGAGGTCGGCGACCGCCTGGCCGAGGCGGGCGGGGATTCGATCGTGGCGGGCCCAGTCGCTCCAGACCAGGACCGTGCCCACGGGCGCGGTCAGGTGGTCGTCGGGGCCGTTGTCGCCGGGGCCGTTGTCGCCGGGGTCGCTGTCGCCGAGGTCGCTGTCGCCGGGGTCGCTGTCGGCCGGGTCGGCCCCCTCGGAGGTGAACCACGGCCGATCGTCGGAGGGCGCCCGGTCGATGCCGTCGCTCACGGTCGGTGGGCGCCGGGTCGGCTGGGCGCCGCCGGCGTCGGCGCGACGCTCACTGGTCGTGTTCCATGGTGGCCCACAGCCCATGCTCGTGCAGCCGGGAGACATCCAGCTCGCAGCGTTCCCTGGTGCCCGACGCAACGGTGGCGCGGCCCTGGTGGTGGACGTCCAGCATCAGCTTGGTGGCCTTCTCCTTGGAGTATCCGAACAGGCTCTGGAACACGAAGGTGACGTACTCCATGAGGTTGATGGGGTCGTTCCATACGATGACCACCCAGGGCCGGTCGAGGCTGGATGACTCGTCGGCGTCCGGAGAGACCCCCGGCCGCTCCAGCGTGTCGGGCGCGGTCGGGCTCACGGCACCGCCCTCGTCGGGTTCTGGTGGGGAGCCAGCAGCAGCATTCGGCACACCGCGACCACGAGCAGGGTGACCCCGGCGATGTGGGCCACCACGAGCAGCGGCGGCACCCCCAATGCGTACTGGGTGTACCCCAGCGCACCCTGGGCGAGGGTGAGGAGCACCACCAGCTGCACCCGGAAGATGGTGGGCCGATCGCCGCTGCGCACCGCCACGACGGCCAGCCAGATCACGGCCGCCACCAACGCCCAGGCGGTGGCCGAATGCAGGCGGGCCACCGAGGTGAGCTGGAAGCCGAACCGTGGTGCGTCCGGGTCGCCGGCGTGCGGGCCGGTGCCGGTGACGATCGGACCGGTCAACACCACGGCCACCAGCGCCCCGGCCACCGTCCACCCCGCGGCGTTCAGGGGAGGCGAGCCGCCGGAGTCGGGTGGTGATGGACCGCCGGCCTCGTCCGCGCTGCCGGCGCGCACGTGGAGCACCGTTGCGGCCCACACCAGCACCATCGAGATGAGGAAGTGACCGATCACCACCGCAGGGTTGAGCTCGGTCAGCACGGTCACTCCGCCCCAGACGATTTGCGCCACCACGCCGGCCACCAGCGACCAGGCCCAGAGCGTGAGGTCCCGCCGGTACGGGCGCCTACGAAGGGCGCCGAGCACCGCCGCGACGACGGCGACGGAGACCGCCCCGGTGAAGAGCCGGTTCGCCTGTTCGATGCCCTGATGCCCGGAGAGCGCCCCGATCACCTCGGTGTCGGAGCAGTTGGGCCAGTCCTCGCAACCCAGGCCCGACCCGGTCAGGCGGACGGCGGCTCCGGTCACCACGATGATGCCCAGCAACAGCAGCGCTGCGAACGTGAACCGGCGGTACAGGCGCGGGCTGACGGTCCACCCCACCGGCGCGGGCGGGTCCGAAGGTGTCGGCGCCGGTGCCCCGGGGCCTGAGCCGCCCGGCTTGCCGAGGCCAGTCTCCTGCGCTGAGGGTGCGGAAGGGATGCTCACGCCGACGAGCGTACCGCCGCAGGTGAACGGGCTTGAGGTCGTTGCCTGGCTGGAATCGGCGCTCGACGCCTACCCTGCTGGCATGCGGACGGCAGCGCCCCCAACTCAGAGCGTGATCCCGGTGGAGGACCGCCCTGCACCTTCCGCAGCTCGCACGGTGGGCGCCTACGTGGCGCTCACCAAACCCCGCATCATCGAGTTGCTGCTGATCGAGACCGTTCCCGTGATGATCGTGGCCCAGCGGGGCATGCCGTCGCTGTGGCTCATCGTGGCCACGGTGGTGGGAGGGACGTTGTCGGCCGGTGGCGCAAACGCCGTCAACATGTACCTGGACCGCGACATCGATGCCCGCATGGAACGCACCGCGAACCGGCCGCTGGTGACCGGTGCGGTCACGCCCCAAGCAGCGCTGAGGTTCGCGTTGGCGATCGAAGCGCTGGCGGTGGCGCTGTTGTGGTGGGCCGTCAACCCGTTGAGCGCAGCGATCGCCTTCGCAGCGTTTGCGTTCTACGTCGGCATCTACACGATGTGGCTCAAGCGGCGTTACAGCTCCAACATCGTGATCGGCGGTGCGGCGGGAGCTGCGCCGGTGTTGATCGGATGGGCCGCCGTGACCGGCGGGTTGGGTTGGGCGCCGTGGTTGCTCTTCGCCCTCATCTTCTTCTGGACGCCGCCCCATTTCTGGGCGTTGGCGGTCAAGTACCGCGACGACTACGCGTCGGTTGACGTGCCCATGCTGCCCTCGGTGGCAACGCTGGCCGCCACCGCCCGCAAGATCCTGATCTACACGCTGATCCTGGTGGCAACGTCGTTGGCGATCGCCCCGGTGGCCGACTTGGGCTGGGTCTACCTGGCCGCCGCGCTGGCGAGCGGCGGTGTCTTTGTGTGGACGGCCATCGCCGTGTTGCGATCTCCGACCCCTCGGACGGCCATGGCGCTCTTCGGGTGGTCGATCACCTACATCACCGTGCTGTTCGGCGCGATGGCCGTCGACCAACTGGCCGGGCTTTCATGGCCGTTGTAGCCCCCGCCCGATTGGCCATGCGCGGGTTTCCAACGTTCGGGCGAGCGGGAGTAGTGTCCGCAGCGGTCGCACCGTCGGCCTGCACCACCATGAACAGACCAACTTCGAACAGGGAACGGACATGGCAGTAACCGACACGATGGTCGAGGCGCCCCCCGAACCGGCCGAACTCCCGGCCGCTCCTGCGGCGGCGCCGGTGGAGGCCGTCCGGGCAGAGATCACTGCGGTGGAGCGGGTGATCGGTGCCGTCGACCACAAGGTGGTCGGCCGCCTGTACCTCGTGTCGGGCGCGCTCTTCGCCGTGGCCGCGTTCACCGCCCGCATGATGGGTTGGGCCGGCGAGGGTGGCAATCCGATGCTGGGCACGTGGTCGGCGCAGGTGCGCGAATCCGCCGACGTGGCCGTCATCCTGTTGGGGCTGATGCCGCTCATCGTGGGGTTGGCCATCTACGTCGTGCCGCTCCAGGTTGGCGCCCGCGGCATCTCGTTCCCCCGCCTGGTGTCGCTGTCGTTCTATGGCTGGCTCGTCAGCGCGCTGGTCTTCGCCGCGTCGGTCCTCGGCGACGGTGGCCTGGGGGGCAAGTCGTTGGAGATGAACCGCCTGGGCCTGTTCTCGCTCGCCGCCGGGGCCGGTTTCGTGCTCGCCGGCATGATCGCCGTGATGACCACGGTGCTCACGCTGCGGGCGCCGGGCATGACCCTCGCCCGCACGCCCATGTTCTCCTACTCGATCCTGGTCACCGGTGCCGTCTGGCTGGCCACGGTTCCGGCGGTGTTCGCCTCCGCCGCCCTGGCTCAGGCGGGGCGCCTGGACGCCGCAGCGCTCCAGGTGCAGGTGGTCGATCAGCTGCGGTTCCTCGGCTGGCAGCCCGCCATCTGGATGATCGCCATCCCGCTGGTGGGTCTGGCCGTCGACGTGGTGCCCGTGGCCACCAACGCCCGGCTGCAGCAGCGTTTCCTGTTCCGAGGCCTCATCGTGGCGCTGGGCATCGGCGCCTTCGGCGTGTGGGCCCTCGACCTTGAGGTCGCCGCCAACACCGTCGTCTGGTCCGGTCAGGCCACGCTGGCGTTGCTGGCGGTGCTGGCCACGGTTGGCGGCCTCACCCCCGCCTTGCGGCGCTCGCAGGGCCTGCCCGGCATTCCGGTATCGCTGTTGGGCGTGCTGACGTCGTTGGGTCTGGCACTGCTGGCCGCACTGGTGGGCTTCGCCGCCGCACTCAATACCTTGGGCGGCGACGAGGAGGGGCTGTTGGGCCTGCCGACGGTCAACGGACTCATCGCCGGGCAGGCAAACCTGGTGCTGGGCGCCGTGGTCAGTGGCCTGCTGGGGGCGCTGGCGTACTGGGGGGTCAAGATCACGGGAAAGCCCTCCGCCAAGTTGCCCCCCGCGTTCTTCGGCCTGCTCGCAGCCTTGGGCGGCCTACTGGCCGGCGCCGGCCCGATCATCGACGCCGTGGCCTCGGTCAACGGTGGCGATGGGGCCGAGGTCGGTTCGTCGGCCCTGGTGGCCGTCGGGTCGCTGGTGATGGCCATGGCGCTGCTGGGCGCCGCAGCGCTCATCATCCTGGAGGGTCGCACCCAGGGCGGGCCCAGCGACCCGTTCTCGGGCCACACCCTCGAGTGGCTCACCCAGTCGCCGCCCGCTCCGGAGAACTTCGAGGGGCCATTGCCCGAGGTGCTGTCCGCCTCGCCGTTGCTGGACGCCCGCGAGGCGGGTACCGATGCCGAAGGGATCGTGCAATGAGTTCCATTCCCGCCGAACCGGCCGCCCCGGTGCTGCCCAAGCGGCGCCAAAGCGTGGTGGGTGCAGCGCTGTTTGCAGCCGCCTCGGCAATGGTCGTGGTGACCCTGTTGGGTCACTACATGACCGTGCGGGGCGGTTCGGACACCTTCTTCGAGGGCGTGTCCATGCCGCTGACACAGCCCAACGTGATGTTCTGGGGGCTGGGCCTGTCGGTGCTGTCCATGCAGTGGGCGGTGTGGGCGATCGCCCGCGACGAGCGCCACCAGGCGTACTGGGCCATCGGAATCACGGCGCTGTTGGGCCTGTCGTTCCTCAACAGCACCTGGTACCTCATGGCGCAGTCCGGCCTGGCGGTCGGCACCCAGGCGGCGGCTGCCCCGACCTTTGCCGTCGTGGGGGCCCACGTGGCGATGATGGTGGTGGCCCTCGGCATGCTGGCCGTCATGGCCTTCCGCACCTTTGGCGGACAGTTCTCAAGCCGGTACCCGGACGGGTGGTCGGCAACTGCGGTCTACTGGCACACCATGGTGGGCGTTTTCGTCCTCGTGTGGTACGCCGTCTACATCACCAAGTGAGGCACGAGCACTCATGATCAACACCGGCTCACGCACCTATTTCGGCCTGGCTCTCGGCGCCTTCGTGGCGGCGATCGTCTACGGCTTCGTGACCAACACGGCGGACGCCGGCGCTTGGAGCACCCTCACCGGCTCCGGGGCCGTCTCGGCCATTCTCGGGCCACTCACCTTCGGCTACAAGGGAGGTGTTGGCGACCATTTCGGCTACACCGCACTCATGGGGTTTGCCGGCGTCTCGTTGGGCCTCGGCGCCGTCACCACCGCCTTCCGAGACGGCAACGCCGTTTCCATCGCCGAGGTGGAGGCGCCCGATCGGGCCTATGCCGACCAGCCGCCCATGGACGTCGCGCCGTGGCCGGCCCTGCTTGCCCTCGCCGTGGGTATCGCCGTGGTGGGCCTGGCCTTCGAGCCGCTGCTGTTCGGCATCGGCGTGACGGCCGCCCTGCTGATGGGCGCCGAGTGGACCCTGACGACCTGGAGCGAGCGCACCAGCTCGGACCCCGAGGTCAATCGGGCCGTTCGGCGTCGGGTGATGTGGCCCCTCGAGGTGCCCATCGGCGTCGTGGCGGGCCTGGCCGTGCTGGTCCTGGCGCTGTCGCGGCTGTTTCTGGCCGTGGGCGGTCTCGGTGCGGCCATCATCGCCGCCGTGCTGGCGTTGGTGGTGCTGGCAACGGCCTTTGCCCTGGCAGCGCGACCCACCATCAACCGCGGGTTGGTGCTGGCGGCGGTCATCGCCCTTGGTATCGCAGTGATCGGCGCCGGAATCTGGGGTGGGTTGGCCGACGACCACGCTGACCACCACGAAGAGGAGGCGTCAGCGTTGACGGTCGCCTCGTCCGGAACCCCCTGAGCAACCTCGACGGATGGAACCCTCCACGATGAAACTCCTCAGTAGCCTCCCTCGCCCGATTCGCCGCCCCGCCCAGCTGGGCTTGGGCGTCGTCCTGGCGGTCGCCCTGGCATCCTGCGGCAACCAGGAGACCTACCCGTTGACCACGCTCAGCCCTCAGGGCAAGCAGGCCGACACCATTCACTCCCTCGTGAAGCCCATCTTCGTGATCGCCGCGATCGTCTTCGTGCTCGTCGAGGTCTTCGTCGTGTTCATCGTGTTGAGGTACCGGCGTCGACGCGACGACGTGGACGGCGAGAACGAACCGGTGCAGTTGCACGGCAACACCCCGCTGGAGCTCACGTGGACCGCGTTGCCGGCGCTGTTGCTCGCCGGCCTGGCGGTGTTCAACGTGCAGACCATCTTCAGCCTGGAGGAACGAGCTCCGGACGCCATCGAGATCGATGTCTACGGCCAGCAGTGGTGGTGGGAGTACCGCTACGACCTGGACAGCGACGGGGAACCGGAGATCGTGACCGCCAACGAGATGGTCATCCCGGTGGGCAAGCCGGTCGAGCTGAACATCCGATCGAGGGACGTCATCCACTCCTTCTGGATCCCCGCCTTGAACGGCAAGATGGACGCCACCCCCGGCTCCACTCACTTCATGGCCATGCAGGCCAACGAGCCCGGCGTCTACGAGGGGCAGTGCACCGAGTTCTGCGGCCTCTCGCATGGCTACATGCGCATGAGCGTGAAGGCCTTGGAGCCCGCCGAGTACGAGCAATGGCTGACCGACCAGCAGGCCCCTCCGGAGGAACCAACCAGCGAGCTGGCCCAGGAAGGCCTGACCGCGTTCCAGTCGCAGTGCGCCTACTGCCACCAAGTGAACGGTCTCACCTCAGAGGGCACCTACGAGGCTGAAGGTCCCGTGGCCGACTATCAGGGGCTGGACGGCGCGGCGGTGCCCACCGTGCGCCCAGGGGTGGCTCCCAACCTCACGCACCTGATGAGCCGCGAGCGCTTCGCAGGGGGCATGTTCCCGCTGTACAACGACGACGACACGCCCAACGAGGCGCAGCTGAAGGAATGGCTCACCGACCCCGAGGCCATGAAGCCCATGCGACCCAACAACCAGCAGGGCATGCCCAACCTCAATCTCGACCCGGCCACGATTGATGCCCTGGTCGCCTACCTCGTCACACTCGACTGACCAACGGATCGAAGGACCACTATGACGATCGTTGAACCAGAACGGACGAACCTCCCCGAGACCACCGGGGGCGGCGAACTCGTGCCGGCCTCGGAGACCTCGGCGGAGTCCGCCCCGCCCCTCGGCGTGTTCACCCGGCCCACCAGCACCACCGGGTGGCGGTCGTGGTTGACCACGGTCGATCACAAGAAGATCGGCATCATGTACGGCGTCTCCGCCATGGTGTTCTTCCTCGTCGGCGGGGTCGAGGCACTGATGATCCGCACCCAGCTGGCGGCCCCTGACCAGAACCTGCTGTCGGCCGACCTGTACAACCAGGTCTTCACGATGCATGGCGTCACGATGATCTTCCTGTTCATCATGCCGCTGGCTGCCGGGTTCATTAACTACCTGCTCCCGCTGCAGATCGGGGCACGGGACGTGGCGTTCCCCCGGATGAACGCCCTCAGCTTCTGGATCTTCCTCTTCGGCGCCCTCTTCGTGAACAGCTCCTGGTTCCTCGGGGGCGGTGCGGATGGAGGCTGGTTCAACTACGCCCCGAACTCCAGCGTGGTGTTCTCGCCGAGCCACGGCATCGACTTCTACGCGGTCGGCCTTCAGATTGTTGGCCTGGCCTCGCTGATCAGCTCGATCAACCTGGTCGTCACCGTGATCAACATGCGGGCCCCCGGCATGACGTGGTGGCGGCTGCCGGTCTTCACGTGGATGTCGCTGGTCACCCAGTTCTTGTTGGTCTTCGCCGTGCCGGTCATCTCGGTGGCGCTGTTCCTGTTGACCTTCGACCGGCTCTTCGGAGCCACCTTCTTCAATGCCGGCGCCGGCGGTGACCCGTTCCTGTGGCAGCACCTGTTCTGGATCTTCGGCCACCCGGAGGTGTACATCATCTTGATGCCGGTCTTCGGGATGATCTCCGACATCATCCCGGTCTTCAGCCGCAAGCCGCTGTTCGGCTACCGGTTCGTGGTCTTCTCCGGCATCGCCATCGGGTTCCTGGGCTTCGGCGTGTGGGCGCACCACATGTTCGCCTCCGGGATCGGCCCCATGTCGGTCACTGCGTTCTCCCTGGCCACGATGTTTATTGCGGTGCCCACCGGGGTGAAGGTGCTGAACTGGTTGGCAACCATGTGGGGTGGGCGCATCCGGCTCGACCTCCCGATGCTCTACGCCATTGCCTTTGTGGCCATGTTCACCATCGGCGGGTTGTCGGGCGTGACCCACGCGTTCGCCTCGGCCGACACCCAGCAGACCGACACCTACTACATCGTGGCCCACTTCCACTACGTCATCTTCGGCGGCGGCGTCCTGGGCCTGCTCGGCGGCACCTACTTCTGGTTCCCCAAGATCTTCGGCTTCAAGCTGTCCGAGGGCCTGGGCAAGGCGGCCTTCTGGGTGGTGCTGGTGGGCTTCAACCTCACGTTTGGGCCCATGCACGTCCTGGGCATGGAGGGGATGAGCCGCCGCATCTTCACCTACAGCGACTACCAGGGCTTCAACCTCTGGAACCTCGTGGCCACCCTCGGGTCCTACGTGCTCGCCGTTGGGGTGGCGATGTTCCTCGCCAACGTCTTCCTCAGCTATCGGTCGCACAAGGCGAACCCGGTGGATGTCGGCCCCGACCCATGGGACGCCCGAACCCTGGAATGGACCATTCAGTCGCCTCCGCCGGAGTACAACTTCGACCCCATCCCGGTGGTGCACGAGGTGGACGAGGCGTGGCACCTGAAGTACGGACACGACGAGGACGGCCGAGCGGTTCGCATCGCGGAGATGGAGGACCTCGCCCAACCGGGCGACTCGGTGGGTGTGCACCTGCCGTCGCCCTCCTACATGCCGATCCTGTTGGCCTCGGGCCTGCCGTTCATCGGCTACGGGGTCATCTTCAACCTGTGGTTCGCAGTGCTCGGCGGCCTCCTGGTGATTGCAGGTTTCGTCGGCTGGTCCTTTGAACCGTCCGACGACCCGGACGTGCCTCACGACGAGCACCACGACGGGCATGATCCCGTCGATGGCTCAGATGGCGCTGCGACCAACGGCCATTCCGGAGACGGCGCCGAGCCGACCGCCGAGGCCAGCCCCGCCGGACCCTCCGGCGAGACCAGTCAGGAGACGGCCGATGTCTGAGACGCTCACCACCGACGGACCTCCAGCGACCGTCCCGGCCGACGACCATGGCACCGGTCACGGAGTCACCCACGAAACGTCAACCGGCATTTCCAACGAGAAGCTCGGCATGTGGGTGTTCCTCGGCTCGGACTGCATGCTCTTTGGCGGCCTGATCTCCACCTACCTGCTGTACAAGAACCGCCCCGGCGTTCCCGGCCTGCCGGGCGGCACCGAGCGCATCTCGGACATCTTCGACATCGAATTCACCTCCGCCAGCTCCTTCGTGCTGCTCATGAGCTCGCTGGCCATGGTTCTGGCGGTCACCGCCATAGCCCGGGGCGACCACCACCGGCTGCGGCTGTGGCTCGGCACCACCGCCTTCCTGGGGGCCATCTTCATCGGTGGCCAGGTGTACGAGTTCACGGAGTTCGTGCGCGAGGGCTTCGGCTACACAACCAACACCTCGACGTCGGCCTTCTTCACGCTCACCGGGTTCCACGGTGTCCACGTCACCGTCGGCATCATCATGCTGCTGACGTTGCTGGTGTTGTCGTTCAAGGGCCGCATCCCACAGTCGAAGGCCGAGTCGGTGGAGATCGTCGGCCTGTACTGGCACTTCGTTGACGTGGTGTGGATCATCATCTTCACCGTCGTCTACCTGATCAAGTAGGAGCGAATTCGTGACCGCAGAGACCGAAACGACCCTGCCGTCCTCTCCGTTCAGCGAGCACGACACGCTGAACGCCGAGGAGGCCGAGGTGCTGGCCGCCGACCCCGGGCTGGACGAGATGGTCCATCACTCGGACATGATCTACATCAAGGTGGGCTTGGTGCTGGCGGTCCTGACCGCCATCGAGATCGCCCTGCCGGCCATCCTGGACGACGGCAAGATCTATGGGCCGCTGCTGGTGGGCC
Source organism: Microthrixaceae bacterium (assembly GCA_041394405.1). Lineage (GTDB taxonomy): Bacteria > Actinomycetota > Acidimicrobiia > Acidimicrobiales > Microtrichaceae > Microthrix. Next base: position 217,019 of record JAWKIF010000008.1, read on the forward strand.
TGATGGTGATCAAGTTCCTCTTGGTGGCCATGTTCTTCATGCACCTCCGGTTCGAGAACCGCCTGCTGAGCATTGTGTTCTACGGAGGTGCGGTGTTGGCGATCGTGATCTATCTGGTGACGTTGTCGGTCTTTGTCTTCTGGAGCGACTCTGGCAACCCGGAGTTCAACGATCCGCCGCCCCCACAAACCGCCGTTCCGGCAGAGACGCTCAACCCCGAAGGCGGCTGAGCGCCCGTCGTCGCTGCCCCTCAGGGGTCCCAGCGAAACGTTCTGGCCGCGATCGCAGGGGCGACGACGGCCCACGCCGCCAACACCAACCAGAGCGGCCCAGAGGCGAAGTCCTCCGGGCCCATGTTGGTGACCAGCAGTCCGGACAGCGACGCGGCCGGCAGGGCGTGGGCCACCGCAGAGAGGGGCCCGGGGAACTTGTCCATGGGCACCACCATGCCGCCCACCAGCAACAGCAGGAGGTAGAGGCTGTTGGTGGCAGCAAGGTTGGCCAGCGCAGGCAGCGATCCGGCGAGGGCCAGCCCAATGCCGGCGAAGGCGGCCGTACCCAAGACCATGGCCACCAGGCCGAGCGGCCACGTTGAGGGTGGTCGCCAGCCGAGCGCCAGGCCGACGGCCCCCAGCATGAGCACCTGACCGACCTCGATGGTGCCGACCGTGGCCACCTTGGCGGCCAGCCACCGACCTCGGCCCAACGGGGTGGAGCCGAGCCGCTTGAGCACCCCGTAGGTACGGTCGAAGCCGGTGCCAATGCCCAGGCTGACCATCGAGGTGGACATGACGGCCAACGCCATGGTGGCCGGGGTCAGGTAGTCGACTGCCGCGGCGCCCTTGAAGCTCACCACGTCCACCTGGGAGAAGAACACGAGAATGCCCAACGGCACGCCGACGGAGACCAGCAGCTGTTCGGGCTGGCGCAGCGCCAGGTTCAGCTCGGCGGCCCATTGGGCCCGGAACGCCTTCATGACGCCTCCCGACCGGCAGCGGTGGAGGGCACTGCCGCAGCACCGGTGGCTGCGGCCGACGTCTCTCCGGTGAGGCGCAGGAAGACGTCGTCCAGTCGCTTTCGGCCGGCCCGCAGATCGGCCAGGGTGACGTCCCACTCGGCCAACGTGGTGGCCAGCTGCGCAACCAGCGCCGGGGTGCCCGACGCAGCCACCAGGTACTCGCCCCCGCTGATCTCGCTCACCGGGGCCCCGAGGCGTTGCGACAACGCTGCGGTGTCCAACCCTGCCCGGGCGCCGAAGCGCACCTCCTCGCCGGCGTCGAGGCGCAGCAGCTCCGCCGGCGGCCCCGCAGCCACCACCTTGCCCCGGTCGATGATGACGATGTGATCGGCCAACGACTGGGCCTCGTCCAGGTCGTGGGTGCTGAGCACCACCGCCACGCCGTCGGCCCGCAGTTCGGCGATGAGCGACCGAATCAGCAGCTTGCCCTCGAGGTCCACCCCGGCCGATGGCTCGTCCAGGAAGGCGACGCGTGGCTTGCCGATGAGGGCGAGCGCCAGCGAGAGGCGCTGCTGTTCGCCACCGGAGAGCTTCGCCCACACCGAGCGGCCTCGATGGGCCAGCCCCACCTGCTCCAGCAGCTCGGCCGGATCGTGGGGGTCCGGGTAGAACCCTGCGAACTGGGCCAACACGTCGGCCGGACGTTGATGCCGGGGCAATCCCGACTCCTGAAGCATGACGCCCATGATGTGGGTCAGGCGGTGGTGGTCCGTGATGGGGTCCAAACCGTTTACCCGCACCCGCCCGCCGGAAGCCCGCCGGTAGCCCTCGCAGCACTCGATGGTCGAGGTCTTTCCGGCACCGTTCGGGCCGAGGACCACGGTGACCGCACCGAAATCGGCGGTGAAGCTGACGCCGTCAACGGCGGTGAGGTCCCCGTAGCGAATCACCAGTTCAGAAACCTCGACCGCTGCAGCCACGAGCAGCGACGCTACGCCCGCCGGTGCTCACGCCTCCAGTCGCGAACGGTCAGCCCGCGGGGAGTTGAAAGCGACCGAAGAACTCCCACATCGCCGCGCTGGCATCCAGGTTGGGCGTGGTCGGGCCCATGATGTTCTCCAGCTTCATGTTGAACTCGCTGCCCGGCCAGCTGTGGCCGCCGCCCACCACGATGTCGAAGACCACGTCGGCGCCGGCGGGGCAGTCGTAGGTGCGCTGGATGACGTCGTCGGCGATCCGCTCGTCGGTGAAGCTGTCCTGGCATCCGTTGCGCTTCGCCCAGGCGGCAACGTAGGCGGGGTAGCCCTTGCCCTCCAGGTCCGCCTCGGGTGCGACGGCCGCATTGGTGCCACCGGTCAACAGCCCGCCGAGGTCGCCGGTGCCCCCGTTGAAGAACAGAATCGGGTCGGCGGTTCCGTGGAAGCCCAGCACCGGTATGGGCCGATCGGTGCTGTCGCACTGGGACAACAGCCCGGCCACGGGGGCGACCGCTGCGAACCGGTTGGGAAAGGCACAGGCCACGGCGGAGGTCATGGCGGCCCCGTTGGACAGGCCGGTGGCGTAGACGCGGGACGTGTCGACGCACTGCTCCGCGGAGACGGTGTCCAGCATGGCCTCGACGAAGGCCATGTCGGGATTGTCGGCGGGGTCCAGCCCCACGTCCCAGCGCACGGGGTTGCCGCGGCCGTTGGGCACGATGGTGATGAAGCCCTCCCGTTGGCCCAGCTCGGGCAACAGGCTGGCCATGGAGGCCACCTCGGCGCCCTCCATCAGCCCATGAAAGTCGAAGACCAGCGGGGCCGGAACGCTGGCGGTGTCCTCCGGCACCGTCAGCAGGAAGTACCGCTCCTCGCCCGCTACCTCCATGGTGCGCTTCTCCGCCTCGACGGCCGGGTGCTCGCCGGCGTCGCAACCGGCCGAGGCCACCGCAGGACCCTCGCCGGGGGGCGCCGTGTTCGTGGTTGGAGCGGTCGTGTTGGACGCGTCGCGGGCACCCGACGCGTCGCCCGGCGCGGCGGAGGTCTCGCCGCTTGCGCAGGCGCCGGCCAGCAGCAGTGCGGCGGCCACGACTGCTCCGGCCGCCCGACCCCGTCGGCGACGCACGCCGAGGTCGGCGGCGTCGGGCGATGGCGGCATCGTGGGTTGCATCGCCAGATGGTACCGCTGGCTGTCAGGGGGTGTCCGGTAGCTTCGGCTGCGTGGTATCGCCGGCCGAATCGGGACGCCAGCTGGAGGTGCGCATGGCCGCGTTCTTCGCCGAGAACGGCTACGAGACGCGCCTCAACGCGGTGCTGGAGGGTCGCTCCGGGGGCCAACACGAGGTGGACGTGCTCGCCGACAAGGCCGATGCGCTGACCTCGTTCCGGGTGGCGGTGGAGTGCAAGGCCTGGCAGCAGCCCATCGAGAAGGACGTGGTGTCCAAGCTGCACTACGTGGTGAGCGATCTGGGCCTGAACAAGGGCATCGTGGTGTCCACCGGCGGCTGGCGCTCCGGTGCGCAACGGACTGCTGCCGACCTCGGCATCGAACTGTGGGGGCCCGACGAGCTGGCTCGGCACCTGGGCGAGCCGGCGGCGGCCAACCTCGGCGCGTCCATCCCGGCGCCGGGCACCAAGGAGGTGACCGGCCTCCCGGTGTGCTCAAGTCGCGATGCGGCCGACCGACTGGTCCGTTCGGCGGGCAAGGGTCGCCTCAACCTGCTGACCCGCGAGGAGCTGGCCTGGTTCACCCAGCTGTGGGTGCCGGGCTACTGCGTGCGCCTCACCGTCGCCCGGGAACAGCAGCGGCGCCTGCGCAGCCGGCTCAGCTCGGTCACCTCCGACGGGTTGTACGAGGCGCTGAGCGGCACCTATCTCGGGCCGGCCCCGACCGAGTGGAGCTGCGAGCTGGTGGAGCCGCGCCTGGCGCTGCCGGCGTCGGTGCGCGAGACCAAGGTGCATGGCGCCCTGCGTGCGGCCTTGCGCAGCTACCAGAAGGTCACGTCGGCGCCCGCCGTGCAGCGCCACGAGGCGACGCTGCACCACCTGGGCGTGCCCGTCCCCTGTGCGTCGCTCAGCATCGAGTCGACCCATCCGGTGCACCTGCCCTACTGGGTGGGCATTCTCCAATCCGGGGCCCAGCAGCGGGTGGTGGCCGTCGACGCTCACTTGGGCACCGAGTCCGAGCCCATGTCGGCGGTGCTCACCGCCAACCTGCCGCAGATCCGTGCCCATTTCGCCGCCTGAGCCCAACAACCTTCCCGGGTCGGTGGCGACGCTGCGCTTCCGTCACACAGCCCTTCCATGACGCCGACCTGCCTGACACCGGGCGTCCCCGGTGTGCGGCTCTAGGGTGGCCCGATGCCCGCTCCAGCCGACGCACGCACCGAGCACGCCCTCGACGGGGCGATCGTGCTGTTGGACGTGGATGGCACCCTCGTGGACTCGGCCCCGGCCATCACCTTCTGTTTGGCGCGTGCCATCGAGGCGGTGGGCTTGGAGGCGCCTCCGGTGGAGGTGCTGGGCGCCGATATCGGGCCTCCGCTGGAGGACGCATTGGCCGCCCACGGGGTTCCCGACGAGGCTATGGGCATCGCCCGGAACACCTACCGGCGCTGCTACTCCGAGGTGGGTCTGGACCGCAGCAGGTTGTATCCCGGGGTGGCCGACACGCTGGCGGCCATGTGCTCGGCCGGGGCCCGCCTGGCAACCGCTACCTCGAAGCGGGTGGCCATGGCCACCGAGGTGTGCGCCCACCTGGGCATCGTCGACTCCTTCGAGGTGATCGGCGGCGCCGGCGACCTGGACCGGTTGCACAAGCCGGAGATCCTGGCCTGGACGCTCGCTCGATTGGGAGGCCCGGTGGCGGGGCGGACGGCCATGGTGGGGGACCGGCACTTTGATGTGGCCGGGGGGCTGGCCCACGGGCTGCCGTCGGTCGGCGTCACCTGGGGCTACGGCACCGAGGCCGAGCTGCACCAGGCCGGCGCCGCTGCGGTGGTGGACCGCCCCCGTGACCTGCCCGGGGTGCTGGGCGTGATGCTGGGCGGCTAGCGAGGCCGGGCGCAAACGCGTTCGGCCTCCCGGGCACCCTGCCGCTACCGTCGCGCAGCATGCTGGATGTGCGCACGCTTCGCAACGATCTCGACGCTGTGGTTGAGGCGCTGTCCCGCCGACACGACCCGGGAATCGTCGCCGAGGTTCGTCAGGCCGCCGGCCTGGACGTTGAGCTGCGCCGGCTGAGCACCGAACGCGACGAGTTGCGAAGCCGCATTCGCTCCATCTCGAAGGACGTCGGGTCCTTGTTTCGGGAGGGCAAGCGCGAGGAGGCCGAGGGGCTGCAGGCCGAGAGCCGGCAACTGGGCGCCGACGAGAAGCGGCTGGACGGCGAGGTGGCCGCCCTCGACGAGGCGTTGCGCGCCCTGTTGCTGGTGATTCCGAACGTGCCGCATCCCGATGCGCCCGACGGCCGCAGCGATGCCGACAACCCGGTGCTGGGCGGCGGCGGGCCCGATCCCGACAGCTACGCCGAGCACCAGCGTGTGCCCCACTGGGAGGTGGGGGAGGCGCTCGGCATCCTCGACTCCGCTCGCGCCGCCAAGCTCAGCGGCGCCATGTTCAGCCTGTTGCGCGGGGGCGGAGCCACCCTGAGCCGGGCGCTGACCCAGTTCGGTCTGGATGCCAACGCCGACGCGTTCGTGGAGGTGCGGCCGCCCACCCTGGTCAGTAGCGAGACGTTGACCGCAACGGGGCAGCTTCCCAAGTTCGCCGACGACGCCTACCACCTTGAACGCGACGACCTCTGGGCGATCCCCACCGGCGAGGTGCCCCTGACCTCGATGCACCGCGACGAGATCCTGGACGCCGCCGAGCTGCCACTGCGCTACATGACGGCCACGCCGTGCTATCGCCGCGAGGCCGGCTCGGCGGGCCGCGACACGCGGGGCATGTTGCGCAGCCACGAGTTCGACAAGGTGGAGATCCTGGCGGTGACCACCGCAGAGCAGGCGCCGGGGGTGTTCGAGGAGCTGCTGGCGCGAGCCGTGGCCAGCGTCGATCGGTTGGGCCTGACGTGGCGCACCGTCGACATCTGCACCGGCGACCTGGGCCAGAGCCATCACCGGAGCACCGACGTCGAGGTGTTTGCCCCAGGAGCCGACGCCTGGCTGGAGGTGTCGTCCGTCTCGTGGTTCGGCGACTATCAGGCCCGGCGGGCCAACATCCGGGTGCGCCCCGATGGCGGCGGCGGAACCGCACTGGCCCATACGCTCAACGGTTCGGCCCTTGCCGTGCCCCGCGTCTGGGCCGCCCTGCTCGAGGTGTACCGCCAGCCCGACGGCACGGTCGCCGTGCCCGAACCGTTGTGGGGCTACATGCGGGGCATGGTTGCCATCACCGGCTGACCGGCAGGGCCCGCTGTCGGGTCTCCGGTAGGTCATCGAGCCGTTCGGACGCAACCCGTGCCGAGGGTTTGTGGGTAGGGTGCCGGGAGGCGCCGGGAATCGTCCCCGCGCCTCGACGGTCGGGGGCCAGGCCATGGACACTGCCACGAAGATCCTGCTGGTTGCCGGCATGTTGAACCTGCTGGTGGGCGTGCTCTCGGGCATCCCCATGGGGCTGGTCCGCATGGACGGCGCCGAGACGGTGCCGAAGTACCTCACGATGGTGCACCTGGCCGGCCTGATGCACGGGCCCATCCTCATCGCGGTGGGTTTCGCCATGACGATCTCGTCCCTGTCCCCCTGGGTTGATACGACGGCAGCGATCCTGCTGGCCGTTGCGTCGGGCCTGCTCATTGCGAAAGACGCGGTGAACTGGCGCCAAGGCGTCACCGACGAATTCGCTCAGCACAGCCTCGGGCTGCGCCTCGGCAACGTGTTCGCGCCGTTGGAGACCGTGGGCATGGTGCTCGCCACGGCGGCGGTTCTCAGCGGGCTCTAGCTGCTCAGCGGCTCGGCGGGCGGTCGGTGGGGTGGGTTGATGCCGGCAATACGGAGGAGGCGAGAGGTCCAGCTGAGGTCGAGGCCGATGACGGTGTCGCGTCGGCCCTCCAGGTGGTGGACAAAGGCGCCGCCCCACTCCTGGATGCCGTAGGCGCCTGCGCGGTCCAGCGGCACCCCGGTCTCGACGTAGGCGTCGATCTCACTGCGCTCCAGCGCTCGAAAGGTGACGGTGGCGGTGGAGAGGGCCCCGGCCCGAACGTTGAAGCCACCGGCGGGGTCGCGCCCCACCACCGCTTGGGCCGTGAGTACCCGGTGGGTCTGGCCGGAGAGGGCGGTGAGCATGGCGGCAGCCTCGGCAGCGTCGGCAGGCTTGCCGAGAATGCGCTCGCCGAGCACGACGGTGGTGTCGGCCCCCAGGGCCACCTCCCCGGAACCCACCGCAAAGCCGGCCTTGAGTGCCGCCAGCCGGGTGACGTATCCGTCGGGGGTTTCGCCGTGCCGCACCGTCTCGTCGACGTTGGAGGGGCGAACGGTCGGTTCCAGCCCCAGCGTCTCCAGCAGGCGGCGGCGCCGCAACGACGCGCTGGCCAGCACCAGGTGCGAACCGCCTTCGTTCCGCGCAGCGGATGGCTCACCTGGGGGTTCCAGCGGGTCGCTGTCGATCGAGGCCTGCCGGTCGCGCCCCTCAGATGACCCCCAGCCGATCATGGGTCGCCGCGGTGCGGTGGGGAGGCGTTCATGGGTGGCCGACCCTAGTGGAGGGGCGGATCCGCGGTGGTCGGGCGTTCGGTGCTCGGCGTCGGGGCCGAGCACCACGTGCCGGCTAGCCGCCGGAGGTGAAGGCCTCGGCGCCCGGGGCGAGGCGGGGGTCCTCGTTGGGGTCCTCCAGCCATCGGTCGGGCAGCGCCACCCGGCGGGGGCCGCCGGAATGCGAGCGCACCAGCCGCTCGTTGCCGGGCAACAGCACCGCGTCGGCGTCGAGCCTCCCGAGCAGTTCCTCGACCTGGGCCAGCGTGCTGACGGTGGATGCGACGCGCCGCACCTCGCCGCCCACCGGATAGCCCTTCAGGTACCAGCTGAGGTGCTTGCGGAACGCGGTGATGGCCCGGTTCTCGGGGCTCTGCGGCGTGGCCGCCCGACGGGCCGCCGCCCGGCTTCTTCGTGGTGGCAGCGCTTCGTGTTGCCCGCGCCAGGCCACCGCCTCGGTGGCGTGCTCCCACGCGGTGGCCCGCACCTCGCCCAGCAACGGTGGTTGCGGTGCCGCCTTGCCGTTGAACACGTCGGCCAGCTCGGAGAACAGCCACGGCTTGCCCAGGCATCCCCGCCCGATGACCACGCCGGCGCATCCCGTGCGGACCATCATGGCGATGGCATCGGTGGCCTGGAGGATGTCGCCGTTGCCCAGCACCGGCACGTCCAGCGCCGCCACGAGTTCGCCAATGGCTTCCCACCGGGCGGTCGGCGCATAGAGCTGCTCCGCGGTTCGGGCGTGCAACGCCACCCAGGCAACACCCTCGTCCTGGGCGATGCGGCCGGCGTCCAGGAACGTGAGGTGATCGTCGTCGATCCCCATGCGGAACTTCACCGTGACCGGCAGCCCGGCGGCGCCATCCACCGCAGCGCGCACCATGCGGGCGAACAGCCGGCGCTTGTAGGGCAGGGCGGCCCCGCCACCCAGGCGGGTCACCTTGGGGGCAGGACAACCGAAGTTGAGGTCGAGGTGATCGACGGGCCGGGTGTCCACCAGGTAGCGCACCGCTTCACCCAGGTAGTGAGGATCGGTTCCGTAGAGCTGCAGCGACCGCAGCGGTTCTTCGGGATGATGATCCAGCATGGCCAGGGTTGGGGCGTGGCGCTCCACGATGGCCCGGGCGGTGACCATCTCGTTGACGCACAGGGGCGCCCGCCGCCGTGAGCACACGACCCGATAGGGGGTATCGGTGACCCCGGCCATGGGGGCAAGCACCACCGGCGGCCAGAGGCTGTGACGCCCCAGCACGAGCGGCGCCGGGCCGGCGGATGGGCTGCGCCGTGAGTGCGCCGCTGAGTCGTCGGGCGCAGCGGCCGGCGCCGGGGCAGCGGGTGTCACCGTTCCAGTATGACGACCGGCGCCGTGCAACGCGCAGACGAAATGCCCTACCCATTGCCGGGAACGCAGGCGAGACTGGGGCCATGAGCGCCACCGGTGACCTCGACCCGACCTCCACCCGAATCGACTACAACACCGGCGGGCTGGCGCGGGCCGATCTCGCCGCCGATCCGGTCGAGCAGCTGCGTCGGTGGTTGAGCGACGCAGCTGCCGCCGGTGACCCGGAACCCAATGCGATGGTGCTGGCCACCGTTGGTGCGGACGGCCGGCCCATGACCCGGAACGTGCTGGTGCGTGGGGTGGATCACCACGGGGTGGTCTTCTTCTCCAACCGCAACAGCGCAAAGGGCCGGGCCATGGACGCCAACCCGGTGGCCTGCGGCCTGTTCAGCTGGCTGGGCATGCACCGACAGGTGCGGGTGGACGCCGACGTGTCGGTGATCGACGGCGCCGACGCCGACGCGTATTGGGCGTCGCGCCCCCGCGACAGCCAGCTGGCCTCAGCTGCCTCCCCGCAGGGGGAGGTGGTGGCAGACCGTGCGGCGCTCGATGCCCGATTCGCCGAGACGGCGGCGGCCCACGAGGGACAGGCGATTCCCCGCCCGGCCCATTGGGTGGGCTTCCGTCTGGTGCCCCACGTTTTTGAGTTCTGGCAGGGCCGCCCGGCCCGCCTGCACGATCGGTTCCGCTATCGGCTCGCCGGGGGGTCCTGGGAGATCGACCGGCTGGCCCCCTGAGCGACGGGCCGGGCAGCGGCCTGGTGCGGTGCTTGCGCACCGTCGGCTGCGGAGGTCGGGACACGGGGGGTGCCAGGCGCGACCGACCGAGACCCGTCGTCCGTCGGCCGGGGAGGGTCGTGCGAAGGGGGGTGATCCGTTCGGCGAAGACGGCCCAGGGCCACCCACCCGATGGCCGCAACCACGAGCGCGCCACACACCCAGCCCAGCGTGGCCTGATGCTCGACCACCCACGTCTGGACGTCGCCCTGCCAGTCTTGTGCCGTGACCGACAGGCCGCCCTCCACGCGGTCGCCGCGCGAGATCCGGTGCTCCGTCCAGCCGTAGTAGGCGACGAACAGCCCCGCCATCACCAGAAGGCCGCCGGAGATGCGGTGGATCCAGGGCAGAACCTTGCGCATGGAGCGCACCAGGCCGGTGCGGCCCAGCGCCACGGCCATGGTGAGCACGGCCAGCAGCATGCCCATGCCCAACCCGAAGGTGGCAACCGTCAGGCCTGCCGCCACGGCGCTGGAGTTCTCGAGGGTGGAGGTGAGTACGCCTGCGAACAACGGCAGCGTGCAGCTGAGCGACGCCACGGCGTAGCTGATGCCGTACAGGAACATCGACGACAGCTGGCGGCTGCCCACCGACAGCTCCAGCTTGGGGAGGCCCACGGTGGGCTCGTAGCCGGCCAGCATGGCGATGCCCAGCGCCACCACGAGCCCGCCGATGCCCATGGTGACGAACGGCAGGTTCGGCTGGAGCACGCTGCGCAGCGATCCCCAGAGCAGCCCCATGGTGCCGAACACGACGAGAAACCCGGCCGTCATCGTGCCCGAAACCGCCAGCGCGCGGCCCACCGATTGGCGGGTGGAGGGACGCTCCTCGGTGGCGTCGTCAAGACCCAGGTAGTAGGTGAGGTAGGTGGGCAGCAGCGCAAAGCCGCACGGGTTGACCGTGGCGGCCATACCGGTTGCGAAGGCCCAAGCGAGCGGGGCGTCCATCAGCGAGCCGGCCTCGGGGCGGCGTTCATGCCTCCACGCCCAGGTACTCGGTGATCTTGGCGCGCAACTCCGATTCGTCCATGGCTCCCAGCTTGCGGCCCGCCAGCACGCCGTCGGCGTCGATGAACAGCGTCATCGGCAGGCCCACCAGCCCCAGCGTGGTGGAGCGCTCCAGGTCGGGGTCCTCGGCCAGGGCGTAGGTGACGCCCCGATCCTTGGCGAACGGCTCGCCGTCGTCGATTGACTCACCGGAGTCGAGCCCGAGAAAGGCCACCTCCTTGCCGACGTCCTCGTGGACGGCTTGGAATGCCGGCATCTCGCGCAGGCAAGGGGGGCAGGTGCTGGCCCATACGTTCAGGACGGTGGGTCGGTCCACGAAGGCGTCCAGGGTGGTGGTGGAGCCGTCGAACAGGGTGAGGTCGAGGTCGGGGAGCGGCTGGCCCACCTCGGGGGAACCCGGCGCGGCGCCGGGATCTTCCCGGTCGAGGAACTCGTCGATGGAGACGACACCGTCGTCCTCCTGGTCGTTGCCGGTCAACGACACGACGGCCACCGCAACGACGACGGACGCGACCAGCGCGAGGACGGTGCCGATCACCAGGTCGCGAACCGGGAGCCTGCGACGGAGCGAACCCGGTGCGCCCGCGGTGGCATCGTCGGGGCCCGCGGTCGGCTGGCCGGCCGCAGGTGGCGGCCCCGGCTCGTCGGGCAGCTCGGTCGGGTCGGGGTCGGGGGTGATACCGCTCACGAATGTCACGGTACCGCCCCCAGCCACCCCGTCCCGATCGGCCCCGCTCGACGCCAAGGGGGCGGCGTCGAGCGGGCCCCGGCTCACGCGCTGAGGCGCTCCCGCAGGTGCTCGGGGATGGGCACCTGCGGTAGGTGTTCCTCGGGCCGGGGATTCTTGGGCGGCCGCCCTCGCGCCCGCTTGAAGTGCACCACCTTGCCGCCAACAAAGAGCTGGCCACCCCACACCCCGAACTGCTCGTTGCGGGCCACGGCCGCTTCCAGGCACTGGGCGAGCACCGGGCAGTCGGCGCAGATCCGCTTGGCGGCGGCGATGTCGGGCAGCTCGTCGGAGAAGAACAGCCGGGTCAGCTGGCCGGAGGTGTCGGCGCAGGCCGCACGGGCCTCCCAACCGGGAGCGACCTCGGCGGCCCCGGGAGCGGGCTCGACGGCCTCGTGGGTGATCAGTGCGGTGACAGACATAACGGTGGTTCCTGGTTGGGTGGTTGGGTGTGGCTGTGAGGTGGATGGCTGGGGTTGGGTGGGCCAGGTCGCTGGAGGAAAAGCAGAAAGACCGCCGGTTCCCAGTGCGGGATCCGGCGGCCTCGGAGGAGGTTCTTGGTTGATCCTGTTGGATCAGCCGGCACCTCTCGGCAGTCGGATCCCGTCGTCAATCGGGTTGAAGGAGCCCGCATCGGCGGCGGGCTTGGTGGTGGCGTACATGGTCGACGCAACGTGCGTGGGCCACTCGCCGGCCGCACCCTCGAGGCGTGCGCCCCGGCCCAGCTGCGCAGGCGCGCGACCGGTCACCGCTGCTGTGCGGTGACTCGCTACGTCGACGATGACTGCGCTCATGGTGGGCCTCTCGGTGGGTCGCCCCAGGTTGGGGGCGGCCGCGGTGAACGCCATGAGCGAATCAGGTTGCCGCGCCCGAGTCAACGCAATTACCCGGATTTCTTGGATTCCGCCGATTCCCGGGCCTGGTTCCGGCGAAGTGACAACCCGCCTGCGCGACAGCACCCCACCTGCGCGTGTGCCCTACCGTGCCGGCCGTGACGATCGACCACAGTGGACGCTTCAGCGAACCGGTAGATCCGCCGGCGGGCCATCGCGGGCGCACCACCGCGGTGCGCGTGCCGCCTGCCGGATGTGCACCCGACCGGCGGGCGCGCCTCGATACCCTGATCCGCCTGTGTGACGCGGCACTGTGGGAGCTGGATGTGCCCATGAAGCCGGCACCCGGAGCGGTGTGGGTGGTGCGCCGCACGACGGTGCAGCTTCGGCGCTGGCCGACCTCAGCTGAGGTGCTGACCGTTGCCACCTGGTGCTCGGCGCTGGGGCGGGTCTGGGCGGAACGTCGAATCGACCTGGACGGCGGAGGCGGCAGCTGCGTGCGCCTGGCCACCCTGTGGGCCTCGGTGGACCTCGACAACGGTCGCCCCACCCGGCTGGCCCCGGGCCTCGAGTGCTCCGACGTGGCGCGTCGGGTGACCGTTGGGCTGAGCCACGCCGAACCGCCCGCCGGCTCCCACCGGCGAGCCTGGCCGCTTCGGCGAAGCGACATCGATGTGCTGGGGCACGTCAACAACTCGGTGGTCTGGGCGGCCTGGGAGGACTCCGAGGCCGCCGCACTGCATCGGGTCGACGACGCGGGCTGCACGCTGGAGGCCGAATACCGGGCTCAGCTGTACCTCGGCCCGGCGGAGCTCACGGGTGCGCCTTCCGGCGACCAGGTGTGGCTGGGAGCACCCGGGGAGCGGCCGGCCGCTTCGGTCCGCAGGCTCCCCGGCCCACCCGGCGGCCCGGCCTGACCGGTGCACCGTCGAGCGGCCTCCGGAGCGCACCCGCGCTGGGGCCGGAGCCGGCGCGGGCCGGGGGGTCAGGCCGACGCGCTGTCGGTGGGTGGCAGGAAGATCTTGGAGCGCCAGAACTTCAGTTCCTCGACGCTCTCCTTGATGTCGTCCAGCGCCCGGTGGCTGGTGGCCTTGCGTGGAAGTGCGGTCAGCGCCCCGGGATACCACCGCCGTGCCAGCTCCTTGATGGTGGAGACGTCGACCGAGCGGTAGTGCAGGTACTCCTCGATCTCGGGGAGGTAGGCGGCCAGGAAGCGGCGATCGGTGCCGATGGTGTTGCCGCACAGCGGCACCGATCTGGCCTCGGGGGAGTGTGTCTTGATGAACTCCAGTGTGGCGGCGCCCGCCTCCTCCAGCGTGATGGTGGAAGCACGAATGGCGTCGAGCAACCCGGACGCGGTGTGCATGTTCACCACGACCTCGTCCATGTTGGCCAGCGCCTCCTCGCTCTGGTGGATGACCAGGTCGGGGCCGGCTGCGACGATGTTGAGCTCGTCGTCGGTGGCCAGCGAGGCAATCTCCACGATGACGTCGGAGGTGTGATCCAACCCCGTCATCTCCAGGTCCATCCAGATGAGCACACACCGATGGTAGGCCGCCTCGCCCTCGGTCGCGCTCCAGCGACATGATGGTGTCTCATGGATTCCCCAGAGTCGATCGCCGAACACGTCGTCCCGCAGCTGCTGGTGAAGGTGCTCGACGCCGACCTGGCGCTGCCCGCCTACGCCAAACCCGGCGATGCCGGGCTGGACCTCCGGTCCCGAGTGGACGTCACGCTGCCGGCCGGCGGCGGGCGGCAGCTGGTGCCCACCGGGCTGGCCGTGGCCATTCCCGACGGCTACGCCGGGTTCGTGCTGCCCCGGTCGGGATTGGCACTTCGCTCCGGGGTCACCGTGACGAACGCTCCGGGGCTGATCGATGCCGGCTACCGAGGCGAACTCCAGGTGATCCTGCAGAACACCGATCCGCGCGAGGACGTGGCGCTGCGCCGTGGCGACCGCATCGCCCAGCTGGTGATCCAACGGGTGGAGCAGGTGGCGCTGGTGCCGGTGGATGAGCTGCCGCCCAGCGAGCGGGGCGAGGGCGGGTTCGGGCACTCGGGGCGCTGATCCGTCACGTCGGCAGGTCGATGGTGACCCGCACGGACACGATGGAGGGTCGGGGTGGCGGTTCGCTGAAGCCGACCCCGAGGGCGCGATCGAACGGCCTCGGTTCGCCGAGATCCACCCCGTCCAGCGTGGCGTCGCCCGAGGTGACCCACCGCCAGCCTCGGGCCTGGTACCACTCCCGGGCGCCTGTCGGCGAGACGCCGTAGGTCTCCACCCCCATGAGGGCCCGGGCCACGGGTGCCTCCACCCAGCGGGTGATCGCAAGTGGCCGGGGGAACGGGATCGGTCGCAACCGGCCGCCCCGCAGCGACAGTTCCAGCCCGGGCGCCTCAACCCCCGTGCAGCGCCCGTCCGAGACGACCCGCAACGGCCCGATGCGCACCTCGTCGAACGCGTAGATGCTGGTGATGAACTCGGCGCCCGCATCGTCACCCACCAGCAGCGTTCGGTGATCATCCGGGTCGGTCCACATCACGTCGGCCAGCGGCCCGATGGGCGACCGGGGCCAGTGTCCCACCACCAGGCGGTGCCCGCCGGCGAATGCGGCCGAGCTGATGGTGCCGGCCACCGCGACACGCTGACGGGGGTCCTCGTCGCTCACCGTGCCCTCCCGGGTTGATCGAGCCGGCAACCTACCGCCGCGTGTTCTCAGTCCGACCTCGGGCCCAGACCCGCCCCGTGCAGCGCCAGGTGACCCGGGTCGGTGGCAGGTCCCAGCCTGCGGCCGAAACCTGGGCCTGGTCGAACTAACCGAGGCGGGCTGCCGGCAGGGTGGTGGCGGCCGGGGTGGTGTCGGTCGGGGTTGCCGTTGATGGCGGGCCAACTCGTCGGCCGGAAGCGGTCGGCCCAGCAGGTAGCCCTGGAGGTATTCGATGCCCGAGGCCCTCAGCGAGGCCGCCTGCTGATCGGTCTCGACCCCCTCGCACACCACGGGTGCCCCCAACACCCGGGCGATGGAAGCGATGGCCCGCATCACCTCGCACGGGGCGTCGTCGGGCTGCTGGCTGCTGACTCGCAGGTTGCCGAGCGACAGCAACAACGCCCGGTCCACCTTGATGATGTCGAGTGGCACCTCCAGAAGCTGGCTGAGGTTGGAGTAGCCCGACCCGAAGTCGTCGATGGCCACCCGCACCCCGGCCGTGCGGAGCTCCTGGAGGCGCTGGCGGGTGTTCTCGGCGTTGGCGATCACCGCAGATTCGGTCACCTCGATGATCAGGCGTCCCGGATCGACGCCCCACGACGAGGCGATCTCCAGGAAGCCGGGCACAAAGCCGGCGTTCTCCAGCTGCACCGCGGAGACGTTGAGCGACACCGACAGATGCTGGCCCCACCCGTGGGCATCCCAGGCCGCAATCTGGGAGCAGGTCGTGTTCAGCACCCATTGCCCGATGTCGCAGATGTCGCCCGACTGTTCGGCCACGCTGATGAATTCGTGGGGGCCCACCACACCCAAGCTGGCGCTGGTCCAGCGCAGCAAGGCCTCCAGACCGACGGTGTCGTTGGTTTCGGCGTCGACAATGGGTTGGTACACCAACCGAAACTCGGCGTCGAAGTTGGCGTCGCGCAGGGCGCGGGTCATCGTGGACGTGGCGGTCGCCCGAAACTCCATGGCCGGCTCGAAGACCAGCGCCATGGAGCCTCCGGCCCGTTTGGCCTCGTAGAGCGCCATGTCGGCGTGGCGCAGCAGGCTCTCGGGCCGGCACCGCTCGCCGGTGATGGCCACCCCGATGCTCGTGCGAAGGCGTTCGCGTCGAGGACCCAGTTCGAAGGGCTCCTCCAACGCGGCCAACAACCGTTGGGCGGCCTCGGGAACGTCGGACTCGTTGTCCACGTTCGGCAGAACTGCGGCGAACTCATCTCCGCCCAAGCGCAGCAGGGTCTCGCCCGTGCCCAGCGCGCCGCTGAGTCGTTCCGCGACCGCCCGCAACAGCTGGTCGCCGGCCAGGTGCCCGAGGGTGTCGTTGGTGGCCTTGAACCCGTCGAGGTCGAGAATCATGAGGGCGATCGGGCGCCCCTCGGCCGCGGCCGAGGAGCGGGCGGAGCGCATGGCCGGTTCCAGGGCGCGACGGTTGGGGAGCCCGGTCAGCAGGTCGATGGCCGCCTGCTGCTCCAGCGCCTGGTGCATGCGCTTTGCGGCCTCCACCTGTTCGGCGGACCGAGCGCGGGCACGGTGGGCTCGATTGCGGGAGCGGAGCAGCAGCCAGCCGCCGAGCGACAGCGCGGCGAGCGCCCCGGCCACACCCCAGGCGGCGCGTTGCTCGGCGGCATCGGCCCGGGCTGCGGCGCCCTCGGCAGACTGCGCCAACAGGGCCTGCAGCTCATCGTGGTCGTGGGGGGTGTGCGGCGAGTCACTCGGGTCCAGCAGCTTGACCCCGCACCCGGCGATCTCCTCGAGCATGGCCTCGGCGCTGCGCTGGTCCGCCGGCGAGAGGGTTGCCAGCGCGTCCTCGTGGCTGCCCTCGACGGTGGCCAAGGCGGCGGGAAGGTCGTTGCCGGAGGCGAACTCGGCCCCGGAGAGGCCGGCTGCCTCCAGCGCCCCGACGGTGTTGATGCGCAGGGCGGCGAGCTGCAGGTTGGTTGCGGCGGCCGCTTCGCGCCGGCTGTCGATGGCCGAGCCCGTGCTCATCACCGCCATGGCCGCCGCAGCGACCATCGCGGCCGCCAATGCGATCCCGCCCGCGATCGCAACCCGAGGCCGGAGGGATTCCAAGGCTGCGCCGACGCGGTTCGATCGCTGTCTCATCCGCAGAGTTCTCGGCACAACCGGCGCCGAACTTGAATGCTGCGTTGCGGGTGGCCCGTGGGCCTCGGCCCAGCTCAGCCGGTGGGAGCGCGCAGTTCCACGCGCACAACCGGTTGGCCGCGGAGCGTTCCGATGGTGCTCCGATGCGAGGCGCGCACGGCGAGCCGGTGTGCATCGTCGGTGGCCTTCGGATACGTCAGGGCGATCGGAAGATCGTCCTGGGTCCCGAACGCCACCAGCACCGGGCGCCGCTCCTCCCCGGTGCCGTCCCACTCCACAGCGGTGATCACCCGGTCGGTCACCCCCGAGCCGGCGTTGACGTAGCGGTCATATCGGCTGGAACGGCCTGGGTCCCAGGGACCGTCCCCCGGGATGTGGGTATGGCCCAGCACCAGCCAGGGGCCACGGTTGACGCCGAAGCGGTCGACGAACGCTTCGTGCAGGGCGCTCTCGTCCAGGGTGAATTGGTCGCGATCCAGCGAGAAGGCTCCGGGAATGGCACGGAGACGGTTGCCGGCTCGGCCCGTCAGGAGGGCCTCGCGGGCCCGAGCGTCCATGATGCCCAGCTCTCGGCCGCGCAGATCCGCGATGGTGTTGGCGATCCACGTGACGATGCGGCCCCGCCAGGCCCCGACTGGGCCGTTCCAGGGGTCGGTCAGATGGCCGTGGCTGATCACCGCCTCGGGTTCGGCGCCCGGCTGTCCCAGGGCGATCGTGTCGCTGAGGGCGAACCCGGGGAGCTGGTCGGCGACGACCTCGGCCACCTCCGGACGCCCCAGTGCATCATCGTGGTTGCCGGAGAGGCGCCAGTAGCGACCCGGGATGCAGAAGCGGTCGGCCAGCCTCCGGTAGGTGCCGCCGTGATTGGCCATGATGGCGCGGAGCTGCTCCCGGGAGGTGGCGTGGCTGAGACGCGAGTTGATCGGCGCCAAGGCTCCGCCCGCCAGGCGGAGTGCGTCGACGGCCGCCCCGATGGCCGACCCGCCGACCATCCACACGTCCTCGACGTCACCGGCTTCGATCAGCCCCCACTCCGCCGTTGCGTAGTGGTCCAGAACCACGTCGTACACCTCGGCGGTGTGTTGGGTTCGGGGCCAGTCGCGAGCGCCGGGGAGGCAGCGGTGCAGGTCGCTGGTGATGAGGTAGCGGGCGCCTGGGTCGAGGTGCGTGAGGGTGCCGGTGACGTCGGTGTCGCCGGTCAGAATGGCCGAGGGGAACCGTTGGGCCCGCCTGCGAGTCTTCCTGGCGGCGCCGGGCACCGTGGCGAACACGGCCAACGCGGTCGGTACGGCGAACGGGGCCGCCAGCGCCAGCTTCACGGCAGCCCACAACCTGGCGGTGAGTCGGTCGGGCAGCCGTGCGGCGCCGTTGATGATCCGGGCGACGGCGGTGTCGAGCCGGGTTCGACGCCGGGCTGGCGCGACGGACCCGATCAACTGCTCGCCGCCTTCCCCGATCGCGCTGGAAATGGACTTCACTCGTGGTTCACGCTTCGCTTGGTGGGAAAGAACGCCCTCTGACATGGTCAAACTACCCATAGCCTGGCAGTCGTGCCGCGTGACGGTGGGGTTCGGACGCGACCGATGAGAACCTTCCCAGAGACACGGTGGGGGCACCCCCAGATGGTTGCGGGAGGTTCTGCACCTCGGCGGTGCGTGGTGCTCACCGCTAGATTCGCTGAGCGCACCAGTGCCCCGCCGACCCCGGAGACCGACATGCCCCAGCAGCCAGCCGCCGACCGGGCTCTCAGCGACCAGTCCGCCTTGATCACCGGGGGCGGCAGCGGCATCGGGCTGGCAGCCGCCCGCACCCTGCTCGCCGACGGTGCGTCGGTGACCCTGATGGGCCGCTCCGTCGACAAGCTCGGGGCGGCAGCGGACTCGTTGCGAGACGGCGCGCCCGAGGGGGCCGAGGTGGCCGTGGTCGCCGGTGACGTGACCGATCCCGCCGACGTCGACGCAGCGGTCGCCGAGGCCGATCGGGGGGGCCGGCTCGCCATCTGCGTGGCCTCCGCTGGGGACGGCACGATGGGCCCGGTGCTGGCCACCTCCACCGAGGAGTGGAATCGCATCATCGGGGTCACGCTCACCGGGGTCTTCTTCACCTTCCGTGCGGCGGGGGCCGCCATCGCCCGCAACGGAGGCGGCTCCATGGTGGCCGTCTCATCGGTGGCCAGCCGCCTCACCCACCGGTTCATGGCCCCGTATTCGGTGGCCAAGGCCGGGGTGGACATGCTGGTCAAGGTGACGGCCGACGAACTGGGTGAGGCCGGAGTGCGGGTGAACGCGGTGAACCCGGGCATTATCCGAACCGAGTTGGTGGCCATGATCACCGAGGACGATTCGGTCGGTCGCAGCTACTTGGACAACACGCCGATCGGTCGCTTCGGCGAGGTCGAGGACGTGGCGCCGCTCATTCGATTCCTGTGCGGGCCGGAGTCGGTGTTCGTCACCGGTGAGACCGTGGGGGTTGACGGGGGTCACCACCTGCGTCGGGGGCCCGACTACGGCGAGTGGGCGGCGGGCCTGTATGGCGACGACGCCGTCCGCGGCGTAATGCCCGCCCCGGGTGCCGACGCGGGCTGAGCCGCTCGGGCACCACGCCGCACTCACTCGAAACCGCGCCTGTAACCGGAGCCCCGCTGGGCCGTCCCGGTAGCCGAACCACCGGTGGGCGAGGCTGAGCGGGTCCGGCCCGCTCGGCATCGTCGATGCGGTGACCCCCGCAGGTCCCGGCGCCCCGTCTCGTGTCCCTCGGGCGGAGCGTCGGGATTGGCGCGGCCGGCGTGGGCCCGGCGCGGGGCCCCCGCGCCTGGTGTCGTCCGTTGCTCGCTCGCCCACCACCCGTGGCGCCGTCCGCGCAGTGCTGGAAAGCGCCGCCGTGGGCTCGTCGTGGTGCCGCTCGCTGGCGATGCTCCTGGCGGTGGGGGCAGCGCTCGGTGCCGGGGGGTGCGCCGACGAGGATGCTGCTCGGTCGGAGCAGACCGCCCGTAGGGGGCGGTGAAGGTCGAGGTGGTTGAGGTGACCAAGGTGCCGGGCCCCACCGAAGTGGTCGGAAGCGCGGATGGAACGCTGCTGATCGGGGAGCGATCCGGACGGGTCGCACGAATCGACCCAAGCGGCGTTGCGGCGCCGTCGGTAGTGGTGGACAACTGGTGTGAAGGGAGGCTGGCGGCGTTGGTCAACCGGCACGGCAGGATCAGGGAGTTGGATCTGGCGGCATCGGTGCCCAAGATCACCAGCTTTGGCAGGGGCGCAGACGGCGAGATCTACGCCGCCTCGGAGCGAACTGGCAGCGTCTGGCGCCTCGTCCAGCAGGACTGAGGGGCGCGCCGGCCTGCCCGAGTGGTGTCGTCCGGACTCCTGCGCGCGGACGGCCTCCGGGTTTCCTCGGGCCTGGCTGAGTCGTTCGTCGGGGCGGTGGGTGCACATCGCAGCGCTCGCGGCCTATGCTGGTTGAGCCATGACCACGCGCTCCGGACTGCTCCTTACGTAAGGCGGGACACCCCAAGAGCGCGCCCGCCCGCACCCCCCGCCCTCCGGCCGGGGGGTTTCGTCGTTTTCGACCCCGGCCGCCCGTCCAGCACCCGCCCAGTACCGCACTCACTCGCACCCAGCTCCCAAGGACAACAGCCATGCCACCCGCACCCGTGACCCCAGCGAAGATGCCCTTCGAGAAGTACCAGCCGTGGATTCCGCTGCGGCTGGCCGACCGCACCTGGCCCGATCGCACCATCGAGGTGGCTCCCACCTGGTGCTCGGTCGACCTGCGCGACGGCAACCAGGCCCTGATCGATCCCATGGACCCAGCGCGCAAGCGGGCCATGTTCACCCAGCTCGTCAACATGGGGTTCAAGGAGATCGAGGTGGGGTTTCCGTCGGCCTCACAACCCGATTTCGACTTCGTGCGGATGCTGGTGGACGAGGACCTCATACCCGACGACGTGACCATTCAGGTGCTGGTGCAGTGTCGCCAGGACCTGGTGGAACGAACCTATGAGTGCCTGCGGGGCGTCAAGCGGGCCATCGTTCACTTCTACAACTCCACCAACCCGCTGCAGCGCGAGGTGGTCTTCAAGCTGGATCGGGCCGGGGTGATCGACATCGCCACCAGCGCCGCGCGCCTGGTGCGCGAGCTGGAATCCACCGTGGCCGGCACCGACATCCGCTACGAGTACAGCCCCGAGAGCTTCACCATGACCGAGCTGGACTACGCGGTGGAGATCTGCGAAGCGGTGATGGACGTCATCGAGCCCACTCCGGAGCGGCCGATCATTCTGAACCTGCCGGCCACGGTGGAGTGCTACACGCCCAACGTCTACGGCGACGTCATCGAGTGGTTCGGTCGCAACATTGCCAACCGCGAGTCGGTGGTGTTGTCGCTGCACCCCCACAACGATCGGGGCACCGGGGTTGCAGCCGCCGAGTTTGGCCTGATGGCCGGCGCCGATCGCCTGGAGGGCACGTTGTTCGGCAACGGTGAGCGCACCGGCAACCTGGACCTGATCAACGTGGCGCTCAACCTGTTCTCTCAGGGGGTGGACCCCAAGTTGGACATCAGCGACATCGACGCGCTGCGGCGCACCGCCGAGTATGCAAACCGGATGGAGGTGCATCCTCGGCATCCCTATGCGGGCGACCTGGTGTACACGTCGTTCTCGGGCAGCCATCAGGACGCGATCAAGAAGGGTTTCGACGCGCTCGACGACGACTACGAGACCTGGGGCGTGCCGTACCTGCCCATCGAACCCCACCACGTCGGCCGCACCTACGAGGCCGTCATTCGGGTGAACAGCCAGAGCGGCAAGGGCGGTGTGGCCTATGTAATGAAGGCCGAGCACGGTTTCGACATGCCCCGGCGAATGCAGGTGGAGTTCTCCAAGACCATCCAGCACATCACCGAGGACACCGGCACCGAGATCGACCCGCCCACCATGTGGGCGGCCTTCCGGTCCGAGTACCTGCCCGACGAGCCCCGGTTCCAGCTCATCGGCCACGAGCTCTATACCTCGGAGGGCGAAACCAAGGTGACCGCGCAGCTGCTCTTCGACGGCGAGCATCACACGGTGCTGGGGGAGGGCTCAGGGCCCATCTCGGCATTCGTGCGTGGCCTGCGCGACGCCCTCGGGGTGGAGCTGGATGTGGTGGACTACGCCGAACACGCCATCGGCGCCGGCGCCGAGGCCACCGCCGCGGCCTACGTGGAGACAACGGGCGCCTCCGGTCAACCCCGCTGGGGTATCGGCCTGGACCCCAACATCACCACGGCGTCGTTCCGTGCCGTGCTGGGTGCGCTGGAGCGCCAGCTTCGGTGACTCGCCGGATGGACGGATCCGTAACCGCCCTCCGTTTGGTGCGTCCCGTTCTCAGCGCCCCATTGCGGGCGAGTCGAGGGAGAAGCATCGACATGACCGAAACCACCCAGGCCCAGGCGGCAGCGTCGCTCATCGACCAGCTGCGTGACTTCGCAGCGGGGCTGGGCGCCGAAGAGCGGGAACTGCTGGCTGCGCTGTTGGCGCCGGGCATCGACGCCGCCTGGGCCGACGAGGCCGATGAGTCCGGTTTGGGGGTGAGCTGGACGCCCTCGGCGCTCTCCGAGCACCTCGTTGCTGCGATTCGCGACCGCAACCTGCGCGTGGAGGGTTGGTAGCCCGGTTGTCGCCGGGCTACCCCTCGAGCGCCGCCCGGAGGCGGTTGCGGGCGCGATGCAAGACCACCTTGGCGTTGTTGGGCGTCATGCCCAGGGCCGCCCCGATCTCGGATGGGCCAAAACCGAACTGGGCGGCCATGGTGACGACGGTGGCGTCTCGGCGCGACAGCCCGACCAGTGCGCCGCGGAGGCGGTCGGCGAGGTCGGCAAACTCGGTGAGCTCCACGGGCCCGGCCCCGCGGTGCGCGTGCCTGCCAAGTGCGAAGTCGTCGTCCCCGTCCAGCTGCGGCCGTCGGGCCACCTTCCGGGCGTGATCGATCACCGACCGCCGCGTGATCTGCATCAGCCAGGCCTTGAACCGCTCCGGATCGCGCAGGCTGGAAAGGCGCTGCCATGCCAGCGTGAAGACCTCCTGGCTGACGTCCTCGGCCTCCGCAGCAGTGGCGCCGCGCCGCATTTCGGCCCGCACGACCGAGAACACCATGGGTTGGTAGCGCTGGTGGAGCGTGGTGAAGGCGGTCGCGTCACCGGTCGCCGCCCGCTCGACCAGGGTGGCCTCGCAGGGGTCGGCCGTTCGTCCCGCCAGGGATGTCGTCATCGGAGATCCTCGCCGCCGTCTCGGCCTCGGGACGGGCCCGCTGCCGGCGGTGCACTCGCAAAGTTCGCACTTGGTTCCATGGCCGGGACGGTACGAAGCGCGCGTTAACCAGCGCGTAACGGGCGCCGCAACCGCGGTGGGTGGCTGGGGCAGGGTTCGATGTCGGGGGCGCTCGGTAGTCTGCTCCCATGAGTGACACGACCAAGCCCGGCGCTGCCCCGGCGCCCGAACCTCACTCCCACAGCCACGGCGGTGGCGGTCGGTCCGGTCCCAACTGGCAGGTACACAGCCACCGCGATGTGTCCGGCGGGGCCGCCCGGGCGGCGGTGTTCGGGGTGTCCGACGGGCTGGTGTCCAACACGGCGCTCATCCTGGGCGTCGCCGGCGCCAATCCGCCCGCCAACACGGTGCTGGTGGCGGGGTTGGCGGGGCTGATCGCCGGGGCGGTTTCCATGGCGGCCGGGGAGTACGTCTCCATGCAGGCCCAGAAGGAGCTGATCCAGCGGGAGCTCGCCATCGAGGCCGACGCCATCGAGGCCCACCCCGAGCGGGAACGGCGGGAGCTGGTGGGCCTCTACCGATCACGCGGCGTCGATCGCACCACCGCCGAGCGGGTGGCCACCCAACTCATGGCGGATCCAGATCTGGCGCTGGAGGTGCACGCCCGCGAGGAGCTGGGCATGGGCACCGAATCCATCGGCTCGCCGTGGCAGGCCGCCGGATCGTCGTTTCTGGCGTTCACCCTGGGCGCCGTCGTCCCCCTCGTGCCGTGGATCGTCGGTTCGGGCACGGGGGCCATCTTCGCCTCGGTGGTGGTCGCCGTGGTGCTCTCGGCCGTGGTCGGGGGCCTGCTGGCCAGGTTCACCGAACGGTCGGTGGTCCTCTCGGGCCTGCGGCAGGTGCTCATCACGTCGGCCTCCTGCGCAGTCACCTACGGCATTGGCTCGGTGGTGGGTGCCAACGTCTGAGTTGGGCGGCGGCCGCTCCGCAGCGGAGGCCCCGTTCAGCCAACCGGTGCGGGCCTGGTTCGAGGCGGCGTTTCCCGAACCCACCCCCGCCCAGGCCCAGGCGTGGCCTCCCATCGCCGCCGGCGAACACACGCTGCTGTGTGCGCCGACCGGCTCGGGCAAGACCCTGGCTGCGTTCCTGTGGGCCATCGACCGGCTGGGCGGCGACCCCCGGCCGCCCGGCGGCGGCACCCGGGTGGTTTACATCTCGCCGCTGCGAGCGTTGGCCGTCGATGTGGAGAAGAACCTCCGCAGCCCGATCCGCGGCATCGAGCTGGCTGCGCAACGCCTCGGCGGAACCTTCGCCGCCCCCACCGTCGGCCTGCGAACGGGGGACACACCACCCGACGAGCGCCGAAAGATGGCCCGGAAGCCGCCGGACATCCTGGTCACCACCCCCGAATCGCTCTACCTGTTGTTGACCTCCGCCGCCCGGGAAGGCCTGGCAGGGGTGGAGACCGTCATCGTCGACGAGATCCATGCGCTGGCGCCCACCAAGCGCGGGGCGCACCTGGCGCTGTCGCTGGAGCGGTTGCATGCCTGGGTCACCCGTCACGACCATCCCGCACCGCAGCGCATCGGGCTGTCGGCCACCCAGCGGCCCCTGGAGACGGTGGCGGGCTTCCTTGGTGGGCGCGACATTGCCGGCAGCGCATCCAGGCCCCGCGCCGTGCGCATCGTCGACGCGGGGATCACCAAGGAGCTGGACCTGGAGGTCCGGGTTCCGGTGGAGGACATGGCGTCCCTCGGCACCATCGTCGAGGAACCACAGGCCGGCCCGGCCGCTGCCGGGCCCCAGCGGCGCAGCATCTGGCCCTCCATGCACCCGGCGCTGCTGGAGCTGGTGGAACAACACCGCTCCACCCTCATCTTCGTCAACGCCCGTCGCCTGTCCGAACGCCTGGCCAGCCGGCTCAACGAGTTGCACGACGAGGCCGGGGCCGAAGCGGATGCCGCCGACGATCCGGCCGCGGCAGCTCCGGCGCGCTCGGAGGTGGTCGCCGCAGGGGCCGAGTCCATCGGCACGTCCAATCCCGACGGAATCGAACTGGTGAAGGCCCACCACGGATCGCTGTCCCGGGAGCGCCGGTTGCTCATCGAGGACGAGCTGAAGCGGGGCACGTTGGCCGGGCTGGTGGCCACGTCCAGCCTGGAGTTGGGCATCGACATGGGCGCGGTCGACCTGGTGATCCAGGTGGCCTCGCCGGGCTCGGTGGCGGCGGGGTTGCAGCGCATCGGCAGGGCCGGGCATCAGGTGGGCGTGCCGTCTCGGGGCCGGATGTTTCCTCGCCACCGGGCCGACCTGCTGGAGGCGGCCGTGGTGGCCGAGCGCATGCACTCCGGCGAGATCGAGCACACCAAGATCGTCCGCAATCCCCTGGACGTCCTGGCCCAGCAGCTGGTGGCCGCCGTGGCGTTGGACGACGTCACCGTCGACGAGCTGTTCAACATGGCGCGGGCCTCGGCCAGCTTCGCCGAGCTGTCGGATGCCCAGTTTCGCAACACCCTCGACCTGGTGGCCGGCCGCTATCCGGCGGAGGAGTTCGGAGGGTTGTCGCCGCGGGTGGTGTGGGACCGCACCGACGATGTGGTGCGGGCCCGCCGGGGCACCCAGCGCATTGCCGTCACCTCCGGGGGCACCATCCCGGACCGGGGGCTCTATGCGGTGGTACTGCCCGACGGCACCAGGGTGGGGGAGCTGGACGAGGAGATGGTCTACGAGAGCCGGGTGGGCGAGACCTTCCTACTGGGCGCCACCACCTGGCGCATCGAGGACATCACCTTTCAGCAGGTGGTCGTCACACCGGCCCCCGGCGTACCGGGCAAGATGCCGTTCTGGCACGGAGACGGTCCGGGCCGTCCGGTGGAGCTGGGCCGGGCCATGGGCGCCTTCGTTCGGGAGCTGAGAACGGCCACCACGCCGCAGGCTCGGGCGCGCCTGCGGGCCGCCGGGCTGGACGAGTGGGCCACGGACAACCTCCTTGGCTACTTGGACGATCAGGCCGAGGCCACCGACGTGGTACCCGACGACCACACCATCGTGGTGGAGCGCTTTCGCGACGAGATCGGCGATTGGCGCATCTGCGTCCTGTCACCCTTTGGCGGCCGGGTGCACGCCCCGTGGGCGGTGGCGTTGCGTCAGCGCTTGGCCGAACGGTGGGATGACGAGCTTGGCGAGGGTGCCGTCGAGGTGATGTGGGCCGACGACGGCGTCGTCATCCGCCTGCCCGAGTCGGTGGACGAGTTGCCGCTGACCGAGCTGATGATCGACCCGGACGAGGCCGAGGCGTTGGTGGTGGCCGCCCTCCCCTCGACGGCGGCCTTTGCCGCAGCGTTCAGGGAATCGGCGGCCCGCTCGCTGCTGTTGCCCAAGCGCCGACCCGACCGCCGCACACCGTTGTGGCAGCAGCGCCAGCGGGCCGCGGACCTGTTGGGCGTGGCCGCCAAGTACCCCCAGTTCCCCATCCTGTTGGAAGCCACGCGGGAGCTGCTGGAGGACCACTTCGATCTGCCGGCGTTGCGGACGCTGTTGGGCGATCTCTCCCAGCGTCGCACCCGGCTGGTGCCCGTCGACACCGACACGGCGTCACCCTTCGCCCAGTCGCTGGTGTTCGGCTGGGTCGCCGTGTATCTCTACGAGGGCGACGCCCCGCTGGCCGAACGCCGGGCAGCTGCCCTGTCCCTCGACCGCAACCTCCTGGCGGATCTGCTGGGTTCCGAGGAGCTGCGGTCGCTGCTTGACGCCGACGTGGTGGCCTCCGTGGAGCTGGAGCGCCAGCGGTTGGCCGACGGGCGGCGGGCGCGGGATGTCGACGAGGTCCACGACGCGCTGCGGACGTTGGGTCCGCTCGCAGCCACCGACATCCAGGCGCGTTGCGAGGCCGATGCGGGCACCGTGGAGGCGTGGATCGACGAGCTGACCTCGGCCCGTCGGGCCTACGAGGTGACCATCGGCGGGGAGCCTCGGCATGCGGCGGCCGAGGATGCGGGCCGCCTCCGCGATGCCCTGGGGGCGCCGGTGCCACTGGGGCTGCCCAATGAGTTCACCGAGGCCGGTCCCACGCCGGTGCGAGACCTGGTGACCCGCTACGCCCGCACCCACGGGCCGTTCACGGCGGCGGAGGTGGCCCGGTGGTTCGGCCTTCCGCTGGACGTGGTCACCCTCACCCTGGAGGCGCTGGCCCATACCGGCGGGGTCGTCTCGGGTGAGTTCCGGCCCGGCGGTGCCGGCACCGAGTGGGTCGACGCCGAGGTGCTCATGCAGCTGCGACGCCGCAGCTTGGCTGCGCTGCGACGCGAAGTGGAGCCGGTGGACGGAGACGCCCTGGCCCGCTTCCTCCCCGCCTGGCAGCACGTGGGGAGCCGCCGGACCGGTGCCGACGCGGTGGCCGATGCCCTAGAGACCCTGGAGGGCGCGGCCCTGCCGGTGTCCCTCCTCGACACCGACCTGTTGGGAGAGCGGGTGCGTGACTATTCGCCCTCGCTCGTGGACCAGCTCTGCACCTCCGGCGAGGTCGTGTGGGCCGGGGCGGGACCCCTCGGCGCCAGCGACGGTCGAATCCGCCTGGTGTTCCGAGACCGGGCGGCGCTGTTGTTGCCGGAGCCCACCGAACCACCCGACGAGCCCCACCATGGCGCCATCATCGACCACCTGGCGGCGTCCGGCGCGTCGTTCTGGGGCGACCTCCAGGCGGCCGTCGCCGCAGCTGGGCTGCCCTACGACGATCCCACCGTGCTGGAGGCGTTGTGGGATTTGGTGTGGGCCGGGGTGGTCACCAACGACTCGCTGGCCCCGGTGCGTGCCCGCGTGGCCGCCGGCCCGGGCCGTCGGGGCGCTCGCTCAACGGGCGGCCGGAGCCGCGGGGGGCGTTCCTCCCGACGGGGCGCGGCCCGCCCTCGCGCCGGGCGAGTTTCTCGAGTGGGTCCACCGGCGGCGGCGGGTCGCTGGTCGCTGGTCGCCGGCCTCACCCGATCGGGTCCGGACGGTGCCGCTGCGCCGTCGGCCGCTTCGGTGGAGGTGCGCACCGCCCGGGCGATGAGCCTGCTGGACCGCTATGGGGTTCTGACACGCGAGATGGCGCTCGCCGAGGGGGCCGAGGGCGGCTTCGCGGGGGTGTATCCCGTCTTGAAGCTGCTGGAGGAGCGGGGCGAGGTGCGCCGTGGCTACTTCGTCGCCGGCTTGGGCGCGGCGCAGTTCGCGCACGAGGGAGCGGCCGAGCGGCTGCGCACCGAGCGAGAGTCGGTTGCTGCCGAGCCTCAGGTGCGCACCCTGGCGGCGGTCGACCCCGCCCAGCCCTACGGGGCGGCGCTGGCGTGGCCCGACTCGTCGGGGAACCCGTCGAGAACCGTCGGGGCCCACGTGGTGCTCGTCGATGGCCTGCCCGCCGCCTACCTGGAGCGGGGGCAGCGCAGCCTCGTCTCCTTTCCCGGCGGGGGGGCACGCCCCGAGCTGTGGGTGCCGGCGCTGGCTTGCCTGGTGGCCGACGGCCGGGTTGCCAAGATCGAGCTGGCCACCATCGATGGCGAACCGTCCCCCAACCACCCGCTCGCCGACACGCTGAAGGCCGCCGGGTTCCAAACCGGCTACCGAGGCCTCACCCTGCGCTGACCGGTCCGCCGGTGTTCCCGACGAGCAGTGCGTGGACATCCTGGCCGACCGTCATCAACAGCACCTGTCGAATCATGGGAGCATGCGCTCATCGACGCTCAAGCCCCCTGCCCACATCCGTTGTGGGTGATCGACGGCAACAACGTGATGGGTTCGGCCGCCGATGGCTGGTGGAACGACCCGCCGGCTGCCGCGGCCCGACTGGCAGAGCGGATCGGCCGATGGGCTCGCTGCCAGGAGGGCGGCGTGGTGGTCGTCTTCGACGGCTCGCCGGACGAGGGGATCTCGGCTGCCGCAGGCGGCAACCTGGAGGTGCTCTACGCCCGGCGCACGGGTCGGGACGCCGCCGATGACCGAATCGTCGAGGAGGTGGAGGCCCGCTTTGGTGGCCACCCCGAGATCACCGTGGCCACCTCCGACCGTGGCCTCATCACCCGCCTGCCACCCGGGGTGCGCACCGAGGGAGGCGGCCGGTTCCTGCGTCGCCTGCCCTAGGGCAGTGCGGCGCAGTGGGACAGCGCCATGCGGATGAGGCGTCCCTGTCCGCCCGCCATTTCGCCACCCATCGCCACCGAGATGGCCTCCTCGGGCGTGACCCAGGCGAGGTCGAGGGCATCCTGGGAGGGCGAACAAGGCCCGTCCACCGGCACCACATAGGCCAGGCTCACCGCATGCTGGCGGGGATCATGAAACCCGGTGATCTCCGGATCGGGGAAATACTCAACCACCGTGAACGGCGCCACCGAGGGCGGCAGCACCGGGTCTGCATCCATGCCGAGATCCTTGGCGAGGTGCCGCAGGAGGGCGTCTCGCACCCGCTCGCCATAGAGCACCCGGCCCGAGATCACGGCGCGGCTGACCGAGCCGTCGGGCAGCATGCGCAGCAACAGGCCCACCTCCACTACCTCGCCGACGGCGTTGACCCGCACCGGTACCGCATCGACGTACACCATCGGAACCGAGTCACGCGCGGCTCCCAACCGTTCGGGACTCAGCCAGCCCGACTCGGCCAGCGGATGGCCATTGGCCGACGGGTGGATCACATCCACCTCGCCGGAGGACCCGCCTTCGTCACTCACAGCTCGGGCGAGTCCCCGAAGACCTCGTCGCGGTCCTCCTCGATGAACTCCAGCGCCTCGTCGTCGGCGGGCAGGGCGGCAGGCGCCGGTTGCCGGTGGGGCTCGGCGGCGTCGGAGGCCAACAGGTCGGGGACGTCGGTCAGCCCGAGGGCCTCGCGGACGCTTCGCACCACCTCGGCGTCGTCGAGAAGCCCTGGCTCGAAGTCGTCCTCCAACACGAAGTACTCCACCGCTCCGCGCAGCAAGGCCCGCTGCTCGTCGTCCAGGTCCTCGGCATGGTCCAGCAGGGCAGAGATCTCCTGGGCCAGGCGGTGAGCGCGGGTGGCTTCCGGCGATGCTGCCAGGTCGGCGAGCCGCTTCGAAACCCGGATCCGCAATTCGGGTATGGCCGAGAGGGACGTCTCGGAGGCCAGCATTCTGGCCCGGGCAAGTGCTGTTTCGGTCGACATGGCTGCTCCTGGGTTTCCGGCGATTCGTCGCCTCGTACCTCACCGCCGTGCGTCCGCCGCATGCGGGAACCTCAGTGTGGCACGCCTGGTGGGTGCTGCGGGGCGAGTCGGCAGATATCGCCCCGCGCATGTTCGGACTCCAGAGCCCTGGCAGGATGCGGCCATGCCTGAGGGCGACACCCTGCATGTGACGGCGGCCCGGCTTCGGCCTGCGCTGATGGGGTCCACCCTGCGGCGCTTTGAGGCGTCGCGCCTGCGTGGCCTGCGTCCGCGTGCGGGAGAGCTCATCGACTCGGTGGAAGCGGTGGGCAAACACCTGCTGATCTCCTGTTCGGGAGGTCTGGTGGTCCACACGCATCTGCAGATGGCCGGGTCGTGGCAGCTGCTGGAAGCGGGCGGGCGGATGCCCCGGCCGCAGCACCTGCTGCGTTGCCGGCTGGTGGTCGACGGCTGGGAGGCCCTGTGCTACTCGGCGCCCACGGTGCGGACGTGGCCGGTGGCTGACGTGGGGACGGCCCGTTCCCCGCTGGCGGGATTGGGCCCCGACCTGTGTCGGGTCGACGCCGATGTGGGGGAGTGCGCGAACCGGTTGGGGTCGATGCGCTCGCCCGACGACGCAGTGGGCGACGCACTGCTGGACCAGCGGGTGTTCTGCGGCGTGGGCAACGTGTACCGAAACGAGGTGTGTTGGGCGCTCCGGCTGCACCCCCTGGCGACGTTGGCCTCGCTCGACGAGCGGAATCGAGTCGCGCTGGTCACCACCGCTGCTCGGCTGCTGCGTTCCAACCTGGGCGGCGGCCCTCGGCGAACGGTGAACGGGGGCCTAGCCGTGTATGACCGGGCGGGGGCTCCGTGTCGACGTTGCTCGACGCCGATTCGCACACGACGCCTCGGTGAGGGTGGCCGGGTGACGTTCTGGTGCCCGCGCTGTCAGCCCGACCCTTGAGCACGGTCTGAAGCTGAGCACCGTGTGAAGTCGACTGCTGTCCGCTGACCGCTACGGTGCCGGGCGTGTCGTCACGAGCTGCCCTGATTCGTCGCCGGCCGGCCCGGAGGAGGTGGCCCGGTCCGCCGCGGCGCCGCGGCGCCATGCTGGTGGCGATCGTTGCCATTCTGGCGGCGGGGTGTGGCAGCGACCCGACGGCCACCGATGCCGAGGTCGACGACTCGTCCGCGAGCTCACGCGTCGAGCCAACGCCGACCTCAGCGGATGCCGGTGCAGGGCCGACCGAGGCCACCCAGACGGAGGCCACCCAGACGGAGACCCCCCAGCCCGAGGCCGACGAGCCGCCCGGCTCCCAGTCCCCAACGAGCTCGCCGGGGCGGGCGGCGCCTCAGTCCGGGCCGTTGGCCGGCGATGCGGCTGGGGAGATCAGCCTGAACGTGGTCGGTGAGGGGTCGACGGTGAAGCTGGCCGAGGTGGCCGCTGCGGATCGGCCCACGTTGTTGTGGTTCTGGGCGCCGCATTGACCCGTGTGCCGGGGTGAGGCCCCGGAGATCGAGCAGTTGGCTCGAGATCACGCAGACGAGTTGGCGGTGGTGGGCCTGGGCACCCAGGACAGCCTGGAGGAGGCCGAGGACTTCCGCAGCGAGTTCGACATGACCGGGACCACGATGCTGTGGGACGAGGGGTTCGAGTCGTGGCAGCTGTTGGGGATTCGTTCGCAGCCGGCCGCCATCCTGTTGGACGCCGAGGGTGAGGTGCTCGACTCCTGGCAAGGTCCGGTGTCACCCGACGAGGTGTTGGCCCAGTTGACCTGAGGCCCTCAGGGTGAGGATGGGGCGTTGTCGGCCGCTCCCTCCGGGGCGTAGACGCGTACCGAGTCGACGGTGAACGCCGCGGGAAGCTCGGGGTTGTCGTCGGCGAGCTCGGGGTTGTCGCCGGGAGGCCGAACCCAGTCGTCGCCGACCGTGGTGCTCAGCACCAGATACATCGGGTTGGAGCCGTCGAAGGGTGCGGGGTAGAGCGGCGCTGCGAGCCCGTCCGGCAGGGTGCCGGGGTGCGCACTGCCCCACCTGGCCGAGCCGCCCTCGCCCAGTTCGAGGAACGGCTCGCCATCCACCGACCAGATCAGGGCGGTGGGGCTCCACCTCAGCTCGAAGGTGTGGAAACCGTCGCCGCCGTCGGAGAGCGCGGTCGAGGCGGACTCCGACGAGCATCCGTCGCCGCAACCCGGTTCGGCCCAGGACGCCCGACCGACCACCATGCTGGGATCGCTTCCGTCCACGTCGAGCAGGGTCAGCTCGCCGGACAGGCCGTCCTTGCCGTAGGGCTCCTGCGTCGGCAGGAGCGACACGGTGCTTCGGACCCCGGAACCGGGTGCCACCTTGGCCCGAACGACAAAGCGGCCGAATGCCGAGGAGAACTTGCCTCGGGTGCGGAGCGTTGCGGCCCCGTAGGAGCGGTTCTTGCCACCGGGGCACGCCTCCGGGCCTTCGGTGGCGAGCAAGTCCACCGAGCCGTCGGCCACGGCCACGTTCTGTGGCGTGGCGCAGCTCAGCTCCGAGGGGTCTCGGCTGGGGGCCGCGAACTCGGCGGTCCAACGTTCGGTGTTGAGGGCCTTGCCGGAGAAGTCCTCGAGGAACACCAGTGGCCACTGGTCAGCGGCGTCGCTCCCGCTGGCTGCGGTTGCTGCAGCCTGACCGGCGGCGCGACCACCTGCGGAGTCGTCGTCCGGCTCGCTGAGGGCGCCGGTGGCCATAAGCACGCCCACGGTGAGCACGCCCAACGACGCAGCCACCGCCCACCTCGTCTGCCCGCTGTCGTCGTGTCTCATCGGTCTCCGCCTGACGCCGATGCGGCCCATGGTAGGGCAGGCGAAACGCGATCCAACCGCGAAACGGGTCATACGGCCCACCAGCTCCGCTTGGAAATCCGGCTGAGGGAGCTACACTCTCCGTGGTACTCACCGGCGGCGGTCGTCGGAGCGGGGTACACGGCGGAACAGGCGGCATGGCAAACATTCTCGGCGCGCGGGCGACCGAAACCAACGAACAGCTGGTCGACTTCGACTTCGACACGCGCGCGGTGCGTCACACCGGCACCGGCGCCAAGGTGGCGCTCGCCACCGCCGACACGCTGACGATGGTGGCCGCCTCACTCATCGTGGCGCTCCTCGTCGCTCGCTTGGGCGACTGGGGGCCGAGGGCGTGGCGAAGCCACCTGCTGCTGATCGGGCTTTCGGTGCCCATCTGGCCGACCGTCTTTGTGCAGCACAAGATGTACGGCACCCGGTTTGTGACCCGCCTCATGGAGGAAACGCGCCGGTCGGCTCACGCCATCTTCATCGGCGTGGTGGCGCTCTTGGTCATCGCTGCGCTCATCAAGCTGGACGTCTCGCGGGCGTACATCGCCGGCCTGGTGGTGGGCGGCAACGTCGCCCTGGCTTCCGAGCGCTACCTGGCCCGGCGCATCTTCTCCCGCCGGCGGGCCAGGGGGGCTTCGATGAAGCGGGTGCTGGTGGTGGGTACCAGCCTGGAGGCCCTGGCGCTGGCGCGCATGTTTGCCAAGGAGAAGCACCTGGGGTACCGGGTGGTGGCCTTTGTGGACGACGACCCGGATGCGCCCGAGGACATCGACGGCATCCCGGTGCAGCGCCAGACCGAGGACCTGGTCCCGGTGGCCGATGCCCACAACGCTCAGGGCGTCATCATCGCCGCCACGGCGCTCAGCCTGGAGCGGTCCAATCACCTGGTGCGTGAGCTGTCGGAGGCCGGCCTTCACGTGGAGATCACCTGGCCCCTTCGCGACATCGCATCTCACCGGCTCACCGTGCGACCGCTCGGCAGGTTTCCGGTGGCCTACGTCGAGCCGGTGGCCCGCTACGGGTGGCGCAGGGCGGCCAAACGGGCCTTCGATCTGGCGGTCGCGGGGGGCGGCCTGTTGGTGGTCTCGCCGATCGTGGCCCTCGCCGCCCTGGCCGTGAAGCTGTCGTCGCCCGGCCCGGTGTTGTTCCGCCAGACCCGTGTTGGGCGTCATGCCCAGCCGTTCGAGGTGTTGAAGCTGCGGACCATGGTGGTTGACGCCGAGGAGTTGCTGGACGACCTCCACGAACACAACGAGCTCGACGGCCCGATGTTCAAGATTGCCGACGACCCCCGCATCACGCGGGTGGGCAAGTTCCTTCGGCGCACGTCGCTGGACGAGCTTCCCCAACTGTGGAACGTCGTGAGAGGCGAGATGAGCCTGGTGGGCCCCCGACCGGCGCTGCCCGCCGAGATGGCCGAATGGGACTCCGAGCTGTACAACCGGCTGCGGGTCAAGCCCGGAATCACCGGCATGTGGCAGGTGAACGGCCGCAGCGAGTCGTCGTTCGCCGACTACCAGCGCCTCGACCTGTACTACGTGGACAACTGGTCGATCCTGGTGGACCTGGGCATCCTGGCCAAGACCCTGCCGGTGGTGCTCAGCTCCCGTGGGGCCATGTAGCCGCAGGTCTGGCGTGGCAGGCGTCCGTGGAGGAGCCGACGGCCGTGGGTGAGTCGAGGAGAGCGGCGTGGCCGAATGGCGCTGCGCCGACGCCGGCTGTCAGACGCGTTCGGGGATGACCTTGGCGATGGTGGCGGCGGATCGATAGGCCAGCTCCGCGGGGCCCAGCTCGTCGGGGCGCAACAGGTTGGCCATGATGGCCAACACCCACTCCATGAGCGTGCGGCTGCGCATGCCGACTCGCGTGAGCTCGCGCATGAGGGCCGGCCGGCCGATGATCTTGGCGAACAGGCGGGCCACCTTGAAGTACAGGCCGTACTCCTCCTCCAACAGGTGGGGGTAGCGCTGCAGAGGAATGGCGGAACCCCCGGCGATGCACTCCCGCAGCAGTCGCGCACCGATGCGGCCGGTTTCGTAGGCGTAGTCGATACCCTCGCCGTTGAAGGGGTTGATGGAGCCGCCGGCGTCGCCGACCACCAGCCAGTTTGGGCCCACCTTGGGGTTCACCGAACCGCCCATGGGGAGCCGGCCGCCGGTGGGCGGGGCGATGGGAGCGGTGGGGTCGATGCCCCAGTAGTCGGGCAGGGTGTGCGCCCACTCGGTCATCAGGTGTGTCGTGTTCACCGACTTGAAGCCGGAGAACGTCGACAACAGTCCGATACCGACGTTGATGGTGCCGTTGCCCACCGGGAAGATCCACCCGTAGCCGGGCACGGAGTGGCCCTGCCGGTCGCGCACGTCCAGCGCCGACTCGATCCAGGGGTCGTCGTGCATCGGGCTCTCGAAGTAGCCCCGGATGGCCATGCCCTGAGGCATGGCCCGGTTGCGGGCGGTGCCCAGTGCCCGCCCGAAGCGGCTGTTGGCGCCGTCGGCGACCACCACGTAGTCGGCCCGCAGCTCGTAGCTCTCGCCGCTGGCCTTGTGGCGCACGGTGGCGCCTCGCAACATGCCGCCCTCCATGATCGGGGCGGAGGCCTCGGTGCCCGTGTGCAAGACCGCGCCGGCGGCCACGGCGTTGTCGGCCACGAAGGTGTCCAGGTCCCGGCGCCGCACGACGTAGCCGTACCTGGGATGGATGGGGTGGTCGGGCCACTCCAACTCCATGGTGCGGCCGTGCGCGGCCGTGCGAAGGCCGGAGTACTTGTGGAAGTCCTCCAGTCTGTCGGCCAGGCCCATGTCCTGCAGCTGGGTGACGGCCCGGGGGGTCAGGCCGTCGCCGCACGTCTTCTCGCGAGGGAAGTCCTTCTTTTCGACGATGGCCACGTCGATGCCCGCCTTGGCCAGCCAGTATCCGGTGGCGGCCCCCGCCGGGCCGCCACCGATGACGAGTACCTGGTGGTGCCTGCCGCCGCGGGACGGGACGTTGTCGGGCACGACGGGCGAGTCGACGTCCAGGCCGGGCGAGTCGGCGACGTCGGGCGGCGAGATGGTTGCGGTCATCGTGCTCCAGTCGGGGCGGGGCCCCACAGCCTGCCCCCGAACGCCGGCCGGGCAACGTCAGGTGGCCGAGTCGCGTGACCTGGTGGCTACCAAGGACGACCGAAGCGGTCGATCACTCGCCGGGCGGGTTGGCCTCCCACTCGGCCAGCGTCTCCTCGAATTCGGCGGCCTTGTCGGCCAGAAGTGGGTCGTCCAGCACGCCCTGCCAGGCCTCCAGGTCGAACTCCTCGCCCGACAGCCCGGTGCGCTCGTGCAGGATGGCGTCGAGCAGTTCCTGGCCGGCCAGGCCGGAGAAGGCGGGCATGCCCCCACCCACGGGCTTGTCCTCGGCGCCGTAGGCGTCACCTACCTCGCTCTTCCAGCCGTCGGAGCCGAGGACCACCCAGCGCACCTGGTCGACCGGGTCGGGGAAGGTGGCCAAAACCGCGCCGTCGGCCAGGGCCGGTCCGCTGCCGCCGCCCCCGCCGCCTCCGTGACAGCTGGCGCAGTTGGCGCCGTAGACCTCGGCGCCGGCCTCCAGCGGCGTCAGCTCCTCCGCAGTGGGAGCGTCGTTGGTGAAGGCGAAGATCAGCGCCCAGAGGGGCAGGCCCACCAGCATCACCTGGGCGAATGCGGGCACCTTGCGGCGACGTTTGGCGGCGGCCACCCAGGGCAGGTCGGGCTTCGGCGGCTCGGGCGGCGCCGGCGGAGCGGCGGCCGGAGTAGGGGCCGGGCTGGCCGAGGCCGCCGCAGCGGGCGTTGAGGCTGCGGCTGGTGCGGGCGCGGCGGCCTCGCCGCCCTCGTCGCCGCCCAGGCCGAGGGCTGAACGCCGCTGCCGGCTGCGGGCCAAGAGGTGTTCGGGGATCTCGGTCACGAGCGGTCATGTTAGGACCGGCACGGAACCCCTACCAACACGGCGCCCACGCCGCTCCCGGCCCGGCGCCCATGGGGCTCCCAACCCGGCGCCCACGCCACCCGCCGTACGACCTGCGGCTCGCCGCTTCCGCGGCCCGGTGGAGCGGCCGTCATCTGGTGCGCCCACCTGCTGCGGTGGTAAACCGAGCACTCGAACGCCGCACCCTCCGATGCACTTGTGAGCCGATTCACGAAGTGCGCACCTCGTCGGTAGGATGCGGCCGAGGTACGACCCGTCCGCCACCCACCCCAAGGAGCGTCAGTGGTTGCATTCATCACCACCCTCGTAATCCTGGTGCTGCTGATCATCCCGGTGTTCCCCTACGCCAAGCGCCGTCCCGAGGGCACGCCATTGACGTGGGGCGAGGCCTTGGTGGGCGCCACGTACGTGTTCTTCGTCTTCTTCTGGGCCTACGCCGTGGTGCCGCACCAGTGGCTCACCTACGCGGACGCCGAGCTGGGCTGGAGGTCCGACCTGGTGTGGATCGGCCCCAAGGGCACCCTCCTCACCTGGTTCCCCATGGACATCCCAGCCGTGGTGGCCCGCGACGTCATCGCCACCCTGATCTACGTGGTGTTCCTGGGCTTCAACATCTGGGTGTGGGCCTGGTGGCAGAACCGCAGCCAGCGCGAGACCAAGCCCGTGCCCGTCTCCACCTACGGGCGGCCGCTGGTGAAGAAGGGGTGACGCCATGGCCGTGACCGACGCCAACCCGCCGCTTCCCGAGTTCGTCGACGACTACGTCCTCCAGGAGGTCGACGCCGACTACCTGGGCCGCGCCGTCAAGCCCAAGCAGTTCATCCATATCGACCAGTCCGAGTGCATCATGTGCGAGGGCTGCGTCGACATCTGTCCGTGGAAGTGCATCCACATGGTCACCCCCAGCGCCATCGACGAGGCCGTCGACACCGAGCTGCCGGGGCAGGATCCATCCGACCAGGTGGTCTTCCTCATCGACGACGACGTGTGCACCCGCTGCGCCCTGTGCGTAGACCGGTGCCCGACCGGCGTCATCATTCTCGGCAAGGTCGGCGCGCCGGCCTCCGGTGGCGACCAGCATCAGCGAACCAATAC
Source organism: Microthrixaceae bacterium (assembly GCA_041394405.1). Taxonomy (GTDB): domain Bacteria; phylum Actinomycetota; class Acidimicrobiia; order Acidimicrobiales; family Microtrichaceae; genus Microthrix. The sequence continues at coordinate 255,369 of JAWKIF010000008.1, forward strand.
CCATGGCTACGGCTATGGGATGCGGTTGGGCTGAGTAGGCACGACGAAAGATCAGGGAGAGCACCGTGGCCAAGACCATGTCCTCCGGCGGACCTCAGAAGCTCCAGGAGCGGATGAGCAAGCTGTGGGCCGATACCCAGGGTTCCCAGGCGTGGAACTCCATCTTCCGTCCGGGGTCCATCTTCCGGAAGGGCTACTCGGACAGCCCGAGGAACCGCAGCTATGTGGTGATGAACTCGGTGCTCTACCACCTGCATCCGGTGAAGGTGAAGCGCCATGCCGTCAAGGTCAGCTACACGCTGTGCCTGGGCGGGCTGAGCTTCTTCCTGTTCATCCTGTTGACGGTCACCGGCATCTTCCTGATGTTCTTCTACCGTCCGACAGCGGCCCAGGCCTGGGGCGACATCTACCAGCTGCAGACATCGGTCACCTTCGGGCTGCTGGTGAGAAACATGCACCGGTGGGGTGCGCACCTGATGGTGTTGTCGGTGTTCCTGCACATGGCCCGGGTCTTCTACCACGGGGCGTACAAGGCGCCGCGCGAGTTCAACTGGGTGATCGGCGTCATCCTGTTGACCCTGACCCTGCTGTTGAGCTTCACCGGCTACCTGTTGCCCTGGGACCAGCTGGCGCTGTGGGCGGTGACGGTGGGCACCAACATGATGGGCTACACGCCCGTCTTCGGTCAGCAGGTGCGCTTTGTGCTGCTGGGTGGGGGCGAGATCGGCTCCAACACGCTGCTTCGATGGTACGTGTTACACGTGCTCTTCTTCCCGTTCGTCACGGTCATCTTCATGGCCATTCACTTCTGGAGAGTCCGCAAGGACGGCGGCATCTCCGGGCCGTTGTAGGGAAGGGATACACCAATGACTGAAGTTCCCGAACACCTCCTCAAGCGGGCCCAAGCCGCCCGCGACAAGGCCAAGACCGAGGCGCCCGCGCCCGCCGCCGATGCGGGCGGTGGCGACTCCTCCGCAGAGCCGGCCGGCGACAGCCGCATTCCGGCGCACCTGCTGGAGCGGTCCAAGGCCGCCAAGGCCAAGAAGGCCGGTGGCGGGGCCGCCGCTGCGGCCTCCACCGACGTTGCACCCACCGGGGGCGGTACGGCGGTGGCCACCGCACCGCCGCCAGGCCCGCCAACCGCGGCCGGCCCGGGCGGCCACACCCAGCGTCTGCTCACCGTGGTGAAGTCCGGGTCCATCCAGGACGTCAAGGCCAAGCCGCAGGACAAGGTGCATACGTGGCCCCACCTGCTCATCATCGAGTTCGGCGCGGCGCTGCTGGTCACCGCGTTCCTGTTGATCTTCAGCTGGGTGGTCAATGCGCCCCTGCAGGATCTGGCCAACTTCAACCAGACGCCGAACCCGTCCAAGGCCCCGTGGTACTTCCTGGGCCTTCAGGAACTGCTCACCATGTTCCACCCCATGGTGGCTGGGGTGACCATCCCGGGCATGGGCATCTTCCTGCTCATCCTGGCGCCCTACATCGACAAGAACCCATCGAACAAGCCCGAGTTTCGCAAGTTCGCCATCGCGCTGATGACGGTGCACCTGATGTTCTGGGCCGTGCTCACCATCATCGGGTCGTTCTTCAGGGGGCCGGGCTTCAACTTCACCCTGCCCTGGCGCGACGGCATCTTCTTCGAGTTCTGAGGCACCCTGACATGGGCATCGACACCCAACGACCCACACCCCAGCAACTCGCCCCAGTGGGGGCGGAGAGGAAGCGAGCGACGCCATGAGTGCAGTCGTCATCGGAGTCATCCTGTTAGTCGTTCTGGCCGCCGTCATGGTCTTGTCCACCGCACTGCGCCGCAACGGCGAGCGTGCCGTGGGCGAGCTGAGCGGTGAGACCCTTCGTAGCGACCGCAAGGCCCGCAAGGCCAAGGCCGCACAGGCCCCCCCAGCCGGCCGTTTGGTGGAACAAAGCGCAGAGATCGAGCGGGTGTCCGCCGGGGTCGTCCCGGCAGGCAAGGGCGAGGTGGCGGTCTTCACGCCGCCCGATCCCGAGACCATCGGCGTCAGCCGCCGTCAGTTCCTGAACCGTTCGGCGGTCACGCTCACGGCGTTCGGTACCGCCACCTTCGGTGCCGCCTCCATGGTCGCCTATCTGTGGCCCACCGGCTCCAGCGGGTTCGGCTCCAAGATCAACATGGGCAAGGTGGCCGACCTCAAGGCGGCCATCGAAGGCGGGGGCGGTTTCCTCTATAAGCCCGAGGCCCGAGCTTGGATCGTCGAGTACCCGGCGGCAGCGCTCCAGAAGGCACGCGGGGTCTACAGCGCTCCCGAGCTGTCCGGCATGGAGGAGGGCCTGTTGGCCCTGTACCAGAAGTGCCCTCACCTGGGGTGCCGCGTGCCCGAGTGCGCGACGTCCCAATGGTTTGAGTGCCCCTGCCACGGCAGCCAGTACAACCAGGCTGGCGAGAAGAAGTCCGGCCCGGCGCCTCGAGGCATGGACCGCTTCGCCATGGAGGTCGCCGGCGGCAACTTCGTGGTGAACACCGGATCCATCATCCCCGGGCCTGCCATCGGCACGAATACCACCGGCCAGGAGGCCGAAGGCCCGCACTGCATCGGTGCGGCCACCGAACACTGATTTTGCGCCGGGGCCCCCGCGGCTCCCAGTCTTTCCCCTGACGATTACCCGAGTACGAAGGTCTCACACATGACGATGCTGCTAGCCCAGCAGACAACGCAACGATCGATCGGCCTCATCGTGCTGGTCATCGTGGCGCTCGGTGGCGTGGCCTACCTGGTGTCCCAAAGCCGAAAGGGCCGCAAGGAGATCGGCTCCGAGATCGAGCTGGCCGCCAACCGCAAGGCCTACCTGGACGACGACGAGCTGGAGACCACCAAGCTCGACCGTTCGCTGCTTGCCGCGGTGGGCTTGCTGCTGTTGATCGCCGTGGCGCTGCCCATGTACTGGTTGGCCGAGCCGGGCCGCCAGGCCGGCGCCGTGAAGCACTTCGACGAGAAGTTCATCGAGGCCGGTCAGGAGATCTACGACGTTGGCGCCCAGTGCGTGAACTGTCACGCCGCTGACGGTGTCGGGGGCGTCGCCAGCTTCATCGTCACCGACGAGGAGGGCACCTTCGTTGACCAGGTGCAATGGAACGCCCCGGCGCTCAACACCGTGCTGTGGCGGTTCTCCGAGGACGAGGTGCGCTACATCCTCAACTACGGCCGGCCCGGAACCCCCATGGCCGCGTGGGGCGCGCCCGGCGGCGGCCCCCTCACCGAACAGCAGGTCGATCAGGTCATCGACTACCTCTGGTCGGTGCAGCTGGAGCCGGAGGACATGGTGGCCGAGGTCGATGACGCGGTGTCCCAGGTGGACGCCGAACTGGCCGACCGAATGAAGCAGGTGCGCGAGGAGAACGAGCAGAAGGCCGAGGCGTTCTCGGAGTTCAGCGGCACCCAGCAGACCGTGGCCGACCTGCCGCTTCCCGACAATCTGGCCGAACCCCTCGATGAGGACGATCCCTACGAGATGTCGCGGCTCAGCGAAGCCGACGAGTTGCAGCTGGGCGAGATCCTCTTCAACCTTCCCGCTTCCGCCGGTGCCTACAACTGCGCTCGCTGCCACGTCCCGGGCGCTGCCTACGGCAAGGGAGGCGAGAAGTTCGAGGACCTGCAGTACGGCGCCATGGGCCCACGGTTGCAGGGCATTGAAACCCGTGCCACGCCCAATCAACACTTCGAGTTCATCATGTCGGGCTCCGAGGACGGCGTGAAGTACTTCAGTCGTTCGGTTGGTTCCGGGAAGATGCCCGGCTTTGGCGTCAACCCCAACGCCGACGTGGAGGGGGTGCCTCAGTTGGGCTCGGGTGGCATGTTCGACCCCGCTCAGGTGTGGGCACTCGTGACCTACGAGCGCAACCTCGACCGCATTCCGAGCGCCAATCCGGACGACGCACCGCAGGCCTCTCCGACCGAGGCGGCCGTCGCACCTCCGACCCAGGCGGGCGCCGAGGGCGGCGAGGTTCCGGGTGGCGGCGACGCCATCCCCGCTGCGGCACCAGAGCAGACCGCACCCACTGAACCCAATCAAGAGGGCTGATCCATGACCGCGTTGATCTCAGCGATCACCTTCGACCCCACCATTCGCGGCATTCTCGTGGTCGCCGTGGCGGTCACCGTGCTGCCCGGGTCGATCTTCTTGATCCTCTCGACCAACATGGGCGTGAAGCAGGGCATCCTGGTGACGCTCACCGCGTTGTTCGGCTGGCTGTTCCTCATGGGCTCGGTGTGGTGGATGTACGGCATCGGGCTCAAGGGGCGTGACCCGTCGTGGCAGGCACAGGAGGTGAACCTGTCGCGTGAAGTCGACACCAAGACCGAGGTCGTCAATTCGCTGCCGCCGCCGGAGGACCTTCCCGATCCCTTGGAGCTGTTGAACCAGTACCCGGAGATCAAGGCCACGGCCATGGAGGACCCGGCATTCGCCGCCCTGGTCGACACCTACGACGAGGAGCACCGCCTCACCCTCAGCCGGGTGATCTCGCTGGACAGTCAGATTCGCGAGGACCTGAACGAAACGCTCGGCGGCTGGCGCATCCTGTCCGAACAGGACACCCGTCGTGGCGAGACCACCGCAGCCGCCGACACGGTGCTCGCCGCAGATCGAACGGCAGCGCTCACCGGGTTCACGGGCACCGCCGACTACTTCACCGAGGACGTGTTCTACTACGGCGGCAAGGAGGCCGACGAGCCCATCCTGCCTGGCGAGGACAAGCCCATGCTGGAGCGGGCATGGACGCGCTTCGCGTCGATCTTCGAGGTCTCGAACCCGCCCCTGTACTCGGTGGTGACCGTGCGCCAGGCCAAGAACTTCGAGCCCGACCCCTCCAAGCCCCCGCCTCCCACCCAGCCGCGCACGGATGTGGATGCCATCTCCGTCGTTCAGTTGCGCAACCTGGGCAACAAGCGCTTCGTGCCGGCCGTGTTCACGGTGATCTGCTTCTTGCTCTTCCTGGCCTTCGCCTACCTGGCGCATCACCGTGACAAACTGGAACGCTCCATGGTCGAGGCCCACGAACGGGAAGCGAGCTAGCGGTGGGCCAGTTCCTTCCGGTGCTGGCCCTGGTGGTGCTTGGGGGCCTGTTCGCCGGCGTCTCCTCGCTGATGGGGAGGTTGCTCAACCCACCCCAGCCCCACCCCCGCAAGAACGCGCCCTACGAGTGCGGCATCGTCGACCGGACCGACAGCCCCGACCGCTTCCCGGTGAAGTTCTACCTAGTGGCCATGATCTTCATCGTGTTCGATATCGAGGTCATCTTCATCTACCCGTTCACCCAGGTCTTCGGCGAGTTGGGCGGTTTCGGGCTGGTGGACATCCTGATCTTCTCCGGCACGCTGTTCATTCCGTTCCTCTTCCTCGTCTCCAACGGAGCGCTGGACTGGGGCCCGATCAAGCGTCGAGTCACCTCCGACGTGCGCGTGGGCGCTCACCGCACCACCACGTCCACCATCCGGCGGGTGGGCACCGAGGGCCGGCCGGCGGTTGCGGACGCACCGATTCCTCGTCCCGACGCCGAGGCCGCCTGATGGTGGATCGTCCCGGCACCTTCGGGGACCAGCCCACCTTCGGCGCACCCACTGGGCGTGGCGAGATCGGCGCTCCTGCGCGCATGCGGCTGCCCGGCGCCGAGCCGGCGGGGTCCCACCGGGTCGACGACGACGGCCTCCGCTCCCGCGACGATGGCCTCCGCTTCCGCGACGACGGCATCGCGGGCCTGCAGCACAACTTCCTGACCGGAAAGCTCGAAGACCTGGTGCAATGGACCCGTACCCGGTCGTCTTGGCCGGCCACGTTCGGCCTCGCCTGCTGCGCCTTGGAGATGATGGCCGCCGGGGGCAGCCACTACGACCTGGCCCGCTACGGCATGGAGGTCTTTCGGGCGTCTCCCCGCCAGGCCGACATCATGATCGTTGCGGGCCGAGTGTCACAGAAGATGGCCCCCGTGTTGCGACAGATCTACGACCAGATGATGAACCCCAAGTGGGTCATCTCCATGGGCGTCTGCGCCTCCACCGGCGGCATGTTCAACAACTATGCGCTGGTTCAGGGCGTCGACCAGGTGGTGCCGGTGGACGTGTACGTGCCCGGCTGCCCACCAGGGCCGGAGACGCTGATGCACGGCATCGAGACGCTGCACGCCTCCATCCGCTCGGGCGAAGTCCTGGGTCGCCGGGAGCGCTACAACGGTGGCGCCAACATCCACATCGACGGCCCGAACCTGCCCCAGGCCGTCACGGTGGCCCCCCGCTCATGAGCGAAGCCGATGCCCCGCCCGAGGCCGGTGGCGACGTGGCGACCTCGGGTCCGCAGGACGGCGACGAGGAGTTCCTTGGCTGTCCGGTGGCGGGCAGCGGCCTCCAGCGCACGCTGCACGTGCCCCGCGAGCGGCTGATAGAGGTGGCCGACGCCCTGCGCGCCGACGGCTATTGGATGTGCGTCGAGGTCACCGGGGTTGACTACCTGATGTCCCCCAATCGCCCCCTACCTCCCCAGGTCGTGGGAGAGCGTTTCGAGGTGGTGGCGTGCCTGCTCGACCATCAGGCCAACCGCCGGCTGCGGCTGCGCGTCCAGGTGCCGGAGGACGACCCCACCGTTCCCAGCCTGGTTCGCGTGTGGCCATCGGCGGACTTCTCCGAACGGGAGCTGTGGGACCTCTACGGCATCGAGGCGGTGGGCCACCCGGGCCTGCACCGCATCCTCATGCCCGACACCTGGGAAGGCCACCCGTTGCGCAAGGACTTCGCAGTGGGCGCGATACCCGTGCAGTTCAAGGAGGCGTGAGGCGATGACGGCCACCACGCAGGCAGCGGTGAGCGATGACCAGCCGGAGAACGATCCCCAGGCGGGAGCCGAAACCGGCGGGGAGTTCGACGGCGACGCCCTGACGCACCTCGATGAGGCCCGCGCCGAGCTGCTGGAGGACGCCTACGTCCTTCGGATGAGCGAGACCGAGGCCGAGGAGCACGCCGGACCCAGCGGCGACGATCGCATGATCATGAACCTCGGGCCCCAGCATCCCTCCACCCACGGGGTGCTTCGGGTGGTGTTGGAGCTGGAAGGCGAGCTCATCCGGCGGTCCCGCCCCGTCATCGGCTATCTGCACACCGGCATGGAGAAGACGGGCGAGCAGCTCAACTACCTCCAAGGGCCCACCAACGTCACCCGCATGGACTACGCCAGCCCGCTGTTCAGCGAGACGGTCTTCTCGTTGGCCACCGAGGAGCTCTTGGGCATCGAGGTGCCCGAGCGGGCGGTATGGATCCGCACGCTGCTGTGCGAGATGAACCGCATCAGCTCGCACATGCTGTTCATGGCCACCAACGGCATGGATCTGGGAGCCGTCGGCATGATGCTCTACGGGTGGCGCGAACGCGAGGAATGCCTTCGCTTCCTCGAGTTCGTCACCGGCCTGCGGATGAACCACAACTTCATCCGCCCCGGCGGTGTGGCCGCCGACCTTCCCGATGGCTGGCAGCGCGAGCTGGAGGCGGTCCTCGACCTCATTCCGGCCCGGCTCGAGGAGTTCGACAAGCTCATGACCGGCCAACCCATTTGGCGCGAGCGCCTTCAGGGGGTGGGGTCGCTCACGGTCGAGGAAGCCATCACCCTGGGCGCCACCGGCCCCATCCTGCGCTCCACCGGCTTTGCCTGGGACCTGCGGCGCGACCAGCCGTACCTGGCCTACGAACACCTCGATTTCGACGTCATCGTGGGCAGCTACGGCGACTGCTTCGATCGCTACGCCATTCGCATCAACGAAATCCGCGAGTCCATCAAGATCCTGCGCCAGTGCATCGACATGATGCCCAGCGGCAACTACAAGGTGCAGGACAAGAAGGTCACGCCGCCGCCTCGGGCCCGCATCGACGAGTCGATGGAGGCGCTCATCCATCACTTCAAGATCTACACCGAGGGCTTCAAGGTGCCCGAGGGCGAGGTGTACGTGGCGGTCGAAAGCCCGCGCGGCGAACTGGGCTGCTACCTGGTGAGCGACGGCTCGGCCAACCCGTATCGCATGCACATCCGAGGCCCGTCCTTTCACAACCTTCAGTCGCTGCCGCACCTCATGGGCGACTCGCTCATCGCCGACACGGTGGCCATCATCAGCTCGGTCGATCCCATCATGGGCGAAGTCGACCGCTGAGCACCCGGTACGCTCTGGGCCATGAGCGGGCCCCAGCCGCCGGCTGAGCCTCGGCCCGCCGGTGCGTCACACCAGCGCCCATCGGCCGTGCGCACCACCGCCTTTCGAGATGGTTCGATCGCGGCGAGCGACTTCGCCGTCGATGAGGTGTCCGATCACCTGGCGCAGCCCGCAACCGTGGTGTGGATCGACCTCTGCCGGCCAACAACTGCCCAGCTCGACTCGATCGCCGAGGAGTTGGGGCTGCACGACCTGGCCGTCGAGGACGCGCTGGAGTCCCACCAGCGTCCGAAGTTGGACTCCTACCAGTCGCACCTGTTCCTGTCGTGTTACGCCGTGCGGCTCGATGCCGAGCAGGGAGGCCTGGACGGCACCCGGATCGATGCGTTCATTGGCGACCGATGGCTGGTCACCGTTCGCCAGAACGAGCAGTTCCCGCTGGAGTCGTTGCTGGCGCGCGGGGATCGTTCGGCCGACCTGGCCCGACACGGCGTCAGCTTCCTCGTGTACGGCCTCCTCGACGAAGTGGTCGAGAGCTACTTCGAGGTGGTCGCGGCCTTCGACGACTTCTACGAGGAGGTCAGCGAGGGCATCTTTCGTGACGAGCCGCTGGATCCGGCCCGCCAGCGCAACTGGTTCGAGATGCGCCAGGCCCTCCAGCGCTTCCATCGCCTGGTGACGCCGATGCGCGAGGTGATCAACGGCGTGATGCGACGCGATCACGGTGCGGTGCCCCCCGAGCTGTACCCGTACTACCAGGACGTCTACGACCACATCCTGCGGGTGGTGGAAAGCACCGATGCGCTCAGGGAGTTGGTCGCCACCATCGTCGAGACCAACCTGAGCCTGCGCGACTATCGCCAGAATCAGATCATGAAGAAGGTCACCAGCTGGGCGGCCATCATCGCCGTTCCCACCCTGGTCACCGGTTACTACGGCATGAACGTGCCGTACCCAGGCTTCGCCCGTCACTGGGGGTTCCTGGCCTCGACGGTGTTGATGGCGATCTGTTCGCTCACCCTGTATGTCATCTTCAAGCGACGTGATTGGCTGTAGAGCAGGCGACGGGGCGACGCTTGTTCGGCGGTCACCGTGGCGGCCAAAGCTGGGCCAGACTCTTAGGCCGGACTCCCGGCGGTCGATGGAGTCTGGATGGAGGCGCACATGCGATGGCGGGCTGGCTACACGGGGGCGGCGATCTGCGTGCTCGGCTTGGCGACGTCCTGCGTGCCGGGGTTCCTTGAGGGCGACCAGGCAGCGGATCAGTCGGGTCTCTCCGTGCCGTCGGTTCCTCCGGCCACGTCCACGTCCCGGGCCGGACGCCCCGCCCCCGTCTCGGCCTGCCCGACCAGCGAGGAGCTGTTCTGCGCCCGGGCGCCGCACGCGTTCGTGCAGACGGGGGCCCACGGCGATGAGGTGAGCCGGCAGGCCCTTCCGGAGGCGGCCGAACCCCAGGCGGAGGTGCCGGTGGCGCTCAACGGCGTCAACCTCAAGCAAGGGCCGTACCGTGCTGAGGGGACCTGGACGACCGACCTGGTGACCTCGGAGTTGGAGGCGATGGGCGCCGATGGTGCACCGGCGTTCTCGGTGGTGCGCATTGCGCTCGACTGGCCGCGGTTCCAATACCGCGCCGACGACGGCTCCATCGCCATCGACCCGGACGGACTTGCCGCCCTGGACGACGTGATCGATGCGGCCGCTGATGCCGACATCCACGTGATTCTTGACCTCATCCACGTGCGCGTGCCCGACGGGCCGTGTTCGGCCGACGAGCGGCTGGCCGGAGCCAAGTGGAACGTGCCCGCGTGGGCGTGGGAGGAGGTGACCGGCCAGCCCCAGGACGCCGACTGCAAGAGCCGACCCAACGAGCTGGGTGACCTGATGGACGAGGTGCTGGTGCTGCCCGAGACCACCGCGTTCGTCCGCACCATCCTCGAGCGCTACGACTCGTCCTCGGCCCGGGGGCGCAACGTGGTGGCCGTCGAACCGGTGAGCGAGGCCGAGTCGTCGGGCGACGAGACTGGCTCGGCCAATTCCAGGGCCCAGCGCCTGATCGACGGGGTCTACACCCGGTGGCTGGCCCCGGATGGTGATGCGTCGCTGCGCAGCGCCAACGCCACCAAGATCCTCATCCTCAGCACCAACAAGGGCGACGCCAGCCTGGAGGGCGTCAACCTGGCGCCGATTGCCCAGCCCAACGTGGTGTGGTCGCACCACGACTACACCCTGGCCGTCATGCGGTCCTCGGCTGCCGGCGACGGCTACACCGAGGAGGGCTGGGTCACCTCGCAGATGCAGGATCGCTCCGAGACCCGTCGACCGGGGCGTCCCACCTACGACCCCGAGCTGGTGCCCTTCGACGAACGCCTGACCCAGCGCAGGGACTATCTGGCCCAGATGCAGGGCTGGGCGGCCGAAGGTGGTCTCCCGATCTTCGTGGGGGAGTACGGCATCCTCAATACGTGTGCCCCCGAGGGCAACCTCGAGACCGGCGCCGAGTATGCCAAGCACAGCCAGCAGCTCTACGACGACGCCCAGGTGGATGGCGCCGCGGCGCCGGTGTCGCGCACCTGGTGGCAGCTGTCACTCGGCGGTGCCTTCGGCGGCGAGTTCGGGCTGCTCATGCTCAACGGCAGATCCTGCCCGGGCGGCAACGATGCCGGATGGATGCCCTACGCCTTTGACCTGACGAACGGGCGAACCAGGTAGCGGCCCACATGCGGGTCGGCCATCGACGGGGCGTCGGTACGCTTCGACGATGAGCGGGCAGCGGCGACGCATCGGCCACGGCAGCGACTTCGAGGCGCAGATGGGCTACGCGCGGGCGGTGGTGGACGGTCGCTGGGTGTTCGTCAGCGGCACCACGGGCTTCGACTACACCACCATGACCATCGCCGACGACGTGGTGGCCCAGGTGGACCAGGCGCTGGTCAACATCGACCGGGCGCTGCGCGAGGCGGGAGCCTCGGCCGCCGACGTGGTCCGGGTGAGGTACCTGTTGCCCAACCGGGAGGACTTCGAGCCGTGCTGGCCCTCGTTGCGGGCCTACTTCGGCGACGCCCCGCCCGCGGCCACCATGCAGGTCTGCGGGCTGGCCGACCCCAGGATGCGGATCGAAGTCGAGGTCACCGCGCTCAAGGCTGCGTGAGCCACTCCTGATGCAGCGGGGCGGCTTGGTCGCAACCGTCCAACGAGCAACACCACGCCCGCAGGATCGCGCCGCACCTGCCTCTGGACGTTCCCCAGCCGGTGGCGCTGGGCGGGCCCGGGCCGGGTTGCGACGGACCATGGTCGGTGTGTCGCTGGACCGACGGGGTGACGGCCGACAACGAGGCGGTTGCGGATCAGGTGGGGCTGGCTAACGACCAAATGGCGGCGCTCGCCCGACGCACGCTGGCTGCGGTGCTGGCCGCCTGACGCCGCGGCCGAGGCGTGGATCGACCGGCGTGCCGAACGGCCTCGGCGACGGTGGCCGGTACGCCCCACCCGAGCGCCCGCGGTTTTGGTGGCCTTCGGCGCCGTCGGTAGCCTTCGCCACAATGCGTTTCGACCCGTCGCGGCACACTTCTGAGGTTTCGGCGCGCGGCGAGGGGCTAGCAGCACCATGAGCCGACTCAACCCCGAGAACGAGGCGCTGGCCCGGGAGATCATCGCCCGCTATCCGCGCCCCAAGTCGGCCATAATCCCGCTGTGTCACCTGGTGCAGGAGGAGCACGGCCACCTGACCGACGAGGGCATGGCCCATGTGGCCGAGCTGGTGGGTGTCACCCCGGCACAGGTGCAGGGCACGGCCAGCTTCTACGAGATGTTCAAGCGCCACGAGACCGGGCGCTACGTGCTGGGCGTCTGCACCAACATCTCCTGCCTGCTGCTGGGCGGCGTTGACCTGCTGAAACAGGCGGAGGAACGTCTCGGTATCCGTGCCGGGTCGACCACGGCCGATGGCCGCATCACCCTGGAGGACACCGAATGCTTGGCGGCGTGCACCGATGCGCCGATGTGCCAGGTGAACTCCCGCTACTTCGTGAAGCTGTCGCCCGAGGACTTCGACGAACTGCTCGACGACCTGGTGTCCGGGGCCATCGACGACGTGGTGCCACCCCACGGCACCCTGGGCCGGGTGCGTCAGCACATCCCGGCCGACAGAGTGGCCAACATCGGCCCGCCCGAGACACAGGTGGCGCCGCAGTGGTTCACCCGCCGCGAGGCCGAGCTGGCCCCAGCCGACTCCGGCGGAGACAGCTGATGGGGTACCGCGACCACGTCTCCACCTTCGGCGCCGTCGACGACACCCCGTTGGTGGTCTCCTCGCGCTTCGGAGAACCCGAGGGTCACACCTTGGAGGGGTACCGCACGACCGGCAGCTACGCGGGGTACGCAGCCCTCGAGGCCGTGTTGCAGTTGGCCCCCAGCCAGGTGTTGTCCCAGGTCCGCGACGCAACGCTGCTGGGCCGGGGGGGCGCCGGTTTCCCCGCCGGCGTCAAGTGGGGGTTCCTGCCGCCCGACGTGCAGCCCCGCTACATCGTGGTGAACGGTGACGAGAGCGAACCCGGCACCTACAAGGACCGGTTGCTGATGGAGCGGGATCCCCACCAGCTGATCGAGGGTGCCCTCATCTGTGCCTATGCGGTGGGCGCCGCCCAGGTGTTCCTGTACGTGCGGGGGGAGATGGCCCACGCCCAGGAACGCATCGCCGCCGCCCTCAACGAGGCCTATGAGGCCAACCTGGTGGGCCGGAACATCGCGGGGACCGACTTCTCGGTGGACATCGTCATGGCCTGGGGTGCCGGTGCCTACATCGTGGGCGAGGAAACGGCGCTGATCGAGTCGCTGGAGGGCGAGCGTGGCATGCCCCGCCTGAAGCCCCCGTTCTTCCCGGCCGCCAAGGGCCTGTATATGGCGCCCACCATCGTGAACAACGTGGAGACCCTGTCGAACCTGCCGTGGCTGTTCAACCACGGGGTGGACAAGTACCTGAGCTGCGGCACGGACACCAGCCCGGCCACCCGGCTGATCGCGCTGTCCGGGCACGTCAAGCGGCCCGGTGTGTACGAGGTGCCCCAGGGCACCACCACCTTCCGCGACCTGTTCTACGGTGAGGACTACGGCGGCGGCATCCGCAGCGACGCCGAGCTGAAGATGTTCATCCCCGGCGGCGGCTCGGCCCCGTGGTTCTACCCCGAGCAGCTGGACCTGCCGCTGGAGGCGAAACCGGTCGGCGCTGCGGGATCCATGCTGGGTTCGGGCGCGGTGGTGGTCATGGACGAGACGACCGACGCCGTGGAGGCCTGCCTGCGCCTGGTTCGGTTCTATGCCCGGGAGAGCTGCGGCAAGTGCACGCCGTGCCGGGAGGGCACCACCTGGCTGGAGCGCATCTTGGGCCGCATCCTGGATGGCTATGGGCGCCCCGAGGACTTGGGGCTGCTGGAAGACGTCGGGCACAACATCAGCCCGGGGCCCTACCCCAACGCGGCGTGGGAGGACCAGAGCCTGCCGTCGGTGCCCTTCCCACCCAAGCAGACCACCATCTGCCCGCTGGGCCCCTCGGCGGTGGCGCCCGTGACGTCGGCGCTTCGTCGCTTCCGTCCCGAGTTCGAGGCGCTCATCGCCGGCGCGGAGGTGGCCGATGGCTGAGTCGCCCCCCGTCGAGGAGGTTCGCGTGGAGCTGGGTCGCCAACGCCCCAGCCTCACCCGGTTTGCCGCCGAGGACCCCAAGCCCATCGAGATCACCGACCCGGTGGAGATCACCGTCGACGGCCGAACCATGACGGTGCAGAACGGGGATCTGCTGATCGACGCCGTGGAGCGTCACGGCGTCTACATCCCTCGGTTCTGCTACCACCCGCGCATGGAGCCCGTGGGCATGTGCCGCATGTGCCTGGTGGAGATCGAGGGCCCCCGGGGTACGGCGTTGGCGCCGGCGTGCATGAACCGGGTTGCCGCCGATCAGGTGGTGCATACCCAGAGCGCGGCCGCCCTGGACGCCCAGGACGGGGTCATCGAGTACCTGTTGATCAACCACCCGCTGGACTGCCCGGTGTGCGACAAGGGCGGCGAATGCCCGTTGCAGGACCAGTCGATCGCCTACGGGCCGGGCGAGAGTCGCTTCGTCGAGGAGAAGCGCCACTACACCAAGCCCATCCCCATCTCCGAGACGGTGTACCTGGACCGCGAGCGCTGCATCCTGTGCGACCGGTGCACGCGGTTTGCCGATCAGGTGGCCGGCGACCCGTTGATCACGTTCACCAATCGGGGCAACAACACACAGATCGCCACCTTCCCGGAAACGCCGTTTGCCTCGTACTTCTCGGGCAACACCGTGCAGATCTGCCCGGTGGGTGCGCTGACCGCCAAGCCCTATCGCTTCAAGGCCCGCCCGTGGGATCTGGAGGAGGTCGAAAGCACCTGCACCAGCTGCTCGGTGGGCTGTCGCATCACGGCACAGTCCAGCCGCGATGCCTTGCTGCGCTTCCAGGGCGTGGACAGCGACCCGGTGAACTGGGGATGGTTGTGCGATCGGGGCCGGTTTGGTTTCGAGGCGAACGCCAACGACCGCATCGAGGCGCCGCTGGTCCGCCGTGACGGCGAGCTGGAGCAGGTCCGCTGGTCGGAGGCCTACGGGGCGGCCGAGGTGGCCATCGCCAACGCGCTGGAGGATGGCCCCGACACGGTGGCGGTGCTGGGCGGATCCAGGCTGACCAACGAGGCCGCGTACGCCTGGGCCAAGCTGGCCAAGGGGGTGTGGGGCACCGACCACACCGACGCTCAGCTGGGCGACGGTCTGCCCGCCTCCATCGCCCTCGGCCTGCCCGCAGCCACCATCGACGATGTCTGTCGCCCCGGCGGCACGGTCCTCTACGTGGGCCCCGACCCCCGCGAGGAACTGCCGGTGCTGTACCTGCGGCTGCGCCACGCGGTGCTCGCTGACCGGGTCAAGCTGATCAACCTCAGCGCCGCCGCCGGATCGCTGGACGAGCTGGCGGCGGTGAACGTCCGTGCCGAGACCGGCACGGTGGGACGGATGGTGGCCGAGCTGCTTGCCGAGGGCGCCGAGGCGAGCGGCGCGGCGAGCGACGTGGAGGTGGCCCGGGCGTTGCTGGCCACCGATGGCCCGCTGAGCGTGGTGGTGGGACGCCGCAGCCCGGCCGAGGGCGCCGGCCCGTTGGCCGACGCAGTGTCCGCCGTGCGTCAGGCCCGGCCCGAGGCGAGGTTCCTCACCGCCCTGCGGCGGGGCAACGTGCGTGGTGCGCTCGAACTTGGCCTGGCGCCCGGAGTCCTTCCGGGCCGCATGAGCCTGGACGGCGGACGAGCGTGGTTCTCCGAGCACTGGCACACCGTGCCGGCCGCCCCCGGCCTGGGTGCCGTGGACATTTTGGCCGCGGCGGCCGATGGCCGCATCCGCACCCTGGTGCTGCTGGGCGCCGATCCCATCGGCGACGCCGTGGGTGCCCCATGGGCCGCAGAGGCGTTGGAACGGGCGACCACCATCAGCCTCGCCACCCATCACAGCGCCTCGACCCTGGCTTCCGATGTGGTGCTGCCCGTGTTGGCACACGCCGAGATGGGCGGCTCCACCACCAACCTCGAGGGGCGGGTCACGGGGCTGGGCCGTCGCGTCACGGGCCCCGGCACGGCCCGTGCCGATTGGGTGATTGCCGCCGAGCTGTCGGCCCGCCTGGGCACCGACCTGGGCCTCACCTCCGTGGCCGGCATCCAAGACGAGATGGAACACGCAGTACCCACCTTCTCCGGTGCCGACCTGCGCGGACTGGACGACCAGGGGCGCCAGGACGGCGTGCTGTTGCCCCTGAGCAGCGAGGCCGAGCTTGCGGCCGCCGGCATGCCGGAGCGTCTGGTGTTCCAGGCCCCGGAGCCCACCGTGGTGCCGTCGGTCTCCAGCTACTCCTTCCGCCTGGTGCTCAAGCGACGGCTCTATGACCCGGGAACCATGCTGGGTGCGATGCCCAGTTCGGTTTCGCTGGCCCCGGAGCCTGCCGCCCGGTTGAACCCCGCCGACTTCGGGCAGCTCGGGATCGCCGACGGCGCCATGGTGGGGGTTCGCTCGCCCAGCGGCGAGGTGCACGCGCCGGCGCATGCCGACGAGGCGGTGCCCCGGGGCGATCTGGTGCTGGAGGGCCTCTTGCCCGAGGCCCTGGCGCTGGTCCCGGCCAAGCTGCCCCTCACCGAGGTGCGACTCGAGTCGACGGTGTGGGTCGGTCCGGCCGCCGCCGCCGAGGCGGATCAATCGACTCTGGGGGACGTCTCGCAGGCAGAAGCCCGGGCCGCCGGCGTGCCAACGCCGCCCATGGGTACCCCCCGGGCAACCGACCGTGACGGCAGCGGCCCCTCGCCTGCGGGCGACGAGGCCCCGGGCGGCCAGTCGGATGGGGAGGCCTGATGGACCCCCTGCTGACGGGCGACATCGGTTGGGGCGAGGTGGGCATCGTCCTCGTCAAGGCGGGCGTGGCGTTTGGCGCCCTGCTGGTCGCCGTCATCCTCATGGTGTGGTTCGAACGCAAGTTCATCGGCGACATGCAGAACCGCATCGGGCCCAACAAGGCCGGCCCGTTCGGGTTGCTCCAGACGATGGCGGATGGGCTGAAGCTGGCCTTCAAGGAGGACCTGTTGCCCGATCGGGCCGACCGCTTCGTCTTCCGCCTGGCCCCGCTGCTGGCCGTGGTGCCGGCCTTCGGCACCTTCGCCATCATTCCCATCGCCGGCAACTTCAACGGCGAAGGTGACGGCACCGTCTCGATGTTCGGTACCACCACCTTTGCCCAGGTCGCCGACCCGCAGTTCGGCATCCTGTTGATGCTGGCCTTCTCGGGCATCGCGGTGTACGGCGTGATGCTGGCCGGCTGGTCGTCGGGCTCGAAGTATCCGCTGTTGGGCTCCGTGCGAGCGACGGCCCAGATGGTGTCCTATGAGGCGGCGTTGGGGCTGAGCATCGCCTCGGTGTTGCTGATCTCCGGTCAGCTGTCCACCAACGCCATCGTCGATGGCCAGGCCACCTTCAACTGGAACCTGTGGGTCACCGGCCTGGTGCCCTTCGTGGTGTTTCTTATCGCCATCACGGCAGAGCTGAACCGCCCTCCCTTCGACTTCGTCGAGGCCGAACAGGAGCTGGTGGGCGGCTTCAACACCGAGTATTCGTCGATGCGCTTCGCCATGTTCTACCTGTCGGAGTTCATGAATACGGTGACGATGTCGGCGATCATCGTTACGTTGTTCTTCGGGGGCCCGGCGGGCCCGACGTTCGGCCTCGGCGGATTCCTCGGCACCTGGTTGATCCCGTTCCTGTGGTTCTTCGCCAAGCTGGCGGTGTTCCTGTGCGTGTTCGTGTGGTTCCGGGCCACGCTGCCTCGCTTCCGCTACGACCAGCTGATGGAGCTGGGATGGAAGGTGATGATTCCCCTGGCCCTGGGCTGGTTCCTGGTACTCGCCGCGGTGAAGGTGGGACAGGATCAGGAGTGGGACCTCATCGTGGTGATCGTCGGCGTCACCGCGGCGCTCATGTTGGGCTGGATGTCGGTGCTGGCGGCCTCACGGGCTGCCGTGGTTCGTCGGGAAGGCGATCATCGGGCGCTGCTGGCCGATGTCGCCGTGGAACCCCCGCCTCCACCTGAGCCTGAGCCTGAGCCAGAGCCAGAGCCGGACGACGGCGACGAAGCGGAGCTGGCCACGGTGGGTGCTCCCGGTCTGGGCGACGAAGTCGAGGGCCAGACCGCTGATGGCTCAGCCAGTGATGGCCCGGCCGCCGAGGGGGACCGCTGATGGGCTACCTCGACGGATTCGCGGTCACCTTCAAGAAGCTGTTCAAGCGCACCGATGCCGGGCGCAACCTCACGGTGCAGTTCCCCGAAGAGAAGACCGCGCGGCCCAACCGGCTGCACGGCCGCCACGTGCTCAACCGGTACGAGGACGGCATGGAGAAGTGCATCGGCTGCGAGCTGTGCGCAGGGGTCTGTCCCGCCAAGTGCATCTACGTGCGCGGCGCCGACAACGACCCCGACGATCCCACCTCTCCCGGCGAGCGCTTCGGCTTCGTCTACGAGATCAACTACCTGCGGTGCATCCACTGCGACCTGTGCGTGGAAGCGTGCCCGACCGAGGCCATCACCGAGACCAAGCAGTTCGCCTTCTCGTTCAGCCAGCGGGGCGACGCCATCTACACCAAGGCCGAGCTGTTGACCGACGACGAGGGCAGGGCACGCAGGCAGCCGTGGGAGCTGTGGGCCGGCGACGAAGACACCCACACGTCGGCCTGGATGCGGGCCACGGCGCCCCAGGGCGACGCCAGCTTTGAGGGAGTGGTGGCGTGGTCGGGAGAGCTCGGTTTCGGCGTGCGGGCCCCCGAGGTCGGCCAGTCCACGCCAGCGGATCAGCCCACGCCATCGGGCCAGTCCACGCCAGTGGATTCGGGCGCCGCGCCGGGCGATGCCCCGGGCCTGGGGGCCCCCGCGGAGCACGACGGCCCCGACCAGGGTGAGGTCACCTGATGGTCGAGTTCATCGTCTTCGCCGTCTCGGCCGCCATCGTGCTTGGCGGCGCTCTGGGCGTGGTCGGGTTCCGCAACCCCGTGCACAACGCCCTGTCCCTGGTGGCCACGCTGTTTGGCGTGGCGGTGCTGTTCATCGCCCAGGAGGCGTATTTCCTGGCCGCCGTGCAGGTCATCGTCTATGCGGGTGCCATCGTGGTGCTCTTCCTGTTCGTCATCATGTTGCTGGGAGTCGACCGCCTGGAAGTGCTGGAGGCCGACCGCCTGCGCGGCCAAACGTGGGTCGCCGTTGTCACCGGGTTGGCCATCGCCGTCCTGTCGGGCCTGGTGCTCTTCGCCGGCGATGGGGCACCCGCCAACCCGGCCATCACCCGGTCGCTGGCCGGGGAGCGCGACGTCGAGGGCCTGGCTCGGTTGATCTTCACCGACTACGTGTGGGCCTTCGAGATCACCTCGGCCCTGCTGGGCATCGCCGTGGTGGCGGCGGTGCTGCTGTCCCGGCGGCCCGCCGACGACGCGCTGGACGCGGACCGCTATCCCGAGCCCGAGGATTCCTTCGTGTCGGACCGGCCGGAGAACTCCCCGGTGGACCCCGACGGCCACCTGGATGATGAACCGGACCCGGCTCGGGCCACCGCCGCTCCGGCCGAACCGACCAACGACGCCGAGGATGCCCCATGAGCCTGCTTGGCGCCGTCGAGATCGGCCAGGACGCCTACCTGCTGTTGGGCGCCGCGTTGTTTGCGATCGGATTGGTTGGCCTGCTCATCCGTCGCAGCGCGCTCATCATGGTGATGTGCGTCGAGCTGATGCTGAATGCGGTCAACCTGACGCTGGTGTCCTTCTCCCGCACCCTGGACGACCGCGTGGGCCAGATGCTGGTGTTCTTCGTCATGGTCGTGGCCGCGGCCGAGGTCACCGTGGGCCTGGGGCTCATCGTGGCCCTCATGCGCCGGCGGCCTGGCGCCACCGCCGATGACATCTCGGCGTTGAGGGGCTGACGTGGCCGAGCTGATCTGGTTGATCCCCGCCTTCCCCCTGGTTGGGGCCCTGGTGTTGCTGGCCGCCGGTCCGCGCCTTGGCGAGCGATCGGGTTGGGTGGCGACCGCCGCCATGGTCGGGGCGTTCGTTTCCTCCGTGCTGGTGTTCATCGGGTTGGTCGGCCTGGGCGAGGAGGAGCGCCATGTGGTTGTCACGCTCTTCAAGTGGGTCCCGGCGGGTGCCCTCAGCGTCGACGTGGCGTTCCTGGCCGACCCGCTGTCCATCACGATGTGCCTGTTCATCACCGGGGTCGGCGCCCTCATCCACCTGTACTCCATCTCTTACATGCACGGCGACGAGAAGTTCTCCAAGTTCTTCCTGTACCTGAACCTGTTCGCCTTCGCCATGTTGATGCTGGTGACCGGGTCGAACCTGTTGATCACCTTCCTGGGCTGGGAGGGGGTCGGTGCGTGTTCGTACCTGCTCATCTCGTTCTGGCATCGCAGCGAGGCCAACGCCGCAGCCGGCAAGAAGGCCTTTGTCACCAACCGGGTGGGCGACGTCGGGTTCATGCTGGGGACGTTCCTGCTGTTCACCACGTTGGGGTCGCTGAACTACCTCGACATCTCGGCGGGCGCCGCCGCCGTCACCGGCACCACGGCGGTCGCCATCGGCCTGTTGTTCCTGCTGGGCGCGGCGGGCAAGTCGGCCCAGCTGCCGCTCCTGGTGTGGCTGCCCGACGCCATGGCGGGCCCCACCCCGGTGTCGGCGCTCATCCACGCGGCGACCATGGTCACGTCGGGCGTCTACCTGTTGGTGCGGCTCAACCCGGTCCTGGAGAACGCCGCCTGGGCGAACGACGTCATCGCCTGGGTTGGCGTGCTGACCGCCCTGTGGGCGGCCACGGTGGCGTTGGCGCAGAACGACATCAAGAAGGTGTTGGCCTACTCCACCATCTCCCAGTTGGGCTACACCTTCCTGGCAGTGGGCACCGGTGCCTACGGGGCGGCCATCTTCCACGTGGTCACCCACGCGTTCTTCAAGGGCCTGCTGTTCCTCGGTGCGGGCTCGGTCATTCACTCGCTCCACCATGACCAGGACATGCGCCGCATGGGCGGGCTGCGCAAGTACCTGCCGGTGACGTCGGCCACCTTCATCGTGGGCTGGCTGGCCATCGCCGGCGTGCCGCCCTTCGCGGGCTTCTGGAGCAAGGACGACATCCTGGCAGGGGCCTTTGAGTTCCATTCCGGCGGCAAGGTGCTGTGGGCCCTGGGGCTGCTCGCCGCGCTGCTGACCGCCTTCTACATGACCCGCCAGGTGATCCTGGTTTTCTATGGCGAGGAGCGGTTCAACGACGAGGCCGTCCTCCGCTTGACCCACCCCGACGCGGAGCCGCTGCCGAGGCTGCCGGGCACGTTCGAAAAGGACGACCCCACCGCCAAGGCGCAACGCCCGTGGGGCTTGGTGACCATCGAGGAGGACCGCCCCGACGACATCGGCCTCCACGGGGGCGACCAGCCCCAGGAGTCGCCTGCGCTCATGCGGATCCCGCTGGTGGTGCTGGCGGGTCTGGCCGTGGTGGGTGGCTTTCTCAGCCTGCCCTTCGCCGAGAGCACCCGCTTCTTGGAGCACTGGCTGGAGCCGGTGCTGGCCCACCCCCATGAAGCCCCAGGCGCGGGAGTGCTCATCTCCCTCGCAGTGGTGGCGACCCTCACCGCCGTGCTGGGCATCTTCGGCGGCATCGGCGTGTACCTGCAGCGCAGGGCCGACCCCCGCCGCATCGAGCCCGCCTTCCTCCGTTCCGCCTGGCACTACGACGCCGGCATCTCGGCGTTTGTCGCCGGGCCCGGCCGCCGCTTCTTCGACGGGCTGGCAGAATTCGACCGCCAGATCATCGACGGGGCCGTCAACGGCCTCGCCCGGCTGGTGCGCCGGGACGGCAGGGCGGTCTCCAGGCTGCAGACCGGTCAGCTCCGCCGGTATGCGCTGGGCCTGTCGGTTGGTACCGCAGCCGTGCTCGTGTACTTCGTGACCAGGATGTCGGTGTGATGTCGGCGATGCTTGCTGTGGCCAACGCCGACCTCCCGGCCCTGCTCCCCGCCCTGGTGCTGGTGCCGGTGGTCACCGGCCTGATCGTGGCGGTGCTCCCGGCCAAGGGAGAGGCGACGCCGCGCGCGGTGGCGTTGGTTGGTGCCCTGGCCACCGCAGCGCTGTCCATCGTCCTGCTCACCCAGTTCACGCGGGGCGAGGCCGACTATCAGTTCGTCGTCCGTGCCGACTGGGTGGCCGACTGGGGCCTCTCCTGGCACTTGGGCGTGGACGGCATCTCGCTGTTCCTGGTGGTGCTCACGGCCGTGTTGTTCCCGTTGGCCATCCTGGGCGCCAAGGCCGGACATCAGCCCAGGGCCTACTACGCGTGGATGTCGTTGCTGATGGGCGGGGCCATCGGCGCCTTCGTGTCGCTCGACCTGCTCCTGTTCTTCGCCTGTTTCGAGCTGGTGCTGGTGCCCATGTACTTCCTCATCGGCCGCTGGGGCCATGGGAATGCGGCCTATGCCGCCAACAAGTTCTTCCTGTTCACGATGTTCGGGTCGGCGTTCATGCTGGTGGGCCTGTTGTCGCTGGTGTTCCTCAACCAGCAGGCCACCGGGCGCCTGAGCTTCGACGTCATCGAGCTGACCTCCAGCCAGGCCATCTCCACGGGGGCGGCCCGCTGGATCTTCGCCAGCTTCGCCATCGCCTTCGCGGTGAAGGTGCCGCTGTTCCCCGTCCATACGTGGCTGCCGGATGCACACACCGAGGCGCCCACCGCAGGTTCGGTGATCCTCGCCGGCGTGCTGCTGAAGCTCGGCGCCTACGGGCTCATCCGCTTCGGCCTGGAGATGTTCCCCGAGGCGGCCCACTGGGCCACTCCGGTGATCATGACCTTGGCGGTGGTCGGCATCGTCTACGGCGCCGTCGTGGCCGCGATGCAGACGGACCTGAAGCGGCTGGTGGCCTACTCCTCGGTGGCCCACATGGGGTTCATCGTGTTGGGCATCTTCTCGTTGACCGTCGTGGGTCTCACCGGCGGCGTCATCCAGATGGTGAACCACGGCATCTCCACCCCGGCGCTCTTCCTGCTGGTGGCCTTCATCTACGAGAAGCGCCACACCCGTGACATCAACGCCCTCAGCGGGCTACAGAGCCGAGCCCCCGTGCTCGCCGGGTTCTTCATGATCGTCATGCTGAGTTCGGTGGGTCTGCCGGGGCTCAACGGCTTCGTTGGCGAGTACCTCTCCATGCTGGGGGCCTGGCAAACCCATCGGTGGTGGGCCGTGGTTGGCGTCACCGGCGTGATCCTGGCGGCGCTGTACCTGCTGTGGGCCTACCAACGGGTCTTCCATGGCGAGCCCACCGGTGACAACGAGTCGATGACCGACCTGGGCTGGCCCCAACGGCTGGTCATGGTGCCCTTCGTGGCGCTCATCGTGTTTCTGGGTGTGTACCCGGCTCCGGTTCTGGAGCGCATCGGTCCCTCGGTCGAGCGGGTGGTCGCCCAGATCGAGGCCCACTCCGACTACGAGGCACCGGGGGTTCCCACCCCGCCCGAAGCGTCGGCGGATCATGGCGGGGAGGGCGAGGGATGATCGCCGTGCTCATGCAACTTCCCGGCGCACCCGAGGCCCAGGACGCCATCGGCGGCCCCGGCAGCCCGGCCGTGACCCCCGACGTCACCTGGAGCCATCTGGCCCCCATGCTCATCATGTTCGGTGGCGCGTTGTTGCTCGTCTTGCTGGGCGCGCTGTTGCCGCGGGGCGTTCCCCGCCACGTCGCCTCGCTGGGCACCGCGCTGGTGGGGCTGGCGTCTATGGCCTCCGCGGTTCCCGTCTGGCGCGACATCGTCGACCCGACTGAGGGCCCCACCGCCGCCCTGGCGGGTTCGGTGGGGGTGGATGGGTTCTCGGTGTTCGCCTACTGGGTCATCGCCGCGGCGGTGGTGCTGGTGGCACTGTTGTTCCACAGCTATCTCGCACGGGAGGGCCTGGAGGGCGTCGAGCCGTACGCCCTCATGATGTTCTCGGCCGCCGGCGGCATGGTGATGGCCTCGGCCAACGATCTGGTCGTGCTGTTTCTCGGGCTGGAGATTCTGTCCCTGGCCGCCTACACCCTTGCCGCCATGCATCGGCGCCGCATCGCCTCGCTGGAGGCAGGGCTGAAGTACTTCGTGCTCGGCGCCGCGGCTTCGGCCTTCCTGCTGTACGGCATCGCACTCATCTACGGCGCCACCGGCACCACCAAGCTGGGAACCCTGCGCACCTTTCTCGACACCGAGGGCGTTGCCGACGACAACCTGTTGTTGGGCGGTATCGCCCTGCTGATCGTTGGCCTGGCCTTCAAGGTGGCGGCGGTGCCGTTCCACTGGTGGACACCCGACGTCTACCAGGGCAGCCCCACCCCGGTCACGGCCTTCATGGCCTCGGCCATCAAGACCGGTGCATTCGCCGGCATGCTGCGCGTGCTGGTGGTGGCCCTGCCGGCGTATCGGGGCGACTGGCGGCCGGTGGTGGAGACGCTGGCCGTCCTCTCGCTGTTCGGCGGCGCGTTCGGCGCCATCGTGCAGACCGACGTCAAGCGCATGCTGGCCTACTCCTCGATCAACCACGCCGGGTTCATCCTCCTGGGCGTGGACGCCGCCACCGAGCGAGGCCTGTCTGCCGCGCTCTTCTACCTGGCCGCCTACACCGTGATGACCATCGGGGCCTTTGCCGTGGTCACCATCATCAGCCGGCAGGGCGACGGGCATACCGCGCTCTCCGACCTTCGCGGGCTGTCGAACACCAGGCCGGGGTTGGCGTTGGCCTTGGTGGTGTTCGTGCTGGCCCAGGCGGGTGTGCCCTTCACCGGCGGGTTCTTCGCCAAGTTCGGGGTCATCGCGGCTGCGGTCGACGCTGGACGATGGTGGCTGGGCGTGGCGGCCATGGTGAGCGCAGTGGTCTCGGCCTACGTCTACCTGCGCATCGTCGGCGCCATGTACTGGGGCGACGACGAGGGCGAGGCAATCGAGCCGGAGGGCGAGCCGGTGGTCGACGGTGCGGTTCCCGTCGTTTCGGCGCCCCCAACCCGGTGGGAGCTGCCGTTGCCCCGGACCGCCATGGTGGTCATCGGCCTCTGCCTGGTGGGCGTCGTGGTCATGGGGGTCTTCCCCGGCCTGATCACCGACCTCACCCGCCAGGCCACCGTCATCCTCGGCTGAGCGCCGCCGCCACTTCGTCGTCGCCTGGTCGCAGGCACTTCGTCGCCGGCCGTGCGCCGGGGGCGGCCCGTTCGAGCGTTCCCCGCCCGTCCGGTGAGGGTTGTCGGTGCCAGAGACGGTATAACCCTCACGGGGCCGGCCGTAGACCCCGCCCCGACGGATCCAGCCGGGGCCGCCACCACGCTCTGTGGGGGATCCGCCGCCTTCCGAAGTGCACCACGGAGGCCGGTCGGCCCGGTAGGTTGACGAGCGCACCGGTGCTCGCGTCTGCCCAGGTTCGTGGAGCACCGTGAGCGGGCAGAGACACACATCCGAACGAGGGGACACCCTGATGGCGATTGAGGGCTACCGCACCATTCCCACGCATGGGTCGGGCGAGCTGTACTCGTGGCCCGGCTGCGTTGTGTTGGTCAGCGCCAACTGGCGGGAGGGTCCGGCGTTCGCCGAACAGGTGGTGGCGACCGACCACGACGATGCTGCGACTGCGTTTCGTGGGCTGGCCGGGTGGCTGCTGGCCAACGCCGGCGACACCGAGGCCGACTTCGCTGCGGTGCTCCAGACCGGCAGCTCGTTGCTGTGCATGGCGGCGGGCCAGGCCGAGGTCATGTTGGGTGACGGCCGGAAGGTCGCCTCCGACACCTCCGGCATGTGGGCCCAGCTGGTTGTGCCGGGACGCCCCGACCGCATCGAGCTGGGCGTGAGCGCAGGAGTGGCCCCCGACCGCATCGATCTGGGTCACGGCGTGGTGGAGGCATCGGGCGCGCTCCTGGTTCCCGACGCGGCGTCCACGGGCGGGTCGTCCGACGTCGGATCGGAGGCCGTTGCCAGCGTCGACGAAGCTGCGGCCGCCCCATCCGGCGCCGCTGCAGCCGGATCGGTGCCGCCTGCGGAGGCCGCCGTGGGCGATGGACCCTCAACCTCGGCCGAACCAAGGGTCGGTGGCGTGTCGCGGCCGGGTCGGGGCAGCGGTCCCGCCACAGCCGTCGGTGCCGGCGGCGACAGCGACGACACCGAGGCCGCGGAGCGGTCCGGGGATGGTTCCGGCGGGAGCACCGGCGCAGCCGGATTCGAGCCGCATCGTGCGGCCGCCGATGAGGTGGCCGCACCGGACGACGGACCGATCGAGGAGACCCTCGATCGGCGCGATGAGGTGGGCCGTGCCAGCGCAGGAGACCCCCGCGGTTCCCCCGATGGGCAGGGCGGGCACGAATTGCCCTTCGACGATGAGCACGACGGGGGTCCTCCCACCGATGCCGACGGCCTGATTGGCATCGTCAGCGAGGAGCCGGAGCCTTCGGGCGCCTCCGGCTCCGACACCGACGCCGCTGCCCGACCCGCCGGTGACGTGGGGGCTGCGTCCGGCGCGGAAGCCACACCCGAGCCCACCGGCGAGCACCGCACGGCCTCGTCGTTCGAGGAGGACCAGGAACCGGATCGCCACGACAGCGGCTCGGCGGCCGACGAAGCCCGGCCGCCCGGGAAGGGCGAGGCCACGGGGCTGGTGCCCATCGTGACCACCCCCGAAGTCAGCGGCGCATCACCCTTCGAACCCGCCGCCGGCCGGCAGCCCGCGGCCGCTCCCGTCGCCGGCTCCGAGCCTGCCCCGGATGAGGGGGAGTGGCCTCCGCCGCCTGCCTGGGCCACGGGGGCTGCCGACGCGGGCACCGAGGCCGACGGGGAGGCGTGGGACGACGCGTGGGACAGCGAGGCCGCGGCTGACTCGGAGGTGGGCATGGCCGACGCCGACCTGGTCACGGGCGAGGCCACCGGCAGCCATGGCGCCATGGTTCCGGAGGCGCCTCCGGCTGAAGAGGACGACGACAAGCCGGCAGGAGCGAGCGGCGGCGACGACACCAACGAAGCGGCCTGGGCCGGCGGCTTGGACGACGACCAGTCCATTCCGCTGCTGCTCTTTGACGACGGCGTCGCGGTGGAGCTGCCGGGGGACGTGCTCATCGGCCGTCGCCCAGACCCAGGCGTTCGCGACGACCCCAGCCGGCTTCACACGCTCACCATGACGGACGATTCTCAGGCGGTGTCGCGCAACCATGTGGAGTTGCGGCGCCGGGAGGACGAGGTGTCCATCCTCGACTGCGGCTCGGCCAACGGCACCTTCGTGGAGGCAACGCCGGGAGAACTCACCAAGCTGGACCCCGAGGCGCCGCACCTGCTGCGCGACGGCGAGCGCGTGGTGTTCGGCAAGCGCTGGTTCGAGTACCGCGCCCCGCGTGCCGGCGAGCCTGAGGCGTAGGGGCCAGCTGCCCCTCGGCTCCGGCCGACGGCGGTCCTTCGGTCTGCAAGTAGTCCCGTCCGGGTCCCGGTTCGAGTCTCGGATGCGTTTGCCGTCGCCCGCGGCGACGTGCTCGTTGGAAGCGGCCAGCTGAAGCCACGAGTTGCCAACCAACTGATCGGCGGCAAGGGAGCGGAGAGCCCTAGGGTGCGCCCGATGCGCCGCACCCCGCTGTGGTTTCCCTTTGCCCTCACGGTGGTGGGCATCACGTCCAACGCGCTCATCACCCCGGCGTTGCCCAACGTGCTCGCCACCTTCCACGCAGCGAGGTCGTCCTCCGGCCTGATCGTTGCCGCCGGTTCGGTGGCCGGCATCGTGATCGCCCCCGTGGTGGGCGTCCTGGCGGACCGTATTGGGCGTCGACCGGTGATCGTCGGGTGCCTGAGCATCTTCGGGGTGTGCGGGGCCCTGGTTGCCGCTGCCCCAACCCTGCCGCTCTTTTTGGTGGCCAGGTTCTTCCAAGGGGTGGGTTCGGCGGGGCTGATCAACCTGGCGGTGGTGCTGATCGGGGATGCAACCTCCGGGCCGCAACGCACCAAGTTGATCGGCCGCAACTCGGCCATGCTCACCACCGGGCTGGCCATCATCCCGCTGGTTTCCGGCGGGCTGACCGAGCTCTTCGACTGGCGGGTCACGTTCTCGCTGTACACCGTGGCTCTGCCCCTGGCCGTCGTCGGGTGGGTGGTGGTGGCGCCGTCGGCCACCACCCGATCCGAAACGGTGGGCGACCAACTCCGAGGCGCCGCCCTCGCCGTCCGGCACCCGGTGAACCTGGCGTCGCTCGTGGCCGCCTGCCTGGTGTTTGTGGCCATCTTTGGGCTGTTCCTGACCGTGCTGCCGCTGCACCTGGCGGCCCAGTTCGGGCTGAATGCGGCCCAGCGCGGGGCGGTGCTGGCGGTGCCGGCCGTTTCGTCCACGCTGGTGGCGTTCAACCTGGGCCGCATCCGGGCAGTGGTTCCCGCCCGCGGGTTGCTCATGGCCGCCGGCGTGCTGTTCGCCATGGCGTTCCCCACCATGGGGCTACCGGGAGTGCTGGCGCTGGTGCTGGCGGCGGCGCTGATCTACGGCGCGGGGGAGGGGCTCGTGGTTCCCACCCTCCAGGAGGTCACCGTCACCAACACGCCCGACGAACACCGCGCCGCGGCGCTCGCCGCCTGGACGTCGGCCAGCCGCTTCGGCCAGACCATCGGCCCGCTCATCGCCGGCGGGTTGTTGAAGGTCACCAGCACGTCGGTGGTGTTGGTGGGCGGAAGCGTTCTGGGCGGGGCCATCCTGGCGCTGGCCGCGCTTGGCCCCATCGGTCGGACGAAGAGCGAGTGAGCAGCTAGTCCCAACACCGTGAGGGCGACACGGTCGGCGGTTGGTGGACCGACACCACCCGAACACACGACGTCATGCCGCGGGCGGCCGGCAGCGCAAGGGAGCTGTGCCGGCCGCTGATCACCTGCGGCGAACCGGCGAGCGTCCCGTCGGCTCCGACCACGCCCGAGGCGGACGGCGCTGCATCCACGAGGCCCCCGGTGGCGGCGAAATCGTCGCGCCGAACCAGCCAGTCCCGACCGTCGGGTTCGCCGCTGAGGGTGAGGAGGGCCGAGCCATCCGGACCCACGCTCAGGCTGAAGTCGCCGGGCGCTTCGGCACCAAGCGGATCGGGCGGCCCCAGTGCCAGGGCGGCCTCCATGGCAGCGGATGCCACCGGGTCGAGTGGCCCCTCGGTCGTTCGGTGCGTCTGGGCCGGCGCAGAGCCGCCGCTGTCGCCGGCCAGACCAACGCCGCCCAGCGCCCCCAGGGTCACACCCACCGCAACCACGACGATCGCGGCTGCAGCTCCCCGGGCCGGCGCC
Organism: Microthrixaceae bacterium; assembly: GCA_041394405.1. GTDB lineage: Bacteria > Actinomycetota > Acidimicrobiia > Acidimicrobiales > Microtrichaceae > Microthrix. The sequence continues at coordinate 284,382 of JAWKIF010000008.1, forward strand.
CGCCGGGTCCTCCCAGAACGTCTCGATGCGCCCGTGCGCCGTCCCGGCTGCGCCGCCGGGGAGGCTCGGGTGCCGCCGTCCCGGAGCGCCGCCCGAATGGTGGCGGCGGCGACGACGGCACCTCCCGGCGGGCGGGCGGAAGGATCGGGAGCCAGCGCAGCCTGCACCCACTCCGCGACCTCGGGAAGGGCGCCGAGCACCGCCGAGGGAGCCTCACGCTCTCCGGCCAGGCGGCGAGCCACCAGGGCGTCGGTGCCGTCGCCGCGCTCCAACGGCGGCCGACATTCGGCGAGGTGAAAGAGGGTGGCGGCCAACGCAGCAACGTCCACGCCCGGATGAAGGGCCTCACCGGCGAGCTGCTCCGGAGGGGCGTGCCGGGGGGAGCACTCGGGAGCTGCCGCCGAGCCGGCAGGCCGGGTGACCGAGAAGTCGGCCAACCGCACCGCACCCCACCGGTCGACCAGCAGGTTCTGGGGCTTGACGTCGCCGTGGACCAGACCTTGGGCGTGGAGCATGCCCAGCGCGTCGGCCACGTGTGCCCCCAGCTGTGCCACCTGAGCGGCGCTTCGAGCGATGTCGGTGCGCAGCGGCCCGCCGGCGCACCAGCCGAGCACCAACGCCGGGTGAGCCCCGGTCTGCTGCCCGTAGCAGGTGACAGCGGCGCGGTGTCCGTCGAGGGCGGCCAGTGCGCCGATCTCCCGGGCCATGGCACGGGGCACGCCGGTTTCGGACGACTGCCGGAAGAGCTTCACCACCACATCTCGGCTCAGCAGCGGATCGTGAGCCCGCCAGAGTTCGCCGTGACCCCCCACGGCCAGGCGTTCCTGGGGGACGAGCCCGAGGGGAAGGGGCGGGCAGACGGCCAGTGCCGGAGACGACGCCAGCCCCACGGTGCGATCGTCGACACCAGCCGGTGCGGAGCGTTCGGTGATCGTCCGGCCGGTGGCCAGCGAGCGGGTGGGGTGGGACGGGCCCGGCCCAAACCGTGCCAGCCCGCTCGCCAGGTGGGACGCGTCAAGCGCCGCCGCGCGCTGTCGCGTCGCCACCAGCAGCGCAGCCAGTCGTCGATTCGGGGCAGCGGCAGCCGGGGAACCCAGTGCGTCCAGCAGGGTGTCCACCAGGTCGGCAACGTCTCGTCGCGTTGCCTCGACGCCGGGCGCGTGCTCCGGCTGGGCGTCGAACCCATCAAGGCGGCTGTGGCCCCATCGGTCCAGCCTGATGGCGGTGCCGTCGATGGCCCCGTGAACCAGCGGCGGCACGAGCGAGTGGGCCTGGGCCAGCACCTCGGCGATGCTGGATCCGACGGCGGCGACATCGGCTGCCGCGACCTCGGCACCACCGCCTGCCGCCCGCTGGGCCAGGTGGGTGGCCCAAGTCGGCCCGGCGTCCTCGAACTGCACGGTGACCGTGTCGCCGTCGCCCTCCAGCGCCTGGTGGACCGACACCACCCCGGGGTGGCAGTCGAGCCGAGCCTGCGCGCGTGCGGCTGCCAGGAGCGAGCGCTCGCCAACCCGCAGCTCCACCCCTCGGTCGCCGAGTTCCTCCCTGGCCGACCAGCGGGCCCACGATGTCGTCGCTCGGGCGGCCAGTGGCTCGGTGATGGGCCGGTGGTGGGAGCACGCTGGGGGCGAACGGCCGGGGAATACCGCAGTCATCGAGGCGGTCGCCGCGTCGGGTCCAGGTCGGAGAGGGCAACTCGCAAGGCCTCGGCCGCTCGCTCGCCCCCGGCTCTGGCGCTCACCCGGCAACACGTCGGTTCGGCTTCCAGGCGCACCTCCACCATCTCCGGTCGCACCGGCGGGCGCCGGCTGACCCACCGGGCGAGGCGCATCGGCGCCGACATCACGGGTGCGGGCAACAGGCCCTTGACCGCTGCGGTATTGGCCTCCAGGACATCCACCCCGTAGCGCCCCAGCGTGTCGACCAGCACCCGTGTCACCTCGTCGGCGGACTGTGTGGTCTCCACGGACACCGGATTGGGCCCACCCAGGTCGGCCATCCACCATTGCAGCCGGTCGGCCCGCTGGTCCCAGGCGTCCACACTGCCCGCATCGCTGGGCCATGGCAGCGCCAGGTCGCTCCGGTCCTGGCTGGGCTGCTCGTCGGTCCGATCGAGCGAGCCCGCAGGCGGCATGGGCACGAAGGTGATTTTCGGTCCGGGTGGCACGGGCCGGATGCGGCGCCTGATCGGTGGCGGGTGGCCCGCCGGCACCGCATACTCCGCCGCCGTCGCACGCTCCGCCGACACCGGGCGCGGCGGGGCCAACCGAGTGCGGTCCTCGTCGAGCACAGCGGGGCTCACGACGCCACCTGGTTGCAGATGGCGTCCAGGACGTCCAGGTCGGCGGGGCACACGAGCGAGTGCGTCATCACATGGTCGACGAGGTGTTGGCGCCGATCGTTGGCCGAGGTGCCGGCGGTGCCCTGCAGGCCGCGCACGCCGTGGCGGGCAAACCGGGCACACAGGTGGTCGAGCTTGCGGTTGAACTTCGAGATGCTCCATCCCAGGCGCTGGGCCACCATTCGATTTGGCGGCAAGGGCCCCGGCTCGGCCAGGGGGTCCCGCAGCTGCCGCTCCGTGAGGGCGGCCAGGATGGCACGCTGATCATCATTCAACTCCAAGCGGCCCCACGGTCGGGTGAGGTCGGCTTCGTCGTGGGTCGGTGCGCCCGGACCGGCCTCGCCCGCGGCTGGGTCGCCCGGACACGCGCCGCGGAGCTCGTAGCGAGCCGGGCCCGCCTCGAAGCGAACAGCGAAGGTGCCCGGCCACAGCGACGTCTCCACGCCGGGCGGGAGCACGGTCATGGGTCGGCCTTCGGCCTCGATGACCGTCAAGGGGAGCCGGGTGCCATCGTTGCGCAGCCACCAGTGGCCGTCGTGATGGCTGAACGTGCCGGCCACACGATGCAGGTAGCGGTTTGACTCGTCGATGGTGAGCGCCGCATCTCGCCCAAACGCCAGTTCGTCGCCGGGCAGCAGCTGCCACTCCTCCCCGCAGAATTCCAGTTCGAACGTTGTCCGCGTCGCCCGGCCGTCCGGTCGCGTTGCTTGATTCCCGCCTGACACTGCGCCCCCTCGAGTCGGAGTGGTGAACGGGGCCCGCCAGCCCCGGGTGGTGCGTCCCCCGCACCACGTCTCACATCACAGCACAACCGACGTGCCTGGTAAACGGGTCGCGCTCCCCATGGACACCGCCGCTCTCGCCCACACACGTTTCACTGTGGGGCGTCGTCACGTTCATCGGCCAGTGCGGCGATGACCGCCTCGGTCTCGGCCACCAGCGGCGCAACGGCGGGATACCCCGCGTAGGGGGCCAGGATCACCAGGGTTTCGCGCAGCTGATCGGCGGTCAGCTCGCCGCGCTTGAGCGCTGCGCGTGCCTGAACCTTCCAGGTGTCGGTCGAGGCGCGGGCCGCGATCACCCCCATCAACAGCAGGCGCCGGTCCCTGATGGACAACGCCTCCCGCGTCCACACCTCGCTGAACAGCGTGGTGAGCATGGCGTCCATGAACGGCATGGTGCCCTCGGGCAGGCTGACGACATCGCCGGCGTAGACCTCATCCATCATGGCGGCGCCGCGCTGATACGCCGACGGCTGGTCCGGCGCAGCCGGTTCGGTTTGGCCGGGGCCGTCGGGGGCGTCGTCGCTCATGGTGTCGGTGTCTCCCCAAGTGGTTCGGCCACGCCGTAGGTCGTGGCCATGGCCTCGGTCAATGCGGTCAACAGGGTGGCTCGGGCGTCATCGGGCATGAGTTCGGCTGCTAGCGAGAGGTCCTTGCGGGCGATACCCACCTGGGTGTCCAGCATGGTGCGGAGCCCTCCGGTGACGTGCTCGGGTGGGATGCTCAACAGTGCAGCGAAGCGCTCCGTCAGGGCGCCCAACATGCCGGTATGGCGCCACGCGGCGAGCAGCGCCTCGGTGTCGCCGCCCTGTCCGTCGACGAGCGAGTGAGCGGCTGCGGCGGCGGCGAATTGGCTGTAGGTCATGACGTTGACCGCTAGCTTCAGCGCAGCGCCGGAGCCGACGGGGCCCGCAGGAATCACCTTGGTGCCGTAGAGCCCCAACAGCTCCTGGGTCGCCGGCGACATCCTGTCGAATCCCCCGGCGAAGATGGCCAGCGCTCCCGCACGTGCAGCGTCGTCACCGCCGGCGACGGAGGCGTCGAACAGCGCCAGGCCGTGCTTGGCTGCGCCGGCGCGGGCTTGGGTGATCGTGTCGGGGTGCACCGTGGAGTGGATCAGTACCTCCGAGGCGTGGGGAGCGCCGGAGGTGTCCTGGGTGGCCTCAAGGAGACCGGCCGGGCCCCTGAGAACGGCCTGGACGTGCTCGGCCGCCGGCACGCACACGCTGACGATGTGGGTGCGCCTGGCCACCTCGGCGGCGGATGCGGCGCGGCGTGCCCCGAGCGCCACGGCGGCGTCCACCGCCGCTTCGTTCAGGTCGTGCACCCACACCTCGTCGAGCTGGTCGACGGCGCAGAGGCGCTCCACCATGGCCGAGCCCATCATGCCCAGCCCGATATACCCCACCCTGGTCATCGCCCCACCCGTTCGCCCGGCGTGAAGTCGATGGGGAGGCGACTCCACCCGGTGACGTTGCCGCTGTGGAACCGCACTTTGGCGTCATGGTCCACGCGGTAGTCCCCCAGCCGGCCGTGGATCTCCTCCAGCGCAACCCGGCCCTCCATGCGGGCCAGGGCCGCTCCCAGGCAGAAGTGGGCTCCGTAGCCGAACGCCAGGTGGCGGTCGGGGCGACGATGGATGTCGAAGTGCTCGGCGGTGGGTCCGAACTCGCGCTCGTCGTGGTTGGCGGCGCCGATCATCAACAGCACCGAGTCGTCGGCCCTCATGGTGACGCCGTGCAGCTCGACGTCCCGGGTGAGGGTGCGGTGCATGTACTGGGTGGAGTTGTGAAACCGCACCACCTCCTCCACCAGCTGGGGCACCAAGCCCGGGTCCTCCAGCACCGATGCACGCTGCGGGGGATGGCGGTCCAGCAGTTCGACCGCGTTGGCCACCATCTTGGTGGTGGTCTCGTGGCCGGCGATCACGAACAGCACGCAGAAGCCGAGCAGCTCCTCGTCGGTCAACCGGCGACCATCCACCTCGACGTTCACCAGGTCGCTGATCAGGCCCGACCCCTGCCCCGCCCGGCGGCGGGGCAGGTCCTCGATGAAGTAGTTGAGCAACGCGAACATCCCGTCCATGGCCTCGGCGGGCATCTCCATGCGGCCGTCCTCGCGGATGAGGATCTGGTCGGCGTGGGCCCGCAGCCCGGGCCGGTCCGCCTCGGGGATGCCCAGCACCTCCGCAATGACATCCATGGGAAACGGGCCGGTGAAGTCGGCCACCAGGTCGCAGTGGCCGGCCTCGATGACCTCGTCGAGGTAGCCGTTCACGATGCGGCGGGTGGCCGCCTCCATGTTGGCGACCTGGCGCCCCGTGAACACCCGGCCGACCAGCTTGCGGATGGCGGTGTGTTCCGGCGGGTCCAGCTCGATCAGCTGCCGGAACTTGGGATTCACCCGGCCTCGCTGCTCCAACGCGATGCCCTTGGTGGAGGTGTACGTGCCGTAGTCGCGGAAGCCCTCCAGCACGTCGTCGAAGCGGGTCAGCGCCCAGAACCGCAGTTCGTCGTTCCAGTAGACGGGGGCCTCGTCGCGCATGGCCCGATAGGTGGCGTAGGGGTCGTCGTGGGTGGCGAACGAGTACGGGTTGTAGACGAGGGTCGACATCCCCGGTGAACCTACACGAAATCGGAGACATGACAACAGGTGTGATGTGCCCCTAGGCTGCTTCGATCAACCCGCTGCCCACCCACGCTCACCCCGACCATGCCCGCAGCGAGGCCGAACCCGCGCCCCACGGGCTCGGCCCGCCGGAGGAGGACCGCCGTGCCGAGCTGGCCCGGGTGGCCTACGAGTTGGTGGCCGAGCGGGGCCTGGCCGGTCTCTCGATGCGCGCCGTTGCGCGACGGGTGGGAGCGACCACGGGACTGGTGTCGCATCACTTCCTCGACCGGGCCGAGTTGGTGTCCGCTGCGCTGGATCATGCCGCCTGGGTGATGCAGCACCGCTCGATCGAGGCAGGCGGCGCCGACGCGCACCCGGTGGAGTTGTTGGTGTCGGTCTTGCCGACCGACCCCGCGACCGTGGAGAACTGGCGCTTCGCTCTGAGCGTGCGAGCCGCTGCGTTGTCCGATGACGACTATCGCCGCTTCGACGATGCCATCGCACAGCACTGGGCCGGCTTTCTGCCGCAGCGGCTGGGTCGGTTCGTCACCGGCGACGCCTCCGCTGCGGCCGATCACCTCGTGGCCGTCGCCGACGGCGTGGCGCTGCGGGCGGCGGTGAACCCCCGGGCCTGGCCTGCAGAACGCCAGCGGGCCCACGTTCAATTGGCCTTCGATGCGCTGACAACCCAAGGAGCCTTCCCATGACCCGTCCCGACGCGGCCAGCCCCACCGGCGCGCAGCAACGCTTTTCCGGCCGGACGGCGGTGGTCACCGGCGCTGGCGGCGGTATCGGCGAGGCCTATGCCCGGGCCCTGCACGCCGAGGGTGCCAACGTGGTGGTGGCCGAGCTCAACGAGACAACCGGTGCGGCCGTGGCCGACTCGCTGGGCGAGCGCGCCATGTTCGTTGCCACCGACGTGGGCGATCCCGCCAGCACGGACGCCATGGCGGCGGCCGCCCTCGATCGCTTCGGTGGCATCGACCACCTGGTGAACAACGCCGCCATCTTCGGCGACATGAAGCTGGCCGGGCTGACCAACGTGGACTACGGGTACCTGGACTCCTTCATGTCGGTCAACCTGATGGGTGCGCTGCACTGCACACGCTCGGTCATGGCGCCCATGGGCACGGGAGGCGGCGGCTCCATTGTCAACCAGTCGTCCACCGCCGCATGGATGGGCATCAGCGGCTTCTACGGGCTGGCCAAGGCCGGCCTCAACTTCCTGACCGCGTCGCTCGCCCACGAGCTGGCGCACCGCAACATCCGGGTGAACGCCATCGCCCCCGGGCCCACCGACACGGCCGCCATGAACAAGCAGGTGCCCGTGGAGTTCCAGGATCCACTGGTGAGCAGCCTGGCCATCAAGCGCCTGGGAACCCCGTCCGATCACGTGGGGCCGGTGCTGTTCCTCCTGTCGGACGAGGCTGCCTGGATGACCGGCCAGATCGTGGCCGTCGACGGCGGGCAGATCACCCGGCTATGAACCCATCCACCCGACAGGACGACATCATGTGGCACGAGGAACGGTTGCTGATCGACGGACAGCTGCGGGCCGCCGAAGCGGACGCCACCTATCCGGTGGAGAACCCGACCACCGGGGCACAGTTGGGCGTGGCCGCAGACGCGTCAGCGACGGACATGGAGGCGGCGCTGGCGGCGGCCAGGGGCGCCTTCGACCAGGGGGATTGGGCCGGCGACGTCGCCCTTCGCGTGCGATGCCTGCGCCAGCTGCACCGGGCCCTGTTGGCCCACTCCGAACAGTTGACCGAGCTGACCGTGGCGGAGGTGGGTGCCCCCCGAACGGTGTGTTCCACCGTGCAACTGGGCGCACCCACCGAGTTTCCCGCCTACTTCGCCGAGGTGGCGGAGGGATACGACTGGACGAACTCGCTGGGAGTGGCCGACACCCTGGGAGGTCCCGCAGAGCGCTGGGTGGAGCGTCGCCCGATCGGCGTGGTGGCGGCCATCAGCCCCTGGAACGTGCCCCACCAGATCAACCTGGCCAAGGTGGCGCCCGCCCTGGCTGCCGGCTGCACGTTGGTGCTGAAGCCCGCACCCGAGACCCCGTGGTGCGGCCTCGCGCTCGGACGGCTGGTGGCAGAGCACACCGAGATCCCTCCAGGGGTACTCAACGTGGTCACCTCCTCCGACCCCACCATTGGCCGGTTGCTCACCGGCGACCCTCGAGTCGACATGGTGAGCTTCACCGGTTCGACGGCAACCGGCCGGGAGGTCATGGCGGCGGCTGCGGCCAACGTCACCAAGGTGTTCCTGGAGCTGGGGGGCAAGTCGGCGTCGATCGTGCTGGACGACGTGGAGGACTTCGGTCTGGCCGCCGCCACGGCTGCCTTCGGCACCGCATCGGTGGCGGGGCAGGGCTGTGCCCTCACCACCCGCGTCCTGCTCCCCCGATCCCGCTACGAGGAGGGGGTAGAGGCCATTGCGCAAATGATGGCTGCGATGGCGCCCGGGGATCCGGCCGACCCGGCCACCCTGCTGGGCCCTCTGATCAATGCCCGGCAGTGGGATCGCGTCGACGGCTACGTGCGGGAGGCCGTCGCCGTCGGTGCACGGGTGGCGTGTGGCGGTGGCCGTCCCGCGTCGATGCCACTGGGCCACTTCTACGACATGACCCTGTTGGCCGACGTGACACCGGACATGAGGGTGGCCGCCGAGGAGGTCTTCGGGCCGGTGTTGGTGGCCATCGCCTACGAGGACGATGACGATGCCGTTCGCATCGCCAACGATTCCGTCTATGGGCTGTCCGGCGCGGTGTTCGGCGCCGACGAGGAGCGGGCCCTGGCCGTCGCCCGACGCATCCGGACCGGCACCATGTCGGTGAACGGCGGGGTCTGGTACGGGGCAGACGTTCCCTTCGGCGGCGTGAAGCACTCCGGCATTGGCCGAGAGATGGGCATCGCGGGGTTCGAGGAGTACCTGGAGACCACGGCGTTCGCCCGCCCGGCCCCCTCACGCGGCCGCCGCCTGCCACCAGGGCGAGCGCGGTCGTGAACTGCAGGGCGCGGTCGTGGGAGGTGTGGAGCTGTGCCCCCCAATCTGGCGGGAACAGCTCCACACTTGAGTGCTGTGTCGATCAGGAATGGGGCCAGGCCACCTGAATCGGTCGGGGAGTGGTGGCCCGAGCAACCAAGAACCCCCGCCCGGCACCCATGGCAAAGGGCCGGTGCCGAGGGAGGTCCGCACCGAGGAGGCGGCCGTCCTCGTCGGGCTCGGGTGCCAGCATGAGTCCGGCACCATGGCCCAGCAGCGCGGTGACCTCCGGGTTCCAGCGGTCGAGCGAGGCCGGGTCGGCTGCCAGCGCCACCAGGGGGCCGCCCTGGTGGCCGCTCCGCTCGGACAGCCATCGACCCAGCGCCGACCAGCCATCGTCGTCAAAGCGGTGGGCGTCGTCAACGGCCACCATCACCACTTCGTTGTCGGCGGACCCGGCGAAGGAGCCGGGCCGCAGGTCCCGTGGAGCGATCACGTGATCCCACCGCCCGGTGGGGCGCGATGCCGCCATGTTGTCGCCGCCCCCGAGGCCTCCGGGCTCGGGGTGCGTCGCCACCAAGATCCGGACCCCCTCGCTCGGGCCGAGCGCCTGGGCCAGGGCCTCCAGGGCCGTGGATCGTCCGCTGCGGGCCCTGCCCAGCACCCAGAACGGCCCGTGGGCGGGGGCGGACACCACGGTGTCTCGTTCCAGGTCGATGCCGATGGCCGCGCCGGGCCCGACTCCCTCGATCGGTTCGGTGGGCCGCCCATCACCGTGGCCGGAGGCCATCGCTTCCGCGGCTCCGCCCGGGGAACCCGAGACTCGCTCGTCGAGGCGGACGCGGTGGGGATGTGGCCGCAACAACGGGGCGTGCGGCGCGATGGCGTCCCCGTGGCCGCCCTCCGGCCCGGCCGGGTGCGGAACCGGAGGGGGAACCCACCGAACTTGCACCAGTGGCCCTTCGGCGGGGTTCGACCCTCCCCCCAGCAGGTGGGCTTGGCTGGTCACCAGGCGCCCCCGCCCGGCGGGCTGGTCGCCGGGCGGGGGTCGCTCCAAGCCCAGGTCGGGCTCGGCCTCGGCGCCGGGGAGGGCCAGAAGATCGGTGCGCGCTGCTCGCACCTCGGGCGGCAACGCCGCGGCGCGACCAGCGCTGACCGCCACGACCAATCCCGTTGTCCGGGCGGTGCGGATGAGTTCGACGAGCCGGGCCAGCCACGCCGAACCGCCCGACTGTTCCGCCCGGTCCCAGACACCCTCCCAGCCGTCCACCAGCACGACCCGCCGTGTGTCCCCGCCGCCGGACTCCAGCCACCAGATGAGACGGGCGAGTCGCTCGGTGTCGCCGACCGCCGCGACGGCGCCCACCGTGGCGCCTTGGTCGGGCCACAGGACGGCGCCGTCCAGCGCCGACAGTTGGCCGCCCGCGCCGTCGATGCCCACCACGGCTGCCCCACCGGCGGCTGCGGCGGCCCCAAGTGCTCGCAGGGTTGAGGTGCGGCCCGAACCACCGCCCCCGAGCACCACCAGCACACCCCCCGCCGGATCCAGCGCCCACACCGCTCGCCTGCGGCGGCGGGGGAGGTCGGCGCAGGCAAGGGGCCACCATCCCTGCTTCGGGGCGGGGCCGGGGTCGGTGAGTTGGGTGGGCAACGGCCGGAGCCACAGGCGGGTTGCGCCGCCGGACGCTCCGGCGGCGGCCAGGGTGCGCCGCACGACCGCATCGGCCTCGGTGTCGCCCGGACCGGCCACGACCGGGGCCGCCTCTCCGCCGGGTTGATCCAGGGTGAGCGGGGTGATGCGTACCGGCGGGCGCATCCCAATCGGCGCGCCGGTGTAGGCCACCTGCAGGGGCACCGGCGGTGCGGCCCCCACCCGCATCAGGACGCGCCCCGGACGACCCACCGGCAACTGAGCCGCAGCGGGGTCGTCCAACACGTCGATCGACTCCTCGGCGTCGGCCATGCGGGCCACCAGCCGCAGGTTGGTGTTGGCGCGTACCGCATCGCTGATGACGCCCCGTGGGCGCTGGGTGGCCAGCACCAGATGCAGGCCGAGGCTGCGGCCGCGCTGGGCCAGGTCGACGATGCCTTCCAGAATGGCCGGAGCCTGTCGGGCCAGCGCGGCGAACTCATCGATGATGAGCACGATCGCAGGAGGTGCGTGTGGCGAGTGGCGTTCCAGCGCACTCAGGTTCTCCACGCCCGCCTCGGCCAGCAGTCGCAGCCGCCGCTCCACCTCGGCCTCCAACCCCAACCGCAACCGCTCGGCCTCGGTCACGTCCAGGTCGGTGATCATGCCCGCCACGTGGGGCAGCCGAGCCAGGGGGCCCATGCCGGTGCCGCCCTTGAAGTCGACGAACACGAAGTTCAGGCGGCGGGGTGAATGGGACAATGCCAGGGCGGCAACCAGCGTGCGCAACAGCTCGCTCTTCCCGGCGCCGGTGGTGCCGGCAACCAGGGCGTGCGGGCCGTCGCGTCGGAGGTCGATGGTGACCGGTCCGTCGGCTCCGAGAGCAACGGTGGTGCCCAGCGTTCCCTTGGGCTCGATCGCCCGCCTCCCCGCTTCGATGGGGGTCGCCAACGAGGCCAGCGAGACCGCACCCGGGAGCGAGGTCGACGAGCCGGCCCGGTCGCCGTCGCGCCGGGGCGCCAGGTGTCGCGCCAGGTCGTCCAGCCGCTGAGCCCCGACCGGCCGCCAGCGCACCGTGACCGGTTGCTCACCCGGCGAACCGACGGCGGTTGCGGCCCCGGGGCAGGAGGCGGTGATGGTTGCTCGACAGCCGAGGGGCGTGTTCGACGGAGCGCTGCCCAGCCAGATGACGTGGATGCCCCGCGCCGCGTGGTGACACAACGATGCCAGCCTCCGCAGTTCGATCTTGGTTCCGTCCCGCTGCGGGAAGGCGGTGCCGCAATGCTCAGCTGCCAGCGCTCCGTCCACGACGGCCACCAGACGCGGGCGCCCGGAGCCGGGTGGCCCCGCTGCCGACCCGGGCTGGTTCGGCAGCGCCGCCGTGCTGTCGGCCGGCGGCGAGACCGTTTGCGCCCAACGATCCAGCGCAGCCGCCAGCTCCCGATGGCCGGTCGCACCGGCCGAGGCAGGGTGGTCCAGCAACTCGGAGGCGCTGCGCAGGTGAGGAAGCGCGGCGCTCCACGCCCACCGCCCGGCGTGTTCCGGCGCCACGAGTACTGCTAGCGCCACATCCTCGGGGCCCACCGCCCCCACCAGCTGGGCGACCAGCGAGGCCGCCAGCTGGTGGGCCTGGGGGCCGTGCAGCCCGACGGATCCGACCTGGCCCAGGTCCAGCGCGGTCACCAGATCACGGCGGGTGCGCGCCCTGGTGGTGGCCTCGGCGGCCTCGGCCAGCAACTCGGGTGGCCCGCTCCCGGGCAGTTCGCCGGCCACCTCCGCCAGGCCCTCGCTCAGCCCCAGCCGCAACGCCAGCACGTCGGGATGCTCACGCCGCCGCTCCCACAGGCGGGGTGAGCCCATCCGTGCCGCCATCACCCAGTCGATCGTTGGGGGAAGATCGTGGCTCCGCCTGCGGGCCTCGGCATCGAGGCGCTGCTCCAACCGGTCGCACGCCAGCCGCAACTCCCGTCGCCACGCCTCCCGCGCCTTGCGATCGCCTCGACGGGCCGACCAGGCGTACTCGGTGGCACCCGAGGCCAACAGCAGCGGGGTGAAGAACCAGATGAGCGTGCCTGCCAGGCCCGAGCCGAACCCGCCGCCGGCCACCATCACCACGGCGAACGCGGCCGTGAGGGCGATGGACAACCAGGGAATGGTGCCCGCGCCGGTCCGTCGGGGTGGCTCCGGCACCTCCAATGGGGGCGGTTGGGCCTGCCACGGCGCGCGGGGCGGCCGTTGGTGTGCCCGGGGCGGGCCGGGCTGTTGGCGCTGCGGCGCCACGACCACCAGCTCGCTGTCGCCCAGGCGCACCGGGATGCCTGGCTCAAGGGGGAGCGGGCCGCTCAGCGGGCGACCCCCGACGGTCACCGGGGCCCGTCCCAACGGGTGGAGTTCCACCACCGTCTCCCGGCGGGTGAGACGCAGGTGCCGGCGGGAGACCGCCGGGTCGGTCAGCGTCAGCTGCGCCTGGGGTGAACGGCCGACGACCACCCCCTCGCCCAGCGGCACGCTGGCGCCCCGATCGGCACCGCGGCGCACCAACACCGTGGTGCGCGGGCGCAGCCGGAGCGGGCCCGATGGGGCTGTTGCCACCCGAAGCGCCACGATCGCCCCACGCCGCGGCCCCGCCGACATCAACGGCTGGTCGGGTGCCATGGCCGGCGACGGGGGATCGAGCGGTTCGAGGGTGAGCGGCGCGCCGGGTGGGTTGGGCAACCCGTGCGAGTCGGGGTCGGTGCCGGGCGGCAAGCGGTCGATGACGTAGCGACCGAGGGCCTCGGCCACCTCGCCGACCGTGGTGCCCGTGTGATGCCCAACCCGCAGGGGGAGGGGCGCCCGCCCTTCCCGGTGAAGCCACAACTCAAGCTGCTCGGAGCGCACGTTCCTCCCCGGGTCGGCCGCCGGATCGCCGCCAGACTGACCGGACACCGTCGGGAGCGCACTGGGGACCGCGACCCGCCGTGAGGCCTTGACACCCGCTCACGGACACCCCCCCTTCACGGACACCCCCCTTCACGGACACCCCCTCAACGCCGTAGTGGGGACAGATTCCCGTGCTCTGGCCCCATCAGGTGTCCCCGCTACGGAGACGGCTGCGAGGTGGGGACAGATTTCAGGGCTCTGGCCCCATCAGGTGTCCCCGCTACGGGCCAATGGCTCAGCGGAGCAGAGCTCGCACCGCGGACAGAGTGTCGGCCTGCCCGGGGTGCTTGTCTTCCCGGTAGCGCAGCACCCGTGCAAAGCGCAGCGCCACGCCGCCGGAGTAGCGGGTGGACCGCTGCACCCCGTCGACGGCGATCTCCACCACGAGCGTCGGCGGCACGGCGACGACGTGTCCGTCCACCGGTAGGCCGGCTGCGCTCGCCAGCTCCGAGAGCCGCCCGGTCTGCCAGGTCAGCAGCGTGTCGGTAAGGCCCTTGAACGTCTTACCCACCATCGTGAAGTCGTTGCCCGGCCCACGGGCGCCGAGGTGCAGGTTGGACAGCCAGCCGCGACGTCGGCCGTGGCCCCACTCGGCGGCCAGCACGACCAGGTCCAGCGTGTGGACCGGCTTCACCTTGCGCCAGGCCCGGCCCCGGCGTCCGGCCGCATAGGTGCTGGTGGGGTCCTTCACCACCACACCCTCCTGGCCGGCATCCAGCGCCTCGGCGTTGACCCGTGCGAGGTCGACGGCGCCGGTGGCCGTGGCACCCTCGATCAGCCACGGACCGGCCACGTCGGTGAGCGACCCCAAGCGCTCGTTGAGTGGCGCGTCGATGAGGTCGTCGCCATCGAGGTGCAGCGCATCGAAGAAGAAGGGCCGTACCCGTTCGTTGCGGGGGCCCTCCGCTCCGACCCGGCCGGCGGTGTCCTGGAAGGGGACCGGCCGCCCGTCGGCGTCGGTCACCAGGGCTTCGCCGTCCAGCACCAGCGACCCTCCGGGCATGGCCTCGACGGCGGTCACGACGTCGTCGAGGCGGTCGGTGATGTCGTTGAGGTTGCGGGTGAACACCCGCACCGGGCCGGGCGCTCGCGGGGAGGCTGTGCGGTGTACCTGGATCCGGATGCCGTCCAGCTTGTGCTGAACCACCGCACGTCCCCCGGCCGAGGCGTCCTGCCACGCGGCTTCGGTGTCGGGCGAGGTGGTCGCCAGCATGGGCAGTACCGCCCGGCCCACCTGCAAGGAAACGGCGGCGAGAGCAGATTCGCCGCCGCTCAGGGCCAGCGCCGCCATCTCGCCGAGCCGTCCCCCCAGCATGGTCGCCCGGCGGAGCGTCGCCGCCGGAACCCCCGCCGCCCGGGCGGCGGCCTCCAGCATGATGCCGTCCGAGGCCCCTTGGCGTTGCTCGCCGCCCAGGAGCGAGGTGAGAAAGCGGCCCTCGGCCGCGGTCGCCCGCCCGAACAAGGCCTCCAGCAACACTCGCCGGGCAACTCCGGAGCCGGCCCCGGATTGAGCGGCGATGGAACTCAGCGCTGCGTCCACCTCCGCAATCGACAAGGTCGGTTCCTCGGCGGCGGAGGCCTCCAGGGAGGCGATGGTGCGCCACCCCACGCCGATGCGACCCTGTTGGGGCTCTCCGGTCAGGAATCCGACGGCGGGGATCACCTCGTCCGGGGACAGCCCGGCGAGCAACTCGGCCAGGCGGTCCCGCTTGGCCGAGCGGCCGGTCGTGGCCGCCACCGAGGCGGAGGTGGCAACGACGTCCGCGAACCGCATGTGGTCATGATGGCACCGTCCTGGGACCGACCGTGCTCTCTTTGGTGCCTCAATCCGGGCACAAGTAGATTCCCCTGTCGTGCTGGCCGCAGAGTCTGAATTCCTCCGCTCCTACCTTTCCGCCGCCCTGATGGGCGCCGTCGGATTTGGGCTGGTTGGCCTCCTGTTGGGGATCAGCCGGCTGATCCGACCCGACCGCAGGGTGGGCGACAAGTACGTCTCCTACGAGTCGGGCGTGAACCCGGTGGGCTGGGCCTGGTCGCAGAGCCAGATCCGCTACTACCTGTTCGCCCTGATGTTTGTGATCTTCGACGTTGAGGCGGTGTTCATCTTCCCGTGGGCAACCCGGCTGGAGGCGTACGGCGCCTTCGGGTTGGTGGAGATGGGCGTGTTCGTCGCCATCTTGCTGTTGGGCCTGGTCTACGCCTGGCGAAAGGGAGTGCTGCGATGGGTCTAGGCCTGGTCGAGGGCGGCAAGGTTCCCAAGCCGCTGTCCAAGCTGTTCAACATGTCCCGCAAGTACTCGCTGTGGATGTACCAGTGGGGCTTGGCATGCTGCGCCATCGAGATGGCGGCCGGCATGGGCGCCCCGCGCTACGACATCATGCGCCTCGGCGTCATCCCGCTGCCGGCCAGCCCCCGGCAAGCCGACCTGCTGTGCGTGTCAGGAACCCTCACCGACAAGATGTCGCCGGTGGTCAAGCGCCTGTACGACCAGATGCCCGAGCCCAAGTACGTCATCTCCATGGGCAGCTGCGCCAACTGCGGTGGCCCGTACTGGGACAGCTATTCGGTCACCAAGGGCGTCGATCAGATCATCCCGGTGGACGTGTACGTGCCCGGTTGTCCTCCCCGGCCCGAGGCCTTGTTGGAGGGCGTGGTGCTGTTGCAGGAGCGCATCTTGAACGAGGACATGGCTGCCCGCTGGCGTGGCGACCCCATCGTGGTTGGTGGGGACCTGTGAGCGGCGAGACCGAGACCGAAACCGCCGAAGCCGAGGTGGAGGAGGCAGCGCCCCGCGACGAGCAGCGGGAGGCGCTGGTTGAGGCGGTTCGACGCCACTTGGGCGATTCCGTGGTGGCCAGCGAAGTCCTTCCCGGTCGGGACGTCCACGTCCGGCTGACCAACGAGTCGTGGGGCGATGCGGCCGAGGTCATCCGCTACGACCTCGGCTTCCGCTACTTCTGCTTCCTGTCGGTGCTGGACTGGTTGCCGTCGCCCTTCGGTCGCTACTTGGAGACCGAGCCCGAGACGCTCCAGAAGGCAGCGGCCGCCGCCGGCGACGCCGAGCTGGTCCCGGGGGCCTGCGGCGCCGACACCCGCTTTCAGGTGTTCGCCCGGGTGCGAAACCTCAGCGACAACACGCAGCTGTGCCTGCGGGCCGACACCTCCAGCGATGACGATCCCACGGTGGACACGTGGGTGAACACCTTCGCCGGTGCCGAATGGCACGAGCGCGAGGCCTGGGAGATGTTCGGCGTCACGTTCAGCGGCCACCCCGGCCTTCGCCACATCTACCTCCCCGGCGAGTTCGAGGGACACCCGTTGCGCAAGGACTTCCCGTTGTTGGCCCGCTTGGTGAAGCCGTGGCCCGGCATCGTGGACGTCGAGCCCCTGCCCGAGCCGGACGAACCAGCCGACGCCACCAGCGAGGAGCAGTCGTGACGGCCATCTCCGATCGCCAGAAACTGTCCTACATCGCCAGCCAGGCGGCCGACGCCCGCGTCAACCTCGAGCTGGAGACCGAGGGCATGACCCTCAACATCGGCCCGCAGCACCCCGTCACCCACGGCACCCTCCGGATCGTGGCCAAGCTGGACGGCGAGCAGGTCGTGGCCGCCGAGCCGCTGGCCGGCTACATGCACCGGGGCTACGAGAAGCTCACCGAGGTTCGCACCTACCCGCAGGTGACCACCCTGGTGAACCGCATCGACTGGCTGGGCAGCTTCGCCAACGAGGTGCCGTTCATCTTGGCCGCCGAGCAGCTCATGGAGGTGGAGGCGCCCGAGCGTGCCCAGTGGATTCGCACCATGCTCTTCGAGATGTCGCGCATCGGCCACATGATCATGTTTCTGGGCGACATGGGCGTGCAGCTGGGCGGTCTCACCGCCATCTTCTACGCCTTCCGCGACCGGGAGTTTGTGCTCAACCAGATCGAGGCGGTCACCGGCGGACGCTTCCACCCCAACTTCGACCGAATCGGTGGCCTGAAGGACGACCTGCCCAAGGGCTGGATCGCCGAAACCAAGGCAGCGATGGACAAGGTCCGCAGCTTCTGCGATGAGATGGACGACCTGGTGCTCGGCAATGAGATCTTTCAGGAGCGCACCCGCGGCATCGGCGTGATTCCCGCCGACATCGCCATGCAGTACGGCCTGTCGGGCGCCAACATCCGCTCCTCCGGGGTGGACTGGGACATTCGTCGCGACAACAACATCGGCCTGGCCTATCCCAACCTGGACTGGAAGGTCTGGACCCACCCCGACGGAGACAGTTTCGCCCGCTATTGGGTGCGCCTCCAGGAGACGCGCGAGGCCGCCAACATGGTGGATCAGCTCTGCGACGGCCTGCCATCGGGTCCGATCATGGCCAAGGTGCCCCGCATCATCAAGGTTCCCGAGGGCGAGGCCTATGTGGCCACCGAGAACCCGTTGGGCGAGATGGGCTATCACGTGGTGTCCAAGGGCGATCTCATGCCGTTCCGCGTGAAGATCCGCTCGGCCAGCTTCAACAACGTGTCCATCGCCCCGTGGCTCTTGCGGGGCGTCTATGTGCCCGACATCGTCACCATCATGGCCAGCCTGTACTTCATCCTGGGAGATATCGACCGGTGAGCACCTTCGCCTTCGAACTGGCCTACTGGCAACAGACCACCATTCGTTTGTTGGCGGCCACCATCGTGGCCCTGACGCTCACCGCGGGTGCGGTGTATCTGTACCTGTTCAAGTTCGTGTCGTTCATGCAGAGTCGCCTGGGCCCCATGGAGGCGGGTCCGTTCGGCTCGCTGCAGCTGGTGGCCGAGGTAGGCAAGTGGCTCCAGAAGGAGGACATCACCCCGGACGACGCCGACAAGCGTCTGTTCCGCCTGGCGCCGTTCCTGGTTTTGGTGTCGGCGCTGGTGCTGTTCATCGTGATCCCGGCCGGGCCCAACGCGTATGTGGCCAACCTGGGCACGGGCATCTTCTTCGTGTTGGCGGTGTCGTCGATCTCCACCATCGGCGTGCTCATTGCCGGCTGGTCGTCGTCCAACAAGTACGCGCTGATCGGTGCATTGCGTGCCGCTGGCCAGTTGATCGCCTACGAGCTGCCGCTGATCCTGGCGGTCATCGGCGTGGTCATCCAGGCCGGCACCCTGGACATGCAGGGCATCGTCGCCGCCCAGGCCAACGGCGAGATTTTCGGCATCAGCGCCATCGGCAATCCCTTCATCTTCACCCAGATCGTGGGCCTGGTGATCTTCCTGGTGGCCATGCAGGCGGAACTCACCCAGCCGCCTTTCGACATGCCCATCGCCGAATCGGAGGTGGTCGGTGGGTTCATGGTGGAGTACACCGGCGTCCGCTTCCTCATGTTCTTCCTCTCGGAGTTCGCAGCCGCCATCGGCTTCTCGGCCATCGCCTCCACGCTGTTCCTGGGCGGATGGGCGCTGCCCGCCTCGTGGGGCATTTCCAACGCCGCATTCCACGTGATCGGCCCGGTGGTGATCTCCACCAAGGTGCTGC
This sequence comes from Microthrixaceae bacterium, assembly GCA_041394405.1. Classification (GTDB taxonomy): domain Bacteria; phylum Actinomycetota; class Acidimicrobiia; order Acidimicrobiales; family Microtrichaceae; genus Microthrix. The sequence continues at coordinate 303,156 of JAWKIF010000008.1, forward strand.
TGCTGACCGGCATCGTCTTCTGGGTGCGCTTCACCTTCCCCCGCTTCCGCGAGGATCAACTGCAGCGCATCGCCTGGAAGTTCCTCATTCCGGCGGCGCTCGTGAACATCGCCGTCACGGCGGTGTTCAAGGTGGCATTCTGAGCTGACCCCGCGCCGGTGGCACCGCAGCGTCGGGACCTTTGGCCCCGTACCCGTCCGACGTTTCCCGTGGTTGACTGACGGTTCATCTCAGAGGAGGAGGCCCGCCATGGGTCGTGTTGGTGCAGTGGCCCTCGTTGGAGTAGCGGCGCTGGTGCTGGGTGCCTGCGGGAGCGATACAGATCCGCAGGCGGAGGGCGACGCTGCGGCGGAGACCACGACGGCTGGCGAGCCCGGCGGGCGAAGCGCCGAGGACCAGGCCTTCGTCGACGAGGTGGTGAAGTCCATCGAGGGCGATGGCCAGGACGAGTCGTTCCCGGCCGAGGGTGTCGAGTGCTGGGTGGGTGAGATGGTCGACGGAATCGGTGTTGACCAGCTGTCCGATGCCGGGTTTACGGCCGAGGCGGCGGCCGGTTCATCCCAAGCCGACCTCACGAAGCTCAGCGACACCGATCGCAAGCTGGTGGGCGACTCCTTTGTGACGTGCATCGACCTGGAGGCGGTGTTCACCGAATCCATGGCGGCCGAGAGCGGGTCCGAGGAACTGCCGACGGAAGTGACGGACTGCCTGGCCGACCTTGACTGGGACACCATCGAGGCCGCCTTCGGTGAGTCCATCGTGGCCGGAACGGAGGATGACATCACCGAGGACAACCCGGTGATGACCCCCCTGGTGGGCTGCATGATGCTGGGTATCCCCGCCGAGGGAATCGGGTAGCGAGTCCCATGAGCAGCCCCTCACCTCCCAACGCCGCTCCGGGTTGGTACCCCGACCCGTCCCATCCGGGAGGCCAGCGCCACTGGGACGGGAGCCGCTGGTCCGAACCTCACGCCGGTGCCGTTGTGAGCCCTCCGCCCCAGCCCAGTTCCGCTCACAACGGCAAGAAGATGGGCTGCCTGATGACGGCGCTGGTGGTCTCGGTTGGGGCACTGGTGCTGCTGGCGGTGCTTGGTCTGTTTGTCGCCGTGGTGGCGGACCGCGACGAGACCACCGATGAACCGGCGGAGGCCGTGGACACGGCGTCCACGACAACCGATTCCACGGCGACAACCGGCTCGGAATCGACCGAGTCGACGGCGGCGCCCAGCGCGACCAGCCCGCCAAGCACCCTGGTTGGGCTCAACGCTCCCGCTCGCGACGGCCAGTTCCAGTTCGTCGTCTCGGGCATTGAGTGCGGCGCGACGACGCTGGGCGGAGACGTGATCAACACCGAGGCGCAGGGGCAATTCTGCCTGGTGAGCATGACCGTGAAGAACGTGGGCGACGAGGCGCGGGTGTTCGACGCCGGCTGGCAGAAGGCAACGTCCGCGACCGGTGCCAGCTACTCAGCCGATAGCGGGGCATCGGTGTATGCCAACGAGGACGGCCGGGCGTTTCTCGAAGGCATCAATCCCGGCAACCAGGTGACCGGAGTCGTCGTCTTCGACATCCCCCCTGATGGCGACATCGCCAGCCTCGAGCTCCACGACTCGTTCCTGAGCCGCGGCGTGACCGTCACGCCCTGACTCCGTCCACGTTGGTGGCCTCCGGCAGCGGGTTCAGCCGGCGATGGAGAATTGGCGCGGCTCGTTCTGGGGGTGAGGATCCCCGGGGCCTCCCTGGCCGTCGCCGGTGTAGCCCACTGCGTCGCCGTGGCAGTACTGCACGATGTAGGCCTTCCGCACCCGGTCGGTGTGGTTGACGCGCGTGGCGTGAGGGGTGAGCGACGAGAACACCACCACGTCGCCGGCCTTCGTCTCCGCATTGATGGCAGTGTCGTGGTCGCCCCAACACTGGAAGCCGATGGGGGTCTCGTCGTGGGCGAGCGTGCCCTGTCGGTGGGCGCCGGGCATCACCGAGACGCACCCGTTGTCCAGGGTGGCGTCGGTGAGGGAGATCCAACAGGTGAGGTAGCCCTGGGGCTCGATGAACGTGTAGCCGTTGTCCTGGTGCCACAACACGGGCTCGGCGCCATGGGGCGCCTTGTAGACGGCCTGGTCCCAGTAGAGGCGGGCGTCGTCGCCCATGAGGTCTCGGCACACCCCGACCAACGTCGGGTGCAGGCAGAGCCGTCGCAGCGCATCTGAGCGCACGACGAGGTGTGGAGCGACCACCTGGGTGTCGAGGCCCGCCACGCTGATGCGGCCGCCCGGCACCTGTCCCAAAAACTCGCTCACCAATGCCACGCCCTCGTCGCAGGCCGCCTCGGCCTGGGCGAGTTCGTCGGCGCCGAACACACCGCGCAGCACGAAGTAGCCGTCGCGGTCGAACGAGGTGCGCTGGGCGGAGGTGATGGTGGTGGGGCGACGTTCGGGCAGCGACCAGACGAACCCGGTGTTCCACGGGTGTGGCTCCCGAACCCGGACTTCGGCCATAGGGCCAACTTACGCGGTGAGCGACGGTCCGGCCCCCGACGGCAACGAGGGGTGACGGGTGACCTACGCTTCGCGGCCACGCGACCCGGTGAACGTCGCGTCGGAGGTGAACCACGATGAACCGCACCCGGGCCACGGCGGTGTTGGTGGTCGTGGTCGTGGCGCTGGCCGTGGTTGCACTGGCCATGAACGGCCGCAACACATCGGGCGAGGCTCAGGCCACCACCACGACCGCCTTGGGGGCGGTCGACCTGGCCTATGCGCTCGACATGACCCGAGCCTTCTCCGAGCAGGGAAACGCCTCGTACCCGGCCGAGTCGGTACGGTGCCTGTTCAGCCGCCTGGCGGGATCGGTGGGAGCGAAGCGCCTGCGGGAGCTCGGATTTGTGCCCGAATCGTTCGAGGGCGACCTTCCGGGCACCGACTGGGACGCGCTCGCAGACACCGAGCAGCAGGCCGTCACCGAATCGTTTCTGGAGTGCGTCGACCTGCGCACCGTAATTGGTCCGCCCGATGTGACCCCCCAGGAGATGGCCACCTGCTTGGACGACCTGGACTGGGAGGAACTGGAGCGGGCCGCAGCCAAGGCGCTCATCACCGGCGCTGTCGAGTCGGGCGCAACGGAGCAGATCGGCAACTGCCTTCCTGCGGATGCGGATGCCGACCAGAACGCCACGACGACACCCGGCGGGACGACCCCCGAGGACGCCGCCCCCGTAGCTACGAACCGGCCTGGGTCGGAACGGTCCTGAGAACCCGGCGTTCCCCTACGATCGGGCTATGGCCCTGCCCGCACCCGCACCCGATCGCACCGCCCTGGTCACCGGAGCGTCCTCCGGCATCGGGGCGGAGCTCGCCCGAGAGCTGGCTGGACGCGGGCATGGTGTAGCCCTGGTCGCCCGTCGAGAAGACCGGCTGGCGGACCTTGCTGGCGAGCTGGCGGCAGCGGGCGTGCGGGCCGAGGTGCTGGCCACCGACCTCGCCGATCGAGACGCTCGCGCCGCCTTGCCCGGTCGGGTGGAAGCCCTGGGCCTGGAGGTGGACATCCTGGTGAACAACGCCGGGCTGTCCACCTTCGGCGCCGTTGCGAGCTCCGACCCGGCGGCCGAGCTGCAGATGATCGAGGTGGACGTGGCGGCGGTGGCGGACCTCACGAGCAGGTTCCTTCCCGCCATGGTGAAGCGGCGTCGGGGCTCTGTGTTGAACGTCGCCTCGACCGCCGCCTTCCAGCCGCTGCCGGGACAGGCCGGCTACGCGGCCGGCAAGGCATTCGTCCTGAGCTACACCCGCTCACTGGGCGGAGAGCTGCGGGGCACGGGCGTCGGCGCCACGGCCCTCTGTCCGGGGCCGGTGAAGACCGAGTTCGGAGCGGCCGCAGGTATCGGTGACGACGAGGCCGAGGCGCCGCTGCCGGCGGTCATGTGGGAGAGCGCCGAGGCGGTCGCCCGCTGTGGCATCGACGCCTTGGAGCGTGGGGAGGCGGTGGCCATCCCGGGCGCTGCCAACCGGGTGCTGGCCATGGGCGCCCACCTCGCGCCGAAAGGGCCGCTCGTGCGGTTGATCGCCAGGCGTCACCCGGGGCTCCACCGCGACACATCCAGCTAGGGCCACGCTGGGCGTTGCGACAGCCGCTGGCCGGAGCAACGCCTCGGCGGTCAGGACCTACGCTCTGGGTTCTCTGGAGGGAGATCGACCATGAAGCGAGCCAAGCGAGGCATTGTCGTGTTGGTGGGGATGTTGGCGTTGAGCGCCTGCGGTGGGTCCGACGGGTCCGATTGGTCAGCATCGGAAACCACGGCGGGGGAGCCAACGCGGGAGCTGACGGCCGAGGACACCGAGTACGTGGAGGCCATCGGCGCGGCGGCCGCCGAACGCGACGAGTCCCAAAAAGGCCCGCCGGCGGAGGAGCTGGACTGCTGGGCCGAGACCATGGTGAACGCCGTCCCGGCCTCCAAGCTGACCAAGGCCGGCCTCGATCCGGACAAGGTGGTGGAGGGCCAAGTGCAGGTGGGCGACGAGGCACTGTCGGATGCCGAGGCCGAAGCGGTGGTCGACGCCTTCGTGGACTGCATCGACCTGAAGGCGGTGCTGATGCCCACCGAGGACGACGATGCCCCCGAGGGCGTGGCCGAGTGTATGGACCAGCTCGACTGGGACGAGCTGGAACGGCCCTTCGTGGAGGGCATGATCCTCTCGCCCGAGGACGAGGAGGCGTCGGCCAAGGCGATGCAGCCGATCAACGAGTGCATCATGGGTGCCGGCGTCGTGGAGTCGCCCGGCCAGGACGCCCCGGAAGGCGAACCGACGGTCACCTCGGCCCCAGCCGACGGCGGCGAACCAACGGGTTGATTTTCGACGATTCGGTCACTTTGGGTGACGCCGCCCTCTAGCCTCTAGGTGACAACACTCAGAGGAGGAACGCCATGAGGCGGATCAAGGTACTGGCAGTGGTTGCATTGGCGGCGCTCGCCTTGGGGGCGTGCGGCAACAAGGTCGAGGCCAAGGGAGATACCGGCGGTGACAGCTCCGGTGGCGAGACCTCCGGTGGAGGCGGGGAGCGGTCCGCCGACGAACAGGCCTACGTGGATGAACTGTCAGCTGCGGTCGCAGAGACCGCAGACTCTGATGCGCCGTTCCCGCAGGATCAGATGGACTGCTGGGTGGGCGACATGGTGGACGGTATCGGCGTCGACAAGATGAAGGAGGCCGGCTTCACCGCCGAGAGCCTCGCCGACGAATCCTCCGAAGCCGATCTGGGCGCACTGAGCGACGACGAGCGCAAGGTGGTGGCCGATTCATTCACCAAGTGCGTCGATCTGGAGGAGGTGTTCCTCGCCAGCATGGAGGCATCGGGTGAGGAGATCCCGCAGTCGGTCAAGGACTGCTTCGCCGAGATCGACTGGGACAACATCGAAGCGGTCATGGGTGAGGCGATCCTGGCGAACGACGAGGAGCTGTCAAACGGCGATGAGGCCATGGCGCCGCTCATGTCCTGCATGCTGGGCTCGCTGGGCGATCTCGACACGTCGGCCGGCACCACCACCGGCTGATCCAGCACCGGGTTCTTCGCCCGGTCGCCAACCAACGAAGGCCATCGCCGCCGGCGGGGCCCCGTGCCTCGGTGCGCCTCGGCCACCACCGGTGCGGGGCGCCGTCGGCGGCTCGCGTTCGGGGTGCGGGGCGACTGAGCGTTGCGTGACTCTCTGCCCGGCGGTGCGGAATGGCCTCGGCCCCCACGATCGTGAAAAGCTTCCCGACCGTGCCGCCCCTCACCGATGCGCGCGGAACGAGTTCGGCGGTTGCCGAGCCCGAAGTCCGCCGGGAGAACTGACATGCCCCCAAAGCCACCATTGCAGGGCTTGGTCAAGGGCCTGAGCCTGACGTTCCGCACCGCCATGGAGACCATGTTCCCTGGGGGCCCGCTGAAGCCACCCTCGCCTTCTCAGGGCTCGGCCACCGTGCAGTACCCCCGGGAAAAGGAAGACCCGGCACCCCGTGCCCGCGGCGTCATCGCCCTGCACGAGGAGAACTGCACGGCGTGCATGTTGTGTGCCCGCGAGTGCCCGGACTGGTGCATCTACATCGAGGGTCACAAGACGCTGGCCCCACCCCGCCGCGAAGGTGGCAAGCCCCGTTCGGTGAACGAGCTCGACCGGTTCGACATCGACTACTCGCTGTGCATGTACTGCGGTATCTGTGTCGAGGTCTGCCCGTTCGAGGCGCTGTTCTGGAGCCCCGAGTACGAGTACTCCGAGACCCGCATTGCCGATCTGTTGCACGACAAGGAGCGCCTCGGTGAGTGGTTCGAGACCGTGCCCGAGTTCGAATCCTACGAGTCGGGAGCGCAGGTGAAGCAGAAGAAGGTGCCCCGTAAGGAGAGCTCCTGATGGGTGTTCTGGCGGCCGAGACGGCCAGCTACGCGGTACCCGTCAACATCGTGTTCGGGTTCATCGCCGCGCTCATGATCTACGGCGCCGTCCGTGTGGTGACCACGACCAACGTGGTGCACGCCGCCCTGTGGCTGGTGGTGGTGCTGGCCGGCATGGGCGGCAACTACATCCTGTTGCAGGCCGAGTTCGTTGCAGTGACCCAGTTCATGGTCTACATCGGTGCCATCGTGGTGCTGTTCCTGTTCGGCGTCATGCTCACCCGCACGCCGGGCGCCGAGGGTGTGGAGCCCAACCCCAAGATGGTGCCGATCGGCATCGTCACCGCTGTGTTGTTGTTCGCCGTCATGGCCTACTCCCTCGTCGACAGCTTCGGTGACGACCAGGTGCGGCCCGCTGCGGGCAATCCCACCAGCGAGCTGTCCGACGCCATCTTCTCGTCCTACCTGCTGCCCTTCGAACTGGTGTCGGTGCTGTTGCTGGCGGCGCTCATCGGGGCCATCGTCCTGGCCCGGAAGGAGTAGTCGTGCTGGTCAACCAATTCCTGCTGCTGTCGGCCGTGTTGTTCTGCATCGGCGTGTACGGCGTGTTGGTGCGCCGAAACGGCGTGCTCGTGCTGATGTCCATCGAGCTCATCCTGAACTCGGTCAACCTCAACCTGATCGCCTTTGGTGGCCAGCACGGGGTGGACGGGTCGGTGTTTGCCCTTTTCGTCATCGCCGTGGCTGCGGCCGAGGTGGGGGTCGGCCTGGCCATCGTCATGCTCATCTACCGCAACAAGGCCAGCGTGGAGCTGGACGAGCTCGACGAGTTGAAGGGGTGATGGGGTGACCGCAGCGATCATGGTCGACAAGGTTTGGCTGCTGCCGGCCATCATGTTCTTGAGCTTCCTCGCCATTCTGTTCCTGGGGAAGCGCAGCCCCGGCAAGGGGCACGCCATCGGCATTGCGGCCGTCGGCCTGTGCACCGTGCTGGCGCTGGTCACCGCCGGCGAGTGGGTTGCACGCGAGACCGGTCACGAGGCCGCAACGGCACTGGACGACGTCCCGGCTGAGTGCTCGGCCAGTGCGGCCGAGCTGTCGGATGGGAGCCATGGCGGTGAGGGCGATCACGGCGACGACGCCGGCGAGGGCGAGCACGCCCTCGCCCCCGGGGGCGCCGTCTCGATCGCCGATGGCGAGTCGGCGGCGCCGGCAGCCGAGGAGGGCGAAACCGAGCACTACACCCGGCCGGTCGTGCGCTGCGCCACGTGGTGGTCCTCCGGCCAGACCGACATCACCGTGGGTACCCAGGTGGACGGCCTGGTGGTGATGATGCTGATGGTCGTCACCATCATCTCGCTGCTGGTGCACATCTTCTCCACCGACTACGTGCATGGCGACCGGCGCTACACCCACTACTTCGCCTTCCTATCGCTGTTCACCGCCTCGATGCTGTTCTTTGTGATGTCGCAGAGCACCATCCAGATGATCGTGGGTTGGGAGCTGGTGGGCGTCTGCTCGTTCGCGCTCATCGGCCACTGGTGGGAGGACAAGCCCAACTCCGACGCGGCGCTCAAGGCCTTCCTCACCAACCGGGTGGGCGACATCGGCCTCTTGGTCGGCATGATCACGCTGTTCTTCGCCTCGGGCAAGACCTTCTCGATCATGGACATCAACATCAAGGCGGCCGAGGGTCAGATCTCCCAGACTGCCCTCACGGTGGCCGCAGTGGCGCTCATCGCCGCCGTCATGTCCAAGTCCGGCCAGTTCATCCTCCACACCTGGCTGCCCGACGCCATGGCCGGCCCCACCCCGGTCTCGGCGCTCATCCATGCCGCCACGATGGTGGTGGCCGGCATCTACATGGTGGCCCGCCTCTATCCGGTGTTCTTCGAGGGATTGTCCATCGCAGGCGGTTCGTTCAACCTGTTGGCCATCGTTGGTTCGGTCACGGCGGTGTTCGGGGCCCTGCTGGGCTTCGTCCAGAAGGACATCAAGAAGGTGCTGGCTTACTCCACCATCTCCCAGTTGGGCTTCATGGTGGCGGCCTTGGGTGTCGGCGCCTGGACCGCCGCCGTCTTCCACCTCTTCACCCACGCGTTCTTCAAGGCCTGCCTGTTCCTCGGCGCCGGGTCGCTCTCCCACGCCTGCCACCACAGCTTCAACATGGTGGACGACATGGGTGGGCTGCGGAAGGTGATGCCCAGGACGTTCTGGACCTACGTCATTGCGGCCGCCAGCCTGTCGGGCATCTTCCCCCTGGCAGGGTTCTGGTCGAAGGACGAGATCCTGGCTGGTACCGGCGGCATCAACGATGGGGTGGGGAACTACTACATCGTGCTCGCCGCGCTGCTCATCGGCGCCTTCTGCACCGCCGGCTATATGACGCGCTCGGTCTGGTACGCGTTCTATGGCGAGTACCGGGGTCATCACGAGCCACACGAGTCCGGGCCCCGCATCACCGTGCCGCTGATCATCCTGGCCACGCTTGCGGTCGTCGCCGGGTTCGCCAACCTTCCGGCCAAGATCTTCGTCGAGTTGCCGTCGTGGCTCAGCCTGCGCTTCGAGCACTTCGTCGAACCCGTCGGTGCGTACTTCCCGGGCAAGGAGGCCGGCTTCACCCACGCCGAGTTCAACCCGCTGTTGGCGTTGATCTCCCTGGTGGTGGCGCTGTCGGCGGCGGCCATCGTGTGGAGCTTCTATCTCGGCAAGTTCCCGTCGCTGGTGGGCCTCGCCTCGCGAAATCGCTTCGCCCGAACGGGCAAGCGCATTCTGGAGAACAAGTACTACCTGGATTGGCTCTACACCGACGTGATCGTCGGGTTCGTCAAGGGCCCCCTGGCTCGGGCGACCTACTGGGTGAACCAGCGGGTCATCGATGCCACGGTCGACGGCGTGGGCATGGGCGCCGCCAAGGCCGGCGATTTCGTCTACAACCGCATCGATCAGGGTGTGGTGGACGGCGCTGTCAACGGCGCCGGAGCGCTGGCCAGCGGCTCCGGCGGAGGCCTGTCGCGCATGCAGACCGGCAAGGTGCAGCAGTACGGGGTGTTGCTGTTCGCCGGCACCGCCATCCTCACCGGCATCCTCGTGGCGGTGCTCACCGCATGAACCCCGCCATCGTCGTCCGGCCGAGGCCGGCACTGTCCATCGTTCGTCCTGCGGCCGTCGCGGCCGCTTCGCTTCCTCGCCAGTAACAGGAGATCCACCACATGTCGGACCAAACCTGGGTGCTTCCGCTGATGACCTTTGCTCCCCTTGTGGGAGCGCTGGTCATGATGCTGTTCGTCCCCAAAGGGGCCGAGAGCACGCACAAGTTGATTGCGTTGGGCACCTCGGTGGCCACGGCCGTGCTGGGCGTCGTTGCCTTTGTCGGCTTCGACTACGACCGTGCCAAGGACCTGCAATACACGGTGGACACTGCGTGGATCCCCCGCATCGGAAGCCGCTTCATCATGGGCATGGACGGCATCTCCTTGCCGCTGATCGCCCTCACGCTGCTGGTGGTGCCCTTGGTGCTGCTGTACAGCTGGGATCACATCCCGGCGCCGGGCAACCCCAAGGCGTTCCTGTCGCTCATCCTCGTGCTGGAAACCGGCATGATCGGCACCTTTGTGGCCCAAGACCTCATCTTGTTCTTTGTGTTCTTCGAGGTCGTGCTGCTGCCGATGTACTTCATGATCGGCGTGTGGGGTGGCCCCGAGCGTCAGTACGCGGCCATCAAGTTCTTCCTCTACACGCTGTTCGGCTCGGCGCTGATGATCGTCAGCTTCATCGCCCTGTACTTCCTGTCCGATCCGCAGACCTTCGACATGCGGGCGCTCCCGCAGGCGGCCACCGCCATTTCCAGCGGTGCGGCCATCTGGATCTTCGGCGGCATGTTCATGGGCTTCGGCATCAAGGTGCCGATGTTCCCGTTCCACACTTGGCTGCCCGACGCCCACACCCAGGCGCCGACTCAGGGTTCGGTCATCCTGGCTGCGGTGCTCCTGAAGCTGGGCACGTACGGGTTCATTCGCATCGCCCTGCCGATCCTGCCGGTTGCCGCCAAAGAGTGGGCGCCGGTCATTGCAGTGTTGGCCGTGATTGGCATCATCTACGGCGCGCTCGGCTGTTTGGCCCAAACCGACATGAAGCGGCTCATCGCCTTCTCGTCGGTGGCCCACATGGGCTTCGTCATGCTGGGCATCGCGGCCATGAACGACTTCGGCATCAACGCCGCCATCTTCGGCATGGTGGCCCACGGCCTGATCACCGGCATGTTGTTCTTCGTGGCCGGCTCCATGAAGGACCGCTACCACACCCTGGAGATCAAGCGCCTGGGCGGCATGCTGGTGCAGGCCCCCAAGCTGGGCTGGATTCTCGGCCTGTGCACCATGGCCTCGCTCGGCCTCCCCGGCCTGGCCGGGTTCTGGGGTGAGTTCCCCGCCATCCTCGCCGCCTACGATCCGGCGCCCGGCTTGAACGTGGCCCTGTTCCGCACGCTCATGGTGATCGCCGCCCTCGGTACCGTGCTGGCGGCCGGCTACCTGCTCTGGCTGTTCCAGCGCACCAGCTTCGGCAACCCGAGCGAGGAGTTCGAGGCCGATCCGGCCATCGAGGACGTCAAGACCATCGAGTGGTTTGCCTGGGCACCCATGCTGATCCTCATCGTTGTGCTGGGGTTCTTCCCGGCCATCATCATGTCCGTAACCAACCCGGCCGTCGAAGCACTCACTGCGGCGTTCGGTGTCGGAGGCTGATTCCGTGCTCGCATCCTTGATCCAGACGGGGGACTTCGTAAACCCCACCATCGACTGGCACGCCATTGCGCCGGAGTTGGTGTTGGTTGGCGTCGCCGCGCTGGTGATTCTGGCCGATGCGATCTTCCTCGAGCGGGCCCGTCCCTTCATCCCTGGCCTGGCCGGCCTCGGATTCCTGGCGGCGCTGCTACCGGTGATGAGCCTGGCCACCTCGTCGGTGGAGGTGCGGGAGACCTTCGGCGGGGCCTTCGTCGTCAACGACCGGGCACTTGCGCTGAAGGCGCTGTTCCTGATCACCGGCTACGTCGTCGTGTTGTTGTCCACCAAGTACGTGGCCGAGGGCGACTACTGGGAGAGCGAGTACTACGCCCTCATGGTGTGCTCGGTGCTCGGCATGACCGTCATGGCCTCGGCCATGGACCTCATCACCGTCTTCATCGCGTTGGAGCTGCTGAGCATCCCCGCCTACATGCTGGCGGGTTGGCGCAAGCGCGACACCAAATCCAACGAGGCGGGGCTGAAGTACTACCTCATGGGCGTTTTCGCCTCGGGCATCTTTCTCTACGGCTTCAGCCTGCTCTACGGCGTCTCCGGGTCGACCAACCTGGGCGAGATCGCAACCGCAATCGGCAAGGGCGACTCGCCCACCGCCATCGTGGTGGTGGCGCTGGTCTTCACGATCGCCGGGTTTGCCTTCAAGGTGTCCGCCGTGCCGTTCCATGCCTGGGCCCCCGACACCTACGAGGGCGCCCCCACGCCAGTCACGGCCTTCCTGGCGGTGGCCTCCAAGACCGCCGGTTTCGCCGCCCTCATCCAGCTGGTCTTCATCGGCTTCGCCGAGCGGTCCGATGTGGTGCAGCCGGTGATGTTCGTCCTGGCCGCGCTGTCGATGACGGTCGGCAACCTCATCGCCCTTCGCCAGACCAACATCGTGCGCATGCTGGCTTACTCGGGTATCGCCCAGGCGGGTTTCATGCTGGCGCCGTTTGCGGTCTATTCGGCCGACCCCGAGCTCTCGGTGTCGGCGGTGGTGAGCTACCTGGTGATCTACGCCGCGATGAACCTGGGGGCCTTCGCCGCGATCATCGCCATCGCCCGCAAGACCGGCTCGGCCGAGCGGGCCACCCTGGGCGGCCTGTTTGGCTACGCCCCGGGCCTCACCGTCGTCTTCACGATGTTCCTTGCGTCGCTGGTGGGTATCCCCCCGCTGGGTGGCTGGTACGCCAAGTTCTCGGTGATGAACGCGCTGGTGGGCGCCGACACGGCCATGGGCTACGCGCTGGCCGTGATCCTGGCGGTCAACACGGCCATCGCCGCCTTCTACTACATGAACGTGGCCAAGACGATGTGGTTCGACGAGGCGCCGGACGGCGATGTGACCCCCATCGGCGTGCCCGTCAACCTGGTGGCCGCCATGGCCATCTGCCTCATCGGCACCCTGGTGGCCGGAATCCTGCCCGACTTGGTGACCAAGCTCAGCACGGTGCCCACGCTGGCGGCCGGGCTGGGCGGCTAGCTCTCATTGCCGGGCGCTTCTGCGCGGGCCGAATCTCCAGTCGGCGCCACGGTTGCCGAACGCGTGGCGGCGGCCGGGCCGATGCGCTTCGACCGTCTCTGGGACCTGGCCCTCTATGACCCCGAGGTGGGGTTCTACGAGACCGGCGGTTCCGCCGGACGCCGGGGCGACTTCATCACCAGCGTCGAGCTGGGACCACTGTTCGGCGCCTGTCTCGCTCGGCGGCTGGATGCCTCGTGGGACGCAGCCGACCGCCCCGAGCGCTGGCAGCTCGTCGACGTCGGTGCTGGCCCCGGCACCCTTGCCAGGGCCGTGATCTCGGCCCAGCCGAGGTGCCTGGGAGCCCTTGAGGTGGTGTTGGTGGAGCGCTCCGCCGCCCAACGGGTGGGGCACCATGGCGTGATCGAGTGGGCCGCAGAACGTGGTGTCCGGGTGGCGAGCCGACCCGACCTGCCCAGCGGCGTGCGGGGCCTCATCGTGGCGCACGAGTTGCTGGACAACCTTCCGGTTCGGGTGGTGCAACGCCATCTCGACGTGGTCGTGGAGCTCTGGGCCGAAGCCGACGAATCGGCCGACCCGCCCGCCACCCACGCCGTGCGACCCGGTGCCGGGGCACGGAACGAAGTCGCGGTCTCGTTGTCCTGGCGGCCGGTCCCCGCCGCCGATGCGGTGGAGCTGGCTGCTGCGCCCTGGTGGCCGGCGGTGCCCGTCGGCCGGCCCGTGCCCTGGGCCCGGGCCGCCGCTGCGTGGGTGGCCCATGCGCTCGCGGCGCTGGAGGACGGTTCGCTGCTGGTCGTGGACTACGGGGCTCCCGGCACCGCGGCGCTGGCGGATCGGGAAGGATGGCTGCGCACGTACGCCGATGGTGCCGTCGGCACCGATCCGACCCAGTCCCTGGGCAGCCGCGACATCACCGCCGATGTGCCCTTCGACCAGCTGGGTTCGTTCGCCCGGTTGTCCAGCCAGGCCGATGCCCTGGCTGCCTGGGGCATCGATGAGCTTGTGGCCGCCGCCCGGGCCCGGTTGGCCGATCGTCCGCCGGGCACCATGGACCTGCAGTGGGCCCGGGACACCTCGGTGCTCAACGAGGCCCCGTCGTTGGTCGACCCCGCAGGGCTGGGTGGGTTCCTGATGGCCGAATGGGACACCGATGGCTGATCGACCGCACCGCACCCCCAACGCTCGCCGCCGGCCGTGGCGTGCCGTGGCGGCCCTGTCCCTGGCTTGCGCGGTGGCCTTCGGCTGGATCGTCCCGGCCGGCGCCCACGCCGACCTCATCGCCACCACCCCGACGCACGGTTCCGTCGTGGACGATCCACCGAGCCAGCTGGTCATGACCTTCACCCAGGAGGTCACGGTGGCCGAGGGCGCCATCCGGGTGCTCGACCCCAAGGGCGCCGAGCTCGACGATGTCTCGTACCCCGAGGAGGGCGAGGAGGTTCGGGTCACGCTGGGCCGGCCTCCGGCAGAGAAAGGCACCTACACCGTCGACTGGAAGGCCGTCTCCTCCGATGGGCACCCCATTCGGGGCGCCTGGGTGTTCCACCTGCAGCAGGAATCGGGGGGCGCCGACGTGCAGCTGGGTACGGTGGGGCCCTCGCCGCTCATCACCGCGGTTCGGGCGATCGGCCGTGCGCTCACCCTCGGTGCCCTGTTCATCCTGGTCGGGCAGCTGTTGTGGTCCCGCCTGGCCTACCGCCGCCTGCTCATCAGGCTGGCTCGCATCGGCGTCGCCACCCTCATCTTCGTCGACCTGTGGAGTGCGGTCGACGGCGGGGCAACCGACCCGCTGGTCATCCTGCGAACCGCCACCGATTCGGCCAGCACCCGCTACCTCGTCGGGCTGGCGATCCTGGTGGCGTACGCCCCGTTCATCACCTCCATGCCGGGATTCCGCACCCGCACGCGTGGCCAGGTGTGGTCGGTCGCCGTGCTGTGCGCGGCGCTCATGGGGCACGCCACCGTGGTCCCTCCGGAGTTGTTCGGCGCCCTGGCCACCGTGGTGCACGTGTTCGCCGCAGCGCTGTGGCTGTCCGGGTTGGTGTGGGTGGCCGGCGCGGCTCCCGGATGGGCCCAGCGCCTGGCCCCGGTGGGCCTCACCGACGCCCAGGTCGACGTTGCCGACCCGCTGATTCGGGATCAGGACGCGGACCGGCTGAGGGCCATCGCCGGTCAACAAGCCGGTGACGGCGACCCGGGCGCGCCCGCTCCCGCCGACCCCCCGGAGCTGGCCGAGCCGAGCGAACAGGAGCCGCTGGCCGCCCAGTGGTTGTTGCTCCAGCGTTCGGTGCGCTTCTCCAACTGGGGCCTTGGCGCAGTGGTGGCGTTGGCGGCCACCGGAACCTGGATGTTGTTGGTGCGCATCGGCGGGCCGGCACGGCTCCTCGCCTCGGGGTATGGGCTGCTGGGCACCGCCAAGGTGCTGGTCTTGGCGGGGTTGGTGGTGCTGGCGGCCCGCAATCGCTACCAGTTGATCCCGCGCCTGGCGCGGGCCTTCCCCACGCTCTCGCCCGAGGGGGCCGATTCGGGGGAGGCGCGCCGAGCGGCCGCCGCGCTCCGCAAGTCGATCGATGGCGAGATGATCCTGCTGGTGGTGGCCATCGTTCTGGGCGGCGTGCTGGGGGCCACGCCCCCGCCCAACGATGCGGCGGATTCGGCGCTCAGCGAGAGCCTCGCCGGCGGGTTGAACAGCACGGTCAGCCAGAGCGCCGACTTCGGCCCCTACCAAGTCCAGCTCGAGGTCAGCCCGGCGGGCGTAGGCCCCAACATCGCCCACGTCACGGTGATCGACCCCACCGGACCTCCCCCGGAGGACCTCACCGAGCTGACCGCCTCCTTCGAGCTGCCCGAGGCCGACCTGGGGCCACTGCAACCGACGGGCGTGGAGCTCAACGACAGCCACGTCATCTTCGAAGACGTCGTGCTGTCCAGTCCCGGCAGGTGGCGCATCATCGTCGACGCCCGGCGCAACGGCACCGAGTTCCTGAGAGCCAACTTCGAGGTGGACATCGAGGGGTGACGGCGGTGCTGCGTGTCTCTCGGACGCTCGCTAGCGTTCGGCTTCCACGCACGTGCGTGTGTCCCGCCCGAGGAGTTCACCGATGCCCAACCAACCTGTGCCCGCAACGTTCCTGGGCCGCTCGCTGGGAATCGTGATGGTGGGGCTGGTGTGTGGGCTGGTTGGGCTCGTCGGCGTGGCCTCGGCCCATGGAGACGACGCCACGTTTACCCCGATCGCTCAAGAACCGGTGGCCGGCAAGCTGGAGGCGCGCCTGCGCCTGACGCTGATCTACAACAACGACGACGATCCGGTGGACGAGGCCACGGTGCAGGTCGTGCCGGTGGGCCCCGACGGTGCGGAGGGCGCCGCCGCCACGCTGCCCAGGGCCATCGAACCCGGCACCTACGACGGAACCGTGCCGGTGGGTGGGCCCGGCGCCTGGACCTTCCGGGTGGAGTCGGCGGATCCCGAGGCCAGCACCGAGGTCAGCCTGACCATTCCCGAGCCATCGGCGCCACGGCCCGCGGCCAGCAGCGCCGCCCCCGCCACCTCGGCCCCAGCCGCCCCTGCCGTTGCGACGTCCCTGCCCGAAGGGGAGGCGGGCCCAGCGACCGACGCCGAGGCCAGGGCCCAGGAGACGACCACTCCCTCGTCAATCGTGCAACCGCCCACCGACCAGAACGGCGACCCCGCCGCCCCCGATGGGTTCCCATGGGGCATCGCCGCGCTGGTTGGCGTGGTGGTGGCCGTGGTGGTCGGCGTGATGGTGGCCGCCATGCGCCCCGGCGACTCGACCGCCGATGGGGCCGACGATGGGGCCGGCGAGGGGGCCGGTCAGGCAACCGGGCCCGCACCGGACGCGGGCGGTTCGGATGCTGGCGCACCCCCGCCCCCAAGTGGGGACTGACTCCGGGGTGATGGCCCCGGCGGGAGTCCCCGGTTCGCAGCCCACCTCGAAGTGGGGACAGATTTCGGGGTGATGGCCCCGGTGGGAGTCCCCGGTTCGCAGCCCACCTCGAAGTGGGGACAGATTTCGGGGTGATGGCGCCGGCGGGAGTCCCCGGTTGGTCGGGAGGGGCTCAGCCCAACTCCGCCGAGCGTTCCAGCGCCTCGACCAGGCCGTCGTCATCCACGTCGCCCACCGAGAAGTCCGAAGCGGCCCGGGCCGCTGGGTCGGCGTTGCCCATGGCGACGCCCCAGCCCACCGCCTTCATGGCGGCCACGTCGTTGTGGCCGTCTCCCACCATCATCACCGACTGCACGTCGATGCCCAGGCGCTCGGCCAGCTTGGCGATGGCGGTGGCCTTGGTCACCCCGGGCGCGGTCACCGACACGAATGCGGCGCCGGGCATGGCGGGCGAGGTTGCGGCCGAGCCATGCGCCACGGGCGCAACGGCGGCCAAGGCCAGCTCGGTTTCCTCGATGGGCACCACCAGCTGGATGCGCACCACCGGACCGCTCAGGGAGTCCCGCCCGCGCGGGGTGTGGCTCAGGCCGAGCAACCCGGCATGCTCCACGGCCAGCGGTTCAGCGGAGGGGCAGGCGATCTCGAAGGCGGAGTAGTACTCCAGCACCCAGCCCCGCTCGGTGGCGACCGACTCGCAGGCGGCGATGATCGACTGGTCGAGCGCCTCGCCATCCACCTCGTTGCTGTGGGCCGCAATGAGCGCCGCACCGGAGTGGAACACGTGCCAACCGCGCGGATCGAGCCGCTTGGCGTACTCCCACGTCGGGCCGACGGCCACCCGGGCGGTGCACATGGCCAGGTGTTGACCGCGGGCCACCGCATCCTCGGCCGCCGCCCAGACGCCGGGGGTGGGC
Organism: Microthrixaceae bacterium; assembly: GCA_041394405.1. Taxonomy (GTDB): domain Bacteria; phylum Actinomycetota; class Acidimicrobiia; order Acidimicrobiales; family Microtrichaceae; genus Microthrix. Next base: position 320,599 of record JAWKIF010000008.1, read on the forward strand.
ACGCCGGACGAGCCGATGAGCGTGCCGTCGACGTCGATACAGATCAGGGGCAGCACGGGGGTCCTTGGTGGGTCGGGAAGGGTGAAGCAGTAAACGATCGGTCCGCAGGTTCCCGTGGCGGGTGTCGCAGGGTCAAACCCGCCACTGGCACGCGAGTCGGGCCGAGGCGCGATGATGGGGGAGGGCACCGGACATGTGGTGCCACCCAATCATCACCAGGGGGATCAGTGAGCGACGCACCCAGCGACCACACCATCGAGAACTACCAGCACGAGGACCGGACGTTTCCGCCGTCGGAGCGGTTCCTGGCTCAGGCAAACCTCACCGACCCGGCCATCTACGAGCGAGCGGAGGCCGACCTGGAGACGTTCTGGGCGGACATCGCTCGCGAGGTGGTCACCTGGCGCCAGGACTTCCACACGACGCTGGAGTGGGAGCTGCCGTTCGCCAAGTGGTTTGTCGGCGGCAAGCTGAACGTCACGGAGAACTGCCTGGACCGCCATGTCGAAGCCGGCTTGGGCGACCGGGTTGCCTACCACTGGGAGGGCGAACCCGGCGATACCCGCACCATCACCTACGGACAGCTGCTGGAGGATGTGTCGCGGCTGGCCAACGTGTTGCGGGGCTTCGGAGTTGGCAAGGGCGACCGAGTGGTCATCTACCTCCCGATGATCCCCGAGCTGCCCATGTCGCTGTTGGCGTGTGCCCGCATCGGGGCCATCCACTCGGTGATCTTCGGAGGGTTCTCGCCCGACTCGATCATCGATCGGGTGAACGATGCCGAGGCCAAGGTGATCATCACGGCCGACGCGGGCTACCGGCGCGGCAAGCCCTCTGCGCTGAAGCCCAACGTGGACGCCGCCATGGAGCGGTGCCCCTCGGTGGACAAGGTGCTGGTGGTGAACCGCTGCGACACCGATGTGGACATGGTGGAGGGTCGCGACGTGGCCTACGCCGAGGCGGTCGCCGGGGTTGACGCCCACTGCGAGCCCGAGGTGATGGACGCCGAGGACCCGCTGTACATCCTCTACACGTCGGGCACCACGGCCAAGCCCAAGGGCATCGTGCACACCACCGCCGGCTACCTCACCCAGATCGCCTGGACCACTCGTGAGGTGTTCGACCTCAAGCCCGACCACGACGTGTATTGGTGCGCGGCCGATGTTGGCTGGGTCACCGGGCACAGCTACATCGTGTACGGCCCGCTGGCCAACGCCGCCACCGGGGTGATGTACGAGGGCACGCCCGACACGCCCAGGGAACAGGAGCGCAACGGCCCCGCCGCGTCGTGGCCCAAGGACCGTTTCTGGGACATCATCGAGCGCTACGGCGTGACGCAGCTCTACACAGCGCCCACGGCCATCCGCACGTTTATGAAGTGGGGGGCGGGGGAGCCGGAACGCCACGACCTGTCGTCGCTGCGCGTGCTGGGCACCGTGGGCGAGCCCATCAACCCCGAGGCCTGGATGTGGTACCACACCGTCATCGGTGGCGAGCGCTGCCCGATCGTCGACACCTGGTGGCAGACCGAGACGGGCGGTCACATGATCACGCCGTTGCCCGGAATCGTCACCACGAAGCCCGGTTCGGCCACCCGTCCGCTGCCCGGCATCGGGGTGGAGGTGCTCGATGACCAGGGCAACGTGGTCACCGAAGGCGGCGGCTACCTCACCATCACCACCCCGTGGCCGGCCATGCTGCGGGGCCTCTGGCGCGACCCGGAGCGCTACCGGGAGACCTACTGGAGTCGCTACCCCGACCGGTACTTCGCCGGCGACGGCGCGCGAGTGGATGCCGACGGCTACATCTGGGTGCTCGGCCGGGTGGACGACGTGATGAACGTGTCGGGCCACCGCATCTCCACCGCCGAGGTGGAGTCGGCGCTGGTGGATCACCATGCCGTGGCCGAGGCGGCAGTGGTCGGGGCCAACGACGAGACCTCGGGCCAGGCCATCGTGGGCTACGTGATTCTGCGGGGCGGCAACGAGGCGTCGGACGAATTGGGGGAGGAGATCCGCCAGCACGTCGCCACCAAGTTGGGGGCCATCAGCCGGCCCAAGGCCGTCATCATCGTGCCGGACCTGCCCAAGACCCGCTCGGGCAAGATCATGCGCCGCCTGCTGCGCGACGTGGTGGAGGGCCGCCAGCTGGGCGACACCACCACGCTGGCTGACGAGTCGGTGGTGGCCGCCATCGCCGACGGCGCCGGCGGCACCGAGGACTGACGTCCCACCGGCAGGGTTCGGACACCACGTCGAGCGAAGCTGACCAACCGGCGGTTGGATGAGGCGAGCCTCAGCAACCTGAGAGCGAGGCGCGGTTTGGTCGGCCGGCCGACAGCGCTTGTCGGCCGCTGCACGACAGACTGGTGGGGTGCTGAACAACGTCAAAACCGCTGCGCTACTGGCGGCCCTCGCCGGAATCGTGATGGCCATTGGCTCGTTCTGGGGCCAGTCGGGCCTCATCTTGGCCTTTGGCATCTCCATCGTGATGATCGGGGGCAGCTACTGGTTCTCCGACAAGCTGGCCATCGCCTCGGCGCGGGCCAAGCCCGTGCCCGAGGGGCAGCTTCCCGAGTACCGCCGAATCATGACGGAGCTCACCGCCCAGGCGGGCATGCCCATGCCCGGGTTGTTCGTGAGCCCCAACCCGCAACCCAACGCGTTTGCCACGGGCCGCAACCCCCACCACGCGGCGGTGTGTGTCACCGAGGGCCTGTTGCAGGCGCTCACCTGGGAGGAAATCCGCGGCGTGCTGGCCCACGAACTCGCCCACGTGCGCAACCGCGACATCCTGACTAGCTCGGTGGCCGCAGCCGTGGCCTCCACCATCACCTTTGCCGCCCGCATGGCCATGTGGGGGGCCATCTTCGGAGGCGGCGGGGGCCGCGACCGTGACGGTGGCGGGCTTGAGCAACTGGCGCTCATCATCCTGGGGCCGATTGCCGCGGCCCTCATCCAGATGGCCATCAGCCGCAACCGGGAGTTCGCCGCCGATGCCTCGGCCGCCAAACTGCTTGGCACCGGCGAACCGCTGGCCCAGGCGCTCGACAAGCTGGACCTCTACGCCAAGCGAATCCCGGCCGACGTCAACCCGGCCCAGGCGCAGGCCTACATCGTCAACCCCCTGAAGAGCGCCGGCCTGGCCAAGCTGTTCTCCACCCACCCGCCGGTGGATGAGCGCATCGCCCGCCTGCGGGGCGGCTCCTGGGTCTGACCCCGGGTGCCCAAACAGGGCCCGTACGGCGCTGCGCGCCGCTACGGTGGTTCGATGTCGCACCGATCCAGCCCGCACCGCACCCGGCCAGCACCCGCCTTGGTGCCCGTGGTGGCAGCCGTCCTCCTAGTGATGGCGGCGACGGGATGCTCCGGGGGTGACTCCGCCGAGGCGAGCGATGACGCCGCATCCCTTCCGGCAGCGAGCGTGAGTTCGTTCTGCAGCGAGTTCGCCGACGTGCTGGTGCAGGATGAGCCGGATTTCGACCGGCTGAAGGCCTCCGCCCCTGAAGGCGTCAAGCCCGAGGTGGACGCCGTGGTGGCTTATTCCAAGGATGCCGCGGGAGCCGCCGAGCCTCCTGACGAATCGACCATCGAGGACTTCGAACGGTCGGTGGCCGGCATGACCATCTACGCCGTGGACGAGTGCAACGACATCGAACAGGTGGTGGCCGACCTCGAGTTGGACGACGGCGATCTGGAGGTGTTGCAGTCGTATTCGATCGAGGACGTGCGCGACGACGCCACCTGGCCCACCATCAAGGAACAGTTGGGCAAGTAGCGGCCCGGCTCGGTGGGGCCAAACGCGTTCAGTCCCGAAAGTTGCCGGTGTCGATGGGGATGCCGAAGTCGTGCTCGCGCAGCGCGGCGATCACCTGCTGGAGGTGGTCGCGCTTCTTGGCCATCACCCGAACCTGTTCGCCCTGGGTTTGGGTCTGCACTCCCTTGATTCCCAGGTTCTTCACGAACTTGTTCACCTCGCGAGCCTTGTCGGAGTTGATACCCGCCACCAGGGCGCCCACCTGGCGAACCGTGCCGCCGGAGGCTGCCTCGATGGTGCCCCAGTCCAGGGCCTTCAGCGACACCTTGCGCTTCACCAGCTTCTCCTCCACCACCTGGCGCACGGCCCGCAGCCGGTCCTCGCTCATGGAGCGAATGGTGATGTCCTGGTCGCCCAGTTCGGCCGCCGAGTTGGTGTCCCGGAAGTCGAAACGCGTGGCCACCTCGCGGGCCGCTTGGTCCATGGCATTGCGCACCTCCTGGTAGTCCACCTCGGACGTCACGTCGAAGCTGGGCATGCGGGGTCTCCTTCTCGATGGGTTCTCGGTGTGTGCCTGTCGGGCCGTACCGCTATCGTGGCCGATCCTGGGTCGGTGCCCGAGTGGACAAAGGGAGCGGACTGTAACTCCGCCGGCTTCGCCTTCGTAGGTTCGAACCCTACCCGGCCCACTACGACAGCAGGCCCGCCTCGGCGGGCCTGCTGCGCGTTCTCGGGGCGGGTGAATGGTGCCGGAGGTTGGTAGGTAGCGTCAGGCCGTGGACTCCGACACGACGCTCGTCGCCGCCCAGCACGGCCCCGCCCTGGAAGTGGTGCGCAGCGCCGGGCTGGTCCGGCTGCGCCTGAACCGCCCGGGCAAGCTCAACGCTCTGAACGCCGAGATCTGCAGTGCGTTGACCGAGGCGCTGGCCGACCTGGAGCGAGACGCCCACACCCGGGTGGTGGTGTTGGAGGGCAGCGGACCGTCGTTCTGTGCCGGCGCTGACCTGGCGGGGGGCAACGTGACCGAAACCGGCAGCGGGTGGTCGGCCCGACGCTGGGACCAAGGGCGCTGGCAGCGCGTCCTGGAGGCGTTTGACCGCATTCCGCAGGCAACCGTGGCCAGCCTGCATGGGCACGTCATCGGTGGCGGTTCGTTGCTGGCTGCGGCCTGCGACGTGCGTATCGCCGGTGATGACAGCACCATGCGGATCCCCGAGTTGGCCCTGGGTATTCCGCTGACCTGGGGCGGCATCCCGCTGCTGGCGCGCGAGGTGGGGCTGGCGCTCACTCGAGACTGGGTGATGAGCGGGCGTGAAGTTGGCCCCCAGGAACTCCTGCGATCGGGCTTCGCCCAGCAGGTCGTGGAGGCCGAGCACCTGGGGGCCACCGTCGACTCCTACGTCGAGGGGCTCCTGTCGCTGGCCCCTCCGGTGCTGGCCATGACCCGGGCCATGACCTCGGCGCTGGGGCGAGGCCACCCCGCCATGACAGCTGGTTGGGCCGATGCCGACCTGCTGGCCGCGTCGCTGGCGGAATCCGCGCTCAAGAACGGTGAAAACGAGCCGACATAGTGCCCGTCGGGCGCAGGTGACCGTTCAGCGGACCTGCGTCCGAAGCGCGCCTGGGCCCTGGGCGGGACCGGTCACACGCCGTCCGCGGCGGCCGTCGTCGGGGCCAGCAGCCGCTCCATCAGCACCACATCCAGCCAGCGGCCGAACTTGCGCCCCACCTCCTTCTCCTCGCCGACGATCTCAAACCCGGCCCGTCGGTGCAAGGCGATGGAGGCGTCGTGGCCGCCGACGACCTTGGCCATCAGGGCGTGGAAACCGTGGTCCGTGGCCTTGTCGACCAAGGCGTCAAGCAGCGCCGAACCGATGCCGGCCCCTTGGTGGTCGCGGTGCACATACACCGAGTCCTCGCAGGTGGTCGCATATCCCGCCCGCTCCCGGTACTGCGAGAGTGACCCGAAGCCCGCCACCACGGTCCCCCCGGCCGGGTCGGGCACCTCTGCCACCAAGGCTGCATAGGCCCCGGTGCGGTTGGCCAACCAGGCGGCCTGGTCCTCGTGGCTGCGCGGCGTGAGGTCGAAGGTGACGGTCGAGGTCAGCACCTCCAGGTTGTAGATCTCCAGGATGGCCTCGGCGTCGGCCGGGGTTGCGGGGCGGATCAGCATCGCCAGAGACGCTACGGGCCGATGGCCGCGCCGCCCCAGCCGGAGTGGCGGACCTCGCCGGCTCGGCTGCCGGGAGGGGCACGAGATCAGGCAACGAACCCCCACCGGCCAGTAGCGTCCGCTGCCGTGCTGTTTGCGTCATCATCCACTGAGGGTGCCGAGCAGGCGGTGCTGGCGATCGCCCTGGTGATCCTGATCGGGCCGTTCCTGATCGGCAAAGCCCGGCTGCCGGGGATCGTGGGCCTGGTGCTGGGCGGCGCCATCATCGGCCCGGAAACACTCGGGTGGCTGAAGGATGGCCAGCTCGACGGCGTTGGCGACATCGGCCTGCTCTACCTGATGTTCATGGCGGGCCTCGAACTCGACCTCATCCAGCTCAAGCAGTATCAGAAGGCGGCGTTGCGCTTTGGTCTGCTGACGTTCGCCATGCCCTTCGCAGTCGGCTGGATCGGCGCCTCGGTGGCGGGCGAGCCTCGGGCGTCGGCCATCCTGCTGGGCTCCATCTGGGCCTCCCACACGCTGGTGGCGCTGCCCGAGATCAAGCGGGCGGGGCTCAGCGGCAACCGGGCGGTGGCCATCTGCGTCTCGGCCACGGCGCTCACCGACACGCTGGCGCTGGTAGTGCTGGCGGTGGTCACCTCCGGAGCGGCCGACGAGCCTGGTGGACGTCCCATGGTGGAGTTGGGCGTGGGCTTGGTGGTGCTCGTCGCCTACTGCCTCTGGCTGCTGCCGCTCATCGGCCGTCACATCTTTCGGTTGGTGGCCCAAGAACGCACCCTTCGCTTCGTCTTCCTGCTGGCTGCGTTCTCCTCGGCAGCGATGTTGGCGGCGAGCTTCGGCATTGAGGGGCTGGTGGGGGCCTTCATGGCGGGCCTCGGGGCCAACCGACTGGTGCCCGCCGGAGGGCCGCTCATGGACCGCACCGAGTTCATGGGGGAGGCGTTCTTCATCCCGGCCTTCCTGGTGTTTGTCGGCACCCAACTGGACCTCGGGGCGCTGGGCTCCATCGACACCCTGCTCCTGGCCGGAGGGTTCGTGGCGATCGTCCTGGTGGGCAAGTCGCTGGCGGCCATCATCAGCGGCCGCATCGAGTCGCTGACGTGGCGGGAGGTTGGGTTGATGGTGGGCCTGTCGTCGGGCCAGGCGGCGGCCACGCTGGCCGCCACGCTGGTTGGGCAGGAGGTGGGGCTCTTCGACGAGACGATCGTCAACGGGGTCCTGGTGGCCGTGCTGCTCGTCATCCTGGTCAGCTCGCTGATCACGGCGGCGTTTGCCCGCAAGGTGCCGCCCTCGGTGGTATCCGAGCGGGCCCTCGGCTCGACGGTGTTGCTGTCGGTCCCGGAGGACGGTGTGTCGGACCAGCTGGTGGGCGTCGCCACCCGGCTGTCCATGGCCCATGGGGGGAGATTGGTGCCCCTCGGTGTTGCCGAGGCGGGCGGAGGCGTCGAGCGGCGTCGGGCGGTCCGTGCGGCCGTCGATGCGGCGGCCGAAGTGGCCACCAGCCTGGGAGCCGACGTGGAGGGCGTGCTGCGGGTGGATGCGTCGCTGTCCGACGGCGTGCTGAATGCCATCGTCGAGCACGACGCGTCCGTGGTGGTGCTGCCGTGGGACCTCAGCACCAGCCGCAGCGAGCGGATGTTCGGACGCATGCTGGACGAGATCGGGGCCCGGTCGCCGGTGCCGGTCGTTGCCGGGGAGATGGCCCAGTCGCCGCCAACGCGCACGGTGCTGGCCCTCGGTGCCGCAGCAGTCGGCGGGGGCGCCGAGGTGGACGACGCCGAGGCGAGCGCGCTGGTGTCCGCCCTGGCCAGCGGCGGAGACCTGGCAGTGGCGCTGGTCTCCGGTCCCGTGCCCGACGAGCTTGGACTGAGCCCGTCGGTCTCACTGCAGTCCCTGCCGGCGGGCGGGTTGGCGGACGGGCTGGGCGAACTCGCAGCAAACGACCTGGTGGTTGTGCCCAACTCGCGGCTGCTTCGGTCAGGGGAACACCGCGGCCTGGCGGCGGGCGACCGACCGGTGCTGGCCGTGGCGGGTGCCTACCGGTTCCGCACCGGCGCGGCGGCATCCACGTCGGGAATCGGTTCGATGCTGGGTCTGGAGCGATCTGGCGAGGGTTGACCAACCGTGCGGGTTGGATGAGGCCCTTCGCTTGTCGATGGGGTCGGCCGCAGCGCGGCCTGACCTGAGCGAGGCAGGCTCGTGATCGGTCGCCCTACCGCCGACGTCGGCCGTGCCCCTGCCCGGCGGTAGCGGGAGGCGGGGCCTCGTTCGCGTCAGGCGAGCAGCTTGGCCTTGGCCGCAGCGAATTCGGCGTCATCGAGCAGGCCGGACGCCTTCATGTCGGCCAGCTTTTGCAGCTCATCCATCAGTCCACCGCCAGCGGGTGCGGGTGTGGGCTGCGCGGGTGTTGGCTGTACGGGTGCCTGGGCCTGTAAGGCCGCAGTCTGTTGGGCAGCGACCTGTTGCTGCGCCAGCTGTTGGTCGTAGTCGGCCTGCGCCCGACGTGCCTGGTTGCGTTGCACCCGTCCTGACACCGCCGTGGCGGTGCCCGAGATGGCGGCGGTGCGGGCCATCGTGCCCAGTAGCCCCGGTCGACCCATTCTGCGTGGCATGTGTTCAGTCTCCTGTGAGAATCGAGGGTTGATCGAGGGAACAGGCTCAGTCGTCGAGGTCGCTGAGGGCTGCGAGCACCTCGTCGGCGACGTGGCCCGGCACCCTCACGTTGGCGCGCAACTCGCCACCTGAGGCGACGATGGCCTCTCGGAAGCCCTTGGCCCAAGTGTGTTCGAAGGCCAGCAGCGCGGCCGAGCTGTTGGCGTCCATGTCGTTGGTCAACTCGGCGATGTCCTCATCGCTCACCAGCGCGTCCACACGGTCGAGCACGTCAACCAACGCCTGAGCGTCGGCGTTGTCGCTGAGGTCGCCCAACTCTTGGTGGGTCACCGCGCCATCGGCGTCCTTGCTGACGAAGAGCCCGTCCACCACCGTGATGGTGCCGGCGTCGACCAACTTGCGGAGTTCGGGCAGGATGTCTCCGGTGAACTGGTTGCCGTCGAAAACCACGACGATGACTTCAATTGGACCGAAACCCATGGAAACTCCCCCTGAGATCAACAGACGCCCGCCGATCGGGCGCCGCTCAGGGTACAGGAGGACGCCGGGAGAGGGGCTGTCTCGGGAGAATCGGGGGCGCTCGACCCACGATGACGCCGGCCGGGCTGCGGCCTGGGGAATCCCGATTGGTGGTGCGCGGGCGCTTCGCTACACTGGCACGTCGGTTCGCCGGGCACCCTCGGCGCGCCATGCCTCCTTAGCTCAGTCGGCAGAGCGTTTCCATGGTAAGGAAAAGGTCGTCAGTTCGATTCTGACAGGGGGCTCCAGCCGGTCCGAAGGTTTCGGACCCGCTCAGGCGACCGGGAACTCCCCGAGCGTCACGCCGGCGACGTAGCTCAGTTGGTCAGAGCGCTCGGCTCATAATCGAGAGGTCGTCGGTTCAAGCCCGACCGTCGCCACCAACACCCAAGCAAGCCCAACCCAAGTCTCACCCACAGAAATCAGGAGATCAGCCCTCATGGCCAAGGAGAAGTTCGAGCGGAACAAGCCTCATATGAATGTGGGGACGATGGGTCATATTGACCATGGGAAGACGACGTTGACGGCGGCGATTACGAAGACGTTGTCGGAGCGGGTTGAGGGGAACGCGTTCACGGAGTTTGAGAATATTGATAAGGCTCCGGAGGAGCGTGAGCGTGGGATCACGATCAATGTGTCTCATGTGGAGTATGAGACTGACAATCGGCATTATGCGCATGTGGATATGCCGGGTCACGCGGATTACATCAAGAACATGATCACGGGTGCTGCTCAGGTGGATGGGGCGATTTTGGTGGTGTCGGCTGCTGATGGTCCGATGCCGCAGACGCGTGAGCATGTGTTGTTGGCTCGTCAGGTGGGGGTGCCGTCGATTGTGGTGGCGTTGAACAAGGTGGACATGGTTGACGACGAGGAGCTACTGGAGTTGGTGGAGCTTGAGGTTCGGGAGTTGTTGTCGGAGTTTGAGTTCCCTGGGGATGATATTCCGGTGTGTCCGGTGTCGGCGTTGAAGGCGTTGGAGGGTGATGCGGGGGCTCAGGATCAGGTGATGGCGTTGATGGAGCAGGTGGATGCTTATATTCCGGAGCCGCAGCGTGATTTGGATCGCCCGTTTTTGATGCCGATTGAGGATGTGTTCTCGATTACGGGTCGGGGCACGGTGGTGACGGGCAAGGTGGAGCAGGGTGCTGTTCATACTGGTGATGAGGTGGAGATTGTTGGTTTGAAGGCGACGCAGAAGACGACGTGTACGGGTGTGGAGATGTTCCGGAAGTTGTTGGATCAGGGTCAGGCTGGGGACAATATTGGGGCGTTGTTGCGGGGTGTGGATAAGGATGAGGTGCAGCGGGGTCAGGTGTTGGCGAAGCCGGGTTCGATTACTCCGCACACCGATTTTGAGGGTCAGGTGTATGTGTTGACGAAGGATGAGGGTGGGCGGCATAAGCCGTTTTTCTCGGCGTATTCGCCGCAGTTTTATTTCCGGACGACGGATGTGACGGGGACGGTGACGTTGCCGTCGGATAAGGAGATGGTGATGCCGGGGGATAACACGTCGATGTCGGTGGAGTTGATTGCGCCGATCGCGATGGAGGAGGGGCTTCGGTTCGCGATTCGTGAGGGTGGTCGTACGGTGGGTGCGGGCCGCGTCACCAAGATCAACAAGTGAGGATGAGCCATGGCTTCTGACAAGCGCATCAAGGCGACGATGGAATGCACCGAGTGCAAGCGTCGCAACTACACCACGGTGAAATCCAAGGTGAACACCCGGGAGCGCTTGGAGCTGTCCAAGTTCTGTCCGTGGGACCGCAAGCACACCGTGCACCGCGAGACCCGCTGAGGGAAGGGGCGTTGCCCCTGCCATCACCAGCCGAGAACCTGATCGTGTGCGATCAGCGGCGACCATGACGAGCACTGACGGCCCGGCCGGACGCACTGCGTCCGGCCGGGCCGCGTCCGTGCCGGAGCCAGCGAGTAACCCCAGCCAGGTGCCGCCGGTCCAACCGTCATCGAGCGCCCCGGGAGCCCCCAAGCGAAGTTCGCGCCGCATGCGGTCCAGCGCGTTCGGCCCCCTGGAGGAGCTCAGCGACGATGCCCAGGTGGCGCTCTGGGTCGAGGCCGCCCAGGAGGGCGACGAGGCGGCCTTCCAGGAGCTGGTGGCCTCCAGCTACCGGGACGTCTTCACGCTGGCGCTCCGGTTGTGCCGTTCCGAAGAGGACGCCTTGGACGTCACGCAGGAGGCGTACCTGCGCTGCTATCGCAGCCTGGGGTCGTTTCGCGGAGATTCGAAGTTCTCAACCTGGATGTATCGGATCACGGCCAACTGCGCGTCGACCTACCTCAAGAAGCGGTCCCGGCATCGTCACGAATCGATCGAGGATCAGCTCGAGCCGGCGGATGCCGAGCCCAGCCGGGATCCGGTCGGGCGCGCCGAGAACACCGAGTTGCGGTCCCGGCTCGACGGCGCGTTGGGCACGCTGGCGCCCAAGCTCCGTGCCGTCGTGGTTCTGCGGGACATCTACGACCTCTCTCACGAGGACATCGCATCGGAGTTGGGCATCTCCGTGTCGGCATCCAAGGTGCGCCTGCATCGCGCCCGACATCAGTTGCGCGACTCGTTGCTGCCCGACGTGGTGGTGGCCAGCCATGATCTGTGAGCAGATCGCCGAGTCGCTGCCGAAGGCCGTGGAGGGCACCGACGGGCTGAGTCCCGCCCAACGTGCCCATGTGGAGACCTGCCTGCGGTGCCAGGCGGAGCTGGTGCAGTACCGAAGCCTGCTGCGCGCATTGCACACTCTGCGCACCGAGGTCATCGAACCCGCCCCCGGCGTCTTGCCCGAGCTGTTGGCGGCCGTCGGCCAGGTGGGGGAGCACCACGCCATTCGCTCGCTGATCAACCGGCGCCGTGTGGCCTACGCAGGTGGAATCGCAGCGGCCACCGCCGCCGGCGTCACCGGTGTGGTGCTGTTGACGCTGCGGTCTCGCCGTTCTCGACCTATCGCTGGTTCGGCCTCAGGTTGATGGCTGCTCGATGGCGGGCGAGGCGGAGCCGTCTTCGGCTTCCGAATGGCAGCGCCCTCCGGTAGTCTCGGGAATCCTCCGTCAACCTCCGGGTGTCGGCGAAGGGCAGTAGCTCAATTGGCAGAGCACCGGTCTCCAAAACCGGCGGTTGGGGGTTCGACTCCCTCCTGCCCTGCAAGGCCAAGTTCCCCACTGGGGACTGCGATGTAGCCGATTTCGGCATGTTGGGGTTGAGTCACTCAACTCGTTTTCGCCTCAGTTGGCCCCTGAGACTGGGCAGCACGACCTGTCACCCTGCGGATCGCGCCTCAGCGCTACACCGCCCGATGGGACTCGATCAGCCACCTCCCGCCGAGGGGCTGTTGCGTCTGGTGCGAATGCGGGGCTGTCATGGTTGTTGGTTGGCGTCTGAGAGTCGTTGCGTCAGGTTGTCTGCGGCTGATCGTTGCGCCTCGATAACTGTGTAGCACTGCGTGCTACGCTTGCTGCATGGAGCAAACCATCACACAGCGAGAACTGCGCAACGGCAGTGGCGAGATCATGCGTCGTCTGGACCAAGGCGAGTCCTTCATCGTCACCCGCAGCGGCGTGCCCGTCGGTGAGCTCACACCGCTGCGACGCCTCCGGTTCGCGACCGCGGAATCCGTGACTGAGATCTTCCGAACGGCGCCACCAGTCGATGGTCGGAAGTTCCGCCAAGATCTCGATGCCGTTGCCTGCCAAGACGTGACGCCTCGTGGCTGACGAGCGTCCCGAACGGGGCATTCTCGATACGTCCGTGGTCATTGATCTCGATCGACTCGAGGTGAACAGGCTGCCGATCCAAGTTGCAGTCACCGCGCTCACCATGGCTGAACTCGCGGCGGGCCCGCACGCGGCGACGGACTCCAAGGAGAGGGCGCGTCGGCAGGATCGGCTGCAGCGAGCGGAGTCTGCGTTTGATCCGTTGCCCTTCGATACTGAAGCGGCGAGGGCCTACGGGCGAATCTACGCCGCCGTGGTCTCTGTTGGTCGGAAAGCTCGAGGGGCTCGGGCTGTCGACTTGATGATCGCTGCGGTCGCATGTTCGGTTGGCCTGCCGCTCTACACGAGGAACCCAAGTGACTTCGCAGCGTTGGACGATCTGGTGGAAGTCGTCGCGGTCTGAACGCCGCCACTCCCTCCTGCCCACGTGAAGGCGTTCAGCGTCGCACAACCAGTCCTCACCAACCGTCGGTGAAGTAGACCAACGCCTTCAAGGCAAGTCCCTTACGGGGGACTGGAATGTGGCCGATCTCGTCGTAGTTGAATTGCGCCGCTGGACTCTATCCTTCTGCCGGTTCTGCAGAGTTCTATGCAATCAAGGAGCGGCTTCTGTGAAGAATCTATGGCATCAGGAGTTGGGGTTCGAGACTCCAGCGAGCGGTTGGTGATCGAGTCGGTCCATTTCGATCCTGACGACGAGGAGATCGTCGCGACGGTCCGCCAGCGACGCAACGCAAGGCGCAGGTGTGGGGTGTGTGGCAGCCGGTCGCCTGGCTGTGGCCGGGGCTGCAGCGGGCCGAAGTAGATGGGGGCACGCGACTCAGCGTCAAGAGTTCTGCGGCGTCGATGTGCGCGGGTCTGGTGCGCCCCGGTTCGGAGACGACGTTTGTGTCCAGGACGAACATCAGTCGTACTCGGCGGGCGTGGCGACCTCGGAGGGGGCTGGGGTGTGAAAGCTGATTCCTTCGATCTCAGATGGCTGGGCGAGGAGTTCGATGATGTTCGGTCGGTTGGCTGCGAGCCGTTGGTAGTCGGCGAAGGTGAGCAGTACGTAGGCAGGTTTGCCCCGGTCGGTGATGTACCGGTCCGTTGTTGGCTGCGGTTCTTGCGTTGCCGGTGTTCCGGTTGAACTCTCGGCTGGTGAGCTGCTTGGTCGTCATGGTGTTGGCAAGAGCCCGGGTGGTTCTGACAGGTCGAGCCTGATTCAAACCGGGCGATAGTCGCAACCAGACCTGACGCCTGCGGACCGCCCATCAGGGCGAGGCCACCCGATGGGACTCGCCCACCAACGGGCTCTCAAGCAAGGGTGGGGGCTGCCGAAGGGAGCTGAGTGGGGTGCCCCGAGGATTTCGGACAGTGGGTGATTGATAACATCCACTGAGAAAGGGAATCCTGATATGACACGCAAACGCGCGAAGTACTCTGACACATTCAAGACCGAAGCGGTGAAGATGGTGATCGACGGTTCCCGGCCGATCGCCCAGGTCGCAGACGAGTTGGACATCAACCCGGGCAC
>JAWKIF010000009.1:0-322663 GCA_041394405.1 Microthrixaceae bacterium
AGGCACTGGAACCAGCGTGCGTATTCCTCCGCGGTGGACTCGTCGAAGGTGTTCATCGTTTATCGACGATAAACGATGAATAGCGGAACCGCAAGGTTGTGACAACGGCTTGTGTCTCCACGACGACCGATGTGGCGAAAGCCCGGCGCACGTGCGCATTGCGCCGTCGACGGAGAGCGAGCCCGGGTAGCGTCGGCTGCTCTTATGGTGATGCTGAACGATCTGTTCGTGCCGTTCAATCGAGTGATCGTGGCGCTCCTTCGTTCACCCGCGGGTTCGTTGGCCGGTCGTGCTCTGATGGTGCTGGAGTACACGGGACGGTCCAGCGGACGACGAATCACCACACCGGTGGGCTATCAGCGAGCCAGCGACATCTATGTCGTGTTGCTCACCAAGCCGCACTCCAAGAACTGGTGGAAGAACTTCCGTGAGCCATGGCCGGCACAACTCTCGGTTCGCCGGAATGCGATGCCGGTCATCGGCGAGCTCCTTCCGCCCGACGAACCGGCGTTCTTTGATCACGTCGAGACGACCTTGCGGCGACTTCCCTGGATGGGCAGCCAGGTCGGCGGCATCAAGTACAACAAGGCGACCGGGCTCACCGACGCTCAGCGCGTGGTGGTGACCGAGCATGTTGCCGTGGTGCAGTTCACCCCGAGCCCGTGAACCGCTTGGCGTTATGTCAGGCGATCCATCCAGTCGCGAATTTCGCCGAGCGCGGCGTCCGCCTCTGGGATCACGCCCGCCATCCCATGGAACCCGTGAGGCATGCCGGGCCAGACCTTGAGGTCGGCTGAGACTCGGGCTGCGTGCGCTCGCTCGGCGAGCACTTCGGCGTCGCTGCGGCATCGATCAACCTGCCCCGCATGCAACAGCATCGGGGGCAGCTCCGTGAGGTCGGCGTGAATCGGCGAAGCCTCCGGGTGGGCCGGGTCGCCATCGGGGCCCACGTAGTCGCGCCCTCGCAGTCGTAGCCACGCCGGGTTAAGGAACGGATCGCGGCCGATCGGGTGGGTGGCCGAATCGCCAGTCGCCACGAGATCGAACCAACCGCACAACGACACGATGCCCGCGGCCCGGTCCCGCACCGTCTGCGCCCTCAAAGCGACAGCCACGGCCATCCCTCCCCCACACGAGTCACCCATCAGCACCACCGGCCCCCCGCCGTCTGAGATCTCGCCGACAAACGCGTCGGCCAAGGCCTCCAGCTGTGCGGGAAAGACCGATTCGGGGGCCAGCGGATAGTCGGCGATGAACACCTGCCACCCCGTCGCCCGCACCAGCGCCGCCCCGTAGAAGGCGTACGAGTTGGCATCCGAGGTAACAAACCCGCCGCCGTGCACAAAGAAGATCGTTCCCCGGGGATCTGCTCCTTTGGGGCGCACCCACACGCCCAGCCCCGACGCGGCCGCCGCCACGTCCACTCCCTCGCCCGGGTCGTGCCCATGCACCTCGGCAAACTTCGCCCGGACGGTGACCAGGTCATCGTCCGGGTTCGAGAAATCATCGGGGAGCAATGAAGCGATCGCCTCGTACTCGTCACTGGCCCTACTGACGGATTCGGTCATCCCAGGATCCCCATGCCGCAGACCGTATCGGCGCGGCAGGTATCCCGCGGGTGTGGACACGGGCGCCAAACGGTCCGTTCCCCCTTTGGTGGCGGCGGGCATGCTCGAAGCGCTCTATCGTCGCTTCGATGAGCGAAGGATTCGAGGCGATGCTCTCCGGTGGTCACCACAACTCGCTGGGGAGAACCGTTGAGGTGGTGGACCTCGTGCTTGCCGACCGGACGCGCCTGCGCGAACTGTACGACTGCTACTTCAGCGACGACGAGCTGGTGCGCCTTCGGGTTTCCAGCGCCATGAAGCGGGTGACCATCGCGCACCCCGATTGGACGATGGACTACCTGGACGGGCTACAACGCGAGGTTGCCGCCATCGATCAGGCCTCCACCCAATGGACACTGGCGCTGCTCTTCGACCTCACCCGAGGCCTCATGAGCGACGAACAGCAAGAGCTGGCGGCCGACATCATGAAGCACAACCTGGCCCATCATGACGATTGGATCGTATTGAACAACTCGATGAAGGTGCTGGGCGCGTGGGCTGACGGCGACGACGAACTGGCAACCTGGCTTCGCCCGCACGCCGAACGCCTGGCCAAGGATCCCCGGAGGTCGGTGGCCAGCAACGCCAACAAGTTGCTCGGCCTGCTGAACGACTGACCGCGCACCAACCAGTCACCGCAGCTTTCGACGTGGAACGGCGACAGGCCCGAGCGCTCCGCCCCACAATGGCGAGATGCACCCTGACGGCGACGAGGTCCTGAACATGGTCGGACAGCCGCTGACCTGGCGCCCCCTGGCGGCAGAGGCCAAACGGCCCCTGCCGCGTGGGTCGATAGGATGGGGCCGTGCGGGAAACAAATCGAAAGTGGCGGTTCGGCGCGTTTGGCGCGCTGGGTGTGTTGTTGGTCGTGGCCGGCGGGCTTGGGTTCAGCCCGACGGCCGCGGCCGCACCGGGTGACACCTGGCAGCGACTCCCCTCTGGTGGTGTGGGCGTCGGGGTGCTCATTCACGGCCCCTGGGGCAACACCTACGCCAACGCATCCATGGTCGAGGGCCCCGGCGGTGCCTTGACCTGGGCGTTCTGCACTCAGGCCTCCGTCGGGGGAGGCATCGTCGGCGGAACCGAGACCGACGTCGCCGGCCTCTCCGGCGGCAACGCGGCGAGGGTCCAGGCCAACGCCCACCGGCTTCGGGCCGTGCTCGGTGCGGCGGAGTTGCCGGATCCCACCGAGATACAGCGGTTCCTCCTCAATCCCACGCGTGTGGTCGACTTCTGGGGGAACGAGGTCACCGACCCCGATCAGGTCTTCCCCCGCCTCATCGACTACGGGCAGGGCTTTGTCTTCCCCGTCGACCCGGATCTGCGGACCAACATTGCGGCCACGCAGGGGGCCATCTGGCACTACACCGATGGATTCGACCCCGTTGATTCCTCGGGGTTCACCGACCAGGCCGGCGCGCCATGGATGGGGAGCGCCGATCAGGTGACGATGCAGGAGATCTTCGACCGCTACGTCGAACTGGTGGCGATCGGAGACGCGGCGGTCGAGCCAATGTCGGGAACCCTGTCGGTGGAGGCCGCTCAGGCCGGCGACTCCGTCGTCTTCGAGATCAGCGGAACGGGAGTGGACGCCGCAACGGTCGCCGGGAGTTCCGACCTCCATCCGTACGATTCGTCCTCGGGGCTGTGCGACACCGCTTCGACCGTGTCCTCGGTCGACCTCTCATCCGGCGAGGCACGGCTGTGCTCGGTCATCACCGCCGACGGCGTGTACGGCATCGAGGTTGGAGCGGAGGGTTCGCTGCCGGCGCTGACCTACCTGGAGAACGGCACCGCTCAGGACAACGTCATCTCCGGAAACCGTGGCTGGGTGACGGCCGCCGATGCCGAACTGGCGGCCGTCCTGCCGCCGACCTCGACCACCGCAGCCACCTCGACCACCGTCGCCCCGCCGACGACCGGGCCGACCACCACGGTGGTTTCGGGGGCCTCCCTGCCGCCGACGACCGCCTCGGATACGCCCACCTCCACCACCTCCGCCAAGCCACCATCCCTGCCGGACTCGCCAACCAGCACCATCGTGGCGAGCCAGGCCGACCCCCCGTCCTCGGATGGCTCCGGCCCGGGCTCGCCGCCCTCCGGGCGCCTTCCGCTCACGGTCGCGCTCACCGGGCTTGGCAACGCGTTTGCTCAGGTTGCCGTGGTGCTCGTGGTCCTTGGTGCGGCCCTGGTCGCCGCCCCACGTCTGCTTCGTCGCCGCCGGTCGGCCGACCCTCCGGTTGTCTAACCGGGCCTGGCCGAGCGGTCGGTCGCTGCGCCGGCCGCCACGTTGATGGCGGTCTTGGCGACGAGCCGCCCGGCCTCCATGGCGGCCAGAGCGTCCGGCACCTGCTCGAGTTCGAAGCGCTGTCCGACCTGGGGCGTCACGGCGCCGGAGGCGAGATGCCCGGCAAGCGGCTCGATGTACTCGAGCGACTCGCTGCTGATCATCGGCACCAGCCGCTGCCCGACCAGCGGCGACAGCAGCATGGCGCGAAGCTGCCGGCCGACGCCGCCGGTGAAGCGTCCGCCGGTCTCGGCGCCGACGATCACCAGCGTTCCCTTGGGCGTCAGCGCTCGCCGAAGTCGCGAGAGCCGGTTGGCGCCGCCGATGTCGATGATCAGGTCGTAGCGTCGGCCGTCGTCGTCGATCGATCGCCTGGTGTAGTCGATGACGTCGTCGGCGCCCAGCGCCCGCACGGCGTCCAGCTTGGCGGTGCTCGCCACGCCGGTGACATTGGCGCCCAGCGCCTTGGCCAGTTGCACCGCATAGGACCCGACCCCGCCGGAGGCGCCGATGACCAACACGTGTTGACCGGGGGTCAGCCGCCCGACCTTGGTCAGTGCCTGCAGGGCGGTGATGCCGGAGATCGTGGCCACGCCGGCCTGCTCGAAGGACACGTTGGCGGGCTTGTGGGTCAGCTTCGACTCCTTGGCGGCGGCGAACTCGGCGTAGGTGCCCGTGCCGATGCCGAACACCTCGTCGCCGACCTCAAAGCGGGTGACCTGTCGGCCAACCTCGGCGACGACGCCCGACACGTCCAGGCCGGGCACGGGCTGCTTCGGCCTCCGGACGCCGAAGCCCGCGAGGCGGACCAGGTAGGGGCGGCCGGTGGTGAGGTGCCAGACGCCCCGGTCCAGGCCGGCGGTGTGCACCTCGATCAGCACCTCGTCGTCACCGATGGTGGGCCGGTCGATCGTGGTCGGCTGGAGGACCTCGGTCGAGCCGTACTCGGCCTGGGTGATCGCCCGCATGCGGGTCCGTCCGGGTGTGCCTCGTGCCTCGGTGTTGGTGGGCTGGGTGGTTGTCGTGGACATGGCGGACCTCCGCAAGGCTCGTACTTTGTACCGTTCGGTTGTCTACCGTACCCGTACTAAGTACCATTGACAAGAGGAAATCTTGGAGGAGGGCCGATGGCAGCAGCGAGGGCGACAGCCGGGAAGCAGCGACTCAGCGCCGAGCGTGTGGTGGAGGGCGCGGTGGCGCTGGCTGACGAGATCGGCGTCGAGGCGCTCACGATTCGACGGCTGGCGGATGCGCTCGACACCAAGCCGATGTCGATCTATCACCACGTCGCCGGCAAGGAGGCCATCCTGGACGGCATGGTCGACCGGGTCTTCGCCGAGATCGCTCCGCCCCCCGAGGACGTCGCCTGGAAACCGGCGATCCGGCAGCGCTGCCTGTCCGCCCGAGCCGTCCTGGCCCGCCACCCGTGGGCGGCGCCGCTGATGGAGTCGCGCACCAACCCCGGCACCGCGACCCTCGGTCACCACGATGCGGTGCTCGGGTGCCTGCGCCGGGGTGGGCTCTCGTTGGAGATGACCGCCCACGCCTACGCGCTGGTCGACAGCTACGTGTACGGCTTCGCCCTTCAGGAGGCCAACCTTCCCGCCACCGGTGGCGCCGACCTGGCCGAGCTCGCCGAGACGATCATCGAGCCGATGCCGGAGGGGGCCTATCCCCACCTGGCCGAGTTCACCTCCGACCACGTGCTTCAGCCCGGCTACGACTTCCGCGCTGAGTTCGACTTCGGCCTCGACCTCATCCTCGACGCACTCGAGGCCTCCGCCAACCGCTGACACGGCGCGGGGTGACACAGCGCGGGGTGACACAGCGCGGGGTGTCACAACCCGGGGTGGCACCGCGCGGTGGTATCGTCGCCGTGGGCGCCGTGGGCGCCGTGGGCGCCGTGTTGCGCCGGACCCTCTCCTCGGCACCCGCGCCGCTGGGCTTCGGAGGGCAAAGGGGACCTTGCGTGCTCGACACTTCACCACTGACACCTGATGCGGCGTCGGCCGTGGTGCGCGCGGGGCGCCGGAGCGACGCCGAGCTCAGGAGCATGTGATGACCAGCCAAGAGACGTTCAAGAAGCGCATCCGCGCCCGTATGGCCAAAACCGGAGAGCGCTACGGCGCCGCCCGGCGAGCCCTGATCGTCGACGCGGATCGGCCAACCGGTTCGGCCGGCGAACGGGTGTGGGCCAGCGAGCCCGAGCACACCGACGAGGTGATTCGCACCAACACCGGGCGGGGGTGGAACGAATGGTGCGACCTGATCGACGCCTGGCCCGGACACGTCGACGGCCACCCCGCCGTGGCGGCATGGCTCCAGGCGGAAACCGACCTCAACAGCTGGTGGTCGCAGGCCGTCACCGTCGGTTGGGAGCGCATCACCGGTCGCCGCGTGGCCAACCAACGGGCGGACGGCACGTTCGAATGCACGAAGTCGAAGACAGCCACCGTCGACGTGTCGATGCTGCGCAACGCGCTCTTCGCCGACGACGACCGGGCCGACCTGTTCCCCGGCCTGGCCACCGAGATGCGATCCAAACCGTCCACCAAGGTGCCCAGGGTGGCGTTCCCCGAGGGGTCGGTGCTGTTCGACCTGGCACAGTTGGACGACGGACGCGCCCGCATCACCATCTCGCACGGGAAGCTCGACTCCCCCGAGGCCGTCGACGAATGGAAGGACTACTGGACCGAGTGGCTGGAGGCGATCGCCGCTCAGTAGACCACCTCATGATCGGTACTTCGATCATATGATCGGTAGGCCGATCATCGCCGGACTATGATGGCCGTATGGACCTCGGCGCGCCCATGCTCGACGTGGCGCCAGACGTGCGTGGAAGGCTGCTGCAATCGTTGGCTGCCCTTGAACGGCCGGTCAGTCGACGGCAGATCGCCAACCTGGCCGGCGTCGCACCATCCAACGCCAGCGCTGTACTGGGATCCCTGATCGAAGCCGGGCTGGTGGTCGAGACCCCTGCAGGACGGGCCTCGCTGGTCGAGCTGAACCGAAGGCACCTGGCGGCCGGACCGATTGTGGCCCTTGCAGGACTCCGCGGCGAGCTGGTTGATCGAATCCGCCAGCGCCTCACCGAGTGGCCCGACATCCGAGGTGCCTGGATCTTCGGGTCCGTGGCGCGAGGAGACGCCACGTCTGCGTCGGACATCGATCTGCTGATCGTCGCCGACGATCTCGACTCCGTCGATCTTCACGAGCGGCTGACCGAGCTCCACGAAGACGTCCGTCAGTGGACTGGCAACGAGCTGCAACTCGTTGAACATTCAGAGCGCTCGTGGAGAGCGTTGAAGTCCGCCATGAACCCGCTTGTGCGGGCCATTCGGGACGAGGGCATTCCGCTCACGATTGACCGAACGCCTCCAGTCACCAGGCAGGCCTCGTGAGCCGGCCAAAAGGCAACCGGAAGCCGTGCGACCAGCGCCGCGCCCGACAGCGACTCGTGGACGCCCGGCAATTCCTGGAGGCGGCCGAGGTCATGGAGGCGCCGGACGTCGTGGCAACCAACGCAATACATGCGGCGATCGCTGCAGCCGATGCGATTACCTGCAAGGCACTCGGTGAGCGGTCGGCAGACTCAAGCCACCCAGCGGCGGTGGACCTTCTCCGTCGGGTTGATGCCGGCCTCGCCACGGCTTTGAAGCGGGCACTGGACCGAAAGACCCAGGCGGCCTACGAGAGCGAAGACGTCAGTGCAGCGGTGGCTGAGAGCTGTGTGAAGTGGGCGAGACGGCTTCTGGCCGCAGCGGAGGCTCGTTTCGAGTCGTAGTCGCTAGTTGCCGTTGCGTTCCCGGTGTTTGCAGCCCGGCCAGCAGCAGGGTCGCCGCTTGCCCTCCTCCAGCTCCTCCTTGGTGCGGCGGATGCGACGCTCCCTGGTGGGGTCCTGCTTGGCGTCTTCGACCCAGCAGATGAACTCGTTGCGGGCCAGGGGCGTGATGTCCTTCCACGCGGCCATCGCCGTGTCGTTGGCGATCAGCGCCTCCCGCAGGTCACGAGGGAGTTGGTGGACGACTCCGCCAGGTACCCGCACGCTGCTCATAGAGCCACGGTAGCGACGTTGCGATGGGCGGATCGAGCAAGGTGCGGCGAGCAGATAGGGCGCCGAGGCCCTAGGGATGAGGAGCTACGCAACCGATTCCGTGAGGCGTTGTAGCGAGTCGAGCGCAGGCGGACCCCAGCTGGGCTTTCCGCCGGGGTGGCCAGCAGTCGCCACGGCGAGGCTGCCACTGGCCCGCCAGATGGCCCAGCCCCGAGCCCGACGCCAGGTCGCATGGTCCGCAGCCAAGGGGCAGGCCGATCGGAAGTGCTCGATCGCTTTCATGTCTGGAAGAAGGATCCAGCAGGCCGCCAGGTCGAAAGCCGGATCGCCAGTGCACATGTCGCCGAAGTCCACCACGCCACAGAGGTCACCGTCTGAGGTGAGCACGTTGGCGGGATGCAAGTCTCCGTGCAGCCACAGCGGCTGCCCTTCCCATTGGGGTGCGGCCACGGCGTCGTCCCAGATCGAGCGGATGGCCTGTGGGTCGGGAGTCGGCTTCTGCTCGGCGTTGGCGACTTCATCACAAGCATCGGCCATTGCCGTGAACATGAACTTCTGGGCGGCACCTTTCACGGCCTGGGCCAGCGGGCCGCCTCTCACGCTGTCTTCTGGTGCCCCGGCGGGGGCGGGCTGGTGAAGGGACGTCAGGAAGGTGGCTAGCGCTTCGGCTGCCAGGTTTCCGCTCGTCGCTGGCGCGATGTCGGCCGGTGTTCCCGAAACCCAGGTGGTGACGATCCAAGGGTGGGGGTATCGCTCCGATGGCTGCCCCAGCCGTTGGGGAACGGGGACGGGGAGCGGCAACAGCGGGGCCAGGGTGGGAAGCCAGGTGTGCTCGTTGAGTAGCTGCGTATCCGCGCTCGTGGTCTGCCACGGGATCCGAACGACAAGATCGTCGCCGAGTCGCCACATCTGGTTGGACCATCCGCGAGCACCAAGCTCGAGCGGGCGGTCAGCCAGATCGGGATGTTGGTCCCGCAGGAGGTCCCGGACGAATTCGGCAGTCAGCTCGATGTCTGCCTTCTAACGGAACCGATCGAGGAAGGCCACAACCGAGAAGGCTACGAGAGCGATGAGCGCAGCACGCCGACGGCGTGGGTGCCGGCGATCGTCTCGGCCAAATAGTCCGGCGCCTCGTCGGTGGGGATGAACCAGCCGGTGGGGCACATCGTGAGAATCTCGACGAACGCAAGTCCGAGCCCCTGCTGTTGGGCGGTCAGCGCGTCGACGATCATCCGCTTGGTTCGGGCGACGTTGCCGGCGTCGTTGACCGCACCCCGGGCGACGTAGGCCACCCCGTCGATCTGTGCCAGCAGTTCGGCCACGCCGATCGGGTTGCCGTGTTCGGCGGCGTCGCGGCCTTCGATCGTGTTCTTGGTGCGCTGCCCGATCGTGGTCGTCACGGTGAGGTGCCCGCCGGTCTCGCCGAACACGCCGTTGTTCAACATGATGCAGACGATGTTCTCGCCTCGGGCCGCCGCGTGGAGCACCTCCTGTAGGCCCTCGTTGGCCATGTCACCATCGCCCTGGATGGTGACCACCGCCAGCTCGGGGCGCATGCGGATCACTCCGGTGGCCACCGACGGCGCCCGGCCGTGCAGGGCCTGAAGCACCTCGACGTCGAGGTTGTTGGAGAACGCCGTGCTGCACCCGATGCCGAAGACGGCCATGCACTTGTCGGCGAGCCCGAGCAGCGAGATGCCGTCCATGACGGCGCGAATGGCGATCGGCTCGCCGCAGCCGGGACACAGGTGGTGCTCGCCCACGTCGACGAGGTTGGGCGTGTAGTCGGCCACCATCGTGGCGTCGGTGGGGTCGGTGGTGCTGGGCACCACGTTGAGGGCGTCGCTCCGTCGCCGGGTCATGTCGGGTCTCCTCCGTGCTCGGCCAGCAGGTCGCGCAGCGAGGCGACGAGGTTCTCGACGGTGACGTCCGGGGCGATGCCAAAGGCGGAGGAGTCGGTGGCAAACGAGTTGAGGCCCACCACCGGCGCGGCGCCCAGCACCGAGAGCTTGACGTCGTCGATCATCTGCCCGGCGTTGTTCTCGTACACCGCCACGACGGCGGCGCCTTCGGCGGCCTGCCTCACCTGCGCCTCGGGATAGGGCCACAGGGTGATGGGCCGAACCAGCCCCACTCGGTGACCCTCGGCCCGCAGGGCCGCCATGGCCCCCTCGGCGTAGCGGGCCATCGTGCCGTAGGCGACGAGCACCAGCTCGGCGTCGTCGGTCTGGATCAGCTCGGCGCGGGGCTCGATGCCGGCCGCCATCTCCCGGCGGCGCCGGGCGCAGTTGGCGTAGTGGGCGGCCAGGTCGTAGCCGACGCCGTCGCGCTGCTTGGTGGTGCCGAGGAACGAGACCAGCTTGGCGGCACCGCTGCCGCCCGAGCTGCCATCCAGCGCCCAGTCCGGTGCGGGTCGAGGTTCGGGTGCGGCGTCCGGCGACTCGACGTCCACCCAGGTGTGGGCCAGGTAGTAGTCGCCGACGACGACCACCGGGTTGCGCCAGCGGTCGGCCAGGTCGAAGGCGTCGGCCATCAACTCGACGACCTCGGAGGGGCCCGACGGCGCCAACACCGGCGTGCGGTAGTCGCCGTGGCCACCGCCTCGGGTGGCCTGGAAGTAGTCGCCCTGACCGCGGGCCATGTTGAGCACGACAAACCCGATGCCGGCCAGCGATGCCTCGGCGATCGACTCCTGCATCAGCGAGAGGCCCTGGCCGGTCGAGCCGGTGGCGGCCCGGGCGCCCGAGGCGGCGGCGCCCCACACCATGCCGACCGCCTCCAGTTCGCTCTCGGCGTTGACACACACGCCGCCCACCTCGGGCAGCGCAGCCGCCATGCGTTCGAGCACCTCGGTGAACGGGGTCATCGGGTAGCCGGCGAAGAACCGGCATCCGGCCAGCACCATCGCCTCGGCCACGGCCTCGGAGCCCTCGAGCAGCCGCGTGTTCATTGCAGGCCCCCGTCGGGTGTCCAGGTCTTGGCCTCGTCGAAGCGGTAGACGCGGAAGCAGAAGTCGGGGCAGACGTCGGCACAGGCACGGCATCCGGTGCACCCGGCCAGCAGCTCGGGGTAGCGGTAGCCGCGGGTGTTGGTGACGTCGGTGGTCATCTCGAGCACGTCGGGCTTGCACGCCTCGATGCACAGGTCGCAGCCCTTGCACGCCTCGACGTCGATCACCACGGTGCCGCGCACCTTCACGGCGTCGATCGGAGTCGTGTCGGCGCTCATGCGGCCACCGGTTCCCAGGCCGGGTGCGTCAACTCGCCGAGTGCCAGCCCCAAGGCGAGCACCTTCCGGTTGATCGCCGCCGCCTCGGCCCGGTAGCTGGGCAGCACCTTCGCCGGGGTGCCGAGCAGTGCGCCGGCGCTGACCAGGCCGGTGCGAGCGACGAGCGCGCCGACCAGCACCAGCGAGGCGGCCACGGGGGCGCCCGCCTCGGTGGCCAGGTCGAGGGCGGGGACGTCGACCACCTCGATCTGCGGGCCCTCCGGTCGGCAGGCGGGATCGACGACCGAGCCGTTGAGCACGGCGATGGAGTCGGGCGTCAGCTTGGGCCACACGTCGTCGGCATGCTCGTGGTGCATGACGACCGCGCCCCACGCCGACCCGACGACCGGCGGGGCGGTGATCGGTTGGTCGCCGATCACCAGAAACGAGTCGCTGTTGCCGCCGCGCATCATGCCGCCGTAGCTGGCGAACAGCTGCACGCGTCGGCCGTCGGCCATCGCCGCCTCGGCCAGCGTGCGCGCCGCCAGCTGCACGCCCTGACCGCCGATGCCGGTGAAAAGGATCTCCCGTTGCACGGGTGGATGATACACTGTCCCGGCATTCAAGAACAGCGTTCTTGATGCCTACTGCGAGTTGCCGCCACGGCGGCGCAGCACCCTGAGGAGCACACATGACCGGGTCGGACGATCGCGACTTTGGGGACGTCGGGACGAAGCTGTTGCTCGACAACGACCAGATCCGGGTGTGGGAGCTTCGTCTCGACCCCGGCGCCACCTCCGACCTGCATCATCACGAGCACGACTACGTGATGGTGCAGATCGAGGGCGACCGGGTGGCTGCCCGCTTCGAGCCCGACTCCGGAGGCAGCTTCGCCGGGTGCGACTACCTCGACGGCGATGTCGCCCCGGGCACCGTGATCTACGCCGAGGCGGGCGGCCGGGAGCGGGCGATCAACATCGGCGAGGCGACCTTCCGCGAGATCGTGGTCGAGGTGAAGTCGAAGCGCACCCCCAACATGTTGCCGGTGCAGCACGTGTCGCTGTCGGTGAAGGACTTCGACGCCGCTATCGGCTTCTACACCGACGCGCTGGGGTTCGAGCTGCTGCCTCGACCCGACTTTGGCATTCCGGGAGCGTGGCTCTCCACCGGCAACGACATCCAGATCCACCTGATCGAGGATCCCAACTTCGTGGCGCCCTCCGGCCCGCACGTGGCGTTCGAGACCGCCGACATGGCGGCGGAGGTCGAGCGGCTGCGAGGGCTCGGCGTGGAGGTGGGAGATCCCTTTGAACTCAACGGAACCCAACAGGCGTTCTTCTACGACCCCTCGGGAAACCAGTTCGAACTCAACCAGCCCGGCCAACCCGGCTGAGTTCGGCGCCGTGTCCTTCGGCCTCACCGTCGGCGCCGTCATCGCCAACGCCGCCCGCGGCGCCCCGCACGCGACCGCCGCCGTCATCGACGGGCGGCCACATGCCTTCACCGAGCTCGATCAGGCGGGCGATGCGGTCGCGCAGCGGCTGGTGGCCGATGGGGGAGTGCCGGGCCAGGTGGCGCTCGTGTTGGCCGCCACGTCCTTCTCGATGCTGGCGCACTACGTGGGCTGTGCCCGGGCGGGCCTGACGTTTGCGCCGATGAACCCCGGCCTCGACCAGGCGGCCATCGGCCGCATCGCCCGCAGGATTTCGCCGTCGGTGGTGCTGGCCTCGCCCGAGTGCGCCCACCTCGCCCCGCTGATCGACGCTCCGTCCCGATGGCACCCGCTGACCGCCCCCGACCGTGCCGTCACCCTGCCCGACGTCGACCCGGAACAGGACCACATCGCGTTCTTCACCAGTGGCAGCACCGGCGACCCCAAGGCGGCCGTCGTGTCCCACCGGGCGAGCGTGCTGCGCTCCCATCCGGGCGCACAGCTGGAGCCCCGGGGGCCTGCCCTGTGCCCGTGGCCGCTGTTTCACATGGCGGGTTGGACGATCGGCCTCCAGCAGTGGCACGCACGTTCGTCGGTGGTGTTCGTCGACGGGACCGACGCCGAGACCCTCACGGGTGCGTTGCGCGACCACCACATCGAGCGCTTCAACGCCATCCCGGCGCTGTGGTCACGGCTGGCCGAGCAGGTCGGCGACCAAGCCGCAGCCGACGGTGGCGACGCCGACGTTGCGTTCCCCCACCTGCGTTTCGCCGACACCGGCACGTCGCGTACCTCCGTCGCCCTGCTCGAGTCGATCGCGTCGATGGCGCCCAACGCCCACGTCCGCGTGTTCTATGGCAGCAGCGAGGCGGGCAACGTGGCATCGCTGCACCACGAGGACCTGCGGTCGCGGCCGGGAAGCTGCGGGCGGCCGAGCGTGCTCACCGAGGTGTCCATTGCCGACGACGGCGAGCTGTTGGTGCGGGGTCCGCTGCTGTTCGAGCGCTACCTCGGCGACCCCGAGGCCTCCGAGGCGGCGTGGGACGGCGACTGGTACCGCACGGGCGACCGGGCCGAGTTCGATGACGACGGCTATCTGTCCATCGTGGGCCGGGTGGGCACCGTCATCCGCACCGGAGGGGAGTCGGTGGCACCCGAACCGGTCGAGGCCGCCCTCGTAACTCACGAGTCCGTGGACCAGGCGGCCGTCTTCGGGGTGCCTGACGAACGCTGGGGCGAGGTGGTGTGCGCCGCGGTTGTTGCCACCCAACCGGTGACGCTCGACGACCTGCGCAACCACCTGTCGTCGGACGGACCCGCACCACTCGCCAAGCATCAGCGACCCCGGCGGCTGCTCGTCGTCGACGAACTCCCGCGCACGAGCGCCACCGGTCAGATCGACCGCGGCCGCCTCCGAGAACTCGCCAACTCAACCACCGAGGACACCCCAAACCGATGACCGACACCAGCCCCGCCGCCCAGTCGGGCGACGCTCCAGCCGAGCGCCCCTACAACTTCGACATGCCCCTGGGCGAGGCGATGTCCACGCAGCGGGCGATCCGCCGCCTGACCACCGACCCGGTGAGCGACGAGGTGCTCGCCGACATCCTCACGCTGGCCACCAAGGCCCCAACGGCGCAGAACCATCAGGCCTGGGAGTTCATCGTGGTGCGCGACCGGGAGACGATCGCCAAGCTGGCCAAGCTCAACCGCCGGGTGTGGCGGTTGGTCGACAAGCCGGTGGCGTGGCTGAACCGCAAGGACAAGAAGTTCGTGCGGACGCATCGGGCCACCGCGCACCAGGCGGACAACTTCGAGGACATCCCGGTGCTCATCGTGTGCTGCATGACCGCCACCCGCCACGGCCCCAGCCCGGTGGTGGCGGCCAGCTCGTACGGCTCGATCTTCCCGGCGGTCCAGAACCTGCTGCTGGCCGCCAGGGCGGCCGGGCTCGGGGCCAACCTGACGACCATGCCGCTCACGGTCAACTTCGCCGCCCGGCGGGTGCTGGGCATCCCGTGGAAGGTCACGCCGGTGTGCGTCATCCCGCTCGGTTGGCCGAAGGGCAAGTACGGCCCGACCCAGCGCCGGCCGGTCGCCGAGGTCACCAGCATCGACCGCTACGGCAACCGGGCCTGGCTCGACGGGGGCGGTGACGGCTGATGTCGCTGGCCGAGCAGCTGGTCGACCGCACGCTGGCCGATCGCCACGAGGCCTACTCGGCCGAGGTGCGCCAGTTGATCGACGCCGCCTACCGGGTCATCGCAACCACCGGGCATCTCGACCCGCCGATCCGGGCGATTCTGGCCGAGGCCAACCTGTCGAACCCGGCGTTCTACCGGCACTTCCGGGGCAAGGACGAGCTGTTCCTCGTCATGCTCGACGAGGGTCGTCGCCGGTTGGTCGACTACCTCGACAAGCGCACGGCCGCGGTGATCGAGTCCTCACCTGGCGATGACGATGCGCCGGTCGCCGAGTGGGTTCGGGGCGTGCTTGCCCAGGCCCGGGATGGCGAGGCCGCCCGGCGAACCCGCCCGTTTGTCACCGAGGTGGATCGGCTCCACGACCGGTTTCCCGAGGAGCAGGCCACGTCCGAGGCCCAGCTGGTGGCCCAGCTGGCCGGGCTGTTGGGCGAACGCAGCGCCTGGGCCGAAACGGTCTATGCGCTCGTCTTTGGCGAGTTGGCCCGCCACCTCCGCGCCGACACCCCGCCCAGCGGCGCCGAGGTCGAGCGCCTCGTCCGGTTCGTGCTCGCCGGCATCACCGCCGACCCGGGCGAGCTCTAGCGCACACGTTCGAAGACAAGTCCGCCAGCGCTACCAAAGAGGTGTGCCGGGGTGTCGGGTGAAGTATGCGGCACGCAGCAGGTCGCTTCAGCTTCCGGAGTCGGGTCGGTCGTAGTGCCCAACTGGGCTAGCTGCATGAACTACTTCAGTCGCGTAGCCGGTGTCTGTCAGAATGTGGGGGTGTAGCTCGTCGACCGCGGTGATCACCAGCCCTTCAGCACCGGACCACTGCTTTTCGCCCTCCGCGATCGATGCGATTTCGGCATCGGTCAGCCCGGCCTGATGAGCCCACCGGACGTGCTCGTTCCACTCGTAGGTCGATCCGCAGTTGCAGGCCACCCGGAGGGCGACCACCTCGTGCAGCCTTGGTGACAGCACGCCGTTGGTGTGCAACGCCATCGCCCAGCCGAGAAACGGCTCGACCAGTGCCGGGTTGTGGGCCATGATCGCGATCGTCTCGGCGGTGTGGCCGCTGAGGGCAGTGGCGAGATCCAACAGGTCGTTGATCGGGCCATCCAGCGTGCCGCGATCAGGCGGCGCCAACCTCCGGGCCCCTCGAGGTGGCCTATTGCCGACACGGGTCATGGCGAGGCACCGTACCGGAGTGGTTGACCGGCCGAGGCGAGCCGGTACGGGGCGTGGGACCGACGACACCGTTCGAACCGGAGGCGGCCCCGATGGGCCTCGCATCGTCATTCCGCGAGAACGCGTTCTCGCAGGTCCGGGCCATCGGCGCCTGACTTCGCTGGGCGGGCGTGGCCACGCCGTGTCGGTAAGAACGCGTTCTCGCCAGCACGGCGCCCGTCGGGCGAGTACCGTCCTTGGCGATCACGCCACGGGGGTCGATCACGCCAATGGGGGGCAGAGTGTTGTCACGAATCGTTCGTCCAGCCAGTCATCGCACGCGTCGGAGGGAGCTCGTCTCGGTGGCACTTGTCGCCACCACGCTGCTTGCGGGTGCCTGCGGGCGCTCGGCCGATGAGACCGAATCGGGCACGGCCGAAACCGAGCAAGGCGGCTCGGGGGCCGAGACCGCCGAAGCGGCCGCAGGCGACTTCGGCGACCTGAAGGGCGTGTGTGGGCCGGGCGACGCCGCCGGTGCCACCGCCCAGGGGGTGACCGACGACGCCATCCAGGTCGGCACCATCTCGGACTCCGGGTTTGCCGGGCGTCCCGGGCTGAACCAAGAGCTCTTCGACGCCGGGAAGGTGTTCACCGAATGGTGCAACGCGGCGGGCGGCATCAACGGTCGCGAGCTGAAGATGGTCGAACGTGACGCCAAGCTGACCGAGTACAAACAGCGCATCACCGAGTCATGCGCAGAGGACTTCATGCTTGTCGGCGGCGGCGGCGTGTTCGACGACACCGGCCAAGAGGAACGCATCGGCTGCATGCTCCCCGAGATTCCGGCCTTCCAGGTGTCGCCGCAGTCCCGGGCGTCCGACCTGATCGTCAACCCAATTCCGGCCGGACTCGACGAGGTGCAGGCCGGCACGCTGCGCTACCTGGGCGAGACCTTCCCCGACTCCACCGAGAAGGTGGGGTTCCTGACCGGCACGATCCCGTCGACCGTGTTCATCGACGCCCAGCTTCAGGACGCCGCGGCCGACCTCGGCTGGACCACCGTCTATGAGGCCCAGTACAACCCGTCGGGGGAGGCCAGCTGGACCCCGTTTGCGCAGGCGCTCAAGAGCGCCGGGGTTCGCGGGTTGGTCTATTCGGGTGAGCCGGAGAACCTGGCGGCGTTGCAGCAGGCCCTAGCCGACATCGACTACCAGCTCGACTGGACGCTCGGCGGCAGCAACGCCGTGGATCAGGGGTTCATCGACGTTGGCGGCGAGGCCGTCACGGGCGTCTACCTGCCCTCGCTGATCGTCCCGGCGTTCCTCGCCGACGAGAACCCGGCCACCCAGGAGTACCTGGACCTCTTTGCCGAGTACCTGCCCGACGGCAAATCCAAGGCGGGACTGGGCTACAACGCCTTCTCGGCGTGGCTGCTCTTCGCCACCGCGGCGGGCGAGTGCGGCTCGGACGTCACACGAACCTGCGTCTTCGAGGCGGCCCAGAACATCACCGAATGGGACGGCGGCGGCCTGCACGGCCCCACCAATCCAGGCGAGAACAAGCAGTCACGCTGCAACATCGTCGTCGAGGCGACGCCCGACGGCTTCACCACGCCGGACGATTTCGAGCCCACCGACGGGCTGTTCAACTGCAACGAGGCGAACGTGGTGGCCCTCGATGGCGACTACGGCACCGGGGTGACCCTCGAGTCGGCCGGCAAGACCATGTCGGACCTCGAATAGCAGCACTGCCGGTCGGCGAGAGCGCACCTCGGGGGGAGCGACGCACGTGGACAAGTTCCTGATCTTCACGGTCGTCGGTCTGACCCTGTCGGCGGTGTACGCCGTCATCGCCAGCGGATTGGTGCTGACCTACGCCACCACGGGCATCTTCAACTTCGCCCAGGGCGCCATCGGCATGCTGGTGGCGTTTGCCTACTGGCAGCTGCGCTTCGACTGGGGGTGGCCCACCCCGGTCGCCCTGTTCGTCTCGCTGTTCGTCCTGGCTCCCGGGCTGGGCGTGGCTATCGAACGGGTGATCATGCGTGGGCTGCGGGGTTCGGGCGAGGCCACCCGGTTGGTGGTGTCCATCAGCCTGCTCGTCGGCCTCATCGGCGTGGCAAACCTGGTCTGGGAGCCCGGCGTGAGCCGTCCGATGAGCACCTTCTACGAGGGGCGTCGGGTGGACCTGGGCGTCACCACCATCACCTACCACCAGGCGATCACCATCGGCGTGGCCCTGGTGGTCGCCGCCGGGCTGCGCTGGCTGATGTACCGGACCCGGATGGGCGTGTCGATGCGGTCGGTGGTCGATGACGACTCGCTGGCCCTGCTCAACGGCGCACGACCCAACCGCATTGCCGGAATCAGCTGGGCGATCGGCGGGTTCCTCGCCGGCATCGGCGGCATCTTGATTGCGCCGACGTTGTCGCTCGAGGCAGGCCTGCTGTCGCTGCTGATCATCAATGCGTATGCGGCCGCAATCTTCGGCCGGTTGCGGTCCATTCCGCTGACGTTCGTCGGGGCGATCGCCATCGGCCTCACCGAGGGGTACCTGGCCGGATATCTGCCCGGCGACAATCAGTACCTGGCGGCGTTCCGCCCAGCCGCGGCCGTGATCATCTTGTTCCTGGCGTTGCTGTTTGTGCCCAATCCCCGGTTGCGGTCCCGCGGCCAAACCAAGGAGTTCTACCCGGCACCGACGGGCCGTGGTATGGCCATGCTGGCGGTCTTGGTGGTGGTGGCCGGTGTGGTCATGGCCACGACGCTGGACACCGTCGACCTGATCACGTACGGCCCGATCTTCTCGCTGGGGATCGTCGGCCTTTCGCTGGTTCCACTGGTGGGGTTCGCCGGCCAGATCTCGCTGGCGCAGCTGTCGTTCGCCGGGGTGGGCGCGCTCACCGCGGCCCACCACGGGGGCAACGGCTCGCCGCTGGGCCTGGTGCTTGCGGTGGTGGTCGCCGCCCTCGTCGGTGTGGTGGTCGCCCTGCCGGTCATGCGGCTGTCCGGCATCTATCTGGCGCTCGCCACCGCCGCCTTCGCCGTGGCGCTCGACCGCTGGTTGTTCAACCTGCCCGACTTCGACATCGGTCCGGTGCACATCAGCCTGTTCGAGGTGGGCTCCCTGAGCGTCGCGCCGCTCAGGCTGTTCGGGTACACCTTCGACTCGCAGGCCTCGCTGATGGTGCTGTCCGCCGTGGCCTTCGCCGGGGTCGCCCTCGGGGTCGCCGCCCTGCGCTGGAGCCGCTTCGGCCGTCAGCTGGTGGCCATGCGAGACAGCGAGGCGGCGTGTGCCACGTTTGGGCTCAACCTGCTGTGGCCCCGCGTCGGCGTTTTTGCGCTGTCGGCGGGCATCGCCGGGTTGGGCGGCGCGTTGTACGGCATGCAGCTGGGATCGGTGGCACCGGCCCGGTTCGACCTGCTGACGGGCCTGCCCATCTTCATCCTGGTCGTTGTCGGCGGGGCCGGACTGGTCGGAGGCGCCCTGTTCGCCGGCGTGTTGATCTACGGCGTCTTGCCGACCGCCGCCGGGCTCGGCACCACGGTCGCCAAGATCAACGCCATGTTCTCCGGCCTGGCCGGCGTCGGCCTAGGGCGCAACCCAAGCGGTGTCGTGCCCACCCTCTCGGAGGCCGTCGAGGCCCTGCGCAACGACACCGTTGCCCTCGCCGCGACGGGCGGTGTCATGGTCCTCGGCTACGGGCTGCGGTTGGCCGACCTCCTCGGCAACTGGCAGTTCGTGGTGCTGCTCGCCGTTGCGTTCATCGGCGGAAACGTTGCCGCGATGGGTCGGGCGGAACCGGCGGGCGACGAGCCGACCAGCGAGCCCAGCCTGGACGATCTGGAGTGGGTCGGGCTCACCCAACCGTGGACGCCCGCTCACCTGGCTCGGATGGAGCAGGTGCTCGACCTCGACTCGATGGTGCCGAAGGAGCGGGTGGCCCATGGCGATTCTTGAGGCACACGAGGTGTCGGTCAGCTTCGGCGGCCACCGCGCGCTGGACCTGGCCTCAGTCGAGGCTCCCGGGGGCGAGATCACCGGGCTGATCGGTCCCAACGGCGCGGGCAAGACCACCATGTTCAACGCCATCACCGGCATGGTGCCGACCAACTCAGGCCGCATCGTGGTCGACGGCAAGGACGTGACCTCCACCAGCCTTCACCGCCGGGCACGCTGCGGCCTGGCCCGCACGTTCCAGCAGCTCGAGTTGTTCACCATGCTGACCGTGCGGGAGAACATCCGGGTGGCGGCGGATGTGCGCAAGCGCTGGGCCCGCGACAAGGGCGACATGCGCGCCCTCACCGAGGAGATCATTGAGCGGGTGGGTCTCGCTTCAGTGGCCGACGAGCGCGTGACCGCACTGTCGACCGGCCAGGGTCGCCTGGTCGAGTTGGGTCGCGCGCTGGCCTGCAAGCCTCGGGTGTTGCTGTTGGACGAGCCCGCCTCAGGCCAGGACGACAACGAAACCGCCCGCTTCGGCAGGTTGCTCGGCGAGGTGGCGGCGACCGGCACCGCGGTGCTGCTGGTGGAACACGACATGGCGCTGGTCATGGACGTGTGCGACCGCGTTCACGTGTTGGACCTGGGCCGCATCCTGGCCGTGGGATCCCCCGCCGAGGTCCAGCAGAACCCGCTGGTGCTCGATGCCTACCTTGGCGCAGGCAGCCAGAGCACAACATGACTGCCTCCAACCAGAGCCCAGACGCGGTGGCGACGCCTGCGGCAACGCCGCTCGTCGAGTTGCGCAACGTGCGTGCCGGCTACGACGGCATCGAGGCGCTGCATGGCATCGACCTGGTGGTGCAGCCCGGTCAGGTGGTGGCCATTCTGGGGCCAAACGGGGCGGGCAAGTCGACCACCCTGAAGCTGCTCGCCGGCCTGATTCAGCCCACAGCCGGAGATGTGATGGTGGCGGGACGGCGGGTGAACGGCGCCCGGCCCGACGACCTGGCCCGGATCGGCCTGTGCCTGATTCCCGAGGGCCGAGGCATCTTCCAGAACCTGACCGTCCGCGAGAACCTCTGGATGATGACCCATCGTGGCGTCGGTCAGAAGGAGATCGAGGAGCGCTCCATCGTCGCCTTCCCCCAGCTCGGCGATCTGCTCGACCGCGTCAGCGGCACGCTGTCGGGCGGTCAGCAGCAGATGCTGGCCATGGCCCGAGGCCTGGCGACCGATCCTGCGCTGCTGGTGCTGGACGAGCTGTCGATGGGCCTGGCGCCGCTGGTGGTCGACGGGCTCTACAACACCGTCCGGGAGGTGGCCGACCAGGGCACCTCGATCCTGCTGGTGGAGCAGTTCGCCCGCATCGTGATGGACGTGGCCGACTCGGCATCGCTGATGGTGCAGGGTCGCATCACCCAATGCGGCCACCCCCGCGACATCGAAGCCAAGCTGTCCCAGGCCTACCTGGGCGGATAGGAGGAACATGATCGACAACCCGGAACGACTCGAGCAATTCACCAACGAGGTGGCCGAGATGCGCCTGCCCGACACGCGGAGCTCGCGTGAGCGCCTGTTGCTGATCGGTGGCATCGCATCGATGGCGCTGGGCGTCATCGTGACGATCGTTGCCTACTTCGTCAGCCACGGCACCACGAACCCGCTGCAGCAGCGGGACGCCATCGTCATCGCCCTCATCGGGCTCGCCGTGGCCATCGTCGGCAGCGCAGCATTCCTGCGGTACTCGATCGCCCAGTTCCTGCGCTTCTGGCTGGCCCGGAACTCGTGGGAACAGTCCGCTCACACCGATCGCCTCGTCGCCGCGCTCAAGCAGGAGGACTAGCCAACCCATGGCCTTCAACCTGGCCGACCTGGCCGAACACACCGCCGACGCCGTCCCCGACCGCACCGCCCTGATCTGCGGTGACCGGTCGGTGACCTTCGCCGAACTGGACGCCCGAGCCAACCAACTGGCGCACCACCTGGCCGATCAGGGCATCAGCGAACGCGACCACGTGGCGATCTACTCGCTCAACAGCATTGAGTACGTCGAGGCGATGCTGGCCGCCTACAAGCTGCGCGCCGTCCCCATCAACGTCAACTACCGCTACGAGGACGACGAACTGGCGTACCTGTTCGGCAACGGCGATGTGGTCGCCGTCGTCTATCAGGCCTCCTACGCCGGACGGATCGCCGCCGTGTCCGAACGGATCCCCACGCTGAGGCACCTGATCGAGATCGACGACGGCGCTCGGTCATCCGAGGACACAGGGCCGCCCGTCGACACCGGCGCCACCCGCTACGAGGACGCCGTGGCCGACGGCAGCCCGGAGCGCGACTTCGGGCCCCGCGACGACGGGGATCTCTACATCCTCTACACCGGCGGCACCACTGGCATGCCCAAGGGTGTGATGTGGCGTCACGAAGATGTCTGGCGCGCACTCGGCGGCGGCATCGACTTCATGACCAGGGAGCGCATCACCGACGAGTACCAGCTGTCGAGGGAGGCGGCCGAGGCGGAGCCCAGCGTTGGGCTGGTGCTGGCGCCCCTCATGCACGGCGCCGCCCAGTGGGGCACGCTGGTCGGGCTGTTCAAGGGCGTCACCAACGTGTTGTTGCCCCGCTTCGACCCCCACCTGGTGTGGAGTGCGGTCGAGCAGTACCAGATCGCCATCGTGACCATCACCGGCGACGCCATGGCAGTGCCCCTCATCGACGCCATGGAGGAGCGCGACTACGACCTGTCGTCGCTCATGGCCATCAGCTCCACGGCGGCGGTGTTCTCGCCCGTCGTCAAGGCCAAGCTGTTCGAGCTGATGCCCGACCTGTTCATCACCGAGGCGGTCGGCTCGTCCGAGGGCGGCTTCAACGGCCTGCGGGTGCTCGACCGCAACGCCGACCTGACGCCCTCCACCGACAGCGGCGGCCTCATCAACGTGGCCCCCGGCCTCGACACCGTGGTGATCGACGACGACAACCAGCCGGTAGCCCCCGGCGAGGTCGGGCGGCTGGCGAGGGCGGGCAACGTGCCCATCGGGTACTACAAGGACACCGAGAAGACCGCCGCCACGTTCATCGAGGTCAACGGTCGTCGGCACTCGGTGCCCGGCGATCAGGCCCGCCTCGAACTCGACGGCACCATCACCCTGCTGGGCCGAGGGTCGCAGTGCATCAACTCGGGCGGCGAGAAGATCCATCCCGAAGAGGTGGAGTCCGTGCTGAAGGCCCACCCGTCGGTGTTCGATGCGCTGGTGCTGGGCACGGAGGACGAGCGTTGGGGCCAGCGGGTGGTCGCACTGGTGCAGTCGCGGCCCGGCGAGGCGCCGACCCTCGACGAGCTGGCCGCCTTCACCCAAACCAAGCTCGCTGGCTACAAGGCTCCGCGGGAGCTCCACCTGGTCGACGACATGCCGCGCCAGCCCAGCGGCAAGCCCGACTACAAGCGGGCCCGAGCCCTGATCGATGCCCGATCCATTTCGACCCTGTGAACTTGGAGGTTCTGAGCTATGACGATGACTGATTCTGAGATGGCGACGGTGGGGGGTGTGGATCGGTACACGATCATTTCGGCGGATTGCCATGCGGGTGGGAGCCACAAGGCCTACCGGGAGTATCTCGACCCCGAGTTTGTCGACGATTTTGATGCGTGGCGGGGTGAGTACAAGAACCCGTACAAGGATTTGGGTGACAAGCGTCGGTTGCGGAATTGGGACAACGAGATGCGGAACTCTCAGCAGGAGGCTGATGGGATTGTTGGTGAGGTGGTGTTCCCGAACACGGTGCCGCCGTTCTTTCCCAGTTTTGTGTTGTTCGCGAAGCCGCCGACTGCTGAGGAGTACCGGCATCGGCGGGCGGGGGTGCATGCGCACAACCGGTGGCTGGTTGATTGGTGTGGGGAGTTCCCGGAGCGTCGTGCTGGGGTGGGGCAGATCTTTTTGAACGACGTCGATGATGCGATCGAGGATGTTCGTTGGTGTCATGAGCACGGGTTGCGTGGCGGGATTTTGTTGCCGAACATTGCTCCGGATGTGAAGTGGGTGAAGCCGCTCTATGACCCGTGTTATGACCGGTTGTGGGAGGTGATCGAGGATCTTGATGTGCCGGTGAACGTGCATAGCGGCACGGGGAACCCCGATTATGGGGCGTATCCGACGTCGATGCTGTTGTATATCAACGAGGTGGTGTTCTACACGGAGCGGCCGTTGGTGCAGATGATCTTGTCGGGTGTGTTTGAGCGGTTCCCGGGGTTGCGGATGGTGATCACCGAGGCGGGGTGTGCGTGGGTGCCGCCGTTGTTGGAGCGGTTGGACGGGTTGATTCGTGGTGTGCGTGATGCGGGGGCGATCGGTGAGATCCGCTATGGGAAGGATCAGGTGTTGTCGCGTGATGCGACGGAGTATTTTGAGCAGAACGTGTGGATGGGGGTGAGTCAGCCCAAGGCGGCTGATGTGGAGGCGCGTCATCAGATCGGGTTGCACAAGTTCATGTGGGGCAGTGATTACCCTCATGATGAGGGCACCTACCCGTACACGCGTGAGAACTTGCGGGCCCGTTTTGGTGGGGTGGCCGAGGCCGAACTCCGTCAGATGTTGGCCGGGAATGCGGCGGGGTTCTATGGCTTTGATCTGGCGGCGATGGACAGGCTGGCGGCCCGGGTGGGTCCGACGGTGGCCGAGATCGCCGAGCCTCTTGACGAGGTCCCCAACAAACACCTCGAGCGGCTCTCCGACGACATGGACGCCCGAGCGATCAAGTGACCTGAGTGCTAGGGCCGGTCGTAGGGGTCGATGAGCACGTGGCAGGCGCGGCCCAGCTCGTCGGTCACTTGGTCGAACGACGAGCGGCCGTTGGCCCACCACACCAGGTTGGAATACCAGACGTGTCCCAGCACGCCCAGGATGTCGAGGCGAACCTGGGGTTCGAGATGGCTCAGGATGCCGTCGCCCATCGCAGCGATCGACTTCCTGACCTCGCTTCGGCCTCCGACCGGCCCGGCGTCCGCAGACGACAACGCTCGGATCAGCGCCACCGACAGCTTGGGTTGGCGCGCCATGGCGGCACAGGCCCGGTTCAGCACGTCGATCATCTGCTCGGAGGCCGTGTCGCCCTTCGGAGGCCGTTGGGCAACGCGGCCACGTAGCCGACCGGTCCACTCGATCATCGCCGCCGACAGCAGGTGATCCTTGGAGGAGAAGTTGCGGTAGATCGTGGCCAACGCGACGTTGGCGGTAGCTGCAACGTCCCGCATCTGGACGGCGTCGTAGCCGCCCTCGGCACCCAGCTCGAACGCCGCGTCGATCAGTCGCTGTCGGCGTTCCAATTGCTCGGGCGTGAACTCCGCTTCGGCTCCCTCCTCCGCGCCCACGTCCGCCGAAGCGGCCGTTGGAGTCGCGTCCGCGGTTCGTGGGGTGGAACTCGGCACACGCCCACCATAGAACGTGTTCTATGTGGCTGCTCGACCGTTCGATTCGCCTTGGCCGCTGGAACTCCCGCTCGGCACGGCTGCGCCCGAGGCCACCTCGAGCCAGACTGGACTCCCCCGGAACATGTGCCTGCTTCGGAACGCTGGCGCCCGGTCAGGAACCCGCCGAGATGCTGATGCCGCAGCCTCGGCGGTGAAGGAACACCGCCATCTGTGCCCGGTTGACGTCGCTTTCGGGCGAGTAGACGCCGGGACCGGTGCCGCCCGAGATACCGACCGATGCCAGCCAGGTGACCGCCGCCTCGTAGTAGCCGCCGACCGCCACGTCGGTGAAACCGTGGGGCCCGGCGGCGTCGAGTTCGCCGGTGGCCCGGTGAAGAAACACGGCCATCTGTGCGCGGTTGACTGCGGCATTCGGCGAGTAGACGCCCGGACCGGTCCCAGTGGTGATACCGGCCGCCACCAACCAACTGACCGCGTCGTCGTAGTACGACCCGCTGGGGACGTCGCCGAAGCCATGTGGCGCGGTTGCATCCGGCTCGCCGGCTGCCCTCCAGAGAAACACGGCCATCTGGGCTCGGCTGACGGCGTCGTCCGGCGAGTAGGTGCCGGGGGCGGTGCCCGAGGTGATGGCCTTGCCGACCAGCCAAGCCACGGCCTCGGTGTAGTAGGCGCCGCCGGGGACGTCCGAGAACCCAGGATCGGGCGGTTCCTGGCACAAGCCGGCAATCACCTCGACCCGCTCGGGCGAATCGACGGTTGTGCCGTCTCCCAGCTGGCCGCCCGCATTCTGACCCCAGCAGGTGACGCCTCTGGAGTTTCGGAGACCACAACCCGTGCCCAGCCCGGTCGCGATCCCTTTCGCATCGGTCAACCCCGACACCGCTACGGGGGTTGTCGAGGGGACGAGGGTGCCGTCTCCCAATCGGCCCTGTGCGTTCGACCCCCAACAACGAGCTTCCCCGTTTGTGAGCGTGGCGCATGAGAACCCCGATCCGGCGGCTGCGGTGGTGACGTTCGTGAGCCCGCTGACCAGCACCGGAAGCGACGAGTCGGTCGTGGTGCCGTCGCCCAGTTGGCCGTTGGAGTTGGCACCCCAGCAGCGAACCTTGGCCGAGCCGGTGACAGCGCACGCGTGGCTCGCCCCGGCGCTGACGCCGGCCGTGTTGGTCGCCCCGAAGACCGCCACCGGGACCGACGAACTGGTGGTGGTGCCATCGCCGAGTTGGCCGCTCGCGTTGGACCCCCAGCAGCTGACCTCACCGGTACTGCGGACTGCGCAGGCGGCGTCGGTGCCGACGGTGACAGTGGTTGCGTCGCTCAAGCCAACCACGGTGACCGGCACGGACGAGTTCGTGGAGGTTCCATCACCCAACTGTCCGCTGGAGTTGGATCCCCAGCACTGAACCGTTCCGTCGCTCATGGCGGCGCAACTGGAGTAGCCACTGACCGAGACCGACACGGCGTCGTTGATGCCGACGACCTTGACCGGGACGAGGGAGCCCGCCCCTCCGCCGTTTCCAAGCCTCCCCACGGAGTTGTCACCCCAGCAGCGCACCTCCCCGGAGGAGAGCACGGCACAGGAGTGGTAGGAGCCCACGTCGATATCGCTGGCGTCCGGGATACCTACGACGCCGACCGGGATGGTGGAGTCGACCGTTGTCCCGTCACCAAGCTGCCCGTGGTCGTTTTCGCCCCAACAACGAATGGAGTTGGATCCCAGCAGCGCGCAGGCGTGGTTGTTGGCCACCGCGACCTCGTCCGCATCGTCGAGGAGCGGCGTCGCGACCTCCGCCCCCGACGGGGTCGCGAGCAGGGCAAACGAACCGAAGGCCGCCATCAGGCTTGCCAGCGACAGTATCGACAATCGAATCCCGTGCAGGGAAGGGACAGTGGCGGCGCTCATCTTGCTCCTCGACTCGGGCTGGTCACTCTCAGGACGCAGCGGAGGGCAAGGGGTTACGTCGAGACGACGCCTCCCCGGAATCGCCACGGTGCCGTACCGCTTTCGCCGGTCTTGGGGAGTGGCCCAGCGGAGCAGATTCCGTCGCCGTAGTGTCGCGAGGTCAGCGCGGCACGAGGTTCGGCCGCACCGCCTGGGGGAGAAATGACGAGCAGGTCGAGTGTCGAACGAAGCGATGCGCCGAATCTGGTCACCGTTGCGTGTGTGAACTTCGCGGCGGCGTCCGGCCCCGACGGCTCGACGACCAAGGCCGCCCGCCTCGAGAAGATGCGGCGTCAAACCCGAGATGCGCACCGCCAGGGTGCTCAGATGGTCGTCTTCCCCGAGGGGGCGCTGGGCGCCGTCGGCCCGGATTGCACCGAGTGCTCGGTGGAGACCGGCCCATGCGCCGACCACCAGCGTGAGGCCGAGCAGGTGCCCGGACCTTCGACGAACGCCCTTGCCGACCTGGCGATCGAGCTGGGGGTGTACATCGTGTTCGGCATCGACGAGGCCGACCCCGACAACCCGGCTCGGCTCTACAACTCGGCGGTGTTGGTGGGCCCGGAGGGGTACGAGGGTTGCTTCCGCAAGCTGCACCTGGGGCACCCACTGGAGACGAAACGGTTCAGCCCGGGCGACGAGCTTCCCGTGTTTGAGACCGCGCTCGGTCCGATCGGCATCCTGATCTGCTACGACTTCTGGTCCAACCCGGAACTGCCCCGGCTGCTGGCGCTCAAAGGCGTTCGCATCCTGATCAACCCCACCAAGAGCGCCGGTGGACCGGGCAAGGGCGACTACGTACGCAACACGACCGTGGTCAGGGCTCAGGAGAACCTGCTCTACGCGATCAGCGCCAACTGGACCGGTCCAACCGGCGATGGTGATGCGGCGGGCCACAGCACGATCGCCGGCCCGGCGTTTCCGGAGTTC
Source organism: Microthrixaceae bacterium (assembly GCA_041394405.1). Classification (GTDB taxonomy): domain Bacteria; phylum Actinomycetota; class Acidimicrobiia; order Acidimicrobiales; family Microtrichaceae; genus Microthrix. The sequence goes on from JAWKIF010000009.1 coordinate 28,180, forward strand.
AACCACGTGTTTGCGTCGGCCGGAACGGACGAGCAGGTGCTGGTGACCACGCTGAACTTCGAGCAGCTCGGGCGTTGGTACGACCTGTTTCCCTGGAGCGACTGGCGTCTCGACCCCGAGCGTCAGTTGCCCGTCAGCCGACTGATCGCCGACGAGTTCGCCGCACTCGCTGACGGCGCTGCTCCGTGATCAACGACAGCGGCTGCCTCAGTGGGTAGGTGAAACGTCCAGTTCGCTCCGCCACCTCTGAAACCACTGTCGAACGGAGAGGCGGTCCGCCTCGTCGCACGGAAGCTCGTCGTCGTGCAGCCGCTCGAGGCGAACGAAGGCCCTGGCAATTTGCTCCTCGTCGACCCCGGTGTCGAGCTGGCGTGCCCACGAAATCACGTCGGCCTTGCCGTGCTGACGTGAGAGCGTCCAGAGATCGGTGAAGTCTCGACCTTCGGATCGGTCGAGCATGGCGAGCACCTTTCGGGCAGCAAGGTCCTGCGGAGCGAGGCACGGGATAGTGCCGGCACGCTCAAGTGGAAACGCGGGAGGTGAGTCGATCGCAAGATCGATCTCGATCGACTCACGGTCTTTCTGTCCTATCAACCTGGTGAAGGTCTGATGTTGTCGCGCTGCTTCGATGTTCCAACCGATGCGCTCCATCTCGGCGCGAAGCGCCGCGGCGAGTGGGCCTACGTCACCAACGTGCTCGCCTGCTTGAGCGGCGGCGAACGCATCGAGATCTCTGGTTGGGCGGTCGATCACTCCCAGAGCAACCAGAGCGGACCCACCGGCGAGCGCAAAGTCCTGCGATTCCGGCAGGCTGAAAAGCAGCAGAGCTACCTCACGCTGAATGCCGGTGAGTCCATTCATGACGCAACTCGGCTCGTAGGAGTGTCTGGGGGATCCAGTACCAAGCGGCTCCAAGCCGCTCTCAAAGTCGAGGGAAGGACAAGGTCGCTCCAGGCCTCGCACAGAAGCAGCTCATCGACCACACCTTCGATGTCACGCGGAGAGCCTTCCCGAAGCACAATCTCGTAAGCGCGCAATCGATCGGCACGCAACGCCAGGTCGAAGCCTCGAGGCGGCCCGCTCCACCACAAGTGGTGACCCGGCTCGAATCTCCGGAGCGCTTCGCTCGGCGGCAGCCTCCACAGCCGCGACGGCACCGCATACGGTCGGCGTCCTTCGGTCCAGCTCCAGACCACCGGCAACTCGACGATCACCTGCGCCCCCGCAGCGCCCAGGAGATCGAGTGCGTTGCGGAAGAGCGGCTCCCGACGGCCGGACTCGTAGGCGACGATGTTGGGGCGTGCGACACCGCTCCGGTCGGCAAGGTCAGCCTGGGTCAGTCCAGAGGCAGCTCGGCTGGATCTCAGCTGCTCCCGGAAAGAGTCCATGCGAAGTATCGTAGTCGATACGTTTGAGGGATTTGGGCCGCACGCTTGGTCAGCGTGCCAGTATTTTGGCTGGCTCTGCTTAGCCTGAATCCACCGATCGGGTTCTTGCCGGCATGGGGTGAGTGCTGTTCGGGGGTGGTGTGGTTGCGGAGTCGGCGTTTGAGGGTGCCGACGGTCTGTTGGGAAACGTTGGGTTAGGGGGCCGTGGTGCGGGGCTGGTGTGTCAGCGCTCGGGGTGTTCGGTGTGTGGGGCGCCACCCACGGGCCTCGATGTCAGGGGGATCCGGCGGTGGGGAGTGCTCTGATCGTGTCGAGAGCGGTGTGGGATTGTTTGGCCCTGGCCAGTCGGTGGGGAGCGGAGGGTGGGGGTGCCGGACCGGTTCACGGAAACGCCCGGCGAGGGCGATGAGCGGTTGCGGGTGGTGCGGGCTGTGCGGATCGGGCCGTCGAGTGCGATGGTTCCGGCCCAGCGGGTGAGGTTGTGGGCGAGGACCGCGCAGGCGGCCACCCCGATGGCTGCGAAGCTGCCAGATGGGCAGTGTTGGAGCCCGTTGTCTTTGAGTTCGCGGATGGCGAGCTCGACGATGGCGTGGTTGCGGTGGAACCGGTCGGCTTCAACGGTGGTCAGGGTGTTGTTGCAGATGGGATGGTGGCGGGTTGGCCACATCGCTGCTTGGGTGGTGTCGGCGAGTCGGGTGCGGCGCACCGCCAAACGGCGGGCCCGTTTGGCTTTCCGGTGGTGTAGATCGTCTCGGCGACCTGGGCGTAGCCGCGGGTGTAGTCGATCGTGGTCCAGTCCTCTTCGGGGATGCGCCGCGATCGTTGCTGATTTGGGGACGAGACGGACGGTGATCGACCAGCTCACCGGCTGGTGAGTTTGTCGACGAGTTTCCATGACCAGAACGCCGAATCGGCCCGGAACGGTGACCGGCCCGCCCGGCCCGGCCCGGCCGATCGTGGCGAGGACCTCACCGATGAACCGGAGGACCCCGCGCGAGACCCTGCGGCGCCTTTGTGCATCCTCGAGGCGAGGATCTCGCCAGTGCCTGCCCGGGTTGCGAACAGCGGGTGGTAGCCGAGCACTCTGGTGTAACCGTGGCGCGCCAGCTCGAGCCTTGCCGTAGACCTCGGTGACGGTCGAGTCGAGATCGACCACCAGAGAACCGGCGCCTTTGGGTCCGGCGCCGCGGCCAGGCGTTGGCCAACAGGCGCTGCCACTTTGTCGAGTTGTCGGACATGGCCGAAGGTAACGTGCGGAGGAATGTGCCGGTCGTTGACGGTGCCATGGGGGCGAAGCCCAGCACTTTCCGGGTCGATCCCGACCGGAGCCGGTCCATGGCGTCGATGTTCGTTGCACCTGCGATCATGCCCATCACCCCGACATGACCTTGACCGCCGGGTTCAGGGCTGCGGTGTGGATCCAGCGGGTAACCAGCCCGGGGAAGCCCGAGACGTCTCGCCAACGTGGCCATCAACAGCAGACCCGAATCGGACACCAGGTTCGGATGGTCGAAGACCACCTCGACCCGGTCAGAACTATGACAAGATGTGCTCACAGAAAGTGCCTTTTTGGACTGGTGATGATGCGGCTTTGAACACCGTCATTCTTCCAGACCTGAAGGCACTTTCTGCGTATCCGCAGCGCTTCCTACCCCCCACCCGATCGGTGGATCCAGGCTTAGTCAGTCCCATCAAGAATCGCTCCCGTGCTGCCAGTCGATGGGTGACCGCCGCTATCACAGTCGCCACGAAGGAGGTTTGGATATCGTGAAAGAGTTGAGAGCGCATCTTCGGGCCCCGCAGGCTGCCTGGCTAGTGGTCGGCGCAACAGTTCTGATTGGGCTCACTTTGGCATCGCCGAGCGCTACTGGGTTCATGAATCGAATATTGCCCGGCCCTACGCTGAATTCTACGATTAGCAGGGAGATTGGCATAAATATGGTCAGTGCGGCTCTGGTCGGACTCGTATTGTTGCTGGCACAGCACTTGCTCAGCGAGAGCCTGCGTCAGCGGGACGAAGAAATCGCCGACTACCAGCTCAGGCTTGAATCGTCTATGGCGACGAACCTAGAAGGCGTCGATCTTGTCCGTAGGCAGCTGCCGGGTATTTACCTTCGCGGAAAGAACATGAGACTCGCCAGACTCGATAGGGCCAACTTGGAGGGTGCCAATCTGTTTGGGACCGACTTGTCGGGGGCGCGACTTCAGGGTGCCAATCTCACCGACGCCTACCTCGGAGCGGTAGTACTGGGCGGGACTATGTGGAACGAGGGCACTCAATGGCCTAGCGAGGCGTTCCGCGAATTCGTCACGACCCTCTCGAAAAGGACGCTATGGGCCTTGATCGATGGTACGTGCCTGAAACTCACACCGTCCCTATCGACATAGGGGTTCCCGAGAGTGATCCGAGAAGTCGGATGTCAGCAGAGGCCAAGATATTGGATGAAACGCTCGCCGAGGCCCCACTTCTGCCAGCTCTCGGTAGCTGCAGCACAGAGGTGTCTGAGCTGTAGTTGGTCGCCGGTCCTGAACAGCGAGTGGGTTCGCCTGCTGTTATTTCTGATCGTTACCGGTGGATGCCGAAACGCTCCAGGCCGAACGCCTCGATGGCGTTGCCACGCAGGAAGGCGTAGGTGTCTTCGGCGTCCATCCCGGCGTTGCTGCACAGCCGGTGGGCGACCTCGCGCGAGTGGGGGAAGGTCCCGTCGGCGTGGGGATAGTCGGTCTCAAACAGGATCGACCCCATGCCGACCGACTCCCGCGAGTTCAGGCCGTGCTGATCGTCGAAGATGCAGCCGTACACCCGTCCCGGCACGTACGAACTGGGCGCATTGGGGAGTTCGATGCCGCCGACACCGTCCTCCCAGACGATGTCGGTGCGCTCGAGCAGATAGGGCATCCAGCCGATCTGGCTCTCGGCGTAGACCACCTTGAGGCCTCCAAAGCGTTCGAGGGTGCCCGACAGCAGCCAGTCGCACAGCGAACCCTGCGCGTTCTGGGCGCTGAGCGCCATGCTGACCGCCAGCGGTGCGTCGGGTGAGGTGCTGGGCATCTGCGACGACGACCCGATGTGCATCGTGACCACCGTGGACGTCTCGTCGCAGGCCTGCCACAGCGGGTCCCAGTCGCCGGAGTGCATCGTGGAGAACCCGAGGCGGAACGGGTTCTCCGAGAAGGCGATGGCGAAGCAGCCCTTGGCGGCGCAGCGCCGCAACTCCTCGGCGGCCAGTTCCGCGTCCCACAGCGGCACCAGCGCAAGCGGAATCAGGCGTCCGGCCCCGGCGCCGCCGGACCAGTCGTCGATCATCCAGTCGTTGTAGATACGGATGCAGGCGAGCGCGAGGTCCTTGTCCTCCCGCTCGGCGAACCCCTGACCGCAGAACCGGGGGAACGTGTTGGGGAAGTTGACCGCGGCCTCGACGTGGTTCGCGTCCATGTCGGCCAGCCGGGCGCCCTGCTCGTAGGCGCCAGGGCGGAAGTCCTCGTAGATCGCCGGAACGTTGATGACCTCCTCCTGGGGGAACCCGGCCGGTGCGTGCAGTCTGCCGGTAGGCATCTCGAGGTCCTCGTACACCCACACGTCACACCATTGGCCGTCGGGCACGCCGCGCTCAAAGCCGTACTGCCCACCCTTGAACGACAGCTCCACCCGGTCGCGCTCCACCCTCGGCCCCCGGTCGCGCAGCGAGGCCGGCAGCTGCTGTTGCCACAGATCGCGCGGCTCGAGGATGTGGTCGTCCACCGAGATGATCAGCGGCATCTCCTCCAGCGCCGGGGTGGGGCTGTCGGTCTGGGCGGTGGCACGTACGGTGGCGGTCATGTGGGCCCCTCTGCGGTGGGTCGATGGTGGTGGCGTCTCAGGTGGCGGGGGTGGGATCCGGCTCGGGCGATTCTCGTGGGTCGACGATGTGCACGGCGCGCAGGTCGGGGTTGGCCGGACGGAGCAGGTCGAGCACGACCGGTTCGAGCATGTGGCGCGGCAGCACGCACTCTGCGCAGTCGGCGTCGATGACGCTGAGCAGCAGGTGCGCGTCGGCGCCGCGCAGCTCGATCAGGCTGAGGCCGATGCCGTCGGCGGCCATCACCTGGCGGGCCGGTTCGAGGTTCAGGTCGCCGCTCATGCGCCCGTGGTGAACAGCGAGATCAGCTGGTCGGTGGCGGCGTCGGCCCACTGGTGGAGCGTCGCCTCGTCGGTGCCGCCGATCGGGTGGGGCATCACCAGTCGGCGGGTGTCGGCCAGCCCGAAGTTGGCCGACAGCGTGGTGGTGATCGGCTCGAACATCGTGGTGGTCATCACGACCGCCGGGATCCCCGCACGTTCCAGCTCGATCGCATCCTGCACCGAGTAGGCGGTGCACGAGCCGCAGTCGGCCGCGCCGGTGATGACCAGGTCGGCCTCGTCGGTGAGGCGCTCGAAGATGTCACGGGCCATCGGCTCGGCGGCGTTGGCGGACTGGCCCTGCGGGCCCTTCTTGGTGACGAGCGAGACCGTGGCGCCGGTGCGCGACGCCAGGGTGTTGGCGGCACGCACCATGGCCACCCCGGCGTTGGGTTTGCCGTTGTCGAGCACGGCGATGCGGGCGCCGGCCAGCGACGGCGGCGAGGCGCTCAGCGCGGACATCTCGGGCCCGGGGGCCGAGTCGGGCAGGTAGATCATGGTCATCGCTCAGCCCTCCACGCGGATGGTCACGCTGCGGGTCATGCCCCACGAGGGCACCACCAGCGAGTGCTTGCCGGGGCCGCCGGCCACCAGCACACGAATGTTGTCGGCTTCGGCGGTCATCGGCAACGGGTGGTCGTCGTCGACCAGCTTCATCCACGGCGCCCAGGCCAGCTCCTCGAAGTGGCGGCGAAACTCTTCGGCGGGCAGGCGGGCGTGGTCGAACAGGTACGACTGCACGTCGCGCCGGGTGAGCGCCCGCTGGGCCAGGCTGGCCGCGTGTTCGGGGCCGAGGATGACGAAGATCTCGCCCTGGCTGATCGGCGCGTTGTTGGACCCGAGTGACGTCATCGCCGAGGCGATCTTGCCCAGGATCAGCCGCGGGTCGCCGTCGGCCTCGGCGTCGTGGACGTTGTGCGGGCCCTCGCCGCAGTGCACGGTGACGGCGCTGGGGGCGTCGACGCCCCGGCTGTGGGCGTAGCCCTCCCAGGGCGACTCGTCCAGGTTCTCGGCGGCGCAGAAGGTGTACTTGGCCGGTTGGCCATGGGTGGCGGCGTCGCCCAGCCCGGGGGTGGCACCGGCGACGTGCAACATCACCAGCCGCACCGCCCGGCCCACGGTGGCGTTGGCCCGGTTGCCGGGCCCGAAGCAGCCGGTGCCGGCGTTGAACCCGGCGGTGCGGGCGATGTCGCCGTGCACGATCACCATCGGCGCCACCAGCTGGGTGGTGGCATTGACGCCCCGGATGTTCATGGCGGGATGCGCCAGCGCCCGCAGCGCCGAGAGCACGACGGGAAACACGGCCGGCTCGCACCCGGCCAACACCGCGTTGATGGCCACCACCCGGCGGGTGACGATCCCGGCCCGGGGCTGAAGGGTGAACAGCACCTCGTCGGCGTCGCCGTCGGCGTGCTCCAACATGGCCTCGACGCGTTCGGGCGTCGGCTCGACGACGGGCAGCCCGTCGCCCAGGCCCCGCTCGCTCAGCACGTCGACGAGCTCGCCGTCGAGCTCGATCAGTTCGGGTTCGTAGGTGGTCAACGTGGGGCCTCCAGTTCGTTGACAAACATGGTGAGCAGCAGCTCGAAGCTGGCGTCGGGGCTGGCGGGCCAGGTGAGCAGGCCGCTGTGGCGCAGCGTGACCAGGCCGTGCACGCTGGACCAGATCACCCGGTAGTGGTGGGCGAGGTCGTCGCCCTCCAGGCCGAAGGAGGCGAGCACCGCCATCAGCGGCGCGACCGTGCGTTGGTTGGCCTCGGTCAGCTCGGCCGAGTCGCCGGGCGGCCGCAGCGTGGCGGCGTACAGGCCCGGGTGGGCGTCGGCGAAGTCGGCCAGCGCCCGCACCACCGACCGCAGCGCGTCGGCGCCGGTCTTGGCCATGGCGGCGTCGCGCAGCGCGTCGGCCAGCATCGCCTGGCCCCGCAGGGCCAAGCCCTCGCGCAGGCCCTCGATGCCGGCGACGTGGGCGTACAGCGACTGGCTGCGCATGCCCAGCTCGGCGGCCAGCATCGCCAGCGTGAGGTTGTCCAGCCCGTGCTCGTCGGCGAGGGCGGCGGCGGCGTCGAGCACGGCCGCCTGGTCGACTCGGGTCGGGGTGGGGGTTCGGGCGGTCACGGCTGGTAGCGGTTCCACACGATGGTGTCCTCCACCGGGGCCCGCCATGACGGCTTGAAGTCGCCGCCGGTGGTGTGGGCGACGGGCAGCAGCGCCGTTTGGTCCCAGGTGGACGGGATGCCGAGGATCTCGGCCATCGCGGCCTGGTCCTCCTGGTGGGCGGTGGTCAGCACCGAGCCGAGGCCACGGCTGCGCAGGGCCAGCAGGAAGCTCCAGACCGCCGGGTAGATCGAGGCGTACATGCCCGGCTCCATCGTGGGCGTCTCACGGTCGGGGCCGATCAGCCGCCCGTAGCGTGCGCTGCCCGCCTCGAGGTCGTAGCAGGGGATCACCAGCACCGGCACCTGGGCCATGTGCTCGGCGAGGTAGATGATCGAGCGGGAGATGCGGGCCCCGGCCTCGTCGCCGTTGGCCTCTTTGACCGCCAACATCTTGGACACCAGCGGCACGGTGCACTTGCGGTATTGCTCGCCGACGGCGGCCCGCTGCTCCGGGTCGTCGACGATCACCCAGTGCCACTCCTGCGCGTTGGATGCGTTGGGGGAGTAGGAGGCCAGGCGGATGCAGTCGACCACGGTCTCACGGTCGACGCTTCGCTCCAGGTCGAGGCGTCGGCGCACCGCCTTGGTGGTGGTCAGCAGGCGGTCGATCTGTTCCAGGTCGAACGGTGGGTCGGCGGGCATCGGGCTCCTCGGGCGGATCGTTCAGGTGATGGGCGTGCGGGTGATGGCGTTCAAGTGATGGTCGTGCGGGTGTTGGGCGTGTGCGAGCTGCGGTTCAAGTGATGGCGGGCTACCACCACAGGCGGCGGGTGTTTCCCCCGAGGAACCCGGCGCGGTGCTCGGCGTCGAGGTTGCGGGCGGCGTGCCGGGCCAGCTCGACCAGCTGTGGGTAGGTCTTCGACTGGTGTTGGGGATTGTCCGAGCCCCAGCACAGACGGGTGGGGCCGTAGGCCTCGGCGAGCGTGTCGACGAAGCGGGCCGGGTCGCCCTCGCCGTCCAGGTTGTGCGACGACACCTTGAGGTGCAGCGACGGCACCTCGGCCAGCGCCGCCAGGTTGTCCATCGCATCGGGCCCGCCGAACCCGGGGAACGCGCAGTGGTCGATGGCGACGACCACCTCGGGCGTCCGCTCCATCAGGGTGCGCAGGGCCGGCAGGCCGTCGCTGAAGATCGTGGGCACCAACGTGCAGCCGACCTCGGCGGCGAGGCTCCACACCAGCTGCCCCGTGCCGTTGGTGAGCCACTCCGCATTGGCGGCGCCGACCCCGAAGAGGCGGACACCGCCCAGGTGGTCGTGTCGGGCGAGCGCCCGGAAGTCGGCCTCGATGTCGTCGCCGGACAGGTCGATGGCGCCGACAAAGGCCAGCGCCGGATCGTCCGCCGTCACCGACGCCGCATAGGTGCAGTCGTAGCCGTACACGCCGACGGCCTGCACGACGACCGCACCCTCCACGCCGGACGTTTCGAGGTTCTGGTGGAGCCGCTCGACCCCGGATTCGTTGCGCCACCAGTCGCTGCCGGCGCCGGTGGGTTGGCGGGGGAAGGCGTCCTCGTCGGAGGACGCCACGTGGACGTGGGCGTCGACCAGGGTCTCAGTAGCCACGGCCGGCCTCCACCTGGTTGGTCAGCGCTTCGCCGCCGACAAAGCGCCGCAGGTTCTCCCGGAACGTGCGGTGCAGGTTGGGGAAGAGCGCCGAGGGCGCCGTCGAGCAGTGGCCGGAGATCCGCAGGTTGGGCGCCTCCCACAGCGGGTGGTCGGCGGGCAGCGGCTCCACCTGGGCCACGTCGATGGCCGCCGATCCGACCTGCCCGGATTCGAGGGCGTCGACCAGGGCGGCCTCGTCGACCAGCGTGCCCCGGCCGACGTTGGCGAAGAACGCCCCCGGTCGCATCGCCGCGAACGCGTCGGCGTTCATCATCGCCTCGGTCTCGGGGGTCTCGGGCACCGCGGCGATCACCGCATCGCAGCGGCCGAGCATCTCGTGGAGGTCGTCCGGGCCGAAGCACTCGTCCACCGGCGGCTCCGGTTGGGCGTCGGGCGTGCGGCGGGCCACCAGCACCCGCATGCCGAACGCCGCAGCGCGCACGGCGACCGCCTGGTTGATCGCCCCGTACCCGAGGAGCCCCAGGGTCTGACCGCTCAGCTGGGTGCCGTAGATCGCCTTCCACTCGTGGTCGGCCTGCGCCGCGGCGAGGTCGACGAAGTGCTTGCGGGCCTCAATGAGTCGGCCGAACACGAATTCGGCGATGGCGACGCCGTTGGAACCGCCGTTGGAGGTCAGCGTCACCCCGGCCGGCGCCAGTCCGGCGGCCTGCAGTTGGGCGGTGCCCGATCCGACCGCCTGCACCCAGGCGAGGTCGGGGGCGATCGTCGTGATGTCCGGCGGCACGTCGATGGCCAGGGCCACGTGCATGCGGGCCATCAGCTCTCGGTCCTCGGGCTCGATCGGTTGGGCCTCGATCGGCGCCGCCCCGTCCGCCTGGGGTGCGCCCCGGGCGGTTCGCACCTCGTGGGGCTCCTCGTACGTGGGGAACACCACCTCGATGCGCGGGTCGATCGCCTCGAGTGCCGCCACCTCCTCACCAAAGCCGTCCTCGGAGCCGTACCACCAGGACGGATACATGATGCCGACCACGATCGGACTGGAGCTCCCCATGGAGCGCAACCCTAGGGGAAGCCCATCAGTCCAGCAACTGATACCATCAGGTAAACGACGGAGCCCATCCGCACGGATCGACCGGCAGCGCCGGAGATCCACCCGACGCCAAGGAGCCCACATGTCCGACGCACCGCTCACCGAGGCCCCCGGCGGGCCCTACCACTTCGACTTCGACCAGATCGGCTGGTCGGGGAGCGAGGCCGCCAAGGCCACCCCGGCGGCCATGGTCGAGCAGGCCAAGCGGCTGGGGGCGAAGCGCAAGCGCATCGTCAAGGGCGAGGGCGGCTTCCACATGAACTACAGCTCGCTGCCCGCCGACTACCACATTGCCCGGCACCGCCATGGACACCCCGAGCTGATCATGGTGGTCGACGGCGGCGCCACGGTGCACGGCAACGAGGACATCGTGATGGAGGAGGGCGACTCGATCGTGATCGAGGCCGGCTTCTCCTACTCGATCACCGTGGGCTCCGAGGGCATGAACTTCGTGACGATCCGCACCAGTGCCTCGGAGACCAAGCTGGAGTAGCACCACCGCTTCGCGAGGATGTCACCCACCCTCGAGGTGGGTGACATCCTCGCGAGGGGTCGCGAACATGTCACCCAGCTGCGGTGCGCAGGGGCCGGTCGTCGAGGCGGAGCGCCAGCACGATCGAGGCGATCGCCACCGGCAGACCGGCCAGGAACACCATCGGCACGGCGTGGGCGAACCCGGAGGCGTTCATCGCCCGACCGGCCAGCCCGGCGTTGAGGACTCCGCCGAAGATCGGGATGCCGATGGTCGAGCCGAGCGATCGGCACAGCAACACGGTGGAGGTGGCCGTGCCCAGGTCCTGGGCCGGCGCAGCGTTCTGCACCGCCAGCAGCGACGGTTGCATCACGAACCCGACGCCCAGCCCGAGCACCAGGGCCCACGCGCCAACCACCGGCGGGGGAGTGCCCAGCCCGACGGTGGCCAACAGTCCGATGCCGGCCGCCATCATCGCCGACCCCAGAATCGGCCAGAGCCTCAGGCGTCCTGACCGTTCGACCGCATGACCCGCCACCAGGGTGCCGGCGGCGGCGCCGAACATCAGCGGCATCAGCGTGAACCCGGCGGCGGTGGGGCTGAGCCCGCTCACCCCCTGCACGAACAACGGGATGAAGAAGATGCCGCACCAGATCAACACGCCGCTGGCGAAGTTGACGCCGATGCCCACCCGCATCAGTCCGTCGTCGAGCAGCCGCAGGGGCAGCACCGGCTCGGGCGCCACCAGCTCGCGCCGCACAAAGAGGTAGCCGAACGCCGGCACGGCCAGCGCCATGGCGATGATCTGCGGGGACGACCAGGCCAGCGTGTCGCCGCCCAACGTCGCCACCAGCATCAACGCGCTGAGCGAGACGACCATCAGGACCGATCCCGGCCAGTCGATGGCGTGTTCGACCCGCCGCCGGGTGCTGGGCACCCGGGTGGCCACGATCGCCGCCGAGACCAGGCCGACGGGCAGGTTGATGAAGAACGCCCACCGCCAGCTCAGATGGTCGACGAACAGTCCGCCGACCAGGGGTCCGGCCACGCTGGACACGGCGAAGCCCACCCCCTGGTAGCCCATCCAGCGGCCCAGTTGCCGGGCGGGGATCACGTCGGCGAGCACGGCCATCGACAGCGTGCCCAATCCGCCGGCGCCGAGCCCCTGCAGGAACCGGGCGAGCAGCAGCTGGTTGAGGTTCTGCGCGGCGCCGCACATCAGCGACGCCACCTGGAACACGCCGATCGCCTGCACCAGGACGGCCTTGCGACCGTAGAGATCGCCGAGCTTGCCGTAGATTGGCATCGACGCCGCGGCGGCCAGCGCGTAGGCGGTGACCACCCACGTGATTCGGGAGAACCCGCCGAGATCGTCGGCGATCGTAGGCAGCGCCGTGGCCACGATCGTGCCGTCGAGCGCCCCCATCGTCTGGGCGAGTTGGACGCCGACGAAGATCGCTAGCACCCCGGCCGGGCGGGGTGCCGCGCCCGCGCCCGACGCCCCGGAGTTCACCCGCCGGTTCGGTAGTCGCCGAAGGGCGAGTCCCGCTCGGCGAGCGCCTGTGTCAGGCCCTGCTCGCGGGACTTCTCGATGAACTCGGTGAACGTCGCCGCCTTGGTTCCCAGCGAGCACAGCTCGGTGCCCTGGCGGATGGCGGTGCGCATGCCCATCGTGTCCATACCCCGGTGCACGGCGCGCTTGTTGAGCGACACGATGTCGGTGGGGATCTTTGCGATTCGTCCGGCGACGGCCAGAACCTCGTCGTCCAGATCGGCCTCGTCGAAGGCCCGGTTGGCCCAGCCGAGCCGAACCGCCTCGTCGCCGGAGATCGAGTCGCCGGTGACCATCATCTCCATGGCCGCGCGCATGCCCAGCATCCAGGCGTGAAAGTGCATGTCGGGCACCCCGAACCGCACCGCGGGGTAGCCCATCTTGGCGTCGTGGGCGACGTAGACCAGGTCGCACCCGGTGGCCAGCTCGCTGCCGCCCGCCAGGCAGTAGCCGTGCACCTGGGCGATCACCGGCTTGGCCAGGTCCCAGATGCTCATCCACGTCTCGGTGACATGGCGGGGCCACTGGCCCTCGCCCTCGGCGGTGAAGTGAGGCAGGTCGACGCCATCGTTGGCGCCGCCCAAGTCGTAGCCGGCCGAGAAGCAGGTGCCCGCGCCGCGCACGATCATCACCCGTGCGGCGGGATCCCGATCGGCCTCCTGAAGGGCGTGCATCAGCTCGGCCCGAAGCTGGTGGCTGAGCGCGTTGCGCTTCTCGGGCCGGTTGAGGGTGAGCCGACGGACGTGCGGGGCGGGCTCGTCGACGATGAGCACCTCGGGCGCCGAGCCCAGGGCGGGCACGTTGCGGCCCGGAGTAGCGCTGGGCGCCACCGTGCCGTAGGTCGACGGGGCGCCTGGCTCGGACGTCCGCTGTTCGTCGCTCACGTGGTTGCGCTCTCGTTCAGGCCGCCGGAGCGACCAGCGAGGGCCAGGTCCGTCGGGTCCTCGATGTGCCCGGTCATGAACATGGTCGTGGTCATCAACCCCTCCGTGGAGACAGGGGCAGCGGCGCTACCTCGCAGCGGCGCGAGCCCCAGGCGCGCCCAAGTAGAACACGTTCTCGCGGGGCCTGCCACCGGTCCGTCGCGGGCGACGCTCCCGACGGCCATCTGAATCGCCGCCCCTTGCGGCCGCCTGGGAGCGCAACCCTCCGGGTTCCCAGGGTGCTCACCAGCAACACTCAGCGAGTCCCCAGAGTGGTCTCACCCTCATCTCAGCGGGCGTCAATACGTTTGGCCGTCATGAACACCCAAGCAACTCGCTCACTGCCCAACTCCCGTCGCCTCCGAGGGCTGCTGGCGATCTCGCTCGCGGCGGTTTCGGTGGCCTGCGGGTCAACCGATAGCACCGAGGTCTCGGCGCCAACGACGACCGTCGAGGCGGCCGCCACGACGGACGAGACGAACGCCGACGATGCCACGACCGCCTCGGCGACGGATGCATCCGGCACAGCCGACGCACCGGCACCCACCGGGAGTGACGGCGATGCTCCCGCGGCCTCCCCGCCGGGTGTCGGCGGTGCCGATGCTCCCCCCGGACCGCCGACGGGCGACGGGACGGGTGACTCGAATTCGTTGACCGACGGTCCGCAAAGCCCGGGCGAGCACGGCCCGCTCAGCGCGGCGGACACCAACCGTGACGAGACCGTGACCCGCGACGAGATCGAGGCCTTCATGGACGCCGGCCCGGAACGGCGGATCGGACTGGTTGCGTTCTTCGACGAGAACGACCCCAACGGTGACGACGTCATCGACGAGGACGAGCTCGCCGACGTCACACCGGAGTTTGCGTTCGATGGAACCGATGCCAACGCCGACGGGCAAGTGTCCCGCGCCGAGGTCGAGGACTACGTCAACGAGCCGGGCCGCCTCTATCGGGCGATTGGTCTGGGCGAGTTCTTCGACCTGGTCGACACCAACGACGACGACGAGATCTCACCCGCCGAGACCGAGGCCGCCCACGAATCGGGGCAGCTCGAGCGAGGCTGATCCAACGAACCGCTCGGGAGTGCGTCGGGCACGGTCCACCACCACTACCTGCTCGGCCCGTCGCCTAACGTTCACCCGATCGGCGCAGTGAGCGCCCCGGACGGGTGTCCGGCCCCGGTGGTGGCGGCGCGACGCGGGGGAGAGCGATGCTGATGGCACCCCTGAGCGCAGCTCGACCGATGTCCAGGAAGTCGAAATACTCTCGAAGCAGCGTGAGCTTCCCGTGGTGGACGTCATAGCGGCCACAAACCCAGAACTGTGCTGTCAGCGGACCGATGCGATGGACATCGGTCCGCTCGGTGAGCACGGTGGCCCCCACGGCGGAGATGGTGTGGATGTGAGTCTGGAAGCCGATCGCCCGTCGATCGAGCAGGCGGAAGATCCGCCCCACGCGTCGACGGCCAGCGACAGCGGGCAGGCCTCGGTTTTCGTAGACGATGTCGTCATCAACGAGTGCCATGACGCCTTCGATGTCTTCGCCCTGAAGCGCAGTCAGGAACGCTTCGACCACTTCAATCGGGTCGGTGGCCCGACCAGCCGTTGCGGGAGGATTCGCCGGTGCGGGTTCGCGAGGCACGCTGGGGAGCCTAGCGAGGCACCATCGAGGTTGGCCTTGCCGGGACCGGGGCAAAGGTGCCGGATCGCTCAACGAGTTGGGTGTAGGGACTGTTAGAAAGATCTCCATGCGACAGAAGTCCCTTGCCGCGGGAGTTGTGGTCGTGGTCCTCGCGTCGTCCTGTGCCGGGGGCCAGGGCGCTACCTCGGACGGCAGTGGCCAGCCCGCGAGCACCGCTACTCCCCTGACACTTGAGCATCCCGTCGCCGAGGTCGTGTCCAGCTGGAACAACCCGCCTCGGCGCACCCCGAGCGCGGTCAGCGTCGACGGCCCACTGCTCGGAAACGGAGACATGGGCGTGACGATGGGCGCCGCCGAACGTGGGGTGTCGTTCTTCCTCTCGAAGAACGACTTCTGGCGCTTTGCGACTCCGTTTCCTGCGGGGTCGCCCAAGGTCGTCGGTTCCCTCGACATCAGCGCCGATTCGCTCGATGGCTCCCAGTGGTCGGTCGATATGGAGTATCTCCATCCCCGCCTGAGGGGCACCGTTGGCGGGACCGACGGCTTGAGCGTCGAGGCATGGGTGTCAGCCACGGACAACGTGCTGGTGGTCAGCCTCGAAAGCCAGACTGCCCATACGGTATCGGTGGCGTTGCGGCCTGCGACCAGCGAGGACTCCGACACCGGCTTCGGCGAGGACGACGGTGTGTTGTGGGCCGAGCGCCGTTTCGAACGGGACGTGAGCCGGCCGACGGCGGCGGCCACCGCCCTGCGGGTTCCGGGCGGGGACCCCAGCGCGGTAGTCGTCGAACCGGGGCGTCCCGCCGAGCTGGTGCTGTCGCTGCAGAGTCGCTTCGACTCCGAGGGCTACCGCGCTGATGCCGTCAGCCTCAGCCGGGAGGCAAAGGTCGCCGAGCTCTGGTCGCAGCACTCGGCGTGGTGGGAGGACTATTGGAACCGCTCGGTGGTCGAGACCAACGTCGACGACCTCGATCGCTTCTACTGGATCTCCACCTACGTCTCCGGTGCGACCAGCCGCGACCCCGATTTCCCTCCGGGCCTTTTCGGCACCTGGGTCACCACGGACGCTCCGATGTGGGCCGGCGACTACCACCTCAACTACAACTACAGCGCCCCCTTCTACCATCTCTATTCGTCGAATCGGATCGAGCAGGCCGAGCCCTATGATCAGCCACTCCTCGACTTCATGGAGAAGGCGGGCGCCTACGCCGAGGACGAACTGGGCATTCCTGGCCTCTACTACCCGGTGGGGATCGGCCCCAAGGGATTCGAGTCGACCTACGGGGATCCCTATGACAGCGGGATCCATCCCGGGCCGGGTGCGTTCCTCGGCCAGAAGAGCAACGGCGCGTATGCCGCTGTCAACGTGGCGACGCGATGGCGGACGACCTACGACCCCGATTACGCATCGAAGATATACCCGTTCGTCAAGGGGCTGGCGGACTTCTGGGAGGCCTACGTCACCTGGGACGACGACGGGGGTCGGTACGTCATCGAGGACGACGCCGTACACGAGCTGACGGCGGGCGACGTCAACCCGATCGTTTCGCTGGCCCTGGTGCGCAACACCCTCGACGTCGCCATCGAGATGAGCGCGGCGCTGGGCGTTGACGAGGACCGCCACGAGCAGTGGAACCACATCCTGGACCACCTCAGCGAGTTCCCGACTCAGTCACGAAACGGCAGGACGGTCTTTCGGCTGGCCGAACGAGGATCGGACTGGGTCGAGAGCAACTCGGTCGAGACCCAGCTCATCTATCCAGGTGAGGCGATCGGTCCGGACAGCCCCGACGAGTTGCTCGAGATCGCGCGGAACACCATCGAGGAGAAGGGGGCGTGGAACGACGGCAACGGGACCAACAGCTTCTTCCCGGCGGCGGTCAGAGTGGGCTACGACACCGACACCATTCTCAATGCCCTCTCCGAGTACGTCGACAACGGCTGGCCGAACGGATTTCGGGCCGACAACCCCCACGGCATCGAGAACACCAGCACCGTCCCCAACACGATCAACGAGATGCTCATGTCCAGCCACGGAGACGTCATCCGCCTGTTTCCCGTGTGGCCCGACGACCAGCCGGCAAGGTTCGAGCACCTGCGTGCGTGGGGTGCCTTCCTGGTCTCCTCCAGCCGATCGGACGAGGGTGCGGAGTTCGTTCGGATCGAGTCCGAGCAGGGCCGGCCAGTCACGATGGTCAACCCGTGGCCGGGCGAAACGGTCGTTCTGCACCGCGAGGACGGAAAACAGGAGACGCTCTCCGGAGAACGATTTGAGTTCTCAACCGAGAAGGGGGAGGACCTGTTGCTGGGACCGGATGGGGTACCGCGGATGGAGCTCCAGCAGCGACTCGTCCAACGTGAGTTCGGGGACCGCTAGCGGTCGGTGGCCACAACGGTCGGGCGAGACGTCGAAGTGCCCGTCGGTGCGCAGATCCGGTGACAACGCGCGGCAGCGACGGGGTTGGCCACCGTGTGAGAACATGAGGCCATGACCTTCGACGTCGTCGTTGACATCAGTTTGCGCCCCGGAATCTCGGATCCTGAAGGCGCCACCATCGAGCGATCGTGCGGCGCCCTGGGCTTCGACGGCATCAGCGGTGTCGCCGTGGGCAAGACGGTTCGTTTCGCCTTGGAGGCGACCGACGAGGCAGCCGCCAGAGCCGAGGTAGAGGATCTGTGCGCCCGCTTCCTCACCAACCCCGTGATTGAAACCGCCGAGGTCCGTTTCTCGGAAACGGCCACGGCGGGGGCCGCCTGATGGCCCCGGTGGTGGCGGTCGTTCGCTTCCCCGGCACCAACTGCGAGTTCGACACGGCCGACGTGCTGGCCGATGTGGGCGCAGAACCCCGGCTGGTGTTTCACTCTGAGGACCATCTTGAGGGCGTAGACGCCGTGGTGCTGCCCGGTGGGTTCGCCCACGGCGACTACCTGCGTCCCGGTGCCATCGCCCGGTTCTCGCCGGTGATGCCGGCGGTCACGGCGCTGGCCGAAGCGGGCCGCCCGGTTGTGGGCATCTGCAATGGGTTTCAGGTGCTCTGCGAGGCGGGCCTGCTGCCGGGTGCCCTGCAGAAGAACGCGCAGCTCAAGTTTGTGTGCGCACCGGCCTCGCTGGAGGTGAGCGCAGCCGACACGCCCCTCACCCGGGACCTGGAGTTGGGCCGTCACCTCTCCATTCCGGTCAACCACTTCGAGGGCAACTACACCGCCGACCCCGCCACGCTCACCGCCCTGCGAGCACAGGACCGTGTGGTCTTCCGCTATGTGAACAATCCAAACGGGTCCCTGGACGACATCGCAGGCGTGTGCAACGAGGCCCGCAACGTGGTCGGCCTGATGCCGCACCCCGAGCGGGCCTCCAGCGAGTTGTTGGGCTCCAGCGACGGCCGGGTGCTCATGGAGTCGCTGGTGGCGGCGGCCACCCACAGCGTTCCCGCCTGAGCGCCCGGCGATCGCCGTGATCACCGGCGGAGTGGACCTGGCGGCCGACCCGAAACGCACGGCGCTGTGTTGCATCGACTGGCAAGGCGGCGACGTGCATGTGTCCGCCGGTCCCGTGGACGACGACGCCGTCGTCGAGCTGGCCCGACGCGCGGTTATGTGCGGCTGGGACGTGCCGCTCGGCTGGCCCGATGCCTTCGTCGCCGGCCTCACCCGGCACCACACCGGCGCCGGGGCCTTCGAGGCCGGGCCCGAGGCGCGCCGCCGGCTTCGCTACCGACTGACCGACCGGCGCTTCGCCGAGACCGGTCGCTGGCCGCTCTCGGTGTCCACCGATCTCATCGGGGTACCCGCGCTGCGGGCAGCCGCCATTCAGCGGCGCCTGGTCGAGGAAGGTCTGGTGGTCGACCGGTCGGGCACCTCGGGGGTGATCGCCGAGACCTATCCCGCCGGGACCCTGGCCGCGTGGGGTTGGCCGTCCCGGGGTTACAAGGGCGAAGCGGGTCGGGAGGTCCGGGCCGATCTCGTGGGCCACCTGATCGGCGACCTGCCGACGCTGCGGATCCCGCCTGAGGTGCGGGAGGCCATGGCCGCATCCGACGACCGGTTGGACGCATTCGTCTGTGCCCTGGTGGCCCGCGCCGTCGCGCAGGGGCTCGGCACGCCGCCGTCGGTTGACGATCTACCGGTCGCCCGCCGGGAAGGTTGGATCCACGTGGCCGCCGTGGCGCCCAGCGAACTCGGAGGCCGTTAGGCAACAGCGGGCGCCCCGCCGGAGTGCCACCCGCAGGTGTGTTGGGCGACGTCCTCGCGGGGAGAAACGGCAGCTGCCGGGTGGCTCAGCCGGTGAAGGTCGGCTGGAGCGCAGCTGCCGACGGCGCTGCGGTCGTTGATGGAGCATCGTCCGCCGACGAGGGAGCGGCCGTCGTGGTGGTGGTGGGCGCCTCATCCTCGGGGAAGTCATTGGGCAGGATGCTCTGCGAGATGAAGCCGTTGTTGAACGCCTCGACGTCGCTGGTTGGGTTCTCCATGGTGGAGGTGCAGTCCTGGGTGCTGAAGTCCAGGCCGGGGGTGGCGTCGTGGGGCACCTCGACCACCCCACGGTCGGTGCCCTCGGTGCAGGTTGGGCCGTTGATGCTGGTGACCTGCACCGTATCGGTGCCGTCGCGCAGGGCTGCCTCGTGGCCGTCCAGCCAGTCCATGGCGGCACCGACCGAGACGGGATAGTCGGGTGGCTCGCCCAGGCCCTGGGAGACGGCCAGGGCGGGGATACCGGCTCGGGCACCGGTTTGGGCGGCCCCGACCGTGCCCGAGAGGGTGGCCAGGAAGCCGATGTTCTGGCCCTCGTTGCTGCCGCTGATGACCAGGTCGGGGGCACCCTCTGGGCCCGGGTTGTCCAATGCATGCTGAACGGCGTCGGCGGGGAACCCGTCCACCGCGGTGCCGGCGAAGCCGCTCTTGGTGGTGCCGGGGGCGGCCGAGGCGCCACCGGGGGTGGTCTTGTCGCTGGAGCCGCTCTGGTTCTCCGCCGGCGCCGAGACGATCACCGTGGTGTCGGGCCGGGTTCGAAGCGCCTCGACCACGGCGTCGATGCCGTCCGAGCCGATGCCGTCGTCGTTGGAGACGAGAATCACCAGCGGGCCGGTGTCCTGTGCGCCGGCATCGCGATGGCCGAGGGCGGCGACCGCCATGACGCAGAGCAGCGCCGCAGCGGTGGCAGCCAGCAGTCGGGCACCCGAGCGACGAGCGACGGCGGTTGCGGCGGCAGATGGCATGGAGTTCCCCTTGTGTCTGGCCTCGCCTCCACGTGCAGTGGGCAGCGTTGGACCAACAGTGGTGCCCATCGTAGCGGGACGCACGGTCCTCGGCACCGGCAACTCGACCGCGACCCGGGGTGCGGGTGGTCGGTAGGCTGGGCGGGTGAGCGACCCCTCCCCCCAGGCCGCATCCGACAAGCCGGCACAGGGCGCCGCCGATCCGCCCCTGCACCGTTCGTTGGGGCTCACCGACGACGAGTACGGGTCCATCGTCGAGTTGCTGGGCCGTGAGCCCAACCACCTCGAGCTGGCGATGTACTCGGTGATGTGGTCGGAGCACTGTTCCTACAAGAGCTCCCGGGTACATCTGCGTCGGTTCCCCACCGAGGCTCCCTGGGTGCTGGTGGGCCCCGGCGAGAACGCCGGCGTGGTGGACGTGGGCGACGGCATCGCGGTCGCGCTGCGCATCGAGAGCCACAATCACCCTTCGGCCATCGAGCCCTATCAGGGTGCGGCCACCGGTATCGGCGGCATCGTGCGCGACATCTTCACCATGGGCGCCCGACCTCTCGCGCTCATGGATCCGCTGCGCTTCGGGCCGCTGGACGATGCCCGCAGCCGATGGATTGCCGAAGGTGTGGTGTCCGGCGTGTCGGGATATGGCAACTCGGTGGGCATTCCCACGGTGGGCGGCGAGGTGGTGTTCGACGAGACCTACCGCGAGAACCCGCTGGTGAACGTGTTCTGCCTGGGCATCCTGCCCGCCGAGCGCTTGGTGCTGGCCCGAGCGTCAGGTGAGGGCAACGTGGCGGTGCTGCTGGGCAACGCCACGGGACGCGACGGCATCGGTGGGGTGAGCGTGCTGGCATCGGCCGAATTCGGCGACGAGGACGACGACTCCGCCAAGCGGCCGAGCGTCCAGGTGGGCGACCCCTTCGAGGAGAAGCGGTTGATCGAGGCCACCTTGGCGCTTCTGGACGCGGGCCTGGTGGTGGGCATCCAGGACCTCGGCGGCGCCGGTCTCACCTGTGCCACCTCCGAGACGGCTGCCAATGCGCGCATGGGCATGGACGTGGACGTCTCGGCCATCCCCCAGCGCGAGGCGGGCATGAACCCCGTGGAGGTGCTGACATCGGAGAGCCAGGAGCGGATGCTGGCCATCGTCGAGCCCCATCGGGTGGACGAGGTGCTGGAGATCACCGACGCGTGGGAGGTGTCGGCCTCGGTGATCGGCACGGTGACCGAGGGCGGCACGCTGCGGGTGCGTTCCGAACCTGGTGGTGAGGTGCTGGCCGAGGTGCCGGCAGCGACGCTGCACGACGATGCCCCGCTGTACCACCGGCCGCTCGCTCCCCCGGAGGACTTGGAGGCTCGTTGGACCGACGAGCCCCACTGCGGCGCAACCGGCGACTACACCGCCGCCCTGCTGGGCATGGTGACCGACACGTCGTGGGTCTCCAGCCAGTACGACCACCAGCTGTTCTTGAACACCGTCGTGGGCCCGGGCGCCGATGCCGCGGTGCTGCGATTGCGAGACCCGCGCACCGGCGCCGAGACCGGCCGCGGGCTGGGGCTCAGCTCGGACGGCAACCATCGCTGGTGTGCCAGCGACCCCGAGCGCGGTGCGGCCATGGTGGTGTGCGAGTCGGTGATGAACCTGGCCACCGTCGGCGCCCGCCCGCTTGCGCTCGTGAACTGCCTCAACTTCGGCAACCCCGAGCATCCCGAGGTGATGTGGCAGCTCTCCGGCGCAATTGACGGCATGTCCGAGGCCTGCCGAGCGCTCGATCTCCCAGTGGTGGGCGGCAACGTGAGCCTGTACAACACCTCCGGCGGCCGCAACATCGACCCCACCCCGGTAGTGGCCACCTTGGGCCTGGTGGATGAGCTGACCCGGGTGCCCCCCGGGTTGGCGCTGACCGACGGCCATGAGGTGCTGGTGCTGGGCGATCCGGTCGAGGGGCTAGCGGGATCGCGTTGGGCGTGGGATCAGGGGCTGCGGGGCGGACGGACCCCGGCCCCGGACCTGGCCGCCGTCGGCAACCTGGCGGCGCTGACTCGGTCCTTGGTGGCCGACGGCGTGTTGGGTGCGGCGCACGACGTGGGCGAGGGCGGCCTTGCCCTGGCGCTCGCCGAGATGGCGGTTGCCGGCCACGTCGGGCTGGAAGTGCCCTCAGAAGGCGGATGCCCGGTGGCCGACACGGTAGGTGGATGGTTCGGCGAATCGGCCGGCAGGGTTGTGGTGGGCCTGCCACGAGACGCGGTCGACGCGGTGCGGCAGCGAGCCAAGTCCGCTGGTATCTCAACGATTTCCCTGGGCGCCACCGGGGGGTCCACCCTCCGCCTGGGCGCCACGGTTACCGTCGACATTGACGCCCTCCGTGAGGAGTGGCGGCGTCGGTTGCCTGCGGCTCTCGGGTCCGGCAATGTACAGACATGACGCCCCCCGCTTGGGGTTGCGCAGCCGTGTTGGAGGAACTGTCGTGAGCATCGCCGCACCGCCCACCTATCAGGGTTCGGGTGCTGGTGCGCTCCGAAGTGGTGGGCTGTCGGTGCGCAAGGTTCGGCGGCCGCGCCGCTCGGGTCGCGACCTCACCCCCTTCATCTTCCTGGCCATGATCCTCATCCCCGCGCTGATTGTGGCGGCCCTTGCGATTGCCGATCCGGGAGCCCCGCGCGACCTTCCCGCCGCCCGTCAGCAGGTGGCCCCGGCGCTACCCGCCGGCTGAGCACTCACCCTGTGGGGCTGAGCAATCCGACCCGAGTGTCGCTTCGGCATGGTGTGTTGCGCCGGGCCGTGCGAGACTGAGCGCAGTGTCTTCCCCGGACGAAATCGCCGTGCATCCCGACGCTGGTGAGGCGCCGGATTCGGTCGACGAATCCACCTCCGCGGAGGTTCGTCATCCCGACGACGACCGGCCGAAGGAGGCATGCGGCGTCTTCGCCATCCGGGCCCCGGGACGGGCGGTCTCGCACCTCACGTACCTGGGCCTCTATGCCCTCCAGCATCGGGGGCAGGAGTCGGCAGGGATTGCGGCCAGTGACGGCGATCACATCACCGTCACCCGTGGCATGGGCCTGGTGCCCCATGTATTCGACGACTTCGCCCTCGATGCGCTGGAGGGCGACCTAGCCATCGGCCACACCCGCTACTCCACCACCGGCGGCAGCGGCGTGCACAACGCGCAGCCCGTCTACCGGGCATCGGGCTCGTTCCACTTTGCGCTGGCCCACAACGGCAACCTGACCAACACGGCCGCCCTCGCCGACGAAACGGCCATGTTGCCCGGGCTGGCGGCATCGGACACCGACCTGATGGCCGAGCTGATCGCGCTGGAGGCGAGCGCCATGCGAGCGGCGGGCGTCGGCACCGACGACCTGTTGGAGGCCGCCCTCAGCGCCGTGGCTCCGCGCTTGCAGGGAGCGTTTTCGCTGGTGCTCATGGACACCACCAAGGCGGTGGGCCTGCGCGACCCCAACGGGTTCCGCCCGTTGGTCTTGGGCAGCCTGGGCGACCACTGGGTGCTGGCGTCCGAGACCGCCGCGCTGGATGTGGTGGGCGCCAAGCTGGAGCGTGAGGTGGCCCCCGGCGAGATGGTGGTCATCGACGACGACGGCCCGCACAGCTCGTTTCCCTTCACCCAGGACCGCATCAACCCAACCCTGTGTCTGTTCGAGTTCGTGTACTTCGCCCGGCCCGACACCTTTCTGGGCGGCCGGGGCGTTCACCGGGCTCGGGTGGCCATGGGGGAGCAACTGGCCGACCAGCAACCCGTGTCCGCCGATTTGGTGATGGGCGTGCCCGAGTCGGGCATTCCGGCGGCGGAGGGCTACGCCCGTGCCAGCGGCATCCCGTTTGGTCAGGGGCTGGTGAAGAACCGCTACATCGGCCGAACCTTCATCGCCCCCTCTCAGGAGCTTCGGGCCCTCGGGGTTCGGATGAAGCTGAATCCGTTGCGCGACAACATCGAGGGCCAGCGCCTCGTGGTGGTGGACGACTCGATCGTTCGGGGCACCACCACCAAGGCCATGGTGGCGATGTTGTACGAGGCCGGCGCCGCCGAGGTGCATCTGCGCATCTCCTCCCCGCCGTATCGGTGGCCGTGCTTCTATGGCATGGACACCGGCGCCCGAGACACCCTGCTGGCCGCCAACATGTCGGTGGCCGAGATCGAGGAGTACCTGGGGGTGGACAGCCTGGCCTACCTCGAGCTCGACCGGCTGCTCGCCGCCGTCGGGCCCACTGTCGGCACCGATGGCGACCCGGCCGATGAATTCTGCACGGCGTGTCTGACCGGCGACTATCCCGTGGAGATCCCGGTGAACATCGGAAAGCACATCCTCGAGGTCAAGGAGCCGCCGGTCGCCACCCAGCCGTCGTTGCTGGGCGGCGAGGATCCCGCAGCGGCCGCCCCGTCAGGGGACGGCGATGCTGTCCCGACCGACGATGGTGCCCGCGGCCTCGAAGGCGGCGGCGCGGTCAACGGGTTCTCGGCCCCTGGCGAGCCCACCGACGGCGCCGCGTCGCAGCGCCACCGAGCCGCCAGCGCCCCGGAGGGCGACCCGCAGTCCGCTGCACCGGTTGGCGTCGGGTTGTGACCCAGGAGGCGGGAGGGGCGACCTATGCCGCGGCCGGGGTGTCGCTGGACGCCGGCGACGAGGCGGTGCGCCGCATCCTGCCGATGCTGCGCCGCACCCACAACGCAAGCGTGCTGAGCGACATCGGCGGATTCGGTGGCCTGTTCGAGCTGCCCGCCGGTTACGAGCGACCCGTGTTGGTCTCGTCCACCGACGGGGTGGGCACCAAGTTGGAGGTGGCCCGGCTGGCCGACCGGTGGGACACCGTGGGGCTCGACCTGGTGGCCATGGTGGTGGACGACCTGGTGTGCTGCGGCGCGACCCCGCTGTTCTTCCTCGACTACCTGGCGGTGGGGCGTCTCGATCCCGACCGGGTGGAGCAGCTCATGGCCGGCTTGGTGGCCGGCTGCGAACAAGCGGGCTGTGCCCTGGTGGGCGGAGAGATGGCCGAGCACCCCGGCACGATGGAGCCCGATGCGCTCGACGTGGCCGGCTTCGCGGTGGGCGTGGTGGAGCGCGACCGGTTGATCACCGGCGAGTCGGTCCGCCCGGGGGATTCCCTGGTGGGCTTGGTGTCGCCCGGCCTGCGCTCCAACGGCTTCTCGCTGGCCCGAGCCGTGCTGATCGCGCCCGACGATCCTGCGGGTTCGCTGGCGGCGCCCGCCTACGGGGATGTCGCCGACGGGCCCAGCGTGGCCGACGAGCTGCTGTGTCCGTCGGTGATCTATGCCCCCGCCGTGGCGGCCATGCTGGGTGAGTCGCGGGTGCACGCATTGGCCCACATCACCGGGGGCGGCCTGGTGGGCAACCTGCCGCGCGTGATGCCCCCCGACACCGCCGCCCGCCTGGACCCGAAGGCCTGGGAACGCCCGCCGATCGTCTCGGAGATCGCGCGCCGCGGCAGCGTCGCCGAGGACGAGCTGCGCCGCGTGTTCAACCTGGGCATCGGAATGGTGGTGGTCACGCCCGACCCCGATGCGGCCATCGCGGCTGCCCGCAGCGTCGGCACCGATGCCGCTCTGGTCGGTGAGGTGACGGCCGAGCCGGGCGAGGCTCACGTCACCTTCGTCGGCGACTGATCCCCACACGGGGGCGAACGGTGCCGGGTGGTGGCGTCCGGCCCGAGTCGGGTGGTTGGTGCATTCGGCCGATCTGCGTCTACCATGGCGAGTCGCCCGAGCGGCCCGTGGCGCGCCCCTTGGGGCGTCACCCCTGTTCTCCACCACCGAAGGATTCCCCGGTGCGCACCTACGCCCCCAACGAAGCCGATATCGAGCGTGCCTGGCACGTGGTCGACGCCGACGGCCTGGTCCTCGGCCGCATGGCCACCGAGGTTGCCTCCATCCTGCGCGGCAAGCACAAGCCTCAGTTCGCCCCCAACGCCGACGTTGGCGACCACGTCATCATCATCAACGCCGACAAGGTGGTGCTCACGGCCAACAAGGCCGAGCGCAAGCAGATGTACGCGCACTCCGGCTACCCCGGCGGCATCAGCTCCGTCACCTACGCCGAGATGCTTGAGACGAAGCCTGCCGACGCCGTGCGGGGCAGCATCCGAGGCATGATCCCCAAGAACAGCCTGGGCCGGCGCATGCTTAACAAGCTGCAGGTCTACACCTCCACCGAATACCAGGATCAGGGTGGCCACCCGCACGCCGCCCAGAAGCCTCAACCGTTGGCCATCGAACACGCCCGGGCGCGCTGAGCCCTCCACAGGAGCACATCATGGGACATCCCCTCGTTCAAGCAACCGGCCGCCGCAAGCGGGCCGTGGCCCGTGTTCGGGTTCGCCACGGATCCGGCAAGATCACCGTCAACAACCGTCCGGTCGAGGCGTACTTCCCCAACGAAACCCATCGCATGGTGTTGGCCGAACCGCTGCGCCTCACCGAAATGGGCGAGAACTACGACATCGACGCCACCATCCACGGCGGCGGTCCCACGGGCCAGGCAGGGGCCATGCGCCTCGGCATCGCCCGGGGCCTGGTGGCCCTCGACGCCGAACTGCGCGACTCGCTCAAGCAGGCCGGCTTCCTCACGCGCGACGATCGCAAGAAGGAATCCAAGAAGTACGGCCTGAAGAAGGCCCGCAAGGCGCCGCAGTACTCCAAGCGCTGATGGTGGCGCCCGCCACTGCTGGCGGTGGGGCAGGCCCCAAATGAACCTGCGCTTCGGCACCGACGGTGTGCGCGGGGTGGCCAATACCGAGCTGACGCCCACCTACGCCTTGGCGCTGGGTGCTGCGGTCGTCGATGCCTTCGATGCCGCCGAGGTGGTGATCGGGGTGGACACGCGCCGATCCGGGTCGATGCTGGCCGCCGCCCTCTCCGCCGGCGTGGCCTCCGCCGGTGCCGATGCCGTCGAGCTCGAGGTCGTTCCCACCCCGGTGGTTGCCAGGGAGGCGCGGGTGCGCGGGGTGCCCGGGGTCATGGTGTCTGCCTCCCACAATCCCTTCGCCGACAACGGGTTGAAGGTGTTTGGCCCAGGCGGGCAGAAGCTGTCCGACGGCGAGCAGAACCGCATCGAGGCAACCGTGGTGGCCATCCTCACGACGGGCCGTGGCGTGCGCGTCGAGGGCCCCGATTCGGTCGCGACCGAGATTCCGCCGCCGATCGGCGCCGGCGTGGGCATCATCAGGTGGGAGCCACAGGCTGCGGAGGACTACGCGGACGATGTGGTGCGACTCGGCGGCGGCGATGGCGCGTTGGAGGGCTTGTCGGTCGTGCTCGATTGTGCCCATGGTGCCGCCTCGGCGGTGGGCCCAAGGGTGCTGCGCCGGCTTGGCGTGAAGCTGGTGGTCATCGGCGCCGAACCGGATGGCACCAACATCAACGACCGGGTCGGTTCGACGGCGTTGGGCACGCTGCGAGAAGCCGTGTTGAACACCGAGGGTGCGCTCGGCATCGCCCTGGACGGCGACGCCGACCGGTGCCTGGCCATCGACGAACACGGCCGCGACATCGACGGCGATCAGATCATTGCCGTCTGTGCCTTGGAGCTGGCTCGCCTGGGCAGGCTCGATCAGTCCGCCGTGGCCGTGACGGTGATGTCCAACCTGGGCTTCCGCAAGGCCATGGAGGCCGCCGGGATCAGGGTGGTGGTCACGCCGGTTGGCGACCGCTACGTGGTGGACGCCATGGCACGAGAGGGCATGGTGCTGGGCGGTGAACAATCGGGGCACGTGATCTTCGCCGACGTGTCCACCACCGGCGATGGCCTCCTCACCGCCGTCCGCCTGCTGCGCGCGGTCGCCGAGCGCCGCCGTTCGCTGGCCGAGCTGGCCGACGACGCCATGGTCCGCCTTCCACAACAGCTGCGCAACGTCTCGCTGTCCAACCGCCCGGCCGACCTCCTCAGCCGCATCAGCGATGCCGTCGATGCCGCCGAGGAACGCCTGGGAGACGACGGCCGGGTGCTGATCCGCCCGTCGGGCACCGAGCCCGTGGTGCGGGTGATGGTCGAGGCACCCACCGCAGAGCTGGCCGCCGAGATAGCCGACCAATTGGCCGCCGAGGTGGTCCGCGCCGCCGCTGCCTGAGCGCATCCGGGCCACTTCGGTCGTTCGGACGGCGTGAGTCGGTGACGGCTCCTACACTGTCGGGCACTGCAACAGATCGTCTGGTGGGCCCGCCACCACGTGGGCGGATCACAACCACGCCCACCAAACTCGCCGGTCCCCCCCCCGGCCAAGGAGTTGCCCACGATGTGCGGAATCATCGCCCTTCTGCGTCGACCCGCTGCGGTGCGGCGCCTCGACCTCGCCCCACTGGTCACGCAGCTGACCGAGGCCGCCGTTCGCCTCGAGGGCGACGGCGCCGGTGGGACGCTTCGCTGGGAGGCGCTCGGCGATGCTGCCGAAGCCGCCGCTGCCGTCGACCGGTCGCTTCGAGGCCTCAACGGCGCGGCGTCGCTGCTGGCCGATCCGCAGCGGTGCGCCGAGCTGAAGTCGGCTTGTGAGCGGCTGGACGGCCTGGCGGATCGCATCGAGGAGGCGGAGGCCAACGGTGTCGTCCCCGCCGATCGGGTGGAGGCGATCAACGCAGGGCTCATTGCGTTACGCGACCGGACTTGGGCCATCGCCCGAGATCGCCTGCGGGCTGCCGACGGCATCGTCGACCTGATGGGGCCCGACCCGTCCCCGGGTGCGCTCGCGGCGGGGCTGTCGATGCACCAGGCGTTGTCGGCGCTGGACCGGTTGGAGGTTCGCGGCCGCGATTCCGCCGGCATCCAGCTCTTCGTGACCGGCCACGATCTCGATCTCGACTCCGCACAGGTGCGCGCCCTGCTGGCCAAGCGCCGCGTTCCGCTCTTCGGGTCCGGCGCGGTACGAACCCCGGACGGCTCGCTCAGCTTCGTCTACAAGGCGGCAGCCGAGATTGGCGAGCTGGGCGACAACACGGCCTCGCTGCGGGCGGCGGTGCTCGAGGATGAACTGCTGCGGTTGGCACTGGACTCGCCCAACGCCTGGACCATGGTGCTGGGCCACACCCGCTGGGCGTCGGTCGGCATCATCTCGGAGGCCAACGCGCACCCGCAATCGAGCGAGGAGGCGGCAGCCGTGGCGACGTTCCGCAACGGGACGACCCCCGACGTGCGGGCCCCGTTCGCCACTGCGGTGCTCAACGGTGACGTCGACAATCACGCGGACTTGGCGGCCGCCGAATCGCTAGAGTTGCCCGCCGAGGTCACGACCGACGCCAAGGTCATCCCCGTGTTGTGGAGCCGTCGGTTGGCGGAGGGGCTCACCAGCGACGCGGCGTTCCGCAACACGGTGGCACCGATGGAGGGGTCGGTGGCGATTGCCGGGCACAGCGCGGCCCATCCGGGCGAGCTGATGCTGGCGTTGCGCGGGTCGGGGCAGGCCCTGTACGTCGGCCTGGCCGACGACGCCTTCGTGGTCGCCTCCGAGCCCTACGGCGTGGTGGAGGAGACCTCGCGGTTCGTCCGCATGGATGGCGAGACCCCGAGCGACCCAGCCAATCCCACCGCCACGCGTGGGCAGATCCTGCGGCTGGACGCAGCCGCTGCCGGAACCATCGAGGGCATCACCCGCTGGAGCTACGACGGCACCGACCTGCCGCTGAGCGAGGCCGACGTGGTGACCGCCGAGGTGACCACCCGCGATATCGACCGCGGGGAGTTCCCCCACTTCCTGCTCAAGGAGCTGGGGGATGCGCCGTCGTCGTTTGCCAAGACGCTGCGGGGCAAGCTGCTGGAGCACCCCGACGGTGGCTTTGAGGTGCGCCTTCCCGCAACGACGCTGCCGCTGGACGTTCGCGCCGGGCTCGGCGACCGATCGATCGATCGGGTGATGGTGATCGGGCAGGGGACGGCGGCCATTGCCGGGCAGAGCCTGGCGTTTCAGCTGGGCAATCTGCTGTCGGACACCGACGTTGACGTCGACGCGTTGCCGGCCACGGAGCTGTCGGGTTTCCAGCTGCGCGCGGACATGTCCGACACCCTCATCGTGGCCATCAGCCAGTCGGGCACCACCACCGACACGAACCGAACGGTCGACCTGGCGCGGGGCCGGGGCGCCAAGGTGGTCGCCATCGTCAACCGGCGCAACAGCGACCTGGTGGACAAGTCCGACGGCGTGCTCTACACGGCGGACGGGCGCGACGTGGAGATGTCGGTCGCCTCCACCAAGGCGTTCTACTCCCAGATCGCCGCCGGCCTGCTGCTGGCCTACGGCATCGCGGCGGCGACCCCCGGGGCTCGCACCGCCGACGATCCGGACGAGCAGCTGGTGCTGGCGGCGCTGTCGCAGATGCCTTCGGTGTTGGAGGCAACCCTGGGCGTCCGTCCGCAGTGCGCCGAGGCCGCGGGTCGCTTTGCGGTATCCCGCCGCTATTGGGCGCTGGTGGGCAACGGGCCCAACATCATTTCGGCGCGCGAGCTGCGCATCAAGCTGTCGGAGTTGTGTTACAAGTCGATGGCGTGTGACGCCACCGAGGACAAGAAACACATCGACCTGTCCTCCGAGCCGCTGATCCTCATCTGCGCTGCCGGCCTGGTGGGTTCCACTGCGGCCGACGTCGGCAAGGAGGTGGCGATCTTCCGGGCCCACCAGGCGGCACCGGTGGTGATCGCCACCGAGGGGGCCAGCGAGTTCCCGGCCGCCATGCACGTGATCTCGGTGCCCGAGACCCACCCGCGGTTGGCGTTCATCCTGTCGGCCATGGCCGGCCACCTGTTCGGCTACGAGGCGGCGCTGGCCATCGACGCCCAGGCGCGCATCCTGCGGGAGGCGCGGGTGGTGGTGGAGGGGGCATTGGCCTCGGGAGTGGACTCGGGGGAGCTGCTGGTTCGGCTGCGCAGCGAGCTGGCCGCACCGGCGGGCGCATGGTTCGCCGCGCTGCGGGCCGGCGAGCTGAACGGACACCTGGAGGCCTCCACCGCCAACCGGGTGGCCACCGCATTCCGGTTTGCGCTGGGCACGTCACCGCTGGACGCCTACCAGGTGGAGCTGGGCAAGATCGGCACACCGGGTGTGGTGGTCGACGATCTCATCTCGGCCCTCAACGATGCGATCGACGAGCTGACCCGCCCGATCGACGCCATCAAGCATCAGGCGAAGACCGTCACGGTGGGCATCAGCCGCAGCGACGAGTCGGTGTTGGAGATCCCGCTCGTCAAGGAGCTCTTCGCGGCGGGAGCCAACCGCGATCGCATCAGCTATCGAACGTTGCGGACGCTGGCCGACCTCTCGCCGGTGGTTCGCGAGGTGCGCGGCTTCGTGCGCTACGACGTCTCCGATGCGGACGGGGAGATGCCCACCGCCACCGTGCTGGACAAGGGCGGGGTGGCCAGTGCGCTCACCTCCCGGCTGGAGCGGGACCCACGGCTGCGAGGCACGAAGCATCTGGTGGCCCGCGAACAGGAACTGCTGGTCACCCGGGGGCGCACCGACGGCCGCACCGTCGTGATCGTGCCTCAGATGAAGGATGGCGCCACCACCGGTTTGGTGCTGTTGCACGTGGAGTTGGCCGACCGGGTGGAGCCTGCGACGGCTCGCAGCGTGCTTCAGGGCTATCGCCGCCGCTATCAGGGGCTGAGCGACGCAGTGACCGAGACCGAGGAGCACTTTCGGGACGACCTGCTGGGCGAGCAGCCGGTGATCGATCTGCTGGCCTTGCCGGTGCTCGAGCTGGCCGAGCGGTGGCGAAGCGCCCCCGCCGCCAACTAGGCGGCCACCATGGGCCCGATCTACTGGGCGGACTCGAACGGGCCGATGCCGCAGCGCATGCCCGCGCCGGGGTCGGAGGGAACCGACGCCGCCGAAGCGGCGCCGTTGGCTGGGGTGCACCTGGCCGCCGAGGTCCGCTTCGAGGGCGGAGCTCCCTCCAACGCCGTAGCGGTGGGCGTCGACGCCGTGGACGTGCGCCGGCTCGCAGGGGCGTTGGAGCGCACCCCCGCGATGCGAGAGCGATGCTTCACCCCCACCGAGCTGGTCGATGCGGCCACCGGGGGCGATGAGGTGGGGCACCTCGGTATCTGCTTTGCAGCGAAGGAGGCGGTGGCCAAGGCGCTGGGCTGCGGGCTCGGCCCGGTCGGATTCCACGATATCGAGCTGGTGCGGGGCCCCTCGGGTGCGCCCACGCTGGCGCTCGGCGGTGCCGCAACGCCGCTGGCCGAGGCGGCGGGCATCGCCGGGTGGCTGGTGTCGGCCACCCATACGGCCACGGTGGCCCAAACCGTCGTGATCGCTCTCGACTCACGCCCCTGACGTACTGGGGACTCCCGCCGGGGTTCTGGCCCCGGAATCAGTCCCCGCTTGAGGTTCGCTGACCTAGTGGGGACTCCCGCTGGGGTTCTGGCCCAAGATTCGGTCCCCACTTGGGGTTGGTTGGCCGCCCGTGCATGGGGTTGGGTGGTCCGAGTGGCAGGATCGGTGCATGGAACCGGTGCTGACGCCCGAGGAGATGGCGGCGGTGGATACCGCCGCCGCCGACTGCATGGGCGAGCTGGTGCAGCGGGCTGGGTGGGCGGTGGCGAGGGAGGCGCTGGAGATGCTGGGCGGCGCCTACGGCCGCCGGGTGCACGTCGTGGCGGGGCCCGGAAACAACGGGGCCGACGGACGCGTGGCCGTCGAACGCCTGCGTGAGCGCGGGGTGCGGGCCACCCTTGGCGCCCACAACCAGACCATCCCCCACGCCCCCAACCTGGACCTGGTGATCGATGCCGCCTTCGGCACCGGCCTGAGCCGCCCCTACGATCCGCCCCCGTTGCCCGCCGGTGTGCGGGTGTTGGCTGTAGACATTCCGTCGGGATTGGACGGGCGCACCGGTGTGTTCTGCGGAACGCCCTGGAGGGCCGATGCGACGGTGACGTTCGCAGCCCTGAAGACCGGCCTGCTGCTGGGACACGGCCCCGACTACTGCGGTCGGGTGCGGGTGGCCGACATCGGGCTGAGCGTGGAGGCCGAGGTGGGTACGGCTGGGGCACTGACCCGGGCCCTCATCACCGACGACGATGTGGTGCGCTGCTGGCCCCGGCGCGCAGCTGACGCCCACAAGTGGCAGAGCGCCGTCTGGGTCATCGGCGGCGCACCCGGCATGACCGGCGCGGCGGCCCTCGTCGCCGAAGCAGCTGGACGGGCGGGCTCGGGCTACGTGCTGGTCGGCTCGCCCCAGGTGGACGCCCCGCCCGCCCCGCTGGCCCCGCAACCGCCCGCCCAGCTGCCCACCGAGGCGGTGACGCGTGCCTTGGAGGGCACCGAGTGGCCCGCCCGGGTGGCCGACGAGCGGCGGGTGGGTGCCCTGGTGGTGGGCAACGGCCTCGGTCGCGGGCGGAGCCTGATGGACGGAGTGGTGTCGCTGATGGCAGCCAGCTCGGCGCCAATGGTGCTGGATGCCGATGCGCTGGGCGGCGGCGGGAGCGCCCTCGTTGACGCCTGTGCGCACCGCCCGGCGCCCACCGTGCTGACGCCCCACGACGGCGAGTACGAGGCGCTGATGGGTGAGCCGCCCGGCGACGACCGGCTGGCAGCGACGCTGCACCTGGCGGAACGCTCCGGGTCGATCGCGCTGCTGAAGGGCCCGACCACCGTGGTTGCAGCACCCGACGGGCGGGTTCGCCTGGTCTCCACCGGCGATGAGCGGTTGGCCACGGCGGGAACGGGTGACGTCCTGGCGGGGATGATCGGTGCCGCGCTGGCGTGCGGGGCCGATGCCTTCGAGGCGGCTGCGCTGGCTGCGCACCTGCACGGGCGTGCTGCCCGGCGGGGCCTCAGGGCCGGGTTTCGGGCGGGGGATCTGCCCGAGCTGGTGGCTCGAGTGCTCGATGAGCTGCTGGCGGGCGCGGCCGTTGGGCGGGCGACGTGACCCGGCCCAGCCACGTGGCAGTTGACCTGGCCGCCATCGCCCACAACGCCGCCCTGCTCACCGAGGAGGCGGGTGGGGCGCAGCTGTGTGCCGTCGTGAAGGCCGATGGGTACGGCCACGGCTCGGTGGCGGCCGCCCGTGCAGCCCTGTCCGGCGGGGCATCGATGCTGGGGGTGGCGTCGGTCGAGGAGGCCCTCACCTTGAGGAAGGCGGGGGTCGACGCGCCGATCATGGCCCTAGGCCCACAACCGGCCGACTCCACCCACGACGCAGTGCGCCACGATGTGCAACTCGTGGTGTGTTCCGCCACTGACATCGCACACGCGGGGCAGGCGGCGAGCGCCGCGGGTCGTCCCGCCCGGCTCCATCTCAAGGTGGATACGGGCATGCGCAGGGTGGGGGCCGACCCCGCCGACGCAGTGCCGCTGTTGCGGACGATCAGGACCACCCCGGGGGTGGAGGCGGAGGGTGTCTGCACCCACTTCGCCCGGGCTGATGAGCCGGGCGTCGTCACCACGGACGAGCAGCTCGAGCGCTTCGTAGAGTTAGTGGCCGAGTTGACGTCCCAGGGGCTGCGGCCGCCCGTGGTGCATGCAGCCAACTCGGCGGCAACGCTGGCCCATGCGGCCACCCGGTTCGACCTGGTGCGCTGCGGCATTGCGCTCTACGGCCTGGCGCCGTCGCCCGAGTTGGCCGACGTTCCGAGCGTCCGGCGGCTGCGTCCGGCCTTGCGCGTGCTCAGCGCCGTCAGCTTCGTGAAGGAGGTGCCGGCTGGGCAGGGCGTGAGCTACGGCCATCGCTTCGTGACCGGCCGGCCCAGCGTGTTGGCCACCGTGCCCATCGGCTACGGCGACGGTGTGCCGCGCCGACTGGGGCTGACGGGGGGCGAGGCGCTGGTGGGCGGAGTTCGGCGGCCGATCGCCGGCGTGGTCACCATGGACCAGCTGGTGCTGGACTGCACCGACGGCTCCCCGGTGAGGGTGGGTGACGAGGTGGTGCTGCTGGGCGCTCAGCGCGGTGGCGCCGCCGACGCGGGCGACGCGATCGGCGCCTGGGAGTGGGCCGACCGCCTGGACACTATTGCCTACGAGATCGTCACCTGCCTCGGCCCTCGGCTGCCCCGACGACACGCCGAGGTCGTGGCTCCTCCCAGTGAGTCGTGACCCCGCGCCGGTCAGGCGGCGCCGAAGCGTCCAACTACCCTGGCCGGTGTGCAACAACGTCGTGGGGCGTCGGCGCCCCCCCACCGACTCAGGCTGGTGACGACCTCTGCGGCGGGCACCCGGTCGGTGGCCGAGGCGGTGGCGTCCATCAGCCGCCAGGGCGATGTGGTGGTGCTCAGCGGCGACCTGGGGGCCGGCAAGACGACCTTCACCCAGGGCTTCGTGGCGGCGCTGGGCATCTCCGACCCGGTCACCAGCCCGACGTTCGCCATCCTCCAGCACTACCAAGGGCCCTCGACGAGCGGGGCCCTCGTGGTGAACCACCTGGACGTGTATCGCTTGGCGTCGCTGGACGAGGCCGAGGCGCTGGGCCTCGACGAACTGCTCGACGGGACCGCGGTGACGCTCATTGAGTGGGGCGAGGGCATCGGGGCCCTGCTGCCGGTCGATCGGGTGACGGTCACGCTGAGCCTGGAGGGCCCCGAGGCCTCCGAGGCCTCGACTCCGGGAGATGCGGCGGGCCCATCCGAGGGGGTTGCGGGGAGCCAACGACACGGCGGCCCGCTCGACCGACGGGTCATCGAGCTCCGCCTCGAGGGACAACTCGGGGCCCGCGAGCAGGCGCTGCACTCGGCCCTCAACTCGGCGGTCTCCGACGACGTGGCCTGGGAGGTGTCGCCGTGTTGATGCTGGGGATCGAGACCGCCACCGATCGGGTAGGGGCCGCGTTGGTGGATCAGCGGGGGGTGTTGGCCGAGTTCCATGCCAACGGCGGTCGCCGCCACGCCGAGACGCTCACTCCCGCCATCGAGTTCCTCCTGACTCAGACCGGACACGACGCCGCCGCCCTCGCCGCCATCGCAGTGGACGTCGGCCCCGGGCTGTTCACCGGACTGCGAGTGGGCATGGCGACGGCCAAGGCGATGGCCCACGCGTTAGCCATCCCGACGGTTGGGCTTCCCAGCCTCGACCTCGTGGCCTTCCCGCTGCGCTACGCCGAGCGTCGCATCGTTGCGGCCCTGGATGCGCGCCGTGGCGAGCTGTACTGGGCCACCTACTGGCCGGTTCCGGGGGGCGTTCAGCGAGAGGGGGAGTTCCGTCTCACCTCGCCCGACGAGTTGGCATCCGAGCTCCTCGCCGAACCGGCCGACACGTTGGTGGTGGGCGACGGGGCGCACCGGTACGCCGACGTGTTGGGGTCGGTTGGGGGCGTCGAGCTGGCCGATCCGGCCTTGTCTCACCCGTCCTCGTCGTCGCTCGTGCAGCTGGCCCATGCCCGTGCGGTTCGAGAGGAGTTCGTCAATCAGAGCGAGCTGGAACCGATCTACCTCCGCAGGCCGGATGCCGAGATCAACTGGAGCACCCGCCACGATTGACCGATCCCGCCACCCGGGTTGCGAGGGCCGCCGACGTCGAAGCGGGACGCCGAGTCAACCTGCTGGTTGGGCGGCTGCGCAACGGGTAGAACTCTGCGATGGGATCACGGGGGAAGCTGCGCCAAGCTGTCGGGCGGTGGCCGGTGGCGCGCCAGCTTCGGATGGGCGACCCGACGGGGCGGGGCGAGGCCGCCCGATCGAACGCTATCGGTGCCGGGTCGGTCGTCAGCACGGCGGACCGGGTGGTGCGGACGGTGTGCCCGTTCTGCGCGGTTGGCTGTGGTCAGCGGGTCTTCGTGCGCGACGGGGAGATCACCCAGATCGAGGGCGACCCCGAGAGCCCCATCTCCCGCGGGCGGCTGTGCCCGAAGGGATCGGCCACCCGTCAGCTGGTCACCAGCCCAAGCCGCGAGTATCGGGTGAAGTACCGACGTCCCCACGGCACCGAGTGGGAGTACCTGCCGCTGGACGAGGCGATGGACCGCATTGCCGATCGCATCGTCGACTCCCGCCGGCGGCACTGGCAGGAGACCGACGATCGTGGGCGCCCGCTGAAGCGCACCATGGGATTCGCCCACCTGGGCGGAGCCACCCTGGACAACGAGGAGAACTACCTCCTCAAGAAGCTCTATACGGCGCTCGGGGCGATCCAGATCGAGAACCAGGCCCGCATTTGACACTCCTCCACCGTCCCCAGTTTGGGGACCACGTTTGGAAGGGGCGGCGCAACCACGTTCCAGCAGGACCTGGCCAACGCGGACGTCATCGTCATCCAGGGCTCGAACATGGCCGAGTGCCACCCCGTCGGGTTCCAGTGGGTGATGGAGGCGCAGCGGCGTGGGGCCAAGGTGATCCACGTGGATCCGCGCTTCACCCGCACCAGCGCGGTCGCCGACCTGCACGTCCCCCTGCGGGCAGGGAGTGACATCGCCTTCCTCGGGGGCATCGTCAACCACATCCTCACCAACGGACGCGAGTTCCGCGACTACGTCGTGAACTACACCAACGCGCCGGTGATCATCGACGAGCGTTTCGAGGACACCGAGGATCTCGACGGGCTGTTCTCCGGGTTCGATCCCACCACGGGCACCTACGACAACGAGTCGTGGCAGTACCAGGACCAGGGCGCCGCACCTCAGGACCGCACGCTGCAGCATCCCCGCTGCGTGTTTCAGCTGCTGAGGCGGCACTTCGCCCGCTACACCCCCGAGCTGGTCGAGGAGCTCTGCGGCGTGCCCCGATCCCAGTTCCTCAAGGTGGCCGATGCGCTGTGCGACAACTCCGGGCCCGAGCGCACCGGAGCCTTCTGCTACGCCGTGGGCTGGACCCAACACACCGTGGGCGTGCAGTACATCCGCACCGCGGCCATCATCCAGCTGCTGCTGGGCAACATGGGTCGCCCCGGTGGGGGCATCCTGGCCCTACGGGGCCACGCCAGCATCCAAGGCTCGACCGATATCCCCACCTTGTTCAACATCCTGCCCGGCTATCTGCCGATGCCCAGGCCCGAGCACGCCACGCTGGATGACTATGTGCGGGCCAACGCCAGCCAGTCTGGCTCCTGGGCCGACATGCGGGCCTACCTGGTCAGCCTGCTCAAGGCGTACTTCGGCGACGCCGCCACGGCTGACAACGACTGGTGCTTCGGTGGGCTGCCCCGCATCACCGGCGATCATTCCACCTACCAAAGCGTGTTGGACATGGTCGACAACCGGCTGGACGGGTTCCTGGTACTCGGCGAGAACCCTGCGGTCGGCTCTGCCAACGGCCGCCTGCACCGGCTGGGGCTGGCCAACCTCGACTGGATGGTGGTCCGCGACTTCCAGGAGATCGAGACCGCTTCGTTCTGGCACGACGCACCCGAGATCGCCACCGGCGAGCTGCGCACCGAGGACATCGGCACCGAGGTGTTCTTCCTCCCGGCGGCCACGCACACCGAGAAGGACGGCACGTTCACCAACACCCAGCGCCTGCTGCAGTGGCACGACCAGGCCGTCGAACCGCGTCACGACGTGCGATCGGACCTGTGGTTCGCCTACCACCTTGGGCGGATCATCAGGGAGAAGCTGGCCGACTCCGATGATCCGCGCGACCGTCCCATCGCCGACCTGGCCTGGGACTATCCGCTGGTCGGCCCCCACGGCGACCCCGCGGCGGATGCGGTGCTGCGGGAGATCAACGGCACCGATGCCGACGGACGCCCGCTGTCCGGCTACGCCGAACTGGCTGATGACGGCTCCACCTCGTGCGGGTGCTGGATCTACAGCGGCTGTTACGCCGGCGGCGTCAACCAGACCCGTCGCCGAACGCCGGGCGATCAGCAGTCCTGGGTGGCACCGGAGTGGGGCTGGGCCTGGCCGATGGACCGCCGCATCCTCTACAACCGCGCGTCGGCGGACCCCCAGGGCAACGCATGGTCGGAACGAAAGGCCTACGTGTGGTGGGACGCCGAAGCGGGCGCCTGGACGGGCGCCGACGTTCCCGACTTCCCGGCGGACAAGCCGCCGGGCTACGAGCCGCCTCCGGGTGCCACCGGCCTCGCCGCGCACCGGGGCGATGCGCCGTTTGTGATGCAGGCCGACGGTTTGGGCTGGCTGTTCGTGCCCAGCGGGCTCGTCGATGGGCCGCTCCCGGCCCACTACGAGCCGCACGAGTCGCCTTTCGTCAACTCCCTGTATGGCCAACGGGCCAACCCCACCCGCCAGCTCTTCCACCGCGCCGACAATCCCTCCAATCCCGGCGCCGCCGAGCATGGCGTCGCCCGCTATCCGTTCGTCATGACCACCTACCGCCTCACCGAACACCACACCGCGGGCGGCATGTCCCGATTCGTCGGGCATCTGGCGGAGCTGCAGCCCGAGATGTTCTGCGAGGTCTCGCCCCAGCTCGCGGAGCTGCGCGGGCTCACCAATGGGGGCTGGGCCACCATCATCTCCACGCGCTCGGCCATCGAGGCCCGCGTGCTGGTGACCGACCGGGTGGCGCCGCTTCGCATCCAGGGCCGAACCGTGCATCAGGTTGGCCTTCCCTATCACTGGGGATCGAGGGGGCTGGTCTCGGGTGACTCGGCCAACGACCTGTTCGGCCTGGCCCTGGACCCCAACGTGCACATCCAGGAGGTGAAGGCCGCCACCTGCGATGTGGTGCCGGGCCGTCGACCTCAGGGAGCAGCCGTGCGGGACCTGGTGGACCGTCACCGGCCCGGTGCCGCCGCTGAAGAGGAGCCCTCATGAGCCAGGTCACCGGCTTCGATCCGGGAACTCGGGTGGGGTTCTTCACCGACACGTCGGTGTGTATCGGGTGTAAGGCATGCGAGGTGGCGTGCAAGGAGTGGAACGGCATCGACGAAACGCTGACCGACCTCACTGCGAAGAGCTACGACAACACCACGGACCTCGGTGCAGACGCGTGGCGTCACGTGGCCTTCATCGAGCAGCGGGTGGCGCCTGCGGGCGAGGTGCGGTGGCTGATGTCCAGCGACGTGTGCAAGCACTGCACCCACGCGGCCTGCCTGGACGTGTGTCCCACGGGGTCGCTGTTTCGGACCGAATTCGACACGGTCGTGGTGCAGGCCGACATCTGCAACGGCTGCGGCTACTGCGTGCCCGCTTGCCCGTACGGCGTCATCGACCGCCGCGAGAGCGACGGACGGGCGTGGAAGTGCACCATGTGCTACGACCGCCTGGTGGACGGCATGGCCCCGGCCTGCGCCCAGTCGTGCCCCACCGATTCCATCATGTTCGGCGACCTGGCTGAGCTGCGGCAGCGGGCCGGCGCGCGCCTCGAGGAACTGGTCGACGCCGGGGTTCCCGGGGCGCAGCTCTACGGGGCCGATCCCAACGACGGGGTGGGCGGCACTGGGGCCATGTTTCTGCTGTTGGACGACCCCGAGGTGTACGGCCTGCCGCCGGACCCCGTGGTGACCACCCGGAACCTGGCTGCCATGTGGAGGGCGGCCGGGGCCGCTGCGGTGGGGTTGGTGGGCCTCATCGCTGCCGGGGCGTGGCGGCGATGAGCGGCGCTCGGCGGAGGGGCCAGGGCGACCCCAACGCGGTGGTTCCTGCCGCCGAACCCCGCAGCTACTACGACCAGCCCGTGATCAAGGCGCCCGTGTGGACGGTGGAGGTGCCGTGGTACCTGTTCGCCGGGGGCGTGGCCGGGGCATCCTCGGTGCTCGGCGCAGTTGCCCGCGCCGTCGACGATCTCCCGGTGGCCGTGGCCGCCGAGCGTGCCGCTGCGGTGGCCTCGGCGGTGTCGCCGGCGCTGCTCGTGTCGGACCTGGGCCGGCCCGAGCGGTTGCTCAACATGCTGCGCGTGGTCAAGCCGACCTCTCCCATGAACATGGGCTCGTGGCTGTTGGCCGTGTATGCGCCGACGGCAATCGGCGTGGCGGTGCTGGGCGAGCTGGGCCGCAGTCCCTCGCTGGGCCCCTTGGCGCGGCGCTCCGGGGTGATCGCGGCGGCGCTGGGGTCGCTCCTGGCCACCTACACGGCGGTGTTGCTGGCCGACACCGCCGTGCCCGTCTGGCACGAGGCGCGACGAGAACTGCCCTTCGCCTTCGCCGGGGCTGCAGCTCAGAGCGCTGGGGCCGTGGCGGTAGCGATGGTCCCCCCGGCGGACGCCGGGTTGGCCCGCTGGGCCCTGGTGGCCGGTGCGCTCCAGCGGGAGGTGGCCACCGAGACCATGGTGCGCAACCTCGGCGAACTTGGCCGGCCGTTGCGGACCGGGCGAGGCGGCCGGTTTCGTGCGGCGGGCAGGCTGGCGTCGGGCGCTGCGGTGGCCCTGACGGTCATGGCCGGGCGGCGGTCTCGCACGGTTGCCGTGGTGGCCGGGGCGCTGGGAGCCGCTGGCGCAGCCTGCGAGCGCTTCGCTGTGTTCCGCGCCGGGTTCGACTCGGCCGCCGATCCGCATGCCACGACCGGCCCCCAGCGTGCCCGGTTGTCGGCCGGCACGACCACGTGCCGGTAGTGGGGACCGGCCGTGGGGTCAGGACCCGGGCGGGGGTCCCCAGTTCGTGGGCGTGCCGGTAGTGGGGACCGGCCGTGGGGTCAGGGCCCGGGCGGGGGTCCCCAGTTCGCTGGAGCAGGGACTTGGTTGAGGCGGGGTCAGGGCGCGCCAAGGCGGGCCGGGGTGGGCGCTAACGCTGGCGCGACAGCCGGTCCAGGAGGTCGGCGTTGGCGGCCTCGGCGGTGTCCACCCGGGCCCAGAAGGCCTCCCACTCGGTCCACAGCGCCGTGAGCTCCGCCTGCGCCTCGGCGTGGGCTTCGCGGCGCTTGCGGCGTCGGCGGGCGGCCCTGCGGCGGCGCAGCACCATGCCGACCAAGAAGACGGCCACTCCGACGCCGACGGCAATCCATGCCCATGGGGTGACGGTGAGCGCCAGCACCAAACCGACGACGGCCACGATCAGCCCCACGACGTCGATGGCTCCGATGGGCCGCGCCTTGGCCTCCGGCCCATCGGCCGCCTCCAGTGCCTGCTGGAGGGCCTTCGTCGGCGCGAATGACGTTGCGTCCGACGTGTCGCTGGTCTCGGTCTCGGTGCCGGCACTGGTGGGACCGGAGCCCGGGTCGCTGGAAGGCTCCTCGGCGACGTCGGGGCCCTCAGCGGGGGGCTTCGGAGGCGTGATGGCCTGCTCCAGCGTCGGCTGCTTGGCCGGTTCCGCTTCGGAGCTGGAGCTGCGGTCGGATGTGTCTCCGGTGCCGTTGACGTTGACGTCGGCATCGTTGCCGAGGAAACGAGCGGCGTTGAGCGCGCTGGCGGAAGCAGCGGTGGCAGGCCCCGAAGCGGCGGGACGGCCCGCTTCGAGCTCCGCCGTGGCCTGATCCTGAGGCGCGCCGTGCTCGTGAACCCGGTGCTGCTCGCCCCCATCGGCGTGAGCGTCGGGATCGGTCGACGGCCCGGAAATGCCGGTGCGTGCCGGCTGGGGCCGCTCCAGGACGAACGACTTGACCGACCCGATGTCCACCGTTGCTGTCTGAGGGAGGAAGCCTCGGGTCACCGAGAGGTGCTCGGAGAGCGACGTGGCCAACCAGCGGCGGCCGGTGCGGCGCAGCACGGCGGTGGCTCGCGGCCCGAGTTCCCCCGACCGTTCGCCCAGTGCCAAGGACCAGAGCAGCCGGTCGGGGTCGGGCAGATCCGGCAAACGTGGACGATGCTGGGTGCGGGGGCGTCCCACCTGGTCTCGCAGCCGCAGCTCTTCTGCCAGCAGCTCCGCCTCGTCCGGCTCGGGCTGGTCGATCAGTGCCTCGATGGCGGACAGCAGATGGCCGCGTGCAATGTGGTCGCCGTCCTCGGCCTCGGGGGAGTCATCGACGCCGGCGTTGTGATCCATGCGTGCCTGAAGTGCCTCGCCAACGGTCAGCGCCCGCAGCCCGGCTTGTAGCTGGTCCCAGCATTCCAGGCGCTTGAGCCCTTCGTAGCCCTGGTCGGGTACCTCGGTGGCGGTTCTCGCCACGCGGCGCACCCACCCGTCGTGGCGTGCGGGGTCGCCGGGCGGTTCGCCGGCCCAGCCGGTGAGCAGGTCGGCGGCGCGCATCGCGCCTTCGGTGCCCGCGGTGTCGCCGAGCGCCAGCTCCGCAAGGTCGAGGGCGACGGGGGAGGCCGCCGGGTCGGCCCGTTCCAACCCGCGGGCGAGGGTCTCCCACCGCCGATGGGTCAGCTCGGGCTGGGTGAACGCCACGGCCGCCAGGAACCAGCGGGCCGGTTCGTCGTCGGTGGACATCGCCCGCTCGGCTGCGGTGTCCCCCCGCACCTCGTCGCCCATAGCCCACGCCACCACGGCGCGCCCCGCATCTGAGAGCCAGTGGTCGCCGGTGCGATGCCCCAGGGCCAGCAGCTCGCGGCGGTCGTCGTCGTCGATCGGTCGGCCGTCGCTCATGCGCCGAAGCAGGGTGCGCACGGTGGCGCGCAGCTCGTCGTGGTCGCCGAACCGCTCGCGCCGCTCGCTGGCGATGCCCGACAGGCGAATCTCGGCGCGGACTTGGTCGCCCAGCGCGTTCAAGTTGGTCAGCGCCTGTTGTTGACGACGCTCGAGCGCGGTCACCCGGTCGTCGTGACTCGCCAGCAGGGCATCAACACGTCGGCGGTGCTCTACCACGTCGGCCTCGGTGGCCAGCACGCGCTCGCGTGCCTGCTCCCAGGCGGCCATGCGGGCCTGAATCTCCTCAAGGCGACGCGCGTCGGCGGCTGG
This sequence comes from Microthrixaceae bacterium, assembly GCA_041394405.1. Classification (GTDB taxonomy): domain Bacteria; phylum Actinomycetota; class Acidimicrobiia; order Acidimicrobiales; family Microtrichaceae; genus Microthrix. The sequence goes on from JAWKIF010000009.1 coordinate 71,957, forward strand.
GGCGGGCTCATCCCCGCCCTCCCGCGTCAGGGTGGTGGTGGCCGCCGGGGCGCCCTGCTCCTCGGTGGCCGGGCCGGAGGTATTGGTGCGAGAGGAGTCCTGCAGGTCGATGATGAGGTCATCGCCGTCATCAGGGTTGTCTTGGGGCGAACCAGCGGTGAAGGGGCCGGGCGGAGGGGCATCGGTCGGCGGAGCGGACTCAGGCGCAGGTTGGTCGGCGCCCTCGGGGGGCGTTCGCGGGGCTACCGGCCCCACCCCAGCCCGCTCGGCGGGGCCGGGCTGACTGGCCGGTGCCGGGGCATCGTCGTTCTTGTCTGTGGTCGCCACCTCGCCATGATCCCACCGAAACCACCCGTGGTGGGGGGACCCTCGCCATCGGAGCCGCCTGCCGGGAGTGAGTGGCGCCGTCGATCGAGTGCCTCGGGAGGCGCACCTGGCAACCTTCTGGGGTGAGCGATCCACCCGACGGCCTGCGACTTCGCCCCATGCGTCGGCGGCACCTCAGCGCTGTGGTTCGCATCGAGGAGGCGACCAATGGCCATCCGTGGAGCTACCAGCTCTTCCGAAATGAGCTGGACTTCCCGGCCTCGCGCCACTACCTGGTGGCGCTGATTGGCCCACAGGTGGTGGGGTTTGGCGGCCTCATGCAGACGGCAGACGAGGGCCACATCACCACCATGGCCGTTGATGTCGAGTATCGGCGGCGCGGCATTGGTGCGAGCCTGTTGCTGGCGCTGCTGGAGATCGCGCGTGAGGCCGGAGTGGTCGACGCCACCTTGGAGGTGCGGGCGTCCAATGTTGCCGCGCAGGCGCTCTACCGGCGGTTCGGCTTCGCGCCCGAGGGGGTGCGCCCGCGGTACTACCGGGCCCCGGTGGAGGACGCGCTCATCTTGTGGGCCCGTGGCATTGACCGGCCCGCCCACCGCAGCCGAACGGCGGCGATCCGCGCGACACTGAACCCGTGACCCAGCAGCACACCTCCCCGCCCACGGGCGCGCCATCCGGTGGCCTGGTGCTGGGCATCGAGACGTCGTGCGACGAAACGGCTGCGGCGGTCGTGGAACGCGGCGAGGTTGTTCGTTCCTCGGTGGTGTCCTCCCAGGTGGACCTGCATGCCCGGTTCGGTGGGGTGGTGCCCGAGATCGCCAGCCGGGCGCACCTCGATCTATTGGTGCCGGTGGTAGCCCAGGCGTTGGTGGAGGCGGGGGCGGACCATCCCGACCTGGACGCCGTGGCAGTGACCCATGGCCCGGGGCTCATCGGTGCGCTGTTGGTGGGCGTCTCTGCCGCCAAGGGCTTGGCGCTGGCGTGGGACCTGCCGCTGGTGGGGGTGAACCACCTGGAGGCCCACCTGTACGCCGCCCAGCTCGAGCACGGCCACGTGGCGCAACCCCAGATGGTGCTGCTGGTGTCGGGCGGCCACACGCAGCTCGTTCGGGTGGATGCTCCGGGCACCTACGTCATGGTGGGCGGCACCCTTGATGATGCTGCCGGTGAGGCGTTTGACAAGGTGGCCCGCTTTCTGGGGTTGGGCTACCCGGGGGGGCCCGCCGTGGAGGTTGCCGCCCGGGCGGGTGACCCGGAGGCCATCGCCTTTCCCCGGGCCATGCGCGACGACGGGTTCGACTTCTCGTTCTCGGGCCTGAAGACGGCCGTGATCAACCACGTTCGCCGTCACCCCGACGCCGCCACCGAGGATGTTGCGGCCAGCTTCCAGGCCGCAGCGGTGGACGTGTTGGCTGCGAAGCTGGCGCGGGCTGCGCATGCCCACGGGGCGGCCAGCGTTGCGCTGGCCGGGGGCGTGGCCGCCAACACTCCACTGCGGGAGCGGGTGGCCGCCGACGCCGACGCGGCCGGTCTGGCCTGCCTGGTTCCGGGGCGGGAGTACTGCACCGACAATGCCGCCATGGTGGCGGCGGCAGGGTGGTATCGCTGGCAGTCCGACGGACCTTCCCCCCTCAACCTTCCTGCGGTTCCCGGCCTTCGTCTGGCCGGATGAACGACCCGGTTAGCACTCACCGATCCGGAGTGCTAGAACTGGCACTCGTCCATCAAGAGTGCCAGCCGCTCGGAAATGCCGAGCGGCCGATAACGGAGGCGATTGCATGAAGCTCAAGCCCCTCGAGGATCGGATCGTCGTCAAGGCTGACGACGCCGAGCAGACCACGGCCAGCGGCCTGGTGATTCCCGACACCGCCAAGGAGAAGCCCCAGCAGGGCACCGTCTTGGCCGTAGGTCCCGGTCGCATCGGCGACGACAACGACCGCGTGCCCATGGAGGTCGCCACCGGCGACACCGTGGTCTATTCCAAGTACGGCGGCACCGAAATCACCGTTGATGGTGAGGACCTGCTGATCCTGTCCGCGCGTGACGTGCTCGCCGTCATCGACGGCTGAGCCCACCCACACGATCTAAGGAGAACATCACATGGCAAAGATCCTGAAGTTTGACGACGACGCACGTCGTGCACTGGAGGCCGGTGTCAACCAGTTGGCCGACGCGGTCAAGGTGACCATCGGGCCCAAGGGCCGCAACGTGGTGCTGGACAAGAAGTTCGGCGCCCCCACCATTACCAACGACGGCGTGTCCATCGCGCGAGAGATCGAGCTGGAGGACCCTTACGAGAACATGGGCGCCCAGCTGGTGAAGGAGGTGGCCACCAAGACCAACGACGTCGCCGGTGACGGCACCACCACCGCCACGGTGCTGGCCCAGGCCCTGGTGCGCGAAGGCATGCGCAACGTGGCCGCCGGCGCCAGCCCCATGGGCCTCAAGCGAGGCATCGAGACCGGCGTTCAGGCTGCGGTTGAGGGCATCGCCGAGCAGGCCAAGGAGATCGACGACAAGGCAGAGATCGCCCAGGTCGCCGCCATCTCGGCCGCCGACGCCCAGATCGGCGAGGTTCTTGCCGACGCCATCGACAAGGTGGGCAAGGACGGCGTCGTCACCATCGAAGAGTCGAACACCTTCGGCATGGAGCTGGACTTCACCGAGGGCATGCAGTTCGACAAGGGCTACCTGTCGCCCTACTTCGTCACGGACCCCGACCGCCAGGAGTCGATCCTGGAGGACCCCTACATCCTCTTCGTCAACGGCAAGATCAGCTCCGTGCAGGACATGGTGCCCGTACTTGAGCGCGTCATGCAGGGCGGCAAGCCGCTCCTCATCGTGGCCGAGGACGTCGAGGGCGAGGCCCTGGCTACCCTCGTGGTCAACAAGATCCGCGGCACCTTCTCGTCCGTGGCCGTCAAGGCGCCGGGCTTCGGTGAGCGCCGCAAGGCGATGCTGCAGGACATGGCAACCCTCACCGGCGGTCAGGTCATCGCCGAAGAGGTGGGGCTCAAGCTGGAGAACACCACGCTGGAGCTGCTGGGCCGGGCCCGCAAGGTCGTCGTCACCAAGGACGACACCACCATCGTTGACGGTGCCGGCTCCTCCGAGGACGTCGAAGGCCGGATCACCCAGATCAAGCGCGAGGTCGAGGAGACCGACTCCGACTGGGACCGCGAGAAGCTCCAAGAGCGCCTGGCGAAGCTGGTCGGGGGCGTGGCCCTCGTCAAGGTTGGCGCCGCCACCGAGGTGGAGCTGAAGGAAAAGAAGCACCGCATCGAGGACGCGCTGTCGGCAACCCGTGCGGCCATCGAGGAGGGCATCGTCGCCGGTGGCGGCACCGCACTGCTGCGGGCCCGCGCCAAGGTGGCAGTGTCCGCTGAGGGCCTCGATCACGATGAGCGCACCGGCGCTCTCGCGGTGCACCGGGCGCTCGAGGCACCCGCTCGGCTCATTGCCGACAACGCCGGCATGGAGGGCGCGGTCGTCGTGCAGCAGGTGGAGGCCGAGACCGGCTCCACCGGCATGAACGCCGCCACCGGTCAGATGGAGGACCTGGTCAAGGCCGGCGTCATCGATCCGGCCAAGGTCACCCGCGCTGCGCTGCAGAACGCGGCGTCCATTGCCGGACTGCTGTTGACCACCGAGGCGCTCGTTGCCGACAAGCCTGAGGAGGCGGGCGCCGGCGGCGCCGGTGCCCCCGACATGGGCGGCATGGGCGGCATGGGCGGCATGATGTGACGTCCTGAGAGCCCAATCGCTCAAGGAGCGGTCAGGTTCGACCGACGACGGGGAGTGCCCGCTGGGTGCTCCCCGTCGTTGTCGTTTTTCGGGGGGCGAACTGTGCGCCACGGCAGGGCTCTAGTCCTTTTGGTCCAGGGGTGGAGCCCGTTCGGCCCATTGTCGAAGTGCGGCATGCTGGATACAAACGATCCGTGACCTCTCCCCCCCGACGGCGCAACCGCCGCAGCGATCGCGGCGCCACCCTGATGGAGTTCGCCATGGTGGCGCCCGTGCTGTTCATCCTGTTGTTCGGCATCATCGACTTCGGCATGGTCTACAGCCGCCAGTTGGCGGTTCGGTCTGCAACCCGGCAGTCCACCCGTTCCGCGGTGATCGGGCAGTTCGGGGGAGACACGACCTGCGTCATGACGGGCCTGACCCCGTCGTCCAACGACGCGCTCAAAGAGCTGATCTGTGCGGTCAAGAAGGACGTTCCCATCGACGCAGCCGAGGTGCGGGTGCAGGTGAAGTTCGTCGACTCCAATGGCGATGGCGCCGCCGATCACACCCACTACGACGATCTCATGGTGTGCGTTCAGGCTCAGATGCACTCCACTACAGGATTCTTCGGGCCGGTGCTGAACAAGAACGCCTACAAGTCGCGGCTGACCATGCTGCTGGAGAAGGCCCCCGATATTCGACCGGCCATTCCCACCCTGGAGGCCGGCGGAGAAGCGGCCCTGTCGGGACAGGACTGGGCCTTCTGTTCGGACACCGCACCGCCGGTGTGAATCACGCGATCAACGACCTCGAGTGCGGAGAGCGCCCCATGCGTCAACCAAGTGAAGCCAAGACCGCAATCGGCCGTCGCTCCGACCGAGGGGCGACGCTTCCGGTCGTGGCCGTGATGATCGTGCCCCTGACCATCATGGTGGCCCTGGTGGTGGACATCGGTGCCAAGAAGCAACTGGAAGCACAGGCTCAGGGGGCGGTCGACGCCGCTGCGTTGGCCTCCACCTATTCCGTCGCCTCCATCAACCCGGGTGACCTCGACGCGGCGGCCCTGATTGCACAGAAGAAGGTTGAGCAGAACTTCAAGATCAAGCCCGGTTCGTGGGATTCCTGCATCGACCCCGACCACTATGCGCTCTTGCCCCCGGGGGTGGCGGGCGAGTGCATCTCCTTCGACGACTCCGGCGCCAATCCCGTCGCGAGGGTCAAGCTGCCACCCGTGGAGTTCCGCAGCTTCTTCGGTCGCATCGTGGGCATGGACTCCATCAGCGTGGAGTCCTCCAGCGGCGCCGACGGCCAGAACGGGCCCGGTTCCTCAGTGCCCGGCAGCACGGTCCCCCCGAGCAGCTCCGCCGGTGGTTCGTCGACCTCGACGCCAACCACCACCGTGGAGGAGGGCTGCCTGCAGCAATTCGCCACCAACCACTGGGATGACGTGTGGGCGGACTACGAGGCCACGATCCGATCGCAGGTCGATGCCCAGCTGACGGCCGACAACTACGACAGCGGTCAGTGGTGGGATGGTTCGCCGGAGAGCGCCCCTGCGCCCTCAACCGGGCTGACCACGCCCCCCAACATCCCAGCGGGTTGCTCGGGCGTGCCGGGTGTCGATCCGCCAACCTGGCGGGACTGGGACGAGTGGCACTGGGACGACATGTGGCGCATTGCCTGTGAGGACTGGTTCATCGCCGATCGTGGCTTCCTCCCCGATGGCGTCTGCGGGTTCGGCAGCGAGCATCCGCCGACCGGCTCCGGCGGCCCCACCAGTTCGACGACTCCGCCCAGCAGCACGCCGGGCGGCGGCGGGCCGGGCACGTCGGGCGACATCACGCTGGGCTAGCGCTCGCGGCAGCCGGCAACTGGCGGGTCGCCACGGGCGCCGCCCCGTCGCCGGTCGGTGCCTCAGCTCATCGGTGAGTAGGTGTCGGCGATCCAGCTGAGCAGGTCGCCAGTGGCCCCGGCGCTGCTGGCTCCGGATGCTGGTACGTGGGCCGCCGGGCTGGGGGTCAATTCAAGCGCAGGCATCGTGCGGTCGGCGGGGAGGTCGGGTGCGAAGACGTCCATCATGGCTTCGAGGTTGGTGGGCTGGCGACGCTGAGCGGCAGCTGCATGGGGAGTGCCGATCGTCGATTCGGGCCTGCGACCACGACGTCGGTCGCGTTGGGTGGATGCCGACGTCGGCCGCGGCGCTGGGGCCATGGGGCGCCCGGCGTGATCTCGAACGTCGAGGTGGCCGCGGGCGGGCGATGTCGCCCACCAGGCCAGGGCGACGAGTGCCACGATGGCACCCAGCGCCGCCCAGGTGCCAAGCGCCCAGACAGCCAGGAGCGACGCAGCTGCGACCGCGATACCCGCTGCTGCGGCCAGCGCCGGCCCGTACTCGTGACGTCCCGGGTGAAGGCGGTGGTGGGCGGTCACCAGTGAGGCGGCCGTCAGGCCTGGGATGCCGATGAGGCTGGCCACCGCCACCGGAGTGCGCCCCCACGTGTCGCCGCTGAGGAGGTAGGCGGCCGCGCCCGTGCCCAGTGCCGCCACCACGACGAGGGCGCCCTGGTGCCAGGCGGGGAGGGGTACCTGTCCGGCCCGGGCGGCAACGTCGTCGGCCCGCTGGGTCGGCGGGCGCCAGGCAAGCGGGCCGCCGGGCGTCGAGCGCTTCGGAGCCACCTGGCGGCCCGGCTGCAGCGGCCTGTCGGGGGGCGGACGGAATGCTTCGGGGGCCTTGGGGGCAGCATCGCTCACCGTGACGAGGTCGCCGGTCTGGGGATCTCTGAATGTGCGAAAGGCGTTCGGGTGGCCGCCGTCGCCGATGCCATCGGCGGCGGGGAGCACGGGCTCCGTGTCGTCACCGGGCGCAGGTACGGGATCGAAGCGGACCTCGGCGGGTTGCTCACCGGGCGAGTAGCGCAGGTCGCGGTAGGTCAGTTCTCGATCGCGCAGGTCGATCTCGCGCAATTGCCCGGACCACCGGTCGCCCGGGCGTTGCCAAACGGGGTGGCCCGGGGGCTCCGAAGCGCCCTCGGTCGCCTCCTCCGCCATGCGACGCAGGCTTCGAGGGCCCCCGAAGGAGCCCGACTCGTCGATGGGTGGCCAGGGCCCGCCAGAGCCTGGTTCGTTCGTCATTGCCGCATCTCCGCTCGTTGTCCCGCCCCGCAATTGTACGCTGAGTGGTTGCGCATGTGAAACAGTCACGCATAGTGATTTCGGCCCTACGACGAGAGCGCCACGTGCCCGGTACCGTGGCGACGTGAGCGCGGGACGATCGGCACGCCAGCACCTTCCTCGGCCCGTTGGGTGGACCGAGGGCGATCCCGCCCCGTGGCATTCGGTGCCCGCCGAACGACGAATCGTCACGGGCGAAACGGTGCGCCATGCCTTGGCCGCCACTGAGGCCAACCTTCATCTCACCCCACCTTCGGGTGAGCGGGCGGCCGCCGTGCTGGCCGTGTTGTCGCCCAACGTCGACGGCGAACTGGAGGTGGTGATCACCCGTCGAAGCCAGCAGCTGCGAACCCACCGAGGCGAGCTGAGCTTCCCGGGCGGCGGCCAGGACCCAGGGGAGTCGCTGGTGCGAACCGCCCTGCGGGAAGCCCATGAGGAGGTTGGCCTGGAGCCCACATCGGTGGAGGTGATGGCGCGCCTCCAGCCGTTGCGAACGGCGCTCTCAGGCCGTTGGATCGTGCCCTACGTGGCGGTGGCCGACGCCCGTCCCCACCTGTGGGCGGCCTCGCCCGTCGAGGTCGACGAGATCCTTTACGTGCCGCTGAGGCACCTAGTGCAACCCGGGGTCTTCTGGGAGGAGCGGTGGGACCTTGGCGTTGCGCACTGGCCGGTGTCGTTCTTCGACCTCGGGCCCGATGTCATCTGGGGTGCCACCGCGTCGATGCTGCGCGACCTGCTCGCCCGGTTGATGGGGACTCCCGTGGGACCCCGAGTGGACTCGCCCCTCTGGCTGCCCGATGATGGCGCCCGATGATCATTGGGCGTACGCGCCGCGGGCAGCGGGGACGATGGCTGCGTGCGGGGTGTTGCGGAGGTGGATCAGGTAACCTTCGGCCATGCCGACGCTGACCTTCGAGGGTGAAACCCAAGGCGAGATTGAGGTCAAGGTGAGGCGCTGGCTCGCCTCATTGGATGGCGAGGAGTCGGGCCGCCTGACCCCTGCTGAGGCCATTACCCAGGGTGCGGAGATCACCAAGGAGGCGTTGCGGGTCATTGCCTCCTCCGCCCCCGGGCCCGTGGCGCAGTCGGACCTGCTCAAGGCGTTGACCACCATGGGATACAAGGCGACCGACGCGTCGGCCGATGCCCTCATGTCCAGTCTGGACGGCATCGAGGAGGCCACCGGGGGAAGCGTGGTGCGTCAGGTGACCGAGGCCGGACGCCGTGCGGCCTGGGAGATGAACTCCACAGTGGCCAAGCAGCTGCTGCGCTCGTTACGTCCCTGAGCCGCCTCGCGGGGTGACCGCTAGCATCGTCGGTTCCCCGCACTGCGGTGCCTCAGCTCGGCGCCGTGAAACCCCTTGGAGCGAACGTGTCCACCCAGCAGATCGGACAGGGTAAGGAGGCCCGCCGGGGCTACCGGTTGGCCGACCTGTCCATCGTCCCAAGCCGACGCACCCGAACCCCCGATGAGGTGGATACGTCGTGGCAGATCGACGCGCTGCGCTTTGACTCACCGATCGTGGCTGCGCCCACCGACGGCGTCGTCAGCCCCGAGACGGCCATCGCCCTGGCCAATGCGGGCGCGCTTGGCGTGCTGCACAGCGAAGGGGCGTGGTGCCGCCACGAGGATCCAGAGGCGTCGCTGGCCGCGATCGCCGCCGTGGACCCGGCGAATCCCGGGGCGACCGCGGAGGTGTCGGCAATCGTTCGCCGGCTGGGGGAGGCGCCGGTGCAGCCGTCGCTGGTTGCCGACCGGGTGCGGGCCATGCGCGAGGCGGGGGCCACGGTGGCGCTGGCCGTCAGCCCCGGTCGGGTGGAGGCCTCGCTGGACGACCTGTTGGCGGCCGAGCCCGACCTGTTGGTCATCGAGGGCACGGTGGTGTCGGCGGAACACCTTGCCGCCGGGGAGCCGCTGAACCTCAAGCGGGTGCTGCGGCGCCTGGAAGTACCGGCCTTGGTCGGCGGATGCACCTCCTACTCGGCGGCCCTCCATCTGATGCGCACGGGCGCTGCGGGAGTGCTGGTGGGCGTCGGGCCGGGCAGGGTGGGGCCCACGCGTGACGTCTTGGGCATCGGTGCGTCCTCGGCCACCGCCCTGGCGGATGCCCGGGCCGCACGAATCCGGCATCTGGACGAGACCGGGGTGTACTGCCACGTGTTGGCCCACGGCGGTATCCACACCAGCGGCGACCTGGCCACCGCCATCTGCTGCGGCGCGGATGCCGTGGTGCTGGGCGGCCTGTTGGCGGCCGCCGATGAGGCCCCAGCCGGGGGCTGGAACTGGGCGCATCGAAGTGACCACCCCACGCTGCCCCGAAGCCAACCCGAACACACCGCACCCGTTGGGCCCCTCGCCCAGGTGCTGCGGGGCCCGGCCGTCGATGCATCGGGCACCACCAACCTCATCGGCGCCCTGGCCCGTTCCATGGCCTTCGCCGGGCACGCCACGTTGAAGGACTTCCAGAAGGCCGACCTGGTCATCACCCCCGAGGACGAACGATGAGCACGCCCCCCGCGGTCACCGGCGACGAAGAGGTGCTGGTGTTGGACTTTGGCGCGCAGTACGCCCAGCTGATCGCCCGCCGGGTGCGCGAAACGCGGGTGTACTCCGAGATCGTGGCGCACGACATCAGCGCCGCCGAGTTGGCCGAGCGGGCGCCGGCAGCGCTGATCCTCTCGGGCGGCCCCAAATCGGTGCACGTCGAGGGCGCGCCGACGGTCGATCCCGAGATCTTCGACTTGGGCATTCCCATGCTCGGCATCTGCTACGGAGCCCAGCTGATGGCCCAAAGCCTTGGGGGAGAGGTGAACACGTCCGGCCGGGGCGAGTATGGGCGGACCGACCTCACCGTCACCCCGGAGTCCAGCTCCGAGTTGCTGGCCGATCTGCCTACCAACCAGACCGTGTGGATGAGCCACTTCGACGCCATCGTCGCCCCTCCGCCAGGCTTCGTGGCCACGGCTTCCAGCCCCGGGGCCCCGGTTGCCGCCATGGAGGCCACCGATCGGGCCATGTGGGCCGTGCAGTATCACCCCGAGGTGGCCCATACCCCCCACGGTCAACGCATCATCGAGCGTTTCGTCCATGCGTTGGCGGGATGCGGTCATGGCTGGACCATGGCCAACTTCATCGACGAGGCAGCCGCTGCGGTGGGGGCCCAGGTGGGTTCGGGGCGCGCCATCTGCGGCTTGTCCGGGGGTGTCGATTCGGCGGTCGCCGCTGCGCTGGTCCACCGGGCCATTGGCTCCCAGCTCACCTGTGTGTTCGTGGACAACGGGCTGATGCGCGAGGGCGAGGGCGAGCAGGTGGTGGAGACGTTCCGTCGTCACCAAGGCATGGACCTGATTCACGCCAGGGCCGGCGACCGGTTCCTCGATCGGTTGGCAGGTGTCACCGACCCGGAGGACAAGCGCAAGGCCATCGGCGAGCTGTTCATTCGGGTCTTCGAGGAGGCGCGGGGCGGCCTGACCGACGCCAACTTCCTGGTGCAGGGCACCCTGTACCCGGACGTCATCGAGTCAGGATCGGCGACCGCAGCCACCATCAAGAGCCACCACAACGTGGGTGGCCTGCCCGAGGACCTGGACTTCGACCTGGTCGAGCCGCTGCGCAGCCTGTTCAAGGACGAGGTGCGGGAGCTTGGCCGAGAGCTGGGGCTTCCCGACGAGATCGTGTGGCGCCAGCCGTTCCCCGGGCCGGGCCTGGGCGTGCGCATCGTGGGTGAGGTCACCCCCGACCGGGTCGAGCTGGTCAGGGCAGCCGACGCCATCGTCCGCGAGGAGTTGCGAATGGCGGGCCTGGAGCGAGAGATCTGGCAGGCCTTCGCCGTGTTGCTGGGCGACGTTCGCAGCGTTGGGGTGATGGGCGACGAGCGCACCTACGGCAGCCCCATCATCGTCCGGGCCGTCACCTCCGAGGATGCGATGACCGCCGACTGGGCGCGTATCCCCCCCGACGTACTGGACCGCATCTCGGGCCGCATCATCTCGGAGGTCGCGGGCATCAACCGGGTGGCCTACGACATCACGTCCAAGCCCCCAGCGACGATCGAGTGGGAGTAGGGCTGCGGCGCTGAGATGACCGGTCCCCATGTCGGAAACATGACAGTTCTCACGGCTTGGGCTGGTTCTCGCAACGTGGTTGTAACAATGGCGACCGTTTGGTAACGTCACTGTCTCATGCGCTGGCTCACCCCCCACCAGGTCCATGACGCAGTCGTCGGGCGTGTCTCCGGACGCCGTCTGGCGGCTGGCGTTCTGGCCGCCGTCGTCGTCCCCCTCGTTCCCATGGTCGGGTCGGGTGCCGTTGGCGCCCAGGACTCCTCCGACCTTGCCTCGCAGGTCGAGCGCATCAAGGCCCGACGGGCCGAGTTGGGCGAGAAGATCTCCATGCTCGACGAGGAGGTCAATGTCGCGAAGGTGAGGTTGACCGACCTGGAGAAGCGGGCGGCCACCAACCAGGCCGACGTGGACGAGGCGCAGGAGCAGGTCTCGGGCGCCAGCAAGGACGTCCGCAACTACGCCATCAAGTCCTTCACCGCCAGTCCCGGCACCGAGATGATGGGCGGCGAGGCCGACCCCAACACTGCCCTGCTGCGCCGAACCCTGCTGCAGACCGCCCGCGGCAACCGCGAGGAATCGATCGACCAGGTGCGCGCCGCCCGCAGCGACCTGGCCACCAAGCAGAGCTACCTGGACGAGACGTCCAAGGAGATTGCGGCCGAGAAGGCCAAGGCCGACCAGGCGCGAAAGGACATGGAGGCCGCCGCAGCCGAGCTGGCCAAGGAAGAGGAGCAGGTGAAGGGCGCCCTCAAGGTGGCGCTTGAGCGCGAAGAGGCGGCTCGTGTGGCCGCCGAGAAGGCCGAGGCCGAACGGCGTCAGGCCGAGGCCGAGGCCAAGGCCGAGGCCGAGGCGGCGGCTCGCCAGCAGACGGTGCGAGCACCCTCCTCGGGGGGATCGGCCGCGACGGGCGGCGGTTCCAGCGCCGGCTCCAGCGCCGGCTCCAGTCGTTCCAGCTCCTCCGGCGGCGGCAGCAGTGCCCCCGCATCCGTGGCGGCGGCTGCGCCTGCGCCTGCGCCCGCGCCGTCCTCCGGTGGCGGCAGCGCCGTGTCGGCGGCGCTCTCCATGCGGGGCACGCCCTACCGATGGGGTGGGGAGAGCCCCAGCGGCTTCGATTGCTCGGGCCTGGTCGTGTGGGCCTTTCGCCAGGCCGGCCGAGGCGGCCTACCCCACTCGTCCCGGGCCCTGGTGGCCATGGGGCGGCGCATCTCGGTGGGCCAGCTGGTTCCCGGCGACCTGGTGGCCTACGGCTCACCGGTGCACCACATCGGAATCTATATCGGTGGGGGTCAGTACGTGCACTCACCGAGGACCGGCGACGTGGTGAAGGTGTCGTCGATCTATCGCAGCGCCGGCTCGCCCATCGCGGTCCGCATCTGAGCGACCGGACCCCGGAGTGTAACGAAACGACTCCAAAGCGTAACTGACTTGTAACAATGGGTGGGAGCTGGTAGACCAGCCCGATGCGCCGGATCGGAACCCCTCATGCCGCCCCAGTGTCGTCACCGGTGCTCCGGCGGCTGCTCTCGGCCACCGTCGCGGTCTTGCTCACCTCAGCGGGAGCGGGGCTGGCCACGCCGGCCTCGGCCCAAAACTCCGACGATCTTGCGGCCCAGGTGGATCGCATTGTGGCCAAGCGAAACCAACTGGGCGAGCAGATCTCCATCCTCGACGAACGGGCCAACCTGGCCCGAGCCCGCCTGGCCGAGTTGAACGAGCGCGCCGGAACGAACCGGGACGACGTCGACGAGGCCGAATCCTCAATGGATACCGCCCGTCAACAGGTGCGGCGCTACGCCGTGCGGGCCTTCACCGACGGCATGGACGGCGGCGCCGCCTCGGCACACGAGAACCCCACGGACGCCATCCGCAGCCGCACGCTGTTGCAGACCGCCCAGGGCAACAAGGAACAGTCGGTGGATCGGGTTCGTGCCGCGAAGTCCGACCTGGCTTCCAAGCAGCAGCTGCTGGAGGACACCGCCGCCGAGCAGAAGCGAGTGGAGCGACGCATTCGTGAGGCCCGCGCCGAGATGGAGGACACCGTCGCCGACCTAGAGGCCACCGAGGCCCAGGTACAGGGCGACCTGGCCGCAGCCCTCGACCGTGAGGAAAAGGCCCGCGTGGCCGCCGAGAAGGCCGAGGCCCAACGCCGGCAGGCCGAGGAGGCGGCGGCGGAACGGGCTGCGGCCGAGTCGGCGACCGGTAACGGGTCGTCGGCAAACGGGTCATCCGACTCGGCGTCGGCAGACACCACCCGTTCCCGGTCCTCGGCAACCACCGTTGCGTCCAAGCCCACGTCCACCCAATCCACCCCCACGCGTGGCACCAGCGCCGCCCAGCCCAGCGCCGCTGCCAGCCCGGCGCCTCGCGCCACAACCCCGCCGACCACGGCACCCAAGCCCGTGGCCGTGGCGCCGCCCGCTCCGCCCCCAGCCGCTTCGTCAACCGGCCAGCGGGCTGTTGCCGCGGCAATGTCCGTCCGAGGCACCCCATACCGCTGGGCCGGTGCCAGCCCATCGTCCGGCTTCGATTGCTCGGGCCTGGTGCTGTGGGCGTATGCCCAGGCGGGTCGCCCGGGGCTTCCGCACTCGTCGCGCATGTTGGTGTCCATGGGGCGCCGAATCAGCGTCGGGCAGCTACAGCCCGGCGACCTGGTGGCCTACGGCTCGCCGGTGCACCACATCGGCATCTACATCGGCGGGGGGCAGTACGTGCACGCTCCCCGCACGGGTGACGTGGTGAAGGTGGCCTCCATCTACCGCTTCAACGGCACCCCCATCGCCGTGCGCATCTGACTCGATGCATCGTCGGCGACGTTGGTCGTCGAGTGAGTCGGTTGGGTGGTTCATTGGGGCGGCGGATTGGCTGGAACGCGATGTCCGTCGGGCCTCCTAGAGTGGGGCGCTCATGGCGCATGACCCCCTGGAAGGCCTCAACCCGGCTCAGCGCGAGGCGGTGCTGCACGGCGAAGGACCCTTGCTGGTGGTGGCCGGCGCAGGGTCGGGCAAGACCCGGGTGCTCACCCACCGCATCGCTCGGCTGATCGACGAGGAGGGCGTCTCGCCCTTTGAGATCCTGGCCATCACCTTCACCAACAAGGCGGCCGACGAGATGCGCCACCGGGTGGGGGCCCTGGTGGGGCCGGTGGCTCAAAAGATGTGGGTGTCCACGTTTCACTCGGCGTGCGTGCGCATCCTTCGTCGAGATGGCAGCCGCCTGGGGTATCCCAGCTCGTTCACCATCTACGACCAGGCCGACGCATCGCGGCTGGTGGGCTACGTGCTGCGCGACCTCAACATCGACTCCAAGCGGCTACCGCCCCGCTCGGTGCACGCCCAGATCTCGCTGGCCAAGAACGAGCTGCGCACGCCCGAGATGCTTGCCGAGTCGGCGGGCCACATCATGGAACGCAAGGTGGCCGACGTCTACGCCGAATACCAGCAGCGGCTGCGGGCGGCCGGCGCCATGGACTTCGACGACCTGCTGGGGGTCACCGTCGAGCTGCTTCGAACCGAGCCCGAGGTGCTGGCGAGTTATCAGCGCCGTTTCCGCTACCTGCTGGTGGACGAGTATCAGGACACCAACCGGGTTCAGAACGAGCTGGTCATCCTGTTGGGCGGCGCCCACCACAACGTGTGCGTCGTGGGTGACTCGGATCAGTCCATCTACGCTTTTCGTGGTGCGGACCTGCGCAACATTCTGGAGTTCGAGTCGGCGTTTCCCGACGTCACCCAGATCGTCCTGGATCAGAACTACCGCAGTACCCAGCGCATCCTGGACGCCGCCAATGCGGTGATCGCCAACAACATGAGCCGGCGCCCGAAGGACCTGTGGACCGACCAGGCCGGCGGCGCGCCCATCGTCCAGTTCGTGGGCGACGACGAGGGCGATGAGGCCCGTTTCGTGGCCCAGGAAATCGCCCGGCTGGTCGACTCGGGCGACGTGTCGTACCCGGATGTGGCCATCTTCTACCGCGCCAACGCGCAGAGCCGGGTGTTGGAGGAGGCGCTCTTCCGGCAGGGCGTGCCCTACCGGGTATTGGGCGGCACCCGCTTCTATGACCGGCGCGAGATCAAGGATGCGCTGGCCTACGTGCAGACGATCGTCAACCCGGCCGACGAGGTGTCGGCCAAGCGCATCGTCAACGTGCCCAAGCGCGGTATCGGCGACACCACGGTGGGGCGGGTCGACGCCTACGCCCGGGCCCATGGACTGACGTTCGTGGAGGCGCTGCGTCACGCCGAAGCCGCCGGGGTGTCCCCGCGGGCCCGCCGAGGCATCGACGGGTTCCTCGAGCTGATCGACTCGTTCCGGGGCGACGATGGGGATGAGATGGCGCCGGCGCCGCTCCTGGAGGACCTGCTGGAACGCACCGGCTACATCGCCGAGCTGACCGCCGAGCACACGATCGAGTCCGAGGGGCGCCTCGAGAACCTGGCGGAGCTCGTCGGTGTCGCAGCGGACTACGAGACCATGCCGGAGTTCCTCGAGCAGGTGAGCCTGGTGGCCGACACCGACGGCCTGCCCGACGACGACGATCCCTCCGCCGGTGAATCCGTCATGATGACGCTGCACTCGGCCAAGGGGCTGGAGTACCCGGTGGTGTTCCTGGTGGGCATGGAGGAAGGGGTGTTCCCTCACATGCGCTCCATCGGGGAGCCGGCCCAATTGGAGGAGGAACGGCGCCTGGCGTACGTGGGAATCACCCGGGCCCGCCAGCGTCTGTACCTGTGCAACGCCTGGAGCCGCACCCTGCACGGGTCCACCCAGTACAACCCGCCCAGCCGGTTCTTGGGGGAGATCCCCGAGGAACTCACGGAGGAGGCCGAGGGGTCGTCGGTGCGTGGTGGCCGCCGCCCGGGCACCTCCGGGAGTTGGTCGCGCGGGCAGCGGCCCACCTTCGCCGGGAGAGAGGCGCGGCGCGAGGCTGCGGCCTCCAGCGGCGTCGTCGGCTTTGGTCGTGGTGAGGGGCCGCCTCGTGCCACACCCGTTGGCGTGGCACCCTCAGGAGCCGACTCGATGGGGCTGAGAGTCGGCGACGACGTTGCGCATGCCACCTTTGGGGAGGGCGTGATCTTGGACATCGAGGGGTCGGGCGACAAGGCCGAGGCCACCATCCGGTTCCCCGATGTGGGGGAGAAGCGGCTGTTGTTGTCGTGGGCCCCGCTGGAGAAGGTCGCCCGATGAGCTTGGCGGTGCTTCCATGCTGAGCGGTCCCGTGACCCGGCTGGTCAAGGCCCAGGTGGCGCGAGTTGGCCTGTTGCGTCACGACCTGACGTTGGGCTCGCTGTTGCAGCGGGCCGCCGCCGTCCACGGCGACGCCGTCATGGTCGATCAGGCCGCCGAGGGTCGAACGGGGGTCCCCGCACGCGTGTGGACGGTTGCCGAGGCGGCGGCGCTGGTCGACCGCTGGGCGGCGGCGCTCGTCGCCGACGGAACGTGTCCGCCGGGCGGCCGGGTGGTGCTGGCCATGCCCAACTCCACCGAACAGTTCCTCGCCACCCTGGCCGTGTCGCGCGCCGGGGGAATTCCCGCTCCGGTGAACGACGCCATGCGCGCAGAGGAAGTTGCCCACGTGGTGCTCGATGCCGACGCCGCGCTGGTGATCCGAGAGCTCGACGAGTTGGACGCCATGGCCGATCGGGCGGGCATCGACGAGGGGCTGGGCGAAGACCGCGGCGCCGACGTCCGGGTGGCGGCGCTGTTCTACACCTCCGGTACCACCGGGGTTCCCAAGGGCGCGGCCCTCACCCATCGTGGGCTGGTTGGCGAGCTGGGCCGCCTGGCAGCCGCGCCCGCCAACCTGGTCATCTCCGAGTTGCTGGTGGCCCTGCCGGTCGCTCACATCTACGGTTTTGCCGCGTTGGCGGCGGCTGGGATTGCCGGGGTGCCGGTTCGGTTTCGGCCCCGGTTCCGACCCGACGAATGCCTGAACGACCTCACCGAGCGCGGCAGCGGCGCCTTTGCCGGGGTGCCCGCCATGTATCGGATGCTGGAGGAGGCGGGGGCCGACGATGCCGACCTGTCGTCGGTGCGGGTGTGGATCTCTGGAGCCGACGTGATGCCGCCCGAGCTGGCCCAACGGTTCAAGCGCCGCGGGGCGGCGCTGGTACTGCCCGGAGTCGGTGCCGTGGGCGAGGCCACCTTCGCAGAGGGCTACGGCATGGTGGAGACGGGCGGCGGCGCGGCGGCCAAGCTCTCGCCACCCTTTGTGCCGCTCGGCTTGGGCGAGCAGGTGGGGGTTCCGCTTCCCGGCTACTCCTTCAAGGTGCTCGACCACGATGGCTCCGAGGTGCGGCTGGGCGCCATCGGGCAGCTGTACCTGCGGGGTCCCGGCGTGCTGGAGGAGTATTGGGGCGATGCGGACGCCACCGCCGCGGTGCTGGACGCCGATGGATGGCTGGCCACCGGAGACTTGGTGCGCAAGGGGCCACTGGGCACCTTCACCTTTCAGGGGCGGGCCAAGGCCCTCATCAAGTCGGGTGGTTTCTCCGTGTATCCGCTGGAGGTTGAGACGGTGCTGGAGACCCATCCCGACGTGCTCGAGGCGGGAGTGGTTGGTCTTCCCGACGAGCATCTGGGCGAGATCCCCGTGGCCGCCGTGCGGCTGGCCCAGGGTTCCCAGCTCAGCGCCGACGAGCTCTGCACCTGGGCGGCCGCACATCTGTCGGAGTACAAGGCCCCCAGGCGCGTCGTGCTCGTCGACGATCTGCCTCGCACCGGCACCAACAAGCTGCAGCGCGACGAGTTGGCGGCGCGCCTCCAACGCCTGCAGTGACCGCCAGGCCCTCCGGGGAGCTGATGGGGACGTGCCGGGCCGGCCACCCAGCCTGCGGAGCCGGAGACTAGGGGGCGGTGGTGGTCGCGTCGTTGTCGCCAAGCGTGACGTGGAGGATGCCCTCGTCGGAGACCTCCCACGGCAACTGTGTCAGGCCCGCCCCGTCCCGGGGGAACGTGGCGTCGTCGCAGGTTTCGCCGTCCGCGTTCTCCGAGACGAACACCTCACGGGCACGGTCCCAGCGCAGGAAGCAGTTCTTCGGTGCGCCGGGCGCCCTGGCCTCGAAGATCGACCACCCCTCGTCGGGCTCGGGCCCGTCGTGGCTGATAGCGATGGGCCGGTTCTGACCACGGCCCGACACGTCGCTCAACAGGAAAGGGCCCGCGTCGGCGATCACCTCGGCTCGCTCCTTGGCCGGACCCAGCGCGAACTCATCGCTCCCCAGGCTGACCGAAGCCGGCTCGCCGCCGCCGCCCTGGCCGAGCAGCACCAGCAGAAAGGCAAGGCCGGCCCCCACCATCAACAGGGCGATGCCTGCGGTGCGGAACTGGCTGGAGGTGCTGCGTTGCTCGACCGGCATGGGCGTGTCGCCTCGGTGAGTGGGGATCGGGGGCTCACCATTGTGCCCCCTCGGCCTCCGGCGGTGAACTCGCGCAACCACGTCGTGGCTCAACCTCTGGTGGAACCTTGCGGCGTGGGCTGACAGAGTGGCTTCGATTCGCCCGCCGGCGCAGACGAGGGGACCTCCGTGATCGACGACAACACCGCGTTGAGCACCGACCAGCTGTACCTGCAGGATGCCTATGAGCGTTCCATGCAGGCCACGGTCGTCGCCGTCGACGGCGACCGAGCGGCCTTGGACCGCACCGTGTTCTACGCCACCGGCGGGGGCCAGCCACACGACACCGGCACCCTGAGCTGCGGCGACCGGAGCTGGCCGGTGGTGGATGTTCGCAAGGAGGGGCGGCGGGTGTGGCACCGCCTTGCCCCGGCAGGGGTAGATGGGGCACCCGCCGGCCCGGCCTCGGAGGTCACCATGCCGGAGGTGGGTACCGCCGTGGTCGGCACTCTGGACTGGGAGCGACGCCATGCGCTCATGCGCACCCACACGGCGCTGCACGTGCTGGGTGGCGTCATCTGGAACCGTTGGAGGGTGCCGGCCACGGGGGGCAACATGGAGCCGCTGTCGGCCCGAATGGACTTCGAGTTTGGGCCCCTCCCTGAGGGGTTTCGCGACGACATCACCGGGGCGGTCACTGCCGAACTGGCCGCCGATCGCCCCGTCGAGGTGAACTTCCTCGATCGCGGCGCAGCCGACGTCGACCCGGCGCTCATTCGCACGAAGGTGAACCTGATCCCGGCATCGGTCACGAGAATCCGGGTGGTGGACATCGTGGGGCTGGACCGCCAGGCCGATGGTGGGACCCACGTGGCATCCACCGCTGAGGTCGGCACCTTCGCCATCGTCAAGACCGAGTCGAAGGGGAAGGGCAACAAGCGGCTGCGCATCGCCATTGGCGACTGAGGTTTCGGGTCAGCCGTTGCGCAGTTCCCGTACCCCCGCCCGGCGCTGAATGGCCTCGGAGAGTCGCGGGGCGACGGTCGCGAGAGTAACGGCCGCCCGAAGCTCGGTCGGGGCCACAAAGATCTCCGCCGGGTTCTTGCGGATCGCCTTCTCCACAGCCACGGCCACGTCCTCGGGCGACTTCGTTCGGACTCCCGTCGGCAACTCCACCCCACCCTCGGCGAACATTCCGGCGTCGCGGATGAACCCGGGCTCAACGATGGTGACTCCCACTCGGTGCGGTTCCAGGTCTTGGCGAAGCGCCAAGGAGAACCCGCGGAGCCCGAACTTGGTGGCGTTGTAGAGGGTGGAGCCCGCCGATGCGGCGAGACCCGACAACGATCCGACGAACACGATCTGTCCGGGGCGGTCGGCGGCGATGCGCGCCTGGGCGAAGGCGCTCCCGAGCACCATGGGCGCCCGCAGGTTCACGTCCATCGCGGCATCGATGGCCTTGGCCCCCAGCAGGGCCCCGTCGGTGTCCCCGCCCACGCCCGCATTGGCGATGAGTACGTCGAAGTCACCAAGCGACTTGGCCAGCTTCTGCACCTCGCCGCGTTTGGACAGGTCGGCCTCCACGACGGTGCCGCGGGTTTCGTCGGCCAGGCTGTCCAGCGCCGGCCGGTTGCGGGCGGTCAGCGTCAGCGCTGCTCCGTAGCGGGCGAGGCGGCGGGCGATGGCCTGGCCCAGCCCCCCGCTGGCTCCCGTCAACAACACTCGAGTGCCGGTCAGTTCCATGGGATGTCCTTCGTGTGCGGTGCGACAAGCGGGATTCGACCCTACCCGCGTTGGGCCAGCGCGCCGGCGGGCGATCCCGTCGTACTGCGTCAGCCGGTTGCCCCGAGTGCCCGCCGGACCTGGGCGACCAGCCGGTCGGGCTCGTCGCGGAAGTCCCACCACGTGAACGTCAGCACCTTGATGCCCGCCAACTCCAGTCGGTTGCGGGCCTGACGGTCGCGCATGAAGGTGGCCCGATCGCGGTGGTGCGCCAACGAATCCAGCCCGATGGCCAGCACATCCGGATAGGCCAGGTCGACCATCTGGATGAGGCCGTCGGCGTCGAAGAAGCAGTGTTCCAGCACGGGCGCCGGCAGCCCGGCCGCCACCAGCAGCTCGGCCACCTGTCGGCTGAAGTCGCTTGCAGGCACCCGCTGGTCGTGGGCGAATTGCTCCAACACCTCGCCCATGGCCCGGCGGCCCGGGGTGCCCACCGGCGTTGCGGCATGGGCTCGGACCAGGGCGGCGAGGTCGGTGTGTTGTTCGCGGATCAGCTGGTCGGCGCTTGCTCGAAGGCGTCCCAGTGCCACGAACGCGGCCAGTTGACCGATCAGCAGGGGCGGGCCGACCACGGCGATGCCGTCGCGTTCGGCGTGAGCGCCCGGATCCCAGCGGCGCGTCCGTCGCACCTTCACGCCGACAGGGCGGACCCGCCGCTCGTAGGGCACGAGCACCTCCGGTGGTGACGCCCGAAATCCGTCCAGCTTCCACAACACCGCAGCCGATCGGTGGGTCGCAACGCCGCCGGTGGCTCGGGTCGCCCACTCCATACGGTGTGTCCACGTCAGCGGCCGATCGGCCATGGCATACCAGCCGCGTCCCACCCGTTGGAGCCCGCCGGCCGACGCTCGCTGTCGGAGCGCGTCCCCGCTGATGCCGAACCCGCTGGCCTCCGACGCGCTGAACACTCGGTGGGTTCGAGCGAGCGCCACCCAGCGTTGATCCCGGGTGGGGCTCGGGGCCGAGGATGCGGTGCCGTGTGTCATCCACCCAGGATCGGTCGGTCAGCGGGCGGGGTCCACGGGCTGCGCCCCCCGTTGACAGGGCACCGACCGACCCAGGGAGGGGGTGAGGAGCGGCGGTGTGGAGGTGTGCCGGTGGGACTCACCGGCACACCTCCACACCTCTCGAAGGGCCTCCGGCCGGACGTCGTGTTGCCCCGGAGGCGGCAGGGCTGGAAGGCTCCCGGCGTGGATCTCTTTGAATATCAAGGCAAGCAGTTCTTTGCGGGCTTCGACATCCCGGTGTCGGCCGGTGAGGCCGTCACCACGGTGGATGAGGCGGTCGCAGCCGCCGAGCGGCTCGACACCTATCCGGTGGTCGTCAAGGCCCAGGTGCAGGTGGGCGGCCGGGGGAAGGCAGGCGGCATCAAGCTGGCGAACGACGCCGACGAGGTGCGCACCTACGCCTCCGACATCATCGGCATGGACATCAAGGGCCACACGGTCAAGGTCGTGTGGATCGAGGTGGCCTCCGACATCGCCGAGGAGTACTACGCCAGCTTCACCCTCGATCGGGCCAAGAAGGCGCACCTCGGCATGCTGTCCGCCGAGGGCGGTGTGGAGATCGAAACGGTGGCGGAGGAGAACCCGGAGGCCATTGCCAAGATCTGGATCGATCCGGTTGACGGCCTCGACGAGGCCACCATCCGGGACTGGGTGGCCGCCGCCAACCTCAACCCGGACGCCACCGAGGGTGCCGTGGACATCCTGGGCAAGCTGTACACCGCCTACGTGGACGGTGACGCCGACCTGGTGGAGATCAACCCGCTGATCCTCAAGCCCACCGGCGAGGTCCATGCGCTCGACGCCAAGGTCACGCTGGACAACAACGCCGGGTTTCGCCACGACTGGGACGCCTATGAGGCCACCCAGGAACGAGACGAGCGCGAGGACGCCGCCCACGAGTCCGGGCTGGAGTACGTCGGCCTGGAGGGCTCGGTCGGCATCATCGCCAACGGCGCCGGCCTGGCCATGAGCACGCTGGACGTCGTGAACCAGGCGGGCGGCAGCCCGGCGAACTTCCTGGACGTGGGCGGCGGCGCCGATGCCGACAAGTTCGTCGCCGCGCTGACGATCCTGGACAACGACCCCCGCGTGAAGTCGATCCTCATCAACATCTTCGGTGGCATCACCCGCGGCGAGGAGGTGGCCAACGGCATCATCGAGGCCGCCGGTCGCATCGATCTCAGCCATCCCATGGTGATCCGCTTGGACGGCACCAACGCCGACGAGGGTCGCGAGATCCTCAAGCCGCACCTGGGCGACAACCTGCAAATGGAGCCCACGATGTTGTCCGCCGCCGCCAAGGCCGTCGAGCTCGCAGCCGCTCGAGCCTGAGCCCCGTCCGAAAAGGAACCAACACCTCCCATGAGCATCTTCGTCGACAACGACACCAAGGTCGTCTACCAGGGCCTCACCGGCTCAACCGGCCGCTACTACGGCCTGCTGAACCGTGACTACGGCACCAACGTGGTCGCCGGGACCAACCCCAAGAAGGCCGGGACCGACGTCGATGGCATCCCCATCTTCGCCACGGTCGCCGACGCCGTCGCCGAGACCGGCGCCGACACCTCGTGTGTCTTCATCCCCGCCCCGGGCGTCAAGAACGCGGTGATGGAGGCGGCCGAGGGTGGCGTGAAGCTGATCATCGTCATCACCGAGGGCGTCCCCGCCCAGGACGAGGCCTGGTTCTTCAACAAGCTGCGTCGGGACTACCCCGATGTTCGGTTGCTGGGCCCCAACTGCCCGGGCATCATCAGCCCCGGACAGGCCAACATCGGCATCACCGCCGGGCACATCGCCAAGGCGCCGGTCGACGGCGAGATCTCGGTGGGCATCGTGAGCCGCTCCGGCACGCTGACCTACCAGGCGCTCTATGAACTGCAGCAGCAGAACATCGGCGTCACCACCTGCGTCGGCATCGGCGGCGATCCCGTGCCCGGCACCAGCTTCATCGACTGCCTGGAGGCGTTCGAGGCCGACCCGCAGACGTCCGCCGTCATGATGATCGGCGAGATCGGTGGCTCGGCGGAGGAGGATGCCGCCGAGTTCATCGCCAACACCATGACGAAGCCGGTGGCGGCCTACGTCGCCGGTCAGACCGCACCGGCGGGCAAGAAGATGGGCCATGCCGGGGCCATTGTGTCCGGCGGCAAGGGCACCGCCGCCGCCAAGATGGAGGCGCTGGTTGCCGCCGGCGTGAAGGTGGGGGCGAACCCCACCGAGTGCGGCGAGCTGATGGTCGAGATCGTCAAGAACCTGTAGGCCGGCTTGCCGGGAGGCGCGAGTGAGTCCTGTGGTGCGGGTATGAGGCTTGGGGTCCGCGCATGAGGCTTGGTGTGATGGTGTCCGGCTCGGGCACGCTGCTCGACGCCATGGTGGCCTCGGGGCTGGATGTAGCAGCCGTGTTGGTGGATCGCCGCTGTCCGGCGGAGGCGGTGGCCGAGCGTCACGGGTTGACCCTGAGGGTGATCGAGCGCACCGACTTCTCGGCCGACTTCGACCGCGTGGCCTATACCGAAGCGGTCGTCGCGGCTTGGGACGAGTTGGACCTCGACCTCATCGCCATGGCTGGGTGGGGCACGGTGCTGGCCGCCCCCGCCTTCGATGCGCGTCCCGGCCGCATCATCAACACGCACCCGGCGCTCCTGCCGTCCTTCAAGGGTTGGCATGCCGTCCGGGCAGCCCTCGATGCCGGGGTGAAGGTGACCGGGTGCACGGTGCACGTGGCCACGGTCGAGGTCGACGAAGGCCCGATCCTGGCCCAGGTGGCGGTGCCGGTGCTGCCCGATGACGATGAGGCCACGCTGCACGAACGCATCAAGGAGGCCGAGCGCAGGACCTATCCCGAGGTACTGGCCGAGGTGCTGGCGAGAGGTTGGGTGCTCGGCGCCGACGAGGTCGGTGTCTAGCGCTGCGTCAGCACCTCCGGCTGCTTCACCCGCCGGAGGTGGCGCTGGCCACCTGATCGGGCTCGTCGGCCGGTGCATCGGGCTGGGAGCCGCCGTCCAAGCCGCGCTCCTTCGCGATGCGCTCCAGCTCGTCGGTCAGGAACGCCCCCGCCAGCGGCGAACTCTGGGCGGTGAAGTGCCCGCCGTCGGGGCGTAGACGAACGCCGTCGAGTTCCTCCTCGCACGTGGTGCCGGTGCACAACCACCCGGCAAGGTCGATGAGGTCGGCCTGCTCGGGCCGCTGCTCCACCAACTCGCCGATGATCTTGTTCAGCTCGACCTCGCGCCGTTGGGCCTCGCTCAGGTCGTTGGCGTTGAAGCCCCGTACCGAGCCGACGTTGGGGATCACGGTGGTCAACACCACCAAGGCGCCGGTGACCGACAGTTCGTCGATCATCTGGCCGTAGAGCATGGTGATGCGCTTTCGCATCTCGGGCGAGTCGAAGGCAATGGTGCGCCCATCGACCACCCGGTCCTGGATCATCCACTGACTGACCGGCAACAGCACGATCTGCGGGTCGAAGTCGGTGAGGTAGGGCGCCCACCGATCGGCCCAATCCGGGCACTCGGTGGAGGTTTCGCCGGGCAGCCCGATGCGTTTGCCGGGGGCCGGGTCGGGGAAGCACTGGAACTCGGCCTGGTTCCACAGCATGATCGGGTGATCGGCGTCGTTGGCGGAACCCGTGCCATAGAAGTTGCTGCCGATGGACCAGGCCACCGAGTCGCCGAGCAGGAGAACCCTCAGCCGATCGGCGCTGGCCTCCACGGTCAGATGCTCCCGCACGGCGTTTCGGGCGACACCGGCCAGTGCGGTCCCGAGCGCCGCCGGGTTGGGGCTGATCAGGTTGAGCGAGGGTTGGTCGGGTGTCAGCCGGGCCTGGTCGATGCAGGGTACCGGCCCGCACCAGAGGGCCTCGATGGCCTGATGGGCGACGGCGCCGTTGCGTCGCGCGGCCACCTTGGTCGCCGCCTCCCGGGTGCGCTCGATGGTCCACAACTTGGTGGCGTCCGGATCCTCTCGCACCGGAATGGTGACAAACACCACGGTGCGGCCACCATCGGTTGTTGGGCCGGCGCCCAGGTCGGTGGCCAACCGGTCCATGCTCTCGGTGTAGGCCCGCTCGGTCTCGGCCGGATCGAAGAAGTCAGGAGGGATGCCGCTGTCGTCGAAGTTCTCCCAGTTGCGCAGCGCCACCATGACCACGGATGGGTTGTGCTCGGCGACGCGCGCCTGCCACTGGGCGCGCCAGCTGTCGCATACCTCGGTGGGGTCGTCGCACCCCGTGCCTAGGAGGGTGGCCGTGCCGGTTGCGGGTCCGTCGCCATCCGGGTCGCCCCAGTCGTTGGGAAGCGCCAGCGCCAGGTCGTCACCCAGCACGAGCGTGTTCACCTCATCGGGCATCTCCACGTCGGGCGCCGTTGCCTCCACCGGGGGTGCCGACCTGCGGTCGGCGGCGTAGGCCTCCTCGAGGCTCTGGCCGGCGCCGGTGGTGGTGATCAAGAGCGCCACGGCCAACGCCACCGGCACGGCCCCCAGCCCGGCAAACTCCAGCCGGATCGGCATGCGCCGTTCCCGAATGGGAACCTCCATCGCCAACAGGCTGACGACCGCGAGCAGCACCGAGAGGACAAACCGCAACACGTTGAGGGTGGGCAGGCTCAGACCGGTCCGTTCCTGGCTGAGCACCAAGATGACCGGCCAGTGCCACAGGTACAGGCCGTAGGAGATCCGGCCGAAGAACCGCAGCGGCCGAACCGACAGGGCGCGATCCAGCCGGGAGCGGGGGGTGCACATGGCGGCGATGATCACGGTGCCGGTGAGCATGGCGATGGCGAGAAACCCGCCCCGATACAGCAAACCGGGTGTCACATCGGTGATGGCCGCCACCACGAACACGGCGCCGGCGGCCCAACCGGCGGGTTCCAGCCAGGCGGGCCGTTCGGCCATGAGCCGACGGCCCACGCCGTCGTACAACCCGGCGATGGCGACCCCGATGAACAGCCCCTGCACCCTGGTGTCGGTACGAAAGTACAGCCCGGTATTGCTGGGCGAATACAGCACCAGCATCAACATGGCCGAAGCGACGGCCCCGCCGACGCCAAGGAACCACAGGGGGAGGTCGTAGCGCCGCGCCCTTCCCAGGGCGTCGTTGGCCTTGGCCCGCCAGGTGAACAGCGCCATCGCAACCAGCGGCCAGACCAGGTAGAACTGCTCCTCGATGGCCAGCGACCAGTAGTGCTCCAACGGGCTCTTGGCGGCGAACTGGTCGAAGTAGCTCGTCTGCTCGGCCGCACGGGCCCAGTTGGTGACATACAGCAGCGAGGCCAGACCCTGCGTCCGGATGTCGTCGAGCTGCTCGGGCTCGGCGAAGAACCAGGCGAAGATCGCTACGGCGCCCAGCACCAGCAACATGGCCGGCAGGAGGCGCCGGGCCCGACGCACCCAGAAGCGCTTCAGGTCGATGCGTCCGTGCTCGTTCCATTCCCGCAGCAGCAGGGTGGTGATGAGGAATCCGGACAGCACGAAGAACACGTCCACGCCCAGGTAGCCGCCCGACATCCAGCCCAGCTCCAGGTGGAAGAACACCACGGTAAGCACGGCAATGCCTCGAATCCCATCCAACGCGTTTCGGTGCCGCAGCTTGGGCGGATCGCTCAGGCGGGGTGTTCTGCGCGTGGGCGCGCCGCAGGCGCCATCGGTGGCCGCAGGGGCGGTGGCATCCACGGCTGGGACGCCGGCGGGGGCGGTGGCTGCTCCGGTGGTGGCGAGTGAGGTCATGGCACGCTGGGCGGCGCGTCGGGAACCGTGCGCGCCAGCTGCCACGCTACTCCTCAAGGCCCAGCGGGCTGAGGCACCGCGTGCCGAAACGGTCACGTTGCGCGGTTGCCTGGTGATTCGCCGTTGGGTATCGCTCGGGGTGGCACCCAACCGGCGTGGCCCGGTCCGACGCGCGGGCACACCCCGTCCGCTCCCGGCGTCGCCGATGGTGCGACGGCGCCGGAAGCAGCTGGGTTGCTAGGCAGCCATCAGGCCGATGGCCATCAGCAACGCAAACACGGCGGCGACGATCAACGCTGCGACGCGCACCGCCGTGGCAAGGCCTTCCAAGAGCCGGTTCATGATGTTCCTCTCCGTCCACGGGAGAGCCGCCGGCGGGGGAGGATGGGGTGCGAGCCCAGCCACAGCGACATCGCCCGAGGACTGTGTGTCCTGCATGGGCGGCCGAGGCGTCGCTGGCTCGGCTTGTGAACCATCATTCCGAACGATGTTTCCCGCGTCAAGTGGGAAACCGCAGCGATGTGGCAAACGTCGGAGCGAGAGGCCTTCACACACGCGCCTTGCCACGTCTCGACGTGGTGCGTACCGTCGCGTCCGCACGGCAATGACCAGTCTCATTCTCGTGTCCTGCAATGCGCGGTGGCTCCCGGGGTGCGAGCCCGGGAGCCACCCGATGCGCCGCTCGGTCGACGGCGCTCAAGCTTGGCGTGCGCAGTCGGTAGCCTCAGCCCGGACCACCCGCACGACCTGCGCCCGTGCGAACCGCCGACCCCCTCCCGGAGTGAGCCATGACCCAGCGCCGTCGAGCCCTGCTGTCCGTCTACGACAAGACCGGCGTGGTGGCGCTGGCCGCGACGCTCGCCGCTGCCGGCTGGGAGTTGCTGTCGTCGGGGGGTACGGCCGCTGCGCTGGCCGAGGCCGGTCTGACGGTCAGGCCGCTGGCCGAATTGACCGGATTCGGCGAGATGCTGTCGCACCGGGTCGTCACGCTGCATCCCGCCGTGCACGGGGGGCTGTTGGCCGACCGAGACAATCCCGAGCACATGGCCGACCTGGACGAGCACGGCATCGAGCCCATCGACCTGGTGGTGGCCAACCTGTACCCGTTCGCGGATGAACCCGGGATCGAGTTGATTGACATCGGCGGGCCCACGATGGTGCGCGCCGCCGCAAAGAACCATGCCCATGTCGGCGTCGTGGTGGACCCATCGGACTACGAGGCGGTTGCCGACGAGGTGCGGGGCACCGGCGAGCTGTCGGCCGACACCCGGCGCCGCCTCGCCGTGCGGGCCTTTGACGTGATTGCTCGTTACGACGCGCAGATCGCCGACTGGATGCGCAGCGTCGGCCCCACAACGGGGTCGGCAGATCAACCGGCCGCCGACCGGGACGGCTCCGAGGCCGAGGCAACTCCGCCGGCGCTTCCCGAGCGGCTCAACCTCTCGGCTCAACGGGCCGCCGTGCTCCGCTACGGGGAGAATCCTCATCAGATGGGAGCCCGCTACCGCCTCGGCGACGGCGGATGCTGGGACCGGGCCGTGCAGCATCAGGGCAAGGAGATGTCGTATCTCAACGTGTACGACGCCGATGCGGCGTGGGCCCTGGTCCACTCCCTGGGCGACCGTCCTGCGGCAGTGGTGATCAAGCACGCCAACCCGTGCGGCGCTGCCGTCGCCGACGACCTGCTCACCGCCTACCAGCGGGCCCACGAGGGCGACCCGGTGTCGGCGTTTGGCGGCATCGTCGCCGTCAACCGGGAGCTGACTGGCGAGGTGGCCGCCGCTCTGGCGCCCGTGTTCACCGAGGTGGTGGTTGCGCCCGGCTACACGCCGGAGGCCCGGGAGATACTGGCCACGAAGAAGAACCTCCGGCTCTTGGAGACCGTCGCTCCAGCCGCGCCTGAACTTCAGGTGCGCTCTATTGCCGGAGGGTTGCTGGTGCAAACCACGGATCCGTGCGGGTTCGACCGTGCTGGTTGCACGGTGGCGACCGAGCGGGCCCCCACCGAATCGGAGTGGGCCGATCTCGAGCTTGCCTGGCGGTTGGCGGCGCGGGTGAGCTCCAACTGCATCGTCCTCGTGCGCGACAACATGGCGGTGGGCATTGGCGCAGGCCAGCAGAACCGGCGCGATGCCGGACGAATCGCCGCCGAGAAGGCCGACGGCCGAGCGACGGCCGGGGCGTGCGCCTCCGACGCGTTCTTTCCGTTCCGCGATGGTCTGGACGCGGCGGCCGAAGCGGGCGCTACGGCGGTCATCCAACCCGGTGGTTCCGTGCGTGACGGTGAGGTCATCGAGGCGGCCAACGAGGCCAACATGGCCATGGTGTTCACCGGAGTGCGCCACTTCCGACACTGAGGCGGCCAGTCGACGGCGTTGAGTGGTTGCCCGACGCCGTCGCGTGAGATGGGATTCGCCATCGGCCCCGTGAGCAAGATCACCCCGAAGCGCGCCCCAACCCCCTGCGCGGGTTAGCGTCGAGCACATGGCAGCACAGAAGCTTGATGGCCAGGCCTTGGCCGATCGGGTCAAGTCTCAGCTCGCCCAGCGGAGTGCGGAGCTGTCGCAGCCCGGTGTGTTGTGCCGCGAGGGCCGGCCGCCTGGTCTGGGCACGATCCTGGTGGGCGACGATGGGCCCAGCGCCCGCTACGTCGCCGGCAAGCACGCCGACTGCGCCGAGATTGGCATGGCGTCCATCCATGTGCACCTGCCCGCAAGCTCCACCCAGGAACAGGTCGAGGCCGCCGTGGCCGAGATGAACTCCAACCCAGCGGTGGACGCGTTCATCGTTCAGTACCCCATCCCCGACGGGCTGGACTATCAGGCCGCCATGCTGGCGATGGACCCCGCCAAGGACGCCGACGGCCTCCATCCCGTGAACCTCGGCAGGCTGGTGGCAGGCGAGGACGTGCCGCTGCCGTGCACGCCCAACGCCATCCTCACCCTGCTCGCCGAGCACGGCGTGGAGCTGCCCGGCAGCCACGTCGTCATTGTGGGTCGAGGCCTGACCATCGGGCGTCCGCTGGCCCTTCTGGCGGCCTTGAAGCGACCGGGCGCCAACGCTGCGGTGACGGTGGTCCACACCGGGGTGGCTGACCTGGCCGCCTACACCCGAACCGCCGACGTGCTGGTAGCGGCGGCCGGTTCGCCCGGATTGATCACCGCTGACATGGTTCGACCGGGGGCGGCGGTCGTGGCGGCGGGCGTCACCATGGAGGGCCGTCGGGTGGTGTCGGACGTGGACGACGACGTGGCGGACGTGGCCGGTTGGCTGTCGCCGCGCCTTGGCGGCGTCGGGCCGATGACCCGCGCCATGTTGTTGTCCAACACGGTGGATGCCGCTGCCGTTCGAGCCGGTTAGGCACGGGTGCTCCCTAAGGCCCGACCGTCGGGTCGCAACCGGTCGCCCGCAGTCGCCGATGATCTGGTGGCCGTGGTGGGGCCGGACTGTCGGCTGGACGCGGCGTGGGGTCCGCTCCTCAGCAGGCTGGGGTTCGAAGGCCTCGCGCTTCACGCAGGCTCGCTGGCCGCGCACCTCCACCCCGACGACGAGGCGGCGCTTCGCCAGGTGTTGGCTGAGACCCAACCGGGCGTGCCCGGAGCCGTGCAGCCACTTCGCCTGCGAACGCTGGGTCGAGGCTGGACGACGTGCGCCATGAGGGCGCTGGCCATCCCCGGCACCGACACCGCTGCTGTGATCTTCTGGGAGGGCGACACGCCCATGCAGCTGCTGGGTCGGGTGACGACCGCCCTGGCTTCGAGCTGTGCGGAGCCTCCGACGGGCCCGACGGCGCAGCGCCTCGATGCCGAGTTGTTGCAGGTGCTGCCCGCCCTGGCGGCTGCGCTGGATGCCGATGCCGTGTGGGGCGGGCTCCTGTACCCCGAGGAGCAGGTGACCTGGGAGCTGCAGTGCTGGGATGCGGCCTCGGGGCACAACCCCTTCGTGAGCCGGGTGGAGCCGTTGCCATCGCTTGAGCCGGGCGCAGCTGCCCTGCTCGCCGGCAGGCAGCGGGTTCTCGAGCTGACCGAGGAGGCCGCCGGGGAGCGCCTGGGTCGCCTCCGAAGCCAGGGCCTGCGACGTTGCCACGAGGTGGCCAGCCCGCTCATGGACTCGCTCGGGCTGGTGCTGGGGGCGGGCTCGGCCAACCCGCCGAGCTGGTCGCGGCAGAGCGGCGAGGTGGACGCTGCGCTGCGTCTGGCGGGCGCGGTGTTCGCCGGGGCGATGGCGCACCAGCTGCGTACCGGGCTGGGGTGGGATCTCCCCTGGAACGCCAATTCGGTGTTGGCGGCCGACAACACCGGGGCCGTGGTCACCGAAACCGGACAGTTCATCCGCATCAGCAAGCGGTTCGGCGAGTCGGTGGGGCGGGAGCCGGGCCAGCTGGTGGGCGCCAGGGTGTTTGATGTGGTGGCCGACGAGGACCGCCGGCGGCTGGAGGAGACGCTGGCTGAACTGGCGTCCGGGTCGGCCTCCGACCGTCGTCTTGAGCTCCGGCTGGAGGGCCCGGGTGGAACTCGTTGGGCCAGGGCATTCGTCCGCTCGCTGCCGCTGGACGGTCGGGTCCCGCTGATGGTGGCCGAGTTCGACGACATCGACGAGATCAAGGCCGCCGTGGTGCGGGAACGGCAACTCGGCCGCCGGTACCACGGGCTGATCGACGCGCTGCCCGACCCGCTGTTCCTGCTGGACCCCCGCGGGTCGGTGCTCTTCGCCAACCGGGCCGCCGCCGCCGCAT
Source organism: Microthrixaceae bacterium (assembly GCA_041394405.1). Taxonomy (GTDB): domain Bacteria; phylum Actinomycetota; class Acidimicrobiia; order Acidimicrobiales; family Microtrichaceae; genus Microthrix. Next base: position 103,828 of record JAWKIF010000009.1, read on the forward strand.
TCGGCGAGTTCAACCTCAGTGGTGCCTGGGAGCTCGGTGCCCTGGGAGCCCAGCTGCTGGATTCCGCCAAGCCGGCGATGGCGTCCGGCAGCCGCATCCGCTTCAACACCGATGTCGACCTTCGGGGTGGCCGGCGACACTTTGAGGTGAGCCTGGTGGTTGAGGTGGGGGCGGGCGACCAGCTGGATTCGATCCTGGCCGTCATGCGCGACCGGACCGACGGGCTGGAGGTGGCGGCCCAGCTGGAGCACCAGGCCGCTCACGATGCGCTGACCCAGCTGCCCAACCGCATGTCGTTTCTCGAGTCGCTTCGCCATGGCCTCTCTCGGCTGCAGGGGGACGACCAGGAGGTGGGTGTCCTCGCCTTCGACCTGGACCGCTTCAAGGTGGTGAACGACTCGCTTGGACATGCCGCCGGCGACGAGGTCCTGGTCGAGGTCAGCCGCCGCCTCCGCACGACCCTGCGCCCCTCCGACCTGCTGGCCAGGATGGGTGGGGACGAGTTCGCAGTCTTGGTGAGGGGCCTCTCCGATGATCCGAGCCTGCTGGCCCTGGTGCACCGCCTGCAGGTGGCGCTGTCCTCCCCGCCAGTGGAAACGGCTGGGCGTGAGTTCACGCTGTCGGCCTCGGTCGGCGTGGCCACGTCCAACGACCCTGGCATGACGGCCGAAGAGCTGTTGCGTCGGGCGGATGCCGCCATGTATCGGGCCAAGGCCGCCGGACCGGGCAGGGCCGACCGCTTCGATGCGGGTCTCCAAGACGAGGTGCAGCGCAGGCTCGAGTTCGACGAACGGCTTCGCTTGGCGCTCCAGAAGCGGGAGCTGCGGGTCTTCTTTCAGCCCGACGTGGACCTGGAGACGGGCAAGATCCTGGGAGCCGAGGCGCTGCTCCGCTGGGAGCACCCCGACTACGGGCTGCTCTCGCTGGGCAGCTTCAGCCAGGTGGCCGAGGACACTGCGATGATCGTGGGCCTGGGCCGCTGGGTGCTCGAACAGGCCTGCGAGCGGGCCGTGTGGTGGCGCAGCCAGTTGGGCGACGGGTTCGTGCTCCGGGTGAACATGTCGGCCCGGGAGCTGCAGGCCCCGGACGTGGTCGACTCGGTAGCGACCACCCTTGGGCGGGTGGGGTATCCGGCCAGCGCGCTGTGTCTGGAGCTGACTGAGACCGCGCTGATGGGCAACGCCCCGTCATCGGCCATGGTGTTGGACGAGCTGCATGCGCTGGGGGTCAGCCTGGCCATCGACGATTTCGGCACCGGGTACAGCTCGCTCAGCTACCTCAAGCGGTTTCCGGTAGACGTGGTGAAGATCGACCGCTCCTTCGTACTGGGCCTGCCCGACGGGGACGATCGAGCCATCATCGCCTCGGTCGTCGCCCTGGCCGACTCGCTGGGCCTGGAGGTCACCGCCGAGGGCGTCGAGCGCACCGACCAGCGCGACGTGCTGGTGAACCTGGGCTGTCTGCGGGGCCAGGGCTACCTGTTTGCGCCGCCAGTGCCAAGCGAGGTGTTCGACGGTTTCGCCCAGGCCGCCCGGCCGTTGCCCATCCGGGCCAACCCCAGCGCCACCTGGGCCTCCTAACGGGTAGCGTCGTGGCTGATGATGACCCGTTTGGACCCACGCCCATGACCGACGTCGCCGACTCGCGTGCGTCCGCGGAGGGGCGGGACCCAGCTGTCCGCGGCCGTCGGATACCGGCACGACCCGACCGATCCGATCCGGCTCGGCGAGATGCCCGCATCGACGATCTCCTGCGCACCGGCCCCACCCTGTCGCTGGAGTTCTTCCCGCCCAAGACCGAGCGCGGCGTCGCCAACCTGCTGGCAACTGTGGACCGGCTGGAGGACCTGGAGCCCGACTTCGTCTCGGTCACCTACGGGGCCGGTGGATCCACGCGCGACCGCACCCGCGACCTCGTCGTGACCGCCAACCGGCAGCGTCCGTTCCCGGTGATGGCACATCTCACCTGCGTGGGCCACACCCGGGCCGAGTTGACCGAACTGCTCGAGGACTATGCGGCGAGCGGTGTTCGGAACATCCTTGCCCTGGCCGGCGATCCGCCTGCGGACGGCAGCCCGGCCGGCGGCGACTTCACCTTCGCCGTCGAGCTGGTGGAGTTGATCCGTGAGGTCGGGGACTTCGCAGTTGCCGTTGCGGCGCACCCGGAGACCCACCCCCGGTCGCCCGACCGAGCCTCGGACCGGCGCCACCTGGCCGACAAGCTGGCGGTGGCCGACTTCGCCATCACCCAGTTCTTCTTCAGCGCATCGGATTACTTCGAGATGGTGGAGGAGTTGGCCGAGCTGGGCGTGGACACGCCGATCGTCCCCGGCGTCATCCCCGTGACCAACCCCGCCTCCGTTGCCCGTTTCGCCGACATGGCGCAGGCGACTCGCCCTCCCAAGCTGTGGCGGCGCCTGGAGGCAGTCGCCGACAACCCCGATGCCCTGCTGGATGCTGCGGTGGATGCTGCGGCCGAGCTGGCCGAGGAACTCCTGGCCGGCGGGGCGCCGGGCGTCCATCTGTACGCCCTCAACCGGGCCGAGGCCCCGCTGGGCGTCGGGGCTCGGCTTGGCTGGCGGGTCCGGGGTCGAACCGACGCGCCATGAACGGCGACCCCATGCCCGACCGCACCCTCGAGCTGGTGGACAAGCTGGCGTGGATGATCGAGACCCAGGGCTATGCCGTCGAACCGGTGAAGCCGTTGGAGGCCCCTGAGGGGCCTCGCCCGGGCTACACCTTCACCGTCGGGTTCGAGGCCACCTGGGGCCACCCCGAGGTCGCTCTGTGGGGGCTGGCCCCAGCGGCCGCCCGAGGTCTGCTTGACCTGGTAGCGGCGCAGGTCGCCGCCGGTATCGAGCTTCCCGTCGGTGCGGTGTTCTCCGGACTGCTGGAACACGACCTCCGCTCAGCCCTGCTGGAGGTGGAGGTGATCCCGGCCGATGCGCGCTTCCCGGGGGCAGCGGTGTTCTACGGAGCAACCCCCTTTCGGGTTTGGCAGTTCGTCTGGCCCGACAAGGCCGGGCTGTTGCCGTGGGAGGACGGCTACGACCAACGGCTGCGGGTTGCCCAACCCGTCGTCGGACGCTGGTGAGCGCCATGGCCGCCCTGTCGTTCCCGAGCGATCTGCTGGACCCCGGGGCGCTCGTGGGCGCGGCGATGGCACCGGTCCGGGGCGCGGTCGAGGGTCGCCTACGCCAGGCCTTCGACTCCAACCGTTTTCCCCAGGAGCGCTACGACCAACCGCCGGGCGACCCCGGCTGGTTCGGGCCCGACAGCGTGGCCTGGTGGGCACACAGCGACCTGTCGATGATCGTGGGCGGCTTCGGCTCGCTCATGCTGCAGGCGCTCCATCCGTTGGCCATGGCCGGCGTGGCCGAGCATTCCGACTTCAAGGAGCGTCCCGCCGAGCGCCTGTCGCGAACGGCCAGCTTCGTGGTGGCCACCACCTACGGCGACACCGCGACCGCACAACGGCTGTGCAGCATCGTGGCGCGCACTCACCGACGCATCACCGGCACCGCCCCCGACGGGCGCCGCTATGACGCGTCGGACCCGGCCCTCCTTCGCTGGGTGCACGTGGCCGAGGTGGCCTCGTTCGCCGCGGCCAACGCCCGCTACGGCGCGCGTCGGATGACCCCGGGCGAGCAGGACCGCTACTTCGACGAGATGGCGGTGGTGGCCGAGGCCCTGGGCGCCACCGAGGTGCCCCGCAGCCGGGCCGAGGTGGACGCCTATTTCGCCGAGGTCTCCCCGGAGTTGGTGGGCGCGGCCCAGGCGCAGGACACCCTGCGGTTCCTGGCTCGACCGCCAGAGGGTGACGCCGCCGCTCGCAGCGTTTCGGGCATGTTCAGCGCCGCCGCCTGGGGCCTGCTGCCGCCGTGGGCGCATCGGCTCTACGGCCGTCCTGGCCCAGGTCCGGTGGAGGCCGGCACGGTCGCCGCCGCAACTCGCGTGCTGCTGGCCGGGATGAGGGCGGCGTCGGGCGAGAACCCGGTGCTGGTTGAGGCCACGGCACGAGCTCGGGCCCGTCCGGACGGCGTCCCGGTCGCCTGGTCCCAGACGGCGCCTCTCTCCGGTTGAGGGCACCGACACGCGCCCGGCGCGAGGAATCTCTCGCCGAGGTGTCCAGATCGGCCGGCCTCGTTCGTCGTCTCGTCAAGCGCCGGCATGGTGTCGGCGCTCCAACGAAAGGAACCGACATGCAGTACATGCTCTTGCTCTACAGCGCAGAGGACGCAGGCCCGGCGGCGGGAAGCCCCGAACAGGCTGCCGAGATGCCGCAGTGGATGGCCTACAGCGAGGGCTTGGTGGAGGCCGGCGCCATGGTCGCCGGCGAGCCGCTGCACCCGATCGACAGCGCCACCACGGTGCGGGTTCGAGACGGTCAGACCCTCACCACCGACGGGCCCTTTGCCGAGACCAAGGAGGTGCTCGGCGGCTACTACATCATCGATGTCGACGACCTCGATGCTGCCACCGAGTGGGCCGCCAGGGTGCCCTTGGCGCCCTACGGCTCGGTCGAGATTCGGCCGGTCATGCAGATCCCGGTCTGAGGACCGCAGGTGAGCAGGTCGCTGGTCGCCCAGGTCTTCGCCGAGGAGTGGCCGCGAGTGGTGGCCACGCTTCGACGAGATTGGGGCGACCTCGATCTGGCGGAGGATGTGGCAGCCGACGCCTTCGCCGAGGCGGCGCGGCGTTGGGGCCCCGGCGACAGCCCCGACCGGCCGGGCGCCTGGCTGGTGGCCACCGCCCGCCGCAAGGCGATCGACCGCGCCCGTCGCGATCGGCGCTTCGCCGAGCGGCTACCGGCCCTGGCCGACCACCACCTCCGGGAACCGGCGCAGGCGTCCGGGCTGGTCGACGATCAGCTCGCCCTCATCTTCGGGTGTTGCCACCCGTCCCTCGCCCGGGAGGCCCAGGTGGCGCTCACCCTGCGGGAGGTGGCGGGGCTCTCCACCTCCCAGATCGCGCATGCGTTCCTCGTGTCGGAGCCTGCGATGGCCAAGCGGCTGGTGCGGGCCAAGGCCAAGATCCGCTCGGCCAACGTCCCGTTTGCCGTTCCGCCTCCGGAATGCCTCGACGATCGGCTGTCCGCGGTACTGGCCGTCGTCTACCTGGTCTTCACCGAGGGCCATACCTCCACACACGAGGCCACACTGGTGCGCGGCGATCTGTGCGACGAGGCTCGTTGGCTCGCCGGGCTGCTGAGCCGGCTCCTTCCGGAGCACAGCGAGGTGCTGGGCCTGGTCGCCCTGCTTGCGTTCACCGACGCACGACGGCCCACCCGCATCGACGGCGATGGGGCGCTGGTGCTGCTCGAGGACCAGGATCGCAGCCGCTGGGATCGGGCGGCCATCGCTCAAGGCACCGAGGTGTTGGCGCGGGCCCAGGCCCTCGGCAAGCTGGCTGCGTACCAGCTGCAGGCTGCCATCGCGGGCGCACACAGCACGGCGCCCTCGCTGGCCGACACCAACTGGCACGGCATCGTGATGGCCTACGACCAGCTCCTGGTGCTCGGCGGCGATCAGGTGGTGGGTCTGAACCGTGCCATCGCCGTGGGCATGGCCTTCGGGCCCGCCGCGGGCCTCCGGGCCGTCGGCGAGGTGGCGGGCGACGGCGCCTTGGACGATTTCCACTATCTGCACTCGACCAAGGCCGAGCTGTTTCGACAACTCGGAGACGTGGCGCAGGCGTCCGCCTCCTATGACCGGGCCCTCGACCTGGTCACGAACGATGTCGAGGCGGCGTTTCTTGCTGCCCGATTGGGCAGCCTGGCTGCGGGTGGCGACGACCCGTCGGGTAGGTAGTCTGGCGGCCTCGACTCGACGCTTCCGGCGCACGGTGCGCAGGAAGACAACAAGGGGGCCCACCATGAAGACGTACGACAAGTTCTACATTGGCGGCGAGTGGGTGACACCGGCCGGCACCGACACCGCCGACGTCATCAACTCCGCCACCGAAGAGGTGATCGGCCGCGTGCCCATGGGTACCGCCGAGGACGTCGACCGCGCCGTGGCGGCCGCGCGCCAGGCGTTCCCGTCGTGGTCCGAGACCTCGGTGGACGTTCGGGCCAAGTACCTGCGCGACATCGGCGCCGCGTTGGGGGCCCGGTACGAGGAGGCAGTCGACATCATCTCGGCCGAGGTTGGCTCGCCCAAGGCCTTCGCCCAGATGGTGCAGGCCGGCCTGGCCCTTGGGGACTGGAACACCTACGCCGACCAGATCGAGGCCTTCGAGTGGGAAAAGGAGGTGGGGAACTCGCTGGTGGTTCGCGAACCGATCGGCGTGGTCGCGGCAATCACCCCGTGGAACTACCCGCTCTATCTGATTGTCTGCAAGGTGGCCCCTGCGCTGGCAGCGGGCTGCACGGTGGTGCTGAAGCCGTCGGAGATCACGCCGCTGAACGCTTTCCTGCTGACCGAGGTGCTCGACGAGGTGGGTCTGCCCGCCGGCGTGTTCAACCTGGTGATCGGCAACGGTCCCGAGGTGGGCGGCGCCATGACCGCACACCCCGACGTCGACATGGTCAGCTTCACCGGGTCCGGTCGGGCGGGCAAGGAGGTCTCCAAGTCGGCCGCCGACACCATCAAGCGGGTGGAGCTGGAGCTGGGCGGCAAGTCGGCCAACATCGTTCTCGATGACGCCGATCCGGCAGCCGTGGCGTTCGGAGCGGTGTTCTCGTGCATGCTCAACTCGGGTCAGACCTGTTCGGCGCTCACCCGCTTGCTGGTACCCGCCGAGATGCACGATGCCGTCGTTGACGCCGTCGTGGCCGAGGTGTCGCAGGCAAAGCTGGTGGATCCGGCCGCCGACGAGCCCGACCTGTTCCACAGCTTCGGTCCGCTGGTGTCCGCCGCGCAGCGCGACCGGGTTCGGGAGTACATCCAGAAGGGCATCGACGAGGGCGCGGACCTGGTGATCGGCGGCCCCGAGCAGCCCGAGGGCCACGATCGCGGCTTCTACGTGAAGCCCACCGTCTTTGCCAACGTCGACCCCGACAGCACGATCGCCCAAGAGGAGATCTTTGGGCCGGTGCTGTCGGTCATTCCCTATGAGGACGTCGACGACGCCGTCCGCATTGCCAACGGCACCATCTACGGCCTCGCCGGTGGTGTGCAGTCGGCGGACGTCGAGCGCGCTAAGGCCGTCGCCCGGCGTTTGCGTACCGGCCAGGTGGACATCAACGGCGGCGCCTTCAACCCGACGGCGCCCTTCGGTGGCTACCGGCAGTCGGGCAACGGGCGCGAGCGCGGCGAATGGGGCATCGACGGCTACCTGGAAACCAAGTCGATCCAGCTGTGATGCGCTTGGCCCGGCGGTGAACGAGGGGCCCCACAGGTGAGCGACGCCGGCGACTCAACCGCGCGCGCACCCGATGGCGCCGTTCCGGAGGATCCCGCCGCTGAGGATCCTGTCCCTGAGGATGCCGTTCCAACGGGCGCGGGGTTGGCGCGCTCGGGCCTCACCCTGGTGACCCGGTTCGCCCGCATGCAGCCGGTGCCGTTCGGGCTGGCGCTGTTCGGCGGCACGGCCTGGGCAGCCACCGTGGTGGGCTCAACGGTGGTGATCGGGCAGGTCCAGGACCGGGCGATCGTGCCCGTGCTGGCCGGCGACGCACCGCGTAGCGCAGCGCTGTGGGCCGCGTTGGCCCTTTTCGCCGTCGGGGTGCTGCGGGGTGGCTCCGTCGTGCTGCGCCGCTGGTACGGATCCGTCACCGAGGCGAAGGTGCAGGCCGAACTGCGCCGCCAGGTGGCCGATCGGGTACTGGCCATGCCCCTCTCGGAGCACCGCCGGCGCCCCACGGGCCAGCTGCTGGCCGTGGCCGACAGCGACGTCACCTTCAGCACTTGGGCGCTCATGCCCGTGCCCCTCACGTTCGGCCTCGTGGCCCTGCTGGTGTTCTCCATCATCAGCCTGCTGATCGCCGACTGGACCTTTGCCTTGATCGCAGCCGTGCTGTTTCCGGCGTTGGTGCTGCTCAGCCGCTGGTTCTCCTCCCGCATGGTGGATCCGGCAACCCGGTCTCAGGAGCAGGTGGCACGGGTGTCGGCCATCGCCCACGAGAGCTTCGAGGGTGCCCTGGTGGTCAAGACGCTGGGTCGCGAGCGCTCCGAATCGCGCCGCTTCGAAGCAGCCGCCGGCGCGTTGCGCACCCAGCGGCTGCGCCTGGCCGGCCTGTCGTCGTCCTATCACCCGTTGGTGGACGCACTCCCGTTGGTCGGCATGGTTGCCCTCATCGTGGCCGGCGCCTATCGGGTGCAGGCCGGCGCTGTCTCCACGGGCGAGGTGCTGGCGGCGGTCACGCTGTTCGGCTGGCTCAACTTTCCGGTGCGGGTGGCCGGGTTTCTGTTCGAGTCGCTGCCGAGATCGCTGGTGTCCATGGGGCGCATCGAGTCGCTGCTGGACACCGACACGGCCCCCGACATGGCCGATCATCAGCGTCACCACCTGCCCGACGGCGCCCCCGAGGTGCGCTTCGAGAGCGTGAGCTTCGCCTTCGAACCGGACACCGAGGTGCTCGCCGACGTGAACCTGACGGTGGAGCCGGGCGAGGTCATGGCGCTGGTGGGGGCCACGGGTGCCGGCAAGAGCACGCTGTGCGAGCTGCTGGTGCGCCTGGACGAGCCCACCGCCGGGCGCGTCCTGCTGGGTGGGCTGGACCTGGCCGAGCTGTCGCCCTCGGAGTTGCGCTCCACGGTGGCGCTGGTGTTCCAGGAGAGCTTCCTGTTCGCCACGTCGCTGCGTGACAACGTCGCCCTTGGGCGACACCGTTCCGACGAGGAGTTGCTGGCCGTGCTGGAACGCGCCCGGGCCCGCGGGTTTGTGGAGCGCCTCCCGGCCGGGTTGGACACCGTCATGGGGGAGCGTGGCGTCACCCTCTCCGGTGGCCAGCGCCAGCGCGTGGCGCTGGCTCGAGCCCTGGTCCGGCGCCCCCGGGTGCTGGTGCTTGATGACGCCACCTCGGCGGTGGATCCGGTGGTGGAGGCCGAGATTCTCGGAGGCCTGCGACAGGCGCCCGGCCAGGGCGGCGCGTCGGGCCAGCCGATGACCGTGTTGGTGGTGGCGCACCGGCTGTCCACGATTCGGCTGGCCGACCGGGTGGCCTTCATGGAGTCGGGCCGTGTGGTCGCCGTGGGCACCCACGCCCAGTTGCTGGATCATCCCGGCTACGAGGCGCTTGTCACCGCGTACGAGCTGGAGGACACGTCGGTGGGGGCGCACCCGTGAGCGCAGACACTGTGCCGCCGACCGCAGATGGGTTGGGCACCGATGACGGGCCGGTCAGCCCCGAGGGTCGTGGCATCCCGGCCGACCTGCCCGATCTGGGCGTGGACCCCTTTTCCACCGATGACACCGAGCGACCCGGCTCTATGGAACTGCTCCGGGCCGGGGTGGCGGCCACGCCCGAACTTCGGGCCGGGCTGAGCACGGCCATCGCCCTGTCGGTTGCCAACGCCGCCTGGCGTCTGGTGGTGCCGGTTGCGCTGCAGCAGGTGCTGGACCGCGGCATCAACAGCTCAGGCGGGGTGGACATCTCCTTCGTGCTGTGGGCGTGTGCCGTCGCACTGGTGGTTGTGGTGGTGCTCACGGTGGTGGTGCAGCGCCTCACCCTGGCCATGGCCAAGGTGGCCGAGGACGTGCTGTATGCGCTGCGCACCCGTGCATTCGCCCACGTCCACCGGCTCTCCATCGCCGCCCACGGCGAGGCGAAGACGGGGGTCCTGGTCAGCCGCGTCACCTCCGACATCGAGACGCTCTCCCAGTTCGCCACCTGGGGTGCGGTCAACTGGACGGTCTCGTCGGGCGTCTTGGTGGTCTCGCTGGTGACGATGTTCGTCTACTCGTGGCAGCTCGGCATCCTCACCTTGCTGGTGTTGGGCCCCATCGTACCCATCATGGTGTTCGTGCAGCGCCGCCAGCTGGTGGCCTACGACAACCTCCGCAACCGGGTGGGGGACACGCTCGGGCGCATCGCCGAGACTGTCTCCGGAGTACGGGTCATTCGGGCCTACCACCATTCCGAATCGGCACGTGGGGATCTTCATGGCGCCATCGGCGACCAGCTCGCAGCCCAGCTGAAGGCCCGGTTCTTCTTCTCCATCATGTTCCCCATGTCGGACCTGTTCGGCGGGCTGCTCCTGGCGGTGGTTGCCGGAGCAGGCCTGTACTTCGCCGGTCCGTGGGGCCTCAGCGCAGGCGTCATTGTGGCGTGCCTCCTGCTGGCCAACCAGCTGGCCCAGCCCATCGCCGAGATCGGCGAGGTGTTGGACCAGACCCAGACGGCACTGGCCGGGTGGGGCAAGGTGCTCGGCCTGCTGGCCGAACCGGTGGACGTCATCGAGCCCACCTCAGGCGTCGCGCTGGCGAGCGGCGCCTTGCCCGTCGATGTGGATGAGGTGACGTTCTCCTACGAACCCGGCCAGCCGGTGCTGCATGGGGTGTCGCTGGCGATCCCGGCGGGCGCCACGGTGGCCATCGTGGGCGAGACCGGCTCGGGCAAGACCACCCTGTCCAAGCTGCTGTGCCGGCTGGCCGATCCCCATGCGGGGAGCGTCCGCATCGGCGGGGTCGATCTGCGAGACGTCGCCCCGGCGTCGCGCCACCGCGCCATTCGCTTGGTGCCCCAGGACGGCTTCCTGTTCGACGACACCGTGGCCAACAACGTGGCCCTGGGTCGCCCCGGCGCCGATCGTGCCGACGTGGAGGCGTCATTCGCCTCCCTGGGGCTGAGCGACTGGGTGGAGGGTCTGCCCGACGGGCTGGACACGGCAGTGGGGGAACGGGGCGGCGGCCTGTCGGTGGGTGAACGCCAACTGGTGGCCCTGGCCCGCGCCCAACTCGCCGACCCCGGCCTGCTGTTGCTGGACGAAGCCACCTCCAACGTCGACCCCGACACCGAGCGCCGTCTGAGCGGGGCGCTGGAGGCGCTGTCCGAGGGCCGCACCACCATTTCGGTGGCCCATCGCCTGTCGACCGCTGAGGCGGCCGAACTCGTGGTGGTGTTCGACGCCGGGCGGATCGTTGAGTTGGGCCCCCACGACGAGCTGGTGGCGGAGGGCGGCGTCTACGCACGCCTGCACCAGAGCTGGGTGGGCAACACCCGCCAGTGACGCTGCGGCGACCGGGACGGACGGGCTGCTCGGGCTCGCTTCCAGAGCGACCCAATCGGCCCGGTAGGCTCACCCGAGTCCCCGATACGCCACCCAGGAGCCCCCATCGTGACCGACCATGCCCCCGTTCGAGTAGCAGTGACCGGCGCCGCCGGACAGATCGGCTACTCCCTGCTGTTCCGTATCGCCTCGGGGGCCATGCTGGGTCCGGACCAGCCCGTTGCGTTGCAGATGCTGGAGATCACCCCGGCGCTCGGCGCCCTGGAAGGGGTCGCCATGGAGCTGGAGGATTGCGCCTTCCCGCTGCTGACCGAGATGGTGCGCACCGACGATGCCGACACGGCGTTCGGCGACGCCGACGTCGCGCTGCTCGTGGGTGCCATGCCCCGCAAGGCCGGCATGGAACGGGGCGACCTGCTGTCGGCCAACGGCGGCATCTTCGGCCCCCAGGGCGCCGCCATCGGCCGCTCGGCCAAGGCCGACGTGAAGGTGCTCGTGGTGGGGAATCCCGCCAACACCAACGCCCTCATCGCCCAGTCTGCGGCCCAGGGCATGGACCCCCGGCGCTTCACCGCCATGACCCGCCTGGACCACAACCGCGCCATGGCGCAGCTGTCGACCAAGACGTCCACCCCCGTGGCCGACCTAGCCAAGCTCACCATCTGGGGCAACCACTCCAGCACCCAGTATCCCGACCTCAGCCACGCCACGGTCGGTGGGGCATCGGCGATCGAGGCCGTGGGCGATCGGGCCTGGGTGACCGACGAGTTCATCCCCACCGTGGCCAAGCGCGGCGCCGCCATCATCGACGCCCGCGGCGCGTCGTCGGCGGCCTCCGCCGCCAACGCCGCGATCGACCACATCGCATCGTGGACCGCTGGCACGCCCGAGGGCGACTGGGTGTCCATGGCCGTGCCCTCCGATGGCAGCTACGGGGTGGACGAGGGCCTCATCTCGTCGTTCCCGTGCAGGTGTGCCGACGGCGAATACTCCATCGTCCAGGGCCTCGAGATCGACGACTTCTCCCGCCAGCGCATCGACGCCTCGGTCGCCGAGCTTCGTGAGGAGCGCGACGCCGTGGCCGCGTTGGGCCTGCTGTAGCCGGTTGTCGGCGGCCGCCGCAGCGCCGCGGCGGTGGCGGATGGCTCAGGTAGGGCCGACGGTTGTTGGCAGCTGGGAGCGCACGTCCCACAGGTGATGGATCGGGTCGTGGATCAGATATCGGGCGAAGGTCTCGATGGTAAAGGTGGCCCCGTCGCTGCGGTGCCCGGTGCGCTCCCAGTCGTCGCCTGAGACCAGCTCGAAGCGGGACGCCAACTCGTGGGCGCGGTCTCGAAGGTCGCGGGCGACGGCGGCCGGATCGGCCCGGGCATAGTCCTGTTCGACGGCGGTGACGTCTTGGTCCCAATTGGGGTAGCTGGGCCCGTCTTCGGTCAACATCAGGCTCAGCCGCTGGTCGTAGAGCTCGTAGACGTCCCGTACATGGCAGGCGTACTCCAGCGGCGACCACCGATCCGGGCGCGTCCGCCGACGCAGTGCCTCGACGGGCAGGCCAAGGATGGCGACCCATTCCGCTGAGTTGGCGCGAACCATGGCGCCGATCTCGTTGATCGGGAACGACCGCACGTCGGCGCCGCACTCCGGGCAGACCCGCTGCAGCACCCAGGTCCAGTCCTTGTCGTCCGCCGCGATCGTGTCGTCCATGACCAGAACCTACCGCCGGCGATGGCGGCAGCGGTCCTGAGGTGCCGGATCAGCCCGTGGTGCGGGTCAGCGGGGCTCGATGCGCGCAACCGTAGACACACGATCGACGCTTCGATCGACGCTTCGATCGAACGAGACGACGCGGTCGACGCCGGTGCTTTCGGCACATGCCACCAGGTAGGCCTCGGCAAAGTCGAGCCGGTCGACCTCGTAGACCTCGACCGCCCGCAGGAGGAGCGCCGGGTCCACACACACGATCCTGTCGAACGCGAGCAACGACCGGACCGCCGCGGCAACCTCCGGGCGGGGTGCCTCCTCGACCGACTCCAACACGTAGATGATCTGGGCCACAACGAGGTCGGTCAGCAGGAGGTGGTCGTTCCCCTCGGCAGGCGATGGCGAACCAGGACATGGGTGTCGATGAACGCGCTCACCGTCCAGCAGCGGCACGGTCTTCCCGAGCTCCCCTCCACTCGAAACACCACTTCGTCGCCTTGTTGATCCCCAAAGCAGCGCGCACGACCTTCGGCACGGTTATCTGCCCCTTCGAGGTCATCTTGGCGGCGGCATCCATGGGAACTCCTTGTCTGCCACGAGAAGTAGGGATAGCGGACACCCAAAGACTCCTTCGGGGGCGGCGGTTCCCGGCCCGGTGGTGGCGGCTCAGCTGCGGCGGGCGCTCTCCCGCCTGAACACCCAGCCCAGCAGCATCAGCGTGGCCGCGGCGGCCACCCATGGCAGCAGGGCGTTGCCGGTGACCGCCAGGGTGCCGGGCGCTGCGCCGGCGCCCTGAGTGGCGCCGCCCACCTGGGGGGTGATGGCCCCCGTGCCCCGGGTAGTTCCGGTGCCACTGCCGACGCTCCCACCGGCGGGAGTGCGAGTGGCGTTGTTGTTGCCGGTCCCCCCGTTGTTACCGCCCGGGGGCGTTCGAACGATGGTGCCCGAGCAGCTCACGGCGTCCATTGGAGCGTTGGTCAGCCCGGTGGAGTCCACCGCGCTGAGGTCGACGCGCTGGCCCTGCTTCAAGGTCAGCGTGGCGCTGGAGCCGGAGGTGCCGTCGATGACCTTGCCGTCGACGGCCCAGGTGAGCTTGATGCCACCGTTGGCCACCGTGTCACCGTCCTCGTCGGTGACCATGGCGGTGAAGGTGGCAGGCTCGCCGAAGACCAGCTTCGCCGGACACTCGACGGAGATCTTGGGGCGGGAGCCAGACAGGCAGCCCACCGAGGTCTCGTCGGAGAAGCCGCCGCGTCCGTCGCTCACGGTGACGGTCACCGTGTCGCCGCGCTCCACGACGGTCTGCAGCACGGGGCCGGTGGCGCCGTCGATGACCTTGCCGTTGCGCTTCCACACGTACGTCAACCGGTCGCCGTCGGGATCGCTGCCGCTGGCCGCAATTCGCGTGGGCTCGCCATAGACGATGAGGGCCGGGCACTCCACCGTCACGGTGGGCGGGCGGTTCTCGTCGGTGCACTCGGCGGTCACCTCATCGGAGCTGGCGCCGCGAGCGTCGGTGACCCGCACCGAAATGCGGTCGCCATCGTTGTAGGTGATGGTGAGCGTGGTGCCGGTCTCTCCATCGACGGGCTCGCCGTTGACGAACCAGGTGTAGGTGAGCTCGTCGCCGTCCGGGTCGGTACCGGCGGCGGTGAAGGTGGCCTCCTCGCCGTCGGTCAGCGTGGGCGGGCACTCCAGGGTCACCTCGGGCGCCTGGTTCTCGGTCACCGGGGTGCACGGCGCCGTGACCTCGGCCGAGTCGAGCCCGGCCTCATCGGTGGCGATCACCGAGATGATGTCGCCCAGCTGGAGGACGATGCGCAGCTCTGGGCCGCTCTGGCCGGGCACGACCCGACCGTTCAGCAGCCAGAGGTAGGAGAGCTCGGAGCCCTCGGGGTCGGTGCCCGAGGCCAGGAAGGTGGCGGGCTGGTCCGGGGCGATGTCGCCCTGGCACAACACGCTGACGGTGGGTGGCTCGTTGTCCTCGGTGCAGTCGGCCGTGACCTCCGCCGAAGTGAGTCCGCCGTCGTCGGTGACGGTCACCGACACCAGGTCGCCCTTGGCGTAGGTGTAGGTGAACTCCGACCCGCTCTCGAGCTGAGCCATGCCGTTGACGTACCAGGTGTAGGTGAGTTGGTCGCCGTCCGGGTCGGTGCCCTCGGCCGTGAAGGTGGCCTCCTCGCCGTCGGCGAGGCTGCCGGGGCACGCCACGGTGACCGATGGGGCATCGTTCTCGGTGATGGGCGAGCACGGCGCCTCCACCGGGGCGGTCGCTGCGCCACGGGCATCGGTGGCCACCACGGTCACCACGTCACCCTCGGCGACGATGGCGCTCAGCAGCGGGCCGGAGATGCCCGGCACCCGCACGTCGTTGACGAACCAGGCAAAGCCGATGGTGTCTCCGTCGGGGTCGGTGGCGTTGGCGATAAAGGTGGCCCGGGCGCCCGGAGTGACGTCACCGCGGCACTCCATGGTGACCACGGGGGGCCGGTTGTTGTCGTCGCACTCGCTGGACACCACGTCGCTGGAGGCGCCCTTGCTGTCGGTCACCTGCACCGATACCTTGCTGGCGGGCGTCCAGGTGATCGTCAACTCGTTGCCCGTGACGTCGCCCACCGGGCGGCCGTTGACGAACCAGGTGTAGGTGAGGTCGTCGCCGTCCGGATCGGTGCCCCTGGCGGTGAACGTGGCCTCCTCGCCATCGGTGAGCTCGGGCGGGCAACCCAGCGTCACCTCGGGCGGCTCGTTCTCCACCACGGGGGTGCACGGCGCCTTCACCGACTCGGAGGTGGCGCCCTCCACGTCGGTGGCGGTCACGGTGACCACGTCGCCCTCGGTGACGATGACGTTCAGGGTGGCACCGGTCTGGCCGGTCACCTCCGTGTCGTTCACCGACCAGGTGTAGCGAGCGATCTCGTCGCCGTTGGGGTCGGTGGCGTTGGCCACGAAGGTGGCGCTCTGGCCAGGCATGGTGGCGCCCCGACACTCGACCGTCACCGTGGGCGGCTGGTTGTCGCCGATGGGGGTGCAGGGGGCCTGCACCACGGCGGAGACCCCGCCGTCGCGGTCGGTTGCGGTGACGGTGACGATGTCACCGGCGGCAACCTTCAGCTGCAGCTGATCGGTGGTCTCTCCGTCGACGATCTGGCCGTTGAGCCGCCAGGTGAACCCGGTGATGGCTCCGGGTTCGTCGTCGTCCGGATCGGTGGCCGTGGCCAGGAACGTGGCCAGCTCGTCGGGGTCGGCGTTGCGGCACTCCACCGTGACCACAGGGGGCACGTTGCCGGTCGGCACCGTCGTGGTCGGCCCGCTGGGCTTGGTGGTGGTGGGTCCGGCGGGCTTGGTGGTGGTGGGCCCGGTCGGCGCCGTGGTGGTCGTGCCGGTCGGCTGTGTCGTGGTGGGTCCGGCGGGCTGGGTGGTGGTCGTGCCGGTCGGCTGTGTCGTGGTTGGCCCTGCGGGCTGGGTGGTGGTGGGCCCGGCGGGCTTGGTCGTCGTGGTGGGGATGGTGAGGGGGCAGTCGGTGCCAGCCGTGGTCTCGTTGCCCGAGGAGTCGGTGACCTTGACGGTGAGGGTCTGGCCCTCCTCGCGAGCCACCCTCACCAGATCTCCGGTGGCGTCCGGGATGGGAGCACCATCCAGGAACCACTGGATGGTCAGGGCCTCACCCTCCGGGTCGTAGGCGTAGAGCGAGTAGTGGGCGGGGTCCCCCGGCACCACGATGTGGGTGGGGCAATAGGTCTTCACCACCGGAGGCTGGTTCACCGACCAGGCGGCGGCGGCCGAACCGTACGGGGTCTCGGTGCCCGAGGTGACGCCGATGACGGCCTGGCCGCCGGTGGCAACAAACACCCGGCCCATCGAGCCTTGTGCGGTCTGGCCGGTGGCGGTGACCGTCACGGCGTCGAGGGCGATGGTCGAGGTGGCGCAGAACTCACCCGGGCCCGACAGGGCGGAGATGGGCGTGTCGGAGCAACCGTCGGCCGTGGCGGCCGTGAACGACACCTCGGTCGAGTTGGCCGTCAGCGTCCAGGGGCCTGGGGAGGTTCCCTCGGCACGGAAGCGCACGGGCTGCCCTGCCACCTTGGGGGAGTCGAGGGCCGTCAGGGTGATGTCGGAGGGGGCGGCCTCACCGACGGGGTTCTGGCTGCCGACGGCGACCAGCTGGTCGTAGGCGGCCAGGAACTCGGGCGAGTTGGTGCCGTCCTCGCGTAGTGGCTCGAAGCCCTCGGTGAAGTGCCAGATGGCCGCCTGCACGGCGGCGATCTGCACCCCGGACCACGAGGCGCTCTGGCCAGAGGCCAACACGCCTGCGGCATTGGCCAGGCCGCCGATGCCGCTGTCGCCGTAGGAGACCTGCTGGTGCTCGGCACCGGCAGCCCGAGCGCCGCTGGTGAGCGAGAACAGCGACACCGAGGTGCCTTGGTAGGGGGAGGACAACAGCTGGGTCGGCACGGTGACCGAGTTGCCCAGCCGGGCGTCGAACACCTCAATGCCGTTGGCGGCCACGGCTGGCGTCACCGACGAGGTGGCGTCTGCGCGCCCTCGGGTGAACACCACCGCTCCGGCGATCAGCAGCACGCTCAGCGCCACATAGAGCGAGCGCTTGGTTCGTACGGTCATGGTTCGGCCCATCGGGGTGTGCCTCCTTGTTGAGCCGGACACCCCGCCTTGCACGGCGTCCGGCACTCCCAGTGGTGGGGCCGGTTTCGCATGGCTCCCCGTCGGTCAAGCGACCAGTTGCGGCCGACGGATCAATGCCTCCCCGCGCAGTGCGTTGTCTCCCGCACGGCGCACGCTCACAAGATGACGTGGAGTGCGACGCCAATGCATGGGCCGATCGGCCCCATTTCCAGCCGATGTGCGACCCGTCCGCCAGGAGTGTTCCGCCACGTCGCCTCGCCAGCGACACCACTCAGAGTAGTGCACCGCCCGGCCGAGCGGTAGCGCCCCGCGCGGAAGGGAGCCGGCGCCGGCCGCCCCCAACCCCGGGGCTTTGGCCCGCCCGCCGGTACGCTCGATCCGTGTCTGCCGCAGCTCACCGCCCGCCGCTTCAACGATCGGCAATCGTCGACGCAGCGTGCGAGCTGGTTGCGACCGCAGGGCTGGAGGCGCTCACGCTGCGGCGCTTGGCGGACGTGTTTTCCGTCAGTGCGCCGGCGTTGTATGCCCACTTCGTCAACAAACACGAGCTGCTGAGGGCGGTTGCAGAGCGCGAGTTCGACGGGCTGATCGCCCGGTACGAACAGATCAACGCCGAGGTGGATCGGGGCGACCCGTTGGCGCGGGTGCGGGCGCAGTGCCGCAACTACGTGCGGCACTCACTCGACAACCCCGAACTGTTCAAGGTCATGTTCCTCTTCCCGCCCGACCTTGGCGACATCACCTCGGTGCCCGAGGGAAGCGAGCTGCCGGCCGCCGCGAGGGCGTTTTCCATGGCTGTCGACGCCATCGGGGACGCCATCAACGATGGGGCGGTCGACTCGGACGATCCCCTGATGGTGGCGCTGACGCTGTGGGCCGGCGTGCACGGGGTCGCCAACCTGTTTTCGCTGGGCCTGGGATTGCCGGCTGAGCTTCAGGATGCGCTGACCGACGAGGTCATCGAGCGCATGCTCAGCGGCTATGGAGCGTCCGTCAGCTGAGCGAGTCGCATTCCTCGGCCACCTCGCGCACGCTTGCCTGGAGCTCCCCGGGGATCGAGGCCAGGGCCTCCGCGGTGATCTCGGAGGAGAAGCTGAGGCGCTCGGCTGCGGCGAGGCCGTGGTTGGCGGGGGACCAGGCCGCGTGCAGGATCAGCGGAATGGTCTCCTGGTTGGTTCCCATCAGGGTGGCGATGGGGCCGGCCGAGACCCGTGCCGCATCGAAGAGGTCCACCCGCAACCCGCCGTCGCTGCACACCGGTTGGATCACGTAGCCGTCGTGGCCGCCGGGCGAGCTGCCGGCGTAGGTGCTTGCGTCGGGGTCGGCCCCGGCGTCGCGCGGGGCAAAGGTGGGCGAGCTGATGTGGTCGTTGGTGTCCGGGTACTCCCAGCGCGCCTTGAGGTCCATGCTGCCACGCTCGAAGGAGCACAGCGCCCCGGGGGTCTCTTCGCGGAGCTGGTCCAGGTCGATGCGTCCCTCGTACATGCGTGCGGCGCGCCCCGAGATGTTGCCGGGTCGGCACCCCTGGTACGTGACGTGGTGCAGGGTGGGATTGGTCATGCCCTCGGTGCTCCAGTCCATGGCGGACAGCTGGAGGTTGAAGGTCCAGTCCTCCTTGAACACGCCGCGTTCGTGCACCTTGCCCGACTCGGGGTCGAACAGCACCTCGGTGATGGTCTCGGGCGCCATTGCCATGTTGTAGAGACCGACCGCCGCCGGAACCACGGGGTTGCCGTTGACGTCGACGTCGTCGCTGCGCATGTAGAGGGCCAGGTCCATCAGGTCCATGCCCTCCCACACCACCGAGACCCCGTCGGTGTCATCCCAGCGCGCGTAGTAGTGGCCGTTGGGAGGCGACATGCGGAAACAGACGGGCTTCACCGGGGTGCCGGAGGGAAGGCCCTCCAGGGACTCCTTGCGAACGAGCCAGACCGGAACCTCTTCGTCGATGGTGACCGTGCGCTCGCCACCGAACATCTCGTCGGGATCGGCCTTGAAGTTGCCCGAGTCGCACAGGATCACCCAGTCGCGCGTCTGGCTCAGGGTGTGCACGGAGCCGGAAAAGGAGATGCCCTCCAACGGCCAGTGCTGCACCGTCGTGCCGTCGTGGCGGTCGTAGCGAACGACGGAGGGCCGCATGCCGAAGGTGGGCTCCATGACGGGGTCCAGCTTCACCGTCCACAGGCAGTGCCGCTCCGGATCCACCACGGGGTGCGCCGACGACAACAGGAACGGCAGGACGCCGCCCATGGGGATGGAACTCCCGCCCCAGCTGTCGACGTGGCCGACCTCGGCGACGAACTCGAGGGTGTCGGGGTTCAGCTCCACGGGGCGCCCTGCATCCCACGTGGCGTACAGCCGGTCGCCCCAGGGAAGCGGCGCCGTGTTGGCGCAGTTTGGCGGCCCGAAGGGCGACATGTAGCCGGTGGCCCCGGAGCTGAACTGCTCGGGGTGGCGATCGAAGAGCCGCTTGCCCGGCGTTTCGATGGGGACGCTCTGCCACGAGAAACGGCCAGGCGAGGCGCCGCGGGCACCGGGTTCGAGCGACAGCCGGACCATGGCCCCAAAGTCGAAGATGGCATAGGGCAGCCCGTGGCCGTTGAGCGGGCTGGAATAGAGGACCTCGCCGCTGATGTCCGAGGGCCATTCGCCGGCCACGACCTCAAGTTCGAAGTTGCGGTGGGGTGCGGTGGTCAGGCTGAGCGGTGCGGGCATGGAGGGCTCCTCATCTCGCAGGTGGGTGGTTGGGCAGGGTGGTCCAGCTGGGTGATCAGCTGGGTCAATCGGCGAACGGTTAACGGTGTTTACCACAAGGTTCCAGCGGCTGGCCGGGGCGAACGGGCCCTACCAGTCGGCGGTGGGATTGGGCGGGAACAGCTCGTCGCGTTCCTCCATCAGCCGATCGCAATCCCAGTCGTCCCCGACCCGCTTCAGCTGGATGGGGCTGAGCGACTTGTCTGGGTACTGGGTCCACTGGGCGCTGGTGCTGGCGAGCACCGGGTTGGTCGTTCCGATCACCAGTTGCTCGGAGCTGTCGGTGACCGTACCCACCATGGAGTCGGCCCCGTCCTGGGTCATGTCGTAGGCGAAGATCTCCCGCCGAGCGAGGTAGAGGTCGCCCTCGAATCCGTCGCCCACCTTGACGTTGACGGTGATGCCCGGCTTCCCGTCCTTGTCGTCGTCGACGATGCGTGGATCGTCGGGATCGCTGGGGAGCGGGTCGTTGGCCGGGTCGTCCAACCGAATGCCGATTGGCGTGGGTGTGCCCGGTCGCCGCACCCGCAGCTTGCCCGGCTCCCCCGTGACCTCGACCGGGGTGCTCGGCGGCTTGATGGCCTGGGTCGCCGCGTCCGAGATGGAGGTCTCGATGGGTTGATCGCTGGCCTGGTCGGCGTGGCAGAACTCCTCGGATTCGATCAGGCGGCCGTCCTGCTCGGCGAAGTCGGTGAAGCCGAAGCTGATGATGAGGGTCTTCATGAGCTCGTCCTCGTAGGCCACCACATCGAAATGCGCCCATCGGCCCACCAGTTCGGAGCCGGCCACCGGAGCCGGTGTAGACCTCTCCGTCGCAGCGGCGCCGGTGTCGTTGGAACCGCACGCCGCGGCGAGCAGGGCCCCTGCCAGCACGGCGCAGGCGCCGACGAAGCGGCTCCGCCGCACACGATGGTGGGCGGGTGCGATCCCCATTACTCCGTCTCCACGAATCGGTCGAGCGCGTCCGAGACTGCGGTGTTTGGCGGCAACCGGTCGGGCCCGATGGCCAGGTCGACGGCCCGCTGGAAGTGATGGATCAGTCGCTCGTGCCAGCCGGTCTGGAAGGGCCTGGCGCCCGGCGACGACACCGAGGCCTGGATGGGCGCCATGTTGGCGGTGTCCTGCGCCATGACCGTCTCAAAGAGCGCCATTCGCATTTCGTGATCGGGTGGCACAACGTCGCCGTCCCATGCGGGCGCATACCAGCGCAGCTCCAGCTCGGTGGTGGTTTCGTCGAGGGGCCACATGCACAGAAACGTGAACGCTCCCGTGTCCATGGGAACCACCAGGTTGGGGAAGATGCCGAACGAGGTGGAGGTCTGGCGCCACAGGTCGGGGACCGATGGGTTGTCGTACTCCGGGGACACCATGGGCATGTCGCGCAGCTCGTCCACCTTGTCCACGGTGAGGCGGCTGTGGCCGTTGGGCAGCATCGACACCGTGACCGACTGGTCGTTGTAGAGCAGCGAGGCGTTGTCCGGGTGGACGGTACGAATGTGGTACACCTCCAAAAAGGCATCGACCATGAGCTTCCAGTTGCATTCCAGGCGGTGCAGCTGGGTGCCGACCAACCGCATGGACGGCCCGTCGATATCGGCCATCTGGTCGCAGATCGGTCCGAGGAACTCGGTGAGCGAAGCCGCCTCGGTGTCCTCGCTGACAAAGACCCAGCCCTCCCAGGTGTCGCAGCGGACCGGGACCAGGCCCAGCTGAGCAGTGTCCAGCCCCGCGAAGCTGCGGGCATCGGGTACCGCCTTCAGGACGCCGTCGGTGCCGTAGGACCACGAGTGGTACTGGCAGGTGAGGCGCTTTGCCGTGCCGCACGCCTCGCGCGTCACCGGAGCGGCCCGGTGACGGCACGCGTTGTAGAAGGCGCGCAGGGTGCCATCGGTGCCCCGGACCACCACGATCGGCGCGCCGGAGCGGGTGAACTGCCGATACGACCCCGCCTCCGGCCACTCCGATTCGTGGCCGGCGAACAGCCAGGACCGCCCAAAGATCCGCTCTCGCTCCAGCTGGAAGAACCCAGGGTCGGTGTAGCGCTTCGTCGGGATCGGCGGGACCGGAATCGCGTCGTCGGGCGGGGCGGTGCGGTCCTTCTCGACGGCCATCCGCTCGCGAATTCGTTGCTCAAGTGCAACGTCCATGTGGTGAACCCCCAGCGATCGACGGGTTCCCGACGGCACGGTCCACCCCGGTGCCCCCCGGAACTAAACGGCGTAAACTAGCAGGGGTCGACGCGGGTGTGACGAGCGTGACGTCAGCCGGCTTCGCGGCCGCCGACGGCCGTGGCTCGCCTCAGAGCAGCGCCCGGTTGGCACCGCCGTCGACCGGGATGGCGGTGCCGGTGATGAACCGTGCCCGGTTGCTGCACAGAAAGGCGACGACTGCGCCGAAGTCCGACGGGTCGCCCAGCGTGCCGCTGGGGATGTCGTTGCGAAGCGCCTCCAGCGCCTCCTCGGGCATGGAGGTCAGCCGGTCGGTTGCGTGCACGCCCGGCTGTAGCGAATTCACGGTGATGCCGTCGGGGGCCACCTCGGTCGCGAGAATCTTCAGGAATCCCGTGACTCCGGCCCGGGCCGTGGTGGAGGCCATCAGCGAGCCGATGGGTTGACGAGCCCCGATCGAGGTGATGGCAACGACGCGCCCCCAACCCCCCGCCTGCATCGTCGGCACCGCGGCGCGGCACATGGCCACGGTCGACAGCAGGTTCAGGTCGAGTGCGTGTCGGTAGTCCTCCAGCGTGGTGGTGGCGAAGGTGCCCGGCGGCGGCCCTCCGGCGTTGGCGACCAGCACGTCAACTCCGCCCAGCGCGTCCGCAGCGGCGACCACAAATGCGTGGGCATCGTCCGGGGTGGAGACGTCCGCTCGGATGGCCACCACGTCACCTCCCGCCGCACTCAGGCGGCGCTCGGCGGCGCCGAGGCGTTCAGGGTCGCGGCCGCTGATGACGACCCGGGCACCTGCGGCTACCAGCGCGGCGGCAGCCTCGAAGCCCAGCCCGGCCGATGAGGCCGCCACCACCGCTCGTCGCCCGTTGATCGCTAGGTCCATGCTGCCCCTTCGTCGCTCGGCCGGGACGAAGCTAGCTGGCTCCGGTCCTCGACCCATCGAACAAGCGGCCCGCGTGCGGCTCAGCCTGGCTACGGTGCAGCCCATGCTGCGCCACGTCGTCATGTTCCGTTGGGCTCCCGATGCCTCCTCCGATGCCTTGGGTCGCGTCTCGCGCGGGCTCGAAGGGCTCCCCGCCGCCATCAGCGCCGTTGCCAAGTACCGGCACGGGCCCGATGCCGGGCTGGCGGACGGCAACTGGGACTACGTCGTGGTCGCGGACTTCGCCGACGAGGAGGCCTACCGTGAGTACCGAGACCACCCCGCGCACCAGTCGCTGATCGCCGATCACATCCGGCCGATCGTTGCCGACCGGGCCGCAGTTCAGCACCGCCTCGACGGCTGACGCGCTCCGCTCGTCGACGCAAGGCGCAACAGCCGGCGGGCATTCGCGTCGAGCGTTGCCCCCAGAGGGTCGTCGCCGAAGGAGGGGTCGCTCGTCTGGTCCCATCCGGCCAGGTTGGTGCCGGCCACCAGGTGGTCGGTGCCGAAGGCCGCAACCAGCGCGGCCAGTGCTGCCGGCCCGCCCACGTGGG
The DNA here is from genome assembly GCA_041394405.1 of Microthrixaceae bacterium. GTDB lineage: Bacteria > Actinomycetota > Acidimicrobiia > Acidimicrobiales > Microtrichaceae > Microthrix. Next base: position 127,684 of record JAWKIF010000009.1, read on the forward strand.
CATCCCACCACAGGCGGGCCAGGCGGCTGGCCACGGCGCCCTCCTCGTCTAGGGCGCTGGGTCCCCACGGGCGGGTGCGGGCCGCGTGCTCCATGCGTTCGGCCAGCCAGGAGGTGGCCCCGCCGCCGTGGCTGACGCACACGTCGAGCGTCGGGTGGCGGTCGAGCACGCCGCCCAACACCAGCGTGGCCACCGCCAGGGTCTCCTCGTAGAGGAAGCCCAGCCACAGGTCGCCGTCGAAGCGCTCCAGACGGTCGTCCCGTCGGGGGCGGTCGATCCCGTCGGGGGCGGGGTGGAACAGCACCGGCACGTCCAACTCCACGCTGGTGGCCCAAACCACGTCGAAGGCCGGGTCGTCCAGCGGCCGCCCCAGGTCGGTGCCCAGGTAGGGCGCCAACAGGCCCAGCTGGTCCACCGCCCGGCGCAGCTCGGCCGACGCTCGGTCGGGGTCCTGCATGGGCAGCTGGGCGAAGCCACCCAGCCGGCCCGGTGCCCGGGCCACCAGGTCGGCCAGCTCGTCGTTGTGCCGTCGGCAGAACTCCTCGGCGAGGTTGGCATCCACGTGAGACAGGAACGTGAGGGGGTTGGGTGAGAGCACGGCGAACTCGATGCCGAGTTCGTCCATGGCGGCCAGCCGTCGTCCCAGGTCCATGAACGGCGAATTGCGGTACCGCACGCCCTCCAACCGGTAGCCGCCCACCCGGAAACAGGGCGGTCGCCCGGCGTGCTCGTCGCCCTCGTCCAACTCGGGGCCCAGCGGCCCGGCCGCGCCCAGCGTGCCCTCCAACACCACGTGGGCGTGCAGGTCGATCACTGCGGCTCCACGGGCTCGATGAGCGTCAGCACCTCGGGGTTGTCCAGCGACGACAGGTCGCCCGGGTTGCCACCGGTGGCGCGGGCGCGCACCGCCCGTCGAACCACCTTGCCGGAGCGCGTCACGGGCAGGGCGTCCACAAAGGCCACGTGGGCTGGCCGGAATGGCTTTCCGAACGCCCCGACCACGGCGTCGCCCACGGCGCGGGCGAGTGCCTCGTCTCCGGCGTGCCCGTGGGTCGGCACGCACCAGAGCGCCACCACCTCGCCCTTGACCGAGTGGGGAAGACCCACTGCGGCCGCCGCGCTCACGCCATCGACGGCCACGGCGGGCGATTCCAGCTCGGCCGGGCCGATGCGCTTGCCGGCCACGTTGAGTGTGTCGTCGCTGCGCCCGTGCAGGAACCAGAAGCCGTCGTCATCGATCTCGGCCCAGTCGCCATGGCACCACATGCCTGTAAAGCGCGACCAGTAGGCCTCGTGGTAGCGGTCGTCGTCGCCCCATACCCCCCGGGTCATGCCGGGCCAGGCACCTCGAACCACCAACTCGCCGACGTTGCCCGTGCCGCGCACCGAGGCGCCCTGCTCATCCACCACGTCGACCGGAATGCCCAGCGCCGGCCCCCCAACGGAACAGGGCTTGATTCCCTGCAGCAGGTTGACCGACAGCAGGCAGGCGCCCACCTCGGTGCCGCCCGACAGGTTGACGATGGGCCGGCGGCCCCGCCCGACCCGTTGGAACAGCCACCACCACGGCTCGTCGTTCCACGGTTCGCCCGTGGAGCCGAAGGCGCGCAACGAGCCCAGGTCGCACCGCTCGAGCTCGTCGCCGTCGGCGGCGGCGAGGGCGCGGATCAGCGTCGGCGACACCCCCAGGAAGCTGATCTCGTGGCGGTCGACGAGTGACCACAGGCGACCCGGCGTGGGCCAGTCCGGGGCGCCGTCGTAGGTCACCAGGGTGGCCCCGTTGGCCAGGGCGGCCACGGTGACCCACGGGCCCATGATCCAGCCCATGTCGGTCAGCCAACATGCCCGGTCGCCGGGCCGGAGGTCGCACTGGAACGCGCCCTCCTGGGCGAGCTTGACGGTCAACCCGCCGTGCACGTGCACGGCGCCCTTGGGTCGACCGGTCGTGCCCGAGGTGTAGGCGATGAGCACCGGGTCCTCGGCGCCGGTGTCGGCCGCCGGGAGGCCGGGCGCGTCGGAGCGGCGCAGGTCGTCCAGGTCGACCACCTCCACCGCCACGCCCTCCGTTGCGGCACCCTCGGCCGCCCGGATGGCAACGGCCGCCAGGTCCACCGGGCGGCCCCGACGCGAGGTGGTGCCGACGGTGAGGATCACCCGACACCCGGCGTCCACCAGGCGGGACTGCACGGCGGCCGGGCCGAACCCCGTGAACACGGGCACGGCCACGGCGCCCAGCCGGGCCACGGCCAACAGGGCCGAGACGGCGTCGCCGAGGCCCAGGTAGATGGCCACCCGGTCGCCCACGGTCACACCGGCCTTGGCCTGCAACGCACCGGCCAGCCGGGCGACCTGGTCCCGCAGTTCGGCAAAGCCGGCAGTGGTGGTCGATCCGTCCTCGGCCTCGGTCACGAGCGCCGCCCGATCGGCGTGGGTTGGGTCGTCGGCCCAGCGGTCGAGGCACGCCTCGGACAGGTTGATCCGGCCGTCATCAAACCAGGTGGTCCACGGGACTCCACCCCGGTCGTCCCGCACGCGCGTCGCGGGGCGTCGGAAGGGGATGCCGAGGAACGAAACGACCTCACCCCAGAACCAGTCGGGGTCGTGAACCGAGCGGGCCACGAGTTGCTCGTAGCGCTCGATCCCGTGGTGGTCCATGAACCGACCCGTCACCGACTGGGCCCGAAGCTGCGGATCGGCCTTCCATGCCAGCGGCTGCACGATGCTCAAAACACCACGGGATAGCGGGTCCAGTAGCCCCGTGCACTCTCGGGGTCGAGCACCGGTGGGTCGTCGTCATCCCGCCGCCCCCCGGCGGCCAACACGGCAGCGGCGGCGACCGGGACCAGGCCGTAGAGGTGGTCCTCGCCGATGTCGCGGCCGATGGGATCGATGCCGGCGGCGATCTCCTGGCCGATGCACGCGTGCATGCCCAGCCCGAAGCTGAGCCCCCAGGGTGCCACCCCGCTCGGGAGTTCGCGGCCGGGATCGAACCGGTCGGCCGACTCGCCGAATGCCTCCACATCCCGATTCGCCGACATGAGGTCGATCACCACCTGATCGCCCTCCTTCACCCGGATGCCGCTGGGCAGTTCCACGTCGCTGAGCGCCCACCGCGCGGCGATGGGGCTCGACGGGTGGAGCCGGACCGTCTCGTGCACGCAGCGCTGCAGGTAGGCCCGGTCGTTTCGGGCTTGGTCCCGCTCGGCTGGCTCCAGGTCGAACACCGCGTCGAGGGTGCGCAGAAATGCGGTCGCCGAGGTGTGGGCGCCGGCCAGCAGGAAGAAGCAGGTCTCCCGCAGCACCACGTCGGGTGGCAACTCGAGGTCGTCCTGGTTGCGCAACAGCACGGTGAGCACATCTCGGGGAAGCTCCTGCTCGCCGGCCTGGCCGGCCGCCACCTGCGCCAGGATGCTGCGTCGGCGCTGGATCGAAGGGACGAGGAACTCCCGGTCGAACGCGGCCAGGGCCTCGGCGACCTCGGCCCGTTTGGCATCCCGGTCTCCCGAATAGTGCGCCAACGTGGCACCCTCGATGAACCGCATCATGTAGGAGTACAGGTGGAAGGTCTCCTCGGGGGTGCCGAGCGGGCGGTCGACCCCGGCCGTTGAGGCCGCAAGGTTCATCATCAGTTGGTGGCTGAGGCTCACCAACTCGGCCCGCCCCTCCTCGACATACGGGGCCAGGGTCTGATCCACGATGGGCGGGAACCGTTCACGCTCGTACTCGACATGGGTGTCGCGTCGGAACAGGCGGTTCTCCAGCCGACGGCGAGCTCGGTGCTCGGCCCCGTGCAGGTTCACCAGCACGTCGGCCATCACCACCTCGCCCTCGTCGTAGAGGGCCTGGCGGAGCTCCTTGCAGCGGAAGGCCTCGCGCGCCTCGGCGTAGCTGGACAGGGTGATCACGTCGTAGTCGCTCATGGGCGCCTCCGTACGGGTTGGGCGGGTCGCGGCAGATCCGGTGTCGTTCCGACGGCCCAGAGCGCCGCCCGTCGCAGGATGGTGCGGTGGGTTGGGTGCGACAACGACGCCCCGCCGTGGCCGAGCAGGTCGGTGACGGCACGGCCTGCGCCCAGCTCCCGGGCCCACAACAGCGGGTGCGCCCGCCCGGCGTGGGACGAGCACAGCAGCGGGTCGAAGCCGGCTTCCTCGTCGAGGAAGCCGTACACCTCGTCGGTGATGGTGAAGTCGGGGAGCCCGGCCGTGATGGGATGTGTCCGTCCGCTGACGGTGACCTGCACGTCGGCCGGCCCGACCGGCGGGTGGGCCGAGCGGGCCCAGTTCCAGGCCGCGCCGCAGAGCCGCCGCCAGGTGGGTTCCGCATCGAAACAGATCACCGCAGCGTGGAGCGCCAGCAGCCCGCCTCCTCCCAGCACGTAGCGCTCGATCAGCGCGGCCTGCTGGGGGGTCAGGCCGAAGGCGAAGTCGTCCCGGAGGTGTGCATAGCGGTCCACCTCCATGCGCCACCGCAGCGCGTTGACCGTGAGGAGGTCCACCGGTGGGCCGTGGCCGCGCTGGCCCCGGCTGATGGCGTCGAAGGCGTCGCCCGGCTCGGTCACGACCTGCGACGTCAACCCGTCGGGCTCGAGGAGCTCGGCGAGCGCGTTGGAGGTTGCGTCGAAGTCGTGGGCCGGTCCCCCCGACAGGATCACGTGTCGCCCCATCAGCCGGGTACCGGTCCCGGGTGGGCACCGTCGTCGGCCCCGACGGAATCGACTGCGTGCGGCCGGGGAAGCGTGGCGATGACGCTCATGGTCACGCCGCCGTCCACCAGCAGTTCCACGCCGTTCACGTAGGCCGCCTCGCGGGACAACAGGAACAGGACGGCCGAGGCCACTTCGGCGCCGGTCCCCAACCGGCCCAGGGGCACCCGCTCGGATCGACGTTGGCGAATCTCGGGGTCGGCGTAGATCGGTTCGGACATGCCCGCATCGATCAGCCCGGGGGCCACGGCGTTGGCCCTGATGCCGAGTGAGCCCCATTCCAGTGCCATCTGCTGGGTCAGGCGAGCGGCTCCGGCCTTGGTGGCGCCGTACGCGCCGGCGTTGGGGCCGGGCTGCACGCCGTTCATCGATGTGACGGTCACGATGGATGCGGGTCGTCCGGCCGCCACGGCCCGGCGGGCAACCGCCCGCGCCGAGATGAACGTGCCGGTGAGGTTCACGTCGGCAACGGCCCGCCAGTCCTCAACCGTCAGCTCCAGCAGCGGACCGAAGCGAACGATCCCGGCGTTGCACACCACGCCATCCGGCGCCGCTGAGCCGGTCGCCTCGGCGAAGCGGTCGAGCGCGCGCTCGACCGACCCCTCGTCGGAGGTGTCAGCCTCGAGCGCAACCGACCCTTCGCCGACCGACTCGGCCAGGGCCTCGGCGGCCTCCCCGTTGCGGTCGAGCACCCCGACCCTCCAACCGGAAGCCACTGCGGCCGACGAGATGGCGGCCCCCAGCCCGTGGGCGGCTCCGGTGACGATCAACGTGGGGTCGCCCGCCCCGGCCTCGCTGCCGGCTGGGGCCCGGTCGGGCTCGCTCGGCGGGTCTGCTGCGTTCACGCCTGGGCCACGTCCCACGTCAGCACCTGTTGCGACCAGAGGCCAACCTTCTCGCCGGCCAGCGCGGTTCGTTCGGGCCACGGTCGGTCGAGGTCCACGGGCCGACCTCTCGAATAGACGTGCCGAATGCGGCTGCGGTCGCCCAACACGGTGACGTCCGAGGCTGGATCGCCGTCCACCACCAGCACGTCGGCGGCGGCCTCCGGCGCGATGACGCCGATCGAGTCCATGGGTCGGCGCAGGGCCAGTGCGCCGTTGCGCGTGGCGCAGGTGAGTGCCTCCAGCGGCGTGAGTCCCATGGCATCCACCAGCAGCTCCATCTCGCGAGCGTGCCAGTGCCCGTAGGGGGTGAGGGCAAACCCGCTCTCCGAGCCGCACAGGATGGGCACGCCGGCGTCGTAGGCGCGGCGCAGCATCCCCGCGGTCGCCGCAATCTCGCCCCGAAACAGGTCCACCTGGGTAGCCATGGCGCCCACCTTCGGGCCATGGTCCGCCAGGTTGGCGAGGAAGGTGAACGTGGGCGCCACGGCAGCGCCGGATTCGACCATGGCCTCGACCCCCGCCTCGTCGAGGAACGAAGCATGCAGGATGAGGTCCACACCGGCCAGCGCGGCGAGGCGGGTGGACTCGGCGTTGCGGCAGTGGGCGATGCACGGGGTGGACAAGGAATGCGCCGTCTCGGTGACGGCGCGGAGTTCGTCGAGGGTCCACACGGTCAGCTCGCCCGAGGTGTTGGGCAACAACCCCGTGGCATGGATCTTGATCCAGTCGGCGCCGTGCTTCACCTGCTGGCGGGTGGCGCGCACCATCTCGTCGCGGTTGCCCACCACCTGGGCGTAGCCGACGCGCCCCTGATCAGGGATGAGCCGCCCGGCGGTGCCGCCGGAGGAGGTCAACAGGGCGTTCATGCCCGACGACATGCGCGGGCCCTCGACGAGGCCGCTGTCGATCCCGTCCCGCAGCGCCGGGCCGAGGTCGTGGATGCAGTCGGCGTCGAGGAACCCGGTGACCCCGGCCCGCAACAGCTTCGGCACGTTGAATGCCGCCAGCAGCATCGAGGTGGACTGCGGGCGGTGGTAGAAGAGCTCGTCGTTGCTGGCGGGTTCGCCAAAGGTGATGTGGCAATGGGCATCGATCAGGCCGGGCATCACGGTGAGGCCGCTGATGTCGTGGCGATCCGCGTCCGGGTGGGCGGCCGCTTCCGCACCGGCGCCCACCTCGACGATGCGGTCGGCCTCAAGGAGGACGTCCGTGGCCGGGCGTGGTGCCGCGCCGGTGCCGTCGATCAGCGTTCCCCCGGTCAACAACACGTGGCCGGTGTCGGCCATGGCCCCTCCTCCGGCTGCCCCCTTGGCGCCGGTTAACGATGGTAACCGCCGTCGGGTTGGCTGCGCCGTGCGGCCGCCGGAGAGGCACGGTGGCGCTCCAGCGCGAGCTGGCCAGGTACCCTGCCGGGATGCCTCCATCGGACCGCGACGCCGCCGCCGCACCGGCTGCTGCCGACGGAACGACCGGCGAACGTGAGGCCCTCCCCACCGAGGCGGAGCTCACGGCGGTGCTTTCCTCGGCGCCCCTGAGCGCGCAGCTGAACGGGCCCCTGGCGGACACCCATGCGACGGTGCAGTACCGGGTGGAACCCGATGGGCCGGCGTGGTGGTGGAGCACGCTGGAGGAGCACCCGACGACTGGTGTGGGCGAGGTCGCCAACGCCGATGTCGAGGTGACCTGCGACGCCGCCATCGCCCGCGCCCTCCTGGATGGAACGCTGGATGTCTCCAAGGCGGTGCTGTTGGGTCAGGCCCGCGTCCGGGGCGACCTCGAGCCGCTCCGACGAACCAGGCCCGCGTCGGGTGTGCCGGCTGCCGGGGACGGTTGACCGGTGCCCGAGCTGCCGGAGTTGTCCGCCCACGCCGGACGCCTGGAGCGCGGGTGGGCCGGTCGCACGCTGGCCGGGTTTCGACCGCTCAGCTTCACGGCGCTGAAGACCGTGGCCCCCGATCCCTCCGAGGCGGTTGGGCGCCAGCTGTCGTCGGTCACGACGCGGGGCAAGTACCTCATCGCCGAGTTCGATGGTGTCGCATTCGTGGTGCACCTGATGCAGGGCGGGCGCCTGCGGGGGACCGCTCCGGCCACTGGCGCCAAGGCACCCCGTGGGGCCTTGGCCCGATGGAGCTTTGAGGACGCCGACGATTGGCTGCTCTCCGAGGCCGGGCGGGAGCATTCCGCGGGGGTCTGGCTGCTGGACCGGCGGGACGGCACGAGTGGAGCCGAGCAGGAGCTTCTTGCCCATCTGGGCCCCGACGCCGACCGGCTGGATGCGGCGGCGCTGGGCGAGCGGCTGCGCGGCCGCTCCGGCCGCCTCCACAACGTGCTGCGTGACCAGCAGGTGGTGGCCGGCATCGGGCGTCGGCTGGCCAACGACATCTGCCACCTGGCCAAGCTGTCGCCGTTCACGCCCACCGGCAGGCTCACCGACGCCCAGGCCGAGGCGGTCCACGGGGCGCTTGCCGCCGTGCTGGAACGAGACCTGGCCTTCGAGGCCACCCAGGACGAACTGGTCAACACCGCCAAACGCCCCACCAACGTTCATCGCCGGGCCGGGAAAGCCTGCCCGGTGTGCGGCGATGAGATCCGCGAGGTGGCCTACGTCAGCCACGTGGTGGACTATTGCGCCACCTGCCAAACGGGCGGCCGCATTCTGGCCGACAACACCACGAGCAAGTTTCTGAAATGACCGGGGCCCACGCGGCCGCCATCGAGGGGGAATCATGGGCGACGTCAATCCGGCGGACGAGCAGCGTCACGAGCACACCGACGAGCCGTTGTGGAACGAGTCCTACTACTACGACTTCTTCGCCCCGGACGGCAGCTTCGGCGGGTACCTGCGCATCGGGTTCATCCCCAACCTCAACACCGTCTGGTACTGGGCCTGTGCGGTCGGGCCCGACCGCTCGCTGGTGACGCTGGTGGACAACCACGTTCCGCTGCCCGCCAGCGCCTCGTCCCTTGAGCTGCGAACCGATGGCCTGTGGGCCGACCACAGCATCGAGGATCCGTTGGTGCACGCCTCCGCCAACCTGGAGGCCTTCGCCCTGCGCGTGGACGACCCCGCCGAGATGTACCGAGCCGAACCTCGCGGCGAGCGGGTGCCCTTCGGCTTCGAGCTGGACTGGGAGACCGACCACGCGGCCTACCTGTGGCCGCCCGTCACCCCTCGCTACGAGATCCCGTGTCGCGTGCACGGCCGGGTCATGATCGGCGACGAGGAGATCGAGCTGGACGGCTTCGGTCAGCGCGATCACTCCTGGGGGGCCTCCCGTGACTGGTGGGCCAACACCTGGTGTTGGAACGCCGGACGGCTCGATGACGGCACGCGCTTTCACTCCACCGGCGGGTTCCTCCCGGACACCGACCTGGGCGTGGGCTACGTGATGGACCCCGACGGTGCGCTCACCGAGCTGAGCGAGGTGCGACCGGAGGCCGAGCTGGGTCGCGAGGGATTCGCCGAGCGGGCCTCGCTGGGTTTGGGGGGCGACTCCGGCCTTCAGCTCGAGGTGCAGCCGCTGGCCTTCAGCCCGGTGCTGCTGGTGCACCCCGACGGCCGGCAGGATCGCTTCCCTCGTGCGATGGCGCGCTTTGCGACGGCCGACGGGCGCAACGGCCTCGGATGGATCGAGTGGAACCAGCCGCCCCCGGCCGAGTAGTGCTGCCGCAGCCCGAGAGGCACCCCCGGGTAGTGGGGACAGATGCTGGTGTCCTGACCCCACGCCCGGTCCCCACTACGGGCACTCCCGGGTAGTGGGGACAGATGCTGGTGTCCTGACCCCACGCTCGGTCCCCACTACGGGACCAGCTGGGCGGGTGGACTCCGCCTTCCCCCTGCCTCCCCCTACCTCCCCGCGCCTAGCTCTGGCCGCACACCTCGCCGAGTCGGTCGGTGAGGGCATCGCTGGCCTTGGTGTGGTCGTCCTCGCTGAGGGCCGAGGGGCTGATGGTGCCGGCCTCTGCGGCGGCGCGGGCGGCGTCGGCCAGGGTGTCGACGTCGTCGTCGAACTCGGGACCGAACGCCTCCTTGAGGGTGTCGGCAGCGTCGTCGATGTCGGTGGTGGACCTGGACCCCAGGAGCGCCAGGTTCAGCTCTGCCAGCGCAGCGCCGGCCTCCACGCAGTCGCCCAGCCCGTCGGGCACGGTCAGGTCGGCGCCATCGGGAAGGGTGAGATCGACGCCCTCGGGCATGGTGATCTCGGTGCCGTCGGGCAGCGTGATCCCCGTGGCCCCACCGCTGTCGCTCTCGGCGGAGTCGCCGTCACCCGTTTCGGCCGAGGAGGTGGTGCTCCCGAGCTCGCCGGTGGTCGTGGTCGACTCGTTGGCCGACTCGAGGTCGTTGCCACAGCCGGCGAGCGCCACGACCGCCATGAGGGCAAGCCCGATGCCCAGCGAGGCCCGAATCGGTCGGCGTGAGCAGAACGCGTTTTCCATGTGGTTCACTCCCAGGTCGGGGCCCCCTCGGGCCTTGTGGCAAGCAAACGGTAGCTGGGAGTCGTCCCGCCGTCCGGTCGCTGAGGATGCGGTTGGCCTCAGGTGGTGCCGCAGCCTCTGCGGTTGAGGAAGACGGCCATCTGCGCTCGGGTGACGGCTTGATTGGGGGAGTAGACGCCGGGGCCAGTGCCGGAGGTGATACCGACCTCGACCAGCCAGGAGACCGCCCCGTGGTAGTAGGCGGAGGTGGAGACGTCGCCGAAGCTGTGAGTGTTGGCGGCGGCGAGGAGGCCGGTGGCCCGATGGAGGAAGACGGCCATCTGCGCTCGGGTGACGGCCTGGTTGGGGGAGTAGACGCCGGGCGCGGTGCCCGAGGTGATGCCGGCGTTGAGGAGCCATTCGACGGCGTCGTTGTAGTAGCTGGCGGTTGAGACGTCGCCGAAGCCGTGGGGCGGGTTCCCCGTCGGTTGGCCGGCCGCCCGCCACAGAAACACGGCCATCTGGGCGCGTGAGACGGGCAGGTTGGGAGAGTAGACGCCGGGGGCGGTGCCCGAGGTGATGCCCTTGGCCACCAACCAGGCCACGGCGGCGGCGTAGTACGAGGCGCCGGGCACGTCGCCCATGCCGGGATCGGGGGAGGCCTGGCACAATCCGGCCTGAACTGGCACCGGGCTGGTGGCGTTGGCCGTCGTGCCGTTGCCCAGCTTGCCGAAGCTTCCCGAGCCCCAGCAGGCGGCCTCTGCGGTCGCGGTAACCGAGCACGTCGTGAAGTCCGTGGCGTCCACGTTGGTCATGCCCGGAACGATCACCGGGGTCTGCGACGGGTTGTTGTTGCCCTGGCCGAGCTGCCCGACACCCCCGCTGCCCCAGCAGGCGGCGCTGAGGGAGTTCAGCGTGGCGCAACTGTGCACGTTGCCGACGGACACGCCGGTGGCGGTGGCCAGACCCGTCACGGAGACCGGGCTCGATGCGCTGGTGCTGGTGCCGTTGCCCAGCTGCCCCTGGTCGTTGAGGCCCCAGCACGACACCGTGTTGTCGTCGGCCGCCGCGCAGGTGTGGTCGCGGCCGCCGGATACGCCGACGGCATTGGTCAGGCCGCTGACCGAAACCGGCGTTGCCGAGAAGGCGTAGGTGGTTCCGACCCCTAGCTGACCCTGGTCGTTCTTGCCCCAGCACTTCACCGGGCCGCCGCCGAACAGTGCCCCCTCAAGCCTGGCGCAGGTGTGGGCCCCTCCGGTCGAAACCCCGAGGGCGGTGGTGAGCCCGGACACCGGGGTTGGTGTCAGTGCGTTGGCGATCGTTCCGTCACCCAGCTGGCCGATGTCGTTGGCTCCCCAGCACCTCACCGTGCCGGTGGCGAGGCGGGCGCAGGTGTGGCTGGAGCCGGCAGAGACGCTGGTGGCGTTGGTGATCCCGGTCACCTGGGTGGGCACCGAGGAGCTGTCGGAGGTGCCGTTGCCCAGCCTCCCGGTACCGCCGGAACCCCAGCACAGCACGCGACCGGTGGACACCACGACGCACGAATGGGTGAGGCCCACTGAGAGGGAGGTGGCGTGCGAGACGCCCACGACCCCCACCGGAACCAGCGATGAGTCCTCGGTGCCGTCCCCCAACCGGCCGTCGGTGTTGTTGCCCCAACAGCGCACCGAGCCGTCGGTCAGCCGGGCACACGAGTGGAACGACCCGGCCTGCACCTCGGCGACGCCGGCCAGTGCGGGGCCCGCGATCGGGCCGGATGCGCCGGCCGGCAGGGCGACGGCCACACCGCTCAGCCCCACCAGCAGTGAGCAGACCGGTACCACGACGCGCCACCTGGGCCCCATTCAGATCCCCCTGCTTCACGCGCCGGCCGGCGCCGTGCTGGGTGAGGATACCCAGAGATGCGCGTGGTTGCGCTGTGCCGACCTTGTTCAGCCGACCTTGCGCTCGCCGAGGCGGCGACGGTTGGTCCACTGCGCCTTGACGTAGTCCCGGTTCATCATGGCGATGAAGTCGATCGAGATCTCCTTCGGACAGGCCTCGCCGCACTCGCCGTAGTTCCGGCAAGAGCCGAAGAACTCGTCCATCTTCTCCACCATGGCGACCGAGCGATCCCACCGTTCGGCCTGGCCTTGGGGCAGCAGGTTGAGGTGCTGCATCTTGGCGGAGGTGAACAGGTTGGCCGCCGAATTGGGACACGCCGCAACGCAGGCGCCGCAGCCGATGCAGGCCGCTGCGTCCATGGCCGCCTCGGCCGCGTCCTTGGGGATGGGGATCAGGTTGGCGTCCGGGGTGCCGCCGGTGGTCACGTCGATGTACCCGCCGGCTTCGATGATGCGGTCGAAGCTGGCCCGGTTGACCATGAGGTCCTTCACCACGGGGAAGGCGGCGGCGCGGAAGGGCTCGATGACGATCTCGTCGCCGTCGTTGAACTGGCGCATGTGCAGCTGGCAGGTGGCGGTGGCCTTCTGGGGGCCGTGGGCCTGACCATCGATCATCACCCCGCAGGTGCCGCAGATGCCTTCACGGCAATCGTGGTCGAACACGATCGGCTCGCGGTCGTTGTCGATCAGGTCCTCGTTGACGTAGTCGAGCATCTCCAAGAAGGAGGCGTCGTCGGCCACCGTGGTGGTGTAGGTCTCGAAGGCGCCGGGGCTGTCGGGGCCCTCCTGTCGCCACACCTTCAGCGTGAGGTTCAGCATTTCGGTCATCGTGTTGTCGCCTCTACTTGTAGGACCGCTGGGACGGAGTGACGTCTTCGAAGACAAGTGATTCCTTGTGCAGCACGGTGTCCTGGGCGATGTTCGGGCCCCCGTACTCCCACGCAGCGACGTACTGGTAGTTCTCGTCGTCCCGCAGCGCCTCGCCCTCCGGGGTCTGAGACTCCTCCCGGAAGTGGCCGCCGCAGCTTTCCACCCGATCGAGGGCGTCCTTGGCCTGGAGCTCGGCAAGCTCCATGAAATCGGCCACCCGCAGCGCCTTCTCCAGGCTCTGGTTGACGCCCTCCGGGGTGCCGAGGATCTTCACGTCTCGCCAGAACTCCTCGCGCAGCGCGGGGATCTCGGCCAGCGCCTTCTCCAGCCCGGCCTCGTTGCGGCTCATGCCGATGTAGTCCCACACCAGGCGGCCCAACTCGCGGTGGTAGTGGTCGACCGACTTGGTGCCCTTGATGGCCATCAGCTGGTCGATGCGGCCCCGAAGTTCGGCCTCGGCGGTCTCGAAGATGGGGTCGTCGGTCGGCACCGGCTCGGTGCCCAGCTTGCCCGAGAGATAGTTGGCCACGGTGGGCGGTCCAACGAAGTAGCCGTCGGAGAGGCCCTGCATGAGGGCGGAGGCGCCCAGGCGGTTGGCGCCGTGGTCGGAGAAGTTGCACTCGCCCAGGGCGAACAGGCCCGGCACGGTGGTCTGCAGGTTGTAGTCCACCCACAGCCCGCCCATCGTGTAGTGGGTGGCCGGGTAGATGCGCATCGGCGTCTCGTAGGGGTTTTCGCCCGTGATGCGCTCGTACATCTCGAAGAGGTTGCCGTAGCGCTCCTCGATGAGGTCCTTGCCCAGGCGCTCGATGGCGCTGGCAAAGTCCAGGTACACGCCGTTGTGTAGCGGGCCCACGCCCTTGCCGGCGTCCACCATGGTCTTGGCGTTTCGGCTGGCGATGTCGCGGGGCACCAGGTTGCCGAACGCCGGATACTTGCGCTCGAGGTAGTAGTCCCGCCGATCCTCGGGGATCTGGGCGGGCGGGGTGTCCACGTCGTCGACCGAGGCGGGCACCCAGATGCGGCCGTCGTTGCGCAGCGACTCCGACATGAGCGTCAGCTTCGACTGGAACTCATCGGCGGGGGGGATGCATGTGGGGTGGATCTGGGTGTAGCAGGGGTTGGCGAAGGCGGCGCCCTTCTTGTGCGCCCGCCAGGCCGCCGTGGCGTTGGAGTTCATGGCGTTGGTCGACAGGAAGTAGCTGTTGGAATAGCCACCGGTGGCCAACACCACCGCATGGGCCGAGTGGCGGGACAGCTCGCCTGAGACCAGGTCGCGGGCAATGATGCCCGCGGCGTTGCCCTCGGCGTCGACCACCAGGTCCAGCATCTCCATCTTGTTGTGGAGGGTGCAGCTGCCCGCCTCGATCTGCTGGGCCAGCGCCTGGTAGGCGCCCAGCAGCAGCTGCTGGCCGGTCTGGCCGCGTGCATAGAACGTGCGGCTCACCTGGGCGCCGCCGAAGCTGCGGTTGGACAGCAGGCCGCCGTACTCGCGAGCGAAGGGCACACCCTGAGCGACGCATTGGTCGATGATGTTCAGCGACACCTGGGCCAGGCGGTAGGTGTTGGCCTCGCGGCTGCGGAAGTCGCCACCCTTGATCGTGTCGTAGAACAGCCGGTAGATGGAATCGCCATCGGCCTGGTAGTTCTTGGCGGCGTTGATGCCGCCCTGGGCGGCGATCGAGTGCGCACGGCGGGGGCTGTCGTGGAAGGTGAAGACCTGCACGTCGTAGCCCAGGGCGCCCATGGTGGCGGCGCAGGCGCCCCCGGCCAGGCCGGTGCCCACGACGATCACCTTGAACTTGCGGCGGTTGCTGGGGTTCACCAGCTTCATGTCGAAGAGGTGGTTGTCCCATTTGTCGGCGAGCGGGCCGTCGGGGATGCGGGGGTCGAGCGAAATGGTCATGTTGCGCTCCCTACGAGACGATGCCGGTCATGGCGGCCAGCGGCATGATGGAGTTGCCGACGCCGATGAGTACGGCCAGGCCAATGGCGAAGCCCCGACGGGCCGAGTTGTACTTCGGGCTGTTGACGCCCAGGCTCTGGAACATCGACCAGGCACCGTGGTAGAGGTGCGTGGCGAGGAGCAGGTTGGCCACGATGTAGAAGACGGCCACGATCGGCCGCTCCATGGATGCCACGAAGTTCTCGTACGGCAGCCCCCTGACGAAGTCCGGGTTGGCGGCGCCCCAGGTGAGGTCGGCCAGGTGGAACAGGAGGTAGGCCAACACGATGGTGCCGGAGACGGCCATGGTGCGGTTGGCGTAGTTGGCGGCGATGTAGTTGCGCTTCGACTGGTAGTTCACCGGCCGGGCCTGCTTGTTCAGCAGAACCAGGCGATACGCGGCCAGGATGTGGACGAGGAAGGCGCCGATCAGGCCGACGCGCATGATCCACAGGAACACGGTCTTGGGGAGGATCGGGTAGAGCAGTTCCCGCAGGAACTCGCCGTAGTGGTTGATGTCCTCGGCTCCGAGGAACATCTTCCAGTTGCCGATCATGTGGAAGACGATGAACCCGATGAGCATGATGCCCGAGAGGGCCATCACCCACTTCATGCCCACCGTGGTGTCGACGAACCGCAGCGGCCAGGGCCGTCCGGCCGGGGGCGGGCGCTTTGTCGATTCCGGTTCGTCTGCGCCGCTTCGACGTTGGACCACCTGCGCCATGTAGTTGGGGCCTCCGGTCGGGGGGGCCCGCGGGCCGACCGGGGGGGGGGGGGGGGGGGGGCGGGCCGGTCAGCCGCGGCGGGTGAAGTGTTCATAGTCGGGCGAGTTCCAACGCCCACCCCACGTCCAACCCGCGGCTTCAAAGGCCTCGACGGCCGCATCTCCGTCGCGCACCATGCCCGGCTGCTGCACCGAGCGATCCACCCACGCCTGGGACTCCGGCGGGATGGCGGCTCCGTCCACCACGTAGGGGTTCCACAACGGGTTGATGTCGATGGCCAGACCCTCGGCGTGGGCGCTCCACACCTCGGTGCCGATCACCCGCCGACAATTGAACGCCGAGGTGTTGTTGGCACGCACCGAAGCCAGGTCGTCGCCTCCGAAGTCGTCCACCAGCCGCATCGACACCAGCGGGTACTGGGCCTCCCACAGGGCGGCGAACACCTGGCGCACCTCATCTATCACCGCCGCATTCACCACCAGCTCGCCAACCCGAGGTGGCCCGTCAAATCGGTGATATGCGACCCGCAGGTAGCGGAGCTGAGCCAGCGGCACCGGACAGCCCGGACGCCACGACCGGCTCATGCGGTCTGCCAATCCGGCATCGATAGGACGCACCTCGAAGGTGAATCGAGGGCCGACCCCGGTTGGAGCGCTGCGATCAGGTGCCGTTGTCGCGGGCATTGTCGTGCTTGTCACCGGGAGAGGCGTCGATTCCCCGGACGTCACCGGCGCCGACGTGGCGCGTGCGATCGTGGGCTGCGAGGTGGCGCTCGGTGAGGTGGCGCCCTCGACCCCTCCGCCACGGCAAGCCCCACCCAACGCTGCGGCCACCAGCACGCTCCCGACGAGCCGCCCTCGATGCCGAAACGTTCCGATTCCCCCGAACTCGATAGATCGAGGCTACCGACGAAACATGGCCCGCCGGGGGCCAGCGTGAGTTGTGGCACCCGCGAACGACCGGGGAAATGGGCCATGCGGCCCAGGTAGATCAACTTGATGCTGGCGCGCCGCCGCCGATTCGCGGGGAGTGACGGGTGACCACACACCAGGAAGCGACGCGGCGCTGGGTTGGAACGGCTCGCCGACCGACTCGTCGTCGCGCCGTTGCGAGCGTTGTCACCTGAACGCGGGGAGCAGCCCCACGACCGGCCCCGGGCCGCTTCGGTCCTGCGAGTTGTGCGGCCGATCCTGTTGTCCCACCTGCCGGCCTGCCGCCCGCTGCGGCACCTGCGCCGACCTTCGATCGATGGGGTCGGAGGGCACCCGTTCGCTGCCACCAGACCTGCTGGCCGGGGGCGCCGACGTACGCGTTGGAACCGATCCGCACGTGGAGGGAGCGCCTCGAGTGCGGGTGCTCACCATCCGCTCCTCGCACCGGTGCGAGGTGGCCGTGCTGCACGACGACCACATTGCCCACTGGGTGAACGCCTCGGATCTCAACGCAACCGAGCTGTCGGCGCTCCTCGGGCTCAGCTCAGTGGTTGCCCGTTCCGACGCCGCCCGTGCGGGTGCGGTGGCGCTGCGGCTCGATCGACCGGAGATCAACTCAAGCACCGACGGGCTGGTCCTGGTGAACCGCTGGCGACCCGGCCTCTGCGTCGAGGCACCCATCACCTGGGCACCTTCAGAGGCGCTCGACTCCCAGGGATTTCTTCCGACCGGAGACTGGGGCAGCCGCTCTGGCGGCCCCAACGCCGAGACCGACGAGCAGGTGTTGGCGTCGCTGGAGGCCGGACTCGGCCAACCGACACGGCTGCCCGAGCCGGCCGGGGACCGAAGCAGCACGTTGAACTCGCTCATCCCTCCCCGTGTCGGCGACGACCTGGAGCTCACCGTGGTGGTCACCCTTGCTCGCGAGGCGGTCTCGGTCTCCGGAGCTGGCTTGGTTCACGTCACCGGCCCGGCGCACCGACCGACCACAGCCGTGATCGGGTGGAGCCCCATCCCGGCGACTGCCGCCAACGGCGACGACGGGGGCATCGACTGGTTCGTGGCGGCTGCCGAGGCGCGCGCCGGCGAGGTCACTGCCCGGCTGGGCACCGTGGGCGGGTTTCGGATGCTGGAGACCCGCCGCTCCGGTCACCACGGGGTGGAACGCCTCCGCCTGGACAACCAACCTGGGTGGTCTGCGTCGGCGGTGCTCAACGAGCTGTGCGGGCTGGGAGCCGATCGGCTCAGCATCGTCAGCTACCACGACATCGATGACGTCGCTCTGGTGACGGTTGAGAACGCACAGCTCATGAGTCGCCGCATCGCCCACGTGCTGGTGCCTGCCGGCGACCCGCATCCCAACGATCCCGATCCGGGTGAGGCCTTGCGGCATCTGATGGCCGGCATGCGAAGCGTGGCGCCGCAGATCGAGGCCACCGCCGCTCCCCTTGACGCGGGCCTCACCCAGCAGCTGGGCGACCACCTCGATGCCCTGACCGGCGCCCAACAACTCCGGGTACACGTTGGCCTTGAGGTGGACGACGAATGGCTTACCCCCCACGGCCGAGTGCGCCTCCGATACCAGAGGTTCCACGTCGACACCGAAGCCGACGCCGCCGCCACCGGCCCCCGCGGAGAAACCCTGTGGGCCGACCGCAACCGCCACCTCACCGAGCAGCCGCAGCGATGCCGCTACTGCCACAGCGATGTGTGCGATCGATGCACGGACGGCATCGTCGCCTGCGAGCTGTGCGCCGAGGAGTTGTGCCGAAGCTGTGCGAGCGCCCACGATGCAGCGGGCACGAGCGTCGACGGCGAAGCGTTGGCGCTCTGCGAGGCGTGCACCAAATTGGGGCCGGCCCGGCGCCCCCAGGCGATGACCTGGCCGCCCCAGGCCAGCCTGTCTGGACATCCACTGATGGGTACGGACCGCTACCACCGTGTCGTGATCGCCCCGTCGGCCACGGGTGGAGCCTGGCGCCGGGTGATCCAACCCTCCGGCACCCAAACCACCGAGGAGATCGGCCTCAGTCCCGCCATGGCGGACTACCTCAGCGGCAAGGGAGGGCCCTCCCCCAACCCGGCCTTCACCGCCCGGGCGCGCAGGGAACCCCACGCCGAGGTGAGCGCCGCAGCCACCGCCAACAACAACAACGGTTCGATGCTCAACCGATAGCGCGGGTTGCCAAACGTGATGAACACCGTGGCCCCCACCACCAGAACCGGCGCGGCGAGCACGGCCAACGCTGCGTGGAGGCGGCGCAACACCACCACCCCTCCCCCGGCAGCAGCCAGCACCACCCAGCCCCAAACCAGCTCCACCCAGAAGTAGCCGGCGGGCCACGGCGTCAGGAACGCCTGGGCTCGGGCCGTGTGCTGCGGCTGGAAGAGGCCCACAGACCGAAGCATCTTCAGTGTGGAGACTCCCGCCACCCGGACGGGACCGGCGTCGGCCACGTCCTCGCCCAGCAACGCCCGCGGGTCCTCTCGGGCCTGGTAGCGACGCACCAGCGGATCGGATGGGTCACCGATGCCGATACAAGGGTAGTTCTTCCACCCCATCTCGGGCCCCGTAGCCAGGCTGGCCCGGCAGTTCCCCGCCAACATCGTGGTGCCGAGCGACGAGGCGCCCAGCACCTGCCGCTCGCCCGAGAAGAACTCCAGGTTCGATGCCGAATACCGGGACCACGTGGCGGTCATCGCCACGGGCACCACCACCACGAGCACCAGCGGAGCCATGGCTCGAGCCGCGCCCCGCCACTCGCCGATCGCCGAGGGGCGCAGCCGCCACCCAACCACCATGGGGAGGAGCGCCGCCAGCGCCATCATCTCGGCCCTCGTCAGGCCCAGTACCCCGAGCAGCACCGCCATCCAACCTGCGGTGGACCACCTGGGCCGATCCACGAAGCTCAGCGCGCTGAGCACCAACCACGGCATCACCGCCGCCGCAATGGGCTCGCCCATGGCCCGAGGGCTGATCACGATCAGCATGGGGCTGGCGGCCACCAGGACCGCCGCAACGGCGCCCATTCGCCTCCCTCCCAGGCGGCGGCCGAGCAGTGCGGTGCCAATCACCAGCGGCACCACCCACAACGCCCCGGCCAGCGCGTGGACGCGGCCCTCGTCCAGGCCCGCCACACCACCGCCGTCGGCCCCGACGAACACTCGGTTCACCATGCCCTGGTACAGCTGGTTCACCGGCGGATACCGGCTGGTGAGGCCACTGAGCCCCTCTGCGGTGAACCGATGTGCGGCGTCGATGAACTGCTCCGAGTCGCCACCCAGCTGCGAGACGGGGATGGCGAATCCCGCCCATACCCGAGCGACGAGCCCACCGGCCGCGGCGGCGACCACCCAGGCGCCGAAGCGGCGGCGATCCATCGGCGCTGGGGCGTCAGGTTTTTTCTGGGGCGCTGTTCGGTCCGGCCGTCCGGCCGTTAGGGAGGTCATGATGCGGCGTCGCCCCCCTCCGGCGCTTGGGCCACCACGACGCTGTTGGCCTGCACCACGCACCCTGCCGGGATCGACCGGTCACCTGCCAACATCAGCTTGAGTGCCTCGGCCGTGTCCCCGCCGGGGCCGGCATCGGGGATCCACCACACGCGCCGGCGCGCAGCGTTGATCACCGGATAGGTCAGGGTCAGGCGGCGACATCCCTGGTACGGCCTGGTGCAGGCCACCGCCGACTCGGTCGCGTCCAGCACCGGGTCGCCCGGCACCAGCGATGCGGTGTGCCCGTCGGGCCCGAGGCCCAGCTGCATCAGGTCATAGGTTGGCGGCATCCCCGCAGCCTCGGCCACGCCGAGCGCCGCCCGCTCCAGCCACTGGCCACCGGAAACGAGCTCCACCGGCAGGAGCTGCACCCGATGCTCCGGGATACCCAGGGGTCGCACCAGGCGATCGAGCAGGTCGGCGGCATTGCGATCCGGATGGCCGAGGGCCACGATGCGCTCGTCCACCTGCCCGATGAGCACCCGACCCCAGTCGACGTTCACCTCGGCGCTGGGTGGTTTGGCGGCCAACGCCACCAACGCGTCGAACACCGGCCCCACAGTGGGCCCGCCGGAGAGGGCCAGCGACACCTCGCGCCGACCGCGCTGAGCTGCGCTTAGTTCGGTCGCCAGCGCGCGTGCGCACGCCAGGTGAAAGCCATCCTCGACCCGCTGCACCCTCACCGTCGGACCCCAATCTCTATTCCGGTCGTTCCCAGTTGCCGATCGTTCCCAGTTGCCAATCTTTCCCAGTTGCCGATCGTTCCCAGTTGCATGGAAGCCCTCTGTGCAGTCGAAGCCCGACACCGGCGCGGGTACCCCGGCGACGTGCCCACCACCGTTCTACTCCCCGGCATCCGGCTGAGGGCGGCCCCCGAACACCCGCAGCCCGGCCTCCTCGGGCGTGACTCGCCGGTCGAAGGTGAACACCGAGTAGCTGCCGATGCGCTCCTCCACGTACGGGGTGCCGCCGAACTCGGCCCACCGTCGCAGGCGGCCGCGGTTGTCGAAGGCCACCCCCTCCAGCACGAAGGTGGTCTCCGGGGCCACCAGCGCCACCTGCTCGAAGCGCTTCACCCGGGGTGCGCCAAAGGACGACGCCACGATCTCGCCCTCGGAGAAGAAGTGGATCTGCATGCCGGAGGTATCGGTGGTGACGACCGAAATGTCCTGACGCTCCAGATAGTCCACCACCTCGTGGATGCCCGGCGAGGCGACGAATCCGTTCGCATTCGGGCGGTTTGCCAGGTGGTCCATGCCCACGAGACCCCACCAGGTGAGGGCGGCGGCAGCCGCCAGCAGCCCGCCCGCCCACACGGCGTCGGGGCGACGCCGCCGTTCGGGCGCCAGGACCGCCACGAGCACTGCCACCACCGGCATGAGCGGATACAGGTAGCGCGGCGCACCAGGGCTGAGCGGCAGCACCAGGTTGAGCGGCGAGGTCACGCCGGCCACCACGATGATGCCAGGAAGCAGCCAGCCGACACTCCGCCGGGTTCGGAGCGCGCCCACCACCAGCATCAGCCCGAGCACCACTGCGGCCAGCCACCAGGGAAGCAGGTTGCGGTCGAGGTCCCACGGCGTCGCGGTACCGCTCAGCAGTCCCAGGCTGCGCAGCCAGGCCGACTCGCCCTCCAACCAGTCGAGGCCCTCCAGACGACCGCCGGTGATGGACTCCCAGCTGTTGGATGCGTTCCAGACGAGCCACGGCGCCGCCCCCAGGACCGCCGAGCCCACCAGCGGCACCACCTCGCGGCGGGCATCGGCGCTGCGGGACAGCGCCCAGGTGCATGCGACGAGGGCCACGGGGGCCAACAGCGGCGTGGTCCACCACCCCAGGCCGACCACCAGCCCCAACGCCACCACGTCCACGGGCACCGCACCTCGTTGCACCACTCGCAGCGCCAGCAACACCGTTGCCGCCGACAGCACCAGCGCTATGCCGTAGAAGCCGCGTTCCTTGGTGGAGTTCCAGACCATTCCGGCCGGAAAGATCCACAGGATCAACGGCGCCAGCAGTCGAGCGAGCGGGTCGTCGGTGACGCGGCGGGCGATGCGCCACGTCAGCACGGCTCCCACGACGTGGAGCACCAAGGGCACGAGCTTCAACATGGCGGTGTTGGCCCCACCGAGTCCGAACGCCCCGGACACCAGGAACACCTCGAGGGTTCCCCCGTAGGGCTGGTTCAAGAAGAACACGCCGAACCGGCCGTCGAGGAACTCCTGCGCCTGGTAGGCCACCGTGGCGGCGTCCAGGTCGGGGGTACCCATCGGCCCGGCGATCACCCACGCCCGCACGGCCACGCCGAACCCGACGGCGGCCGCCGCCACCCACGCCAGCGGGTCTGCCCCCAGCACCGCCAGCATGCCGGAACGCTGTTCGGGAGGGGACACTGCGGCAGGCTAACGCCCTCATGCAATCCCAGCCTGAACCCAACCCGCCCCGTCGCGCGTTGCCACGCGCCGCCTACGGCGAGACCCTCCGCTCGTCGAAGCACCTGGACGTGGCGCGCGCCCAGTTTGGTGCCGCCATGATCGACCGCGCCGACGCGGCCCGACATCGCGACCGCATCCTGGCGTTCATTGACGAGCACGCCGACGCAGCGCGCCGCAGCTGTGCGTCCGGCCACCTCACCGGTTCGGCGGTGGTCGTCAATGCCGAGGGCAATCGCGCCCTGCTGATGCTGCACGCCAAGGTGGGCCGCTGGCTGCAGATGGGCGGGCATGCAGACGGCGACACCAACCTGTGCGCCGTCGCCCTCCGGGAGGCCACCGAGGAGAGCGGCATCGCTGGGCTTACGATCTACGGCCCGGCCATCGATGTGGACGCGCATGCCATCGCTCGCAGCGCCGAGCCCGCCCATCAACACCTCGACCTGCGGTTCCTGGTGATCGCACCTCCGGGGGCCCAGCCGCACGGCAACGCCGAAAGCCGCGAGCTTCGCTGGGTCAGCGAGGGCGAACTCGACACCTTGACGCCCCCGATCGATCAGGTGACCTCCTGGCTGGTGCGCCGCGCCATGGCGCTCGCAGCGGCGGTCCACCAAGCAGGTCGCTGAGCGGCGCCACCTACGCTGCCGGCATGAGCACTCACCCGCCAGGCCGCGCCGACGCGCCAGCCCCGATGACCGTCGGGCTGGCCTTGCCCACCATGGCGCGGGGCTGGACGCGTTCCACCCTGGTGGATTGGTGCCACCTGATCGATCATGGGCCATTCAGTTCGGTCAGCTGCGGCGAGCGCATGACCTTCCACAACCCGGAGATGCTCACCACGCTGGGGGCGGCGGCGGCCCGCTGCGAACGGGTTCGGGTGTTCCTGAACCTGGCCATCGCGCCGTGGCACGCCACTGCGCTCCTCGCCAAGCAGGTGGCCACGCTGGACCTGCTCTCCGACGGACGGGTGGATCTTGGACTGGGCGTCGGCGGACGACCGCAGGACTACGAGGCCCTTGGCGCCACCTGGGCCGGCCGACACCAGCGACTGGACGATCAGGTGGCCGAGCTCAAACGGTGGTGGGCCGGTGAGGTCGTGCTGGAGGGGGCGCCGCCGCTGGGCCCGCCAGTGGTGCAGTCCGGCGGTCCGCCCCTGTTCTCGGGCGCCAGCGGCCCGAAGGCAACAGCCCGGGCGGCGCGTTGGGCCGACGGCATCAGCTGGTTCGACTTCAACCTCGACCCTGAACCCATTGCGCAGGGAGCCCGGCGGGCGGCCTCCGCTTGGGCGGCCGCCGGGCGAACCGACCCACCGAGATTCAAGGTGGCCTGTTTCGCCTCGCTCGGGAAGCACGCCCCCGAGACGCTGCGGTCGTTCACCGCCGACTACCTGGCCGTCTTCGGTCGCCGGTTCTCCGGTCAGACCGCAGACGCCATGGTGCTGAGCGATCCGGAGATGCTCGCTGAGCGACTTGCCGCTGTGGCGCAGTTGGGCGTGGTGGAGGAGGTGATCGTGGTGCCGGCCACCGTCGATGCCACCTGCGGTGAGCTGCTGGCGAACGTGGCGCGTCCCTTTGGCGGCGGCGCGGTACCGTCGGCGGGATGATCGACCTCGATCGCCGCCCCTGATGGCCCCAAGGCAACGATGAGCGAGGGCCACAGCCACGGCCCCGGCCTGGCCCGCGCCGGTGAACGCCACCGGAACCGGTTGGCGATTGCCTTCGCGCTCATCGCCGTGTTCTTCGCGGTCGAGGTGGTGGGTGGCCTGCTCACCAACTCGCTCGCCCTGCTGTCCGATGCCGGACACATGCTGACCGACGTGGTGGGCATGGGCATGGCCCTGGCGGCCATCCAGCTGGCAACGCGCCACGAACACCGAGCGGCGACCGCCACCGCACCCAGCTCCCACACCTTCGGCCTCTATCGGCTGGAGATCCTGGCTGCGTTCGTCAACGCCCTCCTCCTGGTCGGCGTCGCGGTGTACGTCCTGGTGGAGGCCGTGCGCCGCATCTTCGACGAGCCCGAGGTGCTCGGCCTGCCCATGCTTGCCGTTGCGACGGTCGGGTTCCTGGTGAACGTGGTGGCGTTTCTACTGTTGCGTGAGGGCGCCCAGGAATCACTGAACCTCCAGGGGGCCTACCTGGAGGTGTTGGCCGACACCATTGGCTCGGTGGGGGTCATCATCGCCGCGCTGCTGTTGCAGGTCTTCGGCTGGTCTTGGGTGGATCCGGTGATCGGCGCCGCAATCGGAGTGTGGATCCTTCCCCGGACGTTCCGGCTGGGGCGCCAGGCCGTGCGCATCCTGTTGCAGTCCGCCCCGCCCGACCTCGACCTGGTGGAGCTGGAGGCCGTCCTGCGCCGCATCGACGGCGTGGTGGATGTGCACGACCTGCACGTGTGGACCCTGACCTCGGAGATGGATGCCGCATCCGCCCATCTCATGGTGCGCAACGGTGCCGACCAACACGCCGTGCTGGATCGGGCCCGCGAGCTGTTCGAGGACCACTGCGGCATCAGCCACGGCACGTTTCAGGTGGAACCCGAGGATCACACCGGCTGCGAAGAGGTGGCCTGGTAGCGGGGCTGCGGCGCCATGCTCGACCGACGGTGGCCTGTCGCGGATGCCGCAGAGCCACCAACGCGTCTATCTCTGGGTGACGGACACGGCCATCAGGCAGACCGGCGGCTACTTCTACTCGCGCCTGCTGCTCATGGGCATCAACGGCGGCCTCTTCTTCGGAGTCATGGTGGCCGTCGGCGTCCCGGTCTCCTACGCGCTGCCCCTCTCGCTCTTCGAAGGCTTCGTCGCTGAGTTCATCCCCGCTGTCGGCACCTACATCGGCGCGGCCGTGCCGATCCTCATCACGCTCGGCGACCAAGGGCTCGCCTCCGCAGCCATCCTGCTGCTGTGGACCCTCGTCTATCAGCAGGTCGAGAACTACTGGCTCAGTCCTCGGCTCAGCGCCAGCACCATGGAGCTCAACGGAGGTATCGCCTTCGACGCCGCCATCGCCGGCGGCGCCATTGCGGGGCCGATGGGAGCCTTCATGGCCTTGCCCGTGGCCGCCCTGATCACGGCGATCGTGTCGAACGTCGGCCGCACCTACGAGGTCGTCGACCCAACGGAGAGCGCGCCGACCGGGCGCGTCGCCCACTAGGCGGCCGACGAAGGTCCGGTCACGTCCTCCGCTGGTCGAGGCTCACGGCGTGGCGATGCCAAAGCCAGCGAGCAGCGCTCGGACCCGGCGTTCGATCTCATCGCGGATCGGCCTGACGGCGTCAATGCCCTGGCCGGCAGGGTCCTCAAGCGCCCAGTCCTCGTAGCGCTTCCCGGGGTAGAACGGGCAGGCATCGCCGCAGCCCATGGTGACGACGACATCGGCGGCCCGGACGACCTCGTCGGTCCATGGTTTGGGGAACTCGGCGGCGATGTCGATGCCGACCTCGGCCATGGCGGCGACTGCCACGGGGTTCACCTCGGCCGCCGGCTCCGATCCGCCGGACCAGCCCACCGCCCGACCGCCCGCCAGATGTGTCAGCCAGCCCAGCGCCATCTGGGACCTGCCGGCGTTGTGCACGCACAGAAAGAGCACGGTTGGTCGCTCGGTGTCGAGGTGGCGCTCATGGTCGCTCATGTCGGGGCTCCGGGCTCGGGGGCAGGACGCTTGGTGACATCGGAGTCACTCATCGCCGACTGCGTGCGGGTAGAACAAGCGAACCAACCCAAAGGCAACGGCCGCTCCAAGCACCTGCATACCGATGAACATCGGTGCGGAGCTTGGGGCGATCCCGGCGAAGGAATCCGACAGCGTGCGGGCGATGGTCACCGCGGGGTTGGCGAAGCTGGTGGAGGAGGTGAACCAGTAGGCGCCGGCGATCCACGCGCCGACGGCGTAGGGCACCGCCGCCGCCCGCCCGGTGCGAACGCAGCCCTGGATGACCAGCAACAGCCCGACCGTGGCGATGACCTCGGAGAACCACAGCGCTGCGGACGATCGCTGGGTGGTGGACAGCTCGACGATCGGCAGCTCGAACATGAGGTTGGCTGCCAGTGCACCGAGACAGCCGCCCACGGTCTGAGCGGCCGCGTATCCGGCCAGCTCGGCGGTGGTGATGGTTCCCAGCAACCGGTCGACCAGGCTGACGACCGGGTTGAAGTGGGCGCCGGACACTGCGCCGAACATGAGGATCAGCCCGATCAGCGCGCCCCCGGTGGCGGCGGCGTTCTCCAGCAGCTGGAGACCCGTGTCCCCGGGCGATAGCCGCGAGGCCATGATCCCCGAGCCGATCACCGCCACGATCAGGAAGGCGGTGCCCAGCGCCTCGGCCGCCAGACGCCGGGACAGGTCGAGGCGAAGCGTACCGGTGCCCGTCTCGGGGAGAACCTCGAGGGAATCGGCCTGGCCGGTGGTTCCTTCGGACATCAGGTGGCGACGATCGTGGGTTGCGCGTGGCTCGCGTGCCGGGCGCCGCCCCTGGCCCAGTGCGCTGCGGCCACAATCACCATGAGCAGCAGGACCGCACCGAGCTGATGCGCCACACCCAGGGACACGGGCACCGAATGCAGCAGCGTCAGCACGCCCAAGATCACCTGGGCCGACACCGCCCATGAGAGCGCCGTGGCGAGCCCGGGGGCACCCGCCCGGTAGAGCCGCAACGCCACCCACATGGCCGCCACCGCCACCACCATGGCCAGCCAGCGGTGCACGAACTGCACGGCAGTGGCGTTGTTCACCAGGTTCCCCCAGAGGGGGCTGTCGGCGGTGAGTCCGTCCGGCACCCAGGCCCCCTGCATCTGCGGCCAGGTGGTGTAGATGCGGCCGGCATCCAGCCCCGCAACAAACGCCCCGAAGATGATCTGGGTGAACAGCAGGACCGAAAACGGCCACACCCAGCGCGCCGGGCGCCCCGCAACGGCGGAGCGCCCCGCTGCCAGGGCGCGCATGTCCAGCGCCGTCCACAGCAGGCCCACAAGCAGAATCAATGCCGTCGACAGGTGCAGCGCCAGGCGCTCGTGGGCCACGTCGGGGCGGTCAATGAGGCCGCTCGCCACCATCCACCACCCAATCGCACCCTGCAGACCTACGAGGGCCACTAACACGGCCAATCGTCGCCCGTACCCACGCGGGACGGCACCTCGCAGAACAAACCAGGCGAAGGGCACCACCATCGCCAGGCCAAGAACCCGGCCCAGCAGGCGGTGGAGGTACTCCCAGAAGAAGATGCCCTTGAACTCGCTCAGGTCCATGGAACGGTTGATCTTCTGGTATTCGGGGTAGGCCTTGTAGGAGTCGAACTCGGCCTGCCACGCCGCCTGGCTGAGCGGGGGAACCACGCCGCTCACCGGCTCCCAGCGAACCATCGACAGGCCAGATTGGGTGAGGCGCGTCGTTCCGCCCACCACAATCATCACGAACACCAGGGCAGCAACGACGAAGAGCCAGACACTGAGTGCCCGGGGACGGGAACGGTCCTCCGGCGACGCCGCATCGGCCGACCCGTCTTTGGCGGTGGCATCCACGAGCCCCGCGTCCGATTCCGCTTCGATCGCCACACCCGGACGCTAACCCTGCGCGCAGCGCACCCCGAAAGCGAGCGACGTACCGTCACCACCGATGGCGGCCACCCGCACCTTCCGGGTCCCTGCCCTACCCTCGGCGGGATGACCGAGCACGTGATCGTCTCCCGGCCCGAACCGCCGATCGCCCGGCTGACGATCGATCGACCGGCCAAGCGCAACGCCCTGTCCATCCAGGTCCGCAACGAGATGAGCGACGCGCTCGACGAACTGGCCGACGACGAGGGGGTCTCGGTTGTGGTGATCGACTCAGTGGGGCCAGTATTCAGCGCCGGGTTCGACTTGGCCGAGTTCGACGACCCGTCGGCGCAGGAGGCGCTGTGGGCGTCTTCGGACCGGTGGCACGAGACGCTCCGCAGCCACCCGCTGCCGCTGGTCGCTGCGGTGCAGGGTCCGGCGCTCGCCGGTGGTTTCGACCTGGCCACGATGTGTGACCTGCGGGTGGCCGCCCGATCGGCCACCTTCAGGCGACCCGAGCTGGCCTGGGGCGTCGCCATCTACTCGATCCTCGCCGACCTGGTCGGCGGGGCCGTGGCCCGCGAGCTGTCGATGACCCAGCGAGAGCTCGGTGCCGAGGAGGCGCTGGCGATGCACCTCGTCACCCAGGTGGTTGACGACGCTGAGCTGGCGGAGGCCTCGCTACGCGTGGCCCGGGGCGTCGCCGCCTGCGATCGGGGCGCCCTGCTGCACGCCAAGGCCATGGCCATTGCGCACGCCAACGGGGCCGACGGCCGCTGGGGATGGTGATCGGCCTTCGACACGCTGGGCACTCAGGTGGTCCGGGCGTGCAGCGCTCCGGGAGTGCGATTAACTAGGTGAGTACGAGACCGCCTGCCCGTTGGGAGATGACATGGCCGACCAAGTGACGTGGGGAACGGTCCAGGACCAAACCATCACGTTTCCGATGAACGTGGACGACTTCAACGCCGCCACGATGGGTTTCAGTGTCCCCGCCGCAGCCGCCAGGGCCTTGCTGCCCGGCGACGCCTTCGAGGTCATCGAGATCGCTCCGGGCGTCGCCCAGTTCATCATCAGCCTCTGCGACTACCGCGACAACCCGTGGGGTGACTACAACGAGGTCAACCTCGGCTTCCTGGCCCGGCCCGTCGGCGCCGGCGAGGACGTGATCGGCTCGTTCATCTACCGCATGCCCGTCGACCAGGCCTTCACCTGCGAGGCCGGCAACGTCGTGATGGGCTTCCCCAAGGTCGTCACACGGATCGAAGCCGACTACACCGACGATCAGGTGACGTTCCGGCTCTGGGACGACGGCGAGCCGGCGTTGACGGTCAGCCTTCCCCGCGTGCAGTCGGTGAGCGACGCCATCCGGGTCGAGTCCATCAGCTACTCCTATCTGGACGGGGTTCCCCACGCCACGCCGCTGGCGATGGACATGTCGACCGCTTCGGTCGATCCAGCCGACGTTCACGTCACGCTCGGCACCGGCCCGATTGCCGACGAGCTGCGGACGCTCGGGCTGCCCGCCGAAGCGGACTTCTGCAATTGGGGCGAGCACCTGACCGCCACCTTCGAACTGGGAGCCCCCCTGTGAGCGCCCCACCGAACCACCTCGAGGGTCGCACCGTGATCGTCACCGGCGCGGCAAGCGGGTTCGGTCGGCTGCTCGCCGAGAAGACCGCTGCGCTCGGCGCCAACGTCGGGGCGTGCGACGTCAACGCCGACGGGCTCGCCGACCTGACCGCCGACAACGTCGAGACCGGCGGGGTCGACGTCACCGACCTGCCTGCGATGCGAGCCTTCGCCGATCAGGTCGCGGCACGCTTCGGCACCATCGACGTGATGATCAACAACGCCGGCGTCATGCCCCTGGCGTTCTACGCCGACCACGAGGCGGCTGCGGGCGCCTGGGACCGCTGCATCGACATCAACATCAAGGGCGTGCTCCACGGCATCGTCGCCGTGCACGACCACATGCTCGGCCAAGGACGCGGCCACGTGGTCAACATCTCGTCGGTCTACGGCAACGCTCCCGTCGGTGGCGCCGCCGTCTACGGCGCCACCAAGGCGGCGGTCAACGTCCTGTCCGAAGCGCTGCGCCAGGAGTCCCTCGGCGCAATCAAGGTCACCACCGTCCGCCCAACCGGCGTGCCCGGCACCGGCCTGAGCTCGGGCATCATCAACATCGAGGCGGTCAATCCCGTCCTCGGGGCCAACAAGGAGCGGTACTTCGACAAGCTCGGCCAGGTCTTCTCGGGCAACGCTCCGCCACATCTCACCGACGAGGACAGCATCGGCTTGGCGGCCCTCGCCCCGGAACAGCTGGCCGACCAGGTCGTCCACGCCATCAACCAGCCCTGGGGAATCAGCATCAGCGACATCACCGTCCGGGCCAGCAACGACGACTACATCATCTGATCCGCCCGGTCCGCCGGTCGACGACGTCATTCCCCCGACCGCCTACGCTCGCATGTGATGGCTTCCGTTCCCCGTTCTGCCTCCGACCATGCGGCTGTTGGGAAGTTCGACTTGCCGATCTACCACGCGGAGTCCCGCGCTCAGTGGCGTGCCTGGCTGGAGGCGAATCACACCGGCAAGCGCGGTGTGTGGTTGTGCTCATGGCGTTCGTCAACCGGTCGCGCGAGGTGCCCGTACCCCGAGGCGGTCGAGGAGGCGATCTGTTTCGGTTGGATCGATTCAACGGTGACCGTCCTCGACGACCACCGAGGCCTCCAGCTCATCACGCCTCGGAAGGCGAAGAGCAGCTGGACGCGGCTCAACCGTCGTCGGGTCGCCAACATGGAGGCGGCGGGCCTCATGACCGACGCCGGCCGCCGAGCCGTCGAGGTCGCCAAGACCAACGGCTGGTGGACGATCTACGACCCGGTCGAGGACCTCATCGAACCCGAACTGCTTGCCACCGCGTTGGATGCGAACGCCGATGCGCGGCGCCAGTGGGACGGGTTCCCCCCGAGCGCCCGCAAGGCGATGCTGTGGTGGGTCATCAGCGCCGCCAGGGAGGACACTCGGGAGCGACGCGTCGCAACCATCGTTGCCAAGGCTGCGGCCGGCGAACGCGTTTGATCCCCAGTTCAGCGCCGTGGAACGGATTGGATAGCGTCGCCCAATGCCCACGGTCGAGCGCCCAGCGATGTCTGACTACGGGGTCCCGTCCGACCCCGACGGGGCGCTGCCGTGGAGTTGGGCCGAGGAACGCCTGGTAGGCAACAAGAACTACTGGGTGGTCACCGCGTCGTCCTCAGGTCGCCCCCATGCGATGCCCGTCTGGGGTGTCTGGCTTCCCGGATCGGAGCGGTTCTGGTTCTCCTGCTCGCCCAACGCCCGAAAGGCCCGCAACATCGCCGAAAACCCCCAGTGCGTCGTCACGGTCGACGACACGGTGGAGTGCATCTCCGTCGAGGGGCTGGCCCACGTGGCCGACCCGGTGCGCGACGCCAAGGGAATCGATGGTGCGGTCGCCGTCTACCTCACCAAGTACTGGGACGACCCAACCACGCATGCCGAGATGGGGGCGTTCCTTCGCAGCAACACGATCGTCCAGGTGATCCCGGAGCGCGCCTTCGGCATCATCGAACGCGAGGCCGAGTTCGCACAACGGGCGACGCGCTGGCGCTGGACACCCGTCGAGTGACGAGCGCCAGCGATGTGGCTGGCAGCCCTCGGCGGGGTGCTCAACCCGTGACACCTACCCTGGGGGACATGCCGACACAACGCCCAGCCTTTACGATGGGTCGTCTCGACCACGTGCACATCCGAGTGCCCGACCGGGCGGAGGCCGCCCGGTGGTACGCGGAGCATCTCGGGTTCGAGCCGGTCGAGGCCTACGACTTCTGGGCGACGGGGTTCGAGGGTGGCCCGCTGCAGATCTCGGCCGACGGGGGTCGAACGTCGTTGGCGCTGTTCGAGGCCAGTGACGGTCACCCGCTGATTACCCAGCAGACCGGGGTGGCCTTCAGCGTCGACGCCGACGCCTTCATGAGCTTCGCCCGCTCGCTGCCGTGCGGCATCGACAGCCCGCGGGGCGAGCCCCTCGCGCCAACGGACCTCGTGGACTTCGACCTCTGCTGGGCATTCGACCTGGCGGACCCGTGGGGCAACCTGTACGAGCTCAACTGCTACGACTACGAGCGAGTCCAAGTTGAGCTCGTGGAGGCCGAATCGGTGGAGGTGGTCCGCTACTGGCCGCGAGAGGTCCACGAGGCGTATCTCGATTCCGAGTCGATCTAGCCACGACCTCACCGCTCGGGCCGCGAGCGGCAGCCGGCCCGGGCGACCTGGTGCTCAGACGACCCCACGGCTCACGCCGGGTTCCCTCACCTGTGGGGCTGGCGCAGGGTCGCTGCGGTGGCCACCCAACCCTCGCGTGCGCTGGCGAATCCAGGAGTCCAGCCGGTGGCCTGCTGGAACTTGCCGTTCGACACGCGCAGCGATCGGGTGAGGGACGTCGTGCGATTGCCCAGCAGCAGGGCCGCCCGGCCGGGGGCGCGCAACCATGCGCTGGTGTTGGCTGCGCGAGCGAGCGCACCTGCGTAGTCGCGTGCGGTGAGTGGCTCGTCGTCGACCACGTTGTAGACCCCGGCGGGCGCAGACAGGGCGGCCGCGACGGCGTCGCCTCCATCCGAGACGTGAATCGAGGAGACGTAGGAGTCTCCGCGCCCGATCATGGGGCACAGGTGGCGCTCGGCGAACCGGAAGAACTCCTCGCTGTGTGCGGCCCCCGGGCCGTAGAACCACCCCAGCCGCAGCACCACCCCCGTGCCGCCGGATTCGGTGAACCGGTGGGCGTTGGCTTCGGCGGCATGGTTGCCGGCCGCCATCGGGTAGCGGTCGACGGGGCACTGTTCGTCGATCCACTCCGCCCCGCGATCCGCATACAGCATGCACACCGACTCTTGGACCAAGCTCGGAACACCTGCGGAGCGAGCCGCATCTGCGACGGCGGCCGAACCTTCGGTGCGGATCCGGTCGTTCTCCCGCCATGCCCACGGCAACATGAACCGACTCGTCGACGGAAGGGCCGTGGCCAGGTTGACCACCGCGTCGTGCCCGGCGAAGGCGGCGCCGAGGGCGGATCGGTCGAAGATCGACACCTCCACCGGGCGGGCGCCGCGTTCGTCGAGCCACGCCCCTCGTTCCTTGCTGCGAGCCAACGCGGAGACCTCGTGCCCATCGCTCAGCAGCGCATCGACCGCATGGCGGCCGATTGCTCCGGTGCCTCCGGTGACAAAGACCTTCACGGGCCCGAATCCGCTCGCCGGGCTGCGAGCACGGGGAGGACGTCCCCAGCCCCTTCGCGGAACAGCGCCCGGATCATGGCCGAGTCACCGCGCAATTGGCGTCCGATCTCCGCGCCGCAGCTCACGACGAGTGCGGCGGCGTCGGGCGGGTTGGCCCACGGCTCGATATCCAGCGACCGTGCCAGGTCATCGAGGTGCACCACCTGCTCGACGATACGAGTCAACAGGTAGTCGTCGAGCCTCATGACCTTCCCGGCGTAGACGGCTACCCGCCGGTCATCCGGTTCGCCGGGGAGCCGAGCCCGAAGCTGCTCCACCGAATCGGCCAGGCGTCGGGCCACCTGCGCCGGCCCGGCCTCGGCGACCGTCGCACCCCGGCCCCTGATCGCAGCATGGTCGTCCTCGGTGAGGCCCTGCGTCACCTCGGCGAAGTACTCGGCCGCGGTTTCGAAGTCCACGCCAGGGCCCGGCTGAGCGTCGAGGTAGTCCAGGACCACCCAGACGGCGCCTCGCGCCAGGTGCGACGCCAGGGAACCGATGGTCTGCCCGGCGAGGTTGGACGGTTCGTCCCACGCTTCGGCGACCCGCCGGTCGGCAACTGCGCTTCGGACCACCTCGGCACCCACCAGGAATTGGTTCCGCATCGCCTCACGGTAGGTCGGCGCCAGACGGCCGTCGCTTGACACGTCGCTCAACGGGCACGTAGTTTCCACGTAGGCTAATTAACCAGATGGTGAATCACCGAGGGGAGGGGCCGTGACGCTCACGATGGACGACGATCGGCTGGACGAGACGTTCGCCGCACTGGCCAATGCCACGCGCCGCGCCATGCTGACCCGTCTGGCCAAGGGCGCCGCCAACGTCAACGAACTCGCCGAGCCCTTCGACCTGTCGCTGCCGGCCATCTCCAAGCACATCAAGGTGCTGGAACGAGCCGGGCTGGTCGTGCGAGGCCGGCATGCCCAGTATCGGCCGTGCACGCTTGAAGCCGCGCCGCTCGAAGAGATTTCATCCTGGGCCGAGCAGTATCGGCCCATCTGGGAGGCCCGCTTTGATCGGATGGGCGACTACCTCGAACAACTCCAACAACCAACGACAGGAAACAACGATGACGAGCAACCCTGAGCCCCAGCACGCCGTGGTGATCGAGCGCACCCTCGATGCGCCCGCCGACCTCGTGTGGCAGATGTGGACCCAATCGGAGCACTTCAGCGCCTGGTACGGCCCGACCGGCGCATCTATCCCCACCGCACGCATGGACGTGCGCGTCGGTGGCACCCGTCTGGTCTGCATGGAGATGCCGACCCCCAATGGCACCATGCAGATGTGGTTCACCGGCGAGTATCGGGAGGTCGCGGAGCCCCAACGCCTCGTCTACACCGAGTCCATGTCCGACGAGGACGGCAACGTGCTGGATCCCGCGGCCATGGGCATGCCCGAGGGGCACCCGGCGACCACCGAGATCACCGTCGAGTTGGAGCCGGTTGGTGACACCACCAAGATGGTGATGACCCACGTTGGCGTACCCGCCGACACCCCCGGGGCAGCCGGTTGGAACATGGCCTTCGACAAGCTGGCCGGCCACCTCGAGACCCAGCGCAGCCAGTAGCCGACGACGGGCGACGCTCCGCTCTCGGTGCGGTAGAACCTCACCATGACCTCCTATGGATTCCTCGTGTTCGACGATGCCGAGGAGCTCGACGTGGTCGGCCCCTGGGAGGTCATCACGGCGTCGTCAATGCTGCGCGTGTCGGAGGGCGGCGAGCCCGACACCACCGTCATGGTTGCCCAGCGGCCCGGGCCGATTCGCTGCGCCAAGGGCATGGGCGTATTGCCCCA
The DNA here is from genome assembly GCA_041394405.1 of Microthrixaceae bacterium. Lineage (GTDB taxonomy): Bacteria > Actinomycetota > Acidimicrobiia > Acidimicrobiales > Microtrichaceae > Microthrix. Next base: position 162,598 of record JAWKIF010000009.1, read on the forward strand.
TCAAACCTTCGCCGACTGCCCGGCGCTGGACGTCATCGTCGTACCCGGCGGCCAGGGCACCCGCGCCGAGGTGGGCAACAACACGCTGCTTTCCTGGCTTGCCGCTGTCGGCAAGTCGGCCGAGTGGATCACCAGCGTGTGCACCGGATCGCTCCTGTTGGTGGCATCGGGGTTGGCCGCCGGCCGTCGGGTGGCCACCCACTGGGGATTCGAGCACGCGCTGGCGGAACGGGGGGACTGCACCGTGGTGCGCGACGCCCGCTGGGTGCGCGACGGCAACGTGGTGACCAGCCAGGGGGTCTCCGCCGGCATTGACATGGCGCTCTGGTTGATCGGGCAGATCCACGACCCCGCCCACGCCCGGGCCGTTCAGCGCTACATCCAGTACGAGCCAGCGCCGCCCTACCAGGCCGACGCCTGATCGAACCCGCCGGCCGGTCGGCCTGTTCGCGCCCTGCCGGGCGGTAGGTTGGCAGCCAGCATCGGGGGTCGACGCAAGCGGGGTGCCAGATGGCCGGAGACTCAGTGTGTCGGGGATGCGGCGCCATGTTGGGCCTGCCAGACCCGGAGGGCACGGCAATCTGCGCGTCCTGCGGCAGGGTGGCCCGCCACCTCGGCCCACCGGTCGGAGACTCGTCGATGGCCGATGCCGGCCCGACCAGCTCGTACGGCTGGATCCCCGGGAAGGGCACGGCCACCCAGAACCGAGCGGGCGGGCGGGCGGGCGCTGCCGGCACCGGACCCAGCGCGCTCGGCCGCTTGGCGGGGTGCCTGCGGCCCATGATCATCGTCGTGCTGCTCGGCGGCGCCGTGGCGATCGCCATCGCACAGGCCGCGGGTTTCGTCCAATTGGACAACGCCGCCACCCAGGCCCGCTATCGCTTCGTCCCCGTGGGAGGCTCGGCCTCCACCAAGCCGGGCGAACCGGGCGGCCCCGTCGAGGTCGTCACGTTGGCAAACGCGATTGGCCCCGGCTCCCCTCGCGCCGTGATCGACGTCGTCGTCGGAGCCGAGGCCGGTACAGACACTTCGGGCCTCGTTTGGAGCAGCGAGTCGCTCCCCAGCGACGTCTACTCGTCAGCCATGGCCACGACGGGCGACAACCTCTTCGTGTCGGCCGGCGACGAGGTCTGGAACCTGTCGCCGACGTCCGGCACCCTGCGGTGGAAGGCCACTGTTTCCGACACCGTCACCCCGAACTGCGACGAGTGCTTCCAGGTGGTGGACGGAACACTGGTGGTTCGCAGCCAGGACGCAACCGTCACCGCGTTCTCAGCGGAGTCGCCCGAGCCGCGCTGGTCCCGCCGTCTCGACTCGCCCGCCGGATCGGTGATGGCCGCAGGCGATCGGGTAGCGATCCTCGATGAAAAACCTGGAGCGGGCGGACAGATCCTGATGCTCGACCCAGCCAGTGGCAAGACGCAGGCCTCCATCACGCCGACCTGCACGAGCGACGTTGGCCCTGCCCAAACCTATCGAGCCACCGGCCTCGCTGTCGCGGTGCCCGATTCCGGAGACATCGTCACGGTCTTGGGGTCTGGCAGCGACTGCGTCGCTCGCTTCGATGGAGCCACCGGCAAACAGCGTTGGGAAAGCAAGCTCGACGGCGCCCAACCGTTCGGCAACGACGCTCCGTTCATCGACGCCGAACATCTTGTGTTCTCGCTAGGTTCGGGAGCCCCGGTGCACGTGGCCCTGAGCACGGGGGCGGTGTCGACGCTGGCGGCAGAGCCCGAGCTGAAGGTAACCGGACGGTCCGTGATCGATGGCGTACTCCTCGCCGACACGGTCACCACCAGGGGAACGCCGCGAGGTGGGCTCGGCGCATGGGACCTCAAAACGGGAACGGCTCTGTGGGCGTCGGAGCTGCCCGGACAGTCCCAACCGGTCTCCGCCAGTTTCGACTGGGACGCCCTCATCGATGGGCAGCCGCGCACGCTGCTGGTCGACACGGGCAAGTCACCCTTGCTCGTCACCTTCGATGGTGAACTTCGACAGATTCGAACCCAGCAGGTCGACCTGGCAACCGGACAACTCGGGGCGCCGGCCACTCGCCCGCTGCCTGCAAGATCCCCGACTGACCCGATCTTGCTGTCGGTGGTCTCCGCAGGAGCCGCCCGGTTGGTGATCGACACCGGCGGTCAGCTGGCGGTGGTGCCGCTGCCCGACGGCGAGATCGTCGCCTGGCCATGACCGTCCGCGCCGGCTGATGGCCAACAGGCGACACGCCAACAGACCCGAGTGTTGCTCGCAATGATCCGTCAGGCCGGGACGCTCGCCGGATGGCCGACCGATCTCGGGATCGTCTTCGGCGATCAGCAGTTGGCCCTGCGGACCGGCTTGGGTTACGGCTCAGGCACTCATCTCGATGTCCCGCGCAGCAGCACCGTGTTGTCGACCTCCAGGTCGGTCGCCCAGACCAACCGGGCCGAGGCATCCCACGCAATCTGGCCGTAGCCATCCTTGGGGCGGACGTCCGCCTCGGCGAATATCGAGGCGGACGGCCAACTGGAGTCGTCAAAGTCTGGTGACGTCCAGTTGTCGGGTGCCTCGGCGCTCTCGAAGGTGCAGGCCGAGTCCGGGTCAGCCGAGGCTTCACACTCGGCGTTGAGCGGTGCTCGATGGATGGAGAGCACCGACCACGTGTCGTCGGTGGCAGCCACCACCTCGCCGGTGGCGTTGTCGGTGATCTGGGCGATGACACCGCCATCACCCAGTTGCTGGTTGGGTTGCCCGATGTACTCCAGCCCCGAGTCGGTCTCCTTGAAGTCCTTGGCCTCGATGGCGATGTCCAGCGGGTACGAGGCTTCGAATTCGAACGTCTCGGAATTGAACGACCGTTCGGTGGTGATGGGAACCGAGTCCTCGCCCATCAAGGTTCCGTTGACGGACAGGGCGAACCAGTTGTCCGCCCACACCTCGGCGGTGAAGCTGGCAGTTGCCTCCCCCGGCTCGGCGGCCGAGGTGCCGCCCCCTGCGGCAACTGTCGACGCGGTTGGCTCGGCCGCCTGGTCCCCGCCCTCGGTGGAACAGGCGGAGCCCAGCAGACACAGCAAGAGCAGGGCCAGCGCGGAGCGAGATGCGAAGCGGGTGGGTGTCTGCATGGAAACCGTCATGGGGCCATCTTGGATCGCCAACGTGTGAGCGACATGAGAGCCCCATGCCCCGACCGATTCGCTGCCGCGCCGGCCAGCGCCCACCTGCCCCTCATGGCCGAGTGCGAACTGGTCAACGTCGGAGAGGCGACTGTCGACATCAGGGCACAAAGTCACCAATCCCGGCTCGCCGGTGCGCCGACCGGCCACTCGGCGCGATGATCCCCTCATGGCGCCGACGCAGCTCACGGTCGATGGCAACGAAGCGGCGGCTCGCGTCGCTCATCGAGTCAGCCAGGTGATTGCCATCTATCCCATCACGCCCGCATCCCCCATGGGGGAGCTGGCCGATGCCTGGTCGCAGGCGGGCGCGACAAACCTGTGGGGCGAGGTGCCCCGGGTGGCCGAGTTGCAGAGCGAGGCCGGCGCCGCCGGCACACTGCACGGTGCCTTGCAGGGGGGCGCGTTGGCCACCACCTTCACCGCGTCGCAGGGCCTGCTGCTGATGGTGCCGAACCTGTACAAGATCGCGGGCGAGCTGCTTCCGGCGGTGATCCACGTGGCGGCTCGCTCGGTGGCCACCCACGCCCTGAGCATTTTCGGCGACCACTCCGACGTGATGGCCGTGCGCCAGACCGGCATGGCCATGTTGGCATCGGCCTCGGTGCAGGAGGCTCAGGATCTGGCCCTCATCGCCCATTCGGCAACCTTGGCCACCCGGGTGCCTTTTGTGCACTTCTTCGACGGGTTCCGCACCAGCCATGAGGTGGCCACCGTGACGGCCGTGAAGGACGAGGTCATCGCCGCCATGATCGACGACGAGTTGGTCGCCGCCCATCAGGGGCGGGGCCTGGACCCCGACCATCCGGAGGTTCGGGGTACTGCACAGAACCCGGATGTGTTCTTCCAGGCACGCGAGGCGGCCAACCCGTTCCACGCCGCCGTTCCCGACGCAGTGCGCGGGGCGATGGACCAATTCGCAGATCTCACCGGACGCCGCTACCGCCCCTTCGACTACGCCGGCCATCCCGAAGCCGAGCGTGTGGTCGTCATCATGGGATCGGGGGCCGGCACGGTCGGTGAGGCGGTCGAGTCCATGGTGGCTGCCGGAGCGCGGGTGGGTGTCGTGACGGTGCGCCTGTACCGCCCCTTCGACGCCGCCGGATTGGTTGCGGCGCTCCCGCCGACGACCACCCGGGTGGCCGTGATGGACCGCACGAAGGAACCGGGGTCGGCCGGCGAGCCGCTGTACCTCGACGTGGTGGCCGCCTTGGCGCGCCACTGGCCGACGGCGACCCCGCCCCGGGTGATCGGCGGTCGCTATGGGTTGTCCTCCAAGGAGTTCACCCCAGCCATGGCCCTGGCCGTCTTCGGCGAGCTGGATGAGGACGAACCTCGAGCAGAGTTCACCGTGGGCATCGTCGACGACGTCACCCACCTCAACCTCGTCCACGACGCTGCGAGCTGGGTCGAGCCCGACGACGTCCGGCGGGCGGTCTTCTTCGGCCTGGGCAGCGACGGCACCGTGGGGGCCAACAAGAACTCGGCGAAGATCGTCGGCGCTCACACCGACCTCCACGCTCAGGGCTACTTCGTCTACGACTCCAAGAAGTCCGGATCGATGACCGTGTCGCACCTGCGCTTCTCGCCCCGCCCCATCGCCTCGGCCTACCTGATCGACCAGGCGAGCTTCGTGGGCGTTCACTTCCTGGGCGCGTTCGACCGGCTGGATCCGCTTGCCGTGGCCGCCCAGGGGGCCACGGTGCTCATCAACGCCCCCGGCACGCCGAAGGAGGTGTGGGCCAGCCTTCCGTCGCAGGTGCAGGAGCAGATCGTCGCCAAGGCGTTGCAGGTGTGGACCATCGATGCCAACGCCCTCGCCGCAGCCCACCGGTTGCCCGGGCGGGCCAACACCATCCTGCAGACGTGCTTCTTCGCGCTCACCGACCTGCTGGACACCGAGGACGCCATCGGCGCGATCAAGGACGCCATCACGGACACCTACGCCAAGCGGGGTCGGGCGGTGTTGGATCGCAACCACGCAGCGGTGGACGCTGCGCTTGGTGCCCTCGCGCAGCTCGAGGTGCCCGGCGGCCCCGACCGCGACGCGCGATCGCGGCGCACCCCGGTGCCTGCGGCCGCGCCGGACTTCGTCCAGCGGGTGACGGCCACGATCATGGCGGGCAACGGCGACCTGTTGCCGGTGAGCGCCCTGCCGGTCGGCGGCGGGTTTCCCACCGGCACCACCCGCTGGGAGAAGCGCGCCATCGCCTCGGAGATCCCCATTTGGGATCCGGAGATCTGCATCGACTGCGCCCGCTGCGCGCTGGTCTGCCCGCATGCGGCGATCCGCCTCAAGGTCGTGCCGGCCGCCGCGCTCGATAACGCGCCGGCTGGGTTTCGGGACAAGGCGTTTCGCGACAAGGGCTTCCGGGACGACGGCAACCCGTCGGATCGATCCATCATCCAGGTGGCGCCCGATGACTGCACCGGCTGCGGGGTGTGCGTCAGCATCTGCCCGGCGCACTCCAAGGAGGCTGTGAAACACCGGGCCATCAACATGGAGCCCGTGGCCCCCCACCGGGAGACCGAGCGGACCAACTTCGAGTACTTCCTGAGCCTGCCCGAACACAACCGCATTGGTCTGAAGCTGGACACGGTGAAGGGCTCGCAGCTGGCTCAGCCGTTGTTCGAGTTCTCCGGGGCCTGTGCCGGCTGCGGCGAGACCCCGTACCTGAAGCTGCTGACCCAGATGCTGGGCGACCGGCTCGTGGTGGCCAACGCCACGGGGTGCTCGTCGATCTACGGCGGCAACCTGCCCACCACGCCGTGGCGCTTGGACCAGCACGGGCGCGGGCCGGCATGGGCCAACTCGCTCTTCGAGGACAACGCCGAGTTCGGACTGGGGATTCGCCTGGCTCTCGACCATCACGAGGCCGCCGCCACGGCGCTGCTGCGCGAGCTGGCACCCAGCGTCGGCCATGTGGCCGAGGAACTGCTCGCCGAACCCGCCGATGGGGCCGACCCCGAGGCAACCATCGCCCGACGGCGCGAGTTGGTCGAGGACCTCCGCACCTGGCTGGCGGCCCACCCCGGCGCGGTATCCGACCGGCTGGGCGAACTGGCGCATCACCTGGTGCGGCGCAGCGTGTGGCTGGTCGGCGGAGACGGTTGGGCCTACGACATTGGCTTCGGCGGGGTGGACCACGTGCTGGCCTCGGGTGCCGACGTGAACATCCTGGTGCTGGACACCGAGGTGTACTCCAACACCGGCGGGCAGACCTCCAAGGCCACGCCCAGAGCCGCCGTCGCCAAGTTCTCCTCCGGCGGCAAGGCCACGGCCAAGAAGGACCTGGGCATGCTGGCGATGGACCACGGCGGCGTCTACGTGGCCCAGATCGCCATGGGCGCCAACATGACCCAGAGCGTCAAGGCGCTGGCCGAGGCGGCGGCCCACCCGGGACCATCGCTCGTGATCGCCTACAGCCCCTGCATCGCCCACGGCATCGACATGTCGGACATGATGGGCCACCAGAAACAGGCGGCCGCCTCGGGCTACTGGCCGCTGTACCGCTTCGACCCCGGGCGGGAGGAGGCCGGCGACCATGCGCTCCACCTGGACAGCCGGCCGCCAACGGTGGCGTTCCGCGACTTCGCCATGACCGAGGGCCGGTTCGCCATGCTGGCCCGTGCCAACCCCGCCGTCGCCGAGGACTTGATGACGCTGGCGCAGGCCGACATCGACGATCGCTGGCACCTGTACGAGCAGATGGTCAACGTGGAGCGAACCGCTCGCTTCGGCATTCTGGAGGAAGACCCATGACCGACCTCACTACGTCCTATCTGGGCCTGTCGCTGAAGCACCCGGTGCTGGCCTCCGCCTCGCCGCTGACCGGCTCGGTCGAATCGTTGCTGGAGTTGGAGTCGGCCGGCGCCGCCGCAGTGGTGCTGCCGTCGCTGTTCGAGGAGCAGATCGAGGCCGACCTTGCGCTGATCCACCATCCCGGCGACGGCGGTTCCAACCCGGAGGCCCACGGCGGTTACCTGCCCGATGCGGCGGATCACCCCACCGCGCTCGACCATGCGCTCGACCTGTTGGGGGCTGCCAAGGACCAGCTGCGCATCCCGGTGATCGCCAGCCTCAACGGCGACTCCGATGGGGGCTGGGCCACCTATGCCGCAGCGCTGGAGGGAGGCGGGGCGGATGCGCTGGAGCTGAACATCTACCTGGTGGCGGCCGATCCCACCGTGTCGGGCAGCGACGTCGAGCGGGCGTACCTGCGGCTCGTGGAGCACGTCCGCGCCGCCGTCAGCGTGCCGCTCGCCGTCAAGGTTGGGCCCCAGTTCAGTTCCCCCGCCAACATGGCTCGGCGCCTGGCCGACGCCGGGGCGGACGCGCTGGTGTTGTTCAACCGCTTCTATCAACCCGACATCGACCTGGAGACCATGTCGGTGAGGCCGGATCTCGTGCTGAGCACGTCGGCCGATCTACGCCTCACCCTGCGCTGGATCGCCGTGATGGCCGGTCGGGTCGACGCCGCGCTGGCGGCCACCGGCGGAGCCCACACCGCCGACGACGTGGTCAAGTTGCTGCTGGCCGGGGCCGATGTGGCCATGATGGCCGCCGCACTACTCAAGCGCGGACCCGAGCACCTGCACGACGTGGTGGAGGGCGTGCAGCGCTGGTTCGACGAGCGCGACTACCGCTCGCTCGACGAGGCTCGGGGCAGCGTCAGCCAGGTCTCCGTGGCCGATCCGGCGGCCTACGAGCGGGCGAACTACCTCAAGACCCTGGCCTCGTACCGGCCCGGCACCTCGTCGGACGCCTGACCGCCCGCCGGTTCCGGCGTGCGCGTGGCCGTTGTCCCGTGAGGGTTATGGGGGCTCAGGCACCGACAACCCTCACCGGACCTCGGCGGGACCGGCGCCCGCTAGGCGGGGGCGCAGCAGGTTGTGGCGGCCTCGCCACCGGACGCGCCCATCGGCGTGTTCTGCAGCACCTCGCTGTCGCCGGTGCGCACGTAGTACTCCCACGCCAGCCCGTCCGGTGCCTCCACCCACGTTTCGGTCTTGGCGGCGTAGCAGCACTCGGTGTCCTCCACTCCGGTTGTGGTCAGCCCCGAGGTGCCAAGCCGCGCCTCTGCGGCCGTCACTTCATCTGCGGTCTGCGTCTCCACACCCAGGTGGTTGAGGGTGCCGCCCTCGGGGCCCTCAAACAACACCAGTTTGAGCGGGGGGTCGGCAATGGCGAAGTTGGCGTATCCGGGCCGCTCCCGGGCCGGCTCGGCGTCGAAGAGCCGGCTGTAGAAGTCGACCGCCTCCTCCAGGTTGCTGACGTTGAGGGCAAGTTGCAGACGCATGGGACGCTCCGGCTGGTCGACCTCGCCCTGGCGGGCGGGCTATCGTATTGATAAGAATCAATACGATACGGGCACACTTCGACGCATGTCAATACGTCGGACGATCAACCGAGGCCGTCATGTCACTCGCAGGAAACGCCACGCCCACAGCCGACGACCAACGCGACGACGCTGCGTGCTGCGAGGCGGTGGAGTGCTGCCCCGCCCTGGTTGGGTCGCTGTTGGACGAAGCCGACGCCATCGAGCTGGCCGACCTGCTGAAGGCCCTGGCCGACCCGGCCCGCCTGCGTCTGGTGTCGCTCATCGCCGCCTCAACCGGCGGCGAGGCGTGCGCGTGTGACCTCACCGAACCGCTCGGCCGTTCTCAACCCACCGTCAGCCACCACCTCGGACAGCTGGTGAAGGCGGGCATCGTCACGCGCGAGCAGCGGGGCCGATGGGCCTGGTTCCGGCTGCGCACCGAGCGCCTCGACGCGCTGGCCACCGCGCTGCGGGGCCGCTGAGCCGGGCCGGCGCCACCGCCAAACCGCTCCGCCAAACCCACGGCGCGTACGCTGACGCCATGACGACCAAGGCAACGGCAGCGCTCCTCACGCTCATGGTTCTCCTGACGTCGTGCAGCGGCGACTCGGGTTCCGACGGGGCCGATGCCGACCCCTCGGCCACCTCATCAGCGGGCAGCGAATCCACCACCGCATCGGACGGCGGCACCGGTTCCAGCGGCGACGGCGAGCCCGTCGCCCGCTACCGCGACTACACCACCAGGCAATACTCCGGGACCGACAACTGGCTCTGCCACCCCGACGCCGAGGACCTCTGCGACGACGACCTCGACTCGACGGTGGTTTTCGCCGACGGCACCTTGGAGCCCGAGCCCTTCACTCCCAACGCCGACGCCCCCATCGACTGCTTCTACGTCTACCCGACGATCAGCCAGGACGAAGGGCCCAACAGCGACCTGGACGCCTCCCCCCAACAGGAGGGCTACGCGGCCCGCAACCAGGTGGCCCGCCTCGGCGGCCAATGCCGGGTGTTTGCGCCCGTCTACCGCCAGGTCACGCTGTCGGGCCTCGGCGGCAACGCTCCGCCCGAGGCGCGGGAGACCGCGTACGGCGATGTGTTGGACGCATGGAAGAGCTACATGGCCCAGGACAACGACGGCCGAGGTGTGGTGCTCGTGGGGCACTCGCAGGGTTCGGGCATGTTGCGGCGCCTGATCGCCGAGGAGATCGATCCGAACGATGACGTGCGGGCCAAGCTGGTCTCGGCCTACCTGGCCGGATCGTCGGTCGCCGTGCCGGAGGGCGAGGTCGTCGGGGGCGACTTCGACAACGTGCCGCTGTGCGAGCAGGTCGACCAGACCGGTTGCGTGCTCAGCTGGGCCAGCTTCCGATCGACGGCGCCTCCCCCGGAGAACGCGTTCTTCGGGCGGGCCGAGGACGAGGCCATGCGGGCCGCCTGCGTGAGCCCGGCCGACCTCTCCGGCGAGCCCGCAGAGCTCAACGGCTACTACCCCTCCACCCGTGGCGGCACCATCCTGGCCGACAGCGACGGGGCCGCCGGCGAGCCAACCAAGGAGCACACTTGGGTGGATCCGGGGTTCTCGGTGGTGGAGACACCGTACGTCAGCGTCCCGGGCCTGGTGAGCGGAGCCTGCGCCAGCAACGACACCACCGATTGGCTGGAGGTCACGGTCAACGGCGACCCGGCCGATCCTCGCGCCGACGACATCGGGGGCGACCTCACCCCCGAGTGGGGCCTGCACCTGGTGGACGTCAGCCTGGTCATGGGCGACATGGTCGACCTGGTGACCGCCCAGTCCGAGGCCTACCTGGCGTAGCGGGTGTCAACCACCCAGACCCGCTACCGGGCGAGGAACCGCTCGTAGCGCTCCTCCACCATGGAAGCATCAGGCCGGTCGGCACGGCGATTGGGGACCAGCAGCGGCGTGCCCTCGAGTTCCTGGAGGCCGTGTCGCAGCATGGGCCCGTCCACCTCCTCCAAGACGTCCGGACGCACCTGCACCCGAAGGTCGGGACGCAGCCCGATGATGTGGTGATCGAAGGCTGCATGATGGATCTTGCAGAGGGCGAGACCGTTGGAGGTCGCCGGCGCTCCGCCCAGGGAATCCTCCCGGATGTGGGCTGCGTCCAACAACGCGGTGTGACGAAGGTGGCAGAACCCACACCGCTCCCGATACGCCGTGAGGACCCGACCACGAAAGTCGGCCTGATGGAGCCGCTGCCGGGTGAGCCGTGCGGTGTACCGGGCTTGCGCTCGGTCGGCCACCTCGGGGTCGAGGCCGGGTTCAAACGTGCGCGGGTCGGCCATCATCACCTTCACCGCCAGATCCCCCGGCCGGTCCTCCACGACGAACACCGGCCAGGTGGCCAGGTACACGCCACGCCGTATTCCGTGGAAGTACACCAGGCCGCGTCGCTCCTTGCCCAAGCGGCGGAGGCCCGTGTTGTCTCGGTGCGCAGGGTCGGTGCCTCGGTACCGGTACGTGAGGAGACCGTCGGCGTCAAAGGAGTCCTCGTACGGCGCCGGCCGGCTGCCCCGTGGCGGCGCCGTGGTGATGGACACCGGGAGCTCCATCTGCCGTGGCTTCCAGATCCCGGTGGCGCCGATCAGTTGCACCTGCTCACCAGCGATTCGGCACCGAGTGAGCTGGGACCACGAGAGCGGAAGCGCGCCGTTGTCGGACTCACGGTCGAGCCAGGCGAAGACACCGGAGCGAAGGAGATCATCCAGTTCACGGTCCACCGGCAGACCTTACCGACACGTTGCCGTCGGAGCGCCGGAGAGTTGGCGGGCTGGGGCGGACGACGGCGACCCGCACCGAGGCCGCGGCGGACGACAGGAGCGCTTCGGGGCGGTCGCGGCGAGGGCGTAGCTTGCGGAGATGACCCAACCCACCCAGCTTCGGCTGGTGGTGATCGAGCACGAGACCGACGCCGGCCTGGGCCGCATGGCGCCGCATCTGGTGGGGCACCGCGTGACCACGGTGCGTCCCACAACGGGTGAGGACATGCCCAGCCTTCGGGGCATCGACGGCGTCATCATCCTGGGCGGCTCCATGGGTGCCTACGAGGAGCGGGCGCACCCCTGGATGTCCGACGAGAAGGCCTGGGCGGCCGCCGCCGTTGGGGCGGACGTGCCGGTGCTGGGCATCTGCCTCGGCTCCCAACTGCTGGCAGACGCCCTGGGCGGGCGTGCCTACCGGTCGGAGCGCACGCTGGAGGCCGGAGTGCTGCCGTTGCACCTGACCGAGGCGGGAGCGGCCGACCCGGTGCTCTCGCAGGCGGGCGACCGGGTCTTTGCCATGCACGGCGACACCTTCGACCTGCCGCCCGGGGCCACGCTGCTGGCCCACACCGACGACTATCTTGCCTCCTTTCGTGTCGGCTCAGCCCTCGCCGTGCAATTCCACCCGGAGACGCCGGCCGACGGGGCCATCGGCTGGGCAACCGGCGGCGAGCAGCATCTGCTGGAAGGCGCCAGGGTGGACCAGGCCCAATTCGCCCGCCAGCTCAGGGCCGAGGACAGCTACCTGGCCGAGCGAGCCGACGCGCTGTTCGCCGCCTGGCTGGACGGGCTCGCCTCCGGCTGACTCCATCGGCAACGATGGCCGTCCTGGACCGCACGACGGCACCCTCCGCCGCAGCGGCGCTCTGCGACACTCATCACTCTCTCTCCCCCCCACCGACAGGAGCCCCCCATGAAGGTTGATTTCTGGTTCGATCCCGCATGCCCGTGGTGCTGGCTGACCTCCCGATGGATGCTGCGCGTCGCACCCGAACGTGACCTGGACGTGACGTGGCACCCCATCAGCCTGTTCTTCAAGAACGACTACGAGCCGGGTCACCGTCTCTACGACGCCACCCTTCGCAGCCGGCACCTCCTGAGGGTGGTGGAAGCCGTGCGAGAGGCCGGCCACGCCGACGCCATCGAGGGCCTGTACACCCGCCTGGGCACCCACATCCACCACGACGAGCAGCTGGACTTCGAGGTGGCCGACGATCTCGAAGCCCTCGGCTTGGATCGCGCCCTGGCCGATGCGCTGGAGGAGGAACGCTTCGACGAGGCGGTTCGGGCGTCGATGGAGGCGGGCTTGGCGCTGACGGGTCAGAACGTGGGCACGCCGATCATCTCCTTCGACAACACCGACGGCGAGCGGGTGGCCCTGTTCGGTCCGGTCATTTCCCGGGTTCCACCCGACGAACAGGCCGTCGCGGCCTGGGACGCGTTCGTCACCCTGGCCCGCACGCCGGGCTTCTGGGAGACCAAGCGCGACCGCACCGAGGACCCGACCATGTCGTCGGTGCCCGACTCGGTCAAGGCCTAACCAAGGGCCGTCGCCACCGACCCCAGGTAGTCGATGTGGGCTTCGGTTGAGTCGAGCCCGAGGCCCATGGTGACCACGCCGGCGTGGGTGCCACCGGCGTCCCGCCAATGCTCCACCTTGGCCGCCACGTCTGCCGGCCCCTTGTTCGACAGGATGAGGTACTCGGCGCCGAACCCGTCCAGTGGACGGCCGGACTCGGCCAACAACTCCTTCAGCCGAGCCCACCAGTCACCCACCAGGCTGCGGGGCCCCCCGAAGATGAAGCCGTCGCCGCGGGCGGCGGCGCGCCGCAGCGCAGCCTCGCCAAATCCGCCGATCCACAGCGGAACCGGCTCGCTGGGCCGCGGCAGGATCCCTGCCCGGTCAACCGAATCGAATCGACCCTCGAAGGTGACCACCTCGTCGGCCCAATACCGGCGCAGCAGGTCAATCTGCTCGTCGGCCCGCCTTCCTCGGGTGGAGAAGTCCTGGCCCAGCGCCTCGTATTCGACCCAGTTCCAACCCACGCCGACGCCCATGCGGAACCGGTTGCCCGAGAGCACTGCGAGGTCGGCAGCCTGCTTGGCGACGAGCGCCGTCTGGCGTTGCGGCAGGATGAGGATGCCCGAGGCGAACTCCAGCGACTCGTTACGTCCGGCCAGGTAGGCGAACAACATGAACGGGTCGTGGAACGGGTCGGTCTCGTTGTAGGGCCCGGTCAGTTCCGGTTCGCGTTCGGCATGGGCGGCGCCCAGCACGTGGTCGTAGGCAACCAGGTGCTGATAGCCCTGGCTCTCGACGGCGTCGGCCACCGCCCGCGCCGCGTCGGCCGACCCACCCAGCTCGATCTGGGGGTACACGGCCCCCACCTGGATGCCGGCGTCAATGCTCACGATGGGCCACCGGTTGCGTCCCCCGAGTACACGGGCAGGTCCAGCATGGTCACGACCCCCGGCTCGGCCGCCACGACGGCAGGGACGGCGTTCAGTACATGCATGGCGGTGGCGAGGCAGCCGGCGTGGTTGTGATCCCCGTTGGGCGAGCTGAGACCCACCTCCACGTGCACGCTGGGGTCACCCGTGATGTCGATGTGGTAGCCGCTGCCCTGGCGCCAGTCCGGCCGATCCTCGTCGCGTAGCCGGGTGACGTGCTCCAGCACCACCCGCTCGGCTCCGCCGATCATGCCGACCACCTCGAAGCGCATGCCCGAAAGGCCCCCGGCGGGGATGGTGCCCGAGGCAATGTCGAACTCGGACTTGGCGTAGATCACCTCGTGGCGCTCCACGATCTCGTCGAGGCCGAGCCCGACGGCGGATGCCACCAGTTCGATGACCGGCCCCCACGCCAGCGTCGTGGTGCCCGGGGCCAACAGCAGCGACTCGGCCTCGTCGGCCTTGCCGAACCCCATGATCTCGAACATGGTGAAGGGGTTGTCCCAGGTGGCGTAGTTGACGATCTCGGCCATGCGAATCTGATCGATGTTCTTGCACAGCGCAGCCGCACCCACGGCCACTCCGACGTTGCCGTAGCCGGGATCGATGCCCGAGGTGTAGAGCGTGGCGCCCCCCTCGATGGCAGCCGCCTGCAGCCGCTCGGCCACGCCTGGCCCCGCCGAAGGGGGATACAGCAGCGGCACGAACGACGTGTTCACAACGTTCTTGCCTAGGCGCAGCATGCGCTCCAGGTCGTCGACGACGCCGTCGGGCCGGAGGTCGCTGTTGGCGGTGTAGCAGATGACCTCGGCGTCAGAGGCCAACAGCTCGCCGGCATCTCGGGTGGCGATCACGCCGGTTGGGGCGATGCCCACCAGCTCACCGGCATCGACGCCCTCCTTGCGTTCCGAGTGCACCCAGAGCCCCGCCAGCTCAAGGCGCGGATGGTCCACGATGCCCCGAACCGCATGCTCGCCGACGGTGCCGGTTGCCCATTGAATGACCTTGATGGCCATGGTTCCCCCATTTCGGTCGTGACATTGCTTCGATGATGACGCAGCTTCGATGATGACGCAGCTTCGATGATGACGCAGCTTCGATGATGACGCAGCTTCGATGATGACGCCTGGATGCGTCGGGCGCTCGATCAGCGAGGTTCCAGCAGCACCAACGGGATGACCCGGTCGGTGGATGCCTGGTAGTCGTCGTAGGACGGCCAGACCTCGGTGGATCGCTTCCACCAGGCGGCCTTCTCGTCGCCGTGGGCCTCTCGGGCGACGAGATCGTGAACCTCGGCCCCGTCCTGGATGACCGCCGCGGCGCCGTCGGACAGGTTGTGGTACCAGCTGGGGTGCTGGGGCGCCCCGCCCATGGAGGCCACGACGGCGTAGGTGCCGTCGTGCTCAACGCGGATCAGCGGGGTCTTGCGCAGGTTCCCGGACTTGTTGCCGCGGGTCGTCAGGATGACGCACGGGGCACCCTCCATCTCGCCGCCCTCGACACCGTCGGTGGCTTCGTACTGGGCCACCTGGGTGGCGATGGGCTCCCACGGGCTCGGACATAGGTTCCGTCGAGTGACATGGGGCCAACCTACTTCTTGTCCGGCCGTCCGGGCGCAGGTCAAGGGAACCACCATCAGCCGGTCGGGCACGACCGGTTGCCCGTTCCGGCGGGGCTGCCTACTCGTCGTAGATGGCCGCCAGAACGTTCATCCGGGCTGCCCGTCGGGCGGGACGGAGCGCAGCCAGCACCCCCGCCATGGCGGCCAGCACGGTGATGATGGCCAGGCGGAACGGGGCCGCATTGAACGCCGACAGGCCCTGATCGCGGAGGCTGGCCATGACGGCCGCCGCAACGATGAGGCCGACGAGCAGTCCCAGCACCGTGCCGAATACGGCGATGATCACCGACTCCCAGCGGATCATCGACCGCACCTGTGAACGCACCATACCGACCGCCCGCAACAGGCCCACCTCGTTGGTGCGCTCGAAGATCGACAACGCCAGGGTGTTGGCGATGCCCATCAGGGCGATGAACACGGCCAGTGCCAGGAACACGTACAGCATGTTCAAGAAGATGTCGAGCTGTTCGGTCTGGGTCTCCACGAACGACGACAGGTCCGCCACCTCGGCGCCGGGGAAGTTGCCCAGCACCCGTTCGACCTCCTCCTGAACCGCCGCCACCGATGCCCCGTCGACCACCGAGATGGTGATTTGGGAGTCCTTCGGCGTGGGCGTGATGCGCCCGTAGCCGTCCAGCGACAGCACCGTTCCCGCCACGGTGTCGGCGTTCTCGAAGATCAGCCCGATCGAGTAGTCCACCGGCCCCGACTCGGGACCGGTGAGGGTGATGGTGTCGCCCAACGACCAGCCGTTGCGCTCAGCAGCGCCGTCGCTGACGGCGATCTCGTCGGCGTCGATGTCCGGTGAGCCCTCCAGCTTGCCCAGGTCGACCGACTCCATCAGCGCCGGGAAATCGGCGCCCACCACGATGGTGCCCCCCTGCTCGTCATCCAGCAGGGCGAAGCCGAAGCGGACCGGCGACACCACCGCCACGTCAGGCAGCTCGGCGATGCGCTCGCCGTAGCTGGGCGGCAGGCCTTTGCCGGGGTCGAAGTCGCCGGCCGAGACGATGAGATCACCGCTCACCTGAGCCTGCACCGTCTCGGCAATGGATGCCTTGATCGACGCGCCGAGCACCGTGACAAACCCCACGATGGAGACGCCGATGACCAACGCCAACGCCGTGGTCGACAGGCGGGCCGGGTTCCGCACCGAGTTCTGCTGGGCCAGCCGGCCGGTGACCCCACGGGTCCGCGCCGCCGGAGCACCGATGAGCCGGCCGGCCGGCACGGCCAAGCGCGGGCCGAGGATCACCGCAGTGATCAGCAACCCCCCGGCACCAAACCCCACCAGCAGCGGCGCCGTCGCCACCACGCCCCACACCAGCAGCGCCGCGCTGGCCGCCAGCATGCCCAGCCCGCTGTAGAGGCGAAGCCGTGAGCTGCCGCTGGTGTCCTGGGCCGCCGAACGCAGCGCTTCCATGGGCGAGACGCCCGAGGCGCGCCTCGCCGGCAGCAGCGCAGCGGCGATGGTCACCCCGATGCCCACGGCGAGGGCGACGGCGATGGTGGTGGGCGCCACCACGTTCTCGCCGGCGGGCAACTGGATGCCGAGGCCGCCGAGGAGCGCGCGCATGCCGCTGGCCAGCAGGACACCCAGGCCCAACCCAACGATCGCGGAGGTGACGCCGACCGCCGCGGCCTCGGCGGCAACGGTGCCCAACACCTGGCGCCGCGAGGCGCCGATGGCGCGCATGAGGCCCAGCTCCTGGGTGCGCTGTGCGATGAGAATGGAGAACGAGTTGTAGATGAGAAACGCCCCAACCACCACGGCCACCACAGCAAAGACCAGCAGGAACGTCTGAAAGAACCCCAGCCCTTGGCGAATGTCGCTCTGGGTCTCCTCGTTGAAGGCCGTGCCGGTGATTGCCTCGAAGTCGTCGGGAAGCACCTCGTTGATGTCGTCGGTCACCTGCTGCTCGCTCACGCCGTCGCGAGCGGCCACCTGGACCACCACGAAGCTCTCCCCGAAGTCGGTGAGCTGCTGAGCGGTGGGAAGGTCGGTGAGCACCGCCGCCGCTCCCGCCAAGTTGTTCTCGTTGCCGAACTTGGCCAGGCCCACCACCGTCACCGTCACCGGTTCGGCCGACGCCGCAATCTGGATCTCGTCCCCGATGGCCACGCCCGCGTCCTCGGCAGTGGCGGCGTCGATGAGCGCCTGGTCGGGCCCCACCGGGGCTTCCCCCTCCGACAGCGTCCAGTTGGCGAAGTTGGGGTTGTCGCTGAAGTTCTGCAGCAGCGTCGGGGGGCCAACCGACGGCTTCAGCGGCTCACCGGACATGTCGGTGGCGGTCACCTGGGCCTGGATGAACCCCTCGGCCGCCTTCACCGAATCAAGCTCCCGCAACTGCGCCTCGACCGTGGCCGGCACCCGGTTGCGCTGGCTCTCCCCGAAGGGGTTGTCGATCTCGTTGGCGCCCCGCACCAGGGAGTCGGTGCCGTCGGTGATCTGATCGAACAACTCCTCGAACACCTTGCCGATGGTGTCGGTCAGCACCAGCGTGCCGGTGGTGAAGGCCACACCCAGCGCAACCGCCAGCGCGGTGGTGAACAGCCGCAGCTTGCGGGACCACAGCCCCGCCCGAATCAATTTCCACATGGGTCACTCCTGGAGGGGAACGGCCCGGTCCCGGCGGGCAAGCCGATATCGGCGGACCGCCCTCCAGGGTATCGACCCAGCGAGGGTCGCCCACGCGGCGCTCCCGCTGCCGCGGGTGGAACATAGATTGCCGGCCTGCGCTGCCGGGTTTGGGCGAGCTGCCGATACGTTGGCACCATGCCCGCCACCCCAGCCGAGCCACACGATGCCCCCACCCCCGAGGTGCCCAACCGGGTGAGGTTCCCGGGTTGTCCGATCGACGTTGCTCCGCTGGGCGTCGGCACGTGGGCCTGGGGCGACCAGAACACCTGGGGCATGGGCGGCTACGACGCACAACTGACTGAAGCCACCATCGCCGAGGCGTTCGACGCCTCGCTGGAGGCCGGGTTGACGCTCTTCGACACCGCCGAGGGCTACGGGGAGGGCGAAAGCGAGCGCATCATCGGACGCTTGCTGGCCGCCGAGCCCACGCGCCGCGATCGCGCGGTGCTGGCCACCAAGTTCTTCCCTGCCCCCTGGAAGCTGAACGTTCGGTCCGCCCTCCGCCGGGCCCTCGAAGGCTCGATCGAGCGCCTGGGCGTCGACAAGGTGCACCTGTACCAGCTGCACGGGCCGATCAGCCTGCGCTCCCACGCCGTGCTGGCCGAGGCCCTGGCCGAGGCGGTGCAGGACAAGCTGTGCGACGCCGTCGGCGTGTCCAACTACTCCGTTGGGGAGATGGGGTCGATCCACGCCCAGTTGGCGTCGCGGGGCGTCCCCCTGGCCTCCAACCAGATCGAGTACTCGTTGCTGCGTCGGCGTCCCGAGACCACCGGCCTCATCGAGGCATGCACGCGTCTTGGCGTCATCCCATTGGCGTACTCACCCATCGGGCAGGGGCGGCTGACCGGCAAGTACACCGCAGCGAACCCACCTCCCAAGGGCCGGACGTTCTCCGCCCATCCGATGGAACAGGTGGATCGCATCACCGCCGAGCTCGCCCGCATCGGGGAGCCGCACGACCGGACCCCGGCCCAGGTGTCACTGGCATGGCTGATCGCCAAGGGCGCCGTGCCCATCCCCGGCGCCAAGAACGCGGACCAGGCCGCTCAGAACGCCGGGGCGCTCGGCTGGAGCCTGACCCCGGAGGAGCTGGACGTGTTGGACGGCTTGGCGCTGGAGGGCCAGCGCACCATCCCCCACCGCATCTGGCAGCACGGCTAAGCGGGCCTCCGCCCGGGCACACCCCGAACTCGGGTCCCCTGGCGTCGCCCCAGCACCCGATTGGGACCCGACTTCGCAGGATGCCGCGTACTCGGGTCTCCTGGCGTCGCCCCGGCACCCGATGAGGACCCGACTTCGTCGCGGGCGGGTCCGCCGATCAGCTGGCCGGCACGAACTTGTAGCCCACGCCGCGGACGGTGACGATGCGCTCCGGGGCGGACGGCTCGCTCTCCACGCGACCTCGGAGGCGCTTGATGTGCACGTCGAGGGTCTTGGTGTCGCCCACGTAGTCGGCGCCCCACACCCGGTCGATCAGCCGGGCGCGAGACACCACCCGGCCGGGGTTCTCCATCAGGACGGTGAGCAGCTCAAACTCCTTGAGCGGCAGGTTCACCAGCTCGCCCCGCACCGTCACCTCGTGGCGCTCCAGGTCCACCATGACGTCGCCGCCAACGAGCTGCTCGACGGCCGGGTCTACGCCCACCTGGCTCTCTGTTCCCTCCGAGCCTCGGCGCCGCAGCGCCGCTCCGATGCGGGCCACCAACTCCCGCAGCCGGTACGGCTTGGTGACGTAGTCGTCGGCCCCCACCTCCAGGCCGACCACGGTGTCGATCTCGGAGCTCTTTGCCGTCACCATGATGATGGGCACGGTCGACGTGGCTCGGATCTCGCGGCACACATCAAGGCCCGACACGTTGGGCAACATGACGTCCAGGAGCACGAGGTCGGGCTTGATGGACGCAAAGCCCTCCAGCGCCTCAGCGCCGGTTCTGGCCACGACCACCTCATAGCCCTCGCGTGTGAGCCCCACGGTGAGCGCATCGATATAGGACTCCTCGTCCTCCACCACCAGGATGGTTGCATGACTCATGGATGTGCCTCCTGGGCCGCCGGGAGCTTCATGACGAACGTGCTGCCCACTCCCTCGGTTGATGCCGCCTCCACCGAGCCGCCGTGGTTATGGACCACATGGCGGACGATGGCCAGGCCCAGCCCCGTCCCGCCGGTGTCTCGTCCACGGGCGCGATCCACCCGATAGAACCGTTCGAAGATCCGCTCCAGGTCGGTGCCGGGGATGCCGATGCCGGAGTCCGAAACCTCGACGGCGATTGCGTCGGGGGAGCGGCGCAGCTCGATACGGACCGTCCCGCCGTCGTCTGAGTACTTCACGGCATTGTCCACCAGGTTGAACAGCGCCGAGCCCAGCTGGCGGCGGTCGCCACGAACCACCAGCCTGGTGGGTTCGGCGGGGACCTCCAGGGAAATGCTTCGCTCTGCGGCAACGGAGAGGAGACGCGAACGGACTTCTTCGATGACGTCGTCGAGGGGCACGTCGGCAGAACCGTCGGGCAGCCCGAACTCAATCTGGGTGAGCTCCAAGAGGTCGTCGACGGATCGGCCCAACCGGCCCACCTCGGCCTCGATGCTGGCGGCGAATCGCTTGGCGGTGGCCGGATCGGTCTCGTCGGCCAGCATCTCGGCCAGCAGGGTGACGGCCCCGACCGGAGTCTTGAGCTCGTGTGAGATGTTGGCAACGAAGTCACGGCGCACGGCCTCCGTTCTGGCCACATCGGAGTCGTCCTGCACGACGGCGACCGCACCTCCGCCCTCGAGCGGAACCGCGGTGATGATGTGCCGCTCCAGCGGGGGCCCGAAGAGCTCCTCGATGTGGCGAACCCTCCGGCCGGTCGCAGCCTCGGCCAACGAGGAGCGGACGGCCCGCCCGACCAGCGCCGACTCGATGCGGGGCTCCAGCACCTCCTCGCCGGCCCGGTTGCTCACACGGACCGTCCCCGAGGCATCCACGATCACCGTCGCCACGGGCAGGGCATTCACCACCCGTCGAAGCTCGGAGGGCTCGGGGTCGACCAGCGCCTCCAGCTCGCCCGCGCGCTGGGTGGTACTGCGCCGGGCAACCACCAGCTGCCTCCTGGTGCGCACCAGGAGCACCCCCAGAACGCCGCTCACGACGGCCAGCAACGCCGCCACCACCACACCGCCTGAGTTCACCGGACGTGGTCCAAGTCGCCGGCCCTATTCGTCGGCGCCATCGCCGGCGAGGGGTCCGGACGGCGTGTCAGGCACGCCGTCGGAATCGGATGCCGGCGGCTCGTCGGCCTGGTCGGGGCCCTGCTGCTCGGGGAGCGCGCCCGTGACCATGTATCGCACCCGTTCGCCGATGTTGACCGCGTGATCACCGATGCGCTCGTAGTACCGACCGATCAGCGCCAGCTGCACGCCCTCCTGCAGCGTCAACTGCTCCTCATCGTGGGCAACGAAGATCTCTGCGATGTAGTCGCGGTGCAACGCGTCCAGGCGATCGTCGAGGTCGTCCAGCGCAGCGGCCATCGGGGCGTCGCCCTCCGCATACGCCTGCATCGCCAGCCGATACAGGCGCCCTGCCTCCTCGCCCATCGAGGCGATCAGGCCTCGCAGCCGTGGGGTGATGGTGACGCCGTAGATACGCCGGGTGGCCTTGGCAATGTTGACGGCCAGGTCGCCCGACCGTTCGATCTCCGCCACCATGCGGATGGCCGCCACGATGGCCCGCATGTCGCCGGCCATGGGTTGCTGCAACGCCAAGACCCGATAGCACGACTCCTCCACCTCAACCATCAGCGCGTCCAGCACGTCGTCGGCTTCGATGATGGCCTCGGCCTCGGCCAGATCGATGCTGAGCAACGTCTCCGTGACCCGCGGGATCGTGTCGGTGACCAGCGCCGCCATGGCAACGAGCTGGTTGGTGATGTCGGCCAGGTCGTCGTGAAACGTCTTGCGGATGTCGCGAGGTTCAGTCACGGCCGTCATCTTCCCATTTCCGCGTCCGGCGCGGCCCGGCTGGGCCACTATCCGAACCGACCGGTGATGTAGTTCTCGGTGCGTTCGTCCGCCGGATTGGAGAAGATCTTCTCCGTGTCGTCGAACTCCACCTGGATTCCGGTGCGGCGATCGCCCTCCTCGCCGACCTCGGTCGTGAAGAACGCCGTCTTGTCGCTCACCCGGGCGGCCTGCTGCATGTTGTGGGTCACGATCAAGATGGTGTACTCGCTCTGAAGCTCCCGCATCAGTTCCTCGATGCGGGCGGTGGCGATGGGGTCGAGCGCAGAGCAGGGCTCATCCATCAACACCACCTCCGGCTGGGAGGCAATCGCCCGGGCGATGCACAGCCGCTGCTGCTGGCCACCTGACAGGCCCATGGCCGACTCCTTCAGGCGATCCTTCACCTCGTCCCACAGCGCCGCCTTGGTGAGGCTCACCTCGACGATCTCGTCGAGGTCGGCCTTCTTGGCGCCCCCGACCTTCGGCCCGTAGGCAACGTTGGCGTAGATCGACTTCGGAAAGGGGTTGGGCTTCTGGAACACCATGCCCACTCGCCGGCGAACCTCCACCGGGTTGACCGCCCGGTCGTACAGGTCGACGCCCCGGAACCTCACCGATCCGGTGACGCGGGCGGTGTCGATCAGGTCGTTCATGCGGTTGAAGCAGCGAAGCACGGTGCTCTTGCCGCAGCCGGACGGCCCGATGAACGCGGTGATCTCCCCACTTCGAACGGTCAGCCCGACGTCGCGCACCGCCCTGAAGTCGCCGTAGTACACCGACAGGTCGGCAACTTCGAACACGGGAGCGGTGACCAGGTCTGGCATGACGTCAAGATCCTTGCTTGCATCAGGAGCGACCCGACCGCGTGTCACGCGGACGGGCCCGGGGGTGGAGCTGGCTGCAGCAGAAGTGGCCGAGGCTGCATGGTCGAGGGTCATTGGCGCTTCCTCTCAAAGTAGTTCCGGGCCATGATCGAACCCGCGTTGGCGGTCAGCAACACGGCCATGAGCACCAGAATCACGCTGGCCGTCACCGCCGGCCAACCCTGAGTTTCGGGCTTCTTGAGCGTGCCGTAGATCACCATCGGCAGGGCAGTGAACTTGCCGGTGAGCTGGTCGGGGACGGTGCCGTAGGTGGGCAACAGCCCCGTGATCGCGCCAACCATCAGCAGCGGTGCGGCCTCGCCGATGGCCCGGGCGAACGACAGCACCGTGCCGGTGAGGATGCCGGGGGCGGCGTAGGGCAACACGTGGCTGCGGATCACCTCCGAACGGGTCGCCCCCACCCCAAACCCCGCCTCCCGCAGGCTCTGCGGCACCGCCCGGATGGCCTCTGCCGAGGTGATGATCACGATCGGCAGCACCAGGATGGACATGGTGAGGCCGGCCGTGATCAGCGTCGGGCCGCCGGTGAACTGCCACCAAGCTGCGTCGGCCTGGCCGGCGCCGCCCAGCAGTTCCTTGAACACGGCCAGCCCGAGGATGCCGTAGACGACCGATGGCACACCGGCCAGGTTGCGGATGACCAGGTTGACCAGACGGGTCGAGCGGCTGTCGGTGGCGTACTCCTCCAGGTAGATGCCGGCCGCAACACCGATGGGGAAGGCCAGCACGGCGACGAAGATGAGGATCCAGACCGACCCGATGATGCCCTGCGACACCCCGTAGGTGGCGGGTTGGCTCGACAGCGTGCCGCCGAGGAATCCCGCAAGGCCCCGCTCGGCCAGGTACGGCTGGGCTTCGGCGACCACGTCCTCAAGCAGCCACAGCAGCAGCGCCAGAATGGCGGCCAGGCAGCTCGCAACCAGCGCCTTGAACACCAGCCCGGATCTATCGACCCCACCTTGGGTGATGGCCCTGCGGACCGCCTCGGCTGTGGCTTCACGCTGGCGGCGGCGTGTGAATGCGATCGTCATGGCAGCCTCCCGTTTAGTAGCTCTGCCGGAACCGGCGGACCAGGCGATCGCCCAGCAGGTTGAGGCCCAGCGTGAAGACGAAGAGCACCAGGCCGACGACGTACAGCGAGTTGACCGGGTTGAGCGTCACCCCGGTGCTCACGGCAACGGAATCCGACCCGGCTGCCAGATTGGCCATGGCCGAGGTCATCGTGACGCCGCCCGAGGCCGAGGCCGGGCCGAGCGCCCTGGCCGAGCCGTTTGCACCGCCGGCCACCAGGGTGACCAGCATCGTCTCGCCTAACGCCCGGCTGGCGCCCACGATTAACGCCGCCGTGATGCCCGAGACGGCGGCGGGCAGCACCACGCGCACCGTGGTCACCGCTTTGCGGGCACCGAGGCCCACGCTGGCCTCGCGAAGTGCGTTGGGCACCGCCGACAGCGCGTCCTCGGTCACCGAGGCGATGATCGGAATCGTGAGGATGCCCACACCGATCCCGGCGGCGAGGAGCGTGTACTTGGAATCGAGCACGCCCTCCAGGGCCGTCGGGTAGATCACCTGCAGGATGAAGTAGGCCACCACCACCGAGGGCAGGCCGGCCAGGATCTCCACCGACGGCTTCAGCCACCGGCGCACCCGGGACGAGGCGTACTCGGACAGGTACACGGCCGCGCCAACCCCAATCGGGGTGGCCACCACCAAGGCGATGCCGGTGACCCACAGCGACCCCAGCAGCAGCGTGACCAGATCGAAGCGGTTGCTGCGGGGAAACCAGCCGAGGGAGCTGACGAGGGACGACCACTCCACCTGGGCCAGGAAGCCGATCGACCGCACGATCAGCACCGCCAGGATGGCCAGGCTGATCACGATGCTGAGCGATGCCGCCGACCCGACGCCGACCTTCACCAGCGACTCGACGCGGTTTCGCTGTTTCGAGCCGGCCAGCTCGGCCAGCGTCAACCCGCTGTCCGTCATGGCTTGGCCGAGGCCCACGTGGAACGGGTGGCCTCAAGATCGGCATCGTCGAGCGCCACGTAGCCAACCTCCGGCACGGCGACCATACCCTCGTCGGACACATAGAAATCGACGAAGTCCGACAGGGCGGCGTTCTCGGCCAGCTTCTCGTTGTTCACGTAGATGAACAGCGGGCGGGCCAACGGGTAGGTTCCGTCGGCGACCGTTTCGGCCGATGGGGCCACGCAGCCCTCGCCGCCGTCGATCTCCAGCTCTCGGACTCCCTCGGCCTCCTCGGCGAAGGCAAACCCGACCCAGCCGAAGCTGGAGTCCACCGACTGCAGCCCGGAGACGATCTCGTTGTCGTTGGCCAGGCCGCCGTAGTCCGGGCGAATCTGGACGTCCTCCGGGGCGCCCTTGTCAGCAGCGATGTCCTCGATGGCCAGCTCGAAGAACGAGTCGTAGGTGCCGGACTCGGTGCCGGGCGCAAAGATCTCCAACGGGGCATCCGGAAGCGATGACGTCGCGCCCTTGGCCGCGGCCTCCGACCAGTTGTTCACGCCCTCGGACTCGGGGCCGACCAACCCGTACAGGTCCTCAAAGGTGAGGCAGTCGATCGAGTCGTTGTTCTCGTTGGTCAGCACCGTGATGGCGTCGTTGGCGATCTGCAGCTCGGTGTAGGTCACGCCCGCCTGCTCGCAGATGGCCTGCTCTTCATCCTTGATGGCCCGGGAGGCATCGGAGATGTCCGTCTCGCCGGCGCAGAACTTCTTGAACCCATCGCCGGTGCCCGGGCCCTCAACCGACGGGAGGGTGCCGCCCACCTCGGCGAACAGCTCGCCAACCCGCACCGAGATGGGCTCCACGGTGGACGACCCGGAGACGGAGATCTCTCCTTCGGCGCCGCCGCCGGAGCCGCTGCTGGAACCGCTGCACGCACCGAGGGCGAGGCCTCCGGCCAGCACCAGCGCTGCGAATCGTGTCGATGTGCCGTGGGGTCGGTTCACGCTCGTCTCCTCGTGTCGAATGCGCCCGCAGGTTCGGGCGGCTGTCGTGACGAAGCGAACGGTACGAAGCCAACCTGACGCGTCGGTGCAGCCAAGATGAACGGCGGCTGAACAGTCGGCGAACCTTGGGTCGCCGGCGGAGCCGGAATGCCGGACGTCAGGAAGTGGGAGCCAGGACCGCGTCGGTGACCGCCGGCGCAACCAGCGGCCAGGGACGCTCCCGCTCCACCGACAAGGCGACGTCGAAGAGCACCTCATCGCGGTGGTGCGGTGCCAGCACCTGCATGCCCACGGGGAGCCCTCCGACGGTGCCCGCGGGGATGGACACTGCTGGGTTGCCGTAGATGTTGGAGATGATGGTGAGCGCCCCCATGTTGACCATCTCGGGGAACCGCTCGCTGACGCGACCCAGGATCATGCTGGGTAGCTTGGGCGCAACGGTGGCCGCCGCTCGGGTGCCGAACAGGGCCGACCGAAACGCCACCTTCGCCACCGGGTTGGCCTTGACCTTCTCCAACAGGTTGTTCTCGGTGGCGCTCATGGCGGATTCGGCGGGAAATGCCGGGCCGGGGTTGGATGCCGCGATGATGAGGTCGACTTGCTCAAAGGCGCTGGCCATGACCCGGTTGGCCTGCACCCGCAACTCCTCAGCTACCGAGGCCGTGCGGAGGTTGTACATGGACTGGCTCATGATGAGCCCCGACGCCACCTCATCGGTCAGCTCGTCGGCACACTTCGGCCACAGGTCCCCCAAGGTGGCCAACAGCGTGGAGAGGTTGCCCATCATCCACTGGGCGGCCAGGTTGGGAGGGCGCACGTCCATGTCCACCTGCACCATGCCGTTGTCGGCAATCAGCGCCGCCGCCTCCTCCCTGATGCGCTGCTCCACGCCGTCCTCCAGGACGACGCCGCCCAGATTGGGCACCACGGCCACCCGCAGACCCTTCAGCTCCTGGCTGCCCAGGTTGGCCTCCCAGTTGCCCGGCGACGGCAGGCTGGTGGGATCGTAGGGATCAATCCCGGCGCACACGTCATAGAACCGGGCGGCGTCGCGCACCGACCTGGAGAGGTTGCCGAGCACCACGGTGTTGGGTCGACTGAAGGCCGATGGGCCACGCGTGATGCGCCCGAAGGTGCCCTTCATGCCCAAGAGGCCGGTGTAGCCGGCGGGAATACGGATGGAACCGCCGCCATCGCCACCGGTCGCCAGGCTGACCAGCCCTCCGGCCACCGAGGCGGCCGCACCGCTGGAGGAGCCGCCGACGGTGCGGCCATGGCGCCAGGGATTGTGGGTGACGCCGTTCAGCTTGGTGATGCTGACGTTGAGCCCGCCGAACTCGCTGGCGGTCGTGAGCCCCACCGGAACGACCCCGCCACGTTCGAAGAGTCGTTCGTTGAAGTTGCTGGTGTGATCGGCAGTCCGGTCGGCGAACACCAGCGAGGCGCCGGTGTCGGGCCAGCCCTCGACCTGCTCCAGTTCCTTGATGCCGGTCGGCACCCCGCCGAAGGGCAGCGACACGTCGGCCGCCCGAGCCGCCGCCAGTGCCCGCTCCGGATCGAGGTAGGAGAAGCTGTTCAGCGCCGAGCCCTCGATGGCTGCCAGGGTTGCCTCCACCTCCTCGGTTGGTGAGCGGTCACCCGCCCGGAATGCGTCGACGAGCGAGCAGGCGTCACCGTGCCATGGGGTATCGGTCATGGTCCCATCCTTCCCCGCCGGAACGGCTCGGCCCAACCCGGGCGTCCGGCCGCCTGGCAGCATGCGAGGACCGCCGCCCCGGCCCGTCAGCCCGAGCTCACCGACGTCGCCCACTCCAACGCGGAGCGCGGTTTGCCACGGCGATCAGGCGATCGATCACCCCGATGGGAACGCGGCCCTGGCTCATCACCGCGAGGTTGCGCAGCGGCAGCTCGGCCAACGCCCGATCGACCATCACCCCCAGGCCGCCCTCGTCGTTGTTCCCTCCGGTGAACCGGGCGACGACCTTCCGCACCAGGGCCAGCAGCGGCCGACCCACCGGTGTCTCGCGCAACTGGCCCAGGGTTGAGTTGCGCGTGAATGGCCGAACGGGCCGCGGCGCCGGCACCGGGTGGCCCAACAGGGCCTCGAAGGCAGCGCCGCCCGGGTCCCAATCGTCGGGATGCGGATGGCGATAGGGGTCGAGGGCCCGATCCGCGGCTGGCGGCTCCCAGCCGGAGCTCACCTCCACCTCCAGGCGGTGCGCCAGGTTGCGCGACGATCGGCCCACGGCCACCCCCCAGGTGCCGGGAGCGACCGCCCAGCCGCCGGGGTTCGCCTCCCAGTGGCACATGGCGCGCACGGGCACGTCGATGCTCACGGTGGTCTCCGTTCCGCCGCCGAGGCCGACCTTGGCGAACGCCGCCAGGCCGCGCGGCGGCTCGATGCCCGCTCCGTCGGGCGGCTCGAGATACACCTGAACCACCTCGCTTCCCGCCCGGGCCGACGCATTGGCCAGGGGCACGGTCACGCTGAACGCCACCGGACCGGCACCCGGGGCCGGCACCGCTCCCGGGTCGATGGTGCCATCACCGGACGGGCCGAGGAGCGCCGCCGCGTCGACAACGGTGGCCGACAGGCTCGGTTCGGCCAGGGAGATCTCGGCGTAGCTCAGTCCGTGCCCGAAGCAGAACAGCGGCTCGGCGCTGGCGGCATCAAACCACCGGTAGCCGATGTAGGGCCCCTCCCGGTAGGTCACCTGATGCTCCTCGCCGGGGAACCACCGGTTGGACGCCACGTCGGCGGCCCGCACCGGCAGGGTCTCGGCCAGCCGCCCACCCGGCTCGGCTGCGCCCAGCAACACGTCGGCCAGGGCACCCCCGGCGGCCTGACCGCCGAGGTACCCGTACACGACGGCCGCCGGATGGTCCACCCAGGACATGCACACTGGAGACCCCGCGATCACCACGACCACCGTGCGCGGGTTGGCGGCCACCACCCGGCGCACCAGCGCCTGGTGCGGCTCGGGCAGGTGCAGGTGGCTGCGATCGAACCCCTCGGACTCGGCGTCGTCGGGCAGGCCCACGACTACCACGGCCACGTCGGCCCGCTGCGCCACGGCCTCCGCCTCGTCGATGCGCCGGGCCGCCTCGCCGTCGCCATCGTCCCGTCGCCTCAGGACGTAGCCGGGTGCGTACTGCACCCGCCCCCCGGCAGCATCCACCTGCGCGCGCAACTCGTCGAGCAACAGGTCGGTACGGGTGGCCTTCACCTGCGAGCTGCCCCCGCCCTGGATGCGCGGACGGGTGGCGAACTCGCCGATGAGCGCCACGTGGCCGGACGGATCGAGGGGCAACACACCGTCGTTGGTGAGCAACACCGTGGCTGCGGCCGCCACCTCACGGGCCAGCCGGTGGTGTTCCTCGTGCACCGCATCTAGGTCGGGGCCGGGCTCCTGCCGCGCAGGGCCGCCCGAACGCCGTGCCACCTGGGTGTGGGATCGTTCCATCAGTGCCACCACGCGCCCGACGCAACGCTCCAGGTCCTCTCGGGGCAACGACCCGGCGGCCACGGCCGCCAGCACCGCGCGGTCGTGGATGCCCTGGCTGCCGGGCATCTCCAGGTCCTGGCCGGCCAGCACGCCCGCCACGCGATCGGCGTTGGCGCCCCAATCCGTCATCACCAGACCCTCGAATCCCCACTGGTCTCGAAGCACCTCGCCGAGCAGCCACGGATCCTCCGAGCAGTACACGCCGTTCAGGCGGTTGTAGGCCGACATGACGGTCCACGGCTGACTGCGACGAACGGCTGCCTCAAAGGCCAGCAGGTACAACTCGCGCAGGGACCGATCGTCGACGACGGCATCGACGATCATGCGGTTGGCCTCCTGGTTGTTCACGGCGTAGTGCTTGAGGCTGGTGCCCACGCCCTGCCCCTGGGCGCCGTCGATCCACGCCACCGCCAGCTCCGCCGTCAGGAGCGGGTCCTCCGAGTAGTACTCGAAGTTGCGTCCGGCGGCCGGGTGGCGTTTCAGGTTCACCGCCGGCCCC
Organism: Microthrixaceae bacterium; assembly: GCA_041394405.1. Classification (GTDB taxonomy): domain Bacteria; phylum Actinomycetota; class Acidimicrobiia; order Acidimicrobiales; family Microtrichaceae; genus Microthrix. The sequence continues at coordinate 192,416 of JAWKIF010000009.1, forward strand.
AGCACCACGGCGACGTCCTCGGCCAGCGCCTCGCGTGCGATGGCCCGGCCCACCCGTCCAACCAGTTCCGTATCCCAGGTGGCGCCCAGCGCACTGCCGGTCGGGAAGCAGGTTGCCGGCGCGCTCGCCTGCAGGTCGGCCAGTGCAGCGCTCTCCACCTTGCGCAGCCCGTGAGGTCCGTCGGAGACCATCACCGCGTCCAGCCCCAGGTCGGGCGCCGCCTCGGTATGCCAGTCGTCCGCGCCGGACAACAGGGCCACCTGTCGCTCGTCGCTCAGCGTCGATACATCGAGCTGGCGAGGGAGGGATGGAGGGCCGGGCACGTCGGACATGGGCGCGAGGGTAGATCGGCGACGCGTCGTTGCGGGGCGACAAGAATGGCCGGATGCAGGTTGCCCAAGTCTGGCGATATCCCATCAAGTCGCTCGGCGGCGAACGCCTGGACGCATCGCAGGTGAGCGAGCTGGGCCTGGTGGGCGACCGCAGCTGGGGCATCGAGGACGTCACCACGGGCAAGATCCTCACCGGGCGCCGCGAGCCGGCGCTGTTGTTGGCCGACGGCCGGCTCGACGACGACGGCGCTGCCCAGGTGCACGTCGACGGCCAGGTCATCACCGCCGACGCCGACCTCTCGGACTGGCTCGGGCGGCCCGTTCGCCTCACCCGTGCCAGCGACGATTCGGGGGGCACCTTCGAGGCCCCGGCCGACGATTTCGACGAGACAAACTCGGGCTGGATGTCCTGGTCGGGGCCCCATGGCGCCTTCCACGACAGCACCCGCACCAGGGTGTCGCTGATCAGCATGGCCACGCTGGGAGGCGAGGATCCCCGCCGCTTTCGCGCCAACCTGGTGCTGGCGGCCGACGGCGCCGACCATGCCGGAGCAGCCGACCCGGAGGCGAGCACCGAGGACCGCTGGGTGGGGCTGTCGCTGCGCGTGGGGACCGTCACGTTGAACGTACGCAAGCACATCGGCCGCTGCGTCATGGTGACCCGACCTCAGCCGGGGTTGCCGCGAGACCTGGAGGTGCTCAAGCGCGTCAACACCACGCGGGATGGCGTGGCCGCCATCGGAGCGCTGGTGACCCAGACCGGCCAACTCGCCGTGGGGGACACGGTCACCCCCGAGCGGGCGCCGGGCGTGGCGCACCTCGTGCGTCCGGCGACCTCCCGCGTCGTCAACCGAGCCGCTCGGCAGCTTCCAAGGCTCGATCGACTGCGGCGACGTATCCCCCGCCGAACTTGATCGCATGGGTGATCAGCGGCGCCAACTGGTGCAGCGGCACGCGATCCTGCCAACCATCGGCCAACGGGGATGCCTCCTCATAGGCCGCCCAGCAAGCCGGGCCGAAGCCTCCGAACAACGCCATCATTGCCAGATCGAACTCGCGGTGACCCCCGTGGGAGGCGGGGTCGATCAGCCAGCTGTTGCCGTCGCCGTCCATCAGGCGATTGCCCGCCCACAGGTCGCCGTGGAGCCGAGCCGGGGGTTCCCTCGGCACGCCCATCCGGCCCAGGCGGCCGGCCAGCGCCTCGATGCGGGCGGCGGTGGCGCCGTCCAACGCGCCGGAATCGGCCCCAAGCCCGGCCAACGGAACCAACCGGCAGGCCGCGAAGAACTCGGCCCACGTCTCGCACGGTTGGTTGGGCAGCGACCGGCTGGTGGTCGTGGCCCGATCGGCTCGACCAAAGGACGGCGCCCCCGCCAGATGCAGCGCCGCCAACTGGGCGCCGAAGTTGGCGTCGGTGTCACGCCGGGGTGGCCCCTCGGCGATCCACTCCAGCGCCAACATGGCCTCGTCGACGGCCAGCACCTTCGGCACCCGAACGGCGCCGCTGCCACCGAGCCACCGCAGGGACGCCGCCTCGGTGGGGAAGAACAACGGGGGCGGATCTCGGTGTGTCTTGGCGAACACCACTCGACCATCCTCCAGGTCCACACGGTACGCCTCGGCCACGTCGCCGCCGCCGAGGCGGGTGGCGGCCACGACGAGGCCGTCCAGCGCCTCCCCCACTCGATCCGCCAACGCAGTGCCAACGCCCATTGGGCCATGGTGCCCCTCCGCACCCCCCGACGCCAGCGAGCCGGGTAGGTTCGGGTCAATGAGCGCAGCCCGATCCGCGACCGACGCCCCAACCCTCGTACCGGTTGAGTCCGAGGCGCCCAGCACCGACGTGGTGCCCAACACCGACGACGGCGATCACGACCGCTACGCCCACATCGTGTCCAAGGCCGACGCCAGCCGGGCCTACGTCACCGGCGAGGCCATCACGGCGCTGTGCGGCAAGCGCTGGACCCCCAGCCGAGACCCCGACCGCTATCCCATCTGCCCGACGTGCGCCGAGATCCTGGCCACCCTGCAGGATCAACCCTGAGCGAACGGGCGCACAGCCCGCTGCTCCGGGGGTGTTTTGGCCCATGACCCCCCTAGGCTGTGGCCCATGCGGGGCGCGGAAACAACCGACGGCGGAGCTTCCCTGCGCTTCGAACCGCCACGTGTGGCGGCTTCGGTGCTGCGGGCGGACCTCATCGGCGTCATGCGGGGCCGATTCGATCGGCGCCTGACCGCCATTGTGGGCGGAGCGGGCTTCGGCAAGTCCACCCTGCTCGCGCAGGCGGTCGCCGAGAACCGCATCGAGCGCCTGGGCATCGACGTCTGGCTCCGGGTGGACGAACGCGACCAATCCGCCCCCCACCTGCTGGGCGCACTGGGCACGGCGCTGGGCCTGGGCGGGGGCGAGCACGTCATCGACGACATCGTCGAGGCCGTGTGGAGCAGGGCACCCGAGTCGGTGGCGTTGCTGATCGACGATGTCCACAAGCTGGGGGAGGTGAGCGCCGGTTGGGAGGTGCTGTCGGTGCTGCTGGATCGCCTGCCCGCCAACGGACACCTGGTGCTCAGTTCTCGAACCCCGCCCTCGGTTGGCACGGCGCGGCTGCGCAGTGCCGGCGATGCGGCCGTCATCGACGAGGCGGCGCTGCAGTTCTCCGAGGCCGAGCTGGCCGATCTGGCCCAGCTCCGAGACCTGTCGCCCGAGTTGGGTCGGGAGCTGCCCACTTGGCCGGCCTTGGCCACGCTCACCGGGGTGGTCGGCACCAAGGCGGGCCTGGAGTACCTGTGGGAGGAGGTGCTGGAGGGCCTCAGCGAACAACGGCGACGGCTGATCGCGGCGCTGGTGCCCTTCGGCGACATCGACGACGAGTTGGTCGCGGCCTTGGGCAGCCAGGTGAGCGCGGCGGAGGTCGTCGAGGGCCTGCCGCTGGTGGATACCACCGACTCGGGAGCGCTGCGCCTGCACGACCTGTGGGTGGACGCGCTGGCCAACGTGCTGAGCGACGACGAGCGAAACGAGGCGCTACGGACCGGTGCCCGCCTGCTGCATCGACGCGGTCAGCTGGTGGCCGCCGCCGAGGCGTACGCCCAGGCCGGTGACGAGGCGGGCCTGGCCGAGGTGGTGCTGACCTATGCCCGTCAGCCAACGCTGGACGCCAACAACCCCGAGACCGACCGGCTCGCCTCCCTGCTGCCGCACTCCATGCGCTCCCAGCCCTCGGCCCGCTACCTGGAGGCCGCCCGGCACTTCGCCTTCGACCCCCTGCACGGCATGGCGCTGCTGGAGCTGGCTGCGGACGCCGCCCGCCGGGAGGGCGCTGGCGAGCTGGAGGCACTGTCGCTCTGGCGGGTGGTGCAGATCGAGCTGCTGGACGACAACGTCGAACCTCGGTGCCAGGCGCGTCTTGCGGAATTGGCCGCCGCGGGCAACGCCATCGCCGACGGCGCACTGCACTTCATCGAATCTGCGGTGGCCCAGGAGAGCGGCGACATCGCCGGTGCCTGGCTGGCACTGAACCGAGTGGAAGGCTTCACGCCCGAACAGCGGGAGGCCGCCGTTCGGCTGCGGCTCATCGACCTGGGCAAGCCCGAGGCGTTGGGCACCAGCCTGGACGACGTCCTCGCCGGCGGCCTCACCGACATCTCCGGAGCCCAGGCCGTCTGGCTGCAAGGCCAGATCCGTCCCCGAGACGCCTGGCCCTTGGCCCGGGAGCTGCCCACCACCAGCGGCGACCTCACCCTCATCACCCGCGTGTCGCTGAACGCCGTGGTCGCCACCATCGCCGTAGCCGCCGGCCAGCTGGACGAGGCCCGGGTGCTGTCCAACCGGGCCAGCCGCGAGGCGGCGGCCGCACCCGGCGGAATCCGGCGGTTCGCCGAGGTGGCGATGGCCCTCGCCGATCTGGTGTGTGAATCCGAGGAGGCGTGTTTGGACCGGCTGCGGGCCTGCCTGGCCGAGGCACCCCTCGAACCGTGGCCCGACCGCCCCTACCTCCACGCGCTCGCCGCCTTGCGTGGGCTGATTCCCGAGACGGAGTGGCTGGATCGCGCGCCGTTCGGCCCGGCCATGCGCACTGCGGTGGAGGCCGGCGCTGCGCTGGCGGCCCTTCGGGCAGGAGACGTCGGCCCCGCCCGGCAGCTTCCCTGGTACGCGCCCGACCTGCTGCGGGTGCACGTACCCCCGCCGTTGCTGTGCGAGTTGGCGTTGGCGGCCGAGGACGTGGCCGGCTCAGCCGAGGTGCTCGGCCAGCTCCCCCACCTGCGCGACTGGGCTCGCCGCATCGCAGATCGCGGTGAGGGGCCCATCGCCCCGGCCGCTGCGGAGCTGTTGGCCCGGCTTCCCGCTCGACCCGACTACGACCTTCGCCTCACGCTGCTGGGCGACCTCAGCCTGAAACGCTCCGACGGAGAGGCGGTCAACGGCGCCCTGAAGCGGGAGAAGGTGCGCCAGCTGCTCGCCTACCTCGGCTGCCGGCGAGATGTCGGCCGCGACGAGGTGGTCGCCGAGCTTTGGCCCGACCTGCCCGACGACAAGGCACGCTCCAACCTGCGCGTGAACCTCCACCACCTGCAACAGGCACTGCAGCCCAACCGTCACAGCGGGGATCCCCCCTGGTTCCTGCGCCAGGAAGCCTCGCGGCTGGTGCTGTGCGATGGGGTCACCAGCGATGTTGAGGAGCTGGACGCCGCCATGGCCGAGGGCGTGGCGGCGGAGGCGGCTGGCCTGGCCACCAAGGCGTTGGAGGCCTACCGGACGGCCGGTGAGCTGTACTCGGGTGAGCTGCTGCCCGGGGCGGAGGGCGATTGGGTGAGCTACGAGCGCATCCGCCTGCAGTCGGTGGCGCACGCCGCGGCCGCCCGCCATGGCGAGCTGGAGTTGGCTCGAGGCGAACCCGAGGTGGCGCTGAAGCTGGCCCTGGATGCGCACCGGCTGGACCCGCTCAGCGAGCGCGCACACCGGTTGGCGGTGCGATGCCACCTGGCCCTGGGATCGACGGGCGCTGCCCGCGAGACGGCGCTTCGGTTCCGCGACGAGCTGACCAGCAACGACCTGACGCCGGAGCTGGACACCACCAGCCTGTGGGCCCGACTGGACCTGTAGCACGGGGCCATCGCTTCGGCCGCCTAGGCGACCTGGCGCTTCCGCAGCAGTTGCAGCATTTCCCTCGCCACCATGGGCCCGGCGTTCTGGTTCTGGCCGGTCACCAGGTTTCCGTCGACCACCCAGTGATTGGCGAGCGGGTCGCGGAACGCCGTTGCCGACTCGAAGTTGGCCCCCATCGCCCGCAGTTCGGTTTCGGGATGATGCGGGGTCGCGGTGATGCCCAGCTCTGCCACCTGCTTGTCGGTGACCGCCGAGATGCTGCGGCCGGCCACCAGGGGGGTTCCGTCGGCAGCGGTTGCGTTTCGCAGCCCCAGCGGGCCATGACACACCCCGCCGATCACCTGGTTGAGCGCGTTGGCCCGCGTGATCTGATCGGCCAACGGCTCGGAGAACCCGAAGTCGAATGCGGCGCCCCAGCCGCCGGCCAGGAACACCAGGTCGTAGTCGGCCATGTCGAGGTCACCGATGGCCGGCGAATCCTCCACCTTGGCCAGCAGCTGGTCGTCGGCCAGAAACCGGTCGTCCGTCTCGCTGCGCAACACGGGCTTGAGCGACAGCGGATCCACCGGGATCAGCCCTCCCTTGGGGCTGGCCAGGTCCACCTCCATGCCGGCGTCCAAGAAGGCGTAGTAGGGCGCCGTCATCTCGCTGGCGAACACGCCGGTCGGCTTGCCAACCTCCAACCAACCATGGTTGGTGCAGACGATGAGCGCGCGCCGCCCCAACAGATCCAGACTGGGGTCGGCCTCCGCATCCTCCGGGTGCATGCCCAGGCGCCGCACCAGCTTCCGCAACAGCCGCGCCGGCGCTGGCGGGGCCTTGACGGGAGGGCGACTTGGATGGCGCGCTGCGTAGGGCCAGGGATGGTTGCGCGCCGGGATCGAGCGGGCCCGCTCCGCCTTCAGCGCCCGGCGGAGGTGGGCCAGCAGGTCGCCTGCGGCAGGGTCGTCGGCCAGGTTGCGGGCCTCGATCGGGTCGGCGGTGAGGTCGTAGAGCTCCCACTGGTCCTCCAGCGCCTCGGTGCGGTAGGTGGGGCCGGCCGGACCATCGGAGGACAGGTGCCGAACCCCGGGTTCGGTCCACGTGGCGGGATCGTCGAACACGCGCACCAGCTTCCACAGGTGGCCTGCGCCACCGGCGACATCGGCCTCGGCGACGCGCTGCACGATGCCCTCGAAGTTGGCCCCAACGTGGGCGGGCACCTGAATGCGCAGCGGCGGCGGCACCACGGTGCGGCCCATGCGCCGAGCCACACCGGACAGGCCGGTGTCCCCCTCCAGGATGTTGTCCCGGGTCATCAGGTACACGCCGCGCTGGGGGTCGGGCGGCGCCGCGCCGTCCACCACGCCCATCAGGTCTCGGCCCGGCAGGTCGTGCACCTCGGTGAACTCGCGGGCCAGTTCCGCCGAGGTGCCGGCCCGGTCGATCCCCGCCGCCGCCAACAGCGTCGGCACCACGTCCACATGCGAGGTGGGCATGTCCTCCACCACCCGGCCCTCCGTCGGTTGGCTGCCGATGCGGACGATGCTCATGGGCACGCGCGTGGCCTCGTCGTACAGGTTGAACCACTTCTGATGCAGGCCCCCGTGGGCGCCCAGCAGCTCGCCGTGATCGGAGGTGCGCACCAGCACCGCATCGGTAGATCCGCCGTCGGTCACGGCCCGCCGCACCCGGTCCAGGGGCGCGTCCACTTCGGCATGGAGCCGGTAGTACAGGTCTCGGTACTGCTGGGCATTCGCCCCGTAGAGACGCTCCACCAGCCGGGCGGGGCCGTAGCCGGTTGGGTAGGCGGCCCGATAGGCGACTTGAGCGGCCGGCTTCGTGGACAGGTCCTCATCGTCGGTCGGAGCAGGCGCCACCGGCGGCGGATCGAGCGGCGAGGGCGTCAGCGGGTTGCGTCGCACCCACGCCGGAAACAGCACAATGTCGTGCGGGTTCACGAAGCTGGCCACCAGCAGGAACGGCCGCCGGGCATCAGCCTCACCGGCGGCCCGTCGTGCGTAGCGGTCCTCCAGCCAGGCCACCACCCGGTCCGCAATCAACGGATCGCGCCGGATGCCGGCATTGGCCAGCGGCGCGCCGTGAGGTTCGGGCCCCACCCACCCCGAGAACCCGAACGGCTCCAGCGGGTCGGCCTCCAGGTAGGCCCGGACGGCCTCGGGGTGGACCACCCCGTGGGCGTCGTTGGTGGCCAGCGGCTGCCCCGTCTCGGGCTCGTGCAGGTCGGCATGGCTGATGTGCCACTTGCCGTCGTAGTGGGTGTCGTAGCCGGCGGCACGAAACCAGTTGCCCAGGGTGGGCACCTCGCCGGGGCGCAACCAGCGCAGGCGCGAGTCGTCGGCCAGCTTGCCCAGCCCGTCGGTTTGGGTGACCCCATGGAGGTCCGGGTAGTGGCCGGTGAAGAGGGTGGGGCGGCTGGGCACACAGGCCAGCGACCCGGTGTAGTGACGGGCGAAGCTGACGGCGTGTTCATCGAACCAGCTTCGACCGGGCAGCGTGTCGCGGCGCCAGGCCGCCAGTTCGTCGCCCTCATAAGGCGGCGCCGCCCGCTCCTCGTCGGTCATGATGATGACGATGTCGGGCCGGGCAGGCCCGACATCACCCTCTGCAGTGGTCTCGGTGGTCGGCCGGCGTTCAGACATGGGTTGTCTCCTCCAGTGATGACGCGAGACCGGCCAGGAGCGTGTCGGATTCGGCGGCCAGTCGGCGGGCAACCAGCCTGGCAATCAGCTGCTGCGGCGGGCGGGGGCCGCAGTCCAGGGTGGTGGTCAGCGACACTTCGGTGACGTTCGGCCCGACGGGCTTGAGCAGCCAGCGGTTTCGGGCCGAGCGAACCACGGGCGGGAGACCCTCCAACGAATACGCCAACTCGGTGGGCTCACCCCAGAGCACCACACGTTCCAGGATCACCCGGCGTCCCGTCTGGATGCGGCGCACGGCCCCGAGCCCGGCTTGGGTTCCGTCGACGGCCCGGGTGGTCAACGACGAGTGGTCCACGTTTGCCGCCCAGGCGCTGATGGCCGCGTAATCGGCCAACGCCGCCCACACCCGCTCGCCCGGCGCCGACACGAGCCGGGTTCGCACGACCTCACTCATCGCTTGCCGATCACGACGTGGCGGCCACGAAGTCGATGATCACCTGGGCCAACTCAGGTCCTCGATCCTCCTGAAGGAAGTGGCCGCCGCCCTCGATGGTGGTGTGAGGCCGGCCCTGCGCACCGGGCACCTTGGCCTGGAACGGTGCCTCGCCGCCGCCGGTGATGGGGTCACCGTCGCTGAACGCGGTGAGAAACGGGCGCTCGAAGCGCTCCAGCGCCTCCCATGCGGCGATGTTGGCGGCGCTGGCCGGATCGTCGGTGCTGGTGGGCACCAACGCCGGCATGACGCGCGGACCCGCCTTGTAGGTGTCGTCGGGGAACGGTGCGTCGTAGGCCGCAATCACGTCGTCGGTCGGCGTGGTTGCGCACCCTCCGCCGATGATGGCGCCCACCGGGAAGTCCTCGGTGGTTTGGCTGAAGTGCTGCCAGGCCAGGAAGGCCTCGCTGGGGGCCCCGTGGCCGGTGGGGAGGCCGGTGTTGCCGATGACCACCCTGGCGAATCGGTTCGGTTCTGCTGCCACCATCCGCAGGCCGATCAGCCCGCCCCAGTCCTGGCCAAAGAACGTGATGCCCCCCAGGTTCAGCTGGTCGAAGACCAGGCTGCTCATCCACCCGACGTGACGGGCATAGGTGTGATCGGCCTGTTCGGTGGGCTTGTCGCTGCGGCCGAAGCCCACCAGGTCGGGGCAGATCACACGATGCCCTGCGGCCGCCAGCGGCGGAATCATGTGCCGGTACAGGTAGCTCCACGTGGGTTCGCCGTGCATCAGCAACACCGGCGCACCCTCGGCGGGTCCCTCGTCCAGGTAGTGCACCCGCAGCGTGGCGCCGTCTCCGGCCCCCGTTTCGATGTCGACATAGCGGGGCTCGAAGGGGAAGTCCGCCAGGCCCTCGAAGCGATCATCGGGTGTTCGAACGGTCTGCATGGTTGTCTCCTCGCTTGGCGCCAGCCTGGCCTCATCGGATCGGCGACGGACGATGCGGCCGGGGCACTCGCGACCATCACCGCACTAGTGACAGTAGCACTGTCAATACCTGGGGGCGGGCCCGCCTCCCAGGTCCCCCCGCTGGTCTACCGTGGCACCTGTGTCCGCCACGGCATCTGACATCCCGACCCTCGACGGTCGCCGCGCTCGGCGCGAGCGGGGCCGCGCGGCGGTGGTCGATGCCGTCTTTGCCTTGCTCCAGCAGCACGGCACGCAACCGACCGTCGAGGCCATCGCCGAGCAGGCCGGTGTATCGGTGTCGTCGGTGTTCCGCTACTTCGAGGGCCTCGACGACCTGCGCGAACACACCATCGAGCGCTACTTCCAGCGCTATTCCCACCGCTTCGAGGTGCCGGCGCTGGGCCAGGGCCCCCTCCCCAACCGCATCGCCGGCCTGGTCGGCGCCCGGCTCGACCTCTACGAGGCCATCGCCCCCATGGCCCGCATTGCCCGCCTGCGCGCCCTGGAAACACCGCGGTTCGCCACCACCGTCGCGGCCACGCGCACCCAATCCGCCGAGCAGGTGCGCGCCCACTTCGCCCCGGAGCTGGCGAAGCGCACGCCCGCTCGGGCCGACGACCTCGCGGCCCTCATCGACTCGATGACGTCCATCGAGTCGTGGGAGTTGCTGAGCGACACCCACGACCGGTCGCGCCAACAGATCCGGCGGGCCTGGGTCGACGGCATCGGTGCCCTGCTCGCCTGAACCGTCGGAAACTCCTCCGAGCACCACTGCGGTCACGAAGTTGCGCTATCTGATAACCAAGGCGCATGGGTGTCGCAGCACTACTCATTCGGGATGCACGCCTCACAGCGGGCATGACGATGCAAGAGTTGGCTCAACGGGCTGGAACATCAAAGGCAACGCTTTCGAGGTACGAGAACGGGCGCGTTGACCCGGGTGCTGAAACCCTCAGTCGCCTGCTTCATGCCTGTGGTCAAGAGCTTCGAGCCCACCCCTCCGGGCTCCCGACCTCGGTGGACGAACTCGCAGAGCGGTTTAGTGGCACGAACGGGCCGACCCTTGATGATGCGACTCGAACGAGCGATGGCCGCGAACTGCGAACCGCTGCTGATCTCGCGGCGTTCGCTGCCGAACTTCGCGATCAGGGACTCCTGGCAACGTGAGCGAGCAAAACCGACGAGTACGGGCCACTCGACGAACGGCAGATATTCAGAGCGCTCCACGACCACGACGTCGCCTACATCGTTGCCGGTGGCAGCGCTGCGATTCTCTGGGGAGCTCAGCGAGCAACCCGAGATGTTGCCTGCGTCGCCGGGCAGACCAACGAGCACTACCGCAGGCTCTGCGATGCCCTTCAGCAGATGGGCAACCCGCGACTTCGGATCGAAGGTGTCGATGACGAGTCGGCGACCGAACTCTCCAAGCCGCTACTCCATCCCGATTTCTTTGCTCGCACTGCGGCGTCGACCTGGCGGACCGATAGCGGCAGCATCGACATCCTCGGCGACATCCCTGGCGTCGATGGGCGGCCGGTCCCATACGTCGACCTACGTTCGTTCCAACCTCCGATCTACGCATCCCGGTTGCGTCGCTCGACGACATCGTCCACTCGAAGGCCAACGCGAACCGGGCGAAAGACCGTGAAGCCCTGCCGGAACTCCACGAACTTCGCCGGAAGCGGGGTGAGATGCAATGACGCCCAACGGCGACAGGACCCCAGCGCCGCGGCGGCATCCAGACCGGTCAACTCTAGTCGGATAGGAGCTTGGTCGAATTGGCCATCACCAGTTCCTGCACGGCCTCGTGGCCAAGGTCCGAGACGTAGTCGATCGCCTGCTCGGCCACCGAGCGGACGAGTTCGCTGGAGCGGGCTCGGCTGTGCCCCCACGACGCGGCCTCATCCGCGATTGCATCCACGGTGATGCCGTCGAAGTTGGTGATGCCGTGTACCGACATGGCCGCCCTCGATCGCAGTTGCGACCACAACGCAGTCGGAACGGTGTCGTACAGCGGAGCCAGCGTCGGCACACCCACTTCCGGGTAGAGCAGCGACAGGTTCTTGCCGTGAGCGTCGGCATTGCCCACGATGGAGGTGAACGCGACCACACGGACCAGTCTGTCCAGTTCTGCCGCTGGTTCGGCGGCTCGCCCGCTGAGCACCCCCGCCAGCTGGGCGAACGACGGCCCACCGTGCGCTTCGTACTTCCCTCGCCCCCGTTCCCGGTCGTGTCGAACCCCCAACGCCTGGCAGACGTCCTCCTGATGGATGCGGGCCACTCGCCCCTCAGCCTCACTGCGGTCGAAGCGCCGAACGATCAGGCACTCGATCCCGCCAACGGCGACCAGTTGCGGATCGAGATCCCCAAGCCCCAACTCGCGAGCAAGCCGAAGCGCGGCGTACTCGGCGGCGACCAGGCCGCCGAACCGATCGTGGTCAACCTTCAGGATGTGCGTGGAGGGCTGACCTCGCACCGGCCGCGCCCATCCGGGCCCAAGGTTCACCAGCAGCAGCTTGTTCTGGAAGCCGGCGAGCGACAGCTCACTGTCGTCTCGCGCCCCCAGGCCGGCTCCCAGGTCGACGATTTCGCGTTCGAACTGGGCTGCCGAGTAGGGCTCAACGCCCCATCGCGACTGGTCGGGCGGACCCTCCTCAGCCGAGATCACCAGCGCACCGGCCACATCGCGCCCAAACCTCGCCAAGAGCGCATAGGTGTCGTTGGCTGCGACGCCGGCGAGCGCGGCCATCGCCTGCAGATGGGCGCCCTCCGGCAGGAGCCCACGAAGGAACGCCGACGCGTCCAGTCGCCGGGCTTGGAGCGGAAGCGAACACGACAGCACCGGCAGGTTGCCCGGCCAGCAGTCGAGCGCCTCAGCGGTGTATCGACAGCTGAGGTCCCAGCCTCGCTTGGATGTGAAGTCGGCAACGTGGACATCTCCCAGCCAGCAGTGAAGCGGGGAGCGCTTAGCCATCGATCGTCATCTCCGCCTCCAGATTCACCCCGAGCTCCCGGAGCAGGTGAAGAATCCGCTCGATCTGAAGCGTCGAGTGTCCGCTCTCGAGACGGGCGAGGTAGGAACGTTCAAGCGCCGTATCCCCAGCCAAGTCAGCCTGGGTGAGCCCGCGCTCCCGGCGGGCTTCTGCGATCGTGCGGCCCAAGTCGGCCGGGGTCCGAACCACGAATCGACGTGTGCGCATTTCAGCACACTACCACCTGATAGCGCCAGGTGTTGATCTTCACACATCGGCGTAGATCGGCCACCCGTCTGGATATCTGCACTCTGGGGAAGTGCTGCAGCGTCGCCCTCGCCAGAATGCGGGCTGCTCGCTACCGCCGGTCAGCTGCGTCGGGGAAGTAATCGGACAGGCCAGAGAAGAAGGACTCGCGCGAGATCCCGAATATGTACTTGTCACAGGGGCGGCCTTCGTGGAAGTAGAAATCTTTCAGACGGCCCTCTTCGCGACAGATATCGGGTGGTAGGCCTTCCACAACGGACCGATTGAACTCCGGGATCTCAAGGAACACCTTGCGCACCGGCCACCGCGTGAACCCGTATGCGAGGGTCAAGACCGACCCGTGAATACGCCGCATCGGAAGCAGGTCCGCACTGGAGTCGAGTCCGAGTAGCCCGAAATAGCAAATACCCAAGAGCGGGTCGAAGCCATACAGGACATTCAGCGACACTGCTCCCCCTTCGGACAGATCCTCAGCTATGAACTGCACCAAGACGTCATCGCCGAACGTGGCGGCAAAGTGCTCCACAGACGGCACCTGACCCCGGAACCTCCACCGGTTCGCCACCGCTGGGTCAGCAATGCGAGAGTAGATCTGCTCCAAGTCAGACGGCCGAACCGATCGCAGTCGGATGAGGCTCGATGAGCCCGCCTCCACGTCCGGGAGCACGATCGTCCCGTTGTTGCGGTTCCTCACCGCTATCCACTCGATGGCATCGCCGAGGGTCTGAATTGAGTCGAGCAAATCCAGGCTGGAACTCTGGGTGTTCTCCGAGAGCGGGGCGAGCAGCCTGGCGACCTGATACTTGCTCAACGACGACAGCTTGGTCTGAGGATCGAGTTCGTCGGCTCTGACCCCGAGGCATCGAGCCACCTCGGCATTCGCGTCCTCGATGTGTCCGAGCTCCTTGTCGGCTGTCAAGGTCACCCCGTGAAGCTCGGCTTGAGGGTAGGCGTCTGCCGGGCCTGCGTAGTGGTTGTCGGCCGCGCCGTGCTAGCCGGTGCGGAATCGTCGGGGGAACTCGGCGGTGCCGTCCCGCAGGTGTGGTCGATCTTCACTTCGTAGGTCGTACCGGTCCCTACTCCTCGACCTTCTACGATCATCCCATCGGTAATCGGGGGCTGAACCAGGTTTTCGGGGTCGGTCTCAGGTGCAGGATCCGGGTCCCCCGGCTCCAGAGGTGGAGTAGCGGGAGCCCACGGCGCCACCAACGCTTCCTCGATCACAGACTCACCCTCATAGTCGGTTCCCTGGGTACACACAACCCACGGAACCACGTCCGGTTCCTGCCTGGGTGCACGTTCCGAAGCACCGGTGGCTCCAGCCAATCCACCGAAGCCAAACAGGGCGACCGATATACCGGCCACAACATGGGTCAACTTCATCTTTCTTCTCCCTCTCTGCGTTTCACTCACGTGAGGACCAATGCCCCCAAATAGGCGGAATCGTCGTTGATCGAGGTGCCGCACGCATTGCTCCCCTGGTAGCCCCAGAGAATGCCGCGCGCAGATGCACGGTCACCGGAAAGCTTCTTGTAGATCCCGGACCCGGAATCGCCGGGAATGGGAGTTGCCCCGCCCAGGCAGAACCCATCGAACGTCCTCCCACCGACCGTGAAATTGGCGAAGTAGCTCACACCACCGCACTTCTCGGTGGTCGAGGAAGCGCCCCGGTAGCAGATGTCGGTCTCAAGCCACATTGGGTTGGCCTGACCCACCACGGTTCTCTTGTAGTTGGAATTCACGTAGACGTGGGGCGTCGCGTCTGGCGACGAATGCAACATGACGTCTGGGGCGTTTCCAGTAGGCGCCCACAGCACCCCGGTTCCGTAGTGACCGTCTACGACTCCGGTGTTGTCACCGGTGGATGCGTGAACCGCCAGCCCGGCGGAATCTGCGCAGTGAGCTGCGGTGAACTGCACTTTGGCGCCGCCGGATCGGACGCCGGCGAATCCTGCGGTACAGCCCCTCCAACCGCCCCACACTTGGTGGTACTCACGCACTCCTGACTGACCAGGAGTCGGGTAGGCCGACAACCCCAAATCTTCGAGACCCTCATACACGATCCAGTCGGCGGCCCAGGCATCTTCCATCCGCACCAGTGCGGCCGGATCTGAAGCAGGGTCGAACTTGATCCTGAGGGCGCCACCTTTGAAGTCGAAGATCACAGCCGCTTCGACGCCAGCGCTCGCGAACGACTCGCCTAGTTCAGCGGCTGCTCGTTGGAGATCCGCAGTCGACCGATTGGCTCGCACTACCAAGATCTCCACGGGCAGTTCCAGGGATGCGAGCAGATCGCGATCGCGTGTTGACGGATTGACAACCCCCACGGTGACGGCCGCCTGGTCGTCGGGACGGGTCAGCCAGAGCCCTCCGAGGCGGTCCTCGCCGATCGCGCCGACGACCGCTTCCTCAACAGCTCTCAGCTCTTCGTTTGCGCCGCCCTGAAATGCCCTCGCAGTTGTGATCCTGTAGAGCACCTCAGTATCAAGTGGCGGTTGCGAGGGCTCCGGCACCGGACCTGGGGGGGGGGCTTGCACCCGCCGATGAGGCGCCACCAACAGCCAACGGGGCGAGAAGTGCGGAGGCGCTGAGCGCCCGGGAGACTCGCTTGAGGTTGTCATGAATGCGTGCGTTCATACCCATTCCTCAACCGTACTGAACCACGGTCGTGAATACAACAGGCAGCATAACCCTCTACACAGCATGGCGCTTGGATCTCGTGCCCCTGCGTGGGCGAGCCCGCGACATCAGAGCCACCCCCGGAACGCGGCCACGATCGGCGCCAACTCGGCCGGGGTGGCGCCGTGCATGATGACGGCGTCGGCGCCCAGGTCCATCTGGCCGCGCACGCTTGCTGCGCACTGCTCGGGGCTGCCCGTTGCTGCGGGCGCCAGCCACTCGTCGGGGATCAGCGTGGCGATGCGTTCCAGTTGCTCATCGGTGGCGGCACCGTCGATGGCGCCCATGAACGAGCCAACCAGCGCGTCGGCCCTGAACCGCTCCAATACCGCAGGGTCCCAGCCGTTGGTGCGCACGAGCAGCTCGCCGTAGCCCTGAAGGTACGCGGCCAGCCGCCCGACGGTCTTGCGCAGCCGCAGCGCCTCCGGCACGTGGTCGCCGACGGTTGCGTAGCACGACCACACGGTCACGGCGTCGGGGTTGCGGCCCGCCCGTTCGGCCGCCTCCTTCACGGTGGCCACGCAGCGCCGCAGCGTCTCGTCGGTGAAGAAGGTGTGCAGCACCACGTGATCGAACGCCCGCCCGCCGAGCGCCAGCGAGTTGGGGCCGAACGCCACCAGCGACAGCTCGATGTCCTCGTCGAAGTCCGGCTTCAAGCGCAGCACGGGGTAGCTGCCAATGGGGCCGTCGTGGCCGAAGATCATCTCGCCGTGCCACAGTCGGCGCATCACCCCGGCGAAGTCCTCCATCTGGGCGGTGGTGATCTTGGGGATGCCGTACGCGTCGAACATCGGCGCGATCCCCCGACCGATACCCAGCACGTACCGGCCGCCGGTCAGCCGGTGCATGGTGGTCGCGTGCGAGGCGGTCACCAGGGGATGGCGGGTGTTGTGGTTGGTGGCAGCGGTGACGATGCGGATGCTGTTTGACACGGCTCCGATGGCACCCGAAATGGTGGCCGCCTCCTTCAGGTCGAAGCGCTCCGAGATGAACACGGTGCCCAGTCCCAGCGCCTCGGCCTGCGCCACCTCGTCGATCAGCTCCCGGGGCGAGTCCGGCGCCCCGGCCAGCGTGTAGAAGCCCAGTTCGGTCAGCGGCTCGGCCGGTTGCTCGGTCATGGGCGCACCTTAGGACCCGACCTCCACCGGCGGAGCCCGAGGCTCACGCTCCCCTCCCACCCTGGGATCGTTCCCAGCGCTCCATGCGCCGCCGGTCTCGTTTCGTCGGTCGCCCGGAGCCTCGGTCCCTCACACCCCAGGCCGCCGTGGGCCCATCGCTGTCCGGCCGCTCGTCGGCAATCACCCGGTAGCTCGCCTCGGCGAGCGCTGCGCCGACACGCTTGGCCCGCAGCTCCACCACCTCAACCTCACGCAGCCAGGTGCCGCGCCGGACCGACACCCGGTCGCCGACCTCAACCCGTGCCGACGGTTTGGCCCCCGCGCCGCCGAGCCGCACGTGACCGGCCTTCACCGCAGCGGTGGCGGCCGTACGTGTGGGAGCCAGGCGAACCGCCCACACCCAGGCATCCAAGCGCACTCCCCCGGCCATGGCCCGGCACCGTCAACGGTTTTCGAGGGCTGCGCACACCTCGTCGCTGAGCTTCACGACCTCAGGGTACGCGCCCCAGCGGGCTACCCGCTCCCGCCCCTCTCCGAGTTCGTCGGCCCAGAGCCCTTGAGCGAACTTGGCCGGAGATCAGCAGATATCCGAATCCAACTCCGTCATACTCAGTGCATGACCAAGCGCCTCATCGACGTCGACGACGATGCACTCGGTGCTGCACGGGCCGAACTGGGTACCACCACCATCAAGGACACCGTGAACGAAGCGCTCAAGCGCTCTAGCGCTGACCGGAAGAAGCGGATCGCCGACTCCTTGTCACTGCTGGCGACAGCCGAACTCGACGGACGGGATGACGGGTGGCGCTGACCCATCTCCTCGGCACCAGCGCACTGAAACGTCTGCATCACCCACAGGTGCATGACCACATCAAGGAGCTGTCCGAGGTGGGCCGGCTGGCACGACCCACCATCTGCGACCTCGAGGTTGGGTTCTCGGCCCGGAATGTGCCCGAGTGGGACGCGCTGATGGGTGCCCTCGAAATCTTCGACCTCGTCGAAACAACCGCTGACGATCTCCACCGCGCCCTCGGCGTGCAGCGGAGGTTGGCGGAACTCAGCCAACGAGGCCGGAAGATCCCCGATCTGCTGGTGGCCGCGGCCGCTGAGGCGAGGAACCTGACGGCCCTCCACTTCGACGCCGACTTCGACCTCATCGCTTCGGTCACCGGACAGCGATGCGAGTGGGTCGTGCCCGCCGGATCGATCGACTGACCGTCGTTGATCGCTGCGGCACAACGGTCACCCCACGCTCATGGTGACGCGGCGGCCAGGTGATTCAGGATCGTCGGGGCGATCAGGTCGGCTGCGTCGTCGGGGATCCAGTGGCTGACGCCGTCGAGCACTTCATAGAAGTAGGGGCCACCGACGTAGTTCTTGGTGAGGTCGGCTGCCATGCGCCCCAAGGCCACGTCGCCTGTGCTGTACACGTACAGCGTCGGGACCTGAACCTTGCCGCCGGTGGACCGACCGGCGAACGGCAAGCCTCGATACCAACCGAGCGCTCCACGGGCGGCGCCGCGGCGCAGCATGTCCAGCCGGTCGTCGGCCTCATCGGGCGCCATGCCCGATTCGACGAACGCGTCCCGAATCCGTCGCCCTCCGGCGGCTGACCTGATGGTCGCCTCGGGCAGCCACGGCAGCTGGAAGAACAGCATGTACCAGCTCTTCAGCAGCTGCCTACTGCGAACCATTGACGCAGCCATCGCCAACGGATGAGGCGTGGACAGCGACGTCATGGTCAACAGCCGTTCGGGGTGCCGCTCGGCCAACGCCCACGCCGCGCCGCCGCCCCAGTCGTGTCCCACCACGTGAAAACGATCAACACCAGCGGCGTCGGCCAAAGCCACGACGTCGCCGGCGAGCAGCCCGATGGCGTAGTCGCGTCGGCGCCTCGGTCGGGCCCCGGGCGAATAGCCCCGCTGGTCGGGCGCCAGCACTCGGTAACCCGCATTCACCAGGTGCGGGGTGAGCGCCGCCCAGCTGGTGCGGGACTGCGGGAAGCCGTGCAGCAACACGACGACCTCGCCCTCACCGCCGCTGTCATCGACGTCGAAGGTCAACCCGTCGTTCCGGTACGAACTCAGCCCCATCAGCGAATGTTACGCAGCCCCGGGTTCCGCCGATCCCCTCAACGGCGAGTGGTTGCGCACGGGGCAGCCACGATCATCGATCACGGCATGCCGGTCATCATGGCCAGGACATCGAGGATCTGGTGCAGAACTGACGGGCCGACATTGCCCACGGGTCGGCTGCACCGTTCCACCGCAATCGCACGCATCTGTTCCACCAGGGCGGTCGATGGTCGAGCCAGTCCGTTCGGGTCGTCGTGCTCAACCGGTACGTGGCTGGGAAAGGCCCGATTCCGGGAGGTGAGCGGAACGGCGAAGACCGTCGCGGGCCGGTATCGGAGGAATGCGTCGGCGGTGACCACCACCGCCCGTCGGACATACCCCGCTTCCGAACCAACCGGATTGCCAAAGTCCACCTCGACAACGTCGCCGGCGTTCACGAAGTGCTCCCCAAATCGGCGTCCAGCCATTCGTCGCGCTCTCGTCGATACTCCTCCCACCCGTCTGGATCTGATCGAAGGCGAGCTTCGGCGTACGCCATCTGGCGGTAGAAGTCATCGCGGCGCAGCGACTCGAGTGCTGCGTCCAGTGTCCCCGTCAGCGAGTCATTCCGTTGCTCGGCAAGGGCTCGCAAACGTGCCCGTTGGTCGAGGCTGACTCGAATGGTTGTAGATCCCGATGTCATACACGTAGTCTACCTACTTCGCCACCTGGTCGCGCACGGCCGCCGACGTCGTCTAGATGGACCGTCTACCTCAACGGCCGCACCACGTTCACCGGTGACGACGTCACCTGCCGGTACGCAGACCTGGACGAACTCACCAACCAGCTGCTCGGCAAGGGGCCAGTGCCCTTCACCCCACGCACCGCTCCACGCGGCCCGACGGGGCGTTCGCCGACCACCCGGTGCGGCGCTCCACGATGTGGCCATCGTCCATCACCAATACCCTGGTCCCAGGAATCAGCAGGCCAGTGTTGCCCCTACCACGTTGCAGATCAGGTACGAACGCTCGTCAAGCGCCCCAATCCGGCGGACCAACATGGACTTTGGAATGGGAGTGAGGTTGTCAAAGGTTGCGACCGATTCAACGGGAAGGCCCTCGTCAGGGCCAACCGGCAACTCGCTGGGAATTCCGCGGATTCGACGCGTGATCGGCGCAGCCAGCACCCGCGCCATAACTCCGATAGCTGCGTCTCTACTGACCACCAAGTACGGACGCCCCTTCTGGTCAGGCGTCTCGCCCCACCAAAGTTCCCCCCGCGCTACCACCAGGGCTCCCAGGGCTCTTCCTCGATCGATTCGATCGCGAGCCTCCGGGCATTTTCCACCTCGCGTTCCGAATCCGGGAACCGGCGAACCCCCTCATTGAAGGCTCTGTCAATCGCAGACTCACGTTCGGACCGGCTCAGAAGCTCCAGCCCGGCCCTCACTGCGGCAGAGCGGTTCTTCATGCGCCCGGTCCGCACTAAGTCATCCACCGACTCCAGCAACGCTTCGGGCAACTTGACTGCAATCTGAGTGGTCATACTCCCAGCATACCCAGCGGTATAACGCTGGTGTTTCGTTCGTCCTTTTCGCTTGCCCTCGCCTCGTGCACGAGGAACGGATTGAGAGCGGCAGGGTCCCTGCCAGGCTGTACCGACCGGAAGGCGCAACCGGCTTGCTTCTGCTGGGCCACGGCGGAGGGTACGACAAGGATGGCTCTCGTTTCGTTCGCTTGTGCAGGCGCTACGCCAAGGCGAGCGGACTTGCCGTGGTGTGCATCGACGCCGTCGCCCACGGGGTACGAAAGGCCGAAAGCTCCATTCCGGGACCTCCCCCTCGCCAGTGGCACTCCTCGACCAGCTCACAGATGGTTCGCGACTGGCAGAAAACCGCCCAGACATTGGAGGAGATCGGGCCTCCTGTCGCTTATGTCGGCTTCTCGATGGGCGCCCTATTCGGCTTCCCGACGGTGGCCGCCATGCCCTCGATCAGGGCCGCCGTGTTCGTCGTGTCTGGATACCCCGACGGGGGTGGCATCGACGACGAGCCGCTGAACGATCTGCTCACCGACAGCGCCACCCGCCTCCAGCACGCCTCAGTGCTGATGCTGAACACGACCAACGACCACATCTTCCCGGTCGCTGGCGTGCATCAGCTCTTCAACACAACGCGGGCCGCCGACAAGCAGCTGTCGTTCTGGGAAGGAGAGCACGACGATTGGTCGGACGAGCTGATCGCCAACTCGGAGTCGTTCATCTGCAACCGGCTGGCCTCGTCGGCGTAGGCAGGACCGCGCCCCACTCTCCAGCAGCAGCAAACGGGGAGCGAACGATCGAGTTCGTTGGCTATCAGCCGCGTATGACCGCGGACGACCTCCAGGGTGCGGCGATCACGATCGACCGAACCCACGGCGAGATCACCGACGGGCTTTCAGGCCCACATCACTTCGACGTCGTAGTCCTCGAACGCAAGGTCACGAGTGATCACGATGGCGGATTCAGTTCGTCCCTGGGCGATCAGCAGTCGGTCGAACGGGTCTCGATGATGCATCGGGAGGACCCCAACCGAATCCGCGTGCACCCAGGAGATGGCCAGCTCCTCGAACTGAGCCGACTCGGCCATGAGGGTGTCGGGCACGTCCAGCTTGCCGAGGGATGCCTTGATGGCGGCCTCCCAGACGGACACGGCGCTGAGGTAGACGTCGTTGTCAGGGTCGGCGATGGCAGTCGACGCCTCACTCGACAGCGGATCCCCCGCCATCCACCAGAGCCAGACGTGGGTATCCAAGAGGTACTTCATCCGTCCGAGAGCCCCTCGAACGCCTCGATCAGTTCGACGGGAGTGTCGTCAAAATCGCCAGCTATGCGGATCTTCCCCCGCAATGCCCCGGGTTGGCGCGGCTGGCGCTCGGTCACATAGGGAACCAGCCGAGCGACCGGTCGCCCGTTTCGCCCCAGGACAATGCGCTCGCCGGCCTCGACCCGTTCGAGCAACTGCGAGAGATGCGTCTTTGCCTGATGCACGTTGACGACCATGCGCGTAGCTTAGTCCGACTTAGTCCGACTTGCTCCGTGAGGTCGCTCAGACCGTTGGACGTCATGCTCAAGGCGTACCCAGACGCATACCTCAGCCTCCCCGTAGCGTCTGGCCATGCAGATCGATGATCATCGGTTGCTGGTTGGGACCCTGTTGGGCATGGGCGCCTGGAACCTCATCGGCAACCTGCTGTTGCCAGGCGTCTGGTACATCCCGGCCAACGTCACGGTCAGCGTCTGCCTGATCGGCGCTTCACGCCGCGCCGGGTTCAGCTGGGATGACCTGGGCTTGAGCATCACCAAGGTGACCGCAGGGCTCCGGCTTGGCATCGCCGCCGGGCTGGCGATCCTCATCGCCTTGGCGTCGGTTCTCGTCGTTCCACAGGCAGCCTCAACATTGGGAGGCGACGGTGTCGCTTCCAGCAGCTCATTCGACCACTGGTTCAGACCTTTGATTCGGATTCCGCTGGGCACCGTCCTGATGGAGGAGGTGCTATTCCGGGGTGTGCTTCTCGCAATCCTCCTGCGCCGCCACTCCGTCCGAGTGGCCGTCACCGTCTCGGCGCTCTTCTTCGGACTGTGGCACATCGTGCCGGCGTTGGAGACGTCCAATGGGTCTGCCGCTGCGGTGGTCGGCGCCACGATCGGGACGGTCGTTGCCACCTCGATCGCCGGTATCGGGTTTGCGTACCTTCGGCTTCGTTCGCAAAGCCTGGTAGCCCCAATGCTCGCCCATTGGTGCACCAACGGCATCGCCTACGGCGTAGTGCTGATCGCGCTCCGTTCGACGTGACATCCCCCCTGATCGGCGGGTCACCTCCGACTGAACGCCGCCGGATCTACACGACCGAGCGGGCGGCACCGGCGAACTGGGCGTTGTACAACGTGGCGTAGGCGCCGCCGGCGGCCAGCAACTCGTCGTGGTTGCCCTGCTCCACGATGTGACCGTCGTCCATCACCAGGATGATGTCCGCATCACGGATGGTCGACAGGCGGTGGGCGATCACGAAGCTGGTCCGGTCGGATCTGAGCGCCGCCATCGCGTGCTGGATCAACACCTCGGTTCGGGTGTCCACCGACGACGTTGCCTCGTCCAAGATCAAGATCGCCGGGTTGGCCAGGAACGCACGGGCAATCGTCAGCAACTGCTTCTCGCCGGCGGAGACGTTGCCGCCCTCGTCGTCAATCACGGTGTCGTAGCCGTCGGGCAACGAGTGCACAAAGCGATCCACGTAGGTGGCCCGGGCGGCCAACATGATCTCCTCCTCGGAGGCCTCCAGGTTCCCGTAGGCGATGTTCTCGCGGATCGTTCCGCCGAACAGCCACGTGTCCTGGAGCACCATGCCCATCGAGGCCCGCAGGTGATGACGGGTCATTTCCGAGATGTCCACACCATCGATCGTGATCGACCCCGAATCGATCTCGTAGAAGCGCATCAACAGGTTGACCAACGTGGTCTTCCCCGCCCCGGTCGGGCCCACGATCGCCACCGTCTGGCCGGGCTCGGCCACCAACGACAGGTCGCGGATCAGCGGCCGATCCGGGTCGTAGGAGAACGACACCTCGTCGAACTCCACCCTCCCTTGGCGCAGGCCCTGTACTTCGGCCGGCACCTCCGGGTCGGGGACCTCCTCGTCCACGTCCAACAGTGCAAAGACGCGCTCGATGGAGGCCACCCCCGACTGGAACACGTTCGCCATGGCGGCCACCTGGGTGAGCGGCTGGGTGAACTGCCGGGAGTACTGGATGAATGCCTGCACGTCCCCCAGCGACATGGCACCCGACGACACCCGCAGGCCGCCGATGACCGCAATGGCCACGAAGTTCAGGTTGCCCAGGAACATCATGGCCGGCTGGATGATGCCCGAGATGAATTGGGCGCCGAAGCTGGCGCGGTACAGCTCGTCGTTCACCTCGTTGAACCGCTCCTCGGCATGGGCTTGGCGGCCGTACACCTTCACCAACGCGTGACCGGTGAAGGCCTCCTCCACGTGGGCATTCAGGGCGCCCGTGTGCTTCCACTGGGCGATGAAGCGCTGCTTCGAGCGCGAGGCGATGAACTTGGTGAGATACAGCGCGCTGGGAATGGTGACGAGCGCCACCATCGCCAGCACCGGCGAGATGATGAACATCATCACGAGCACGCCCAGGATGGTGAGCAGCGAGGTGAGCATCTGCCCCAGGGTCTGCTGGAGGCTCTGGGCAACGTTGTCGATGTCGTTGGTGACCCTGCTGAGCAGGTCGCCGCGGGGCTGGCGGTCCACGTAGGCGAGGGGAAGGCGGTTGATCTTCTCCTCGACGTCGGTGCGGATGCGGGCCATCGTTCGCTGCACGACGCCCGCCAACAGGTAGTTCTGCGCGTACGCCAATCCGGAGGCCACCAGGTAGAGCGCCGCCGCCAGCAACAGGATGTTGTGCAGCCGCGTGGTGTCGATGCCGTCTCCCCCGAGCACCCCTTCAACGATGACGTCGGTGCCCCGGCCCAGGACCCTGGGGCCGATGACGGTCAGGGTGACGCTGAGGACGGCGAGCGCCACCACGACGATCGCTCCGAACCGTTCGGGGGCCATCAGCCGGGCCAGACGCTTGGTAGACCCCGCCAGGTCCTGGGGCTTCTCCGCCGGCATGCCCGCAGCGGCGGCCCGGTTGGGGCCCTGAGAGGCGGAGGCCCGGGCCTCGGCCGCCACCTTCTTGGGGTCGGTGGCCGAGCCCGTTTCGGCATCGGTCTCCAGGTCCGCGAGTTGGGCGCCGCCGTCCTCGGTGGCGGGTCCGGTGAGGTCGCCGTCGCTCATGCTGGCTCCTCCACCCGCTGGGACTCCACGATCTCCACGTAGGTGGGACAGCTCTCCAGCAGCTCGTCGTGGGCGCCCAGGCCCACCTGATGCCCATCCTCCATCACCAGGATGCGGTCTGCAGTCCGGATGGAGGCCACCCGCTGCCCAACCACCACCACGGTGGCGTCCCGGGTCCAGGGCACCAGCGCCTCTCGCAGGCGGGCGTCGGTGGCCAGGTCGAGCGCCGAGAAGCTGTCGTCGAACAGGTAGATCCCCGGCTTGCGCACCAGCGCCCGCGCAATGGCCAGGCGCTGGCGTTGCCCACCGGAGACGTTGGAGCCGCCCTGGGCGATGCGGGCGTCCAATCCGCCCTCCATCTCAGCGACGAAGCTGCGGGCCTGGGCCACCTCAAGGGCCTCCCACAGCTGTTCGTCGGTGGCGTCCGGGTCGCCATAACGCAGGTTGGAGGCCACGGTGCCCGAGAACAGGTACGGCTTCTGGGGCACCATGCCGATGCGGCTCCACAACAGGTCGGGCGCCAGGTTGCGCACGTTCTCACCGTCGACGATCACCTCCCCCTCCGTGGCGTCGTAGAACCGTGGGATGAGGTTGAGCAGGGTGGTCTTGCCCGCTCCGGTGCTACCGATGATGGCGGTGGTTTCGCCGGGCCCTGCGGTGAGCGTGATGCCCTCCACCACCGGCGCCTCGGCGCCGGGGTAGCCAAAGCCGACGTTGCGCAGCTCGATGTTGCCCCGGGCCGCCAATTCGGTCACCGGGTGGTCGGGCACCGTGATCGACGACGGCGTATCCAGCACCTCCTGGATGCGATCGGCGCTGACCGCCGCCCGGGGCACCATCACCGCCATGAAGGTGGCCATCATCACCGACATCAGGATTTGGATGAGGTACGACAGGAAGGCGATCAACTCGCCGATCTGCAGGTCACCGGCGCCGATCCGATCGCCGCCCATCCACACCGCCGACACGCTTGACAGGTTCAACACCAGCATGACGAACGGGAACATGAACGCCATGAGCCGGCCCGCGCGCAGCGAGGTGCCGGTGAGGTCCTGGTTGGCTCCGCCGAAGCGCAGCCCCTCGAAGGGCTCCCGCACGAACGCCCGCACGACGCGGATGCCCATGAGCTGCTCGCGCAGCACGCCGTTGACAACGTCGATCCGCTCCTGCATCTGCCGGAACTCGGGCACCAATCGACGCAGCACCAGGCCCACGCCGATCACCAACGCCGGGATGCTGACCAACAACAGGGCCGAGAGCCCGACGTCCTGGCGCAGCGCCATGATGACGCCGCCGATGCCGGTGATGGGCGCCGCCACCATCAGCGTCGCTGCCATCAACAACACCATCTGCACCTGCTGCACGTCGTTGGTCACCCGCGTGATCAGCGACGGCGCGCCCAGCTCGCCCACCTCCCGGGTGGAGAAGCCGGTGACGGTGTGAAACAGGTTGCGGCGCACGTCGCGGCCGAAGCCCATCGACGTGCGGGCGCCGAAGTAGACCGCTCCGATCGAGAAGCAGATCTGGGCCAGGGTGACGGCCAACATGATGCCGCCGATGCGCCAGATGTAGCCGGTGTCGCCGGTGACGACGCCCTTGTCGATGATGTCGGCGTTCAACGCGGGCAGAACCAGCGTGGCCATGCTCTGAGCGAACTGCAACACCACGATGCCCACCATCAGCCATCGAAACGGCCCCAAGTGGGTGCGCAGCAACTTCATCAACATGGGACGTCACCAGGGTTTCGGGGAGGTTCGCAGTTTCGGGGAGGCACAGGCGGAGCGCAGCCTCCGCGCTCGACCGCACGACGGCTCACAACACACCGTCGCGCCCGTCAGGCTATTCCAACGTGGCAGAACCGCCACTTCCTGGGCCGGGGGCCACGCAAGCACGCGGCGCCGCCGGGCTGTGGGGCTCGAGGGAGCCTTAACCCGTTCCGTTGACCGACCTCAGATGCTTTGGCGCAGTCGGGCCGTCAGCCACCTCATCGACGAACTTGGTCACACATTCGGTGAGCCTTTTGGGCATGAGGCGTAGCTCCAGCGGGGAGCGGGCGCGCTCCAGGCGGGCGTTCGGCAGCTGGTCCACGAGGTTGACCGCGTCACCGAAGGGGTGGATGAGGTCGTTGACGTGGGCCAGCACCAACACCGGTGCCTCGATGCCGGTGCGCGCCTCCATGGTTGGGGCAACTGGACCCACCAGGACGCCGTGCAGCACGGCCGCCATGACCTCCGGGGGCAGGGACCCCGAATTGAGGACCGAGTTGAGCGGCGCCCAGGGCGTACGCGGCAGGCGCCGGAGCAGCCCCGAGGTGACACGCATGACGGGCCTGCCGTAGTGCGCGGCCAACAGCAACGGTGAGAAGAGGAGCGCAGCCGCCGGTACCGCCCACTCCAACACCGGCATCTCCAGTACCAGCCCGCTCACGCGCTGCGGCTGGCTGCTAGCGGCGAACAGGCTGACGTTGGCACCCAGCGAGATGCCGCCCAGCACGGCGCTGTCCACACCCAGGTGGTCCATCAGGCCGAACACCTGATTCGCGTAGCGATCGATGCGGTACTCCGTGGCGTGGGTGGGCTGATCGCTCCGACCGTGACCAAGCAGGTCAAGGAGCACCACGCGGCTGCCGCGCTCGGCGAGCGCCTCGGCGATGCCCCGGTTCAGGTCGGAGTCCAACAACAGGCCGTGCATGTACACCACGACGTGGTCGCCCTCGCCGTAGGTGTCATAGACCAGCCGGTGGCCGTCGTGCTCGAAGCTGTCGGTGCGATAGTCCATGTGCCCCTCCCGGAGTTCCACCCGGGACAACGCTACCGACTGGCTCCCGAGCGGCGGGATTCCAGCTCACGTGCTGTTGTCCACGCGGGTCACGGCCAGCTTCGCCGCCATGCTGCGACGCCCTGAGTTGAGCCTTCGTCGGCTGTTCAGTAGCGCTCGAACCGGGCGTTGAGCTTCAACATGTCACGCGGGTCCGAGGTGACAATGAACGTGCCCAGACTCTCGGCCAACACCGCAAGGTGGGCGTCAACCACGTCGGCAGTCTCGGTTTCGGCGAGCCTTCGCCCAACGCTCACCGACTCGTCGAAAGGGTGAACGTCGAAGTAGCGGACACCTCTCGCCAGGTTCGCCTGGCGCGCCGGCGCCCGCCACACCTGGGCGAGAACCGGGTGTGTGGTGTGCAACTCATCGCCGCGTTCGGTTGCCCGCTTGATCAGCGCCCACAGCCGGGAGTTCAGGTTCTCGCCATCGACGATGAATGGCCCGGCGTCGATGATCAACGGCCAACGCCTTGACGGTCGAGCACCGCGTCTGCCCAGTCGAGGTACTCGTGATCGATTGGGCCCACTTCCGCCTCCCAGGACGTGATCATGTCGGCCATGGCCTGGCTGCGGCGACGGCGCTTGACCTCGGCCAGCAGCGAGCGTTTGATCGCGAGCTTCTTGGTGCCATCCAATGCGACGAGCTCGACCAAGGCTGCTTCCATCTCATCATCGAAGTTCACGGTGGTCTTCTGAGCCATACATGTATGCTACCTACGGAGTACATGTATGGCTAGGGCAGCAACCGAAACGGCACACGACGGGCCGGGTGAGCATGAGGCCCTGATCAACGAGTGAGGACACGACCCGACTTGCCCCCATCATCGTTGGTCGTCAAAGGCCAGGTCGGCCAGGAGATCGTCGAGCACCTGCTCCTCATGGATGGCAACATCGGCTTCCGTCATGGCATCCACGAGGCAAGGCGACCAGGAGGCCGACGACCCGGTTGGGGGCGCGCCCAACGGCAGGCGCCCCCGCTCGACGGCGCCCAGATAGTCGACCCGCCCGAACCGCCAAGGCACGGCGCGGTAGCGTTCGATAACCGATGTGGCGATGCGCAGGCCACCCCAGTCGAAATCTCCGTGGTAGGCGAATCGGCAACCGTCCGCCGCCAGCAGGTCGAGCAACGCCCAGGCCGCTGTGTTGGGCACCCCCTCAACGCACACCAGCGGTGCAGCATCTCCTTCCAAGGTGGTGGCGGCATGGGCCATCACCGACGGGTTCTCGCAGATCCGTACCAGCGTGCCCGAGGGCACCCGCAACTCCGCATCGCCCAGCTGGCGTAGCGTGAGGCGCACGGGCTCTCCACACGAGCCGTGATCGCGGAGCGTTCCGGCGACAAGGTCGGTTCCGGTCGCCGGCAGGTTGAGCCCCAACACGCTCACCGACAACTCGTCGCAGATCACGCCGAATCGCGCCCAGCGGCGCCGCCATGCAAGGGCGTCGGCGGCGGTCCCGGGGGTGTCGTCGCGGGCGGCGCCCTGGCCGGGGCCAACTCTGTCGGGGTTCGAGCCGCTCGGGAACGGCTCGTCGGCATCCAGAGTGTCGAGTGCGCCATTGACGACCGTGGCCAGGGGGCGACCACGGTCGAGCGCGTGGGCGTCGCCGATGACCTCGGCGGCCAGCGCGGCAAGCGTGACGTTGTGCAGGGGCAGCCTCGACACCACATCGAGCGCTTGGGCCACCAGCCGGGCGCCGCCCGGGGCCGACCCCGCCACTCGAGTGGCCAGCCCGCGGCGCCGGACGTGAGCCAGCCACTCGACCAGCTCCGGCCGGTCGGCGAGCACGGGATGATCCGACGTGGTGCGCCACGCCTCCTCGGACGCCAGCCGTTCCTTCGAACGCCTGGCCGGCCGGTTCTGGAGCGGGCCGCCAACCAACTCCAGCCACTCGACCAAACCGACCGATGCGGCCCCGCGGCGCAGCGTCTGCTCCAGCGCCTCCAACCGCACCTTGGGTGGGCGGTCAGCTAGCGCCGAGGTGCCCATCAACCCGGCGATGGCACGACGCTGACCGTCGGTGAGCTCGCCCAGCCGCAAGGCGGTGCCCTCCATCCTGAGGCCGTTGCGCTCGAGGCGCCGCCGGGCCGCGGCCCACAACGGCTCGTACTCCGCCCCACGGAGGGCGGCTCGGGCCCGATCCCGCCGCTCGCTCGCGTTCACGGCCAACTCGGGTCAGATCTGCACCCTCTGGGTGGCTCTGGGGACCCGACTTCGCAGGGGGGCGTGCTCACGGGTCCTCCGGGGCGAAGAGGCCCTCGCTGGGCGTCGGCTGGGGCACCGAGCCGGCGGCGGTGCCTGCCAGGTCGTCGTCGCCGATCAACTCGTGACCGTCCCAGCGGTAGGACACCACGCTGACCCCCTCGGCCGGCGGACGGCGCAACAGGTCGAGCACGGCCACCGATGGCACCTCCCCGTAGGCGCCCCACAGCTCGTGGCCGGTGAGGATGACGTCCAGGTCGAAGGCCACCGTCAACCCCATCAGCTTGCCCCGCATCTCCTCATCGATGCCGGCGAACGCCTCATCCAGGGCGATCATGCGCGGAGCGGTGGGTTCGGCGCGGTCGTAGTGGGCGGCCGCAGCTGCGAATAGCGGCTGGTGCAGGGCCATCGCCTGCTCGCCGCCGGACAGCTGGCGGTACTGGTTGCGGGTGAGCTGCACCCGCTTGTTGTCCGCGGTGCGCAGGTAGGGGCGGAACTCGTGCCACGACCGATAGTCGAGCGCTTTCTCCAGCGCCGCCCGATATCCAGCAGTGGGATCCTCGGCCCGTTGGGTGCGGATGACCCGCTCGAAGAACGCCCGCAGCGCCTGGCGCTCCTCCTCACCCATCTGCTCGGTGTCGTGGCGCAGCAGCCTGACCGCCTGGCGAATGCCGGGATCGTCGGTGTTGAGCTCCCAGCCCAGGTGCACGCCCAGCCGGCTGGTGGTGCGAACCCCGGCCAGCGCCTCGTTGACCCCGGCGACGAACTCGTCGGCGTCGGTCAACAGGCGCCTCAGCTGATGGGACACCTGGTTGAGCAGGAACCGTTCGAAGACCTCCCGATCGCCCTCGGTGAGGTAGCTCTGCAGCGCCGCGTCCTGGCGGGCCAACTCGGCGGACAGGTCGGCGAGCGACACGATGCCGCCGTCGGAATTGATCTCGACGGTCACCAGGTCGTCGTCGTGAGGGAAGGCCGCGTCGTAGCCGTGATGCAGCTCGTCGAGCACCTTCTTCTGCGCCCGGTCGAGGTCGGCGACGTTGCGTTCGCGCTGCTCGGGGGTGGGCGGCGGGCCGTCGAGGCGGTCGTTGATCCAGCGGGCGAACTCCACCGCGTCGACCGGCAGCGGCTCGACCTCCTGCTCGGAGGCGCCGGGGACGTCCTCGTCGAAGTCGTTGGCGCCGGGCACAGCATCACCGGCCGCTGCATCGTCGCCCACCGCATCGTCGCCCTCCGGCAGGGCCCCAGGCGGAAACCGGGCGGGGACGAGCAGGGCCAACACGTCGCGCCGGCGCAGCGCCGGCAGCCGCTCGGTACGCTCCCCCAACGTGGCCTCGTGGCGGGCCACGGCCGCTCGGGCCTGATCGGCGGCCTCGCGAGCCCGGCCCAACGAGTTCTGCAAGCGGCCCAGCGACTCCATCAATTCCTGAGAACGGACCTCGATCGATGCCAGCTCGACCTCGGCCCGCTTCAGCGCCTCCAACGGCGCCTCGGCGTCCTCACCCAGCCGCTCGCGCAGGGTGCTGGCGCGCGAGGCCAGGGTGGCGTGCTCCTCGGCGGAGGCAGCCAGGTCCCGTTCGGCCAGGTTGAGCATCTGCGTCGCATCGCCCGCGCGGGAGCGTTCGCGCTCGGCCCGCTCGGCCTCCATCTCGGCCGTCCGCCGGCCGGCGATGGCGGTGCGAACCGCCCCGGCGTAGCGGTCCAGCAGGTTAGCCACCCGGTCGAGCGAGCTGGCATCCCCGATCAGCCGGTGCCGGTGCGCGGTGGCCTGCAGGGTGGCCTCGGCGGCGGCGGCGGTCTGGGCTGCGATCGCCTCGGCTTCAGCCGCCTGCGCGGCCACCTCCCGACGGGCTTCGGCCTGGGACCGGGTGTTACGTTCGGCATCGACCGACCTGAGCAGCGCTTCCTCCGACGGAAGGGTGCTCGGCGCTGCGGCGAGCGCGGCGAGCGCGACATCCAACCCGTCCAGAATGGACGTGGCGGCATCGACGGCCTGTTGGGCGGCGCCGATGAGCGCGTCGAGTTCGGCCAGGCGGCGACGGCGGCGCTCGGCCCGGGCGGTGGCTCCCACGTACTCGGGCTGGGGTTTGGCCGCCCGACCCCGCAGGAGGCCGAGGGCGAACCGGCCCTCGGACGTCACCCCGACCCCGTCGTCGCTGAGGTTGATCGATGCCAGCACCCGAGCGACGCCGGACTCGCTCAACCCCGAACCTTCGGGCACCGAGGGCACCAGCACGGTGGCCAGGCCGGCCGCCTTGCCGGGTGTTGCCGTGCCCGATTCGGATTGTGGAGCGGAGGGTGCGGTCAGCCACGAGTCGGCCGACTCAGCGGGCACCGAGTGGGCCGACTCGTCCCCATCGGGGGCGACCCAAGCGTCGAGCAGCCCGGCGGCGTCAAGCGCCGCCTCCAGCCGCGCCCGATCGTGGTCGTCCAACTCCGGGGCCCAATCGCAACAGCGCCACAGCGGTGCGCCCGGCCGGCCCGGTTCGCGTTCGGTGCGCCAGGTGGGCGGGGCCGGCCCGGGGTCAACCTCCGACGCCACCTCGGCCCGTTGGGTCTGCAACGAGGCCACCTCGGCCTGCACGGCGGCGAGGTGGGCCCGGCCGGCGCTGCGGCGCTCGATCAGCTCGACCCGCACCGGATCGGTGGCCTCGGAGAAGGCCGCCGCCAGCGACGGCGCGCCCGAATGACCGAGTGTGTCGACGGCATCGGCCAATCCGGCGGCCACCAGCACACGATCGATCTCCGGTTCAGTCGGGACGTCAGCCGCCTCGGGCAACCACGGCTCTCCCGCCACCCACGCCGCAACGGCCTCGCCGAGGTCGGCCCTGGCCCGCTGGGAGGTGGCGGCGGCCTCGGCGGCGACCGCCTCGGCCTCATCGGCGCTGCGCAGCGCCTGGGATGCCGCCTCCTCGGTCCGCGAGTGGTCGCGCACGGCGTCGTTGCGTTGCGCCAGGGCACCACGAACCGCGGTGAGGTCCTCACGGCGGGACCGTTCGGCCACCCGAGCCCCGGACTCCAGCCGCTCGGGATTTCGAGCCTCGTCCCGGGTGAGCGTCCAGGGCACGTCTGCGGCGTCGGCCAGGTCCTCCACCTCGGTCAAGGCGGATTCAGCGGCCGTCAGCGCCTCGGCCGCCCGCTCGGTGGCGGCCGACGCCGCCTGTTGGGCAGCATCGGCGCGTTGGGCGGCGGCGTCCCGCTGTGCCCCGGCCTTGGCCTCCACCTCCAACGCCCGAGTCACCGATCGCTCCACCTCGGCCAGGCTGCTGGCATCGCGATAGGCGGGCGATTCCAAAACGGCGGTGCGGCGCCCGTCGGCCGTCGACCGAGCCAAGGCGACGTCCCGGCGTTCGGTCTCGTTGTCGGCGACCGCGTCCTCAAGCCGGGTGGCTTCCGCCTCGGTCTCGGTGACCTCGCGCTTGGCTCGACGCAGCACCTGGGCTGCCTCGATCACGGCGGCCGACCGACCCAGCGCCTCGCCGGTGAGGTAGGCGACGTAGGTGGGCACGAAGGCTTCGACGATGGCCCGCGTGGCCTTCAGATCGGCCAGGTCGCGCTGGGTTGCCTCGAGGTCGTCGAGGCTTTGGGCCACATCGTCGAGCACCTGGTCGTCCAGCGCCGGGAGCCCGCCGGAGAGCACCTCGGACAGCAGGCGGAGGTCGAGCTTGCCCGCCAATTGCGGGCGGCGCAGCACCCGGATGAGCGTGGTCAGCTTCTGCTGCCGTTCGCTGCCCAGGCCCAGTAGGGCACGATCGACCGCCGCCCGGTAGGCCTCGGCGGTATCGAACACCGCAGCATTGCCCAGCTCGTCGATCAGCCCACCACGGCTGAGGGGCGCCCCACCCGGCGCCAGATCGAAGTCCAGGCCCACCCGTTGCTCGGTGGCGAAGAACCACGACGAGGTGTTGGTGGACGTCGAGGTGGCCCGGGCACCGCAGCCGATGGTGAAGTGGGTCGTCTCCGCATCGGTGGAGGTGTCGTTGCTTTCGAACTCCATCCACACGTAGCCCAGCCGTTGCTCGTGGCGGAACCGCCGCGAACCGGCATCGTCATCGCGCAACACCCCCAGCAGCAGCGTGCGCATGGAGCGGCCTCCGGCGAAAGGGTCCATGGCATCGGCGCTCATCACCCCCTCCATCAGAAAAGGGAAGAGCAGGGCGAGCGCATTGGACTTGCCCGACCCGTTGGGACCCCGGAGGATCAGCCGTCCGTCGGCGAAGGAGAACACCTGGTCGTCGTACTCCCAGATGTTGCGGATACCCGCCCGAGCCGGCCGCCACCGGCCCACCTCTGCCGCATCGGTATCGGCTTGATCGTGGAGTGGTTCAGTCACGGGCGGTCGTCTCCAAACAACTGCGCCGCCCGTGTGTCCTCGGCGTCCGCCAGGCCCGCCTCGGTCTCAGCGCCGGGACGATAGCGGGCCAAGGCGGCGTGCACCCGCAGACAGTCGCCGGCGACGCCCAACAACCCATAGCGCTCCAACAGCTCGCCCACCTCCCGCCGCAGCTTGTCGGGCGATTCCCGATAGGCCGAGGCGAACTTCGGCCGATACCGGTCGACGATGCCGTCCCAGGCCTCCTCGGCCGCCGCCAGGTTCACCCACCGCTCGGCCGACTGCGCCGGGCGCACGTCCTCGGCGGCCTCAGCCGATGTGGCAGCGGGTACCTCCTCACCGGTCGCAGCCAGCTCCACCAGCGCCGCGCCCCACAACAACGCCGCCTGGGTGAGCGTGCCCCCGCCGGGAAATCGATGTTTGGATTCGGTGATCGGCTCGATCGACTCGTCGATCAGGCTCATTCCCTCGGCCCGGGATTCGACGTGGCACCCAGTGAGCTGTTTCAGGTCGCGCACCAGGCGGGTGCGGCGTTGGCGTACGTATGCCAGCTCATCCTGGCCGAGGTCGGCGTACGACATCACGGGCCCCTCCACCAACCGGCGGGCCAACCGGTGGTGCAGCGTCTTCGGCCGGTTCTCGGTGCCTGCTTCGGTGGGCTCCACCAGAAAGTCGGCCGCCTCCCCTACGCCGCGCAACACGCTGGGCGAGCTGACCAGCAGCCGGGAGACGCAGTCGCGGTCGACGTCGTAGAGGGCATCGCCCTCGGCCTCGTTCTCCAGCCATTGGTCGGCGCCGCCATCGCGCAGCCTGAGTACTCCTCGGGTCTCCAGCCACGTCACCGCATCGACGAATGCCCGTCGCTGGGCATAGGCGGTCAGATCAACCGGCAGCGCGTCGTCGCCCGAACGCAGCCGCAGGACTGCGTCGGCCAGACGCGACGCCGTGGTCTGGTCGCCCAGCTCCTCCAACGCCGCCAGCACCAAACACAGGAACGAACAGGCGACGTGTCCCATCGGCCGCAGGTTGTGGGTGAAGGGCCCGCGGTGCGCCGACGTGGTGGCAGCCCGGCGGTAGAGCCGGGCCGAACTGCGGCCGACGTCGAGCCGGAAGCCGAGCACCCGAGAGAACTCGTTGCGCAGCGGCACCTCCCACCGGCGCACCGCCACCAGCGCCTGTGGGTTCGGCCAAACGGTGGTGACCAGCGGGTGGCCCAGCATCAGCCGCGCCGTTCGCTGGAAGTCCTCCAACTCGCCCGGGTCGATCTGCACCGCGGCCCGCGGCCCCGAGGTGGCCTCGAACGGGGCGATCAGCCCGGCCGCGCTCATCGGTTCGCTCCAACCGATTCGATCTGCAACCGGTGCTGATGAATGGTGAGCGAGCCCCGACGCGTCCGCACCACCATGCCGGCGGGATCGGGCACAAACATCGCCTCGGCGCCTTCGATACGCACCGGCTCGTCGCTGCCCGGCTCGTCGGCCACACCTCGGTGGTGGGACGCCCGGTCCAGCAGCTCGAACAGGATGGTGGCCTCCGCATCGGAGAGCACCCGGCCCTCCACCGGACGGGCACAAAGCCGCGCCGCCGCCTCGGCCCGAGCCGACTGGGCCGCCCGATGCTCGGCCATCAGCTGCGCCTTGGTCGCGGAGTAGTCGGTCGCCTGCGACGGACGCCCAGGCGACGGCCGCCGCCCGTGCTCGCGCAGCGTCACCGGCACGTTCACCGCGGGCGCATCCCACCACGAATCCGATGCGGCGACGGTCTCGTCGTCGAACTCACCGTCGCCCAGGTGCAACGGGCGCCCCAGGCCGAACGCTGCGTCGAACAACTCCGCCGCCGCCCGGTCGTCGATGCGTCGGAACCAGCGGGCCAACACGAGCAACTCCGAGGCCCGGGTGATGGGCCGACGGGCGCTCTCGGTGACGCGTCGTAGCAGGGCCAGCAGCTCGCGGATGGCCGTCGTCGTCGCGGCGGTGAGATCGTCGGCGCCCGAGGGCCGGTCGCCGACCGCCACGAACCAATCGGCCAGCCCGGCCCAGCGGTTACGCCACCGCTCGGCTCGGTCGCC
Organism: Microthrixaceae bacterium; assembly: GCA_041394405.1. Classification (GTDB taxonomy): domain Bacteria; phylum Actinomycetota; class Acidimicrobiia; order Acidimicrobiales; family Microtrichaceae; genus Microthrix. The sequence goes on from JAWKIF010000009.1 coordinate 228,239, forward strand.
CGTGTCGAAGAGGCCCGCCGAGTCGTCACCCGCCGCCGCCAACTCCCCCAGGCGCTCAATCCCGCGTTGGTTCACCGCCTCCACGCCTCGGGCCACCAAGCCGCGTTGGGTCATCAGGTGATCGAGGAACTGCTCCAGGTAGTCGATCAACAGGTCCTTGTAGGCCAGAAACCGGACCGGGTCCACGTCGTGTTCCCGCCGTAGCTGGGCGACGGCGGCGTGGAAGTCGCGTGCGTTGGCCGCCAGCTCCCGCAGTGATCCATCCAGGTCGCGGAGGCGCAGGTACACCTGCTCGGCGTCGCCGCGGTCGATGGCGTCGGCCAGCAGGCCCAGGTTGTCGCGGATGTCCCGGAAGAGCGTGCGCTGCAGGGAGCCACCTTGATCGGACGCGTTCAGCACGGCCATGACCGCATCGTGGGAGGCCTGGCCCGCAGCGGTCAGCTGCCAGAGCGCCCGGCGGCGCCGGAAGTCCTCCAGGCGGGAGACCCGAACAGTGTCCTGGGTCCAGGTGAGGTTGCCCCACTCCCGCAGCTGTTCGAGCGCCGGCTCCAGCCCGTCGATGGCGATACCCGCCGCCGCCAGCTCGTCGGCGATGCGTTCGGTGCGGATCTCCACCTCGTAGCGCTCCCGCGCGGCGACGAACACGGCCAGGATGGCCAGGTAGATTGGGGCGTTGGCCTCGGTTGCGGCCCGGAGCACGCGCAGCTTGCTGCGCTCTTCGCCGTCGAGCAGCCGTAGGAACATCGCACCGGGCCCCTGGTCGACCAACGGCGAAGCCTCGACCTGGCGGTCGAGGGCCCCGGCTGTCGTCTCGGGTGAGGGCCGCGCCTCCCCAGCCGACGGGGCGCTGTCCGACAGATCCATTGCCACGAAGGTACCGCACCGGGTTGTGGAGCTTCGCCTTGACCCTCACACGATGTGAGGTGCTTGGATGGCCCCATGACGTCGCTGCGCATCGGAGACCTCGCCCGCCGAGGTGGCGTTTCAGTGCAAATGCTCGAGCCACCTTGAACCGCCGACGGGCCGAGTCGTGGCGCAGCTGGTCGAGCTGCAGGACCCCGAGCTGACCGCCCGTCTCGAAACCGCAGGCGTGCCCATCACCGGGCCGTCGACGGCCTGGTGCTCCGACACCGACGAGGGCTCGGTGCTGGTCCACGGCACCCTGACCATTGAAGAACCGCCGGGAGGCGACCCCGCCTCGCTTGGGTTCGACGTGGTCGAGTTACCGGCGATCGAGCGGGCCGCTACCGCAGTTCATCGAGGCACGTTCGATGACGCCGAGGGAACCAGCCAAGCGCTGCTGACGTGGATCGTCGAGCTGCAACAACCGATCGAGACCAACGCCTGAAGCCAGGTCGGCCGCAGCGGGGCTCCACCGAGCATCAGTGCCCCAGAAACAGTCGACCCTGATGGTGGTGGTGCCCATCCCTCGGCTATCCCTCGGAGTAGACACAACATCTACAGGGGCCTCCGACCAGGCGGGGGTAGTCGAGTGCCGCCAGCGTCGTCGTCCTCATCGAGCTGGCAGGGCCGGTGTGGCTGCCTGGTCGGAGCGGGAGGTCTCCCCCTCGACGTCCCCGAAGCTCAGCTGCGCCGAGTCGGCCGCCATGCGCCCGTGGGCCGCTGCGGCCGGGTCGTAGCCACCTCGCACGCCGCTGGAGACGGTCTCACCGAAGCGCTCGGCCATGAAGTCGTCGATGCGGTCCTCCTGCGCCCGCAGCACCGGCAGGAAGCTGTCGCCCTCCTCCTGGGTCACCTCGGCGGCAACGGCGGCGTTGATCTCGGTCAGCCGGTCGCCGATGCGGTTGGCGTAGGCCACCAGAAAGGTCGACCGATACGACGAACTCCGGGTGCGGGTGCCGGGAGGTGCCGACCGACCCGCCTGCGCCAAGGCCGTCTGGGCCTGGATGAGCAACGACGTGAACAGCATTTCCACCGCCGTGAGGTCGGCCGGGTAACCCACCACCCGGGACATGTTCAGCCCGGCCATCATGACCGCTCGGCAACGGGTGTGTTCGGCGACGATCTGCAGCATCAGGCCCTTGGCGTCCCCATAGGGCGGGTCGAGGGGCACGCGGATGATGCTGGGTTCCTCCTCCGTGGGGGCGTCCCCATCGGCCAACAGGGCCGCATCGATGGCGTGGCGGGTGATGAGCTCCTGGGCCTTGGCGGTGAACGCCATCGCCTCCTCCTCGAAGTCGGTCGACTCGGCCTTGGCCAGCAGCGCCCGAATACGCTCGAGCAGCGGGTCTCGTTCCGATGCCGCGTCGGTCCGCGTCGGGGCCGACCGGGTCGACGTCGCACCCGTCGAGCCGGGTGGAGGTATCAGTGGTTCCAGCTGGGGCAGGAACAACAGGGCCAGGGCTTCGGCCATAACGTCCCGCGCCTCGGATGGCTCCAGGCCCTCCTGCCGCACCCAGCGGTGGATCCAACCCGGCCTGCCATCGGCGGGCGGCAGATCCATGGAGTCCACCTGGGCGATCCACCGCTGGTCCAGGGTGGCGGCCCGGCGCCGGGCGTCGTCGTTGGCGATGGCCTCGGCCATCAGCCTGGCCGTGGCGGCGCGGCTGCCATGCAGCCGGGCCTGTCGCAGCACCTCGACCGGCTGCCAGCCCCCGTTCCACGCCAGCCCAAGGTGGGACAACAGCGCTCGTTCGCCCGCCGTTGCCAGCACCTCGAGCGGCACCCGGGCGAGAAGCCTGAGGGTGGCCACCTGGAGGTCGGGGTTGAACCGATCGTTCTTCGAGTCCTGATACCGAAAGGAGGCTGCGTCCATCAACCGGTCGTGGGCGAATCCCTCGGGATCGGCCTGGTAGGCGTCGCCGAAGATGTCGCCGCCGCGTCGCTGGCTGCGACCTCCACCATCGGACCGGCCCGGCCGGCTCGCCCTGTCTCGCGATTTCGCCTTGTCCCGCGACCTCGCCTTGGCCTGGTTCCGCGCCCTGGCCTTTGCCGCCCGCCTCGCCTTGTTGTTCTTTCCCATCCGGTGACCGTATCCACCTCGGGGGACAACGAACATCCTGTGGGGTTCGGGCGGGCAATGAGCCGTCCGGCCCACTTCGACGGGCCACGTGTCGGCTCAAGGCACCTCACAGGCGCGCCGAAAGGGTGCGGGTGGAACGACCCAACGTGAGTGCCGCCCGTCACCGCATCCCACTCCGTGCCCGGCGCATCCTCCGAGGCTGCGTCCTCGTCTCCCTCTTCACCATGCTGCTGGCCCCCGCCCTGGGGCTTGGATCGCACTCCTCAGCGGAGGCGGCCACCCCCGCCGAACAGCGGGTGGTGTTCACGGCGCGGCTGAACGGCATCTTTGCGCCTCGGATCTGCACCGCCGACGCCGACCCCAACATGTGGGACTGCACCGACTTGATGCTCGATGACTTCCCCGCCGACGACACGACCGGCGTGGACAGCGGCGATTTCGACGGCGACGGCCGCGCCGACCTCGCGGTGGCCAACGCCGGCGGCCGCATCAACATCTGCTCCGACGACGGGCTTGGCTACTGGACCTGCGCCGGCTACGGATCAACCGGGGGCCACAACGGGGTGGCGGTCAGCGAGCTGAGCGGCGACGGCAATCTCGATGTGGTCAGCGTCAACGAGGATGCAGCACAGATGGAGGTCTGCCTCGGCGACGGGACGGGCGCGTTCACCTGCTCGACCCAGGCCACGTCCTTCCCCTTGCTGTCCGTGGACGACCTGGACGCGGATGGCGACGGCGACACCGACCTGGTGGCCGTCGGCGGCGCCAGCGGCGTGGCCCTGTGCACCAACGACGGATTGGGTGCGTTCACCTGCGCCGCCATGGGCGGCGCGCCGGCATCGGCCCACGACGCCGTTACGGGCGACCTCAACGCCGACGGCTACGAGGACGTCGCATTCGCTTCCTGGGGACCCGTCGACGAAGTGTGCCTGAGCAATGGAGCGGGCTCGTTCACCTGCTCGGCCTTCGACACCGGCGGCGACAGCACGGCAGTGGCGAGCGGCGACCTGAACGGGGATGGCAACACCGACCTGTTCGTCACCCGCGACTGGTGGGAGAACTCGCGGTCGTGTCTGGGTGACGGCACCGGCGCTTTCAGCTGCAGCGACATCCCGGCGTTGCAGGACAAGGCACGCAGCGTGGCCCTGGCGGATCTGAACGGCGACTCCTCCCTGGACGCCGCCATCGCAACCGAGGACACCGACCTCGTGTGCGCGGGCGACGGCAGCGGGGGGTTCACCTCATGCGACGGCGTCGACCTGGTCGCCTCCTATCCGTCCTTCGGGGTGGCGGTGCTCTCCCTGGCCAACGCCGATGCCGACGGAGACCTCGTCACCGATGCACTCGACAACTGCCCGACGGTACCCAACCCCGTGCAGCTCGACTTCGACAACGACACGGTGGGTGACGCCTGCGACCCCGACGACGACAACGACGGGCTGCTCGACGACGACGAGACGACGCTCTACAACACCAACCCGCTGGATGCCGACACCGACGACGATTCCGTGGACGACGGCGACGAGATCCTGGCCGGCACCAATCCCCTGCTGCCGCCCCAGCCTCAGACGGTGACCCTGATGGCTCCCGCAGGTCACACGCTGGGCACCGGGACCTACTCGGTCACCGCAACGGCGGACTCCGGCCTGCCGGTGTCGCTGACGGCGTCGGGCCCCTGCACCATCGCCGGCACCACCGTGACACCGAGCGCAGCAGGAAGCTGCGTGGTCACCGCGACGCAGGCCGGCGACGGCGACTGGCTGCCTGCGGCGCCGGCGAACGCCACCACGAACATCACGGCGGCACCGCCGCCGCCCACCACGACCCCACCCACGACCGCCCCACCCAGCACCGCACCGGCAACAACAGCGGCGCCCACGACCGCGCCACCAACCAGCGCGCCCGCCACCACGGCGCCACCGGTGACCGCTCCACCCGCAACGAACCCGCCCGCCACGGCTCCACCCGCGACCAACCCGCCCGCCACGACTCCACCTGCGGCGACTCCACCCGCGACCAACCCGCCCGCCACGACTCCACCCGCGGCGACTCCACCCGCGACCAACCCGCCCGCACCCCGGCCAACCGCAGCCCCTCGGACTCCGGCTCCGCGCTCGGCGCCACCGCAGACCCGGCCGGCGCCGGCGGCCACTCCACCACCGGGGCCCGAACCGGCACCCCAAACCACCCCGCCGGCACGACTACCCGCTGTCGAGCCCGGTGACGCCGCCTCCACCTTGACGGTTGGCGAGAAGCCCGGCTCGACAACGTCAACGACCGCAGCGGCGGACGCGGGTGGTCCCGCCAGCACCTCGAGCACCTCCAGCAGTTCCACCAGCGCTCCGCCCTCCTCGACCGCCGGCACGACGGCACCCGACACGCCCGCTCCCCCGGCCGCAGGTGCCAAGCGGGTCGTGGTCACCATCGACCAGCTGATCGACGAGGGGCTGCCGGCCATCGCCGGTGGCGGGTTCAGCCTGGAGATCGCCGGGCTCACCAGCCCAGCCAGCGGCCGGCTGTTCAGCGACGCCGCCGAGTCGACCGTCGAGTCATCCCCCGATGCCGCCATGGTCCTAGACGTTCCCGATGACCTGGACTTCTCCGACGCCACCCTGCGCATCGTGGACGCCCAGCGAACGGTCACGGTGACGTCGGCCGATCGCTTTGCCGAAAACGACGTCGCGCTCGGTCTGCGGTTCCGGTTCGCCCGCGGCGACGTGGCCGCACGGTCGACGGTGTCGGTGAGCGGAACCGGCCTGGTGCCGAACTCCGACGCGGCCACCAGCATGCACTCCACCCCGGTGGAGCTGGCAACGCTGACGGCCGGAAACGACGGCGCATTCGAGGGCGACCTGGAGTTGCCCGCCGACGTGGAGCCCGGCGAACACCGCGTGGTCGTGCGGGCCAACGCCACTGACGGGCCCATCACCGCTGCGTGGTTCTTCGCCGTCGATGACGCCGGCGTGGCCCAGCGGGTGGGTGACCCGGCCGTCGTCGATCCCCTCACCGGGCTGGACCGCTACTCCCCGGCCGACGAACCCGACCGCAGCGTGACCATCGCCATCGAGGCCTTTGCGCTGCTGACGTTGGTGGGCGCCGGTGGCGCGCTGGCGGCAAGCGCTGCCGGGCCGCTGGGTGGCTCGGCTGTCCCCGGCGCGGGCGGCAATGGTGGAGCGGGTGGGGCCGCGTTCTCCGGTGCCACCGCGAGCGGGTTCCCGGCGCACGGCGCCACCGCCGGCGCAGTCGGGGCGGCCGGCGCCAGCGCCGGGCTGGTGCGACCCGGACGGGAGAAGGGCTCCAAGGGAGGGGCCGAGGTCGCAGGATTTGGGGGGCCGCAAGCGGGCAAGGCCTGGGGCGACCGCTCCTCCACCTGGCGTTGGCGCCTGACCCAGCCGCTCGACGAGGGCATTCGAACTGCCGCAGCGGCGACCAATCCGGTGTCGCCACTGGTGGCGCGCATCATCGGCGACAGCTCGACGCTTCGGGCCATCTTTGGTGCCCTCTGGCTCGCCCTCCCGGCCGTCGGCGTTGCGCTGGGTTTCGCGGCCGTCGTCGACACCCAGGGCCTCGCGGTGGCCCCTTCGCTGGCACTCATGTTGACCATCCTGGTGGTGGGCATCTTCGACGCAGGGGTCGGGGTAGCCGCCGCCACCACCTTCTCGCTGGGCGTGATCGCCAGCGGCAACCTGACCTCCGCCGACTCGGTGCGCGCGCTGCTGGGCATTACCGCCATCTGGTACGCATCCTCCCTGGTGGCGTCAGCCACCCGGTCCTTCCGGCGGGAAGCTCCGAGAACCGTGGAGGAACGTTGGGAGTCCGCCGCGGACATCGTGGTCGGCTCGATGCTGGCGGCTTGGTCGCTGAAGTCCGTGGTCGGCGCCCTGCCAGCGCTGAGCGGCCTCGACATGCCCGTTGCCGCCCAGGCCGGGCTGATCGCCGGGGTCGCCTTGGGCGCGCTCGTCGCCCGCAACGGCCTGGAACGCCTGGCCATGCGCCTGTACCCATGGCGTCTCGCCCAGACCACCTTCGAGCCGGAGACCAAGCCGTCCACCGGGCAGCGGATTGCGTCCATCTTCACGAAGGGCGCCGTGCTGGGGTTCGTGCTCGTGCCGTTCATGGGCATGTCCTGGCAGTTGGGTGTGGCCGTCGGGCTGGTCGTGGTGCCATCGCTGGTCGGGCTGATCACCCACCGCTTCCCCAACAGCACCACGCTGTTCCGTTTCAAGCCGGCCGGTGTGCCCAAGATGCTGCTGATGGTGGTCGTTGGCGCAGCACTCGGCGCAGCCCTCACCCGATCGATTCTCGACCCTGCGACGCTGGTCACCGCCAGCTTCCTGCTGATGCCGTTGCCCGGGCTGGCGCTGGCCGTGATGGGCATGTTCGGCCGAGACGGCGCCAAGGTGACCATCAGCTGGCCCGGGCGCCTGGCCCGGCTGCTGGTAGCCGTCGTCGCCATCGCCAAGATCGGCGGCGCCTTCGGCGAGGCGATCCTCCTTCCCCTGCTGGCGGTGTCACCCGCGCTCATCTGGTGGTTCGTCGCCTCCGCCCGGGCCGTTCGGGCGAAGCGGGCCGAAGCCGCCGGTGTGACGCAGATTGCCGACCGCACAAGCCCAAAGGCCGACTCCGCCGTCGAGACGTCCGACGGAGTCGAGAGGACGACGCCCGGACGCAACCCGGAACCTGGGGGCTTCGTTGCCGGGCCGGCTTCGGCGGATCTGCCGGATTCGGCCGGCCGGGCGCCCCGGCGACCTCGGAAGGTCTCGCACCGAGAGCTGTTCGACCACAAGGCCGATGCGCACCAGGTGTCGACACCCGCGCGTAGCCGGGTGCCATCGACCTGACCGGCTGGGTCCAACCGGCGCCAACGTCGAACCCCATCCCCTATGGTCCAGCACGTGACGTCCACCCACGACTGGTTCGATGGCTACTCCACGGACGGGTTCTTCGACGAGGTCATCGACGCTGACGGCAAGGTGCGCGAGCACTACCGCTCCGTCGCCGACATGCTCAGCGGATTCAGCCCCGACCGGCTGGCCGACCACGAGCGGCAGCGCAACGACAGCTTTCTCACCCAAGGCATCACCTTCACCGTGTACGGCGAGGAGGAGGGCACCGAGCGCACCTTCCCCATGGATCTGGTGCCCCGCATCATTCCGGCCCACGAGTGGGCGGAGCTGGAGGCGGGCTTGGCCCAGCGGGTGACGGCGCTCAACGCCTTCCTCGACGACCTGTACATGGGCGACTCCGGCATCGTCAACGACGGGGTGGTCCCGCGCTGGCTCGTGCTGTCATCGTCGGGCTACGAGCGGGAGGCCGTTGGGGTTCCCGTACCGGACGGCTCGCGCTGTCTGGTGGCCGGTGTGGATGTCGTGCGCGACGGCGACGGCACCTATCGGGCGCTGGAGGACAACCTGCGCAATCCGTCGGGCATCTCCTACGTCCTGGAAAACCGAGCGGCGCTCACCAAACTCATGCCCGAGTTGTTCGACGGCGCCGAGGTGCGCCCGGTGAACCAGTACGGCCGTTTGTTGGCCGGCGCCTTGCGCACCGTCGCCCCGCCCGGCAGCGGCGACGACCCGTGCGTGGTGGTGCTCACCCCGGGGGCCTTCAACTCGGCCTACTTCGAGCACGTCTTCCTGGCCCAGCAGCTGGGCGCCGAGCTGGTGGAGGGCCGTGACCTGGTCGTCGACGACCACGTCGTCTACATGCGCACCACGGGCGGACTGGAGCGGGTCGACGTCATCTACCGCCGAATCGACGACGACTTCCTCGACCCGGTCGTGTTCAATCCCAGCTCGACGCTGGGTGTGCCGGGGCTGATGGCCGCCGCCCGAGCCGGCACCGTCACCATCGCCAATGCGGTGGGCAATGGCGTGGCCGACGACAAGGCCATCTACGCCTACGTGCCCGACATGATCCGCTACTACCTCGACGAGGAACCTCGGCTGGCCAACGTCCCCACCTACCTCCTGTGGGAACCCGAACAACGGGCCGAGGTGCTGGCCCGCCTGGACGAGCTGGTGGTGAAGCCGGTGGCCGAGGCCGGGGGATACGGGCTGGTCATCGGCCCGGACGCCACCGATGCCGAGCTGGCCACGCTGGCCGCCACCATCGAGGCGGATCCGCGAAACTGGATCGCTCAGGAGGTGGTGCCGCTGTCTCGGCACCCCACCCTGGTGGACGACTCGCTGGAGGGCCGGCACATCGACCTGCGCCCGTTCGTGTTGGGCACCGCCGAGCCCCACGCCATTCCCGGGGGTCTCACCCGGGTGGCGCTGCGCAAGGGCTCGCTGGTGGTGAACAGCTCCCAGGGCGGCGGTTCGAAGGACACCTGGGTGCTGGCCGCCGAGGGCGACGATGACCTCGATGCCGACGACGAGGATGAGGACTCCTGATGCTGGCACGAACCGGCGAGGCGCTGTTTTGGACGGGCCGCTACCTGGAACGGGCGGAGAACACCGCGCGGCTGCTCGATGACACCTACCACCGGCTCGTGGAGAGCCGCTCCCCCGCCGATGCGCGCGCCTGGGGAGGAGTGCTCGACTCGGTCGGCCTCCGTGAGGCCTTCGAGGCCCGCGACGATGCCGTCGATCCCGGCCAGGCGTCGGTGACCGCCTACCTGGTGACCGACCGAACCAATCCGTCGTCTGTGCTCTCGGCGGTTGGCTCGGTGCGGGAGAACGCCCGCGGGGTGCGCCAACAGCTGTCCACCGAGCTGTGGGAGGAGATCAACGACTTCCACCTGTCGTTGTCGCGTCGGCGGGTGTCCGATGAGCTGTCCCGGCAGCCGCACGAGCTGTATGCCTTCATCCGCCGCCGATCTCAGGCCATCACCGGCGTGGCCTCCGAGACCTGGGTGCATGAGGACGGGTGGCGCTTTCTTACCCTGGGCCGCCACTTGGAGCGGGCCGCGTTCATCGCCCGGATCATCAGGGTTCACCTCTGCAGCGACGAGGTCGGCCAATCGGGCGAGCTGGAGGCGTTGTTGCGGCTGACCTCGTCGATGGCGGCCCACCGCCGCACACGCGCCGGCATTCCCACGCTGCGATCCGCAATCAGCCTGCTCATGCTGAGCGACACCCTGCCGCGATCGCTCCGGTTCTGCGCCCGCGAGGCGCAGGCCCTCCTGCTGGAGTTGGCCGCCGACGCCCGCAGCGCCCCGCTTGCCGCACGGCTGCTCGGACGCCTTCAGGCCGAATTGGACTACGCCGACATCGACGAGGTGCTGGGTGGCGACCCGGCCGCCGAACTCAGCGGGTACGAACGCATCCTGGCCGACGCGGGCACCGCCGTGGCCGGCGAGTTCTTCCAGGCCCGCTTCGACCTCGACCAGATCCACACCGTGCGCCTCACCCCCGGCCCGGTGGCGTCGCCGGCCCCCGGCCTCACGTCGGAGTTCGCCTGATGCGTCTCGACATCCGCTACAGCTCCACCTTCACGTACTCCGAGCCGGTGGTCGACAACCAGAACGAGCTGCGGGCCTGCCCGCTGGACGACGACAGCCAGCAGCTGCTCGACTATCGGGTGACCATCAGCCCCAACGCACGAGTGTTCTCCTTCGTCGACGCCTGGGGCACGCGGGTGGATGCCTTCGGCCTCCGACGCAGCCACGACCACATGGAGGTCACCGCCGAAGCGTCGGTGCAGACCCAGCTGCGACCCCAGCCGCCGGCGGCGGTGCGCTTCGGCCGGATGGATGACGGATTCACCGACGCCCACATCGAGTATTGCGAGTCCGACCGCCACACCGTGCCCGACCGGGCGATCACCGAGGCGGCCCGCGCCCAACGCGCGCTGGCCGGCGACGACGTGGTGAGCACCACCATGGCCATCCACCGCTACGTCGGCAACCACCTCAGCTACACGCCCAACTCCACCGAGGTGGGTACCGGTGCCAGCGAGGTGCTGGCCGGGGGCGTGGGCGTGTGCCAGGACTACGCGCACCTGGCGGTCACCATGTGTCGTTCGGTGGGCATCCCGGCCCGCTACGTGTCCGGGTACCTGTTCACCGCCGACGACTCGGCCGGTGACGCACCCCTGGAGGGCACGGTGGTGGTGCAGACCCATGCCTGGTTTGAAGCGGCGATTCCCGGGGTCGGCTGGATGGCCCTCGACCCGACCAACGGCCAGACCGTCGGCGAGCGCCATGTGAAGATCGGCCACGGACGCAGCTACGACGACGTGCTGCCGCTGCGGGGCACCTACTCCGGGCCCGGCGCCTCCACCGGTACGGCCAACGTCACGATCAAGCGAATGGACGCCCATGCCACGGCACGAGGACGCCTTCTCGGCGCAACGCCGCTGCAGACGCCCGTCGGGGGCCCGGCTCATCGTGGCTCAGCGATATCCGAACTCCCGGCAGGGATGGCCGGCTCCGCCGCGCAGGCACAGCAACAGCAGTAGCCGCAGCAGCGGGTCCAGCGGTGCCGGGTTCCGCAGCGCCGGGTTCAGCCGACAAGTTCGGCGCTGCGAGCGGAGGTCGGGGGCGGGGTCGGGGTGCCGCCGTCCTCGCCGTCGTCGCCCATCGTGCCCTCCACGTCGATGGTGGGCAGGAGCCGATCGAGCCAACCGGGCAACCACCAGTTCTTGGCGCCCAGCAATTCCATGGTGGCGGGCACCAACAGCATGCGGACGATGGTGGCGTCGAGGAAGATGGCAGAGGCCAACCCGGTGCCGAACATCTTGATGATGCGGTCGTTCTCCAGCAGGAAGCTGCCGAACACGAACACCATGATGGCCGCCGCTGCGGTGATGACCTTGGCGGTGGCGGCCAGGCCGTCGGCCACCGAGGTGCGGGCATCGCCGGTGCGCTGCCACTCCTCGCGCACCCGCGACAGCAGGAACACCTCGTAGTCCATGGACAGCCCGAACACGATGGCGAAGAGCATCATGGGGATGAACGGTTCGATCGGCGCGGGTTGCACCCCGGTGATGCTGCTCAGCCAACCCCACTGGAACAGCGCTACCACCAGGCCATAGGCCGCGCCGATGGACAGCAGGTTCATCACCACGGCCTTCAGCGGCACCAACAACGACCGGAACACCACCATGAGCAACAGGAACGACAACGTCAGGACGGCGGCGAAGAAGTAGGGCAGGCGGGAGGCCAGGTAGTCGGAGAAGTCCGCCTGCACCGCCACCGCACCGGTGACCGCCACGTCCAGCCCGGCGGCGCGCTCGACGGGCGGCAGGGACTGGTCCCTCAAGCGGTTCAAGGTCTGCGTGGTGGCCTCGTCCTGGGGTGAGCTGTCGGGTATGACCAGCCAGCGCACCGCCGTTGGGTTGGCCTCGTCGTTCAGCATGGGCTGCGTGGCGAACACCACGCCCTGGGTGCCCTGCATGGCGGTGGTGATGTCGGCCAAGGCTGCCTCATCGGTGTCCGTTGGCAGCGTGCTGGCCACGATGAGGGGCCCGTTGAACCCCGGACCAAAGCCCTCGGCCAGCAGGTCGTAGGCCTTGCGCGTGGTGGTCTCGGGGCCGAAGTTGCCCTCGTCGGAGAAACCCAACCGCAGGCCGAACACCGGCATGGCCATGCCCAGCAGCATGACGACGCCGACCAGCACCGCAATCCACGGGTGGTGCTGGATCACCCGGCTCCAGCGATAGGCGAACGTGTCCCGAATGGGCTTCTGGCGTTGCATCGGCACCTCACGCTTCAGCGAGGGCACCCAGATACCGGCGATGAGCACGATGGCGGCCAGCGGCAGCGCCACGGCCAGCGGGGTGAACTTCAGGCCGATCCCCACCAGGGCGACGGCGGCCAGGCCGGCGGCGATCAGGCCCCGCCAGCGCGTCAGCTCCACCCGCGCTCCGGCAAAGCCAAGCAACGCCGGCAGCAGGGTGAGCGAGGCGACCACGGTCACCGTCACCACCGAGGCGGCACCGACCGCCAGCCCCGACACGAAGCTGACGTTCATGATCAACATGCCCAGCAGCGAGATCACCACCGTGGTGCCGGCGAAGAGCACCGACCGGCCGGCGGTGTCCATGGCGATCTCGGTGGCTTCACGCACGGAGTGCCCGGTGTGCAGTTGCTCCCGGTAGCGGGTGACGATCAACAGGGCATAGTCGATGCCCACGCCGAGGCCGATCATCAGCCCCAGCACGGTAGCGAAGTCGGGGATGGTCATGAGGTTGCTCAGCAGCATCACCGACGTGCTGCCCACGCCGATACCAAACAGGGCCACGCTGACCGGCAGGCCCATGGCCAGCACCGAACCGAAGGCCAGGATGAGGATGACGATGGCGAAGGCCAGGCCCAGGATTTCCGATGACGGGCTCTCGAACTCGGCGAACACCTGGCCGCCCAGCTCCACCTCCACGCCGTCCACCTCGGGTTGCAGCTCACGAATCTCGTCTCGCAGCTGCAGCGCCCGCTCACGAGGCAGATCGAGGGCGAACTCCACGTTGGCAAAGGCGATCTTCTGGGCGTTCGGGCCCGCCGGAGAGATCTGTTGGGCGCCTTCGGGCGTGTACGGGCTGGTCACCGCCTGCACGTCGTCCAGCGTGGCCACCTCATCGAAGAACCGCTCCATGGGGCCCTGAACGGCCGGGTCGGTCACGGGCCGTTCAGAGTCGATCACCAGGGTGCCCGTGGCGCCGGCCCCGATACCGCCGAACTCGTCCTCCAGCAGATCCAACCCCCGTCGGCTCTCCACGTTGGGTAGGTTGAACTCGTCGCGGAAGTCGTTGCCGACGGCACCGGAGATCATCCCGCCGCCGACGAGCACCAGGAACCACAGGCCCAAAACGAGGCGGCGCCGGTCGTGGCACCAGTTGGCGAGACGTCGAAACATGTCAGCACTCCCAGATCACGCGCGGCCCGGCTGCACAAGCAGCTGCGGGGGGGAGGGGCCTCGCGGTCCGTCAACGCTACCAACGGGTGGCGCCTGTCCCCCATCCGGCATGGCGAATCGTGACCGCTGGCACCGCGGCCCCCGACGGGCGGTGCCACGCCGTCGAGGTCGGGCTGTTGCGGCCGATGCCGCCCAGGGCGACGACAAGTGGCCTCCAGCGGCGACCTGACGGGGCGTCAGATGCTGGTAGGTTGCAGCGACTCTGAGGCCGCGCAGCGGCCACACGTGGGACTTCGGGGGGAGCCATGGCAGCGGGCCACAACGACGCAGCGGGCGACAACTACGTGGTCGTCTCCGCCGACTGCCACGGCGGCGCCAACGTGGCCGACTACCGGCCGTACCTGGAGACCCGCTACCACGACGACTTCGACGCCTGGCAGGCGGACTTCCGGAACCCGTATCCCGACATCGAGGGCGACGATGCCGAGCGCAACTGGGATTCCGCCCGACGTCAGGCCGAACTGGAGGCCGACGGCGTGGTGGCCGAGGTGCTGTTTCCCAACACGATCCCGCCGTTCTTCCCCAAGACCTCGCTGGTGCACCAGCCGCCGGGGGCAAGCGACGGCGACCTGGAGCGGCGGTGGGCCGGCCTGCGGGCCCACAACCGATGGCTGGCCGACTTCTGCGCCCAGACACCCGGCCGCCGTGCGGGCATCTGCCAGATCATGCTGCACGACGTTGAGGGCTCGGTGCGAGAGATCCGCTGGGCCGCCGAGGCCGGGCTCACCGGCGGCGTCCTCCTGCCCGGCGCCCCACCCGGCTCGGGTGTGCCGCCCCTGTATGCGCCCGACTACGAGCCCATTTGGTCGGTGTGTGAGGAACTGGGCCTGCCCATCAACCACCACAGCGGCAGCGCTGCTCCCGACTTTGGCGACTACCCCGCCGCGCAGGCCATGTTCCTACTCGAGGTGGTGTGGTGGGCGCACCGCACCCTGTGGCACCTCATCTTCTCCGGCGTGATGGAGCGCCACCCCAACCTGCAGTTCGTCTTCACCGAACAGGGCACCGCCTGGCTGCCCGAGGAGATCACTCGACTGGACTACTACCACCTCCGCCTCGGCGGCTCCGGCGCTGCGGCGGGGTCGCAGGAAGCGAAGTTCGGGGAAGCCCTGGGCAGCCTGTCGCTGAAGCCGTCGGAGTACTGGGCCCGCCAGTGCCAGCTGGGCTCCAGCTTCATCCGCCGGGCCGAGGTGCCGCTGCGCGACGCCGTGGGGGTCGAGCGCATCATGTGGGGTAGCGACTTCCCCCACCTCGAAGGCTGCTGGCCCTACTCAAGACAGCACCTGCGCCTGGCGTTCCACGACGTGCCCGAGGACGAAGTGCGGGCCATGGTCGGCGGCAACGCCGCACGGGTGTACGGCTTCGACCTTGCCGCCCTCGCCCCCTTGGCCCAACGGTTCGGCCCCACCCCGGCCGAGGTGGGCGTGCCGCTCGACGCCGACGACATTCCCGAGGACTCGCTGCGGTGCCCTGCGTTCGCATCCGGCAAGTACTTGGGCGACTAGCCACACCTCACGAACCAGGGAGCAACCATGGATCAGCTGCGCTACGGCCCCCGGCCGACGTCCGACGACGGCGGCCGCGAGGCTCCCAACCGCGAGGTCGCGGCCACCAAGATCGGCGCCTGGTCCACCTCGCTGACGGCCACGTTCCTGACCGACCCCGAGGTGATCGCCGCCGTGTTGCCGCCGCCGCTGGAGCCTCCGGACGAGCCGGTGGTGAAGGTCAGCATCTCCCGTGTGGACCTGGGGGGCGGCCGAGGTCCTTTCGGCGCCGGCACCTTTGCGGTGGCCGCCCGCCACCGCGACACCGAGGGCTTCTATCCGCTGCTCATGCCGATGACCACCGAGCAGGCGGTGATCGGCGGTCGAGAGACGTTCGGCGAACCCAAGAAGCTGGCGGAGATCTCGCTGGATGCCGGGGACGGCGCCGCCGGCGACGCGGTCCGCGGCATCGTCAGCCGCATGGGCGTGGCCATCATCGAGCTCAGCGGATCGCTGGGCGATGAACTCGCCCCTCCGCCGCCCAGCGAGCGCCTCGACTACTACCTGAAGTTCCTGCGCAACCCGGGAGGCGCCGGCTTCGACGACGACCCCTGGCTCGTCTACTGCACCCGGGAGACCGAAACCCGCAGCCATCGGGCGGCCGAGGTCACCGTGCAGCTCCGCGAGTCGCGCTTCGACCCGGTGGCCGACATCCCCGTCCTCGGCGACGTCACCGCAACGCTGTCGGAGCGGCGCAGCACGCAGGCGGGTCGCCTGGTCGAACGGGTGCCGGCGGCCGACGTCATCCCCTACGCCCATCAGCGCTACGACGACGTGTCCCCCGTCGGGACCGACAGCAAGGACCGGGCCGCACGGTGAAGGACCTGTTGGCCAAGACCGCCGTCATCACCGGCGGAGCGGGCGGGATCGGCGCAGCGCTGGCCGAGCGCTTCGCCGACGAGGACATGTCGGTGGTCGTCGCAGACCTGGCCGAGGACCGCGTTGCCGCCACCGTGGCCGGCCTGACCGAGCGTGGCGCACGGGCCATCGGCGTGGTGACCGACGTGGGCGACCTGGCCTCCGTGGAGGCGCTGCGCGACCGGGCCTACGAGGCGTTCGGCGCTGTTCACGTGCTGTGCAACAACGCCGGGGTGGGCGCCGGGGCCGAGGGCAAGATGTGGGAGCACACCAGCAACGACTGGGGGTGGGGCCTCAACGTCAACCTGTGGGGCATGATCCACGGCATCAAGGCGTTTGTGCCCGCCATGTTGGAGGCGGGAGAACCGGGCCACATCGTCAACACCTCCTCCGGCAACGGCGGCATCGCCCCGCTGCCCACCACCGCCGTGTATGCCACCTCGAAGGCTGCGGTCACCACCTTCACCGAGGTGCTGTACGGGCAGTTGCACTCCGTCGGCGCCGACATCGGCGTGTCGGTGCTGTTTCCCGGGCCGCACGTGTTGAAGACCGGGCTGCTGGAGTCGTCGGCCCATCGCCCCGCGGCGTGGGCCAACGACACGCCCCGGAAGACGCCCTACACCACGATCGAGTCCTTCGAGGCCCGGATGAAGGCGGCCGGCGTCGACCTCACCTACACCCCGGTCGAATTCGTCGCAGATCTCACCCTCGAGGCGATCCTCGAGAACCGGTTCTGGATCCTCCCGAAGAGCGACCGAACCGACCAACGAATCCGCACCCGGGCCGACTCGATGCTGGCCCGCTCCCAACCCACCTACATGGAGGCGTGACGTGGCCCAACGATCCGACGAGGCAACCACACCACAACGTCCGTATCTGGTGATCTCGGCGGACTGCCATGCCGGGCTCCCCAACGAGCAGTACCGCGAGTGGCTCGACCCCGAGTACCGGGAGCGGTTCGACCAGGCCATCGCCGAACGGGCCCGCCAGCGGGAGATGGCCGCCCAGGGTTTCCTCAACGAGGAGTTTGCCAAGGAGTGGAATTCGGAGAACGAGGAGGGGCTGCGCGGCGGCTGGGATGCCGGACGCCGCGACGCCGAGCTGTCCGACGACGGCGTGGTGGGGGAAGTGATCTTTCCCGACGCCGACTCGGTCACCTCCGGCGCATCCGCGCCGTTCGGGGCCGGCCTGGGGTCCAGCTCCGACACCCCGCCAGAGCTGCTGTTGGCCGGGGCGAGGGCGCACAACCGCTGGCTGGCCGAGCTCTGCGCCACCAGCCCCAAGCGCCGGGCCGGGGTCGCGCTCGTGCCCATCATCGCCGGGGTCGACGAATCGGTGGCCGAGATCCGCCGGGCCCACGGCTCCGGCCTGTGGGGCGGCATCCTCATCCCGCCGATGTGGCAACCCCACGAGCCCTACCACGACCGTCGGTACGACCCGATCTGGGCGGTATGTGAAGAGCTGGGCTTGCCGGTGCACGTGCATTCCGGCGTGGCCGACAAGGCGTCCTATGGCCCCCACATCGGCATCTACACCACCGAGGTGCGGTTCTGGTCGTCGCGGCCGTTGTGGTTCCTCCTGTGGTCGGGCGTGTTCGAGCGGTTCCCCAAGCTGCGTTTTGGGGTCACCGAATGCGGCACGTTCTGGGTGAACGACCTGCTGTGGCGGATGGATCTGGTCTACGAACGCGACCACGGCTCCCAGAAGCTGGGCGAGCAACTCACCACCAACCTGTCGATGAGCCCCAGCGAGTACTTCGACCGCAACTGTTTCGTCGGGGCATCCAATACCCTGCGGCGCGAGATGGCGAGGCGCTACGAGATCGGGGTGGGCAATATCTGCTGGGGCAACGACTTCCCGCACCCCGAGGGCACGTGGCCCCACACCCGCGAGTTCCTGGCCGACGTGTTCTGCGACATCCCCCCCGATGAGACCGCCGCCATGCTCGGCGGGAACGCGGCAGAGGTGTACGGCTTCGATACCGACGCTCTGCGGCCGTTGGCCGACGAGGTGGGGCCGACGCCGGCCGAGTTGGGCCAGACCGCGCACGATTCGGCCGACGTCGAGGCCAAGTGGGCCGACGCCAAACGGGCCGGGCGGCCGTGGCTGACGGGCATCGAAACCTGGCCCACTGCGGCCCCGACGCCATGACCACCGAGGCCGCGGCGGCGCCCACCTCCGCGCAGTTCAACCCGTTCGACCCGGCGTTCATCGCCTCGCCCTATGGGCAGTACGAAGCGCTGCGGGACCACGATCCGGTGCAGTACTCCGAGCTGCTGTGTGGCTGGTTGGTGACCCGCTACGACGACGTGTCAGCCCTGCTGCGCGACCCCACCATCTCCTCGTCGGTGCACAACGCCACCCCCACCCCGGTGACCCAGATCGAGCTGGAACGCCTGGCCGAACAGCCACGCGCCGCCCGCACCGTGGTGATGATGGACGACCCCGACCATGCCCGCACCCGGCGGCTGATGGCCAAGCCATTCCGCAGCTCGGCCATCGAGGCGCTGCGCACCATGGTCACCGAGCGCATGCACGGCGCGCTGGACCGCCTGGCCGAACGCCTGGGCACCGGGCCGGTCACCTTCGACCTGGTCGAGGACTTCGCTTACCCCCTGCCGGTGGAGATCTTCTCGGAGATGCTGGGGGTACCGGCCGAGGACAACCCGCAATTCCGCTACTGGACCCAGTGCGTCGCCAAGTCCGTGGACCCCGTCATGGACGCAAGCGAGCGGGACGTGTGCATCGCCGGATTGGATGCCATGTACGCCTACCTGGCCGAACAGGCCGAGGCCAAGCGCGTCCACCCCAGCGACGACCTCATGTCGCACCTGGTGCACGCCGAGATCGACGGCGAGCGGCTGTCACAGGAAGACCTGATGAGCCAGTTGGTCACCCTGTACATGGCGGGCCACGAGCCGACAGCGGTGCTCATCGGCAACGGAACGCTGGCCCTCACCCGCCACCCCGAGCAGCTCGCGGCGCTGCGGGCCGACCGCAGCCTGCTGCCCAACGCCATCTCCGAGCTGTTGCGTTACGACGGCCCCAACCAGTTCACCCGGCGCATCACCACCCGGCCGACCAGCCTCAGCGGGGTGGAGTTGCCCGCCGGGGCCGTGGTGTATGCCGGGTTGGCCTCGGCCAACCGAGACGCCCGGTTCTGGGGCGACGATGCCGGGGCGGTGCGGGTGGCGCGGCCCGACGCGGGCAAGCACCTGCAGTTCGGGGCAGGGGCGCACGCGTGCCTGGGCTCCCATCTGGCCCGCCTGCAGGCCGAGGTGGCGTTCACCGCCATCCTCGACCGGCTACACGGCCTGGAGGTGGTCGGCGAGCCGGTCTTCGCCGCCCGCATGTTCCTGCGCGGCCTCACCTCGCTGCCGGTTCGGGCCGCCATCGCCGACCGCCCCCAACCCTGAGGTGCCCATGAGTGACGAGCCCGGCGGCATCCCGCTGCACGACCTGCTGGGGCTGGACTACGCCTTCGAACCAGGGTCGACCGCAGCGACCGTGCGCATGCCCGTGGCCCCGGCGGCGTTCGGGTTCACGGGCAACCTGCACGGCGGGGCCATCGCCATCATGGTCGACCTGGCGTGCGCGCTGGCCTCGGTGCAGAGCCGCGACTTCGACCCCACCACCGAGTCGCTGGTGACCGCCGACATGCATATCCGCTACTTGGGCCGACCCCGCACCGACACGGTGGTGGCAACCGCCTCAGTGGTGAAGTCAGGCAGCCAGCTCATCGTGGTGGACTGCGAGGTCGCCGACGACGACGGCCACCTCATTGCCAACGCCGACTTTTCGATGATGGTGGTGCCTCTCCGGTCCCCGCTGCTGCCCGACGGCGAGGGCGACCCCACCAAACCCGGGCTGTAGGCCGTTCGCCCGGCCGCCGGCGCGGGCGCGGCTACTGGTCGGCGAGGCCCGTCCCGTCGGCGTTTCGCTCCACCGTGAATCCGTCCCCGGAGAAGCCGATCACCTTGCCCCGGTTGATGCTGACCCAGTCTCGGGCTTTCAGGTACGGCGTGAAGGCCTCAACGATGCGGCCCTCCATCGCAGGTGTCTTGGGTTGCTGCAGCTCGAAGAGGTCGGGGAACTCGCACCACGCCGCGACGGCGTGCCACAGGCGAACGGCAGCATCGCCGGTGGGCGGGTTGATCAGCACCGGACCGAAGAGGCACCGTTCGCCCAACTCCTCGTCGCTGAAGAAGAGCGTCGGCACGCCGTAGCCGCCCGAGGCCACCACGCGATCGTGGTCGGCCCGCACCTCGTCGTGGGTGCTCGGGTCGGCCATGGCCTCGTCCACCAAGGCCGGATCGAGACCCAGCTCGTCCAGCAGGTGCCGGGCCACGTCGGGAACATGGGGGCGATGCCCCTCCTCGTGCAGCGCGCGGCCGGCGCGCTCGTACCAGCGGTCGAGGCCCTCGTTGCTGGTACGCCGCAGCAGAGCGCCGATGCGCATGATCGACCAGCCATAGCTCCACTCCCGTTCCCACGGGTGTTTCTTGCCCTCTACCCGGTTGATCTCCTCCAGGCTGAAGAACTTCCAGTTGACGGTCAGGCCCAGCCGATCGCGCACGGTACGCATCCACTTGGACGTCTGGTAGGCGTATGGGCACAGCACGTCGAAGTGAAAGTCGACGCTGGTTGGTGCGGCAGGCGCTGGCGGTGCGGCATCGCTCGGTGCGTGGTCGTTCATCGTGACCCCCCCTTGGTGCGGCCAAGCTACCCGCGCAAGGTTCCGAGCCGGGCCGAGCTCGTCGCGGCCCCACCGACCGGCCCGGGCTCCCCGCATGCGAGACCCTCACGTGAGGGTTTCGCATGGCAGGCGGCACCAGATCCTCACGTGAGGGTCTCGATGGCGCACGGCGAGCAGACGGTGCCGCCTGGTCGTGCTCGTCGCGACCCCATCGACCGGCTGAGAGACTGGGCCGATGTCACGGAAGCGCAAGGGCAACAAGAAGCGCCGGGGCGGACGGGTGACTCCCCCGGGAGGTCACCGTGCGCCGTCGGGTGGGCTCGACCCTGCGTCGGGGTTCCCGGTGCGCAGCGGCGACGGTTGGACACCATCCGGCAGCACTCACCTGGTGCAGCCGGAGGCCCCATCGAAGTCTGACCAGCCGAACGTGCACGAGGTGTTCTCGGCCATGGCCGAACAACTGGGCCAGCAGCGCGATGGGCATCCCGCCGAGATCGAGGAGCTGGCCTCCGGCTTCGTGTCGATCCTGGCGCTGGCGGCGGCGGAGTCCGACGACGAGGTCGGGGGGTCACCCAGCCCCGACGACCGGACGCAGGCGCTGAAGATGCTGGGTGTGGCGGTCACCCTGCTGGCCGAGGCCGAGCGCATTCACCCCCAACCCAACTACATCGACTGCCTGCGTGCGCTGGAGCCGTTCGTCGACGGGAATGCCGCCGAGGAACTCCGGATGGCCGTCGATCGGGCCGACGGCCGGTCGCTCGCTCCGGCGTGGGCCGATGCCGTGTGGAAGGCCGCGCCCGTCGGGGCGTGGCGCGCCGGCGACCTGCTCGGCGACTCGCTCAACCTGGGCATCGAGCTGGCCTGGCCGGGGGGCTTCGAAAACCGCGTGCTGTTTGGCAGCCTCATCATCACCGAAGGCCCGTTCGTCAACGATCTGGTGCTGGCCACCCTGGACGAGTTCACCGAGGTGTACACGCCCGGCACCGGCCACCCGGTGGGCCCGGACGGCCGCCCGTACCTGGCCGATGCGATCCGCTTCCTCGAACCGGCCGACGTCGCCAAGGTGGCCCGCGACCTGGCCCAGGGCATGGCGATTGCGTTCAGCGATCCAGATGCGCCGCTGCAGCCGGGGTTCGATGCCCTCGCTCCCCTGGCGGGCCTGCTCCTCGGACGGCTGCGGGCCGCTCCGCCCGAGGAGCCTACCCACATCGACGAGCACGAGCGGTCGGGGGCGGTCGCCGCCTTCCTCGACTCCCCGGAGGCGGCCGGTCTGGCGGACGCCCAGCCACCGGCGACCCACGCCCAGGTTGGCCAGCTGTGCGACCGGTGCTTCGACTACGCCGAGGCCCGCGCCGGCGGCGACCCGTTCAGGTGGTCGCCGCTGGCCGTCGCCGCATTCGTCGACTGGTACCACCACACCGAGATCGTCTCCGACGAGGACGACGAGCGACTTCGGCGGATTCTCGACGCGTGGATTCGCTACTGCCACCGGCGGAAGGGCTGGCCGGCCTCGATCACCGACGAGGCGCTCCTCCGCCTGGAAACGCAGCTCAACGAGGCGGCCGATCCGACGGAGCTGTGGGAGCAATCCCTCAACGACGGCCTGGAACGCATGGCCGATGAGCTGGGATTCGAGCTGCCCGACGAGGCATAGCTGCGCTCGAGCGCGCCGCTAGCGGTCCGGGATCGAGAAGTCCCGGTTGGGTGAGGCGGGAGGCATGGTCATGTCCATGCCCTCGGGGGGCCGCCAACCGCTGGCCCCGATGTCCTCGATGACGTGGGACATGTTCAGCATGTCCTCGTTGTAGCGGAACTTGCCGTCGCCCGCGTAGATCAGCAGCGAGTAGCCCGACTGTTCGTGGTCGGCACCGTCGGAGCCCGGGATCACCTGGCGCCATTTCACCAACACGGTGTCGCCGTCGATCGAATAGTGGTCGGTCGGGTAGCGCCAGTCGAGCCCTTCCATGGCCTCGCCCAACACCTCGGCCCGCACCGCCTCGATGCCCTCGATGCGCCCCCAGGCCGGGTCGACGTACACGACGTCGTCGGTGAACAACGGCGCCAAATCGGCCCAACGCCCATGACCGGCGCTGATGGCATCCCGCAGCTCGATGAGCCGCCTGACGGCCGCCTCCACCTCGTGTCGTTCGCTGCCCATTGCTCGTCCCCCTCGTTGGCGTGTTCCCAGGCTGTCAGTTCCCCGGACCCTCGGGCGGGCCAAATTTCTCGGGCGGGCCCAGCACCATCCCCCCGGGGCCGGTGCGGGCCAGCGATCGGTAGTGGCGATGAGCGAAACGCCAGCGCCCGGCCAGCCGAACGAAGCGGTCGTGGTACACCCCGAACGCGTTCTGCCAGGAGTCGCTCTCGCGATCGTGGCGGATCTCGCACATGTGCAGTCGACCCGTGGCGGTGTCGCCGGAGATGTCCACCACGTGGTTGAGCGGCACGAAGGTGAAGTGATCGAAGCGCTCCAGGGCGGCCCCCACCATCTCGCCCAACGCCACGGCCCCGTGGATGGTGCGATCCGGCGAGGTCACCAGCTCCAACTCGATCGTGGCGTCCTCGGCAAACAGCGGCAGTAGCTGGGCCCAGGCCCGACGGGTGACCACGTCGGCATACGCCGCGTGCAGCCGGCCCAGGGCCACCACGTGGTCGGTCTCGGGAACGGTCACGACCCGGCCGTCGCGACTGCCGGTTCGGGGTCGGCGTGGGCCCGGGCCGGGGCCTTGGTGAACGTCATGACCCCGTCGTCGATGGGGGCCTCGGCGATCAGGGCCTTGTCCTCGGAGTAACGCTGGGTGTTCAGCCACGGCTCGCGGTCGCCCTGCTTGGGCAGGCGAGGCAGCATGCGCTGGATGTAGCCCGCCGAGAAGTCGTCGATCCACGGCCGGGCCGGCATGTCGGCGTCGGTGGGCCGCAGCCGCGGCGTGGCCACGTCGGTGCCGGTCGTGCGCATGTGGTTCAGCACGCGGCACACGTACGCGCACGTCAGGTCGGCGCGCAGCGTCCAGGACGCATTCACATAGCCGAACGACGACACCAGATTGGGCACGTCGGAGTACGCCAGGCCCTTATAGGTCCAGGTGTCGGCGAAGTCCACCGGCTCGCCGTCCACAGTGAAGGACACCTCGCCCAGCGTCACCAGCTCCAACCCCGTGGCGGTCACGATGAGGTCGGCCTCAAGTTCCAGACCGGACTTCAGGGCAATGCCCGTTTCGGTGAACGACTCGATCTCGTCGGTCACCACCGACGCCGCCCCGCTGCGAATGGCCTTGAACAGGTCGCCGTCGGGCACCAGGCACAGCCGCTGGTCCCAGGGGTCGTAGCTGGGTGTGAAGTGGGTGGCGACGTCGTAGTCCGGACCCAGCTCCTGTCGCACTCGTTGCAGCAGGGTGGCCCGAACCTTGCCGGGTGCCGTGCGGGTCTTGCGGTACACCCATTCCTGGAGGCGGGCGTTCTTCCACCGGGTGAGGTCGTAGGCCAGCTGTGCAGGAAGCACCTTGCGCAGCGCGTTGGCCAGCTTGTCCTTGGACGGCCGAGACACCACGTAGGTGGGCGAGCGCTGCAGCATCGTCACGTGCTCGGCGGTGGCGGCCATGGACGGCACCAGGGTGATGGCCGTGGCACCCGACCCGATGATGACCACACGCTTGCCGGTGTAGTCCAGGTCGTCCGGCCACTGCTGCGGGTGCACGACGTCGCCCTGAAACCGATCCCGTCCGGGGAACTCCGGGGTGTGCCCGGCCCGGTAGGAGTAGTAGCCGGAGCACATGAACAGGAACTGGCAGGTGTAGGTGACGGTCTCCTCGGCGCCACCGTCGCCGCGTCGGCGGGCGGTCACCGTCCAGCGCGCATCCTCGCTGCTCCACTCGGCAGTCTCCACCAGGTGCCGGTAGCGAATGTGGGGACGGATGCGGTACTCGTCCACGGTCTCGTTGAGGTAGGCCAGGATGGAGGGGCCGTCCGCAATGGCGGTCTCGGCCTTCCACGGCTTGAAGCTGTAGCCCAGCGTGTGCATATCGCTGTCGGAGCGGATGCCGGGATAGCGAAAGAGATCCCAGGTGCCACCCAGGTCGTCGCGACCCTCCAGGATGAGGTAGCTGCGGTCGGGGCTCATCGCCCCCAGGTGGTACGCCGCCCCGATTCCCGAGATGCCGGCGCCCACCACCACCACATCGAAGTGCTCAGGTGAGTTCATGTCGGTCCTCCCCTCGGGACGCCGCCCGAGATCCTAGGCGTCGGCAGTCGAGTGCGGCTCAGCGACTGGACGGGTCCTCCATCACCGAGGTGGGCGCGCCGGGGCCGCCGCCACGCTGTTCCTCGGGCCAGGGCTGGGGACGGGGCGAGGGCTGCGGCGCCGCCATGGCCGCCCGGTGGTCACGTTCCTCGGTCTGGCGCTGGCGCTCCAACTTGGCCAACCGGTAGTTCAGCCAATCGAGCGCCGCCCGAACCACCAACGCCAGAAGGCCGTAGATCACCAAGGCGAACAGGATGGAGGTGTCCAACACGGCATCGCCGTCGAACTCCACCGTAGGGAAGATGCCCCGAAACGGAGCCATCACCCGATCGAGGCTGCGATAGGCCCAGCGCGTGTAGGCCACGGTGGGATTGGCACCCAGGAGCTTGAGAAAGAAACCCTGCACCAGGATGAACCCGGTGAAGCCCAAGAAGCCGTAGGTCACGTACGCCACCGCACGGGTGAGCCACACGGAGGTCTGTTTCACGTCGGTCGTTTCCACGGGTCCACACTAGAAGGCCGAACCCGACGACCACGGATGGGAGCGCCCCATGGCGCCACGGCGCCGATGCGAAGCCGTGGGCCGCGGCCGTGGCCGTGGCCGATACTGGGCCCATGACCACTGCGTCGAACGACGGGCACCCTGGCGTGCCACTTCTGGATGGCCTGGCCACCACCCGGGCCATCCGCCGCTACCGCCCCGAGCCGATACCCGAGGCCGACCTCAACACGATCTTGTGGCACGCCACCCGGGCGCCGTCCGGCAGCAACCGCCAACCCGCCCGGTTCGTGGTGCTGCGCGATGGGCCCCGGGCGGTTCAGGCCAAGGCGTTGCTGGGCGAGTCGTTCCGCGCCCTGTGGGCCGAGAAGCGACGGCGGGACGGCTATGACGAGGGCTCGGGCGCCGAGGTCAACACGCCCAAGGCCCGGATGGCCGCCACGATGGAACACTTCGTGGCCAACTTCGAGGCCACGCCGGTGGTGGTGCTCGCCTGCCTGATGCGCCACCGGGATCCGCACCCCACCGAGGGGGCCTCGGTGTACCCGGCCTGCCAGAACCTGTTGCTCGCCGCCCGCGCCCTGGGCTACGGCGGCGTCATCACCATGTGGCACAGCTTCGTCGAGGACGAGCTGCGGGAACTGCTGGGCATCCCAACCGAGGTGGCCCTGGCCGGAACCATCCCGCTGGGGCGGCCCATGGGTCGCCACGGACCGGTTCGGCGGCGACCGGTGGCCGAGGTGGTCTTCGAGGACGGCTGGAACCAGCCGGCGACCTGGGCGGCCGATCCGCCCGGAACCCGGTTCACTTCCAGCGGCCCACCTCGCTGACGCCTAAGCCGCCGAGCAAACCGGGCCCGCCCCCTCGGCTCACCCCCGCAGGAACTCGAGCGCTGCGTCGATGAACTCGAAGGACTTCGGCGTGCGGGCGTGGTCGGTTCGGGCCAGGGTCACCAGCCGGGCATCGGCCAGCGCGTCCACCAGCTGATCGGCCGGGCCGACAAAATCCTGGTCGCCCAACACCACCAGAACCGGGCAGAGGATGGCGGCCAGCTGCTCGGCGGTCACCGGGCCGCCGCCGTTGGTCATGCAGGCGGCCAACGCCTCGCGGTCGTTGCCGGGCAGCGTGGCCAGACCGCTGAAGTAGCCCAGCGCAGGGCTTCCCCCGTCGTCGCCCGTGCGAACCGCCTCCACCACGGCCGAATGGTCATCGCGACGAAACAGGTTGGCGCCAACGCCGGCCACCACCAGCCGCCGGAAGCGGTGCGGCTGGTCGCCCGCCAGCTGCAACAAGGTCTTGGCGCCCAGCGAAAACCCGATGGCATCCACCTGGCCTTCGGCGGGCATCGCTTCGGTCACCCGGGCTCGCAGGTCACCGTATGCCTCCGGGTCGGTCGGTTTGGGTGCGTGGCCGTGGCCCAACAGATCCACCCCAATGACCGCTCGGCCCTCGTCGGCCAGCAGGTCGGCCCATCCGTTGGACACCCAGGTGAGGTCGTAGGAGGTTCCAAAACCGTGCACGAGCAGAACGGGAGGCGACATGGCGCCATTCTTGCCCAACCCCGGGGCTCCATCGCCCGACGGTCGTGCCGATATGTTGCGGGTGGACTCCTACCGCCTGAACTCGGGCGCCATCGTCGTGACGGCCCAGCGGTTGTCGTTGCGCATCGATGAGCGCTTCGCCGGGCGCGGCATCAGCGGCATTTGCCACCACCTGGTGGAGACGGCCCGCAGCACCCAAGACCGGGTGGAGGACCTCGAACGACCCCACTGGCGGCTGCGCATCGCGCTCGCCCTGTTCATCCTGGTGGCCACCGGCCTGCTGCTGGCGATCGCTGTTCGGCTGAACCTCGGAGCCAGCGACGTGCGGGGCTTCGATGAGTGGATCATGGTGGCCGAGGCGGCGCTACAGGACCTGGTGTTCGTGGTGGTGGCCGGGGTGTTCCTGCGCAGCCTGGAGGGGCGGCTGAAGCGGCGCGGCGCTCTTGTGGGCCTGCACGAGTTGCGAAGCGTGGCCCACGTGATCGACATGCACCAGCTGACCAAGGACCCCGAAGCGCTTCTGACCCCGGCGCAGCGAACCGAGCACAGCCCGGCACGAGATCTCACCCGCTTCGAGCTCACCCGCTACCTGGACTACTGCTCGGAGATGCTGTCGCTCACCGCGAAGCTGGCGGCCATGTACGCCCAGACCACGCAGGACGCGGTGGTGCTCGGTGCGGTCCGAGAGATCGAGAGCCTGACCTCCGACCTGAGCTCGGAGGTGTGGCAGAAGGCCATCCTGCTGCAGGAGCTGGATCCCTCCATCACCTAGGGAGGCTCACACCAAGTCGGTGGGGCGGAGCGGAAAGCCGAGGGCGACGCGTCCGGCCAGCTCTGCGGTGCGGTCCCAGTCGAAGATGACGTGGCCCTTCAGCACTTCGACATCGCGCTGCAAACGCTGCAACGGCTCCGTGCTGAAGTAGACGCTGGCGCCGGCACCCTCGCAGACGGTGGAGATGATGGATCGCGCGCTGCGCACCGTCGCCGCTGCCGCCAGCCGGCTGTCCACCCGCAGCTGCTCGCCGATGACGCCGGCCTGCGGGTCCAGCTGGGCCAACGCTCGGTCCCAGCGCGCCCGGGCTGACGCCAGATCGCTCATCGCCGTGGCCAGGCGCACCTGGGCGGCGGGCTGATCGGCGGCCTTGTCGCCGAGGCTGTAGGCCAGCACCCGCTCGGACAATCGGTTCCGGTAGTGCGCCACCGCGGCCTCGGCCGCCCCCAACGCTGGTGCCGCCGCCACCAGCGCCAGCACGGGCGGCACCGGCAAGCCGGCCATGCCGTCGCCGACAACCTGGCCCGCCGACGCCGCCCCGTCCATGAGCGTTCGGGCGTCCACCGTGAATCGGTCGGGCACGAACGCATCGGTGATGCTCACCGTGTTGGATCCGGTGGCCGCCATGCCGGAGGTGAACCACACGTCGACCACCTCCACCTGCCGGAACGGCACCGCCAGGAACCTGGTGGCAAACGCAGGCTCGGCCTGTACGGCGTGCACCAGCACCCAGTCGGCGTGAGCGATGCCGGTGGCCCACTCCCACCGGCCCGACAACCGAAAGCCGCCCGCAACCGGCGTCATCGACCCGGTTGGGGCCAGGGGCGCCGGTGCCAGCGGGACCCGACCGTCGGCGAACAGCTCGGTCGCGCCCGCAGGCGGCAGCTTGGACAGCAGCCAGGCATGCAACATGAGGAACGACAGCGTCCAGGCCGACGCCGGGCAACCATGGGCCAGCTCGCGTGTGCCGTTGGCCAGCTCGGTGAGGCCCAGCCCGTGTCCGCCCAGCGAGGCGGGCACCACGGCCCCAAACAGGCCGGAATCGGACGCATCGGTCACGGTGGCATCCGGCAGCCGGCGAAGCTGCTCCGCCTCCTCGGCCCGCTCGCCCAGCGTTGGGGCGAAGGCCCGACAGGCGTCGACCAACTCGTCGGCGTTCATCGGACCTCCGACCGGTCGCACTGGGATCGGTCGCACAGGACTGGGGGCATCACGGTCACCGGCGAGAAGCTATCCGGGCGGCATGGGATGGGCTCAGGAGGCCTGGGCGGCCCGGCGTGCCGCCACCATGGGCCGGCGCTGCTCGACGATGCGTCGGAGCCCGTCGGCACACGCCTCGAGATCGGCCGTGAGGTGCTCGTGCAGCAGCCTCACCGTCATCACCCCCACCTGTTGCGCCGCGAAATCCCGCTCGTAGTCTCGACGCAAGGCCGCCTGCCGGCTGTGCCAGCGACGCCCGTCGGCCTCCACGATGACATCGGCATCGTGGAGGAACGTATCGACGTACCCGGCCATCTCGCCACGGCCGGGGAGTGGGAACTGCCGGCTGAACCGGTCGATACCCGCCGCCCGCAGCAGGTCCCCCAGGAGCTGCTCCAACACCGACTGGGCCAACGCATCGCCGGGAGCAGCGTCGTCCAACAGGCCACAGATCAGCACCGTGCCCCGTCGGCCCGAGCCGCCAATTCGCAAGGCAGCCTCGCCCACCTCGGTGAACGATGCCGTGCGATCGAAGTGCGCTGCATCGAGCGCCGCCCGCAGGCGGGAGCGGCCGCACTCGCCGGCCACATCCACCAAGGTCCGGGCTGCCGTGGTCAACGGAAGGCCGTCCATCATGGTCACATCGATGGATTCCAGCTGACGGGCGCGATGAACGAGCGCCAGCTCGCCAACCCTGGGGGAGTGGCCGTGAGGCACCATCACGGTTGGTCGACAGTGGCGAATGGCCGAGAGGCCCCACAAGCGCGCCGCCGAGCCGTGGGAGATCACCGAGGCACTCCCCGCCGCCAGGTGGGCCAGCCACAACTCGTGCAGGAGGTCCTGGGGTGCCCCCGGCACTCGGTGGAGGCCTGGTCGGACGGTCAGCAGTCGGCCCTGCTGGCATGCGTGTCTCAGCATCCACGCCGTGGCCCCCGCCTGCAGGAGTTGTCGGCGGGTCACGACGCCTCGTTGCGCGCCCGCCAGTCGATCAACGATCGCAGTGAGTTCATCCATGCCGGCGAACGTATGACGGCACGTTCGGTCCGTCACTGGGGACCGCTCCCCACCACAATCGCGCCCACGATCGTTTTGGGCGCGATTGTGGTGACCTGTCCGCAAAGAACGCGCCCAAAACCCGACTGGGCGCGATTGTGGTGGGCGGGATCTTGGTGGGGAGCCCCCGAGGCGAGCCGAGCGGGGCTCCCTGGCGGCACGGTGTCGGGCGGGATCAGCGGCGACTGAGGCGGTGCAGCGCGATCTCGGTGGGGCGCAGCTGGCCCCGCAGCCACATCACGTCGCCGACCCAAGCCGGGCTGCGGTAGTCGGCGACCAGCAGCGACCCGTCGGCCTCGGGGACCACGGCCGCAAAGGCCGTGTCGCCACGCGACGGCAGGTCGAGCACCCAGCGCACCTCCCGCCGGTCCGGGTCGATTCGATAGAGGGCGCTGCGCTTGCGGGTGCCGGACCACACCGCCTGATCCGCCCGAATGGCCACCGGCCCCGGCACCCAGCGGGGCACCAGGTCGTACCGGCCGCGCCAGGCCACCTGGCGGCGGGCGAACAGCCACGGCTCGCCCTGCCACAGCACCAGGTTGGGCGAGTCCAGCTTGCGGTCGAGCGGCGTCACCTCCAACCGCTGCGTGTCGGGGCCCACCAGCAGGTCGCTGCCCCGGCGGCTGGGGCCCTCGTTCCTAGTGGCGCCCAGCAGGCGGCCGTCGGGCAGCTCAACCAGCTCGCACTCGGTGCCGCCGTGGTGCAGGTCCTCCGGGTCGCTCCAGTGGACTAGATCGTCGCTCCAGCGCAGCTCCACGACGGGATCGGCGGGGCGGGGCCCGTACATGGCCTCCCCGCCCCGGTAGCCGAGCATGGCCCACCGGCCGGCCAGCCGCCCGATGCGCCAGGGCACCACGCCGCCGGTGGGGAATGCAGGCGCCGGCTCCGCCCAGCACCCGTCGGTGGCGGAGACCTGGAACACGCCGCGGGGCTGAAACCGCTTGGGGTCGGTGCCCAGCCTCATGAAATACAGGTGGAGCTCATCACCGGCGGCCACCCACCGGGGCTCACGCAGGTCGGCCCCAAACGCCACGGTGGTCTCGTGGCGCCACGGGCCGTCCACGCCCGCCGCCGAGGCGACCTCCAGGCGCGCATCCGCCGAAGCGAAATGCGACGGAGCCGTTCGCCATGCCAGGTAGAGGCGACCGCCGTGACGGATCAGGTCGAGGTTGTTGTTGGCCGGCAGGCACTCGACGCCCTCGGACGCCGCACCGGGCACCAGCACGTCGAGCGTCTCCAACCGAATCACGGCCACAGTCTGGCCGCTGGGCGTCAGCCGAAGTTGGGCTCTCGCTTCTCAGCGAAGGCCGTCATCGCCTCAATGTTGTCCGGCGTGCCCAGCAGGCGCTGGAACGCCGCATCCTCACGGGCGCGTGCCGCCTCGATCTGGGGCGCCATGGCCGCCAGGATGGCCGCCTTCGACTCCACCAACGAACCGATCGGCTTGGCCGCCAGCACCCGGGCGTGGGCCATGGCCTCATCCATCAGCTCCTCCGGTCGACACACCCGAAAGACCAGGCCCATGCGGTCGCACTCCTCGGCGCTCAGCCATTCGGAGCTGAGCAGCGCCCACGAGGCGTTTTGGCGGCCGATCAACGTGGGGAACGTGTAGCTGCTGGCGAGCTCGGGCGCCACGCCCAGACGCGTGAAGGGGCACTTCAACCGGGCGGTGCTGGACATGAACACCAGGTCGGCGAAGCCCACCACCGTGGCACCGAAGCCAACGCCCACGCCGTTGATGGCGCAGATCAGCGGCTTGGCCAGGGTGGCCATGGTGTCGGCACAGCGCGGGAAGGCGTGCACGTCGGAGCCCCCCTCGCCCATGGCGATCTGGGCCATCTCGGCCAGGTCCACCCCGGCGCAGAACGCATCCCCGGTGCCGGTCAACACCACCACGGCCACCCCAGGATGGTCGGAGGCCTCGGCCAATGCGTCGGCCAGGGCGTTCCACATGTCCCCGGTCATGGCCCCCTTGGCCTCCGGACGGTTGATGCGGACGGTGCGGATGCGCTCGGAGTCGCTCACTTCGATCACGGTCGGTGCTCCCTGTGGGTGAGGGCGGACGGCCGGGCCACCCTACGGGTCGCTACACGGTGACAGGGACGGCCCGGTCGGTAACGGCCTGGGAAGGCCGACGCCGGGGTTGGTGCGTCAGCTGCCGAAGAGCTGTGGATACATGGCCGTGGTGGCGGCGCCCATCAGGTCGACCCGCTCGGGGCGATCCAGCGAGGTGGCCAGTTCCAGGCCGTCATCGGCCAGGTAGCGGCCGCCGACGGGGAGCGCGTCCAACGCACCCTCCACCACCACCCGGGGGTCAACCGGCGGCGCATAGGCGGCGGCCAGGTCCGGATTGCCCGAGCGGAATGCCGGCGTGTCCATGGTGGGCGCCACCACCGCCAGGGTGTCCACCCCGGTGCCCCGCAGCTCCCAGCCCAGCGCCTCCATGAGGTTCACCGAGAACGCCTTGGTGCCGCTGTACAGGGCCACACCCCCGGTGCCGGCCAGCGCCGAGCCCGAACTGGTGGCCACGAACCCGCCCCGCCCCCGCCGCACCATGGCGGGCACCGCCCACGACGCCAGCTCCGCCGTGCCGTTGCAGTTCACCGCCAGCATGGTGCGGCGCTGCTGGGGGCTCATGTCCAGGTAGCGACCCACGAACGACACCCCAGCGTTGGCCACGGCCAGGCCGATCTCCAACCCGGCGGTGACGTCGCCCAGGGCGTCGAGCCAACCGGGGTCGGCCACGTCGGCAACCAGCGGGCGGACGCGGTCGCCCAGCCCGTCGGCCACATCGGTCACGGTCGGCGACAGGTCCACCATCACGACCCCCAGCCCTCGGGCCAGCAACGCCTCGGCGAAGGCCAACCCCACGCCTTGGGCCGCACCCGTGACCACCGCCCACGGCCCATACCTGTCGGCAAACTCACTCATCGCCCACCCCCTCGGCATCGACTCGGGCATCGGCATCGACCCGAACCGTTCGGGGCCACAACACCGGAAACAGCGGGTGGTCCAGCTGGGCACCCGCGGGAAGCTCCTCGTCCAGGCCGGGGAACGGCGGCGAGGTTGTCCACGGCCGTGGGACGTGCACCATGTCGTCGCCCAGGAATCGGACGGACAGCACCCGTCGCCTTCCGGTGCCGCTCACCCCGCCGGCACCGTGCACGGTGAGCATGTGGAAGAACACGGCATCGCCGGGCTCCAGCTCCCAGCCGATCACCCGCCAACCGGCGGCATCGAAGTCGGGAAGTTCGGCCAGGGCGCCCTCGGGAAACCAGCGGGCCTCGTTGTCCAGGAAGGTGCGGGGGGTGTACCAGGGCCCCAGGTGCGATCCGGCGATGAACTCCAGGCTGGCCGGGCGTGCCACCGGGTCGACGGGCAGCCACATTGAGGCGTTCCGGTTGCCCTCCACGTTGTAGTAGGGAAGGTCCTGGTGCCAGGGGGTGCGCTGGCGCGTGCCCGGCTCCTTCACCAGCACATGGTCGTGGTAGAGGCGGATGGTGCTCGATCCGGTGAGGGTCGCTGCGATCTCGGCCGCCCGTGTCTCACGGATGAATCGTTCCATCGCCGGCAGGCGTTCCCAGTTGCAGAAGTCCTCCACGAACGGTGCGTCGTCGTCTGCGCTGGCCCGCTTGGCTCGTGGCGACAGATCGGCCAGGTTGTTGTCGATGGCCTCCGCCGCCCAAGCCAGCTCGTCGGCGTTGAACGCACCACGCACGCACACGGCGCCGTCGCGTTGATAGTCGCCATCGACGATCACTCGACGTCCTCGCTCGTCTCGGGGGTGGGCATCGCCGCCGACACTACCCAGACGCACACCCCGGGACGCTACGGTTCGGCCCGTGGAACCCGTTCCTCGCTCGCACCGCTTCGCGCCCGACGCGCCTCCGTTCACGCCACCGCGTCGCCGCCCGCAGCTCACCCTGGGGAGACCGCGACGGCCAGGCAGCGCCACGACCATGCGCCGCATCATCCGATTCGTCGCCGCGTTGACGCTGGCCGCCGTGGTGGTTCCGCTGCCGCACCAGCCGGCCGGCGCCACCGAGGGCACCGTGGGTGACATCGTGGAGCTGCTCCCGCTCTCCACCTCCGCCGACCGTCGCATCGTGGACACCGAGGGGCGCGACGTGCTGTTGCGGGGCGCCAACGTGAACTCGCTGGGCGAGTACTGGCGGGGCGTGCCGAGCATCGAGCCCACCCTGCCCGTCACCGAGGCGGACTGGGACGAGATGTCCGCCCGGGGGTTCAGCGTGATCCGCCTGCTGATCACGTGGTCCAGGGTCGAGCCCACCCGGGGAACCATCGACGAGGCCTACCTCGACCAGGTGGACGCCTACGTCCGGTCCGCCGCCGAACACGGCATGTACAGCGTGATCGACATGCACCAGGACGCCTACTCCGCCTTCATCTTCACCGCCGACGCCTCGGCCTGCCCGCCGGGCACCACCCCCGCCAAGGGCTGGGACGGCGCCCCAGCGTGGGCAACCCTCACCGACGGGCTTTCCACCTGCCTCACCAACGGCGAACGCAACAGCTCCCCGGCCGTCAACCGGGCTTGGAACAACTTCTACGACAACACCGACGGCATCCGCGACCGGTTCACGGCCACCTGGGGTGCCATCGCCGAGCGCTTCGCTGGTCGCCCCGAGGTGGCCGGCTTCGACGTGCTCAACGAGCCGGAGAACCCCAAACCCGCCGGCGAACTGGCCCCGATCTACAACGAGTTCCTGGCCGATGTCATCGGGGCCATCCGCACCGCACAGGCCGATGCGCCCTTTGGGCACCTCATCTTCGTCGAGCCGGCACTCCCCGCCGCCGACCTGGAGCGAGGCATCGTCATTCCCGACCCCGCGGCGGCGGGGGTGAGCACCACCAACCTGGTTGCGTCGGTGCACAACTATTCCGAGTCCATTGGGGACGGCTTCACCATCGAGGGCCTCAACGAGGCGATCGAGTCGCTGACCAAGGGGATCGGCGTCCCCAACTGGGGAGGCGAATACGGGTTCTGGGACACCAGCGAGGAGACGCTGGCCAAGGCCCGCCGCTACGCGGCCGACGAGGACCGTCTGGCCTGGGGCGGCGCCTGGTGGCAGTGGCGTCAGAGCTGCGGCGACCCCCACTCGGTCCGCTGGGAGAACGGCGCCGTCGTCGCACCGGATGGCGTTGTCACGCACCTCAACCTGTTGGGTTGTCCCGACAACGAGGACCTCGGGCCCAACGGCGCCTTCCTGGACATCCTGGGCCGCGGCTATCCCCGTGCCGCGCCCGGCCGCATCACCGAGCTGCGCAGCGATCCCGCCACCGGACACCTCAAGGTGGCCGCAACGGCACCGGAGCCGGGCGGCACGCTGGTGGTGTGGACGCCAACTGTGCCCGGGGCCGAGCATCCGGTGACGGTGCGCAACCTCGGCCCGGTGACCGAAACCGAGGTGCCGGGTGGACGCCTCATCACCGCCACCGTGCAGGCCGCGGGCGACTACCGCCTGTGGGTGGGCCCCGTTGATGAGGACCCTGCGGCCGCCACCAGCACCACCGCGGAGGCCCCGCCTTCCTCGGACGGCGACGGCCCGCCATCGGACGGCGACGACCCGCGTTCGAACGCCGCAGGCAACCCGGGCGGCAGCGTGCCGCTACGCCCGGCCTTCACCGGGTAGGGGGATCTCCTCCCACCACTGGCACCACCACTCCCCGCCCACCAGGATGCCGCGCTGCCCGCAGGAGGGCGGGCCGCTACGCCAAGCGCAGGAACAGCTTCTCAACCTCGTCGATCGCGTATCCGTCGGCGTCCGCCTCCTCGGGGTTGGCGATGCAATAGGCCATGCCGGCGCTGACCAGCCGAAAGCCGGTCCGCTCCAGCGCCCGGTTGGCGGCCGAGATCTGGGTGACGATGTCGCGACACTCGCGACCCTCGTCCAACATGCGCTCGATGCCGGCTACCTGGCCACCGATGCGACGCAGCCGCTTGCGCAGGTCGTCGACGACCTCCTCGGGAAGGTCCACGGCGGTCCTACACCGCCGCCCCGCGGCGAGACCCGAACCACGAACGCCTGCGCGGGGCGGCACCCGTTTGGGCGCACTGGCAGCGATCGGCTGGGGGCACGTTCCCCAGCACCTGTTCGATGTGTTGGCCGCAGCCGGCGAAGGTGGGTCGTTTGCAGTTGGGGCAGTTCACTCGTTGGCACATACCCCCTAGGGTATCCACCATCGACGCCGACGGCAACCCAACCGATACTGTGCGCCGATGCCATCGGACGACGCGAAGTTCCTCGGGTTGACGGCCGGCGAGGAGCCGGGCGGTTTCGGTTTCGTCGTGGAGGACCACCTGGCACGCATGGACGGGCGGCTTTATGGGGGCACGGCCATTGCGGTGTCGATCGCTGCGGCCGAGTTGGTGACCCAGCGGTCGCCGCTGTGGATGACCACGCAGTTCGTCGCCACCGCCCCGGCCGACGAACGGGTCTCGGTGCTGGCGGAGGTACTGGCCGCTGGGCGGCGCACCAGTCAGGTGCGGGTGACGGGAACCAACGCCGACGGCGACATCATGTTCGCCTCGCTCGGCGCCACCGGCATCCCCCAACCGAGCGGCCTGCACGGCGTGTTCGAACGAGCGCCCTCCGTGGAGCCACCCGACGACTCCGTCCCGTGGACCAGCCCCATCCACGGCATGCTGCTGCTGGCCGGCATCGAGGCACAGATCCCCGAGTTGCCGGACTTCGGATTCACCTCGGCCATCGACATCCGCCATCCCGCCATCGTCGAGCACCCGGATCCGGGGCCGGGCCGGGTCTGCCTGTGGATTCGTCGTCGCGATCGCGTCCCGATTAGCCCCGCCGTGGCGGCCTACCTGGCCGACATGGTGCCGATGTCGGTGGCACATGCCCTGGGTGCACTGGCCGGCGGGTTGAGCCTGGACAACACCATCCGCATCGGGCCGTTCGTTGACACCGAGTGGGTGCTGGTGGACCTTCGCCCGCACCTAGCCATGGGCGACTACGGCCATGGCGCCGCGCACCTGTGGAGCGAGAGCGGCGCCCTGCTGGCCACGGCCAGCCAGTCGGCCTCGATGTTCCAATTCGCCGAGGCGTTTCCCTGGAAGCCGACCGCCGACGGCCCGCCCGAACACGATGACGGGTCCGCCGGCTGACGCTCGGCAGCGGGCGTGTTGGCGCTCAGGCCGCGGGCCGACAGCGGTAGACCACCGAGCCGCAGGGCGGCAGGTCCGCCTCCAACCGGTCGAGCGCGCCCATGGGCTCCAGTCGCCAGGCGTCGGTCACCTCGGCCGCACCCGTCAACCCCACCTCGCCGAGCGGAACCTCCACCCGCCGCCGCCGGCGGCCCATGTTGGACAGGGACACGGCCACCGACCCATCGGCCAGCGGCTTGGCCAGCACCCACGGGCCTCGACCAGAGGACACCCTCGGGGCCTGCACCCCCAGTTCATCCTGGTTGATGGCCAGGATCTCCGGATTGCCCAGCAGTTGCCGGTCGAATTCGGTCGAGGCAGCCAGATCGTGCGATGCCAGCAGCGGCGCCGCCATCATCGCCCACAGCGTCATGTGGCTGTGGGCCTGGGTATCGCTGACGCCCCGGAAGCTCCAGACCCCGGGCGGGGGCCCCACGGCAGCCGCAGCACGCCGGTGCTCGCGCCGCCGCCGCGGTTGCCCACTAGCAACATGTCGGGTTCGTTCCAGTGGCCCGGCCCGGCAAACCGGTCCAGCTTCACGCTGCGCGCAGCGATCCCCCGCACGCCTAAGAGCGAGCGCGAGCAGCTATCGAAGATGTCCGGCGTGGTCCGCCAGGAGGAGGCACCCAGCCGGGCCGCCCATCGCCACGGCTTGCGGAAGCCCCACTCGCACACGCTGAACACGATGGGGCGGTCGACGGCGGCCAACGCCCGACCCATGACGCCGTATCGCTCGATGGCAGCCTCCCGGCTGCGCGGCGCATGGCAGTAGTCGTACTTCACAGGTCCACGCCCCACTCGGCGTAGGCCCTGGCGTCCACCTCCTCATACCCCAGGCCGCCGTAGCAGCCACCGCAGGTGCGCTCGGCGGCGTCGGAGTAGATGCCCAGCTTCAGGCCCATGGCGTGCACCGCCTCGGCCACGGGGGCGATGCCGTCCGGAAAGGTCTCGGGGTTGGCCAATGGGCGCCCGTCGGTGCCCCGCCGGGGTGCGTGCCAGTGATCGTCGATGTTGACGTAGGAGTAGCGCAGGTCCCGAAGGCCGCTGTCGACCATGGCCCGAGCCACCCGCAGCACCACCTCGGCGGTGACGCCTGGGCCGTAGACGTTCCAGCTGTTCCAGCCCATCGGTGGGGTGAGGGCCAACGTGTCGCCCACGCACAACACCACCTTCTCCGTCACGCTCCCCTGCGAGTTGGAGGCCGTGACGGACAGTTCGTGTTCGCCCGGTTCGATCGGGACGACCCCCCGAAGAACGCCCTCGCCGTCCACTGCGACACCGGCGGGCAGGCCGGTGACCCGGACATCGAGGGGGCGCTCCCCGGTGGCGGCGAGCGGGTGGATCAGCTCCGTCCCCGGTCGGCATCCGACCCGCCTCGCGCCGTGCAGCCGAGGGGGCCCGGCGAAGGGATCGAACCGGGCAAGTTGCGGGGTCATCGGCGAAGGGAGGCGTTGGCTATGCCACGTGGGCGTCGGCCAGTTCGAGGGCCTCGTCGACCGCCGCCAACCCCGCCCGGACGTCCTCGGCGCTAGCGTTGCAGGGGGGCACGATGTGCACCCGGTTGAAGTGGGCGAACACCCAGACGCCCCGCTGGCGGCAGGCGGCCACCACGTCGGCCATGGGCTTCGCGTCGGCACCCGAGGCGTTGTAGGGAACCAGCATCTCCCGCGTCTCGCGGTTGCGCACCAATTCGATGGCCCAGAACGCGCCCAGGCCCCGCACCTCCCCCACCGCCGGGTGCCGCTGGGCCATCGCCTCCAGCTCGGGGCCGATCACGTCGGTGCCCAACGACCGGGCCGCGGACAGCGTGTCCTCCTCCCGGAAGATGCCGATGGAGGCCACCGCCGAGGCACAAGCCAGGGGATGGCCCGAGTAGGTGAGCCCGCCGGGATAGACGCGCTCGTCGAAGGTGGACGCGATGGCGTCGGAGATGATCACGCCGCCCAGGGGCACATAGCCCGAGTTCACACCCTTGGCGAAGCAGATGAGGTCTGGGGTGACGTCCCAGTGCTGCATGGCAAACCACTCGCCACAGCGGCCGAACCCGGCCATGACCTCGTCGGCGATCAGCATGATGCCGTGGCGGTCGCACAGCTCGCGGACGCCCGCCAGGTAGCCATCCGGCGGCACCAGGATGCCGTTGGTGCCCACCACCGGTTCCACGATGATGGCCGCCACGTTGTGGGCGCCCTCGAACATCAGCAGTTCCTCGAGGTGCGCCAGCGCCCGTTCGCACTCCTCGGCCGGGCCGGAGGCCGCAAACGACGAGCGGTAGGGGTAGGGCCCAAAGAAGTGCACCACACCGGGGATCGACGGCTCGGAGGGCCAACGGCGCGGGTCGCCCGTCAGGGTGATGGAACCGGCGGTGGCCCCGTGATAGCTGCGATGGGCCGCAAAAACCTTGTGGCGCCCGGTGTGCAGCCGGGCCATGCGGATGGCGTTCTCGTTGGCGTCGGCACCGCCGCTGGTGAAGAACACCCGGTTCAGCCCATCGGGGGCCACCCCGGCGATCAGCCGCGCCGCCTCGGACCGGTCGGCGTTGGCGTGAAACGGGGCGATGGTGCACAACCGTCCGGCGGCCTCGGCGATGGCGGCCACCAGCTTGGGGTGCTGGTGCCCCAGGTTCACGTTCATCAGCTGCGAGCTGAAGTCGAGATACGCCTTGCCCTCGAAGTCCCACATCCACGAACCCTCGGTGCGGGCGATGGCGACGGGATTGATCAACGCCTGGGCCGACCACGAGTGAAACACGTGCGCCCGATCGTTGGTGGAGGCATCCTCGCTGTTGTAGTAGCCGGGCCACTCGGCGGCGGGCTCGGACATCGGCGGTGCCGACGGACGTGACGGGTGCTCGGCCATGGGGCGCCTCCTCGGCTTCGACGGGCGACCGCCCGGCGCGCATTCCGACGCCGGGGGCTTCACCCGTTGGTGACCGGCCGAGCATATGGGCCGACGGCGCTCAGTCGAGGGTGATGACGATGGCGGTGTCGCTGCCGCGGTCCTTCCCGAACAGCTTGCCGATCTGTGCGGTGAGGCTGATGAGGCGCACCTGCAGGCCGTACTTGGCCGCGATCTTGGCCCGAACACGATCGAAGTCGGCCCCCTGAAGCACCTGGGCGGTGCCCGGGACGGGCTCGGTGCCCTGGCGTGCGTTGCCGCGCAGGTCGGAGGGCTGCACCAACACCCGATTGTCCTGCCGCAGGCGCTTCACCTTCAGCGACGAGCCGGGCGTGGTGAACCCCAGGGTGCCGTCGCCCAGGTCGGCGATCCACACGGGCGTGGACGAACTGTCGCCGTTGCGCCGATAGGTGGTGAGGGCGACGTACTTCTCGCTGGCCAGGTCCATGAACGCTCCTTGGTCGGCCGCCAAGCTACCGCTGCGGTCCGCGGTGCCGGACGCCCGGTCAGCCGGCCGACAGGGGTGCGGTCGGGGTGAAGCGCACCGGCAGGCGCTTGATGCCGCCCACCAGGGGCATGCCTATCGAGTCGAGCGGCACGGGCTCGCCGACCGCCTCGATGTCGGGCAGGCGGGTGAGCAGCTGGCGGAAGGCCACGCCCACCTCCCGCCGGGCCAGGTGCGCGCCCAGGCAGAAGTGCGGCCCCGGCCCGCCGAAGCCCACGTGCGGGTTGGGGTCGCGCAGCACATCAAACCGCTCGGGATCGTCGAACACTCGAGGATCACGGTTGGCGGCGCCGTACAGCATCACCAGCCGGTCGCCCTCCACGAAGTCGTGCCCGGCCAGGGTGAGGTCACGGGTAACCGTGCGCCGCATGTAGGTGACGGGCGAGGCCGCCCGCACGATTTCCTCCACGGCGGTAGGCGTGACCCCCTCCAGGTCCTCCTGCCAGATGCGGCGCTGGTCCGGGTGACGGGCCAGCAGCGCCATGCCGTGGCTGATGGCCGTGCGGGTGGTGTCGTTGCCGGCCACCGCCAACAGGATGAAGAACGGCGCCACCTCGGTGGGGTCCAGCAGCTCCTCGCCCAC
Source organism: Microthrixaceae bacterium (assembly GCA_041394405.1). GTDB lineage: Bacteria > Actinomycetota > Acidimicrobiia > Acidimicrobiales > Microtrichaceae > Microthrix. The sequence goes on from JAWKIF010000009.1 coordinate 269,647, forward strand.
GTCGTTGTGAACCAGCTGCGAGGTGAGATCGTCGGTGGGGTTGGCCAGCCGCTCGTGGGCCAGCTCGTTCATCAGGTTGGTCAGGTCCATCCCCGCCCCGAACAGGGTCATCATCGGGTCCCCGTCGCCCATGAACTCGGGGTCGCCGCCCCCCAGGATGATGTTGGTGGCCGTGAGCACCGTGTCGAACTCGGAGCGCGGGATGCCCATCATGTCGCAGATGACCAGCAGCGGGAACGGCTGCGAAAACGCCTCCACCAGGTCGGCCTCGCCGTCGGCGCAGAACCCGTCGATCACCTCGGCACAGATGGTGTCGACCGAATCCATCACGGCCTGCAGGCGCCGGGGCGTGAACGAACGGCCCACGATGCCGCGCTGCCTGGCGTGCCGGGGGTCGTCCATGTTGATGAAGGACCCGAAGAACTCCAGGGCCTCCTCGGGCATGTCCAGCACCGAGACCGCCCCCTGGCCCGAGCAGAAGTCCTTCGGCCGCTTGGAGATCTCGATCACCTCGTCGTAGCGGGTGACGCCGTAGAACGCCTCGGTCTCGCCGGTGAGGGGATGGATGTAAGTGGTGTGGGCGAAGGGTCCGCGCTCGCGGATCTCGGCCATCTCCGCCATGCGCTCGTGGAGCTGCCGGTTCCAGAAGGATGGATCGGCCAAACGCGTGCTGCTCGCTGAACTCACAGGTCCCCCTGGTGTCGGTGTGGGGTCACGCTACGCGATCACGGGGTGCCCACGGCGGTGACGAATGCCGCATGATCCCGTTGGTTCTGGTCGGCGTAGGCGGAGGAGAAACGCTCCATGGCGGCGGCCATGGCCTTGCCGCCACCCAGATAGCCGCTGAGGGCGGCGGGATCGCCGGTGCGGGCATGTGCCCGGGCCAGGGTGTGGCCGCATGCCTCGGCGTAGACCGCCATCATCTCGGGCTCCATGGCATCGATGTTGGCCGACCCTTTGCCGTCCCACAGCTGGCGGAAGTAGTAGTCGTGCAGCCGGCCGTCGCCGCCACGCGCTTGATGCCACCCCAGGAAGATGTCGCTGGCGCTCTGGATCAACCGCTGCCCCTCCACCACCCGCTGCCCGTGGGTGGGCCACCGGCTGGCGCCCAGCGCGGGCTCCAACACGGAGGCCTCGGCCTCCTTCACCTGCAACAACAACGGGTCGCCGCTGTCGCGACCCACCAGCAGGGCCACCCAGCACCGCGTGCCCACGCTGCCAACTCCGACCACCTTGCGGGCGAGGTCGGCGAACCGGTATCGGTGCAGCACCAGTCGTCGGTCGGGCTGGAGGCTCTTGGCGTAGGAGCCGAGCGAGTGCCGGACCAGGCTCGCCACCTCCCGATGCTCAAAGGTGCTCAGCACCTCCTCGACCCGTTCCAGCAGGGGCGGATCGCTGACGAAGCGGGGCTCGCCGCCAACCTCGGCCACCAGCTTGTTGAACGCCCGCAGGTTGTTCTTCGAGCGGGCCTTGCGCAACAGGCGGTGGAACCGCTCCATGCTGGCCTTCGGCAGCTGGTCCCCCCACCGCGCCTCAATGTCGGCGGTGGTGAGGTGCGAATACCACACCTCCAGATAGCCGGCCTCGGCAAACTCGGCCATGGCCCGGCAGTAGGTCCGTGCCAGGTAGCGCTGAACCCGGCTGCGCGCCCGCTCGTCGAACCCATTGGACCGCGCCGCAATCTCGAAGCTGGCCGCCAAGCGCGCCAGGTCCCACTCGAAGGGACCCGGATGGGTTTCGTCGAAGTCGTTCAGATCGAAAACCAGCTGGCGCTCGGGCGAGGCAAAGATGCCGAAGTTGGCCAGGTGCGCGTCACCGCACAGCTGCACCTCCAGCCCCGTGGTGGGGCGGCCGCCCAGATCGGCGGCGAAGACCGCAGCTGCGCCCCGGTAGAAGGCAAAGGGCGATGCGCTCATCCGAGCGTGGCGGATGGGCACCAACTCCGGCACCCTGCTGGCTTCCTGGTCAGCCAGGATGGCCACCGGATCGCGCCGGTTGGGCGCCGGCGACCAGTCACCCAGCGATGACCGGGGCACCCGGGCCCGCCGGGCCCGCCCCCACTCGGCTCGTTGGGCGGGCGTGTCGGCCGGCGGCGCGCCACCGGTGTGCGGCATGGGCCATTCGGGTTCGGCGGCGGTCATCGGTCGTCCATGGGTTGGCTCCCTCAATGGGTCGCATCGCCGAAGGCGGCCGGCGAGCCGGGACCCAGACGGTAGGGGGCCGCGCCCGTCGCGTGCGCCATCGGCGGCTCAGCCGCCGGACAAGGCCTGCATCAGCACCACCTCGTCGGTGGGCTCCAACGCGCGCCCCAGGTCGGTCTCCACCGCCCGGTTCACGAAGACGCGCATGTGGGGTCGCAGCCGGCCCTGCTCGTCCACCACGCGAAACGCCATGCCCGGGTGGCGGGCATCCAGGTCATCGAGCACCTCCGCGACCGTGTCGCCGACGGCCGGCACCTCGGCGGCGCCGTCGGTGTAGGACCGCAACGGCGTGGGGATGCGCACCATCACGGCTGAGGACCGGCGGCCACCTCCACCGAGAGGATCTCCGGCAGGTGGGCGCCGATGCCGGCGAAGCCCTCCCCCTCATCGTTGCTGGCCCACAGCTCCCCTCCGGTCGTGCCGAAGTACACGCCGACCGGATCGGCCTGGTCGGTGCACATGGCCTGCCGCTTCACCGTGAACCAGCCTCGCTCGGGCAGGCCGGCGTCCTGCCGCACCCAGGTGGCTCCGCCGTCGGCGGTGGCATACACCGCCGGGCGGCCGTCCGGGCTAGTGCGTGGCCACACGTCGGTGCCGTCCATAGGGAACACCCACGCCCGGTCGGGATCGCGAGGGTGCAGTTCGACCGGGAAGCCGATGTCGCCGATCTCCGCCGGCAGGTTGTCGCCGATGCGCACCCACCGTTGCTCAGGCCGGTCCAACCGGTAGAGCCCACAGTGGTTCTGCTGATAGAGCCGGTCGGGCAAGGCCGGATGCACCCGAACGCAGTGTGGATCGTGGCCAAACTCGGCGTCCGGGTCGGGCATGAACATGCCTTCGACCCCGGCGTTCAGTGGGTGCCAGTCGGCGCCGCCATCGGTGCTTTCGAACACGCCCCCGCTGGAGAGCCCGATGTAGAGATGGGCCGGGTCGCGCGGATCGACGTTGATCGAATGCAACATGGCGCCATCCGGCGTGCCCCGATGGGGGTACTCGGCCCACGTCTCCCACATGGGATGGTCGCACCAGCCGTCCACCGGCGCCCAGGTGTCGCCGTGGTCGTCGCTGCGAAACAGCCCCTGGGGCACCCCGCCGCAGTACCAGGTGCCAGGTTGGTCGCCGTGCCCGGGCGTCAGCCAGAACGCCCGGTCCAGGCTGCGCTCCAGGCGGTCACCGGGGTGGAACGCCGGCGGCGAGGTGGCCTCGCCCCAGCTGGCGCCGCCATCCCCGGACGCGAACACCGTCGGCCCCAGGTGCCCCGTTCCGGCGGCCACCAACCACCGGTTCGGGTCTCGCGGGTCGGCCACGGCGTGCTGGATGACCTGGCCCAGGAACTGCGGTTCCGCCATCCGCCAGTTGGTGCGGCCCTCGTCGCTCTCGACGACGAAGAGCCCCTTGCGCGTCCCAACCAGCAACGTGGTGTTCGTTGACATGGTTCCCCCTGTAGTTCAGATCAGAACGGCAACTTATCGGCCTGCAGGGTCCGCAGCTCGTCAAAGAGTTTGCGACACGACGTCTCGTCAGGTGGCGAACACGGGTCGTCGCGAACCGCTTCGAAGGCCTTGTCGGGATCGCCCTGCAGGGCGGCGTCGACCACCAGGTCCTGCAGCGCCACCTGGGTGTTCACCCATCCGGCCAGCGGTTCGCCCAGCGGGGCCATGACATCGGGGTGGAGGCCGTCGCCGTCAACGGTGGCACCCACCTCCACGATGGCGCCCTCGGTGACGTCGGGAAGCAGCCCGGTGTTGGGCACGTTGGCGGCCATGATCCACGTCGGCGTGTCGTTCCAGTTGGCGTCGACGATGCTCGCCACCTCCTCACCGGACAGGCCGGCCACCTGCATGGGCAGCGGCACCTTGGTGTCCGCCGCCCATCCGGCGGCCCGCTCGGCCACCACCATCACGGGTTCGTGAAAGTCCAGCGGACGGGGCATCCAGTCACACACGTCGAGCGCAAAGGGCAGGTACTCGCCGATGTGGCTGTCCACCGAGCAGGGCACCAGCCCGTACTCCCGGACGACGTGGGCCACGAGCGGCGTGTAGTTGAACTCCAGCAGGCCGGCCCCGGGCAGCGTCCGGTCCAGCTGCTTGGCCAGCCGCTGGGTGCGGGGGGTGAAGTCGAAGGCCGGCTTCTCGAAGAACGCCCGGATGCGCGGCAGCAGATCCTCGCCGGTTCGGCGGTTGCGGAACTCGGTGAAGAACGTGAAGTGGTTGATGCCCGAGGCCTTGGCCTCCACGTCTCGCGGCTTCACCCGCAGCCGGCGGGCCAGGCGGTTGACCCCCATCGGCATCTCGTGGCACATGCCCACGTTGCGCACGTTCGTACCCCGGTTGATGGCCAGCGTCACCCGGCTCATCGGGTTGGTCAGGTTGATCAGCAGCGCCTCGGGGCAGTAGCGCTCGATGTCGGCACAGATGCCCAACGTGTTGGTGATGGACCGCAGCGAGTGAAACACCGCACCCGGGCCGCCGTTCTCGCCGTTGATCTGCCGGGCGCCGTGCCGGTTGGGCACCTCGTAGTCCTGCCGCCAGTGCTCGAACCGGCCGAACTCGGCGCTGGCCAGCACGTAGTCCGCTCCGTCGAGGGCCTCGGCGGCGTCGATGCTGCGGTCGAGCACCACCGGTGCGCCGCAGGAGGCGTTGAGTTTGGCCGCGAAGCGATAGGCCCGATCGAGGCGTTCGGGGTTGACGTCGTGCAGCATCAGTCGGGCACCGGCCAGCCCGGGCGTGTGCACCACGTCGTTGACCATGGAGGGCCCAAACGACATGCCACCCGCACCCACCAGGGCGATCTTCGGGCCGTCGTTGGTGCACTGCTTGGACATGTCATTCCCCACTGAGCCGGCTGGCAGCGGCGCACACCCGTAGTGTTCTGCCGATGAACGCGGCTGAGGTTAACGCCATGCTGGCCGAGCACTTCCCTGGCGCCGGCGCCAGCTGCGTCGAACTCGGCGAATCGCACGCGCTCGCGTCGGCCGACGTGGGCACTACCTCAATCCGCCCCGGCGGCTACGTGTCCGGGCCCGCGCCGAGTTGGCCTCTGCCACTCGCAGCTCGGTGGTTGGGTCGATCGGCGTGTGGATGGACGACCGCCAGCACCGTCCCACCGCAGTGGCCCAGGGCACCTATGCCCTGCCCCGCGCCGGCCGGTAGGCCGCCTCAGACGGGGTCGTAGCTGTCGGCGAGGTCGCGCAGGTCCTTCTTGGAGATCTTGCCCAACTCGGCGGTGGGGAACTCGTCGGTGAAGTACACCGCCCGGGGCACCTTGAAGTCCGCCAGCGCAGCCTTGCAGGCGTCGATGATGGCGGCGGCCATGACCTCCTCGGGCTCGGCGGCAGGGTTGCGCACGACGAAGGCCACCGGCACCATGTCCAGCATCTCGTGGCTCTTGGCCACGACGGCGATGTCGTCGATGCCGGGCACCGTGCGACACACGTCCTCCACCTCGCGGGCCGACACGTTCTCGCCGCCCACCTTCAACGCGTCCTTGTCGCGGTCGCAGTAGAAGATGTTGCCGTCGGCCTCCAGCCGCACCACGTCACCGGTGCGGCACCAGCCGTCCTCGGTGAACATCTTGGCGTTGGCCTCGGGGTTGTTGAGGTACTCCTGGAACACCGAAATGCCCCGCACCCCGCGGATCCACAGCTCGCCCATCTCGCCCACCTCGGCGGGGCGGCCGGTCTCGTGGTTGACGATCATCATCTCGTACCCCGGGGCCACCCGGCCCATGGCCATGTCGGGGTAGGTCTCATTCGGGGTGGAGCGGATGCAGTGTCCCACCAGCTCGGTCATGCCGTAGGCGGCCATCACGCGCATGCCCAGCCACTCGTCCAGGAACGGCATGATCAGCCCGAACACGCCCACCCGCACCGTGTGCTCGGGGATGGGCTCGGCGCCGATGGCCTTGAACACAAACGGGATCAACGAGATGTGGCTCACCTCGTGGGCGGCGATGACGCTCCAGAACCGGCTGGCGGAGAACTTCGGCTGCAGCACCACGGTGCCGCCCGCGCCAAGCACCGTCCACATGGCCCAGCCCTGGGTGTTCACGTGGAAGAACGGCAGGTAGCACAGGTAGGTGTCGTCCGGGGTGAAGTCGATGTTGGTCGGGTTCACCTTAGCGGCCCACAGCACGTTGCCGTGGGTGTGCACCACCGCCTTGGGCTTGGACGTGGTTCCCGAGGTGAACATGATGCTCACCGGACGGAGCGGGTCGGGGTCCAACTCCGGCACGGTGTCCGGATCGCCGGTGAGGGTATCGAACCCGTCGAAGCCGTGATCCTGCTGGGCGTCCTCCGCGGGCACGCCCGAGTTGTCCTCGGTGACCACCACCCACGCCAGGTCGCCTCCGGCCTCGGCCACCACCGGGGCCAGCTTGGGCTGCGTGATGGCGCCAACCGCGCCCGAGTGCTCGATGAAGTAGCTCAGCTCGGCCGCCACGCTGCGGGTGTTGGTGGTCACCGACACCCCACCGAGGCGGGCCACGGCGTACCAGGCGATGGCCGCCTCCGGGCAGTTCTCGGCGTGGATGAGCACGCTGTCGCCGGCACCGACGCCGCGGGCGGCCAGCCCAGCGGCCACCTCCTTGGTGGCCGCTGCGAACTCGGCGTAGGTCCAGGTGCGGGAGGCACCGTCAGCCGGCTCCCACACCAGGAACGGATGATCGGCTCGGTGGAGGGCCCGCTGGTCCAGCAACCACCCAACGTCCTGCCCGTGAAACTGGTAGCGGGCGACCGTGTCACGGTCGAGCACCGGCAGTTGCTGAGCGTCGGCGGACGGGTCGGGCATTCCGGCGGCGGTTGGCTCTGACATCGGTTTCGCTCCCCCTGGTGGTCGTGACGCCAGCGCACACATCGCGGCCTGACGGGGTGTCAGAGTATCCGCCTCGGCGACACGTGCGTGATGGCCGCAGCCGGGCCGAGGGAGTAGACACGGCGACATGAGCGACCACACCATGACCCTTCAGGTTCCCGACATCAGCTGCGATCACTGCGTGGCTGCGATCACCGATGCGGTCAGGCCCCTGGACGGCGTCCAGGACGTGACCGTCGACGTGGATGCCAAGCAGGTGACCGTCACCGGAGGCGCACCCGACGCCGTGACCGCCGCCATCGTCGGCGCGGGTTACCCGGTGGCCTGACCGCCGGGCCGCCTACCGGCAGCGGGCGCCGGTGCCAGTTCCCAGATCCGGGCGGTCAGCGCCGACTCCAGCGGCCAGTCGACGCCCGCCGCCAGCGCCTCGCCCGAGTACTCGCGCACCTGCGACTCGGCGCCTGCGCCCAGGTCGGTGACGGTGCCGGTCCACCCAGCCGGGCCCGCCAGGTCGGGCAGGGCCAGATCGGGCAGGGCGAGCCGCGGCGCCTGCCCGACGGGCTCCTCCAGCTGGTAGGCGAAGAGCACCGCCCGCTCGTTGTCGTCGGCCACATAGGCGAGCGCGGCGCGGGAGCGGTCCTCGCCCTCGACGGGCGACACCAGCCGCACCAGGTGGCCCTGCTGCACCAGCGGCTGGGTGCGCCGGGCGATGCCCACGGCGGCGCGGCACACCTCCCATTCCTCGGCGCTCAGGCCCTCCAGGTCCAGGTCGAAGCCGAAGCGGCCGGCCAGGGCCACCGCGCAGGCGAACCCCATCGGCCGCTCGCCCCAGCGGGTGACGTGGGCGGCCATGGCGGCGGCCGGGAAGAAGTGCGAGCACGCCCACTGCATGCGCACCCGGGTGACGGGGTCGGTGTTGTCCGACGTCCAGAACTCGTGAAACCGGCGCAGCGTGCCGTGATCGGTTCGTCCCCCGCCGGATGCGCACAACATCAGCTCGGCCTCCGGGTGGCGCCGCACCACCTCGTCCATCACCGCCCACGTGGCGTGCACCTGGTCGACCCACACGTTGGCCTGACGGTCGGCGCCCAGCGCGGCTGAGCCGGGGTCGGTCACGGGCCGGTTGGCGTCCCACTTCACGTAGCTGGTGCCCGGGGCCGCCCCGATCGCTGCGCCCACGGCGTTGGCCTCGAAGCGGCGCACCGCGGGTAGGAGCGGATCGAGCATCAACTGGTTGCGGTGCTCGCGAGGCTCCCGGCGGTCGCGCACCACCCACCCGGGATGGCGCTCGTACAGCTCGCTGGCCGGGTTCACCATCTCAGGCTCCACCCAGATGCCGAAGCGAATGCCGCGAGCCGTCGCCGCCTCGGCCAGCGGCGCAAGGCCGTTGGGCAACTTGGCGCGGTTCACCTGCCAGTCGCCCAGGCCGGCGGTGTCGTCGTTGCGGGGATGGGTGGTGCCGAACCACCCGTCGTCCAGCAGGAATACGTCGGCGTCCAGGTCGGCCGCCCGGCCGATCAGCTCGACGATGCGGGCCTCGTCGAAGTCGAAGAAGGTGGCTTCCCAGTTGTTGGCCACGATGGGCCGCAGGCGATCGGGGTCGCGCAGCACCCGGGCGCGTGTCCACCCGTGAAACCGTCGGGTGACCTCGGCCCGGCTCTCCGCCCAGGTCCAGGCCACCGCCGGGGTGGCGAACCGCTTCCCCGCCTCCAGCAGGTAGGGGGCCCCCAGCGGGTTGGCCCCGGCTCGCAGCCGCAGCTCCGAAGGCGCGTTCGGGTCGGCGCGGGGGCGCACGTCCAGGTCGAAACGGGTGTTGCCGCCCCACTGGATGGACAGGCCAAGCGTCGTCCCGTGCGCTTCGCTGGAGGGCCCCGAGGGCGACACGAGCAGCACCGGGCTGCGCTGCAGGTGGGGCTGGGCGCCGCCCAGGCTGGCGAACGACTTGGTGCCGGGGGTGAGGGTCTCGCTGGTCCAGCGCCATTCGTCGGCCCAGCCGCTGCCGCCGAACTGACACGCCTGGGCATCGCTGGCGGCCAGCATCAGCGGTGCCATCGAGTCGTAGCCGGTCAACAGCACCGGCCCCGGCTCGTCGTGTTCCACCTCCACCCACTGCTCCAACACCCCGCTGTCCGGGTGGGTGCGCAGGTGATGCTCCACCCGCAACGCACACAGCTCGTCGCGGCAGGACACCACCACGTGGGTGCCGCCGGGCTCGTCGCTGCGGGTCTCCGAGCGCGCCACCGGGCGTGTGGTGAGGGTGCCGTCGGCGTGTGTGATGGCCAACGCCGGCGGACGGAACGGGTCGGCGCCGCCGGCCACGGGGTAGGCCTCCGGGTACAGGCCCAGCGGCAGGTCGGCCGTCGCCAGGTGCCCCTCGGGGCCCAAGCCGATCTGGCGCAGCACCCCCACGCCGTCGACCGCCCACGTCAGGCCCCAGCCGCCGGCGTCCACCCGGATGGGTTGGCCGACGCCCAGCGCCTCGGTGCTGTCGGTGGTGGTGGTGCTCACGCTGGGGTCGCTCCGCTCATGGGTCGGCGTGGCTGCGCGCCACCTCGATCATGCCCGCGCAGATGGTGGCGATGTCCCGATCGGTGCAGACGTAGGGCGGCATGGCATACACCAGGTTGCGGAACGGGCGCAGCCACACCCCCGCCGCGACCGCCGCCTCCACGCAGCGCTCCATGTTGATGGGCCGGTCCAGCTCGATCACGCCGATGGCGCCCAGCACCCGCACGTCGGTCACCTGGGGCATCTCGCGGGCGGGCTCCAGCCCCGCCAGCAGCGCAGCTTCGATGCGGGCGACGGCCTGCCGGTACCCGGACTGCACCAGCAGGTCGATGGACGCCACCGCCGTGGCGCAGGCCAACGGGTTGGCCATGAACGTCGGCCCGTGGGCCAGCACCGGAACCTCCCCGCCGGCGATGCCCTCCCCCACCGCCTCGGTGCAGAGGGTGGCCGCCAGCGTCATCATTCCGCCGGTCAGCGCCTTGCCCACGCACATGATGTCGGGCGACACGCCGGCCCACTCGGCGGCGAACATGGGGCCCGTGCGGCCGAAGCCCGTGGCGATCTCGTCGAAGATCAACAGCACCTCGTGGCGGTCGCACAGCTCGCGCAGCACCCGCAGGTAGCCGGGTTGATGAAACCGCATCCCGCCGGCCCCCTGCACGACGGGCTCGACGATCACCGCCGCCAGCTCATCCCGATGGGTGCTCAGCGCGTGTTCCAGCTCGTCCACGTAGGCGTCGCTCAGCGGCGCGTCGAACCCGGCAGGCGGGGCGGAGACGAAGCGCTGGGTGGGCACCACGCCCGACCAGAGCGAGTGCATGCCGCCGTCGGGGTCGCAGGCCGACATGGCCATGAAGGTGTCGCCGTGATAGCCGCTGCGCCAGGTGAGCAACCGCCGCTTCTCGGGCCGGCCGCTCGACCGGTGGTATTGCAGCGCCATCTTGACGCCCACCTCGACGGCCACCGAGCCGGAGTCCGAGAAGAAGACCCGCTCCAGGCCGGGTGGGGTCAGCTCCACCAGGCGACGGCCCAGCTCCACAGCCGGCCGGTGGGTGAGCCCGCCGAACATCACGTGGCTCATGGTGCCCAGCTGGGCGGTGGCCGCGGCCACCAGCGCAGGATGGGAGTAGCCGTGGATGGCCGCCCACCACGACGACATGCCGTCCACCAACACTCGTTCGTGCCCGTCGGGCGTGCGCACGGTGAGGCGGCATCCCGATGCCGAGGTCACCAGCAGCGGCGGCGAGCTGGCGGGCACCGTGGAATAGGGATGCCACAGGTGCGCCTGGTCGAAGGCCACCGGCTCGCCCGGATCCCACGGCGTCGCGTCCTCGGCGGTCATGGCACCAGTATGGGTCGCCCGGCTGGGCGGACGTCCGGTGAGGGTTGTGGGGGCCCTGGCACCGATAACCCTCACCGGACGGCGTCGGGCGTAGGGTCAAGGGCTTCCTCCACCGACGCCACACCAACCCACGGGAGCCGATTCGCATGCCCATCGCCATCACCGAGGACCACCTGGCACTGGGTGCCACCGTCGCCGACCTCGCCCGCTCCAGAGACCTGCTGGGGGCCAACCGGGCGCTGCTGGAGGCGTCCGAGGAGGAACTGCCCGAGGCGTGGGCCGAGTTCGCCCAGCTCGGCTGGCTGGGCCTGCACCTGCCCGAGCAGCACGGAGGCTCGGGCTTTGGCCTGGAGGAGCTGGTGGTCGTGGTGGAAGAGCTGGGCCGCCGAGCCGCACCCGGCCCCTTCGTTCCCACCGTCATCGCCAGCGCCGTTATCGCCGCCATCGGCGACGAGGCCGCTTGCGCCGAGCACCTGCCCGGTCTGGCCGACGGCTCCCGCACCGCAGCGGTGGCCCTCGGCGGCGCGGCGGCCATCGACGACGGTTCCGCCTCGGACGGGGCGGCCACCGTGTCGGGCTCGGCGGGTGTGGTGCTGGGCGGCGGCCTGGCCAACCTGCTGCTCATCGCCGTGGGCGACGACGTGGCCGTCGTCGACGCAGCCCACGAGGGCGTCGCCGTTGAGGCGCCGCCCAACCTGGACCCGTCTCGCCGCAGCGTGCGCATCACCCTCGACGCCGTCCCGGCAACGACCCTTGCCGGGGGCGCCGGCACGCTCACCGACCTGTCGCGGCTGATCCTGTCGGCCGACGCGGTGGGGGTGGCCGCCGAGTGCACCCAGATGGCGGCTGAATACGCCAAGGAACGCATCCAGTTCGGCCGGCCCATCGCCATGTTCCAGGCCGTGAAGCACCACTGCGCCAACATGGCCGTGGCCACCGAGATGGCCACCTGCGCCGTGTGGGATGCGGCCCGGGCGGCGGCCTCCGGCGGCGACCAGCTGAGCTACGCCGCTGCGGTCGCCGCCACGCTGGCGGGGCCGGCGGCCGACCTGTGCGCCAACCTCAACACCCAGGTGCACGGCGGCATCGCCATCACCTGGGAGCACGACGCCCACCTCTACCTGCGCCGGGCCACCACCCTGGGCCACTTCCTCCACCCCGACGCCGCGGCGAGCGACCTGATCGAGCTCGTTCGGCGGGGCGTCAGCCGGGCCAAGACCGTGGAGCTGCCGCCCGAGGCCGAGGCCATCCGCACCGAGGTGCAGGAGCTGGTACAGCAGCTCGCCGGGCTCTCCGACGAGGAGCAGCGGGCCAAGCTGGTTGAGACGGGTTACGCCATGCCGCACTGGCCCAAGCCCTTCGGGCGGGCGGCGGGCGCCGTGGAGCAACTGGTGATCGAGCAGGAGTTTGGCGCAAGCAACATCTCCCGCCCGTCCTACGGCATCACCGGCTGGAACATCCTCACCCTCATTCAGTACGGCACGGAGGACCAGGTGGCTCGCTGGGTGAAGCCCGCGCTCGACCAGGACGTGGTCTGGTGCCAGCTGTTCTCCGAGCCCGACGCCGGCTCCGACGCTGCGGGCGTGAAGACCAAGGCCACCCGGGTGGACGGCGGCTGGCTGGTGAACGGCCAGAAGGTGTGGACCTCCGGCGCCCACTACGCGGGCATGGGCTTTGCCACCGTGCGCACCAACCCGGACGTCCCCAAGCACGACGGCATCACGATGATGGTCATCGACATGGACGCCGAGGGCGTCGAGGTGCGCCCGCTGAAGATGACCAACGGCGGCAAGGAGTTCAACGAGGTCTTCTTCAACGACGTGTTCGTCCCCGATGACGACGTCGTCGGTCCCGTGGACGGAGGGTGGACCGTGGCCCGGGCCACCCTGGGCAACGAGAGCGTCAGCATCGGCAGCGGCGACGGCGGCATGTCCATGCCCCCCGAGTTGCTGGTGTCGGCCTACCTGGAGCACCCCGAGCGGCTCGGCGGCGGGGCCGCCCGCATCGGCCGCTACGTCGCCGAGCACCAGGCCATGGGGCTGCTCAACCTGCGCAGCGCCAACCGGGCGGTGGCGGGCAACGAGCCCGGCCCTGAGGGGGCCATCACCAAGCTGGTGCTCTCGGAGATCGGCCACGACGCGGCCGCCATCCTCACCGAGTGTTACGGCCCGGACTCGGTGTTCATGGACGGCCCGGCCGCCATCAGCAACCAGATGGTGCTGATGCACCGCGCGCTGTCCATCGCCGGTGGCACCTCCGAGATCAAGCGCAACCAAATCGGCGAGCGCATCCTGGGCCTGCCCCGCGATCCGCTCATCAACTGACGGCACAGCGGCGCATTGCGGCGCGCCGCGCTAGGGAACGGGCAGGCCGCTGCGCAGGGCCAGCTCGTGGGCCGGCTGGGGCTCGGGACGCGTCACCCGGTCGTGGGCTCGCTCGTCGAACGGCACGGCCAGCTGCCGGGCGATGGCCTCGAACTGCGTCTGGAAGGCGGCGAGCGTCCAGCGACCGAAGATGGTGTGACCGCCCTCGTAGGCCTGCTGCTCGTACTCCTGGTGGGTGGTCACGTAGCCCATGTAGTCGTTGCAGTAGGTGATCACCAGCACGTCTGAGACGCCCTGGCCTTCCAGGGCGCTCCGCACCGTCTCCATCACCCGCTGCCCCGCCACCGTGGTGAACTCACCCGGGCAGCACACCAGCGCCAGCTGGCCGATCCTCACGATCTGCAACGGCAGCATGGTGGGCACCATCGAGCTGGTGTCGAATGCGCCGGCCTTGGCCTGGCGCTTCAGCTCGGCCACCGAGGGGTCGGCGAAGTCGGGCAAGCGCAGCTTGGCAATGGGCCGTCCCAGCATCACCTTGGGCGTGTCCTCCAGCAGCACGTCCTTGGGGTCGTGGGCCGCATACAGCCGACGCAGCGCCTCCGCCTCCGCTGCCGGCAGGCGGCTCAACCGCCGCAGCCGCCGCCACCGCAGGAACCGGGCCTGACGCTTGGCCACGGCCGCCAGCGCCTTCGGCATGCCGGGGCCGTCCACCCGGGTGCCGGCGAAGAACGCCACCCCGTGACAGGGCTCAGCGGTGTGGGCGTCGGCGTGCCCGTCGGCGAAGCGGGAGTCGGCCTGCTGGTCGGTGAAGTCGACATAGGTCAGCACGGCGTCGATGGGCCCGCCGAGCGCCGTCTCGCCGCCGCCCTCGGCGGGCTGTCGGTCCATGCGCGAGGCGGCCAACGCCAGGGCACCCTGCAGGTCGCCGTTGCGTTGCGCCTCGACATACTCGGCCTCGCCGCTGATCTTCTTGCGGCGGGCGACGTCGCCCGGACCGTGGTAGTGGGGCGAGACGTCCCCGGCGGTGGCCTGGGCGAAGATCGCCACCGGCTTCTCCACCCCATCGGCGGCCAGGGTCGCCTCCACGTGGGCGGCGGCATAGCCCTTGTTGTCGCCGTCGTGGCGGTCCAGGGTGTTGCCCAGGCTGGTGCAGTGCACCCCGAAGAGGCTCAGCAGCGAACCCAGCCCACCCTCCCGCCGGGCGGTCAGCACGCTCATCCGGCGGTCGATGGCCAGGTGCGTCTCGTCCTTGGATCGGGGCGTGGCCTCCGGGTTGCGCAGGTAGGAGGCCAGCGACCGATTCCAGGCCACCGCGTCGGTGGGGGCGAACGTGGCGTCGGAGAGCGCCAGCGAGGTGGGCGCAGCGGTGGCCCGAGCCTCGAGGATGGCCCCAACGCACGCCGTCACCACGGCCTCGAGGTGCTCCGGCACGAACCCCGGCGTGACGATGTTGTACATGGCCTCGTGGCCGCAGCCCCCCGGGGACGAGTGGGTGTGGGTGCAGGCCAGCACGAACCCCTCCTCGAAGAAGTCGTCGCCCAGCTCGGTCCGGAGCGCGTCGCACACCCCGGCGCGCATGGCGTGGGTGACCATCGCCAGGTCCACCACGCACACGATGGCGGCCCTGCCGGTGTCGTCGGCCACCCACCACGCCCGGGCCCACAGGGGTGTCTGCTGGCCGTAGGCGCGGTGCCCCCACATGCCGTAGCCGTTCATGGCCCGTCCGGCCGGCTTGATCCCGATGTCCGCCTTCGCCCAGCCCAGTTGATACACGCTCGGTACCCCCGATGATCGTCGGTGCGACTCTAGGTCGAGCGGCATCGCCCATCACCGGGCAGCCTTGATGCCATCGGCCACACCAACGCGAGCGCCCATCACGAGCGCCCGCTCGGTGTCAGCCGTCCGGTGCCGGTGGAGCAGCGGGTTGGTGCAGCCGCAGCAAGATCAACCGAGCTGCTCGCACCGTGCCATCGACCACCCACACCGCAACGGCCAACGCGTAGATCGGCGTCCCACGGGCGAGGCAGGCGGCCACCGCAGCGACGTTGCCGGCCACCAGACCAACCCAGGATCGGGTGAGCGTGAAGCTCGCTGTCAGGCGTTGGTGTCCGCCCCCGACCAACACGGGCCCCAGATACGACAGCGAGGCCACCAGTAGCTGCACGTAGCCACCGATGACGAGGGCCGGGATCACCGCCCCCGAGAAGGGCTGCCGCCCGGCCGCAGCGTGCGCCGACGCCGTTGCGACCGCTCCGATCCACCAGGCGATCGAAAGCCCGGCCTGCGCCAGTCGGGGCCCGGCCCAGCGGAACTGTTTCACCCCAAGCCGTGGCAGCAGGGATGCCAGGACAACCAGGGTCGCGGCGTAGCCACCCAGGCCCATCGCCACCACCGTCGGCCGGCTTCCCAGCACCCCCAGCACGGCCAGCGCCAGGGATACCCCCATGGCGGCCAGTACTCCGAGTTGGGTCGCCTGGGTCGCACGGGGCGACGGCTTGATCTTGGCCTGCGTGGCCACGAAGAACGGCAGGGTTCCCGCGATCACCAGGCCGGTCAGGCCCAGCAGGTTGATCGTGGCGTGTGCCTCGCGCAACCGGCCGAACGCGCCCCCGCCACCGCCCGAGCCCAGCACCGCCCCCAGCGTGACGCCCACCAGCCCCAGCGCGGCACCGGCCAGGTAGGCGACGATCGCCGGGCGCACCCGGCGCTGGATGGCGCCCCGGCCGATGCCGGCCAGGATGAGCATCAGCGCCAGCAACCCGAGGATGGTCAGCGCCCCACCCAGCCCCACCATCGGGTCAACCCGGGTCTCCCTGCCGACCGCCACCAGCACCGCACCCGCCGCCACCAGCACGCGCTGGGCCGCGACCAGGCCGGTCCGAGGCGCCGGGGCCGCACCCCAGGTGACCGCGAGGAACTGCGTGACCCCCGAGATGGCCAGTAGCAACGCCCCAGCCAGGGCCAGGTGCAGCGGCAGCCACCTTCCGGTGGAGTGCGGCACCGCGCCGGACACCGCCGCCGCCACCAGAAACAGCGCCACCAGCACCAGCGTGGGGCGCAGCTGGGCCTGCACCTGCGCCACCCGGCCTGGCGCGGCCCGGGTCACCGGCTCAGCACGGTGATGAGGAAGTCCGACTCGTCGGTGAACGGGCGGAGGTCCCAGGTGCCCAGCTCCAGGTCGGTGGTCAACCCCGCCTCGGCGGTGTGGGCGCGGAACTCGTCGAAGTCGTAGCCGCGGTCGGCGCCGAATCCCACCACCAGCCTCCCCTCGTCGGCCAGGTGGGCACCCAACCTGGCCACCACGTCCCCGCGCGTGCTGGTGGCCAGGAAGGTCATGACGTTGCCGGCGCTCACGATCACGTCGAAGGGCTCGGCGATGCCCCGGGCGCGCAGGTCCAGCTCGGCCAGGTCGGCCACCAGCCAGGTCGACCCGTGCCCCGCCCGTTCCGCCTCGGCGATCAGCACCGGGTCGACGTCCACCCCGACCACCTGGTGGCCCAGCCGAGCCAACGTCGAGCCCACCCGACCCGGGCCGCAACCGGCGTCGAGGATGCGCGATCCCCTGGGGGCCATGGCGTCGATGAACCGGGCCTCGCCATCGAGGTCGTTGCCCGCCTCGGCCATCCTGGCGAAGCGCTCGATGTAGCGGGCCGAATGCGTCGGATCCTCGCTGGTGATCGCTTCCCACTTGCTCTGTTCAACCACGAGACCTCCTGAGATTCGCGCACGTCGCTCAACCACCGTAGGGCCCGAGTGTGCACCACCCCGATGGCGCGAATCCGAACTGAGTAGGGTCGTCGCCGATGGTTGACGAACGCGTTCACCCCGAGCTGAGGCGCGTGGCGCGCTTGGTGCCCTCGCTCTCGATCAAACCGTGGTCGGTGGGGCTTGTGCGCCGGCTGGGCGGGCTCCCCATCAAGGGCGCGACGCCGGGCGTCGAGGTTCACGACACCCTGGCCACCATGGGCTCCGGCGGCTCGGTTCCGGTGCGGGTCTACCTGCCCGCCGAGCGATCCGGTCCCCTGGCCACGCTGTTGTGGATCCACGGGGGCGGGCTCATCATGGGCTCACACATCAACGATCCGCTTGGCGCGAAGTTCGCGGGCGAGCTCGGCATCGCCGTCGTGTCCGCCGCCTATCGCCTGGCGCCGGAGCATCCCTACCCTGCGGCCCTGGACGACCTCATCGCCGTTGCGGAGTGGATCCGCGCCGACCCCGCCGCGCTGGGGCTGGACCCACTGCGCGTCGCCGTTGGGGGCGGCAGCGCCGGCGGAGGCCTGGCCGCCGCCCTCACCCAGCGGCTCCACGACGCCGCCACTCCGGCCGCCGCCCAGCTGCTGGTCTACCCGATGCTGGATGACCGCACGGCCGTGCGCGACGACATCGGCCCCAAGCAGCACCTGCTGTGGAACAAGACGTCCGACTTCACCGGTTGGCAGGCCTACCTGGGCACGGAGCCGGGCAGCCCGCTGGTGCCCGGCGGGGCCGTGCCGGCGCGGCGCACCGACCTATCGGGCCTGGCGCCCGCCTGGATCGGCGTGGGTACGCTCGACCTGTTTCACGACGAGTGCCTGGCCTATGCCGACCGGCTTCGTGAGGCCGGCGTCGACTGCCAGCTCGAGGTGGTTGAAGGGGCTATTCACGGGTTCGACGAGCTGGCCCGAACCACCGACATCGCCCGACGGTTCCTCGACGCCCAAAGCGAGTTCCTCCGATCGGTGCTTCTCCCGGGCTGATTCACACAAAATCGGCCGCCAGGCGCCAGACTGTGGCCGAGCATCAACGACGGACAACGCCGCGCTCCGGCGGCAGGGAGTTCACATGAGCGGTGGCCTGGTTGGGCTTCTCGACGACATCGCAGCACTCGCCAAGCTGGCTGCCGCTTCGATCGACGATGTCGGCGCCGCCGCCGGACGGGCGAGCGCCAAGACGGCCGGGGTGGTGGTGGACGACACCGCGGTCACGCCCGCCTACGTCCACGGACTGGCCGCCGAACGGGAACTGCCGGTCATCAAGCGGATCGCCACCGGCTCGCTGCGCAACAAGGTGCTGATCATCCTCCCCGTTGCCCTCGTGCTGAGCGAGTTCGCGCCGATTCTGGTCGAGATCATCCTCATGTTCGGCGGCTCCTACCTGTGCTACGAGGGGGCGGAGAAGGTCCACCATCGCTTCAGCGCCCACGCCGACCACGACGACACCGCCGACCTCCCGTCAGCGGCCATCGGCCCCGAGCAGGAAGCCAAGACCATCGCCGGGGCCGTCCGCACCGACTTCATCTTGTCGGCGGAGATCATGGTCATCGCCCTCAAGGAGGTCATCGACGAGGGCTTCGTCTCCCGGGCGATCATCCTGGCCGTCGTGGCCGTGTTGATCACCGCGGCCGTCTACGGCGTGGTGGCGCTCATCGTGAAGATGGACGATGTCGGCCTCAACCTTGCCCAGCGGTCGGGCAGCGGCTCGCAGCGGGTGGGGCGGGCGCTGGTCAACGGCATGCCGAAGCTGTTGGCGGGCCTCACCACCGTGGGCACCGCCGCCATGGTGTGGGTCGGCGGCCACATCCTCCTCATCGGCACCGACGAGCTGGGGTGGCATGCGCCGTACAAGTTCGTCCACTCGCTGGAGGAGTCGGTGCACGACGTTGCCGGCATCGGCGGCGTGCTGGCGTGGTCGGTCAACACCCTGGCGTCTGCGTTCATCGGCCTGGTGGTGGGCTTCGTGCTCGTTGTCGTCGTGGGGCGCATCCAGACGGCGCGCGGTCAGTCAGCCGCCAACGAGCACTGAGCCGACCTGCTCGGCCTCCAGCAGCCGACGAGACCTCGCACGGTCATCGCGCCGATGTTTGTCGACGTGCGCTTCGTGCAAGGACCTGCCGAAGCCGTTCCCGGTTGAACCGCTGCACCGCAATGAACGGCAGGTGCGCCGCCACGCCGAAGAACACCATGAGGGAGCCGATGAGCGGACCGCACCAGATGAAGAACACGGGTCCGGCGCGCCCCCGACCGCCGCGCCGAACCCTCTGCTCGCCTGCATCGATCGCATGGAGCCTCCTCCGGGCGAACGATGCCTGCGAACCGGCCACTCCGATGGTGGGTGGCCCGACGAGATGTCGCCGTTCGGCGACTTGTGCTCGTGTCGCCGAACGAAGACAACCACCTCCTGTCGCCGTACGACGACAGCGACCGGGCTTCGCAAGCGCAGATCCAATCGCGGCCCGAACGAGCGACCACACGTGGGTCGAGGACCTCGTGGCCTAGGGAGACCTCAGGTGACCAGGTGGGGCAGGCCTGCCCTACAGCGGGGGCGGGTTCCGCCAATCGATCTCGCTGGCTGCTGCGCCAAGCTGCGCGACGAACTCGTCGCACCGGGTCGCCCACTGGTTCTCCTTGCCGAACACCACCACCTGAACGCCGATGCCCATCCACTGCCCGTCCGGCAGGAAGAACATGAAGTTGCGGTAGCGGGTCTTGAGCTCGGAATAGTCGAACCACTCGCACCGCAGGCCTGCTCGGTCGAGGCCGAAGAGCAGCTTCTTGGGTCGCACTCGAAACTGGCCTCCCGCTGAGGCCACGAGCAGTTGCGAGTCGGTGAGGAACAGGTACACGGATCGCTCGCGATATGCCAGCCTCCGTTCCGGGTCGAGGCCGCGCAGCCCACCGTGGTGGTTGATGTCGTAGGGCGCCGGCGAGTTGCCGCTCATCCCGTCTTCGTGAGAGGCGGTCGATGATCCCTGGACGAACCCCCGCCAGGTCTGCTGGGGACAGTTGGCCGCGAACCAGGCGTCGAGGTGTTCCGTCTTCACGTCGAGCCACTCACTGCCCACCGCCAACGCACCACGAATCCGCCATGGCCACAACCTTTCCCACACCGGCCGGTGCGTCAACCCTGGACGGTCGTCGATACCCGCGCTGACGGCATCGTCTGCGCAGATCTAGCCGACGCCTGGGAGGATGAGCGCATGTGGTTCGACGACCTGGTCGGCTTCCAGGAGACCTCGGCGGAACAGGTGCGCCGGCACCTACGCGTCGATGGCAAGGAACCCAAGGCCCGCCTGCGCGGTCGCCTGCGGCGCCGGCACCATCGTGCGCAGCTACTTCGCCGACGTGAACGGCCAGGTCGGCCAGAGCGCCAGCAACCAGATCAACTATCTGGCCGACGTCGCCACCCACCTCTACCCCAACGGCGACCCGGCGTGGACCATGACCAACGGCTACGCCATGTTCAACGAGTGGGCTCTCGCCCAACTGAACGAACGCCTCGTTGAGATGTCGGAACCCGAACTCGACGACATCCGAGCCCGGCTGCGCATCGGCGTGCACCACAACGTCGAGGTGACCACCGCATTCCTCTGGACAAGCCGTCACGCAGGCCTACTGCTCGGCGCTTCCCGTGGCCTACAACCGCCTCCCAGAAGCCAGCTTCGAGCCGTTCGCCCGGCTCGTACTCGAAGCGTCCTACGAAGCCACGCTCCGCACCGCAGCGCTCAGCGTCGAGCGGGGCGGCAACCCCGCCGTCTTCCTCACGATGCTCGGCGGCGGGGTCTTCGGCAACGACCAAGATTGGATCATCGACGCCATCGACCGAGCCTGCACCCTGCTCAGCGACGCACCGATTGATGTGGCCATCGTGGCCTACCGCTCGCCCTCACCTGCGATTGCCGCATTGATCGACCGCAGGTAGATCGATCTGGTCGGCGAGAGCTTCCGTTCCTTCCAGCGGAATGAGGTCGGCTTTGACTCACATGGTGGCTCTCGGTGGGAGGCCCACGTCAGGAATCGTGGCGAGGATGGCTTGGGGCCGACAACAACGATCTGGTCCGCACCGAGGATCGCGCCCGCTACTCGGAGCAGGTGTGCGGGATCGTCCCGCGTCATGCGGCCTCGCTCGGGCTGATCGAACGTAGCGCCTCGTTGCGTTCAGCATCGGTGATCACCCCGGCGAAGGGGGTCATCTGGCGGAGGTCAATTGCGTGCTGAGTACGGGCGAGCATCGCCGTGACGATTTCGTCGGTCGGCCGGTCGAGGAGATCGTTCCATTCGTCAAGCCAACGAGCTGAATGGCCTCGGTGGGCATCGCGAAGTCGGCCGAGGTTGTGCCGGGCCTTCTCAATGGCGCGGTCGGGGTCTTCCAGGAGTCGTGCTGCGATTCGTCGGTGGATCGCCAGGCTCTTCTCCTCGACCCTGGTCCATCGGGGCGCGTCGCTGCAGGGCGCGACGTCAAGAGTGAAACCGCACGCTTCCAGTAGTCGGACAAGGGTCGAAACGTTCGGCGTGACGCGCCCCGATTCGTAGGCCGCCACGGTTGGCTGCGACGTACCAGCCGCGTTCGCGAGTGCCTTCTGTGACATCCCAACTCGTTTGCGACAGCTGCGAAGCCGAGCGGCCACGTCCATCCGATGATGATATCAGATCAGATATGAGCTCGAAGGCCCGGGCGATGCTTCACAGGTTGGAGAGCGCCGCTCAGCACCCCGCGGCCATGTTGGCTAGCGCCGCAACCTCGCCAGGATCGGCGGTCAGGCCCCAACGGAGCTTCACGGTCACCCAATCGCCTACATACGAGCACCAGCTGGCTGTGTTCGGGGGTTGCCATTCCGAAGGGTCACTGTCCGATTTGGACCGGTTCGTCGCTGCGCTCACCGCAACGAGGGTCTCGGGCGCGTCCAAGTCGTTAGCAAAGGCAGCGCGACGGTCGGGGTCCCAACGCGAAGCACCGCTGCGCCAAGCCTCACCAAGCGGCACCAGGTGATCGATCTCGAGCTCGGACGAGTCAGGTGTGGTGTAGCCGTCGTATGCGGACAACCATCCACCGCCCGGGAGCCCAGGGAGGCTGTCGTCGCGTTCGGCAGCGAGCACTTCGCACCGTGTGTCGCATCCGTCGTCGTCTGCGTCGACCCACCCTGCAAACAGCTCCCGGTCGTAGCTGCCCTGATCTGCTTCCGGTGCGACGGAGAGTTGGTCGATCAAAGCAGGAACCTCACCAGCCAGGCTGGCAGCGGTGGTTGTGGCTGGTGCGGCAGTCGTGGGGGCGGCAGTGACCGGTGCGCTGATTGTCGGCTGGGCGGTGGTTGGCGGCGCAGTGGTCGGTGCGCCAGTCGTTGGCGCCGTGGTCGTCGGCGTCGGCTCAGAGGTCGACACCGATGTCGTAGTGGAGGACAACCTGGCGGCCTCAACGGCGGCGGCTGTCCGGCGTTCACCGACGCCACCGGCGATCGGGACCGCCAGGCAGAACGCCGTCACCATGACAGCGAACGTCAGGGCAGGTGCCCGGCGGTCGTTGGGCAGCTGCACCGCCCACAGCCACACGGGCACGGGAAGGGCGAACACCCACACCAGCGCCTGCACTGATCGGCGCTGAGAACGAAAGGCAGCCCACGTGGGGCGCCAGTCAGTCTTCGCAGCCAATCCCATCACCGTCCCGGTCCAGATGACCGCCGTACCCGGGGTCGCCGCTATGTACCGGAGCTGCGCTCGCGGCTCGTGCAGCGTCGCAGTTTTCGTAGTAGACGCGCCCGGCCTCGGGAAGCGGCGCAGCGACCGGGGCAGGCGGCACGTACCCCGTCGTCGGGGGCGCTGCAGTGGTTGGCGGCAAGGCTGGTGGTGCGGCAGTTGTTGGTGGTGGTGCTTTCGTCGCAGGCGATGGAGCCTTGGTTGTTGGCGCCGCGGTCGTTGTTGGCGCCGCGGTCGTTGTTGGCGCCGACGTCGTTGTCGTCGCCCGCGGCGTCGTCGTGGCCTTGGACGTTGAGGTTGACCCGACTTGTTCAGTCGTGGGCGTCATGTCGGCAAACCGCACCTCCCCGGTACGGTCGCGCTCAGTGGCGACAAACGCTCCCTCAGCCAGTCCTGCGAGGACGGAGAGCATGCAGAATCCGGCAGCACTCACGGCCAACCACGGCCAGGTTTTCGACCAACCCGATCGCCGTGGCGCCATATCGTGCTGATGCGCCGAGGTCGCCGCAGCCAACTGTGGCTGGCCGCCGATGCCAACAACGGAAGACTGCTGTGCAGCGTTCGTCATCGCAGGATTGGCCGTTGGTCTTGGAAACGGAGGTGGCGTGCCCGGGCCAGCGGTGGGCGCTGCGGTTGTCAGGCCCGGTTTCGCGTAGCTGGGGTGTTGCTCCGGCGGATACCACCTTCCATTGGAAGCCTGCCACCACCCTCCGTTGCCCTGCCGGACAAAGTTGGGGTGCTGCTCAGGCGCGTAGTAGCGCCCGTCGGAAGCCAGCCACCACCCAGCGTTGCCCTGCTCGTCACCCACAGCCGTCACTCCCTGGCGGCGCTCAACCG
Organism: Microthrixaceae bacterium; assembly: GCA_041394405.1. Classification (GTDB taxonomy): domain Bacteria; phylum Actinomycetota; class Acidimicrobiia; order Acidimicrobiales; family Microtrichaceae; genus Microthrix. Next base: position 293,116 of record JAWKIF010000009.1, read on the forward strand.
CATAGGGCGTTCAGCCTAGAAGGTGGAGCGGATCATGTCGCTTAAGGCACGGCTGCCCGAGCGCCGAACCGATCGAGCTCGGTCGGTTCCTATCGCTTCTCGCAGGCGATCTTGTCCTTGTCGCGATCGAGGCGAGCGTTCAGCTGATACAGGTTGGCATCGCGTCGAAAGCTCGTCACCGGAGTACCGGACGTCTTATCGACGGCGCCCGGCAGGCCAACCCCGTGGGGATAGGTCTTGTTCAGCTCTGTGCAGTTCTTGTACTCACAGCTGGTGAGGCCGAAGCTGGCAGCAACGAGCAGGATGGTGGCAAGTCCGAGTCGTTTCACCGTTGAAATCTATCCGCAAGTACCCAGAACGACGCCAAGTGTCGAAGGGTCCACTCACCGGTCGGCAGTCGTTCGCAGTGGCGAACTCGTGGCGGGATCAGCAACCCCATTGGCGGCTGAGCCGATCTCGTCCGCCCGCGAGTCGCCCCGACCAGTGTGGCTGTCGGGGAGCATCGCTGACCCCCGGTTCCGGCATTGGCGCGGCTGGTCGGCACCGCCTCCGATTCGCCTGGAATACTGACGGCCATGACAGACGCTGACGCAGCCAAGGTTGAAGCCGCCATCGACGCCCTCCTGGCGGAGCACGACCCCAAGGCCGAGGGGTACGAGGAGTTCCGGGGCAACCAGTTCGATGCGGGGCTGGCCTGGGTGCAATACCCCGTGGGTCACGGCGGCCTGGGCGTGGCGCCACAGCTGCAGCGAGACGTGAACAAGCGTCTCGCCGAGGCAGGTGCACCGCCCATGGACCTGTCGATGTTCTTCATCGCCCTGGCTGCACCAACCATCGTCACCCACGGCGACGAGGACGTGAAGCAGCGCTTCCTGCGCCCGATGTTCACCGGTGAGGAGAAGTGGTGCCAGCTGTTCTCCGAACCCGGCGCCGGGTCGGACTTTGCAGGTCTGGGCACCAAAGCCGTCAAGGACGGCGACGAATGGGTGGTGAACGGCCAGAAAGTGTGGAACACCCTGGCCCACATCGCCGATTGGGGCATGTTGGTGGCCCGCACCGACCCCAACGTGCGCAAGCACCGGGGCATGACCTACTTCGCCCTCGACATGCACGCACCCGGGGTGGACGTCCGGCCCCTGCGCCAGATCACCGGCGAGGCCGAGTTCAACGAGGTCTACATGACCGACGTCGTCGTGCCCGACGCGCACCGCATCGGGGCCGAGGGCGAGGGCTGGCGGGCGGCGCTCACCACCCTGATGAACGAGCGCACCGCCATCGGCGGCAGCGGTGGCGGTGGGGGCGCCCCCAAGGCGGGCAGCGGACCGATCGCCGAGCTCATCAACGCCTACCAGGCCAACGCCGATGCACTGACGGCGGCCGCACGCGACGAGGTGATGAAGCTGTACGTACGGGCCGACGTGCTGCGCCTCACCAACTGGCGGGCCTCGCAGGCCGCCAAGGCGGGCAACCCCGGCCCCGAGGGCTCGGTGGGCAAGGCGATGGGTGCCGTCTTGAACCAGGACATCACCGCCGCCGTGCTGGACGTGATGGGCCCCGCCGGCCAGGTGGACTACGACTTCACCTTCCGCCGCCCCGAGATCGCGGCGTTGTCGGGCGGCACCCCGGGCCATGCGTTCCTCCGCTCGCAGGCCAACACCATCGAGGGCGGCACGACCAACATCATGAAGAACATCCTCGGCGAACAGATCCTCGGCCTGCCGGGCGAGCCCCGCACGGACAAGGACGTCCCCTGGATCGACGTGCCCCGCGGGTAGCCCGGCAAGGCTCACCTCGGGTCACCTCTCGACTGAGCCTCAGGCGTTGGCCGATCAGTATCATCTCGGCCCGTGGGGGACAGCGGGCGTGAGGTCGAGAACCTGGTGTACACCTACGCGGAGCGCATCGACTCAGGCGATCTGGTAGGTGTGGCGGAGCTGTTCGCCCACGGCCGCATCCAGGCGGCGCCGGGCGTGGTCTTCGAGGGCGCCGAGCAGGTGCGATCCATGTACGAGGGAGCGACGCGGCTGTATGCCGACGGCACGCCCCGCACCAGGCACGTCACTACCAACGTGGCGGTGACCGTTGCCGATGATGACCTGACGGCAGCTGCGCGGTCGTACTACACGGTGTTCCAGGCGACCGACGAGCTTCCGTTGCAGGCGATCATCGCCGGGCGCTACCACGACACCTTCCATCGCGTGGAGGGTGAGTGGCGCTTCGACACCCGGGAGATGTTCGTTGAACTCACCGGCAACCTCGACCACCACCTGCTCTTCGACCTGTAGCAGCGATCCCCCGTGGGGGCCCGGGAACGGCGAGCCGACACGCAGGCACGGTGCCCATCGCCGTAGCTGCCCCGCTCGAAGAGCCGCTTGAGGTAGCCGTCGGGATCCTGGACCCGCACCTGGCGGTTGCCCACCTCCGCAGCCCCGTCAGTACCCCCGATCCTCCGACGAAGCGAGCGGCGCCTACTGGTCGAGTCCCGCTTTTGGCCACCAGGCGATGTCGTTTTCAGCCACCTTGGCGCCGCGGCTTCCGGGAGTCCGCGTGGGGTTCCTCCCAGACGCAATTGAACGCTCGGCCGGGCTACTCGGTGAGCGGTCGATAGTCGCCACGCGGGCCTGGGGTGATGTTGACCAGCTGGCCCGGCTCCACCAACCGGATCAGGTGCCAGACCCCCTGGGGCACGATGAGCGCCTGCCCCGGGTCCACCCGAACCGTCTCCGCGCCCGCGTCGAGTTCGAGGTCCACGTCGATCGCGCCGGACACCATGATCAGCACCTCGTCGCCGTCCGGGTGCATCTCTCCGTTGTGCGGCGGCATGGTGTCGCCCGTCAGCCTGCTCAACCCGATCGTGTGGCCATCGAGGCGCAGTGGCGGACCGGCCGCATGGGCCATCAACCGGGCGATGCCGTCGGCCCGCAGGCCGATCACCTCGCCCTCCAGGTCGATCACGGTTCCCGGCACGATGCCGGCGCTGCCCTCACCCATCTCCCTCATCTCCGTCTTGCTCGCCGGCGTTCCGAGCGTCCTACATCCCGCCACCCAACGCAACGAACCCAGGCGCCGTCGATCCGCTGTGCTGGGCGGCGAATGCTCCGCCCCCTGACGCGGACCGGACCGGTGCGACGGCAATAGTCTCGGCTCATGGGCGACCCCATCGAACGGCTTCGAGCGGACAGCAGGGCAGGACGATCATCGGCCCTGGATCAGCTGTCGGTGAACGAACGCAGCCAGGTGCTCACCCGGCTTCTGGCCTCGCACCCGGAACTCGTCGACGAGGCTGAGGCCGAGGCTCGGGACCTGCTTTCCGACGAGTCGTCCGGCGCAGTCGAAGAGGACCTTGCGTTCGAGCTCGGATCCCTCGGGATCGACGACCTTGCGCCGCGTTGCGGACGGATTCCAGGACTCGGCTATGTCAATGAGGGCGAGGCCGCCTACGAGTTGCTTCGCGAGACGACCGAGCCGTTCTTGGCCGACATGGAGCGACGCTCCAAGTTGGGGCTCGCGAAGGAAGCCTCGGCGATCGCAACCGGGATCATCGCAGGCCTGAAGCGGTGCGAGGACCCGGAGATGGGAACAGTGCTGGCCTATGCGGGCGAAGACTCCCTCATCGACCTCGCAGACGAGACCATCAGCCGAGCACAGCGATGCGGCATCACCGTGCCGGAGGAAGACGACTGAGCGGCCGCACTGGCGCGCGCCGACCCCGCACCGGATGACGGCGTCCAGCCAAACATCCGGGTGGAGACCACGATGGTCAATGGCGCTTGGCCCGCACGAGCGGATGTGAACGATCGATGGCGGAACTGAAGCTCGCCGTCAGGCATCGGCCAGTCCTGTGGAGAGCGACTCGGTCGGCGGGCGCTCGGCGGTCTCGGAGGAGGCTCGGTAGAACTCGACGGCGAAGGTCGCCGGCTCGCCCAGCACCACGTGGTGATGTCGCTGCGGCGGGATGACCAGGGCCCCGCCCGACGCCACGGAGACCTGCTGATCGGGCGCGTCCTCGAAGACGAATCCGACCGAGCCGGAGCGGACGACGAGGCGTCCCCACACGCCCGCCGCCACCTGGTGTGCCTTCAGCAAGCCGGCGGGCACCGTGTCGTTGTCGAAGACGTTGGTGGTCCGTACCAGCTGGACGTCGTCGGGCAGTTCGGGAAGGTCGGTCATGTGCGGTGTCCTCTCCGGTGAATGACTGGCGGCGTGCGGTTGGGCGTACGCCTAGGTGCCACAGAACGTGCGGAATCGGGCGCTGAACTCCGGCGGGGCCGGCTGGGCGTAGCGGAGGTCGGCGCCCTCGGCGTCGAAGGGGTTGGTCACCGCGGCCAGCAGCGCCTCGAAGGGGCCGAGGTCGCCTCCTGCGGCGGCATCGAGCGCCTCGGTCGCCAGGTGGTTGCGGGGGATGTGCACCGGGTTGACGGCGTCCATCGCATCGGCGACCTCCACGGGGGGCCGCCCCTCCCCATCCAGCCGGGCGATCCAGCCGGGCACCCACGCCGCCAGCGCGTCGGGCAACCCGGCGATGCCGTCGGCGCCGTTGCGCCGCAGGTCGGCCAGGGTGCGGAACGTGCCGGTCCAATCGGCCTCATCCGCCTGGAGCGCTCCCAGGAGTTCGCCGAACAGCGACGGGTCGGCGTCGTGGGGAGCCTCGAGGCCCAGCTTGGCCGCCATGCCCGCCCGCCAGTTGGCATCGACCTTTGCGGAGACCTGTTTCAGCTCCTCGGTGGCCACTGCGACTGCGTCCTCGGTGGCAGCGTCTTCGGTGGCGGCCAGCAGGGGCACGAGGGTCTCGGCGAAGCGTGCGAGGTTCCAGGTGGCCATCACCGGCTGGTTGCCGAACGCATAACGACCGGCGTGATCGATGGAGCTGAACACGGTGTCGGGGTGGTAGGCGTCCATGAACGCACACGGCCCGTAGTCGATGCCCTCGCCGGAGATGGCCATGTTGTCGGTGTTCATCACGCCATGGATGAAGCCCACCAGCATCCACCGGGCCACCAGCGCCGCCTGGGCGTCGATGACCCGCACCAGCAGCTGGCGGTATGGCTCGGAGCTGTCCGAGAGATCGGGGTAGTGCCGCTGGATCGAGTAGTCGGCGAGGCGGCGCACCAGGCCGTCGTCGGCCAGCCGGGCCGCATACTCGAAGGTGCCCACACGAATGTGGCCGGCGGCGATGCGGGTGAGCACCGCCCCCGGTTCGATGCCGTCGCGCATCACCTGCTCGCCGGTGGTGACCACGGCCAGGCTGCGGGTGGTGGGCACGCCCAGCGCATGCAGCGCCTCGGCGATGAGGTACTCCCGCAGCATCGGCCCGATGGTGGCCCTGCCGTCGCCGCCGCGGGCAAAGGGCGTGCGCCCCGAGCCCTTCAGGTGCACATCGAGACGGTCGCCCCCCGGGCCCACCAGCTCTCCCAGCAGCAGCGCCCGGCCGTCGCCCAGCCGGGGGGAATAGTGCCCGAACTGGTGCCCGGCGTAGCCCATGGCCACCGGGGCGGCGCCCGGGGGCACGAGGTTGCCGGCCAGCGTGGCCACCCCGTCGGCGGCGCGGAGGGCATCGGGATCGAGGCCCAGCGACGCGGCCAGCTCGGCGTTCAGCGCCGCCAGCGTGGGCTCGGGGGCCCGGGCGGCCGACCACTCCAGGCACAGCTCGGGCAGGGCGGCGGCGAAGGAGCGCTCCAGGCCGCTCAGCGGTGCCGCTGGAGCGCCATCGCCCGCCTCGGCCATCAGACCGGCACCAGGGCCCAGATGTCGAGATCCAGCAACACGCCCGGTGCGTACTTGCCGTCCTCGCCGCGCAGGGTCATCGACTCGTCCCGGCCCTTGGTGGCCACCAGGCGCAGCCGCAGCGCCCCCACACCGGGGGCCGGCGTCTCGGCCCGGTCCAGCACCTCCGACCAGGCGTACACGGTGTCGCCGGCGAACGCCGGTGCGGTGTGGGCGCCGGCGTTGATGGCGGCGATCAGCTGGGCGTTGGCCAGGCCGTTGAACGACAGCGCACGGGCCAGCGAGATGATGTGGCCGCCGTAGACCAGACGGTTGCCGTCGGGCCGGGCCTCGGTGTTGAAGTGCACCTTGGCGGTGTTCTGCCACAGCCGGGTGGCCATCATGTGCTCGGCGTCGGTCAGGGTGACGCCGTCGACGTGGTCGATGCGCTCCCCCACCTCGTAGTCGCCCCACCGATGCGGTTCGCCGGCGGCCTCGAAGTCGTAGTCGCTGAACGTGAGGCCCTCGGGGATGACCAGATCCTCAGCGGCGACCACCTCGGCCAGCTTGGGCAGGTGGGTCTCGGGCGCCGGGGCGTCGGCGTCGCGCTTGTTCACCATCACCCAACGCGCCCACTCGATGGCCACGTCGCCGTGCTGGTTGGTGGCCGTGGAGCGCACGTACACCACGCCGGTGCGGCCGTTGGAGTTCTGCTTCAGGCCGATGACCACCGAGCGGGTGCGAAGCGTGTCCCCGGTGCGGACGGGCCGGTGGAAGCGGCACTCGCCGTAGCCCAGGTTGGCCACGGCGTTCAGCGACACGTCGGGCACCGTCTTGCCGAAGGCGATGTGGAAGCCGATGAGCTCCTCCACCGGTGCCGGGCGGAGCCCGCACGACGCGGCGAACTCGGCCGACGAGGGTAGGGCGAACCGGGTGGGGTAGATGGAGCCGTAGAGGGCACGGTCGCCCTCGGTGACCGTGCGCGGCGTGGCGTGGTGGATCACCTGACCCAACTGGAAGTCCTCAAAGAAATTGCCCGGGTTCGTCTTGGTCATGTGCTCCAACTCCTTCACGGCCGTCGGGACGTCAACCTACAAAGCGGGCACCCCGGGGAACACATACGGGCGGCAGACAGACGCGGTGCGTCGGCTGGCCGTCACGTCGCGTCCTGGTCGACGGCGGCGTCCAGCCCGTCGAGGATCAGCGCCAGGCCGTAGTCGAACTCGTCGGCGAAGTCGTAGCCCGGGCGGCTGACGTGGTCCGTGGCGAGCTCGCTCAGGTAGGCGTAGGCGTCGGCGGGCATGGCCTCGGTCATCTCCTCGGACAGCGTCGCCATGGCCTCGCCACCGGTGGAGCGATGGACGGTGGCGCTGCGCCAGTCGGCCTCGGTGGGCGGCAGGTCGATCTCGCCGAAGACCACGTCGACCATGCCGTCGATGATGGCCTCCTTGTTGGGCACGTGGTGGTAGATGGTCATGGGCTTCACGCCCAGGGCCGTGGCCAGGCGGCGGATGGTGACGCCGTCCATGCCGATGTCGTCGGCCAGCGCCACCGACCCATACTGAGTACTGCCGCCCGACCGACAGGAGCGCGCCATGACCGACGCGCACGCCACCCCACACACAACCGGCCGGTCCCCTGCACAACCCGCTGCACACGCCGCCCCGGGCCCGGACGATGCCACCGAACCCCGGCCGGGTCTGCCCGATCGAATGCGCGCCGTGGTGCAGCGCACCTACGGCGGCAGCGCAGCGTGGCGCGTCGAGACCGTCGAGCGGCCGACGCCCAAGCCCGATGAGGTGCTCGTCGAGGTGCACGCCGCCGGGCTGGACCGGGGCACCTGGCACCTCGCCGCCGGGCTCCCCTACCTGGTGCGCCTCGGCTTCGGGCTGAGGAAGCCGAAGAACCCGGTGCCGGGCATGGACCTGGCCGGACGGGTGGCAGCGGTGGGCACCGACGTCACCCGGTTTGCCGTCGGCGAGGAGGTGTTCGGCATCGGCGTGGGCACCTTCGCCGAGTACGCCACGGCCCCCGAGGCGAAGCTGGTGCGCCGGCCCAGCGGCCTCAGTGCCGAGGCGGCGGCGGTATCGACGATCTCGGGCATCACCGCCCTGCAGGCACTCACCGACGTCGGTGGGCTGCAGCCCGGCCGGCGGGTGCTGGTGCTCGGTGCGTCGGGCGGCGTGGGCACGTTTGCGGTGCAACTGGCCCGTGCGCTGGGCGCCACCGTGGACGGGGTGGCCGGCACGCGCAACCTCGAGCTGGTTCGCTCGCTGGGCGCCGAGGAGGTCTTCGACTACACCCAACAGGACCTGGCCGGGCTGGAGCGGCTCTACGACCTGATCCTCGACATGGGCGGCCGCAACTCGCTCCCCCGCCTCCGCAAGATCCTCGCGCCGAAGGGCACGCTGGTGATCGTGGGCGGAGAGGGCGGCAATCGCCTCACCGGCGGGTTCGGCCGCCAGTTCCGTGCCGTGGCGCTCTCGCCGTTCGTCAGACAGCGGCTGACGATGCTGATCAGCGGCGAGGACCTGGGCAGCATCGAGCGCCTGGCCGGGCACCTGGCCGCAGGCGACGTGGTGCCCGCCATCGGCAGCCGCTTCCCGTTGGCCGACGCCGCCGAGGCGCTCGCCCAGATGGAGCAGGGCCGAACCAGCGGCAAGTCGGTGATCATCGTGCGCCCCTCGACCGACGAGACCCTGCGCCTCGGTCTGGGGTGCTGAAAGCGCGCTCCTGCGCGTTCCGGGCACCCGAGTTGAGCGAGTAGCTCGAACTGGGGTGCTGAAAGCGCGCTCCTGCGCGTTCTGGGCACCCGAGTTACGCGGGATGGGCGGGATCGGCGGGATCTACCGGTGGGTCACGACGGTGCCGGGCATGTCGCCTGCGGCGCGCCACCGATCCAGGTGGGAGACGTAGTTCATGAGGTTGCCCGGATGCACCACGTTGCGGGCCGCAGCCATGGTGCGGGCGCCCTCGGAGTTGCCGTAGCTGGGCGTGCACATCGCCGAGTACTTGCCGAAGCCCTTGCCCGCCTCCCACAGGGTGGCCAGCCAGGCGTCCTCGGCCTCGACGGTCGCCTCGATGGAGGCGATGCCCTCCTCCTTGGCGGTGGCCACGATGGCGGAGAGGTGTTCGGCCAGCTCGAACAGGTAGTGGCTGAAGTTCAGCCCGAACCCGGCCTGGATGAAGTGGCACACCAGCAGGTTGGGGAACCCGTGGGTGAGGATGCCGTGCAGCGTGTGGGCACCGTCAGCCCAGCGCTCGCTGAGCCGCTGCCCGTCGCGACCCACCGGATCGAACCCGAGGCGACTGACCAGCCCGGTGGTCACCTCGAAGCCCGAGGCGTAGACCAGCAGGTCCAGCTCGTACTGCTCGCCGTCCACCACCGGCCCCCGCTCGTTGACCTGCTGCACCCCCCGCCCGTCGGTGTCCACCAGATGGACGTTGGGCAGGTTGAAGGCCTGCAGGTACTCGTCGTGAAAGCAGATGCGCTTGCAGTGCTTGCCGTACCAGGGCTTCAGCGCCTCGGCGGTTGCAGCGTCGTCGACCACCTCGTCAATGCGGGCCCGCAACGACTCCATGGTCTCGAAGTCGGCCTGCTCCAGCGCCTCGGCCTCCTCGGGGCTGGGAGGTTCGGTCTGGGTGTCGGTCCAGAGCACCTCGGTCCACCCGTCGCCCACCAGGTTCTCCTCCGGCTGCTCGCCGCTAACCACCGAGGTGAAGTTGAGCGTGCGCTCGCGTTGCCAGCCGGGCTGGAGGCCCTGAAACCACTCGGCGTCGATCGGGGCATTGGCCCGCACCCCGACCGCCGAGGGCGTGCGCTGGAAGACGTACACCTCCTTGGCGGCACGGGCCAGCTGCGGGACCAGCTGGATCGAGGTGGCACCGGTGCCGATGATGCCGACCCGCTTGTCGGCCAGGCGGTCCATGGGCTCGGTGGGGGAACCGCCGGTGTAGCCGTAGTCCCACCTGGCCGTGTGGAAGGCACGCCCCGCAAAGCTGGAGATGCCCTCGATGGCCGGCAGCTTGGCCTTGTGCATGATGCCGCTGGCGGTGATGAGAAACCGGGCCGACAACCGGTCGCCGCGGGTGGTGACCACCTGCCAGCGAGCGGCCTCTTCGTCCCACGTGGCGCCGTCGATCTCGGTCTGGAACAGTGCGTGGGGATACAGGTCGAAGTGCCGGCCGACCCGCTGGCAGTGCTCGAAGATCTCGGTGGCCGGCGCATAGCGCATGGTGGGCATGTAGCCGGTCTCCTCCAGAAACGGCATGTAGATGAGCGACTCGACGTCGCACATGCAGCCCGGGTAGCGGTTCCAGTACCAGGTGCCGCCGAAGTCCCCGGCCTTCTCCACGATGCGGAAGTCGGTGATGCCACGCTTGAGCAGGCCGATGGCGGTGTACATGCCGCCGAAGCCACCGCCGACGATGACCACGTCGGTCTCCTCGGCCACGCTGTCGCGGGTGAAGCCGGGCTTCACCCACGGATCTCGGTCGAAGTCCTCACCCTCGTCGGCCAGCTGGGAGTATTGCGCCAGCCCCTCGGCGCGCAGGCGCTTCTCGCGCTCGCGCCGGTACCGCTCGCGCACCTCCTCCATGGAGGAGGCGTCCCTGGTTGTGTCGTTGGGTTTCTGGTGCAAGCCTCTGTCTCCTGGCAGCGAGAATGCTGTCGCCCGGCAGCGGGCGTGCTGCCTTCTCGCAGCGAGTCTGACGTGTCGAACCCATCAGGTCACGTTGGCCCCGCGCCGCCGATGGACGCCTGCCTGGGCGGCTTGTCAATAAACACGATCAACGGTAGTTTTATCGCCGACGCAACCGCGGGAGCAGCATGACCGACCTCATCGATGGAATCGTCGAGCGAGAGTACGCCTACGGGTTCCACAGCGACATCGACACCGACTTCTCCCCCAAGGGGCTGAACGAGGACGTCGTCCGGCTGATCTCGGCCAAGAAGAACGAGCCCGAGTGGTTGCTTGAGTGGCGCCTGACCGCGCTGGAGCACTTCCTCACGTTGGAGGAGCCCAGCTGGCAGAACGTGCACCACCCCCCCATCGACTTCCAGGACATGCACTACTGGGCCGCGCCCAAGCCCAAAGAGGACGGCCCCAAGAGCCTGGACGAGGTGGACCCCGAGATTCTCGAGACGTTCAACAAGCTGGGCATCTCCCTGGGCGAACAGGAGCGCCTCACCGGGGTGGCCGTGGACGCCATCATCGACTCGGTGTCGGTGGCCACCACCTTCAAGGCCACGCTCGCCGAGGCGGGCGTCATCTTCTGCCCCTTCTCCGAGGCGGTGGTCGACCACCCCGAGCTGGTGCAGAAGTACCTGGGCTCGGTGGTGCCGCCACGGGACAACTTCTTTGCCGCGCTCAACTCGGCGGTGTTCTCCGACGGCTCGTTCTGCTTCATCCCGGCCGGGGTCGCCTGTCCCATGGAGCTGTCCACCTACTTCCGCATCAACGCCGCCCAGACCGGGCAGTTCGAGCGGACCCTCATCGTGGCCGAGGAGGGCGCCAGCGTCAGCTACCTGGAGGGCTGCACCGCCCCCATGCGCGACGAGAACCAGCTGCACGCCGCAGTGGTGGAGCTGGTGGCCCTCGACGACGCCAACATCAAGTACTCCACCGTGCAGAACTGGTATCCGGGCGACGCCGAGGGCAAGGGCGGCATCTACAACTTCGTCACCAAACGGGGTCGCGCCGGCAACCGGGCCAAGATCTCCTGGACCCAGGTGGAGACCGGGTCCGCCATCACCTGGAAGTACCCCAGCGTCATCCTGCAGGGCGACGACTCGGTGGGCGAGTTCTATTCGGTGGCGGTCACCACCGGCATGCAGCAGGCCGACACCGGCACCAAGATGATCCACATCGGCAAGAACACCAAGAGCACGGTGCTGGCCAAGGGCATCTCGGCCGGCAAGGCCCAGAGCACCTACCGGGGCCTGGTGAAGGTGCTGCGCTCGGCCGAGGGCGCCCGCAACCACACCCAGTGCGACTCGTTGTTGATGGGGTCGGAGTGCGGCGCCCACACGTTCCCCTACATCGAGGTGAAGAACGACTCGGCGCAGATCGAACACGAGGCCTCCACGTCGAAGATCGACGAGGACCAGCTGTTCTATTGCCGCCAGCGGGGCCTCGGCGAGGAAGACGCAGCGTCCATGATCGTCAACGGATTCTGCCGCGACGTCTTCGACGAGCTCCCCATGGAGTTCGCCGTGGAGGCGCAGGCACTGATGAGGCTCAGCCTGGAAGGAACGGTGGGCTGATGCTCTCCATCACGAACCTGTCCGCCACCATCGACGGCAAGACCGTCCTGAGTGGCTTCAACTTGGAGGTGGGCGCCGGCGAGGTGCACGTCATCATGGGACCCAACGGCGCCGGCAAGTCCACGTTGTCCAACGTGCTCACGGGCCGCGACGGCTACGTGTTGTCGGGCAGCATCGACTTCGACGGCGAGGACCTGCTGGCCATGTCGCCGGAGGACCGGGCCACCGCCGGGCTGTTCCTGGCGTTCCAGCACCCCACCGAGATTCCCGGCGTGGGCAACATGTACTTCCTGCGCACGGCGGTGAACGCCGTGCGCACCGCGCAGGGCCTGCCCGAGATCGCCGCCACCGACTTCCTGGGCCAGGCCAAGGACGCCATGGCGCTGCTCGACATGGACCCGGCGTTTCTCAGCCGCTCGGTGAACACCGGGTTCTCCGGCGGCGAGAAGAAGCGCAACGAGGTGCTGCAGCTCAGCCTGTTGCAGCCGCGCCTGGCGATCCTCGACGAGATCGACTCCGGCCTGGACATCGACGCGCTGCGCGTGGTGGCCACCGCCGTCGAGGCGCTGCGCTCGCCCGACCGTTCGATGATCATCATCACCCACCACCCCCGGCTGCTGGAGATGGTGAAGCCCGACCACGTGCACGTGCTGACCGGCGGGAGGATCGTGCGCTCGGGTGGGCCCGAGTTGGCCACGGAGATCGAGTCCCAGGGCTACGCCTCCGCCATGGCCGATGGCGCAGCGGCGCCGTCGACCTCGTGACCATGGTCGCCGCCACCCACGAGGCCACCCGGTTCGACCGCCTGGTGCGCCCGGCACCCGACGAGCCCGCCATCACCAACGATGATCACCTGGCCGCCACCCGCCGGGCCGACGCACTGGCCTGGATCGACGAGCACGGCCTGCCCACCGGCCGCGACGAGCCGTGGCACTACACGCCCCTGAAGGAGTTGGGCGCTGCGCTGGGCGAGGCCACCCCGGCGCCGGCCCGCCAGCTGGACCCGGGCCGCGTCGATGCGCTGGCCGGCGCCCACGGCGGGCCCCGGCTGGTGTTCGTCAACGGCTACTTCGACGCCGAGCACTCCGAGACCCCGCAGGCCGACGGCGTGTGGTGCGGCCCCAGCAGCCAGGTGCCCCCGGAGCACGCCGCTCTGGTGGCGTCCACCGCCGAGGGCGAGCTGTCCGACGGGTTCGAGGCGTTGAACCGGGCCGATGGCGGAGACGCCGCCGTGGTCATCGCGGCGCCGGGCGCCACACCATCGGCCCCCGTGCAGGTGGTGCACCTCACCGCACCCGGCGACACCCTGGAGATCGCCCACCCCCGCACCATCGTGTGCGTCGGCAAGGACGCCGACGTTGCCGTCATCGAATCGTTCGTCGGCCAGCCGGGCGCGGCCCTCCGCAACACGCTCAGCACCATGCTGCTGGGCATCGGCGCCAGCCTGCGCCACCACCGGGTGCAGACCGAGGCCGGCGAGTGCCTCCACGTGGGCCTGACGAACGTCACCCAGGCCGCCAACAGCACGCTCGCCTCCACGTCGGTCATGTTGGGCGCCCGGGTGGCCCGCAACGCCATCAACGTCCGCTTTGCCGGCACCGGGGCCCAGGCCAACCTGCGGGGACTGCAGGTGCTGGACGGTCGCCAACGTCACGACACCATGATCACCGCCGATCATGCTGCGTCCGGCTGCCGCAGCGACCAAGAATTCAAGTCCGTCGTCGACGACCGGGCCCGCAGCTCGTTCTCCGGCCACATCATCGTGCGCCCCGGTGTGGTGGACACCGACGCCCACCAGACCAACCGCAACCTGTTGCTCAGCCCACAGGGCCAGGCCGATACGCGGCCATGGCTGGAGATCTTCGCCGATGATGTGCGCTGCACCCACGGCGCCACGGTGGGTCGGCTAGACGACGAGGCGCTGTTCTACCTTCGCAGCCGCGGCATCCCCGCCGAGCTGGGCCGCAGCATGCTGATCGACGCCTTCATCCGCGAGGTGATCGACACCGTGGAGCCGAAGTCGCTGCGCGACCACCTGAAGGCCGTGGTTGCGGCCAAGCACGCCGAAGCGCCCATCGGCCACGAGGACCTCCACCGGGAGGCCAAGGCCCAGGTGCAATCGTGAGCATCGCCTCCCCCATGCGGCCGCTGTCGCGTGACTGCGATGCCGTCACCGTTCCCAACGGCGAGGCGGTCGTCCTCAAGGAGGGCGAGCCGGTTCGGGTGGTGCAGGAACTGGGCGGCAGTTTCACGGTGAAGACCGACTACGGCAACCTCATGCGCGTTGCCGGCATCGATGCCGACGCACTGGGGCGCGAGCTGCCCGAGGAGGTGGCGGCCAAGATCCAACGTGACGCCGAGCGTGCCGCCGGCCCCTTCTCCATCGACTACGTCGAGGAGGCGCTGGGCGAGGTGTACGACCCCGAGATCCCCGTCAGCATCGTCGACCTGGGGCTGGTGTACCGGCTGGACGAGGTGATGCTGGACGATGGGCGCCGGCGCATCGAGATCGACATGACCATGACCTCGCCCGGCTGCGGCATGGGCGACGTGCTCACCGCAGATGCCAAGAAGGCCACCGAGGCCGTGCCCGGCGTGGACGAGGTGGAGGTGAACCTGGTGTTCACCCCGCCCTGGGGCGCCCACCGCATGACCGACGCGGTCAAGCTGCAGCTCGGCCTGCTGTAGGTCTGGCCGGCACCATGTCCACCCCGGCGACCTTTCCCTACCGGCTGGACAACCGCTGGAAGCCGATGTTCCTGGTGCTGGGCGTCACCGCCAACGACGGCGTCACCCTCACCGACGATGGCCGGTTCCGGGCCACCTACGGGCGGTTCTCCCTCGAGACGCCCCTGAGCAACATCGATCACACCGAGGTGACCGGCCCCCACCGCTGGTACACCGCGGTTGGGCTGCGCCTGAGCTTCGCCGACGATGGCCTCACGATGGGCACCAACAACCAGTTGGGCCTCTGCGTCGCCTTCACGGAGCGGGTTCACAAGGTGATCGGCCTGAAGGACCACTCGGCCCTGTGGGTGAGCGTGGCCGACCCCAACGGCCTAGCGGCAGCCATCGGCAAGTAGGCCGACGCCAGGGCGACGCTGTCTGGTCGTCCGCCGTGCTACGCAGCCGGAGTTCGCTCCCGTGTTTGGTCGCCGTGGCCGGCCAACAGACCAGCCACGGACACATCCTCATCCAGCGCCTCCCAATGCAGCCCGCGCCGGCTCAGTGTGACTGCTTCCCGCTGCGCAGGAGTGGCATGGAGGAGGCGAGGAAACCACGCCAAGGGCACGCCGACCGTGCGGCCGTCGCCAAGCGTGACCCACATGCAGTCCTCATCGAAGTGCACGGCTTCAGGCGAAGTGCTCATACCACGCTCGTTCCAAGTCGTCTCGATGCAGCTCGACCAGCCTCTGGATCCGGTTGAGCGTGCGGACATTGAAACCATCATTGTACGCCAGAGCTGCTACCGGGCGAAGCCAGAGTTTCGCCTCATCGCGGCCCTGCAGCACGTGGATGTGCACCGGTTCCCGCGGAGCACCTCCGTTTGAATAGAACAAGATGCGAAATCCATCGATGCGCTACACCACCGGCATGCTGAACGGACCTCCCCTCCTTGCATGAGATGGTACTCATGCAGTTTCACAATGGAGCGGGAACGCGTCAGCCTGTTGCATGATGCCGTCGCGGGCCACTCGATCGTCAACGCTGAATTCGATCGGACGGTCACGACACCCGACCATCGGGCTACTCGGGGGCGCCGACGGGGCGACCATCGACCACCTGGTCGAGGTACTCGGCCATGCCAATACCCCTGCGGCCGTTGCACTCGAAGCGGGTCATGGCCTCGCTGATGCGGGTGTGCAGTGACTCGCCGTCGGGGGTGGTTCGACGGTTGCGTAGCGGGATCTTCGACAGCACCGTGCCCGTCACCTCGTAGGTGTCGTGCTCGGTGGTCGCCAGGCAGCGCATCGACGTGGGCTCGCGATGGGCATCCCACTCGGTGTCGATCCGGCAATCGGTGATCAGCTGATACTCGTCGCCGATCAGCACCATGCCACCCGGGCGGGGCGGCTTGTCGGCGCTGGTGGCGATGAGCGAGATCATCATCGCAAAGTCGTCGCCGAACACGATGGGCAGCCAGCGGTACCAGGCGATGGCCTGCCAGAAGCGCGGGCCCCACGACTTGTCGCGTAGGCCGAAACCGTCGATGCCCATCGCCTCGTCCCCGACGGTGATCGTGCCCCGGACGGCGCAGTGCTGTTCGTAGTGCGCCTTGGCGAAGCTGTTGGCGGCATCGATGCCCAGTTCCCGGCCGTCGGCGTACTGGGGTTTGCCCCCGAACATCGGGGACACGCCCCGGTAGTCCAGCTCGACCGATGCGTCGACCATGGGGTTGTCGGCGAACGCCTGGCGGGGGTTCGCCATCTCTCCGGGGTCCTCCAGCAGGCACACCTTGCCCTCGTAGCCCACGGACAGGTGCGTGAACGGTTCGTGCACGTCGATGCGCAGGCCGCCGGCGTTCATCTCGGCGTTGGCGGTGATCGTGGGCCGGCCATAGATGAAGCCGACGCGTCCCCCGGGCAGGTAGACACACACCGACAGCTCGGCGTAACCCTCGTTCACCCGGTTGCCGAGACGGAACCAGCCGCCGGTCTCCGTCCCCAGGTCGAAGGCGTTGAGGTACATCGACTCGTTGTAGTTGACCGCTTCGTCGGGCTCGTGTGGGTACTCGTCCTCGGGCAACAGCACGGTGACGATCTCGTCCGGGTCGAAGGCGGACGGCGAGTGGTCGTTCATGGCGTGCTCCTCGGTTGCCCTGACCTCGGTGAGCGTACCGATGCGGCCGGTCGCAGGTTCACGCTGGGCTCAGCCGCCGCCTCCCGCCGGCTGGTAGGCACAGGTTGGGTCCTCGGCCAGCGGATCGCCGGTGACGCCGTAGGCGTGCGAGCGCGAGCCGCCGCACACCTCCCGGTACTCGCAGCGCCCGCACCGGCCCTTCAGCTGATCGGGGTCGCGCAGGGAGGTAAGCAACTCCGACCGGCGGTAGATCTGCGTGAACGGCGCCTCCCGGATCGAACCCGCCGACAGGGGCAGAAACCCGCTGGGATAGACCGTGCCGAGGTGGTCGACGAACGCGAATCCGCGGCCGGCGTTGACGTCCAGCGGCGGACGGCGGGGCCCCGTGCCGCCGGGCTCGGCCGGGGCGTGGCCGGCAGCAGCGTCGGACCCGGCGGTCGCCTCGCGCAGGTACCGACCGAGGGGGCCGGGGCGATAGCCGGCAGGGTCGCCTCCGGCCTCGCGGCGTTGCAGCATCACCCGCCTGAAATGGGGGGCCTCGGTGGTCTTGACGGGCACGCGGGCGGCCACGGAGGCGAGCCACATCAACACGTCCTCCACCCCCTCGGCATCCAACGCCACCAGGTGCTCGCCCCGGCCGGTGGGCACCAGGAAGAACACGCTCCACAGGCCCGCCCCGAGAGCAACCACCGTGTCCAGCAATGCGGGCAACTCGTGGGCGTTGTCCCGGGTGACGGTGGTGTTGATCTGCAGTCGAAAGCCGGCGGCGCGCACGTTTGCCGCCGCCTTCATCGTGTCGGCGTGCACGCCGTCGAAGCCTCGAAACGCATCGTGGGTTGCGGGCGTGGCCCCATCGAGCGACAGCGACACCGCCGTCGCCCCCGCGGCGCGCAGCTCCGCCAGCGCCTCGGTGGTCAGCCTCGGCGTGACCGACGGCGAGAGCGCCATGGGCAGGCCCAGGCCGTGACCGTGGCGCACCAACTCCACGAGGTCCCCGCGTTCGAACGGGTCGCCCCCGGTGAGCACCACGATGGGGCGGGGAGCGCCCAGCGCGGCGAGGTCGTCCAGCAGCGCCTGACCCTCGTCGGTGCTCAGCTCGAGCGGGTTGCGTCGGGTGATGGCATCGGCCCGGCAATGCGCGCAGGCCAGGGCGCAGGCCCGGGTGACCTCCCAGATGACGATGAAGGGCCGGTCGGCCGGGTCCAGGTGCAGCGTCCGCACTGCGCTGCGGTCCGTAGGCTGCGCCACCGAGGTTGGATTCATGGCTGTGCCTCCTCGTTGAGGGCCAGTTCGTCGATCAGAGCGTCGGCGCTGCGGCGCCCCGCGGCGATGCAGCTGGAGATCCCCAGCCCGTCGTAGGCCGCACCGGCCAGGGCCAGCCCCGGCAGACGGGCCAGGGCCGACCGAACCGTCGCCAGCTTCTCCAGGTGCCCCACCTCCAGCTGCGGGAGCGCGTCGGGCCAGCGGCTGACGTGGGCCTGCATCGGCGCCCCGGACAGCCCGGTGGCACGCCGAAGCTCCTCTACCATCCGGTCGACCAGCTGCTCGTCGGTGAGCGACGCCACCCGGTGCTCGCCAACGCGTCCCGCCGAGAGCCTGAACAGGAAGTGGTCGGGGTGGCGGAGGTGCGGCCACTTGGAGGAGAGGAAGGTGGCCGCCTTCATGAGGGTGCCGGCCTTCGCCGGGGTGAGGATGCCGGTGGCACGAAGGGCCTCACACGACTGGGTCTGCTCGGCGTCCCATGCGACGACCACCGTGGCCACCGAGGCGGTTCGCAGCGAGGCGAGCGGTATCGCGTCGGCGCCCAACAACGGCTGCAACAGGAGGAGGGCCGGTGCGGCCGGGAGGGCCACCACCACACCGTCGAAGCCACCCTGAGCCTGGCCGGCGACCAGGCGGTAGCCCCCGTCGCACGGCTCAATGGCATCGACCGGCGTGGCCAGGCGCTCCTCCACGTTCGTGCCGGCAAGGATGCGGTCGATCAACGTCGTCAACCCATCGGGGAAGGTCACGAAGGACGGGGCCGGGTGGCCCGAACGCGCCGAGCCCAACAGCAGCGAACGGTTGCGTGCCGCCTTGGCGGCGAGCATCGGCGTGGCGGCCCGCATGCTGAGCTGGTGTACGTCGCCGGCGTGCAGGCTGCCCAGCACGGGATCCACCAACCGATCGGTCACCTGGCTGCCGAAGCGCCGGCTGATGAACGAGCCGACCGCCACGTCGGCGACGGCGTCGGCGTGCTGCTCACGGGTTGCCGGAAGCAGGGGCTCCAAGGCGGCGCGGGCCATACCCAGCGGCGAGAGCGCCCCGGACCGCACGATCGGCCACATGCGTGTGGGGCCCGCCGGGCCCATGCCCGCCGGCAACCGGCGCCGCTTGGCGCCGTCCCAGATCCAGGCAAAGCTGCTCTCGGCGCTCACCAGTTGATCGGCGAGGTTCAGCTCGTCGAGCAACTGCGAGTTGGCACCCGCCAGGTGGAGCGACTCGGCGCCGACATCCACCGCGTGGCCCAGCACCTCCACCGTGCGCACCTGCCCACCGAGCCGGCCGCCGGCCTCGTACAGGGTCACCGCGTGTCCGGCCGATGCCAGGCCGCGTGCAGCCACCAGCCCGGTGACACCCCCACCGATCACTGCGACCGAAGCTTGCACCATCCCGAGGGGAACCTCCCGGATCTTGCGCCGGACCGACTGCCGCCGTATCCATGCTGGAAGCTACCGGGCATCGGCTGCGCCGTCCTCACCGGGCCATGGTGGCAACGGGCACAACGCCTCCATCGCCGTCGGGATCACCCGCGATCAGGGGAACCTCCTGCTGCTACCGTCTGGCCGCCTACCGCCACCCGAGCCATTCGTGCACGACGACCGACAGGATCAGGTTCATCGGACATCTCGCCGGGAATGGCCACCTTCACTGCGGAATCCACGGTTCCGGCAGGCGCTGCGTCAGCCGACCGACCCCGTGATCAAGCTCGGTCGGAGGTGGCTCCTCGTGGTGTTCGGCATGGTCGTCCTGATGGTCGCGTCGGAGTTGATCCCGGACCGACTCTTGGCCGATCGGCTCGTCGACTCCCTGGAGAGCGGCGACCTGTCCGCCGAACTTCGGCGCCCAACGCCCTCTGGCGGGCAAGCGGATCGTTTCACCGAGTGCATCGTGATCACCGTCGGTTTGGGTGACCCCGTCGGAACGTCACCGGTGGAGACGGCGGTGACGAACCCAACCTTGGGGAACTGCGAGCAGGCCGTACCCTGGCTGCAGCTCTACGAGCAGTCCGGCACGCTCCGCCAGGACTACTCCTACTTCCGATATTGGCATGCGTCGACGCCCGCCTACCGAGTGGGCATCACGCTCTTCGGGCTGGCCGGGACACGCTTCTTGGGCCTCCTGAGCCTGCTGGGGGCGATGGTGCTCGCCCTCACGGGTGTGAGCCGACGTTGGGGGTGGTGGACGGCGACGGCACTGTTCGGTCCGGTCGTGCTCACCACCGACGTGCTCGAAACAGCCGAGTCGCTCCCCCACCTCGTTGCATGGACCCTGACCTTTCTCGTCGCTGCCGCGCTCTCACGAATGACGGCCGGTCCGGACGATCGGGAGAAGTGGCTGGCGGCAGCGGCGTGGTGCGGAACGGCTGCGGCATTCTTCGACCTGATGATCGCACTGCCGGCCAATGCCGCGCTGGTGTTGGCGCTCACCTGGCTCCGATCCAGCGGCCCGGCCAAGGAACGCATACGCCAGGTCGGCCTTGCCGGGCTGGCCTGGGGTAGCGGGCTCGGGCTGACCTGGGTGGCGAAGTGGGTCGTAGCGCTCCCGTTCGTCGGCTGGCAGCGGGTGTGGGACGACGCGATCGGGCAGGTGCTCTTCCGCGTCTCCGGCGACAACGAGCTGGCCGACGGAGGCTTCGGCACCGCGACAGCTCGTGCCATCGACTGGTGGCTGGATCGCCCGCTGGCCGTGCCAGTCGTGGTGGTCTGGCTCGTCGCTGCCGTGGTTCTCGGGTCCTCCATCGTGAGGCAGTCCGGACGACGCGGTCAGTGGTTGGCGCCCCTCTCGATGGCTGCGATGTTCGCCCTCGCCCCGCTGGTCTGGATGGAGGCCTTGAGCAACCACAACCAGATCCACTACTGGATCACCTACCGAGCACTGCCCATTGGTCTGGGGGCCGGGCTGGCCTGCCTGATGGCGGCCCGCTTCAACGGGGACGATGTCGGGATGAGGTCTGATTGAACCCACAGAAGCCGCCATGGCCCATGGCCGGGACGCCGCCGAACAGCTCCACGAGCACCTCGGCAACGTTGCCGGTTATCGGTCGCGGGGATCGAGAGGTGGTGGATCATGCCTGGGCCTCCTCGGTGCCGGTCGCGATGCGTCCTGCCGTGCGCACCCCGCCCCAGCGCCGTACCTCGCCGGGCAGGTCGAGGGGCTCGACCGTCGCAGAATGCTCGTAGGGGCCCCATTGGTCCCGGGGCAGCATCCACATGATCTCGAACTCGTTGCCGTCGGGGTCGGCGCCGTAGATGCTCTTAGTGGCCCCGTGGTTGGACTCGCCGGTGTAGGCGCCAACGTCGAGCAGTGCCTGGCGGGCGGCGACCAACTCGTCGATGCTGTCCAGTTGCCACGCAAGGTGATACAGACCGATGGCGCCCCGTTGCTTGGGCCCGCCGGCCGCGCCCACGCCGAAGAGGCCGAGGTCGTGGTGGTTCCCCGACCGGGGAAGGCGCAGGAAGGCTGCGTTGGCGCGTGGTTCGCTGACGACGACCTCCATGCCGAACACGTCGCGGTAGAAGCGCTCGGCCCGGTCGAGGTCGGCGACAAACAGCACGGCGTGGTTCAGGCGCACGGGCGAGAAGCTCATGGGATGGATCCTTTCAGGTGAGGTGCCCGCCCGAGCCGGCCGATCCGGCCCGGGCGGCCAACGGGTTGGCTCAGCCGGCGTCGGTGCGGATGGCCGAGACCTCGAACTCGAGGGTGACCTTCTCGCCCACGAGCACTCCGCCGGCGTCAAGGGCCGCGTTCCAGCTGAGGCCCCAGTCCTTGCGGTTGACGGTGGTGCTTCCCTCGAAGCCGATGCGCTGGTTCTGGAAGGGGTCGACGGCGGTGCCGGTGTAGGTGAAGTCGACGGTCACCGGGTTGGTGACGTCCTTGATGGTGAGGTCCCCGCTCACCCGGTAGGTGTCGGCGTCGACCTGATCGACCGCGGTGGAGGCGAAGGTGATCTCGGGGTAGGTCTCCATGTCGAAGAAGTCGCTGCCTCTCAGGTGCCCGTCTCGGTCTGCATTGCGGCTGTCGATGCTGGCGGCCTGGATGGTCAATTCCAGGTGCGAGTTCGCGGGGCTGTCGACATCGAAGTGGCCCGAACCTTCGAAGTCGTTGAACGAACCGCGCACCTTGGTGACCATGGCGTGGCGGGCCACGAAGCCGACGCGGCTGTGGCTGGGGTCGATGGCGTAGGCGCCGGTCAGGGTGGCGGGTGCGGTTGCAGTGGACATGGCGGTTCTCCTCATATGGTTGACGTATCCTCTAGTTGGTGGACACATCATCCTTCAACGCGAGTGACGTGTCAACTATTCCTGGATAGGATCCCGTCCATGGACGACGTGGCCTGGCTGACCGAACGCGAGCAGCGGGCGTGGCGGGGCCTCCAGCTCATGCAGATGCGGCTGGAGCGCGAGCTCGCCCGTCAGCTCGCCGCCGAATCGGGTCTGTCGTACCCCGACTACGTCGTGCTCGTCGCGCTCACCGACCAACCGGATGGCCGGCTGCGCCTGTTCGAGCTCGGCGACATCCTTGGCTGGGAGAAGAGCCGGCTCTCACACCACGTGGCCCGTATGGCCAAGCGTGACCTCGTCACCAAGGAACGCTGTGACGCCGACCGTCGAGGCGCCTTCGTCGCCATCTCCACCCACGGCCGAACCGAGATCGAAGCCGCCGCCCCCGGCCACCTCGCTGCGGTGCGGCGCCTGTTCATCGACCGTCTCACCCCAAGCCAGATCGACGCCGTCGCGGAAATCGCCGAGACGATTCTGACCGAACCCGCCGACGCCCCGACCCCGAACGGGCGGGTTGAGGCCGGTTGAGCGGGCTCGTCGCCTGAGCCCTCGGCGCTTGCGGACTCAGCGATCAGCGTCGGGAGCGTCCACGGCAAGCGCTCGGGCGACTGCGGCTCGGGCCCTGTCGATGACGGCGGGATTGTCGTGGAGGATGAACGCAGTGTTGGCGGCCACCACCAGGGCATTGAGTTCGAACACGAGCACCGCAACGTCGGTCTCCCGGCGGAGTTGGCCTGCGGCGATTGCATCCTCGGCGGCCGCCGTGAGCAGCTGGATCCAGTCCTCCTGGTTCGCAGCGATCAGCTCTCGCACGGGCCCGGGTCGGCCGCCCAGCTCGGCGGCAGCGGCCGCGAAGAAGCATCCCCCCGGGAGGGTGCGACGCTCGACATAGCGGAGGAACGACTCGCACAGGGCCCGCAAGCGATCGAGCCCCGTGGTCTGCAACGCCGGGGCAACGACCTGCTCGATGAACATGCGCCGTGCGGTCTCGACGGTTGCCAGCTGGAGCTGCTCCTTGGAGCCGAAGTGCGCATAGAGGCCGCTCTTGCTGACCCCGGTTGCACCGGCCAGCGTGCCGATACTCAACCCGTCGAGCCCCTCGACGGTCGCGAGACGAACTGCAGTGTCGAGGATCAATCCCCGCGTCCGCTCGCCGTCGGCTCGTGTCTTGCGTTGGACAGCTGTTGGGGAGGTCACCATGCCTTGACAATATAGCACGATCGTTCGTACTCTTCATCCAGCACGAACGATCGTGCTCTTTCGAGTGGAGCCTCATGACCATCACCAAGGACACGACCGACACGACCACAGCCGGGTGGAAGCCAGAGGGTCACTGGATCGAGGCCGGGGAAGGCTGGGGGGCGCGTCCGGTGGACTGGGCCTACCTGTTCGAGCCCTATGCGCGCCCCGCGAACGACCTCCTCTTCGATCGGCTCGGAGTCGGTGACGGAACGAGCCTGCTCGACGTGGCCTGCGGCTCCGGTCTGGCGGCGAACACCGCCAGCCGCCGCGGGGCCTCGGTTGCCGGCCTTGACGCCTCCGCCGCGTTGATCGACATCGCTCGGGCCCGCACACCGGAGGGCGATTTCCGGGTTGGCGACATGTTCGACCTCCCGTTCGAGCGTCACTTCGACGTCGTGACCAGCTTCAACGGGATCTGGAACCGGTGCGAGGCTGCGCTGCGCGAGGTGAGGCGCGTACTGGTTGGCGACGGTCGCTTCGGGATGACGTTCTGGGGCGAGCACGACCGCCTGGGACTTATGCCGTATTTCATGAAGGTCCTCGAGCTCTCGCCGCCGAGCCACCAGACGGCGATGATGGACCAGGACCAGACCAGACAGGCCATCGGCGACATCATGGCCGCCGCGAACTTTGAACTCGACGAGCAGGGAACCGTCGAAGTGGTCAATGAGTGGCCCGACGTGGACACGGCGGTGCGAGCGCTCGCCGCCGCCGGCCCCTCGGTTCCGGCGATCGAAGCAGTCGGCTACGACGCGTTCTGCCACCACCTGCGCGACGTGGTCGAACCGCGGTGCCATCCGGGCACCGGCGTGCGCATCTCCTCCGAGCTCGGTTGGGCCACAGCACGGCCAACCTTGTGCACGAGCGTGTGATCACAGGTCACACTCGGCGCCAGCCTCGGTGGCCATTCGCTCGGCCTCGACCGTGACTTCCTCCAGCTCGGCCGTGACGGCGTCGAGGTCCTCCTGGCTGTCGCTAGTCGGGTTGAGGTCCCGGGCTAGCGCGATGGACTCCTCGATCAGCTCAAGCATCTGATTGTGCACGTCGACCCGATCTCCCGGGTCGAGACGCTCGACGCGGCGCTGCAGGCGCTCGTAGACCCTGACCAGAGAGAGCGATGCCTCGATGTCGCCGACCGGGCCCGCGGTGCGGCCGATGACGGCCTCGGTCACCTCGGCGTCGAACCGGTCGCACGCCGCCTGGAGGTCAGCTCGATAGTCGCCGCTCGGCGCCGTCGCCGCCGCCCGCTCTGCCAACCGTGCTTCGGCGGCGTCGATCGACTCTGTGATCTCGGGTGGCGCGCACTCGGGCAGGCCGACGGCACGAGCCGCGCGAGCCAGGTCCCGTTCGGCCTCGCGGGTCTCGGCCACCGACTCCTCGTACTCGAAGTAGTCCTCCTCGTGGAGGCGGATGCCCAGCCCCGACAACTCGTTGGACAACCTCCCGAGAGCGTCCTCCAGCGGGTCCAGCTCCTGGGCTACAGCGGGTTCGACATCGGCGTCGCGAATGAGGTTCCGCGGCCCGCTGAGGCCGAGCACCTTTGGTAGCCCGTCGCCGTAGGAGCCGGGAGCGTCACTCTCGACCGTGAACTCAAAGTCGTCGCAGGACGCCCTCACCTGGGCGAGCACTTCGGCCCGATCGAGCGGCGACGCGCAGGACCCTGCGCCGAGAGCCAGGGACGCCACCGTCGACGCGACGATCAGACGGCGTCGGTTGCGTCGTATCGCGTCCGCCACCCCCGCACCTCCGCCGGTCGTCGTCGGGGCCCCACACCACGTCGGCCACGAGGCTAGACGCCCCGAGCTTCGGGTGCTCCGGTCCGTGGCCGAGGACACCGTCGACCCGTGGAGGTGCCGAATACTCATGCGGCCTGTTCCTGGTCATCTCGAGGATCCGATACCAGGAGTTGGTGACGAGTGATTCCATGGCGGTTCCCTTTCGACGAGGTGATGTCTGGCTGGTCAGTCGTGTCGAGTTCGTTCGGCCACGACGGCGGTGCCCCGCCGGCCGCGGCCTTGACCGCGGGCGTTTCTGTCGAGCGAATGGGCGCCCGGTCGATCACCGTGCTCATCGTGTGGTCCCGACGTGGGCACGGTCGCGCACGAGGGTGATGCCGGCACCGACGAACCAGATGATCGATCCGAGCCCGAAGACCATCTCGACCGCCTCGAAGTCCGGGACGACCGTGACGAGCCCAGCGACGGCGGTGACGATACCGACGACGTTCAGCCAGCGCGGCAGCTTCGCTGTGATCAGCCCGGCAATCGACACGAGCAGGATCCAGATCCCGCCAACGAGCTCGTTGCCGCCCCCGAGTCCGTTCGTGACCGTGTCGAGGGTCGACCAGACGGTGACGGCGCTGTCGGGGTCCGATGCGGCAAGGTCGGCGACTGCTTCGATCCCGATGTTGGAGATCATCCCGGTGGCAAACATCAGCGCAGCCCAGATAGCGGCGAACACCATCGCTGCGTTCGCGAGCAGCGGAGCGTCGGCGAGTCGTTGGCGCAGCGCGAGTCCGAGCGGCACAAGCGCCGCGCCGAACACGATGAAGATGCCGATGTACCAGGCGAGCAACGCCCCCTGGTGCCCGACGAGGAAGTCGACGGACTCGGCCGGCGTGGCATCGGGATCGGTGTAGTCGCCGAACGTCGTTGCGAACATGGCGATCCCGTAGAAGAAGGTGCCCGCGGCGAGCAGCGCTGCGGCGCCACCGATGCGGGCGAGGCGACCTGGTTCGCCGCTCGGCGAGGTAGCTGTGGCTGAAGGTGTGGTGGTAGTGGTCATGGTTGGATGCCTTTCTCTGGGTTGGTGTGCTGGTTGGTGGAGACGGTGTCGGTCGGGTCCGCGGGGAGTGGGTCGATTCGTCGGAGCTCGACGACCTGGACGTTCATCGAGGTGAAGTGGGCGAGCAGTCCGTTCAAATGCGATGCGTCGCGGATCTGACCGGTCAGTCGGGTGGTACCGACCTCGGTCGACTCGATCCGGAATTCGTCGACGACGGGGCGGAGCACCCGGTCGGTGACTCGACCGTGGATCTCGATCTCGTAGCGGGTCGGTCGGGACATGTCGCCATCGTCCGAGAGACCGGGGTGAGCCGACATCACTCCCCCGCCCTTCTCACCCGGGTGATCGGCGGCGACCGATTCCGGGATCGCACCACCGGTCCGCCGCCCCGTGTCCATCTCCTACGATCGGGCGATGGCCGACTCGAGCGCGCCACTCACCGCCACCAAGGTCACGCCACCGCGGCAGCCGAGCCGGTACCTGCGCCGCTCACGGCTCACCGACGCGCTGGACGCGTCGGTGGATGCAGGTCGAGGCGTGGTTCTCGTGAGCGCACCAGCAGGGTCCGGAAAGACGACGCTCGTCAACGGGTGGCTCGACACTCGCAACGCCGGCGTGGGCTGGCTGCACGTCGATGAGGGTGATGATGACCCATCACGCTTCTGGGCCTACGTGGCAGCAGCGCTCGCTGATGCCGTGCCGGGTCTCCCCGAGGCCGTACGATTGTCGATCGGCGACGGTCTCGATGCGGCGGTCGGTAGCGTCGTGAACCAGATCGCCGAACGCGGCGACGACATCGTCCTCGTGATCGACGACTATCACCTCGTCACGAACGACGACGTGCACCGCAGCGTCGAGCAGCTCATCTCGCTCAGGCCAGCGAACCTCACGATCGTCATGTCGACACGAGTCGATCCCCCGTTCCGACTCGGCCGACTGCGTGTGCGCGATCAACTCACCGAGGTCCGAGCCGATGACCTCCGCTTCGACAACGAGGAGGCGACGTGGCTCCTCGATGCAAGCGCGACCGGCCTGGCGCCCGACGCGGTCAGCTTGCTCCACAAGCGCACCGAGGGATGGGCTGCGGGGCTCGTGCTCGCCGGACTGTCGCTGCGTGACGGCGCCGACATCGACGGGTTCGTCACGGCGTTCCACGGCGACGACCAACTCGTCGCCGACTACCTGACCGATGAGTTCCTCGACTCGGTCGATGCCGCAGAACGGCAGCGTCTTCTGGACGTGTCCATCCTCGAACGCCTCTCCGGTCCGCTCATCAACGAGGTGTGCGATGTCGCCGACGGCACCGAGTGGCTCGCCGGACTCGCAGCGTCGAACCAGTTGGTCATTCCACTCGACCGCACCGGCAGCTGGTTCCGGTTCCACCACCTGCTCCGCGACTTGTTGCGTGCGCAGTTGGAGCGGACCTCGGCCAAGCGCAGCGCTGCGCTCCACGCCGCAGCGGGGCGGTGGTACCGCGAGCAAGGCGATCTGGTCCCCGCCGTCGAGCACCTCCTCCGGGCCGGCCGCCGCACCGAGGCGGCTGACATCGTGGCCGACAACGCAACCCAACTGCTCAACATCGGACGTACCTACACCGTCACCCGCTACATCGAACGACTCGGCGACATGGTCGATACCCATGAAGGGCTGGCGATCGTGCATGGCTGGGTGTCGTTCGTGACCGGCCGTTTCGCCGAAGCCGAACGTGCGCTCGAGACGGCGACGCGGCTCGACACCGAAGGCGTCGATGCCGGACTGATCCTGTCGCTGTCCGCAATGATCCACCTCGCGAAGGGCGACGTCGCCGCCGGACTCGAGGCAGTCGAGCGACAGGTGCCGACGACCGAGCCGACGCATCCAATGGTGCTCGGCGGCGTGCGCGTCATGGGCGGCCGCTTCGACGATGCCCGCCCGTTCCTCGCACAGGCGAACGAGATGGCGGCGAGCCGCCCTGACTACTTCGTGGCCGCCGTCACGCCGGTCTTCGAGGCCGTCGCCGAACTCGAGGTGGGGCGCGTCGAGGCCGCACGCGATCTGGCGACCGCCTCCATCGAGTTCGCCGACGAACGCCGGATCGGCGAAGCACCGCAGATGGCGCTCGCCCACAGCGTCCTTGCCCGAACCACCAACGACCCTGACACGGCACTGCCCTCTGCGCTACGTGGTGTGCAACTCGCCCGCCGCTCGCCTGAGAACGTCATGCTCATCTACGCAGTGGCGACCGCCGCCGACGTCGCGTTCGACCAGCGGCACCCCGAGGCGGAATCGCTGGTCGTCGAAGCCCGTGGGATCGTCGATCGATGCGTCGACCCGGGGATTGCGGGGCGCTACCTCGCTAGGGTCGAGGCCCGACACGGTCGCGCCGACCGACCTCAGGTCGACGGTCCCGTCGAAGAGCTCACCGAACGCGAGCTATCGGTCTTGCGATATCTGCCGTCGCAGCTGTCGCAACGCGAGATCGCGAGCGAGCTCTACGTGTCGCTCAACACCGTGAAGACACACTGCAAGGCGATCTACCGGAAGCTCGGCGTCGAGGGCCGCAAGCCCGCCGTCCAGGCCGCCCGCGACCACGAGCTTCTCTGAACGCCGCAACGGGCGCCCGGAGCGGGTGCCGGCGGCCACGGCTCGACGAGCACCTTCGATGACCTCGCAGACCTCCAGAACAATGTCGTCATCAGGGGCAACGAAGTCGAGATCCGTGGAGAATCGTCCCCCGCTGCCGAGTCGACATTTCCGGAGCGCAGTTCCGCCTTTGAACACCAAGGTGCCGTCATCGAAGTGACCCAGCTCGGACAGCAACCACAGCAGGTGATCCTGCGCGACGTCGAGTAGCGCCGCACCGTAGGTGTCGGCGCGACCCGCTCCGTGTGGTCGAACGAGCGCGTCACAGTCCCATGCCAAGACATCGAGTTGGGGAACCAGGTCGGGGCACGAACGCCCACACTCCTTTGAGATGCAAGCTGGCGAACCAGCCGAGCTGCTGAAGGTCGCGAGCGGTCCTCTCTAGGTCTCGATCGACTCGAAGTTCCTCGAGGCGGTCAGCGAGATCCTGTCGCGTGACGACTGCCGGCCGATCTCGAGAGAGAACCGCAAGCAGTCAAGTCCAGCACAGCGTGGATTCGGGTGCCTGACACGGTGTCGAACCAATGCACTCCCAACGGGCAGCTCTCGGACGGAACCGGGTCACGCACGATCGGTGATCGACCGCTCG
>JAWKIF010000010.1:0-308917 GCA_041394405.1 Microthrixaceae bacterium
TCTTCCCATTGTGGGGTGATGTTGAGGTGGCTGAGGATGGTTCGTTGGGTGGTGGTGAGGCGGTCGAGTTGTTTCCCGTGGGGTGTGTAGGTGAGGCCGAGTCCTTGGAAGGCTGTGAGGGTGTTTCGGCCGGTGGGTAGGGCTGGCCGGTTCTCGGGGTAGAGGCCGGGGATGGGTTGGTTGTTGGTGGCTTGTCGGAGTTGGGTTTCGATGAGCCCGTAGACGAGGAGCGCGATCCCGATGATGGAGAGCATGGCGGTGATGCGGTCGTCGTTGTGGAGGAAGATCGGTCGGACTTTGAGGGGGCCTTTGGCTTCTCGGTGGCGGATCTCGACGAGGGGCTGGTCTTTGTAGATTTTGAGGATCCGGGTGGCGGTGATGTTGCCGGGCAGGTTCGTGGCGAGCGCGTAGATGCCGTCGGTGCGTGCGACGTCTGCGATGGCTTGGGTGTTGCGTGCCCATTCGATGGTGGGTTTGTTGGTGTCGGGATCGGTGCCGGTGGTGACGGTGAGGAACGGCCTGATTTTGTGGCCGATGATGACGGCGACGCGGTCGTCGACGTCTTTTTGGGTTTTGTAGTAGCGGCCGCCGAGCCCGTTGCGGACTTTGGTGAGGGACTCTTCGGCTTTGGTGAGCGCTCGTTCTCTCCCGTCGGCGACTGAGGTGGCCTCCTCCGATGACCAGATGTATGCGACCCGGCAGCTGAACGGCTGTTGGGTTTCGGGGTTGATCGTGTCGAACGGGGCGAGGGCCCCCCGGTAGCGGGTGCGTTGGCCGGCAGGGAGGTTGGCTTCGCGTTTGGGGATGTATCTGAGCGGGGCCATCTGGTCGGGTCCGATCTCGGTCAGGAACTTCTCGCGGAACCCGGTTGATGCCCGGAGGGGGACCACGAAACGGAGTCCGGCCTTCTCGGCTGCGGCCAGGTTCTTGATGTGCCCCAACGCGGAGTCGGCGCAGATGATCAGCCCGGGTTTGGAGTTCGCGGTGATCGTCTCAAGGCTGTCGGCGATTGCTGAGAGTTCGGCGGTGTTGCCGGGGAACGGGCGGGTGTAGAGCGCGACGCCTTTGGGGTTCGTCGCGCACAGCAGTTTGGTTTGGCGTTTCACACCGGTGGGTCCCCAGCCTTTGGCGACCATCGTGGAGTCCTCGAACGCGCCGGCAACAGGGATGCAGGTGAGGTCCAAATGGAGACGTCCGGCGTCGATCCCGAACGTGTTGATCGCTTTGAGCATCAACTCGGAGCGGACGGTGTCGGAGATCGGCGCGAACTGTTCGAGGGCCCGGCCGAGCCGGTCGTCGTTGAGGAGCATCCCGGGGATCCCGAGGCGTTCGTGTATCGCAGCGGAGGTGGCCCATCCGGCAACGTCGTAGAGCGGTGAGGGTCCACACATCCGGTTCGCGACGAGTGCGGTGATCACCTCACCGCAGGTCAACATGGCGGTCCCGCGTTGGGGGACGTGACGGTCAACGGTCCCTTGGAGGTCGAGGCGTTCGAGGAGATCAGCGACGATCAGCAGCGCGCCGACGTCTCGGCGGGACCCGATCGTCGGCGGCTCGAGACGGGCGAACGACGCGGTCAATGCTTCGAGTTGTCCCGACGTCTTGAGGTCATCCTCGCGGCCCAGGTTGGCGATGACGCGTTGACGGACCCGGCCGTCGTCCCTGTAGGACTCGACGAGTTTCAGGTAGGCGTAGGTCTTGTCGCCCCGTTTGACGGTGACACGCTTGATGAACATGTTGTCCACACGATACCAGCATCCGGCCCAAACTACAAGCCTGTGATTACGCAGGTAGTGGGCCTGTCCGTGTCTGCCCGGCTTCGGAATGTTGTCCACACATCAGTCATCGGTTGGTGCCCGCGCAAAGAACCATGAACAGCACCCAACCCGGCCGAGAACCCAGTCATAGCAACGAATCCGGGCTACCCAGACCGCCACAACCTCAACCCGCCATCGACCCCATGTGGCCTCTACCTGCGGAAAACGGGGCTAGCCGGGCACCACGTGATGCCCCTCGGAGGGCTGCACGATGACGATACCGTCGCCCTGGAAGGTGAGCTGCACCGCCTCGCCCGAGCCGAGGCCGATGGCGGCCTTGGCCTTCATGGTGCGATTCAGGTTGGTTTGCAGGTTGGAGCTCCAGGCCACCACGGCGTCGGTGTCGACGAACGTCGGGGCATCGGTGCGAAGCACGACCGGGTCGCCGTCGGTGGTGATGGCCACCCAGCCGCGACCCTCCAGCCTGGTGTTGAACAACCCGCCGGCGGCCATGCCGGCGCCCTTGACCCGCTCGATGTCCCAGGTGAGGGTCGGTTCGAACGCCAGGATGCTGCGACCGTTGACGGTGAGACCGCCTCCCTCCAGGTAGACGATGTGAACCTGGTTGGCCTGGTCTGCCAGGAACAGCTCGCCCCGGCCCTTGCAGCGCATCAGCTGGAGGCCCTCGCCGGTCATGGCCTTCTTCATGAACTTGGCCACGCCGGCGCCCTCGTGATCGAAGTCGATCTGGCCCTGGAAGGCCACCATCGATCCTTGCTTGGCCAGCAGGTCCTCGCCCAGCACCACCTTCAACAGGCGGTTGTTCTGCTTGGTGACGCGCTGACCCGAGCCCACCTCCGCGTATCGCTGATCGGTCAACAGGTCGGTGCGAATGCCGCCGATGGTGGTGCCCTCGGCGCCGCCCGCGGCCGGTTGGTGCTGGATCGGCTGCGACTGCGCCACGGGATGCGCAGCGGCGGGCTGCTGCGCCGGCTCGGCCTCCGGCGCTGCCTGGGTCTGTTGGGTCCACTGCGTCCCATCCCAGTAGCGCTGCTGGGAGGCATCGGAGGGGTCGGTATACCAGCCGGCTGGAGTGCTCATGGATGCCACGCTACCGGCGACAGCGGGGGCTCCGGACCAACTCGGGCCGTTTTTCTCCCCAGGGCGCGCCGGCGCCGCCGCGATGCACCGGCGCCGGGTCGGCCGGTTCCCGACCCGGTGGGCACCCCAGGCTGGCTACGGTCATGGGGTGGATCGTCGCGCAGTTGGGGCCATCGTCGGGGGCGTCGGGCTGAGCGCGTTGGCTGCCGCAACCGGCATCCGGCTGGCCGGCACCAGAATCCGCGAGCGGCGCCGCCCAGATCTTGACGAGTTGCTGGCGCCCCCGAGCGAGGTGCGCCACCACACGGTGGCCACCAGCGACGGAGGGTCGCTCCATGTCGTCTCCGCCGGCCATGGGCCCCCGTTGGTGTTGTTGCACGGCGTGACCCTGCAATGGTGGACGTGGAGCCCGCTGTTTCACCTGCTTGCGGACCGCTGCCGAGTGGTGGCGTGGGACATGCGTGGACACGGGCGCTCCGAGGCCGGCAGCGATGGCGTCTCCCTGGAGGCGACGGGGCGAGACCTGGTGGAGCTGCTGGAGGCGCTGGAGCTGCACGACGCCGTGGTGGTGGGGCACTCGATGGGCGGCATGGCCATGGGGCGCAGCGCGATCGATCATCCGGACCGGCTGGTCCCACGCACCGGAGGGCTGGTGTTCCTCTCCACTGCGACCACTCCCGTGTCGCCCCGGTTCCTTCCCGGGTATCTCGGGGCCGGGGCGGGAGTGTTGGCGGGTGCGGCCGATCGGGCCGGTGCCCTGCCCGTGGAGCGCCTGTGGCGTCCCGGCGATCTGTCGGCGTCCCTCATCCGGGTGGCGTTCGGCGACGAACCCTCCTCGGTGGCGATCGAGGCGGTTCGTCAGATGATCGCCGCCGTTCCGGCGGCCACCTCCATCCAGGCGGGTGAGGCCATCTTGAACCACGACCTCAGCGACGACCTCGGGAACTATGGAGGACCCGCCTTGGTGATCGTGGGCTCGCACGATCACCTCACGCCGCTGCGGCTCGCCGAACGGACGGTCGCGCTGTTGCCGCAGGCCGAGTTGCAGGTCGTGGAGGGTGCGGGACACCAGGTGATGCAGGAGGCGCCACACCTGCTGGCCGAGCTGATCGACAGGTTTGCCCGTGGCGCCGTCCGCCTCGCGGACACGGGCTGACAGTGTCGGGCCCGGGGCTCGCTGCGCCTACTGTTCCCGCAGGTCGCCCTCGGCGATCAGCTTGTCCAGCGTCAACTCCGGCTGGTCGGCGATGACCCGATCGAGCCAATACGGGCTCTCGAAGAGGGCCAGCCAGGTGCCGTCGGAGCGCTCAAGCACGGCGACCCCCGACATCTGACGCAGCGCCAACGACGACGCCTCGTCGGTTCGCCGGGCAACGCGGTACGGGGTGGTGTCCAGCTTGGTGGGTGCGCCGAACTCCTGCTCGAGGCGCCACTTGGCCACGTCGAACTGCATGGGCCCGACGGCCGCCAGGGTGGGGGCCTGGTCGCCCAGGTCGGGGTCGCGCAACACCTGAACCACGCCCTCCTCGTCCAGTTGGGCGATGCCGCGCCGGAACTGCTTGAAGCGGCTGACGTCGGCGGGCCGGGCCACACGGAAGTGCTCGGGAGCAAACGCCGGGATGGAGGGGAACTCGACCGGCTCGTCGACGTAGAGCGTGTCGCCGACCCGAAGGTCGCTGGCGTTCACCAGCCCCACCACGTCGCCCGGATAGGCCTCCTCGACGGTCTCACGGTCGGACCCGAACGCGGTGTGGGCGTACTTGGTGGCGAAGGGCTTACCGGTGCGGGCGTGGGTGGCGACCACCCCCCGCTCGAAGCGACCCGAACAGATGCGCACGTAGGCCACCCGGTCGCGGTGGGCCTTGTCGGTGTTGGCCTGCACCTTGAAGACGAACCCCGACAGCGGTGCGTCGAGCGCCCGTGAGCCACCGTCCGCGGTGGTGCGCGCCCGGGGTGACGGCACCAGGTCGATCACGGCGTCCAGCAGCTTGTGGACGCCGAAGTTGGTCATGGCCGAGCCGAACAACGTGGGGGTGGTGATGCCGGCCACGTAGGTCTCGGTGTCGAATTCGGACCCCACCTCGTCGAGCAGCCCCAGCTCCTCCCGAGCCTGGGCCCACAGCTGGCCGTCGAGCCGCTCGGCATCCGCAGGGTCCACCGCCTCCTCCGGGGCGACGCGGGCGCCGCCCGTGGTGCGGGTGAAGCGGGTGTAGCTGCCGTCGCGCCGATCGATCACCCCCCGAAAGTCGGTGTCGGCCCCGACGGGCCAGGTGACCGGCGTGGGAACCAGCCCCAGCTGGGCCTCGATGTCGTCGAGCACCTCCAGCGGTTCTCGGGCCGGGCGGTCCCACTTGTTCACAAAGCTGAGGAGCGGCAGGCCTCGGTCGCGGCACACCTCGAACAGCTTCAGGGTCTGGGGCTCGATGCCTTTGGCCGCGTCCAGCACCATGATGGCCCCGTCGCACCCGGCCAGCACCCGGTAGGTGTCTTCGGAAAAGTCCCGGTGGCCGGGCGTGTCCAGCAGGTTGACCACGCAGTCCCGGTAGTCGAACTGCAACACG
Source organism: Microthrixaceae bacterium (assembly GCA_041394405.1). Classification (GTDB taxonomy): domain Bacteria; phylum Actinomycetota; class Acidimicrobiia; order Acidimicrobiales; family Microtrichaceae; genus Microthrix. The sequence continues at coordinate 5,420 of JAWKIF010000010.1, forward strand.
GTGGACGTGATGGAGATGCCCCGCTGCTGCTCCATGGTCATCCAGTCCGAGGTGGCCGAGCGCCGCCCACCCTTGCCCTTCACCGACCCGGCCTCCACGGCCAGGGCGCCGCCGTAGAGCAGGAACTTCTCGGTCAGGGTGGTCTTGCCCGCGTCGGGGTGGGAGATGATGGCAAACGTGCGGCGGCGGGCCGCCTCGCTGAGGACTTCGGGCATGTGAAAAGAACCCTAGGCGCAGCTACTCACCGGAGGCGTATCGCACCGTGAAGGTGGCACTCGCCGTCACGGAGTCCTGGCCCGGGAGGTCGGCCATGACCCGCAACGTGTGGGTTCCCTCGCTGAGCGTCTCCGCGTCGAGGGGGGTTCCCGAATCCGTGAACGTGAATGGCGCGGAGTTGTCGGTCCGGTCGGGGCTGCCGGTACTGGGGCCGTCGAGCCAGAAGCGGACCCGAGTGGTACCGGCCGGCGGACGCACGGCCAGGTAGGTGTTCCCCCAGATCATCGCACCGTCGAGGTAGAGCGCCGGGCTGAGGTCGGCCTCCAGCGAAACGGTGATCACCGGCCGGGCCGATGGGGTGCCGCCCGACGTCCCCGTGCCGCCCGACGTCCCCGTGCCCCCGGAGGTGCCGCCCGAAGTGCCGCCGCCGGAGGTGCCGCCGGAGGTGCTTCCGCCGGTGCCGCCACCGTCCGTGTTGGGCTCGGGCGCTCCGCCGGTGCCGCCGGGTGGGGTCGTCGGTTCGGGCGCCGGGGCGTCGGGGTCGGGTGCCTCGGCCGCCGGGGTGTCGGGTGCGGGGTTGCCGATGGCCCCGCCATCGGGCGACTCCTGCGTCACCGGGTCGTCGGCCGGTGGTTCGTCGGCCGGTGGTTCGTCGGCGGGTGGTTCGTCGGCGGGCGGATCCGCGGCGGGTGGGTTGTCTGCTGGTGGGTCGTCGGCGGGTGGGTTGTCGGCCGCCGGCACAGCGGCGGCACCGGCGGGGTCCGAGGGTTCGGCCGACGCTGCCCCGGGCGCCGCCGCCGCAGCCTGTTCGGCCCGGGCATCGAGTGCCTGCAGCGCCAGCGGGCCCGCCACGCCCGCGGTGACCGCCGACGAGCTCATGAAGGCCAACGCCACGCGCACCGAGAACACTGCGGTCAGTGCTTGGAACGCTCGTTGTGCGAAGGCGGGCATGGGTATCAGTCGTGTCGTTTGGGTTACAGCTCAGTGTCGGCGAGCCGGGCCCGCGGCGAGATGGGGAAAACCACCTTGGAGGGTGGGCAGATCGTCACGTTGTGGTCTCCTGCGGGTCGAGGTGGATGATGCCCTTGCGCACGGCGGACAGCACCGCGTGCGTGAGGCTCTGGGTGTCCAGGCGGCGGTAGATGGCGTTGAGGTGGTTGTGCACGGTCTTGTGGGTGATGCCCAACTCGCGGGCCACCTGCTTGGTGCCCAGCCCGTCGGCGATGCGCTGGAGGATCTCGGTCTGGCGCTCCGAGAGCAGCTCATCCCGCTTGCCGTTCTCGTCGGCGGCGCGCAGCATGGACATGGCCAGCTCCACCGACAACACGGTCTCACCGGCGACGACGCCCTTGATGGTGTCGATCACCTCGGTCATGGAGGTGCCCTTGGTGAGGTAGCCGACCGCCCCGGCGGACAGCGCGGCCCGTGTGCGAGCCACATCCTCGTGCATGGTCAGCACCACCACCCGGGTTTCGGGCCGATCGGCCATGATGCGCTTGCAGGCCTCCACGCCGTCCAACACCGGCATCTCCAGGTCCATGAGCACCACGTCCGGTTCGGTCTCGGCGACGACGACGACGGCCTCTTCCCCATCGGCGGCCTCGCCAACCACGGTCTCGCCCGCATCCTCCAGGCTTCGGCGAATGCCGTCCCGCAGCACCTGATGGTCGTCGACCAGCACGATTCGTGTCATGTTGTTGCTCCTTGACGGTCGGTGACCGTGTTCACCGCGATGGTGGTGCCCGCTCCCGGTCTGCTGGAGATGGCGAGTTGGGCGCCGATGGCGTCGGCCCGCTCGCGCATTCCCACCAAACCATAGGAGTTCTCGCGGACGCTGCCGCGTGTTTCGAAGCCTCGACCGTCGTCGGTGACGGTCAAGCACCCGGACCCGTCGGCCACGGTCCAGGTCACGGAAACGTTGGTGGCCTTGGCGTGCTTCTCCACGTTGTTCAGCGCCTCCTGGACGATTCGCAGGATCTCGGTCTCCACGGGGGCCGTCAGGGTCTCACCGGGATTGGTCTCGGTGAACCGGATCCTCAGGTCGCTGCGGCGCTCGAGGCGCCCGATCAGATCCCGCACCTCCATGGAGAAGGTGCGGTCCTCGGACACCGCCGAGCGCAGTTGCCGCAACGTCTCCCGGAGGTCGTCGAGTGCCTGGTCGGCCTCGGAGCTGAGCCGGTCCAGCTCTGGGTCGTCGTCGGTGTTGTTGCTGATGCGTTCGAGTTCCAGCTTGAAGTAGGTGAGCCACTGCCCAAGCCGATCGTGCAGGTCGCGTGCAATTCGGATGCGCTCGTTCTGGGCGCCCAGCGTGCGCAGGTGGCCGAAGCGGCGGGCGTTGTCCAGGGTCAGCCCGGCCACATCGGCCAGCCCCAACAGCAGCTGGGCGTCCTTGGGCCCGTACCCGCCCGCCCGGTCGGTCTCCAGGCCCAGCAGCCCCACCACCTGTCCACGCGCCACCAGCCGCGCGTACATGCCGCTGGTGCTTCCCGGACGCATCCCCACCCCCCTGGCCAGCGGGGTGGACAGCACCGGAGTGGGTGAGTCGAGCGCCTTGGTCAGGGGCGCGGGCAGCGCGCTGGTGCCCTGGTTGGGTGAGAACCCGATGCCCTCGGCCAGCCGGGGGGTCCAGTCGCCATCGGCGTCACGGTCCAGCAGGGCCAACACCTGCGGGTCGAAGCTCTCCTGGAGCTGGCGGCGCAGCGAGTCCACTGCATCGCGCAGGTTCAGCGAGCTGGGCAGGCTGCGGGCGATGGAGTTCAGGGCGCTCAACAGGTCGTTGGTGTCGTTGAGCACCTCCACCCGGCGGCTCAGGCCCTGGCGGCGGGCCTCGGTCTCCAGCAGCCGGTTGCGAACCACCACCACCAACACGAACCCGCCCACCATGAACGCCACCGGTACCAGCTCGTCCGACGACATGGGCGTGAGGGCATCGCTGGTGGCGACCATGCCGACCACCACGGTTGCCCAGCCGACGCACGCGCTGGCGATGCCGATGGTTGGGCCCCACCCCAGCGACGCAATGAGGATGGCGGCGATCAGCGCAATCACAAAGTTGCTGCCCGCCCCGCCGGAGATGCCGACGGCCAGCCCGAACACCATGGAGTCGGTGATCGCCGGGACGCGGGCGCCGACGCTTGGATTGCCGAGCCTCAGCGGAATGACGGTGCGCCAGGTGGTGAGGAACATGGTGAGGCTCAGCGCCACCACGACGGCGAGGTCCCCGGAGACCGCCTGGGGCACCGCATAGACCAGCCCGAACCCGACCGCACCCCAGCGGAGCGAGTTGGTGAGCGGGCCCAGGTTGGCGCGCAGCGAGGGCGGGAGTTCCAGGGAACGGTTGGAGTCGTCGACGCCCCCCAGCTCCAGGGTGGGCCGCAGCGTGGCCAGCTCGCCGAACCCCAGTTGACGCGCGGCCCCAGGCGGGTCCACCGTGAGGGTCGTGGGAGAAGCTGCCCCGCCGCCGGGCGACGGCTTGGCGCTGTTCCCGAGTTCTGAAGTGCCCATCCGTCGCCCTGTGAGTCAACCAGGACTGTAGCCGTGGGGCCGATGCCGCCGGTGGCTCACCGCTCGCTGTGGGCGCCGGCTTCGTTCGGGCGCTAGACACGGCCCGTGCAACTGTCCCGACATCGCCGCGCGACCAGGTCCGCGACCGCAGGCGCAATCACCTGCGCGGCCAGATGACTGCCGAGGAGGCCGGGGCCTACCCGGGCGCGCGCCGACCCGACCGGCGGCGGCGCGTGGAATGCGACGGGGTGGGCATCTCGGTGGTGGAGTGGGGCGAGGAGACCGCGCCGCCCGTGCTCTTTGCCCACGGCGGGTTCGACTTTGCCGAGACCCTCAACGTGGTGGCGCCCCTGCTTGCCGAGGGCGGCTGGCGGGTGGTCAGCTGGGATCAGCGGGGCCACGGCGACAGCGATCATGCCGATCTGTATTCCTGGCACGCCGACACCCGTGACGCCGCGGCGGTGGTCATGAGCACCACCGACGGCCCCATGCCCTGGATCGGCCATTCGAAGGGCGGAGTGCTCACCATGCAGCTCTCCGAGATCCTCCCCCACCGGGTGAGCTGCCTGATCAACCTGGACGGTCTGCCGTCGCGCCGCTTCGTGCCCGACGTGGCCGAACAGCGCCAAGCGCTGATGACCGAGGCGGCGCTGGGTTGGCTGGGCCACCGGGCGTCGTTGGAGGGAAAGCAGCGACGACCCGACACCATCGAGGGTCTGGCGGAACGCCGGGCGCGCATGAACACCCGGCTGACGCCGGAGTGGTTGCGCTACCTGGTCACGGTGGGCGCCAGGGCGGACGCCGATGGTTGGCGCTGGAAGATCGACCCCACCCTGCGCATGGGTGGGCTTGGGCCGTGGCGGCCCGAGTGGTCGATGGACCGGCTTCCGGCGCTGGGGGTGCCCTTCCTGGGCGTCCTGGGCCTTGAGGTGGAGGTGATGGGCTGGGGCACACGCCCCGGCGATGTCGACCGTTACCTGCCCCCCGACGCGCGTTTCGAACCGCTGGAGGGCGTGGGCCACTTCGTCCACATCGAGGCGCCCGAACGCGTGGCCTCGTTGATCCTGGAGTTCCTGTCGTGAGCGGGCACACCGACGTGGTGCGCCACGGGCGCATCGACTTGGCCGTCCACCGGTTGGTGGATGGCGACGGCCCCAACCTGTTGTTGCTGCACGGCCTGGGCGAGGCGACTCCCGCCCGGCCTCCGGCCGAGGTGGCCCAGTCGTGGCCCGGCGCCATCTGGGGGTTGGACTTCACCGGCCACGGCGCCTCGACGTTGCCCAGGGGTGGGGGCTACACCTCCGAGATCCTGGTGGCCGACGCCGATGCCGCCCTGCGGCATCTGGGGTCGGCGGTTCTGCTGGGCCGCGGCCTTGGGGCCTACGTGGCCCTCATCCTCGGTGGCCTGCGAACCGACGAGGTCGGTGGCGTGGTGCTGGCCGATGGCCCGGGCCTGGCCGGAGGCGGCACCGAGCCGGGTAGCCCCTCCATCGTTGCGCCCGCACACCGCTGGGAGGGCACGCCAGACCCGTGGGCGCTCGTGGAGTTGGCACTTGACGTGCGGCCGCAGGACTACGCCCAGAGCTTCGCCCGTTTCATCCTCACGGCCCATCCGCAGCGCCAGCCGTTGTGGGTGGCGGCCAAGGTTCGGCCCCCGTGGCTGGCGGCCGTGGCTGACGAAGCCGGTGCCATGGAGGGTCCGGCCGCCGAGGCGTTGAGCGAGCTGGGTCGCGATCTGGCCTGACCCGGGCGCCTGCCCGGCTACGGGACGCAGGCGACCCTGAAGCTGTCGTCCAGCTCGAGGGGCAGGATCAGCGTCGTGGTGCCTGCCGCCGTGGCCTGTGCGCAGACGCGTGCGCGTGCGGCCTCGGCGGCGGCCGCAGTGTTGGGCTCCACGTATTCGGCGTTGAGCACCGGCTTGCTTCGGGCACGAAACGGCTGCAGCGCGTCGCACTCGTCGAAGTCGTGGCACTGCTCGTTGACCGCAAAGTCGAAGGTGTCGGCCAGCTCGTCCACCAGGCCGAGGGTGTTCTTCAGGCCGATCCCCAGGCCTCGTCCGTGGGCCTGGTCCGCCAACCAACGCAGGTAGGCCAGGGTGTCGGCCCGGCCCACGTCCAACCCCGTGTCGTTGCTGAAGCCGTCGGTGTTGTCGGGCTCGACGCCGTCGCAGCCCTTCTCGGCAGCCAGGTCGAGACGGTCGCCCATGATGGCCCGAACGTTGGCTGATCGGACATCCAGCCAGCGTTCGCCCGGCCAACCCTCCAGCCCCGCGCCCAGGTCGTCGTCGGTGAACCGGTCGGCGTCGTCGCGCCAGGCCTCGGCGGAACCCGCGGAGAAGTAGCACACCACCCGGCGACCGGCGCCGTGAAGGCGCTCGATCTGTCCCGTCGACGTGTCGGCCAGGTCCACGTCGTACACGTCCACGTCGTAGGAGGTGTTGATGGGGGCGCTCGCGTCGGCGCCCGCGGCCAGCTGCCACTGCCAGGTGACGTCGGCGTCGGGCCGCCACCAGCCGCCGCCCTCGGTCGGCGAGGTGGAGGCGTCGTCGCGGGCGTCACCGTGGCCGCCGCACGAGGCGGCCATCAGCGCCGCCGCTGCGAGCGCTGCGGTGGCCGAGCGCAGGCGCGTCATCAGGCCGCTCGGGTGCGACGGTGGGTGCGAGCGTTCAGGGGGGCTACGCCTCCAGCCGGCCGTCGCTGATGCGGACCGTGCGGTCGCAGTACTGGGTGATGCGTTCGTCGTGGGTCACGACGATGGCGGCCGTCGAGCGGTCCTTCATCTCCGAGCGGATCAGCTCCATCACCTGGGCCCCCAACTCCGAGTCCAGCGACGAGGTGGGCTCGTCGAAGAGCACCAGCTCCGGCTCGTTCATCAGCGACCGCCCGATGGCCACCCGCTGGCGTTGCCCGCCCGACAGCTCTGACGGCAGGTTCCGAGCGCGCTCGGCCAACCCCAGCTCGTCCAGCAGGCGGTCGGCGCGCTCGCGTGCGGCCTTGCGCTCGCGTCGCCCCATCTCGTCGACGACCAGCAGGTTCTCCCTGGCCGAGAGAAAGGGCACCAGGTTGACCGACTGGAACACAAACCCCACCTGGTTCTGGCGAAACGTCGTGCGCTGCTTGTCGGAGTAGCCGGTGATCTCCTCGCCGCTGACCATCACCGAGCCAGCGGTGGGCGACAGAATGCCGCCGGCAATGGAACACAGCGTGGTCTTGCCCGAGCCCGACGGCCCGACCAGCGCGACGATCTCGTCGCTGGCCAGGGTCAGCTCGGCGTGGTCCAGGGCCACCACCTCGGCGTCGCCCATCTGGTACACCTTCCGAACGTCGCGCATGACCAGCGCCGGTGTCGACGTGCGGTTCGTGGCGTTGCGGAGGGTGTCGGTTTCGGTCATCGAAGATCAGCTCCCGAGGGCGGAGGCCGGGTCTACTTGCAGCACCCGGCGGAGTGAGAAGGCGCAGCCGACGATGGCGGCTCCGAGCAGCAGGGTCATGCTGCTCATGATGCGCAGCGGCGAGATGGCGAGAGGTATCGAGCCTGGCGGGATCAGCAGGTCGAGGACGACGACGGCGACCGCAGCGATCGTGGCACCGATGAGGGTGACGACCACGGCCTGCACCACCAGGCCGCCGAAGATCGTTCGAGACCGGGCGCCGATGGCCTTGAGTACCCCGTAGAGGGCGGTGCGCTCGACGGTGATCAGCGCGAAGAACAGGGCGATCACCACCAGGGCGATCACCAGCGTGACGCTGAGGATCTGGTTGAAGGTGCCTCGCTGCTCGGTGACCCCGGGGATCGCCTCGACCGCATCGGGCACGGTGGGGGCGATGACGTCGAGGGACTCCTCGATGGCGGCGCTGAGTTGGTCTGGGCTGGTGCCGTCCGCGCCGCGCACGGCGAGCGCCTGGAACACCTCCGGCGCCAGCACGGCGTCGGGCCGGTTGTTGTTGACCACCTCCCGCCAGGTGGTGGTGTTGGCCCACAGGCTTCCCTGCCCCGCATAGGCGGTGTTCTTCACGAACCCCAGCACCGTGACCGGCGTTCGGGCGGGGCCCACCAGCAGCTGCTGGCCGGTAGTCACACCGCTGGCCCGCAGCGTGTCGTCGGCGTAGGCCTCGCCGTCGCCGGGTGGCGCGGGCACCCCAGCCGGTGCCAGCTCGTAGCCCCACAACGCGGTGTTGGCCAGCTCGCGAGGCCCGTTACCCGGCACCCGTGCGCCAAGCTGAACCACGCTGAGCGCACCGGTCTGGGCCACCTCGGGCAGGGCGTCGATGGCGGCCCGCTCCTCCGGCTCGATGCGGCTGCGCAGGAACGAACCCTCCGACGTGGCGCCGTAGACCAGCACGTCGACCTCCTGGGCCTCGATGGCACCGGTCGAGGTCTGGATCAACCCGTCGAGGAGACCCCCGAGGAACATCAACAGGATGGCGATGAGCGTGAGGATCGACGCCGCAGTGGCGAACCGTCCCGGGCGGCGCCGCAGCTCTCGGAGGGCCAGCCTCATCGGTTTCCGCTCCCGATCGTGGCCTCGGCCGGGTCGATCCTCAGCAGGCGTCGGGCCGACAGCATCGAGCTGCCCACGCCGAGCACCAGCAACACGAAGGCCCACAGCACCACCGCCGCAGTCTCGAAGCGCAGGGAGATGCCGCCAAGCTGCTGCTGGGAGACCGGGTAGTACAGCGCCACGCCGATGGCGAAGCCGGCCGCCAGGATGATCAGCGCCTGGCTCAACAGCGAGGCCACCAGCCGGCTGGCCGGGGCTCCGATGGCTCGCAGCAGGGTGAGCGCATCGGACTTCTGGAACGTGACGATGAGGAAGAACAGCCCCGTCACGCTCGGAATCACCAGACCGTAGAGGAGAAAGATGATCCGGAACGACTGCTGCACCTGGGCCACCCCGGGTGTCTCGGCGGCGGCTTCGGTTCGGGAGAGCGCGTCCACCTGGTCGTCCAAGCCGTTGAGGTTGGCCACCAGCTCATCCGGTGTCACCCCGTCGCTGGGCGCCATCGCCAGGACGTTGGGCAGCGGCACACCGGCGTCGGGGTTCGAGCTGCGAACCGCCTCGACGTAGGTGTCGTAGGTGACGAACAGCGTTGGGGCGGCGCTCAGCTGCACGTCGTCGGCCAGCCCAACGATCTCCACCTCGTAGCCGCCCGGTTGCACCCGGATCGTCTCACCGAGATCGAACCCGTCCCCGGCATCGCTGGCGTTGCCGACCGCCTGGCCGGGCCCCGATGGGTAGCGCCCGGCGCTCAGCTCGGCGGGTGCGCCCAGCGAGCGGTCGTCGTAGCCCCAGATGGAGGCGTCGGCGGTTCCTGCGCCGGTGGCCACGGTGAAGGTTCCCTGGCCGATACGCCCGACCTCACCGATGCCGTCGGCCCCCCGCACGGTCTGTTCGAAGTCGGGGGTGATGATGCTGCCCTGGATGACCCGCTGACCGTCGACGGGGTACACCAGCACGGGTGCGCTCTGGTTGCGGATGGCGCCAACGAACGACGTGACCAACCCGTTTTGCAGCGACTGCTGAAACAGGATGAGGAACACCAGCATGGCGAGCGCGGCGATCAGCAGCCCGAAGCGCACCTTGGCGCGGGCCATCTCCTTGAGGGCCAAAAACATGAGCTAGGCGTGTGGCCGGGAGGCGGACATCGCGGCGAACCTACGTTGACGTCGTCCGACAACCCAACCACCGCCGGCGTCAGGCCACGGGCGCCTCGGGGTTCAGGTCGGCCACCAACTCGTCCACCCGCAGCCGGGTGCCGGCGATGCGTTCCCTGCAGACGCCGATCAGCCAAGCCGCCCGCTCCACCCGATCGGCCAGCACGTCGAGGTCGAGGTCGTCGCGTTCCAGCTCGGCCAGGATGCTCGAGAGCTCACCCATGGCGTCGTTCCAGCCCGGCGTCTCGGAGCCGTTGGTGTCGTCGGCCTGGCCGTCGGCGGGGGAGGTGTCGTCGTGATGCTGGGTCATGGGTTGTCCTTGGTGGGGGCGGCGGGTGGCAACTGCGGGGGGTCGGGCGAGCTTCGGGCGTCGGTGACGGTGGCGCCCAGCGAACCGTCGGCCACGGTGATCCGCAGGGCATCGCCCACGGTGGCCTGAGCCGCGCTGCGCACGAGCGGGCCGGCGCCGGTTCCGGTGTCCCCGTCCGGTGCGGCGAGGCGCACCATGGCATAGCCGCGGCGCAGCAGCACGGCCGGATCGGCGGCCCTCACCAAGGCCTCTACGTGATCGAGTCGTTCGGTCATCAGGTCGAGGCGGTCCGGTGCCCGCGCCGCCCGGTGGGCGAGTGCCTCCAATCGGGCGCTCGAGTGGGCGAGGGCGCCCTCGGCCAAGTTCGGGAGGCGTCCCTGGGCGAGGGTCACCTCGCGCTCGCCGTGGCGCAGCGATCGGCGGGCGGCCGACGCCAACCGGGGAACGGCCGAGCTCACTTGGGCGTCGGCGCCGGCCACGGCGCGGCCCGCCGAGACGGCGACCCGCCGTTGGCAGTCCTCGAACGCGTTCTCCGCCTCATCCAGGCGGGCCCGCACCGAGCGCCGGAGGCGTCCTGCGCCATCCTCGACCTGGGCCGACTGGGCCAGCACGGCGTCGATGAGAGCTCCGGCAACGGCGGTGGGGGTCTTGTAGGCGCGGTGGGCCACCTCGTCGGCCACCGACGTGTCGATCTCGTGGCCGATCCCGGTGAGCACCGGGTGGGGGCTGGCGGCGATGGCCCTGGCCACCGCCTCGGCGTCGAAGGCCGCCAGGTCGGTGCGCGCGCCGCCCCCTCGGATGATGACGACGGCGTCGGTGGGCTGCGCGGCGGCCAGGGCGAGGGCGGCGGCCACCTCCTCCGGAGCCTCGGTGCCCTGCACCCGGACGTCCACCCGGGTGACGGCAAAAGCCAGCGCACTCAGCTCCAGTTCGTGCAGGAAGTCGGCCTCCGCCGCCGAGCCCCGGCTGGCGATCAACGTGATGCGCAGCGGCAGCGGCGACATCGGCCTGGTGGCGTTGGCGCCAAGCAGCCCCTCGGCGGTGAGGCGTCCCAGCAGGGCAGCCCGCTCGGCCGCCAGGTTGCCCAGCGTGAAGGTGGGGTCGATGCCCACCATGATCAGCTGGAACGAACTCGACCCGGGATAGATCGACACCTCGCCCCGAAGCCTCACCCGCACGCCGTCGTCCATGCGCACCTGGCCCCGAGCCCGGCGGAGGTGCTTGTTCACCCGGTCGCGGGCCTTGTTGAACAGCGCCACGTTGACGGTGGCGGTTTGCTTGCGGCCGGTCACCGGGTCGGCTCGGGTCTCCACCAGGCTGAAGTAGGTGTGCCCGGCGGCCGATGGGCGGCCCTTGTTGTGGATCTCGCCCTCCACCCAGACCTCGCCCGGGAAGCTGTCGCGCAGGGCCGCATTGGCCCGGTCGATCAGCTCGTGGACGGTGAAGGTGGGAGCGGCCACCGTGGCAGGCTACCCAGCTGCGGGTGCGGCGACAGCGGGAGCGGGTGCCACCTCAGGGGCCTCGGCCCCCTCCACCAGGGTGCGGTAGAGCGCGGCGTACAGGCCGTCGTTGGCCAGCAACTCGGCGTGTCGCCCCCGCTCCACCACGCGACCCTCGTCCAGCACCAGGATGAGGTCGGCGCCCACGATCGTGGACAGGCGGTGGGCGATCACCAGCGCAGTCCGTCCCTCCAGGGCCACGGCCAACGCGGCCTGCACGGCGGCCTCCGACTCGGTGTCCAGGCTGGAGGTGGCCTCGTCGAGGATGACCACGGCGGGGTCCTTCAGCAGCATGCGGGCGATGGCCACCCGCTGCTTCTCTCCGCCGCTCAGTCGATAGCCGCGCTCGCCGACCACCGTGTCGAAGCCTTGGGGCAGCGCCTCGATCACGTGCAGCACCTGGGCGGCCTGGGCGGCGGCCCGCAGCTCTTCGTCGGTGGCGCCGGGGCGTGCGTAGCGCAGGTTCTCGGCCACGGTGATGTGGAAGAGGTGTGGGTCCTGGGGTACGACACCGATGGCGGCCCGCAGGCTGTCCTGGGTGAGCGAGCGCACGTCGTGGCCGTCCACCAGGATCGAACCGCTGGTGACGTCCCACAGGCGGGGCACCAGGGACGCCAGCGTGGTCTTTCCGGCCCCGGACGGGCCCACCAACGCCACGGTCCAGCCGGGTTCGATCGTCGCAGACACGTCGCGCAAGACCGGGCCGCCCGCGCGGTGGTCCTCGCCCACCGCCTCCAGCGAGGCGATGGAGGTCGACTCGCTGCTCGGGTAGGAGAAGCCGACGTGGTCAAAGCTGATGGCCCCCGCCGGGTCGACCAGCTCGAGAGCGTCAGGGGCGTCGGTGATGGGGTTGGGCAGGTCCAGCACCTCGAAGACCCGGTCGAAGCTGACCAGGGCCCCCATGACGTCAACGCGGGTGTTGCTGAGCGCGCTCAGCGGCTGGTAGATGCGGGGCATCAAGATGGTGAGCGCAGCCAGGGTGCCCAGCGTCAGGCCGCCGTCCACCACCAGCAGGCCGCCCAACCAATACAGCACGCCGAGGGCCACCGTGCCCACCAACTCCAGGCTGGTCATGAACGTCCGAACCGTCATGGCCTGGCGCACCCCGATGTCGCGCACCCGGGCCGCCTGGGTGTCCAGGGTGGCCTGCTCGTCGGCGTAGCGGCCGTACAGCTTCACCAGCTGTGCACCCGATGCGGAGAAGCGCTCGGTGAGACCGGTGTTCATCTCGGCGTTCAGGTTCATGCCCTCGCGGGTGATGTCGGCCAGCCGATTGCCCACCCTGCTGGCCGGTACAAGAAAGAAGGGCAACAGCACCAGCGACAGCAGGGTGAGGCGCCACTCCAGTGCGAACACCGTGACCAGCGTGGCGGCCAGGGCCGCACCGTTGGAGGCCACCGACCCCAGCGTCCCGGTCAGCGCCCGCTGCGCACCGATGACGTCGTTGTTCATGCGGTTGGTCAGCGCGCCGGTGCGGGTTCGGGTGAAGAAGCCCACGGGCATGCGCTGCACGTGGTCGTGCAGGGTGGTGCGCAGGTCGTAGATCAGCCCCTCGCCGATGCGGGCCGACCACCAGCGTTCCAGCATGGACAACGCTGCTCCGGCCAGGCCCACCAGGACGACCAAGCCGGCCAGCGCGGCCAATTGGCGGGTGTTCTCGTTGGGGATGGTGTGGTCGATCAGCTGGCGAAAGACCAGCGTGGGCACCAGCGCCAGCACCGACGAGATGACGATGACCGTGACGAAGGCGATCAGCTGCGCCCGATAGGGCCGGGCGAAGGCCAGGACGCGGCGAACGGTCTGGCGGCTGGGCCGTTCGGTCTCGTCGATGCCCATCCGGGCGTTGCGCATGTAGCTGAAGGAGTGCACGGTGAGGTGATCAACGTACCGCTCGCGGGTTCTGTTCCCCTGGCCACGTGGGTGGAGGCGCGGGGGAGGCCTACCTGGGCGCTCGCCGGCGGTGGAGCAACCGGCAGGAGGTCGTCAGCGCGCTGGTCCATCCCCCAGGCTAGGGAGCGGGAGCGGGCTTCCCACCTGAGAGCGGCCGGCGACCCTCAGCCGTCCAGACCCAGGGTCTCGGCGGCCAGCTTGGTGGCCCACGGGTAGTCGGGCTTGCCGCTGGGGGAGCGGACGATCTCGTCAACCAGCACCAGGTGGCGGGGCACCTTGTAGCCGGCCAGGTGCCCGCGGGCGTGGTCGGCAAGTGCATCCAAGGCCGGGGGAGCCGTTGCGTCGCGGGGCTGCACGACGGCGCATACCGCCTGCCCCCAGCGCTCGTCGGGCACGCCGACCACGATCGTGTCGTACACGTCCGCGTGCGACTTCAGCACCCCCTCCACCTCCTCGGGGTAGATCTTCTCGCCGCCCGAGTTGATGCACACCGAGCCCCGGCCCAGCAGGGTGATGGTGCCGTCGGCCTCCAGCAGCGCAAAGTCGCCGGCCACCGCGTACCGGTTGCCGTCGCTTGCGGTGATGAAGGTGGCGGCGGTCTTCTCCGGGTCCTTGTAGTAGCCCACGGGGATGTTGCCGCCCCGGGCCAGCTTGCCCACCACGCCGGTGCCCGGCTCCATGACGTTGTAGTCGTCGTCCAGCACCACGGCATCGCGACCGGCCTTCACGGTGGGGCCGCCCCCGCCGTGGGTGGCGGTCTCGCCCTTGGTCTGGATGACCATGCCGTTCATGCCGCTCTCGGACGAGCCGATGGCGTCGATGATCATGATGTTGGGCAGCAGCTCCAGCATCTGCTCCTTCACCGACGGGCTGAAGACGACGGCGCTGGAGGACACCACGAACAGCGACGACAGGTCCCACCGGTCGGGGTTGGCCGCCAGGGTCTCCACCAGCGGCCGGGCCATGGCGTCGCCGGTGATGAGGATGGTGGTCACCCGGTTGGCCTCGATGGCCTCCCACACCGCCTCGGGGTCGAATCGGGGCACGTACACCACCGTGTTGCCCTCGAAGAGGAACCGCAGCGAACCCCACTGGGCGGCTCCGTGCATCAGCGGCGGGGTATTCAGGGTGACCATGGGGGCTTCCGATTCGCGGGCCTTGTCCGCCAGCTGCTGGCCGTGGGTGACCCGCTCGTTGGTGTAGGCGTCCACGCCGCCGCCGAGCGCGTAGAACACGTCCTCGTGGCGCCACACCACGCCCTTGGGCATGCCGGTGGTTCCGCCGGTGTACAGCACGTAGTGGTCGTCGCCGGAGCGTTCCAGCTGGGGGCGGTCGCTGCTGGCCCCGGCCAGGGCGTCGGCCCAGGTCACCGAGCCGATCCGGGCCGGGTCGGCCCCGCTGCCGTCCTCGATCATCACCAAATGCCGCAGGCCCGGCACGCGGGCGGTGACGGCCTCGATCCGTTCGATGTAGCTGCGATCGTGCACCAGGGCCACCAGGTCGGCGTTGTCGAACAGGTAGGCCAGCTCGTCCTCCACGTAGCGGAAGTTGATGTTGATGGGCACGCCGCGCACCTTGAACGCCGCCATCATGGCGATCAACCACTCGGCGGAGTTCTGCCCGTAGATGCCGATGTGGTCACCCGTGCCGATGCCTTCGGCCAGGAAGTGGTTGGCGAGCCGGTTGGCCTCCCGATCGAACTCGGCGAAGGTCAGCGACGTGTCGCCGCACACCACCGCGGTCCGGTCGGGAACTGCATCCACAGCGCGTTCGAACAGGTCGGCAATGTTGAAGCCCATCGGGTGGTTCTAGCACCGGACGAGAAGACGCTCACGCATCGGCCACCTGGCTGGTGCCTCCGGACCCAGACGGCGACCGGGCGTCGGCCCATCGCCGGTGCGGGCCCCGGCAGGGTTGACCTATCCGGCGGTGCGGGTTGGCGCGAGCAGCACCTCGGCGGGGGCCGACGCGGGTGCCGGCTGATCGGCCGACCGCACGGCGGGCGGCGGCAGGGTGAAGGGCTCCGCCTGGCTGAGATCAACGTCGTAGCCGAGGTCCTTCAGCGACGCGCCGCTCATCCGGCTGAGGGGGTTGACACCGGAGTTGAGGTATCCGGTCATCAATTCGTTTCCGAAGACGCTCTCCCTCCAGTGCCCGTCTCGCGTGCCGGAGCCGCCCTGATTCTCCACCGGAACGTCGCCCACGCCGCCCAACGTCCGCCACTCGCTGATCGCGTTGGCCCCGGTGAAGCGGGGATCACTGGTGCCGGCGCCCTGCAACAGGCCCTGGTGGTTCCACAGGGTCCCGATGCCAACCACGTGGCCCATCTCGTGCAGCACGGTGTCGCGCAGCTGCGAGCTGCCGATGAGTGCCTCCACGTCAGCCCGGTCAAGCACGATGGTCCCGGTAATCGGTAGGCCGGAGGAGCTGCGAATGACGCACGGCCCGGCCCTCCCCAGAATCCCGCCTGGGCCGTCCTCATCGACGAAGGCCACGTCGATGAACAGGTCATCGATGGTGGAGGGAGGGTCCGGCATGGCGCTGTCGCACTGCCAACCGGCCGTTCCGCTGAGATCGGGCAGATCGGAGGTGATCAGCGACTCCAGGTCGGCCTCGGCTTCACGAACGGCCTGAGTCGCTGCTGCGCTGGGCGAATCGGTGATGCGAAGGGTGATGTCGTAGCCGGCCGCCGGCGCCGCGGTGGTGGTGGGCGCCGCCGTGATCGTCGTGGTGGGCGCCGCGGTGGTCGTCGTTGGTGCCGCGGTGGTGGTGGGCGCCGCCGTGGTCGTGGTTGGTGCCCTCGTGGTCGTGGTGGGTTCCGTCGTCGTCGGAGGTGCCGGAGCGCACGCACCGGCGGCGAGAAGCAGGGCGGTGCTGGGACGGGCGAGGTGCATCAGGCGCATGTTGATGCTGTCGGGTGGAGCACCATGCTCCCGAATAGGCCGGATGGCTTGCGGAGCCCGCCGGAAGGCCGGCTCCGGCCTGTTCGGTCGTCGTCACGACGGCGAGTCGTTCTCCTTTGCCGCTCGCTTGGCCGCACGAACCCCCTGGGAGATGGTGCGCCACATGTGATCGAGTCCCAACTCGTCGATGACGTCGGCCGAGCCAAGCACCCGGCGGGCAAGGCGCGAGACGCGAACGAGGTAGACGTCGATTCCCCGGCCCCTCAGCACCTCGATGAGCTCCCGAAGCGTGTCGGCGCTGGTGGTGTCCAGCTGATGGGTGGCCTCCAGGTCGATCACCACCGTGCGAGAGTCCGGTGCCTCGGCCACCGCCTTCAGGATGAGCGACGCGCTGCTGGCCGCATTGACCCAGAACAGGGGCGTGTTCAGGCGCAGGACGAGAATGCCGCCGACGGTGTGGAGGCCGGGATGGCTCTCGGTCGACCCCCACGCCGCCTTCTCGCCCTTGACCTTGCCCAGCACGTCCACCTCTACCTGGCCCGAGCGGTAGATGAGCCCCAACACCGACTGGGCCACAGCCACCAGCAGGCCGACGAGCGGCCCGAAGAGCACCACGCCGAAGAGGGCCACCAGCGAACCCACGAAGTCGTTTCGCCTGATGCGTCGATACTTGGCCAGCGACCTCACGTCCATGAGGCCCCAGACCGCGTGGATGACGACCCCCGACAGCACCACGCGGGGTAGCACGCTCAGCGACGAAGCGAAGAAGACCAGAATGAGCAGCGCCAGCCCGGCACCGACCAGGCCGGTGACCTGGCTCCGGCCGCCGGCTTCATCGGCGGCGGCCGTCTTGGAGAGGCTTCCGGCGACGCCGATCCCACCGGAGAGCCCCGCTGCGACGTTGGCCATGCCCGAGGCGAACAGCTCCTGGTTGGCGTCCACCTGGTCGCCGTGACGGGCACCAAACAACCGGGCCGCACTGAGCGTCTCCGTCAGCCCCACCAGGGCGACCGCTGCGCCGCTGGCAACCAGGTTGCCGATCTCGCCGAAGGTCAGGTCGGGCAGGCTCAGCCCGGGCAGGCCGCGGGGAACCCGGCCCACCACCGCCACGCCGTGGTCCTCCAGGCCGGAGGCCCGCGAGACCACCAATCCGGCGACGACCAGCACCAGCCCCCAGGGCACGTGTGGCCTCAGGCGGCTTCCGGCAAACAGCACCACGAGCGAGGTCAGCCCGATGGCGGCCGTCGTCGGGTCGATGTCGCCCAGGTGCGCGGCGACGGCGTCGAGCTTCTGCAGGGTCGACCCCGTCGCCCGGCCGAGGCCGAGCAGGGTGGGCACCTCGGTGATCACGATCACGATGGCCAGGCCGAACACGAAACCGGTGGTGATGGGCTTGGACAGGAACTCGGCCACCCACCCCACGCGGAGCGCGCCGGCGATGAACAGCACCAAGCCGGCGATCATGGCCAGGGCGGCCGCCACGGCAACCGCCTCGGCCGGATCGGAGACGCCTCGGCCGGCCACGATCGAACCGGTCAGCACCGACACGGTGGACACCGGTCCCACCACCAGCTGGGGTGATGACCCCATGAGGGCGTAGACGATCAACGCCAGGGGGAGGGCGTAGAGCCCGGCCTGCACCGGCGCACCTGCGAGCGCGGCGTAACCCAACGCCTGCGGGATCATCAGGGCGGTCACCACCAGCGCTGCGGTCAGGTCGCCCCGAAGCATCGAGTGCTGGTATCGCCCGATCCAACCGGCAGCGGGGACGTGCTGCCAGGCCGCACCGAGGACGTGCCGGCCGGCCGAATCCCTCTTCGGCATGGGATGAACCTACACACCCCAACGGCGGTGGGCTACGTGTTGACGTCGTAGCGGTCGAGGAAGACGGCCATCTGTCCGCGCGTCACGGCGTCGTTGGGAGAGAAGGTGGTGGGCGAGGTGCCGGTGGTGATCCCGGCCTCGACCAGCCAGGCCACCGGCGGTCCGTAGTAGGCGCCTGCAGCGACGTCAGTGAAGGCGGCCGGGCTTCCGGGCAGGGGAGAGCCGGCCAGTCGCCACAGGAACGTCGCCATCTGCGCTCTCGTGACGGTGTCGTTGGGTGCGTAGGTGCCCGGGCCGGTGCCACTGGTGATGTTCGCGCCGACCAGCCACGACACGGCGTTGTTGTAGTAGGCGCCACCGGACACGTCGGTGAAGCCATGGCCGCTGGCGGGTGTGGGGGTGCACTCCATCCGCCAGAGGAACGCAGCCATCTGCCCCCTCACCACCTTGGCCCCTGGGGAGTACACGCCGGGTCCGGTCCCGCTGGTGATGTCGGAGGCGACCAGCCAGGAGACCGAGTCGTTGAAGTACGCCCCCGAGGAGACGTCGGTGAACGAGTGCGGGGTCACCGGCCGGTCGGCCCGGCAGGGGTAGGGGTCGGGCTCAGCCACCACGGTTCCGGGGCCGATGTCGCTCTGGGGTGCAATCGGTGTGCAGTCCAAGGTGATCGGTTGGGTCACGGTGCTGTCGCCGAGGAACGTCCCCACCTTGGCGTACAGGGTGACCTTCAGCCGCACGGCTCCGGGCTGATACGTAATCGCACCCGGGGCGCTCGGGGTGGCCTCACCGGAGATGCTGGCGGCCGCCGCCACCCCTCCCGCCGGCGGGTTCTTCAAGTCGAGCGGGCTCCAGGTCGGAACCGGGATCGACGATTGCAGCGATGACGGCGAGACACCGGCGCCGGCCAGGTTGACCGTACCGAAGCCACCGGTGTTGACCGTGAGCGTCGCCTGCTTCACCTCCACCCCGTCGATGTTGGGGATCACGAACTCCGGAATCACCGTGTCGACGCCGAAGGTCGGGTTGGTTGCCAAGGCGACACCCGGCGCGCCGGTGTCG
The DNA here is from genome assembly GCA_041394405.1 of Microthrixaceae bacterium. Classification (GTDB taxonomy): domain Bacteria; phylum Actinomycetota; class Acidimicrobiia; order Acidimicrobiales; family Microtrichaceae; genus Microthrix. The sequence goes on from JAWKIF010000010.1 coordinate 24,280, forward strand.
GGCGTGTCGTAGTTGAGGTCACCGCTCACCGGGTTGGCGGCCAACCCATCGTTCAACGCCGTCTTCAGCTGGTCTCGAATGGTGGTGCCCAGGAGGCCGGAGGTGCTGCCACCGGTGTAGGTGGCGACGCACTGAAAGCTCACGGTGCTGGTGCCGGATGAAGCGCCGGCGGCCGAGGCCGTGGCCACTCCGATCGTGGCGAACAACAAGACTGCTGCGGCAACTTTGCGCATCACGACGTCCTTCGGGTGGGCCTCCGCGAGGCCATGAGTCGGCGGTCACACCATTGAAGCCCACATCGCCGGGCGGCGTTCCGTTTCTGAGAGATCGCCCCGCGATCGCTGCGATCCCGCAGCCGTGTGCAGCCCCGCCGGGTGCTGTCCGAGACTGCTCGCCCATCGGCGTCACCCCGCTGTAGGTCGCGGCGCTCTCACCGCTCCCGGTCGGTCGATGTCACGAGACGGGGTCGCCGGCGAGCCTGGCGCCGAGGGCGGCCAGATGATGGCCGGTGCTGCCCAGCGTGAGCTGCAGCTCCTTGGCCCAGCGGAAGTAGCGGTGCAGCGGATAGCCCGTGTCGACGCCGATGCCGCCGTGCAGGTGCTGGGCGGTGTGGGCCACGCGTTCGCTGCCGGACGCGGCCCACCAGGCCGCAATCTCGATGGCCTCATCGGCGGGCAGCCCGGCATCCAGGCGCCAGGCGGCGCTGCGGGTTGTCAGCGCCACGGCCCTGGCGTCGGTCCATGCGTTCGCGGCCTGGTGGGCCACCGCCTGAAAGGTGCCGATCTTGACGCCGAACTGCTCCCGTTCCGATGCGTGCGCCGCGGTCAGCCGCACCGCCTCGCGGCAGACGCCGGCCAGCGTGGCGGCCACGGCGAGCTGCGACCGGGCGTGCAGCGCGCGCAGTGCCGCAGGGCCGCGTTTCACGCCCACCACGACCTCGTCCCGGTTCACGGCCACCGTGCGCCAGGTGCAGTGATGCCGGCGAGCCCTGCTGATGGACTCCACCGGATCGGTCGCGACGCCGTCGGCCTGAGGGTCGAGCGCCACCATGATCGGCCCGTCGGGCGTCGTTGCCGGCACGATCACCCGGTCGGCGTCGAGCAGCCACGGCACGAACCACGACTCGCCGTCGATCACCCAGCCGCCGCCGTGTGGTGTCGCCCTCACGGCGGGTTCACTGGGGGCAATCCCGGTGAAGTCCTCGGCCAGGGCGACGGTCAGGATGCGCTGGCCGCTGCTCACGGCGTCCAGCCACTCCGTGCGGGCGGCGTCGGTGCCGTGGGCGGCGATGGTCATGCCCGCCTGGACCACCGACGAGACGTAGGGGATCGGGGCGACGGTTGCCCCGACCTCCTCGGCCAGGGCGCAGGCCGCCACCATGCCCAGGTCGGCGCCGCCGTGCTCCTCCGGCAGTGCCACGGCGAGCAGCCCAGCCGCTCCGAGGTGCCTCCAGGCATCGGTGGCCATCGTGGCGCCGTCGCCCTCCATGCTGCGCAGCAGCTCGGGCGATGCGTGGTCGGCGAGGATGCGGCGGGCAAGCTCGGCCGCAGCAAGTTGATCGACGCTCAGGTCCAGGTCCACGTGCCGCTCCCTACATCCGAGGCACTCGGGGCATGCCGAGCGAGAACAGGGCCACCATGTCGCGCTGAACCTCGTTGGTGCCGCCCCCAAACGTCAGGAACAGCGTGCCCTGGCAGGCCCGCTCCAGCCGGGCAGCCAGCACGGCGCCCTTCGAGCCCCGCCGCAGCGTGCCGGCCTGGCCCATCACGCCCAGCATCAGGCCGTAGGCCTCGGTGAAGAACTCGGTGCCATAGGCCTTGGTGGCACTGGCAGCCCCGGCCGAGAGGTTCTCGGCGGCGATGACCTCGTAGTTCATCAGCTTGAGCGCTTCGAGCTTCGCCCGCACGCGGGCCAAGTCCGCCTGCACCCACGGCAGGTCGATCACCCGCCGCCCATCGGGCAGCGCCGTCTCGCGGGCCCAGGTCACCACCAGCTCCAGCGGCAGCTCCACCATTCCCGGCGGGGCGATGGCCATACGCTCCAGGTTCAGCTGGTTGGTGATGAGCTTCCAGCCCTGGTTGACCCCGCCGATCACGGCGTCAGCGGGCACCCGAACCTCATCGAAGAACGTGTTCGTGGTGCCGGACTTGAGGATCGTGCTGATACCGGTGCAGCTGAAGCCCTCCGAAGTGGTTGGCACGGCGAAGATCGTGATGCCCTGGTGCTTGGGCACGTCGGGGTCGGTTCGTGCGGCCAGCCAGATGTAGTCGGCAAACCCGGCCCAGGAGGTGTAGATCTTCTGGCCGGTGATCACCCACTGGTCGCCGTCTCGCACCGCCTTGGTGGTGAGGGAGGCGAGGTCGGTGCCGGCCGACGGCTCGGTGTAGCCGATGGCGAAGTGGCACTCGCCGCGCACGATCGGGGGGAGGAAGAAGTCCTTCTGCTCGGCGCTGCCAAACGCCATGATGGTCTTGGCTACCGTCGAGATGGTCAGGTGCGGAACGGGGGCCTGGGTGGCCCACGACTCGTCGATGAAGATGAACTGCTCCACCGGACCCCGGCCCTGACCCCCGTACTCGGTGGGCCAGCCGATCCCCAGCCAGCCATCGGCGCCCATCCTGCGGATGGCCCGAAGGCACGCCTCGTTGCCGAAGTCGCCCTCGGCCACGGCGTCGGCGACGGCCGGCTCGGCCATGATCTCGGTGAAGTACGCCCGCAATTCCGTGCGCAGAGCTTCCTGTTCGGGCGTGTAGGCAATCAACAACGCCGGTCCCCCCCTGTGGCCATCCCCCGGGCAGAACTGTACTGCTGGGTTGGTCCGTCCGGTCCCGAGCCGACGGCGCCTACAGCTGGTGCGCCAGCTCGTGGCGGGGCTCGTACAACAGCAGCCAACCTGCGCCCGGCACGCTGATGGAGGTCACCAGCCCAAAACCCTGATCGTCGATCCCCTCGGCCACCTCGACCCCCTTGGCACGGAGTTCCGTCACCGTGGACTCGAGGTCGTCGCACATCAGCGAGGCCTGGTGGTACGGCGTGTGGGCCCACGCCTCGCCCGGGTCGTCCGAGGTGGGGTGCACGCCAAGTTCGCTCGGCGGCGTCTTGAAGATGAGCCACCCACCGCCGGCATCCAACGATGGCCACCCGAGGACGTCGCGGAAGAACGCCCGGGTGGCCTCCACATCGCTCGAGTAGATGATGGTGTGGAAGCCGGTGATCATGCCGACGAAACTACGCCATCTGCCGGTGCCCCGGGGCGGACGAGGCGCACAGCAGCGGCCGCCGCCGCGTCGCTCAGGAGCCTCGCGGAGGACGACGGCCAACGGCCAGGAAGAGGGGAAACCGGCCGCTCTCCCGTTCGACCTCGCCGCAGTCGCGCAGCTGGATTTCCTCGAAGCCCGCTGTGGTGAGCTCGTCGCTCAACAGCGCCCGGTCGAATCCGCGATGGCCCTCGAAGCCCTCCCCGTGAAACGAGCCGTCCTCCTTCTCCAGGTCGGCGACGCACAGGTAGCCCCGGTCGTCCAGGAGGCTGGCGAATGCGCGCAATACCTTGGGCACGTCATCGATGTGATGCAGTGTCATCACGGTGACGACGAGGTCGAAGCGTTCGTCGGGCGGCTGCTGGGAGGCAAGGTCCAGGTCCCAAATGCGGGCGTCGGTCAGCTCGCCGGCCTCGATCTTCTGGGCCATGACCTCGCGCATCCCGGAGGACGTGTCGGCCAGCGTCACTGGCCCCACCCACCCGCGAAGCGCCTGCGTGGTCAGACCGGTGCCAGCCCCATACTCCAACATCCGCATGCTGGGGCTCAGCGGCACGGCGTTGCGGATCTCCTGGGCGACGATGGCCGCGCGCCTGGCCTTGGCCGGGTCGTCCCAGGTAGCAGCGCGCTCGTCGGAAGCTGTGGTCATGCATCCGGACAGTCAACCATGAGCTGGAACCTGACCTGAATGTCTGCCCCCAGCCGTCGCCGACCGAAGGTACCTTGGCTCCATGTCAACCATCAGCGCCTCCCACCAGATCGATGCCTCGCCCGAGGCGGTTTGGGCGATTGCGACCAGCATGGATCGGTGGGTCGACGTCGTCGAAGCCATCGAGCGGGTCGAACGACTCGATGACGGCACGGAGTTCGGACTCGGTACCACGTGGCGAGAGACCCGAACCATGTTTGGCAAACAGGCCACCGAGTGCATGGAGGTCACCGAGTACGTCGACGGCGAACGGTATGCCACCTTCGCCGAGTCTCACGGGTCGAAGTACTACTCCGAGATCTCCGTCGAACCGTCCGAGGGTGGATGTCTCCTCAGCATGAACTTCAGGGGCGTTCCTCAGACGGCGCTCACCAAGATCATGGACGTCACCATCGGCAGGCTGTTCATGGGTGCGACTCGGAAGGCGCTGGCGAAGGACCTCGCAGATATCGGCGCGGCGGCCGAAGCCGCATCTGCTTGACCCTCAACTACGCCGCCCCAGGAGCGAGAGCAGCGCGGCCCCATGGTCGATTCGGCGCGGTCAATCCTTGATCGGCCCCTAACGTTGATCTACTGTAGCGAACAGTGTTAGAGCACCCCGAATCGAGATCGCTGGCGGAGCGGCGGAACGAGGCAACGCGACAGGCGATCGTCGAGGCCGCCTGGGTGCTGTCCCGAAGCCACGGGCTGACGGGGTGGTCGATGCGGCAGCTTGCCGACGCTGTTGGGGTCAAGGCGCCAACGCTGTACGCCTATTTCTCCGCCAAGGACGCCATCTACGACGTGATGTTCCAGCAGAGCTACGAGGACCCAGCCTCCTCCGGCAATGCGGAGCAATTCCTCGCGATTCATGGCGTGCGGGAGGCGTTCAAGCTCGCCGCCCAGGAGTTCTTCGTCTTCTGCACCGAGGACCTGAGTCGGTACCAGTTGATGTTCCAGCGGACGATCCCTGGGTTCGAGCCCAGCGAGCAGGCGTACGCCGCCTCGATCCGAAGCTACGAGCGATTCGCTGCACAGATGGCCGCTATCGGCATCACCGAATCAGGCCATCTCGATCTGTGGACCGCCATCATCTCGGGTCTCACCAGCCAACAACTCAGCAACGACCCCGGTGGCGATCGCTGGCAATCGCTCGTCGGCTCAGCGGTCGACCTGTTCTGCGACTACGTCGGCCTACCACCTGAAGGAGAACCAACATGACCGCAAGCACAACCCTGGTCCCGAGTGTCGGGGGTCCATTCACCCGGACCGAGGCGGTCGAACTCGGCCGGATTGAGTACCAGCGTTTCATCGAGGCCCTGACGGCGCTGCACCCAGACGACTGGGGCCGCCCAACAGACTGTGAGGGCTGGACCGTGAGGGACCTGGCCGGGCACCTGGCCGGTTCCATGGAGACGGCCCGTGGGCTCAGGCACCTCCTTGGCGAACAGCGCGCGATCAAGAAACGGCGAAAGGAAACCGGCGAAGCTGAGATCGACGCCATGGCCGCCGTTCAAGTTGCCAAGGTCGCAGATCTCGCACCCGCCGAGCTGATCGAGCGCATGCGAGCTCTGGTCCAACCGGCCATCGCTGGCCGGCTGCGAATCCCTGAGATCATTGGGCGCCACCTGCGGTTCCCCGTCGAGATCGGCTCCCTCAACGAGCGCTGGGACGTCCTCTACCTCCACGGGACGATTCTGACCCGCGATACCTGGCTTCATCGAGTCAGCGACCTCGCCCGAGCTGTGCAGCGATCGCCCACCCTGGATGAAGCACACGATGGGCGTATCGTCGCCGACGTCGCGGGTGAGTGGGCACGCCGACACGGCCAACCGGTCGATCTCCAGCTGACCGGACCTGCCGGGGGACAGTTCACCACTGGGGCAAATGGGCCGACCATCGAGCTCGACGCCATCGAGTTCTGTCGCATTCTCTCCGGCCGGGCACAAGCGACCCACGAGCTGCTCGCCACCGAGGTTCCGTTCTGAGCGGCGACCATTCGACCGGCCGCAGTTGGAGGACCGAAGGCTGAGCTTGTCCGTGCCTCGCCGCGCGAGGTGCCGCGATCAGAGTCCGGGACAGGCAGGTCGAGTGGCCGCCGATGGGCCGAAATGGCTCAAATCGCCCATTCACGGGCCGCGTGTCGACGTCGATACCCCGACTATGGCGTCCACGTTGTCCACAGTGTCTTCCGCGCCTGCGGAGCCGTGCGCCCGGGTTCTCGCCGTGGACGACGACCGGGCGATGGTGGACCTGGTCGGGCGGATCGTCGAGCGGCTGGGCCATCGCTGTGAAACCGTCGAGTCGGGCGAGGCGGCTGTCGAGCGAATGTCGACGGAGCGGTTCGATCTGCTGATCACCGACGTTGCCATGGACGGTCTGTCGGGGCTCGAGTTGCTGGACGCCGCCCGAGGGCACGACCCTGACCTTGCCGTGGTGGTCGTGTCCGGGGTGGACGACCCCCGCACCGCCGAGGCCGCGCTCAGTGGCGGAGCGTTCGGCTATGTGGTCAAGCCCTTCGAGGTGACGGAACTGCAGATCGCGGTGTCCAACGCGCTTCGCCGCAGGGAACTGGAGATCGAGTCGCGCCGGCACCTTCGCGACTTGGAGACCGAGGTGGATCGCCGCACCGAGCAGCTTCGCCTTGCGGCCCAGGAAGTGAGACACCAGGAGCAGAGGTTCCGAACGCTGGCCCAGGCCAGCCCGTTGGGCATCCTGTACGCGGATCAGTCGGGCTCCTTCGCCTACGGCAACTCGAACGCGGAGGCGCTGCTGGGTCGATCGGGTGGCGAGCTCAGCGGCCGACGGTGGCTGGAGAACCTCGACTCGCCGGGCAGAAGTCAGCTCACCGCGGCGGTCCAAGCGGCTGCGTCGGGCGGATCGGATGCGATGTGCGAGTACGAACTGCGCCGCCCCGACGGCTCGACCGTGTGGATTCGAAGCAGGATCGCCAGCGCGCTCGACGACGATCAACGCAATGCCGGGGTCGTGGTGTTGTTCGAGGACATCGGTGACCGCAAACACCTCGAGCGTCAACTTCGACACCGGGCGGGCCACGACCACCTCACCGGCCTGCCCAACCGTCGCGAGTTCCGGACCCAGCTCTCGCAGCGACTTGGGGCGCTCGGCGCCGGCGAGCTGCTCGGCGTGCTCCTCGTCGACCTCGATCAGTTCAAGCTGGTCAACGACACCTACGGTCACGAGGCCGGCGACCAGCTGATCGTGACTGTGGCAGAACGGCTGATCGGGTGTGCCCCGGACGGCGCGCTGGTGGCGCGGCTGGGCGGAGACGAGTATGTCGTCGCGGTGCTGGCCGAGCGTCGTGAGCAGCTCATGGCGGCCGCGGAGGCCGTGCGCCGAACCCTTCGTGGGCCGGTCACGGTCATGGGGGTCGAGCTGTCCCTGAGCGCCAGCGTCGGTCTCGGAATCACCACCGATCCACATGCCACGGTGACCGACCTGCTGCGGAGCGCCGACATCGCCATGCATGAGGCGAAGCGCCGCCGGGACGTGGTGGAGGTCTTCAATACGTCGATGGCCGAGGACGTGGCGCGCCGCCTGGCCTTGACCAGCGAGCTGCGGCGCGCCGTGGATCATCGGCTACTGGAGGTGCACTACCAGCCGGTCGTCGACACCACCACCGAGAAGCTGGTCGGTCTCGAAGCCCTCGCCCGCTGGACACACGACGAATTCGGCGAGATCAGCCCCGGCGAGTTCATCCCCATCGCAGAGTCCACGGGCCTCGTCCACGAGATCGACCGCCAAGTGCTGGCCGCAGCGGTCGGCCAGCTTGGGCGGTGGCAGTCCTCGGGCCACGTCTCCCCGGGCGTCTTCATGAGCATCAACCTCTCCGCGTCGCAGCTGTCGAATACGGCGCTGCCCGGCCTCGTTCGGGAGGAACTCCAGCGATCGGGGGTCCACGGCTCGTCGCTCTGCCTGGAGGTGACCGAGCGCTCCCTCATTGGTGACATGACCCGTGCCGTACCGATCCTGGAGCGGCTGCGCGACGCCGACGTTCGGATCGCCGTGGACGACTTCGGCACCGGTCAGTCGGCCCTGAGCTACCTGGGCCAACTCCCCCTCGATGTGTTGAAGATCGATCGGTCGTTCGTCGATGCGATCGGTTCGGGCGGAGTCGACCTGGCCGAAATCATCGTCGACCTTGCGCACCGATTCGACCTGGCCGTCATCGCCGAGGGTGTCGAGGAGTGCCACCAGCTGGCTCGCCTTCGGCAGCTCAGATGCGACATGGTCCAAGGCTTCCTGACCGGTCGCCCGCTTGAGGCCGATCGGGCGATTCCAGCGTCGAGCGTGAGCTTCTCGGACATCTGCGACCGGTGGGATCGCGAGGCGCATCAGCGAACGCGCCACGAACTGAGCGAGGTGTCGGCATGAGGCCGGCCGCCCAGACCGTGTTGATCGTCGACGACGACGTTGCGCTGCGGGATGCGTTCGCCCGTGCGCTTGAGCATGTTGGCTACGAGGTCGTCGCCGTCACCGGCACGCCGGCCGTGGTCGACCTCATCGTCGCGCACCAGCCGGGAATGATCCTGCTCGACAACCACATGCCCGAAGCGAGCGGGATCGAACTGATCCGACTGATCCGCGACCGCTGGTCTCGCGACGAGGTGCCCATCGTTTTGATCTCCGGATCCAGCCTGCAGGGCGAGATCGACCAGGCCCTCGATGCCGGGGCCAACGACGTCAGGCGCAAGCCCGTGGAACTCGCCGAGCTCATCTCGACGGTGCGCGGCGCGCTCCAAGAACCCCCGTCACCCGACCCAGAACAGGAAGGTCCGGTCTCATGACCCGCGGTACGACGACCCTGTCGATCAAAACCAAGACGACGCTGTTCGTCGTCGTCACGCTCGGCGTGTTGGTCGCATTGATGGCCAGCATTCAGTTCCGCTCCTCGCTGTCGCGAGTTGAGCGCATCGAAGAGAAGCAGGCGCTGGCGCAGACCGAGCGAGTCGTGCGCCAGATCGATCACACGATCGACAACGTCGGCGGCACCAACAGCGACTGGGGTTGGTGGGATGACACCTACGAGTTCGTTCAGGACGGCAATCAGGAGTTCATCGACGACAACGTGTACGCCGATGCGTTCATCCCCATCGGCATCGACCTCCTGGCCGTGGTTGACGTCGACGGGGAGGCCGTGCATGACGTGTGGTTCACCGACGACGGCGAGCAGCCCGTTCCCGACGCGCTCATGACGGAGACCCGACCCGGCGGGCTGCTCGCAGACTTCTCCGAGTCCGCGAAGGCGACCCCCGGCGGGGTCATCGAGGCCGATGGGAGTGTCTTTGTCGCAACCAGCCGGGCGATCTTGCCCTCGGATGAGTCGGGCGAGCCTGCGGGTGTCCTGCTGATGGCGAGCGAGGTCGACGACGGGTTCGTCGCCGAGCTGGCCGAGCTGGTCAACCTCGAGGTGGTGGTGGAACCATGCGCGGCGGAGTCCTGCGCAGGGCTGTCCGCCGAGCCCCGCGTGTCGAAGACGGACACGTCGATCGCCACCGACACCGTCATCGAGGCACTCGATGGCACGCCGGTGCTACGAGCGCAGATCACCGAGGAGCGCTCGATCTACCAGGAGAGCATCTCGGGCATTCAACGGGTGCTCATGATCCTCATCGCCGTGGGGACCGCCGCCGTGGTCATCACGGTCGCAGGCATCCGTCGGCTGGTCATCAACCCGCTCGATCGTCTGGGCGCAACCGTCGGGGAGGTCGGCCGCACGAGCGACCCCTCGCTGCGAGCCACGGTGGATCGCAGCGACGAGATCGGTGAGCTCGCCAGCGGTGTGAACGTGATGCTGGCGCGGCTCCAGAACTCCCAGCGGCAGCTGGTCGAGGCCAAGGAACGCATCGAAGGGGCCAGTGAGGCGAAGTCTCGCTTCCTGTCTCGGGTCAGCCACGAGCTCCGCACTCCCATCAACGGCGTCCTGGCCTACGCGCAGCTCATGCAACTCGACCCGCTCGACGAGAAGTCCAGCGAGTCGGTCGAACAGATCATCAACGCGGCGCGACATATCACCGAGCTCGTCGACGAGTTCCTCGACGTCGCCCGCATTGAGGCGGGAGCCATCCCGCTCAACCTCGAGCCCGTCAGCCCCGGCGCCATCGCGTCCGAGGTCATTGCCATGACCAAGCCGCTCTCGGCGGCGCAGGGCACCGTGGTCAGCCTCGTTGCGCCGGACGACGCGCTCGTCCAGGCGGACGCGCTCCGCCTGCGCCAGGCCGTCCTCAACCTGGTCTCCAACGCCCTCAAGTACGGAGGGAGTGGAGAGCAGGTTGCCATCAGCGTGCGACCGAGCGGTGAGCAGGTGGCCATCGAGGTGTGCGACCACGGCCCGGGGATTCCACCCGACCGGCTCGATCGGCTCTTCATCCCCTTCGACCGGCTCGACGCCGACAGCACGGGCAAGCAGGGAAGCGGCGTTGGCCTCAGCGTCACCAAGCAACTGGTCGAGCTCATGGGCGGCACGGTCGACGTCACCAGCGAGGTCGGGGTGGGGGCCACCTTCACGATTGCGCTCCCGACGCCGCCCGATGTCGAGGAGGCCGACACCGACGTCGAGCGAGGCGAACGGGCCGACACGCCGGTGCCGCAGTAGGCCCGACAGGGGTCGCCCCGGCTCGGTCGGGACCTCCTGCCCTGGCCCAAGCGGCTCGGATCACCGATGATGCTCCTGGGCAACCGCACGCGGTTGGCTCATGGCCGTCGTCGTCCAGGCACGGGAGCACCGATGTCGCACACAGCGAGCAAGCAGGCCCGACTTCCTCCGCGCTGGTTCGTGCGAGCATTCTGGAAGGCCCATCGGGCGGTGCTCCGGCTGAGTGGCGGCCGTCTGGGCCTGTGGCGGGCCAAGGCCGACAAGTGGGGTGCGTTGCGGCTCACCACCGTGGGGCGCCGCAGCGGCAAGGTTCGGAAGGTGGTGGTCGGCTACCTCGAAGATGGGCCCAACCTGGTCACGATGGCCATGAACGGCTGGGGTGAGGGCGAGCCGGCGTGGTGGCTCAACCTGCAGGCCCACCCCGATGCCGAAGTTGAGGTGGTCGGCGGTCACCGACAGGTCACCGGGCGGGCCGCCGAAGGCGACGAACGGAAGCGCCTGTGGGCCCGTTGGGCGGAGTTGGACAGGGACCTCGATGCCTACGCGGCGCGCCGCCCGGGCGAAACCGCCGTCGTGGTCCTCGAGCCGCGGTCCGACGGCCACACAGCTGATTCTTGAGTCGCCCGCGCTATCGCTCGGCGTCGTCGTCCGCTCGGTCCGTCGACGTGGTTGCGCCGGCCCCGAGCCGGCGGAGCCGGGGCCGCACGACCAGCAAGCCGGCGACGACCACAACCAGCATGGTCAGTGCTGGCCACGGCCCGACCAGTGGGCGCAGGCTGATCCACCCGATGGCGAGCGCGGCCGTCGCAATCCCGAGGACCAGGAGCGTCGCGTCCACCCGGCGCCGATAGTGCGGCGACGCCACCGACCGGGAGATGAAGGTCGCCGCGATAAGCGATGCGGGGAGGGCGACGAACGCCCCGACTCCCGCTCCGACGATGGTCCCGAGGACGGGGGCGGCGACCGTGCCGCTGGCTGTGCCGGTGACCACGCCGATGAGGAGGCCGTAGGCAACGGCCCTCCCGAGCACTTCGCTCGGCTCAAGGTGCTGCGTCGACGCCGCCGCTGAGGCCAGCGCCGGGGCGCGAGCTGTGCGGTCGGTCCACGCCGTGCCGTCCCAGTACCGAAGGAGCGAGGGATCGTGGGGATCGGTGAACCAATCCGCCTCGGGAACCGTGCCGCCGTTCATGACCCGTAGAATTCCACACCGGGTGGGCGTTTGTCTCCGAGGTCGCCCAGGCAACCTCGATGGCTCCATGAGCGCCTTCGGGTGATGGCCCGCACGGGTATGGTCTCGCTCACGATCGAGCGTGGGGGTGTGCGTGGCAGGAGTGGTCAGTGTGTTCGTGGTGCTCTTCGTCTGGCGGTTCTTCATTGTCGTGGGCGAGACCGTTTTCACGGCCGCCGGATTGCCGCCCAAGGCGGCCGCGTTCGAGGCGCGATCGGCGCTGGTTGGCGCGGGGTACACCACCTCGAGGTCGGAGTACGTGGTGCGCGATCCCGCAGCTCGACGGGTCGCCTCGGCCCTCGTTCTGTTCGGCTATTTCGGGCCGACCGTCATCCTGGCCCTCCTCGGAATCAGCTTCGTTCTGCCCTCCGGCGAGGATCTGGCTGCACGCGGAATCACGCTCTTCGTCCTGATCGGGGGCCTGGTCCTGGCCGATCGGCTCGGTGTGATTCGAGTGATCGGTGCGCGACCTGCGCGTGCGGTGGCGAGGCGGCTGGTCGCCGACGACACGTTCGAAACGTGGGTCGTCGTCGGCGACCGGGTGATTGCAGCGATGCTGATGCCACAGGACGTGGAGCGATCGGGGCCGATGGCCGCAACCCTGAACGAGCCCGGCGTCAGGATCTTGGCCCTCGAGCCGGCCGGTCCCGGTCAGCCGACGTTCCCGGACGCTTCGCAGGCCGTCGTGCCGCGACCGGGCGACCGAGTGGTCGCCTTCGGGCCGAAGCAGGTCTTCGAGTCCGTGCGACGGAGCGCCAGTTGATGCCCGAACGATGACCTCGGCGAGTCGTGAGATCGCTCACGAGGAGGCGACCACGTTGGGCCGGGCGGTCTCCATCGCTGCCGTGTTGGGTGCTGCCGGCGCCGTGGTGGCGCTGGCCTTTGTCGCCATCATGTCGGCGGGGCAAGGCGTGCTCTGGCCCGACCCACTCGACCCGAGCGCCTTCTCGGGCTCGATCAGGATCCTGGTCGTCATGACGGCGGGCGGGCTGGCGGTGGGCATGATCCACAAGATCGCGCCGACCGCCGCCGAGGAGAACGTCTTCGTGGCGCTGGCGACTGGCGAAGTCGAAGCCAAAGCCTTGCCAGGAGGCGTGACAATTGCCGCGGTGTCGCTGATTGCGGGATTCAGCCTGGGCCCCGAGGTGCCCACCGGGATGGCGGCAGCGGGTCTCGCCTCCTACGCCGTCTCGCGCGGCCTCGTGCGTCGGCGCGACGCAGACGTTGCGATGAGTGCCGCGATCTCGGGCGCCTGGGGTGGGCTGTTCACGGCACCGTTCACCGCACTGCTCCTGAACCTCGAGCTCACCGTCGAGCGCAGCGTCCTGCGATGGGCTCGGATCACCTCCGACGCCGCGGCTGCGATCGTCGGGTTCGCCATCTTCTTTGTGGTTGACGCCGGTTGGTCGGATGTGCTGCGCCTGCTCAAGCTCCCGTCGTTTGATTTCGGCATTCTCGAGCTTGGGCTCGCCGCCGTGCTCGGCGTGCTCGGCGCGATCGTCGGCACGGCCTTCAAGCTCTCCATGGTCGCTACCGGGAGACTTGCCGCACCCCATGCGAGTCGACCTGTGCTGCGGTGCACGGCCCTTGGCCTCGCCATGGGCCTCGTCGGGATGGCGCTCCCGCTCACCCTGTTTCTCGGCACCGACGGGCTCGTCGATGTCACCAGTGATCCGGCCGCGATCGGTGCAGGGCTCATCCTGGCGAGCGCCCTGGTTAAGATCCTCGTCACCTCCGGCGCCCTCTCGTTCGGCTTCGTCGGCGGGCCGATTTTCCCGTTGCTCTTCATCGGGGGCAGTATCGGCTCCGTCCTTCATGTTGCGGTCGATGGCATTCCACTGGGGCTTGCCGTGGTCGCGATGATGGCGGCGGTCCCGTCCTCGGTGATTCCCGTTCCTCTCAGCATTGCCACCCTGACCTTCCTGATCGCCGGGGTTCCGCCGTCCGAGAGCACCCCGGTCTTCGTCGCCGCGTTCGTCGCGCTCATTGCCGGCCGCATCATCGAGGCTCGGCTCCCGAAGCCGGGCGGAACGACCGACGCGGCGTAGCTCAGCAGGTCGCGAGGCCCGCCCTGGCTAGGGAATGGGCGCCTCAGGTCCGGCGTGTGGTTCCGTGGTCTCGCCGTTGTCGGGTTCGCTGGCGCGGCCGATGAACTCGAGGCACCCCATGGCCAGAGCCGCCCCCGCGAAGGTCCAACCGACGCTGCCGGCGCTCGGGTTGGGCTGCGCGACGAACACGATGAGCGCGATCGTCCCCACGACGGCACGCAGCGCGACGCGCTGGTTGGCGACGAACGATCCGAATGCGCCAAACGTCGCCCCTCGGCTCCCGGCTGCTCCGCTGAGGGATCGGATCAGGCCGGAGAACGCCCCACGAACCCCCCGCGCTGGAGCGCTTGGGCCGGACACGACGGAGATCACCAGAACACCAAGACCGATGGCCAACACGGCGCGGCCGCTGCCGCGCAGGAACCGGGTGAGCGCGTCGTAGATCGATTCGTTGGCCGAAATCGACGCCTCGGTCGGGAGGGCGTCGAGGTACAGGCCGCGTCCAGCCGCCACCGTCACGAGCAGGAACACGGTGGCGGCAACCAGGCCTGAGGCGGCACACACCAGGCCCTTGCGCCGGTTGGGAGCTGCCAACACGGCGCCCAGGTACAACAGGACGATCACCCACGGAAGGATGTTGGCGAGACGGTCGAAGAGCCGGAAGGCCGACTGGGCCCCGGCAACGTCGTCGGATCGCAGGATCTCGAAGGTCAGCGGTCGGTCGTTCGCCCCGGCGAGGAAGGTGACGCCGAGATCATCGAGTCGTTTGGTGGCTCCTGCGGCGACCTCCGACAGGTCGACTTCGACGACACCCTTGGAGTCGCCCGAGGTGGTCAGCACCGACACGACCTGCTTGTGGGCCGCTCGGTTCGCCCGGTCCCAGATCAGCGCGAACTGGTCGCTCTCGATGATTCGGTCGACCACCTCGGCAATGAGCTTGTCCAGCCCGGCGGCGATCGGCGCGGCCAGAACCTGCCCTCGTTCGGGCAGCGCCGCGGCCACCTCGGCTCGCACATCGACGCGTTCGCCGATTGCGGCGGTGACCCGCTGCTTCAGGGCCGCCTTGACCGCCGGGTCCCGCACCAGCGGGGCAACGGTCTCAACGTAGCGATCGGTGTCCGTCAGGTTGCGGTTCAGCCACACCCCAGAGATGGCCGGGGGAACCAGCAGCGTCGCAACGACGGTGAGGAGGATCGACAGGGTGATTCGGCCGCGATTGGTGCCGGTGGCGCCAGCGGGAGGTGCCGGCTCCAGTCGCCGCTTCTCGGCGCGCAGCCGTTCGTTCTCGGCTCGGAGCCGAGCGATCTCATCGGCGTCCTCAGCCATGATCGACGGTGTCGCTTGGGGCGGTCGCCGGCGCGTGTGTCACTGTCGTTCGTCCCGCTGGGCAACTTGTCCGGACATAGGTTCCCCTCGTGGTGGTCCGAAACTCGCACGCTCGGTCGTCCGGCAGTCTGGCCTTCGGCGGCCGGCTTGACGATAGCGCGCACCGGCCCTTCGCTCAGCGTGATCGACCATCTGCGCCCCGCTCAGCCCACGACGATCCGGTCGTGAGCTGAGCGCTATTCGTCCGCAGTCATCGCCAATGTCGTGCGGGTTCCGCTCGAGTCGGCGGCGCCACTGCATCACGGGATTGGGTGCTTGCCGCCGGTCACGTGTGGCTGAAGCCGGGTTCTGCGGGCTGGTGCTGCGGTGGAAACGCCTCAAGGTGGGCGACGGCCTTGCCGATCGCCTCGAGGAGCATGTCGGCCAGGTCCATGCCGAAGCCCTCGCGAACCACGATCCGGAGGACGGCGACGTCCTCGGCGTCGGCGGGCATGGTGTAGGCGGGCACTTGCCAACCTCCGGTGCGCAACTGCTCGGACACGTGGAACACGGTGAACCCCGAAGGGTCCTTCACCTTGAACGCAAGCACGGGGATTGCCGAGCCGTCGCTGACGACATCGAACGGCCCCATCTCGGCAATGACGGAGGACATGTGCACCGCAGTGTCGCGCAGCGATTCCATGATCCGGCGGTATCCGTCCCTGCCGAGGCGCACGAAGTTGTAGTACTGGCCGACGATCTGGTTGCCGGGCCGGGAGAAGTTGAGGGTGAAGGTCGGCATGTCGCCGCCGAGGTAGTTGACGTGGAACACGAGTTCCTCGGGCAGCTCGGCAGCGGAACGCCAGACGACGAAGCCGATGCCGGGGTAGGTCAGGCCGTACTTGTGCCCGGATACGTTGATCGACTTGACCTGCGGGAGCCGGAAATCCCAATGGAGGTCGGGGTGAATGAACGGGGCGACGAACCCACCGCTCGCTGCGTCGACGTGGATGGGGATGTCGGTGCCGCGCTCGGCGTTGTAGGCGACGACCAGATCGTGGATCTCCTCGATCGGTTCGAACTCGCCGGTGTAGGTGGTGCCGAGGATGGGGATCACACCGATCGTGTTCTCGTCGACGTACTCCATGACGGTCTCGGGCACCACCGTGAACCGGTCCTC
This sequence comes from Microthrixaceae bacterium, assembly GCA_041394405.1. Classification (GTDB taxonomy): domain Bacteria; phylum Actinomycetota; class Acidimicrobiia; order Acidimicrobiales; family Microtrichaceae; genus Microthrix. The sequence continues at coordinate 40,602 of JAWKIF010000010.1, forward strand.
GGTGAGTGGAACGTAGCGCGGCTCGACGTCCCAGTAGCGGCAGAACTTCTCCCACACAACCTGGACGTTGGAGCCCATCACCATGTTCGGCTTGTCGGAGGGAAGTCCCGCTGCCTCCCGGCGCTGACGCCACTTCCACTTCATCGCCAGGCCACCGAGCATCACCGCCTCGCTGGAACCAATGGTCGACACACCGATGGCGTCCCCGTCGGTGGGTGCATGGAACAGCTCGGCAACGATGTTGACGCAACGCCGCTCGATTTCGGCGGTCTGCGGGTACTCGTCCTTGTCGATCATGTTCTTGTCGAACGTCTCGGCCATCAACTTCTCGGCCTCGGGTTCCATCCAGGTCGTGACGAACGTGGCCATGTTGAGGCGCGAGCTGCCGTCGAGCAACAGCTCGTCATGAATCAGCCGATACACCGCGCCGGGGAGCGCCTCGGCGTCGGGCATGCGGTTCTTGGGTATCGGAGCACCAGCAAACCTTCCGGCATAGGCGGGGTTGAGCGCCTCGTCGTTCGACTCGTGTCTGTGGACCATGATCCGGGTGCCTCCTCGGGGTGCTGCTGTGCCGTGGACCTGCACCCCGGGGGGTGGCCTTTCTGCGAGTTGCCGAGCCCTCCGCGGCTCGAACTCGGCTTCGGCCATCGCAACATAGCTCCGGAGTTCGCCGGCCGTCTCAGCTCGCTGGTTGGACCGTCGCCGCCCATCATCGCCATCGCCAATCGCCTGTGGTCACTGAGACTGCGCCGGCCGGCCAAGGCCACGAGTCGGTCAGGGCTTCGTGAAGAGCAGGTCGAGGAACATGGGGATGTTCGCCCAGTCGGAGGAACCTCGGTGGTGAGACTCCTCCGGGCCTGGCACCGTCACTTCAAGAAGCCGGTTCAGCTGCAGACCGGCGTCGAGAAGGCCGTCGAGGTATCTCGCGATGGACCTCTGAACGCCCCTGAACACCAGAGAGATTCCGTCCCTCGAAACCATATTCTCGTGAACTTGCGTCACAATTGGGTGTGCGGCTCTGCGGCGTCGTCTCGGCCGGGTTGCTGACCTGCGAGGTGGCTGGTGAGCCGGTCGAGGATGGCCGAGTAGCCCTCGCGGCTGCCGTCGATGGGCCCTTGCCCAGCGAGCGAGGTGACCTGGTCGGTGACCACGAGGAACGTGCCGGTTCCACGTGGGGTGAGCGCCCAGGTGATGAGCGATACGGCGAGGAGTTGGTCGCCGTGCGCCAGGCGTTCGGTGAACACGATCACTTCGTTGTCGACGATGTGGTCGTAGCGGGTGGTCCCGACGAAGCCTGGTGCGGTCTTGGGGCCGCAGAGGAACTGGTCGACCCCGCCAACCCGGAAGTCGTCGGCTTCGAAGATGAGGACTTCATCGTCGGTCGGTGCGGTCCACGCCGCCCGCTGGTCAACATCGGCGTAGGCGGCGAACACCGCCGCGGGTGGGTGGCCGAGTTGGCGTTCGAGACGGATGGTGTCGTGTATCAGGGTGTCGGTTTCAACGGTCATTGCGGTGCTCCTGGGTGCTCTTGTCGAGGTGTTGTTCGAGCCGGTCGAGACGTTGTTCCCAGCGTGTTCGTCGGGTGCGCAGCCATCTTTCTGCCGACTGGACGGCGGCGGGGTCGATGGAGCACAACCGCTGGCGGCCCGACTTGTGGGTCGAGATGAGGTGGCTGCGCTCGAGGACCTGGACGTGTTGGGCGATGGCGGCCAGGCTGAGGTGAAAGGGCTCAGCCAGCTTGCTGACGCTGGCGGGTCCTTGGTCGAGCTGTTCGAGGATCGATCGGCGCGTTGGGTCGGCCAGCGCTCGAAACATCTCGTCGATACTCCGTTCATACTCAAGCATGGACTTGAGTATGATGCGCGACTGATAGTCAAGTCAAGAGTTGAATATCGGAGCAGTCCTGTTGGTGCCGTTGGCCGGGCGACTCCCCAACCGGCCCAAATCCCGTCCAGCCGCCCCCCAACGAACGTCAGGGAGGTCTTGCCGGGCAACGTGCACGCGTGTGCGGTGAGATCGGACAGCACCGCATGGTGCCGGGGTCACAACTACAGCGGGGAGCTCGTGCCGTCGCTGGCGGCTGGTCTGGCCTCTCGGTGCGAGCCGGAGCTACGCCGAAAGCTTGGCGGCATACTTGCGCTGCGCCGCCTGTTTGGAGACACCCAGCATCGCTCCGATTTCGGACCACGAACGTTCCGCTTCGCGCGCGCTGCGAATCGCGTCCAGCAGGGCGGCGTCGAGGCCGTCGCGCTGTTCGACCAGCTCTGCGATAGTCCGGAGAGCCACAGTCTGAGCCTCCACAAGATTGTTGGCGTCCGCCTCCTCGGCCCACCGCTCGAGTACCTCGGCCCGGCCTGCTCGTGTCGCCGTCATTGCATCCACCAGCCTTTCAGGAACTTGGATCGTGCTCGCATCGCGTGGATGATCGCAACTCCATCTGAATCGTCGACGACACCGACTCAATGGGCTCAGCATTCGCCGACGGTCCGATCAACATCGTGACATGGGATCATCGGTCTCGAATCCTCGCCAGTGGTGTCGAAGTGCGTGGAGCATGTCGTCATTGGAGACACCGTGCTCGAGGGCGCTCGCCTCAATGTCCACCTACCCAGGGTAGGGACTCCAACCATCGCCGTCAACATTCATTGACGGTGGGGTACCCAAGTGTTGCGGTACACCCACGCACGACGCCGGTTCTTCCCTTCGAAACCGACCCCCAAGGAGCCATCGACGTCCCATGAGCGTTCCTGCCAGAAGGTTGCGCCCGCAGCGAATCTGGGCCTCGTGACGAAACCTCTGGGGAGCGAAATTCGACGACCACCATGCAACGACAAGGCTCGCGTTCGGACTACCAGCCCCACGGTCGAATCCGCAGCGCACCCAACATGCCAGAGGCCCCGGAAACCGTGCTATTCGCGGCTGTCTGCCAGCATTGTGTCGACCCGTCGGATCGGCTACATCCCAGTCGCCCCGTGGGTTGTAGTGGTGGAGAGTAAGGGATTCGAACTCTTGGAGTGCTTGCGCGCTCAACGGTTTTCGAGGCGTCTGGTCAGCCCTCCTCAACCCCCGTAGACCTACGAAACTGCGGCGGATAGGAGTTCCTGGTTCAGATGCCCCACAATCAGTTCCAGCCATGGCCAATTTCAGGGCCAATTCCATGGGAAGCGACTGCGACGACGCTGCGCTGGAGACAGGAGCCGAGCCTCTCATTCCCAGCAGTACCGTGGGCCTGTTGACACTCGGGACGGGCAGCGGTCCACACCACTTGGGGGGTCACCCGGGAAGGGTTGCGGTGTAGCCCGTACGATGAGTGTTTTCGGGCGCTACCAACGATGAGTGTTATCGGGCGCTACCAACTCGACCGGCCCACCGCATCTCTCCGGTTCCTTAGCGCGCGCCGCACTGGTCGGGCAGAGCGAAGTGTGACACCCCGATTTGGGCCAGACGGAGGGGCTCAGCCCACCACAGCGAGCCACGGCCTGGGAATAGCAATTTCTTGGGAATTGCAGGGGAGTTGAGTGAAAGAGGTATGAAGCGCCCCGGGTTTCACGGGAAGCCAGATCGGGCGGCAACAACCGCCAATAGGCTCCCACAACATCGCGCCGCGCGCGGTCACGCTCACCGAGGATTCAACCGCGACTCTGGCCATGTTGCGGTCCCGGTGGCGCCGCTCACCTCATCGGTACCGATCTCACTGGACCCAAACTGGCCTGCCGGACCGAACCTAGATCCGGGGGAGTATTCAAAGGATTGCCCCAACACGAACACGGGAGAGTGACTGATCCGCCAACATCGGCCGATTGACTCCAGAGAACCTGAGGCGTATGGTCGATCGTGAGGGGAAGAGCCATGCCAAATAAAAAGAATCGTGAGCCGGTCGATCACCAACGTGAGCACATGGATGATCCGGCATTCCCACTCGACTTCACCAAGATCCCGGGACTGGAAGAGGTCATTTCTCGCGATGATTCCGCCGATCTGTACGGCGACTTGTATGAGTCGATATGCGGCACGACCGACGACTCCCAGCCGGTGGAGCAATACGACGGCACCCTTGGCGTGACCCAGGTATTCGTCAACGCGCGTCAGGCACCCGTCGGTCAGCTCCAATGGAATAGCAACCTGGCGTCGATGTACGACAACCCAGGCACCGTATCGGGTGTGCGTTGGTGCACCGGCACGATGATCTCGAATGACTTGTTCCTGACGGCGGGCCACTGTTTCGACCAAACGGGCGGTGGCTGGTTGCGGCCACGGGTTGATGGAACGACCAACGTCATTTCAAACGAAGACATCGCGCTGAATATGCACGTCAACTTCAACTATCAGGTCGATCCCGCCGGAGCGCTGCGAACAGAACAGTCATATCCGATCGTTGACTTGCTGGAATATCGACTGGGCGGCCTTGATTTCGCGATCGTACGTCTCGATGGGAACCCTGGCGCAACATGGGGAACTACCAAGATCTCCGCAGGCGATGCGACTGTTGGGGACATGATTGCGATCATCGGCCATCCGGCGGGCGTTCCGAAACGGATTGAAGCTGGACCCGTGACTGGCCTCAGCGGGAATTTTCTTTTGTACGACGATATTGACACTCTGGGTGGCAATTCCGGTTCGGGAATTGTCAGGGCGAGCGACGGTTGTATTGTCGGGATTCATACGAATGGCGGCTGCGACCAACCCGCAATTGGTAATAACCGCGGCGTTCGGATCGAAGCCGCGATCGCTCAGTCTCCGACCCTACAGAAGGTTGCCAAACACACAGCAGCGTTCCTCGACGCATTCGTCACCCATCCGGGGCTCGACAAGAGGCAGACTCAGCCGTGGCTCGACATCAAGGCGACGCTGGCCTGGCTGGACAAGAGGCCGACGTTGTCGTGGCTCGATGGTCTAGGGACGTCACCTATCGTCGACGCTCCCACCTCACCGCTGGCCGATCAACGTGGGACGCCACGGAAGTCGTTCGACGATGTGAAGCTCACTGCGTACGACAAGCAGTTCTCGGACGCCACGCGACCGACGACCGGCGCGGCGCAACCTCCGTATCCATCGTTGGCTCGCGGCGGTGCCCAACCATTCGTTCTCACGACGCCCCACCACGCGCCCGGAGTGGGCGGCGGCAGTGAGATCGGCGACGAGATGGAGGCGGCTCGGGAGGCGATCGCATTGGTCGAGGCGGCCATCATCGAGACGGGCGAATTGCTCGCGTTGCTTGAGACTCAGCACGCCGCCATGGTCAAGGAGGCGACGGAGCACTTCCAGCAGGACGAGCGGTAGATCTTGCGGCCGTGATTCTCACGATCTCGTCGCCCGATGACGTTCATGCGCAGGCTGTTGCCGAGCATCTCAACAACATGGGCGCCGATCATCGAATCGTCGACCTGAGCAAGTATCCAAGCGCTGGGTCGTTGACTGTCGAGATCGATGGCCCCGGTGAACAGCGTACCCGTCTGCGGGACGGCGATCGGTGCATCGACCTCGGAGCCGTCGGCGCGATTTGGTGGCGCCGCCCTCAGCCCTATGGGCTGCACGATTCGATGGTCGACCCCGTCAGCCGGAACTTCGCCCTTCACGAGGTGCACGAGGCGTTCACTGGCGCGTGGCTCTCACTGGATGCGGCGTGGGTGAACCATCCGACATCCGATGAGGACGCTGGCCGCAAGGTTCGACAGCTCGTCCTCGCACAACGCATCGGCCTTCGCATTCCACGCACTGTGGTCACGAGCGATCCTGGCGTTGCTAGCGCGTTCATCGAGTCGTGTGGTGTTGGCTCGACCATCTACAAGCCATTTCAGGGTTCGGAAGAGGCTTGGCGAGAGACTCGCTTGGTCCGCGCCGACGAACTCGACCAGCTGGATTCGGTCGCTCACGCCCCATTGATCTTTCAGGAGTACGTCGAGGCCGCTGCGGATCTGCGGATCACCGCAGTCGACGGCGACCTGTTCGCCGCCCGCATTGAGACGCCGTCGTCGGGATATCAGGTCGACTTCCGAATGGAGATGGGCGGTGTCTCGATCTCGCCCTATGAGCTTCCGGCGAGGATCGAGAGCCTCCTCGCGACCCTGATGCGCGAGCTGAACATCGTGTATGGAGCCATCGACATGCGATTGACACTCGACGGCGACCTTGTGTTCCTAGAGGTCAACCCGGCCGGGCAGTGGCTCTTTGTGGAGGACGAGACGGGTCAGCCGATCGCGAAGCGGCTGGCTTGCTGCCTGCTCGAGCGCGACGGTGGCTGACCGAAGGCTTGACCGACCGGATCGAGCCGGCAGTCGTCAAGGGCGAGACGCTTGCCTGCTGGCGGCGAGGGCAGGCCCTTGGCAGTCCCTACCACCGCGACCATCTCGAGCTTTGCCGAAGCGAGGGTGATCAACGCGGTGGATCCCAGCTACCGCATTCGCGACGGTGCGGGCAACGAACTCCTGGTGAACCTCGAGGATCGCATCGTGACCTCCACCGACGGTCCCGAGGGGGAGTTGCCCCGCGCGTACTCCTTCGCATGCCCAACCGACCTCTATCCCGGAACGGTGCCAAGCTGAGGTGATTCCGACCCGGGTAGTGCAGCGGATCTACTCCCTACCCGTCTGCAATGTCCAGGTCTGATAACGCCGCCGTCGCTTGACCGACCGCTTCCAAGGAGGCCTCGAGGGGTTCGCCGCGGAGGCGTCGGCCTGGCGCGGTCGAGCCGAACCCGACGGTCCCGATGGACCTGCCCTTTGGGGTCGGGCAGCGGAGTTGGCTGGCATGAATCGCGGTGTGGGCGGGGTGAGGTGACGAAGCGAAGCGCGGGCAAAGCGACGGGATCAGCGTCCGCGACGGAAGCCGGCACGTACAGGGCGAGTTCGTGATCCGTTACAACCACGGAGGTTGGCTACCGTCTGAAACATGACGTGGGACATTCATAGAACGAGGCCATGGAGATGCGCTGCCGCGAGCGCCGCTGTGGTCGTGTTGATCGCCGCGTCCTGCACGGGTAGCGACGACACCGTCCGGGAGGCCGAGCCTGCAAGTGAGGTGACCACCGAGGGCATCACCGGCAACGTCCGGATCCGGACGACAGACTTTGACCATCCGGTCACTGGCGAGGCTGTCAACCCGATCGGCGATGTCATCGAGATCACCTCCGACGGAACGGTCGAGGCTGCAGCCACGGTGACCGTCGAAACCGGCGAGCCGATCGAACAGGACGAAATCGTCGTCGGGGTCACGGCGCGGTCTGAGGAAGGGTCGTGGGAGCCGCTGGAGGTGACCGTGGCCGGAACGAAGGTGGTTGCGTCGATCGAGCACCTTTCACTATTCAGCTTCTTCCGGTTCCCCGATCCCACAGATCTCGTCGGGGAACTGTTCAACGACATCACCTCCGACCTCTTCGCCGCCGCTACACCACCGACGTGTGAGGACGAGGACGGCGCCCGCGCAGATGGCCACGAGGCCAGCTCGGAGGGCCCCGACGTACTCATCTGGTGCCTCGGCCGCGATGGAACGGGTCGGTACCTGCGTGTTGTCAACAACCGTCGCTACCCCGTCATCCTCTCCTCAGCACTGTCGGTTCGGGAGGCCGCCGAGCCGCGCGCTCTCGGGGACCGACTCGCCGAGGCGCTCGGTGGCGATCGGATCGCCCTCCCACCTCGATCCCAGGTCACCTACGCCGTCGAACTCGAATCCGGCGACGACGCCTCGGTGAGTGCCGAGTTCGACGGACTTGCCTACTCGCTGTTTCAGCTTCAATTCGGTGCCGAACTCGCCGGGGCGTTTCTCACACGGTTCGGAACAGGGGCCCCGCCGCCCGGGTCCCTTGCCGCACTCCTCGCCAGCGCTGGTTGCGTGGATGCCCTGATAGCTGGGGCCCCTGGTCGGCTCCTCACCTCGTGCCTCGACTACGACGGCTTGTCCGAGCTCTTCGGAAGCCCCGCTGCCGCCATCGCAACGCCGATCATTCTGACAGCGGGAGTCCTCTCCTACTTCGATACCGCCGCAGCGTCACTCTGGGATGAGGTTGCTGGTCGGGACCGCTACACGATCGCCGTCAGCCACACCGCCCCCGAGCCTGAGGAGGCAGTGCTGTTACACAACGACGGTGTGGGCGCGCTGAAGTTCAATTCCACAGCTTCAGAGGGCGACGTCGTCGACCCCTTGGTCGCTCAGCTTGGTCGCTTCGACGAGGACTCTGGTTGGGAAGAGTCGCCGTGCCTTCCCGGGGAAGGGATCGATGAACGAACGCTCGAGTGGGGATCTCTGACCGTGTACCTCGAACGCTCCAGGGGTGCGGTCTCGGTGACGGGCTGGATGGCGAGGGGCGAACCACCCGCAGGCGCGAAACTCGGTTCGGTCAACACGCCTGGTACGCCGTGGGCGACGGCATCCGCAGCCGGCGCCCAGTGGAGTCCGGACTACGGCGTGTGGGAAACGCCCGACGGGTACCGAGGTGAGCTCAGCGTTGAACCGAGCAGCGTCGAACCGCCCGAGGACGCCCGCATTGCCAGCGTCAGTGCCGGGTTTGCGTACCTCCTCGGCTGCTGACGACTTCGCGCGGTCCAACGGAGTCAGACGGCCGTCGCCGTCACCCCGACGGGCGCTGCATCCTCAACGCTGGCGCGGGTTACGCGTCAGGGGCTCGTCGGGATGCCCACCGTCAGTGTCACCTCCTCACTGGCGGCAGCATCGATGGTCCGAGTTGGACCGGATGAAGCGGCTCAGCTCAGGTCCACAAGATCAGTTCTGCTCGCGGCAGCCCGCCAGTACTTTCGGCGACCAGACCAATCGGCTACTTCCCAGTTCCCCGTAGGGGTGTGGGTGGCGGAGAGTGCGGGATTCGAACCCCTGGAACACTTGCGTGCTCAAATCATGGGCGATCTCATGGGCGATCTCATGGGCGATCTCATGGGCAACGTCAACGACGACGCGTCGCTGAAGACGGGAGTCGAGCCTCTCGTTCCCAGCAGCACCTCGGGACCGAAGCAGCTACCCGACCACGGGGACCACCTCAAAACAACCACCCAACATCCTCCCTGCAGGTTCCGGGCGGGAAGACGGCCAGGCGAGGCAGTGTTCCGATACGGGTGAGATAGCATGGACGCTATGTCGTGGGGTGAGGCTGCACTCGAGCCCGAGTTGCTGGATTGGTATCGGTCCCTTGATGAGGCAGCGCAGGGCCGGGTCGCGTTCCATGTTGACCGACTCGAACACGAAGGACCGCTGCTTGATGAGCCTCACACCAAGCAACTCGACGGCAAACTGCGCGAGCTTCGTTTCTACCTGGGCCCAGCCAGCCGGTGCGGATCACCTGCTGGATTGCTTCTTGGCGTCGGATCGTTCTGCTGACCGTGTTCAACAAGACCCGTCGTCAGGAACGAAGGCAAGTCGATCGGGCTCGCAAGGCGATGGACCGTTGTATGGCCGAAGAACACACTGCGGAGGATGAACGATGAGTGAACGAACCAGCTGGAAGCGGGTCAAGGCGCCTGGCTCCGGGGCCACCGAAGCTGCGTATAGGGACGAGGGCAAGATCAGCGAGTTTCGTGAGTTGGTGTATCGCCTCAGGTCGGAGGCCGGCCTGACCCAGGCGGAACTCGCTGATCGAATGGGCACGACTCAGTCCGCGATCGCAAGGATGGAGGGTGGCGGGACGAGGCCCACCCTCGAGACCCTGGAGAAGCTGGCAACATCTCTGGGCCAGGAACTCGTTGTTGGTGTTGGAGCCGAACTCAGCGCGAATCGATCGATCGTCAAACTTGTGCGAGAAGGCCATGCGGTTCTTCGAAGCGCCGGCTGAGACAGACAGGTTGATTACCGGTAGGCGACCTCGACCGGGCCGTGGTCCCCGACCTAGAGATCTACACGTGCGCGGCCAAACAGGACGGCACCACCGCCTGCTGGGGGGACAACTTCGCTGGACAGGTGGGGACGGCACCAGCACCGCCCGGCCAACGAGTCTGAGCACCGCCCGGTAGCCCGTCGTTCACGGTGATGGTCCCGAGCTACACCAATCGATGGGTCTCACCCAGCCTGTGCCCCGAAACTCCCAAGAATGGCGAGAAACTCCCAAGACCTCATGGCCAAAAGGGCCCTGCTGGCGCGGCAAGTCGGCCTACCCCAGGTCGGCTACATCCCAGTCCCCCGTGAGGGAGTAGTGGCGGAGAGTAAGGGATTCGAACCCTTTGGAGTGCTTGCGCATTCAACGGTTTTCGAGACGGCTGCACAGCCCTCCTGTACCCCCGAAAACCCCTAGAAACCGCGACCCCCTGACAGTTCCATGGGGTTTCGTAGCCCCATTGAGGGTTCCAAATATGGCCAATTTCATGGCCAAGACCGAAGCGACTGGGACCAGTGGCCGCCTGTGCGATCCGCTTCCACCGAGCAGCATTCTGGGCGCGCAGAATGCGGGTTCGTATGGCTAGCTGGAATGCCGAAGAGGTTGGGTTTGCCGAGGCTGGGCTTGTCAGGCGGAGCTCCGGCGGTGGCGGTCATACCGCCCAGCACGAGGTGGAGCGCTACAGCCGGATCAGAGGTCTTCCACATAGTGCGTGACACGGGTGAGAAGTTCGGTGAAGGCGTATTCATCGCTGCCTGCAGCTTTGGATGCTGCGAGGTTCTCCTCAGGACTGATCAGTGCCCAGTCGAGGCGAGCGCCATGAGCCTCGGCGATCTGGCCGAGGAGGGTGCGTTGTGTCCGGCCGTTGCCTTCCCGGAACGGGTGCGCTTCGTTCATGTCCGAGAGGACGAGAGAGAGTCGGGCGGGAAGCTGGTCCCGGCCCGGGTTCGGTCCGGTGGCGAGGGCACGTATCTGCTCGGTGCAGTAGCGGGTGGCGGTGTTAAGCATGGAGACCGGGTGGAATCCGGCCTTCTTTGGCGATGTCGACCGTCCGGAACTCGCCAGCCCAGTCGTAGACGTCACCGAAGAGGTGGCGGTGCAGGTTCTGCCAGTGGGCCTGATCCCATGTTCGGGGGACGAGACCCGGGCTGTTGGCAAGTCGGACTGCGCGGTTGGCGACGATCTCGGCCTCTACGACGGCGAGCAGACCCGCTTCGCGGATTCCGAGCTTGTTGCGAAGGCACTCGGTTCCGGGCTCCAGGTACGGATCGTCGCCGGTGGCGCTCACGGCCAGGTTGATTCAGGCGAACGGGTGACCGGCGGGTGCCGTGATGCTGTGGCGGGCGAGGAGTTCCCGACCTGCGGTGTCGGAGTCGATGTGCCCAGCATCGAGTTGTTCAAGAATGCTGATCGCGTCGGGGTGAAGTTCGATGCCTTCGAGCCGGGCATCAGCGACCGCTGCAGCAACGGCCCTACCGGAGGTCTTCGCGGTGGTTGCCACCCCAACATCCTACCTGGTCGGTTCCGCTCTTGCCTCCCATGGGGCCATGGTCGTGAGGGGTCCGCTCGGCGGTGGGGCCGACGGCCAATCGAGAAGTAGCCAGCGGGAGGGAGCGCTGGGACTCAACGCGCAGAACCCCGGCTCACCTCGTCCGAGGATGGCACCGGGGTTCACTTCCGCTGGCTCGTGCCTTTGGCACTCCAAGTATCCGCTGGCCTGGCGGATGTGGCAACCCCTTTGGGAGCCACACGCGACGGTCAACCAGTCCGACCAACCCCACGAGCGGGGAGAGGTCGGAGACATGGGCAGCCGCCATGGCGCCGAAGAGCATCGCCACCGCGCAGTTTCGGGGACATGAGCCCCGCGGAACCCGAATCAGTAGTTGGATGGGATGGCGGACGGGACGGGCGAAACCCCGCTCTGCAGCGGATAGCGCTGCTCTGAGGATGCTGTGGGCCTTCTTGTCCGATTGGGCCGAGAGCGGGCGGCCAGCTTTGCCGCCTTCGGTGAGGAGGGTTCGGCGGCCAGATGGGATGCCCGCTCGAACGGGATGAGCTTGGGGTGTACCTGGAAGCCCTTTCGGATCGGCTACATCCCAGTCCCCCGTGAGGGAGTAGTGGCGGAGAGTAAGGGATTCGAACCCTTGGAGTGCTTGCGCACTCAACGGTTTTCGAGAGGCTGCACAGCCCTCCTGTACCCCCAAAAACCCCACGAAACCGCGGGCACCTGGCAGTTCCGAGGGGTTTCACAGCCTCATTGAGGGTTCCAATCATGGCCAATCTCATGGCCACGCCGCTGTCGCTCAGCACTGCGTAGGGGGGCAAGCCACCTGCAGATCGACGACGCATGGCGTCGACGTCGGTCCCTGACTTGGCCGTCGACCCGGCGACGGCAGCGGTACCTGATTTGGTGGAGAGACTGGGCCAGCGGGTCCCTCTTCCCGGGCATCTACGATTCGGGGGGTCATGACCACCCCAGAACCACCGCCCTACATACCGACGCCCTCGGCGTTCGCCCACGGGATCGACGAAGACGACACGATGCACGCCCTTCGCCACCGCGTCGAAGAATGGCCCCTCGATGCCGAACCGCCCGAGCGTCCCGACCATAGAATCTTGGTTGTAGGCCCGGCCCGAGATGGTCAGCTACTGGAAGTTGTCTACGTTCCGGCCCATACTTCATACCGAGTGATCCATTCCATGAAGCTCCGCCCAAGCACCCGGGCAACCTTTCTATGACTGCCACCAAGACCGCACCGACACCCACCCCGAACACGCCGCTGTACCCGGCAGGCGGCTATCTCGCGGACGCTGACGGGTTCCTCTACGAACCGACCGGACAAGCTGTCATCATCGACGGCCGCCACGCGTCAATCGAGAGCACCAACGCCGAGGCACGCGAGTACGCCGAACGCGGATTCGCGCCCTTCACCACCCGCACTGCCTGAACCGCCACTCGCAAGACCGGGGCGCGTGCAGTCCTGCAGCCCACTCGCTTCGACTCCGAATCCGACGATCAGCCTCGGCGGCGGACTGGAATCGATCTACTATCGAGCCGACGCGGCGGAGCCATTTCAGGCTCCCGATCGGAGTCAGGCTACGAACCGGCGTGTTGGTGCCGAGAAGTCGACTGCCTGTACGTGCCGAGAAGTCATCCGCCCAGTGATCTAGAGGGTTTCAGGCCTACGCCGAGATCGGTATCGTCGACGTCTCGTGGACCTGCTTCCCTCGCTCGCACGCCTCGTTCTCACCAGGATCGGCTGGGTCTTCGCGACCGGTGATTCCCGAGACGCTGAGATCATTGCGCTCCGTCACCAGATCCTCGTGTTGCAACGCCAAATCGACCGTCCGAGGTTCAACGAAACCGACCGCACGATCCTTGCCCTCCTGAGCGGCACCATGGACCGCACGCGGCGGGCGGCGACGTTCCTGATTGTCCGACCGGAGACGGTGCTGCGATGGCACCGCCGACTCGTTGCACGGCACTGGACCCAACCGCCCACACCCAAGACGGGACGTCCACCGATCGACCCGGAACTCCGGAGTCTGACCATCCGCCTCGCCAACGACAATCCCGACTGGGGATACCGGCGAATCCACGGCGAGCTCGCACGGCTCGGTCACAAACTCGCCGCGTCGACCGTCTGGAAGATCCTCCGCACCGCCGGGATCGACCCGACACGCGACCGAACCGGCCCATCATGGACAGAGTTCATCCGCTCCCAGTCGAAAGCCATCCTGGCTACCGACTTCGCTTGTGTCGACACCGCATTCCTACGCAGGTTTCACGTTCTGTTCGTCATTGAGGTCGGCTCCCGGAAGGTGCACCTTGCGGGGATCACCGCCAACCCAACCAGCTCCTGGACCACCCAAGCCGCCCGAAACCTGACGAGCCACCTCGGCGACCATCACAGGTTCCGGTTCTTGATTCGCGATGGTGCCGGACAATTCACCCGATCCTTCGACGCAGTCCTCGCCGCTGGGATCACCGCAATCAGAACACCTACGGTCACCTCAAGCCAACGCCTACGCCGAACGATGGGTCCGGACTCTTCGTCGAACTCCTCGACCAACGATCATCTGGAACAAATACCAACCGAGCAGCTGCTTCGAGGAATACGTCGAGCACTACAACAGCCATCGCCCTCACCGAGGACTCCGCAACGAGCCAACGACACCGGCGACGTCATCCCGATCGGCACAGGCCAACCGATCAAACGTCACACCACCTGCGCCGGACTCATCAGCGAATACCGAACCGCCGCCTGAACCACTCCCCGGTCAACCAACACCACTGCCGGCGCCAGCCTCAACACGTCCGACAACACAAACCGCCTCACCGAGCCAGGCACAGGCTGCCGGCGAAGTGCAGGATGACTTCTCGGCACCAACAGGGGCTCGGGAATCCCGGAACGGTTCTGCCCAAACAGTGCGGACCGAGGTCGGTGATGTGCGTGTTGAGGTCCCTCGGGACCACGGCAGCTTCGAACCACAAAGGTCCCGGTCGGCCAGCGCGCTTATCAGGCCTCGACCAGATGGGTGATCTCCTGTCGCGAAAGGGTTGACGACCGGCGATATCGCCGCTATCTCCTCGACGTGTACGACCAGTCGGTCGACCGTTCCACGATCCGGATCACCGACGCGATCGTCGAAGATATGGAGGCGTGGCAATCACGCCCCCTGACACGGTCTACCCGGTGCTGCTCGTTGATGGGATCGGATCAAAATCCGTGACGGCACCGTCTCCAACGCACCGTGTATGTGGTGATGGGCATCAACATGGACGGCGAACGCGACATCCTCGGGTTGTGGGTCGGCCCGACCGGCGGCGAGTCACCAAATTCTGGCTGGGTGTCCTCACCGAACTCCGCAACAGGGGCGTGGCCGACGTGCTGGTGTTGTGTTGTGACGGACTGAAAGGACTCCCGGACTCCGCCAGGGCGTCTGGCCACTCGTTGACGTGCAGCTGTGCGTGGTGCATCTCGTCCGAACAGTCTCCGTTTCGCATCAAGTAACACTGGGGGCAGATCACCCGGCAACTCAAGAGATCTACACCGCCCCGAGCCTGTCCGCCGCTGAGGTCGCCTTCGAAGCGTTCGCCGGCGAGTGGGAGGACTCTACCCAGCGATGATCAAGTCGTGGCGCGACACCTGGGGAGACTTCATTCAGTCCTCGAGTTCCCCGTCGAGCTCGCAAAGTCGTGTACTCGACCAACGGCCGATCGAAAGCTTGAACGCCGGTTCCGGAAAGCAGCTGTCCGACGAGGGCATTTCCCGACCGAACAGTCTGCGGTCAAGGTGCTCTACCTGACAGCGATCGAGCGACGGAAGAACCGGGCCAACCCCACTGGCCGGATCAACGGCTGGAAGTCCATACTGAACACCCTGTCCATCCACTACAGCGACCGCCTCACAACAGCGGCCAACCAACAAGCCATGACCACCCTGCTTACACACGACGCAACAGTCCCTGGTGGGCCCGGTCCCCGACCGCCGGTCAGTCAGGTGCCGATCCGGTAGTGCTGGCCCACTGCTCCGTCATCAACGGATCCGCTGTCACGTCCCGAACCCTGAGCGGGGTCAGCTGGGCTGTTGGTTGGTGTGGGGTTGCCGTAGTGGGTGAATGCTGCCCAGTTGGCTGGGTCGCCCATGTTTCGTCGGGCACCGGATCGCCTGGGTTGTCGGTGGAGGTCATCTTGGTCGGCCGCTGGCAGGAGAGCCTGGTCGATCAGGTTCTGATTGCTTCCCGGCAGGCTTTCGCTGGGTCCGATCCGTTGTTGTGGTGGGTGTAGAACGCCGTTGAACGCATGAGGTTGCGATGTCGTTGCGTATTGGCCAGAGCGCTCCGATGACATGGTTGGCGCCCGCCCGGAGGAAACTGGTCGGGAACGACAGTGCTTGTTCGCTTCGGGACAGGTCGGGGATCCCGGTCCGCGGACAGTTGATGAGGGCGGGCAACCCTTGAGGTTGTGCGGTCGGGAGTGACCGGTTCGCCGAGGGCGATGGCCGAACCGAGCGGGTCAGATGGTTGTAGCGGGCGTGGCAGGAGATGCCGATCGACGCCTCACCGGTGAGGGCGTCGATGGTGGCCGCGAGGTTCGGGCTGTCCTAAGCGACCGCCGGCGGAGTCGACAGCGCGGGCGGTGGCTCGAGGTTCAACCAGTGTTGGGAACCTGGCTCACCCGAGGAAAGAACCCCACGGGCGGTCCGTCGCCTGCCGAGGCGGGTGTGGCGTTTGCCCATGCCAGGGTTAGCGCGACGGTGATCGTGGTGGTCTCCGGTGGCGCCTGACGGTCCGCTGCGCAGCGTACCAGGGGATCAGCGACCCAACCCCGACCGGGATGACCAGGAGCCGGTCAACGGGCGGGAATAGTGAAGTGATCGAGCTGGCGGTCTTGATGAGATCCGGGTCGGATCGGACCCCGAGCGTGCACGGTGGGCGTTCAACATGTCGATGATCAGTCCGACGAAGCCTTCTCGGGTGACGCTGGACTCGGTGACCCGAGTTCGTTCCGGTTTGGGAAACCAGTGCGGTTCCCCACGGGGGATCCACCCAGACTAGGGTCTCAACGGTCGGTGCAGATCTTTTGTCCGGTGGTGCGACAGCCAGATCGATGGCCGCTCAACACCTCGACCGCTTCGCTGGGTTCTCGACGCCGAGCGTGAAGGAACACCAGGTCAGATGGTCATACCCTCGACAGCACCTGCGAGATCTCGCAACCCCTCACGGTCCTCAGCAAGACGCTGCCGTTCTTCCTCGAACAACCCAGCGCAGCATCGAGCGCCTGGGCGGCATCATCGGAGCTGTCGAGACCGACCAGCGCCGACGCGTCCGCTCGATCTTCACAGCCTCCAGCGGTGCCTACGAACGCACCAGGATCGAGCCCCTTCTCCAGCCACTCCTACTCACCAGTCGCCTGGTACAGGTCGGCGACATGGTTGGCGAGGTTGTTCAGGACGGCGGGGCGGTCGTTGGCGTCGGCGGCGCGCGACAGCTGCCTGGGTGTGTTCGATGGCTGTGGTCAGGTGTTCACGGTTCCCGGTCGCCTGGTACAGGTCGGCGACATGGCTGGCGAGGTTGTTCAGGCGGGCGGGGCGGTCGTTGGAGTCGGCTTGGGGTGCGTCGACTGTCTGCCTGGGCGTGTTCGATGGCGTGGTCAGATGTTCACGGTTCCCGGTCGCCTGGTACAGGGCGGCGACATGGCTGGCGAGGATGTTCGGGTAGCCGGAGCGTGCCGTTGGAGTCGGCGGGGTGCCGACTGCTGCCTGGGCGTGTTCGATGGTGGTCAGATGTTCACGGTTCCCGATCGCCTGTACAGGGCGGCGAAACGGTTGGCGAGGTTGTTCCGGACGGCGGGGCGGTCGTTGGAGTCGGCGGGGTCGCGCGACATGCTGCCTGGGCGTGTTCGATGGCGGTGGTCAGATGTTCACGGTTCCGGTCGCCTGGTACAGGTCGGCGTAACGGTTGGCGAGGTTGCTCCAGGTAGCCGGGGCGGTCGTTGGCGTCGGCGGTCGCGTCGACTGCTGTACCCTGGGCGTAGTTCGACCGCGTGGTCAGATGTTCACGGTTCCGGTCGCCTGGTACAAAGGTCGTGCGAAACTCGGCTGGCGAGGTTGCTCAGGTCCAGCCGGGGGCGGTCGTTGGAGTCGGCGGGGTCGCATCGACAGCGGTCTGGGCGTGTTCGACCCGGTCAGGATGTTCACGGTTCCCGGTCGCCTGGTACAGGTCGGCGACATGGGCGCGAGGTTGTTCAGGTATGTCCCCGGTAGGCGGATCGTCTGATCTCGGCCAGTGGTGGTGGTCTACAGCGGTCTGGGCGAAGTTGATGGCAGTGGTCGATGCGGCGGGTCGTTGGTATAGCGGGAGAGTCGCCACAGCGACAGCCAACATGAACAGTTGGGCTTTGACCGATGGTGGGCCATACCGACCTTGGCGATCGTGTCCGGAACCGATCAGCGTGAGAAACGACGATGCAAGCTCCCGGTCACGTTGGCCCACCAACAAGCGCGCCCGCCATGGGAACGAGTTGCGACCAGTGCGGCGCTTCGGGTCCTCGCTGCCACACAACAGCACAGCGTGCTGATAACACGTTGCTCTTGCCTCGTCGGAGTCGACTGCTCGGTGGGCTGCGTTGACCAGCGCCGTCGGACACACCGGCATCACGCAACGCCGGGTGGCTATCGCGAACTGGGGGCCTCGTCCACGAATCGGTGCCGAGGAACTCCCCGTCAGCCCATCGATCTCGTCGGGGACGTGAGTGGTTCGCTCATCGGCACTCCTCGGCAGGTTCAACCGAATCGTCCCGTGCCCGGGTCGGGCCACCATCCGACCGCGACGGTCAGATGATCTCGATCGTGTCGTCGGTTTCCACAAGTGGCGTCGACCACCGTTCGTCCTGTTGTGGTTTCGATCGACCAGCCGGGGTTGGCGCGAGCGGGGGTGAGCGCACGTCGCACGACCCCCCATCGCGACCGCCCCGACGCTGAACACCCGACCGGCTCGAGCCTGTCTTAGCGCACGGACCGCCCTGCGCCCGCTGCTGGTCTCGGTCGGTCATTGATGCCGGTGGGGTGGGTGCGGAGCGACCTCCCGAAGCGGAGTGCAACAACACCACAGCGGTCGAGCGCCAACCCCATACACCAGAACACCTGCACCGACCAGCACCCGTGACGTTGAGAACCTCGACGCCATGGCGCACCACCAACCGCCGATCGGTGACCAACCGAACAGCACCTTGGTCGCATCCGCCCACCGGCCAGCAACAGCAACGACATCGTTCGTCGAAGTCGACCAGGTCGGCGCTGTTCGCGATGCGACGTCGACCGCACCCACCCACTGCACCCCAGTGATGCGGTCGGGTCGGTGATCTGAGATCAGCCCCACCCCGCCCGCACAACCCACCCCAGTCATGGTTCGTCCCGATAGAGGTGGTTCCATCCACAACCCGCCGACGTGTCCCCAGGCGAGTCATGGTCGTGCTCAGGCGCACCACCGAACCTGATCGGCCCGCCCACCTCAACGCCGGAGGCAATCCAACCCGTGGCCCTTCACACCAGGTGTCGGAGCGAGAACCTTCTCGTCGCTCAGCCTGAAGTCCGTAGGTGTGCACAGCGGGGGCATTTCCCGTTGGCGGTGATCCGACGACCCACGATCCACGACCACCGAACTAATGAACGCCTTGCCCCATCGTTGGTTGTCGTCGTCTGCGAAATTGGTGGCCCACTGCACTATTGCCGGATCCTGTCATGATTGGCCGCCACGTCGAGCCACCGAAACTCTAGCCCGAACCCCAATCGCCCCCACCACTGAAGCCGGTCACCTGAGAGGCCCGAACCCTGAGCGGGGGTCAGCTTTCGGCTGTTGGTTGGGTGTGGGCGTTGCGCGTAGTGGTGAATGCTGCCCAGTTGGCTCGGGTCGGCCCATGTTTCGTCGGGCACCGGATCGCCCATGGGTTGTCGGTGGAGGTCATCTTGGTCGGCCGACTGGCGGGGAGAGCCTGGTCGATCAGGTTCTGGAGCTTCCGGCAGGCTTTCGCTGGGTCCGATCCGTTGTTGTGGTGGGTGGTAGAACGCCGTGTTGACGGTTGCGATGTCGTGGCGGTGGCCAGAGCGTCCGATGACATGGTTGGCGCCGCCCGAGGAACGACAGTGCTTGTTCGCTTCGGGACAGGTCGGGGATCCACGGTTCGCACGCGGACAGGTTGATGAGGCGGGCAACCCTTGAGGTTGTGCAGGTGCGGAGGGTGACCGGTTCGCCGAGGGCGATGGCCGAACCGAGCGGGTCGAGATGGTTGTAGCGGGCGTGGCAGGAGAAATGCCCGATCGACGCCTCACCGGTGAGGGCGTCGATGGTGGCCGCGAGGTTCGGGCTGTCATAGCTTCGACCGCCGGCGAGGTCGACGACGCAGAGGTAAGGCTCGAGGTTCAACCAGTGTTGGGAACCTGGCTCACCCGAGGAAAGAACCCCACGGGCGGTCCGTCGCCTGCCGAGGCTGGTGCGGCGTCGGCCCATGCCAGGCTGGCGCGACGGTGATCGTGGTGGTCTCCACGAGCGGCGCCTGACGGTCCGCTGCACGTACTCAGGGATCAGGACCTAACCCCTGACCGAGAGGACCAGAGCCGGTCACCGGGCGGAATAGTGAAGTGATCGAGCTGGCGGTCTGATGAGATCCAACGGGCTCGATCGGACCCCGAGCAGTGCACGGTGGGCGTCTCCAGCATGTCGAGGATCAGTCCCGACAAGCCTTCTCAGGTGACGCTGGACTCGGTGACCGCGAGTTCGTTCCCGGTTGCGGGAAACCGTGCGGTTCCCCACTGGGGGGATCACCCGGACGTCCGGGTCTCAACGGTCGGTGGATCTTTGTCCGGTGCGTGCGTAGACATCGAGGGTCAATGGCCGCTCCAACACCTCGACCGCTTCGCTGGGTTCTCGACGCCGAGCGTGAAGGAACGCCAGGTCGCTGGTCATACCGGCAGCACCTGCGAGATCTCGCACCTCACGGTCCTCACCAAGACGCTGCCGTTCTTCCTCGAACAAACCCAGCGCAGCATCGAGCGCCTGGGCGGCATCATCGGAGCGTCGAGACCGACCATGGCGGCCAGACGCGTCCGCTCGATCTTCACAGCCTCCAGCGGTGCCGACGAACGCACCAGGATCGATAGCTCCTTCTCCAACCACTCCTCCTCACCAGTCGCCTGGTACAGGTCGGCGAAACGGAGGGCGAGGTTGTTCAGGCGGCTGGGGCGGTCGTTGAGTCGGCGGTCGCGCGACAGCTGCCTGGGTGTGTTCGATGGCTGTGGTCAGGTGTTCACGGTTCCCGGTCGCCTGGACAGGTCGGCGAAACGGAGGGGAGGTTGTCTCAGGCGGGCGGGGCGGTCGTTGGAGTCGGCGAGTGCGCGACAGCTGCCTGGGCGTGTTCGATGGCTGTGGTCAGATGTTCACGGTTCCCGGTCGCCTGGTACAGGCGGCGACATGGTTCGAGGTTGTTCAGTGGGGGGCGGTCGCTGGAGTCGGCGGGTCGCCCGACTGCTGCCTGGGCGTGCCTTACGGTGGTGGTCAGATGTTCACGGTTCCCGGTCGCCTGGTACAGGGCGGCGTAACGTGGTGAGGTTGTTCAGATGGGCGGGCGGTCGTTGGCGTCGGCGGGTCGCGCCGACTGCTGCCTGGGCGTGTTCGATGGCGGTGGTCAGATGTTCACGGTTCCCGGTCGCCTGGTACAGGTCGGCGTAACGGTTGGCGAGGTTGTTCAGGCGGGCGGGGCGGTCGTTGGAGTCGGCGGGGTCGCGTCGACTGCTGCTGGGTGTTCGATGGCGGTGGTCAGATGTTCGGTTCCCGGTCGCCGGTACAGGTCGCGACGCGGTTGAGGTTGCTCAGGTAGCCGGGGCGGTCGTTGGAGTCGGCAGGTCGCGATCGACAGCTGCCTGGCGTGTCCGACCGCGGTGGTCAGATGTTCACGGTTCCGTCGCCTGGTACAGGTCGGCGACACGGTTGGCGAGTTGTTCAGCCGGCGGTCGTTGAGTCGGCGAGTGCGTCGACGGCCTGGGCGTGTTCGATGGCGGTGGTCAGATGTTCACGGTCCCGGTCGCCTGGTAGGTCGGCGACATGGTTGGCGAGGTTGTTCAGGTGGCCGGGGCGGTCGTTGGAGTCGGCGGGGGTCGCGCGACAGCTGCCTGGGCGCGATCCGATGGCGGTGGTCGATGTTCACGGTTCCCGAGTCGCCTGGTACAGGGCGGCGAAACGGAGGGCGAGTTGTTCAGGTGGCCGGGGCGGTCGTTGGAGTCGGCGGTCGCGCCGACAGCTGCCTGGGCGTGTTCGATGGCGGTGGTCAGATGTTCACGGTTCCCGGTCGCTGAACAGGTCGGCCACATGGTTGGCGAGGTTGTTCAGGACGGTGGGCGGTCGATGGAGTCGGCGGGGTCGCGCGACTGCCGCCTGGGCGTTCGATGGCGGTGGTCAGATGTTCACGGTTCCCGGTCGCCTGGTGGGCGGCGAAACGAGCAGGTTGCTCAGGCGGCCGGGGCGGTCGTTGGAGTCGGCGGGGTGCGCGACTGCTGTCTGGGCGTGTTCGATGGCGGTGGTCAGATGTTCACGGTTCCCGGTCGCCTGGTACAGGGCGGCGACATGGTTGGCGAGGTTGTTCAGGTAGCGGTCGGTCGTTGGAGTCGGCGGAGTACGTCGACTGCTGCCTGAGCGAAGTTGATGGCAGTGGTCAGGTGTTAGCGGGTCGTTGGTATAGCGGGAGAGGTTCACAGCGACAGCCAACAGGTCGAACAGTTGGGCTTTGATCCGATGGTGAGCCGTACCGACCTTGGCGATCGTGTCCGCAGAACCGATCAGCGTGAGAAACGACGATGCATGTCCCGGTCCGTTGGCGGCCCACCAACAAGCCGCCATGGGAACGAGTTGGGCGACCAGTCGCGCAAGGGGTCTCGCTGCCACACAACAGCACAGCGTGCTGATACAGGTCGTTCGCTCTTGCTCCTCGGTTTCAACCGCGGTGTTGGGCTGCGTTGACCAGCATCGCCACCACCGGCATCACGCAACGCCGGTGGCTATCTCGAACTGGCGGCCCGTGCCACGAATCGGTGCCGAGGAACTCCCGATCAGCTCAACGATCTCGTCGGGGGACGGTTCGGGTGTTCGCT
The DNA here is from genome assembly GCA_041394405.1 of Microthrixaceae bacterium. GTDB lineage: Bacteria > Actinomycetota > Acidimicrobiia > Acidimicrobiales > Microtrichaceae > Microthrix. The sequence continues at coordinate 63,060 of JAWKIF010000010.1, forward strand.
CATGGGCACTCCTCGGCAGGTTCAGCAGATCGACCCGGCCCGGGTCGGGGAAACCTCCGACCGCGACGGTCGTGAAATGATCCTCGACCATCGAAACGATGAACGCCTTGCCCAACGTTGGTTGTCGTCGTCTGCGACTCGTTGCCGCTACTTGCCGGATCTGTCCGTTGGCCGCCGCGTCGAGCCCGCACCGAAACCCTAGTCCGAACCCCAATCGCCCACGGACCACTGAACGTGAACCACCCTGCGTAGGTGGGAGGCCCAGGCGGCATGGCCAGCGTGGGAGAACTGCCGGGCGAAGCCGGACAACACCGCAGCTTTCGACCTGGAACGATCGTCCGGGCCGTGGGAGATCCCCACGCAGCAAACGGCCGGGAACGCCTCGATGACCTCGTCTGCCAGCTGCGCCAGCACCCCTCCGACCAGGCTCGCAGCAGTTTGAGGCTCACCGGAACGTCCGCGGCCCACCAGGTCGACCCTGATACCACCGGGGGTGTCCCTGGGTTGTGGGCGGCTCAGCCCGGCGCAGCTGGGCCGTCCATCGACCTGCGGGCACCCTCACGCTCATCGAGTCCCGCGTACACGCGCAGTTCCCAGCTTCCCGGCGACCTCTGACGCATCGAACCTGCCATACCCGTCGAAACTAACGGAATCTCCGACGAATCATGGGCAATTTCATGGGCAACGGCTGCTGAGAGGCGTCGGAGTCACCGCTGAGCGCACTGGCCGAAAACCGGCTACATCCCAGTCGCCCCTAGAGGTGTAGGTGGCGGAGAGTAAGGGATTCGAACCCTTGGAATGCTTGCGCATTCAACGGTTTTCGAGACCGTCCCATTCGTCCGCTCTGGCAACTCTCCGTCGACGATGTTAGCCGGGCGATCGTCGAGGTCCACTTCGGTTTCTCATGTGGCGCGGCGAGGCATCTGGCTTGGGGCCCAACCGGGCATGAGGCGCGCAGTGGTCGTGGCCCTGGGCGGCGCCATGTAGCGTCGGTCGCTCGGCGAGGGTCGTCACCGACAGGCAATCGGTGAGCGTTGGCACTCGTCGGTGGCGGAGCGGGCGATGAGCGGGGACGGAGCAGTGGCGTACGCCATCAGGCGGGACGAGACGGTCGAGTTGGCCGTGCAACGGATTGCTCGGTGGGAGTTGCGTCGAGCCATGGCGGCGCTGGTGCGCGACGATGGGCGTCCGGCCGCTCAGGTGGCGCGGAGTGCCGGGCGGAGCCGCAAGGTTCGGGGCCTGGCCCGGCTGGTGCGTCCGGCGTTGAAGGGCGACTATCGGCCCGTCGTCAAGGCGTTGCGGACGGCCGCGGCCGAACTGGATGGGATCGGCGACGAGCTGGTGTTGGCCACCACCTTCGACCGCCTCCTCACCCGCATGGGCCCCCTGGTGCCCGACGGCGGCCTTGAAGGCGTCCGCTACCGCCTGCGACGCCGGGCGGCGCGAGCCGCCACCAGCACCTCGGATCCGAGGTTTCAGGAGCCGGCTCACCGGTCGCTCGTGGCGCTCGTTGAGGCGGAGGTTGCGGTGTCGGAGTGGAAGCTGGGCAAGGCCAAGTGGGACGCTGTTGATGACGGAATCGCCGGCGTGTACGCCGACGGCCGCCATGCGCTGGCGGTGGCTCAGGCGGTGCCGTCGGGCGAGCACTTCAGCCGCTGGCGGCGGAAGGCTCGCTACACCCGTTATCACCTCCGCCTGCTGAGCGACACCGCCCTCCCAGTGCGTGCCGCTGGCCGAACGGCTCCACGACGTCTCCAATGCCCTGGGCGACGCCCACCGGCTGGAGCGGTTGGTGAACCTCCTCGTGGCCGACCCGGACGTGTTCTGCGGCCGCACCGAGGTGGAGCAGGCGATCACACTGGCCGATGGGTGCCGGGTGGACCTGCAACGGCGGGCGCTGGGTGCGGGGGCCCGCCTGTTTGCGGAGGAACCAACGGCGTACGCCGCCCGCCTGGCCGGATACCGGCGGGTGTGGCACGACCTGGGCGACGAGCCCGAGGTGGGAGGAATCTCAGCGGCCCGGCTGGGCCTCGGGGGCCCTGAGGGCGGGTGACCGCAGCGTCAGCTGGTGGTGGAGAGAAACCCGACCAGCGTGGCCCCCCACCAACACGCCTGGGAGATTCCGCCGGCGACCATGGTGGTGGCAACCAGCGAGCGGGGAACCTCATGCGGGCCAGCCGAGGGCGGAATCTGCTTGAGCCGGTCGATTTGCCGCCCGGCGGCGATGCCGTTCAGGGTGGCGATCAGCACCAGGACCATCTTCAGGGCGGTCCGTGGAATGGTGGGGTTGGGCGACAGCAGCACTCCCGAGCCCACCAGCCCGATGAGGCCCAGCCAGATCATGGGGCCGATGGCGTGATGCAGCGACAGCAGGTGGCCCAACCGTCGGCGGCCGGTCAGCCACAGCACGCCGTAGAAGTCCGACACCAGGACGGCACCGAAGCCCGCAATGAGCGAGGCCAGGTGGACGAACAGCGCGGCCCGGTGGACGGCGTCGGAGACCGTGAGGTTCGACGCGACAGCAACCGCCGCTATCCAGAGCAGCGTGGCGATGGTCATGGCGCCGCCGATGGGTCGCCGCTCGGTGGAGGCGGCCGGCGTTGCTGTCGCTGGGGGCGCAAGGGGCTGGGGTCGCACGTCGGTGGCGGTCATGGCGCTGGGACGGTGGGCGATTGGGCGACGGTGTGGCGGCGACCGGTGCGGTCGGGCTTGGGGCCACGATCCGGCTCATCGTCCGACGACGCTGCGACGCCGTCGGCGGGGGAGGCTTCCTCCGACGACGCCGTCGGCGGGGTTGATGTCGGCGTCGCAGGTGACGGTGTGGTTGGTGATGGTGACGCTGCCGTCGTTGGCGATGCGGGCGTGGTTGGGGCCGTTGAGACGGGCGTGGCCGCCGCCGGGATCGGATTCGGTGCGGCGTCGGTGACCATTCCCACCACGGCGGCGCCGGTGAGCGGCACCCCGACCAGGCCGGCGGCGCTCATGAGGCCGATGGCCAGGAACGCGCGTGGCGGGCGGTTGGTGGTGGTGCGAGGAGTTGGTGAAGGTTGGCGAAGTGGCATGGCTGGTCTCCGTGGGGCGGGCGGATTCGAGCGGGTGGGTTGGATGTAGTCGGGCCACCAACCGAACCGGCCGGGTGCGCTTGGTGCGCATCCGGCCGGTTGGCTGGGGGAGGGAGATGGGTGGGTCAGTTGACGAGCGTGCCGAAGCCGTCCGCCGGGGTGTCGGCGGGGGCATCTGCGGGGGCATCGGCCGGGGCCTCACCGTCGGCGGGCGGGCCACCCTCTTTGTCGCAGCCGGGGCCACCGGAGCGCCCGGCGGTGTTCACCCGCTCGGTGATGCGCTCGGAGATGCTGGCCAGCTTCTCGTCGGCCTCTTCCTGGGTGAGGTCACCCTCGGACACCTTCTCGGCGATGTGGGTTTCGGCGTCGGTGACCATGGCGTCGATGACGCTCTGGGCGTCGACACCGTTGGCCTCGGCCACATCGGCGAGGGAGGTCTCGTCGTTCAGGGCTCCTCGCAGGTCTTCCACCGAGATGCCGATGGCCTCGGCGGCCGCCTCCAGCCCCTTGCCCCTCGGGCCCCGGTGCTCGGGCCTGCCGGCCTCGTCGGGCGCCTGGCTGGGGGCGGCGCTGGTGTCGGTCTGCTCGGTGGTGGTGGGCGTGGAGTCGTCCTGAGCCGATGCGGGACCGGCGAGGGCCAGGCCGGTGGCGCCGACGCCGCCGGCGAGGAGGGCCGCTGCTGCCCACTTCTTGAAGGTGGAGGGGGTGGAGGTGCTCATGGTGTGCCTTTCGTCGAGGTCCCGAACCGTTCGGAACAGCCACCACCATGCAGGTCGAATGTGGGAGCCCGATGAGAACCGGGCGACTCTCACGAAACTCCAAGAAATCGGCCTGCTTTGGGGTCGCCCCGCCTCAGCGACGATCGGCGAAGAACCGTTGAAGCAACTCCGCCGCCTCGGGGCCGCGCGGGCCCAGCGTCGCCGGGAACTCGTAGTTCAGCCTTGGGTCCGCGCCGAGGTGATAGGCCGACCCGAGCGCGCCGGCGGCGGGGTCGGGAGTCGCAAACACCACCCGGCCCACCCGGGCGGCCAGGGCGGCGCCTGCGCACATGGGGCACGGCTCCAGGGTGGCGACAAGGGTGGCGTCCTCCAGCCGCCACCCGCTGCGGGATGCGGCCGCGTCGCGCAGGGCGAGAATCTCTGCGTGCGCTGTGGGGTCGCCGGTGAACTCGCGCTCGTTGTGGCGGGCCGCCACCACCCGGCCGTCCACCACGACGACCGCGCCAACCGGAACGTCGCCGTGCTCCAGGGCCGAACGTGCCTCAGCCAGTGCCAAGTCCATCCACCCGGCGAGGGCGGCGTCCTCAGCGGACACGGCCGCTGAGGGTCCGGGCGAGCAGGCGTCCATGCCGTTGAGCCTACGAGCTGGCGGCCAACCGGGTTGCGCCTGCGGGACTGTGGACGAGCTGTGCACAAACCGGTGGAGAACGACTGGGCGGTGGGGGACAACACAGAAACCCTGGGGAAAGCCCTGTGGATCCAGAAAAAGTGGTTGACGTTGCTGGCGACAGGGTGCACAGTGCTGTCTCCACACGGAACGCCAACGTTCCGAACGGACAACATCGAAAGCGCTTCGGCGCTGGAGGTGGTTCCGACGGGCTTCGGTCCGCCGGGCCCGGGAGGACAGCGTTGGCGACTCGGAAGGACTTCGGTCCGACCGACCCGCTCGGGCACCAGCTCGGACGGGAAACCACCGAGGGCCTCGGCCCGACGTGGCACCGGGGCTTTGGGTCCCAGTGTCCGTGAGGACGCCGGCACTTCGCCATCGCAACGGTCCTCGGACCCGAGCACCGGCTCCAACGCCTTCACCGGTGAAGGGGCCGCAGGAGGAGGACGACCCCCGGGTCGAAGCTCTCCGTACAGGGCATCGCCCGCCGCACCTTTGGGTACGACGGGCGATGAATCGAAACGATTGAACGTCAGGCTACGCCCGACGAACGGTCGTTTGGTGGATACCGGTGTAGTTCAACCCCGGGTTCGGTCCTCGGACCGGCCCGGGGTTGTTCGCGTCCTGGCCTACACCGCAACCACGGCGGGGAACAGCACGTTGTTTTCCTTGTGGATGTGCAGGTGGGTGTCCTCCTCGATGGTCTCGAGGCGCTGGAACAGGTTGTGATAGCTGGCGCAGCCGTCGGCGGGCACCGTGTAGTTGTCGGTCACCCGGCGCAGTTCGGCCAGCAGGTCGCCGGCCGCCTCGTGCTCGATGAGCATGCAGGCGATGGGGCCCCGCTCCAGATCGGCGCCAGTGAACTCGGCGCCGCCCAGCAGCTGGCGGATCATGGGAAACAGCGCCCGCTCCTCGCGCTTGAGGTGGGGCTCCAGGTCGGCCCGGAGCGCCGCCACCAGGCGGGCCATCTCAACGAGCTCGGGGTGGTTCTGCCCGTGGACGGTGGCCACCTTGTTGGCCAGCTGTTCCAGCGACGGCAGCTCGTCCCAGAGGTATGCGTGGTGGGCCGCCTCGATGTGGTCGACCAGCTCGGCCGGGCCCATCGTGGTCCAGCCGGCGCCATCGTGGGCGGAGAGCTTGGCCAGTTCCGCCAGGACCACCGCCGAGTCGACGTCGGCCTTCTGGCAAGCCTCGGCCAACGTGCTTCGGCCGCCGCAACAGAAGTCCAACCCGTGCCGCTGGAGCACCTGTGCGGCGGTGGGGTTGGCGGTCACGAGGTCGCCCAGCGTGGTGGCGTCGGGCGAGGTCTCGCCGTGGAGGGTTGAGGTGGGCTGATCGGTCATGGCGTGCTCCAAATGATTGGTCGGGTGTGGGTTGGGCGCAGGGTGCCCATGGCTGTCGGCCTGGATCGGATGAGGCAGCGATCAGGTGGCCACCAGTACGCCGATGGCGGTGATGACCACCACGGTGATGCCCAGGGCCATCTGGCGGATGCCCAGCACGACCGCTCGGTCGGCCGGCGCCACCCGGGCCAGCAGCCGCTGGACGGCGACGGCGGCGGCGACGGCGAAGGCACCGGCCAGCACGGGCGAGCTGACCGCGACGGCGCCCGCCGCCAGAGCAATGGCCACCAGGTCGGCCGCGATCGAGTGGCCCGGGGAGGGGGTTCGACCGTGCAGCACCATCACCTGGCCCCGAACGGTGACGATGGCGGTGATGGCTCGGGCGGCCAGGATGAGCCACAGGGCGATGGCCAGGCGCGTGTTGGCGCCCCCCGCCAGCACGATCAGCGCCACGACTCCGCCGATGCCGACGGCCCCGGCCAACTCGGGGATGAGCCGCCGGCTGCGGGAGCGCATGTCGTAGGACAGCTCCACCAAAACCAGCGGCGCCGCAATGGCCAGGGGCCACCAAAACCCCCAACCGGCGGTGAGCACGGCGACCGCTGCCAGGGCGGCTATCAGGCCGACCTCCACCACCAGCACGGTCCTGGCCAGGCGGGTGCGATCCAACGAGCGTCCGCGCTTGGTGTCGACCAGCACCACCTTCAGCGGCGTTCGGGCCAGAAACGCCAACACCGCCGCCAGGCCCAGGCACAGACCGGCGATGCTGGGCTGCACCAGCAGGCCCAACAACACGGGCTCGGTGGTCAGCCCCCAGCCGCCGTGCTCGCTGGGCATGGCCACCGACTTCAGGGCGGATCGGGGCGCGGCGCTCGCCTTGGTTGGGGCCGCTGGGGAGCCCGTCGGCGCGTCAGGTGGCGTTGGTTGGTCCAGCGTGGAGCGCAGCGTCGGGGCAGTGCCTGGATCGGCCATCAGAGCGCGGTGACTGCGGCGAGCAGGACGATGAGCAGGGTGATGCCTCCCATCACCAGCAGCGACAGGCCCATGGGGTGGGTGGGTTGGTCGTCTGCCGACCGGTTGGGTCCATCGGGAGCCTGTGACATATCTCTAGCGTATCGTGGAAGTATCTAGGGGTCGAGCCGTTCGCGGGTCGGGGCGAGGTGCCATTTGTTACACCACTCACTAGAATGCCGGCCGTCGGGTCGGCGAGGACGCGTCCCCCGCCGAGGCGGGGGTGGGCGCCCAGGACGCGGGGATGAGGAGTTCAGATGGCAGCCTTGCAGGTGCAGGCGAGAGCACTTGGAGACCCGACGAGGCACCGCATCTTCCGCGCCGTGGCGGCGGCCGACGGCCCGCTGGATGTGGCCACGCTGACCGAACGGTTCGGGCTGAACCACAACGCCATCCGCCAGCACCTGGCCAAGCTGGTGGCCGCCGAGTTGGTGCTGGAGACCAGCGCCGCCCCCAGCGGGCGGGGGCGTCCCCGGCTGCAGTACGAGGTGTCGCCGTCGGCCGAGAGCCGGTGGGGGGTCACCGGCCCGTACGAGCGGTTGTCCATGTGGCTTGCCGAGGCGGTGGCCACCTCCGAGACACCGGTGGAGATTGGGCGGCGCATCGGTGAGCGGGACTACCAGCTGGCGGGCACCGCCGCGGCGCCGGTGGATGCCCTGGCCGCCCAGATGTCCCGCCAGGGCTTCGAGCCCACGGTGGAGGTGACCGCCGACGGTGCCGACATCATCTTGGGCGAGTGCCCGTTCGCCTCGGCGGTGTTGGTGTCGCCAGATACGGTCTGTGGCATCCACCTTGGCCTTGCCGAGGGTGCCGCTGCGGCCATCGGTGGCATCGAGGTGGAGGAGTTGTCGCCCCGCGACCCCCGCACCGCCAACTGCATCCTTCGGTGCACGGTGACCGACGCCGACTGAGTGCGGCGGCCGGCCAGCTCAGGTGGATTCGGGGCGTCCGGATGGTGGCGTCCACCCGTAGCCGAAGATGTGCCTGGCCATGCCGGCCATCAGCGTCGCAGCGTGGGCCTTGGCGTGCTCGGCGGTGGGACCGACGGCGGCCCGATCGACCGCTGCCACCCACAGCTCGTGCCAACGGTCGCAGTGCTCGGGCCCGATGGCCGATTTCTGGTGAAGGTGTCGATGGGCCGCTGAGACCGCCCCGGCATAGTCCATGGTTCCGAACAGGATGCGGCACCAGTAGTCGATCAGCCGGGGGATGTGGGCCGCCCAATCGACCTCGGCCACCTCCTCGAAGATGGGCGCCAGCACGTCGTCGAACACGATCTCCCGGTAGAAATCCACCACGAGGTCGTGAACCTGGGCGCGGCTCGCCAGGTCGCACCGGGGGCGGGGAGGTGCCGGGGCGGCGACCTGGCGACTCACTTGGGGGCCGTGGCGCGGGCAATGGTGGTGGCCACCGGCGGATCGGGCGACAGCGTCGTCGGGACGGCGGTTCCCACCAACTGGTGGCTGTGCACCTGGGCCACGTTGTGGGCCAGCGTGAGCGCCCGCGTGGCGTTGGGGCCAGCCCAGCCGAGCTCGACGGTGTCGTGGAACAGCTCGAGCCAGCGTTCGAAGTGGGCCAGCGTGAAGGGCGTCTGGGCGTGCACCATCGTGTGGGCGCGGAATGGGTTGCCCTGGTAGCCGGGCTGGCCCAGCAGGGCGCGGCACCAGAACGATGCCAACTTCGGGAGGTGCTCCACCCAATCCACCTGGGCCACGTCGTTGAACACGGGGCCCAGCAGGTCGTCTTGGGCGACGTCCAGGTAGAAGCGACGCACCATCTCGGCGATCTGCTCGGGGGAATCGAGGTCGCCGGTGGGCGCAGGACGCGTGGTGCCGCTCGTGGGTGTCGTGGAGTTCGGGTCGGTCACAGTCCCGGAGTTTATCTACTCAATCACAGAAGTAACCGTCGCGCTGGCGCAGCGGTGTGCCGGGTCCGCGAGCCCGGCCCCATCTGACCACGCGTGGCGGCCGTCGGCCGGGGTGGGCTGGTGGTTGGCTGGCAGTTGGTTCGCCGGTGACGAACTTGGCGGAGAGGGTGGGATTCGAACCCACGGAGGGTTGCCCCTCACACGCTTTCCAAGCGTGCCGATTCGGCCGCTCTCGCACCTCTCCAGGTAGCCGAACGGGCCGTCGGGGTGACCGAAGGCGTCGTTGGCGTTCGGAGAGGATAACCTGTCGTCTGCCCGCATCCCCCACCCGTTGGGAAAGAGGCGGGTCTCGACGTGGGACGACCGGGTCCTGTGCGACCGAACCCCGTGAACCGGGTCAGGGCCGGAAGGCAGCAGCTCTCAGCGGAGCGTTCGGAGTGCCGCAGACCGCCTGGTCGTCCCTCGTCGGGGCCCGCTCTGGCCGGGGCGGGCCCCGACGGGATCGGCGGCGCAACGGCCGCGGTGCATCGGCGGCGACCCTTGTAACCTCGCCTTCGTGACCTACCAGTCCCTGTATCGCCGATTCCGACCCAGCCGGTTTGCCGAGGTCCGGGGCCAGGATCACATCACCGGGGCCGTGCGCAATGCGGTGCGCACCGACTCGGTGGGCCATGCCTACATGTTCAGCGGGCCCCGGGGGTGTGGCAAGACCTCGACCGCCCGGATCCTGGGCAAGGCGCTGAACTGCACCAACCTCGACGACGGTGAGCCGTGCGGCACCTGTGAGAGCTGCGTGGCCATGGAGGCGGGCACCTCCTATGACCTGCACGAGCTGGATGCGGCCTCCAACAACGGCGTGGACGCCATGCGCGACCTGGTGAGCCGCGCTGCGTTGGGGACGGCCGGGCGCACCAAGGTGTACATCCTCGACGAGGTGCACATGCTGTCGCCGGCGGCCTCCAACGCCTTGCTGAAGACGCTGGAGGAGCCGCCGCCCCACGTCACCTTTGTGCTGGCCACCACCGACCCGCAGAAGGTGCTGCCCACGATCAAGAGCCGCACGCAGCACTTCATCTTCGAGCTGCTGTCGCCCCACGAGCTTGAGGACTACGTGCGCTGGGTGATCGCCGAGGCCGACCTCAGCGTCGACGACGACGCCATCGCCTACGTGGTGCGCCAGGGGCGGGGTTCGGCCCGCGACACCTTGTCGGCACTGGATCAGGTGGTGGCCGGCGGCGGCGTCGTGCCCCGCCAGGAGCCCTCAGCGGAGGTGGTGGATGCGCTGATCAACCGGGACACCGGCGCCGCGTTGGCGGCCGTCGCCCACGCGTTGGGCTCGGGCAGCGACCCGCGCGTCCTGGGCGAGGCGCTGGTTGCCGACCTGCGAGACCTGTTCCTGTTGACCATGGGCGTCGACGGCGCCAACGTGGCCGACGCCGATCGCGAGGCGCTCACCGAGCGGGCCCGCACGGCTGGGCCCGCACGGCTCACCCGGGCGCTCGAGCAGCTGGGTACTGCGCTGGTGGACATGCGCCAGGCCTCTGATCCACGGGTTCCCTTGGAGGTGGCCCTGGTGCGGCTGACCTCCCCCGAGGCCGACCTGTCGGTGGAGGCTTTGGCGGAACGGGTGGAGTCGCTGGAACGGGCACTTGCCGGTGGCGCTGCCACCGCGCCATCCGCCGCCACTGCAACGACCGCTGCCGCGCGCAGCACCGAGCGGACGCCCAGCCCAACCGAAGCCGCGCCGTCGCCGGCCTCGGTTGAGTCCGCTCCCGGCCCAGCGTCCGATGCCGCACCGCCGGGCGCCGCCGCGCAGGGGGGCGGGCAGGCCGACGAGCCTGCCGCACAGGCGTCCGGCCCCAGCGACCCTCGATCCAAGATGGAAGAGGCGCGAGCGATGCTCCGTGCCAAGACCGGGAGGGAGGCGCCCCCGGCCGAGCCCATCGATGCCGTCCCCGCCTCGGAGGCGCCGCCGCCCACGCCGCGCCGCCGTCGCCCCCGCCCGCCCGCCGAGGGAGGCGCGGCCGGCGCCACCGAGGCGCCGCCCTCCCCCGCACCGGACAGCGCAGCAGCCGCCGGGCCGGCCCCCATGGCAGAGCCGGAGCCGCCCCCACGCGCCGTCGCCGACGCGCCGTCGCCGAGCGCCGCCCCGGCAGCGCCTGAGCCGGAACCTGCGCCTGCCGGTGCCCCGGCGGACACCGGCACTGCCAGCGAGGCGAACGAACTGAACGCAGCGCTCGAGACCGTGTTGGGCCAGCTGAAGCCGGTGGCCCGTGCGCTGTTCGTTGGACGTTTCGCCCCATCGGCTGACGGGTCGGTGGAGTTCCACCTGGACAACCCGGCCATCGCCGATCGGGCCACCGCACGCCAGCAGGAGTTCGTGCAGCAGCTGTCGGCCACGGTGGGTCGGCCGGTGCAGTTCAAGGTGGTGGCCGGCCCGGGCGGTGCCGCGGCCGGTCGCGAACCGTCGGGCCGTCACGGCCGAACCTCCCACGACGGTTCCCCGGCGCCGCGCGGGGCCGTCGACACCGACGACTCCGAATGGGCCCCCGATGAGGAGGAGGACTACGCCGCCCTCGACATGGACGAACTCGAGGACGCCGACCCGCCCCTGAGCGCGGCGAAGCGGCTCCTGGAGGCGTTTCCCGGCGCCGAACTGATCACGCCCGACGACACCTGACGCTTGCCCCCAGCACCATCCCGACCCACCGCCCCGACGAGGAGCCTCCCGTGAACCCAACCGACAACCCCGACGACGACGCCCTGCCCCAGCCCGCCGAGGGCGACGACCCCATGGCGGCGTTGCTGGGCGGCCTGGACCTGGGATCGCTCATGGAGACGGCCCAGCAGATGACCCAGCAACTGGCCGCCGCCCAGGACGAACTGGCCGCCACCGAGGTGGAGGGCAGCGCCGGCGGCAACGCGGTGCGGGTGACGGTGACCGGCGATCTGCATCCGGTGGCGGTGGCTATCGACCCAGCGGTGGTCGACCCCGACGAGACCGAGCTGCTGGAAGATCTGGTGCTGACCGCCTGGCGGGACGCCGTCGCCAAGGCCGATCGGTTGCAGTCGGGTGGGCAGGCCGGGCAGGCCGCCGGGATGGACCTGGGGGCGCTGGGCCTGGATGCGTCGGCCTTGGGCCTGGGCGCACCCCCGGCGGCGACCGGCGAGGGAGACGGGTAACTCGGTGCCCACCTATGCCGCCCCCATCCAGGAGCTGATCGACTCGCTAGGCCGGTTGCCCGGCGTGGGCCCCAAGTCGGCCCAACGGATCGCCTTCTACCTGCTGGAGGCCGACCGGGAGGAGGCGCTACGGCTCGCCCGGGCGATCTCCGAGGTGAAGGATCGGGTGCGGCACTGCGAACGCTGCTTCAACGTCAGCGAGGGCGTGCTCTGCCCGGTGTGCGACGACGACCGGCGGGAAACCAGCGTGTTGTGCGTGGTGGAGGAACCCAAGGACGTGGTGGCCGTCGAACGCACCGGCACCTTCTCGGGCCGCTACCACGTGCTGGGCGGGGCCATCGACCACCTGCGGGGCGTGGGGCCCGACCGGCTGAAGGTGCGCGAGCTCGTGGCCCGGATCGGCGACGAGGGCGTCACCGAGGTGATCCTGTGCACCAACCCCAACCTGGAGGGCGAGGCCACGGCGTTGTACCTCAGCCGCCTGCTGGACCTGCCGGGGCTGGAGGTGAGCCGCATCGCCAGCGGGCTGCCGGTGGGCGGCGACCTGGAGTATGCGGACGAACTGACCCTTGGGCGGGCCCTGGAGGGCCGCACCCACGTGGGCGGTTCCCCGGCAGCTCCCCCGAGCCCCGAATCGAGCCCGGAGCCATCACCGGACGCGTGACGCCCCGGGCTCCGGGACGGATCAGACGGTGCGCACCACCATGGCGTCGCCCTGCCCGCCACCGCCGCAGAGTGCGGCTGCGCCGGTGCCGCCGCCGCGGCGAGCCAGCTCGTTGAGCAGGGTGAGCACGAGGCGGGTGCCCGACACGCCGACGGGGTGGCCGATGGCGATGGCCCCACCGTTGACGTTGACGATGTCGTCGGAGATGCCCAGGTCCTTCATGGACTGACAACCGACGGCGGCGAAGGCCTCGTTCAGCTCGAACAGGTCGATGTCGCTCACCGAGAGGTCGGCCTTGGCCAGTGCGGCCTGGATGGCCTGCGCTGGCTTGGAGATGAGGGAGGCGTCGGGGCCCGCCACCTGGCCGATCGACACGATCTCGCCGAGGGGTGCGATGCCCAACTCCTTGGCCTTTTCCGCCGAGCACACGATGACGGCCGCGCCCCCGTCGGAGATCTGCGAGGCGTTGCCGGCGGTGATGTTGCCGTCCTTGGAGAACGCGGGGCGCAGCTTGCCGAGCGATTCGGCGGTGGTGCCGGGGCGGACCCCCTCGTCGGCCTCAAACAGGATGGGATCACCCTTGCGCTGGGGCACCTCCACCGGCACGACCTCGTTGTCGAATCGCCCGTCCTTCTGGGCGGCGGCGGCACGCTCGTGGCTCTGGGCCGACAGCTCGTCCTGCTCGGCGCGCTCCAGGCCCGCCTGGCTCGAGTACTGCTCGGTGGCGGCGCCCATGGCCAGCTCGTCGATGGCGCAGAAGAGCCCGTCGTGCATCATCGAGTCGACGACGGTCTTGTCGCCCATGCGCATGCCCGAGCGGGCCTCGCGGAGCAGGTAGGGGGCGTTGGTCATGGACTCCATGCCCCCGGCGACGACCACCTCGGCCTCGCCGGCATTGATGAGCAGGTCGGCCAACATGATGGTGTTGATGCCCGAGAGGCACACCTTGTTGATGGTGGTGGCCGGTACGTCCAAGCCGATGCCGGCCGCGATGGCGGCCTGCCGGGCGGTGATCTGCCCGGCGCCGGCCTGCAACACCTGGCCCATCAGCACGTAGTCCACCTGGTCGGCCGAGACGCCGGTGCGCTCGAGGGCGCCGGCGATGGCCTTGCCGCCCAGCTCGGCGCCGGAGAAACCGGCCAACGAGCCGGAGAACTTGCCGAACGGTGTGCGTGCTCCGCCGAGAATCACTGAACCTGCCATGGCCTCGCTCCTGGGGTGTGCGGGTGTGGGTGGGCGATGCTACCGCCCGGTAACAAGGCGGGTCACATGGTGAGTGCCAACTTGCCGAACACGTCACCCTGGCGCAGCCGGGCGAACGCGTCGGCGGCGTCGGCCAGGGGGTAGGTCGCATCCACGAGGGGCCGTACCCCGGTGACGTCGAGGATGGACACGAGCCGCTCGAGCTCGTCGCGGGTGCCCATCGTGGAGCCGACCACTGACAGCTGGAGGAAGAAGATCCGCGTCAACTCGGCGGGCGAGGGGTCGCCGCTGGTCGCTCCGCACACCACGATGGTGCCGCCGGGTCGAAGCGACCGAACCGAATGCCCCCACGTGGCGGCGCCGACGGTTTCCATGACGGCATCAACCTTGTCCGGCAGCCGCTCGCCCGAGGCGAAGTGCGCGTCGGCCCCCAGTTGGTCGACCGCCGCTTGGCCCTTCGCTTCGTCCCGGGACGTCACCCACACGCGCAACCCCATGGCCGAGCCGAGCGCCACGAGGGCCGTGGCCACGCCGCCGCCGGCGCCCTGCACGAGCACCGTGCTGCCCGGCGCCACCGCACCTCGGGTGGCCAGCATGCGGTAGGCGGTCAGCCACGCGGTGGGGAGGCAGGCGGCCTCCTCGAAACTGAGCGAGGGCGGCTTGGGCACCAGATTGCGCCGGGGCACGGCCACGCGCTGGGCGAAGGTGCCGGGGTGGCGCTCGGAGAGGATCGATCGCCGGGGGTCGAGCGTTTCGTCGCCCCGCCAGTCGGGATCGCCGACCAGGGCGTGCACCACCACCTCGTTGCCGTCCGGATCGACCCCGGCGCCATCACACCCCAGGATCATCGGCAGCCGGCTCGCCGGCAGGCCCACGCCCTGGAGCGACCACAGGTCGTGGTGGTTCAGCGTGGCCGCCCGCAGCTCCACCGTCACCCAACCCTCGGGCACCTCAGGTTCGGGCTGCTCACCGACGGCCAGGCCGGCCAGCGGGTCGTCGGCGGATTGTGCAACGGCGGCAACGGCAAGCATCCGGTGAAACTACGCCACGCCCATGGGGCGACGAGCTGCGGCTATCGGCCGGTCTGGATGTACTCCGTGATCTGGTCGTTCTCACGCGCCAGTCGCTGCCGCTCGGCCTCAAGCTGGTCGAGGCGCGACTTCACGACGTCGCCGATGGAGATGATGCCCACCATGGCCCCGTCGGCCTCCACCACCAGGTGGCGGATGCGGTTGTGGGTCATCTGGTGGGCCAGCTCGGCCAGGTCGTCGGACATGGCGCAGGTGTGCACGGGCGAGGTCATCACCTCGGAGATCGGCCGGTCGAGTGCGGCCGAGGATTCGTCCGCCAGCCGCCGCACGACGTCCCGTTCGGAGATGATGCCCTCCATGGCGGAGCCGTCGGCCGAGACCACCAAGGCCCCGACGTTGTGGTCCTTGAGGGCCGACACGGCCTGGGCCACGGTTTCGTCGGGCGACACGGTGGCCACCGGCGCCTCCGTGGCCGGTTGCGCTTTGCCGGCGAGTACGTCTTCGACGTTCATGGTCTTCCCCCTGGGTTGGTCCGCCCCGCCGCGGCGAACGCGTGTCGCTTCCCCTCCAATCTGCCAACCCCCGCCCGGTTGCACAAGGGGCCACGCCGAACGACGGCGTCCCCGAAGTACGTTCGCCGAGGTTCGTCGGGGTGATGCGTTCGCCTATTCTGCGTCGATGCAGGAGATTCTCGACGCCATCCAGTCCGATGCCTCCGGTGAGGACCTCGCCAACCTCGCCATCCCGGAGAGCTACCGAGCCGCTCACGTTCTGCGGGCCGAGGAGGCCATGTGGGAGGGCGTCGAGAGCGCCGACAAGGATCCCCGAAAGAGCCTGCACGTCGGTGAGGTCGCCACCCCCGAGCTGGCGCCCGACGAGGTCTACCTGGCGGTCATGGCCAGCTCGATCAACTTCAACACCGTGTGGACCTCCATCTTCGAACCGCTGAGCACGTTCGGCTTTCTTGACCGGCTGGGCAAGGAGTCGGTGTGGGGGGCCCGCCACGCCCTCGATCATCACGTGGTGGGATCGGATGCCTCCGGAGTGGTGGTGCAGGTGGGCTCGGCGGTGCGCAACTGGAAGCCCGGCGATCGGGTGACCGTGCACTGCAACCATCTCGACGACCAGGACCCGTCCGCCCACAACGACTCGATGTTGGCCGCAAACCAGCGCATCTGGGGCTTCGAGACCAACTTCGGCGGCCTGGCCGACCTGTCGGTGGTGAAGGCCAACCAGCTCATGCCCAAGCCGGCCCACCTCAGCTGGGAGGAGGCGGCGGTGAATGCGCTGTGCGCGTCCACCTCCTACCGCATGCTCGTGGGCGACCACGCCGGGCGCATGAAGCAGGGCGACAACGTCTTCATCTGGGGGGCCACCGGCGGCATCGGCGCCTACGCCACCCAGCTGGTGCTCAACGGCGGCGGCACCCCCGTCGGTGTGGTGTCCTCCCCGGAGCGGGCGGCGCTGCTCAACGAAATGGGCTGTGAGTTCGTGGTCGACCGCAAGGCCGAGGGGTACCAGTTCTGGTCCGACGAGCACACCCAGGACGAGCGCGAGTGGCGCCGTCTGGGCAAGACGGTGCGCGGGCTCATCGGCGAGGACCCCGACATCGTCTTCGAGCACCCCGGCCGCTCCACCATGGGCGCCTCGGTGTTCATCACCAAGCGGGGCGGCAAGGTCGTCACCTGTGCCGCGACCAGCGGCTACATGATCGAGTACGACAACCGCCACCTGTGGATGAAGCTGAAGAGCATCGTCTCGTCGCACTTCGCCAACTACCAGGAGGCATGGGAGATGAACCGCCTGCTGGACAAGGGAGCGATTGTGCCCGTGATGTCGGCGGTGTATCCCCTGACCGAGGTGGGGGAGGCCGCCCTGGCGGTGCACCACAACAAGGCCGAGGGCAAGCTTGGCGTGTTGTGCCTGGCTCCCGAGGCCGGGCAGGGCATCACCGACCAGGCCAAGCGCGAAGCCGTGGGCGAGGACCGCATCACCCTGTTTCAGCGCATGGCCGGCACCCCGGCCTGATCGCCGGCGCACACCCGTCGAACCGTCACCGAGGAGCCGCCGCAGCGGCCCGCCACCACAGGAGACTCACCCATGCTGCTGACCGAGATCGACCACGTCGCCATCGCCGTCCGAGATCTGGATGCCGCCATCGCGTACTACGCCGAGGCCTTCGGGGCCGAGGTGGCCCATCGCGAGATCGTGGAGTCCGACGGCGTGGAGGAGGCGCTGGTGAAGGTGGCCGACAGCTACATCCAGCTGACCGCCGCCACCCGCGACGACTCACCCATCGCCAAGTCGATTGAGAAGCGCGGCGAGGGCCTGCATCACATCGGCTACCGGGTGGACGATGTGTCCGAGGCGTTGGCCTCGATGGTGGCCGCCGGTGCCACGGCGATCGACACCGAGCCACGCCCTGGGTCACGCGGCACGACCGTGGCATTCGTGCACCCCAAGGGCAGCTTCGGCACCCTCATCGAGCTGGTGCAGGAGTAGGGCCGGGCCACACCGGCCGAGGGCCCGGCGCCGCGGGTGCGGCCGCCGAGCCCTCCACAACCGGGGGCGCTCAGGCGGTGCCGTTGAGCGCTGCGGCGCGGCGGCGCCGTTCGTTCTTGCGCCGCTTCCAGAACGCCTGTTTCCAGTGCTTGGTGCGGTTGGGCGGTGCCGGCACGGCGTTGGAAGTCGGCATCTCGTGATCCTCCCGATAGCCGTGGGTGGGATGGGGCCGGTCGAGGACGATCCCCTCCAGCTCTCCCTCAACGGCGGCCACGTGCAGGTCCTGGCGAACCTTGTGGCGGACCCGACGGTGTTCGCTCTTGCGATCCTCCCGGGTCTCTGGGACGACTGAGGTCTGGGACTTCTGATGCCGTTTGGACATCCGCTTCCTCCTCGCGTTGGGTGGCCGAATCGATGCCGGCTCGTTGGTCCGGACGTTGATCGCCCGGCCCGTGCCTCCGGAGGTTGGGTTCGCTCCCCGAGACCCGATTGGCGGATGCCCTGGGAACTCACCGCAGGCCCCCCGGGCCACGGCACCTCCCACCATAGAGGGCCGCCGCCGGTCCGCGCGGCCACGGCATCCGGAAGTGTCGGCGGACTGGCGAATCGGCCGAATCGGGCCGTTTGGCCCAGGCGCCGAATCGGCCAAACTGGCCGTTGACATCCCGGCCGGGCGGGTTCATTGTGGTCGACAGGTGGCACGGAACAAGTCGCCGACCGGCCGGGATGCCCGGTTGCCAAGACCGTCATCGAGGGGGGCACACCACCTGCTCTGATGGCTACGAGATCGGGGCTGCGCCAGCGTCCACTGCGTGAGCCGGATGTGCCGATGTCGAGCTTCTGTTCGACACGACCACCGGGCTCTCCCACCCGAAGGACGCATGGGCGGCCCCGGTCCGCGTCATGGCGCCCCGTCACACAGAGCGGGTGGCCGACGGATCAGCGTAAGGGGCCGCCGGCGCCGTGATCGCGGTACAGCACCACCTCTTGGCGAAGTGGCACCAGGTCTCGCCGCATGGACCGGCGGTGTTCCTCGGCCTCACGGCGGGCTTGTTCGATCTGGCGTTGGGCGTCCTCGCGAAGCCGATCCAGCTCCTCGCGGGTGCGCGCCAGCTCGTCCTCCAGCTCCAGGATGCGGGCCACGCCGACCAGGTTGAGGCCCTCGGTGGTCAGGTCCTGGATGCGGCACAGCAGGTCGATGTCGGCCTGGCTGTAGCGGCGGCTGCCGCCCCCCGTTCGGGCCGGTTGCAGCAGGCCCTTGCGTTCGTAGATGCGGAGCGTTTGCGGATGGACCCCCGCCAGTTCGGCCGCCACCGAGATGACGTAGACGGCTCGTTCCTGATCGTGCATGGTCCTCTCACCTCCTGGGTGACGTTGGCATCAGTCTGACTCGTGTGATCCCCTCGGGGACGGGATCATCTCGTGCAGTTGCTCCAGCAGCGCCCGTTGCTCGACGGTGAGGTTGGTGGGGATCACCACCTCGACGGTCACCAGCAGGTCGCCGGAGTTCTTGGCGGTCGTGACGCCCCGGCCCTTCACCCGAAAGGTCTGATTGGGGCTGGTGCCCGCCGGGATCTTCAGGGTGACGCTGCCCCCCTCCAGCGTGGGCACCTTGAGCTTCGAACCCAGGGCGGCCTCGGTGATGGTGATGGGCAGGGTGATCAACAGGTTGTCGCCGGAGCGGGCGAAGCGCTTGTGCTTGGCAACGTGGACCCGCACCATCAGGTCGCCCGGAGGCCCGCCGGGGCTGGCGGCGCCCTTGCCGGCCACGCGGATGGTGTCGTTGTCGTTGACCCCAGCGGGGATGCGGATGCGCACCTCGTGTGGCTCGTGCACCTTCCCGCCGCCGCGGCACAGCAGGCACGGGTTGTCGATGAGATGCCCGGCACCGTTGCACTTGATGCACGGCCGGCTGAAGCCGAAGAAGCCTTGGTTCTCCTGGGTGACCCCGGTGCCCGAGCAGTCGGGACACACGCGTGGTTTGGTGCCGTGGGCAGCGCCGGTGCCCGAGCAGTCGGGGCATGGGGCATCGGTGGTCAGCTGAATGCCGGTGGTCAGCCCGTGCACGGCATCCTCGAAGCTGAGGTACACGTCGGTGAGCAGGTCGGCTCCCTTGGCGGGGCGGCGTCGCCCGCCACCACCCGGTGCCCCGCGACCAAACAGGCCGCCCAGCAGATCGCCGAGGTCGCCGGCGTTGCCGGCCTCGAAGTTCATGCCGCCCGGGCCAAATCCACCCCCGGGGAAGCCCCCCGGCCCGGCGCCGGCGGCAGCCAGCTTCCGCACCTCGTCGTACTCGGCTCGCTTGGTTTCGTCGCCGATCACGTCGTAGGCGGCGGAGACCTCCTTGAACCGCTCTTCGGCCTTGGCATCGCCGGGGTTGGCGTCAGGGTGGCTCTCGCGGGCCAGCTGGCGGTAGGCGCTGGTGATCTCCTTCTGGCTGGCCGTCTTCGAGACGCCCAGGGTGTCGTAGTAGTCCGTGTCGAACCATTCGCGTTGGGGAGCCACCGCTACCTCCTTTCAAGCTGGGATGTGGGTTGCACTGGCTTCGTGTCGTGGGACGGTCGCTAGGAACGCACCTTCACCATGGCGGGGCGCAACAGCCGCATGCGCCACTGGTAGCCGGTTCGCATGACCTCGGCCACGGTCGGCTCGTCGCCGTCGCCACCGTCCGACATCACCGCCTCGTGCACGTTGGGGTCGAAGGCGACGTCGGTGTCGGCCACACGCGACAGCCCCTGACGCTCGAGGATGCTCATCAGCTTGTTGGCGATGGGTGCCACCTCCTCGGCGCCGTGGGAGGCCGCCAGATCGCAGTCGTCGAGCACCTCCAGGAGCGAGCGGACCACTTCCTCGGCGGCCCGGTCGGCCTGCTCGGCCCGTTGGGCATCGACCCGGCGCTTGTAGTTCTCGAAGTCGGCCTGCACGCGTTGGGCGAGCGCCCGCATCTCGTCGCGTTCGCCCGAGATGGCCTCGACGATCTGCGCGCACTCGTCCAGCTGTTCCTCGGCCGTTTCGCCAGGGAACGCCGGCTCGGCTACTTCCTCGATCCCGTCGCCGTCGCCGTCGCCGTCGCCGTCGCCGTCGCCGTCGTCGGCGGGATCGGCGGGGTGGCCGGGCTGAGGGAGGTCGCCGTCGGGGGCAGCGCCCGAGACGTCGGACTCCGCCGCGGCGGGCGCTGCCGGGTCCGACGCGCCCGGCTGGGGCGCGTCGGACCCGCCGTCTCCGGGGGCATCCACCTCGGCGTCGGCCGGGGTTGGCTTGGCCTTACGGCTCACGAGTCGTCCTCGTCATCGACGATCTCGGCGTCCACGACGTCGTCGTCGCTTCCGGCCGATCCGGGCGTGCCCGCTGCGTCGTCCTCGGCGGCGCCCTCGGCCTGAGCGGCCGACTCATAGATCTGCTGGCTGAAGCGCTGGCTGGCGATCATCAGGCCTTCGGTGGTCTGCTTGATCAGCTCGATGTCCTCGCCGCCCAGGGAATCCTTGAGCGAACCCAGGGCATCCTCAACCTCCTTGCGCTCCTCATCGGAGATCTTCTCTCCGTGCTCACGCAGCAGCTTCTCGGTTTGGTAGACGAGCGTGTCGGCCTGGTTGCGGGTCTCGGCCTCCTCCTTGCGGCGCAGGTCCTCCTCCGCATGGCTCTCGGCGTCGCGCATCATCTGGTCGATCTGGTCCTTGCTCAGCGACGACTGACCGGTGATGGTGATGGACTGCTCCTTGTTGGTGGCCCGGTCCTTGGCGGACACGTTGACGATGCCGTTGGCGTCGATGTCGAAGGTCACCTCCACCTGGGGCACGCCGCGGGGCGCCGGCGGCAGGTCCACCAGCTGGAACTTGCCCAGCGTCTTGTTGTAGCTGGCCATCTCGCGCTCGCCCTGTAGCACGTGGATCTCCACCGACGGCTGGTTGTCCTCTGCCGTGGTGAACACCTCGGTGCGTCGGGTGGGGATGGTGGTGTTGCGCTCGATGAGCTTGGTCATGACGCCGCCCTTGGTCTCGATGCCCAGCGACAGCGGGGTGACGTCCAGCAGCAGCACGTCCTTGACGTCGCCCTTGAGCACGCCGGCCTGGATGGCGGCGCCCATGGCCACGACCTCGTCCGGGTTGACACCCTTGTGGGCGTCCTTGCCCAGCATGTCGCGCACCATGTCGGCCACGGCGGGCATGCGGGTCGAGCCGCCCACCAGGATGACGTTCTCGATGTCGCCCTTGGACATGCCGGCGTCGGTGATGGCCCGCTCGAAGGGCACCTTGCAGCGCTGCAGCAGGTCGGAGGTGAGCTCCTGGAACTTGGCCCGGGTGAGGCTCTCATCCAGGTGCAGCGGGCCGGACTCGTTCGCCGTGATGAACGGCAGGTTGATCTGGGTCTGCTGAACCTGGGACAGCTCGATCTTGGCCTTCTCGGCGGCCTCCTTGAGGCGCTGCATGGCCATGTTGTCCTTGCTCAAGTCGATGCCGTGGGCCCCGCGGAAGGAGGCGACCAGCCAGTCGATGACGCACTCGTCCCAGTCGTCGCCGCCCAGGGACGTGTCGCCGTTGGTGGCCTTCACCTCAAACACGCCGTCGCCGATCTCCAGGATCGACACGTCGAAGGTGCCGCCACCCAGGTCGAACACCAGCACGGTCTGGTCGGCGCCCTCCTTGTCCAGCCCGTAGGCCAACGCGGCCGCCGTGGGCTCGTTGATGATGCGCAACACCTCAAGCCCGGCGACCTGGCCGGCCTCCTTGGTGGCAGTGCGCTGGGCATCATCGAAGTAGGCGGGCACGGTGATGACCGCCTGGGTGACGGTGTCGCCCAGGTAGCTCTCGGCGTCCCGCTTGAGCTTCTGGAGGGTTCGGGCCGAGATCTCCTGGGAGTTGTAGGACTTGCCGTCGATGTCGACGGACCAGTTGGTGCCCATGTGGCGCTTCACCGAGCGGATGGTGCGGTCCGGGTTGGTGATGGCCTGCCGCTTGGCCACCTCGCCCGACAGGACCTCGCCGTCCTTGGCGAAGGCGACCACCGAGGGCGTGGTGCGGGAGCCCTCCGAGTTGGGGATGACGATGGGTTCGCCGGCCTCCAGCACGCTGACGACCGAGTTGGTGGTTCCGAGATCGATTCCGACGGCCTTAGGCATGCCGAACTCCTTTGTTTCGTGTCTTCCTGCTTGCGGACGTTCTCACTGCGGATCTCGCCGCAGATCGAGGGGGTAGGTGGCGCTCCGCCGGGAATCAGCGAGGCGAAGGGGCTGTCAGTGTGGCGGCGGAACCGCCGATTGACAACCCGGCGTAAACATTGGCCAGGATAAAACTTGAGTGTCCCATTATCAAGTCGCCCGCCGTCGGGAGGTGGTGGCATCGGTCACGCAGGCCAGGCGACGCCAGATAGCCCTCGCTGCGGTCCACCTGTCAGCATGTGGCGATGGAACTGGTGCTACTTCGTCATGGTCAGAGCGAATGGAACGCTGAGGGCATCTTCACCGGATGGGTGGATGTGGAGCTCTCCGACGTGGGTCTGGTGGAGGCCATTGAGGCCGGCGGCCTCCTGGCGGAGGCCGGCGTGCATCCGGACGTGGTGCACACCTCGCTGCAGAAGCGCGCTATCCGCACCGCCGAGGAGGCGCTGAGGGCGCTGGACCGGCAGTGGATTCCGGTGCAGCGGCATTGGCGGCTGAACGAGCGCCACTACGGGGCGCTGCAGGGTCGCAGCAAGGCCGAGGTGCGGGCCGAGGTTAGCGATGAGCAGTTCCACCAGTGGCGCCGGGGCTTCGACACGCCGCCCCCCGCCGTCGACTTCGATTCCGAGTACCACCCGGTGAACGACGCCCGCTACGCCGACGTGCCCTCGGAGCTGCTTCCCGGCGCAGAAAGCCTCTCGATGGTGCTGCAGCGGGTCCTGCCGTACTGGTTCGACCGCATCTGCCCCGACCTTCACGCCGACCGTTGCGTGTTGGTGTCGGCCCACGGCAACTCCCTGCGGGCGCTGGTGAAGCACCTCGAAGGCATCAGCGACGACGACATCGCAGAGGTGAACATCCCCACCGGAGTGCCCATGTACTACGAGCTGGGCGCCGACTATCGGCCCCGCACCACCGTCCCGCTGGAGGAGCGCTACCTGGGCGACCCCTCCGACGTTGCGGCCGCCGCCGAGGCCGTGGCCGCTCAGGGCCAATAGGGCACTCGGAGCGTTCGGGCCGATGTCGGCCACCTCCACTGCGACCGCTGCGCTCCATCTGGCCGTCTACTTCCTGGACCGAGGGTTCGAGCCGGCAACCAAGGCTCGGGCCTTCAGCCGGGCCGCCGACGTGGTGGCCGGTCTGGACGACCGCGAGCTGCGCGACCGGGCGGAGGCGGGCACGCTCACCGAACTGGACGGCATCGGTCCCTCCACGGCCTCGGTGATCGCCGACGCCGTGCTCGGTCGCACGCCCGAGTACCTGACCAAGTTGGACGAACGCACGCGTCTGGACGCGGGCGCCGGTTCCGGGCTGCTGGAAAGGTGTCGCAGCGACCTGCACAGCCACTCAACCTGGTCGGACGGCGGGGCCTCCGTCCGCACCATGGCCGCGACCGCCCGGGCGCTGGGCCGCACGCATCTGGCTCTGACCGACCATTCGCCCCGACTCACCGTCGCCCACGGGCTGACCCCCGAGCGGCTGGCCGATCAGCTGGAGGAGGTTGCCGCCCTGAACGCCGAGCTGGCGCCGTTCCGCATCCTCACTGGCTGCGAGGTGGACATCCTGGCCGACGGGTCGCTGGACCTGCCCGACGACGTGCTGGCCGGGTTGGACGTGGTGGTGGCCTCCGCCCACTCCAAGCTGTCGATGCCCGAGCGGCAGATGACCGAGCGGCTGGTGCGCGCCGTCGCCAGCCCGCACGTGGACATCCTCGGGCATTGCACGGGACGCATGCTCACCGGCCGAGGGCGGCCGCCATCGAGCTTCGATGCCGAGCTGGTGTTCGCAGCGTGTGCCCAGTTCGGCACGGCCGTGGAGTTGAACTGCCGTCCCGAACGCCAGGACCCGCCCGATGATCTGCTGGATCTGGCGCTGGAGTGGAACTGCTTCCTGTCGGTGGATTCCGATGCTCACTCGCCCGGGCAGCTGGAATGGGTGACGCACGGCTATGAGCGGCTGGGCGAGCGGGGGATCGACCCCGATCGCATCCTGACCACCTGGGACGCCGACGCCCTGCTGGATTGGTGCGCTCCGGTCGAGGCGGACCCCGTCGGCTGAGGGGCCGGCGCCGTGGCCGGCCGTGTGGGATGACGCTCGCCGGGATCGGGGTGATCCGAGGGCGCCCGGGCTCCATCGCTGGCGGTATGGTCGGCAGATGATTCGCAAGGCGCTTGCTCGTTTCTTCCTGTGGATCAACCGCTTCACCCTGGTCGGTGACCCGCCCAAGGAGTCGATCGTGTTGGTGGCGGGACCGCACACCTCCAACTGGGACTTCCTGTTCATGTTGAGCTACGCCTGGCTGCGGGACGTGCCGCTGAGGTGGCTGGGCAAACAGGAGCTGTTCAGGGGCCCGATGGGGCCCATCATGCGGGCCACCGGCGGCATCGAGGTGGATCGCGCCAACCCGGCGGGGCTGGCCGACGAGCTGGCCGAGCGATTCCGCAACGGGCCGCGGATGGGGCTGGTCATCACGCCCGAAGGCACCCGGGGCAAGGGCGAGTACTGGAAGTCCGGCTTCTACCGCATCGCTCGGGCGGCCGACGTGCCCGTGGTGATGGGCTACATCGACTGGCCCAACCGCCGGGGCGGGTTCGGCCCGGCCCTGCGGCTGACGGGAGACGTCACCGCCGACATGGATCAGATCCGGGAGCTGTACGACAACGTGACCGGCATACGGCCCGAGCACCAGACCTCGCCCCGCCTGCGCGAGGAGGACCGAGCGATCGACGCAGGTGAGGAGCCGTCGCCCGACGCCTGAGCGGGGTTGGGCTGCTCAGGGTGTGGGGGCCTCGGGGAACAGCTCGAACAGCTCGGCCGGTGCGGCCGGGTTGATTGCGCCGCAGCCGGTGTGGGTCAGGGTGTGGGGGCCTCGGGGAACAGCTCGAACAGCTCGGCCGGTGCGGCGATGGCCACTTGGTCGTAGGTGCACGAGCGGGGGTCGCGGTCGGGGCGCCAGCGTTGGAAGCGTGCCGGGTGGCGGAACCTCCCCTTGGTGAGCTGCTCCACCACCACCTCGGCCACCAGCTCGGGCCGCAGCGGCACCCAGCTGTGGTCTCGCTTGGCCGACCACCGGTTGGGGGCACCGGGCATGCGCACTCCGCCATCGGCGTGGCGCTCGGGATCGGCCCACTCGGTCCACGGGTGCGGCTCGTGCTCGCGCAGGCGATGGGGCTCCAGCAGCTCGGCGAGCTCCACCCGTTGGGTGGCCTTGAACGCCGAGGCCACCCCGACGTGCTGCAGAGAGGCTGATGCCGCCCCCTCGGGTTGGTCGTAGAGCCCGAGCATCATCGACCCCACGCCGTCGCCGGACTTGTGCACCCGGTACCCCGCCACCACCACGTCCACGCTGTGGCGGTGCTTCACCTTGATGAGCGACCGCTTGTCCTCCTCGTAGGTGCCGGCTGCGGCCTTGGCCATCACCCCGTCGAATCCGGCCCCCTCGAAGCGGCGGAACCAGTCGCGTGCCACGTCCGGGTCGTCGGTGATGGGCGACAGATGCAGCGGCGGGGTTGCGTCCTCCAACAACGATTCCAGTGCGCCGCGTCGGTCGGAGAACGCCATGGGTCGCAGGTCGAGCTGGTCCAGGGCCAGCAGGTCGAAGGCCACGAGCGAGGCCGGGGTCTCGGCGGCCAGCCGGTCGATGCGGCTCTCCGCCGGGTGGATGCGATTGCCCAGCAGGTCGAAATCCAGGCCGTCGGGTGTCACCACCACCACCTCGCAGTCCACCACGCACCGCTCGGGCAGCTGGACGTGGATGGGATCGAGCAGCTCCGGGAAGTATCGGGTGAGCGACTTCTGGCCCCGCGAGGCCAACTCCACCTCGCTCCCGTCCCGGAACACCAGGCAGCGGTAGCCGTCCCACTTCGGCTCATAGAGCAGCCCGTCGGCCTCCGGAACGGTGGTGGTGGCCTTGGCCAGCATCGGTTTGATCGGTGGCATCACCGGCAACTGCACGTTCGACCTCCCTGGTGGCCCGCCACCCGCACCGTAGTGGGGACACATTTTGGGGTCATGGGCCCACCGGGAGTCCCCGGTTCGCTCTGGTGGCGTCGTCAGCGCCATTGGTGCGGCCCTGCGAGGTGGCCCTAGCGTTGGCGGCCTATGGAACACAGCATGACGGAGCGCATCGAGGACCTGAACCGGCGCCGCGAGGAGTCGCTCCACGCCGGGTCGGACCGCTTGGTGGAGCGCCAGCGGGCCGGCGGAAAGATGTTGGCCCGGGAGCGGCTGGACTACCTGCTCGACGAGGGGTCGTTTCACGAGTTGGATCAGCTGGCCCGCAGCCGGTCCAACTCCCTGGACGAGGGCAACCGCCCCTACGGCGATGGCGTCATCACCGGCTGGGGCACGGTGGATGGGCGCAAGGTGTTCGTCTTCAGCCAGGACTTCACCGTGTTTGGCGGCGCGCTGGGCGAGGTGTTTGCCGAGAAGATCCACAAGGTGATGGACCTTGCGCTGAAGGCCGGCGCCCCGCTGGTGGGCCTGAACGACGGTGCCGGTGCCCGCATCCAAGAGGGCGTCGTGAGCCTCGCCAGCTACGGCGGCATCTTCCGCCGCAACGTGAGGGCATCCGGGGTGACACCGCAGATCTCGGTGATCATGGGCCCGTGCGCGGGTGGCGCCGTCTACAGCCCGGCCATGACCGACTTCATCTTCATGGTGGACCACACCTCGCACATGTTCATCACCGGGCCAGACGTGGTGAAGACCGTGACCGGCGAAGAGGTCACGCTGGAGGAGTTGGGCGGCGCCGGCGCACACTCGTCCAAGTCGGGCGTCGCCCAATTCGCCGGGACCGACGAGGCCTCGGTGCTGGACGATGTGAAGTTCCTGCTGAGCTTCCTCCCGGCCAACAATCTGGAGGAGCCGCCGTTTCTCCCCTCGGACGACCCGCCCGACCGTCTCACCCCCGAGCTGTCGGCGATGATCCCGCCCAGCTCCAACATGCCCTACGACATGACCGAGGTCATCCGGGCCACGGTGGACGACGGCGAGTACTTCGAATACGCCCCCCGCTGGGCCGGGTCGATCACGTGCGGCTACGCCCGCATCGGTGGCTTCTCGGTGGGGATCGTGGGCAACCAACCGGCGGTGTATGCCGGGGTGCTCGACATCGAGTCGTCGGAGAAGGCGGCCCGCTTCGTGCGTACGTGCGACGCCTTCAACGTGCCCCTGGTGACCTTCGTGGACGTTCCGGGCTTCCTGCCGGGCGTCGACCAGGAGCATGACGGCATCATCCGCCACGGCGCCAAGCTGCTCTACGCCTACTGCGAAGCCACGGTGCCCCGCATCCAGGTGATCACCCGGAAGGCGTACGGCGGGGCCTACGTGGTGATGAACTCCAAGAGCATCGGTGCCGATCTCGCCTTTGCCTGGCCATCGGCCGAGCTGGCCGTCATGGGCGCCCAGGGCGCCGTGGAGATCGTCAACCGACGCGACCTTGCCGCAGCCGAGGACCCAGAGGCCCTCCGGGCCGAGCTGGTGGATGCCTACGAGGAGAACCACCTGAACCCGTGGGAGGCCATGGACCGGGGCTACATCGACGACGTGATCGA
The DNA here is from genome assembly GCA_041394405.1 of Microthrixaceae bacterium. Taxonomy (GTDB): domain Bacteria; phylum Actinomycetota; class Acidimicrobiia; order Acidimicrobiales; family Microtrichaceae; genus Microthrix. The sequence goes on from JAWKIF010000010.1 coordinate 91,022, forward strand.
CCCGGCCGAGACGCGACGCAAGCTGGTGGCCGGTCTGGAGATGCTGCGTTCCAAGCGCGAGGAACTGCCTGCCCGTAAGCACGGAAACGTGCCGCTGTGAGCGGCGGCCCCGACACCGCCGGTGCCACCATCGATCCGCCCCCCAGCGACGAGGAGGCGGCCGCGATCGTCGCCGCCATCGGTGCGGCCTGGCCCCGCCCAGCCGCCGAAGCCCGTCGTCCCGCACCCCGCTGGCGTTTCTCGGGTCGCTGGTGGACCAAGCCGGAGCCACTGCGTCGGCGCCGTCCCTGGGGCGTCTGAAGGACACCGGCCGTGATGGGCCGTCCCCCGGGATAGGTTGACCGGCGATGGACCTGACGACCGTTGCCCCCGACGAGGTGGTGGCCCACGACGGCACCACCGTGCACCGACACCGGGGCCTGGAACCGGACACCACCTACCGTTTCGAGGGGTTCGAGGCGACCACGCTGCCCCGCCCGCACGGCGAGCTGTTGGCCACCTTCGCCACCATCAACGACGTGCATTTTGGAGAGCTGGCGGCCGGGTTGATCGACGGCGCAGGCGAGGGGTTCTCGGTGCCGCCGGGAACGACGCCCTATCCCACCTTCATGAACGCCGACGCCGTGGCCGAGATGGTGGCCCTGGACCCGCTGGCGGTACTGGTGAAGGGCGACCTCACCACCGACGGTTCGGCCGACCAACTCGCCGAGTTCGAGGAGCTGTACCGGGGCGCATTCGGTGACCGGCTGGAGTTCATCCGCGGCAACCACGAGAGCTACCACCACGTCCGGGTCGGGCCCAGCTACCGGTCGGTGAAGCTGCCGGGCCTCACCGCGGTGCTCATCGACACCAGCCGGGACGGCCATGCCAACGGTACCCTCGCCGCCGAGCAGCTGGAACGGCTCGAGGACGAGGCGGCCGACAGCGACGTGCCGCTGGTGGTGTTCGGGCACCATCACATCTGGCTGCCCGACGAGGATCGGCGCGACGAGAAGTTCTTCGGGGTGTTGCCCGAGGCCTCGGAGTCGCTGCAGGCCCTCATCGCCCGGCACCCCAACATTCGCGGCTACTTCGCGGGGCACACGCACCGCAACCGGCGCCGGTTCGTGGATTCGACCGGCGACGTCCCGTATGTGGAGGTGGCCAGCGTGAAGGACTTCCCGGGTGCGTGGGCTGAGTACCGCGTTCACGAGGGCACGTTGGTGCAGGTGCTCCGCCGGGTGTCGACGCCCCGGGCCTTGGAGTGGACCGAGCGCACGCGGGGGATGTTCGGCGGCGTCTATCCCATGTACTCCTTCGGCGAGCTGGAGGACCGCTGCTTCCTGGTCGACCTGGAGGGAGCATGACTCCAGCCGATCCGGTGGGCGCCTGGCCGCCCCCCGGTGATGGCGATCCGCCACCGGCAGGACCGCTGGTGGGCCTTCGGGTGTTGGAGTTGGCCACCGTGTTGGCCGGGCCGGGGGCCGGCCGCCTGCTGGCCGACCTGGGGGCAGACGTGGTGAAGGTGGAGCATCCCGAGCGCCCCGACCCCACCCGGGCCATGGGTTTTCCGTCGCCGGAAGGAGGTCCCTCGCTGCTGTGGCGCATCACCTCCCGCAACAAGGTGCTGCGGACGGCCGACCTGAAGCGCCCCGAGGGGCTGGCCGAGGTCGTGGACCTGGCCGCCGCCGCCGATGTGCTGATCGAGAACTTCCGGCCCGGGACGCTGGAGCGGTTGGGGTTGGGCCCCGAGGTGCTCTGGGAACGCCAACCGAAGCTGGTCATCACCCGTGTCACGGGCTTTGGGCAGACCGGCCGATATGCGGCCCGGCCCGGGTTCGCCACGATCGCCGAGGCGCTGTCGGGGTTTGCCGACATCAACGGCGAACCGGGCGGCCCGCCGCTGTTGCCGCCCATCGCCCTGACCGACGAACTGACAGCGGTCGTGGCCGCCTACGCAACCATGGCGGCGGTGCACGCCGGGGTCGGGCAGGTGGTGGACGTCAGCCTCGCCGACAGCCTGTTCTCGTTCATGGGCCACAACTGGGCGGCCTACGCCGCCGACGGCACGCTGCAGCCCCGCATGGGCTCCCAGCTGCCGTACTCGGTGCCCCGCAACGCGTACGAGACGGCCGACGGCCGTTGGGTGGCGCTGTCGGCCTCGGCCGACACGGTGGCGGCGCGGGTGGCCCGCCTGGTGGGGCTGGAGGACGACGAACGGCTCGGCACCTTCGCCGGGCGAGTTGAGCACCGCCAGCTCATCGACGGTGCGGTGGCCCGCTACGTTGGCGAGCGCACCCTGGAGGAGGTGCTGGATGCGTTCGACCAGGCCGATGCCGCCGTGGCGCCCATCTACTCCATGGCCGACGTGGCCGCCGACCCGTACTTCGCCGAGCGGGAGGCCACCGTCACCGTGGACGGCGTCGGAATGCCCGGGTTGCTGGCCCGCTTCTCCAAGACGCCCGGCCGCATTCGTTGGGCCGGGCGCAGCTGACGGCAGCCCGGCCGCTCGGCGCCGGGTTCACTCAGTAGCGGGTTTCGCAGGGAATGCCGTTGCCGTCGGCGTCCATGTGTCCGGGCCGGCCCAGCTGGTTCCAGATGGCCACGGCCTCGTTGAACGGGACGCTGCGCAGCGCGAGGTAGCCGCACCAACTGCCGGGGGGCACCGGCGGCGGCAGCTTGACGCTGGCCCGCTTCTCGGGGTTGGGCGGTGGATTGGTCACCGACGACTGCCCGTTCGTGACCAGGCCGGGAGGAAAGGTCATGGACGGAATGGCGAGTTCGCCGATGGGTACGGCGGTGGCGGCGGGGGGAATGAACTTCTCGCCCTCCTTCAGCTCGGCCACCGGGTCGTTGCCGGCAACGGCAATGAGGTGCAGCGTGTCCGGGCCGTCAGCCGTGGTGGTCACCTCGACGGAGTAGGCGCCGTTGTGGCGGACTAGGGCGAATCCACAGCACTTCGGCGTGTCGGTGACCACCAGACGCACTGGGCCGTCAGCCGGAATCACCATCGACCCGGTGCGCACCTGCTTGGCCGGTGCGGCGGTGACCTCGGCGACCGAGTCGGCGCCGCCCCCGTCGCCCAGCGATGCGGGCTGAGCCGTCAGCTTGGCGTCGGCCGGTGTCGGTTCGGCCACCAGCGGCACGTCGGCGGTCACGGCGGTGGGGAGCCGACCGAGCGAGCGGAGGCCGTCGGCCGTGTCGCGCTGGGCCACGATGACTCGACCCGTGAGCTCGTAGCGGCCGTCGGTGGTGGGAAGGTCGGCAGCGGTGGCGCCCGACGCGAGATGCAGCAGCAGGCCGTTGGCGTTCTTGGCCGTGGGACCCGCCCCTCGCGTGGGTTGCTCGCCGTCCCCCAGCGCCTTCAGCGCCTTGGCCCCGCTCGGTGCCGTAGTCGAGCTCGCTGCGGGCCCGCTGGTGGGCAGCGCCGTCTCATTCGGACGCGAGATCTCGTCGCTCTCCGTGAAACTGCATCCCGTGAACGCCACCAGCAGGACCGCCACGGCACATCGCGCATGTCGCACTTTGCTCATGGGTTCCTCGCACCGTCCGCCGGTCGTGAATCGGTGACCATAACCAGCCTCGGCGCCGTTTTGAAGTCGGCGAGTGGTATTTCTTGAGCCGACGAACGCTCAGCGTGGCGGTTCGAGGTCGTCAGGTGCGCTTTCTCACCCGTTCGCGCGTAGCGTGAGAGGCCGGGCCGAGAGAGCGGTGGGCCCGAGGGTGCGGCCCCCTACTCCGCGGTGGCCACCTCGATGCGGTCCTGGCTCCACTCCTTGGCCGCCTCCAGCGCCACGTGGCCCTGCTCCAACAGCTCCTCGGTGCTGAATGCGTGCGCCGGATAGCAGGCAACGCCGGCCCACAGCGTGCTGTTCGGGTGGCGGGAGGCCAGCGCCCGCCGAATGCGTTCGACCGTCCACACGGCGCCGTTCTCCGGGGTGTCCTCCAGGATCAGGGCGAAGCTGCCGTTGGCCAGGCGACATGCGGTGTCCGCGTCGCGCAGGGTGTCGCGCACCACGGCGCTGACGCTCACCGGGTCGGTGGCGGAGATCGTGGCCGTTCCGACCCCCTCGACCACCTGGAGGAGGGCCGTGGCGACCGGACGCAGGTGGCGGCGGGCCGAGGCAATACGTGCGTCGAGGGCCACCCGAAAGTAGGCCTCGGAGAACAACCCGGTTTCCACGTCGGTCAGCGCACCCCCAGGCACGTCGCCGGGAGGGGTGTCGGCCGTCGTGTGAGACACCGGGGCCGCGGCCGACGGGTTCGACGATTCGGACGCATGGGAGGCTTCGTGCTGCGTGCGGGCCTCGATCAACTCGGCATCGAGCCGCTGCAGCTTCTGGTCCGCTTCGGCCCGACCCCGGCGTTCCTCCGCCAGCGCCGCTTCGGCCTCGGCCAGCTGCCGACGGGCGGATTCCAGATCGGCTGAGCTGTGCAGCTCCGCCTGCATCTGGCCCTGGTGCGCGATGGCCACGCCCAGGCCGAGCACCCCTGCAATCATGCCGGTGACTCCCGCGATCAGTCCGTATTCCGCCTGGTTGGCCGTTTGCGCCCAGGCAAGCACGCCGCACACCAGCGCAGCGACCCCGGAAACGGCAGCAAGCACTCCTCGTCGATCTAGCACATGACTCCTTCGGCCTCTGGTCGCCGTTCTCAAGGTGTTCGCCTGCTCATTTGCGGTCGGTGACCCGATCGCGCCGGCGTCAGCCGTGCGATGTGGCCCCCTGGACGCGCCAGCGTCGCTGCCTTGAGGCTATCGGGCACGCCCATCGTCCGGGTGGTTCGGCTGTCGCCCGCCCATTCGGCTGCTGCGCTGCCCATTGGGCTGTCGCTCTGCCTAGTGGGCGAGCGCCCCGTTGCGGCGGCCGATGGCCAGTTCGGCGATGTCGTCCATGATGGTTGCCAGCTCGAAGTCCTTGGGGGTGTACACGGCGGTGATCCCGCTTTCCAACAGGCGCTCGCCGTCGTCGGGCGGGATGATGCCCCCAACCACCACCGGCACGTCCACACCGTCGGCCTCCAACAGCCGAACCACCTCGGGCACCAGCTCCAGGTGCGAACCCGAGAGGATGGACAGGCCCACGACCTCGACGTCCTCGTCGCGGGCGGCGGCGGCGATCTGCTCGGGCGTGAGGCGGATGCCGCCGTAGATCACCTCCATGCCGGCGTCCCTGGCCGCCACGGCGATCTGTTCGGCACCGTTGGAGTGGCCGTCCAGCCCGGGCTTGGCCACCAGCAGCCGAATGGGCCCGCCCTCCAGGCGCTGCACCCGGCTGGCTACGGCTGCCAGGCCCTCGTTGGCGGGCCCGGCCCCGGCGGCGGTCCCCACGCCGGTGGGCGCCCGGTACTCGCCGAACACCTCGCGCAGCACGCCGGCCCACTCGCCGGTGGTGCCCCCGGCCTCGGCCAGAGCGATGGTTGCGGCCATGATGTTCTCGTCGGTTCGGGCCACGCGCTCCAGCTCATCGAGGGCGGCCTTCACCGCGCCCTGGTCGCGTACCTCGCGCCAGGTCTCCACGTCGGCGATGGTCTCGGCGGCAACCGCCGGGTCGACCGTCAGGATCGACTCGTTGCCCCCGAGCGGCGACTCGGCCGCCTCGGTGAAGCAGTTCACGCCCACCACCTGCAACTCGCCCTGTTCGATGCGACGCATGCGCTCGGTGTGGCTGCGCACCAATCGGCCCTTCAGCTCGTCGATGGCCTCGAAGGCGCCGCCCATGGCCAGCACCTCGTCCAGTTCGGCCTGGGCGGAGTCCATCAGCGACTCGGTGAGGGCTTCCATCACGTGGCTGCCCTCGAACAGGTCGTCGTATTCCAACAGGTCGGTCTCCAGCGCCAGCACCTGCTGGATGCGCAGCGACCATTGCTGATCCCACGGCCGTGGCAGGCCCAGGGCCTCGTTCCAGGCGGGCAGCTGCAACGACCGTGCCCTGGCGTCCCGCGACAGCGTCACCCCAAGGGCCTCCAACACGATGCGCTGCACGTTGTTCTCGGGCTGAGCCTCGGTGAGCCCCAAGCTGTTGACCTGAACGCCGTAGCGGAACCGCCGCGCCTTGGGGTCGCTCACCCCGTAGCGCTCCTCGGTGATTCGATCCCACATCTTCGTGAAGGCGCGCATCTTGGCGGTCTCCTCCACGAAGCGGATGCCGGCGTTCACGAAGAACGAGATGGACGCCACCACCTCGGGCAGTTTGTCCGCGGGCACCTGGCCGCTGTCGCGCACCGCATCGAGCACGCCGATGGCGGTGGCCAGGGCGTAGGCGATCTCCTGGGTGGGCGTCGCGCCCGCCTCCTGCAGGTGATAGCTGCACACGTTCATGGGATTCCACTTGGGCACGTGGGTGTTGCAGAACGCGAACATGTCCACGATGAGCCGGCGTGAGTGAACCGGTCCAAAGATGTAGGTGCCGCGGGACAGATATTCCTTGACGATGTCGTTCTGGGTGGTGCCCCGCAACGCCGTGGACTCCACCCCGTGGGCGCGTGCGTTGGCCACGTACAGCCCCAACATCCACGCCGCCGGGGCGTTGATGGTCATCGAGGTGTTCATCTCGCCCTGGGGAATGCCGTCCAGCAGCGTGGCCATGTGGCCCAGGTGCGCCACGGGCACGCCAACCTTGCCAACCTCCCCCTGGCTGTGCCGGTCGTCCGGGTCGTAGCCCGTCTGGGTGGGCAGGTCGAACGCAATGGAGAGGCCGGTCTGCCCCTTGGCCAGATTGGTGCGATAGAGGGCGTTGGACGCCTGGGCGGTTGAGTGTCCCGAGTAGGTCCGCATCATCCACGGACGGTCGGGGCTGCGACGGGGGGACTCGGTGGGCATGACGCCATTCTCTCCGGGGTGGCGGGCGCTGTCACGCTCGGCGCAGTTTCGGGATGGCCCGAGCGCGCCGGTGCCCCGCAGGAGCGGGGCACCGGGAGCGACCGGGGTGTCTGGCTGGGAGCCCATCGAATCGATGGTGGTGGCTTGGAGGGACCGGCCCCCAAAGCACTCCGGTTGCTGAACCGGTGTGGCAGCACCGGTGGTCTTGACCCCCACATGGCGGTGTCGGGGCTGTTCGGGGCGGCGGTGCCCCGAGGTCGGCCTTGGCGGGTCCGACACCTGATCCTTCGGCGCGTATCGAAGCCGACTTGAGCCCCTGAGTGGGATTTTCTGTGCCCCCCGTCCCCCATGGGGTTCGGGCGAGGCGTCGGCGCACCGGGCAGAATGGCCGGGTGCTGGCGCAGAACCCCGAGCTGTTCCTCGGCGAGGACCTCCTTGCCTGGTTGGTGCTGGCCTTCGGCGCGGCGCTGTGCGTGGGCAACGCCGCTGCCCTGCTGCGGCCGCCGGCCCATCTGCGGAAGGACGACGAGGCCGGCGGAGGGGCCGCTCAGCCGGGTGGCGCTGCCGGGGCGCGGACGAGGCCTACGCGCAGCGACGAGGGGCCAACCCGCCCGCCGGTGGGACGCAGCGTGGCCATGATCGTCGTCGGGTTGGTGGCGGCGCTGTGGGGCCTGGCGTCCCTGCTGGGAGCGTGAGCGTGCCGCAGGCGTCACCCGCCGCCGGCCCCGCCTTGGAGACCTCCGGCATTGGTGTCGCCTACGGCGGGGTGCGGGCCACCCAGGACGTGTCGCTGTCGGTTGCCCCGGGAGAGATACTGGGGCTGATCGGACCCAACGGCGCGGGGAAGACGACGTTGGTGGATGCCTGGTGCGGCTTCGTGGCCCACGAGGGCACGGTGCGGGTGGGCGGACGGGACGTCACGGGCTGGCCGCCGCACCGGCGGGCCCGGGCGGGCCTGGTGCGCACGTGGCAGTCGGTGGAGTTGATCGACGACCTGACCGTGGCCCAGAACTGCTCGGTGGGCGCCTCCGGCGGCGACGTTGGCCGCCGGGTCGCAGCGGCGCTCGAGCGGGTGGGGGTGGACGATCACGCCGACGCCATGCCGAGCGAGATCTCCCTGGGCCATCGAAAGCTCGTTGGGGTGGCCCGGGCGGTCGTGGAGGAACCCAGCGTGCTGCTGCTGGACGAACCGGCGGCCGGGCTGGACCCCGAGGAGACCGAGGCATTGGCCGGCGCCGTGCGGGCGCTGGCCGCCGATGGGCTGGGGGTGGTGCTGATCGAACACGACACCCGCCTGGTCTTCTCGCTGTGCTCCCGCGTGGTGGTCCTGGTGGGAGGACAGGTGTTGACCGATGGCCCGGCGGAGCAGGTTCGGGCCGACCCCCGGGTGCTCGCCGCCTACCTGGGGACGGCCACATGAGCGGCCATCCCGCGCTCGAGGTCCGTGACCTGCGGGTGGGCTACGACGATGTGGACGTCATCGACGGGTTGAGCCTGGCCGTGGCCCCCGGCGAGATGGTGGCGCTGCTGGGCCGCAACGGCGCCGGCAAGACCACGGCGCTCGCTGCAGTGGCGGGCCTGATCCCCATCCACGCCGGCACGGTTCTGGTCGACGGGGTTGACGTGTCCGGCCGGTCGGCCGGGCGCCGGGTTGGCGCCGGGTTGATCACGGTTCCCGACGATCGCGGGCTCTTTCGCTCGCTCACCATCGCCGAGCACCTGCGCCTGGTCGACGGCGACCTGGGAGAGGTGGGGGAGTGGTTCCCCGACCTGGCCCCGCTGGGCAACCGCGCGGCGGGTCTGTGCTCGGGGGGTGAGCAACAGCAGCTGGCGGTGGCGTTGGCGCTGGTCCGTCGCCCGCGGGTGTTGCTGGTGGACGAGCTGTCCATGGGCCTCGCGCCGCAGGTGGCCGAGACGCTGCTTGCCCGCATCCGCACGCTGGTGGACGAGACCCGGATGGCGGCGGTGGTGGTGGAACAGTTCGTCGATTCGGTGTTGGGAGTGGCCCATCGGGGGATGGTGCTGGCCGATGGCCGCATCCTCACCGACCGCCCCGCGGCGGAGCTGGCCGCCGACCACGCCGCCCTCGAGGCCGCCTACCTCGGCTGACCGCTCGCCGGGCCCGTCCTTCACCCCGTGAGGGTTGTGGGGGCTCTGGCACCGATAACCCTCACCGGAGCCGGCCCTGGTCACCCACCGCCTGTCCACGCCGTTGGGTTCCTCTGCCTGCATGTTGGGAGGTGCGGACGGAACGACGCTGTATGCGCTGTGCGCTCCCGACTCCAACCCGTCAGTCGTGGCCGGTCAGGGGCGGGGATGATCGTGGCCACGACGGTGGACGTTCCCCATGCCGGACGGCCTGAGCGGCGCCACCGGGCAACTCGGTGTGCCAAGGTGTCGCCGAGGCCCGATCCGCTCGGGCGCGAACAGGGGGGAACACCATGAAGGAACTCGTCTACCAGCGGCTCTTCCTGCCGGCGCTGGAGCGGGATGTCGGCAAGCCGGCCATCATCGATGGGCACTACACCAGCACGTTGACCGAGCACGGGGACCGGGTGTTTCGGATGGCCCATGCGCTGCGCCACCAACTGGGGGTGCGCCCCGGCGACCGGTTCGCCGTGATGGCCACCAACAGCCACGAATACCTGGAGCTGTACCACGCGGCGTTGCTGGGCGGCGGGGTGATCAACCCGCTCAACCTGCGCCTGGCGGGCGCCGAGCTGGACTACATCGTGCGCAACTCGGGCACCGACGTGGTGTTCGTCGACGCCATGTTTGCCGAGCACTTCGAACGGGCCATGGCCTCCGGCGGCCAAACCAGCCCCATCCGCCACATGGTGCTAATCGGGGACGGCGACGTGCCCCATACCGTCCGCTACGACGACCTCATCGCAGCGGGCGAACCCGTAGTGCCCGAGGAACCGGAGGAGGACGACCCGGTCGTGTTGATGTACACCGGGGGTACCACCGGCATGCCCAAAGGAGTGACGCTGTCGTCGCGGGCCGAGATGCTGAACCTGTACCACGTGGGCATGAGCATCATGTTCGATTCCGACGTGGTGTACCTGCACCAAACGCCCATGTTTCATGCGGCTTCCATGGCCGCCATCATGGGCACGCCCACCACGGGCGGCAGCAGCGTGTTCCTGCCGCTCTTCGACCCGGCAGCCGTGATGGCCCTGGTGGAGACCCACCAGGTGAGCCAGACGGTGATGGTGCCCACCATGATCGCCATGGTCGTGAACCACCCCGAGTTCCGGCCGGAGGCCTTGGCGTCACTGGAGACGCTGACCTACGGAGCGTCACCCATGCCCGCCGGGCTGCTCAGCCGGCTGCTGGAGTTGTATCCGACACTGGAGATCTCCCAGGGGTACGGGATGACCGAGAGCTCGTCGGTGCTGACCTTCCTCAACGCCGACGATCACCGGGCGGGTGGGCCTCGGCTACGTTCCGCAGGCCGCGCCGTGCCCGGGGTACTGCTGTCGGTGCAGGACGCCGAGGGCAACGTGGTGCCCCAGGGCGACACGGGGGAGGTGTGCGCCCGCGCCGGAAACCTCATGTCGGAGTATTGGCGCAACCCTGATGCCACGGCGGAGGCATTCCGGGGCGGGTGGTATCACACCGGCGATGCCGGGTACCTCGACGAGGGGGGCTACCTGTTCCTGGTGGATCGGGTGAAGGACATGATCGTCACCGGCGGCGAGAACGTGTATTCGGCGGAGGTGGAGAGCGTCATCTCGCTGATGGACGGGGTGGATCAGGTGGCGGTCATCGGCATCCCGCACGACACCTGGGGCGAGCAGGTGCACGCCGTCGTCGTTCCCCATGCCGGGACGACGCTGACCGAGGACGAGGTGCGCACCTTCGCCAGGGAGCACATCGCCGGGTACAAGGTGCCCAAATCGGTGGAGTTCCGCGACGAGCCCCTGCCGCTGTCGGGCGCCTTGAAGGTGCTCAAGCGCGACCTGCGCGCTCCCTACTGGGAAGGCCGGGAGCGGGCCGTCAACTAGACCGGTCGGGCCGTCGGGGCCGCGCCCGAGCGCAGCTCTCGCCCGCCGTCGGTGGCCCACTGCTCTCGCAGCGTGCCCCGGACCTGATCGAGCGCTCGAAACTGCGCCACGACGCCGACGATCACGATCACCACGTACAGCGCCCACCAACCCGGCGAGTCGGCGATGGCGCCGGTGACGCCCAGCTCGGCCACCTCGGAGGTCTGAATCGAACCCGCCAGCAACATGACCCCACCCACAACTGCGCTGGCCCCTGCCGTGGCGGTCAGGATGGTCAGGAGCAACATGGGCAACTCGCCGACGATGGCCAGCAGGCCCAGCGCCACGGCGGCGGCCACCCCGACCAGCACGATCACCCAACCCCAGGTGACGTTGAGGGCCACCATCAGGCTGGAACCCAGCATGAAGCCGATGCCGCCCATGGCCAGCACCACCGAGACCTCGTAGTACAGGTAGGCCACGGCGCTGAACAGCAGGGCCACCACCAGGCCGGCCACCCAGGAGGCGGCGCCGGCAAGGAACCCGCCGTCGGTGAACGCCCCGACGACACCCGCCCCCAGCATGAAGCCCACCAGGCCACCCCAGACCGGAATGACCAGCCGCATGGTGAGGTAGCCGCGCAGGGCGAACAGCGCCCCGATGCCAATGGCCAGGATGCCGAGGATGATGTCGTTCATGGGCTCAGTCTGCCCGATACCGACCGCCGTCGGCTTCGCTACCCGTCGTCCTCGACGGCGTCGTGGCCGGTGACCAGCACGGTGCAGGGGGCATGGCGAACGATGTGATCCGAGACCGACCCCAGGATGGCCCGGCGGATGCCGCCGTGACCCCGTGAGCCGATGACGATGGCCTCGGCGCTCACCTCGAGGGCATAGTCGCACACCATCGGTCCGGCCGGCCCGCTCAGCACGGACTGGTCGGCGTCGGTCAGGCCCAGCGCCTGCTTGGTGGCGGCCAGCAGTGCCTCGGCCTCGGCGAGGCGGGCTGCGTTCTGGGCCTCGAACTCCTCCTCCGACATGGTGCTGCCGGTGAAGCCACCACCGGTGACCAAGGTGGGGTCGGGTTCGTCGATGACCGTCACCAGTGTCAGCTGCGCCTCAGGATGCAGCACGGCCAGCCCGGACGCGGCGGCCTGCATGGCCAGGTCGGATCCGTCCACACACACCAGCACTCGTGAAGTCATGCCCGAACCGTAGCAACGCACTGGCGGATGAGGCCGCAGGCGGAGTCACGCAGGCGGGTCGCCGTCGACCCGTTGCCCGAGGGCCAGCGAGCGGATGGTGAAGTCGGCCGATACCGCCGCCACCTCCTCAACGAACCCGGCCAGGTCGACGTTGGCGGTGAAGCCGGCGGTGGCGTCAAGCGGGCGGAAGAAGTCGTCGTAGTGGCCCGGAACCACCAGCCGGGGTTCGAGGCGACGGAGCACTCGCTCGACGAACCGTTCCGAGAACTGGCGACCCGCGACGCCGCAGAGAAACACGTCGACATCGTGGTGACAGACGGCGTCGTCCACGAGCTCGGCGGAACCTTGGTGGTACAGGGTGAACCCGTCGAGATCCAGGTGGATGCCCCACACCTGGTCGCACCGGTACGCCTGGGGGCACAAGGCATCGAGGGCGTCGCAGGTGATGGGGCCGCTCTGGGGCACGAACATGCCCAGGCCCAATTTGGAGTGCTGCGACGGGACGAAGGTGACGGTGAACGGCCCCAACTCGTAGGGCAGGTAGGGCTGGACATCGACTGCGTGTGTGGCCAACCCGTAGAGGCCAAGCAAGGACTGGACCGATGGGCTGCCGTAGGCCGGGCAGCCGAAGCGCCGCACGATCTCGGGCACGTCCAGCGCATGGTCGAAGTGGGTGTGGCCTACCAGGACGGCGTCGGCACCGGACACCGCGGCGGCCACGGCCTCGGCGTTCGGCGGCACCGTGCGCCGGCGCAGCAGGTCGGCCACCGGCATGCGCGTGAGGTACGGGTCGATCAGCAGCACGTAGCCGCGGTAGGTCAGCTCGTAGCCGGCGGTGCCCAGCCAGCGGATGCTCAGCCCGTCGGGAAGCTCGGCGGCGGCTTGGGCGTCGGTCCAGCGCGTCTCGGAGAGCGCCTCGGTGCCGGCGCGTTCCTGGGATCGTCGCGTGGCCGCCCAGCGGGCAAGCGAGGCCGTGTGGCGCAGCGGGTCGAGCATCGGGCCGACTGTACCGAGTTGGCTGGCCCGGGCCGGCCGGCACCCGCTACGTGCCGCGTTCCAGCGACCGCCGGAGCAGCCAGGCGCCCAGCGGCAGCAGGGCCGCAGCCATGCCGACCAGCACGCCCAGCTGAGGCAGGACGTCGCCCACCCCGCCGCCCCGGCGCTGGATGACCGAATAGGCCTCATATGCCCAGTGGTGGGGGGTGAGGGAGGACACCCACAGCAGGCCGTCGGGGAACAGCTCCAGCGGCAGCATGGATCCGCCCAACGCTGCGACCACCAGGCCGAGCCCGATGCCCAGGCCGTTGGCAGCGTTGGCGTTGTCCACCAGCGAGCCCAGCACCATCGCGGCTGCGGCGCTGACCGCAGCAAACGCCGCCACGATGGCGCCGGTGGCGAGGTAGTTGCCCCAGTCGACGCGGAACAGGACGGCCGTGCCGACCACCAGGTACAGCCCCTGGGCCATCGCGATCACGAAGCGCCCCAGGCCTTCACCGGCGATCACCTGGCCCGCGGTGACCGGCGCAGCGAGCTGCCGCCGAATCACGCCCAGCTCGCGACCCTGAATGAGGAGCGCTGAGCCGGTGAGCGAGGCCAGGAACATGAACAGCGACAGTTCCTGGGCCGCCCCCAGATCGAACTGGCCCAGCCCCGAGAACTCCTGATCCAGGTCGTCGCCGACGTTGGAGATCGTCAGGGAAGGCCCCCCACGCGACGCGTCTGCATCCAACGCCCCCTCGGCGTCGGTTCGATCCAACCCGGCCGAGGTGAGCGCCGCCACGGCCGCCTGGCGCCCCGAGAGCGTCGTGAGCACCGTCTCGACGGTGGCAACCGTGGCCTGGCCGTTGGCCTGCCCGCCCGGGATCAGGATCAGCTCTGCGGTTCGTCCGGCGGCCCAGTCGGTCTCGTTGCGGCTGCTCACGACGATCGCCGCGTCGGTCCTGCCCCGGGCCACCAGCTCCTTGGCCTGGTCGGCGTCGTCGAGGCGGTCAACCGAGACGTTGGCGCGTTTCAGCTCGGCGCCCAGCTCGTCGGCCAGCGGGCCGGCGCCGGTCAGCGCCACCTTGCCGGCCGAGCCGGCGCCCCCGAACTGAAGGCCGATGGCCACCACCAGCATCATCGGCAGGACGAACACGAAGAAGTAGTTGGAACGATCCCGAAAGAACCGCCGCAGGGCCGTTGCGCCGATGGTGAGCACCTGACTCACGATCCGACCCCCTCGCTGCCGGTCAGCGCGGCGACCAGCAACAGGACGCCCCCGAACACCGCGAGCACCAGGAACGGGCCGCCCAACTCGGCGATGCCGCCGCCACCGGAGGTGATGCCCAAGCCTCGGATGAAGGCGGCGGTCGGGGTGAGGTCGGACAGCCGGGTGAGCAGCCCGGTGCCCCCGATGGGGAAGAAGGAGCCGCCGAGCACGCCCATGAGGAACCCGACGATGGCGTTGGCCGCCTGGGCCTGCTCGGCCGTGCGGGCAACGCGGGTCACCAGCAGCACCAGGCTGGTGACGGCGGCGACGGCCACCACGATGAGCGCGCCCACCGCCAGTGGGCTGCCGAAGGACACGTCGAAGAGCAGCGAACCGACCACCAGCAACACGGCCGTGGCGCTCACCCCGAGGATGAAGCTCACCACCGCCTTGGCAACGATGATCGAGCGCGGCGGGAAGGGCATGGACTGCAGTCGGGGGAGGGTGCCCTGCTCGCGCTCCTGCACGTAGGCGATGACCCCGAAGCCGACGGTGAAGAACATGAACAGCGCGGCCTGCCCGGCCACCAGGTAGCCCTGCATGCTCAGCTGCTCGCTGGCCGGAGCGCCTGCGGTGGCGGTCAGCAACGGCTCGGCCTCCGCCACCGCCTGGGCCACGTCTGCCAGCTGGTCGGGGGGCACGCCCGCGCCTCCTGCGGCGGCGGCTGCAGTGCTGGCGTTGGCCACCCGGTCGACGTAGCCCGACACGATGGCGTCGACCACCTGGGCCTCCAGCCCGGCGCTGCCCGACTGCATCAGCTCCACCTTGGGTGAACCCCCTGCGGTCACCTCGGCGGCGAACCCCGGAGGAAACACCACGGCGGCCGTCAGCTTCTCGTCCTCGATCAGCGCCGGGAAGTCGCGTGCGGCGGTGGGGGCCACTCGGGTGGCGGTGATGTCCAGGTCGTCGATGCTGTCCAGCACCTCCACCAGGCCGCCGGCCACCTGGTCGTCTGCGTCCGCGGCGACCCGCACGGTCATCGGGTCGAGGGCGTCGGTGGATCCCACGCCGGAGAACAGCACGTTGAACACCGCCATCAGGGCGATGGGTACGACCAGCGCAAAGATCAGCACCGATCGGTCGCGCAGGCGCTGGCGAAGGTCGCCCATCGCCATGGTCCAGATGGCGCCCAGGTCCATCGGCTCAGTCCCGCAAGGCGCGGCCGGTGAGGTGCAGGAACACCGACTCCAGGTCCGGGCGGGCCACCTCCACATCGGTCACCGCCATCTGCGCCCGCGCTGCCGCCCCGACGATGTCGGCCAACGCGGTCGGCGCGTCCATCACCGTCAGGTTCAGGCTTCGGCGGTCCCGCGCCACCGAGCGAACCGCCTCCAGTTTCCCCACGGCGTCGGCAGCGTCGGCCAGCGCCCCCGTGCCCTCCAGGTGCACCCGGTCGGTCTCGCCGGTGGTGGCCAGCAGCTCGTCGCGGGTGCCCTCGGCCTGCAGCACGCCGTGGTCGATGATGCCGATGCGGTCGCACAACCGCTCGGCCTCCTCCATGTAGTGCGTCGTGTAGAGCACGGCCATGCCGGCCCCGGCCAGGGTCTCCACCGACTCCAGGATGGAGTTGCGGGATTGGGGGTCGACGCCCACCGTGGGCTCGTCGAGGATCAGCAGGCTGGGTTGGTGCAGCAGCCCGATGCCGATGTTGAGGCGGCGCTTCATGCCCCCCGAGTACTCCTTGGACAGGTCGTCCGCCCGGTCCGCCAGGCCGATGACGTCGAGCACCTCCCCGATGCGACGGTGCAGCGGGTCGCCGCCCAGCTTCTGGAGTCGCCCGAAGAACCGCAGGTTCTCCCTGCCGGTCAGGTCGGGGTAGATGGCCAGTTCTTGAGGCACCAACCCCACCTTGGCCTTCACCCGAACCTCGCTTGGGCCCACGGGACTCCCCAGGATGCGGGTCTCGCCCTCGTCGGGCCGCAGCAGCCCGGCCACCATCGAAATGGCGGTGGTCTTCCCGGCCCCGTTCGGCCCCAGCAGACCGTAGGTTTCGCCGTGCTCGATGCGAAACGACAGGTTGTCGACGGCGGTCAGCTCCCCGAAACGGCGGGTCAAACCGTCGGCAATCAGCACGGGTTCGGTCATTCGAGCCACCTTCGTTGACGTGGGCGCGAGGGTCCCAGCCTGTCACATAGGCCGCTCGGCGAACGCCACGACGAGGTGCGTTGCTACGAGGCCGGTGCGTCGAGTGCGTCGTCCAGCGCTTGGTCGAGCGCCGGGCCGACACGCAGGCTGCCGTCCACCGTCAGGTCGTAGCCCGACGCGTAGAGCCACGTGGCGTCCTGCTTGGTGGGGCACACGTCGTCGCAGAGGGCGTCGACCGGGTCGACGTAGGCGGCGGAAGCATGCGCGTCCACCGCACGACGTTCGGCTGCGTTCACCGGTGCGTGGCTGCGGCGCACCTCGCCGGTCGGCCGCGTGGGAGCGTCCAACGAGGGCCGCAGCACCGACAACCGTTCGCGCGGGAAGACGTTGGGAAAGCTTGGTGCCGGGCCCACCACCACGACGGGAATTCGGCGTTCGTCCAGTTCGTCGATCGTGGTCGACAGCGCCGCCTTCCAGGCATTCAGCGCATCGGCGCTGTTCGAGGTGCGGCGCCCGTCGGGTGTGCGGATGCGGTTGGCACCCCACGAGCGTGGAAGCACCTCGTCGGTGGAGTAGGCCGTGGAGCGGTTGGCGATCACCACGGCGGCGGGGTCCAGCTGGTCGATCAGCCGCCAGGCGACGCGCTGGAACTCCTCGCAGCGCGGGTAGTGGCGGGGCGAGGCGGCAAGGAACGGGCACCCGGCTCGCGACCAGGAGGCCACCGCCAGGCCGCGGGGGTGGGCGGCGTGTTGCACGGCGGGCCCCATGGCGAGCGCGGCGAGGTCGCCAAGCACCAGCACCGTGCCCCCAGCCGACCCGCCGGGGGGTCTGGAGAAGCACGCTTCGCCGGGCCAGTCGTTGGGTGCGTCGCGGTTGATGATGGCGCAGCCCTCGTCCTTGCCCTCGGGCACCGAGTACCAGCCGTCGGGTTCGGCGACACCCCAGCCCTGCCTCGATCCGGCAAGGGCGACACCCGCAACCATCATCGGGACGAGGACACAGGCAGCGGCCAGTCGCAGGGCCCTGGCACCCACGATGGTTCGGTCCCGGCGCACGGGGTGCTCGAGATACCGATAGACCGCGGCGGCCACGCCGAGGCTGGCGACGGCGGCGGCCACCGGAGCCAGGCGGGAGGTCGGCCAGAGCACTGCGGCGAACACAATGGCCGGCCAGTGCCAGAGGTACCAGGTGTAGCTGCGGTCGCCCACCCAGCGCAGCGTCGGCCGGGACAGGGCGCCGGCCACGTGACGGCTGGCGCCCGCCCCAACCAGCAAGGCGGCCGTGCCCAGCACCGGCGGAACGGCGCGCAGCCCGGGAAATGGGGCGAGCGGGTCCAGCAGCACGGCCGTGCCCACCACCAGGCCGGCACCCAGCACGCCGAGCGCAGCGCCCACTCGCGGGTCGCGAGGGGCCAGCCGGGCGCCGCCAAGTGCCAGCAGCACGCCCACGCCGAACTCCCACAGTCGCGTGGGTGCGCTGAAGAAGGCCATGCGAACGGGTGCCTCAAGGGGGATGGGGCTGTGACCGCTGGTGAGCGCCCAGCTCAACGCCAGGGAGACGGCGCTGAGCGCCAGCATCGTCGCGGCGACGGTGGCGTTGCGCCGACGCGGCCACCAGCGGCGGCCCAGCCGCCACGCCAGCAACATGGTGACCGGAAGGAAGAGGTAGAACTGCTCCTCCACCGACAGCGACCACAGATGCAGGAACGGGTTGACCCCGTCGGCGGCGGAATCGAAGTAGCCCAGGTGGCGGTACAGGTAGGCATTGGCCACGAAGCCCGAGGCGGCGCCGGCGGTCGTGATCGTGCGTTCCTGGGTGAGGTACGGGTTGAGCAGCAGCACGCTGGCCAGGAGGGTCACCAGGGTGACCAACGCCAGCGAGGGCAGCAGCCGTCGGGCCCGTCGGGCGTAGAAGTCGCCAAACGAGATGCGGTTGGTCGATGCCAATTCGCCGGCGAGCGACCGGGCAATCACGAAGCCGGAGACCACGAAGAACACGTCCACGCCGACGAACCCGCCCGGCAGCGCCAGCCCGGAATGGGCGACGACCACCAGGAGGATCGCGATGCCGCGCAGCCCCTGGACGTCGGGCCGGTGGGACGGGTTCAGTTGGTCTGGGCCCTCGTCCACGAACCAGCGACTGTACCGCTGCGCTTGCCCGCCGGGGCCGCCCCAGGAGCTCACGGGCGCCCGGCCCTACGCTGCTCCCGTGCGAATCGCGTGCGTGACCACCGACGATCTGGCAGCCCTGGGCACCGACGAGGTCGATCGTCCGTTCAACGAGGCGGCCTTCGCCGCAGCCGGCATCCAGCTGGACTACCTGCCCTGGACCCAGCCCGCCGACTGGGAGCGCTTCGACCTGGTGGTCATTCGCTCGCCGTGGGACTACCCGGAGCGCACCGCCGAGTTCCTTGCCTGGCTCGGCACGGTGGAGCACCTGCCGACCCTGATGAATCCGGCGCCGATCATCCGCTGGAACCTGGACAAGCAGTACCTGGCCGAACTGGGCGCGGCCGGAGTGCCCGTCGTCGCCACCGGCTACGCCACCTCGATCGACGCCGTCGACTCGCTGCTGGCGGCCGCAGTCGACAGGGCGGAGGCCGGTGAGGGCCCCGCCGAGGTGGTCGTGAAGCCGACGATCTCGGCGGGCAGCCGCAACACCGGGCGCTTCTCAGCCGACGACCCGGCGGCCCGATCGCTGGCCGAGACCATCCTGTCGATCGGCGGCACCGTGATGGTGCAGCCGGCGATCACCTCGGTGGCCGAGCGCGGCGAGGTCGGAGTCGTGGTTTTCGACGGCGCCATCTCCCATGGGCTCACCAAGGCGCCCATCCTGGACCTCGGCGGTGGGCTCCTGGGCGGCGACTACCGAGAGACCGTCAGCCCGGCGGTGCCGACACCCGCCCAGCGCGACGTGGTGCTGCGCGCCGTCAGGGCGGTGCAGAACGACGGCGAACGTCGGGGCTGGCTGAAGGCCGGCGAGCCGCTGCTCTACGGCCGCTACGACGTGGTGAGGATGGACGACGGCACCGAGGCACTGTTGGAGGCCGAACTCTTCGAGCCGTCCTTCTTCCTGCAGGTCGACCCAGGCTCGCCCGACCGCTTCGTGGAAGCGGTCCGTCGCCGGGCCGAAGCCGTCGCCCGCACGCCCTGAGCGGTGCCGCAGATCCGTTCTCTGCACCCTCGGCATCGCAGAGCCGCCCCAAGGTGCAGAGAACGGGTGTGGCTTCCGTCGATGCTGCACGGCCCCCCGCTGGGGCAGCGACCTTGCTGGAGAGCGGGTGACGAGAATCGAACTCGCATTCTCAGCTTGGGAAGCTGATGTTCTACCATTGAACTACACCCGCGAAGCGCCCGATCATAGCGGAGGCGCCCAGGCGGCGACGAAGCCCTCCCGGCCCGCGGTCGCTCAGCGTCTGACGTCGCGGAGCGCGGCCCGGAGGGTCTCCAAGGCGGTGTGCTGCGGCCGCCAACCGAGCACTTCGGTGGCCTTGCGGGTGTCCACGATGGACGGGTGGCTGAACGCCTCGACCCAGTCGGTCGCCGGCGGCAACAGGCTCGCTCCGGGGAGGGCGGTCAGCCCGCGGGCGACCAGGTGGGTCAGCCCGCCAGGGACCGGCACCGGCGTCACGCCGAGCTCCCGGGCGATGTCGGCGCCGGTGACCACCCCGTCTGCCGCGATGTTGTAGGTGCCGGGCGGTCCGGCAGCGGTGATGCACAGCCGAAAGGCCTCGGCGACGTCGTCGGAGTGGATGAGCTGCAGGGGGATGTTCGGCGCGGGGACGGGCAGCGCCACGGGAAGATGATGGAGCACCGAACCCGCAGCCCGCCCGAGCGCAGCCACCAGCCCGGGCAGCTCCTTGGCGCCCAAGGCGTTCGGGCCCAGCACCACCGGCGGCCGAAGCAGGTACAGGCCGAGCGACGGGTGGTCGGCGGCCGCAGCGCCGATGAGCTGCTCCAGCTCCGCCTTCTCCTGGGCATAAAACAGGCGGGACGCGGGACGAGTCGGCCACTCCTCGGTCATGCCCACGGGGTTGTCCTGGTGGAACCCGTAGGCCGCCACCGAGGAGGCGTAGACGAAGCGGTCGGCGCCGGCCTGCGCCGCAGCGCGAAATGCGTGGAGGGTGCCATCGACGTTGATCTCCCGAATCGCCCGGCGGGAGGCGGAGCCGGTGATCATGAAGGCCAGGTGCACCACCACGTCGGCGCCGGCAAACGCCTCGGCGAGCACCTGCGGATCGCGAACGTCACCCCGGCGGTAGATCATCTTCGACCAGCCGTGGGCGCTGGGCTCGAAGGG
Organism: Microthrixaceae bacterium; assembly: GCA_041394405.1. Taxonomy (GTDB): domain Bacteria; phylum Actinomycetota; class Acidimicrobiia; order Acidimicrobiales; family Microtrichaceae; genus Microthrix. Next base: position 111,646 of record JAWKIF010000010.1, read on the forward strand.
TCGTCGGGCCACACCGACCACTCGGGCGATGCGGTCGTCAGCCTCCAGCAGCGGCATCAGCGCCAGGCCGAACGTGCCGGTGGGCCCGGTGATGGCCACGGTGAGCCCCTGGTCGCTGCCCGATGCCGGTGTCGCCGAGCGGATTGGGTTGCCGGGAGGCTCCGAGCCGGTGACCATGCCCGCAACCTACCGTTGGCCGCCGCGACGCCGGGGGCGAGGTGGCCGGTTCCTAACCCTCCTGGATCCAGCCGGTGATGGTGGACGGCGCCGTGGAGGTGCCGCCGAAGTAGAAGCCCGAGGCCCACTTCGTGGCGGTGGTGGAGGTGGAGGGGCACTGCCGCGGCAACTCTGCGCTGACGTCCACGGTGCGACCGGGAAGCGTGCCGCTCACCCGGAAGAGGTACTTCGAGTTGTTCGCACCGCCGATGCGCACCGAATAGCTCAGCGGGTGCTCGCCGTCGACCTCCGCTTGGCTCAGGCTGAGCAGCGGAGTCGACGGGTACAGGTGGGTGCCGTTGTTGTTGGCGTACTGCACGATCTCCAGGCGTTTCGGGCTGGTGTCGAGCCGCCAGCGCCACCCGAACATCGCTCCGTTCTGCGAGAGGTCGACCGTGCCGCAATCCGAGAACCCCGGCAGCTTGTTGTAGTCGAACTGGTCGTTCGGCTGCGTCGGGTTGGTGATGACGTACTTGGCCGACGAGTCGAAGAAGAACCGGAAGTCCCGTCCGGCGACCGACGTGAACCCGGCGATCGGGGACGCGGCTGCGCCGTTGGTGTCGACGCTCGCCGAATGGCTTCCGGGCGCGATGGTGTACTTCGCCCAGCCTTGGTGGGGGCCGGGCGTCGCAACGCAGGACGCGCCGAGCAGGGCCAGGACTGCGATGGTGGCCAACAGGCCGGGAGACCTGGTCGGCTGCGGGCGGGCGGTGGTTGGACGTGGCCTCATGTCGTCTCCCCCTGGGAGTGTTGGGAACCTCACGCTGGGTCAACCATACCCACCCATCGTCCGCGAGTCTCCCGGCGATGCCGGGGGCTCAGCCGGACGGGGTGGAACCCTCCGCTGCTGCTGCCAGCCGATCGAGCGTGAGCTCCATGCCGGCCCGATTGTGGGTTGCCCGGTCGGACACGCCGCTCACCACGCGCGAGAGCGGCTTGAGGAACTTCGGCATCAGGCCCGTCCACGACTCGGTAACCCGGCAACCGGTGGCTGTCGGCTCAATCGAATAGGCCCAGTCAGCGATTCGCAGGCCGAACGACGTGACACGGAACGAGAACCGGCGCGGCGGGTCGACCTCGCGCAGGGTGGCCACCGTGGCCCAGGTCTTGGCGCCGTGGCGGTTGGAGCCCCGAAACTTCACGCCCACGGCGGGGCCGGTGGCCCCGCTCAGCCAGGTGCCCCCCTGGTTCTCCGGGGACCACTCGCCCATGCGGGTGAGGTCGGTGATCAGCGCCCAGACCCGATCCGCCGGGGCCCCGATCTCGCGGCTGACGTCAACCTGTTCGGGCATCTTCGAGACGGTAGCCCCGCTCCGGTCCGGCGCCTAGCTTCGGGCGCATGGACGAGCCCCGTGGAACCCTCGCCGGACGGCGCCTGATCGTCACCGGAGCGTCCTCGGGCATCGGCGAGGCGATCGCTCGGGCGGCGACCGCCGAGGGCGCCATCGTGGGGCTCATGGCCCGCCGGGTCGATCCCTTGGCTGCGCTGGCCGAGCAGTTGGGCGGGCCGTTCCGCAGCGCGGACGTGGCCGACCTGGGGGCCGCCGGAGCGGCGATCGACGAGCTGGCCGCCGAGCTGGGCGGGCTCGACGCGCTGGTCAACAATGCCGGGCGCATGGACCTTGGGTCGCCCTCCAGCACCGACCCCGAGACGTGGCGCAGCGCCTACGAGGTGAACGTGTTGGGCCTCCTGGCCACCACCCACGCCGCCGTGACCCATCTGCTCACCAGCGAGCACCCCAACATCGTCAACGTCTCGTCCATGTCGGGGCGCCGCGTGGCCAGCGCGGCGGGCGGCGTGTACGCGTCCACCAAGTTCGCCGTCCACGCGCTGGGCGAGGCCCTGCGTATGGAGCTGCAACCCCAGGGCATCGCGGTCACCACGGTGTCCCCGGGGTTCGTGCGCACCAACCTGGCCGACCACCTCGACGACGCCCATCGAACCTCCTGGCAGCGCAGCGTGGCTGAGCGCGGCCTCGACCCGGCAACGGTCGCCGAGGCCGTCATCCACGTGCTGGGGCTCCCCGCCGGCGTGACGGTGGTGGAGTACGCCGTCACGGCAACGGCCCAGGTTCCGGGGCCGAAGTAACGCGGCCGTTACTTGGCGGCGTGGCAAGGACCGTCAAGCCCTGATCGCCTAACTCAGCGTCGTTGTTGGAAGGTGTGCAGTGGACCCTGAGAGCCGGTCAGGCGGCCGATGAGGAGGCTCGCGTCGATGCGGAGGAGGTGCGCAACGACGTCGATGCCATTGAGCATGGTCGGCGGCGGCTCGGCGAAGACTTCCCGCTCTCGATTCGACTCTTTCGAGAGATGCACGAGGTGTTGCTTCGTGGCGTCCGTGTGCGGTTCCGGAGGCCGGGCGAGCTGAGAACGAGACCGGTGCGGGTCGGAGGGGCCAGCGCCATCGCAGCGACTACGACGACCTGGTGTTGCGCACCAGCCAGAAGGGTGACGTGGTTCCGTGGTTGGCGTTCTTCCTCCGCGGGGTGTTGGCCCAGGCCCAAGACGCCGAGGAGCGAACGGTGCGCCTGGTGGAGCTTCAGGCGGGATTGCGATCGGAGCTGCTCGACGAACGCCAGCCTGGCTCGGTGGTCCGCTTGGCGGATCTCCTGTTCTCGTCGCCGATCCTGAACTCCGCCCTGGTGGCGCAGCGGCTCGACGTTGCCGCGCCCACAGCGCATCGAGCCATCGCCACGCTGGTCGAACGCGGCGACCTGGTCGAGATCACCGGCGGGCGCCGCCATCGCGTCTACCGGGCGGGGCAGATCTTCGATGCCGTGTATGGCGATATTTCACCGCCAAGCGGTTCGGCCGACGCCTGATCGGCCGACGCGATCAGCGTGGGCGGTGTTCGGTCCCGGTGCCTGCCGTGATGAACAGCGCGGTCGCCGAGCCCTCGACGTCGGCGGTGTGCCAGGTGCCGGGTGGGTTGATGGCGTACTCCCCGGCTCCGAGGGTGACCGTCGCCGTGGCACCGTCGGCGTGCTCCTGATGCAGCGTGATCTGCCCCGCAGTGCACAGCACCACCTCGCTGCCCAACGGATGCATCTCCCACACATCCCACGAGTTGTCGAAGGAGTGCATGGTGACCAGGCGCCCCTCGATGCCGTCGCCGCGGTGACGCTCCGAGTAGCCGTCGTACCAGCTCATGTCGCCGGTGAACAGCGGCTCGATCTCGGCGGTCGCCCCCAGGCCAAGGTGGATCGGATGGGCGCTGATATCGGTCGGTTGGTGGCTCATGGCACCGATTGTTGCCGACGCCGAGGGGTGCCATCCGGCTCACCGAGGGAGCGCCGAACCGGAGACGCGTTAGGTTGGCCGCTTCGCTCGTGCCCATCCCGGGGTTTGGGCACAACAGGAAGTCCCCCGCAATGACCACCCCCGTTTCTTCGTTCCGCGCGCTTGGCGTGCCCGACGAGCTGTGTGCCGTGCTGGAACGCGCCGGCATCGACGCTCCCTTCGACATCCAGGCTGCGACCATCCCCGGCGCCCTGGACGGCCGCGACATCGCCGCTCGCGCCCCGACCGGCTCGGGCAAGACCCTGGCCTTCGGCATCCCCTTGGCGGCCAACGTCGGGCGGGCCGACTCCCGTCGCCCCCGTGCCCTGGTGTTGTCGCCCACCCGTGAGCTCGCCGAGCAGATCCGACGCGAGCTGGAGCCGCTGGCCGCCGCCCGCGGCCTCAGCGTGCTGGCCGTCTACGGCGGCGTCGGCATGAACCCGCAGCGCTCGGCACTGCGGCGAGGCGTCGACATTCTGGTGGCCTGCCCCGGCCGGCTCACCGACCTGATCGAGCAGGGCTGCGTGAGCCTCGGCGACGTCGACCAGGTGGTGATCGACGAGGCCGACCGCATGGCCGACATGGGCTTCCTGCCCACGGTTCGCAAGCTGCTGGACATGACGGCGAAGCGTCGTCAGACCCAGCTGTTCTCGGCCACACTCGACAAGGACGTCAAGGTGCTGATGGACCGCTACCAGCACAACCCGGCGCGTCACGAGGTGGGTGAGGCCGAGCCCGACCTGTCGACCGTGAGCCACCGGTTCATCGGGGCCGAGCGTCCCGAGAAGCTGGCCCTGTCCGCCGACCTCATCGACGAGGCCGGACCGACCGTGGTGTTCTGTCGAACTCGCCACGGGGCCGACAGGGTGGCCAAGCAGCTCAAGCGCGTCGGTATCAAGGCCGCACCCATCCACGGCGGACGTTCGCAGGGCCAACGCACCCGGGCCCTGGAGGCCTTTGCCGACGGCAAGGTGGCGGCGCTGGTGGCCACCGACGTGGCCGCCCGCGGCATCCACGTGGACGGCGTGGAGTGCGTGTTGCACTTCGACCTGCCGCCCGACCCCAAGGACTACGTGCACCGTTCGGGCCGCACCGCTCGCGCCGGTGCAGGAGGCGTAGTGGTGTCGCTGGTGCAGGCCGATCAGCGCAACGACCTCCGCAAGCTGCAGCGGGACGTGGGCCTGCCCAAGACCACCGTTGAACCGGCCTTCGAACCGACGGTGCGCCAGCAGGTCCCGGTGCACGAGCCGTCCCGTTCCAAGGGCGGCGGCAAGGCCCGCAACCAGCGAGGCGGCGGCGGCGGGCGGGGCGGCCCGGGCACCGGCCGGTCCCGCGGCGTCTCCGGGCAGCGCTCCGGCGCCGGCGCCGCTGGCGGCGGTCGCCGAAGCGGATCCAACCGCTCCGGGCGTCGCTAGGGCCGCCGGCCGGTCTCAGCGTCTCGGCGGCCAACGACCGGTGCGGTCGGCTGCGCTCATCCGCCCTCCGGGTCGGGTGCATCCCTGCCCTGCGTTCCGGGTTCGATGAGCCCAGCGGATGCGTCGGCGGGGTCCACCTCGGGAACCTCCACCTCGGCACCCTCGCGGGTGGTCAGGGTGGAGTAGCACATCTCATCTTCGGTGCCCTCCGCCCAGCTGACCCACCGGTTGGGTGACGCTGGGTTGATCAGGTCGCGGTCCCAGCTGCATTCCACCCGGATGATGTCGCCCGGATACACCATCACCTGCGCTTCGGGTTCGTAGCTGAGCTGCCAATTGAAATCCCAGCGGTCGATGTCCAGCAGCACCTGCTCGTCGGCGGTGTCCGGGTTGAGCGTCATCGTGAACGTCTCGCCCAACTCGTGCATGTGACCGAAGATGGCCACCACCTCGCCCGTGCCGGCTGCGTAGTGGTCGCAGCTCGAGAACGACTTGCCGTCCTCATCCACGTTGGCCAGCAACTCGGGCGTGGTGCCGCAGAGGTAGTTGAGCGAGTTGGCGATGGTCGGCCCCGATGATCCGAAGCGATCGTTCAGGTCCACCATGGCCGCCCGGCGGTCGCACAGCGGGCCGTCCTCCTCCACCCGACAGGGGATCTCGGCGGGAGCCAGATAGGTCGTGGCCCGCACGTTGTCGTAGTCCCCGGCGGCGCCGTCACCGAACTCGAGGCGCAGCTCGCTGCGGTCGGGCGGTGCGGCGTGCACGTAGTGGTAGTGCACCTGCACCACGAAGAACTCGCCCGGCTCCATCCGCAGGCCCGAGCCCTCGGGATAGCTGGTGGCGCCCTGGCCCGGCGCCCAGGCGGTGATCAGCTCGGTGGTGCCACTGTCGCCCGTGGGGCTGGGCACCACCTCGTCGGGGGCGATGCCGCCGAAGCAGCCGTACCCGGTGCCCGGGTCGTCGGCATCTGCCTCATCCACCTTCTCCCGCTGGTCGGCCCGCAACCGGTAGACGAGGGCGTGGTGGACGAACTCGGTCTGGTCGGGTACGAACTCGTACCCCGTGACCACGGATGGCTCGGTCACGTCGGGGTCCATCAGCAGGCACCGGTAGTCGTTGGTGAGCTTGGTGGAGCCCTGGTACGGGGCGTCGGCGGTCAGGGTGATGTCGGCGTCGATGGTGGCCAACGGGTCGCCGGTCGAGTCGATGCGGGAATCCTTCGGCACATCCAGCTGGGCACCGGCGGCGGCCCACTCCCCGATGGTGGCGATCTCGTCATCGCTCAGGCGGGGGTCGTGATCGAGCGCCACGCCCCGGTCGGTCGCGAGAAACGGGGGCATGTAGCCCGACTTGGTGGCGAGGGCGAGCCCGTCGGCCACCCGGGTGGCGTCGGAGGCGCGTTCAAGTTCCCAGAACGGTGCTCCCGCCTCGCCCGCCTGATGGCACGAGGCGCAGCTGCTCTCCAGAATGGGCTGCACCTCCTTGGCGAAGCTGGGCCCATCGCCGGTGGCCTCAGGAGCGTCGACCCCGGCGGCCGCCACCCGGGTTGAATCGGTGAAGTCGTCGGCGTTCACGGCCACCAGCTCGAAGATGAGCTCGGCCTCGTCGCCCGCCGTTGCCAACCCCACCAGGTTGATGGGTCCGACGCCGAACTCCGCCAGCGACACGGTCGAGGTGGCGTCCACGTGGAGCTCATCGTCGTCGGTGAGCCGGCCGGTTGCGGCGAGCGTGACCGGCTTGGTGGTTTCCTTCACCGTGAGGTCGCCGGAGAGCTCGAAGCTCACCTCGGTGCCCGCCTCGAGTTGCATGGGCATGCCCGCCAAGCGGCGGGGGGAGAAGGTGGCGGTCTGGTAGTCGTTGGATTCGAGGAAGTCGTGGCGCAGCCGCTCGTCGCGCAGGCGCTGGTCGGACGTCAGCTGCTGCACGTTGACCACGATGTCGCCCACCCGAGAGTCGGCGGGGTTGGCCGTGTTCAGCGCGATGTCGCCGGCGATGCCCTGGGTGGTGCCGGTGGCGGTATGGCTGGCGCCCGCCAGCTTCTCCTCCACCCGGTAGGTGACCTTCGACTGGCTGGCGTCGATGCGGTACAGGGTTTCGTCGGTCCCGGCGGACAGCGTCGGGGCGTCCGGGACGCCGAAGTACACCACCGACGACTCCAGCCCGAACACCGAGTTCCACACCAGTGCGCCCACCCCGGCGGTGACGACCACCAGCACCCCGAGGCCAGCCAACACCGGGTGCGCTCCGAACAGCCGCTTCACTCGGTCCATCGGGATGCTCGCCTTGGAGGTTGCCGGACGGGAAACCGGCAACGCAGCGTCACCGGAACAGCCCCCTGACGATACCGGTCAACTCGACGCGATCCCCATCGGGAGGCGGATTTGGGTTCGGCTCAGCCCGTGATGAGCAGGAACAGCCCGCCCAGCGCCAGGACTGCAGCGAGCGCTGCTGCGACGGCCATGTAGGCGCGGATGCGTGCGGTGTCGCGGTTCGCGACGTCGTCCGCCTCTGCCTGGTCAGTCCGCGCCATGACGGCAGCCTACGGAGCCGCCCCTGGTGACGCAGGTGTTTCATGTCACTGACCCCTTCCGCCTCGGTCATGTCACGGTGATGCTGACCGAACCGCGTGGGTGCACGCTGCAGGCGCCGTCGAAGCGTCCGGGGCTTGGGAACTCGTAGGTGACGGTCTCACCGGCGGACACCCGGGTGACGCTGACGTTGTGATCGGCGCTGTCGTGGTTCACCACCGTCATGGTGTCGCCCGCCTTGAAGCTGAGCTCGCGGGGGATGATCTCGATGAGCTCGCCGTTGTCCAGCCGCGCCGCCGTTCCCTCGGGGATCACGTAGCGGTGGTCGGTGCTGCGCTCCGAGGTCACGATCCAGGCCCCCACCAGCGCCACGGCCACCGCCAGCCCGACGAGGGCCACGCCCACCATCCGCCCGGTTCGGCTCTGGCGACGCAACGGCGGCCCCGGCGATTCTTCGCCCTGCGGCTGGGTCGCTCCGCTCACTCCCTGCGCTCGATGGTGGCCACCGTGGAGAAGCACATCTCGTCCTCGGTGCCCTCCGACCACGTGATCCAGCGGGGCTCAAACTGCGGGTTGATGAGGTTGCGGTCCCAGCTGCACTCCACCTTGATGGTGTCGTCCTTGGTCAGCTCGATGTCTTCGGTGGGCACGTAGTTGAACTGCCAGTTGAAGTCCCACCGGTCGATGTCCAGCAGGATCTTCTCGTCCGGCGTGCCGGGGTTGAGCGTCATCCTGAACGTTCGGCCCAGCTCGTGCATGTGCCCGTTTACCGACAGCAGCTTGCCGGGTGCGCTCACCGGGTGTTCGCACTCGGCGGTCGAGATGCCGTCGGCGTCGACGTTGGCCGTCTCCTCCGGGGTGGAGCCGCAGATGGCATTGAGTCCGTTGGCGATCGTGGCTGCCGAGGGGCCGAACTCCTCGGTGAGCGCATCGATCGCGGCCTCCCGATCGCACAGGGGGCCCTGCTCGTCGGGCATGCAGGGCATCTCGGCCGGAGCGAGGTACTGGCTCACCCGCACGTCGTCGTAGTCGGCGGGGTCGCCTTCCCCAAGCTGAAGCACCAGCTCGCTCTGGTCGGGCGGCGCGGCGTGCACGTAGTGATAGTGGATCTGGGTGACGAAGAAGTCGCCGGGCTCCAGCTTCAGCCCCGCTCCGTCCGGATACTGGCCGGGTCGTGCCCCGGGTGCCCAACCGGCCACCAGCGACGAGCTGCGGGTTCGCCCGGACGGGCTGAGCCCGGCGCCCCCGGCCCCCACGCCGCCAAAGCACTCGTACCCGGTGCCTGGGTCCTTGGCATCGCGCTCCTCGACGCCCTCGCGCTGATCGGCGGACATCCGGAAGGTGAGGGCGTGGTGAACGAACTCGTTCTTGTCGGGCACGAACTCGTACCCCGTGACCACCGTGGGCTCGGTGACCTTCGGGTCCATGATGAGGCAGCGGTAGTCGTTGGTGAGCTTGGTGGAGCCCTGGTACGGGGCCTCGGCGGTCAGCGTCTTGTCGGCCCTCGGGTGCAGCTCGACGTCGTCCGGCGGTTGGATCGGCTCATCCTCGGCCACGTCCAACGGGGCACCGGCGGCGGCCCAGTCGCCGATGGCGGTGATCTCGTCGTCGCTCAGGCGAGGGTCGTGTTGCAGGGGAATGCCCGCATCGGTGGCCAGGAACGGGGGCATGTAGCGCGACTTGGTGATGAGGGCGAGCCCGTCGGCGACGCGGACCGCATCCTTGGCCTCGGTGAGCTCCCAGAACGGTGCGCCGGCCTCGCCCGCTTGGTGGCAGGACGCGCAGCTGTTCTCCAGGGTCGGCTTGACCTGTGTCGCAAACGAGGGGCTCGTGCCCGAGGGTGCTGCGGCTGCGGGCGCCGCCTCGGCCGCCACGCGATCGGAGTCGTCGAAGTCGGCGGCATCGACGGCGGTGATGTCGAAGTCCAACGTGGCGTCGTCCCCCGCCTGGGCGAAGCCCACCATGTTGATGGGGCCGACGCCGAACGCCGACAGCGACACGGTGGTGCTGGCCTCCAGCGTGAGGGTGTCGCCATCGAGGGTGCCCGTCGCCTTCAGCGTGGTGGGCCGGGTGGTTTCCTTGACCGTGAGGTTGCCCGCGATGGTGAAGTCGTAGGCGACCCCGTCGTCGATCCGCTCGGGGAGCCCATCGAGCTCCGTGGGCGAGAACGTGGCGGTTTGGTAGTCGTTGGATTCGAGGTAGTCGTGGCGGAGCCGCTCGTCGCGGAGCTGCTGGTCGGAGGTGAGCTGCTGCACGTTGACCACGATGTCGCCCACCCGTGAGGCGGCCGGGTTCTCGGCGTTGAGGGCGATATCACCGGCGATGCCTCGGGTGGTGCCGGTGGCGGTGTGGGTGGTGCCGGCGAGCTTCTCGTCGACGCTGTAGGTGACCTGTGAGTCGGAGGCATCGATCCGGTACAGGGTCTCGCCGGTTGTGGCGGTCAGCGCCGGGGCGTCGGGCACCCCGAAGTACACCACCGACGACTCCAGCCCGAACAGGGAGTTCCAGACGAACGTCCCGACGCCCGCGGTGACCACCACCAACACGCCCAAGCCCGCCAACACCGGATGTGCTCCAACCCAGCCCTTCGCCTTGTTCCCCAACTCACTACCCTCAACCGTCGGGCCCGGCTCGCATGTCCGGGCGTCGGGCCGAGACGTTACCGCGTAGTAACACCACCCGGCACCCACCCCGATGGCCCTTCGCAGCGAGTTGCCGGGCGGCCCCGAGTGGGGGCGCACCCGAAACTCGGGGCTAGTTTCGGTGCCCGTGATCCTCGCCGACGCCTCGATTCGCGAACTCATCGAGTCGGGCCGCCTGGGGCTTGACCCCTACGACCCCGACTTGGTGCAGCCGGCGTCCGTGGACGTTCGGCTCGGCACCGAGTTTCGGGTGATGCGCAACAGCCGCCTGACCCACATCGACCCGGCCACCGTGGATGACGCGCTGATGGAAGCCGTCGAGGTGCCCGAGGGCGAGCCCTTCGTGTTGCACCCGGGGGAGTTCGCGCTGGGCCACACCCTGGAATCGATGCGGCTGCCCGACGATGTGGTGGGCATCGTGAACGGCAAGTCCAGCCTGGGCCGCCTGGGTATCCAGGTGCACGCCACGGCCGGGTTCGTCGACCCGGGTTTCCAGGGCGTCATCGTGTTGGAGCTGTCGAACGTGGCGACGCTTCCCATCCTGCTTCGCCCCGGCATGAAGGTGGCCCAGATGGTGTTCCAGTCGCTCGATCGCCCGGCCGAGCGGCCCTACGGTCACCCCGAGCTGGGCTCGAAATACCAGAATCAGACGGGCGCCGTGGCCTCCCGCTACGCGGCCAACTACCCCGACTCGCGCCCGTAACGGGGAGGCTCAGCGGAAGATGGCCCGGGGGGTGTCGACGGCGTTCGCCTCGCGGTCCCCCTGCACCAGCTGGCTGATCTGGCGCTTGCGGTAGGACATCCGGTCCGTCTGGGGTCGCTCGATCATCTCTCGCAGCGCCGCCAGCAGGTCGAACTCGTGGTACGGGCTGAGCAGCGTGGCGTCCACCCCGGCCTGCCAGGCAAACACCGTCTGGCGGCTCTGGTCGCTGATCAGCAACACCCGCTGTTCGTGCACCAACGGGTTGGAGTGCGAGCGGATGGAGTCCAGAAGCTTCAGCGAGGCACCGGCGCCCGCCACAGAGAAGTGGCTGATCACGCCGGACACGCCCTCCTCCTTGGGCAGCACGGCCAGCGCGAGGTTGGCATCGCCCACCTCGGCCACCTCGTAGCCGCCCCGCCGCAGCAGGTTCGCCAGCAACGTTGCGGAGTCCGGATTGTCGTCCACGACCAGCACGCGAGGGGGTCCGCCGCGGCGTTGCGTCTGGTTCGTTCGGGAGCGCTTGAGCACGTTGGTCACCCTGGAGGAGGAACACGAGCGGACGAGGGGCGGGTTCCCTCCGGAGTCCCGCTCCTGTGAGTATCGGCGGGTCGGCCGCAATGTCGAGGGGTTCGGGGCGGATCTCATCTTGGCCGCCGACAGGCTGCGCCATGAGTAACCATTCGCCGGCCGAGACGTCCGGGCGAGCAACCCGGGCAACGACGTGCGCGTTCGCCGTGGCCGGGAGGTCACCCAGTCCGGTAGGTGCCCTGACGTTCGATCCGGACCAGCATGGCGGCCGATGGCGTGACCTTGCCGCTGACGTAGGTGCTGAGCCGTGATCCGCTGGTCCCCACCAGCTCGGCGAACTGCGCCGCCGTCAGGCCTGATGCGCCGATGGCGGCCCGCACCCGGTCTGCAACCGCCCGGCGATCGTGTGACTCGGCGTCGGAGCGGGCCCGCTCGATCGCCAACCTGAACAAGCGGCTGGCGGGCCGTCGGCGTCGCGTTAGCTCAGATAGTGCTCCACTCGGCGGGCGGAGAAGCCCCAGGGTTGTCGACGGATCTCGGCGAGCAAGGGCTGCCAGTCGGAAACTAGGCCGCGGTCGATGACCGTCACGAGGGCTTCGTAGGGCCACGAGCTGACCGGATCGTCGGGCGACGCATCGACGTTGCGAAAGACAAGCCCGCTCATCTCGTCGCCCCGCTCAGTGCCAGCGCCAGCTCTTCGCACACCGAGATCACCGCTGCCCAGTCTTCGGCCGACTCCAGCACCCGGAGCAGGGCTGGGCTCAGTTCGGATTCCGACATGTGCTTTGTCATGAACGAAAATCCCCGTGAAGCTAGGGCGAGATGTCTCATTGGTTCGGTGGCGGTCGGGCAGTCATGCGAAGCTGAATCGGCGCCGTCCGTGAACGGCTGGACCTCCCCCGGAGGCTCTGATATCAGGCAACAGGCCCTGCGGCGCCGCGGTGCCACATGGGGATGCTGCGGGGTGCCCTCACTCGCACTGCGGGTGCAAAGGTGAAACACTCGAAAAATGGAACACGTTCTACCTCCCCGCGTGGAAGGCACCGTCGCGCTCCCCGACGGCCGCTACGTTGGATTTGCCGAGTTCGGGAACCCGACCGGGCGCGCCGTGCTGTGGTTCCACGGGACGCCGGGCGCCCGGCGCCAGCTGCCGCCGCAGGTACGCCAACTGGCCCGCGAACGCGGTGTTCGGCTGGTAGGCCTCGAACGGCCGGGGGCCGGTGACTCCACCCCACACTTCTACGACCGGGTGCTGGACTGGAGCGACGACGTCGAGGTGATCCTGGACCATCTCGGCATCGACCGGTACGCCGCCATCGGGCTGTCAGGCGGGGGGCCGTACGTGCTCGCCTGCGCCCGGGCGCATCCGGAGCGGATGGTGGCCGGTGCGGTCCTTGGGGGTGTTGCGCCGACCACCGGGCCCGAGGCGCCGGATGGTGGAATGATCCGGCTCGCCCAGCGCTTCCAGGCGCCCCTCCACCTGCTCCGTGCCCCGATGGGGTCGGCGCTCGGCGCCGTGGTTCAGGTGCTCCGGCCCGTGGCATCCCCGACATTCGGGCTTGCGACCCGTGTGTTCCCCGAAGGTGACCGAGCGGTGTTCGCCCAACCAGCGATGAAGGAGATGTTTCTCGACGACATCGCACACGGCAGCACGCGAGGGTTGCATTCGCTGTTCTTCGACATCTTGCTGTTCAGCAAGCCATGGGGATTCGACCTGGCGGACATCGACGTGCCGATCCGCTTCTGGCAGGGCGACGCAGACCCGATCGTGCCCGCAGCGCATGCGGAGCGCATGGCCGAACTGGTGCCGGACTCGACGGTCCAGATCCGTCATGCCGAGAGCCACCTCGGCGGCCTCATGATCGCGGACGAGGTGGTCGAGGTGCTGCTCGACCTGTGGCCCACGCCCTCCGACGCCTGAGACCAGCCGGGGCCGTCGCCGTCGCGCATGCGCACGGCGGACGAGTCCAGGGAACCTACTGGTGGCGGTCCGGCAGCGTTTCGACCGGGGGCGGCTGTGCTTCGTCGATCCAGGTGAGCAGTCGGTTGGCGAGGTCTTGGTGTTGGTCGTGAGCTGCCAGCTTCGTGAGCCGGGCGCGGGCGTTGTCGCGCTGGACGTTGCGGGCGTCGGCATAGACGGCTTGGATGGTTTCGCCGATTTCGGGGTGCTCGGCGGCAGCGTCAGGTTGTTGCAGGAGCAGGAGGAGCGCTTGGATCAGCACGCCGTCGGGCGGGCGCTGGAGCAGCCGAGGGTTGGCGGCTGCCCACGACATCACGAGGTCCAGACGACCCTCGGCGACGGCCCGGTTGGCTGCGGTGAGTGCAGCCGCAGCATCGGCGGCACCTCCGAAGGCGATGTCGGGGCCGACAGCTTCGCAAAGGCCTATCAATGCGAGGTGTTGGGCTGCGAGTGCTTGACCCTGCTCGACGGCCTGTTGCAGCAGGGCCTGTGGGAGTTCTCCCGTGAGGGGTTCGTGGTTGGCTTCGTAGAACGCTTGGCTGGCTTCCCAGGTGTCGGTGGATATCCATTGGTTCAGAAGGTGCGAAGCCCGGTCGTTTTCAACCAGCGCCGCCACCGCCTCGGTGATGCCCCCGGGGTGCTCGGCAACCATGGTCCACTCGGTGGCGAATCGGGTGCCGGGGAATCGCTCTGCGAGCGAGTGCAAGCGTTCGTGGGCAGCGTTGTCGGTGATCCAGGAGGCGCCCGCTTGGGCGAGTTCGTCGAAGGACCCATGCGATGCGTGTTCCCATGCGTTGGCCAGTTCATAGTCGGCCTCCGTGGGGGCGACCGCCAGCCATCGAGGAGGGTCGACGTCGTCAAGGGCAAGATGGTGTTCTTCAACCGCAGCGGCCAAGGCCCGGCGGCCTTCACCGAGTAGTCGACCTTGACCGTCGGCGTCATGGCGGAGGCCAGCCAGGGCCTGTCTGGCGAGTGGGTTGCGCTCGGTCGCTTCGAGGGTGTCCGAGCCTGTCGCTTGGGCGAGCAGCCAGCCATCAGCCGGAGCGTCAAGGTCGGCCGAACACTCCAACCACGCAGGTGGTGCCTCGTCGCCGCGGCCCAGTTCCGACAGCCTGATGCTGAGGTTGTTCAACGATCCGGCGAGGTCGTTGAGGTAGGCGGGGTTGTCGGCTGCGAGTTCCCGCCGGAGGGTGACGGCTTCTTGGGTGGGTTCGAGCGCTTCGGTTCGTCGGCCGAGTTCCGACAGCCTGATGCCGAGGTTGTTCAACGACATGGCGAGGTCGTTGAGGTAGGCGGGGTTGTCGGCTGCGAGTTCCCGGTAGAGGGTGACGGCTTCTTGGGTGGGTTCGAGCGCTTCGGTTCGTCGGCCGAGTTCCGACAGCCTGGCGCCGAGGTTGTTCAACGAGCTGGCGAGGTCGTTGGGGAGGTAGGCGGGGTTGTCGGCTGCGAGTTCCCGGTAGAGGGTGGCTTCTTGGGTGGGTTCAGGCGCTTCGGTTCGTCGGCCGATTCCGACAGCCTGATGCCGAGGTTGTTCAACGATCCGGCGAGTTGGGGGAGGTAGGCAGGGTTGTCGGCTGCGAGTTCCCGGTAGAGGGTGACGGCTTCTTGGGTGGGTTTGAGCGCTTCCGGTTCGTCGGCCGAGTTCCGACAGCATGGCGCCGGGTTGTTCAACGATCCGGCGAGGTCGTTGAGGTAGGCGGAGTTGTCGGCTGCGAGTTCCCGGTAAGGGTGACGGCTTCTTAGGTGGGTTCAAGGCGCTTCGGCTCGTCGGCCGAGGTCGACCGGCCTGATGCCGAGGTTGTTCAACGACATGGCGAGGTCGTTGAGGCCAGGCCGGGGTTGTCGGCTGCGAGTTCCCGGTAGAGGGTGACGGCTTCTTGGGTGGGTTCGAGCGCTTCGGTTCGTCGGCCGAGTTCCGACAGCCTGTTGCCGAGGTTGTTCAACGACATGGCGAGGTCGTTGAGGTAGGCGGGGTTGTCGGCTGCGAGTTCCCGCCGGAGGGTGACGGCTTCTTGGTGGGTTCGAGCGCTTCGGTTCGTCGGCCGAGTTCCGACAGCCTGTTGCCGAGGTTGTTCAACGATCCGGCGAGGTCGTTGAGGTAGGCGGGGTGTCGGCTGCGAGTTCCCGGTAGAGGGTGACGGCTTCTTGGGTGGAGTTCGAGCGCTTCGGTTCGTCGGCCGAGTTCGACAGCCTGGCGCCGAGGTTGTTCAACGACATGGCGAGGTCGTTGAGGTAGGCGGGGTTGTCGGCTGCGAGTTCCCGGTAGAGGGTGACGGCTTCTTGGGTGGGTTCGAGCGCTTCGGTTTCGTCGGCCGAGTTCCGACAACCTGATGCCGAGGTTGTTCAACGGCATGGCGAGGTCGTTGAGGTAGGCAGGGTTGTCGGCTGCGAGTTCCCGGTAGAGGGTGACGGCTTCTTGGGTGGAGTTCCGAGCGCTTCCGGTTCATCGGCCGAGTTCCGACAGCATGGCGCCGAGGTTGTTCAACGATCCGGCGAGGTCGTTGAGGTAGGCGGGGGTTGTCGGCTGCGAGTTCCCGGTAGAGGGTGACGGCTTCTTAGGTGGGTTCTGAGCTTCGGTTCGTCGGCCGAGTTCGACGGCATAGCGCCGAGGTTGTCCAGCGATCCGGCGAGGTCGTTGAGGTAGGCGGGGTTGTCGGCTGCGAGTTCCCGGTAGAGGGTGACGGCTTCTTGGGTGGGTTCGAGCGCTTCGGTTCGTCGGCCGAGTTCCGACAGCCTGGCTGCGCCGAGGTTGTTCAACGACATGGCGAGTTGGGGAGGTAGGCGGGGTTGTCGGCTGCGAGTTCCCGCCGGAGGGTGACGGCTTCTTGGGTGGGTTCGAGCGCTTCGGCTCGTCGGCCGAGTTCCGACAGCCTGATGCCGAGGTTGTTCAACGACATGGCGAGGTCGTTGAGGTAGGCGGGGTTGTCGGCTGCGAGTTCCCGGTAGAGGGTGACGGCTTCTTGGGTGGGTTCGAGCGCTTCGGTTCGTCGGCCGAGTTCCGACAGCCTGGCGCCGAGGTTGTTCAACGAGCTGGCGAGGTCGTTGAGGTAGGCGGGGTTGTCGGCTGCGAGTTCCCGGTAGAGGGTGACGGCTTCTTGGGTGGGTTCGAGCGCTTCGGTTCGTCGGCCGAGTTCCGACAGCCTGATGCCGAGGTTGTTCAACGACATGGCGAGGTCGTTGAGGTAGGCCGGGTTGTCGGCTTGCGAGTTCCCGGTAGAGGGTGACTTCTTGGGTGGGTTCGAGCTTCGGCTCGTCGGCCTGCCGGAGAGCCGAACGCCCAGTTCGTGGAGGGCCCCTGCGCGTTCGGCCAAATCGGCGCTGGTGAGCGCCGGCAACCGCTCTGCGAGCACCGCCCGAAAGCTGTCCAGCGAGGCCAGCGGAACCTCACGCAACGGCGACAGCAGGGCCACGACCGCGTCGTCGCCTGCTGCGGCAAGCGAAGCGACGACGCCGACGCAGCGAAGCGGTCGCCGCGAGCTGCCGCCTGGACCATGGCGACGAGTGCCGGATGCGGCCCGCCGTCCTCACCAACCGTGCACGGCCTTCGTCGCGAATGCCCGATCCAGCCGGTGCTCGACACCCTCCTCCAACGCAGCTCGCGAGGCGTTTGCGACGAGGCGTTCGGCGAGTTCGATGGCCTGGTCAGGTTCGACTCCTGAACCTGGAGCAGCCACGCCAGCACAACTCAGGAACCAGATGGTGGTCCTCACCCGTCACCCTGCGCATCAGATGGTCGCCAACCCGGTCCGGCCGCAGCGCCAACCCCTCGGCAAAGGAATGCAGACTACCGTCACCCCCATCGCTGGGCAGCTGTCGGCGATGACCGAACCACCAGCGAGCGCCTCTGAGCGATGCCGGGCGCCCGCCGCTTGCACGACCGCTGGCGCGGCCGCGTCTGGTTTGCGGCGACACCAACGTGATCGCAGCAGCCGCCACCTCCCAATCGCTTGCCCATCTCGGTGATGCTGTGGTGGTCCCACCACTTGTACTCGTGCCTGATGGCCTCGTCGTAGAGCCCTGCCCGGTGGTGGGCATCGTGGCCACGTCACCGCGACAGCAACGCCGCAGCCAGGACGATGTCGAGCACCACCAGCCGTCGGGCACGGCCAACCGTTGTGGCCGACCGCGAAGCCTCGAAAACGCGGCAGCCGACACCTGGGAACCCAGCTGGGTGGTCGATTCCAGTTCCTCAAGCTCGTTGACGGGAACCGAGACGCCGATCGTCCATTCGCGTCTGAACCCGCTCCCACCAGTCAGGTCGCGGCGTGGTGAACACCAGCCGAACCCTCCTGACCCAACCGGTCCTGTATGCGGCCCTCAAGAGATCCACTAGGTCGTCGGTGTCGCGGGCATCCGCATAGTCGACAAACAACAGTGCATCGCCCGTCGAGTCCTCAACGCCGCGGGCGAACCGTTCGTCGATGCTGCCCTGTTTGCCTCTGGGGACGAACCCCACCGTCCAGCCATGGTCTCGAAACAGGACACCCAACTCGACGCAGAGCCGCGTCTTCCCGGTTCCACCGGCGCCGTGAACGACGGCGATCGCCACACCGTCGGTGGGCGACTCGTTGATCCAGTTCTCCAGAGCCTCCAGCTCGGGCGGCGGCTGATAGGGAACCGCCCGGCGGGTCGGTCGCAAGAGCTGAGTGATGCTCTCGGTAGAACGAATCGGCCGGTCCACGGGGCTCAGCAACTCGACCAACGATGGGATCGCCGGTTGTGTCGTGATCTGTCGCCGGAGTTCGATGAGGCGACTGGAATCTCGAATCCATCTCCTGGCGAGCGCGCTGTGCGAGATCGGCTTCCGGTCCACCGGATCGGGATGGCCGGTGACTTGGGGTTGCTGGTCTCCTCAATCAGGCACTCGACCAGGGCCCGTTCCAGCGTCTCGGCGAAGTCCCCTTCGGCGACTCCTGAGGCCTCCAAGACGGATTGGTGGCCAGAGTCTTCCTGACTGAGCCACGAAGCGAGTTGCATCGACCGTTGGGTAAGACCGTCCAAGACTGACTGGTTGAGCGGCTCGGCTGGGATCGGAGGCTGCTCCAGCAAGCGTTCGACGGCCTGCCGAGTCAGGAAGTGATCCTCGCCTTCGCCAGGCTCGCCGGTGTGGAGCAGCTGCGCGCTCGTGCGGTCCAGCGCCATCCGTCCCACACGCTCCAATGTTGAGTGGAGATCCTTCGCCGCAGCGCGGTTGAAGGCGCCCACACCCAGCGCGTCGACGACGTCTTGAAGCAGCCAGCCGCAGAAGAACTCAAGGCCGAACATCTCCGATCCCTCCCGCGTCACACCATAGAACCCAGGACGGGAGGGTATGAAAATGGCTCACATGTGCCGGCGCCGCAGCGCCGTGGGGAGCGTTGCCGGCCAGCTACCCCTGGTCGACCACCGCGCTGATCGGGATGCCGACCGGCGTCTCGGCGTCTTCGAGGGCTTCCAGCAGGTGGATGGCGATGTCGCCCACCTTGACGTCCTCTTCCTCGACGCCCTCACCCTTCACACCGTCGTCGATCATGATGTAGCAGAAGGGGCATGCGGTGGCGATGCGGGTGGCGCCGGTGGCCAACAGCTCCTGGCTGCGCTCGACGTTCACCTGCTTGCCGGTGTGCTCCTCCATGAACATGCGGCCACCGCCGGCGCCACAGCACATGCCCTTGTTGCCGTTGCGGGGCGCCTCCACCACCTCGACACCGCCCAGCGACGCAATGATGTTGCGGGGCGACATGTAGATGTCGTTGTGGCGCCCCAGATAGCAGCTGTCGTGGTACACCACCCGTTCGGCGAAGTTGGTGCCGGCGGTGTCGATGGCGCCCTCGTCGATGAGGCGCTCCAGCAGCTCGGTGTGGTGGATGACCTCGTAGTGGCCGCCCAGCTGCGGGTACTCGTTGGCCAGGGTGTTGAAGCAGTGGGGGCACTGGGCGATGATCTTCTTGACGCCCATCGAATCCAGCGTCTCGATGTTCTGCATGGCCAGCATCTGGAAGATGTACTCGTTGCCGGAACGGCGGGCGGGGTCGCCGGTGCAGTTCTCGGACGGCCCGAGGATGGCGAAGCTCACCTCGGCCCGCTGCAACAGCTTGGCCACCGCCTGGGTGACCTTCTGGTTCTTGTCGTCGAAGCTGCCGGCGCAACCCACCCAGTAGAGGTACTCGGCCTCGAGCGGGTCGCCGCCGTCGAGGATGTTGACACCCTCGACCTTGTCGGCCCACTTGGCACGATCGCTCTGCCCCATGCCCCAGGGGTTCCCCTGGTTCTCCATGCCCTGATAGGCGGTGCCCAACTCGGTGGGGAAGTCCGACTCCATCAGCGTCAGGTAGCGACGCATGTCGAGGATCTTGTCCAGGATCTCGATGTTCACCGGGCAGATGTCGTCACACGCCTTGCAGCTGGTGCAGGCCCACACCTCCTCGGAGGTGATGCGTTCGGCCAGCGCCGGCGCCGAGATGGTGATCTCGCCGTCGAGGGCGATGGGCGGGCTCACCTTGGGGTCGCCGGTGGCGGCCATGATCTCGCCGGTCTTCAGCACGATCTCGCGGGGATCCAGCGGCTTGCCGGTGCCCGAGGCGGGGCACACCGAGGTGCAGCGGCCGCACATGGTGCAGGCATCGGTGTCCAGCAGCTGCTTCCAGGTGAAGTCCTCCACCACCGAGGCGCCGAAGCTCTCCAGCTCGGTCTCCATGAGGTTGGGCATGGCCTTCATGGCGCCCTTGGGGCGCTCACGGTCCTTCAGGTACATGTTGATGGGCGACGTGAACATGTGGCGCAGCATGGTGGTGGGCAGCACCACCAGGAAGGCCACGAACGAGGCGATGTGCACGATCCACCAGGCACGGTGCCACCACTCCAGGCCGCCCAGACCCTCCAACGCCACGCCCAGCGGGTAGCCGATGAAGGCGCCCTTGTCGGCGGCGGGCAGGCCCTCCAGGGCGATGCGGAAGCCCTCGGCCACAAACCCGCTGATGCCGATGGCCAACAGCACCCCCAGGCCGATGGCGTGGTCGGCCTTGGTCTTGATGCGGATCCGGTAGGGCTTCTGCACGTAGCGGCGCACGATGGCCCACACCAGGCCAGCCACGAAGAACACGCCGGCCAGGTCGGCCACGAAGGCGTACGCCCGGTAGACGTCGCCGTGCAGGAACTTGACCGAGTTGGGCACCTGCAGGTTGATCTCGCCGATGGTCGTGACCGCCAGCAGCACCAGGAACGAGAAGTAGATGAAGCTGTGCATGACGCCGGCTGCGGGGTCGCGCAGCAGGGTCTGCATGTAGAGGCCCGCACGCATGCTCTCCAGGCGCTTCCTGATGTTCTTCGGGGTGGTGCGGCGGTCCTCGGGGCCGCCCCGCTCCCAGTTGCGCACCCGGTTGGAGAAGTTGAACGCGCCGTAAAGGATGGCGGCGATGACGCTCACGTAGAAGATCAGCCGCAGCCAGCCCGGGATGTTGTTGAACATCAGGCGGGAGACCGGATGCTCCTCGTGGTAGGTCTCGGACCAGTGCTCGGCCCACAACAGCTCGGCCAGGTACGAGGCGGCGGTGATGGCAGCGAATCCTCCGCCCACGCCGAGTGCGATCTGGTAGGGGCGGAACCGACGCTTGCTGGAGGAGCCGGTGTCGTTGGGAGTCTCAGTTGAGGTCGCCATAGCAGGGCGGAATCTACCGGGCGGGCGCCGCCGCGGGGAACTTTGCGATGCCGGGGTGGGTTCGTTGGCCTACGGTCTGGGGGAGGGAGCGGCATCACTGGGCCGCCCCCAAAGGGGGAGGATCATCAATGGACGCCTACTTGGAGCGCTTGGGCTCGCTGCCGATGTTCGGCGGCTGCTCGCCGAAGGAACTGCGCGACGTGGCCCGCATCGTGGACGAGTTGCAGGTGCCCGAGGGGCGCGTGCTCATCTCCCAGGGCGACGCAGGGCAGGAGGCCTTCGTGATCGAGGAGGGCACCGCCGAGGTGAGCCGCGACGGCGAGGTGATTGCCACGCTCGGGCCGGGCGCCTATGTGGGCGAGCTGTCGTTGATCGATGCGGGACCTCGATCGGCCACCGTCACGGCCACCTCGCCGATGCGGGTGTTGGTGATCGGCACCCGGGAGTTCTCCACCCTGCTCGACGAGGTGCCGGGGCTGGCCCGGCGGGTGCTGGTCAGCACGGCCCGGCGACTGCGGGCCGCCAACGAGGGCCAGCACCAGCCCATCCACTGACCGTCCCCGGGGTGCCCCAGTCCCAAGTTGCTCAGCGCAGCGTGCGGGCAAAGATGCGGACGTCCTCGATGAGCAGGTCGGGTTCCTCCAGCGCGGCAAAGTGCCCACCCCGGTCGTACCGGTTGTACTGCACCAGGTTGTAGGCCGCCTCCACCCACGACCGAGGGGGCTTGGTGATCTCTGCGGGGAACTGGGCCAGGGCCGTCGGCACCTCCACCCTGGCCTCGTGGATGCCGAAGCGTTTGGTGGCCATCGTCTCGTAGTAGATGCGGGCGGCCGACCCGGCGGTGCCGGTGACCCAGTAGGTGGTGAGGTTGTCCAGGACGGCCTGGCGGCTGACGGCCTCGAACAGGTCGCCCTCGTGATCGGTCCAGGCCCAGAACTTCTCCAGGATCCAGCCGGCCAGGCCGGCCGGGGAGTCCACCAGGCCATAGGCCAGGGTCTGGGGGTTCTTGCCCTGGATCTCCTGATAGGCGCACCCGGTGTTCAGGAACTCGCCCATGGCGCCCAAGTCGGCCGCCTCCTCGTCGGTCATGGGCTCGTCGGTGGGGAAGCCCACCGCCATGTTCAGGTGGATGCCGGCCAGGTGCTCGGGGTCGACCAGGCCCAGCCAGGTGGAGACGAAGCTGCCCCAGTCGCCGCCCTGGGCGAGGTAGCGGGTGTAGCCCAGCCGGGCCATCAGCTCGGCCCACGCCTCGGCAACCGACTTTACGTCCCACCCCGGAGCGGTGGTGGGCCCGGAGAACCCGAAGCCGGGCAGCGACGGCACGATGACGTCGAAGGCGTCGGCGGCGTCGCCCCCGTAGGCGACCGGGTTGCGCAGCGGTTCGATGACGTCGAGGAACTCGGTGACCGATCCCGGCCAGCCGTGGGTGAGCAGCAACCCCATGGCGTTGGGCTCGGGGGAACGGGCCACGATGACGTGCACCGGGGTGCCCCCCAGCTCCGTGCGGTACTGGGGCCAGGCGTTCAGCCGACGCTCGGTCGCGCGCCAGTCGTAGGTGTCGCGCCACTGCCGACAGAGGCCCTGGAGCGTTCCCAGGTCGGTGCCGTAGGTCCAGCTGGTGTCGGGCAACTGATCGGGCCAGCGGGTGTGGCCCAGGCGCAGCTTCAGGTCTTCCAGCAACTCGCCGGGGATGTCGACGGAGGTCCGCTCCATCTGCCGGGGCACCGGCCCCTCGGCGCTGTCGGTTTCGGTCATCTGCGTCCCCCCGCCTCCTGGGCGTCGTAGGCTGCCTGGTGGCGGCGCGATGGGCGCGCCCTGTCCCAGTCTGACCGATTGGGCCCGGGGGCTCAGACCACGACCGGCCTTGCCGACAGGAGCGAGAAGGCGCGTGACGCATGCCTGTGACCTGTGTCGTGTACCGCAGCCCGCTGACGGTGCCCTAGGGTAAAACAAGAACACGTTCTCGTTTTGTGAGATCCACGCCACCCACAGTGGCCCACGTCCAGGGGGATGCCAACCGTGACCACTCGCCAACAGCCAGATTTCGTTGACGTCTTCGACCTCGACATGTTCGTACGCGGCGACCACCACGAGATGTTCCGGCGAATGCGCAGCGAGGCGCCGGTGAGTTGGCACGAGGATCCCAACGGCAAGGCCGACGGCTTCTGGAACGTCGTCACCCACGCCGACCTCCAGTACGTGAACCGGGACACGGGCCTGTTCTCCTCCCAGCGGGAGGGCGCGTTGATGCACGACCAGCCCGCCCCGTCGGGCTTCGACAGCCGCGGCAAGCTGCTGATCGACACCGACGCCCCGCTGCACACCCGCTACCGCCGCCTCATCAACAAGGGCTTCACCCCGCGCATGGTGGGCCTGTTGGAGCAGTACCTGCAGCACCGGGCCGAGCTGATCGTCGACAACGTGATCGAACGGGGCGAGTGTGACTTCGTGAACGACCTGGCCATGGAGCTGCCCCTGCAGGCCATCGCCGAGATCATGGGCGTTCCCCAGGACGATCGGCGCCTGCTGTTCGACTGGACCAACACCATGGTGGGCGCGCAGGATCCCGAGTACACCCAGTCCGGCGAGCTGGCCGACATGGACGAGGCCACCGAGGCGGCCGCCGAGCTGTACGTGTACGTCAACCAGCTGCGCGAGGAACGCAAGGCCGATCCCCGCGACGACATCGTGACCAAGCTGATCAACGCCGAGATCGAGGGCGACCGGCTGAGCGACGAAGAGTTCGAGATGTTCATGCTGCTGCTGTCGGTGGCGGGCAACGAGACCACCCGCAACGCCACCAGCCACGGCATGTGGGGCCTGATGTCCAACCCGCAGCAGTTCGACCTGCTCAAGCGCGACATCGATGGACGCATCGCCAACATGGTGGAGGAGGCCGTGCGATGGGGCTCGCCGGTGCTGCACTTCCGTCGGCAGACCACTGCTCCCTGTCAGGTCGGCGGCGTGGACCTCGACGAGAACGAGAAGGTGATCATGTGGCACGTCTCGGCCAACCGTGACGAGCGCGTCTTCGACGACCCCGATGCATTCGACATCGAGCGGCCCAACGCCATCGATCACGTCGGCTTCGGTGGCGGCGGCGCGCACTATTGCCTGGGCGCCAACCTGGCCAAGGCCGAGCTGCGCATCATCTTCACCGAGATCGCCACCCGCATGCCCGACATCGCCATGGCCAGCCCGCCCGAACGGCTGCGCAGCAACTTCATTCAGGGCATCAAGCACATCCCGGTGACCTTCACCCCGGGCCCGCGCAAGCACCCGGTAGAGAAGAAGGCTGCCGTCTCCGCCTGAGGCGGGCCCCGAGGCGCTGGGCGGTCAGGGCCTCAAGCCTCGTGGTCGCTCCACACCGAAATGCGAAATGCGAAGAAGTCAATGATGGGGTCGGGCTGGCCGTTCAGCGCGGCGTGGATTGCTAGGTCGTAGGAGTCCCGGTTGGCAGTGAGGTGGCGCGACCGGTCGTCCCCGAGCCGCATGCTCCGCCTTTCTTCAACGGGACGAGGCCCGACGCCGAGCAGGTTCGCAGCAAGGAACGCGTAGGTCTCTGCGAGGAGCAGGTTGCCGTGGCTGAGGGGCACTGCTACCAAGACCTCCATGAAGACTCCGGCAACCCGTTCGGCCACCTCGCTGGCCAAAACCCCCTGCCTCTGGGTCAGGTTTGACTCAAGGACAGCAGCCAGTGAGCGATCAACCTGATCAATCGCCGCCGGTGGTTCTGGGAGGACCTCGACCGCCGCGCCATGGTGGCGCGTGAGAAAGTCGAGATTGATATCTGGTTCAGCGTTCCGGAAGGTCAGGGGAATGCTCCCCCAAGCGGTGAACCGCTCAGCGGTGCGAATGGTGAGCCGCTGGTTCAGAGCGTCGACGATCGACCGGACGTTCAGGTCCGTGTCCTGTCGCGAGGTCAGCTGATTGGCGAGCGTTCGACAATGGCCGGTGAAGGTGCGCCGCTCAAGGTCACAGAGCGGGAACGCCAAGTCGTCGTGTCGAGATCGAAGCGACTTGGCGTAGAGAACCACCCGTGCACATTAGCTGTGAACTGAACGCAGACCAGGGTTGGCGGCACGAGCCGAGGGCGTCCGTTGGATGACTTGGCGACGGTTCCGGACGTGTCTCCCCAAGGCAAGCAACGCCTCGCTGGGTCGTCCTGCACGCACCGATTCGCGTGGTGCGAGCGGATAGTCGGCCGTATCCGGAGTGGTGTCCCAAAAGCTGCGCGCATCGCCGGTGTTGCCGGCGGCCGCACGAAATGCCTCCACGATGACGTGTACGGCAGCCCGTCTCGTCTCGAGGTCGTCCTGCGAGGCCGAAGCGCCACCCTCTCCGTTCGGCCGTGGAGCGGGAGAGGCGCCGACGTCCTCGATGGCGTTCTCAATGAGCCCCGCCAGCGTGAGACAGCGGTCGAGGTTGATCTCGGCCATCACCTGCTGCGGTGTGAGATCGCAACCCACAGTGAGCAGGAACTCGTCGGCTTCCCACTGCGTCCTGTCGAGTACTCGTTCGATACGACCGATGAGAAGCCTGACGTCCTCTTGGCGTTTCGGCGTGATGGCTGTCGGAGCGGAGTGGGCACTGCCCCGACCGAGTAGCTCCGCCACACGTCGGTAGAGCGTCTCGTTGTCGCCGCCCTCCTTCACCGCCGAGGTGACAACACCGAGGTCCTCGCACGCGGCTCTGGCGCCCAGATGGGTTGCGTCGTCTTGGCCGGGGTCGTGGTTCAGCATGCGAAGGGGCAGTACGGATCGCGGTGGAATCTAGCGGGATGCCAACCCGAAAACGCGA
Organism: Microthrixaceae bacterium; assembly: GCA_041394405.1. Taxonomy (GTDB): domain Bacteria; phylum Actinomycetota; class Acidimicrobiia; order Acidimicrobiales; family Microtrichaceae; genus Microthrix. The sequence goes on from JAWKIF010000010.1 coordinate 137,353, forward strand.
ATGAGGGTTACCACAGTAACGGTGCATGGCTGTTTGTCCACCTCCCGTCGGCAGGTGCCGAATGAAATACGTGCAGGCGTCATCAAATGTCGTCGCTCGCGTGCCGGCGCAGGTGGGCGGTGGGTTGGAACCGGCGCAGGCGCAGGCTGTTGAGCACCACCAGCACCGACGAGGCCGCCATGGCCAGCCCGCCGATGAGCGGCGTGAGCAGCCCCAGCGCGGCCAGCGGGATGGCCGCCACGTTGTAGGCGAACGCCCAGAACAGGTTGGCCTTGATGGTGCCCAGGGTGGAGCGGGCGAGGCGGATGGCGTCCACGGTGCCCAGCAGCCCGCCCGACACGATGGTGAGGTCCGAGGCCTCCATGGCCACGTCGGCCCCGCCGCCCATGGCGATGCCGAGGTCCGCGGTGGCCAGCGCGGCCGCGTCGTTCACGCCGTCCCCGGCCATGGCCACCCGGTGGCCGTCGGCCTGCAGCTTGGTGACGACGTTCACCTTGTCCTCCGGAAGCACGCCCGCCATCACCCGCTCGGGCGCGATGCCCACCTTTGCGGCGACGGCGTGGGCGACGGCCTCCGAGTCGCCGGTGACCAGCCATGGTGAGATGCCCAACGCCTCGAGCCTGGAGATGGCGCGGGCGCTGTCGGGCCGGATCTGGTCGGCGACGCAGAGCAGACCGCGCACCTCACCGTCCCAACCGGCGGCCACCACGGTGATGCCCCCGGCGGCGAGTCCCTCGGCGCGCTCGGCCAACCCGTCGGGCCAGGCGTGCCCCTCCTCGTCCAGCAGCGCGGGTCGGCCCACCACCACGCGGGTGGGGGCCGCGGCCGCGTCGGCCGGGCGAACCGAGGCCTCAATGCCGAGACCGGCCCGGTTGTTCAGCTCGGTGACCTCGCCCAGCCGGCCCAGCTCGTCACGGGCGGCCGCGGCGATGGCCGCTGCGATGGGGTGCTCGCTGCCCGCTTCTGCGGCGCCGGCCAGGCCCAACAGCTGGGCTCGCTCGACGCCGGGGGCGGTGACGACCTCGCCGAGGGCCATGTTGCCCTGGGTGACCGTGCCGGTCTTGTCCAGCACCACCACGTCGATGCTGCGGGTGGCCTCCAGCACCTCCGGGCCGCTGATCAGCAGGCCCAACTGCGAACCCCGGCCGGTGCCCACCAGCAGCGCCGTCGGCGTCGCCAGGCCGAGGGCGCAGGGACAGGCAATCACCAGCACCGCCACGGCGGCAGCCACACCGGCGTCGACCGGGCGACCCAGCGCCAGCCAGGTGAGCAGGGTGAGCGCGGAGATGGCCAGCACCACGGGCACAAACACCGCCGACACCCGGTCGGCCAGCCGCTGCACGTCGGCCTTGCCGGCCTGGGCGTCGCGCACCAGCGAGGCGATGCGTGCCAGCTGGGTGTCGGCGCCCACACGCGTGGCGGTCACCTCGAGGCGGCCCGACAGGTTCACCGTGGCGCCCGTGACCTCGTCGCCGGGGGAGACCTCCACCGGCACGGACTCGCCCGTGAGCAGGCTGGCATCGACGCTGGACGTGCCGGCGGCCACGAGCCCGTCGGTGGGGATGCGCTCGCCGGGACGCACCACCACGCGCTGATCCACCTTGACCGCCGAGGCGGGAATCGTCAGCTCGTTGCCGTCGGCGGCGAGCACCCGTGCTTCCTGGGCGCCGAGGCGCAGCAGGGAGCGCAGCGCCGAGCCCGCCCGTCGCTTGGCCCGGGCCTCGGCCCACCGGCCGCCCAGCAGGAAGGTGGGCACCACGGCGGCCACCTCCAGGTACAGCTCGTGGTGGGAGCCCCCGCCCATGTCGCCCATGGTCGTGTCCGCCGGCAGCCAGCTCATGTTCATGGTCATGCCGAGTTCGCCGGCCCCGCCGAAGAACAGGGCCCACAACGACCAGCCGTAGGCGGCGGTGACGCCCAGCGACACCAGCGTGTCCATGGTGGTGGCCCGATGGGCCAGGTTGGTGAGGGCCGCCCGGTGGAACGGCCAGGCGCCCCACGTGACCACGGGGGTGGTCAGGGCCAGCGCCACCCATTGCCAGCCCCGAAACTGCCACGCGGGCACCATCGACAGCGCCATCACGGGCAGCGCGAGCGCAGCCGACACCCAGAAGCGCCGCCGCAGGTCTGCGGTGTGGGCCGCAGCGGCCGCGTCCTCGGCCTCGGCGGCGGCGGCCAGCTCGTCCTCGCCCTCGGGAGCGGGCTCGGCCCCGTATCCCAGGCCCTCCACCACGCCGATGAGATCGTCGAGGGGCGGAGCGTCGTCGGTGCGGTTGAGAAAGGCCGAGGCCGTGGCGTAGTTGACCGTGGCGCTGACCCCGGGTTGCCCGTTGAGCGTGCGCTCCACGCGAGCGGCGCAGCTGGCACACGTCATGCCGCTCACCGCCAATTCGGTGACGGCCAAGTCGGTGCCGGCACGGTCGGTCTCGGCGTCGGTGGTGGTCGGGCTCATGGGTGTCTCCCTCGGTTCAACTGCGGACCAGGCGGGCGACGGCGGCGGAGGCCTCGTCCAGCTTGGAGGTGGCCTCATCGCCTCCGGATGAGACCGCGTCGGCCACGCAGTGGTGGAGGTGCTCGTCCAGCAGGCCGAGGGCCACCGATTGCAGGGCGCGGCTGGCCGCCGAGATCTGAGTGAGCACGTCGATGCAGTACTGGTCGTCCTCGATCATGCGCTGCAACCCACGCACCTGACCCTCGATACGGCGCAGGCGCCGAAGGTGGGCGGCCTTCGTGTCCGAGTAGCCGGGTGGCGAAGTGGCGTCGTCGCTCATGGTTGCACCATACCCCCAAGGGGTATCGATGTACACCCCAGGGGGGTATCGGCTTTGGTCGCCGTGCCACCATGGCGCCACCACACACCACACGGGAGCGGCGATGGCCCCACATCTGGCCGAGGCCTTCGGGTTCACCGAGGACGACCTCATCAACAACCGTTCGTTGCGTCTCTCGCCCGCCCAAGAACGGGTTCACTCCGGCACCGTGGTGCGGCGGCGAGTCGTCTACGCGGTGGTCGGGTTGGTGGGTCTGGCGGTGGCCGCGGCCCTGGCCTACCCGGCGGTCACCGATGGGGTGGACGGCAACCTGGGGCTCGTGGCGGGAGCGGTGGCCGCCGCGGTTCTTGGGTTGTTGTTCCTGTCGGGCCTGAGCGAGCGACCCTCCCAGGAGGTGTGGCTCGCCGAGGGGGCGGCGACGTTGGTGCGGCGAACCGACGAGGACGGCGACCATCAGCTGCTGGTCACGCACCACCTGGTGATCGGCGAGGACGAGTGGCAGGTGAGTGCGGAGCAGCTTGAGGCGCTGACCCAGGACGACCGATACCGCGTGTACCACGGCGGGATGGGCCGACGGATCCTGTCGATCGAGCGTGTCGGCCCACCGGCCGAGCCACCAGGGTGACCCGGCCGGCTCGCCTACAGCAGTCCTGCCATTGACAGCGCTTGGTGGGCGTGTTCCATCGAGGTGTGGGTGAGGGTCATCTTGTAGTTCTTGCCCGTCGTCTTGATGGTGAGCCGGTCCTCGGTTTGGGAGTCCTGCAGGTAGACGGTGCGCAACTTCACCTTGGTGACCGTGTCGCGATCGACGGCGAAGTTCTTGGGGTGCTGGGCCAGCAGGTCGGCCGGGTGCATGGCAGCGCAGTCCCGGGCGAAGTCCGAGTAGGCACCCGAGCCCGCGAACGCTCGGGCCATCCGTCCCTTGCCCTCATCCTTGGCCCGTTGTTTGAGCTCGGCGGTTCTCCGCTTCAGTTCCGAGCCCGTCAAGCGGGCGAAGAGCAGGCGATGGTTGGTGATCACCAGGGCATAGGGACGGCTCTTCACGCCCATGAAACCGGCATTCAGGGTCACGGGAAGCGAGGCTTCGGTCTGCTCGGTGGAGTGCGGAACGGTCGCAGGAGACATGGCGTCAGCATGGTCTCGACGACGTCGCACCGGCAGGGGCAATGGTCCCGGATTCCGGCCGGATGCCCGGGGGCCCACGAGCGCCCCACCGGCCTTTGGGCGGATCGGCTATCGAGCGACGTTGGGATCGCGCTGGGTGACCCGGGCCCGCAGGGTGAACACCGAGTCGCCGGAGAGCACGCCGCCCCGGCCGAAGAGCCGGCCCTGTTCCCAGTTGGACAGACCCAGCTCGGGGCGGTCGAAGGCGTACTGGCCGTCGACCCAGCGGGTGAACCCGTTGCCCACAAACGGCGCGTCGAGGCCCTGGTAGGCGGCCTCGGCCTCGGCCGCATCCTCGCTGATGATCGAGGCGACGAAGTGGGGTGAGTGCGTGTTGAACCAGCCAATGGCCTGTGCCAGGTCGTCGGCAACCGCTAGGGAGATCTCGGGCGAGGCCTCCCATTCCCACTCACGGCCCAGGTCTGAGGTGGGCAGCGCCTCGGCGCCGGGCTCGGCGACGTCGCCCTGTGCTCGGGCGACCGTGATCTCGGCCCGCCACCCCTCCGGCACCAGCTCGGCGGCCGACTGGTGCACCCACAGCTTGGGGTTGGTGCCGCGGGCATCGGCTGCGGCACGGAGCCCGGCCAGCACGATCGGCACCAGCTCGGCGGCACGGCTTCGCAGCACGACGGCAGTGTTCAGGGTGTTGCACACCTTGCGGTCCAGCGAGGCGGTCACGGCCGACTCCAGGCGGCCGGCATCGGCCGAGTCGCCGGCGATGATCCAGGCGCCCCCGGTGCCGTGCAGGCTGACCGGCACGCCGGCTGCCTGTGCCACCGCACCCAGCTGGGCAACCGCCGCACCCGACCCCCTGGCCACGGCCAACGCCAGGCGGCGATCGGAGAACAGCGCAGAGCCGGCCGAACGCTCGGCGGCACCCACCAGGGTGGCCGCGCCGGGTGGCAGCCCGGCCAACTCGATGGCGGGATCGAGGGCGTGGGCGACGATGGCCCGGGCCGTGCCCAGGGCATCGGAGCCGATGCGGAACACCACGGTGTTCCCCGAGCGGATCACTCCGCAGGCATCGGCAAACACGTTGGGCCGCCCCTCGAACACGAAGCCGACCACACCCAGCCCGGCCCGGCGGAGCTCCACCGACCACCCGTCGTGATCCACCCGGTCGACCACCTCGTCCCGCCCCGAGGCGGCCCGGCCCCAAGTGCGCAGGCCGTCGATCATGTCGGCGCGCATGGTGTCGCTCAGCACCAGCCGGGTGGTGGAGCGACCCTTCGCCTGGGCGGCCGCCACGTCGGCGGCGTTGGCCTCGGCGATGGGAGCGAAGGTGGCGTCGTCGGCCAGCCGGTCGGCGAAGCGCTCGAAGAACGCAGTGACCGCTTCGTCGGAAACGGCGCCCATCCGGGTGAATGCACCTGCCGCACGGTCGACGGCGGCCTCCGTGAGGCGTCCGACGGCGGCGGGCACATGCAACAGGGCCCCCGTGCTGGGGACGGTCAGCAACCGGTCGCCCTCGGCAAACTCCTCGGCCAGCTCGGTGGGCACCCGCACCACGCGGTCGCCCCCGACCACCACCGCCATGCCCTCGGTGAGGCCGGTGAGTGGTTCGCTGGGGGACGACGACGCCTGGGACATGGCGCTGGATCGTACCGGTCCCGCGGCCAAGGCCGGTCGGGCGGTCAGCCGTGCGTCACCTCGAAGCGAACGTCGCGCTTGGTGGGATCAGCCCGGGTGAGCCGCACCCGCACCTGTGCCCCGTCCTCGGCTGACCCGGCGGCGTCGGCGATCACCGGCGGGTCGGTCACCTGCACCCGCAGGCCCTCGCGCCCCTGGGACAGCACCACGGCGGGAAACGCCTCGCCCACCCGGGGGGCCAGAACGGCCGCCTCCAACAGATCGACCACGGCCCGGTCCACCGATGAGGCCCGCCGGTTGGCATCGTTCAGCACCTGGGGCAGCTCGTCGAACTCGTCGAGCACCCACTGCGGTGCCGGGCGACCCTCGAAGGCGGCCAGGGCCAGCTCGGCGGCGTAGCGGTCGCCCAACCGGCGCAGCGGTGCCGTGACGTGGGCGTAGGGCGCAGCGACGGCGGCGTGGGTCGTCAGCTCGGGAGGCTCGCCGTTGAACGCGGCGTAGCCCGACCCGCGCAGGCCCTTGGTGGCGGTCAGCATCAGCGCCGCACCGGCGGGGGTGGACGGATCGAGCGAGCGAACCCAGGCCCCGTACTGGGTGGTCGGCGACCCGCTGGCATGGGGCCATGGATGACCCAGGGCCGACGAGGCCCGCTTCAGCTCGGACAGCATGCCGGACTCGACGGCGGGAAGCGTGCGGAGCAAGCCCATGTTGCCATCCAGCATCAGCCGGGCGGCCGCCATGCCGGTGGCCAACGACAGCTGGGCATTCCACTCCTCGGCCGGGAGGGAGGGGGTGGCCAGCAGGTGGACGTCGCCGTTGCCGTCCACCTCGACGTCCTGTTCGGGCAGGGCCAGGCTGACGCCGCCGCGCTCCGCCTGCCGGTCCAGGCGCAGGTGCCCGAACCGTCGGAGGGTCTGGGCCAGCTGCACCAGGTCCACCCCGCGTTCGGCCGCCCGGGCCACCGCGTCGCCGTCCGGGGCCTGCAGATCGATGGCCGAGCCGCTCGGTGGCGGCCGCTGTCCGTGGGGTGGCGCGTCGCCGTCGGCCTGGGCGAGCACGTCGCTGATCACCTCGTAGCTGGTGGCCAGGCGCACCCGCACGGTGGCCCGCCGCACCTCCGCCCCGATGGCCTCGCCGTCGGGATCGAAGGCGAGGCGCCACCACAGCGCGCACCGGGTCTGCCCGGGCAACAGGCTGCCCTGTCCCTCCGACAGGTCCTTGGGGTGCAGCGGGGCCTTGCCGTCGGGCAGGTAGAGGGTGCTGCCCCGCTCGCGTGAGGCCAGGTCGACTGGGTCGCCCGGCACGACAAACGCCGCCACGTCCGCGATGGCATAGTGCAGCACCCATCCGTCCTCGGACTCCTCCAGCGCGAACGCCTGGTCGAGGTCTCGGGCCCCCGGTGGGTCGACGGCCACCAGCGCCAGGTGGGTGGCATCCGCCCGACCCTCGCTGAACCGGTCGCTCGCCCGGGCGGCTGCCGCGGCCACCGAATCGGGGAATGGCCCCGGCACGTCCAGGTCGCGTCGCAGTTGGGCCAGGGCCGAGCGGAGGGGCTCGTCGTCCAGGCGGAGGTGGCGGCGCGGCGCAGGCATGGGCGGCGACCCTAGCTACTCGGTGGCCGACTCCAGCGTGGCCACCTGCGGCCCCGCCTCGGTCACGGTCTCGGCGATGCGGTCGTAGCCGGCGTCGTCGTCCTTCAGGGTGGCGTCGAAGAAGTCCAGGGTGGTCATCGACACCACCGTGGAGTACGGATCGTTCAGGCCTTGTACGTAGGGAGGGATGTGGCCGCCGCCAACCAGGGTCACCAGCCACCAGGGCTCGCCCACCTCCTTGACCGTGGCCGGCGCGGCCGCGTAGGGCACGGTGTCGTCGTCGTCGCCATGGACGGCCAACAGCGGTGGACCGTCCTGCACGGCGTCGCCACCATCGGACAACCGTCCCACGTACGCCCCAGCCCACTCGGCCACGGCGTCCACCCGATCGTCGAGGTGGGCCGGGTTGTAGGCCGCTGCCAGCGAGGTGAACGCCCCCAACGAATGGCCGGCCAGGCCGAGGCGTTCGGGGTCCACGGAGTCGGCCAGCGGGTCGGTGCCGGGCAGCGACGTCACCCAGTCCAGCAGAAACGACACGTCGGCCGGCTGGTTCGCCAGATCGGCGGTCTTGGGCCTCTCGGGCGTGTCGCTGCTGGTGAGCGGGTAGGTGGGGACCACCACGACGTAGCCCGCCGACGCCAACAGGCGCAGGGTGGAGGTGTAGGCGGGGCCGTTGCCACCCCGGCCGTGGGAGAACACCACCACCGGCCATCTGCCGTCGGCCGGCGCGGCATCCGGTGCGATGGCCTCCTCGTCCGGGTCGCCCTCGGCCGGGTAGAGCACCAGGGTGGGCAGCGTGCGCTCGGGCAGCTCCTCCTGGCCGCCCCAGGCGTCGGTGGGCCGCGACTCGTCCACCAGCTCCTCGTTGCGCTTGCCCACCGCAAAGGTGCCGACCCCGGCGACCTCCGCGGCACCGGCCAGCGTGGTCGGTGTGTCGGCGGCGGTGCTGGGCGTCGCCGTCGAGCTGTCGCCGCCGCAACCCGCCGCCACCAGAAGGACGGCGCCTGCGACCAGCGCCATGCGCCATGGTTGGGACGAGGGGGAGGAGTCACCGGATGAGGTCACGGGCGCAGGCTAGGGCGGTTGGGTCGCGAACCGCCGCCAGGTGGGTACGCTGCTCTGCAGCTGGGGGGCCCTCGCCGGTCGACCCGGGGGTCCAGTTGTCGAAACGGGGGGCCGGCCAATGCGATCACCGCTGATCCGTCGACTGGTGACGGTGCCGGCCACCTGCCTCATCGCGCTGCTGTTGGCGGTTCTGGCGCCGCTGGCGCTGCCGGTGCTGGCGGTGGCCGACCTGGTTCGGGGCCGACGGCGCCTGCCGCTGGTGCGCGGCTGGCTGTTCGGCCTGGCCTATGGGGCCCTCGAATCGGTGATGCTGGTGGTGGTCGGGCTGATGTGGGTGGCGACCGGCTTCGGCCGAGCCATGAATGGGGCGTGGAGCCAGCGCATGCACGCCCGACTGCAGCACTGGTGGATTCGCCGGTTGTTGAACCTGCTGAGCGGCCTGCTTGGCCTGCGCTTCTCCATCGAGGGTGCTGAGGCGGTGTCGCCCGGGCCGGTGATCGTGTTCGGCCGCCACGTCAGCCTGGTGGACACGTTGTTCCCCGCCCTGGCGCTGAGCGAGAGCGGCATGGCGCTGCGCTACGTGCTGAAGCGGGAGCTGGAGATCATGCCGTTGCTCGACGTCGTGGGTCACCGATTGCCCAACTACTTTGCCGACCGCTCGGGCACCGATACGGCGGGCGAGCTGGCGGCGTTGTCGTCGTTGGCGAGCGGCCTGAGCGACACCGACTCGGTGGTCATCTTTCCCGAAGGCACCCGGGGCACCCCGGCCAAACGGGCCCGCGCCGTGGAACGGCTCAGCGAGACCCACCCGGAGCTGACCGAACGCGCCGCCGCACTGCGGCACACCATGCCGCCGCGATGGGGCGGGGCCTTCGCCCTGCTTGATGCCGCTCCCGCCGCGGATGTCGCGGTGTTTGTGCACTACGGCCTCGACGGCCTCAGCGGTCTGCGCTCGATCCTGGCTGCGCTGCCGTTTCAGCGCAGCGTCGCCGTCGAGCTGTGGCGCATACCCCGCTGCGACATCCCCGAGGATCGAGACGAGCGGCGCGAGTGGCTCTTCGAGCTGTGGGATCGGGTGGACGACTGGGTGGATCGACAGGTCACCGGGGCGCCGGTTGCGGGTGGGCGGAAGTAGCATTGTTGCGTGGCTGAGGGTGCGTCGTTCCGGGTGGCCTGTTGGAACATCCACCACGGCGCTCCGGCGCAGCGGCGCTTCGCCAGCCACTCCAGCCTGATCAACGGCGTCGCCGAACTGGACGCCGACGTAGTGGTGCTGTGCGAGGTGGACCATCGCGTCTGGCGGTCGTGGTTTCGCCATCAGGCACAGCTGGTGGGCAAGGCGTTGGGCTACCACGCGCTGTTCGCTCCTGCGCGGCGCCTCACGCCCGGCTGGTACGGCAACGCGCTGCTCAGCCGGTCGCTGCCCCGCCGAACCGAGGTGCTGGCCCTCCCCTCCGGCGCAGGCCTCGAACCTCGCGCCGCGATCGTGACGACCATTCCGGTGGCAGGCACCAGCGTGTCGGTGGTGGGCACGCACCTGCAGAACGAGGGACGCCGGGGGCGAGGCCGCCCGGAGGCGGTGGCCCAGCTGAAGGTAGCGCTGTCCGCGCTGGCGGCTCGTCCCGGCCCGGCGGTGTTCACCGGCGACCTCAACCTGGAGGCGGCCGAGGTGGAGCCCGCCCTGGAGGCCGCCGGCCTGGAGGTCGTGTCAACCGGCAACACGTTCCCGTATCCCACACCACGGCGGCGCATCGATTGGATGGGGGTGCGCGAGCTGGAGGTGGAGGCCTCGGGCGCGGTGCCCGTGTTCGGCAGCGACCACCTGGCCATCGTCGCCGAACTGGCGCCGGTCGAACCTCGGCGCGCAGCGCGGGTTCCGGCTCAGGCGGCGAGACCAGCGGGTGGCAACGGGGCGGGTGGCAGAGCGGCGGAGCCGGAAGGGACCCATGATGTCCGAACCGATGGCTGAGCCCGTTCCCAGCGCCCCGCTGAGAGGCAGGCCAGGGTGCGGGGCTGTGGGTACCGGTCACCCCGACCGCCCGGTACCGTCACCAGTGCCGAGCGCGCTGGGCGGCCACGATCAGCGAGCTTCTGCGGGAGTCTTGGCACCACGACGAAGGAGAACCATGAAGGCCCGACTGCTCATCCCGGTTGCCATGATGGCGCTGCTGGCGGGCGCCTGCTCGACGGGGCTCGAGGAGCTGCGGGCCCAGCCGGACGGCAACGCCGTGGTCATCGACCGCAGCGACCGTCCCTTGCAGCCGTCGGGCCCGGTGGGGTCGGACGACTCCAAGCCGTATGTGGAGACCCTCGAGCTGTCCATCTCGGCCATCCAGCAGTTCTGGACCGACGCGATGCCCGGCGCCTACGGCCGGGACTTCCAGGTCATCCCGCCGGAGAAGATCTTCGCTTACAGCAGCACCGTCGAGCCGCCCGCCTGCGGTCCCGGCCCCAAGCCCACCTATCGCGATCTGGCCGGCAACGCGTTCTATTGCACCGAGGGCGGGTTCGTTGCCTTCGACGACGAAGGGCTGATGCCCCAGCTGTACGAAAACTTCGGCAGCTACGCGGTGGCCATGGTGCTGGCACACGAGTGGGGCCACGCCGTTCAGGACCAGATGGGCAACTCCAACTCCGGGGCCGCCACCGTGCTGCTGGAGCAGCAGGCCGACTGCTTTGCCGGGGCGTGGACCAAGTGGCTCGGTGACGGCAACTACCCGCAGCTTCCCCTGAACGAGGGCACGCTGGATGCCGCGCTGGGCGGCCTGTTGGAGTTCCGTGACGAGCCGGGCACGAGTTCGGATGACCCCGCGGCCCACGGCTCGGGCTTCGACCGCGTGCGGGCGTTCCGGGACGGGTTTGGCAGCGGCGTCGACGCCTGCGTGGACTACGAGCGCAACACACCACCCGTGTTGCAGCTGCCTTTCACCGCCGGCGACTACGAGACCGGCGGGAACCTTCCCTACGACGAGCTGGCCACCACCCTCTTTCCCGACCTGACCGCCTGGATCGCCCGGGAGTTCCCCAGCTACGTCGAGCCGACGGCCGAGGAATACGACCCAGCGGCCGGACAGGTGGTCTGCGGCAGCACCACCGTCTCGGATGCGGACGCGGACGACCGGTCGTTCTACTGCGCCAGCGATGGCAGCGTGCGCTGGGACGGGCCCTGGTTGGAGGGCATCAACAACAGCACCGGCGACTTCGCCTCCAGCCTGCTGGTGGGCATGCAATACGGCGTGGCCCTGCAATCCCAGCTGGGCGAGAGCGACGAGCAGATCTCCTCGGAGGAGGGCGTCCAGCAGCGGGTCTGCCTGATGGGTGCCTATGCCGGGTCGCTGGTGGAGGAGTTCCCCGTACCCCAGCAACACCAGCTCACCATCTCCGGCGGCGACTTGGACGAGGCGCTGACGGCGCTCATCGCCTTTACCGACAGCACCCAGACGGGCGCCACCGGCTCCAGCCTGGCCTTCGACCGCATCGAGTCCTTCCAGAACGGGGTGCTGGAGGGCACCTCCTCCTGCGGATTCTGAGTGTCAGTCAGGCGCAGCGGCCAGCGCAGCCCGCACCTCGGGAAGGTCTTCCCGGTGGGTGAGACCCATCCATGCTCCTGACGAGCTGACCACGCGGATGGTGAGGCCCTCGGCCATCATGTTGGCCACCTCGGTGGGCAACAGATACTCGTCGGTAGGGCCGGGCCCGTCGGCCAGAAAGCGCTCGAATCCGTCCGCCATGCGCTGCGCAGCGGAGGCGGGCAACCCCCACAGGTTCATCGAGGCGGTGGCGTCCGGGGCGTATCGCCCGCCCGCACCATCGGCGACATCGCCGTCCGGGGTGGCGACCAGGCCGTGGGTCTCCACTACCGAGTCCAGCCATCCGTCGGTCACCCGACAGATGCCTCGTGAGACGCCACCGTGGTGGCTCAGGGTGGCGGCGAGCGGGAAGCCCACCAGCACCCCGGAGTGGGCATCCTCCGAGAGCCCATCGGCGAGCAGTTGCATCGACGGGTCGCCGTACAGGTCGTCGCCGTTGGCCACGCCGAAGGGTCCGTCCACCACGTTCGCGCAGGCCCCCACGGCGTGAGCGGTTCCCCAAGGCTTGTCGCGTGGCGGCCCGGCGAGATCCTGGCGGACGAGCACCGTCTCCATGTCGGGCACGAACCGCTCGGCGGCCTCGCGGAGTGGCGCCTCAAGCTCGGCGCGGGTCACCAGGATCAGCCGCTCGATGCCGGCTGAACGAGCCTGGGCGGCGCTGATGGCGAAGATCGGTTCGTCGTTGGGCCCGACCGGCTGCAGTTGCTTCGGGCCGCCGAAGCGGGTGCCAAGCCCGGCGGCCAGGAGGATGAGGGATCGTGAGATGGGGGCTCCTTGCGGCCGGACCGGCGGGGTGGTGGCTGATTGCGCAAGCGGGTGCGGTGGTTCGATTGTCTCGCTCGCGCGTGTCCAATGCCAACCGAGTGTTGGCGTGCAGGCAGCCGGGAACTAGGCGAGCGGCGCGGGGTGGAGTTCGAGCTCGGCGGCGAGGCCTCGAATCAGGCAGTCCACACCCAGTTGGAACTCGGCATCCCGATCCTCGGGGCTGGAACCGAACGTGGAGGCCACGAGTGGAAGCTGGTCGGGGGGGAGGGTGGACCGATGTCGGGTCACCGTGTCGCGGTCGTAGCCGTCAAAGATCATGGGCGAGGCGCCGACCTCGGCCAGTGCGTGGCCGACAGCAAACGACACCAGCACGTTCACGATCTGGCGGGATCGTTCGGGGGTGAAGCCGACCTCCACCAATGCCGCCATCGAGAGCTCCACGAGCACCATGGGGTTCTGGCTCATGATCGGGCGGGTTGCCACCACGGGAAGCAGGTTGGGGTGGGAGAGCAGCCCCCGCCTCACCACGGTCATGCCCTGGCGCATGCTCTCTTCCCAATGCGTGGCGTCCAGGTTGAGCTCGACGTCGTCCCACAGGCGTTCCACCAGCGCGTCCAACAGCGCCTCCTTGGACCGGACGTGGTGGTAGAGCGACATGGCCTCGACGCTGAGGCGCCGAGCCAGGCGGCGCATCGAGAGCGCTGCGAGCCCCTCCTCGTCCACCAGCTGGAGCGCGGTCGTGACGATGGCCTCGGGGCTGAGACGGGAACTGCGGGCCATCCCGGGGAGGTTATCGAGCGGTCACGTCGGGTGCCCGTGACCCGCCGGCTGGCCGCAAAGAGTAGTTGCGTCGCCACTCGGCCCGGCCGTCACCACCCAGCCCAGCTGGGGGTCGGCCCGCAACATCCACCATCGCCCTTGGCGGTCGATGCGCAGCTGGCGCCCGGAGCTGGGGGAGGTCACCAGGTTGGCTCGCAGCCGAACCCGTCCGCCCAGCGCTGCGGCGCCCTCGTCGAGGTCGTCCGGGTCGGCGTCGAAGCGATCGAGCAGCACCGCCACGCCGTCCTCGCCTGCCAACACCCGGGCCTGGCGGCGCACCTCCAGCTCGTCGGCGCTCAGACCGCTGCGGCGGGCCACGGTGGAGGCCGAGACCCCGCGTTCCACCAGCCGTTCGGCCAGGACGCCCAGCCCCCCGTCGGCCTCGGGGCCCGAGCGGGCGAGCAGCGCCCGGGCGCGGTGGGCGGCCAGATCCGCCAGGGCGCCGAGCCCGGCGCGTGTCAGCCCGCTGTCTGCGGGGGCCGCCTCCGGCCGTGGGCGTTCGGCGGTGGGCCGGTGGGTGATGGCTGCGGGCTCCGGCGGGCTGCGCTTCCAGGCCGCCTCGGGCGCCACCCCCGGATCCATCGCCCGCGGCCACCCCGGTGGCGTCTCGTCCAGCGTGGCAGCGCCCAGCTCGGTTCGATCGACCCCACGCAGCACCAGGAGCACGAACGGGTCGTCGGCGATCTCCGCCGCGGCGGCCACCAGCAGCTCGGCCAGGTGTGAGCAGGCCGGTCGGCCGCAGCCGCACTCCGCGGCGAGGTCGCCCGCCGCCGGCATCGGGTCGGCCTTGGCGGCCATGAGCACACGACGGCACCGGGGGTGCGCCTTGCCGCCGGACAACGCGCGGTTCACCTCGGCGTCCTCGCCAAGCGCGGCCTTGGCCCGGCCCCATCGCACCGGGCCCCAGCGTCGAACCTCCACGGAGGTGCGTCGGTCGGTATCGGCGTCGTGGGCGACGAGGCGCCCGGGTTCGATCGACAGCGTCGTTGCGTCCTCGGGCGTCGCGTCGCCGTGACGGTTGCGCGCCGCGTTCATCGTGCGCGGAGACAGGCCCAACTGTTCGGCGGCGGCCTGAAGCCACTGCCCATCCCATCGAACCTCGGTGGGCGCCTGCGCCTCCGCCGTGGGGCGCTCGGCGGGTTCGGCCGCAAAGAGGTCCTGTTGCCCCGAGTTGTCGCTCGGCCCCCCGCTCATGCTGCGTCCTGCCTGCGACGACCCGCCGGTGTCTCGCGGCGCACCAGGTCGGCCAGCGAGCTGTCGTCGAGCCCGCCGATCCAGCCCTCCAGGCCGCTGCCGATGACGGCTCCCGCCAGCTGTCGCTTGCTGTCCAGCACCTCGGCCACGCGCTCCTCCACGGTGCCCTCGGTGACCAGGCGGTGCACCGACACCGTTGATTGCTGCCCGATTCGGTGCGCCCGATCGGTCGCCTGATCCTCCACGGCCGGATTCCACCAGCGGTCGTAGTGGATCACCTGCGTGGCCCGCGTGAGGGTCAGGCCCGTGCCGGCGGCTCGCAGCGAGCACACCAGCACGTCGAGGCGCCCCGCCTGGAAGTCGTCGGTGAGGCGCTGGCGTTGCGTGGGTGACAACGAACCGTCCAACACGGCGTGCGAGATGCCTCGCCCGGATAGGTGCTGGGCCAGCAGGTTGGCCATGGTCACGTACTGGGTGAACACCAGCGTCGGCTCGGCCCGCCCGTCGTCGCGGGCGGCCGATGCGGCGTCCAGCAGGTCGTCGAAGGCCTGCAGCTTGGCCGAGCGGCCGGGCAGCGGGCCGCCGTCGCCCAGGTGATGGGCGGGATGGTTGCAGATCTGTTTCAGCGAGGTGAGGAGGGCCAGCACGAGCCCCCGGCGGGCGATGCCCTCGGCCGAGGCGATGCGATCCAGCGCGTCGCCGACCGCAGCGTCATAGAGGGCGCCCTGCTCGGCGGTCAGGCCCACCACCACGTCCCGTTCGATCTTCGGTGGCAGCTCGGGCGCGATGGATGGGTCGGCCTTGGTGCGGCGCAGCATCAACGGGGCGATGCGGCGCCGCAGCCCCTCCTGGGCGGGTCGGGAGGCGTGGCGTTCGATCGGGTCCGCGAAGCGTGCCCGGAAATCCTCGCTGGTGCCGAGGGCGCCGGGGACCACCCAATCCATCAGCGCCCACAGCTCACCCAGGTGGTTCTCCATCGGCGTGCCGGTCAGCGCCAAGCGGAACCGGCCGTGCACCCGCCGCAGCGACCGCGCCGCCCGCGAGGTGGGGTTCTTCACCGCCTGCGCCTCGTCGGCGACCACCATGCCCCAGGCACACTCGCCCAGCTGGCCGTGGTCGCGCCGAAGCACGCCATAGGTGGTCACCACCACCTCGTTCAGCGCCAGGTTGCCCAGGTCGCGCTTGGTGCCGTGGTAGCGGCGCACCGGCACCAGGGGCGCAAAGCGTCGGCACTCGCGCTCCCAGGTGCCGAGCAGCGAGGTGGGGGCCACCACCAGCGTCGGGCCGATCGGGCCGACGTCGTCGTCCCTGCCGGGCACCTGCGGCGCCTCCGGACCGTGGAGCAGGCAGTGGGTGGCGATGGTCTGGAGCGTCTTACCCAGGCCCATGTCGTCCGCCAGGACCCCGCCGACGCCCAGCTCGGCCAGGCCCGCCATCCAGGCCACCCCCCGATGCTGGTAGTGGCGGAGCACCACGTCCTCGGCCAGGCCGGCGATGTGGCGCTCCACCGGCGGGGCTGTCGTTGCCAACGTCGCCAGGCGTCGGGCCCGCTCAACCAGGGTGGGTGCGACACTCACGGCGAGGCCGTCGATGCTGACGGCCGATGGGGCCTCATCGGGCTCGGTCTGGTCGTCGCCGACGTCGGGCGCGGTGGGGTGGCCGGGCTCCCCCAGCATGGCGGCCATGGCCTCCCCGACGCTCACCCTGGGGCCCCGTTGGCGCAACCGTTCAACCACGTCCTCGGGCACCCGCACCCAGCCATCGGCCGTGCGGATCAGCGGCCGCCGGGCGGCCAACAGCTGCTCCAATTCGTCCGCATTCAGCTGGCGCCCGCCGACATGGGCCCGCCAGCGGGTGTCGCAGAGCTGCTCCAACCCGAAGCCACCATCGGCGGGCGCACGAACCTCGGCTCGCACCTCGACCGTTCCGCCGTCGCCATCGTCGGGCCAGAACAGCCGGACCCCCGCCCGCTTCAGCTCGTCGGTGGCGTCGATGAGCGCGTCCAGCTCGGCATCGTCCAGCACTGCGCTGGTGGGGTGGTCGGCCTGCATCAGCGTCGGGGGCACGCTCCAGTGCCGCCCTACCCGCGCCAGTTCGCTGCGCAGGTCATCCCACGGGGTGGGCCCCAGACGGTGTCGATGGTCGCTGGCGCCGAGTTCGGCTGCATCGATCGCCACGGTGGGGTGGGCTCGGCTCCTCAGCCGCAGGTTGAGCCGCCAGGGCGCGGTGGGCTCATCCTTGGGGGGCGGGCACATACACAGTTCCAGGGCGCTGCCCCGGCATCGCTTGGCCACGGCGCTGGCCGCCCAGGTGCGCAGGTGCACCACCCTGGTTGGCGACGGCGACGCGTACAGGTGGCTGCCGGTGAGGCCCTCGGAGGCCTCCCCGCGAGGGAGCGAGTCGGCCAGCGAGTCCCAAATGGCCTGCACGGTGGCCTCGGCTCCCGCCATGCGCCGACCGTCGAGGTGCCCAGCAAGCGGCGTGGCGTGCAGGCCTGCGGGAAGCGTGGATGCGAGGCGCTCCAGGACCGCCAGGTCGTCGCTGTCCAGGGGGGCCACCGCCCAGGCATCCCAGCCGGCGGGTGTCACCCCGGGCAACACACGCCCGGCGCCCACCAGCGCCAGCCCAGCACGCACCGTCTCTGCCAGTGCACGCTGGGTGGCGGTCGCCGTTGGCGGAACCTCCATCAGCTGCGGCACCAGGTCGATCAGGGGCACCCGGTTGACCACCCGGTCCACCGGCCGCGGCGTGCCGCCCTGGGGTGGGGGGCGGAGCAGGGTGACCAGTCCCGAGGTGCCGGGAAGCGGTGGCGGATCGGGCGCCGTGACGAAGAGGTCCGGTGCGGCGTGGGCCACCTCCACCCAACAGGCCACGGTGGATCGGCGCGGCGGGTCGGCGGCACAGAACGTCACCTCGGCCGAGGGTGGCAGCGGGCCGACCATCGCCCAATCGTAGCGTGCGGCCGTACAGGTGTTCGTGATTGGGGCCCGCTGCAAGGCCGACCCATCGCTCGCCGGAATCCGCGTTCGCAGGCGAGAGCGACGCCCCGGGGTTAGCGTCAGCTCTGCCATGACACCGACACGATCGAACGCCTGCCCGGCATCCGCACCAGCCGGAGAGTCCTCGGGACCCAGCCCTCGCCGTCGAACGCGCCCAGGCTGGGTCCGCATCGCCGCAGTGGGGGCCGTCGGGCTCCTCGCGGTTGGGGCCTGCTCCGATACCGGCGAGGGAGATGCGGGTGCCCCGGAGACGCCCGAGAACGCCGTCGAGGTGGGCTCCGGCGACTCCTATCGGGCCACCATCGTCCGCACTCAGGGGGGTGTGCCCCACATCTCCGGCGAGCGCCTGGCCGACGTCACCTTCGGCCAGGGCTACGCGTCGGGCGAGGATCACGCCTGTTCGTTGGCCGACCAGGTCCTGAAGATCCGGGGTCGCAGGGCGGAGTTCCTCGGTGCCGGCGCCGACGATGCCAACATCAACTCCGACTTCGCGTGGCGCGCCATCGGCATCGCAGAGATCGCCGACGCCGACTACGAAGCGGCCTCCGACGAGGTGCAAGAGCTGATGACGTCCTTTGCCGCCGGTTGGAATGCGCATCTGTCCGAAGTCGGCGCTGACGGCGTCACCGGCTGGTGCGCCGGCGAGCCGTGGGTGGTGCCGCTCGAACCAACCGACATCTACGCCTATGCGCGGGCGGTGGCGCTCAACGCTTCCGGTGCCCGACTGACCGACTTCATCGCCTCGGCCGCGCCGCCGGGCGGCGCTTCGCCCGAGGCAACCGAGCCGACGACCAGTGCGGTTGCGGACGCGGCGGGCGAGGCCACGACGACGACAGCAGCCGAGGAGCAGGGCTCCAACGGCTGGGCCATCGGCTCGGACAACTCCGAGGGGGGCGGGGGCATGCTGCTGGCCAACCCGCACTTCCCCTGGCAGGGCGAGCTGCGGTTCTGGGAGGTGCACCTCAGCGTCACCGGCGATGACGCCTCCGACATCTATGGCGCCCAGTTGACCGGTCTGCCCGGCGTGGGTATCGGTGCCACCGACGAGTTCGCCTGGACCCACACGGTGTCCGCCGGCAGCCGCTTCACCGCCTACAGCCTGGCCCTGGCGCCCGGCGACCCCACTGCCTACGTGGTGGACGGCCAGACCGAACAGATGACCTCCGACGATGTCACCATCAAGGTCGCCGGCGACGACGGAGAGCCCACGGAGCAAACCCGCACCATGTACCGCACCGAGTTCGGGCCGGTCATCGACTTCCCCGGCGTCGGATGGACCGAGGACACGGCGATTACCTATCGGGACGCCAACATCGACAACGGCGAGTTCGTCGAGCAGTACCGGGCGATGGACACGGCCCAGAGCTTCGACGAGTTCGTCGACGCCCACGCCGAGTACCAGGGCGTGCCGCTGTTCAACACCATCGCCGTCAGCAAGGACGGTCGGGCCTGGTATGCCGACACCTCGGCCACCCCGAACCTGTCCTCGGAGGCGATCGCTGCCTACGAGGATGCCGTCGAGAACGACTTCTTCACCAAGACGGCGGCCGAATCGGGCGCGGTCTTGTTGGATGGCTCGAAGGGCTACAACCGCTGGGAGGACGCCGAGGGCGCTCGCGACCCGGGCCTCGTTCCCTACGACAAGATGCCCCAGCTGGAACGCGCCGACTACGTGTTCAACGCCAACGACAGCTTCTGGCTGGCCAACGGCAACGAGCTGATCGAGGGCGACTACTCGCCCCTTCACGGACGCCAGAACACCGAGCGGTCGGCCCGCACGTTGCAGAACCTGTCGGTGCTGGACGGCACCGACAAGCCCCGGCTGAGCGACGACGACGGGAAGTACAACCTCGACGAGCTGCAGGTGGCGGCGCTGGACGACAACGCCTACACCGCCGCGCAGCTGCGCCGGGCCGTGGTGGGTCGCTGCCAGGACGCCACCGGCCCGGTGGAACTCGACGCGCTCATCGGCGCGGAGGGCGACGACGGTGAGCCGGGCGAGGAGCTGGCCGCCGCCGGAGCGGTCGACCTCACCGATGCCTGTCGGGTGTTGGACGAGTGGGATGGCCACTTCGACCCCGACTCGGCGGGGGCGCCGCTGTGGCGCGAATTCCTGCGGGCGTTCGGTGATGAGACGTTCTGGCTGAACGAGTTCGACGTCACCAAGCCGCTCGAAACGCCGAGCGGCCTCGTGGCCGCCACGCCCGAGGGCGATCCGGTGCTGGACAACCTGGCGATGGCCGTGCAGCTGCTGGAGAGCCAGGACCTGAAGGTCAACGTCACGCTGGGCGAGCTGCAGAAGGACGGCCGGGTGGACGACGGTGTCGCCATTCCCGGCGGTCTCGGCTCCGAGGGCATCACCAACGTGGTGGGCCGCGGCGGCCTCGGAGGCTCCAGCGAGCCGAATCGCGAGCTTCCCGATTCGCTGACCGACGACTCCACGCTGACCCCGGAGGGCTACCCGGTCACCAACGGCTCCAGCTTCATCATGGCGGTGACCTTCGGCGACGACGGGCCCCAGATCCGCACCATCCTCACCTACGGCCAGACGGGCGACCAGGACTCACCGCTGTTCACCGAGCAGACCCAGATGTTCTCCGAGAAGCAGTGGAAGACCGTGTCGCTCGACCCCGAGGTGATTGCGGAGAACGCCATCGTCGACCCACTGGTGGTGCAAGGCTGACGGGCCGCGCCGACGGCTCTCAGGCGCCGAACGCGTCGAGCAGCGCGTTCTGCACGACTTCGTCCTTGCCGTCGGTGCGGGTGGACAGCACCACGACCACCAGGTCCTCACTGGGCACCACGCTGATGCTCTGTCCGTTGAAGCCGCTGGCGTAGAACATGTCGGGCCGTTCCGGGTCGAGCCACCACTGGGCCCCGTAGACGCCCTCGGCCATGGTGGGCGTGGGCATGCGGGAGTAGTCCACCCAGCCCTCGGGCACGAGGCGCGTTCCGTCCCACACGCCGCCGCGTGCGTACAGCAGCCCAAAGCGAGCGAAGTCGAGCGCCGACATGTTGATCCAGGATCCGCCGCTGATCAGCCCTTGGTCGTCCAGGCTGTGCTCCACCGTGGTGATACCCAACGGGTTGAACAGCGCTTCGTCGGCCCACTCCGTGAGCTGTTCCCCGTAGCCGACCTCCTCGGCGACGCTGCGGGAGATGAGGTTGGCGGTGCCCGTGGAGTAGTACCACTCGGTATCCGGCGGGTCGGCGAGGGGTTTCTCGGCCGCGTAGTGGGCCCGGTCGCCGCCACCCCCGAGGGTTCTCAGCACGTCGCTGTCCGGGTCGGTGTAGCTCTCCTCCCACTGCAACCCGCTGCTCATGCGCAGCAACTGGTCGAGGGTGATCTCGGCCCGGGGGTCGTCGGGCTGCGACCATTCTGGGGCATCCACGGGCTCCCAGATGTCCAGCCGCCCCTCACCCACCAGGACGCCGACAAGGGCCGAGTTGATCGACTTGGCCACCGACCAGGAGTTGTGCGCCTCGTCGGGCCTGAGGTTGTTGTGGCGCTCCAGCACCACCGCGCCGCCGGACACCACCACGATGGCGTCGGTGGTGTTGCCCTCCGTGGACAGCTCGCCGAAGGCCCGGTCGACCACGGCCTGCACCTCGTCGGCATCGGTGCCCTCCGGATACTCGCCGGTGGGCCACTGTTCGGTGGGCCACGGCACGCCGTCCGGCTGAGCGGGATAGCGGCCGTCGGGAATAGGAAGCTCGAGTTCCTCCACTGCGTCGATGCGCGCCTGGGGAACGGCGAACGTGGCGTTGGTGGGGGCGATCGCTGCGCTGGTGGTCGTCGCACCCGACTGGCTGGCGGTGCCGGAGGAACCGGCGGTGCCGTCGTCGGAGGAGCACGCGGCGGCCGACAGGCCCAGGGCCAGCGCCACTGCGACCGCCAAGGGTCTGCGCAGCTGTGGCCAGCGATGCCGGGGAGGCAGCGCGGCGCGCACGGGTGAGGCCATGGGGCCGGACGCTATCTCCCGCCTCGTGGCACCGGCCGAGTGCTCAGTCGGAGGTGGTGCTACAGGGTGTGGGATCGCTGGGGATGGTGGTGCAGGCCAGCTCTGCGGCCCGGCCCGCCTCCGCTGCGGTGGGAAGTCGGGTTTCGAGCGCTGCCTGGGCCGCGGGCCAATCTCGGCGCCGCATCTCCCAGCAGCGGGTGATCCCGGATTCGCTTGAGGCGACGAGCCGTCGCGGCTCGTCCCGCGCCAGGGAGAAGCCCAGACGGTGCGGCACTGCGCCGCTGGCGAGGTTGGCGCGGTCGTGGCAGATCTCCACCCGGTCAACATCGGGCTGCGCTAGGGCGACCGTGGTCAGTGCTGCGACGGCCTCGGTGACGTATCCGTGGCCAGTGTGGTCGACGTGCGCCCAGTAGCCGATCTCCAACGTGTCGGCCGCCCCTCGCCGATGCACTCCGACGGTGGCCAGGTGGGCGTCGCCGATGAATGCCCCGTAGTGGAACTCGGAGCCCTCGTCCCAGAGCCGCTGCCAGGTGGACAACCGATCGCATCGTTGTTCGATCGTGACCGGCTCACGGGCTGCCCAAGGCATCCAGGGCAGCAGGCGCTCCAGGCTGGCGGCCACCGATACGGCCAGCACCGGAGCGTCGGCCATCGTGAGGCGGCGCAGCACGAGGCGGCCGGTGGTCAGCGAGTCGGGTGGCAAGGGCATGGTGAGATCGTCCCGTGCACGACCCGGGTCGCGCCAACGAGTTACCCCGGGGCGTCCGCGGGGCCGCCCTTCTGCCGCCGGAGTTGGGTTCGGATCGGCATGCAACCGCCTGGGGTGCCACCATGGCGCCGTGCAGGTGACGGCGAAGGTCGACTATGCGGTGCGGGCGTTGCTCGAGTTGGCTGCCCATCCGACCGGTCGCCTGACCCGGGACGAGCTGGCCAAGAGCCAGGACATCCCGTCGCGGTACTTGGAGTCGGTGCTCGGTCAGCTCCGCCAGGCCGGACTGGTGCATGGCCAGCGGGGAGTCTCGGGTGGCTACTCGCTGGGTCGACCCGCTGGGGACATCACCATCGCGGATGTGTCCCGGGCCGTGGACGGACCCCTGGCGCTGGTGCAGGGGCTTCGGCCGGAGAACGTCACCTACCACGGCTCCAGCGAGCACCTGGCCGACCTTTGGATCGGGCTGCGTGCTGCGCTGCGCTCGGTGATGGAGTCGGTGACGTTGGCCGACGTGCTGGCAGGCGCCCTGCCGGCCGAGGTCAGGTCGCTGGTGGACGATCCGGATGCGTGGAGCCCCAGGTAGGACCCGAGCTGACCAGGAGGAAATGGTGGGCCGCCTGGGTCTCGAACCCAGCACCTTGGGATTAAAAGTCCCCTGCTCTAACCCGATGAGCTAGCGGCCCGCCGGTCAGCGTACCGGCAGCGGCTGCGCAGCTCAGCCGTCGGAATCCGCATCGGGGCGAGGTACGCACTCCAGCACCGTGCCGATCGGGTCGGTGCGCCGGTCGGACACTTGCCACCCCGAGCGTCGCAGTGCGTCGAGCACCAGGGTGTCGGCCATCGCCGTCGGAAGCTCGCGACCTTGGGAGGTGAGATGCCGTTGCATCAGCACCTCGGCACGCCCGTGCCGATCCCCCTCCAAGGAGCGGATTGCGGCGATCAGTTCCTCCAGCGTGCCCCGGTCCGTCGGCTCAGTGGCATGGGCTCCCTCGCTCCCGTCGGTTCCGTTGCCTTCGCCGTCCGTGCTGGCGGAGGAGCGCTTGGTGCCCCATTCTCCGGACTGGACCCGTCTGACGGTCCGGATGGCAAACGGGGCCACGATCACCAGGGCCAGCACAAACAGGAGGATCAACCGGCCGAGGCCCTCTGGCGGGTCGTCGGGATCCAGTTGGGCCAGCAATCCGACTGGGACGGCGGTGAGGAGGGGAGGCAGGGGGCCCACGATCCGAACGCTACCCGGCCCGACCCCTACGATCGGGAGGGTGAGCGAGCGGCTGGAACGACTGGAACAGGACATCGCGGACGTGGACCGCGCGTTGGAGAGCCTGGAAGAGCTGCACGCGTCCAGCGAGGGACGGGGCGGCGCAGCGGCTGCCGAGCGCATCAAGGCGGTCGTCGGCGCAGACCGATTCCCCGGCACCGACCCGGAGCTTCCGCCGGCCGACGCCTGACGCTGCGGGTTGACCGGCCGGCGCGATCCGGCTGGTGACGACCGACGCCCTGCCTATCCGACGTGACGGATGTCATAGGCGCGCGTCCGGGTTCCGGCTTGCAGGCCGACCCGACCAGGCGTACACTCGAACATACGTTCGCTCATCGGGGAAGCGGGGCGGATGGCTTGCGAAGCGGGCGGTAGGGATGGTCGGCACCGGCGGGAGGTGATGATGACCGGTCAGTGTGAACACGACGACAACGGCAATAGCGGTGGTGGGGTGTTGGGTGGGTTGGGCCGGTTGGGTGAGTCGGTGGGGGTGTTGGCGGCCGTCGATCCGGGCGGGTTGGGTGATGAGGAGTTGTTGGACGCTGCGGTGGGGTTGGCGGTGGTGCAGCGGCGGTTGGATGCTGCTGAGGCGCGTTTGTTGGGCGAGTTGGAGGCCCGCGATGTTCCGGATCGTGTTCATGGTCATCGGACGTCGGGCTGGTTGGCTGCGGCCACCGGCCTGCCGGCCGTTCACACCAAATCGAGGGTGTGGACGGCGAACGCGCTCAGGCAGCATTTTGGGTTGTTTGCTGAGGCGTTGGGTGAGGGGCGGGTTGGGTGGGCGTATTGCCGGGCGTTACAGAACGCGCCGAACGATCGGATCCTTCCCGGTCTGGTCGAGCTCCAGGAGTATCTGTTGTCTCGTGTGCCGGGGAGAAGGTTTGAGCGGTGGGCCGCGGAGCTGCGGGCGTTGTGTGCGGAGTTGGATGAGGACGGCCCCGAACCCGAGGCCGGGGAGCGCGACAGCCTGGTGATTTCGGAGACCGGTGGGGTCACCGTGATCTCGGGGTGTGTGCACGGCAGCGAGGGCGAAGAGTTGTCCCAGGCGATCGAGGCCGAAACGGAACGTCTCTACCGGCGGGCTCAGGCTGACGCGAAGGCGTGTCCGGATCTGGTGGTGCCCGGATGGATGACTCTGCGTGCGAAAGCCCTGTTGGAGTTGATCCGCCGCGCCCAGCACACCTGCACCACCAACGGCCGACAGGCCGGAGCGGATATCACCCTGATCGTCCACGCCGAACAAACCGAACCCGCCGACACCGACACCGACGCTCCGGAAGGACGAACAACCAGCCGGAACAGGGAACATAGCAAGCACGGCGCCCCTGCCGTTCCGCCCGGCGGACACGCGAGCAACGAGCCTGGATGGGTCCGGTCTTTCGGCCTGATGGCACCCCGCTGGCCCACACTCCGGGCACCGTCGATGCCAACCTGTGGCGGCTGTGCTGTGCGGCGAACATCCGGTCGTTTGTGGTGGACGGCGACGACCTGCCGATCTGGGCGACACTCAACCAACGCCTGGCCAGCCCGCTCCAACGGCGGATGGTGCTGGTCCGCGACGGCGGATGCGTGTTCCCGGGATGTGACGCATCCCTGGCGTGGATCCAGATCCACCACGTCATCCCAGCAGCAGCGGGAGGCCCGACCGAGCCCACCAACCTTGCCGCCCTGTGTGCGCACCATCACGGGGTCACCCACCGCACCGGCTGGCACATGACCGCCAACACCGGGCCCACCGGGCTGCCCAACGGACGGTTCACCTGGACCACCCCCACCGGACACACCATCGACTCACAACGCCACCAAGCCTGGCAACCACCCGAACAACAGCCCGACCACCAAGACGACGAACAACCGGCAGACAAGCAACCCGTCCCGCCCACACCCATCCGAACCCGCCGGGCCCGGCCCCCCAACCGACCGCCCGGCTACCCCGACACGGGCTGAGGTCACCGATGGGACCTGCCGGTGTGGCCCGTCCTACTCGACCACGCCCGGGCTTCCGGCAGCGTCCACCAACTGCACACGCCGGCCCAGCTGCCACCGATCGGCTGCGTCCCCGCGCAGCCAGCGTCCGCCCAGGTTGGGCATGCGGCCGACCGGTTCGCCCATGTGGGCTTCGAGCGCCATGATCAGCCCGGAGTGGGTCACCACGGCCAGCTCGCCGTCGCCCATCTGTTGCCACAGGTCACCCAGCGACGCCATGGCACGACCAACGAGCGCCTCGTCGCTCTCCCAGCCTTCGGGGCGGTTGCCCGCCTCGAGGAAGCCGGGCCAGCCCGCTTCGATCTCCGGCCGGGTGAGGCCCTCCCAGGGGCCGGCGCTGCGCTCGGCCCACCGGCGGTCCGTGAACACCGGGCCCACACCGATGGCGTCGGCCAGGTACTGCGCGGTTTCGGAGGCGCGCTGAAGGTGAGAGCTGACCATGGCATCGAGCGCGCCGATCACCCGGGCGGCGGCGCGGGCATCGTTGCGGCCGGCCTCGGTGAGCGGGGGGTCCTGTTGGCCCTGCCAGCGTCCCGCCTCGTTCCACTCGGACTGCCCGTGGCGGATCAGGAGGACGTTGAGCGACATGGCCCCAGACCCTAAGGGAGGCCAAGTACCCTGATGCAATGGCTGTGCTGCGCCTCTTCGCCCAGGCTCGGGAGGCCGCGGGAACCGGATCGGCGGAGATCCCTGGCGCCTCGGTGGGTGAGGTGCTCGATGAGGCTTCACGTCGCTACGGCACCGCATTCGACGACGTGGCGGCAACCTGCAAGGTGTGGTTGAACGGTGAGCCTGCCAATCGCGAGGCCGTGGTAGGGGGCCATGACGAGGTGGCGGTCCTGCCCCCAATCTCGGGCGGATTCTGGTGAACTCCGGGCTGGACAACGACGTCGAGAGCAACGTCGGCGAGGACGACGCCGATCTGGCCGCACACCGGCGACGTCGTCGAAATCTTGCGATTCCGTGGGGAGACGACGCGGCGGCGTCGGGTGAGGAGGAACCCCCGCCGCCCCCGGTCGTTCGGCGACGGAGTTCGTCCAACGGCGCCAACCCCCAGCCTGGCGCTCAACCGGACCCGCCAGAACAGCCGGATGCCCCGGCCGAGCCGGCGCACGCGTCGAACGGCGCTGCGGCGCCACCAGCGGACCTTGGGCCGGGTCAGTGGTTCGTGGAGGCTCCCGAGCCCCTCGATGAGTTTGAGGAGCCAGGCCTGGGGGAAGGCGGTGGGGCGGACTGGGACGGCCACTCCCAGCCTGCGGCCGACGGCGAGCCCGGCAGCGACGATGGGTACGTCGGGGCCGACGATGAGTACCTGGACGTTGAGTACGCGGACGATGACGCTGTCCTCGATGAGTTTGCCGTCGACGACTACGGGGACGATGCGTACGTCCTCGATGAGTCCGTCGACGACGAGTACGCCCAGAACGAGTACGCCCAGGATGACTACGCCGACGACGATTCCGTCGACCTTGGGACTGCGGAGCCTGACTACGAGCACGACGGATACCAGCCCGTCGGACATGAGGCAGGTCCGCCGGAGGTGTACGACGGTCCGCCGCTGACTCCACTGGAGGAGCGACTGGCCCGCCGAGCCAGCAAGCTGTCCTATCGGGGCACCAGGGTGGAGGCGGTCTACGACGTTGGTGGTCCCAAAGTTCGCCTCGGTGTGCTGTGGTTTCTGTTGGCCTGGACGGGCTTCGCGCTTGGTCCCCTGGGTGTGGGGGCGGTGTTCGTGACGGCGGCGACGGTGGCGGCCTTGCAGGTGGCGGCACACCTGATGATCGCCGAGGACACCAACAGCCGCGTGACCGCCGGTGTGCTGACGGCGGCCATCGGCACCTCGGCCATCTTCGACGCCCGCACCGTGGGCATCGTCATTCTGGCGTCGGTGGTGGTGGCCTTCGTAGTGGCCTCCCAGACGATCGATCGGGAGATGACCGTGCAGGTGGCCGGGCTCACCATGCGGGCGGCGCTACCCCTGGGCATCTCGATGGCGGCGTTGTTGTACCTGCACCGGGTGGACGCCTGGGTGTTCATGATCCTCTTCGCAGTGGTGTCGATCTACGACGCGGGCAACTTTCTGGTCGGCACCGGGTCGAGGCGGGTGTGGGTGGGCCCCCTGGCGGGCATGATCGGTGCCACGACGGTGGTGTTCGGCGCCGCCGGGTTCGAGGCCCCGCCCCTCACGGAGACCACGACCTGGCTGATCGGCGGGGTGACGGTGCTGGTGTGCCCGCTGGGGCAGATCGTCGGCTCCTACATGCTGCCCCGGCCCGATGCCCGTGCCCCGGCGCTGCGGCGCCTCGATACCTACCTGGTGGCCGCACCCACCATGCTGGCGCTGTTTCTGGCCATCGGCGGCAACCGCCCGCTGTTGTAGCGCCGTCGGGCGCGGTCGATGGACCCCGGAAAGCGGCCGGGGGCTCGGTAGCATCGAGACGATGGACTGCATTGAGCTGGACGAGGTGGAGGGGCGGCTGCCCAGCGACCCGGGTGAGCTCGCCATGGCCGACCTGCGCCAGCTGCGCAACGAGCTGCAGCAGGCCGAATCCGGGCTGAGCTACGTGCGACGCGTGCTCCAGGGCCGCCTGGACATCGTGGCCGACGCCCGCGCCCGGATGGACGGGCGAGCCGCCGACGATCTGGTGGCTGCGCTCTCGGCCACGCTGGCCCGAAACACCCATTCGGGAGGGTCGGCGAGGCCACCCCAGAACCTCAACCCCCCGGCCTTCGCCGAGCAGTTGCTGGCCTGCTACGAGCGCACCGCCCCACACGACATCGGAGGGGTCTCCGAGTTGACCGTGCCACAGCTGGATGAGCTGTTGAACAGCCTGGCGGCTGCGGAGGCCGAGGTGTCGACGCGTCGCCGGAGGCTGCACGCCTCGATCGACGCCCTGCAGGCCGAGACGGTTCGTCGGTACCGCGTGGGCGAGTCGTCGGTGGACGACCTGCTGGAACCGGACGGCTGAGCCGAGCGTCGCGCCGGTTGTTGAACGACGGCCAAGCGGGCGTGCTCGCGATCGTGGGTTGGGTGCTCGCGATCGGTCGCGTAGCGTGGGGGCCGTGAAGGACGAAATCGATCGCCGCTGGGACGAGGTTGGCGAGTTCATTCGCGAGCAGCGCAACCTGGGCGAACTGTCGCTGCGCCGGCTGTCGGAGATGGCCGGCATCTCCAACCCGTACCTGAGCCAGATCGAGCGCGGGTTGCGCCGACCCTCGGCGGAGATCCTCCAACAGATCGCCCGGGCGCTGCACATCTCGGCCGAGACGCTGTACGTGCGGGCGGGCATCCTGGACGAGCCGACCGGTGTCTTCGACCTGGTGTCAGAGATCCGCCGCGATCCGCACCTCACCGAGGAGCAGAAGAAGACGTTGGTGCGCATCTACGACTCGCTGCGACGCGAGAACGGCGATCCACCCCTCGCCGAGATGCAGGCGGCTGCCGCCAAGAACGCAGCTCCGGAGGCGAGTGCCGACGGGAATCTCACGCCCAGCGACGCCGGGTAGACCCATGCCAACTCCCACGGCGGTGGGTCGCATCGGTGTGCTGTCGATGCACACCTCGCCGCTGGCCCAGCCCGGTTCGGCCGACGCCGGGGGTATGAACGTCTACGTGCGGGAGTTGGCCGCGTCGCTTGCCCAGGCCGGGGTGGCGGTGCGGGTCTACACGCGCGCCGACCGCAGTTCGCCGCCCCACCCGGTGGTGGTCGAGCCCAACCTGGTGGTGGTGCCCGTCCCCGCCGGCCGGGCCGATCTGCCCAAGGAGGCGCTGTCGACCGTGGTCGACGAGTTCGCCGCCGGGGTTGCCGACGACCTGAGGTCGCACGGCGGCACCGACGCCATCCACGCCAACTATTGGCTGTCGGGGGTGGCCGGAGGCATCCTGGCCCGGCAATTGGGCGTGCCCCTCGCCGTCACCTTCCACACCCTCGCTCGTGTGAAGGCCGCCCACGGCGACCCGGAACCCGCCGGCCGGGAGCAGGCGGAGGCCGACATCGTCGCCGCCGCCTCGGTGCTGTGCGCCGCGTCGGCCAGCGACGCGGACGATCTGGTGGGTCGCTACGGCGCCAATCCGGATCGGGTCACCCTGGTGCCGCCGGGCGTGCAGCATGCGTTCTTCTCGCCGGGCAGCCGGGCCGGCGCCCGGGCGGCGTTGGGGCTGAACGACTCGCCCCATGTGCTGTTCGTGGGGCGGATCCAACCACTGAAGGGGCTGGACCTGGCCGTGTCGGCCGTGGCCGCCCTCCGCCGCAACGACGTGCGGCTGCTGGCCGTGGGCGGCCCGTCGGGCCCCCATGGCGCAGCCGAACTGGCACGGGTGCACAACCTGGTGGCCGCCGCCGGGTTGGGCGATCGGGTGCGGTGCGTGGAGCCCCAACCCCACCACATCCTCTCCACCTACTACCGGGCCGCCGATGTGGTGGTGGTGCCCAGCCGAACGGAGAGCTTTGGGCTGGTGGCCCTGGAGGCGGCCTCGTGCGGCCGCCCCGTGGTCGCCGCCGACGTTGGCGGCCTGCGGTCGTTGGTGATCCACGAACGAACCGGGCTACGGGTGGCTGGCCGGGACCCCCTGCGGTGGGGCGAGGCGCTGTCCCGAGTGCTGGACGACCCGGATCGGGCCGCCGCCATGGGGCGGGCCGGCGCCGAGTTGGGCCGCACCTACCGTTGGTCGGCCACGGCGCGGGCCCTGCTGGACGCCCTGGCGGCAGTACGGTGACGATCGTGGATGATCGCCCTCCTCCCAGCGCCGAGACCACCGCCGCCGCTGGGAAGGCACTGGAGGCCTGGCTGGCCGAGGCCGGCGACTACCCCATGGTGGATGAGGTGGTGCGGGACGAGACCCCCGGCTCGCAGCGCTGGTTCCTCCGGGTGTTGGGTGAGGCCAAGGGCGTGTGGTCGCTCTGGGTCAGCGTGCACCAGCGGTCGCTGCATTTCGAGACCTACTTCACGCCGTCGCCCGAGCGGAACCCGGCCCAGTTCTACGAGCACCTGCTGGTGCGCAACCGCGCCACGGGCGAGGTTGCGTTCTGCATCGGCGAGGAGCACGCAGTCTTCCTGCGGGCGCGCCTGCCGTTGGAGCACGTCACTGCCGATGCGCTGGATCAGATGCTGGGTGAGTTCTACGTGGCCGTCGAGGACGCGTTCGGCACCGCGGTGCGCCTGGGGTTCGCCAAGCCCGCGTCCTGAGCAACACCGCCGAACCGCTGTAGCGTCGCCGCTGGCGCCAATCAAGGAGCATCCATGGAGGCCACATCCGCCCACCAATCGGACCCCGCAGGCGCCGTGCAGTTCATCGGTGGGGGACGCATGGGCGAGGCCATGGTGGGCGGCCTCATCGCGTCGGGAGCGATGCGGCCGGAACAGATCGTCGTCGTGGAGGCGCTGGCCACCCGGCGCGACGAGCTGCGCTCCGCCCACCCCGGGCTGGTGGTGGCGGACACGCCGGTGGCCGCGCCCGCGGTGGTTGCGGTGAAGCCGCCCGATGTTCCGGCGGCGGTGGCCGCAGCGGTGGCCGCCGGGGCAGATCGCCTGTTGTCGGTGGCCGCGGGGGTGACCATCGCCCGGTTGGAGTCTGCGGCCGGTGAGGGTGTCGCCGTCGTGCGCGCCATGCCCAACACGCCGGCGCTGGTGGGGGCGGGCGTTGCCGCCGTCGCTGCGGGCACTCGCGCGGACGAGGCCACCGTGGCCTGGGCCGAATCGATCCTGGGGGCGGTCGGCCAGGTGGTGCGTGTGGCCGAGACCCAACTGGATGCGGTGACCGGTCTGTCGGGCTCGGGCCCCGCCTACGTCTTCCTGGTTGCCGAGGCGCTCATCGACGCAGGTGTGGCCGAGGGCCTACCCCGGCCGGTGGCCGAGCAGCTGGCCGTGGGCACGGTGGCCGGTGCGGGCGCCATGTTGGCAGCGACGGGCGAGCATCCGGGCGGCCTCCGGGCCAACGTCACCTCTCCGGGCGGCACGACCGCGGCAGGCCTGGCGGTCCTGGAGGACCGGGCGGTGAGGGCCGCGTTCGCCGCCGCAGTGGCGGCCGCAACCCGACGATCGCGCGCCCTGGGCTGAACGCTCCGCAGCGCCGCCGGCGAGGATGCCGGGCCGGGCGCTCGCCTTTGCGGCCCGGGTCTCGGTACCGTGCGGCCCATGACCGAGTCCTCCCACGCGGCGGCGCCGCCGGTGATCACGCTGTTGTCCGATCTGGGGCACGGCGACGAGATGGTCGGGGTGATGCACTCCGTGCTGGCCCAGCTGGCCCCGCACACCCGGGTGGTCGACCTCACCCACGACATCGAGGCCCGCGACGTGCGAGGCGCCGCCCTGCGGCTGGCGCGCAGCGTGCAGTGGTTGGCGCCCGGAGTGGTGGTGGCGTTGGTGTCGCCCGAGACCGCCACCGCCGGGCGATTGGTGGCCATCGAGCTCACCGGGGGCCTGGCGCACTTCATCGGCCCCGACAACGGCCTGTTGGCCCCGGCCATGGCCATGGTGGGGGGTGCCGAGCGGGCGGTGATCCTCGACGACGACTCGCATCACCTGGAGAGCCCGGGGCGGGTCCATCCCGGTCGCGACGTGCTGGTACCGGTGGCGGCCGCCCTGGCCAACGGCACCCCGCTTGAGGAGCTCGGCACGCCGGTCGACCCGGCGGGCCTCATGCCGGGGTTGTTGCCCCTGCCCAGGGAAGAGGCCGGTTCGCTGGGCGCAGAGGTGCTGTCCGTTGACCGGTTCGGCGATGTTCAGCTGAACCTGCAGGCCGAGGAGTTGGCGCCGCTGGGCGACCGCCTGACGCTGACGGTGGGGGACGCCTCACGCACCGCCGTGGCCGTGGATCGGCGGGCCGATGCAGGCCGAGGGCTCGGCTGGTGGACCGACACGCTCGGCATGGTGGCGGTGATTGCCGACGGTGCACCGGCGGCCGACGACCTGGGCGTGATGGCGGGCGACGAGGTGGTGGTGTCGGCCGCTGGAGCCGACGACGCCGTGCCCGAGGGCGAACGAAGCACGCCCGTGGCGCTCGGAGCGACCGCTCGCGGGCAGGGGCAGGGATCATGAGAAAGGGCACCACGATCGCCGTGGTCATTCTGATGCTGGTGATCCTGGCGGCCGCCGGGGTGCAGTTCTGGATGGCGGCCGGCCAGGGCTGAGCGCACCTATCCGGTGATGCCGGCGACCGCCTCGGCGGTGGCCTCGACGAGTTCCCGGTCGGGGGGCGGTGCGGTGCGCGGCCGAGCCTGGGACGTCGCCGGAGCGGTTGGCGCCGTCCCGGCTGTTCGCGTGTCTCGAGGCTCGGTGGCTGGGAGCCGTCGTGGGGCCGTCGTGGTGGCAGCAGGTGCCGTGTCCGCGGGCTGAGTGTCGGGCTCGGGCTGGGTGGTCGATGCGGGCTGGCTGGTGGGGGCGGGCGTTGTTGGGGCGGGCTTGGTGGTCGGGGTCGGTTCGGCGGTCGGTGGGGCCCCGGCCCCCTCGTCTCGAAAGCGTTGAACGGTCCACATGCGGGGCCCGTCCCAGATCACGCCGATGCCCACGAAGTCGAATGCGGGGTCGACGAGGTTCTCGTAGTGCTTGGGGCTGGCCACAAAGGCGTCGAAGACCTCACGGACGTTCGGCCCGGTTCCTACGTTCTCCCCCAGCTTCTGCCACGGCTTGGACACACCGATGGATTGGTCGGCGGTGTGGAAGATGCGGCCCTCGTTGCGCATGGTGATGGACCAGTCGCGTCCGTTGGCGGTCAGCTCGGGGTCGGTTGCCAGGGGCTTGACCCCCTTGGTCGCCCGCAGGTTGTTCAGCAGGTTCACGAACTGGGTCTCCGCCGAGCTGTCCACCCACATGGTTTCGGCAGCGGCGGCGTTGGCGGTGTCGACCTGGCCGCTGGTTCCGGGCAGCACGGCCGAACCCATGGTGATCAACGCCAACGCACCGAAGGTGCGCATCGCCGGTCGTTGGAGGTTGCGGGTCATGGGCCTGCCGGAGTTTGTGGCGTCAACGGGACAACAGGACCATCGCCACTTCTCGGGTGGAACATGAGCTGGGTGGGCAGATGTCACTCGCTTGGCTGGGCCGGCTGGCCCGTGACCGGCCGCACGCACCAGGTGCACCGGACCCATCGGCCCATGTCGATGCCGCCAGGAGGCCCACACCGGCCATCCTCTATCGTGAGGCCGGAGGGAGGGCAGCGTGAACCTGGCCAGCATCATCGACGGGCACGACGACGATCGGGTGGCGGCGATCAGCCGAGGTCGGCCCACCACCTACGGGGTGCTGCGGCGCCAGGTGGGCGGGGTGCGGGCCGGGCTGCTCGGGCTGGGCCTGCAGCGTGGCGACGCCGTTGCCCTCATGGCGTCCAACAACCGGTACTTCGTCGTCAGCTACCTGGCGGTGCTGGGCGCGGGCATGGTGGCGGTGCCGATCAACCCGACCACCCCGGCTTTTGCGGTCAAGGAGGAACTGGACGCCGTCGGGGCCAAGGCGCTCATCGCCGGCCCTGCCGCTCGGCAGCTGGTGGGCTCCAACCCGGAAGGTGCCCTCGACGGGTTGGAGCAGGTGATCAGCTGCGGGTTCGACCACGACGGCGGCCCCACCTTCGAGCAGCTGGCCGAGACCGAGCCGGCCGATTGGGTCGAGGTCGAGGAGGACACGCCGGCCGTCTACGCCTTCACCTCGGGCACCGCCGGATCTCCCAAGCCCGCCATCCTGAGCCACGCC
Source organism: Microthrixaceae bacterium (assembly GCA_041394405.1). Classification (GTDB taxonomy): domain Bacteria; phylum Actinomycetota; class Acidimicrobiia; order Acidimicrobiales; family Microtrichaceae; genus Microthrix. Next base: position 171,508 of record JAWKIF010000010.1, read on the forward strand.
AACCTCATGGTGAACCTGCAACAGGCAGCGGCGTCGGCCGATGATCGCCAGCGGGCCGATGACGTGAGCTTGGGTGTTGCGCCCCTCAGCCACATCATGGGACTCAACCTGGTGCTGGGGGCGGCGCTGCATGCCGGGGCCTCGGTGGTGCTGATCGAGCGCTTCGACCCCGTGCTGGCCCTGGAGTCGATGCAGAAGCACGGCGTGACCGTGGTGGTCGGGCCTCCCACCATGTGGTCGTCCTGGCTGAACCTGCCCGATCTCCCCAGCGACGTGTTCGCCTCGGTGCGCATCGCCGCGTCGGGCGCCGCTCGCCTGCCCGTCGAGGTGTCCGAGGCGTTCGAGGCCCGCTTCGGTCTGCGGCTTTGGGAGGGGTACGGATTGACCGAGGCCTCGCCGGTGGTGTGCACCTCCTACGGCACCGATGCCCCGCACGGTTCGGTGGGCATTCCGGTGCCGGGCCTGGAGGTGCGCCTGGTGGATCGAGAGGGCGACGACGTGCTCATCGGCGACCCAGGCGAGGTGCTGGTGCGTGGTCCCAACGTGTTCTCGGGCTATCTCAACGAGCCGGAGGCCACCGCCACGGCGTTGGACTCCGAGGGCTGGCTGCACACGGGCGACATCGGCGTGGTCGACGATCAGGGCTACGTGTTCCTGGTGGATCGCAGCAAGGATCTCATCATCGTGTCGGGTTTCAACGTGTACCCCGCGGAGGTGGAGGAGGCCATCCGGGCGCATTCGCTGGTGGCCGACTGTGCGGTCATGGGGGTACCCCATCCGGGCACGGGGGAGTCGGTGGTGGCCTACGTGGTGGCCGAACCGGGGGAGATGCTGGAGGAGGAGGGGCTCATCCGCCACTGTCAGGGTCGGCTGGCGCGCTACAAGTGCCCCAAGAAGATCTGGTTCACCGAGGAGATCCCCCAGGACTTGGGCGGCAAGGTATTGAGGCGCATGCTGCCCAAGCCGCCGGCGGCGCAGGTGGGTCGCTGGGAGCGCTGAAGGCCACCACCCAAAGTGCTGACCAGGCTACGAATAGCGTTCCCGTCGACTTTGTGAACTTGTGAACGTGGCGGATACCGTCGCTGGCATGTCGGAACTCCCGGGTGCACCCGTGCCGGAGGCCACGGTGTCGAGGCTGCCCGTCTACCTGCGTGCCGTGGTGGCCGAACGAGATGCAGGGGCGGTCACCATCTCGTCGGAACGGTTGGCCGAGCTGGCCGGGGTGAACGCCGCCAAGGTCCGCAAGGACCTGTCGTTCCTGGGCAGCTACGGCATTCGGGGCGTCGGCTACGACGTCGGTCGCCTGCTGGTGGAGATGAGCCATCAGCTGGGCCTAAGCCGCGACTGGCCGTGTGTCATCGTCGGCGCCGGCAACCTGGGTGCCGCCCTGGCCAACTACCTGTCGGGCAGCGAACGGGGGTTCTCGGTGGCCGCCGTGGTGGATGCCGACCCCGACAAATGGGGCGAGCTGGTGGGAGGGGCGAAGGTGCACCCGGACGCCGACCTCCCGGCCTTGGTGGCCGAGCACGACATCGCCATCGGCATCATCACCACCCCGCCGGAGGTGGCCCAAGGGGTGGCCGACCATCTTGCTGCCGCAGGGGTGGGCTCCATCTTGAACTTCGCCCCGCTGGTGTTGACCGTGGCCGATGGGGTGCTGGTGCGCAACGTCGACCTGGCCCTGGAGTTGCAGGTGCTGTCGTTCTACCAGGGGCGATCCCAGCCGGTCGCGCTTGGCACGACGCAGCAGATGGGACCAAGCTAGGGGTCTCCGGCGAATCGTTCGCCGGACGACTGAGGAGTCCGCCCAGTGTCTGTGCTGCTCATCGGGGTGACCCACCGCGACCTGCCGCTGGAGGTCTTCGAGCGGTTCGGGGTCGCGTCCGAGGACACCCCGAAGCTGCTGGCCACCCTGGTGGGCAGGGATCACGTGTCGGAGGCGGTGGTGCTGGCCACGTGCAACCGCACCGAGATCTACGTCAAGGCCGAGCGGTTCCATGGCGCCTTCGAGGACCTGCGCGACCTGCTGGTCGAGATGTCCGATGTGCCGCCGGGGCGGTTCCTGCCCCACCTCACGGTGTTGTGGGACGACGACGCGGTGGAGCACCTGTTTTCGGTCGCCGCCGGGCTCGACTCGGCCGTGCTGGGCGAGGTCGAGGTGCTTGGCCAGGTGCGGTCCGCTCAGCGGCTCGCTGCCGATGAGGGCACCCTGGGTCCCACGCTCGAGCTGGCCTTCCGGCACGCGTTGGCGGCCGGCAAGCGGGTGCGAACCGAGACCTCGATCTCCCAACACACGGCGTCGGTGGCCCAGGCCGCCGTCGAGATCGCCCAGGAGCAACTCGGAGGCGCCGGATCGCTGGCGGGGGCCAAGGTGGCGGTGGTGGGTGCCGGGCGCATGGCACGGTCCATGGCCCGCTCCCTCAGCCAGGCCAGCGCATCCGTGGTGGTCGCCAACCGCACGGCCCAGCGGGGGGAGGAGCTGGCCGCCGAGGTTGGCGGCCGTGCCGTGGCGCTCGACGCCCTCGCTGCAGAGCTGCGGGGGTGCCGGGCCATGCTCAGCGGTACGTCGTCGGCCGAGTGGCTACTGGGCGTCGACGACCTGGCACCCGCAACCTCCGGCGCATCGGCGGGTGGTGGCCCGCTGGTGGTGGTGGACATCGCCATGCCCCGCGACATCGACCCTGCCGTCGGCGACTTGGACGGTGTCTCGCTGTTCGACATGGACGACGTGGCCGGCCACACCCGCGCGGGCCTCGACCGACGCCGCAACGAGGTGGCCGCAGCGCGGCTCATCGTCGAAGACGAGGTGCTGCGCTACCACAACGCCACCACCGCCCGGGCCGTTGGCCCGGTGATCGCAGCGGTCCGCACCCGGGCCGAAGAGCTGCGGCTGGTGGAACTGGAGCGCCACGGCGGCCGGCTGGAGGCACTCGACGACGACGCTCGGGCGCTGGTGGATCAGATCACCAAGCAGATGCTGGCCAAGGTGCTGCATCAGCCGTCCGTGCGGCTGCGGGAGCAGGCCGGCACGTTGCGGGGTGATCGCCTGGCGGAGGCGCTGCGCGACCTGTTCGATCTCCCTTGAGCGCATCGCTCACCGTTCGCCTGGCCACTCGGGCCAGCCCGCTTGCCCGTTGGCAGGCCGAGGCCACCGCCGCCGCGCTGACCGAGTCCGACGGGCGCATCGTCGCCGAGCTGGTGGAGGTGTCCACCGAGGGCGACCGCAAGGCCGACGTGCCCCTCGAGGTCATCGGCGGCAAGGGCGTGTTCGTCAAGGAGGTGCAGGCGGCGGTGTTGGACGGCCGCGCCGACGTGGCGGTGCACTCGGCCAAGGACCTGCCGGCGCTCGGCCCCGAGGGCCTGGAGCTGGCCGCGTTCCTGCCTCGTGCCGATCCCCGCGATGCGCTCGTGGGGGCCCGGCTCATCGACCTGCCCACCGGCGCTCGCGTGGGCACCGGCTCGGCCCGTCGCCGCGCCCAACTGCTGGACCTGCGACCCGACCTTGAGGTGGTAGGCCTGCGGGGCAACATCGCCACGCGGCTGGGCAGGGTGGGCGAACTGGACGCCATCGTGGTGGCGGCGGCGGCGCTGGATCGGCTGGGTCTGGCCGACCGGGCCAACGAGTTGTTGGCCCCCTCGCTGTTCTGCCCGCAGGTGGGACAAGGGGCGGTGGCCGTGGAGTGCCGCCGCGACGACGCCGGGGTGCGCGCGGCGCTGGCCGCCATCGACGACGAGCCGACCCGCTGGTGCGTCGAGGCCGAGCGCTCGTTCCTGGCGGATCTGGGCGGCGACTGCACCATCCCGGCTGGGGCGTTCGCCAGGTTGGACGGTGCCGATCCGGTGGGCATCAGCATGATCGGTGTCCTGGCCACCGGCGAGGGCCGACCGGCGCGGGGAACCGTGCGGGGCGGGGTCGGGGGCGACGAGCGGGTGCGCCTGGGTGCGTCGCTGGCCCGTCGGCTGCGGGGCACACCCGGGTCGTGAGCGGGGCGTCCGGCTGCGGGGTGGGCGGCCCACTGGCGGGCCGACGCGTGGTGGTCACCAGGGCGGCGCACCAGGCGGCGGAGCTGGTCGATGCCCTCGAGGCGAGCGGCGCCGAGACCGTGCTGGCGCCGTGCATTGCCATCGAGGAACCGGCCGATGGGGGCCGGGCGCTGCGCGAGGCGGTGGGTCGGCTGGCGGAGTATCGGCAGCTGGTGGTGACCTCGCCCAACGGTGCGGCGCGGCTGTGTTCGGCCCTCCGAGCGCTGGGGCGCAGCACCGGGCTTCCGGGCGGCGTGGCGCTGGCGGCCATCGGGCCGGGTACGGCCGAGGCGTTGGCCCGGTGCGGCCTGTCAGCCGATCTGGTGCCCGACCGGTCGGTCGCCGAGGCCTTGCTGGACGCGTTGGGCGGGCCCCCCGAACCCGGGGCCCGCCTGCTGCTGGTGCGCGCCGAGGTGGGACGGAACGTGTTGCCCGATGGCCTGGCCGCTCGGGGCTGGGAGGTGGACGTGGTGGCCGCCTACCGCACGGTGACGCCCCCGCCCGATCCGGAACTCGCCCGGCTGGTGTCCCAGGCCGACGCGGTCGCCTTCACCTCCTCGTCCACCGTGACCGGCTACGTCGCTCGTTTCGGAGCCGCAAGCGTGCCTCCGGTCGTCGCCTGCATCAGCCCCGTCACGGGTGCCACTGCCCGTCGGGCCGGGCTGACCCCCGACGTCGAGGCCTCCGTGCACACCGTGCCCGGATTGGTCGAGGCCCTGGCCGGTGCCCTCGGGGCCGCCACGGCTTTGACCTCCAGCGATGGCTGGGAGCGCCCCGGGCAGGGCCGCTAGCTGCCGGTGCGATGCGGAACCCAGCGCCGGGTGGCGCTGCGGAATCGTTGGAGCGCCGCAACGACCGCCAGGGTCATGGGGAAGACCTCGAGGCGGCCGACCAGCATGAGCGCAGCGAGGAGCGCCCGCTCGGGGGCCGAGTAGATGCCGAAGTTGGAGGTGGGCCCGGCGTCCCCGAGGGCCGGGCCCATGTTGCCCATGGCCGAGACCGCGCCCGAGAGCCCGGAGCTCACGTCGGTGCCCGCCAGCGTGACGAACAGGGCCGAGGAGATGACGATGAGGAAGTAGAGCATCACGAACCCGCCGATCCGGTTGACCACCGGCTCGGCCAGTGGCTCGGACCCCTGCTTGATGGGGTGCACCACATGGGGGAGGCGGGCGCGAATCACCTCGCGCCACGCAACCCGGCCCATCACCTGGGCCCGCAGCACCTTGATGCCCCCGGAGGTGGAACCGGTCATGCCGCCCACCCACATGAACAACAGCAGCACCACCTGTGCGGCGGGGGCCCACACGGCGAAGTCGCCGGCGGAACCGGCGGCGGTTGCATTGCCGAAGCCGCACGAGGTGGCCAGCGTCACCACGTTGAACAGCGCCGAGCGCACAGCGCTTCCGAACCCGAAGCCGTCGTTGAACAACAGCAGCGTCACCACCGCGGTCCCGGCCAGGATCAGCCCCAGGTACATCCGGAACTCCGAGCTGCGGGCGTAGACGCCCGGGCGGCCTCGCAGCGCGTTGTAGTGCAGCGTGAAGGAGGCACCGCCGTAGATCATGCCCACCACCAGGATGAGCTCGACGATGGTCGAGTCGTAGGCCCCCACCGAGGCGGCCTCGGGTGCGAAGCCGCCGGTGGACACCAACGCAGCCGCAAGCCCGGCCGAGTCGAACCAGCCGATGCCGGTGGCCATCAGCGCCGCAATCGAGAGGGCGGTGAACCCCAGGTACACCAGCCACAGGCGCTTGGCGGTCTCCTTCACGCGGGGCGCCAGCCGGTCCGAGGTGGGCCCCGGCGCCTCCGCCCGGATCAACCCCAGCCCGCCCACGCCCAGAAACGGCAGGACGGCGATGGCCAGCACGATGATGCCCATGCCGCCGAACCACTGGGTGAGTTGCCGCCAGAACAACACCCCGGGGCTGGCGGCATCGAAGTCGGCGGAGCTCAGCACGGTGGACCCGGTGCAGGTGAACCCGGAGATCGACTCGAAGAGCGCGTTGTCGATGCGGCCGATCAGGCCCGACAACAGAAACGGCAGGGCGCCGGCCGCCGACGTGGCCAGCCAGGACATGGACACCGCAATGAACACCTCCTTGGGGCGGATGTCCGCGGGGATGCGGCTGCCTCGGAAGCAGAGTGCGCCGGCGGCGGCGCTGAGGCCGGCGGAGGCCATCAGCGCACCGACGGCATGTCCGGACCGGACGGCGTCAATCAGGGCGCACAGGACCATGCCTGCTGCGACGAAGAGCAGCGACAGGCCCACCATGTGCAACCACACGCTGGGCAAGCGGCGGGAGGGTGCCATGCGCACCTCCGTCGCGGTCACGCGTCGGCCCTCCGGCGTCGCCGCGCCTGCCTCGCCAGGTGGAGCGGGCGGGTGGTTGCGGCCACGAGACCGTCGATCACCGGGTAGAGCTCGACCCGTCCGGCGAACATCAGCGTGCCAACCACCAACAGGGCCTCGTCGTTCAGGCCGGCGATGTTGCGGCCCACCCCGAGATCGCCCGGCGCTGGGCCGAACGTGGCCAGGGCGCTCACGGCTCCGGCGGTTGCGGTCACCAGGTCGGCCCCGCTGAGCGCGAGGCCCAGCATGCCGGCAGCGGCGGTGATCAGGAACAACACCTGATATCCCAGCATGCGGCTCACCATGCGTTCGTCAACGACTTCGCCCCCAACCCGAACCAGGTGGGTGACGTGGGGTCGAAGCTGCGTGACGACCTCTCGTCGCAAGAAGCTGAGCATCGCCATGGCCCTCGCCACGCGGAATCCGCCGCCGGAGGAGCCGGACATGGCGCCGACCCCGACCAAGGCCACGATCAACAGCTGGGGGCCCGAGCCCCAGGTCGCCCAGTCGGCCGCCCAGTGGCCCGTCGTGGACGTGGCGGAGGTTGCGGTGAATGCCGAGAGCCGCAGCGTCTCGGCCAGGCCGGCGCCGGGGGATTCGATCACGGCGATCAGCACGGTCCCGGTGGCGATCAATCCGCAGTAGGCGGCCAACTCGCGCGATCGCAGCAGGACCTGGTGGCGGCCGCGCATGGCGCACCACGCCAAGGCCAACGACAGGCCGCCGAGGAACATGCCTGCCACCCCCATCCACTCCAGCGTGGGGGAGTCAAAGAAGGTGAACGATCCGGCGTGGTTGGCGAACCCGCCGGTGGAGATGGTCGTGAAGGCGTAGGTGACGGCGTCAAAGGGCGTCATTCCCCCGACGAGGTAGAGCAGGGTGCCGAGGGCCGTCAGCATGGCGTACAGCTCCAGGTACTGGCGGAGAATCCTCCGGACGTGGGGCGAGTAGAGGTGTTTGGCGCCGCTGGGCACCTTGGCCTTGGTGGGCGCCGGGCCGCCCACCCCCAGAAACGGCAGCACGGCGATGACCGTGGCCAGCCCGGCGAATCCGCCGATCCACTGGGTGAGGGCGCGCCAGAACAGGATGCCGTTGCCCTGGTGTTCGGGGTTGCCGAGGACGGTGAGCGATGTGGTGGTGAAGCCGGCGGTGCTCTCGATGATGGACTCGTCGACGGCGGGGATGGCGCGGGTGGCCAGGTAGGCCAGCGCCGACGTGCCGATCATGGTCAGCAGCGCCACGGCGGCCGTGCGCAGGGCGCTTCTGGGCGAGACGTGCTCGGGGAGCGCCGATCGGTTGCGGGCGACGACGCCGATCGCCACGGCCGGGAGCCCCACCGCCAGCAACCCGGGCGCGTCCCCGGCCCCGTCGGTCAGATCCACCGCGGCGGAGGCCAGCAGCCCGGCACCGCACACGGTGAGCGCCAGGCCGCAGATGCTGCCGACTGCGGACGGTCGCCGGGGGGCGCTGCGACCCCGCTGGCTCATGCGAACAGCTTGCCCATCGCATCGACGGCGGTCGCCAGGGCGAAGACCACGACGTGGTCGCCCCGCCGCAGCGTGCTCTTGCCGCGAGCGATCTCGGGCACGCCGTCACGAACGACGGCGCCCAGCAGCACATCGGGGGGCAGGGTCATCTCGGACACGACTGCGCCGTCGGCGAGGCTGTCTTCGGCGACCTCGAACTCCAGCACCTCCACCGAGCCCTCGAGGAACGTGGCCACGCCGGCGATCTCACCCCGGACCAGGCGCAGCACGCGGTCGGCGGTTGCGGTCCGCGGGGACAGCGTGGCATCGATGCCGGCCTTGCCCAACAGGTCCAGCAGCTCCAGCCGGTGGGCCACCGCAAGCGTCTCTCGGGCGCCCTTGGCCTTGGCGAACAGGCAGGAGATGATGTTGGCGTCGTCGGCCCCGGTCAGGGCGGCGACGGCGTCGAAGGACCCCACTTCGGCCTCCATGAGCAGCTCGCCGTCGGTGATCTCGCCCTCCAGCACCGTCACGCCACTGAGGCGCTCGGCCAGCTCGCGCGCCCGCGCCTGGTCCCGCTCGATGATCATCACCTCGGCGCCGCGCCGCACCAGCGGGTTGGCGACCAGCTCGGCCGTGCGCCCGCCGCCGAGCAGCAGCACCTTGCGCGGCTTGCGGTCGTTCAGCCCCAGCAGGGGCATCAGCGTGAAGCGGGCGCGACGCTTGCACAGGACTCGAACGGCGTCGTCCTCCAGCAGCCGGTGGTTGCCACGCGGAATCACGGTCTCGCCGTCGCGTGTGATGGTGCCGAACAGGAAGTCCCAGTTGGGTTCGTAGTGCTCGGCCACCTCCAGCAGCGTGCGACCCACGAGGGGCGAGTCGGCTCGCAGCCGGGCGCCCACGATGATCACCTCCCCCTCGGCGAGCACCTCCACCTCGCTCGCCCCCGGCAGCTCAAGCAGTTGCAGGATGTCGTTGGCGGCCTCCTCGTCAGGGTCGATCACCAGGTCGGCGCCCATGGCGGTGCGGAGTTGCTGGGCGTCGTCGCTGCGCAGTTGGCTCGCCTCCAGCCGCACCAAGGCGCGGGGGATTCCGGCCTGCTTGGCGAGCAACGAGGCCACCAGGTTCACCTCGTCGTCGTTGGAAACGGCAACCAGCAGGTCGGCATGGGCGGAACCGGCTTCTGCCAGCACCGAGGGGTGTGTCCCACTGCCGCGGACGGTCAGCACGTCGAACTCCTCCTCCAGAATGCGCAGGCGGTTGGCATCGGTCTCGATGACGGCGACGTCGATTCCCTGGCGGCTCAACCGCTCGGCCACATACGAGCCGACCTCGCCGGCCCCAACAACGATGACGTGCATGGACCCCATCCTTGTCGACGTGGCGCCTCGTTGCGCGCTTGACGCTCGGCTACGGGGCTCCGGTCGCGCACGAGCTCAGCCAGGCGCTCCGGTTGGTCCAGCGGCAGGAACACGGTCGCGTTGGTCTTCCCGGAGGACGAGGCCACCGAGCGCTGGCTGGGCATCTGGCCGTGGCGGCCGGCGGCTGAGTCATCGTTCAGTAGGCAACCGGCGGCGAGCCGGTCGTTGCCCGACCGACTCAAGTCGCCGTTGCCCCCGCCGATTGGCGGGGGGTGAACTCGCTTGCGCCCCGTGTCGAGGACCACCCGACCGACAACCGCTCGCTGGAGCGCGACGCCGAAGCCGTGCTGGCGCGCCCTCCCGAGGCCGTCGTCGCGCGGGTGCCCCCTGCCCCGGCCGAGGCGCCGAGCACCCCACGAGCGCCCACCCGCACCTCGCCGGTTCGACCGGTTTCGCCCGAAGCGCCGGCGGCCCCGGCCGCTGTCCCGCGGCGACCCTTCCAGCCCGGCGGCCGCGAGGCGCCGACGCCCTCAAGCCGTGGGGCGCTGCTGTTCGAGGTGGAGGTGTCCAACGGCATCCGCACCCGCCTGTTGCAGTGCTTCGAGCGGTCGCTGACCTACGGCGCCGACGAGTGGCGCTACGACGAGATCGACTCGCTCAGCTACCAGCTCTACCGCTACCGGCTGGGCCTCTCGCCCCTCTCGGAGGTGTACGAGTTCAACCTGGGAACCCGCGCCGGCCCTCAGCGCCTGCGCCTGGCGGCCAGCGCCTTCTCTCGTCGGTCCACCAAGGCCGACACCGACTTGTTGTTCCAGGCCATGGTGAGCCTGTTGCACGACCGGGTGGGACGTCCCCGCAACCTGCGCTACCTCTCCGAGCTGCGAAGTGGTGCGACGGTGCGTTTCGGCTCGGTGCAGTTGCACCGCAGCGGGGTGCGCTGCGGCCGAGGACTGCGTGCCCGCGAGGTTGCCTGGGACGACCTGGCCGGGGCCGAGTTCGTGCACGGCATGGTGGTGGTGCACCGTCGCACCAGGGCGGGAGCCACCAAACGCTGCGGCGCGGTGTCGATGGCCGAACCCAACGCCGTGCTGTTGGCCGACCTCCTGCCCCTGGCGGCCGGGCGCTTCGGTCGCAACCCCAACCGGAGTCGTCGCTTCGCAGCCGCTTGAGCTTCCGGGCGGGCGGAGCCCCCATGGCAACCGTCGGGAGCCGAGCCGGTAGCGTCGCCGGTCATGCGCATCATCGAACAACCCGAGTTGGAGCGGGTGAAGGCGGGGGAGATCCCCCGACACATCGGCGCCATCATGGACGGCAACGGTCGGTGGGCGCTGATGCGGGAGACCGAGCGAACGGAGGGCCACCGCGCTGCGGAGGAGGCCGTCTATTCCAGCGTGCACGGCGCGCTCAACCTGGGTGTCGAGTGGCTGTCGCTGTACGCCTTCTCCACCGAGAACTGGCGCCGCAACGAGGCTGAGATCGAGTTCCTCATGGACTTCTCCGAGTGGCTGTTGCGCGAGGAACGGGTGGAGGAGCTGCGGGGCCTGGGAGTACGCATCCGCTTCATCGGCCGCCTGGACGACCCGCGCATTCCCGATCGTTCCCGCGCCTACCTCGAGGACATCAGCCGGCGGACGGCCCACAACACCCGGATGCAGCTGGTGATCGCCTTCAACTACGGGGGGCGGGCCGAGATTCTCGATTCGGTGCGGGGCCTGCTTCGGCGGGGCGCAGACCCCGAGCGGCTGACCGAGGCCGACCTGGAGGCCGGCCTCTACCTGCCCGAGATGCCCGATCTCGACCTGGTGGTCCGTACGTCGGCCGAGCACCGCCTGTCCAACTTCCTGTTGTGGCAGGCCAGCTACGCCGAGTTCGTGTTCACCGAGACGCTGTGGCCCGACTTCCGGGCGTGGCACCTGTATTCGGCCGTCGCCGAGTTCCAGTCGCGTCGCCGGCGAATGGGCGCTGCGGTCACCGGTTGAGCGGCGAGATGCGGTGCCCCGCTGTGAAGGGTACCGGGTTCGGTCTGGGTCCGGCCCGGCCGCGACCGTAGGCTCCAGCCCCATGGACCTCCACGAGCTGTCGGAGCTGCTGGCCCTGCCATCGTTGGTGGCCGATCTCGACGCGCTGGAAGATGCCATGGTGGAGGTGCTGCGTCGGGCGGAAACGCTCGATGCGCTGGTGGAGCCCGGCATCCGCGTCGTGACCGGCGGCGGGAAGCGACTGCGGCCCACCTTGACGATCGCGGCGGCGGCGGTGGGCGGAGCGCCCGCCAACGACCACGTGACGGCGGCCGGTGTTGCCGTCGAGCTGGTGCAGGTGGGCTCGCTGGTGCACGACGACCTCATGGACCATGCACTCACCCGCCGGGGGGTGGACACCGTCAACGCTCGCGAGGGGCTGAACTGGGCCATCCTGGTGGGCGACTACCTGCTGGCCGTGGCGGGAATCGAGGCGGCCTCCGTGTCGGCAGCGGTGGCCACCAGCCTGGCCCGCACCATTGCCGACCTGGCCGCCGGGCAGGGGCGCGAGGTGACCCGCCAGCGCGACGCCCATCGAACCGTGGCCGACTACGAGGCCTCGATCCGAGGAAAGACCGCGGCGCTCATGCGCTGTTCGGCCAAGGTTGGCGCCCAGGCCGCCGGCATGCCCCCCGACGAGGTCGACGCCTTGGCCGCCTACGGCGAGGGCTTCGGCATGGCCTTTCAGATCGTCGACGATGTGCTGGACGTCGTGGCCAGCAGCGAGCGGCTCGGCAAGCCGGCAGGCAACGACATCGGTGAGGGTGTGTTCACCCTGCCAGTCATCTATGCCCTCGATGGTCCCGATGGCGACCGGTTGGGCGAGCTGTTGGCCGACAGCACCAACGAGGAGTCGGCCCGTGCGGCCACCGAACTGGTGCGTGCCTCGCAGGGTGTCCCCATGGCCCTGGAATCGGCCCGGGAATGGAATCGGCGTGCGGCCGATCTGCTGGCCGGCTTCGACTCGCCGACCGCTGCCGGCCTGGCGGAACTCCCGGCCCGATACGTGGGCTGGGCTCTCGACCGCGCCGGATACCGGCCTCGTTGAGCCCCCGGCCCGAGCGGGCCGGATGTTGTCCGATCCACCTCGACACTACGATGCGCCGGTGGATCTTGACTCCCCCGGCTATCCCGCCCGCCGGCCGCGCCGCCTGCGGTCCAGCGTGGCCATGCGGCGGCTGGTGGCCGAGACCCGCCTCAGCGTCGACGACCTGGTGGCGCCGCTGTTCGTGCGGGAGGGCATCGACCGGCCCCGGCCCATCGACAGCCTGCCGGGCGTCGTGCAACACACCCGCGACTCGCTGCGGGCCGAGGCGGTGGCGCTCGCCGAGCTTGGCGTGCCGGCCCTGATCCTCTTCGGCGTGCCCCAGCACAAGGACGCCACCGGCTCGGGCGCCTGGGACCCCGAGGGCATCGTGCAGCTGGCGATTGCGGATCTGGTCGCCGAGGTGGGCGACTCGATGGTGATCATGGCCGACCTGTGCCTCGATGAATACACCGATCACGGTCATTGCGGCGTGGTCGATGGAGTGGGCAGCGTGGACAACGACGCCACCCTGGGCCTCTACCGCCGGGTGGCCCGGGCCCAGGCCGCCGCCGGCGTGGACGTGGTGGCGCCCTCCGGCATGATGGACGGGCAGGTGGCCGCCATCCGAGGCGCACTCGATTCCGATGGTGCCGGCGAGGTCGCCATCTGCGCCTACTCGGCCAAGTACGCCTCGGCGTTCTACGGCCCATTCCGCGACGCGGTGGATGTCACCATCGCCGACGGCGGCGACCGCCGGGGCTACCAGCAAGACCCGGCCAACGCCCGGGAGGCGCTGGAGGAGGTGCGCCTGGATGCGGCCGAGGGCGCCGACATGGTGATGGTGAAGCCGGCGATCACCTACCTGGACGTCATCGCCGCCGTGCGGGCCGAGGTGGACCTCCCCGTCGCCGCCTACCAGGTGTCCGGTGAATACGCCGCGCTGCACGCAGCGGCCCAGCGTGGCTGGCTGGACCTGGATGCAGCCGCCCTCGAACAGCTGCTGGCCATCCGCCGGGCCGGTGCGGACGTCATCCTCACCTACTTCGCCCGCCGGGTGGCCGAACGGTTCGCGCAGGAGCGCCGATGACCACCAATCACGAGCTGTACACCCGTGGCCTGGCGGTCATGCCCGGCGGCGTGAACTCGCCCGTGCGCGCCTTTCGCTCGGTGGGGGGCACGCCGTACTTCGTCGCCGAGGGCCATGGCGCCTTCGTCACCGACGTGGAGGGCGAGGTGTTTCTGGACTACGTGCAGAGCTACGGCGCCTCCATCCTGGGCCACGCCCACCCGGCGGTGATCGCCGCAGTGGAGGCGGCCGCCAAGCGGGGAACCACCTTCGGCGCACCCACCGAGGGCGAGGTGGCGCTCGCCGAGCAGCTCACCTCCCGCATTCCCGGCATGGAGCAGGTACGGCTGGTGTCCTCGGGCACCGAGGCCACCATGTCGGCCATTCGGCTGGCACGCGGCGCCACGGGCCGGGACCGCATCGTGAAGTTCGTCGGCAACTACCACGGCCATTCCGACGCCCTGCTGGCGTCGTCGGGCTCGGGCGTCATCGAGGGCTTTGACCTGGGCGAGACCTCGACGCCCGACTCGGCTGGGGTCACCCCCGGTGCCGTGGCCGACACGGTGGTCGCCCCCTACAACGTCGTGCCGACGCTGGACGAGACGGTGGCGGCGGTTGTCGTCGAGCCGGTGGCGGCCAACATGGGCCTGATCGCACCCCGTGACGGCTTCCTCGAGGGGCTGCGCGACGAGTGCGACCGGGTTGGTGCACTGCTGTTGTTCGACGAGGTGATCTGCGGGTTCCGGCTGGCCGTCGGCGGCGCCACCGAGTTCCTGTCGGTCACCCCCGACATCTGGTGCTTCGGCAAGGTGATCGGAGGCGGCCTGCCCGTGGGCGCCTACGGGGCGTCGGCCGGATTGATGAGCCAGATCTCGCCCCTGGGCCCCGTGTACCAGGCGGGCACCCTGTCGGGGAACCCGCTGGCCACGGCCGCCGGGCTCGCTGTGCTGGAGCTGCTGACCCCCGACGCCTACCAGCAGCTGGAGGACACCGCCGAGCGGCTGGCCGACGGCCTGCATCGTGCGTTTTCCGACGCAGGTATCGAGGCCCGCGTGCCGCGCGTCGGCCCCCTGGTGGGGTTGTTCTTCGGGCCGGACCTGCCCGTGGACTTCGACGGCGCCCGGGCATCGGTGGCGCGCGGCCTGTACCCCCAGTTCTTTCACGGCATGTTGGACGCCGGCATCGCGTTGGCGCCAGGGCCCTATGAGGTGATGTTCCCATCGTTGGCGCACCGGGCCGAGGACATCGACCGCACCGCCGAAGCCGCCGCCCAGGTGGCGTCGCTGATGGCGGAGGGCGACTTGTAGCCGGCCGGATGCGGCGTCGGCGGCCGCTACCCTTTCTGAGAGGGAAGGGCCAACGGCGCCGATAGCCTTCCCAGGTCCCTGGCGGGCTCAACAACTGGGACACACATGAACGATCGGGAAGCAGCGAACGGGGCGCGCCGCAGCGGCGACGGCGCCAACGACGGAGGTGCGACGACGCACGCGCGCCCGACGGTGTCCGCCGTGATCTGCACGGTCGACCGGCCCCAACTGCTGCGGGCGGCCATCGCCTCGATCGTCGCCCAGCGTTACGGCGGCGTGGTGGAGACCATCGTCGTCTACGACGGAACCGACCCCGACGAGTCCCTGAACTCGGACGATCCGCTTCGGCCAGTGAAGGTCATCCCCAACACCCACCGGCAGGGCCTGCCGGCCGGCCGCAACTGCGGCGCCGAGGCGGCCGCCGGCGAGTTCCTGGGCTTCTGCGACGACGACGACACCTGGCTGCCCGACAAGGCGGCCGCCCAGGTCGCCCAGCTGGAGGCGCATCCGGAGGTGGACGCCGTGGTGTGCGGCATGGAGGTGGACCACCAGGGCGAGGTCATCGCCCGCCCGCTCCACACCGACGCGGTCACCTTTGGAGATCTGCTGGACGACCGCGTGATGGAGGTGGAGTTCGTCACCACGATGGTGCGCCGGGCGTCCTTCTTGGATCCCGAACGGTTGGGCGGTGCCGACGAGGCGATCCCGGGCGGATACGCGGAGGACTACGAGTTCGTGCTGCGGGCGGCCCGCCGCCACCCGCTTCCGACCATCCGTCGTCCGCTGGTGCGAAAGGGCTGGGGCGGCGGTTCGCTGTTCGCCGAGCGCTGGCAGATGATCAACACGGCGCTGGCCTACCTGAACGACCGGGTGCCCGAGTTTTCGCACCACCCGAGGGGCCACGCCCGCATCCTGGGCCAGCGGGCCTTCGCCACGGCTGCCGCCGGCGACCGGCGGAGCGCCCGTGCGCTGATCGCCGCAACGCTGCGCGCCGACTGGCGCCAGCCGCGGGGCTGGCTGGCGATCGGCGTCTGGGCCCGTCTCGTGCCGGCCAACCGGGTCGTTGCCGCCCTCAACCGGCGGGGCCGGGGCCTGTGACGGCGATCGAGGCCCACGCACGCGGAACCGTGGGCGTGCTGGGCGATCTCCTCGGCCTGCGTGTCCAACGGGTGGGAGACCCGGCCGCCACCCACCTGGCCCTGCCCAACGCCGAGCACCCCCGCTTCTACGTGCCCCTTCTCAGCAACCGAGCGGCGTCCGCCAGTTGCCTGGCCTACAACCGCCTTCGCCCGTCGGGGGTCGCTCGCCGCCGCAGCCTGGTGGGGTGGGGCCTCCGCAGCGGCGTGCTGCAGCGCCTCCGGGGCACGCCGATGGTGAGCGAGGGCGCGCCGGCCGGCACGGCCGACGAGGGTTTGACGCTGCTCGCCACGCTGCGGGCCCGCTTGGGTCACCCCGAGCTGGCCGTTGCGACCTCCCCGCGGCAGCTCGATCCCTGGTGGACCCCAACCCTCCAGCTTTTCGAGGCCGACGGCACGCCGGTGGGCTACGCCAAGGTGGGGTGGACGGCGCTCACCAACCGGCAGGTGAACACCGAGACCGCGCTGCTGCGCCGGATCGCCGCCGACCCGCCCGCCGGGTTCTCCTGCCCCAGCGTGCTGGACCGATTCGAGTGGGGCGGTGCGGTCGTGTCGGTCACCGCGCCCATGCCCGCCGACGTGACGCGCCTGGCCGACGATGCCGGCCCGTTCGGCGACGTCCTCACGACCGTCGCCGAACTTGACGGGCCGCTTCGCCGGGAGCCGTTTGCCTCCTCGGGTGGCGCGACGGCCCTGGACGAGTTGCTGGGCAACCCCAACCCCGGCGTGCCCGACGAGGCCTGGGACGCCCTGGGTGCACGCTGGCGTCGCATTCACGAGGCGGTGGGCGACGTCGAGGTGGCGCTTGGGCGGTGGCACGGCGATTGGGTGCCCTGGAACCTGGCCCGCTCGGGCGACCGCCTGTGGGTGTGGGACTGGGAGTACTCGGGGCCTCGGCGACCGATGTGGTTGGACGCCGTGCACTGGCACTATCAGCGCGCCCGCATCGTGGAGGGCGCCGATCTCCCGGAGGCGCTGGCTGCGTCGCGAATCCGAAGCGCGCAACTCCTCGATTCGCTGGGGGTAGGTGCCGACGGGAACCGGGTGTTGGCGACCGCGCATGCCCTGGAGCTGACCCTGCGCAGCCTGGATGCCGTGGCGTCGGCCGCGCCCGGGGTGCAGCAAGCAGCAGCCGAGTTGTCGACCTTGATGGACTGGGCCGTGTCACGCGCTGAGGGCGGCCCGACATGAGGTGGCCACCGCCGTCCAACGGCCACCGGGCCGAGGAGCCCGATCAGCCGACCCCGCCAGAGGATTGGGATGCGGCCTGGTCGGCCTGGGACGACACCGAGGCCCCTCGCGAGCCGTTCGTCTCCGGTCCCGGCGAGGCCCCGGTGCCGAGTGGGGCCGACTCCGATGCGTTGGAGTGGGCCGCCGAGGCGTTCCTGCCGCCCGACGGCGAGGATGCGGTGGCGGCCGAGCGTCCGGGCGCTGCCGAGCCCCGAGGCGACGGCGGATTGCCGCACGATCCAGCGGTGGAGGACACCGCGTTGGATCATCCAGCGTTGGACGACACCCCAGCGGGCGACCCTGCCTCCCTCAACCAACCTGACGCCGGTTCGGTCGGGCGCGATGACGACCCGACGTTGCCTCGCCGCGCTCCCACTGGCGGCCCCGAGGACCCGACGGCCGGGCGTCCGGTGATTCCGGACTTCGACCCGACGCCCTACGAGGCCATCATTCCCGAGGATCAGCGGCTGGAGATCGGCCCCGACGGCCGCCCAAGGCTTCGGGACGCCTGGCGGCCCGACGACGTCGGCAGCCCGGACGTCGGTGAGCTCCAGTCCGACGTGGAGGCGGCCGACGCCCCGGCGGCCGACTACTCGTCCTACAGCGGCGACGCCTACGCCACCGATCTGGCCGGTGGCTACCGAGACGAGTCGCTTCCCCCGCCGGCGCCCGCTACGCCTCGTACGCCCTCCGATCGCAGCCCTGCCGCCGGCCTTCCCGCCGATGCCGCCGTCGACCGCGCCGATGAGCCCGACGTGGCGTTCGAGCCGCTCGAGCCGGGGTCGGTGGCCAGCTTCGGCATGGACGGCATCTCGTTGACCCCGCTGCCAACCTGGCCCGAGCCCATGGCCGAGCCCGGGGCGCCGATCGCAACGACGCCAGCGCTGTACGACGATTCCTCAGCGCAGACCTCCGACATCTGGGCCGACCTGCCTTCGGCCGAACTGGATCCCGAAGATCTCGAGGACGACCTCGACGACGACCGCGGCGATGGCGGCGGGCCGGGCGACCGAACCCAACTGGGGGGTGTCGCCCGCGGCGGTGCCCTCAACCTGGTTGCCGCGCTGGTCTATGGCCTTGCCAACTTCGCGTTGCTGTGGGTCCTGAACCGCGAGCTGGGTACGGCTGCTGCCGGCGTGGTGCTGGTGGCCATCGCTGCGTTCAACATCCTGGCCCGGGTGGCCGAGCTGGGCTCGGCCACGGGGCTGATTCGTTGGGTGTCGCGCCTCCGGGCGCACGCATCGGTCGATCTCATTCCGCGCATGATGGGTGTCTCGCTGGTGCCCGTGGTGCTCACCAGCGTGGGCTTCGCCCTGCTGTTGGGCACCCAGGCCGAGGCCCTGGCGGGGTTGCTCACCAACGGAGAGAGCACCCAGCAGCTGGCCCGGGTGCTGGCGGCGCTGGCCCCCCTGCTCCCGTTCGCCGTGCTGGAGACGGTGCTGGTGAGCGCCACGCGCGGCTATGACGTGATGTGGCCCCAGGCCCTGATCGAGAAGACCGGCCGTGCCCTGTTGATGCCCATCGTGGTGCTGATCGCCACCCGGATGGGCGGCGATGTGGTTGCCGTGGCCCGCGTCTGGGCGGCCACCAACCTGGTGGCGCTCGTGCCGGCCGTGCTCGTCACGCGCCGGCTCATGGCCGCCGCACGATTCGAGCCGGGCAATCCGGCCGATCCGCGCACCGCCTACCGGGCACCGGGCACGGCGGCCTCGGGCGGCGACCCCGGATTCGACCGCAGGTCGCCGATGGCCGCAGCCCGGGCGTTCTGGGGCTTCAGCGCCCCTCGGGCCGCCGGACAGACCTTCGAGGTGTCCATCGCCTGGGTGGACACGCTGCTGGTGAGTGCGTTGGTGTCCACCAGCGCCGCTGGTATCTACGCCTCGGGCACCCGCTACGTGTTGCTGGGCGCCTTCATCTCCGAAGCCATCATGCAGGTGGTGGGGCCGAGGGTGTCCGGGCTCATGGCCCGCGACCGATCCCGCGCCACCTCGCACCTGGTCCGCACGGCCGCCGGTTGGCAGGCCGCACTGACCTGGCCCGTCTACCTGCTGGTCGTGGCCTTCGCCCCGGTGCTGCTGGGTGTCTTCGGGCCGGAGGTGCTGGCCGCCCAGGGAGCGCTCATCGCGCTGTCGTTCGGCCTCATGGCGTTCTCGCTGTTCGGACCGGCCGGCTCGGTCATCCTCATGAGCGGCAAGAGTTCCCAGGCCATGGGCAACGCCGCCATCGCTGTGGCATTCAACCTGGTGGGCAACCTGGCGTTGGTGCCGTGGATGGGTATCACCGGTGCCGGTGTCATCTGGGCGCTTACCCTGGTGCTGCTTGTGGGCCTTCCCGCGTGGCAGGCCCACGAACAGATGAAGCTCGACATGATCAGCCTTCCCGCGTTCCACACCGCTGCGGTGGCCACGGCCACCGTGGGCGTCACCGGGCTGATCGTCCGGCTGATCTTTGGCGCCACCTGGGGCGCCATGATCCTGGCCACGGTGGTGGGCCTGCTGGCCTACGGCGCCGGCATGTGGCGGTACCGCGCCGAGACCGGTCTCGGCGAGTTGATCACCGACCCCGCCCAGCTGCGCCCGGACCGGCTGCTCGCGGCGGTGCGTGGCTCCGACCGACCAGACGGCTCGCCCGACGAGGCCGAACCACCCCGACCCCCCATCAGCGACGACCCCCGTCGTCGTCCCCCCAACGTGAACGATCGCGGAGCCAAACATGGACGGTGAGGACACTCCCACCCTGGCCGACTACCTGGGGCTCATTCGCCGCCGGTTTCTCATCATCGCGTTGGCCGGTGCGCTGGGCGCGCTGCTGGGCCTTGCCTATCTGGCCAAGGCCGAGCCCGGCTACGACTCCACCGCCCGCTTGGTGTTGGAGCAGGTACCCGAGAGCCCCGGCGTCTCAACCGCAGGAGGGGGCATCAGCCCGGCGACCACGCTGACGGCCACCCAGAAGAGCATCCTGCGCTCCGACGAGGTGGCCAAGCGGGCCGCAGACCGCCTGGGTGACGATGTTGAGGTCGCCATGTTGCGCGACCACTCGTCGGTGGACGTGTTGCCCGACAGCCTCGCACTGGACGTCACCTACCGGGCCGACGACCCGGTGGCCGCACGCGACGGGGCCCAGGCGCTGGTGGACAGCTACCTGGAGTTACGTCAGGAGGCCGAAGAGTCCCGCCGATCCGATGTGGTATCCGAACTGGAACAGCAGGCCGATGCCCTCAACGACGTCATCGCCGCGACGTCGCGGCGGCTGCAGGCCGCCGACCCCGCCGACGATCCCACCACCGTCACGGTGTTGACGGCCGAGCTCAGCGAGCAGCTCACCGAACGGGGCAAGCTGCGGGCCGACTTGGCCGCCTGGAAGTCGCTCGACACCACGCCGGGCACGGTCGTCAGCCCGGCCTCGCTCCCGACCGACTCCTCCAGCCTGGGCGCCCCCATCGTGCTCATCGGCGCCATCGCCGCCGCCCTCGTTGCGGGGTTCGTCATCGCACTCATCCGCGACCGAACCGACCCCAAGGTTCGCAGCAGCCAGGACCTGCAGGAACTGGTGGGCTCCACCCCGGTCAACGTGATCACGGTGGAGGACTCCGAGGCCGACGAGAACCAGGAGTGGTTCGGCGAGTGGTACGGGCGGGCCGCCAGCCGACACGCCCCCGGTGTGGAGGTGGCCGCCAACGGCAATGGCTCCGAGGCCGAGAGCTATCGCCGCCTGGCGCTGCGCCTGACCGGTCCCGACGGCGCAACGCCCCGCTTCGTGTTGGTGACGGCCGCGGGAGGGGCACCTCCCGAGGAGGTGGCGGCCAACCTGGCCGTCACGCTGGGCAGGGAGGGCCGACGCGTGCTGCTCATCTGGTCGAACCTGCGCGAGGACACACTGGCCTCGTACTTCTCGGTGCCACGCGGACCGGGCCTGGGTGAGGTGCTGGCCAACAAGGCCAAGTTGGAGGACGCGGTGTTGGAGATACCCGGCTGCCAGGGCCTGTTCCTGTTGCCGGTCGGTTCCCGGGAAGAGGCTCGCGACCAGCTGTTCCGGTTCTCCGGCCTGAAGGATGCGCTGGCCGATCCCACCACCGTGGGCTTCGACCAAATCCTGCTGATCGCCCCGTCGCCAACCGAGTACGCCGATGCGCTGGCGCTGGCTCCCCAGGTGGACGGGGTGCTGGTGGCCATCGAATCCGCCTCGGCCGATCGCAAGGAGCTCACCGCCACGCTGGACAGCCTGCGCAGCATCAACGCCCACCTCGCCGGTGTGGTGGCCCTGTGACGAGGGTTTCCCGGAACGAGGGCTGAGGCGGTGGCCGCAGACCGACGCGCCCGGGCTGGCGACCGTGCCGAGGACCCGCTGGTGCTGCTGGTGACGTCCTCGGGCGGGCACCTGTCGCACCTGCTGGAGCTGGCGCCGTTCTGGCAGGCTCGCCGTCGGGCGTGGGTCAGCTTCGAGGTGCCCGATGCCGTCTCGCGTCTTGACGGCGAGGACGTGATCTGGGCGTACCACCCCACCACCCGCAACGTGATCAACCTTGTGCGCAACCTGTATCTGGCCTGGCGGGAGCTGCGCCGCCGACGCCCGGCGCTCATCGTGTCCACGGGTGCCGGGGTGGCGGTGCCGTTCTTCTGGCTGGGGCGTCGCTTTGGCGCCCGCACCGTGTTTCTGGAGGTCTACGACCGCATCGACTCGGCGACGATGACCGGCCGCCTCGTTCGCCGGACCAGCGACGCCATGTTGGTGCAGTGGCCCGAGCAGGCGGGGCTGTACCCGAACGCCGAGGTGATGGGCACCATCTGGCCCGATTCGCCGCCGACCGAACCGGGCGTGCTTGACGAGGCGCGCGATCCTGCCAGGCGGCCGCTGGTGCTGGTCACCGTGGGTACCGACCACCATCCCTACGACCGGCTGGTGAGCTGGGCTGCGCAGTGGGCCGACGAGCATGAGGGCGACGCCCAGGTGGTCATCCAGCACGGCACCTCGCCGGACCCCGGCGGAGCCGCCAGGAGGGCGCCGGCCATGGACTCCGCCGAGTTGCTGGGCTGGATGCGGCGGGCCGATGCGGTGGTGTGTGCGGCGGGGCCGGGCACCCTCATGGATGCGCTGCACGCCGGTGTGCGGCCCATCGTGGTGCCCCGCCGACCCGAGTTGGGCGAACACGTCGACGGCCACCAGGTTGCGTTCGCCGGCGTGATCGGCGAACGGGGGGTCGCACTACGGGCCGACTCTGCGGCGGAACTTCGCCGGCACCTCGACGGCCTCTTCGGCGATCCCGATGCGATGCGCATCGACCCGCTCCCGAGCGGTTCGGCCCCGGGGGTGGCCCGGGTCACCCAACGGTTGGAGCAGCTGCTGTGAGTGCGTCGGCGCAGGCGTCCGGCAGCCTCACCCTGACCCGAAGCGCCATTGCGTCGCAGCGGCGGCGGTCCTCCGACGAGTTCTCGCTGCGCTCGCGCCGGGCCCGCCGCTACCTGGCGACCGGCTGGCCGGTGGCCATCTGGTCGCTGGGCATGCCGGTGTTGTGGGTGCTGGGCCTCTACCCCTACGTGTGGGTGCTGCCGGCCGTCACCTTCGGCCTGGTGATCCTCGCCCGTCCCTCACGCTTCCGCATGCCCACCGGCGCGGTGGCGCTCGGCGGGTTCATCATCATGGTGGGCGTCTCGGGCGTCCGGGTGGGCGACGCCCAGGGCCTGGTGTTGTTCGGCTACCGCTGGGCCATCATGGTTTCGCTGTGGGCGTGCCTGGTGTGGTTCGCCAACACCCCCCGCACCCGCCTGCCCACCGAGGTCGTGCAGTACTGGCTTGGCCTCATCTTCGTGGGTCTGGTCGGGTTCGGCTACCTGTCGTTGGTGGCCGGCACGTTCGTCGCGCCCAGCGTGCTGCAGCTGCTGTTGCCCGCCGGCATTGCCGAGACCGGGTTCATCGATTCGGTCAGCAGCCTGCGCCTGGCCGAGGTCACGAACTACCTGGGCTACACGCTGGCCCGGCCGTCGGCCCCCATGGCCTTCGCCAACGGCTGGGGTTCCACCATGGGCCTGACCCTGCCGTTCTTCTTCGGCGCCTTCGTGCGCTCGCCCTTTCCCAGGCGGCGGCGCTTCGGTCAGGTGGTGCTGGCGTTGGCGACGGTGCCCGCTGCGTTCTCGTTCAACCGCGGCCTGTGGATGTCCATCGCCGTGTTGTTCGTCTACTGGGCGGTGCGGCGGGCGGCCAGCGGCGACTGGACGGGGCTGAAGGTGGCTACCGCCCTGGGCTTGGTGGTGGCGCTGCTGTTGGTCTTCTCGCCGCTGGGCGAGCTGGTGTTCACCAAGCTGGAAACGGCTGCGGACAGCAACGAGTCACGCGGCACGCTGTACGTGGACGCGTGGGGAGGTGCCCTGGAATCGCCGCTCATCGGCTGGGGCGCCCCCACCCCGCAGGAGGGCACCCCGCCCATCGGCACCCATGGGCTCGTGTGGTGGATCATGTACAACCACGGCTTCGTGGCCCTGGTGTTGTTCGCCTACTGGATGGTGCGCACCGCCTGGCTGGCGTTGCGTACCCGTCGCGACGTCGAGGTGTGGTCGGCGGTGGTGGTGGTGATCTTCGTCATGCAGTTCGGGTTCTATGGCCTACTGCCCCAGCTGCCCATCGTGGGCGTGGCCGCCGGGCTCGTGCAGCGTGACCGGTGGGAGCGCATCGAGGGCCGCCGCCGCGCCCGGGCCGCCCTCGCTGCGGAACATGCCCGTCCGTCGGCCATCCGAGCTGCGTCCAACAGCGGCTCCGCCTCCGCCTCGCCGCCGGAGCTGTTGCCCGCTCATGGCCGATCCGGGTCGGCCGAAGGGGACGGCGAGCACCCGAATGACCTCGATCCCGACAACCCGCCACGGGGAGATACCCATCCATGACGGCAACGACACAACGCGACACCGCGCAGCGCGGGGCGCGACACCTGCGCGAGCGACTGCGCGGCAACCGCGCCGGCGATCGGCTCGCGGCCGGCTCGAAGGCCGCGCTGCGCGCCTACGGCACGGCCACAGCCGCTCACCGTCCGCCGCCCGAGCTGCTGATCGTCGGGGCCAAGCGCGGCGGCACCACCTCCTTGTGGCAATACCTCTCCGAGCACCCGGGGCTGTTGGGCCAGTTCCCCACTCCGAACTCCAAGGGCACCTACTTTCTGTCCGAGGAGTGGCACCGTGGCGAGCGCTGGTGGCGCTCGCACTTCGCATCCCGCCGGGTTCGCACCCGGGCCCAGGCCAGGCTGGGCTACGCGCCCGTCGCCGGCGAGTCGTCGCCCTATGACCTCTACCATCCCCTCGCCCCGCAGCGGGCGGCGCAGGTGGCACCCGACGCGCTCATCGTGGCGGTGCTGCGCCACCCGGTGGACCGTGCGTTCTCGCACTGGAAGGAGCGACGGCGCCACACCGAGACCCTGGAATTCGCCGACGCGATCGATGCCGAGGCCGAGCGCATCGCCGGCGAGGCGGAGCGCATCGTGGCCGATCCCAGCTACGTCTCCTTTCCCCACCGCCACCAGAGCTACCTCGACCAGGGCCGCTACGCGCCGATGCTGGAGCGCTGGTTTGCTGCCTACGGTCGCGACGGTGTGCTGGTGGAGACCGCCGAAGCGTTCTATGCCGATCCCCAGGCCCTGGTGGACTCGGTGACCGATCGCCTCGGGCTGCCCCGGCGGGCCGTCGCCGACACCTCCCCCCGCAATGACGCCCCCTCCGACCCGATGTCCGCCGACCTGCGAGCCCGGCTGACCGCCGAGCTGGCCCCCGACATCGCCGCCGTCGAGCAGCTGCTCGGCCGTGACACTGGTTGGACCTGACACCTGACCCCTACCCCCACCCCGAACTCGGGTCTCAGGTGGGTGCTGGGGCGACGCATGGTGACCCGAGTTGGGGCCGTGTGGCCAACTCGGGTCTCAGGTGGGTGCTGGGGCGACGCATGGTGACCCGAGTACGGGGTACGTTCCGGGCATGGGACAGGTCTTCAACCTCACCATCACCGACGACGACCTCGGCGGGCTCACCGCCGATCAGGGCGCCCCGCCGCTGCAGCACGACGATCGGCCACGCTATGACGCCTTCACGGCGCTGGTGGTGGTGGATGTGCAGAACGATCTTGCCGACCCGGCGGGCCCGCTTGCGGTGGATGGAGGCCCCGAGGTGGTCCGGCGGATCAACGAGCAGATCGCCCAAGCCGCCGAGGCCGGAGCCATGGTGGTCTATTCCCAGAACTGGCATCCGCCCGCCGCCCCGACCCCGGGTCCGGCTGAGGGCCGAGCGCCGCTGCACTGCGTGCGCGACACCTGGGGCGCCGAGCTGCACCCGGCGCTGGTCGTCGACGGCCCCACGGTGCGCAAAGGGAAGATGGGGGAGGACGGCTACTCGGCCTTCACCGCAGCCGACCCCGACACCCAGGAGACCTCGCCGACCGAGCTCGCCGGCATGTTGGAGGGTCGCAGCATCGAACGGGCGGTGATCGTGGGCCTGGCGCTGGAGGGCTGCGTGAAGGCCACGGCCCTCGACGCCAAGTCGCTGGGGTTCACCACCACCGTGGTGCGCAACGCGACGGCGCCGGTTGACGCCGCTGCCGGCGAGCGAGCCGCCGAGACCCTGGGCAAGATCGGCGTAGCCGTCGCCGACGCCTAACGGCGCACTCGGTTCGGTGGCGAAGTGGGGACCAACGCCCGTGCTCTGGCACCGGTCTGGGTCCCCACTACGGCGGTGTGGGCCGGTTCAGGCTCGCCCCAGCACGCGCTCCACGGCGATCTCGATGACCACGCGATCGTCGCGCTCCTTGGGCGGGCGGTAGCGCTCGGTGTAGCGCCGAACGCCCTCGGCCACGCTCGCCGGGTCGTCGGTGACCACCGCCGGGCCTTCCAACGAGAGAAAACGCCCGCCGTCCACCTGGCACACCGAAGCTCGCCCGCCCTCCAACAGGTTCCGCGCCTTGCGGGACGGCGCAAAGGTGATCACCCGGGCCAGGCCCGCCTCGTTGTCCCAGGTGAAGCCCACGGCCACCGAATGGATGGAGCCGTCGGCCCGCAGCGTGGTGAGGGTGGCCAGGTGCCGCTCGGCGAGAAACGCCAGGATCTCGCGTGGCAGGTTGGAGGGGTCGTGCATCGCACCGGTCTAACGCATCGCCGGGGTGGCTACTCGTAGCCGACGGCCTCCAGCACGTCGATGCGCCCGGCGCGTCCGGCAGGCCACCAGCCCGCCGCCACCCCGGCCAAGGCCCCTCCACCGGCCAGCACCGCCACCTGCACCCACGGCAGGTGCACCGTGGCGACGGCGTAGTTGCCCGACAACAGGACGAAGAGCCCGGCCCCAAACCACACGCCCAAGGCGATGCCCACCAGGGTGCCGATGGTGGCGATGATGACCGACTCGCCCACCACCAGTCTACGGATCTGGCGGCGGGTGGCGCCCACCGAGCGCAGCAGGCCCAGCTCGCGGGTGCGCTCGTGGATGGACAGGTACAGCGTGTTGACGATTCCGAACAGCGACAGGAGCACGGTGAAGCCCAACATGACGTACACCAGGTTGAGGGCGAGCGTGAAGGTGGACACCGTGTCGTCGAGCCACCTGGGCACGCTCTGGGCGTCCGCCGCCGGGGCGACGCGGCGCAGCACGGTGTCCAGCCGACGGGCCACCTCCTCCGGGTCGGCGCCCTCCGACACCTTGATGTAGTACAGCGCGTCCTGGCGGAACGCCACGGCGGTGACGGCATCCAGGTTCTCCATGGGCATCAGGTAGCTGGCGGTGCCGATGGGGCCCTCGAAGAGCAGGGAGATGGGGTACTCCACCGCCCCCACCTGCGGGTAGAAGATGCTGATCACGTCGCCCACCCGCCAGCCGTTGTCGGCGGCGGTCTTGGCGTCCACGGCCACGGACCCGTCGGCCAAGTCGTCGGGCCTGCCCCCGAGCAGCGGCACGTCCACCAGGCTGAAGAACGGCTCGGGGTCGATGCCCGAGACCGCTGATCCACCTGCGGGCTGCCCGTCGGCCCCCGACACCGTGGCGGGTATGAACCGCACCCGGGCCAGGGTGTCCACCCCGTCGGTGGCGGCCACCTCGTTCACCGCCTCCTCGGGGAGGCCGCCCGAGGTGGCTCCCCCCAGCCCGGAGGACACCACCAGGTCGCCCCGCAGCTGAGTTTCGAAGCCGCCCTTGACGCTGCCCACCAGCGAGGCGACAAACACCGCCAATGCCGTGGCGATGGCCACCCCCACGGTGAGCGCCGCTGCCGTGGCCGTGGTGCGGTTGGGATTGCGGCGCGCGTTCTCGGCGGCCATGGTGCCCACCGGGCCACGCCGACGGAGCGGGAGCCCCACCAGCCATCCCACCGGCCCCACCACCAACGGCCCGACGACCAGGAAGGACACCAGGGTCAGCGCCGCGCCAACGGAGAACACCACGGCTCGCAGGGGCGGGCCGGTGGGGGCCACGCCCTCGCCACCGGCCACGAGTGTCAGCCGGGCGTCTGGGCTGATGAACAGCAGCGCCGCCAGGGAGGCGATCAATCCCACCAGCGCCAGCGCCGAGCCAAGCTTGCGGCGGGTAGGCGACGCCTGGCCTCGATCGTCCGCCACCTCCCCGATCGCCTCCACGGGCGAGATGCGGGTGGCTCGAACTCCTGGAACCAGCGACGCGGCCATGGTGGTGATCACACCCACCGCCAGCCCAGTGGCGGCCACACCGACGGTGAGGGTGGGCACCACATCGGGCAGCGTGATGAGGCGGCCGAGGAGGGCCATCATGGCGCCGGCACCCAGCAGCCCGGCGGCCAGGCCCAGCACCGATCCCACCACCCCCACCGCCGCCGCCTCAACCAGGATGGATCCCAACACCTGGGCTCGGCTGGCCCCGCAGGCGCGCAGCAGCGCCAGCTCGCGGGTTCGTTGGGTGATGAGGATGGAGAAGGTGTTGGCGATGATGATGCCGCCGACGAGCAGCCCCACGTAGCCGAACACCGAGACCAGCTGGGTCAACAGGCCGAGGGCGCCGTCGGCCTGGCGCTGGGTCTCGGCGATGTAGGTGGAGCCGGTGACGGCCTCGAACCCGGGCGGCAGCCCCGCAGCGATGGCGGCGGTCACCTGGGCCTGCGACGTCCCCTCGGACCCACGCGCCACCACGAAGGCGAACTGGCCGGTCGCTCCGGTGAGCTCCATGGCCTGCTCGGAGGTGAGGAAGGCAACCCGGGTGCCGATGTTGTCTTGGCCGTCCGTGCCCAAACCGCCGGTGCCCACCACCAGGTAGCTGCGCAGCCCCGCCGCGCCCTGCAGGGCCATGGTGTCGCCGATACCGATGGACTCCTGCTCGGCGGTCCGGGGATCGATCACGATCTCGTTGGGTGCCGTCGGTGCGCGGCCGCTCACCAGGGTGCCCAGGGCCAGCTGGGGGTCGTCGATCCAGTTGGTCACCATCGTGGGCACCAGGCCCGAGTCGATGGGCTCGCCGTCGGGCCCGATCACCCGGCCGAACCCCTGCACGACCCCGGCGCTGGCCTCCACACCCTCCACCTCGGCGGTCGCCAGCGCCGCCTCGGCGGGCACGGTCTGGCGCACCTCGGCGAAGGCGGAGGTCTGCACCGAGGTGGATCGCACCACCGCGTCGGTGCCGTCGAGTGCGGTGGCGATGAAGCCCTTGGCCGTGTCGGTCAGGGCGTTGCCCAACAGGGAGACGCCGGACAGGAAGCCGACTCCCAGCACCACGGCCAGTGCGGAGAGCAACAGGCGGGTGCGCCGCCCCCGCAGCCCGGTGAGCGCGATGCGGATCATGGCTCGGCGACGGGAGAGGGGAGCGAGCCGCCGGAGCGGGCTCGGGTCAGCTTCCCAGGCCCTTCATGCGGTCGAGCACCGCTGCGGCGGTGGGTTGCTGCAGGTCGCCAACCACGCGGCCATCGGCAAGGAAGATCACCTGATGGGCATAGGAGGCGGCCACGGGGTCGTGGGTGACCATCACCACGGACTGGCCGTAGTCGTCCACGGCGGAGCGCATGAAACCCAACACCTCGGCGCCGGAGGCGCTGTCCAGGTTGCCCGTGGGCTCGTCGGCGAAGATGATCTCGGGTCGGGTGGCCATGGCCCGAGCCACCGCAACCCGCTGTTGCTGCCCGCCCGACAGCTCGCTGGGTCGGTGCCGGAGGCGATCCGCCAGCCCGACGGTGTTGACCACGGTGTCCAGCCAGCCCTGGTCGGGCTTGTTGCCGCCCAGGTCGAGGGGCAAGGTGATGTTCTCCTGTGCGGTCAGCGTCGGGATCAGGTTGAAGGCCTGAAAGACGAAGCCCACCCGTTCGCGGCGCAGCAGGGTGCGCTCCTTGTCCGACAGGGTGGAGAGGTCGACGTCGCCGATGAAGACCTGGCCGGCGGTGAGCGTGTCGAGCCCGGCCATGCAGTGCATCAGCGTGCTCTTGCCTGAACCGGAGGGGCCCATGATGGCGGTGAAACGCGAGGTGGGGAACGCCACGGTGACGTCGTTGAGCGCCAGCACCTGGGTGTCGCCGGAACCGTAGGCCTTGGTGGCGCCAAGCGCCCGTGCCGCTGGGGCGGGCGCGGTGCCAACGCCTGCGCCGGGCGCGCCGGGGGCCGGCATCTGTTGGTTCGGGAGGTCGGACATGGTGCTCCTTCGGTCTTCGCCGACTCACGCTACCGGCTGCGCCGCCGGGTTCCCGTCGCGTGCCGCATCGAGTTCTGTGTTCATGAGAGGCGATCCGGCCGTAGGATCAGCGCCCGTGGAGTGTCCATCATGTGGTGCCGATGCTCCCCCCGAGGCACGGTTCTGCGGTACCTGTGGGCTGTCGTTGCGTGCCCAGGTGGAGGAGCGGCGGGTGGTCAGCGTGCTGTTCGCCGACCTGGTGGGCTTCACCGGCCTGTCCGAACAGCTTGACCCGGAACAAATCAAGCACCTGGTGGATGCGGCCTTCGAGCGGCTGGTGCACGACGTCGTCACCTTCGGTGGCCGGGTGGACAAGATCGTGGGCGACGCAGTGGTGGCGCTGTTCGGCGCGCCTGTGGCGCACGAGGACGACGCGGAGCGGGCGGTACGGGCCGCGCTGCGTATGCAGGAGACCCTCAACCAGTTCGCCTCCGAGACGTCCTTGGCGATCCGCATGAGGGTGGGAGTGAACACCGGTGAGGTGCTGGTTGGCGCCCTCCGAGCCGGGGGCGACTACACCGCCATGGGCGACGTGGTGAACATCGCCTCTCGATTGCAGACCTCCGCCGACCCCGGAACCGTGCTGGTGGGGGCGTCCACCCGGCTGGCGACCGAGGACACGATCGGATACGAACCCCAGGGTGCGCTGGTGGTGCGGGGCCGCGACGAGCCGGTTGAGGCCTTCCGGGCGCTGGAGCCCAAGGCCCGGCCGGGCGCCCGCCCGTGGTCGCCGCGCATGCCGTTGGTGGGGCGAAACACCGAGCTGAGCCTGCTGGGCGACGCGGTCAGCGCGTCGATCGAGCGAAGCCGGGCACTCGTGCTGCTCCTCAGCGGCGACGCCGGGGTGGGCAAGAGCCGCTTGGCCGACGAGCTGGCCGAACGCGCCAACCAGGTGAACGGCGCCCGCACCTTCACGGGACGCTTCATCCCGTACGGTGAGGCCAACCAGTGGTCCGCCATCGCCGAGGTGCTTCGCCAGGGGCTGGGCCTCGGCGAGGAAGCACCCGAGGACGAGGCCCGCTCTACGACGGCGGCCTCGGTCGAGCGACTGTTGGATCCGGTCCTGGACGGCAACGACGTCGAGGGCGTCACCAACGGGTTGCTGCACCTCATGGGCTACGCCAGCCCGCTGCGCGGCACCGATCCGGGCAGGGCCAGGGTGGAGGCCACCCGGGCGTTGGTCAGCTACATGCTGGCCTCGGTGCGCCTCGGCCCCATCGTGGTGCGACTCACCGATCTGCATTGGGCCGACGATTCGGTGCTGGCGCTGATCGACGAGTTCGCTGCCCGGATGGCCGCCCAGCCGCTGGTGGTGTTGGCCACCGCCCGCCGCTCGTTGATGCGGCGCTGGTCGCCCCAGGCGGGGCGCCACGACATGTTGGTGATGAACCTCGACCCGCTCGAGGGCGACGACGCCGAGATGTTGCTGTGGCAGCTCAGCCGCGACCGCGATCTGAGCCCGGAGGTGACCGCCGAGGTGCTGGAGCGCTCGGGCGGGAACCCGCTGTTCATGGAGGAGCTGGTGCGGTTCCTGGCCCGCAGCGAGGAGACGCCGGCGGAGACGACTGACGCCGGGACGGACGCGTTGCCGGAGCTACCCGACACCCTGCGCGGCCTGTTGTCGGCGCGCATGGACGCCATGTCCCCCGACGAGCAGGCGGTGGTGGCGGACGCCTCGGTGTGGGGCCCATCGGGTTCGCTGGTGGTGCTCGAGCAGATGGCCGGCGCCCGGGAGGTGGCCGTGGCCGATCTGGGCGAGACGCTCCGTCGCCTGGGCGAGCGAGAGATACTGGTGCTCACCAGCACCGATTGGCGGTTCCGCAACGACCTGCTCCGGGAGGTGGCCTACGGCCGTCTCACCAAGACGGAGCGGCTGCGGCGTCACTACGACGTGGCCCGGTTCCTCAGCCACCTCGCCGCCACCCGGGAGGCCGACGACGGCCTGGTCGAGGCGGTGGCGCGGCACTACACCGAGGCGGCCCTGCTGCAGCCCGGGCTGTTGGAGAGCGACCGGGTGGGGCCCGAGGTGGACGAGGCGGCGCTGGCGTGGACCGAGGACGCGGCCGCCCGGGCGGAGGCGGCGGCCAATTGGCTGCTGGTCGAGCGGCTCCTCGGCCGAGCGTTGCGGGTGGTCGATGTCGAGGATCGGCCCCGGCGGCTGGCCTACATCCTGGGGAGGGCCGGTGCCCGGCTGGAGCGTTGGGCCACCGAGGAGGCGGGGGCGGACCTCGACGCGGCCGCCAACCTGGTGGGCGACGACCCGGTGGCAGGTGCCCGGGTGGAGCTGCTGAGGGCCGACCTGGAGCGTCGCCGAGGTCGCTTCGATCGAGCCGAGCGCCGCACCGAGGAGGCGCTCGATGCCCTGGGAAAGGCCGGGGCCACCAGCGAGCTGGCCGAAGCGCTGCGCCTGTTGGCCGTGATCCGGCTGTTCAAGGGCGACGCCACGCAAGCCGAGGCGCCCGCCACCGCCGCCCTGGAACTGTACCGCGAGCAGGGCAACAGCCAGGGAGAGGCCTGGGCCACCCAGCACCTGGCCTGGATCGCCTTCATGAAGGGCAACATCGAGGAGGGCGAGCGGCGCATTCGTCAGTCCGTGCAGCTCTTCGAGGTGGCCGGCGACCGCACCGGGCTGATGTGGTCGCTGGGGCTGGAGGCGAACCTGCTGTTCCACGGAGGGGCCGCCGACGAGGCCGCCGAGGTCGCCGAGGTGGTGCTGGAGGAGGCCGAGCTGGCCGACAACCCGTGGGGCCAGGGGATGATGTTGTCGGTGCTGGCGCAGGTGGCGCTGTGGCAGGGTGACACTGTCGGCGCTGCGGATCGGGCGGAGGAGGCGGTTGCGCTTCTTGAGCCGCTGGGCGACCCGTTCGGCTCGGCTCAAGCGCGCCTGGTGATGGGCCGCGCCCAGGTGATGGTGGGACGGGTGCACAACGGCATGGCCGAACTGGAACGGGCCACACGCGAGGGCGGCGAACAGGTGACCAACCAGGCCGTGTCGCGTGCCGCCTGCGAGGCCCTGCTGGGGGAGTTGTCGGCGGGCCCCGCCCGGCACCTGTTGGACCGGGCGGATGGGCCTCGAAACGTGGGTTCGGCTGAGTTGGTGGCCACGGCGGCCCTGGCGCTGGTGCAGGACGGTGCCGATGGCGAGGCCCGAAGCGTGCTGGCCGACCACGCCCGACGATGGTTCGGCGACGATCCCCAAGCCGTCGACGAGCGGCCGCTCAGCCGCTGGAGGTCCGACCTGGACGCGCTGCGAAATGGTCAACGCCATCGCGGCGTGCGTGCCGTGCCCGGCGGCCAGTCGACCCGCCGCGAGGCGGGGGCGGATCTGGTGGGTCCTGACCCGTGGAGCGGCGGGCCGGGTGACTGGCGCAACGCCAGCGGCCGGATTGCCCGGCCTCCGGTGTGGTCGGTGCACCTGCACCCCACAGCGGTGGCGCAGCATCGCCCGGACGAGGATCCCGCGGAGGGCCCTACGCCGTACCCGCCCGAGGCCCCGCTGGATGACGGAAGCCGATCAGCCGATCAGCCGACCCGAAGCCCCGAGGACGTGGCTCCAGCGGAGGCGCCGGGCGCTGTCCTCGATGGCAACCACACCGCAGCGGTCGAGCACCTCGACGTCTCGCCAGAGGTGGCGGCCGCGGCTCGGAGGCAACCCTCCCTTGGCGCGGTTGCGGCGCTGGCCGAGGCGGTCGGGGACGAACCCGAGCGGGCGGACACCCTGGCCCGACTGGTGGCGGCCTCCGGCCTCTCCACCTACCACGACCGGGCGATGGCCTGCCTGTCGTCGGCGGTTGCCGCAGCGCGTACCGATCGGCCCGAGGCGGCCATGGCCGCCGTCGAGGCGGCCCGAGCCGAGCTGTCAGCTACGGGCGACCGGTTGATGGGGGCCGTGGTGGCCCTCGGCGCGGCCCAAGTCGCCGCCTCGGTGGGCGACGACCGGGCCGAGCACTGGGGGCGGGCGGCCGAGGCGGCCTGGGAGGACCTCGCCGTCAAGCCCAAGGGTTGGCGCCGTCTCTGGCGCCGGGTGTTGCCCTGACCTCAGCCGGCGGCCGGCGGGTTCACCAGTCGCAGGTAGGGCTTCTGCTCGTCCCAGCCGTCGGGGAACAGCTCGGCGGCCTCGTCGTTGGACAGCGCCGGCACGATGATCACCTTCTCGCCGTCGGTCCAGTCGGCCGGTGTGGCCACCTTGCTCTTGGCGGTCAGCTGCAGCGAGTCGATCACGCGCAGCAGCTCGTCGAAGTTGCGGCCGGTTGAGGCGGGGTAGGTGAGGGTGAGCTTCACCGTGTTGTCCGGGCCCACGATGAAGACCGAGCGCACCGTCAGCGTGTTGTCGGCGTTGGGGTGGATCATGTCGTACAGGTCGGCCACCGTGCGGTCGCCGTCGGCGATCACCGGGAAGTTCAGGGCGGTGCCCTGGGTCTCCTCGATGTCCTTGGCCCACTCGTGGTGGTCCTCCACCGAGTCGACCGAGAGGGCGATCACCTTGGTGTCGCGCTTGTCGAACTCGCCCTTCAGCTGGGCCACCCGGCCCAATTCGGTCGTGCAGACGGGTGTGAAGTCCTTGGGGTGGCTGAACAGGACGGCCCAGCTGTCGCCCTTCCAGTCGTGGAAGCTGATCTCTCCCTCGGTGGTTTGTGCGGTGAAATCGGGTGCTTCGTCTCCGAGGCGGACTGCCATGGTGGCTCCTTGGTGTGGGGAACGGATGGGGATGAACTGATGGCGGCCACGCCGGCGTGGCGTGGCCGCCTCAATTCCCGACCAACCTAGTCGGGTTTAGCCGGGTGTCAAACCGGGCCCCCGGGTTGGGAGCCAGTGGCTCCCGCTGGGGTGCCGGGCGGACGTGACGAAGGGCATGCTTGCTTTTGCTAGCGCGGGGTTGACGCCAGTAGCGGTGCTAGCTACAGTTAGCACCGTTCCCCACCAACGCAAGCGGCTCATCACCGGGCCGTGAGGAGTCATCATGAACACCATCCTCGACCGTGTCGTCGAAGTGCAGGACCAGGTTGTCGAGTCGCTCGGCCAGGTCAAGGACCCAGCGGTCAACGCCGCTGAGACCGCCACCAAGTTCATCGAGGAGCGGGCCGAGGGCGTGCTGCGTCCGGCTCCCTTCGCCGAGAAGCTGCCCACCCCGGAAGAGCTCATCAAGGCCGAGTTCGACTTCGCCGGCAAGATGCTGGACACCACCCGCGACGCACTGGTGGCAGTGGCTCAGGCCGCCGCCCCCGTGACCAACAAGTGGCTGGACCGGAAGCCCAAGCCGGTGCGCACCAAGAAGGCTGCGGCCTGATCCCTGCGGCGCTCAGCGGCCCCGGCCGCAGCGCCGCCCACGTCTGGAGCTCGGGGTTCCTCCCCCCTGGGAACCCCGAAGCTCCATCCCCGTTCGCACTCCGTTCTCCCCCCCTTACGTGACGTGCGAACGCAGACCGGCCCCCCTCAGCGGGGGCCGGTCGTCGTTGTGGGGTGGCTTCGTTGGCCTGCCGCGTTCAGGCCAGCGAGGAGGCCACGTGCTCGCCGATGGCCAGGCTGGCCGTCGCCGCCGGCGACGGCGCGTTCAGCACATGGGTGATGCGCCCGTCGTGTGCCAGCACGAAGTCGTCCTCCAGGCAGCCATCTCGTCGTAGGGCCTGGGCCCGAACCCCGGCGGGCGAACGCTCCAGGTCGTCGGTGCCGATCGCGGGAACCAGTTCGGCCACCGACGCCGCAAACCGCCGCCGGGAGAGCGACCGGGCCACCTCGTCGAGGCCCACCCGCCAGTAGGCGGCGGCCAGCCGCCAGAGCGCCGGGTTGCCCGCCAGGCGGGCCAGCTCGGCCGGGGCCACCCGACCCCACGAGTAGCCGTCGCGTGCCAGCGCCAACACCGCGTTGGGGCCGGCATGCACCTCGTCGCCGATCCCTCGGCTGAGGTGCACCCCCAGGAACGGCAGCTCCGGGTTGGGTACCGGATAGATGAGCTCGTTCACCAGCGTCGCGCCATCGCTGCGAAGCCGGTAGTACTCGCCCCGAAACGGCACGATGCTGAGCCCGCCTCGGTCCCGCGTGCCCAGCCGGTCGGCCCACAGCCCTGCGCAGGCGACGACCTGGCCGGCACGCACGGTGCCGTGATCGGTGTGGATGCTCACCCCGCGGCGTTCCTCGGCCAGTTCGAGGGCCCGCCAGCCCAGTCGCACCGAATCCGGACCCAGCTCGGCAAGCCGTTGGGCCACGGCCCGGTAGTCGATCACGCCCGTCGCCGGGACGAAGAGCCCGGCAACCCCGGCGGCATGGGGCTCGTGGTCGGCGATGCCGGAGGGCCCCAGGCGTTCCGCGACGACGCCGTTGGCCGCCCCGCGTCGCGCCAGTTCGTCCAGGCCCGCTCGCTCCTCCTGCCGAGTTGCCACCACCACCTTGCCCCCGATGCGGTGCGGGATGTTGTGCTCGGCGGCGAAGTCCACCATGGTCGCGCGGCCCCGAACCGCGAGGTCGGCCTTGGCCGAACCCGGGCGG
Source organism: Microthrixaceae bacterium (assembly GCA_041394405.1). GTDB lineage: Bacteria > Actinomycetota > Acidimicrobiia > Acidimicrobiales > Microtrichaceae > Microthrix. Next base: position 207,607 of record JAWKIF010000010.1, read on the forward strand.
TAGTACAGCCCGCTGTGCAGCACCCCCGAGTTGTGGCCGGTTTGATGGTGGGCCAGCCCGGACTCCTGCTCCAGCACCACGATCGTGGCGGTCGGCCGCCGCTGCCGCGTCGCCCACGCCACCGCCAGGCCGACGATGCCCCCGCCCACGACCACCACGTCGGCGTCCATCGGTTCGGAACTGGGCGACATCGGTCCAGTCTGGTCCCGCAGTGCGACACTGTCAGCCATGGCCAACGGTCGGTTTGCTCCCAGCCCTTCGGGCCCGTTGCATCTGGGCAACCTGCGCACGGCCATGTTGGCGTGGCTCTTCGCCCGCAGCACTCGCGGCCGGTTCGCCATGCGCGTGGACGACCTCACCACCGGGGCGGCGCCGGTGGCCGAGACCGGGCAGCTGGACGACCTTGCGGCGCTCGGACTGGACTGGGACGGCCAGGTGACCCGACAGTCCGAGCACACGGAGCGCTACCGGGAGGCGCTGGCCCGGTTGGACGAGCGGGACCTGACCTATCCCTGCTTCTGCTCCCGCCGAGAGATCCGGGAGGCGGGCGTTGCGCCGCACGGCGAGGGCGACCTGCGCCCGTACCCCGGCACCTGCCGAACGTTGGGTGCCGCCGAGCGTGCTCGACGGGCGGACCGGAGGCCCCCGGCCCTGCGCCTGAACGCCGGTGCTGCCGAGGTCGCCGTCGAAGACGCGCTCCTCGGATCGCTCACCCGCACGGTGGACGACTTCGTGCTTCGCCGAGGCGACGGGGTGGCCGCCTACAACCTGGCGGTGGTCGTCGACGATGCCGCCGAAGGGGTCGAGCAGGTCGTGCGGGGGGCCGATCTGTGGACCTCCACGCCTCGTCAGGTGTTGCTGGGTCGGCTACTTGGCCTGCGCATCCCGACCTTCGCCCACGTGCCGCTCGTCCTGGGTCCGGGCGGCGAACGACTGGCCAAACGCGACGGTGCGGTCACCCTGGCCGATCGCCGGGCGCTGGGGGAGTCGCCGGCGCAGGTTCGCAGCATGCTGGCCGCCAGCCTCGGCCTCGCCGGACCCGCCGAGCAGGCGACCATGGCTCAGTTGCTGACCCGCTTCGACCCCGCGGCGCTCCCATCCCAACCCTGGGTGTTCGACCCGGGCGGATAGTGCCGTGGCAGGCGACGTTCACACGGTGAGCCACCGCTCCGAAGCGGTGATCGCCGACCAGTGCTCGGCTCTCGGCATGTCGGCGGCGACCGCGTGGCGATGGCCGGGTTGGTGACCGACGGCGCGTTGTCGAGCGGCGCTGCCATTCGCCTGCACTCGGCGAGCCGCTTGCAGCGGCGAGGGCGTTGGAGCATCCTGCTCGGTGTCCCGAAGACCTCGAACCGAGGAGCTCGACGATGCTTGACCACCTGTCCATCCAATGCGCCGACGTCGCGGTGAGCGCAGCGTTCTACGACGCCGTGCTCGCCACGATCGGGGGCGAACGGATCCTGGAGTATCCAGGCCCAACGATCGGCTACGGCGTGCCACCGATGCCCGATTTCTGGATTGGCCCCACCACGAGCGGGAACGGATTCCGGGAATCACACATCGCGTTCAGCGCACCTGACCGGACTTCGGTGGACCGCTTCTTCGAGGCGGGCATCAACACAGGCGCCGAGACCCTCCACGAACCAAGGGTCTGGCCCGAATACCACCCCAACTACTACGGAGCGTTCATTCGCGACCCCAGCGGAAACAACGTCGAAGCTGTTTGCCATCTCCCTGAAGAGTCTTCCTCTGCGCAACGTCACCCGTCGTGACCCCGCAGCCAGGCGGGAGCCGACGAGACAGCACGCCACCCGGGACGGCAATCGACCTGCGCCCGGCATCGGCTCTGGTCAGTCGCCGCTGGTCGAGACTCGATCCCTTGCGCCAACTTCATCGGCATACTTGTCGAGACTTCGATGTCGGCGCTGCCTTCTGGCAGCAAGCGACCTCCCACTGCCTCAACAAACGCGATCCTGAAACCGGTCACCTCGGCGGCCGATTGTTGCCACCGAGGAAGCCCATCGTTCTGCGGTCAACCGGTTCTTTGACGCACCCTCATCTACGCCCACCGCAAGAACGCCGGGCCCTCACCTTCGGCCCATCGAGGGTCTACCGGCCAAGCCGGCGCTTGGCTACCCGGTGACGACCGTCTCGATCAGGTTGGGGTCGGCGTCGATGTCGGCCCGTTGGAACAGCAGCGGCCGCAGGTCGCCTGAGGCGTAGGCCTCGGCGCCGTCGCCGTGGTGGGGCGATGCGGGGTCGCCGCTTTGGCCGGAGGCCAGCACCCCGAGCCCGACTGGGCCGTCGTCGGTCAGCTCGACGGCGAACAGGAACGTGGTTCCGTAGGTCACCTGGTACCCACCCCGGGCCAGGCCGGAGCTGGCGGCTCGCTCGGCGATGGGGTCCTCCACCGGCGGCATGGGCTGGCGGGTGGCCGGGTTGAGCGCACCGGCCGGGCCCAGCACGTTCAGCACTCCCTCGCCCTCGCTGCCTCCGGGCACCGGAACCCGGTTGCCATTGCGGTCGGCCCACTGGCACTCGGCGAGGGGGGCATCGAGGGCGACCTCGGCCCGCTCCAGCGCTGCGACGGCGGCGTCCACGGCGCGCAGCAACGGACCGTGGTCGGTCGCCAACCCTCGCGGCAGGTCCAGCGGACGGTCCGGATCGAACGCCTCGTTAAACAGCGCGCCGGCGTTGCGCAGTTCGGCGACACCGAAGGCGGCCATGATCTCGCGCCAGAGCGCGGTCCCGCGCGCCTCCAGCCCGCAGTTGCGGTCCCAGGCGTCGAGGATGTCCGCCACCGCCTCGCGGCCCTCCTGCCGGAGTACCTGGACCACCTCGTCCACCAGCAACTCGGCGCTGAGCGAGGCCCCGTCGAGGACGGCGGCGATCAGGTCGGCGGTGCTCACCCCGCCGCGTTGGGTCAACGCCTGCGCCAGCCGCAGGTTCTGGCGGGTGCGCAGGCTGCGGGGCGTGCGTTCCAGGCCGCACAGCACCGAGTGACCCTCCAATGGCACGTCGGGGTGGGTCAGCCAGTGCGAGTCGTTGGCGTTGATGAGGATGTCGCGCCGCTCCAGGCTGGGATGCCGATCGGCAGGCACCAGCCCCGGGCGCGACGCGTCGGGGTCGTCGATCCAGTCGTCGCCCGGTTCGCTGCCATCGGTCATGGCCACTCGGTTCTCGTACAGCAGCGCGGCCACAAGATCCTCGGTGAGACGGGCGGTGAAGCGATCCTGGGCCTCGGGGCTGAGGTTTGGGGTGGACGATGTGTCGGCGTACCAGGCACGGCCGTCGCGATCGGCGGCCAGCGTGTTGGCCCACGGCATGGCATCGAGTTGCCGGAAGGTGGCCTGCAGCTCGCCGACCGACCGGCATCGGTTCATGGCGAGGAACTGCTGGAGCACGGCGGTGTTGGTGTCGTTGGCGTCTCGGTAGGCGAAGCCAACCTCGTTGCCCCACCCCAGCATCGGCAGGTTCACCATGGGGCCGTGGTGGGTGCGCCACAGGGTGCGTTCCACGGTGGTCAACCCGCCGTCGTCGCCCAGCACCTCCACCGAGAGGTGTTGGGGCACCATCTCCCGCACGTCGTCGCCGTGGCGGTAGCGGGTGGGCTCGCCCGGTGCCAGATCCAGCCGGCTCAGGGTGAAGCGGTTGCCGCCGGAGAAGGTATGGGTCCAGGCCAGCGACTCGGTGAAGCCGATCTGCACGCCGGGGAGGCCCAGCAGCGAGACGCCATAGACGTCGAGTTGGCCGGGGACGTTCAGGTGGCACTCCCAGAACCGCGCCTCGCCGTACCAGGGGAAATGGGGGTTGCCCAGCACCATGCCGTGCCCCGAGGCGGCCACGTCGCCGCCCACTGCCCACCCGTTTGATGCACCGGATCCGTCGCGACCCAGCGCCGAGTCGGGCGAGGGGGGCGCCGGGCCGTCCGGTCCGGGCGCCTCGGCCCGACCGATGAGCTCCACCAGGTTGCGGCCGCTGGCCATCATGGCCACGTCGGCGTAGTAGGCGTAGAAGACCTCCTCGTCGACGGGACGGATCCAGCCGGCGGGGGTCCCGTCGGCGTCGCAGGCCCAGTCGGCCACCTCGCCGGTGGTGCGGGCGTGGGCGACCCAGGCGTTGTAGCCGGCGACGTAGCCGGAGATGATGCGACGCACCAGCTCCGGTTGGGCATCACGCATGGCCCGCCCTCGGCCCATCACGTCCAGCGCCAGGTAGCCCAGGTCGCTGGCGAGGTGCTCGTCGGCCTCGCCCGGGCCGTGCGTGCGGGCGAGCGAGCTGGTCACCTTCACCAGCTGATCGGCGATGATGGCCAGGTTGTCTCGGGCGCAGGCCCAACCCTGGCCGAATCCCACGTCGCCCCAGCCGGTGGCGCGCACGTGCGCCACGCCTTCCGTGGTCCAGGCCAGCTCGGCTTCGTAGGTGTGATCGCCGATTGCCGGCATGGTCGTTCCTTTCGGGCGCCGCAACGGGAGAACCCCCTCACCGCTGGCCCCTGGGCTGCGAAGGGTCACCCATCTTGGCCCACGGGTGGAGCCGCCCGCCGGGTTGGTCGTTGACGTCGAAACCTAATGACGTTAGGTTTTCGAAGTGACCATGGAGACCGACCGCCGAACCCGAAAGCGCGTGGCCCGCCGTCGCGAGTTGCTCGACATTGCCGCCGACTTGTGGGACGAGGGCGGCCCCGAGGCGCTCACCCTGGCCGCCATCGGCCGGCGGGCCGACCTGACCGCCCCGTCGCTGTACACCTATTTCCCCTCCAAGTCGGCCATCGTGGCCGCCCTGCAGCGAGAGGCGCTGGAGGTGCTGGCGCAGGTGGCGCGGGAGGCCGTGGCCTCGTGGCAGCCGCCGACGGACACGGCGGCCCAAGCCACCGCGCTGGCACGCCTCGTGGCGTTCTCGGATCTGACCATGCGGGCCCCCACCGACCATCCGAGGGAGTTCGGACTGCAACAGCGCCTCATGGCCAGCCCCGGGCTGGAAGACGCCGGCGACGCCGCCGGGGTGTTACCGGCTGCGTTCGAGGCGTTGGCGGTTCCCAGCTCGTTGGTGGACGAAGCCGTGGTTGCCGGGGCGCTTGACGAGCCGGTCGCCGGTCGTGCCAAGGGCGGCGACGACAGTTCGCTCGTTCGGGCCGTCCGGTGGCTGGCGGCGCTGCACGGCGTGCTGCTGACCGATTCGCTGCCGGTCGGCGTTCCCGTGGCTGGGCCCACCCTGGGTCGGCTGCTGACCGCCGACCTCCTGCGGGGCTGGGGGGCCGATTCCGGTCACCTCGACCACGCCCTCGAGCTGGCCAACGACTGGAGGTGCTCATGACCACGACCACCCTGATCATCGCCGGTTTCGCCGGCGGGTGGATCGCCTGGACTCTGGCGGAGTACCTGTTGCACCGCTTCGCCATGCACGCGTTGTCCGGCCGAGGGATCATGAGCCGCGAGCACCTGGAGCATCACGTCGGCTCCACCTGGAGCTTCTCGTCCACCCATCTGCTCAGCTGGGCCGGCATGTTGCTGGTGGGCTGTGCCGGGTTGATGCCGCTGGTCCGGCTGGCCGGGGTCACGTGGTCGGTGGCGGTCTCGGTTTCGGTGGGGTGGGCGGTGGGCTACTTCTTCTATGAATTCGTGCACATGCGAGCGCACCTGGCGGCACCGACCGGCGCCTACAGCCGATGGGTTCGGCGCCACCACTTCCATCATCACTTCGGCCGCCCCAAGTTCAACCACGGGGTCAGCGTGGGTGTCTGGGACCACGCATTCGGCACCTACGAGCGCCCGGAACGGGTTCGGGTGCCTCGCCGCATGGCCCTGCCCTGGTTGGTGGACGAGTACGGTGAGCTGCGCCCCGAGTTTGCCGACGACTACGTGCTGGTGGGCGACTGCGACGCCGGAGCACGCGAGGCCATGTTGGATCGTGCCCGTGCCTTCGCCTCGGCTGCGCCGGTGGACTGAGGGCGGTCAGCCCGTCATGAAGCGCTCCTCCATGGAGCGAAGGTCGTCGGGCGTGCCCAGCAGGAAGACCACGTCACCGGGGCGCAGGGTGTCCTCCACCCGCTGCCAGGCCTCGGTCGCCCCGCGGCGCATGCCGATCGCGATGGCCGCCGGGTGGCGTGCCGACAGCTCGGCGAGCGACTTGCCCTCGGCCCAGGCGCCGGGGCGCACCTCGAGCTCCTCGGTCTGGAGTCCCATCGAGGGCAGGTCTTGCAGGCCCACGACGGCGGAGCTGGTGGCGGCGGCAGCCAGCTCGGCGCCGAACCACTCATAGGGCGACAGCGCCAGTTCTGCCCCGGCCTGGCGCAGCCGGGCAGTCTGGGAGCGGTCGTTCATGCGGGCGATCACCCGCACCCCGGGGGCCAACGCCCGCACCGCCAGCGTCACCAACAGGTTGGCCGCATCGTCGAGGGTGGTGATGACCGCGTGCGCGCGGCGCACCTGGGCGGCCTCCAGCACCTCGTCGGTGGTGGCGTCCCCATCCAGAAACGCCATGCCGAACGACTCGGCCATCTCCCGCACCCGTGGCGACCGGTCGATCACCACGGCGTCGCGCCCTTCCCGGGCCAGCGCCGCTGCGACGCCTCGCCCAACCCGTCCTCCGCCCACGATGACCACGTGATCGACCAACTTGGTTCTCCTTCGTCCCTCGCGCTGGCGGCGCACCGCCGAGCGGAACTCTCCGGATATGAACACGCCCACCAGCAACGACGTGGCGTACAGGAACACGCCGTTGCCGGCCAGGACCACCAGGATGGTCCAGGTGCGGCCCAGCGAGTCGAGGGGCTGAACCTCCTCGTAGCCCACGGCACCCACCGTGATCACCGACATGTAGGTGGCGTCGAACAACGAATAGCCGGCCAACACGACGTAGCCCACCGTGCTGATCACCAGCAGCGCGGCGATCATCGCCAGCACCGTGCGCAGGCGGCGCAGTACCACGCCGCCCGGGGCGCGGGACCGGGGCAGGCGCTGTGGTCCTCGGGCCGGTAACACCGCTCAGACGTCGAGCATCGCCGGGTCGACCAGCTCGGAGTTCTCCAACAGGAACGCTTTTCGGCGCGCCACGTCGCTCCCCATGAGCACCTCGAATGAGTCGGCGGCGCGGGTGGCCTCCATGGCGTCCTCCATGCCGATGCGACGGAGGATGCGGGCCCCCGGGTCGAGGCAGGTCTCCACCAGCTCGCCGACGTCCATCTCGCCCAGGCCCTTGAAGCGCACCCAGTTGAGGTTCTCCGCCTTGCGCCCACCGGCAGCGAGCTCGGCGGTCATGGCGTCGCGCTCCGCGTCGCTGAACGCATACCGAACGTCGTCACCCACCTTCACCGAATAGAGGGGCGGCTGGGCTGCGAACACGCGCCCCTCGGTCAGCAGCGGGCGCATGTAGTGGTAGATGAGGGTCAGCAGGAGGCAGCGGATGTGGCTGCCGTCGACGTCGGCGTCGCACAGGATGATGATGCGTCCGTAGCGGGCGTCCGCCAGGTTGAAGTCCCGACCGGATCCGGCGCCGATGGCGGTGAACAGCGCCTGAGCCTCGGCGTTCTCCACCACCTGTTTCATGTTGGCCTTGCCGGCGTTCACCACCTTGCCCCGCAGCGGCAGCACGGCCATGTTCTCGGCGTTGCGCCCCGCCTTGGCCGGGCCCGCAGCCGAGTCGCCCTCCACGATCAACAGCTCGGCGTCCGGGCCGTGTGTGCGGCAGTCCGCCAGCTTGTCGGGCATGCCGTTGGCGCCCAACTTGGCGGCCTTGCGGCGGGCGTCCAGGGTCTGCCGGGCGGCCACCCGGTTGATGACCGCCTGGGCCACCTTGTCGCGGACGGCGCCGATGTGGCTCTTGGCGCCGCCCCCGTCGAACCAGCTCACCATGCCGTCCTTGGTGATCTCGTACACGATCGACTGAACGCCGGGCGTGCCCAGCTCGCCCTTGGTCTGGCCACGAAACTGGGGCTCAGGGAAGGTCACCTTCAGCGCGGCCACCAGCCCCTCCTGCACGTCGCCCTTCTCCGCCCGCCCCTTTCCCTTCTTCTCCAGTGACGCCAGCTTGCGAAGCCCCGGCAACAGCGTGTCGTTGACGGCCTTGGAGAGCGCACGCTCAAACCCGGCCACGTGCGTGCCGCCCTCGACGGTGGGGATGGTGTTCACGAAGCTGACGATGCGGCTGTCGTAGCCCTTCACCCACCGCAGCGCCAGGTCCACCTCGCAGGTGCGTTCCGTCTCCGTGAGCTTGCCGTCAACCGGCACCTTCTCGGTGAAGGTGCCGTCGCCCTTGATAGTGATGATCTCGCACAACGGGTCGCCGATGGAGAGGTAGTCGACGAAGTCGGCCAGGCCGCCCTTGGCCGAGAATTCCTCCGGCTCGGGTGGGTTGGCCCCCCGCTTGTCGGTGAGGCGCACCTTGAGCGTGGGCACCAGGAAGCACACCTCGGCCACGTGATCGCGCACGCGCCCGTAGTCGATGCGGGCATCGGGGTCGAAGATGTCGAGGTCTGGCCAGAACCGCACCCGGGTGCCGGTTCTGCGCGCCGGGATCTTCTTGACCCTCTCCAGCTTGGAGGTGGGCGTGAACCCTCCGCGAGGGCCCAGGTGACCGGGCAGTCGCTCGACGAAGGCCAGCCGCCAGGTGGCACCGTCGCGGTCCACCTCGGCAACCAGCTTCGTGGCCAGCGCGTTCACCACGGAGGCACCCACGCCGTGCAGGCCGCCGGAGCTGCCGTAGGCGCCGGAGCCGAACTTGCCGCCGGCGTGGAGCTCGGTGAACACCACCTCGAGCGCCGTGCGGCCGTCGGCCTTGGCGCCGATGGGGATGCCGCGGCCGTTGTCGGTCACCTCCACCGAGCCGTCCCGGTGCAGGGTGACCTCGATCAGGTTGGCGTGCCCGGCCGCGGCCTCGTCGACGGCGTTGTCGATGAGCTCCCACACCAGATGGTGGAGCCCCGAGCTGCCGGTGCCGCCGATGTACATGCCGGGCCGCTTGCGGACGGCCTCCAGCCCCTCCAGCACTTCGATGTGGGAGGCGTCGTAGCCGGGGGGTGAACTGTCGGAGGGGGACATGGGGAAAGGCGAATCCTCGAAGCCGTGCGAACGGGTGTTCGCTGGGAAACTCTAGCTGGTGGAGTCCGGGCGAAGGCCCATGGGGTTGGGAACCGGCACCTCGCCGGCGGCGAGCACCGCCCGGGCCAGCGGAGCCAGTTGGGACTCCAGCAGGTCGAGCTCGGCAGGCGCCAACGTGGCCAGCGCACCCCATGCCGCCCGGTCGGTTGCGGCCTCCACCCGCAGCAGGGTGTCGTGGCCCGCCTCGGTGGCGGCACCGGCCGTGTCCAGCAGGCCCCAGCGCCGCAGCCGGTCCGCCTCGGCCTGCCATTCCTCCGGCTCCCACGCCCGTGTGGTGCGCAGCAATTCGGAGCTCATCCGGCCCGTGCCCACCTGCAGCAGGTTCGCCTGGATGCCGGTGAGGCCCTCCACCACGTAGGCCGCAACGTGGCCATCACCGCGGTGCTTGCGCAGCAGGGTGGCGGCGCGCCACAGTGCCTCGATGTCGTCGACCGGCCGGGGCACGGTGAGGTTGGCTGCGAAGAGGCCACGACCGTCCGAGGGGGCGGCCTCGGCGAGGTCGGACAACCGATCGGCCAGAGTGGCGAGCGTGGCCGGCTCCACGGCGTCCCACAGCCGTCGCAGCGTTGCGGCCGACCCGGTGCTGCGGGCCGCCAACATGGCGCCGGGGGTGGTGAGCGCCCACGCATCGGGCAGTGCCCGGCGGATGCGACGGGGGTGGAAGTTGGCGAACAGCGAGATGACCGGCTCGGCCGCCACCGGCCCGAGCGGCGCAGCGCGGCTGGCCACGTACCCCATCCAGAACCCTTTGGAGCCGGCAGTGGCGTAGGCGGCGATGGGCTCCGGTGAGAAGTAGGCCACTGCGTGAATGGGCTCGACGAGATGCCACAGACGCCGGGCCCGGCCCCGGTCCGTCGGGTGTGTCCGGGGCAGGGGCTCGGTGGTCACCCCAGCACTTTACGGCTCTGGTACGTCACTGCTCGCGTCGACGAGTGGTGCGGCCCCCCCGCAACCATGGGCCAACCACGAGCGTCGCCGCAGTGAAGTAGAAGCCGCTTGCCGCGCCCAGCAGCCAAGAGGAGACGGAAATATCGGCGAGGTCCAGCATCAACCCGACGAGCAGCCAGACGGCCGCGGCAACAACGACTGTCCGCAGGTTCAGGTTCGGCGCTCGCAGGGGCCCCACAGATCTACCTTATCCGAACCTTGTGCGACGTTCACTCTCAGTATTCTGCGGCGATCCGACGAATGGAGCGAGCCAGGTCGGCCTCGGTAATCCCCAGCGGTTCGCAGACCAGCTCACAGAGCGCCCCAAAGGCCATGGAGTGACGATCCAGCCGGTCCTCGATGGCGGCCAGGCGGGCCAGCAGATGGGCGTCCGCCGCACCCTCCCCGGCTACCGCCAACGCTGGCCGCCCGGGGCCGCGGCGGGCGGGACCATCAGTGGGTTCGGCCGGGTTGCCAACCGAGCGCCCAGACAGGCGGCCGGCCTTGCGATCGAACAGGTCAACATCGCTCTCAGCGCTATCTGGTGGTGTCGACATCAACTCGAGAATCCCCATGGGACATTCGTCGGCACTGGTGCACGGAAGCTGAGCAGCGTCGGCGAAGTCCGCCCTGGCTAGCGTTCCCCTCGTGTTTGAACTCACCTGGTATCGGGGCGACTTCCCCGATTCGGTCAACCGGGTGGCGGTTGCGGTCACTCGGCCTGACGGATCCTCGCTCGACAATTCGTCGTGCGACTCGGACCATCGATCATTTCTTCGCTCGGCAGCCAAGCCGGGCCAGGCTCTGGGGCCGGTCGTCGACGGGGTGCTGGAACGGTACGGGCTGAGCGATCGTCACCTGGCCCTGGCCTGTGGCTCCCACAACGGCAGCGATGCTCACACCCGGTTGGTGGCCGAGATTCTCGATGCGGCCGGTGTGCCCCGCGACCTGCTCACGCCCGGGGACGACGGCCAGGGTGGGCCGCTGCGGCACCAGTGCTCGGGCAACCATGCGTTGGCGTTGGCGTGGTGCGCGGCGAGCGGCTGGCCGCTGGAGGGCTACCTCCACCCCGACCATCCGGCCCAGGTCGCTGTGGGCCGCTGGATGAGGTGGTGGCTGGGCGCGGAGCCCGAGCAAGGGCCGGACGGTTGCGGCATGGTGGCGTACCGCTCGACCCTGGCCGATTCGGCTCGTGCCTTCGCCCGCCTGGCCCAGGCGGCCGAGCTGGCCGGCTGGGAATCGGCCTCGGGGCCCGATCGAGCGGAGGCGGCGCTGGGGCGTTGCGGCGCCGCCATCGTGACTCACCCCGAGTTGGTGCGCTGGCCGGGCCAGTTGGATACCGAGCTGATGTTGGCATGCAGGTCGGATGGCTTGGTGGCCAAGTGCGGGGCGGAGGGGTTCTGGGCGTGCGGCTCGGCGTCAGGCTGGGGCTTGGCGTTGCGGGTGTTGGACGGCGCCGAACGGGCGTGGCCTCCGGCGGGCCTCTGGGCCGTGCGGGAGCTGCTGGCCGAGCACCTCGATTCTGACCTCGACCGGCCGGCGCTGGACGCCATTGCCCACCCCTCAGTGGTGGACGCCAAGGGCGACGCCGTGGGGCGCGTCGAGGCACGGTGGGTGTGACGGCGTCCTGGCCTCGCTGGCCCCCACCGCCGTGGCGCCACCGGCACGATCCTCACGTGAGGATCGTGTCCGCCAGTTCCTGCAAAACCCTCACGTGAGGCTCTTGTGCGCTGCGTTCGACGCGACCGCTGGGAATCCCAGCAGACTGCGTCGCCCTGCTACCAGCGGCCGGTGCCGATGCCCAGCCAGCGCCGGGCCGTCGCATGGCTGATGAGGTCGCGCCCGGTGACCTCCAGCGTGAGCGGCTCGGGGCTGGGGTCGGGACGTGATGGGTTGTCCTCCTGGCCGACCACCACCAACCGGCCGGCCTCCGGTCCGATCCAGGCCCAATCCAGGCGCTTCTCGTCCCGGAATCGGGTGAGGCGCACCCCACCGGTGGCCCTGCCCTTCGCCGGAACCTCGGCCACGTCGGTGGCCTTGGCGGTCTGGCCATCGGTCACGCTGATGATGACGGCGTCGGGCACCACCGGCCCCGCGCCCACCACGGTGGCGCCGCTCGACAGCTTCATGCCGGCCACGCCCCCGGCGGCCCGGCCCTGGATGGAGATGTTGGCAGCGCTGGTGCGCAGCGCCTGAGCATCGGAGGCCACCATGAGGACGTCGGTCTCGTCCGCTGCCTCGAAGGCGCCCACCAGTGCATCTCCCTCCTTGAGGCGCATGACCGGCTGGCCCGGGCGGGTGCCCACCAGTTCCTCCACGGTCAACCGCTTGGCCTGACCCTGCTGGCTGAGAAACAGCAACGGCGGCGGCGCACCGCCGTCGGCATCGCCCGCACCGCCCCCAGCGTCGCCAGCATCGGCATCCGGCGATGGCACGGGCGGTGCCACCAGGTGCAGCACCTCCTCGCCGCGCTCCAGCCCGAAGACATCGCCGGTGGCGCTGCCCCGGGAGCGTCCGGCAACCGCGTCCAACTCGGCGACGGTGGCCGACACCGCCCGGCCGCGGGTGGTCACCCCCCACACCGTCGAGCGTGTTGAGGTGGTCACCCGGGCCACCAGCACGTCGTGGCGGCCAAACGACGCCGCCTTGGGGCCGCCCACCGGCTCGACCCCCACCATGCCGGAGGCGGACAACGCCACAACGCACGGCTCGTCCGGGGCTGGTTCCTCGCCCGCCGTCGCCTCGGCGGCGGTGACGTCGCTGAGCGCCTCGGGCGACACGATGCGGGTGCGACGGTCACGCCCGTGGGCATCGACCAACTCGCGCAGCTCCTTGAGGACCAGGGTGCGCCGTCGCTGCTCGGAGCCCAAGATGGCCTCCAGATCTGCGATGGCGCTGCGCAGCTCGGCGATCTCGGTCTCCAGCTCCAGGCGTGCCAGGGCCGTGAGGCGCCGGAGTGGCATTTCCAGGATGTCGGTGGCCTGGATCTCCGACAGCGACAGCTGGTCCATGAGGCGATCCCGCGCCTCGGGGGTGTCCTGGGAGGACCGGATGATGGAGACCACCAGATCGATGGCATCCAGGGCGATGAGGCGACCCTCCAACAGGTGGAGCTTGGCCCGGGCCCGGCCCAAGCGGTGCTCGGTTCGCCGGATGATCACCTCGAGGCGGTGGTCGATGTAGTGCTGGGCCAACTGCGCCACGCCCATGGTGGTGGGTACCCCGTCCACCAAGACCACGTTGTTGATCCCGAAGGTCTCCTCGAGCGGGGTCTGGCGGTACAGCTCGGTCAGCACCGCCTTGGGGTTCACGCCCGGCTTGCACTCGAACACCAGCCGCAGGCCCGAGTTGCGGTCCGACAGGTTCTTCACGTCGGAGATTCCGACGATCTTGCCGTCCCGGATGAGGTCCTGGGTGCGGCTGAGCACCCGCTCCGGGCCTACCTGGTAGGGCAGCTCGGTCACCACGATGCCCTGCCGGTTCTTGGACACCTTGGTGATCTCGGCGGTGGCGCGGATTCGGAAGGTGCCCCGACCGGTGGCGTACGCCTCGGCCAGGCCGTCGTCCACCACGATGCCCCCCGACGGGAAGTCGGGCCCCGGGATGACGGCCATGATCTCGTCGATGGTCGGCTTCGGCCGACGCTTGGTCATCACCAGCTCGACCAGGTCGGCGACCTCCCGCAGGTTGTGGCTGGCCATGTTGGTGGCCATGCCCACGGCGATGCCCGACGTGCCGTTGACCAACAGGTTGGGCAGCCGCCCCGGCAGCACCACGGGTTCGTCCCGCTGGCCATCGAAGGTGGGGCGGAACTCGACGGTGCCCTCGTCGAGTTCTGCCAGCATCTCCTGGGCCGCAGCCGTGAGGCGACACTCGGTGTAGCGGTAGGCGGCCGGCGGGTCGTCCAGGCTGCCGAAGTTGCCGTGGGGATCGATGAGGGTGACCACCCGGGAGAAGTCCTGTCCCATGCGGGTGAGGGCGTCGTAGATGGCTCCGTCGCCGTGGGGGTGGTACTTGCCCATGGTCTCGCCGACCACGCCAGCGCACTTCCGGTGCGGACGGTCGGGGCGAAGGCCCATGTCGTCCATGGCGTAGAGGATGCGGCGCTGCACCGGCTTGAGCCCGTCGCGCACGTCGGGGATGGCACGTGCGGTGATGACCGACAGGGAGTACGCCAGGAACGACTCCGACATCTCCTCGGCCACCGGTACGTCCACCACACGCGCAGCAAACGAGGGGGCCTCGACAAACAATTCACCCTGGTCGGACACTGGCAACACCTCGGAAAGGTCGACGAACAGAACGGGTGTTCGTCACCCTATCGGGCGTGGCCCAGCGCCTTGGGTGAGCGGTTGCGCCGACGAGAACGGCGGCGGTCGGAGAACCGCTCAGCCCGGGCCGATCCGCTGCTACGCGGGGGTGATGGTGATGGTGGCGCCCATCTGAGGGCCGGAGTCGCCGATGCCCAGCATGGTGACGGTGGAGTCGGCGCAGTTCATGGACACGATGGAGCCACCCGCCGTTGCGGTGGCGTCGTCGGCGGTGCAACCGGCGCCCTCAGCCTGGCTCTGCAGCGTCTTGAGCATCTCGGTGCCGGGGGTGTCGCCGGTGAGCGTGACGTTGATGGACCCGTCGCCGGCGGAGACGGCCGAGATGGGCTTGGCCCCCTCCAAGCGCAGGTAGTCGGGATAGCCCTCGGGGTAGTCGGTGTTGTCACCGGCGGAGATCTCTTCGTCGCCCACCTTGACGGTGGCACCGTCTTCGGAGATGTCCACGTCGCAGTCCTCGCCGGTCTGCCCGCTCTCACAGGCCTTTTCGGCCAGCTTCTCGGTGGCCTGCTCGGCCACCTTGCCGCAGCTGGAGCCCAAAAAGACCAACGCCACCAGAGCTAGAACGACCCGTAGATGCAACATGTCCGCACTCCATGTGTCCCGCCGGGTTCCCCCGGATGGTCCGCCCCCACGGCGAACCCTGGGCGATGCTACCCAGGAACCATCGGAAGCGATAGGGATTCGTTCGGCCGAACCGGGCGGAGCGGCCCTACTTCGGCGTCTGCGCCGGTCACCCCTCGATGAAGCTGATGGTGAGGCTCGCTGATCCGCCGGCGTCCCCGGCGATGATGCTGGCGGTTCCCGCATCGCAGGCGTACTCGACGACGGCGCTTCCCGGAGACGTGTCATCGATGCTCGAGGTGCATCCGGCGTCCTCCAGCTGGGAACGCAGGGCACCGACCAGTTCTTCGACGGTGGCGTTCTCCTCCACCACCGCCACGGAGAACGTTGCCGCTCCACCGATGGAGTCCTTGTTGGCAAACTCGGGGGCCACACCGTCGATCATCAAGTAGTCCGGGAAGCCGTCCGGATAGCCGGCGGTTGCCTCGGCGGAGGGTTCACCCTCCTCGGCGGCCGTTTCGGTCGCCTGGCCGGTCGCCGTGTCGGCGGCCTTGTCGGTGGCGTTGCCGCAGCCGCAACCCAGCAGTCCGAGCGCCAGCAGCGCCAGCGCCATTCGCAGGTGCACCATGTCCTTCTCCCCGGTGGGGCCGTCCGCACGGGTGGCCCGTGGGTGATGCTACCGAGTGGCGACCGGAGGTGACAGGGGTCGGACGGACAGGCGTTCAGCCCAATACCAGGTCCGCAGCCGTGCGCAGGCCGTGGGTGTCGGAGGCGTGGATCATCAGGGTGGTGACGGGGGAGGCACGCCAGGCCTCCAGGCGCTCGCTGATGCGTTCGGGGGGTCCGACCAGCGCGATCTCGTCGGCGAACGACGCCGGGACGGCGGCCACGGCACCCTCCCGGTCACCCGCCAGGAACTTGGCCTGCACCTCCTCGGCCGCCTCCCCGAGGCCCATCCTGGCCGCCAGCTTGGTGTGGTAGTTCTGGCCCTCGGCGCCCATCCCGCCGATGTAGAACGCCAGCATCAACTGGATGCCGGCCAGGCCCTTGGAGATGTCCTCCTCCGATGGCCCGGTGACCACAAACGGGCAGATCACCGAGATCTGGAAGTCCTGGGCGGCGCCGGTCAACTGGTCGGCGTACACCTCCTGGCGCCACGGGGAGTAGTAGAGGGGAAACCAGCCGTCGGCGATCTCGGCGGTCTGGGTGACGTTCTTGGGGCCCTCGGCCCCGATGAAGACCGGGATGCGGCGCCGAAGCGGGTGGGTGATGGACTTGAGCGGCTTGCCCAAGCCGACGGACCCGGGGCCCGAGTACGGGTGTTGGTAGTGCTCGCCCTGGAAGTCGAGCTTCTCCTCGCGGGCGATGACGCGCCGGATGATTTCGACGTACTCCCGGGTGCGGGCCAGCGGGCGATTGGAGGGCTGGCCGTACCAGCCCTCGACCACCTGAGGCCCCGATACGCCCAACCCCAGGTTGAAGCGGCCGCCGGAGAGATGATCGATGGTGAGCGCCGCCATGGCGGTGGCGGTCGGCGTGCGAGCGGCCAGCTGGGCCACGGCGGTTCCCAACTCGATCCGTTCCGTGACGGCGGCCAGGTACGCCAGCGGGCTGAATACGTCGGAGCCCCACGATTCGGCGGTCCACGCCGAGCGGAACCCCAGGCGCTCGGCCTCCTGGGTCAGCTCGACCAGGTTGGGCGGCGGCAGCTGGCCCCAGTAGCCCCACATCAGTCCCAGATCCAGATCGCCCATGTTGTTGGCTCGCTCTCGTCGGTGATCGGCCGTGGTGGGCCGCCGTCGGGTCAGTTTGGCAGCTCACCCGGCCGCCGGCCCGACGAACGGTCGAGCGTGGGCCATTCCGGCGGGTGGGACCTTGGTCGGTGGTCCGGCGACACGTCCTCGCCTAGCGTTCAAGGCCAGCCAACCCGGAGGTAACCGTTGAGCACCTTTCGCAACGCTGCCATGGAGGAGGTCGTCGCCGAGGTCAGGCCGGTCGACACCGTCGGTATCCCGTTGGGGCCGGGGCACCCGGTCGGGTTCTTGCATGCACTCGGCGAACGCGACGACTGGGACGACCTCACGGTGTCGGGGGCGCTGCTGACCGACCTGTACCAGCTCTTCACCAACCCCCAGGTGCGGTTTCTCTCGGGCTTCTTCGGCCCCATCGAGCGGGGCTACCGCGACGCAGGCCATCGCATCGAGTTCGTTCCGGCCGACTTCCGCCGGTTTGCGCCCATCCTGGAGTCGCTGTGCCCCCGTGTGATGGCGACCGCTGTGGCGCCCCCGGACGAGTCGGGATGGATGAGCCTGTCGCTGCACGCGGGGGCCAGCGTGGATGAGCTCCACCGTGCGGGCGCCGACCCCAACCGTGTGCTGATCGCCGAGGCGAGCCCGAACTTCCCGCGCACCCTGGGGCTGGGCCCCTACTCGCACCGCTTGCACGTGGACGAGTGCGACTTCGTGGTGGAGACCGATCGTGCGCCGATCGCGCTGGACGAGGCCGAACCGACCGATGTCGATCGGGCGATTGCCGGGTTTGCGACGCAGTTCATCGACGACGGATCGACTCTGCAGACCGGCATCGGCACCATCCCATCCACTATCGCCACCCTGCTGGCCGAGGCCGACGGCGGGGACTACGGCGTGCATTCCGAGATGTTCACCAGCGGGCTGATGCTGCTCCACGAGGCCGGCAAGGTGACCAACCGGGCCAAGTCGGTGTTCGAGGGCTACTCCATCACCACCTTTGCCGCCGGAAGCGAGCGGCTCTACGAGTGGCTCGACGAGCACGACCTGGTGCGGTTCTTGCCCGTGGATGTCGTGAACTCGCCCGAGGTCATCGCCAACAACCACAACATGGTGTCCATCAACGGCGCCATGTCGGTGGATCTGTTCGGGCAGGTGGTGGCCGACACCATCACCGGACGTCAGTTCTCGGGGATCGGCGGGCACGAGGACTTCGTGTCGGGATCCGGGCTGGACCTGTCGGACCGATCGCTCATCTGCATGCCGGCCACCGCAATGGTCAAGGGCGTGCTGCACAGCCGGCTGACGGCCGAGCTGCCGGCCGGGGCGGTGGTGACCACGCCCCGGCACCAGCTGGACGTGCTGTGCACCGAGTTCGGCGCCGCAGAGTTGCAGGGCAAGACCGTGCGGGAGCGGGCCATGGCGTTGGTCGAGGTGGCCCACCCGGATTTCCGCGACGAGCTGGCCGAGGCCGCAGACTCCATGGGCCGCATGCGCTGAGCCTGCCGCTCGCAGGACTGAGTCGATCTCCGGACCGGGGTTCGGCCTGCGTGAGGGTTCCTCAGCTCAGCGTCCCTGGAAGTCTGGGGTCCGCTTTTCCTTGAAGGCGCGCGGCCCCTCCTTGGCATCCTCGGAGCCGAACACGTCCCAGCCGTAGGTGAACTCGTGATCGAGGGCCTCGGTCTCGCGCATCCCGTTGGTCTCGCGCAGGGTGCGCAGGATGGCCTTGACGGCCAGCGGGCCGTTGGCGGCGATGCGCTCGGCAATTTCGGTGGCCTTGGCCAGCGCCTGCCCGTCGGGCACCACGTGGCCGATCAGCCCCAGTTGCAGGGCCCGGGCGGCGTCGATGTGGTCGCCGGTCAGGAGCAGCTCGGCGGCCACCGTGTAGGGGATCTGGCGGGGGATGCGCACCACCGACCCACCCATCGGATACAGCGACCAGCGCACCTCGGAGATGCCGAACTTCGACGACTCTCCCGCCACACGGATCTCGGTGGCGCCGGTCAGCTCGGTCCCGCCGGCGATGGCCTGGCCCTCCACCGCCACGATGATGGGCACGTTCGGGCGCCAGGTGCGCAGCAGGCTCTTCCAAGGCAGATCGGGGTCCTCGGCCAACCGGCCCTGCACGTCGACCTCGCCGTCGGCCGAGGGATGGCCGCCGGCCATCTCCTTCAAGTCGGCGCCTGCGCAGAAGTTGTCGCCGGCGCCCGTGAGGACGACCACCCGGACGTCATCGTTGGTGTCGGCCTCCACCATGGCGTCATAGAGCAGCACCAGCATCTCGCCGTTGATGGCGTTCATGCGCTCCGGTCGGTTCAGGGTGACCACCAGCACGTGGCCCACTCGTTCGGTCAGCACCGCAGACATGCACATTCTCCCCGTGTCGATGAGCGAGCGAGGCTACCGGGCGGCGAGACTTGCGACGTGACCCGGGTGTACATCCACGAGGAGGTGGCGATAGCCGGCGCCAACCGCGCCCGCTATCAGCACCACATGACCGCCAACTGGTGGCCTGAGAACGGCCCGGCCCGGCGCCAGCTGTGTTTCGGGGTGTTCTCGGTGGTCGGCTCCACCGGGGCCTGGCCGAGCGTGGTCAACGTGTGGGAGTACGCCGGGTGGGACGACCTGGCCCACAACTTCGGGCACGAGCTGGTGGGTGTGGCCCACCAGGATCCTGAGCTGGCCCGCTGGTGGGAGGTGGCCGCCGAGTTCCGCCACGGGGGCTTCGACCGCATCGCCGTTGCACCGGCCTGGTCGCCGGGCATCGAGGATCACCAGGGTTCGGGCTGGCAGGCGGCCGGCTACCTGCACGAGTGGTGGCGCTGCCCGCCGGGAAGAAGCGCGACGTTGGCCGACGCCCTGGCCGAGCTGGTCGAGCCATATGCCGCAGCCGGTCTTCGCCTGGCATTGGCGCTTCGAACCGCCATGGGCGACGACACCGAGTGCCTCGCGCTGTGGGGTTTCGATGACTGGCAGGTGTGGGCCGAGTTCGAATCCGAACGGGCCCAACGGGCCGAGTTGGTGGCCTGGTGGAGGCGACACGAAGCGCTGGCAACGGGCCGCCGCAGCTCGCTGCTGGTGGACGCCGAACTGTCGCCGTTGCGTACCGGCCGCCAACCTCGGGCGAAGGACCGTCGTCGGCTGGACAGCGACGACGAGGTCGACGGCGGGCAGCGGTGAGCGGTTCGCCCGTGCTGGGCGGTGCCCAGACGGACGCGTTGCTGGCGGTGCTGGGCGATGCCCAGCGCCTGGGCTTTCTGGGGCAGGGGCCGGTCGAACGCCACATCGACCATGCCCTGGGGTTCGCCGGCGCCTGGCAACGAGCACGACCCGGCCTGCGCCCCGCTTCCATCGCCGACCTGGGCTCTGGTGGAGGAGTGCCCGGCCTGGTGCTGGCCGTGGCCACCGGTGCCGATCTGGTGCTGATCGATGCCAAGTCGCGGCGCACCGACTGGCTGGCGGAGGCCGCGTGGCGACTCGAGGTTGCCGATCGGGTGACGGTGCTGAACCGGCCGGCTGAAGAGGTGGGCAGGGACAGCTCGTGGCGTGGATCCTGCGAGGTGGTGGTGGCGCGCAGTTTCGCCGGCCCGGCGCCCACGGCCGAATGTGCCGCCGGCCTCGTCGCCAGGGGCGGGCTGGTGGTGGTGAGCGAGCCACCCGAGGCGAACACCCGCTGGGAGGGCCTTGTCGGCTCGCCGCTGGGGTTCGACGAAGTGGAGCTGGTGGCGGCTTCGGCCGGTCACTATGCGGTGCTGCTGGCTGGGCGTGAGCCGCTGGAGGACCGCCTCCCCCGAACCTGGGCGGCCCAGAAGAAGCGGCCCCTCTGGTAGGGCAGCGAGCACGTCGGCTCAGCCGTAGGCGTGCGTGTCGACGATGTTGCCGGACGGGTCGAGCAGATAGGCGGTATCGGCATCGTTGTTCCACACCGCCGAGCCCTTGACGCACCAGTAGAGGCGGCGACGGCTGTCGGTGCCGCAGCCGCTGGAGATGCGCACCGTTGCCCCGGGCTCCAGAGTGAAGCCGGCGGGGAAGGTGTAGCGATGTGACGCCGAGGTGTCCTTCAGGGCCCAGCCCTCCAGGCCCACCGAGGCCTGGCCCAGGTTGGCAACCTCCACCCATTCGCCGTTGAGCGAGTTGTTGTCGTCGTTGCCCGGGGCATCCGCTTGAAGCTCGCCGATACTCAGGTCGCCCTCGTGTTCCTGCGGCTCTCCGCAGGCGTCCGATGCCCACTGGCCAATCTCCCGACGCTGCGCCCCCCGCTGGGCGGCCTCCAACCGCTGCGACTGGGCCGTGTCGGGTTCGTAGCGTCGGGCCAGGGCCAACCCGTCGGCCACCATCTGTTCGTTCAGGAAGACGTCGTCGGCGTACAGGTAGCGCAGCAGGCGGCCGTAGCCGTCGCGGTCGGTTCGGTCGGCCGCCATGCGAACGGTGGTGTCGCCGGCGAGGCTTCTGAGGCGCTCCGTCGCCTCCTCCGCCAGGCACTCGCCCTGTTCTGGGGTGTTGATGCCGATCAGCCGCACACGCTCGCGTTGCCCATCGGAGCGGCGGACCTCCAGGGTGTCGCCGTCGATGACCTCCACGACGTCGACGATCTCGTCGCCAGGAGTGGTGACCGCGGTCTCGGGTGTTCCCGCAGTCGCATCGCCATCGCCGGCGCACCCCGCGTTGAGCGTCGCGGCGCCGAGCAGTGCCAGGCTCAACGCGACGGTCCTTGCGGCGCAGCCCCGTCCCGCAGCCCACTCCACTCTCCAACGCAAAGCTCGGGTCACCACGCGCCCCCGGAGGGGCAGCGGGTGACCTGAGCATGGGACAACAGCGGTTTGCTGGACGCTCAGCCGGTGAGACAGCTGGTGGTCGCTTCCGTGATGGCGCTGGTGAGGCCCTCGGCCTTGGAGTCATCGCCGGCCGCTGACGCTGCGATGGCGTCCCAGACCTGCTGGTTCATCGCCTCGTCGTCGTTGATCGCCGACACGATGCAGTCGGTCTGGGCCTGGTCGCCGACGCCGGCCAGCTGATCGGCCATCAGGTCGCCGGCGCTGACACATGCGGGTCCGGCCTTGGCCAATGGGTCGACCAGGTCCTCGGGGAAGTCGCTGCCCGCGTCCAACTCGTCGATCAGTTCGTTGATCTTGTCGCCGCCGGCCTCGTCGTAGATGGCATCCGCCAGGCAGGTGGCCTGTTCCTCATCGAACGGGGAACCTGTGCCGGAGGCCGCTTCGGCGAACTTCGACGAGAACTCGTCTTTGGAGACCTCGTCGCCGCCGCAACCAGCGACCAGCAGGGTGATGGCGGCAAGACAGCCGAGCAGGATGGATGGGGTTCGGCGCATGGTGGCTCCTAGGTGAGGTGACCCGTGAGAGGGCTGGTGATGGGCCGAATCGATCGAGACGGCCGGTGACTGGACGCGTCGCCAGCCATGCGGTTACAGGTCATCACGATGTGAGCGTCTCTCAGAGGTTAGCGACTACCCAGATGGTGGCGAGCACCATGCCCACGATGACCAGGAGGCCGACCAGTATCCCGGTGAGGTTGGCAGCGGTCGACTTCTTCGACAGCTCCAACCAGTCGCCGTGGGTATCGAAGGTGTCCTCCACCCAGCGGTCCACGTCGTCCAGGTCGTCCTCGACGGGCCGGGTTCCACTCGGCGGCTCCGTGGCGACCGCCCCGGTGGGGGCAAGCGCTTCCTCGATGCCGTCGGAGGCGAGATCCAGGTCGCCGGCGTCTGCACCGTCCGTGCCTGCCCGTGCGCTCTCCGCGTCGTTCCGCTCGGCGGGTGCGTCATCGAAGAAGGCCTGCAGGGCGGCCTCGTAGCGGTCCGAGTCGGCGCCCTCGAGCCCCTCAAGGTCGCCGTGCTTGGTCGCAGTCGGTGGCACCGCCAGGTCGGAGGTGCCCAGGTTGATCATCTCGGTGTCGGTCAGGTCGACGGCCTCGGTCGCCGAGGCGGCGGCCCGGAAACCGCCTCGATCGTCCTTGGCCTGGTCTGCATCGGAGAACTCCCACCAGTCATGATCGTCGATGCGCTCGTCGGGATGGTCGCCGGCATCGGCAAGGTCCGAGAACAGGTCGTCGGGGGCGGGGTCTCCGGGCAGCCGAGGGCCGGTTGGGGGCGACCAGTGGGGAGCGTCGTGGTGGCGGCCCCAGTCGCCGCCAGATGCGGGGGCCAGCCCCGCCGCCCCGACGGCAAGGGCCAACTGCGGAAGCAGGGCGTCCAACTCCAAGCCGGGCTCCTCGGGGACCTCCGCCAGGTCAACGATCACCGGCGTGGCCGGGTGCCGCGCCAAGTCGGCGTCTTCGGGCGATTCGTCAGCGTCGCCGACCGATTCGGTGGACACCGTTGGAACGGGGTCGATCGGCACTGCCACCTCTGCACCGGGGGTGCCGGTGAGGTCGACGATTGGCTCAGCCGGGCCGCCGTCCGCCTCGTTGCTGGCGCCGCTGCTTGAGCCGGCCCCTTCGGTGGCGTTGCCGGTATCGCCGAGTTCCTCGTCGGTCGTGGTCACGGCCGTGGCCTCGGGGACGGCTGGTTCGTCGCCGGGCAGCTCGGCCAGCAGGTCGTCCAGGCTGACGAAGTCGGGTTCGGGGCTGCCCTCGGGCATGGCGGGCTCCGGTACGCGACCCTCGGGAGCGAGTGGCCCCAACTCATCCTCGGCGGCTGTGGTTACGTCGGCCACGACGGGCAATGCCTCGGTGGCCAGCTCGGTGGGTTGTTGTGCCTCGAGCGCCGCCTCGTGAGGGTCGGTTGCGTCCGCGCCGGTTTCACCGACGTCGGATTCCTCGGGGTCGGGCTCGTGAGTGTCAGCCTCGTCGGTGAGGACGAGTGCCGGTTGTTGCTCGGTCGGCGGGGCCTCGTCCTGGGCCGACAGGTCGGCATCGGCGGCGGGCTGGTGCTCCGAGGCCAGTGAGTCGACGTCATCGTCGGGTGCGGGCTGGGCCTCGTGTTCGTCGGCGGGCAGCTCGTCCGGCAGGTCGTCCAGGCTGACGAAGTCGGGTTCGGGGCCGCCCTCGTGCGGGTCGACCTCCTCGGAGTCGGTTCCGTGTCCGTCGGTATCTTCTGGGTCGGCATCGGCGGCCTCGCGCTGGCGCTCCGGGGTGACCGGGCCGACGACATCATCGGCCTGAGGCTTGCCGACATCGTCGAACAGGTCGGCCTGCAACGTGTCGTCGGCCTCGGTGGTCACCGGCGGTGCATCGGCGACGGGTGATCGCAGGGTGTCGTCGGTGGCGAGCGGGCCGGCATTGGGCCCGACCTCAGCCTGGTCCTCCGGTTCCGCCTCATCGGCGTCGCCCAAGTCGGGGGGATTCGCAGCCTGCGGCGGGCCGAAGTGGATGCCTTCGGCAAGGATGGCGCTGAGACCCGCAGCCGTTGCGTCGTCGAGCAGGCTCGGGTCCACGCCGGGGGTCTCCGGCCGCGACGCCGCATCGGTACCACCGAACATCCCAGATGCCTCTTCGAGGGTCAGCTCGATGTCGCCGTGCGGTTCCTCGTCGGGCGGGTCGTTCGAGACCCAACCCGGGGCAAGGTCCTGCTCGGGCGCAACGATGGTTGGCGGCGGCGGGGGAGCGTCGAAGAGCGACACGCTGTGCTGGAGATCGTTGTCGTCGGGCGGTTCCGGGGCCTCCGGTGCCGGTTGGTGGTTGCGCCAACCGAAGGGCCCGGGGCCGGGCACGGCCGGCTCTGGTATGTCGGTTGCCGGCGAGCCGGACGACGTTGGAGCGACGTCGGAGGAGTTGGATGGTTCGATCCGGTCCGGAGCCTCGAAGGGCATCTCGAGCTTCCCGAGGTCGTCCCTCCCGCCGGGTTCCGGCTCGGGCTCCGGCCCGGGTGTGGAGTGCCGCTCGGGCACCGTGGCCGACCAGCCGGCAACGCCCGAGCCATGCTCGTCGGGGAGGATCACGTTGCGTCGCGGGCGCCGTCGACCCGTACTCGGGCCCGGGGGAGCTTCGCGGTCCCGGTCGTCGCCCGTGTCGAGATTCGGGTCGCTGCCGGTCGCCCGCTGGTTGAAGTCGGCCGAGGCAGCTCCGGGCGCGGCCTCGAGTTCCTCGATGAGTTCTTCGGGCTGGTCCTGGGTTGGTGCCTCGACCGCTTGGGCCTCCACCGCTTGGGCCGGAGGGGCCTGTGCGCGGCGCCGGCGACCAAACAGCCTGCGGCGGGGTCGTGTGGTTGGCGGCGGCGTGGTTGCCGCCGGAGCCTCGCCGGGGTCATCGGCCTGACTGGCGGGTGTGGTGTCGTCGATGACGACGGCGTCGAGTTGGCCGGTGGGTGCGGTCTCGTCGATGACGACGGCGTCGAGTTGGCCGGTGGGTGCTTCGTCGATGACGACGGCGTCGAGTTGGCCGGTGGGTGCTTCGTCGATGACGACGGCGTCCAACTCGCCGGTGGGGGGCGTGGTGAGGTCAACCGGCTGCACGGGGGCGCCCCATCCCGCCGCGGGGTGCGGCAACTCCACCACCGGCACAGCCGCCGTGTCATCGGATCGCTCAAACTCCGGCGGGTGGCTGGCGCGCAGGTCGACCACGCGTGTTCCCTCCGGTGGTGTTGGGCGCTCTGGCGAAAAGAACTCATCGTCGGCGCGCGGCTCCAGAGGAGCAGAGTCGGGGCGCGGCGCAGTCACGACAGCACACTGTACTTCTCCGAGCCTCCGATCTCAGCCGGTCATTGTGCCTACTCGCCGGGAGGGCGAGGCCTGGGCTAGAAGGTTGGCCCGACCGAGGAGCGAACTGCGCCCAGATGGACTTTGACGAGACTCCCGAGGAACAGGCGATGCGGGCCGAGGCGCGGGCGTTTCTCGACGCCAGCGCCACTCGCCGCATGGCCTCCGACAGCTCGCACCTGGCCGACCATCGGCCGGCCAGCATTGAGGCCGACCTGGCCAACCGCCGTCGGGCCGCCAGGTGGCAGCTCACCAAGGTGGAGGGTGGTTGGGGCGCCCCGTCGTGGCCCGTCGAACAAGGTGGGCGGGGAATGAGGCCGCACCTGGCCGCCATTTTCGCCGAGGAGGAACGCCACTACGAAGTACCCGGACGGTACTTCCAGGTGGGTCTGGAAATGGTGGGTCCCACCCTCATGGCCCATGGGGCACCCGAACAGCTCGACCGGTTCATCGGCCCGCTCCTGCGCGGCGAGGAGATGTGGTGCCAGTTGTTCTCCGAGCCAGGAGCCGGGTCGGACCTGGCCGGGCTGGCGACGCGGGCGGTGCGCGACGGCGACGAGTATGTCATCACCGGTCAGAAGGTCTGGACCACGGCCGCCCACCTGGCCGAGTTCGGCATCCTGTTGGCCCGCACCGACCCCGATGTTCCCAAGCACCGGGGTATCTCGGCGTTCTTGGTGGACATGTCAGCTCCCGGCATCGAGGTGCGACCACTGCGTCAGATCGACGGCGCCGTGCACTTCAACGAGGTGTTCTTCGACGAGGCGCGGGTGCCCGCCGATGCGCTGGTGGGCGGCCTCAACGCCGGGTGGAGCGTGGCGCTCACCATGCTGAACTTCGAGCGGTCCGCCATTGGAGGGGGCGGCATGATCGAGTGGCCACAGCTTCTGCACCTGGCCCAGACTTGCGGCGCTGCCGCCGACCCGTGTGGACGCCAGGACCTGGCTCGGCTGTGGACCCGCACCCAGCTGCTTCGGTACCTCGGCTACCGGGTGCGTACCGCGATCACTCGCGGCGACCCGCTGGGGCCCGAGAGCTCGGTGATGAAGCTGGCCGTCTCCGCATTCTACGAGGACGTCGGCAACGTCGTGATGCAGACACAGGGTGCCAACGGCATGCTGTGGGAAGGCTCGGACCCCAACCACGGCGTCTACACCGGCGTGTTCCTTGCGCAGTGGGCGCCCCGCATCGGCGGCGGCACCGATCAGGTGCAGCGCAACATCATCGGCGACCGGGTGCTGGGCCTCCCGCCCGAGCCGCGCCCGGACAAGACGGCCCCGTTCAGCGAGTTGCCCCGCAACTGAGGGTCAGGCCGCCGGCGTCGGTGCGTCGAGCAGAAGCGCCTGGTGGTCGGCGAGCGATCCGCCGGTGAGTTCCAGCAGGCGGGCCCGGGTGACGAAGCGGTGGGCGGGGTGTTCCCAGGTGAAGCCGATGCCGCCGTGGTTCTGCACGTTGACCTCGGCATTGGAGACGGCCGCACGGGTGGCCACGACGCGTGCGGCAGCCACCTCGAAGCCGGCATCGGCCAGGCCGCCGTCGACGCTCAGCGCAGCCCAGCGGGTCTGAGTGATGGCCGCCTCGGCGCGCCCGGCCATGTCGGCGCAGCGGTGCTTCACCGCCTGGAACGACCCGATGGGCTGGCCGAACTGCTGGCGCTCCTTGGCGTAGTCCACCGACATCGCGCAGGTGGCCTCGGCGACGCCGCCCAGCTGTGCGGCGACCAGGGTGGTGGCCCACGCGGTGGAGGCGCCCGTGGTGTCGCTGGCGCCGGGGATGACCGCCCGAGCGCGCACCCGGTGCATGGGGGTGGGTGGGTCCAGCGACGCCAGCGGGGTCATGGCCTCGACGTCCTCGGCTGACACCAGCACCGCCGAACCGCCGGCGGCGATCACGATCCACGAGGCGCCCGCGGGGTGCTGCACCAGGAACTCCCCGCTTGTGCGGTCTCCCACGGTGGCGGGCTGGGAGCCGTTGCCCGCTGGTGCCGGCTCGCCCCACGCGGCCCGCACCCCGCCGGCGGCCAGCGCAGGGGCATCGTCGAGGTGGGCGGCCGCAGCCAGGCGCGCGGCAAGGATCTGAGCCACGAACGGCCCGGGTGCCGCCTGTCGGCCCAACTCCTCGGCCAACAGCACCTCCTCGGCCAGCCCGTAGCCCACTCCGCCGTGGGCCTCGGCCAGCCCCAGGCTGAACCAACCCAGCTCGCCGAAGCCCGCCCAGGTTGCGTCGTCAACCACGGGGTCGTCGACGGCCGTCATGGTGCCGTCCGGACCGGTGCGATCGAAGCGGTCGCGCTCGGCCATGGGAAACGCGGCGCCCAGCGCGCTGCGCACGGTGCCGGCAATCTCGTCCTGTTCGTCGGTGGGAAGCAGATCCACGGATGTCCTCTCGCTGCGTTCGGGTGTGGCGGTGGGCGGGGGCGTTCCTCAGCGGGGTGGCCGGGGAAGGCCCAGCACCCGCTCACCCACGATGTTGCGCTGAATGTCGGTCGTGCCGCCGCCGATCGTGTAGGCGAAGCTCTGCAGGTACGGCCCGGTCCAGTTGCCGTCCCCGTCGATGGGCGTCAGCGCCAGGGCGTCGGTGCCCAGGATGTCCATGCCCAGCGCGTACACCCGCTGGTGCAGCTCGCCGTGGAAGGCCCGAATGAGCGACCCCTCGGGCCCGGGCATGCCCGAGCGGCG
This sequence comes from Microthrixaceae bacterium, assembly GCA_041394405.1. GTDB lineage: Bacteria > Actinomycetota > Acidimicrobiia > Acidimicrobiales > Microtrichaceae > Microthrix. The sequence continues at coordinate 235,601 of JAWKIF010000010.1, forward strand.
GGTTCGGCTGATGCCGGCGACGGTCATCGAGCGCAGCGCCGCCACCTCGGCCCGTGCCGTCGCCAGGCGGCGGGCGATCTCGTCGTCGTCGATGCGGAACCGGCCCCGGGCATCGCTGCGGGTTCGGGCCTCCTCGATGAGCGCCTCGACGGTGGCGGCCAGCTCGATCTGATCGGCCATGAAGGCCGTGCCGCGCTCGAAGCTGAGGGTGGACATGGCCACCCGCCAGCCGTCATTCAACTCGCCGACCACGTTGGCCAGCGGGATCCGAACCTCGTCGTAGAACACCTCGGCGAAGTCGGTGTGGTGCGCCATGGTGTCGATGGGGCGGACCTCGATGCCGGGGGTGTTCATGTCGCAGACGACCCACGAAATGCCCTTGTGCTTGGGGGCTGCGGGGTCGGTGCGCACCAGCAGTTCCTGCAGGTCGGCCACGTCGGCGTAGCTGGTCCAGATCTTCTGCCCGGTCACCACCAGCTCGTCACCGTCGACCACGCCCTTGGTGGCCAACCCGGCCAGATCCGACCCCGCATTGGGCTCCGAGAAGCCCTGGCACCACACCACCTCGCCCCGCAGGATCGACGGCAGGTAGGCGGCCTTCTGCTCGGCGGAGCCAGACGCCATGATGGTGGGCCCGCCGTGGTTGTTGCCGACGAACGTGCAGCTGTTGTTCAGGGTGAACGGGGGGTCGGCCCGGGCGAACTCGGTGTACCAGATCATCTGCTCGATGTCGGAGAGCCCCCGTCCGCCGTAGTCCGTGGGCCAGTTGATGCCGGCCCAGCCGCCCGCAAACAGGGTCTGCTGCCAGGCCAGGTCGAACTCGCGCATCGGCTGACCCATGGGCGGCCGCGTGTCGGTGGGCAGGTTCTCCCGCAGCCAGGTGCGGGCCTCCTCGCGGAAGCGCTGTTCCTCCGCCGTGAACTCCAGATCCATGGGCCCTCCTGGGCTCTCGCGCGCCGGTGCAGGCTACCAAGAGCTGACACACCGTCAGATTCCGGCCGTGTGAGCGTCGGCGGGTTGGGCCGAACGGCTCAATCCACCCCGATCGCCCCCGGGTGTTGGTACCGTCGGAGCATCACTCGGACCTACGTGATCGACACCTCGGTACTGCTGGCGGACCCGGGGGCGCTGGCTCGCTTCGAGGAGCATGAGGTGGTCATCCCCCTCATGGTGCTCACCGAGTTGGAGGGGAAGCGCCACCATCCCGAACTGGGCTGGGCTGCCCGGGCGGCCCTCCGGTTTCTGGAGGACCTCCGGATTGCCCATGCGGCCGAAGGTCGAAGCCTGACCGAGGCGCTCCCTGCGAACGACGACGGTGGCACGCTGCGGGTGGAGTTGAACCACGTGGAGGGCTCGTCGCTGCCGGAGGGCATGTGGCCCGACGTCCCCGACCATCGCATCCTGGCGGTGGCCCGCAACCTGGCGGACAAGGGACTGGACACCGTGGTGGTCACGAAGGACCTGCCGCTGCGCCTGAAGGCGGCGATCATCGGGCTGGGCGCCGAGGAGTACCGCAACGAACAGACCGACGTTGCCTCGGTCACCGGCATGACGGCGCTGTCCACGACCAGCGCGATCGTCGACCAGCTGTACGCCAGCCGGAGGGTGGCGTTGGCCGACGTCACCGATGCGGACGTGGCGGTGAACTGCGGAGTGGTGCTCTCCGGAGAGTCGTCCTCGGCGCTGGCCCGGTTGCACCCGGACGGTCAGCTCCACCTGGTGGACGGCGATCGCTCGTTGTTCGGGGTGCACGGCCGCTCGGCCGAACAGCGGGTGGCGCTCGACCTGCTTGCGGACGAACGGGTGGGCATCGTCAGCCTGGGCGGCCCTGCTGGCACCGGCAAGTCGGTGCTGGCGCTGGCGGCGGGCCTCGACTCGGTACTGGAGAGCGAACACCATCGCCGGGTGCTGGTCTTCCGGCCGATGTATGCCGTCGGCGGTCAGGACCTTGGCTACCTTCCCGGGGACGCCGCCGAGAAGATGAACCCCTGGGCCGCGGCCGTCAGCGACGCCCTCGAGGCCATTGCGGGCCCTGAAGTGATCGAGGAGGTGCGGGCCCGGCACCTGGTCGAGGTGCTCCCCCTCACCCACATCCGGGGCCGCACGCTTTCCGACAGCTTCGTGATCGTCGACGAGGCGCAGAACCTGGAACAGATGGTGCTGTTGACCGCCCTGTCGCGGCTGGGCGAGGGCAGCCGGGTGGTGCTGACCCACGACGCCGCTCAGCGCGACAACCTGCGAGTCGGGCGCCATGACGGCATCGCGTCGGTGGTGGCGCGGCTGTCCGGTTCCCCGCTGTTTGGACACGTGTCGTTGTCCCGCTCCGAGCGCAGCCCTATCGCTGCGTTGGTCAGCGACCTGCTGGACTGACCGCGCGTGGGCAGACCGGCGCGGCGATCGTTGCGAGGCCCTCCACCAGCGGGATCTCCTCGGCTCGGGCGATGCCGGCCCGGTTCAGGAGGGGGCCCAGCAGTCGAGCGGTGGCAACAGCGTCGTCGGCGGCCCGGTGTGCGGTGGCCGGTGGTGGCGAGCCCACGGCGCGCGCCACCTCGGCAAGCCGCAGCGGCGCCATGCCCAGCCGAGCGGCCAGGTCCAGGGTGCACAGCGGTCGGGCGAGGGCCTGCGGGAGCCTACGTCCGGCCCGAGCGAACTCGCGGGCCAGGAAGCCGGTGTCGAACCGGGCATTGTGGGCCACCAGCGTGCGGCCCTCCAGGGCCTCGGCGATGGCCTCCGCCACCTCGGAGAACCGGGGTGCATCGGCCAAGTCGGCCTGGCTGATGTGATGGATGTGCTCGGCGCCGTGGCGTCCGTCGCCCGGCCGGATGCGCCAGGTGAACGTGGGGCCGCAGTCCCCGACGCCGTCGGCGTGCACCACGGCCACCTCGATGACCCGGTCGAGCGCGGTGTCCAACCCCGTGGTCTCGGTGTCCACCACCGCGAAGGGGGCCGGGTGGCGGCGGCCAGCGGCCGGGCGACGAAGCCAGGCGACCGCAGCCCAGGTTGCCCCCAGAGCTGAGGTCGTGGCCGCAAGCGCATCCCGCTGCCGGTCGCCGGCCCCGGTTGGTGGTGCTTGGGTTCGTTCGGCCTCGTCCGCAGGGTGTTGGCGAGGCCGTCGGCGCCGGAGGGCGGCGACTGCCAGGCCGGCTGCTGACGCTGCGGCTATGACCACCACGGCGGCGCTGCGCAGCGGGCCCAGGCGGTGGTGGCGGCGGATCGGGAAGGTCGGTGGAGGTTCCACGCCGCCAACCCTACGGACACCGGGTGACGGCGAGACACTGACGGTCGCGCAGGTCATCCTCGCTGGCCAACCCGTCCCGTGAGGGTTATGGGGTCGCTGGCACCCACAACCCTCACGGGATGGCGCCCGGCCGCCCCTACACCGTCGCGATCCAACCAAAGGTGGCAAAGGCGACGACGAGTGCCACCACACCCACGAAGTCCATCGTGGCCGTCACGGTGGGGGTTCCGTACGTGTCTGGGTCCACCTCCAGGCGCCAGGCGGCCACAGTGCCGTAGTAGGCCAGCACCGACACCACCGCCAGCACCACCACGCCGCTGGTCAGGCTGCCCGCCACCATGGCCCACAGCCCCGGACTGTCCTGGCCGCTGACCCGGCCCAGGAGGTGGGCCCCCACGGCGTTGTAGAGGAAGACCGGCACCGCGAGAGCTGCGGTGGTGAGGATGTCCCGCCGCACCTCGGCGCCGGGAACGACGTCGGGCTCCACCAGCCCCAGGTGCAGCTTCGTTGCCAGGCGCGAGCTGAGGATGCCCCCGAGCGCCCCGGCGCTGGAGACGAACGCAGGTTGGAGGATGAGCAGCGCCGGCAGCAGCGCGAAGGCGCTGAGCTGCTTGGTGACCACCACCCCTGCCATGGTGGACAGGGCCGCCGCCGCCAGCAGGATGGGGGCCGATTCCCGACAGACCTGGGCCAGCACGGGCAGCTTGGAGCGGACCGAGGCCACGAACCACGCCACCGATGCAAGGCCCAGTGCCCACCCCAGCCCGGTGGTGACCGCGCCGGGCCAGGCCAGGGCCAGGCTGGCCAGATACAGGGTGGGCACCGTGACGACATCCCCCAGCGTGGATACCGACGGTGCCACCAGGTTGTCGAGGTCCCAGTTGCGGCGCACCCCCAGCACTGCCAGCCCCACCGTGGCCAGCAACACGATGACGCTGGCCGACAGGCCGCCCACGATCGACACCATCGCCAGCTGCCCCAGGTTGAGGTTGGCCTCCAACCCGAAAGCGCTGGCCACCACCGAGGCGATGGCCGCAAGCGCGAACGACAGGACGCCCGACAACGCCAGCGAGGCGCCCACGTTCTGGCTCAGCACGGTGCCGCCCCGCAGCGTGACCGAGAAGGTGCCGGTGTGAATGGCTGTGGACAGCCGGTTGCCCAGCCCGCCCATGATGTTGCCCCGCAGGCCGATGGCCGCCGGCACGAGCGTCAGCAGGGTGGGGTAGCGCTGAAAGGTGCCCAGCACCGTGGCCAGGATCAGCCCGGCGAGAAAGCTCGAGGTGGAGTTGAACCCGAGGGCGGTCAGGCTTTGGCGCGCCGCATCGCTGGTCGGCCCGACCAGGTCGACCAGGCGTCGGCCGACGTCCAGAGTTCGTCGGCGCAGCTCTCGTTGGGAGGGCACGGGTCCGCCATGGGGGGGTCCTCGTGGGATCGGCCCGAGGGGTTCGGGGCGTGGATCGAGTGTACGCCGCCGGGCGCTCAGTTCAGGTCGAGACGCTCCGCGGCCTCGGCCCACAGGCGTCGGTAGCGGCGGCTGGCCAACGAGCCCGGAGAGGACAGCACGGTCAGCGTGCGCTCGCCCCCCAAACGTTCCACGGCGCTCGAGGTGGGAATGGAGGTGGACAGAAACGTGGGGTCGGTGGCCCGGTATTCGGCAAAGAGGTGACGCTGGGACACCTTGCGCTCATCCAGCAGCGAGAAGAAGGCGGCCATCGGCAGATTGGTGGAGCGCTCGGCGACGAAGTTCTGCAGCTGGGCGAGGGTGCGGATGGCCAGCGGGGTCGGCTCCACCGGCACCAGCATCAGGTCGGCCAGCTCGATGAGGTTCTCCAGCACCAACGTCAGCCCGGGGGGAGTGTCGACCACCACCAGGTCGTAGGCGTCGGCCAGCCGGTCCAGCGACTTGCTCAGCACCCGGGCGGGGTGTCGTTTCTCGGCCATCTGCAGATCGAGCATGCGCAGCGTGAGGTCGGCGGGGAGCACCGAGAGCCCGGGGACGGGGGTACGGCGCGCCAGGCGCGTCACGTCGCGTCGGCCCCGCAGCACGGTGCGGGCGGCCTGGACCGGCTCGGGGTCGACACCCACCGACCAGGTGGCTGCGGCCTGCGGGTCGAGATCCCAGAGGACGGTCCGCAGCCCGGTCCCGGCGGCGACGCCCGCAAGGTTGACCGCGGTGGAGGTCTTGCCCACCCCACCCTTCATCGACGCTAACGCCAGAACCTTCACCGTGCCGACACTACTGGGGCGCGACCTGAGTCCCGAGGGCGTCTCCTACCGTGGCCCCATGAGCACCAGGGGGCGGAGACGGCGCCCCGAAGGGGTGCGTGCTTCCATTCGGGTGCCAACTGGCTGGTGCCGGACCCGGCCACTTCGAGTTCTACCCGGCCTGGGGCGGGCGGGCGGCCGCTACGCGCCGAGGACGCCGAGTCCGACCTCCCTGGCCGCCCGCGCTTGGCGCAGGTCGAAGGTGAGCACGGTCGTAGCACTTCCGGCGCGCATCGCTGCACCGAGATGGATTGCATCGAGAGAACGACACAGCGTCTGTTCAGCGATCCTTGCTGCCGCATTCATCGTGGTTGGGTCCAGGCTGACGAGGGCGAACGCGTCGAGGTCCGACGACAGCGCTTGCCGCTGGGCGTCCAAGGCTTCTCCATCAAGGAGCCGGGCCAGGTTGCGACGTACCTCCACCTCGGCGAGGCGGGAGGTGACCAACACGGGGTCGTCATTCATGAGATCGACCGCCACCCCGGAATCATGCTCGTCGATGTACCGCTTCAACAGCGCGCTGGAATCCACGTAGAGGGTCATCCGCGGTCTTCGGCCAGCACGTCGAGCGATGAGCGATCGCTTCTTGCCGGCGATGCGGGTGGGAGGCGAGACCGCCTCGGAGCCTCAATCCAACCTTCGGCGATGCCCCGGTCGATTCCGTTGTCGGCCACGTAGGCGCTCAGCCGAACGATCGGGCGCCCGTGGTCGGTGACCACGATGTCCTGACCTGCGATCGCCTGCTTGAGGTAGGCGGACAGGTTGGTCTTGAGGTCCCTCACGCCGACGTTCATGCGACTACATTATCAACCTTTTGTGGTCGCGACGGCCCTCCAGGTGAGGGCTCAGCGAGCCAGTTCGTTGACCAAGGGGCCGCCGGTGTGGCGCAACCGCCAGGACAGGGTCTCCCGGGTGGCGGCAAGGAGGGCGGGGGCGGCAGCCGGGTCGTCGGCCCGATCGGTGTGGCAGGTGGGGTCGGCGTCCAGGTCGAATGCCAGCGGTGGCATGATCGGCGCGCCGGAGAAGGTGACGGTCAGCCAGTGTTCGTCCCGCCGGGCCACGAGCGAGCAGGCATCCAGCCCAAGGCCCAGGGCCGTCTCCGGCAGTCGGTTCACCGGATCCCGGAAGTCCCACTCCCAGTGCGCGGCATCGCGCCAGTGGTCGGGCGGGCTTCCCAGCAGGAACCCCAGCAGCGAGCGCCCGTCAGGAGCCTCGTGGGGGCCGGACGCCACCGCCTCCATCACGGTGGGCAGAAGATCCACGTGTTCGGTGAACTGCTGCACCGGAACCGTGGCCGCGTCGGCCTGTCCGGCGGGCAAGGGCGATTCGGTGGCTGCGCGTCGTTGTGCGGCCGGCCACCGCATCACCAGCGGCACGTGGTAGCTCTCGGGAAACCAGCCCAGCTTGTGACGCAGCCAATGGTCGCCCAGTTGCTCGCCGTGGTCGGAGGTGACGATCACCAGGGTGTCGTCGTGCTGGCCGTCCTCGCTCAGGGCGCCGAGCAGGCGACCGAATTGGTGATCGACCTCCGCCACCATGGAGGCGTAGGTGGCACGCCAAGCGGCGTTGCCCCACCCGCCGGGCTCGGTCAGCTCGGGGATCGACAGAAACGCCCCCAGCAACGGGTGGAGTGCCGCCTCCTCGGCCGGGTCCGATCGGCGGTTGGGCCGCCCCACATCGTCGGGGCTGACGTAGCCGAACCACTCTTCGGGCACGGTGAAAGGAGGATGCGGTTGGAGGTAGGTGAGGTGGACGAACCACGGTTCGCGACGCCCCCGCACGTAGTCGATGGCGGCCTCGGTGAGGTGGGCTGCGGGCGAGAGTTCGGCGGGATACGGCGCCGGAGCTGTGGCCAGCGCCGAGTCCGGGTCGGAGCGGTCGCCCATGCCGTAGGCGTCCCACACGTCGTAGAAGTGACGGCCTCGGTCGGCCAGCCACTCCAGCCAGGTGGCGGCGGCGGTGTTGACCAGCACGCCCTCGTCATGGCCGGTGGCCGCACCGGCGCGGAACCCCGGCATGGGCTCCTCCCAGCTGGTCAGGCGCGGGTCGCCTGCGGGCAGGAGGCGGGGATCAAGGGTGGTGTCGGTGTAGCCGAACAGGACGGGGCTGTATCCCGCCTCGATCATCAGGCCCGGGAGCGTCGGCAGCGACGCGTCAAGGGGGGTGCCGTTGTTGATGGCCCGGTGGCCCATTTGGTAGCGGCCGGTCAGCATGGAGGTGCGGCTGGGTCCGCACGGCGCCGTCGCCGAGTGATGGCAAGCGAAGGCCCTGCCCTCGGCCGCCACGCGGTCGACGTTCGGGGTGATCGGGTGCGGGCAACCCAGGGCGCCCAGGTGGTCGGCCCTCCACTGGTCGAAGGTCACCAGCAAGACGTTGGGCCGACGAGGCTCGTCGCTGGCGGTGCGGCTCGGCTGATGGCGCTCGCTCACCGGGTCACCCTACCGAGCCACCTCGCCCGGGCTCCGCCCCGGTCGGTACCCTGCCCCCGCACGGGATGGTCCCCGCGTCGCAACCGGCGCTGGGCAACGGAGGGTGGCGAGGAGACACGGTGACGCATTCAGGGACGGACGAACCGACGCTGCCGACCTGGGAGGAGATGGGCGGCGGGGTGATCGACACCATGCTGGACCTTCCCTTCGCCGACAAGCGCGAGGTGTATGCGTTTCTACGCTCTCAGCTGCGAGACTCCGAGAGTCTGGAGGACTTCGACTTCCCGGTGGAATACATGTTCAAGGGAGTTCCCGATGCCCTGGTGGAGGGCCAGGACCCCGTGGTCGCCACGCTCGAGGCCATGGATCGCTTCGGCATCCACTACGGCCTGGTCGGTATGGGCGGCGACCACCAACAGCGTGCGCTGAGGGACCATCCCGATCGATTCCTGGCCTCGATGTCGGCGGATGCGAACGAGGGCATGGACGCAGTTCGCAGGATCCGTCGGGCTGTCCACGAATTCGACCTGCGGGCGGTGGTGACCTTCCCGGCCGGCACCGATCCCCAGGTGCCCATCGACGGCGCCCGCTGGTATCCCATCTACGCAACCTGCGCCGAGCTGGGCTTGCCGGTGTTCATCTGTGCCGGCGTGCCAGGGCCCAGGGTGCCGATGCTGGCCCAGCACGTGGAGCTGCTCGACACGGTTTGTTATGACTTCCCCGAGCTGACCATCGTCACCCGCCACGGCTGCGAGCCGTGGGAGGCGCTTGCGGTGAAGCTGATGATCAAGTGGCCCAACCTGCACTACTCCACCTCCGCCTTCGCCCCGAAGTACTACCCCCAGGCCATCGTCGACTACGCCAACACCCGGGGAGCAGAGAAGGTGCTCTACGCCGGCTACTACCCCATGGGGCTGTCGCTGGAGCGCATCTTCGCCGAGCTGCCCCAGGTGGGATTCAACGCCGACGTGTGGCCGAAGTTCCTCCGAGGGAACGCCGCTCGCATCCTGGGCGTCGACTCGTAGTTCAGATCACCTCGGCGTCGACCTGGTCGATCAGGTCCTCGACGAACTCCGGCCGGCGGGCGTTGTACGCCGTGACGGCCGCCAGCGCGACGAGGGTGATCACGATGCCCATGATCTGGATGGGCACCACCGACTGGTCCAGCACGACCGCCGCGAGGCCGGTTGACACCACGGGCATGGCCAGCGTCAGCAGGCTGGTGGAGGTGAGCGTGGTGTGGCCGTGGGCCCAGTTCATGATCACATGGCCGCTGCCCGGCACCGCCACGATCAGCGCCACCCACCCGAGGCCCGACCAGGAGATGGCACGGTCGGTGTCCAGCCCGACGACGGCGACCACGGGCGTCAACATGATGGCCCCGATGAGGTTGATCCAGACCAGGTAGGAGTGGTTGTCGACGGTTCGGCGCGCCGACTTGGAGCCGATGAAGTACCCGGCCCAGCAGACCAGCGCCGCAACCGCCCAGAGATTGCCGGCGAGCGTCGCCTCGCCCTCGGTCCCGGCACCCAGCACCACCATCGCCACGCCAACGATGGCCAGGGCGCCCCAGGTGAGGTGCGTCCTGGTCACCCGTTCGCCGAAGAACACAGCGGCCGCGGCCAGTACGCCGATGGGCTGCAGGGCCGAAACCGTGACGGCAATGGCCACGCTGGTGTGCTGAAGGGCCAGGTAGAAGGCGATCAGGTCGGCGCCGAAGAAGAAGCCGCCCAACGCCACCGCGCGCAGCTGGCTCCGGCGCAGCCGCATCCCGCGAGCCGCCATGACTGCGGCGTACACGGCGAAGCCCAGCCACAGGCGGAGGAACGCCAGGCTGATGCCCTCCATGCCGGTGCCGGCGATGAGGACGTTGCCGCCGCCCCACAGCGACACGGCCAGGCCGGCTGCGGCCAGCCCGGTCGGAGATGGCTGGGCGTCCTTGCCGGCACCCACTACATGCGCTCGGGGGCGTCGATGCCCAGCAGCCCCAAGCCTCGCACCATCACCGCTTCGGTGCCGATCGCCAGCGCCAACCGGTCGCGTCGTTGCTGCTCGGTGTCCGCCTTGAGGATGGGCGCCGCCTCGTAGAAACGCGTGAATGTCTGCGCCAATTCAAACAAGTAGGTGCACAGCCGGTGCGGTTGGGCGGTTTGGGCGGTGTCGCGCACCACGCGGTCGAAGGCCACCAGCGCCAGCGCCAGCGCACGCTCGGCGGGCTCGGCCACCCCCACCACGTCCGGGAGATCGGCCCCGTCCTCACCGGGGACGGGCACGCCCGCGGCCCGGGCCTTGCGCAGGATCGACCGCACCCGCGCCACCACGTACTGCAGATAGGGCGAGGTGTTGCCCTCAAAGGCCAGCATGCGGTCGAAGCTGAACAGGTAGTCCCGAGTGCGATCCGAGGACAGGTCGGCGTACTTCACCGCGCCGATCCCCACGGCCCGAGCCACCGCGGCGCGTTCAGCCTCATCGAGGTCGGGGTTCTTGTACTCGATGACGGCCGCCGCCCGGCTGACGGCCTCGTCCAACAGGTCCGACAGCTTGATCGTGGCCCCGGCTCGGGTTCGCAACAGCTTGTTGTCCTCGCCCAATACCGATCCGAAGGCCACGTGGGTGGCCTCGGTGGCGTCGGTCAGCCAGCCTGCGGCCCTGGCCACGGCAACGACCATGGCCAGGTGCTCGTGCTGAGTGGAGCCGACGACGTAGAGAATTCGATCGGCGCCGAGCTGATCAATCCGATAGCGCAGCGCGGCCAGGTCCGTCGTCGCATAGCCGTAGCCACCGTCGCCCTTTTGGACGATCAACGGCAGGGGCTCGCCGTCGCGGTTGGAGAATCCCTCCGGAAACACGCAACGCGCCCCCTCGGAGCCCTGCAGCAGGCCGGCCTCGTCCAGGTCCGCCACCACCGCTTCGAGCTGGGAGTTGTACATGGACTCGCCGGCAAGGTCGTCGGCGGTCATGCGCACGCCCAAGCGGTCGTAGACCTCCTGGAAATAGGCCGCCGAGAGTTCGACGAGTATCTGCCACAACCTGAGCGTTTCGGGGTCGCCGGCCTGGAGGGCAACCACCCGGGAGCGGGCGCGATCTGCGAACTCCTCCGAGCCGTCGAAGGCGACGCGAGCCTCACGGTAGAACTGGTTCAGGTCGCCCAAGGCCAGCTGGCCGATGGCCTGGTCCTCGCCCAGGTCGATGAGGTGCTCGATGAGCATGCCGAAGGGGGTCCCCCAATCTCCGATGTGGTTCTGGCGGATCACCGTGTCGCCGCGAGCCTCCAGGATGCGAACCAAGGCATCGCCGATCACCGTCGAACGCAGATGGCCGACGTGCATTTCCTTGGCCACGTTGGGCGCCGAGTAGTCGACGACCACCGTCTGCGGCGCCGCGCTGGTCGTGATGCCCGCCTCGGGGTCGGCCACCACCGCTGCCGCCTCGGCACCCAGAAACGCGCTGTCCAGGGTGAGGTTCACGAACCCCGGTCCAGCGATCTCTGCCGATGCGATGCCGCCCAGGTCGGCTGCGTCGAGCACGGCCTGGGCCAGCTCGCGGGGGTTGGAGCCGAGGCGCTTGGCCAACCCCATCACGCCGTTGGCCTGGTAGTCGGCCCGATCCGACGGGCGCACCACCGGGTCGGCGTCGCCGTGCTCCGGCGCGACGGCGGCGATGGCCTGCGCCAGGCGTTCGGAGAGGACGGAGATGGGGTCTGCCATGGCGCGATGGTCCGCCGAAGTGGGCCCCCCGGTCAATCCGGTTGCGCCCCCGCGTCCGTCAACTCCGCGGGGCTGGTGCCGATGGGGGACGGTGAGCACCACCCGCAGCGAGCTTCTCGCGGCCCAGGACGATCGCCAGGGGGAGTCCAACCCGGTGCTGGATGCCCTTGCTTCGCCCCGCGCCCACCGCATCGCGGTCGCCGTGGCCCTGGCCCTGGCCGTGGCGCTGGGCGCTGCCATCCTGGGCGGCGGCGGATCCGATGGCCCGACGGGGCGCCTCGGGGGCGACTACCCGGCGTTCTACGGGGCGTCGCGCATGGTGCTGGAGGGCCAGGGCGCCAACCTGTACGACCCCGCTGCGCAGGCTGCCGCCCAGCACGACCTGATGGGCGCCACCTCCGGTGAGTTCGTCTACCACCCGTACCCACCGTTTCTCGCCGGACTCCTCGTGCCCCTAGCCGCGTTGGGCTACCGCCTGAGCTTCATGGTGTGGGTCGTCGCCTCGGTGGGCATGGTGGCATGGGCGCTGCGACTGCTCCGCCCGCACGTCCGTCTGATCGACCGGGCGTTTCTGCCGGTGCTGGTCGCCACCCTGACGTTTTGGCCGCTTCTTCGGGGCATCATCGGCGGTCAAAACACCGCACTGACCATGCTGCTCAGCGTCGGGGCGTGGTGGGCGCTGCGCGAGCGGCGCGACGTCCTGGCCGGTGCCCTGCTGGCTGGGTTGACCTACAAACCCCAGTTCGCCGGGCCCCTCATCGCCCTGGTGGTCGTGGTGGAGGTGGGACGCCACCGACGCTGGGGCATCCTGGGCGGCCTGGCGGGGGCGGGTGCAGCGCTGTGGGCCATTGGAGCCTGGGTGAACGGCTGGGACTGGGTGTGGAGCTGGCCCAAGGCCGTCGGGGACTATCCCTCGATCGTCGCCCGCAACGATGCCGCAAACGAGGTGAGCTTCATTGGTGTCGCCCGGTCGATCTGGGGCTACGGGTCGCCGGTGGCCCTCGCCATCGGCGGCCTGCTGGCGGTGGCCTGCGCCGCTGCCTTGGCCGGCGTCTGGTGGCGACGCGGCGCCGAGGCGAATCCCCTGCTGCGCCTGGACGTCGGGCTGTTGGGCTGCACCCTGGCGTCGCTGATGCTGTTGCCGCCCCACTCGATGTTTTACGACTCGGGGCTGGCGCTCGTCGCCCTGTGGTTTCTGGCCGATCGGGCGACCGGCCGACATGGCTGGCGCGGCGACCTCGCCCATGGCCGACCGTCGCTGCAGCTGGTGGCTGCCGCGTGGCTGTGGGGGCTGGTTCACCTGCTGTCGGCCGCCGACGTCGTGACGCCGCTGCTGGTGGTGTGCACTGCGCTCGCCATCCTCGCCGGCCGGGTGGCCCTGCTCCAGCGGCCGGGCGAGGCGACGGCGAGCAACGCCGTGGTGGAGGTCACCGGCCGATAGCGTGCGGCGCCGTGTCGGTCGTCCTCGCCCTATTCTCTGCCGCTTCCTACGGCGTCGCCGACTTCCTGGGTGGCACCGCCAGCCGCCGGGTGCACGCCCTGGTGGTCACGCTCGTCTCGCTCACCACCGGCGCCACCGGCATCGCGATGCTGTGCCTGGTGCAGGGCGGCGTCCTGAGCGGCGCCGACGTGTGGTGGTCGCTCGCAGCGGGCGTGGTCGGTTCGCTGGGGTTGGCCACCTTCTACTCGGCGCTGGCCCTCGGCCCGATGGGCGTGGTGGCGCCGCTGTCGGCGGTGACCTCGGCGATCGTGCCGGTGGCGTCCGGGCTGGCCCTGGGCGAGCGGCCGAGCGCGGTGTCGCTGGTCGGCGTCGCCGTCGCGCTCCCGGCCATCGCCATGGTCGCCCGCGAGCGACGCCTGCCCACCGAGCCGCGGCGCGTCGCGCCCGGCACGCTGGCCAAGGCGCTGGGCGCCGGTGTCGGGTTCGGTGGCTACCTGGTGCTGCTCAGCCGAACCGACGAGGCGTCCAACATGTGGCCGGTGCTGATCGGTCGCGGTTCCTCCATCGTGGTCATGGCCGGCCTGGCGGCCGCCCTCGGCGTGCTGAGTTGGCCCAACGCATGGAAGCCCGGCCGGGCCAGGTCGGCGGTGCCCAAAGCTGGTGCCGGGGAGACCGAGCTGACCGACCGCGACGGCGGCGCCGACGGCGAGCGTGGAGCGCTGCGGCTGGCGCTCGCTGCAGGGGTGTTCGATGCCGGTGGCAACGTTTTCTACCTGTTGGCCGTGCGCGCCGACCTGCTGGCCTTGGTGGCCGCCATCCAGAGCCTCTATCCGGCCGCAACCGTCTCGTTGGCCGGTGCCCTGCAGGGCGAACGCCCCCAACGCATCCAATGGGTTGGCATGGCGCTCGCGATGCTGGCGGTGGTCCTGGTGGTCGCCGGTTGAGTTCCAGCAGGTCACAAGTCGGTGCCAGCGTCTCCGGTGCGGTCCGCAGTGGTGGTTGAGGCAGGGCACAGCACGGTGCCAGCCCGACTGAGTAGAGCAGCGTACGCGCTGTCGTAGTCGCTCCACAGCTCATCTACCAGGGCTGCAGGGAGGCGGACGTCGTGCTCGGTGGTCTCTGGCCGGATCGACCCTTCCCGGATGCGGTGGGAGGTGTCGCCAAATCCCGCTCGTCCGGTATGGGCGCCGACCTCGTAGGTCGGGCGCAACGGCACATCCAGCCTGAGGGCCTCGGTGAGACCGGCGAGGAGTGTGTCGCTCTCGGAGACTACGGCCTCCGCGGGGAAGAAGATCACGTCGCGACGCCGCTCAGCGGCAGAGACGCAGGTTGCCAGACGATCCCGATAGTGGCTGGCAGCGCGCTCCGGGTCGGCCTTCCAGTTGTTCGGGCCTCGCTTGCGACCCATCGTCACGATGCTGGCAACGGCGTCCTGTGGAGTTCGGATGCTCACCATGACCGTCGCACGACGCGAAGCGAGCACCGAGTCGGCGATGGGGAAGTGGTCGTGCAGCACTTTGTCCAAGACGTATCGGCCGGTCAGCCGTCGATCCAGCGTCACCGCAGCGAGGTGACGCATACGGAGCAGGTCGCGCCGGCCTCGATAGGGAATCATCAACTCGCCGTACCCGTCGATGTCCGGGTTGGTGTTGAGTACATGACAGAGCACGGACGAGTAGCTGCGCATGTGTGAGATGAGAAACAGGGGTCGCCGTGGCCGCGTCACGTTCAGGGCCCAGGCTGGCCGGCGTGTCCACTTGAGCGGACTGGGTTGTGGGGTGGCCGACACGGGTGAAGTCTCCCAACGCCTGGGTGGTGGGTCCACCTGGGGCTCGCCGAACTCCGTTCTTGCGGGTCGAAATGGCTTTCAGTACTGTCCCGGAAGAACAAGAATTTTCACACGAGGGGGACAGCATGTTGCGGCGTGTCACATTCGGATCCAAGGTCGGGCGGTTTGCCACTGCGCTGGTGATGATCGGGTCGGCCTTGGTGCTGACACCCGGTTCGGCGGGTGCTGCCAACGGCAACTTGTCCGACATCGACGTTGCCTATCACGGTGATGATGACTATGTGGTGTCCACCCTGTCCACCAACGGCACCATCACGGTGGAACCGGTCGATTGCACCACGGCCACCACCTGTTCCCGACACGGTTGGACCACCCTGGGCACCGGGTTCAAGGCGATGCTCATCAACGCCTTTGACCACTACGGAAACGTGGTGGTCATCGGCCGACGTGCCAACGGTGACACCTGGTACCGCAAAGGATCATGTGGCGAAACCTACTGTTCCTGGGACAAGTGGCGCAGCATCGGCGGGAGAGTGGTGTCGGTGCGGAGCGCCGACGCCAACTACGAAGACTGCGTGCACCTGGCGGGCATCGGTCCCACCGGGGGGGTCTTCCAGGCCAAGGTCTGCGACTACGGGTTCAACGGCTGGAGCTCGCTGGGCGGTCGGCTCAGCCAGATCGGGGTGGACTGGAACGGTCAGGTGTACGGCACCTCACGGTCGGGCGCGTTCTACTACCGCGAATCGGGCCGTTGGCGCTGGGCCGGCGGCAATGTCACGCAGCCGGTCAACGCCGATTTCGACATCGACCTGAAGTGCGGTTTGGCGCCCCGAAGGAACGTGTGGTGCTTCGACGTGTCGACCCGCCGCTGGACCAACTACGGCGGGTATTGGCGCAAGCTGGACGATGGCCAGGTGGTGATCGGAATCTCGAAGAACTGGTCGTTCCAGCTACTCCGGCCGAGCTACATTCGGGATGTTGGCGGCAAGCTCAACCAGGCGGCCGGGAGTGAATGCCTGGTTGTGGGCGTGGGCGGCGACTACCGGTCGTGGTATCGCAATCTCTGCTACGGCAACGGGTGGTACCGCCTGTAGCCCAGCCCTGGTTAGGGGCCTGACCGCCGGATGCCTATTCGGCGGCCAGGCGCTGCACCTTGTTGGCGACGCGACGGATGAGCGCCTTGGCCTGTGATGCGCCACCGGAGGAACCGGGCGTGGAGGCCGGGCCGGACTTGGTCGACGCCTTTGCACCGCCGCCGCCGTGTTTGGCCTTGCCACCGACCACCCGAATGAGGCGTTCGCCGCGGACCACCTCGTGCGGGTCGGCCCGGTAGTCGTTGGTCGCGGCCAGCTGCTCGATGATCTCGGCTTGGAGCGGGCCGGGGTCGCCCCACGTCGCGTACATCTTCATGGGGCTGGCGCAAATGGGGTGCAGGTCGCTGTTGATGATGGTCTCCCACACGGCACATGCCGTGCCGGGGGTGTGCTCGGTGCGGTAGTCGTCGAAGACCACCACTCCATCGGGGCGCAACAGCCGCCGAGCCGCCTGCGCATCGGCCAGCACGTGCTCGTACATGTGGGAGGCGTCGATGTGGACGAGGCGGCAACTGCCCGCTTCCACGTGGTCCTCGATCTCCGAGCTGAGGCCGCGAACGACCGCGGGAAGCTCATCGTGGAACGCCAGATAGTTGGCCCGAAACTCGTCTTCGGACAGGGTGCGGTAGGCGTTTCGGTCGGCCTGATGCAGGTCGGACTCGTCATGGACGTCCTCGAAGAGGTCCAGAACCGTGAAGGATTCCCCCGGCTGCACGAACCGGCCGATGTGGACGGCGCTCTTGCCTTTGTAGACGCCGAGCTCCACTAGATCACCGGGCTCTTGATTGGCGTTCTGCCAGGTGAGGATGCGCTCGAAGATCCACCGGTCGGTGAGGATGAACCAACCGGGAATGTCGTCCAGGGTGCGGGGCCCGGGAGTCTTGGCCGGGGGCGACTGAGGGTTGGTCGAGGGGCTGTTCATCCGTCAATCATGCCAGAACCCCGAGCGAAGGAAGAAGCCCTTCCAGCCCAGTCGGCAGCGAAGCTGACCGAGCTCGAGATGCGGGCGTTGGGCCCCGTGGTCAGGATCCGAAGGCGTCGCCTGCTTCGATGCCTCCGCCAAAGCTGGATTGGGAGTAGGCGACCGATGCACCCCCTGGGTGCTGCGGTGAGGATCCGGCCCGCGAGCGAGAACCATCGAAGAAGTGCATCGTGCCAGAATCGACGATTGAGCCGAGGTTTTCCCCGGGAACGCCGATGACTACGTCGGCCAGGCCGTCGCCGTTACGGTCGATCGTGTTCAGGTAGCCGCTGAAGCGGTCGCCCCACTCTGCGCCGTATCCGTTCAGCGGCGAGGTTCCCTGGGCGAGCGATCCCGAGCCGCTGACGCCGTCCGGTGCCCCGAACACCATGCCGATCATGCCAGCGGAGGTGCTCGATCCGAAGCTCTCGCCGGGTGCCCCAACGATCACGTCGTCGTAGCCGTCCTCGTCGAGGTCTCCCGCCGCCACGGTGGTGCCGACGGCATCGTTTGGTTCGGCTCCGCCGGGAAGCAGCCCGGACTGACCCAGCCAGATGGAGGTCACGCCCACCGGGTCGACGTCGTCGCCATGCAACACGGTGGCGTTGCCCGCTGAGTTGAGCGATCCAATGTCCTCGCCGGGCACCCCGACGACCAGATCATCCAGACCGTCGCCGTTGATGTCGCCTGCGGTGAGCGCGTCGGCAAAGCGGTCGCCCCCCTCCGAGGCCCCGGGTGCCCCGCTGCCTTGGCCGAGGGAGTAGTTGCCGTCGGTGGTGATGCCGCTTGGAGTCCCCTCCAACACGTGGAGAACGCCGATGTCCTGGGTGGAACCGTAGGCTTCGCCGGGAGCGCCCAGAGCCAAGTCGTCGTATCCATCACCGTCGAAGTCCGCTGCGCTCAGCGAGTCCGCGAACTCGTCGCCCGACTCGGCGGCGCCGGCGACCGGACCGTATTGGCCGATGGAGACACCAGAGTATTCGTCCAGCCCGGTCGTCGAGCCGTAGACGAGGTTGACGTAGCCCTGTGATGAGTTCTCACCCGGCACGCCGATGGCCAGATCGTCGAAACCGTCCCGGTTGAAGTCGCCGGCGGCCAACGCCGACCCAAAGCGGTCGCCGGCCTCGGCTGCGCCCGGCAACGGCCCGTATTGCGAGTAGTCCTCCTCCGCCGTCTCGCTCAGGCCTCCCTGACCACCCGAGAAGACATGGATCACCCCGGCGTCGGCTGCCGAACCCACGTTCTCCCGGGGTACTCCTACGACCAGCTCGTCGTATCCGTCTCCGTTGAAGTCGCCGAACGTGGTGGTGTCGCCGAAGTAGTCGTTGGTCTCGGCAACCCCAGAAACGGGCCCCGACTGGCTGAGGAATTGCGGGGTCACCTTGGCAACGGCGAAGGTCGGCTGGGCGGCGCTCAAGGCCGGGTTTGCGCCGTAGCGCACGTTGACGGCTCCGGCGTTGGAGACTGTCCCGACGTCCTCGCCCGGTGCCCCGAGGGCTGCGTCCGCCCACCCATCACCGTTGAAATCGCTCCCGATCCGTTCGGAAGGCGCTTTGCCAGGATTGGATGCGCAGGTGACGTTGCCGTAGGCGCTGCACGCTGCGACGTTGCCCAGCGGGTCGATCGCCAAAATGGAGTCGCCGGGTGGATCGAAGATGGGTGCCGTTCGGTTCATGAACAGGCCGGCGGAGGAGTTGGTGCCCGGCCCGATGGTGACGCGGATGGTGGCGCCGGGGGCCAGCGAGATGGACTCGTCGATGGTGACGATGTGTGGATAGCTCTCCAGGCGCCAATCCTGCAGATCGATGCTCGAAAGCCCCCGGTTGGTCAGATCGAAGTAGTCGTCCGTACCCCACGGTTCGATATCGAACTCGGTGATCTCCAGGTCCGGAGGAGCTACGTCGTTGCACGCTCCAGCACACGGCCAGAAGTTGAAGGCCCGCATATCGCGGTCGGGGTCCAGCAGGAACGCCCCGTCGATCCCGGAGAAGATGGGTTGGGTGCGCCCGAAGTAGAGGTCGGAGGCGGTGTTGGTGCCCTGACCCGTGTGGACGGTGAGCACACCACCGGCGGGGATCTGGGTGCCGTTGGGGAAGTCGTAGAACTCCAAGGCGGTGTCCTTGAACTGCCACCCGGTGAGGTCGAAGGCGGTGGTGCCGTGGTTGCGCAGCCTGACGTACTCACCGTTGACGTTGGTGTAGTCGGAACCGTCGGCGTCGCCGTTGGTGCTCATCGTGAGCGGGAAGTCGGCCCGTGGTCCGGCACCGCACAGGTCCGGATTGTGCATACCCACTCCGGCACGCTCGGCCTCCCAGAAGGCGTTGACGTAGTCCTCGGCGTAGTCCAACTCGCCTTCGTCGACCCACACGATGGGCATGCCGTAGCCCTCGCGCACCAGTTGTTCACCTACGTTGGTGCCGTTCACCTTGGCATGGCGGACCAGCCGTTGCTCGCCAACGCCATCCTCGACCTGCAGGTTGGCGTTGCGAACCTGCAGGGTCACCGTCTTGCCCTCGATCAGCTGCTTCAGCCGGGTGGTGGCCTCGTCGGCGTAGCACTTTGGACTGACCGGGGTTTCGTTGGTGTTGATACCCGCCAGCCGGATGTACTGGATTTGCCCGCTCACGTTTACCGAGAACGTGTCGCCGTCGAGCACGTTGGTGACGGTGCCCGTCCAGCTTTGCAGGGCGGCTCCTGCGGGCGGCGCGGCCATCGCCAGCACGCCGGTGAGCGTGCCCGCGAGCAGCGCAAGAGAGCCGAGAGCCGAGGTCATGCGCGCCCGGCGCCGTGAGCGACCCGCCGGTGAGGAAATGGGGGAAACCATTCGTCCACCCTAGGTCCGGCAACCCCGAACACGAACCTCGCGCGTCAACCAGCGCGTCAACCAGCGCGTCACGGCGGTGGGTTCGAGCCGTTCGGGCTAGGCCGGTCGGTCGAGTTCCCAGCTGGCGAGCGGGCGTCGTTGGCCGTGCAGGGAGACCGGCGGATCCGGCTCCTCGTCGAGGAACACTTTTCGGATCACCCGCTCCGCTGCATGCCCATCGTCGAACTCACAGAACGTCGACTGGAAACCGGCTAAACGTTCTCGCTGGTCCGGTGCGTCGTAGGCTCGGCCTTCGAAGACCGATACCAGCTCGTCCATGGTGCGTGCCGTCGGTCCGGGTGGCTCGGCCATGATGTCGAAGTAGGTGCCCCGCTGGGCTCGATAGTCGTCCCAGTCGTAGCCGTAGATGACGATGGGGCGCCCCAGGTTGGCGAAGTCGAACATGGCTGAGGAGTAGTCGCAGATCATGACATCGGTGGCCAGGTACAGGGGCTCAACCTGAACTTCGGCGCTCACGTCGATGATTCGACCTTTCTCGACGAGCCCCCGCACTCGGGAACTGGGCTCGTAGAAGTAGTGGCCCCGGATGAGGAGGGTGACGCCATCCCCCAGCCGGTCGACGAACTCTGCGGCATCCAATCCCAGTTCCAAGTCCCCCACGCCGTCGCGATGCGTTGGGGTGTAGAGCACCGCCAGGTTGCCGTCCGGGATGCCAAGGCGGGCTCGGGTTTGTTCGCCGAGGTTGGCCGGGGGCTTCACCAATTGGTCGTTCCGGGGGTAGCCGTACTCCAGGATGTCGTGTTGGGCCGGGAACGCCCGCCGCCACACCTCGGTTGAGTATCGGTTGGATGACAGGTTGTAGTCCCACAGGTCCACACGCCGCATGAGGGGTCCGAACCTCAGGTTCGCCGCCCCGATGGGGTAGGCCTGCAGGTCCAATCCCATGAACTTCAGCGGCGTGCCGTGTTGGGTCTGCAGGTAGATCTGGCCCGGTACCTTTGAGTATCGATCGGGGAAGTTGACGTCGTTCACGAGGTACTTGGCCGACGTCAGTAGCGAGCGCGCTTCGCGTGAGTCGGCGACGACATGGGGCAGGTCGCCGGCCTGCTCCACCGACGACTCCTCCACGATCCATACCGGGGAGATGTGCGGGGCGAATTCGGGAAGGGCTCGGGCGATCGCCAACGGGTTGCCGGAGGGCGGCCGATCCCACAACGACGAAAAGACGGCCAGGTTGGCGTCCAGCCGTGACCGTCGGACGGCGTTGATCGCGGGCTGCACCTTGGGTTCGATGGCTCGCTTCACCTTGCGCAGGCGGATTCGTTGGCCGTTGGCGAACTTCAGCGTCTGGAATGCCGCATAGTTGTTGTCGGCGAGGAGCCGGTACTTCATGCCGGTACCACCGGTCGGCAAGACATCCCGGGATGGGGCATCGGGCCCGAGCACCTTCGCAGCAGCGTGGAAGAACTCGGCCCTGCGGTGTTTCGGTAGGCGACTACGGCCGGCTGCAAGCACCGCCAACGAGTGTGAGGCTGCGCGGAGCCACAGGTCGTCGGCGTATCGCTCAAGCTGTGGCCGCTCATGGACCATCTCGAGCAGCGCCTCGATCTGGTGGATCAGTTCGAAGTGCCGATCGCCGGACGATCGCAGGATGGATCCCCCCCGACGCTGGCGATATCCGACACACACCCGGTTCAGCATGGAGATGGATTGCGCGAGGCACAGGATGGGGTAGGTGAACGGAACATCCTCGTAGTACCCGGGCGGGAACTCGAGGTGGGTGTCCAACAAGAACTCTCGCCGGTAGGCCTTGTTCCACGCGACGTTGAGCAGCTTCAGGAGTTCGGGGTGGTCCCCGAGTACGAAGACGCCCCGGTACTCGGTGAACATCCGGGCCAGGATGTTTCGCCTGCGGCTGTCGTTCCAGTAGACGCGTTCGTAGTCGAAGATGACGAGGTCGGCACCCGTTTCGTCGCAACGAGCTCGGATCGCGTCCAGCGCACCCGGGTAGTAGAAGTCATCGCTGTCCAAGAACAACAGATAGTCGTTCGATGCGCTCGCCAGCCCCATGTTGCGGGCCGGGCCCAGGCCCACGTTGGCGTCCGGGCGCACCACGCTGATCTGGCTGTGCTGCGCGGCGATCTCGGCCACCAACTCTGCGGACGAGTCGGTGGAATGATCGTCCACCACGATCACCTCGTCGCCCTCGGCGAGTTGATCAACGATCGAACCGAGGCACTGCCGAATGTAGCCCTCGACGTTGTGGACAGGGACGATCACGCTGAGGGACACCATCGCCGTTGAAGGGTAGTCGAGGCCTAGCGGCGGTCGACCAACCCGCAGCGACTGGTGCCGCAACCGGCCGCTCGGCTCGCAGTTGGTGGTCAGCCGCCGCCTTCGGCCTCGAAGGCCTCCAGCGCCTCGAAGGCCTCAGCGGCCCACGTCGGGTTGACCGGGCTGAGCATCAGCGTCCGTGCGATCCGACCGTGCGCCGTCGCGTCGAGCCCGGCCAGACGGTTCTGGATACTGGTCGCTTCGCGGGCACCGGGAAACACCCGGCGGAACGCCCGCATGCGGGCGAAACACTCTTCGGGTTGGTCGGTTCGGCAAGCGTCGAAGTAGTGATGGTCTGGCCGTGTGCGGCGGGTGAGCAGATCCTGCGCCAGCAGCAGATCTCGTTGCCGCTCGGGGTGGCGCAGCGTGAAGACACCGCTCGCGAGTGTCTCACCGTCCGAGCAGGTGGCGGGGCGATTGAGATCGCCGTCGGGTGAGAGCCAACTGGATGCTCGAACCGGCACGTAGCGGGCGTCGAAGCGAGGGTCTGCCCGGACGGTTCGATAGGTGCACGACCAGGGCTCGGTGAGCATCCAAGTGTCGGGTGGCATGACGTCGAAGAAGTAGGTCGCGGCCATCGCAGTTCGGAGCCTGGCGTTCGGTTCCAGCAGGATCTTCAACAGCAGAGGGTCTCCGATCTTGCCGAGATCAACGATCTGAACCGACCCGGAGAAGGCAACCCGACCCAGGTCGGGATTGGCAACAATCGGGATGATCGCGGGATCCACGGCGCCGACCGTTCGCGATGCGGTCTCGACCAGGATCGTGTCCCGCGGCTCGATGACCCACCCCAGATAGAACGTCCGGAAGTACGACGACTGAACCGGGCTGACAGCGTCGAGCGCGAGGACCCCGGTCAGGGCACCCGTCAGGACGGCGCGCCGCAGGTTGGGTATGGGCTGCGGAGTGAGGCGGGCCACCACCACCACGATGGCGATCGAGAGAACCGGGACCGCTCCTGACACCACCCGCGCCGGGTGGATTCGCGTCGGTCCGAGGACGACTGCGTAGACGGGTATCCACAGCAGCACAGCGGTGACAACGCCCAGCCGTTCGAAATGGGCTCGGGGCACCACCCACGCTGCGGTCACGGCCAAGGCAGCCCAGAGGGCGCCCGTGGCCAGCACGGCCTTCGCTACCTCGCCGCCCTCTGGGCCGCCCTCGGCGCCTCGGAAGATCAGCGCTGCAGCCCCCAGCAAGCCGACCCCGACGACCGCTGCCAACCACCTGAGCGAAGGGGGCACCCGGCGAGGTGTGCGCTGATTGCCGGCCAACGACCACAACAGCGCTGCCAGCGCCACCACGCCCGCAGCCGAGCCAGCAACCAGCCCCAGCACCACCGGCACACCCCGAGAACGGTTGTCGATCGTGGTCGAACCGAGACCTCCGAAGTACCACCACCAAGTGGCGGCCGTGCCCCCCGTCACCGAGAGGAACGGGAGGGTCATGGCGGCGGCGCGTCGCGCCCGGGTGACCCCTCGGTCGGTTCCCGGCGCCAACAACACCGCCCCGGCCAGCGGGAGAGCCAGCGTGATGGTGTCCAGTCGTGCGATTGCCAACAGCCCCAGGAGTAGCCCCATCGCTGCGGCGGACCCGATCGACCGGGTCGCGCAAGGTGCCATCAGCACGACTGCGACGAGCAGCGCCGAGATCAGTGGATTCTCCATGCCTGAGAACTGCCAACCGATGAAGCTCCAGCTGCCGACCTGCAACGCACCTGCGCCCCCGAGAGCCAGCCACCGGCGGCGCGGAGTGCTCTCGGCAAGTTCGGAGCCGACAACAGCGCCGCTGGCCGCGCCGACCGTGGCCAGGCTTGCCATGCCCAGCAGGCGTCCCAGGAGCTGGTAGCCCGAGCCGCCGAGTGCGAAATACATGACCCCAACCAGGAAGTGGAGGGGGGAGCTGAGCCCGGCCACCCTGTCGCCGAATGCCCCGACCGATACCGAGCCCGCGTCGACCAGGTTCCTGGCATGAGCCAGCGTGATGACGCCATCGTCTCGGTCAACGAAGTTGACCGCTCCGCGCACTCGCCACAGCGCAACAGCCGTGGCGACCCAGGCGACGGCGCCCACCGCCGCCAGGGCGGTTGGCGTGGCCTCCTTCAGGCTGCTCCTGAGGCGCACCTGGGTCAGCCGTCGAGCAGACCCTGGGCCACCAGGAACTCGCGGGCGACCAATTCGGGATCCTCGCCATCGACGGTCACTCGGGCGTTCAACCGCCGCATCGTGTCGTCGTCCAAGGGCGACAGCAGCGCCTCGGCGATCGTGCGGAACGCCTCGGGTTGCTCTTCGTAGACTTCGTCGCGAAGCGTGATCGAGGCGTTGTTGATCTCCAGCTGATCACCTGCCTCGACGAGGGACAGGCCCGCCTGGTGGAGCTCCCCGCTGGTGGTGGCGAACTCGGAGAACGAACACTCGCCGGATGCCGTCGCGGATGCGATCTTGTCGGGCTTCCGGTCGACCAGCTGGCTGTCTGGGATGGCGAATCCCGTGGCGTCTTCGAAGCGGGTCAGTCCGTTGGCGTTCACCGTGCCTGGAGGTTGTTGGCAGACCAGGGCGTCGGGCTGTTGGCGGAGGTACTCGGCCATCGAGTCCAAATCGAAGGGTCCGCCGTGGGCCTTCACCAGCGCAGCCCCAACTGCGAATCCATACGCATTGTTGAATGGCGACCGGCCGAGCCACACGATGCCGTGCTCCGCTCCGTCCAGCTCCGCAACCTGCTTGGTGAGTTCGGCGGGATCTGCCGGTGGGTCGTCGAGGCCCATGGCATAGGTCCACGTGGCGCCGTTGTATTCCACCGAGGCGTCGAGCCGATCGGCGACGAGATCGCGCCGAACGGAGGTCAGGTCGCCGGAACCCACCTTGGCGTCGACCTCGGCGCCTGCCGCCTGGAACGCCAACACCAGCAGCTGACCCAGAATGACGTTCTCCGGTACGTCCCGGGCGCCCACGGAGAGCGAAACGCCTGTGAGGTCGGCCCCGGCAAAGCCGGGCGAGCTGTCGCGCAGCGTCCACCACGTGGCACCGCCGATGGTCGCCGCCAGCAGCGCTCCCGCCGCAAGGCCGCCCAGAATGACCACGGTTCGAGAGCGCCGCCGGCCGCCGGATGGCGGCGGCTGGGCCGGGGCCATCGGCTGGGGCTGCGGCCCTCGCGCCGATTGTTGTGCCGCGGTTGCTGCCCCCGGGGCGGGCGGGGCAGGGGGAACTGGCGGGGGCGGCCCGGGAAGCAGCGTCGGTCGATCGTGGGGGCCATCGCGGTTCGTGTTCAGGCCCACCATGATGGCTCTTGTGCCTGGCCCGGCCAAGCGAGGCTAGCAGGGTGCTGAAAATGCGGGGCTCGGCAGGAATCGGGGTCTGAGCGGGGGCGGTTGGGTTGTCGGGGTGGGTTTCGTCGGCTGTTCTGGGCTGCCGGGATGGCCGGTTGATGGCTCGCTTCGGTCGGTCGGGGTTCTGGTGGCACCGGTTGGTGCCGGTCAGGACCCGCTGATCCGGCCGGGTGGGGGTCTTGCCGCTGGGTTCATCAGGCGGCGGATGTGTCGAGGGCGGTGATCCGGATCAGGTTGTAGACCGCGGTGGACATTTTGAACCATGCCCGGTTGCGGTCCTGGCCGATGTATCTGAGCTTCCGTCCCGCCCCGACGGTTTTGACCCAACCGAAGGGTTCCTCGACACGTTTGCGTTTCCGTTGGCTCGCTTCGTAGCCGGCATGTCGGGTGGTGCGCCCATCGATCGCGGACCGGCGGTTCGAGGTGTTCTGGGCGACGTGCGGCGTGAACCCCGCAGCCCGCACATCGGCGACGAACGCTTTGGTGTCATAGTTCTTGTCACCCGCAACGGTCCGCCGTCGTTTCCGTTTCGGGAGCCGATCCAACATGGTCTTGGCGCAGTCACGCTCGGCGTAGCCGGTGGCCTGGGTCAGATCCGCGTCGACGATCAGCCCGTTGCGGTGCTCGATCAGGATGTGCCCCGCATAGCTGAGCCGGGCGGCGGTGTTGTTCGACTTCCGATACAACATCGCCTCGGGATCGGTCGTCGAGGCGTGGGTGTCGTTGGAGCGTTTCTGGCCGTGCCATCCCACAGCAGCGTTTCGGCCCTTCTTCGGGCCCTCAACGTCGGCGTCATCATCGGGGTTCTTGGGTTTGAACGACTTGTGGGATGCCCACGCTTCCAACAGGGTGCCGTCGACAGAGAAATGCTCCGACGACATGTAGCGGCGCAGCTTGGCCTGGCGGACCACAGCTGCGAAGAACTCATCCGCGATGTTCTGGTCCAACAGACGTTGGCGGTTCTTGGAGAACGTCGACGCGTCAAACGATGGGGCGTCGATCGGCAGATCCAGGAACCATTTGAACAGCATGTCGTAGTTGAGACGTTCGCAGAACGCCCGCTCTGATCGCATCGAGTACATCGCCATCAACACCGTCGACTTCAACAACATCTCCGGCGGGACCGACGGGCGCCCTTTGGTCGAGTACATCGCCTCGAACACCCCATCGAGCTCGCCAAGGACCTCGTCGACGACAACCCGGATCCGCCGGATCGGATGCTCGGCGGGGATCAGATCCTCGGTGCTCAACGACGACAACATCGACAACTGCCGATCAGGAGTTCCACGCATAGAACCCATTTTCGCTGATCCCCACTCAAAACGCGAGCCCAGAAAGGACTATTTCAGCACCCTGCTAGAGCCGCTTCCAGCCGTTCTTGCCGCTGTAGGTGTTCTGGTACCAGGGCTTGTAGTCGGCGCCGACGCCCACCATGAGGTCCTCGTCCCATGCCACCTCGTTGACGCTGCCGCCGTAGCTGGAGGCCTGGTTGTAGTTGTGAGCCCACGCTCGCCAGTATTTGCTGATGCCGATGGTCTGGCCGTCGTCCAGCTTGCGCCAGTACCCGCCGTAGTTGCGCCACTGGTAATCGGAGCGACTGAAGCACCACAGGTTGCGGCCGCGGCCCGCCAGCCCGCACATTTCGCTACTGCCGATGTGGGTCGCCGGTTGAGTCACCCGGCCCCCGGCTCCCGACCACCCGGACCCGCCGTACCACCACATCTTTCCAGACTTCGACGTTCCGAAGATGTAGCTGCCGTCGGTCGCGATCTGGCTGAGTTTGCCGCCGGTGTAGCTCCAGCCTTCGAAGCTGCTCGGGCAGATCTCTGCCTCGTACACCCGGCTGGTTGGGCTCCTTCCGACGAGGGTTACGCAGTTGTAGTTGCCCTGGGCTGCTGTGTTGGTGACCGAGCCCCCCAAGCTGTACCAGCTGTCCCACGAACAGCTCACACCTGCGCAGTTGAAGCTCGTGCCCTGGGCGGCCGTAGGCTGGCGGCCATGACCGCCACTGTGGAACGCGTCGAGCGCCTGAACCGGGCGTCGCTGAACCGGGTGATCGAGCCCGATGTCGAGCTGCCCGGATCGGTGGGCCCGGGTCAGTTGCTGCCCAATGAGTTGCTGAGCGTGCACGGGCTCGACCTCGACCTCACCGCCGACCAACGGCGCGTGCTGTCGCGTGAGGAGGTGGCCTCCGTGCTGGGGGCCGGCATGCGTTTCGAGGCGGTGTTGGAGGTGGGCTTTGCCCTCCAGGTGGCCTACGCCCCCGACCTGTGCGACCCGCGTGTCACCTACCTGTTGCACGAGATGGGTGAGGAGACCCGCCATCAGCGCATCTTCGCCCGGGTCATCGACCAGATTGGGCCGCAGGCCCGGAACCCCTTGATGGGCAACCCGATGGTGGAGCGGCTCGACCGCCTGGGCACGCACTGGATCACCTCGCATCCGGCCATGCTGTATCTCCTGGTGTTGGCCGGCGAGGAAATCCCCGACCGCATGCAGAAGTTGGCCTCCGAACACCCCGATACCGACCGGTTCCTGGCCCAGGTGAACCGATATCACCGCCAGGAGGAGGCTCGGCATCTCAGCTTCGCTCGGGCCATGCTGCCCGAGGCCTGGGCGGGTGCCAGCCGGCTGGAGCGCTCCGTGGTGCGGCGGATCGGGCCGCTGGTCATCGCCGACCTCTTCCGCTTCCTCGTGCATCCGGGCGTGTATGCAACGATCGGCCTGGACCCGTGGCCTACCTGGAGGGCCGCCCACCGCACGGCGCAGCGCCTCACCCTGCGCCACGAGGCAACCCGCCCGGTGCTGGAGGCGGCGATTGCGGCCGGGGTGCTGGAACGGGGCGCCATCCCGGGCGCCTGGCAACGGCTCTGTGGGGTCGACGCCGGTGGTGTTCCCCACCCTCCCTTGCCGGGCATCCGGGCCGCCTGAGCTCGTCGGCGCGACGGTCAGTCGGGAGTCAGCGTGCTGGCCGTGCGGACAAGGTCGGGCGCGTCCAGCAGCGCGGCATAGCGCTCAAGTTCGGGGGTGGGCCCCGTCCACCGCCAACTCTCGACGGTGCCCACGTCGGCGTCGGTCTGCAACGTGGCGATGGTCCGAAACAGGTAGGCGTCGGCCCGTTGCTGGCTCAGGGTGGCGGCCAGCTTCGCCGCCCCCCGCACGCTCACCTCCCACTTGCCGGGCGCGTCAGGGATGTGCTCGAGGTGCCGGTACCGGGCCAAGACCGCGGCGGCCGACTTGGCACCCCAACCCGGCAGGCCGGGAAACCCGTCGGCGCTGTCGCCCACCAGCCCCAGCCAGTCGGGGATCGACTCGGGGTCGACCCCGAACTTCTCCCTCACCCCGTCGGCGTCGCGGAACACCTGGTTGCGGCGGTCGTACTGCACCACCTTGGGCCAGGCACAACACTGGCCCAGGTCCTTGTCGGGCGTGAGGATCACCACCTGCTCCACCCGCTCGTCGCCGGACGCCAGCAGGGCCGCAGCGGCGAGCGCGTCGTCGGCCTCCTGGTCCACCATGGCCCAGACGGTGAACCCCGCCGCCCGCAGGGCGTCCTCGAACAGCTCGAACTGGCCGAACAGCTCGGGGTCGATGCCTTCGCCGGTCTTGTAGCCGTCATAGAGATCGTTGCGGAACGACTCGATGACGTGGTCGGTGGCCACGCCAACGTGGGTGGCCCCGTCGCCGAGCAGCGCAAACGTCGATCGGAGCGCGCCGCGCACGGCGCCCACCTCCACCCCGTCGGCGTTTCTGTGGCCGCTGTTGCGGCCATAGAACTGCCGAAACAGCTCGTAGGTTCCGTCGACCAAGTGCACCTGCATGGCCCCAGCTTGGCCCATGACGCAATGGGCCACCCGCCGGATGCGCCATCGGTCAGGCGGTGCGTCGCCTCCCGGCCTTCGTCCACATCCAGGCGCCCACGCCCACGACCACCAACAACGAGCCCAGACCCACCACCGTGCCGGCCAACGCCGTGGCCGCCAGCGAGCCGGCGGCGCCACCCACGTCGCCAAGAGCGGCGACGCTGGACGGGCGCAGCGCAACGCCGGCGACGGTATCGCCGGCGACGCTGACCTGCACTCGGTAGGTCCCCGCCTCGGCGGTACGAAAGGTTCCGATCGACAGCTCGTCGACGGGGAATTCGCCCACGGGGAACGGGTCGGTGCGGGTGTTGGGCAACGGTGTGCCGGTGGGGTCGGTGAGGCGCACGGTGGGCACCGGCGACTCGTTTGCGCTCTGCTCGTCGAGGAGCACCTGGTCCAGCCGCGCGACCGCCTCGAAGCGGCGGTCGGCGGCCAAGGTCACGTCGGCGGTCTCGCCCGGGCTCAGGGTGGCCACGGCAGCTTCCGGCCGAGCCGATCGCTCGTTGGCGCGATCGAGCGAACTGTCCAGGAGCCCGTTGGCCAGCACCAGCCCGAGTACCCCCAACCCGATCAGCAGACCACCGGCGGCCGAGAGGCGTCTCGCCGTCGCCTCGAGGGTGACGGGCCGGGGCACGCGTATCGATTCGTCGGGGCTGGGGGAGGATTCCATGGGCGGTGCTCACCGTACCGGGGTCGGCTCATCGGGATGTGACGGACATCGCCCGCCTGTCGGGAATCCCAGCGGGTGTGGGGTGTTACACTGTCCACACAGAAAAGCTGAGTATGAGACCATCAAGTTTGACGCGATGCACCCTCACCCTCACCCTCACCCTCACCCGCCCACCGCACTGTTCTTCCCACCCCGATAGGAGCGCATCGTCCCATGGCACTCGATCCCAACACCTGGACCCTCAAGACCCAAGAAGCCGTCGGCGCCGCGCAGCAGGCAGCCCGCGAGCGGGCCAACCCCGAGGTCACGCCCGACCACGTCTTGGGCGCGCTGCTGCGACAAAGCGAGGGCGTGGTGCTCCCCTTGGTGCGGCGGCTCGAGCTGGACCCGGTGTCGGTGCGCAACGCCGCCGACGAGGCGGTGGCCGCGTTGCCCCAATCCCACGGGGGCGAGACGCGCTTCGGCCGCGAGTTCACGTCGCTCATGGATGCGGCCGACACCCTCCGGCAGGACCTGACCGACGAGTACCTCTCCACCGAGCACCTGCTGTTGGCGCTGGTGGACGCCGACCAGAAGCGAAGCCCGGCCGCCCGGCGGCTGGGCGAGGTGGATCGCGACCAGGTGCTGGCCGCCCTGCAGGAGGTGCGGGGTAGTCAACGGGTGACCAGCCAGAACCCCGAGGACACCTACCAGAGCCTGGAGAAGTACGGGCGTGACCTCACCGAGGCGGCCCGAAGCGGCAAGTTGGACCCGGTCATCGGCCGCGACGAGGAGATCCGTCGGGTCATCCAGGTGCTGAGCCGACGGACCAAGAACAACCCGGTGCTCATCGGCGACCCCGGCGTGGGCAAGACCGCCGTCGTGGAGGGCCTGGCCCAGCGCATCGTGGAGGGCGACGTGCCCGAGTCGCTGAAGAACAAGCGCCTCATCGCGCTCGACCTCGCCGCCATGGTGGCCGGGGCCAAGTACCGGGGCGAGTTCGAGGAACGGCTGCAGGCGGTGCTGCGAGAGATCACCGACTCCGAGGGCGAGATCATCACCTTCATCGACGAGATGCACACGGTGGTGGGCGCCGGGGCCGGCGGCGAGGGCGCCATGGATGCTGGCAACATGCTCAAGCCCATGCTCGCCCGCGGTGAGCTGCGCATGGTGGGCGCCACCACGCTGGACGAGTTCCGCAAGCACATCGAGAAGGACGCAGCCCTCGAGCGGCGATTCCAGCAGGTGCTGGTGGGTGAGCCCTCGGTGGAGAACACCGTCGCCATCCTCCGTGGCCTGAAGGACCGCTACGAGGTGCACCACGGCGTGCGCATCAAGGACTCGGCGCTCGTTGCCGCAGCGGTCATGTCCGATCGTTACATCACCGGCCGGTTCCTGCCGGACAAGGCCATCGACCTGGTCGACGAGGCGGCCTCGACGCTGCGAATCGAGATCGACTCCATGCCCACCGAGATCGACGTGATCGATCGTCGCATCCGTGGGCTGGAGATCGAGCGGGTGGCGTTGGCCAAGGAGAGCGACGCCGCGTCCGCCGAGCGGTTGGCCAACCTGGACGAGGAGCTGGCGAACCTCAACGAGGAGCTGGACAGCCTCAAGGCGCATTGGAGCGCCGAGAAGGCCAAGATCGACGAGATCCAGGCGATGAAGGAGCGGGCCGAGGATCTGCGAGCCGAGGCCGACCGGGCCGAGCGCGAGGGCACCCTCAGCCGTGCCTCGGAGGTGCGATACGGCCACCTTCCGGTGCTGGAGCGGGAGATCGAGGCCGCCACGGCGGAGCTGGCGGAGTTGCAGGCCACCAAGCAGATGCTGAAGGAGGAGGTGGACGAGGAGGACGTGGCCGTGGTGGTCAACCGCGCCACCGGGATTCCCGTCAGCCGCCTGATGGAGGGTGAGATGGCCAAGCTGGTGCGCCTCGAGGAGGTGCTGCACCAGCGGGTGGTGGGCCAGGACGAGGCGGTGCTGGCGGTGGCCAACGCCATCCGCCGCAGCCGCGCCGGCATCTCGGACCCCGACCGTCCCATCGGCTCGTTCCTGTTCCTGGGCCCCACCGGCGTGGGCAAGACCGAGCTGGCCCGGTCCCTCGCCGACTACCTCTTCGACGACGAGCGTTCCATGGTGCGCATCGACATGTCCGAGTACATGGAGAAGCACTCGGTGAGCCGCCTCATCGGTGCGCCCCCCGGGTACGTGGGTTACGACCAGGGCGGGCAGCTCACCGAGCTCATTCGCCGGCGGCCCTATTCGGTCGTGCTCCTGGACGAGGTGGAGAAGGCCCACTCGGACGTCTTCAACGTGCTGCTTCAGTTACTCGACGATGGACGGCTCACCGACGGGCAAGGCCGCACCGTGGACTTCACCAACGTGGTGCTGATCATGACCTCCAACCTGCCGGGCGAACCGAGGGAGTTCTTCCGGCCCGAGTTCATCAACCGGCTGGACGAGATCGTCCGGTTCCGGGAGCTGACCCGCAGCGACATCGACCAGATCGTCGACATCCAGCTGGATCGGCTGCGCCGCCGCCTGGCCGACCGCCACATCGGGCTGGCCCTCAGCGAGACCGCTCGGACCCGGCTGGCCAACGAGGGCTTCGACCCCGACTACGGCGCCCGCCCCCTCAAGCGGGTCATCCAGCGAGAGCTGGGCGATCGGCTGGCCCTGGCCATCCTCGACGGCACGGTCACCGACGGCGCGGAGGTGTCCATCGACGTGGTCAACGACGCCTACACGCTCAGCGCTGTGTTGCCGGAGCAGTAACCCGGGGCCGCCCCACCCGCCGCCACGCCCGAACTCGGGTCCTCAAGCGTTGTTGCAGCGTCGGAATCTGACCCGAGTTGCCGCATCTCCCCGAACTCGGGTCACGAAGCGTTGCCAGCACGCCGGAATGTGACCCGAGTTGGCCGTCGCTCAGGTGCGGACCAGCTCGTTGGAGCCGGATTCCAGGGTGACGGTCGCGTCCACCCGGGCGGGGGCGTCGTCGCGGTCGACGGAGTCCACCACCACAAACTGGGTCTGCCACCGTTCGGGTGTGATGCTCACCCGGCAGTAGCCGTGCAGTTCGGCGTCGAAGTAGGCGGTGCCCCCCGCCACCTGCTCCACCACTTGGACCGCGGCATCGCCAAGCACGGCGATGACCGACACCGATGAGATCGAGGTGCAGACGAACTCGTGGAAGACCGGGGTTTCGACGCCGTCGCGCTCGACGACGTGGGTGGCCGCCCCGGCCGAGTGGATGTCGCCCGACAAGACGACGGCGTTGGGCAGGTCGGCGGCTGCGACGGCGTCGTAGAGGCGTTGGCGGGCGGCGGTGTAGCCGTCCCACTGGTCGGGGTTGAGCACCAGCTCACCCAGCAGCAGCGGCAACACGACCGTCTGCTGGGCGATCACCGGCCAGGTGGCGCCGGTTGATTCCAGGCGGTCGGCGAGCCAGCGCTCCTGCTCCTCGCCCAACATGGTGCGGTCCTCGTCGTCGCGTTCGGGACACTCCGCGGCAGGTACGGCCAGCCGGTCGCCGCACGGCTGGTCACTGCGGTACTGGCGGCCGTCCAGCACGAAGAACTCGGCCAGGGTTCCCGCCTTCACCGAGCGGTACAGCTGGAGGGCCCCGTCGTCGGGCGGGCCGCCCCGAAGCGGCATGTGCTCCCAGTACGCCTGGGTGGCTGCGGTCCGACGGGCGGCGAAGTCGGCCTCCGTCACACCGTCAGGGCCATGAACGCCGGCGTAGTTGTTGACCACCTCGTGGTCGTCCCAGGTGACTACCCACGGGGCCACCCTGTGTGCCGCCTGCAACAGCGGGTTGCGCTTATAGGCGGCGTACTGCACCCGGTAGTCCTCCAGCGACATGGCCTCGACGAAGGGGACCTTCGGGTCCATGCGTCCGCCTCCCGCCTCGTAGATGTAGTCGCCCAGGAACAGCACCAGGTCGGGCTCGTCGGCAGCCAGGGCGGCATAGGCGGCATAGCTCCCCGAGTTGAACTCCTGGCAGGAGGCAACGGCCAGCTGCAGTTCGTCGGGTGCGGCGTCATCGGCGGGCATGGTGCGGGTGCGCGCCGGCTCGCTCGACGCGTCGCCGACGACGAAGCGGTACCAATACCAGCTGTCGGGCTTCAGGCCGCCCGCCTCGGCGTGAACCGAATGCGCCCAACGCGCCTCGGCGGTCTCGGTGCCATTGGCGACCATGCTCTCGAACGCCTCGTCGTCGGCCACCTCCCAGCGCACCGGCACCGGTGCATCAGGAAGCCCGCCCGTGGCGTCGAGCGGGTCGGCCACCAACCTGGTCCACAGGATGACCGAGTCGGGAAGGGGGTCTCCCGAGGCAACACCGGCGGCGAACAGCTCCTCCGGGAGGCCCTCGGGCAGCGGGGGAGCGGAGGTGGTCGGCGCGGTCGATGTGGGCACCGCTGACGACGTCGGCCCCGACTTCGACGTGGTCGGGCCGCCGGAGTCGCCGGCCGGGTCTCCGCCGTCCGAACAGGCGGCCAATGCCGCTGCGGCGGTGCCCGCCAGGCCGGCGCCGAGCACGCGGCGGCGCCCCACGCGGCGCGGGCGTGTTCCTTCGACGGCATCCATCCGTATGTGTTCCTCCCCTGAAGGCTGGGACGCTAGCCAATCCTCCCGGCCTCTCGGCAGCCGACGCGGTGAGGGTCGTGCGTGCTGGAGACCCCATAACCCTCACCGCGTCGACGATCAGGAGGGAGGGGGCGCCGATCGCCGTCGGGGCTGGGTAGCCTTTTGGCATGGCCCCAGCGGACCCGTCGCCCGATCCGGACGGCCAAACGCCCCCCGGGCAGGGCCCCAACCGGGTCCAGCGATTCGCCGTCGTGGGGGTGCTCGTCACCCTGGTGGACCTGGCCGTGTTGGTGCCCCTGATCCGCAACTTTGGCTACGACCCGTTCACGGCGGATCTGCTGTCGGTCAGCGTGGCCACGGTGGTGTCGCTGGGATTGCACCGGCTGGTGACGCTGGCCAACAGCCCGGTGCGGCGCTGGTTCGAGGACCATGCCGGCAGCTACCTGGCGACCTTGGCCGGGTCGCTGGCCGTCGACGTGGTGGTGTTCACGGCGTTCACCCGCGCCCTTGACGTGCACTCGGTGCACGGCCTGGTGATCTCCAAGGGGCTCGCACTGTCGGCCGCCGTGCTGGTGCGGGCCACGGGCTACCGCTCCGCGCTGGGCTCGGCGGTCAAGGCCGAGCAGTTCGTGCCCACCGAGCCCCCGCCCCTGGACCCCAATCGACCCCGTTTGAGCGTGGTCATCCCGGCCTTCGAGGAGGCGGACCGCATCGCCAACACCCTCGCGGAGGTGCGACACCAGTTGCAGGGCGTCGCAGACCGGGGTGGGCTCGAGGTCATCGTCGTGGACGACGGATCGAGCGATGGCACCGCCGAGCAGGCCCGCCAGGCAGGCGCCGACCTGGTGGTTGCGCTCGACCACAATCAGGGAAAGGGGGCGGCGGTTCGGGCCGGAATGCTGGCCGCCTCGGGCAGCACTCGGGTGTTTCTTGATGCCGACCTGGCCTACTCGCCCGATCAGGTGCTGGAGCTGCTGAGCCGGGCCGAGGCTGGATGGGACGTCGTCGTCGGCAGCCGCAAGCACACCGCCACCACCACGCTGGTGCGCGCCGGGCGCGTGCGCCAGCTGGGCAGCCGAGCGATCAACGTGCTCACCTCCCTGGTGCTGCTGGGCCGCTATCGCGACACCCAGTGCGGTTTGAAGGCGTTCCGGGCCGAAGCGGCCGAGACGATCTTCCCCCTCACTCGAATCGACCGCTTCGCCCTCGACATCGAGGTGCTGTACCTGGTGGAACGCCGGCGGCTGTCGTTGGCCGAGGTGCCGGTGCAGGTGGCCAACAGCGAGCGGTCGACGGTTCGCGTGGTGCGAGACAGCGCCCGGTTGTTGAGAGACCTGGTGCGCATCCGCCTGCTGGCCCGCAACGGGTCCTATGACGCCCCGCCCCTTGCCGGGGCGGGCACACCCCTGGCTCGGTAGCGACTCACGGCTTCGGCGCCGGTCGGCGGTAGGATTGTCGGCTGCTCTGCTCAGACCCTCCACAAGAAGGACCCAGCCATGCCCGCCACCGTGGTGGTCGGAACCCAATGGGGTGACGAAGGAAAAGGCAAGTTCACCGACCTCTTCGCCAAGGAGATGTCGATGGTGGTGCGCTACCAGGGTGGCCACAACGCCGGCCACACCCTGGTGGTGGACGGCGAGTCGTTCGCCCTGCAGCTGGTGCCCTCCGGCGTGCTCTACGACCACATCGTGCCGGTGATCGGCAACGGCGTGGTGGTGGATCCCGTGGTGCTCCTTGCCGAGATCGACATGCTGACCGCCAAGGGCGTGGACTGCTCGCGCCTGGCCGTATCGGGCAACGCGCACCTGATCCTGCCTTACCACCAAGAGATCGACCGCCTCACCGAGCGGTACCTGGGGAAGAACAAGCTGGGCACCACCAAGCGGGGGATCGGACCGGCATATGCCGACAAGTCCACCCGGGTGGGTATCCGGGTGCAGGACCTGTTGGACCCCAAGATCTTCCGCAAGAAGCTTGAGGCCGTGCTGGACGACAAGAACCAGGTGCTCACCAGGGTCTACAACCGGCTGCCCTTCGACGTGGACGAACTGGCCGAGACCTATCTGGGCGAGGTGCGCGACCGCATGGTGCCATACGTGTCCGACACGGTTGGTCTCGTGCACGAGGCGCTGGAGGCCGGCCAACACGTGTTGTTCGAGGGCGCCCAGGCCACGTTTCTCGACCTGGACCACGGCACCTACCCGTTCGTGACGTCGTCCTCGCCCACCGCAGGGGGGGCCTGCATCGGCACCGGCGTGGGACCCCGCCACATCGACCGGGTGGTGGGCATCGCCAAGGCGTACATCACCAGGGTGGGCGCCGGGCCGTTCCCCACCGAGTTGTTCGACGACGTGGGCGATCACCTCGTGGACGTGGGCCACGAGTACGGCACCAACACCGGGCGTCGTCGTCGCCCCGGCTGGTTCGACGCCGTGATGATGCGCCAGGCGGTTCGGGTCAACTCGCTGTCGGAGATCGCGCTCACCAAGTTGGACGTTCTGGACGGACTCGACGAGGTATCGGTGTGTGTGGCCTACGACGTGGACGGCGAGCGCCACGAAACGTTGCCCTATCACCAGAGCGATCTGCACCGCGCCGTGCCCATCTACGAGACGCTGCCCGGGTGGAAGACCGACCTCACGGCCATGACCGAGCCGGGCGCGTTGCCCCCCGAGGCCCGCGAGTACCTGGCCTTCCTGGAGTCCCAGGTCGGCTGCCCGATCAGCCTGGTGGGTGTGGGCCCGGGGCGCGAGCAGTTCGTGCACCGCAGCGCCGCCTGAGGTCGGGTGGTTCACCTCAACGGTTGAGCCGTCCCGTTCGAGCGACGCGAGATAACGTTATTCACAACGGCCCGCGCTCAGCCGGCCCTGGCCCCATGGGAGGGCGATGTGAACAGCGTCGGCGTGATACGTGGTGGGATTTGGTCGAAGGGCGGGCGGATGGCAGCCCGCATCGTGATGGCCGGCGCGCTGGTGGCGGCCGCCTTGGCGGCCACGCCCGGTCCGGTCGGCGCTCAGGGCGACCCGCCGCCCGAAGTGCCGGGCTACTGCCTGCCGCTGCGCAATGTGCTGAACAACGCCAACCAGGTGCCCTTGGACGACGAGGAGTACCAAGCTCAGGTAGCCGAGGGCGCCAAGCTGTTGGCGGCGTTGCGCGTGGTGGCACCGGCGGAGTTGGACGCCGACCTCGATGCGTTGGAGGCGTTCGGAGACTACGCCAACGGCGTGATCACCCAAGCGGGCGGCATCGAGCAGCTCACCGAAGCCCAGCTGGTGGACCTGATCGACCGCTCCCAGGTCGTGCTGGAGCCGCTGGACACCTTCTACGGCGAGACCTGCCCCGGTGCCAACGTGTATGCCACGTTGTACCCCGAGTGCACGTTTGGCGGCGAGACTTCTCCGCCCTCCCTGGAGGTGGACAACGTCTCGGAGAACCCGGTGGAGGTGACCGCCGGCGATCTCGTGTTCACCGTCGAGGCAGACGGCTTTGTGTTCGAGGAGGTGCCCGGTGACCTCACCGTCGACGAGATCCTCATCGACGGTGTCGCCGGCCTGGTCGAACGGGGCAGCTGCGACGACTTCGAAGGCCCGAGTGGGCTGGCAGATCTCTTCGCAGCGACCTTCACCACCGGGTGCCCCGAACAGACACCGCCGAAGCTGCCGGTGCTGGAGATTGGCTTGACGGAGGAGGGGCTGGAGTTCCTGGGTGAGTTCCTCTCGGTTGAGCCGGAGCCGATCGGCTTGCCCTTCGAGGTGGACGAGGCGAGCGTCATGGTGGAGTTGCCTGGTGGGCTCACGTTGATGTTGCCCTCCGACGCCACGGTGCCGCGGGTGAGTTTGCTCGGTGAGGAGATGGACGTGACGGTCAACCGAGCGACCTGTGCCCCCGGCCCCACCGACCCCAGGAGCGACCCCGACGATCCGCCCTCGGCCCCCGCCACCACCGCAAAGATCGGTGGCGCCGTCCAGGCTCCGCTGGCCCCCAGGTTCACGGGCTGAGCGGCCGGGCAGTCAGCTCCGACGGCTCAGCCAGTCGAGGGCCACCCCCGCGTGCATCGCCGCCCCGAGCGGCAACGCGTCCTCGTTCAGCCGCATGACGTCGGAGTGACACGACGGCGCTTCGAGGAAGTTCTCGATGTCGGCGGGGCACACACCCAGGAACGCCATGGCGCCGGGCACCTCCTCCAGGAGGTAGCTGAAGTCCTCGGCGCCCATCACCGGGGACGGCAGGGTGAACATCGTGCCGGGCCCCACCACCGACTCGCAGACCTCGCCGACCAGTTCCGTCATGGCGGCGTGGTTCACGGTCACCGGATAGCCACGGCGATAGTCGATCTCCGCGGTGCACCCGTGGGCGGACACCACCCCGCTCACCACCTCGCCAAACAGCTGCTCCACCCGATCGCGGGTGTGGTTGGACACGGCCCGAACCGTGCCCTCCATCAGCACCTGCTCGGGAATGACGTTGTGGGTGGTTCCGCCGGTGAGGTGGGCAACGGTGAGGATGGCGGGGTCGAAGGCCTCGATGCGCCGGGTGATCATGGTGTTCAGGGCGCCGACGAGTTCTGCGGCGGCCGGCATGGGGTCGATGCCGAAGTGTGGGGTGGAGGCGTGGGTGCCCTTGCCCTTCACGCGCACGGTGAACTCGTCGGCCGAGGCCATCAGGGGGCCGGGGCGCATGCCCATGAACCCGGTAGGGATATTGGGGGTGACGTGGATGGCGAACGCCGCACCCACCGGGCGGGCGAGCCCCTCGGTGAGGATGCCCTCGGCCAGCATCACCTTGGCGCCGGCGTGGCCCTCCTCCCCCGGCTGGAACACCAGGCGGACGGTTCCGGGCAGCTCGGCCTGTCGGGCCACCAACAGGCGGGCAGCTCCCAGCAACATGGCCACGTGGGCATCGTGGCCGCAGGTGTGGGCCCGGCCTTCGATCGAGGAGGTGAAGGGCTCGTCGGTGTGTTCGGTCATGGGCAGCGCGTCGGTGTCGGCACGCAGCAGGATCGTGGGCCCGTCGGCGTCGCCCACGATGTCGGCGGCCACCCAGCTGGCGCCCTCGCCGGTGCGCAACGGCAGGCCCAGCGGTTCGAGTGCGGCGACGACGGCGTCGCGGGTGCGGGGGTTGTCCAGGCCCAGCTCGGGGTTGGAGTGGATGTCTCGGCGCCACACGACCAGGTCATCGGCCAGGTCCCGGGCCTCGGGCAGCAACTCGTGGAGCAGCCCGCTTTCGGTGGTCGGTGTGGTGCCGGCGATCGTGGAGTCCCCCATGGGAGGAACCCTACGCCCGCCCCGGTGGTGTCCCGTGGGCGCGTCCGATCGGCGGCTGCAACGCACGGCGGGCGGCGGATGCCGTCAGTGGGCGGGTGAGACACCGCCGGCATCCATCGGGTACGGCCGGGTTCGATGGCGTGCGCCAGAATGGGAAGGTGAGAATCTGTGTGGTCGGATCGGGCGGGCGCGAGGCGGCGCTGGCCGACGTATTGGCACGCGACGGCGGTGAGGTGATGGTCACCCCGGGCAACCCGCTGATCCCAGGCTCGGTGGACATCCCAGCTGAGGACCTGGACGCCGACCTGTACGTCATCGGCCCCGAGGCGCCGCTGGTGGACGGCCTGGCCGATCGGCTGCGCCACGACGGGCGCTTGGTCTACGGCCCCGGTGCCGATGGGGCGGCGTTGGAGGGCTCCAAGGCGTACCTCAAGGACCTGCTGGTGGAGGCGGGTGTGCCGACCGCCCGTCACGGCACATTCTCGGACTCCGACGGGGCGCACGAGTTCCTCGACACGATGGCCCCCCCGTTCGTCATCAAGACCGATGGGCTGGCGGCCGGCAAGGGCGTGCTGGTCACCCATGATGCCGCCGAGGCCCACAACTCCGTGGACGACTACCTGTCGGGCCGGGCGTTCGGTGATGCTGGTCGGCGCCTGGTGATCGAAGAGGGGCTGGTGGGCCCCGAGGCGTCGGTGTTCGCCGTCTGCGATGGCCAACGTGGCGTGCTGCTGAGCCCCGCTCAGGACTTCAAGCGCATCGGCGACGGGGACAGCGGCCCGAACACGGGGGGTATGGGCGCCTACAGCCCCTTCCGGCCACCCGCCGACCTGGCCGACGGGGCATTCGAGCGGCTGGTCACCGACGAGTTCATTGCGCCGACCCTGGCGGCGCTTCGGCGTCGGGGCATCGACTTTCGGGGCACGCTCTACGCCGGGCTGATGCTGACCGCAGCCGGCCCCAAGCTGCTCGAATACAACGTGCGCTTCGGTGACCCCGAAACCCAGATCGTGCTGCCCCGTCTGACCTCCAGCCTCGCCGAGCTGCTGGCCGGCGCGGCGGCCGGGGAGCTTCCCGGCGAGCCCACCTTTTCCGACGACGCCATGGTCACCGTCATCTGCGCCTCCGAGGGGTACCCGGTTGCGCCCCGCACCGGCAACCGCATCGAGGGGCTGGAGGCCGCCCGTGCCGTGCCGGGCGTGACCATCTACGGCGCGGGGGTGGCCACCGACTCCAGCGGCTCGCTGGTGACCGCCGGCGGCCGGGTGCTGTCGGTCTGCGGCCGCGGTGCGGACGTGGCCGAGGCCCGGGACCGGGCCTACGCCGGCGTGGCCGAGCTGAGTTGGCCGGGCATGACCGTTCGCACCGACATCGCAGCGGCCGCTGCGGCGTCATGAACACGGCGCGCCTCGGCCCGGCCGGCCTGGACCTGCCGGCCGATCGGCCCCCTCGGGTGGGGATCATCGGCGGGGGACAGCTGGCGCGCATGATGGCCCAGGCGGCCATGTCGCTCGGCGTGGAGGTGCGCGTGTTGGCCGGGGAGGCCGACGAGGGCACCACGGGTGTGCTGGGGGCGGTCACCATCGGCGGCCCCGACGACGTCGACGCCATCTCCGCCTTTGCCGACACCGTGGACGTGGTCACCTTCGACCACGAGAACGTCAGCTGGGAGGCCCTCGACATCCTGGTATCCCGGGGCGACCACGTGTTCCCCGGGCCCGAGACGATGCGCTTCGCCGACAAGGCTCTCCAGCGCGAACACCTGGCCCGCGCCGGGCTGCCGCTGCCACCGTTCGAGATCATCGATCCCAGGTTGACCATGGTGGGTGGCGTGCCCACCAGCGAGGCGGTCCGTCGTTTCGTGAGCGCACACGGGCCCCGGGTGATCGCCAAGGTCAGCCGCGGCGGATACGACGGCCGTGGCGTCTTCAGCCTGGATGGCACCGACGCCGCAGTCGAGTTCGTCACCGACTGGTGCGCCGCCCGCGCGGACCACGGCGGGGGAGCGCAGC
Source organism: Microthrixaceae bacterium (assembly GCA_041394405.1). GTDB lineage: Bacteria > Actinomycetota > Acidimicrobiia > Acidimicrobiales > Microtrichaceae > Microthrix. The sequence continues at coordinate 277,383 of JAWKIF010000010.1, forward strand.
CGCCCGGCACCTCGACGGCCGGCGTGCGCCTGGTGTTGGAGCCGGCCCTGGAGCTGGTGGCCGAGGTGGCGGTGGTGACCGCCCGCCGTCCGGGTGGCCAGCAGGCCTCCTACCCGGTCTTGGAGACCATTCAACGCGACGGCATGTGTAATGAGGTGGTCGTGCCCGCGAGGTTGGACGACGAGGTCCTGGATCGGGCGCGACGGGTGGGCGCCGAGGTGGCGTTGGCGGCCGAGGCGGTGGGCGTGATGGCGGTGGAGCTGTTCGTGACCGCCGACGGGCGGGTGCTGGTCAACGAGCTGGCGCCGCGGGTACACAACTCGGGCCACCTCACCGCGGACGCCTGCGTCACCGGCCAGTTCGAACAGCACCTCCGGGCCGTGCTCGACCTGCCGCTGGGCGACCCATCGCTCCGCACCCCCGCAGCCGCCATGGTGAATGTCGTTGGGGCCGACCTCGCGGACGGCGCCGGCCCGTCCGAACCGCGTGCCCGTCTGGCGGAGGGCATGTCGACCGACCCGGCCGCGAGGATCCACCTGTACGACAAGACCCCGAGGCCGGGCCGCAAGATCGGCCACGTCACCGTGTGCGACGGTGACGTCGACACGGCGCTTGCCCGGGCCACCGCCGTGGCCCGGGCGCTGGACGGCGGCGGGTCAAGCCACCACTCGAACCCCCTGGAGCACCCGTGAACCAACCTCCGGCACATCAGCCCTCGGCCGACGCCTCCGACGTGGCAGGAAGCGATCCCGCGCCCACCGTGGGCATCATCATGGGCTCGTCCTCCGACGCCCCCACCATGGCTCCGGCCGCCGAGGTGCTGGCCCGGTTCGGCGTCACCCACGAGTTCCGGGTGATCTCGGCCCATCGTTCGCCACACCGCATGGTGGCCTATGCCACCGAAGCGCGGCAGCGGGGCCTGTCGGTCATCGTCGCCGGCGCCGGCGGCGCCGCCCACCTACCCGGCATGGTGGCGTCCATGACCACCCTGCCGGTCATCGGGGTGCCCGTGCCCTCCAAGCACCTGTCGGGCGAGGACTCGCTACTGTCCATCGTGTCCATGCCGGGCGGCGTGCCGGTGGCCACCATGGCCATCGGCGGGGCGGAGAACGCCGGGCTGATGGCGGTGCGGATCCTCGCCCTTGCCGACCCGGGGCTCGCCGAGGCGCTCGCCACCCACGAGCGGGCGTTGGAGGCCAAGGCGGTCGCCCAGGACGCCTCGCTGAACGACGGAAGCGACCGATGAGCGGCGCCGCTCCCACCCCAACCAGCCCCGCCATCCCCAACATCCTGGCGTCGCGCTACGCCTCCCCCGAGCTGCGTCAGCTGTGGTCGGCCGAGGGCAAGGTGGTGCTGGAGCGCCGCCTGTGGCTGGCGGTGTTGTCCGCCCAGATCGAGGAGGGCATGGCCGTGCCCGACGGGGTTGTCGCCGACTACGAGGCGGTGATCGATCGGGTGGATCTGGCCTCCATCGAGGCCAGGGAGCGGGTCACCCGCCACGACGTGAAGGCCCGCATCGAGGAGTTCTGCGAGCTGGCCGGTCACCAGTACATCCACGCCGGCATGACCAGCCGCGACCTCACCGAGAACGTCGAGCAGATGCAGCTGAAGCGCTCGATGGAGGTGCTGGCCGACCGTGCCCTGGCGTCGCTGGCCCGACTGGCCAACCTGGCCGCCGACCACGCCACCACCGTCATGGCGGGCCGATCCCACAACGTGGCCGCCCAGGCCACGACGCTGGGCAAGCGCTTCGCCTCCGCAGCCGAGGAACTGCTGGAGGCCCACGATCGGCTGCGTGCCCTCATCGCCCGGTACCCGTTGCGGGGCCTGAAGGGGCCGGTGGGCACGCAGGCCGACCTGGTGGATCTGCTGGGCGACGTGGAGGCCGTCGCCCGCGTCGAGGCGCGGGCGGCCGAGCACCTCGGCTTCTCCCAGGTGCTCACCAGCGTCGGGCAGGTGTACCCGCGGTCGCTCGACTACGAGGTGGTGACGGCGTTGGCGCAGCTGGCCTCGGGCCCCTCGTCGCTGGCCACCACCATTCGCCTGATGGCCGGCGCCGAGCTGGCCACCGAGGGGTTCCGCGAGGGCCAGGTGGGCTCGTCGGCCATGCCCCACAAGATGAACGCCCGGTCGGCCGAACGCATCTGTGGGCTTCGGGTGATCCTTGACGGTCACGTCGCCATGGTGGGTGGCCTGGCCGGGCACCAGTGGAACGAGGGCGACGTGTTCGACTCGGTGGTGCGTCGGGTGGCGTTGCCCGATGCGGCGTTCGCCACCGATGGGCTCTTCAACACCTTCATCGACGTGCTGGATGGCTTTGGTGCCTACCCGGCGGTCATTCAACGGGAGCTCGACCGCTACCTGCCGTTCCTCGCCACCACCAAGGTGCTCATGGCGGCCGTGCGCAACGGGGTGGGGCGCGAGACCGCACACGAGGCCATCAAGGGCCACGCCGTCTCCGTGGCCCGAGAACTTCGGGAGGCGGGGGCCGACCGCAACGACCTGCTCGAGCGCCTGGCCGCCGAGCCCGCTCTGGGCCTCGATCGACGCCAGATCGACGCCGCGCTGGGCGAACCGCTCAGCTTCGTTGGCACGGCGCAGCGGCAGGTGGCCGAGGTGATCACCCGCATCGAGGACACCCTCGATGCTCACCCCGGTGGGGCCGAGTACACCCCGGAGTTGGTGCTGTGAGGAGCGACACGCCATGGAGCTGATCTACTCGGGCAAGGTACGCGACATCTACGACGCCGGCGATGGCCTGCTGGCCATGGTCACCTCCGACCGAATGTCGGCCTTCGACGTGGTGATGAATGAGCCGATCCCCGACAAGGGCCGGGTGCTCACCGCCACGTCGGCCTACTGGTTCGCCCGGCTTGAGGAGTTGAACCTGCCGGTGAGGTCCCACCTGATCAGCTGCGAGTTGGCCGATGTTCCCGGCGGCGAGGACCACCCCGAGTGGGCCGGTCGGGTCATGCTCACCCGTCGGGCCGAGATGCTGCCGGTGGAAGCCATCGTTCGGGGCTACCTTTCGGGGTCGGCCTGGCGCGAGTACTCGGCGAGCGGCACGATCCATCACATGGCCGCCCCCCCGGGGTTGGTGGAGTCGGCGCCGCTGCCCGAGCCGATGTACACGCCCTCCACCAAAGCGGCGGTCGGCGACCACGACGAGAACATCTCGGTGGACGCCGCCGCCGACATCCTGGGCGCGGAGCTGGCCGGCCGGGTGCAGCGGGCGGCGCTGGCCATCTTCACCGCCGGTTCGGCCGCCGCCGCCCGGCGCGGCCTGATCCTGGCGGACACCAAGTTCGAGTTCGGCCTCATCGACGGCGAACTGGTGCTGTGCGACGAGGTGCTGACGCCCGACTCGTCCCGCCTGTGGCCCGCCGACGGCTACCGGCCGGGCGGCCCGCAAGCTGCCTTCGACAAGGAGCCGCTGCGGGCCTGGCTGTCGGCCCAGCCGTGGGACAAGACCCCGCCCCCACCGGCGCTGCCCCCCGACGTGGTGGCCCAGACCGCCGCCCGGTACCGCGAGGCCTACGCCCGCCTCACCGGCTTGAGCCTGGAGGACTGGCCCGGCGCCGCCGCGGGTTGACAGGCCACCGAACGGCCAAACCCCGAGGCGTACCTTTCGGCGGGGCCTCGGGAGTCCCCGACCACCACACGCGTCATCCCGAACAGGTTTGCCAGGAACCGCTCGGCTCTCCCGAGGCCGTCGATGACGGGACGAACTACTGGGCGGCGTGGCTCGGCGCGGTTGGTTTGGCGAGACGGACGCAGGCGCATCCGGCGCCGTGCTCAGCAGATGGAGGTGCGGGATGCCGCCTGGGCGAGGGCCCGCTGGCCCTCCGGTGAGAGGTGGACGCCGTCGCCGATCTGTTCGTGAGCATCGAGGGTTGGCCCGAGGGCACCGCGCAGGTCGATCGCGTTGGTGGTCTGCAGGATCGCCAGGTTCCATTCGTCGATCAGGCGGCGTTGCAGGACCGTCTTGTCGTTGCCCAGCGGTGGGATGGTCGCCCATCGAACCGAGACCGCCCCGGCGGCGATCAGCCCGCCCGAGACACCGTCGAGGTCAGCGCGGGTCGGCGCGGGTTGGCTCATGAGGGCGTCGTTGGTGCCCAGCATGATGACGACATGTCCGCCTGGCCGAGTGGCCACGATCTCCTCGACCCGGCCGCTCACCTGGGGGCCGCCGATGGCGTCGACGAAGACTGCGATGCCGTACCTGTCCCACACGGCCGGCCGGCAGTTGGGGCCCAGATTCCGGGCCCACGAGTTGCCGCTGGTGTGACTGTCGCCGACGATCAGATCGGCCGGTGGGGGAAGCGACGGCGGCCGGGTGGTGGTGGTCGGCTTGGGCGGTCGGGTGGTCGGCGGAGAGGTCGGTCGCGTCGTGGTGGTGGGCTTTGGCGGGCGGTTGGCGGGCGGTGGCGTCACCGAGCAGCCGCACCCGGCGGCCGTAGTCGCGATGATGATGGATACGGCAGCCCGTGCGACCCACGGGGGTTGTTGTCGAAGCACGATGGCAATTCTCTCTGGCGGTGTCGTGAACACAACTCGGTCCCGCTTCTGGCGGAAGTTTCTACACCTTCTGACCGGCTGACTGGCAACAGGGCGATGGTTCTCTCGCTGGTCCTGGGCACTGCGGGGCCCAGGGATCGGCCTGAGGTTGTCGATGGGCGGCCTGCTCATAAGAAAGTTGTTGACATAGATTCGGGATGGGAGCATATTGCTCTGATCCTCGCGTGAGGATCGTTCACAGGGGGTCGCGGATGCGACGTTTCGGGTTGGTTGGTCGGTCACCGTCGGTTCCTCGCCGAGCGGTCATCGTGGTCACTGCGGTGTGTGTCGTGGGGTGGGGTGCGGTCCCGGTAGCGGCGGCGCCGGTGAAACCCCCTGAGGACCTGTCGAACTTGTTCGGCGACGGTACCAAGTCCGAGTTGAAGGTGAAGCCCGGCGAGGAGGGGTCAGCGTCGAAGCTTGATCCCCTGGGGGCGTCCTCGGGTGTGAAGCGGCGGCCGGCGCCGGAGCCGGAGGGTGCTGGGTCCTCCGAGAGTCCTCCGTCGTTCGGGGTGGATGAGTCTCCGGGCCGGTTTGGGAGCTTTGATACCGACGGTTCGGAGGCGCTTCCGTCGCGTCCTTCCGCTGACGGGTTCGACCAGGAGACGTCGAAGCTTGACCCGGCGTCGGTGACGGCCAGCTATCGGGAGTGGGTGAACGAGGACGGATCGCGCACCGCGGAGGTGGCGCCCGGTGCTGTGCGGTTCAAGTCGGGATCCAAGTGGATTGACTACGACATGGACCTGGTCGCCGGGAAGGACGGGTCGTTTGTTCCGGAGTCGACGGACCGGGACGTGTCCTTTGACCCGTCCGACCCGAATGGTCTGATCTCGGTTGACGGGCTGGTCTTTGCTGCCCCGGAAGCGGTTGGTGGGAAGCAGGCGACCGTCGTGCGGTCGGAGGGCGCCAAGGTGGTTGCCGAGGATTGGTTGCCGTCGGCCAACGGGCTGGTTGCGGGTCGGGCGGGCGAGCCTCAGGTGGTGACGGCCCCGCTGGTGTCGGGTGCGGAGTTGGCGGTGCGTTTCGCATCGCGGGCCCAGGCGGGTGATGGGTCCTGGGTGCAGCAGGTCCGGGTGCCGGCGGGTGTGGTCGCCCGACAGGACGGGGCTGATGGCGTGGTGTTCCTCGATGCGAAAGGCGACAGCTGGTACCGCTTTGGTGGCGGCCGGGCGTTTGACGATTCGGGGTCGGTGGCTGCGGTGGGGGCCGTGTCGGTGACCCTGGTCGGCCAGGACACCGACGGCGTCACCATCAAGGTGGCCGCGGACCAGAAGTGGCTGGCCGACCCGTCGTTGAAGTTCCCGATCACGGTTGATCCGCCGATTGCGGCAACGGGAACCACGGTGGGTGACGTGTCGATGGGGAGTGCGACCCCAACGACCAACGGGGGGTCGGCGTCGTACATGACCGCCGGGTCGTATCTGTTCGGCTCGACGATGGTGCAGAACGTGTCGCTGATCGGGTTCAACCTGCCGAGCGGCGCGAAGTCGGCCAACTCGGTGGTTCGTTCGTCGTCGTTGTCGGTGTGGCAGAACGCCACGTCGGCTCCGTGGTGTACGCCGTCGGACTCGTGGTTGACGACGGTCGGCGGGTCGTGGGCGGAGAACTCGGTGACCTGGAACACCCGGCCTGGGGCGGATCCGCATCCGTCGGCGTTCTGGCACGGAGCCAGGAACGCGAACATGACGTGCGGTTCGGGGTGGCAGAACTACACACCGACCCAGCAGGTGCAGCGGTGGATCACCTACACCGGTTCGGGGGCTATCGGGTTGCCGTCGACGTTCGGTGTGCGGCTCTCCGAGGCTGCCGGGGCGTACGGTTTGGTGCCACCTACGGCGGGGACCGCTCACCAGTTCGCCACCCGGGAGGGTGGGGCCAGCCATGCGCCGCTGTTGTCGTTCACCTACGAGAAGCGGCCCCCGCAGCCGACCGCCGCAGGCCCGGCCGACGATGCCCATTTCGCGTCGACGACCCCGACGTTGTCGGTGAACCCGGTCACCGATGGTGACGGCGACTCGGTTCGGTACTGGTATCGGGTGTGGACCTCGCAGTCCGACACCGTGACGGGTTCCACCTTCGGCACGCTGTTGGACGGCGTCGGTGGCGAGTACGTGGACTCCGGTTGGGTGTCGGGCACCTCGTGGACGGTTCCCGACGGTGCCCTCGCCGACGGCGGGGTGTACTACTGGACGGTGATGGCCGACGACGGCCACTCGCCTGCGGCACCGGCGCGTTGGTTTCGGTCGTTCTCGATCGACTCGTCTGCGAACGGTGACGCGCCGTCGGACTCGTTCGGGCCTGTGGGTGTGTCGTTGGTCGACGGGTCCTTCAGTACCGGCGCGGGGTCTCACGGGATCGAGACGGTGTCGGGCAACCTGGGCGTCGACGTCTCCTATGACTCGTCGGGTGCGTTGCCGGCCGGGTTGACCGGCGAGTACTTCCGCGACGTCAACAACAACAACACGATCGATGGGCCCGACCAGCTGTTGGGCAAACAGAACGACCGGTCGGTCTCCTATGAGTTCAGAGCGAACGACGCGCCGTTCCCCGGGCTGTCGATGACCGACACGTTGATCCGCTGGACCGGCACGGTGAAGGTGCCGACGTCGGGTTCCTACAAGTTCGGCACCCCGCTGTTCGCGTCCACCGGCGCAAAGATCCGGGTCAACAACACGACGATCCTCAACGGGCTCACCGCCTACCCGGACGGCACCGACTACGCGGAGTCCAGCGCGATCTCCTTGACTGCCGGCACCGCCTACCCGATCGAGGTCACCGCACGCCTCGATCTGGTTCTCGGTGCCACCTTCCATCTGCAATACGACTCCGGCGGCGGCCGGTTCTTCGTGCCGGGCACGTGGCTGACCCCGAAATGGTCACCGCCCTCGCCGTTGGGTGCCGGGTGGAACGCCGGGGTCACCGGCGATGCGATGGTGGCCCGAGTGCAGATCGACGGTGGTGATCAGGCCATCCTCTATGACGGCGCCGACGATCAGCTCGGCACGTTCACCCGCGTCAACGAGGGCCCAACGCCCCTGTGGGTGCCCGAACCCGACCTCGCCGGTGCCACGTTGCTGACGATGCCTGGCAACAAGTTGCAGCTCACCATGTTCGGCATGGTGTCGACGTTCACCAACGACGGGTTGTTGGAATCGGAACGCACCGCGGATTCGTCCACCAACACCGCAGGCCAAACACCGGCGATCGACTACACCTACGTGCCGATGCCCACGGCCGCCGATGGCACCCGGCTGTCTCAGCAGCTCGACCCTGTCACGCAGCGGAAGGCCGACCTCATCTACTCCGGCATCACCTCGGCCGCCGGGGCGTGCCATACCCCACCGGGAGGGTTCGATGCGTCGCTTCCCACCGGAAGGCTCTGCCGGGTCAAGTTCAGCGACCCCTCCGGTACCTTGCTTGGGGAAACCAACCTCTACTACCAGTCCGGTGCGCTCGCCAGGGTTCACACTGCACTGCCGGGCGATCCCGATGTGTCGGTCACCGACTTCGCCTATTCGGGCGGGTACCTCTCTGCGGTCCGCGAACCGCTGGCGAGCGAGGCCGTCGCCGCCGGCGTCGCACCGGCATCGTCGGCCAGCACCTGGACGATCGCCCAGACCGGCGGGAAGCTCACCGGCATCACGGCTCCGGAGCCGACCAGCGGCGCAGCCCGCCCCGCCCGCACCTACACCTACGGCTCGGGGTATGCCGAAGCCTCCCAGGCCGGAATGTCGCCGCCGACCGGATGGGTCAGTCGGGTCACCTACGACAGCTCCGGTAGACAGCTCAGCCAAACCGGCCCCGACGGGCTCGCCGCCACCACCGACTACGACCTGCTCGGCCGGGTTTCGGCCGACGTCGGCGCCGATTCGATGAAGACCACCTACGAATACGACGACCAAGGACGGCCAACCGGCAGCTGGGGGCCCGCACCGAAAACGTGGTGGTCCGGTTCGGGCACCGCCCCGATCGCCGCGAAACAGCCCCTCACCCCGCATCCGACCAACGCCTACGACGAGGGCATGCTGGGCGTCGCCGCCACCTGGTGGGGAACCGCCACCACCGGCGGCCAAACGCAGTCCACCACCGGGTTCCCCGGAGTGTCCGGTGGCGCCATGAACACCACCTTCGCCACCATGCCAACCTCCACCCCGACCATCTCGCAGTCGAACTTCACGGTGTCGTTCTCCGGGCGTCTCAAGTTCCCCACCGCCGGCACCTGGCAGCTACGCGTCACCCGCGACGGCACCGCCAACGTTGACGTGGGCGAAACCCAGTTGGTCGCCGATGAAACCGAGGTGACCACCTCGACGGCCACGACGGCGGTCGATCACACCGTGGCGTCGGCCAACCAGTCCTTCGACCTGTTCGGGTCGCTTGCCAACACCAACAGCGCCGCCCAACTTCGCCTGGAATGGAAACCACCGTCGGGCTCGTGGGTCACGGTGCCCGGCTCGGCGATCACCCCCAACTACTCGCTTACCACCTCCAGTAGCGACCCCGACGGCAAGAAGACCGCCAGCGGGTACGCGCGACCCGAAACCGGTGTGCAGACATCCACGACCGTCGACCCCGCAGGTGCGGCGCTCACCACGTCGGAGTCGTTTGAAGACCCGACGACCTCCGGCGGCTACACGCGGCGTCTCACCCGCCAGTTGCCCGCCGGGGCCGCCTCGGCCACGTCCGACAGCTGGTATTCCGCCACCGCCACAGCCGCGAACCCGTGTGTGTCGGGTTCGCCGGCGGTCAATCAGGGCGCACGGCAGCGAACCCGAACCTCAGCAGACCCCGACGGCGCCGGCCCGCAAGCCCCGATCGTCACCGAATCGGTCTATGACCTCGATGGGAACACCGTCGCCTCCCGAGTCGGAACCGAACCGTGGACCTGCGCCACCTTCGACGCCCGAGGCCGCCCGGCCACCGTCGACCTTCCCGCCTACGGTGGCAACCCGGCCCGCACCGTCACCTACAACTACGCCGTGTCGGGCAACCCGTTGGCAACGTCGGCGACCGACCCGGCCGGGACCGTCACTGGTGTGGTCGACCTCCTCGGCCGCACGGTCAGCACCACCGACGTGTGGGGTGCGACCAGCCAGGCCACCTACAACCAGGCCGGGCAGGTCACCCAAACATCGAACCCGGTCGTTACCGTCGAGCGGGGCTACAACAACCTGGGGCAACTCGAACGGGTCGGCCCGGCGGCGTTGCCGATGGCGCTGGTCAGCTACGACGGTGTTGGGCGTGTCGCCACGGTCACCTACCCGATTGGGTACGGAAACGGCACCACCGGCACCTACGCCTACGACGACCTCGGACGCGAGCAGTCGCTCACCTGGACAGGTCCGGGCGCCGCGCTCATCACCTCAGACAGCGTCACCAGGTCGTTGGCGGGGCGTGTCGTTGACCAGGCGGTCGATGGCACCGACCCGAACCCGTCGGGGGCGAACTACGTCTATGACGGGGCGGGGCGGCTTACCGACGCCTGGACCCCTGCTCAACGCACCCAGTACGCGTTCGCCCCGTCCGGGGGATGCGGTGTGGCGACGGCTGCGGGGAAGAACTCGAACCGCACCACCAAGACCGTGATCCCTGCTGGAGGGTCACCCGCGGCGACGACGTTCTGTTACGACCACGCCGACCGGTTGACCTCGACCACGACCCCCGGCATTGGCACCCTCGCCTATGACAGCCATGGCAATACCACCGAGTTGTTCGGCGAAACCCACGGGTACGACCAGGCAGACCGGCACCTCAGCACCTCCAAGGGTGCCACCACGGTCACCTACATCAGGGACGTCGCCGATCGGCTTGTCCAGCGGGAGGCCACTGGTGAACCGACGGTCCGTTACTGGTATGGGGACGGGTCCGACAGTGCGTCGGGTACGACCAGCACTTCGGGTGCGGCGTTGACTAGCTCGGTGGGTCTTCCCGGTGGTGCGTCGCTCACCTTTGATCACAGCACCAGCAGCGCCACTTGGCAGTATCCGAACCTTCACGGTGATCTTGTTGCCACCGCCGACAGCGCTGGCGCCAAGGTCGGGGCAACGGTTGCCTATGACCCGGACGGGAACCTCACCGGAGGCGGCCTGCCGAACAACTTGGCCGGGGACATGGACTTCGGCTGGCACGGGGCCGCAAGTCGGCCGCTCGAGCACGCCGACAGCCTTAGCCCGACCATTGAGATGGGTGCCCGCCAATACAACCCCACCCTCGGCAGGTTCCTCGAAACCGACCCGATCGAGGGTGGTGTTGATAACGACTACGGCTACGTCAAAGACCCAGTCGGGCTCGCAGACCTGAGTGGAGCCAAGGTCTGGTTCGGACCAAACCAATTCCGCTGCAGTTTCGAATGGGTCGGCGGAGCGCAAACCCATTTCCGTTCTGGGACAAAGATGGTCGGGATCAAATACAAAGTCAGGTGCCGATCTGATGTTCATGTAGAAACATACGCGTATGTTCAAAGAAGTAGTTATAGCGGGTATCGCCGATTGGGTGCGGGAAAACATCTCAATAAACGGGGCGGTTACACCGTGAAGGATTTCCAAGTCCACTGCAAGAGGGGTCTGTACACGTACCGTGCTCGCGTTTGGGTCCACACGTATCTCGGACGGAGAGGTTCGATCAAGACATTTACCGCTGATAAAGTGCGAGATCAATGTTGACCAGGGCGGGCAGCTACCCCGTCGGGGGTACCCCGTGACCAACACGAATCAGCTGTTGACTTCGACCGTAGCGAGGAGCTTGATCCGCCGTCTGGATCTGATCATCCGAGATGACGTTAAAGATGCACTCCGTGAGGGAGGCGGCGGCTCGACGGGACAGGACCGGCGGGGCCAGCTTGTCCACGAATTCCTGTCAGCGATACCGGCTAGGCAACTACGCCGGGAGATGGTGCTGGCCTATATGGATCTTCGAATGGTCTCAAACCTACAAGATGCCTCGAGGGTACTGGCTGCGACCCCTAACTCCTATTGGATCGCACGGCAACTCGATGCGATGTTCCGGAGCAGTACTTGGCTTAAGGGCTGGACATGTCATCAGACGTGGTGCACCGATGGTCTTATTGGCCTCGACGGGCGCATAGGTGACGATCTCGAAGAATGTGAAACGTATCAGACAATACCCGTCAATTCGCTCCGCACTATATCACAATTCGACGGCGGAGGCGACATGGTCATTTTGGACCACTTGATGACAGGCCCCTGGAATGTCACGGCTCTTCCTGGGGCGCGTTGGTCGGTGGAGGTTGCTGATGGCCTGCCTCTAGCAGAGATCAACGGGCCTGCCGATTGGGGTGAGCTCGTACGGATCGCCAGTGTGGACGCCACAGACGATTTTAACCACTGTGCGCCCCAACTCGGGCCTGCTCCGGGGAGCACTCTGAATCCCTGCCGGAAACGCAGAGATCGAATGTATTTCGAGACCTTTAAGGAAGGTATTCCGGAACAACGCTACGCATCTCGTGATTGGAACCGGTTCTTGATGCCAAACTGGGAGGTATTGGCGGAACACTTCTCAGGGGTCCACCTGACCTGGCAAGGCTTCGTGCTGGCAGAGGGGACCCTCGTTGACTTGGGACATGGGGATATCACGATGCTGACGGGTTTTGGCTCTGAGCTGACGGTGTGGTTGCGACCTTTCATCAAGGCTGCCCGCCCGGCTCCCCTTGACAGAGTCATTCCTGATCTCCCTGTACGGGATGCCGTGAGCGATGTGTGGAAGACCGAGGGACGTAGCCTCCTTCGTTTCGCCGGAACCGAGTGAGTTCTGCTACAGCGTTGGGTCGCGGAGAGGGTCGGCAGGTTCTAGGGTCAGTGCGCGCGGCCGGTCAGCATGGCCGGGCTATCCGCATACACCGACCCCTGGAGCCTCAAGCATGCCTCGTCACTCGATCGCGGCGAACGAACGCGACCGCATTCATGAAACGCTTTTCAGCCGATACGGAGCCTGTCAATAGCTGTTTGCCGGTTTTCTTGGTTCTCGGTAACTATTCAGGTGGGGTCAGGGTCCGGCGGCGGGTAGGGCTGGTTCCCATTGGGTGCCTGTGTAGAGGTGGTTGCGGGCGGTGAGTGCGCTGATGCGATGTTTGTTCGCGGTGGAGGTGTAGCTGCGGAGGTTGAGGAACGCGGTGGCGCCTTCGCTGGTCCGGAACCCGCCAGAGACTTTCTGGTGGACTTTGACCATGCGGATATCTCGTTCGGCGAGGTTGTTATCGAAGGGGATATCGAAGTTGGTGATGAACCGGAGGACATCAGCGCGGTGGGTGTCGAGACGTTCGAGGAGGTTCGCGGCTTTGGATCGTTTGGGTCGTCCTCGTTTCCCGGTGGGTTTGGGGGCGGGGTTGGTGTGGTGTCCTGCGGCGATGATGGTGTCGTAGTCGGCGTTGATGGAGGGCGTCCGTATTTCGCGGTGGGGGCTGGCGGTAGCGTGATCCGAGAGGAGCCCGTCGATGGGTTCAGGAATCCACTACAGCAAAGAGTTCAAGATCGAGGCGGTTCGCCGTGTCATTGAGTCGTCGAGGACGTACTCGGATGTGGCTAACGAGTTGTCGGTCCACAAGGACACGTTGAGGAAATGGGTCCGCGAGGTGAAAGAGGACAGGTTGGACGACGACACTGGCGACGCCACAGATGATAAGAAGGCGATGCGTGACCTCAAACGGGAGAACAAGCGTCCTGAAGATCCAGGTGGCTTTCCTGACACGGCCTTCTTACGCGGCGGATCTGGCGCCGAATGGTATGAGCTGATCATGGCGGAGAAGGCAAACGACGCAACGATTTCAACAGAGATGATGTGCGGCGCGGCCGACGTGTCGGAGTCGGGCTACACGCCTGGCGTAAACGGCTGGACCGGCCGCCCACGCCAGCGCGGAGACGTCACTGCGAGCTGTCCGAGACGGTCTGTGAGATCTTCACGACCGCAAAGCAGGTACGGGTATCGGCGGATCCACGCCGAGCTCCTCCGGGACGGTTGGGTGGTGTCGGACCGGACAGTCCGAATTGATGGGAGAACACAAGCTGGTGTCGTGCCATCCGAGGCCTTGGCGTTACTGCACGCAGGCCGACGGCACCCCGCCCGCAAGCGATCTGATCCGCCGGGATTTCAACGCGACCGAGCCCGGGGTCCGGTTCGTTGGGGACATCACCCAGGTCGATACGTGGGCGGGCCCCGGCTATCTGGCGACGGTGATCGATCTGAACAAAGCGGGAGGTCGTCGGATGGGCGATCGCGGACCATCACCGTACCGATTTGATCTGTGACGCGATCCGGATGGCGAAGCGGAACAAGCGGACCCGGCGGCGGGCGATCTTCCATTCGGACCGGGGATCGGAATACACCTCACGCCAGTTCAGACGGTGTTTGAAAGAAGCAAGGATGCGCCCGTCGATGGGCCGGGTGGGTACGTGCCTGTTAACCGGCCAATACGGCTAGACGGGCCAGGCCTAACCAGGGTTATGGAAGAGAAAGTGCTTGTGCCTGGCGGACGTTTCGGTTACAGATGTAGCTATGTCGATTGTCGGGTTGTCGCTCGAGAAGAACGGCTCTGAGTGGAGTCTTGTCGGTGAGGCGGCCGCTGGGTTTACTTTGGTGAACGAGTACCTCAACTACCTCGCCGACCGGAACTACTCGCCCACCACCTCCAGCGTCGACCCCGACGGCAAGAAGACCGCCAGCGGGTACGCGACCCGAAGGCATGATGTGCAGACATCCACGACCGTCGACCCCGCAGGTGCGGCGCTCACCACGTCGGAGTCGTTTGAAGACCCGACGACCTCCGGCGGCTACTGCGCGGCGTCTGCCCGCCAGTTGCCCGCCAGGGCCGCCTCGGCCACGTCGACAGCGTGGTATTCCGCCACCGCCACAGCCGCGAACCCGTGTGTGTCGGGTTCGCCGACGGTGGGAGCGCACGGCAGCGAACCCGAACCTCAGCAGACCCCGACGGCACTTGACCCGCAAGCCCCGATCGTCACCGAATCGGTCTATGACCTCGATGGGAACACCGTCGCCTCCCGAGTCGGAACCGAACCGTGGACCTGCGCCACCTTCGACGCCCGAGGCCGCCCGGCCACCGTCCTTCCGCACCTACATTGGCAACCCGGCCACCGTCACCCACAACTACGCCGTGTCGGGCAACCCGGCGTTGACAACGTCGGCGACCGACCCGGCGGACCGTCACTGGTGTGGTCTCCTCGGCCGCACGGTCAGCACCGACGTGTGGGGTGCGACCAGCCAGGCCACCCAACCAGGCCGGGCAGGTCACCCAAACATCGAACCCGGTCGTTACCCACTCCGAGCGGGGCCTGCAACCCCAACCTGGGGCAACTCGAACGGGTCGGCCCGGCGGCGTTGCCGATGGCGCTGGTCAGCTACGACGGTGTTGGGCGTGGCGCCACACGGTCACCTACCCGATTGGGTACGGAAACAGCCTCGGCACCTACGCCTACGACGACCTCGGGCGCGAGCAGTCTCGCTCACCTGGACAGGTCCGGGCGCCGCGCTCATCACCTCGAACAGCGTCACCAGGTCGTTGGCGGGGCGTGTCGAGCCCGACCAGGCGGTCGTGGCACCGACCCGAACCCGTCGGGGGCGAACTACGTCTATGACGGGGCAGGGCGGCGCCACCGACGCCTGGACCCCTGCTCAACGCACCCAATGCGTTCGCCCCGTCCGGGGATGCGGTGTGGCGACGGCTGCGGGAGAGAACTCGAACCGCACCTTTCAAGACCGTGATCCCTGCTGGAGGGTCACCCGCGGCGACGACGTTCTGTTACGACCACGCCGACCGGTTGACCTCGACCACGACCCCCGGCATTGGCACCCTCGCCTATGACAGCCATGGCAATACCACCGGTTGTTCGGCGAAACCCACGGGTACGACCAGGCAGACCGGCACCTCCAGCACCTCCAGGGTGCCACCACGGTCACCTACATCAGGGACGTCACCGATCGGCTTGTCCAGCGGGAGGCCACTGGTGACACCGACAGTCCGTTACTGGTATGGGGACGGGTCCGACGGTGCGTCGGGTACGACCAGCACTTCAGGTGCGGCGTTGACAGTTCGGTCGGTCTTCCCGGTGGTGCGTCGCTCACCTTTGATCACAGCACCAGCAGCGCCACTTGGCAGTATCCGAACCTTCACGGTGATCTTGTTGCCACCGCCGACAACACTGGCGCCAAGGTCGGGGCAACGGTCAGCACGACCCCGACGGGAACCTCACAGCGGGCAGCGTGCCGGACAACCTGGCCGGGGACATGGATTTCGGCTGGCACGGCGCCGCCGGTCGGCCCGCTTGAACACGCCGACAGCCTCAACCCGACCATCGAGATGGGTGCCCGCCAATACAACCCCACCCTCGGCGAGGTTCCTCGAAACCGACCCGATCGAAGGGCGGCTGCATAACGGCTATGTCTACACCTTTGGTGACCCCGTCAACTCTTCAGACATCACCGGCGAGAGAGTGTGTTGGGAGACCCTGAACGTATTGGAGGGAATCGCACACAAGAGGTTAGGTCCACGAACCCACACACCTTGACCAAGTTCCTCGGCCTCTTTTACAGGAGCATCGTTCTATTCGGTCTGCCCGACTATAGCGCAAGCGAACTGTAACGCAAGAACAGTCGACAACGTCGAACGGAGTACCGCTATATCAGGAGAGAAGGAAGGTACAAGGTGTATCGGTGGCGCTATAGATACACGTACACGTCCAGACTCTATTCCAAGCTGGGTTCTTTGGGACTATATGCTTTCAAGAGAGTTCAGACATACCACACAGGTAAACGGTGTTACCCTCACGGGTGTTCTCGTTGGCGAACACTTCGCGCCTGCGAGGGTATAGTCGATTCCCGTGCTCTCGCAGTACTGACGCATGGATGCGATGAGGGACGCAATGCAGTTCTTTTGGCAGGCGGCCCAGGATTTGGCGCCGGATTCGTCTTTGTTCTTGTAGCTCGGGCGATCGCTCAGACGTGGAGCGTCTGTCGGGACCAATTGAGGTCGTCTGGTGAAGGCAGATTCCTGAGGGCGCCAGCAATCCGTGATCAGCCGGTCGTTGACCGGGTGACGGCGGAATGGCGGATAGTATTCTTGAGTGGTCTAGCTGTTGCGATTTGGGCGAGGATGGCTGCGGGGATACGTGAGCTGCCCCAGGCACGCCCGGCCCCGTCAACGCAACCTCAGGTGCGATGGGAGAATCTGCCCACTCTTTATACTCTATTGGTTCCTGGACGTGCGGGCCAAACGCAGGAGCGATTGAGCTTCGTCTGTTTGGTACGCTGGAGCCGATAGGTTCGAGCGGGGCAGCGCATGCGGCGGCCAGAACAGCCGGGCAACACGCAAACCTCGACCCCTGAGGCGGTGAGTTTCGGGGTCAGCTCATGAAGAGAAATGCAGTAGAGTCCAACTCCAATCTGGGTTCAGAGTATTTGTGGGATCTCGCGGTTCGTGGCCAGGTCTGGCGCACTTCTTGGGAAGAACAGTTTGCGAGCGAAACGATGGTGACTTGTGTGCCTTCGTGTTCAAGCACATTGGCAAGGCATACGTTGTTCTGTGTGCGTTGCTCGCAGCTCAGGCCATTTTTTGGGCTGATCCCAGCTACCTCCCCTATAACGCGCTGTTAGTTGTCACGTTTCCGCTGGGGCTCATCGCTGACTACATCACTTATGTGGGTGGAACGATACTCTTCGGGCCCAACCCGGGGGTCGTGGGTTCAATGCTCACCTTTATCCTGTGGGTGGCAATCGCCACGGTGCAGATGTTCGCAGTCCGGACGCTGATCCGGGACCTGCGCCGAAAGCGCGCAGACCGTGAGCAGTGATCTCCATTGCCGGGCCCTAGCTCGCGACACGGTGATCACTCTGACAGCGTGACCAGGTCGTTGGCGGGGCGTGTCGTTGACCAGGCGGTCGATGGCATCGATCCGAACCCGTCGGGGGCGAATTACGTCTATGACGGGGCAGGGCGCCTTACCGACGCATGGACCCTGCTCAACGCACCCGAAACCGCGTTCGCCTCGTCGGGGGTTGCGGGCTTGCGACGAATTGGGGAAATCGAACCACCAAGACCGTGATCCCTGCGGGAGGGTCACCACGGCGACGACGTTCTGTTACGACCACGCCGACCGGTTGACCTCGACCACGACCCCCGGCGGATCGGCACCCTCGCCTATGACAGCCACGGCAATACCACCGAGTTTTTCGGCGAAACCCACGGGTACGACCAGGCAGACCGGCACCTCAGCACCTCCAAGGGTGCCACCACGGTCACCTACATCAGGGACGTCGCCGATCGGCTTGTCCAGCGGGAGGCCACTGGTGAACCGACGGTCCGCTACTGGTATGGGGACGGGTCCGACAGTGCGTCGGGCACGACCAGCAGTTCGGGTGCGGCGTTGACCAGTTCGGTCGGTCTCGCCGGTGGTGCGTCGGCCACCTTTGATCACAGCACCAGCAGCGCCACTTGGCAGTATCCGAACCTTCACGGTGATCTTGTTGCCACCGCCGACAATACTGGCGCCAAGGTCGGTGCAACGGTCAGCTATGACCCGGACGGGAACCTCACGGCGGGCAGCGTGCCGAACAACCTGGCCGGGGACATGGACTTCGGCTGGCACGGTGCTGCAAGTCGGCCGCTTGAACACGCCGACAGCCTCAACCCGACCATCGAGATGGGTGCCCGCCAATATAACCCCACACTCGGACGTTTCCTCGAAACCGACCCCATGGAGGGCGGCTGTTCGAACGCGTATGTCTACACGCATGGCGATCCAATCAATACAAGCGATCTTTCCGGCGAAAGGGTTTGTCGCCAGAGCCGCACCGTGTGGAAAGGTCGTACTCATTGGGGCGGGTGGGGCGGGAAGACCTACCTTGGCAGTTGGTTTGGTGGTTTCGGGTGGGTTCGTGCCAGATACGGCTGGTTCGAGTTCACGTTCCGGCGTGTCGAGTACCATTGGTACTGGCGGCGCGGAGTGCGGCACGTAAAGGCCCGCTGCCTATGGTATATGGCCACGGCCGTTAGGACCCAGTTTCAGTGGGGAATAGGCGCGGGGCCGACTCGACTTCGTTGGAGCAAGACGGTGATGACTGTGACGGAGAATTACTATCGGAGCGCGAGTTCGCGTTGGTCCTACTTCAGGGTGGGTCGGACGCAGGGTGGGCCCTGCGAATGGTGGACTTAGCGGGTGGGCTACCGACGGAGGAGGTTTCGTGGCTCCTGGTAAATCTATTCTATTGGCTGTAGCCAAGACCATCCTCATAGTGCAGTGGCTTGCGCTTGTTCTCTCTCTTGCCTGGAGTCTTGCCCAACATGACTATGTTGTCGTAGCCGTAACTGTCGCATATCTTCCCGTGAATCTGTGGATCTCGTGCGGCGTGCTGGCACGCATTCAGCGACGTCAGCCTGAAGGAGGTCGGTGAGTTCCAGGGGATGCTCCTATGGATGTCAAGGGGTGATGTTGAAGTCGGCTCGGATGGCTTGGTAGACCTCGCGCGCGATGTAGCGCTTGAGGCAGCGGATGATGTCTTGGGTGGATTTCTGTTCCGCTGCGCGCCGCTCGCGGTAGGCGCGGGTGGTGTCGTCGTGGCGTAGACGGCAGAGGGTGATTCTGTAGAGCGCCGCGTTGGCGTGGCGGTCGCCTCCCCGGTTGAGTCGATGTCGGGTGGTCCGTCCTGAGGATGCCGGAACGGGGGCGACACCGCACAGGTGCGCGAACGCTGCAGAGCTTTTGAGCCGTTCGGGGTTGTCGCCCGCGGTGACGAGGAGTTGTCCAGCGACGTCGGTCCCGACACCGAAGAGGTTGACCAGGGTTGGAGCGGTGACTTCAACAAGATGGTCAAGGTCCGCGTCCAGGTCGGCGATCTCGTCGTCGAGGTTTCGGACCCGTCGAGCGAGGGTCTTGAGCGCTGCTTTGGTGGCGGCGGTCGTGCTGTCAAGGTGCCCTTCACCGGTTCGTGTGACCCGGAACCTGGCGCAGCGGTCGATGAGCGCCGCCTTGTCGAGCCCGGTGAGGTCCTCACGGAGACCGGCGGGTGCTGAGGTGATCGTGGCTTTGAGCTGCACGATCGCTGCGACACGGGCTTTGATAGCCGAGTTCCGTGCGACTCGCAGCACACGGATCATTTCCACGTTGCCGTCCCGGGTTTTGGGGACCGCCGATGCCCGTCCGGACATTGCTGCACGCGCGGCTGCGTAGGCGTCGATCGGGTCGGACTTGCCTTGGAACCTGCGGGTCTTGCGGTCGGCACGATCGACCTCGACCACGTCAAACCCGTGAGCTGTGAGCTGCCGGCACAGCTCTGCTCCGTAGGTGCCCGTTCCCTCGATCCCGATCCGGAGAACCGATCCCCAGCCGGTCATCCAGTCTTCGAGTTGCAGGTAGCCGGCGTTGGTGGTTGGGAAGCCTTGGTGGGCGATCTCACGGCCGATCGTGTCGATGATGGCGACCATGTGAATGTCGGCGTGGGTGTCGATTCCGACCCCAACCGTTCGGTCAGCGTGGTCTTGGTTGGTGCTCATTGTCCGCCTCCTGGGTTGTGGTAGGGGGTGTCACCACCAGCAGGTCCGGACAAGACAGTGAAGGGCGCATAATCCTGGTGTGCGCAGGCTCCTATGAGGTCACGATCCTCCGGTGGTGAACCCGGTGGTACAGGGCCAGGGTGTCCCGGTCGACAGATCCCCGATGCATGACAATCCCGCCTTTCGCGGGTGCGTCAGTCAGTGCAAGAGTCAGATCGAAACAAGCCCGGACCTGTACCTCCATCATTGTCACTGTCAGTGCACGCGACCGGTCAGAATGGCCGGGCTACCCGCACACACCGACCCCTGGAGCCTCAAGCATGCCACGCCACCCGATCGCGGCAGACGAACGCGACCTCATTCATCAACGCCTGTCAGTCGATAGGAGTGTGGCGCACGCGGAGATCGCTCGTGAGCTCGAACGCGACCGGTCAACCATCTCACGCGAAGTGAGGCGCAACGGCGGCCGTCACGCCTACCGGCCTTCAGCAGCGGGTGAAGCGGCGGTCATTGAGCGCCGTGGGGTCCGGCCCCACAGTCGGGAGACCGGTTCGGAAGCATGGAACTGATGTCGAAGTTCCGTCAGTCTCTCATGCTCTGGTTTGTGATGCTGGCGGGAGCCAACTTCGTGTGTCTGATTGCAGTAGTCGCTCTGGAGCCGGCTGGTTTCGATCTGTGCGATCACTTCGCCTCACCAGCGTCGCAGAGGGCGCAGTGGGTGGCGGTCGGGGTATTCGTGGTTGTCGCTACAGGGGTCACGTTGTGGATGTCTGCAGGATTGAAGTGGCTGAGGCTTTCGCTGGCCGCCTACAACGCGGTTCTTTGGCTCGGGTTGATGCACTTTCTTACCACCGGGCAGAATTGCTGAACGCCATAGCGAGTCTTCCAGTACCCACGCACTCTCAATGAAATGCCGGCACCTCGACTGAGAGTTGGCTGGCCCATCGGTGACCTGCCCGACTCGAAAGGACCTGGTCGACACCCGTGCTCTCGGTGGCAAACTCAGGCATGGCGCACCCGAGATCAGATGGCACTACGCAGGACCTCTCCGAGATCGAACGGCTCACCCCGACGGCCGATGGCTGGCACGACGAGCAACAGGTGGCCACCTACCTTGGCCGTGTGGACAAGCTTGCGCCGCGTATCGCGGGGGAAGACCTGCTGTCCGAGTTGCTGCCTGCCAAGCCAAGCCGAGTGTTGGACCTCGGCGCCGGCGACGGACGGCTCACTGCGTTGGCCCTGAGCCACCGGCCGACAATCCACGAAGCGGTGCTGCTGGACAATTCCGAGCCGATGCTTGAGCGGGCCCGGGAACGGTTCGCCAAGGACCGTCGGGTCCGAATCCTCAACCACGACATCCGTGATCCAATCCCAGATCTTGGCCCGTTCGACCTGATCGTCTCCGGTCTCGCTGTGCATCACCTGGAGCATTCAAGGAAGCGGGCCATCTTCGAGGAGCTATTCGCCCGCCTCAACCCTGGCGGCCTGTTCGCAAACCTCGACGTGGTCGCTTCAGCCACCCCTGCGCTTCACGCCGACTTTCTCGCTGCGCTTCGCCGAGATGCCGACGACCCCGAGGACCGATTGGCCCCAATCGAAGACCAACTCAAGTGGATGAGGGCCACCGGCCTCGCCAACGTTGATTGCCTCTGGCGGTGGCGGGGCCTGGCCCTGATGGTTGGGGTGCGACCCGAATTGGCACAGTAACCAGCACCCAATCGGTCGAAGTGCGCGTCCGGGGCAGGAGTGAGGCTGTCGGGCCGACACTGATGCCCGGCGGCCGACGAAAGGACTGGGCACCGGGACGAATCCACTACAGGATCAAGACGAATCCACTACCGACTGCAGACGAATCCACTACGGACGGAGCGGAAGCGCGCCATACTGGGGATTGTGAATTGGGACTCTGACGCGCTGATTCCTCGGCGGGCGCTACCGCTGGCACATCGGCGGATTGCCGCGGCCAGGGCTGTCGTGGTCAATGGCCCTCGACAGAGCGGCAAGACCGAGCTGCTACGAGAGCTCCATCGCACGGCGGGTGGAACGTTGGTCAGCCTGGACGATGCCTCGTTTCGGGCGGCGGCCCTTGACGACCCAGGTGGGTTCGTGAGCGGGTACGACGTCCCGTTGTTTATCGACGAAGTTCAGCGTGGCGGCGACCCGCTCCTGCTGGCAGTGAAGGCGCGCCTCGATCGATCGAGGGCGAAAGGGCAGGTGGTGATGGCCGGCTCGACAAGGTTCCTGAGCGAGCCTCGTCTCTCCGAATCCCTCGCGGGGCGTGTTCGCTTCGTCGACCTCTGGCCGCTGGCCCAAGGTGAGATAGAGAACACGGCTGACGGCCTGGTGGACGCAGCATTCGGAGGTGTCGAGCGCCTGCTGGCCGTGCCCGCGGTGGCTGAGTCACGCAAACAGACCATGGAGCGGGTTTGTCGCGGCGGGTTTCCGGAGGCGGTGTTGGCCAAGCACCCAAGCGAGCGGCGCGACTTCTTTGTGGACTACGTGCGGACGATCACGGCGAGGGACGTGAGGCTGATCCGCGACATCGCCGACCTGGCGGGCCTGCGCCGAGTGGTGCGCCTCAGCGCCGCCCAGACGTCAGGGGAGCTGAGCGTCGCCGATTTCGCTCGATCAGCCGACCTGGCCCCGGACACCTGCCGCCGCTATCTCGCGCTGCTGGAGACCGTCTATCTGCATCACCTGGTGCCTGCATGGTCGAGGAACCTCACCGCCAAGGTGCGGCGCCGCCCGAAGATCCACGTCACCGATACCGGCGTTGCCGCCCAGCTCCTGGGTGTCGGGCCGGATGTTCTCAGCAAGCCCGGCACCGCGGTGGCGGGGCACCTGTTGGAGTCGTTCGTCGCCGGGGAACTCACCCGCCAGCTCACCTGGTCCGACACCGATGCGGCGCTCTTCCATTGGAGCGATCGCGGAGGCGCCGAGGTCGACTTGGTGTTGGAGGCGAGTGATGGCAGAGTCGTCGCCATCGAGGTGAAAGCCGCGGTGGACATCAATGAAGCCGACACCAGGTGGCTGAAGAAGATGCGGGACAAGCTCGGCGATCAGTTCGTGGTTGGCATGGTGTTGCACTGCGGCGACCAGCCACGTCGCCTGGGGGATCGGGTGGTAGCGATGCCCGTGTCGTCGCTTTGGGCTGATCAAACCACCGAAACCAACCCATAGCTGCGTCCGACGCAACGGGGTAGGCCGGCTACCGGCAACCAAGAGTGCCGAGGTTCACCCCGTGAAGGCAGGTTGGAGCGGGGCGGATGGCGCGGCGTTGGGGTCGACTCCAGGAGGATCGTCGGTTGCGCTTCCCGGGCCGGAGTCGGGATCGGAGGGGCCGGACGGCGGGTCAGCCGGGCCCGGTGGGTCGGTCGGGTCGGTCGGCTGGTCCGGCTCGACGTAGCAGGGGCCGGGGGCAGGCGACGCCGTTGCGTCGGTGAGCAGCGGTCGCAGCGAACTGAAGTCCAGTTGCAACGAGACGCCGTCGGCCTCGGCCGAGGGGCACATGTCCCCCCACCGGACGGTCGACCATGGGCTCGACCACTTCAGGTCGGTACCGACGGTCAACGAGCGGAGGGCAGCGCCGCCGTCCGCCCCGGTGGCGATCGGCTGGTCCCAGGCGGTGGAAACCATGCCCTCCGAGGGCGAGTCGTAGCTGACCGCAAAGCCGGTGTCCTGCGGGGTCACCTCGATCGAGGCGGCCGTGACCGCATCGACGAACGCCGCGAAGCTGCCGTTCTTGGTGGCCGAGCCAACCTCGGCGATCCACACGTCGTCCGCTCCCCCATCGGCCACCAGGTCGAACGGGCCGGTCATCCCGTTGGTCGGCGACACTGCCGGGTCGTGCTCGACGAACTCCGCAGGTCGGTGCGACCACAGGGCCACGTAGGCGTCGCCGAGGCGGCCGATGGTCCAGCCGTCCTCCTGCACCACCTCGTCGAAGTGATCGGTGGGGAAGTAGGCGTGGGTGTAGGGCTCGTAGGACAACAGGTTCGGATCGGAGTCATACGCGGGGTCGTAGATCGAGATCGCCACCCCGTTGCGTTGCACCGTCCACGGCAGCGAACCGCTGCCGGTCCAGTAGTCGGTGTCGCGATACCAGTCGGTGTTGCCGGTGGGAATGGGGGCGGCCGGGTGCGTGGTGAACACCTGGGCGTTGGCGTCCAGGGTGGCCTGCCACACGTGGGTCTGCTCGGAGCGCTCTCCGGCCCTCCAACCCTGCACCGACGACAACATCACCTCGCCGTCGCGAGAGGTGATGGTCCGGGCCTCGCTGAGCAGCCCGGCGTTCAACGCCGGCGCCAGCTGCTGTGCCAGCGACTGGAGTTGCTCGTCCGTCGAGTTCTCGATGATCGGCCGGAGGTCGCCGACCTGCTGGAAGTTGGCGGTGTCCAGCAGGTCGTAGGTGCGAATCAACTCCATCGACCGCGGCACGATCTGCCACGGGAACTGCCCGCCCATCGACCACCACACGAACTCGTCGTCGTAGGACAGCCCGTCGGGGGCAACCGGGTTGTCGGAGATGGGTTCGGACGGATCGATGGGAAGGCTCTGGCGCTGTTCGATCACCGAGGGCCGATTGTCCGCGACGATGCGTCGCGCCACCTCGGGCGGTCGATAGCGGCCGGCCACGGCCAATTGAACGGCCCGGTCGGTGCGCTGGTAGCCGTAGTCCCCGTCGCCAAACACCATCTGCGCCAGGGTGAAGGTGTCCTCGTCCAGGGCGGTCATCTTGTCCTTGTTGTAGGACCGCCCGTGGGTCGAGCCGAACGCCCCTTCGTGGAGGTGGGAGGCCAGCTCGACGAACATCGAGTCCAACATGGCCGACGCCTGGTTGGCGATCTCGGTGTCCTCGGCGAGGTCGGCGAGCAGGATGAGGCCCATGAAGTCCTCCATCCAGTACACGTTGGACAACCACTCGCTGAATCCGTATCGAGCCCGAAGGGCGAGCCACCGCTGGATCAGCGGCTTGGCATGCGCGACGTGCTCGGCACCCGTCATGTTGCTGTTGGTGAAGGCCTCGTCGGGGAACTGCTCGCCCGCGATCATCTCGTCGGCCAGAAACACCAGCAGGTGGTTCTCGGTCCAGTAGTACTGGTCGTCGACGATGCCCTCGGGCGTGGGCTCGGTGTACCAGTACTTGAAGGCCAAGAGCTTCTCGACGATGGCGTCGCGAAGCTCCTGGTCGAGTTCGTCGCCGTAGCCCACATACAGCTGCAGCAGGCTGTTGATCCTGAAGTCGTTGGTGTCGCGGAACTCATCGAGCGCTGTGAAGGTGCTGTTGAAGTCGGCCACCGACGGCGCCGACGAATCCCAGGTGCCTCCCGTGCGGCGGGCGTGCTCGGCGTGCGCCATGATCGACAGCGCGTTGCCGGGGCTGAGCGGCTGGCCGGCCACCCACTCGAGATAGTCGCCCGAGGAGGTCGACCAGTCGGCGTCGGGAATGCGCTCCCCTCCGAAGGTCAGCGGGTCGGTGGGGGGCGCCGCTCCGGCGGGATCGGGGGTCGGCACGACCGCTGCAGTGGCCCCCAGCACCAAGGCGGCAATGGCGCTGATCACTCGGCTCTTCATCGCTGGATCATAGAACGGCTGCGGACCGATGCCGCTGGACCGCGTTGGTCTGACGCCCCCGCGCTGGCGCGTACCCGGCCGGAACATGGGACGTCCCATGTCAACCCGAACCGACGCCGGTCCGTCTTGACATGCAGAGCGGCGCCCGGCCGCAGGGAGGACCCCATCATGTCTGTGCGATACGACTACCCACGATGGAGCCGAAGTGCGGTGCTGGCCGCGGCCTGTTGCGCCCTGGTATTGGGCTGCGCTCAGGGTGGAGGCGAGTCGGTCGCCCCCAAGCAAGAGGCAGTGCGCACCACCAAAGTCGACGACGGCGGGTGCATTCCTTTCCCGACCGACACGACCAAGGGTCCGAGATGTGAGCCGCCCTCGTTGGTGCTGGAGGCCAACGGTGAACGCATGGAACTCCAACCGGTGGGAACCGACGATGGAGTGCCACTCGCCATCTACCAGCCGGGATCGGCCTGGGACCCGGAATGGGAAGCGCCCGGCTTCGGGGCGGACGGGGTCTGGCCGCGTGAATTCCCCTACCAGGCGTTTCGGGTGAACGTGACCACAGATTCGTTCACCGCACACGTGTCGAGCGACGCCCCCGAGGGCTCGATCAACATGCTGGTGGCCGCCGGCGGCGATCGGGGTGACCTGATCCTCGACGTTGCTCTGGAGTACCCCTACGACGACGAGAAGATCGACTTTGTCGATATCGGCCCGGGCACCATCGAGATGGTGCTCTACGACGCCGAACAGGCCGGCGGGGTGATCGGCTTTCCAGGAATCGCGTCCACCGGAACCGACGTGACCACGCCCGACACCACACCTCAAGAGGCGGTTTACGTCACCAACAGCCAGGGCAACAGGTTCTGCTACGAGACGCTCCCCGCTGACACCATCAAGTCGCTGCCCCCGCCCCCCAAGGTCGGCGTTGAGCTCCCGGAGTTCCCCAAAATGGCCAACCAACCACCCGAGAGCCCCGAACAGGTGGCGCCTGCCACGGTCGGCCCCGCCCCAACGTCCACGCCGAAGCCGGCCACACCGACGACGAGGGGGAGTATCAGTCCCGGGGCGACCGTAGCTCCATCGACCAAGGGACCCTTCACAACCGTTGCGCCAACGATTACACCACCGGTCGAGACCGTTCCCCGAGATACAACCCCGGTGACGCCCCCGACGTCGGAACCATCGGATGAGCGAGCGAACGACCTTGAGGAGTAGCGGCAGCACCTGGGGCGCATGATTGTGAACCATGATGGGTCCATGTCGACGACAGGTGTGGTGATCGGGGCCGGCGACCGGGGGTACGACGCGTACGCCACCCTGCTGCTGGACGAACCCGACCTGGGGCGCATCGTGGGGGTGGCCGACCCTGACAAGGGCCGCCGCTCCCGGTTCGCAGATCGGTACTCGCTCCAGCCCTCCCAGTGCTTCCCGGGTTGGCAGGAGCTGTTCGCCCAGCCCAAGGCTGCCGACTACGTCATCGTCGCAACCGGCGACACCCACCACGTCGAACCGACGCTGGCAGCGCTCCGCGCCGGCTACCACGTGTTGCTGGAAAAACCCATGGCGCTTGACGAGGCCGACGCCCGAGCCATTGTGAAGGCGGCCGAGGAAGCCGATCGAGTCGTGGCCGTCTGCCACGTGTTTCGGTATTCGCACGTGTTCGCGGCGCTCCATCGGGTGGTGGCCTCCGGGGAGCTGGGCGATGTGGTTTCGATCCAGCTCGCCGAGAACGTCGCCTACTGGCACTACGCCCATTCCTACGTTCGGGGGCACACCCGAAACAGCGCCGTGCCGTGGTTGTTGCAGAAGTCGTGCCACGACATGGACCTGCTCGCATGGCTGGCTGGCTCGCAGGCCGAGACGGTGTCGTCGCACCTTCGACCGACCGAGCTCACCGAACACAACGCCCCGGACGGGGCTCCCGAACACTGCATTGAGGGATGCCCCCACTCCGACACCTGCCCCTACGACGCAGTAGCGACCTACCGCGACCTCAAGCCGGTGTTGTCCGACCTCGTTCTGGCGGAACGCCCGGCCGGGCTGGGGGCCGCAGCGCGGTTGGGGCGCGCTGCGTACCCGAGGATGATGGCGTCGGACCGGCTGCCGCCGGGCGCCAAGGAGCGGCTCGGATGGTGGCGCTGGCCGGTTGCTGCGGTGACCGACGACCACACGCCGGACGGCCTCAACCGTGCGCTGGCCACCACCCGTTGGGGGCGGTGCGTCTACCGGGTCGACGACAACGACCAGCCGTCGGCGCAAACGGTGTCGATCACGTTCGCCAACGGCGTCCTCGCCAACTTCACGCTGCAGTCCAACTCCCATCGCACCATGCGCACCGTCAAGGTGAGCGGCACCCACGGGTCGGCGTGGGGCGAGTTGCGGGCACTGGACGGTTGGCTCAAGGTGGCCGACCACCGAACGGGTCGAGTGCGCAGCGAGAAGATCCCCACCGCGTATGACGGACACGGGGGCGGCGAAGCGCCCCTGTATCGGGACTTCCTGCACGCGATCGAGCACGGCACGCAGCCCTCGGTTTCCGCTCAGGACAGCCTGGAGAGCCACCGCATCGCCTTTGCTGCCATGGAAGCGGCGCGCACCAAGGCCACCATCCAGCTCCGCGGTACCTAGCCCTTGGGCTGGCTCCTCACCAGGGCCACGAAGCGAGGCCGGTCCTGGTCGGCGGCCCGTTCCGCCAGGATGTCGAGCACTGCGGTGTGGGCTTCGGGGGCCTGCGCCTTGAACTCGTCGGGCCGGTCCCACAGCAACACGGTGGCTGTGTCGTGGGCACCGACGTCGCGCAGCGAGTCCACCAGGGCATCGAGATTGCGGCCGAACCAATCCGGCAGGCCGAGCCCCTCGGCGAACGCGTCCAGGACGGCGAGCTTGTCCCTGGCTTCGGCAGATTCGACCAATGCAAACTCGCACCCTGCCGCCCGGACCGCCCGCTCGATGTCGACGACCGATGCCTCCGGCGGCACCGAGTGCACCACGGCCTTGGGCGGGTTGGCCAGCACCGAGGCGAGCGAGGTCATGTCAGCACCCACCGGAACGAGTCGTAGTGGTCGTCGGTGTAGTACGTCTCGCCGTCCTCACCAGCGACGATCCGGCGAGCTCCCCGGTCGGGCGATCCCGGCGTCTCCACCGTGTACTCCCGGTAGTAGCCGAGGTCCTCGATGGGGAGGAGGCGTTCTCGGTTCTGGAACGTCTCGTCGTCGGCTCGATACGGAAACGGTCCGCCCGCCTCGATGAGGTCGATCGTGTCGAGCGCCTCGTCCGGCAGCTCATCGATCGCGATGGTGTCGAATCCCGCCGGCACGTCGGCCTGCCTAGGCGGTGGTGAAACCTGGGTCGACGTGGAGGTCGACCGGCGAGTGGTCGACGGCGCATCGGTGGTCGAAGGCGAGCCAGGCGTATCGGAAGGGCGTTCGGTGGTTGCCGGGTCCGACTGTGGCGTCGCCGAGTCGGGTGTCGAGTCTGCGACCTCGGTGACCGAAGGCCCGTCGGTGGTCGTGACCTCAGCGTCGCC
The DNA here is from genome assembly GCA_041394405.1 of Microthrixaceae bacterium. Lineage (GTDB taxonomy): Bacteria > Actinomycetota > Acidimicrobiia > Acidimicrobiales > Microtrichaceae > Microthrix. The sequence continues at coordinate 306,554 of JAWKIF010000010.1, forward strand.
GCGGTCGGCGACCCACCACACCCCCACGAGCAGCAGGGCAAGGGCCATGCCCGCGAGGAATGACTTGGGGTCGAGCCGCACGCCTACAGGTTGTCAGAGCCCTGAGCAGAACCAACAACCGCCCCATGGGTCCAACGTCAGGGCTCTCTCGACGGCCCAAACCGTGGCAAGCTGCCCTTGGCCTCACTTGTCGAGCTCTGTTGCGAGCCGATGCCCAATCGATCCGCCACGCACCAAGGGACCCAGCCAATGACCACGAACGAGCGATCGTCCGATGCCAACGACGATGCTGCCGACAGCGAACCGTTCATCGAACTGCCGACGGTCGCGTTCGCCGACGACAGCCTTCCCGGCGAGCTGGAGCTCGGCGCGTTCTCCATCTCGCTCAATGTGGCCAACTTGGACGCTTCGGTCGCGTTCTACCAGGACCTGGGGTTTGTCGTGACCGGCGGCGACGCCGAGGGCGGCTGGCTGGTCTTGAAGAACGGCGAATCAACGTTGGGCCTGTTCCAAGGGATGTTCGAGCGCAACATGCTCACGTTCAACCCTGGTCTCACCAATCGAATGGAACGTATCGAGCACTTCACTGACGTTCGCGAACTCGCGGACAAGATCGATGAGGCCGGACACGAGATGAACGTCCGCCCCGAGCCGGGCTCTGAGGGGCCAGCCTCGATCATGCTGACCGACCCCGACGGCAACCCCATTCTGATCGACCAACACTTCCCCAGCTGACAACCCCCCGACGGGCTGCACGCGACTCGCCTGCCACAAGGCGCCTCAATCGCTGGCGTGACCAAGCGCCGCGTTGACCCAGCCGCCCGTGCCGTGCCCGTCCGCGATCACCCCCCAACTCTCCTCATCGCTCGAGGTGGCGATGAGGTTCGACACCTGAATGGCCGCAGGACCGACGTGCTCGTGCACCAGTTGCTCATCCCACGGTCGGTGCTCCAGGTGGTGACGAAAGACGGCGGGTGAACCCTGGTAGGAGCGGCCCGGCTCACAGAGCGGGGCGGTCCTCGCAAAGATCCTTGGGGAACTCAGGGTTGGATACGACGGGGCCACAGCCCGCTTCCCGCGTGCGAGCGAGCACCTCCCAATGCGGGACGCCAGCCTTCAGGAACAACCTGTCAATCCGTTGACCGGCGCACGAGTTGGACTCGTCGCCAGCGGGGCAGGCACCGGCACCAATATCGACCTCCACCATGGCCCACCCGTCTTGGCAGCGCTTCTCGCCGATCGAGGCGTGGCGGCCGACGTCGGCGTACAGACGAATGTCGTCGGTTAGCGATCCACCATCACAGTCGGCCGTCGCCGGTGCTGCACCGGTCTCCGGGTCACAACCCGGGAGTTCACACACCCCGTACTCGCCCTCCGAATCGGCCACCCAACGGACCTTGTCGAGGACGACGTCCCTGCCCGCCATCGGAGCGCCGATCTTCAACTCAAGGGCCGTGTCGGCCGTCGGGCAGGCCCCGAACTCCTCCTCCCACTGTTGCATCTCATCAAAGTCGAGCTTCGGCACCACAACGGTGACGGACGCCCACACCAACAGGGGATTCCCGTCGTCGGTGACCGTGCCGGAGGCCGGGCTGGCCCCGCAGCTCCCGTCGACAAGACGCTTTGGAGAGACCGCTACCTCCAACACGAGCTTGCCGTCGTCGTCGCTGGTTCGCATCGATCTCACCTCGCCTGGACCGACCGCGGATCCCCAGCCTTCCGGCTCATCATCTCCTTGCTGCCACCCGTCGAGGTCTGATGCGCTCAAGGAATCGTTGGGCGTTGAGGATGCACCATCCGCAGTGACGGAGACGGATCGAGGGCCGCTGCATGCGGCCAAGGCCAACAGCATCGCCGCCGCCGCTCCGACTCTCAGCCACCGAAACGATATGAACATCTCGTTCATGTTAGGGGGCGCTGGGCAGGCGGCCTCGGAGTGACCTTGGACTTCTCCGTCAACGAGATCGGCTGAGTTTCAGTTGGCGGAGGAAGCGCGGGCTGCGGGTGACGTAACTCGGCCGGAGAGTGCGCCGGTGGGCTCGCCGTCGACGATCACCGGCACGCCGTTGACGATGGTGGACACGACGCCCTCGGGCCAGGCCCGAAACCGGCCGGCGCCGCCGGGCAGGTCGCGGACGAACTCCTTGCGGCCGGCGTCGATGCGCTCCGGGTCGAAGATGAACACGTCGCCCCACCGGCCGGGCTCGAGGGTGCCCCGGTCGCTCAGCCCCAGGATGGCGGCCGGCACGTGGGTGATCTGGCGGATGCCCTCCTCCAGGCTCCACACCTGGCGGTCGAGCACCCAGTTGCGCAGGAACCACGAGCTCCAGTCGGCGGCGTCGTCGCGGGCCAGATGCGCTCCGC
>JAWKIF010000011.1:0-296834 GCA_041394405.1 Microthrixaceae bacterium
CCGCACCCCGCACCGTAGTGGGGACACCTGGTGGGGTGATGACCCCGGGGTGGGTCCCCACTTGCGGGCCGCCGCCGTAGTGGGGACACCTGGTGGGGTGATGGCCCTGAGGTGGGTCCCCACTTCGGGGCGTCAGGCGAGGCCGGCTGCGGCGAGGCTCAGCCCAGCCGCTGCGGCGGCCAGGCTCATCGCCAGGTTGGCGGTCGCGACGACGCCGGCGGCGGCCCAGCGCTCGGCCTGGGTCAGTCGCACGACTTCGACGGAAACGGTGGAGAAGGTGGTGAGGGCTCCACAAAACCCGGTGGCCAGGAGCGCCGTCGGAGCATCACTCAGGCCGCGATGGCGGGCGGCGCCGGCCACCAGTCCGAGGGCGAGCGCGCCGAGTACGTTCACCACCAGCGTGCCCAGGGGCCAGGCGCTGCGCTCGCCTCCGGGAGCGGCGCGATGGGTGATCCACCGGTCGATGACCAACCGCAGCGGCGCACCGATGGCGCCCCCGAGTGCCACCGCCAAGATCATCACGATCGAGAGGGTACGACACCCCGGGGCCCACGGTCGTTGCCGCGTGGTGAGTGGCGGTACCCTGCGGCGGTGGCCGTTGAGGAGCCGGGCGGCTGCCTGCCCAACCCGGAGGTAGACCCCGACCTGCTGGTAGGCAGAGGAGGCGGAACCACCCGGCCATGGCCGGGGTGGGACGTGCTGGCGGCGGTGAGCGTGGGCGGTGCGCTCGGCGCGACGGCGCGCTACGGGGTGACGCTCGCCGTGCCGACGACGGCCCAGGGGTGGCCCTGGGCAACGTTCATCGCCAACGTTGGTGGCAGCCTGGGGCTGGGCGCCCTCACCGCGCTGGCCGTGGCCAGGTACCCCCTGCATCCGCTGGTGCGCCCGCTGCTCGGCGTCGGAGTGCTCGGCAGCTTCACGACATACTCGACCTTCGTGGTGGAGATCGACACCCGGCTCGGGCAGGGCCAGATGGCGATGGCGGTGGTCTATGCGCTGGGCAGCGTGGTCGCCGGTGTGGGCGCTGCGGCGGCCGGGCTTGGCATGGGCCGGCGGCTCGCCGGGGAAGGGCCCTGCACCGCCCGGTGAGCGTGTCGCGGGCCGGCGACCCGGTCACCCTCGCCGCGTGATTTCGGCCAGGCAACTCAGATGGACAGCAGCGTGCGCAGGCCGACACCTGCGGTCATGTCGGCGGCGGCCTCGTCCAACTGGGTCAGCGGTCTTCGAGCGGTCACCAGCGCCTCGAGGTCGAGCCGGCCCGATCGGTACAGGTTGAGGATCATGGGTATGTCGCGCAGCGAGTTGGCACCTCCCAGGAGGCACCCCAGCAACCGCTTGCCGGACACCGCAAAGAAGGTGGGTGACAACTGCAGCGACTCGTCGATGGGGCCCGCGCCAACCAGGACGGTGGTGCCCCCGGTGCGGGTGGCGGCCAGCGCCGCCTCGGCGATGGATGCCGAACCGACCGCCTCGAACGCATGGTCTGCGCCGATACCGGCGGTGGCCGCATGAACGCAGGAGACGACGTCGTCGCTTGAGGGATCAACCGCGTCCGTGGCACCAAAGTGGGCCGCCAGGTCTCGCCGGTGGGCCTGCGGGTCGGACACGACGATGCGGGCCGCCCCCGCCGCCCGAGCCCCCGCCACGATCGACATGCCCACGCCGCCCAGGCCCATGACGGCCACCGTGTCGCCGGGGCGCACGCGGGCCGTGTTGAACACGGCGCCGACGCCGGTCTGTACGGCACACCCCACCACGGCGGCCACCTCGAGGGGAACCTCGTCGGGCACCCGCACGGCACCCGTTTCGGCGGTCACCACCCGTTCGGCGAAGCCCCCAACTCCCAGGCCCCGGTAGACGGTCTCCCCGCCTCGTGACAGCCCCGTCGAGCCGTCGGGGAAGGTGTTGGTGAGCAGCGCCGCCGAGTTCACGCAGTGCGAGGCCTGATCCCGGACGCACCAGTAGCAGCGACCACAGGGTGGCACGGGGGTGATGATCACCGGGTCGCCAACCGAATGGGAGGCCACGCCCGGTCCGACGTGTGCGATGCGGCCCGCCGCCTCGTGGCCCAGCACGATGGGGAGCGGCGCGGGGTGAACGCCGGTGAACAGCGACAGGTCGCTGTGGCACAGCCCACACCACTCCACGTCGACCGCCACCTGGCCGGGGCCAGGTTCGGCGATGTCCAAGTCGTCGACGATGACCGCCGACTCGCCCGCTTGTTCCAGCACTGCTGCGCGCATATCGCCCCCTCGTGTCGCCTCGGTGCTCACGAGACGTCGTCAGTGTGTCAGGCCTCCGGGCCGGCGTCAGGTGAACCCAGCACCCGGCGTCGGCGTGGGATATCGCACTCAGGGGCGGGGGATGCCCGCCCCAATCGGGGCGGGATCGGCCGAAAATGCCGTGTTGCCCTATGCGCTCAGAGTGCAGACAGGGCTACGATCAGCGGAGGTTGGTGATAGGCGGTGCTCGATGGCAGATCGCCCGCTTGTCGACAGGGAGGACTCCGACATGTTGCACCACAGGCTTGGCCGTAGCCGGCAGCGCGCCGGCGCCCGGAGGTCCTCCCGTGTCATGGGCGTTGGCTTGCTCCTGGCGCTGGTGGGTGGGGCATTGACCGCCCTCGCCGTCACCAGCACGCCGATGGCCGGTGCGGTCACGACCTGGACGCCGACAGGCGCATGCGGATCGCTCGCCTCCACCACGGTGCCAAACGGCGTCTACAAGCTGAGCGTGTTGATGACGGGTGGAAACGGCGGCGACGCGGGCGTGCAGAGCGGCGGCGCCTCGGGCCTGGGTGGGAAGGGCAGCGCCGTCGCTGCGCAGTTCGACGTCACGCCGGGACAGATGATCTCGGCGGTCGTCGGCTGCAACGGCGTCGACGGGGCCGATCAGTCGGCCGGGTTTAACACCGGCGGCAACGGCTGGAGCCTGGGTGGCGGTGCCGGCAGCGGCACGCTGCCGTTGGGGCTGACCGGCGCGTCGGCGGGCTCGGGCGGCGGCGCGACGGCAATATGCCTGGGGACAACGTGCAGCGGAACGGCTAGCTCCAACGTGTTGGCGGTTGCCGGTGGCGGCGGCGGTGGCGGGGTCTCGGACTGCAGCAGCGTCGCAGGCGGCAACGGCGGCATCGGTGGCGCCGGAACCTTGAACGTCTCGCTGAAGAACGGCGGAAACGGTGGGACCAGCACCGGCGGTGGTGGTTTCGGGGGCTCCACCGGCGCACCAAACGGGGTCAACGGAACCAACGCCAGCGGGGGCCTGGGGGCCAACGTGGCCGGCGGTGGTGGTGGGGCCGGTTACGGCGGTGCTGGGGCAGGGGCCAATGCATCCGGCAGCTGCGCCGGCGCCGGCGGCGGCGGTGGCGGCTCGTCGTACGTCAAGGAGCCCGGCAAGGGCGTGTTCGACACCTCGACCCAGGCTGCGGGCACCCTCACGGTGACCTTCGACGACAGCGTCGCCTGCGGCACCCCACCCAACCTGGACGGCGATGGGGACGGCTATTGCGGCACCGACGACCCCGACGATGCCGACGCTTGTGTGCCGGTGGCGAATGACTCCGATGGCGACGGCGTGTGTCGAGGGGAAGACCCGGACGACGGCGATGCGTGCGTGCCGACCGGCGTCGACGCCGACCAAGACGGTGTCTGCATCCCCGAGGACACCGACGATGCCGATCCGTGTGTTCCCGACGGCACCGACAACGACGGTGACGGCGTGTGCGCCAAGGATCCGCTGGAAACTGATGACAACGACGCCTGCGTGCCAGATGGCACCGACGCCGACGGCGACGGCTCGTGTGCATCGGTCGACCCGGACGAGGCCGATCCTTGCGTGCCCGACAACACCGACCTCGACCAGGACGGCGTCTGTGCGCCGGTGGACCCCAACGACAACAACGCCTGCATTCCGTTGTCGGTGGACGCCGACGGCGACCGGGTATGCGTGCCCGAGGACACCGATGACGGCAACGCCTGCATCCCGGTCAGCACCGACACCGACGGTGACGGCTACTGCGTCAACGATCCCTTGGAGACCAACGACGCCGACCCGTGCATTCCCGATCCCACCGATGCCGACGGCGACGGGGTGTGCGTGCCCGAGGACACCAGCGACAACAACGCATGCATCCCCGATGCCACCGATGTCGACGGGGACGGGGTGTGCGTGAACGACCCGACGGAGACCGACGACGACGACCCGTGCGTGCCCGATGACACCGATGAGGATGGCGACGGGCGCTGTCTGAAGGACCCGACGGAGACCGACGACACCGACGCCTGCGTGCCAGTTGGCGTCGACCTGGACGGCGACGGCATCTGCGCTCCCCAGGACCCGAACGACAACGATTCGTGCCAGGGGCCAAACACACCGGTGGACGTCGACGGTGATGGCATCTGCCTGCCCACCGATCGCGACGACCGGGACGCCTGCAACCCGGACGGCACCGACTCGGACAGCGATGGCTTCTGTCGGTCGGTGGACCCGGACGACTTCGATCCGTGCGTGCCGGTAGCGAGGGATTCCGACCGGGACGGCATCTGCCAACCCGAGGATCCCGACGACCGGTCGAGCTGCATCCCCGACTATCGCTCACCTGAGTGCAGCAAGGCTGCAGACACCGACGGCAACCAGGCCCCCGACTGGATCGAGTATGCGCTGTGCGGCGCGCCCGGCTGCATCGACGAGCAGATCGCGGCCGAGAGCTTCGTGCAGTGTGCGGCCGACCAGACGCAAGAAGTTGGCGTTCCGCTGACCTGGGAGCAGGCCCAGATCGTGAACGGTGAGCGACGGCCGCTGCCGTTCGCGTCACAGACCACGGTGACCATGGTGATGTACTCCGATCCGGTGCTGTTGTTCTCGGGCCCGAAGCCCAGCAACGACACCTTCAGCATCACGATCCCGGCGGACTCGGACATCGGCGTGGAGCACAAGTTCGTGTTCTACGGCCAAGACGCCGACGGAAACCCGTTGGTGCTTGGATGCCAGATGGGCCTGACCCGCAGCAGCAACTCCACCAGCACGGGAGGAACAGGTTCCACCGGCACCGGCGGTGGGCTCTCCGACGGCACCACGACCGGGGCGTTCAGCCCGTCTCCGACTGGCGGCACCGGCGGCGGAGACGTCGGCCCCAGCACGGGCGGCACGGGCGGCACGGGTTCGACCGGCGGCACGGGCGGCTCGGGGGGAACCAGCGGCGGCGCGGTTGAGGCCTCGGGCACGGGTTCGAGCGGCAGCACCGGCGGCACCGGTGGCACCGGTGGTGGTGTGGGCACCGAGGTGGGCGGCGCCACCCAGGCGGGCGGGGGCTTGGCCGCCACCGGCACCAACATGGGCGGCGTGCTCGGTCTCGGCATTGCCATGATGGTGGGTGGCCTGTTGCTGGTCGGCACCCGCCGCCGGGTGGCGATCTAGCCGGGCCCCGCCTGGCGCCCGGCCCGTTGCGGGCTCAGCGAGCCCGCAACACCGCCTGGGGCTGCGGGTCCTCCAGCACCGAATCGCCGGGATCGAATCGGTACCCGGCCGGATGGTCGAACTGGGCCAAGGCCTCCACCTCCGTGAGGCGTGCCTCCAGGATGTGGCGCACCAGCGCGCCCTTCAGCAGCTTGTTCCAGTGGGCCACCGTCCTGCCCGATTGGTCGAGGAACCTCACCGTGATGCGACGATGGGTCGGCACCTCGCCGGGGTTCCACGAGCTCGAGTGCTCGCCGGGGAGCAGGTCCCACACGACTGCGCCCCTCAGGTGATCGGCGAGCGCCTCGGTCAGCCGGGGCCGCCACCACGATGCCAGGCGCCCGAAGGGCGGCAGCGAGTCGCCCGGCCCCAAGCGGTGGTCGGGCATGGGATCGCCCACAGCGGATGCCCCCAGTGCGCCGCTGAAGATCAGCACCGAGGTTCGTGCTCGCCGACGCGCAGCGGAGCTCAGCGACGGATAGTCGAGCTCGCGGAACAGCACGCCGGAGAATCGGTCGATGGTTTGCCGCGTGGGAGCGTCGGCGAGGCCCGCTGCGCCCAACACCGTCGACCTGGCCTCGTCAAGTGCGGGAAGCGCCGACTCACCCGGGGCCCACGGCCCTCCTGCGCCATCTGGGGCGGTGCTGCGGCTGTGGGGAAGGAGGATGGCCAGTTTGCGCACGTGCGACGGTGTAGCAGGCGGCTCGGGCGCGTAACAACGCCGCGTCCGAATGCGCGGCCAAGTACCAGCAGGCGGCACTTGGTGCGCGGTGCGTCAGGTTGGCCCATGGGCATCGGACGCCGGCCGAGCGCCGCCCGAGGAGTAGCGCGAACGCAGCGCGTTCTTGGTCACCTTGCCCATGGAGTTGCGCGGCAGGTCGGCCACCAGCTCCCAGCGTTTGGGCACCTTGTAGGCCGAGAGGGCCTGGCGGGCCCCGGCGGCCAGTTCCTGGCGCAGCAGGTCGGCATGGACCGCGTCGTCCAGCGCCGCAGCGTCGGAGGGCACCACCACGGCAGCGACCCGCTCGCCCCATTCGGTGTCGGGTAAGCCAATCACGGCGACCTCGGCGACGCCCTCGACGTCGGCCACTGCCGCCTCGACCTCGGCGGGGTAGACGTTGAGGCCGCCGGTGATGATCACATCCTTGGCTCGGCCAACCAGGTGCAGGTATCCGTCGCCGTCCATCCAGCCCAAGTCGCCGGTGCGAAACCAACCATCCTCCGTCCAGTCCGTGCCCGTGCGGCCCCCGCCCTGGTAGCCATCGAAGACGCTGGGGCCTCGGACCTCGACGATGCCCACCTCCCCGCCGGCAGCCTCCCCGCCGGCAGCCTCCCCGCCGTTGACTGCCCCGCTGCGGTTGGATCCGACATCGGTGGCACTCCGGCCAATGTCCACGCGAACCTCGACACCCGGCAGTGCCGTGCCGACCGAACCTGGCTTGCGGGCACCGTCCAGGGGATTGGACGTGATCATCAGCGTCTCGGTCATGCCGTAGCGCTCCACCACCTCCAACCCGGTGCGAGACGCAACCCTGCGGCGGGTGGCGGAGCTCAAGGGTGCGGATCCGGAGGTGGCCAGACGCAGGTTGGCGCAGGCGGCTGGGGTGAAGCCGTCGTGTCGCATCAAGCGCTCGTAGTAGGTGGGCACCCCCATGAACACGGTGGCGTGTGGCAAGGCCTCGACGACGGCCTCGGCCTCAAACCGGTCCAACCACCGCATGGAGGCCCCGGAGGCGAGGACGCAGCCGAGGCCCACGAACAACCCGTGGGCGTGGTGCGTGGGCAGCGCATGCACCAGCACGTCGTCCCGCGTGAACCGCCATGCGTCGCACAAGGCCAACGCGTTGGCCGCCAGCGCCGAGCCGCTGAGCGGCACCCCCTTTGGTCGCCCCGTCGTGCCGGAGGTGTACAGCATGGCGGCCGTACCACCGGGGTCCAGCCTTGGGTCGTCCAGCTCCGGGTCGCCCGCCGGGTCATCGAGTGCTGGGCGACCCGGAGCCCCGGTGTCAGCGCTGGGGCGAGGTCCGACGAGGTCCTCGATGGCCCTCGCACCGTCCACCACCAACGTGGGCGCCGCGTCAGCCAGCACGTGACGCAGTTCTGCGTCGGTCGCCCCTGGTGCCACCGGGGTCCACACGGCACCGAGGCGCATGGCACCCAGGTAGGCGGCGAGCGCCTCGACCGACTTGGGCGCCCGCACCACCACGGGGCGTCCCTGCGCGGCGCCCGCACCGGCCAGCGTGTCGGCGGCCCGAGCGGCCCAGCGCCAGCAGGTGCCGTAGGACAGCGCCTCCTGGTCGCGGTCGGCCTGGACGAGCACCGCGTGCGGTTGGCGTTGGACATGGCGGGCGATGAGGGTGGTCAGGTGGCGGGCCACGAGCCCGCTCAGGGGCGCAGCAGGTCGAGGACGTCCAAGGCGAATCGCTCGGCCTCGGCCAGGTGCGGGTAGCCCGACAGGATGAACGACTCGATGCCCGCGTCGGCGTAGGCTCGGATGGTTGCCGCGACCTGATCGGGATCGCCAACGATGGCGGCTCCGGCCCCCGATCGCGCCCGGCCAACGCCGGTCCACAGGTGATCCTCAACGAACCCGTCGTCGTCGGCGGCCTCCCGCAACTCCGCCTGGCGAGCGACGCCGGCGGAGGCCGTATCCAGGCTCCGGGCCCGGATGGCCGTGCCGGCGTCGGGGTCGAGGCGGCCGATCAGCGTTGCGGCCGCCTCCCGCGCCTCGGCCTCGGTCTCCCGCACGATCACGTGGGCGCGAAAGCCGAAGCGCAGGGTGCGGCCGTGGGTGCCTGCCCGCTGGGTCATGGTTCGCACCACCTCGGCTGCCCCCGCTTGGGTCTCGGGCCACATCAGGTACACGTCCGCGGCACGAGCGGCGACGTCCATGGCGGCGTCGCTGAACCCTCCGAAGTAGAACGGTGGGCACCTGCCCGACACCGTGCCCAGACGGGGCGGCGCCACCGTGAGATCGTAGAACTCCCCGCGGTGGTCGACGTCGCCCCGGTCCAGGAGCGTCCGCAGGATCTCCATGACCTCCAGCGTGCGGCGGTAGCGGGGGTTGCTCTCCAACGGGGCGCCGGGAAGGTCGGAGCTGATGATGTTGATCTTCAGGCGACCCTGTGCCAGCTGGTCGAGTGTGGCCAACTGGCGGGCCAACTGGGGAGGCCAGTTCTCGCCGCAGCGCACCGCAACCAACGGGCTGATCTGTTGCAGCTGGGGGGCGATCGCCGAGGCGAACGCCACGGTGTCGATACCCAGGTCGTAGCCGCTGGGCAACAGGACGGTGTCGAATCCCAGGTGGTCGGCGCTGCGAACGATGTCGCCGCAATGCTCCCAGCTGCTCAGCAGCCGGGGTTCGCTCTGGCCGAGGTAGCGGTAGTCGTCGTCGCAGAGGGCGCCAAACCAGGCGATCTCCAACGGGGTGGTGCGGCCTGGTTCCGGGTGATCGGTTCTGGGTTCTTGCATGCGGTGTCCTCACATCGGATGGATCTTGGCGGGGCCGCCTACGGAAGCGGGGTGCCCTGGGCCGCTTCGAGCAGGCGGTACCAGTCGGCGGAGTCCAATTGCAGCTCTGGGGCGCGGGCGGCCTCGGCGATGCGGCCGAGGTGGCCGCTTCCCACGATGGGGATGACCGGCCCCGGCAGCGCACACAACCAGGCCATCGCCACCGTGGAGGCGGAGACCTCATGGGCGTGGGCCAGCCGGACGAGTTCGGTGGCAAGGTCGGGTACCGACTCGCCTGTGCCGAGACCGTCGGCCGACCGGTCGGGGGCCGCGTCGGCATCCTGGCGGGCGTTGACCAGGGAGGCAAGGGCACCCCCGGCCAGCGGCGACCAGGCCAAGACGGCTGCCCCCAACTCGCAGGCCAGCGCGTGGGTGCCGTCCCACAGCGGATCGAGATGGGCCAGCGACCACTGGGGCTGGAGGGCGGCCAACGGGTGGCGCAGGTGCGCGGCAACCGCCCTGGTGTGGGCGGCATCGAAATTGCTCAACCCGATGGCCCGAACCAACCCGTCGTCCACCAGTGCATCGAGCGTCCCCGCCAACTCGGCGGGCGCCGTGAGCACGTCGGGTCGGTGCACGAAGTACAGGTCGATCACGTCGGCCCCGAGGCGGTCAAGGCTGGCCTCGCAGGCGCTTCGCAGGTAGGTGGCGGATTGGTCGTAGGGCACACCGGGCACGATGCCCCCCTTGGTGGCCAGCACCATGGATCCGCGAAGGGCGGGGTCTGACGCCAGCAGTGCCCCCAGGAGCGCCTCGGCTCCGCCGAAGCCGGCCGGGGTGCCGTGCCCGTAGATGTCGGCGGTGTCGATCAACGTCAGCCCGGAGTCGAGGGCGGTGGTGATCCGGCGCCGGACGAGGTCGGGCGTGGGTGAGTCGTCAGCCAGGCGCCAGCAGCCGTAGGCGAGCGCGGGCAGGTCGGGGAGGACGGCGGTGATGGGAGTGTCCCTTCGTCGGTTGGCCGCCCCAACGCTACTGGCCATGGTGAACCCGGCACCGATGCGGCGCCGGGTTGGTGCCCTCCACCCGAGGGCGGATGGTTAGAGTTCGCCGCCGGGAGGGACGATGGCACGACCTGAGCAGCCGGCTGCACCCCTGCGCTACGGCATCATCGGTTCGGGAATGATGGGCTGCGAGCACATCTTGAACCTGAACGAGATCGACGACGCCGTGGTGGTGGCGGTGGCCGAGCCGAACGAGGAACCCCGAGGCTGGACCCGGGCCTGCCTGGGTGAGCGGGCCGACGACGTGCCGATGTTTGACGACCACCGGGCACTGCTGGAGGGGGTGGACCTGGACGCGGTGGTGGTGGCCACGCCCAACTTCCATCACATCGAGGTGTTGCGCGACGTTCTGGCCACCGATGCCCACGTCATGTGCGAGAAGCCGCTGTGCACCACGGTGGCCGACGCCCGGGAGGCTCGCGACCTGGCCAGGGCGCGCCCTGCGGTGTCGTGGATGGGACTGGAGTATCGCTACATGCCCACGGTGGCCCGCTTCGTGGATGCTTTGGCTGCCGGGGCCGCCGGCGGCCTGGTGATGTTGTCCATCCGGGAGCACCGGTTTCCGTTCCTGACCAAGATTGAGCACTGGAACCGCTTTTCGGCCAAGACCGGCGGCACGCTGGTGGAGAAGTGCTGTCACTTCTTCGATCTGATGCGGCTGGTGGCCCAGAGCGATCCGGTTCGCGTCATGGCCTCCGGCGGCCAAGACGTGAACCACCTCGACGAGCTGATCGACGGGCGCCGCCCCGACATCCTCGACAATGCCTTCGTGGTCGTCGAGTTTGCCTCGGGCCTGCGAGCCCAGTTGGACCTGTGCATGTTTGCCGAGGGGGCGCCGGCCGAGCAGCACCTCCTCGGCGCGGGGTCCGAGGCCCGGGTGGAGTCGTGGGTGCCCGGCGCACGGGTGGAGGTGCAGCGACGTGACGGCACCATCGAGGAGATCGCCGCGCCGATGTGGCCGGAGGTGACCTACGAGGGCTTCCACCATGGTTCCAGCTTCATGGAGCATCTGGGGTTCATCCAGGCCATCCGCACCGGTTCGCCCCCGGCGGTCACCTTCGATGACGGCCTGTGGGCGGTGGCCATGGGCGCGGCGGCCCATCGGTCCATCGACGAGGGACGCGTGGTCACCCTGGCCGAGCTGGGCGCCCCGTGGTAGCGGTGCGAACCGGCTCGTGCCCGAATGTTGCCGGGGCCGGGTCGACCCGGGTTCGATGCGTGGCGCCGCGTAGCCTGAGGTGATGTCACTCACCTCAGCGCGCGAGACGTCCCGGGCTATCGACAACGGTGCGGTGCGATGGTCACGCGGGTTGGCCTGGGTGGCGCTTGCCGATGTTGCGGTGGTGTTGGTGTTCGTCTCCACGGGCCGCAGCAGCCACGACGAGGGCCTGGCCATCGGATCCATCCTGGCCACCGCCGCGCCGTTCCTCCTGGCGCTGGCCGGCGGCTGGGGCGTGCTCACGGGCCTGCGGGTGAAGTCCGCCCTCGGATCGTCATGGGCCGGATCGTGGACTCGCATGCGGGCGCCTTGGCCCGAAGGGGTGGCGCTGTGGCTGGTGACGGCGGCGCTCGGGTTGACGTTGCGCAACCTGGTGTTTGGCAAGGGCACTGCGGCGAGCTTCGTCGTGGTGGCCTTCGTGGTGTTGGGCGTGGGGCTGGTCGGCTGGCGGGCAGCGCTGGGAGCGGCGCGTCGCCGCGCGCAGGGCTAGCCCGGCCCCGACGTCCGGAGCGTTCGCCCGGTTCGCCTCGGCTACCGGGACACGGCGGCCCGAATGTTGGTGAGCAGGTCGTCCTCCGTGTCGTGGTACACGGTGGTCACGCCGGTGATGTCCTCGTGGGCTGAGGCGATCCAATCCATGACGCGGTGGCAGTCATCCTCGGTGCGGACCCGGGTGATGGACCCCAGCCGAAGCCCGGGTCGCTTGGGGTCCATGCAGACCGCCAGCGGAAGCACGTCTGCGCATTGCAGCATGATCTTCATGGTGCCGGCGTAGAGCGGCTGAAGATGCAGGCTGGGACCATCGTGGTCTTCACCCCGGAATCCCTGCCAGGCGCTGCGCACGCGGGCGGCGAAGTTGGCAGCAAGCGAGAGATCCTGGGAGCCGCTGGCCGCCATGGCCAGCAGCTGACCGCCCTGCTGGATGCGACGATCAAGGTCCGCCCGCATCAGCACGTTGGAGGCCCGAACCAGCTTGGGGTCGAGGCGGGCCCGGCGTCGCGAGTGCGTCTGGGGAAGCGAGAGGAAGATCCGGGCCATGTTGGTCACCACCGAGATGGCCGGAAGCCCGAATGCAGCCCGGGTGGTCACCATGCGGCTCACCATGATGTTGCAGTGTTCGGCCAGTTCCTCCTGGCTCAGCTCCTCGTTCAGCACCCCGTACGTGCGACCGTCACAGAGCGCCACGGTGAGCCCGGCCAGCACCATGGCGATATCCACGATGTCGCCATGGTTCGTGACCAGCGCCAGGTTGCGGCCGTCGATCATCAGCCGATGGTGGATGTCGGCCAGCAGATCGGCCCGCGCCGGGTCGGCGAACGCCGCCGCCAGGTGGTCGTCGAAGATGGGGGAGGCCGTGCGTGCATAGAGCTGGACGGTCTCGACGCCCTGGGGTTCGGGGTCGACGAACGTGGCCTGGGGGTAGTGGAATTCGACGTCCGGGTCGAACTCCAGCGGTGTCAGCATGGAGCTCTGGTCGGACCTGGCGAGTCCCGAGACCGCGTCGAAGTAGTGCTTGGGGTCGACCTCGGCGAGCAGGGAGTTGGCCCAGGCCTCGGGATCCTCCCGCTCGAAGCGTTCCGCCTCGTCGTCCTCGTGGTGGCGACGATCTTTGGCCTCCTCCCACGCCCCCTCGATGCGCCCCCGCAACCGGCCTCGCTCGTGGGTGGGTTGGTCGTCCGGCTCGGCGTCGGCGTCGGCCGGCTCGGCGCTGGCCGCAGGTGCGCCGTCATCGTCGGCCGGGTCGTGGGAGGGTGCCTCGTCGCCGGCGGGGCCCTGTGAGCCGTTCCGGAAACGTGGCTCGTCCGCCCCGAACTCGGGGTCGCCGGCTTCGTCGGTGGAGGTGTCGAATGGTGCCATCACGTGTCCGACCAGACGCAACGCCATCAGGTCACATTCCGCGCTCCGGGCGGGCCTACCAGGTGTCGACCGCGGGGCGGGCGGCGGCGGGTGGTGTGCCCGGTGCTGCGAGCAGCGCCGCGGCTATCCAGCGCCGGGTGTCGGCCGGATCGATGACGTCGTCAATCTCGAATTGGGCTGCCACGTTCAGCGCCTTGCCGTGGGCATATGCCAGCTCCACCATGGAGTCGAAGAGGGCCTGGCGGGCCGTCGGGTCGGTCTCCGCCTCCAACTCTGCGCTGAAGCCAAGCCGCACGGCTCCCTCCAGGCCCATGCCCCCCAGTTCGCCGGTTGGCCACGCCACGACGAACTCGGGCGCCTTGAAACTCCCCGCCGCCATGGCCTGGGCGCCCAGCCCGTAGGCCTTCCGGAGGATCACTGTCCCGCAGGGAACCGACAGGTTGGAGCCGGTGACGAAGAGGCGGCTCATGTGGCGCACTGCGGCCCCCTCCTCCGAGGATGGGCCGACCATGAACCCCGGGGTGTCGCAGACAAAGAGCACCGGCAAGCCGTGGGCGTCGCACAGCTGCAGGAAGCGGGCCGCCTTGTCGGCACCGTCCGAGTCGATCGCTCCGCCCAGGTGTGCCGGGTCGTTGGCCACGATGCCGAGTGGTCGGCCGTCGATCCGGGCCAGGGAGGTGATGATTCCGGGCGCGAACTGGCGCCGAAGCTCCATGCGGGAATCGGTATCCACCAACCCGTCCAGCACGCGCCGCACGTCGTAGACCTTGAGCCGGTCTTCGGGGATGAGGTGGCGCAGCAGGCGCTGATCGGGGGCGTCGTCGGCCGCCGTCGAGCCCTGGAAGTACCCGAGGTAGCGGCGGGCCGCGGCGACGGCCGCCTCGTCGTCGGCGACGCGCACGTCGACCACACCGTTGGCGCTCTGAACCTCGATGGGGCCGATCTCCTCCGGGGTGAAGGTGCCGAGGCCGCCGCCCTCGATCATGGCGGGACCGCCCATGCCGATGTTGGCGTCCTCGGTGGCGATGATCACATCGCAGCAACCCAACAGCGCAGCGTTGCCGGCGAAGCACCGGCCGGAGGCGATGCCCACCAGCGGTACCGTGCCGGACAGGCGACCGAAGAGGTGAAACGCCATGGTGTCCAGGCCCGACACGGTGGTGGTGTCGGTGTCGCCTGGGCGGCCGCCGCCTCCCTCGGCGAAGAGCACGACGGGCAACCGCTGGCGCTCGGCCAGTTCGAAAAGCCGGTCCTTCTTGCGATGGTTCTGGTAGCCCTGCGTGCCGGCCAACACCATGTAGTCGTAGCTGACCACCACCGCCCTGGCCCGCTCGGCGCCCACGCGTGCTGCGCCGATGGTGGCGATGCCACCCACGAGGCCGTCAGCAGGCGTGCGCGTGATGAGGTGCTCCTCGCTGCGCCGTCGCCGTTGGGCGGCCACCACGAGCGGCCCGTATTCCACGAAGGACCCCGCATCGGTGAGCTGGGCCAGGTTTTCCCGGGCCGTGCGGCGACCGCGTCGGTGCACCTTGGCGACCGCCTCGGGCCGGGCCGCGTCCTGTCCGAGCGCGTGTCGCGTGAGCACCTCGTTCAGGTCGACCCGGTCGGCTGAGGGTTCGGGCTCCTTCGCACCCGCCGATCCGCCCCGAAGGGACCCGGCGGGGCGGAGGTCGGCCACGTCCTCGCCCGCGTTCACCGGGGAGTCGGGCGACACCCACACGCATTCCACCCTGCCGGACACGGGGCTGGACACGTCGTGGTGCATCTTCATGGACTCCACGACGACAAGCACGGTGCCGGGCTCGACCTGGTCACCGTCAACGACCGGCACCTCCACGACTCGCCCGGTGACCGGTGAGGCGACCGTGATCGTCGGCTGGACCTGGTCGGCGGCGTCGTCGGCGGATGCATCGGGAACGGCCATGGCCCGAGCCTGCCACGGATGTCCGACGCGCCAGCGGGACCGGGTTCGGGCCGGCGGGACGCCCGGAGACCGCCGAGGTCAGGTGGGCGGGCCGAGGACGGGCTATCGGAGCAGGCTGAAGCCCACGCTGGCACCGCCGTCGGGCTCGTTGCGTGCCCACGTGGTGCCGCCCGAGGCCTCCGCTGCCGAGGCCACGATGGCCAGCCCCAACCCCGACCCCGGCAGGGCACGAGCCCCATCCGCCCGGTGAAAACGATCAAAGACCTTGGGCAGGTCCTCGGGTGGAATGCCGGAGCCGTGATCCCGAACCTCCACGGTCGCCCGGGTGTCGTCGCCCCGCACAATCAGCGAGGGCGCCTCGGCGGCGGGGCCAGCGAACTTCAGCGCGTTGTCCACCAGGTTGACCATGGCCCGTTCCACCAATGGCGCCTGGGCGATCGTCGTGACCGGTTGGGCATCCACGGCGACCGCTCGTCCGGTTCGTCGTGTTGCTCGCCGGGCCACCCGCTCCGCCAGCCGGTCGAGGGCCACCTCCGTGGGCGGCGCCTCGTCGCGGCGGTCGGTGGCCAGCTCCACGATCTCGTTGGTGAGGGTGGAGAGCTCCGCCACCTCGGCGTCGAGGTCGGCCAGCAAGGACGCTCGTTCCTCCGGCGACAGGTCGGGGTATTTCGCCAGCACCTCGAGGTTGAGGCGAAGGCTGGTCAGTGGCGTCCGCAGCTCGTGGCCGGCGTCTTCCACCAGTGCTCGTTGCTGCGCGCGTGAGCGCTCCAGTTGGTTCACCATCGTGCCGAAGCTCTCCGCCAACTGCCCCACCTCGTCGCGGCCCGCCGGGGGCAGGGGCGTTTGGATGGAACCCGTCTCCGCCAGCTCGCCGGTGGCGCGCCTGAGTCGATGTAGCGGCGCAGTGGCCCCCCGCGTCAGCAGCCAGCCCACGGCGGCCGCGGCAGCGACGACGAGCAGGCCGATGACGCCCGAGCGTCGTCGGAGATCGGACGTGACCGACTGCACCTCGTCCAACGACCGTCCGGCCACCACGGCGCCCGAGCCGGGAAGCCCGACGGCCAGCGTGCGAACCTCCCCCTGTTCGGTGGAGCGGGTGGAGAAGGTGAACTCGGTCGGATCTGCGCTGGGCCGAGCCGCAACGGAGCCGGCCTCCCGCGCCAGGCTCCGATCGGCCTCGTTCACCGTGACGACGTCCTCGCCCAGCGTTGTGCGTTCCTCTCCGGCCGCCGACAGCACCACCAGCCCGACGGGACCCAGCTGGAGGGCGCCAGGCGGCCGGGCATTGGGCCGGCCGGGCCGGGCCTGGGTCGCCGCAGCTGTGTCGACCTCCGCGACGGCGTCCACCAACGACTGGTCCACCTCCTCGGCCAGCCGGTTTCCGATGAGGCGCGACGACGTGGCCGTCACCACCCCGACCGCCAGCGCCACCAGCCCCGCCGAGAGCAGCGCCAGCTTCAGGCGCAGGCTCATCGAGGCTCCGGTGAGAGCACGTATCCCACCCCTCGCACCGTGTGGATCAGGCGGTCCTCTCCGGCCTCCTCGGTCTTGCGGCGGAGATAGCGCACGTACACGGCCAGGTTGTTGGAGTCGCCGTAGTCATAGCCCCAGACCTGCTCGTAGAGCCGGGCGTGGCCCAGCACGATCTCGGCGTTGCGCGCCAGGGTGGCCAACAGATCGAACTCGGTGCGGGACAGCTCCATCTCGCGGTCGCCGCGCCAGGCTCGCCGGGAGGCTTCGTTGATGCGCAGGTCGCCCACGACGATCTCGTCGGCGTCCGACCCGCCGCCCTCCGGGCCGTGGCGGCGGAGCAGCGCCCGCAACCTGGCGAGCAGCTCGTCGAGCGCGTAGGGCTTGGGCAGGTAGTCGTCGGCCCCGGCGTCCAGCCCCCGTACCCGATCGGTGACGCCGTCTCGGGCGGTCAACATGAGAATGGGGGTGGCGTCGCCCCGTCGGCGCATGCCTTGAGCGACACCGACCCCGTCCACGTAGGGCAGCATCAGGTCCAGCACCACCACGTCGACAGGCTCGGCCGCCAGCGTGTCCAGGGCAGCGCGCCCGTCGGCCGCCGTGAGCACCCGGTAGTTCTCCAACCGAAGGGCTCGGTCGAGTGCCTCTCGGGCGGCCCGGTCGTCCTCCACCACCAGCACGGTGTGTGGGGTTGGGTCGACGTTCGAGCTGGTCATGGGGCCATTCTCGCCCACGCGCGTGGTTCGCGTGCTGAAGCGGGCCGTACTTCCATGCACTTCTCACGGTCCTCTCATGGCGCTCTCATCTGTCGATTCCCATCGTTCTCTCATCTGGTTCTCACATTGGCTCGCCACACTGGCACCCTCACCCGAACGACGCGGGAGATCTGCCCGCACGTCACCCCGAGGAGCATCCATGTCCGAGCAACCCCTCGAATCGCCCGCCTCGCCCGCCTCGCATGACCAGTCGGGTGGCACGCCCAACCGCGGTCGCCTGCTCGTCGGTGCTGCGGTCGGCGCGGGCGTGCTCGCCGTAGGCGGCCTGGCGGCCGGGCCGCTGGCCGGTGCGCTCCAAGATGACGACAACGAGCCTGCGGCTGCGCCGTCGACGACCGCCTCGGCCTCGGGACAGAACGATGGGTCTGACACGACCGACGGTCGCCACGGCGGGAGCCAGTTGACCGAT
Source organism: Microthrixaceae bacterium (assembly GCA_041394405.1). Classification (GTDB taxonomy): domain Bacteria; phylum Actinomycetota; class Acidimicrobiia; order Acidimicrobiales; family Microtrichaceae; genus Microthrix. The sequence continues at coordinate 17,621 of JAWKIF010000011.1, forward strand.
GAGGAGCGGGCTGAGAAGCGCACCGAGCGCCTGGGCCGAGTGTTCGGCGACCTGGTGTCGGCCGGCACCCTGGACGAGGCCGACGTGGCGAAGATCGGGGAGGCGCTGGAGGCCAACCGCCCCGAGCGTCCCGAACCCTCCGAGGACGGCGAGCGGCCCACCCGAGAGGAACTGCAGCTCAAGCGTGCCGCCGTCCTCGACGCAGCGTTCGCATCGCTGGTCTCCGACGGCACCCTGGACCAAGCGCAGGCGGACGCCGCCCGTGCCGCGCTCGAGGATGCCCCCAAGTTGGGCGAAGGCGGGCGCCGTGGGCCCGGCCCGTTGGCCGGCCTCGTGGACGACGGCACGCTGACCCAGGACGAGGCCACGCAGCTGGGGGAGCTGTTCCGGGCGAGCCGCCCCGAGCGGCCGGAGCGCCCCGAGGACGGCGAACGCCCTTCCCAGGAGGAGCGCGAGGCGGCCGTGGAGGCGCGTCAGGCCGAGATGGCCGAGGCGCTGGAGTCCACGCTGGCCGACGCCGTCGACCAAGGTGTGGTGAGCCAAGAGCAGGCCGACGCGGTCAAGGCGGCGATGGAGGAGGCCCGGGCATCGGGGCCGGGCCGCAACGGTGTCGGACGCCGCGGCGGCTTTGGGCCGGGTGGCCATGGGCCCGGCGCACCTGCAGCCGAGGGCGAGACGGTGCCCACCGACGAGGGCGACTGACCGCCAAATCGGGTGGGCGTGGCCAACTACTGTTGGGCGATGGCCAACGTCACCATCTACCACAACCCCAATTGAAACTCTTCCAACAATGCCGTGAGCATTGCCGAGGAACTGGGCGTGGACTTCGACACCGTCAACTACCGCAAGGACCCGCCCGACGAGTCGACCTTGCGTGACCTCATTGCCAAGCTGGAGGACGAGCCCACCGCCTTGGTTCGGCGGGACGCCTTGTTCAAGAAGCTTGGGCTGAGCGATGCCGACGTGGAAACCGAGGACCAGATCGTCGAGACCATCCTGGCGAACAAGATGATCATGCAGCGGCCGGTGGTGGTGGCCGGTGATACTGCCATCATCGGTCGTCCCAAGGAACGCATCCGCGAGTTGCTCGGCGGCTGAGCCTCGGCCCGACCGCCCAGCTTCTGCTCACCCGTCCGGTGTCGAAACCCTCACGTGAGGGTTTCGACACCCCAGGCACGCGAAACCCTCACGTGAGGATCTCGCGTCGCCGCGGGGGCTCAGATGGCGAACGGCGTGTAGCCCTCCGGGTGGAGCTGCCAGGGCGCAACCCGCTCCAGCAGCGCGGCTGCGCCGAGCGCCAGCCCATCGTCGTAGCGGGCCGAGACCAGCTGCATGCCGATGGGCACGCCGTGGGCGTCCGTGCCGGTTGGCACGGAGACCGCCGGATGGCCCGTCATGTTGAGGTCCGTCGTGTTGGTGGCGACGGCCGGATCATCGGTGCTGCCCGCACGCGTGGGCAGCGGCCCCTCGGGTCCCCACGAGCCCACGTTGGCCACCGGCGACATCAGGATCGTGTCGGGTCGGGCGGCCTCGGCCACGATGGCGTCTACCGCAGCGGCCAGCTGCCAACGCGTCCGCTCCGCAGCGAGGTAGTCGGACAGGCTGACCTCGCTGCCGAGCGCCAGCATGAACGCCAGGCTGTCCTCGGCGGTGTCCCAGCGATCCCGGTAGGGCTCCAAGGCGTTCGCCAGGTCGGCGCACGCGATGGTGAACCAGGCCAGCGTGGCATCCGTCGGCAACAACCCGCTGCGCAGTTCAACCTCCACCCCGGCGGCCTCGAACGAGGCACAGGCGGCATCGAAGGCCGCCCTCACGTCGTCGTCGACATCGCTCCGGAAGGTGGGCGTGGCGATCACCCGGGTGGGGCTGCGTGGCACCAGGTTGGTCGCCGACGCCGGGATGGACATGGGGTCGCCCGGGGTGCCGCCGACGATCACCCGGGCCTCCGTCAGCACATCGGCGACCGTGGTGGCGGTGGCCCCCAGCGTCGAGAAGGTGGGCCACGACGGGCGGACGTCTCGGCCCACGGCCCCGGTGGTCGGCTTGTAGCCGACCAGCCCGCAGGCCGAGGCGGGCAGCCGCACCGACCCGCCGCCGTCGGAGGTGGTCGCCAGCGCGACGAGTCCCGCTGACAGTGCGGCGGCGGATCCGCCACTGGAGCCACCTGGCGATCGCTCGGTGTTCCATGGGTTGCGGGTCGTGCCGAAGACCTGATTGGTGGTGAACCCCGTGTGTCCGAACGCCGGCGTGTTCGACTTGCCCACCACGATGGCCCCAGCGGCGCGTAGGCGGGACACCACCAAGTCGTCCGACGAGGCCACCGGAGCCTCCTCCAGCCACGGGCTCCCCATGGTGGTGCGCATCCCGGCGACGTTGCTGAGGTCCTTGACCAGCAACGGCAGCCCGGCCAACGGCCGGGAGCGGGCGACCGACTCGGCCTCGGCCAGCGCCTCGTCGCCCCGCAGCGCCACCACCGCACCCAGCTCGCCGTCCCGATGCTCGATGCGGCGCAGCGCCTCGGCGACCAGCTCGCGCGGGTGTACCTCGCCGCTGCGGACCAGCGCGGTCAGTTCGTCCCTCATCGATTCCCCCCCCTGTGGTTTGGAGGGGAGGGTATCGGCAGTCCGTCGTGGCCGGAGCGGGCCGGTGTGGCTGGCGTTGGCTGGCGTCGTTGGGCGTTTGCCCTGCGAGCAGGGGAAGATGTGGACGCTCGTCGCAGGGGCGACGTTGAGCTGGGGGAGTGGTCTCGATGAGTTGGATTGGCAGACGCGGTCGGTCGACACGCCGGCGGCGCAGCGGGCTGCTTTGGCTCTGCCTGGCGGCGACCGCGTTGCTGGCCGCCGCCTGTAGTGACACCGGCGGAAGTGACACCGGCAGCGGTGCTGGTGGCGGGGAGGGCGAGCGAGGGTTGGCGGTGGAGGTGGTGTCGTCGCGGCCCGACGTTGTGACCGGCGGTGACGCCGTGCTGGCCGTGCCCTCCATGGACGAACCGGCCACGCTCTCGGTGGCGTTGGACGGACAGGACCTGCCAACGAGAACTGCACCGGCCCCGCGCAATGGCAAGGACGTCGGCCCGGCCGTGGTGGTCAGCGGTCTGCCCGAGGGCACCTCTGAGCTGCGTGTCACCGCCGAGTCGGAGGACGGCACGCGCCTCGCCGGCGACGTCGAGGTGACCAATCACCCGCGCAGCGGCCCCGTGTTCTCGGGCGAGCAGTTCACGATGACGAAGTGCTCAACCGAGTCGTTCGGCCTGAAGCCCGCCAAGCCCCCGGCATGCGACGCCCCCACCCGGTTCGCGTGGCGCTACGTTGACACCGAGGGCGCCTACCACGACCTGGCCGATCCGACGTCGGACCCCACCGACGCCCGCATGGTGGCGACCGCTGACGGGTCGCAGCGACCGCTGATCATCCGAGACGAGTTCGGGGTCATCAACCGCTCGCCGTATCAGGTGTCGGTATTCGACCCGAGCCCGTCGGGCGAACCTGACGGTTCCTCGTTCGATTCGGCGGGCTGGAACGGGCGCCTCGTCTATCGCTACGGCGGGGGCTGCGGAACCAGCTACACCCAAGGGTTCTTCCTGCTGGGCGAGGCCGAGGCCGATCTCTACGCCAAGGGCTATGCCACGGCGACCGCCACGTTCAACACCTTCCAGGTGATGTGCGACGACGTGCTGTCGGCCGAGACCACCTCGATGGTCAAGGAGCACGTCATCGAGACCTTGGGTGCGCCGGTGGTCACCATCGGTGAGGGCGGCTCGGGAGGGGCCATCCAGCAGTACCTGATCGCCCAGAACTATCCGGGCCTGCTGGATGCCATCGGCCCGACGCTGCCGTTCCCCGATGCCGTCTCGATCTCGGCCGGGGTGCTGGACTGCTCCCTGCTGGCGAAGTACTTCGATGGCCCCGGCACGGCGTTGTCCCCGGAGCGTCGGGCGGCGATTGCCGACCAGCTGTCCGCCCAGACGTGTGAGTTCTGGGACCGGACGTTCGCCTCGGGAGTGGATCCCACGAAGTGCGGGCTGGATCTGGTGCCCGATGGCGCCGACGTTGCGCTGTTGCCCGGTCAGCTGGGCGGGTTCCTCACGCCGCCCGCCGAGGTGGTGTTCGACCCCGAGTCCAACCCCGACGGCATCCGCTGCACCCTCCAGGACGCCAACGTGGCCACGATGGGCACCGATCCCGACAGCGGCTGGGCGCGGCGCCCGTGGGACAACGTCGGCGTGCAATACGGCCTGTCGGCGCTGAACGCCGGAGACATCACCGCCGAGCAGTTTCTCGACCTGAACGAGCGCATCGGAAGCTACGACCTGAACGGCAAGCAGCAGCCGGATCGGGCCGAGGCCGACATCGTCAGCCTGGAGGCCGTCTATCGAACGGGCCGCATCAACCTCGGTGAGGGCGACCTGCGCCGAATTCCGGTGATCTCCGTGAACATCTACACCGACCCACAGGGCGACATCCACGACCGATTCCGGGTGTTCACGGTGCGGGAGCGGCTCTCACGCGACGGCGCGTCCCCCGGCAACTCCGTCATCTGGACCCAGGGAGTGCCCGAGGGGGATGGCCTCGTCGAGGCGCTCACCGGCGGCATCTCGCTGGGAACCCAGCTGATCGAGGTGCTCGACGAATGGGCCACCGCCATCGCAGCCGGAGGCGGCGAGGGGGCCGGCGCCACCGACCGGGCGGCGTTGGTGCAGCGCACCCGCCCCGAGGCGGCCGTCGATACCTGCTGGGACGACGGCGGCAAGGTGCTCGCCCGGGGCGCCGACGCCAACGACGAGGAAGCGTGCGCCAAGCGTTACCCGGTGCGCGGGGATCCCCGCACGGGGGCTGGGGCGCCGCTGTCGGACAACACCATGAAGTGCCAGACCCGGCCGGTGCCCGATGCGTTGGCCGACGACACCTACGAGGTGAGGTTCTCCGATTCCGAGGTGGAGCGCCTGGAGCGGATCTTTCCCGACGGCGTGTGCGACTACACCCGGCCGGCGGTTGGCGAGACCGCCATCGCCGGGGAGTGGCAGCGGTTCTAGCGGGCCTGGTTACGGCGAGGGGGCTCGGAGTGACCCGACGTCAGGCCGAGTCGAAGTCCGACGGAAACGGGTCGCTGTCGTCCCCGCTCGCGTCTCCGGTGTCGTGGCCGCCCCCGCTGCCCACCCAGCCGGCTCGCTCGCCGGGGACCGCGGGCGGTGGCGCCGCAGGCGGGAGCGGAGGTGGCCGAGGGCCCGCCTCGTCACCTCCTGCGGTGAGGGTCTCGTGACCGCCGGTCGGACGGGAGACCTCTCCGGTCACCCGTCGCACGCTGCCGGTCTCCAGCTGCTGGATCTCGGAGGTGTCGTTGCCCTGGTCCACCAGGATGGGCCGAGGCGTCTCTCCGGTGGGTCGGTGCCGGCGCCCCAGCACCGAGGGGTGCGGATGCTCGTGGCTCCGGCGGCGTCGCCCGCAGCAGGTGTCTCACCCGACCTCAGGCCCACCGTGCCGATCTCGCCGGTGAGCGGATCGGATCCTCGCCCGGGGCTGCGGCGGGTGCGACGCCGTTCGTGCACCAGCTGAGCGCGCTTCTGGTACTGGGTGAAGGAACTGGTGCCCATCATCAGCTCGGCGGCCACGGCGGCGAGGAGGCCCGGCACGACAAACCCGGGGCGGCCGGTGGTTTCGGCCACGAACATCACGGCGGCCAGCGGCACCCGGTAGCCGGCACCCAGCATGGCGGCGATGCCGATGACGGGGAAGAGCGTCGTGCTGTCGGCGCCGATCAGCTCGCCGGCCAGGCGGCCCAGCAGCGCGCCCGCCACCACCAGCGGCACGAACAGGCCGCCGGGCGCGCCTCCGGCGACCGCCGCTGCGGTGCCCAGGTTGCGGGCAACGAGGATGACCACCAGCACCCAGATGGTGCGGTTGTCCGCCAGCGCCCAGTTGACCAGGCCATACCCGGGGCCCAGCACGCCCGGTTCGTCGGCCGCCAGGCGCACGCTCAGGCTGGCCGCCGAGACGACGACGCCGCTCAGCAGCAGGCGCCGCCAGTCGGGCCCGCTGGTGGACAGACGCTTGGCCAGCGCAATGGCCGCGGCACCCCAGCGGGCCACCAGCCCGGCCAGGGCGCCCAGCAACAACGCGAACCCCAGCTGGGGCAACATCACGTCTGCGCTGCCCTGCACCGGGAACAGGGGCTCATTGCCGATGATCAGCGAGAAGGTCACGTAGCCCGTGGAGGCGCCGATGAGCGCCGGGAGCAGGGAGCTGTGGGCGAGGTCGCCCTGGTACGGCGACTCGATGGCGAAGATGGCCCCGGTTGCGGGGGCGCGGAACACCGCGGCAACCCCTCCCGCTGCGCCAGCCACCAGCAACAGGCGGTGGTCGATGCGGCCGAAGAGCCGGGGGATGCGCCGCTGCACGGTGGCGCCGGCCGACGCCCCCATGTAGATGGCCGGGCCCTCGAGCCCGAGGGGATTGCCGCTGGCCAGGGCAACGACGCTGGCCACCACGCGCCCGCGCAGGGCAGGCCCCCCGAGCACGCCGCCCTCCTGGTGGAATCGCTTCAGGTACTCATCGGAGGTGGAGGGGGTGGCGCCGCGGCCCAGGGTGCGAAGGATGAGGTGTGCCATCACCAGCCCAAGGGGCGGCCCGACCGCTGCGGTCCACGGCGGCAGCGTCCGAAACCCCTCCAACAGGCGAAAGACGCTCCAGTCGAAGGCCACGGCGGCCAGTCCGGCCAGTGCGCCGACGAGCGCCGACACCAACAGCACCTCGCGGCTGGCGCGGCCGAGTTCCTTCAGCTCCTCTGGATCAGGGGTTGAGGGAATGAATCTCCACACGTGACGTGACCGTACTGCGCGTCGGGCTGCGCGCCTCGCCGATCCGCAGCGAGGTGGGCTCCTCCGGCGGCTGGGAGCAACGGGTTCTAGGGTGAGGCAATGGCTGACTACTTCGCGGGCATCGGTCGCATTCCGTATCTCGGGGCCGACAGCGACGACCCGCTGGCCTTCCGGTTCTACGATCCAGATCGCCTGGTTCTGGGGCGTCGCATGGAGGATCACCTGCGTGCGGCGGTGTGTTACTGGCACTCGTTCTGTTGGGGCGGCAGCGATGTCTTCGGTGCCGACACCTTCGCCCGTCCGTGGCATGACGATGGCCTCGAACCCATGGCGGCGGCCAGGGCAAAGGCCGAAGTGGCCTTCGAGTTCTTCGCCAAGTTGGGTCAGCCGTACTTCTGCTTCCACGACCGGGATCTGGCTCCGGAGGGCGACAACTTCGCCGAGAGCTGCCGGCGGCTGGACGAGATGGTGGAGGTGACCGCCGGACACATGGAACGCACGGGCACCCGGCTGCTGTGGGGCACGGCAAACCTGTTCTCGCACCCGCGCTATCGGGCCGGAGCGGCCACCAGTCCCGACCCCGAGGTCTTCGCCCATGCCGCAGCACAGGTGGCCAAGGCGATGGAGGCCACCCACGCCTTGGGCGGCGAGAACTACGTGTTGTGGGGCGGCCGCGAGGGCTATGAAACGCTGCTCAACACCGACCTTGCCGTCGAGGAGGATCGCTTGGCGCGGTTTCTCTCCCTCGTCGTCGAGCACAAGAACCGCATTGGGTTTCCCGGCACCCTCCTGATCGAGCCGAAGCCGGCCGAGCCCACCAAGCATCAATACGACCATGACGTGGCGGCCGTGGCGGGCTTCCTGGAGCGCCACGGGTTGGAGGGCGAGCTGAAGGTGAACATCGAGGGCAACCACGCCACCCTGGCCGGGCACTCGTTCCACCACGAGGTGGCCCAGGCGGTGGCCCTGGGCGTGTTCGGCTCGATTGACGCCAACCGGGGCGACCCCCAGAACGGCTGGGACACCGACCAGTTTCCCAACTCGGTCGAGGAGCTCACCCCGGTGCTCTACGAGATCCTGCGGGGCGGGGGCATGGGCACCGGCGGGTTCAACTTCGACACCAAGCTGCGGCGCCAGTCGACCGACCCGGCCGATCTCTTCCATGCACACATCGGCGGCATGGACACCCTGGCTCGGGCATTGCTGGCGGCGGCCTCCCTGGTGACCTCGGGTGAGCTGGCTGCTGCGGTTGAGCAACGCTCCCGGGAGTGGGCCACCCCGTTGGGCCGGTCCATCGACGGCGGCGAACACACCCTGGCCACCCTGTCCGAGCTGGTCGCCGCCGAACACCTGGAGGGCACCGTGGCCACCGGCGGCCAGGAGCGGTTGGAAAACCTGGTGAACCGCCACGTTGAGCGGGCCCGGTAGCTCGCCGGTGCGCTCCTCGCTGGTGCTCGGGGTGGACAGCTCCACCCAATCGGTGAAGGTCGAGCTTCGCCGGGCGGAGGACGGCGCCATCGTCGCCACGGGGCGCTCGCCGCATCCGGCCGCCACGCCGCCTCGATCCGAGCAGTCTCCGGCGGATTGGTGGCGGGCCCTGGTGGCGGCGTGTGCCCAGCTGGGGGAGGCACGGTCGAAGGTGGGCGCCGTGGCCGTGGCCGCCCAGCAACACGGCCTGGTGCTGCTGGACGATGCCGGCGTTGCGTTGCGCCCGGCACCCCTGTGGAACGACACCACCGCTGCGCCCGCAGCAGCGACGCTGGTGGCGTCGTTGGGGGCACGGGCGTGGGCGCAGGGGTGCGGCAGCGTCCCCGTGGCCTCCTTCACCATCGCCAAGCTGGCTCAGCTTCACCGAAGCGAGCCCGAGCTGTTGTCACGCACCACCCGGGTCATGTTGCCCCACGACTACCTCACCTGGCGGTTGTGCGGCGCCCATGTGACCGACCCGGGCGACGCCTCGGGCACGGGCTGGTTCGACCCGGCGCGAGGCCGGTACCGGACTGACCTGTTGGCTGCTGCGGTCGACGACCCCGATGCCTGGGTGGCACGCCTGCCGCAGGTGCTTGCGTCGAGTGCCCAGGCCGGGCGGCTGACGGGCGAGGCTGCCGGGGAGTTGGGCATGCCCCCAGGCGTTGCGGTGGCCGCCGGGACGGGCGACAACATGGCCGCCGCGCTCGGGTTGGGTGTGGCGCCCGGTCAGGTGGTGATCTCGCTGGGCACCTCGGGCACCGCCTACGGGGTGGCGGAGCACCCCACGGCCGACGAGACGGGCGCCGTGGCCGGATTCGCCAGCGCGTCGCGCGGGTTTCTCCCGCTGGTCTGCACGCTCAACGCCACCCGGGTGACCGACACGGTGGCGGGGTGGATGGGCCTTCACGTCGACGCCTTTGCCCGGCTGGCGCTGGACGCCGATCCGGCCCCGGTCGAGGCGGTCCTCGTGCCCTACTTCGACGGCGAACGCACGCCGAACCGCCCCGACGCCGCGGGCCTCCTGTCGGGCCTGCGCACCGGCACCGGTCGGGCCGAGCTGGCACGCGTCGCCCACGACGGCGTGCTGTGCGGGCTGCTGGATGGGGTGGACGCCCTGCGGTTGGCCGGCCTGCGCGTGAGCGGACCTCCGGTGTTGGTGGGCGGCGGGGCCCGATCGGCGGCCTACCGGCAACGGGCGGCCGACCTGTGGGGAACGGGGATCGTGGTGCCCGAGGACGACGAGGTGGTGGCCACCGGAGCGGCGGTGTTGGCGGCCTGTGCGCTGGAAGGCGTTTCCACCCGGGCGGTGGGTGACCGCTGGGGTCTGGGGGGAGGGGCGATGGTGGAGCCGAGGCCCGGGGCGCACCCCGAGGAGGTGCGGGCTCGCTACCGGGCGGCGCGCGACCGCCCGGGAGCATCGAAGCTCACCGCACTCGGGGCACCTGGCGCTGGCGACCTGACGTGAACGGCCCGCGTCAGGGTCGGGGCCGGTCGCACCCGGTGGCCCGCTCCGAGCCCGGTGACCTGCCCCCGATGGCCTGGGACCGGGTGGTCGACGATGTCGACGACGCAGAGGTGGCGCCGTTCGTCGGGCTTCGCGACCGGCCCCTACGCGACCAGCCGCAGGCTTCTGCCCCCAACGGTCGGTTTCTTGCCGAGGGCGACGTGGTGGCGGCCAGGGCGTTGGCCGCCGGCTACCGCCTGCTGGCGCTGCTGGTCGATGCGCAGCGGGTTGTGCCATTGCCCGGCGCGGTGAGGCGTGCGCGCTTGGAGGGGGCCCGAGTGCTGGGCGCGGGCCCGGGGCTTTTGCGTGCCATCACCGGCGCGTCGTCGCACGGGGGAAGCCTTGGAGTGTTCGCTCGCCCGGCGCCGCGTGCGCCGTCCGAGGTGCTGGCCGGCCGTCGGACCGTGGTGGTCACCGAGGGAGTTGCCAACCCGGTGAACCTTGGTCTCATCGCACGCAGCGCCGTTGCCATGGGCGCCGAGGCGCTTCTGGTGGACCCGGCCAGTGCCGATCCGTTCTATCGGCGCGCCTCCCGGGTGTCGATGGGTGAGGTGTTCGCCGTGCCTCACGCCCGGCTGGACGCGTTGCCCGGCGGGCTCGACCCGCTTCGCAACGCCGGGTTCACCCTGCTGGCGTTGACCCCTGCCACCGACGCCCTCGACATCGGGGCGCTGCGGGCGGGGGACGATGATCCGGTGGCCCTGCTGGTTGGCGCCGAGGGGCCCGGGCTCAGCTCGGCGGTGCTGGGTGCAGCCGACCTGCGGGTGCGCATACCGCTGTCGGGCGGGGTCGACTCGTTGAACGTGGGCGCCGCCGCAGCCGTGGCTGCCTATGCGCTCGGTCGGGCCCGTGGTTGCTGATCCAACCTTCGAAACCGAGGGGCGGGGGCCGCTGGCTGACGCGCTGGCCCTCGGCCCGGTGATGGCCGACGGCGGGATGTCCACGGCGCTCGCCGAACTGGGCGCGTCGCCGAGTGGGCCGCTGTGGACCGCCGAGGTGCTGGCCACGCAACCCCAGCTGGTGGGACGGGCGCACGAGGCCTTCCTGGACGCGGGCGCCAGGGTGATCCTCAGCGCCGGCTATCAGGTGAGCCGCAGGGGCGCCGTCGCAACGGGTCGGTCGCCCGCCGACGGCGACCTGCTGCTCGTCGACGCCGTGCGCGTCGCCCGGCGGGCACGGTCGGCCTGGGCGGAACGCTGCGGCGCCCGGGGGCGGCGCCGTGGCGGCGATGCGTGGGTGGCGGCGTCCATCGGCCCCTACGGCGCGACCCTGGCCGACGGGTCGGAGTACCGGGGCAACTACGACTGCTCCGAGCACGAACTGCGGGGCTTCCACCGGCAGCGGCTGTCGGTGTTGTGCGAGGCCGGCGTCGAGCGGTCAACCCGGGCGGAGCTCTGGTGGTGCGAGACCATCCCCGACGGCCGTGAGGTTCGGGTGCTGGCCGACGAGCTGGAGCGGGCGATGGCACGGATGGCCCGCCTCGGTGCGCCGCCGCCCGAGCTGATCGTCTCCATGACCGTGGGCGCCGATGCGCGATGTGTCACCGGCGAGCCGGTGGCCGAGGCGATCGCGCCGGTGCTGGACCTGCCCGGCCTGGTGGCGGTGGGCGTCAACTGTGCGCCCGGCGAGCACGTTGCGGCGGCGCTGCGCCCGCTGGCCGCCGCAACGGCGGTGCCGCTGGTGGCCAAGCCGAACCTGGGCGGGGCGTGGGACCCGGCACGTGGCGTGTTTGTCGGCGCCTCGTCCAGCTCCGGGCGGCCTGATGCCCTCCTGGAGCAGCTGCTGGATGCGGGAGCGCGGCTGGTCGGCGGATGCTGCGGCAGCGGCCCGGGCGACCTGGCCCAGATGGCCCGAGCGCTCGCCGGGGTGCGGTAGCCCGGGCGCCGCCGGTGCGGGCCTCAGCGATACTCCGGGTTCTGGAAGCCGAAGCGTTCGCCGTCGCTCCACTCGGCCGGGAGGTTCCCGTAGGCGGGGATGCCGCCGGCGTCGGCCAGGGCCTTGGCGGTGTGCATCAGGTTCCAGGTCATGAACGTGGTGTTGCGGTTGGTGAAGTCGTTGTCGAAACCAGCGCCGTCGTCGCCGTAGGACGGGCCGGGCCCCGCCTCGCCGATCCATCCGGCATCGGCTTGGGGCGGGATGGTGTAGCCGATGTGGCCCAGCGCATAGAGCACCGTCGAGGCGCATGCCTTGATGCCGTCCTCGTTGCCGGTGATGAGGCAACCGGCGGCCCGGCCGTAGAACACGTACTGCCCGGCGTCGTTGCGCTCTGCCGAGTGGGCATAGAGGCGTTCGATCACCCGGTGCATCACCGAGCTGTTGACGCCCAGCCAGATGGGGCCGGCCAGCACCAGGATGTCGGCACCGATGATCCGCGGCCACAACTCGGGCCACTCGTCGGAGGCCGCCCCGTGTGCGGTCATGTCCGGCTGCACGCCGGGGGCGATGTCGTGGTCGACCGCGCGGATCACGTCGGTGCTCACCCCTGCGCGCTTCATGATGTCTCGGCTGACGTCGATGAGCGCCTGTGTGTGGCTGTGCTCGGGCGATGGCTTCAAGGTGGCGTTGACGAAGCAGGCGCTGAGGCCGCTGTAGTCGGGTCGTTGGTCGCTCATGGGTTGCTCCTCGTCGGGGTGGCCTGAGAGATGCCCGTTGCTGGGACCCTATGAGGCCCCGGGGTGGTGTGCGTCGGCGACCCGCTTCCGGTGCCCGGTTCTTCCCGGTCGATGGGTGCGGTCGAACGCTGGGTCGGCCGGAATCGAGCCGAGGATGGTCGCCATGGTGGAACCACCCCGTACGCTGGGGGGCATGGTGGCATCTGACGCTGAGGCGGGCTCGACGGCACGCACCCACAACCCGGATCGATCGGTTCCCGACGAGGGGATGGCCAGCTTCCTCGTGCTGGCCAACCGCCTACCGGTGCGCAGGGTGACCACTTCGGACGGGGCGACCTGGGAGACCAGCCCCGGCGGTCTGGTGACCGCGTTGGCGCCCGTCATGACCAATCGCAACGACGCCATGTGGTTGGGCTGGTCGGGGACCACGGGCACCGAGGGCGAGGATCCCCTGGTGGTCGACGGCATTTCGCTGGTGCCGGTGCCGCTCTCGCGAGGCGAGGTGGAACTGTTCTACGAGGGCTTCGCCAACAGGACGCTGTGGCCGCTGTACCACGACTCGATCGTGCGATCGGAGTACCACCGCACCTGGTGGGATGCGTATCGGTCCGTCAACCGGCGATTTGCCAAGGCGGCGGCCAAATGGGCGGCGCCCGGAGCGGCCGTGTGGATACACGACTACCACCTGCAGCTGGTGCCGGGCATGCTGCGCGAGCTGAGGCCCGACCTGCACATCGGGTTCTTCCTTCACATCCCCTTCCCGCCGGTGGAGCTGTTCCTGCAGATCCCGTGGCGCAGCACCATCGTGGAGGGCCTCCTCGGGGCCGATGTCGTTGGCTTCCAGACCCACGGCGGCGCCGCCAACTTCCGCCGGCTGGCCGAGGTCGTCACCGAGGCCGAGGTGTCGGGAAACGAAGTGAAGGTGGGCGACCGGTCGGTGCGGGTGGATTGCTTCGGTATCGGGGTGGACACTGCGTCGCTCGAGGTCATGGCCGCCGACCCCGCCATGATTGAACGGGCGGCCAAGCTGCGCGCGAGCCTGGGCAACCCGGAGTGTGTGCTGCTTGGCGTCGACCGGCTGGACTACACCAAGGGCTTGGCACGACGCCTGAGGGCGTTTCGAGAGCTGCTGGAGGAGGGGCGCCTCACGGTCGGTCGCCACGTGCTGGTGCAGGTGGCCGAACCCACTCGGGAGAACGTTCGCGACTACGCCGAGTTTCGCGATCGGATCGACCGCATGGTTGGCGAGATCAACGGTGACTACGGCGAGGTGGGCGCGGTGCCCATGCACTACCTGCACCGCCACCACGACCTGGAGGAGCTGGTGGCGCTCTACCTGGCGGCCGACGTGATGTTGGTCACGGCGGTGCGAGACGGCATGAACCTGGTGTGCAAGGAGTACGTGGCCACCCGCACGGATGACACCGGGGTCTTGGTGCTGTCGGAGTTCGCCGGGGCCGCCGAGACGCTGGGGGAGGCCCTGCTGGTCAACCCCTACGACATCGATGGTCTCAAGCGGGCGTTCGAGCGCGCGGTCACCATGCCGGTGGACGAGCAGCGCAGCCGCATGGCGGCGCTGCGAGCTCACGTGGCCGAGAGCGACGTGCACCGGTGGGCGGATGCATGGCTGGACGCCCTGGGCGTCGCACGGTGAGCAAGTCGTGAGCCGGCTCGATGAGGAGCGGCGAACGCTGGGCGAGGGGCTCTGCGCGGCGCTGGAGGGCGCCGCCCGGGCGCGTCGCCTGCTGGTTGCGTGTGACTACGACGGCACCCTGGCGCCCATCGTGGACGATCCGGCCGCTGCTCGTCCGCTGCCGGGCACGATGGAGCTGCTCGCCGAGTTGGCGGCGATGCCCGATACGTGGGCCAGCCTGGTGTCGGGCCGATCGCTGGCCGACCTGGTGCACCTGTCGGGTCCGCCGGTGGGTCTGGGTTTGGTCGGCAGCCATGGGGCGGAGCACGTGGAGCCACGCGGCGACGCCGGGCCGTCACTCGATGACGCGGAACGTGCGGAGGCCAACGAACGGTTCGTCGCAGCGGAGGCCGAGGCGCTGCTGGCCGAGCTGGTGGCGGAGGTGGCCGACGAGGTGGCCCGCCTGCCCGGCGCCAGCCTGGAGACCAAGCCGGTCGGAGTTGCGTTTCACTACCGGCAGGCCGACCCCGACGCGGGGGCCTTGGCGGCCGAAGCGCTGCTGAACAGGCTGGCGGTCAGGCCGGGCGTCCACGTGAAGGTGGGCAAGATGGTGGCGGAGTTTGCCGTGGCGGGCGCCGACAAGGGTCAGGCCATGCGCCGGCTGATGACCCAGGCCGGGCCGGACGTCACGGTGTTCGTCGGCGATGATGTGACCGACGAGGACGCGTTGGCTGTGCTGCGGCCTGGCGATGTCGGGATCAAGGTGGGAGCGGGCCCAAGTCGTGCTGCTCACCGCGTGGCAGGGCCCAGCCAGGTGGTCATGGTGCTGGGCGTCCTGGCTGACGAACGCTCCAACCGCTAGGACTCCGCCGATGGCGGCCGTGGCGCTCCTGCTGGCGCTGGCCTGGGCAGCAGGACGCTGGTTGACGCCGCCCGGGGAGCTCGTCCGCGGGATCGACTGGACGATTCTGAACCTGGCCCTTCCTGCGCTGGTGCTGCGCACCGTTCCCGACGTCACGCTGGGGGCCGACGCCGCGGTGCCCGTTGGCGTTGCCTGGGCGGTGCTGGTGCTCGGCGCCGCAGCGGTGTGGGTCGTGGCACGGGTTGTGGGTTGGTCCCGCCAGCTCACCGGCGCCCTCATGCTGGTGGTCCCGCTGGGCAACACCAGCTTCCTCGGGTTCCCCGCGGTGGAGGCGCTGCTGGGTGCCCAGGCCCTGCCCGCCGCGGTGCTGTATGACCAGCTGGGAACCTTCCTGGCGCTCAGCACCTATGGCGCGGTGGTGGCAGGGGCTTACGGCGCGGCCGAGACCCGCCCGAGTGCGGCGTCGATTGGCCGCCGAGTACTCGCGTTCCCGCCGTTCCTTGCGCTGCTGGCAGCGCTGGCGCTGGGGTGGGGGCAGCGTCGGGGCGTTGCGATGCCGGGGTCGGTGGACGACGCGCTGCAGTTGTTGGCGGCCACCCTCACCCCCCTGGCCATGGTCTCCATCGGCGTCCGCCTGGCGTCGATCCGGTTGAGCCGCCCCAGTGCGCCGGTGGTCTTCGGCCTGGCGTTTCGTCTGGTGGCGCTGCCGGCGGTGGTCGTCGCGGTGGCGCTCGTCGCGGGGGCCTCCGGCCCGGCCTGGCAAGCCTCGGCGCTGGAGGCTGCGATGCCCCCCATGGTCACGGCGGGCATCGTGGCCACGTCGGCGGGCCTGGACGAGAAGACGGTGGCCCAGCTGGTCGGCGTCGGGCTGGTGCTGTCGTTGGCCACCCTCCCATTGTGGGCGTGGCTGATCGGTGTCACCCTGTAACTTCTTGGTTACAGGGTGACACCCGCGGCCGCCGACAACCGCCATGAGGAGTTCCGATGGCCACCCAGCCAGCCAGTAACGCATCGCCGGGCGAGCCGCCCGCAGCCGCTGCCAACCTGACCGAGATGGAGGCCGACCTGCTCCTGGGCACGGCGGTGATGACCGACGAGGGCCGACAGGACCCCTACGTGCACTACCGCAGGCTCCGCGAGGAACTGGGTCGCTACCGCTCGGGCCTCGGATCCATCGTGGTCGCCGACTACGAGAGCTGCCTGGAGGTGTTGCGAAACCCGGCGCTTGGTCGCCCCGAGCCCGACATGGACGTGCCGCCCGGCATGAGCGGTCGAGAGCGTCGCACCGAACAACGTCAGGGCTCGATGCTGTTCGCCAATCCTCCCGACCACACCCGCTTGCGCAGCCTGGTCAGCCGGGCGTTCACGCCGCGGCGCACCGAGGCCATGCGCCCGCGAATCGCCGAGCTGTTGGCGCCGCTGTTGGACGAGATGGCCCAGCAGGGTGGCGTCGACGTGCTCGATGCTCTCGGGGCCCGCTTGCCGGCGGCCGTCATCTCCGACCTGCTGGGTGTGCCGCCCGAGCTGCATGAGGAGCTGGCGCCCCACGTCAGGGCCAGCACGGCGCTGATCGATGCGGCCGCCGACGACGCAGCAATCGAGGCAGCGGAGGCCGGCGTGGCCGTCATGGGCGAGGTCTTCGAACAGCTCATCGCCGACAAGCGCGCCCATCCGGACGACGGGCTCCTGAGCGCCTTGATCGCCGTGGAGGAGCAGGGTGACCGCCTGAGCCACGAGGAGCTGTTGGCCAACACCGGCCTGATGTATGCCGCCGGCTTCGAGACCACCACGAACCTCATCGGCAATGGCCTGTACGCGTTGCTGACCAACCCCGAGCAGCTGGCTCGGCTGCGCAATGATCGTTCGCTGCTCGGGTCCGCCATCTGGGAGCTGTTGCGCTGGGACTCTCCGGTGCAGCTGAACATGCGGGCAGCGCTCACCGAGCTGGAGCTGTTTGGCGAACCCGTTGGCTACGGACAGCTCTTCACGGTGCTCCAGGGCAGCGCCAACCGAGATGAGAAGGTGTATTCGGCCGCGGACACGTTGGATGTCGGCCGGTTCGTCGACCGAACCACCCCGCCGCCGCTGAGCTTCGGGTGGGGCCCCCATCACTGCCTGGGTGCGTCGCTCGCCCGCGCGGAGGGTGAGATCGTGTTCGGTGGCCTGCTCGATCGGTTTCGCTCGATCGAACTCTTGGAACAGCCGACGTTCCGCCCCAGCTTCACGCTGCGAGGCTTGAACTCGCTGAGGGTGGCCTGCCGCACCGCCTAGGCCATCTTCCCCGTTCATAGATGTTGTTCAAGTTGCGCTGCGGGCCTCACGCGCTACGGTCGAGGCACGCCGCTCGAACCGCAAAGTGTGGTGAGGCGTTGTGACCAGACGAGGGAACGATGGTCCGGAAGGTGCCCCGCGCCGGTGCGTGTGTCGGCCCCGGAATGTCCACTTTGGTCCCTCCGGTCATGGGGATACCCCCCCGCTGTACTACGTACCGAAAGGACTCGTTCATGAAATTGAACCCTCGATTCGGGAGATTCGCCGTAGCCGCCGCCGCGCTGGCCATGGTTCCCTTGGCCGCCTGCGGTGACGACAACGACGGGGGTGGGGGCGACACCGCCTCCGCCGACAGCCCGCTCGCAGAAGCCGACCTCTCCGGTGTGAGCATCAAGGTTGGCTCCAAGGACTTCGACGAGCAGCTCATCCTGGGCAACATCCTCGCCGACGCCTACGAGGCCGCCGGTGCCGACGTCGACCGCAAGATCAACCTGGGCGGCACCAACGTGGTGCGCGAGGCGCTGCTGGCCGGCGAGATCGACAGCTACGCCGAGTACAACGGCACCGGCTGGACCGAGCATCTGGGGCAGGAGGATCCCTCCAGCGATGGTGAGGAGCTCACCGAGAACGTCCGCAAGAGCATCGGCGAGAAATCGACGTCTGGGTGGGGCGTGCGCCGTTCAACAACACGTACGGCTGCCACCGGTCCTGACCTCACCGAGAAGAACGGTGGGCCCTTCGACTTCGACTCGATGGCCGCCTACATCAAGGACAACCTGGACGCCAAGGTGTGCATGGAGTCCGAGTTCCCAGCCGGTCCGACGGCCTGTCCTGTGGGAAGAGGCCACGGGCGCCGCAGATCCCGAAGACCAGCGGGAGATCCTCGATACCGGTCTCATCTACACCGAGACCCAGCAAGCAACTGCGACTCCCCGGTGAGATCTTCACCACCGACGACGCATCACGGCCCTCGACCTCACCATCGTCGAAGACCCAAGTGCCATGATCATCTACAACATCTCGATGAACGTGCGTAAGGACGTCTACGACGAGGCCCCGGAGGCCTTCGACGACATTGCCGAAGCGGTGTTGACCCCGCTGGACATCCCCACCATGACGGCACCGAACGAGAAGGTGTCCTCCGACGGCGAGGACGCTGCCGACGTGGCCAATGAGTACCTGGTCGAGCAAGGCCTCATCGAGGGCTAGCCCACGGCCGGTTCCGGCCATACAACCATCAAGGGAGAGCAGCGTCGGATGGGTGAAAGCCTGACCAGTTTCTGGGAGTTCTTCTCGGACAACACAGATGACTTCATGGAGGCGTTGGTTCGCCACGCCACCTACGTCGTCACCGTCATCCTCGCCGCTACCGCATTGCGGTAGCGGTGGGGTGGCGGTCAGGCACCGTCCGGTGGCCAGGGAGGTGGCGCTGGGAATCACCAGCGTGTTCATCACCATTCCCTCCCTGGCGCTGTTCACCCTGTTCATTCCCATCCTGGGCCTGGTTTTGCCCCCAGCTTCGTGGCGTTGCTGCTCTACGCTGCTGCCCATCATGCGCAACACGGTCACGGGCCTGGCCAGCGTCAGCCCCGACGTGCTGGAGTCGGCCAGGGCGTATGGGCATGTCCAGCTCGGAGCGACTGTGGAAGGTGGAGCTGCCCTCGCCTGGCCGGTGATCGTCACCGGCATCAGGGTGTCGGCACTGCTCACCACCGGCATCGCTGCCATCGCCACGCTGATCGCGGGCGGCGGGTTCGGCGACTTCATCAAGAATGGGCCTCAGCCGCCTGGGCCTGAACAACTCGCTCGAGGCCATCTGGGTGGGCACCTTGGGCACCATCGCCCTGGCCCTGGTGTTCGACCTCATCTTCGTCGCCATTCGCCGACTCACCACCCCCCGCGGCATTCGATAGGGCGCCCAGCTCGCCCGTTCATCCCCTCTGCACAGGAGTCTCCCAGTGACCGAAACGCTCATCCAGCTTCAAGGCGTGGGCAAGACCTACCCAGGCACCTCCGTGCCCGCCGTTGCCGACCTTGACCTCGAAGTGAAAAAGGGCGAGATCCTGGTGTTGGTCGGCCCCTCCGGTTGTGGAAAAAGCACCACGTTGCGCCTGATCAATCGCATGATCGAGCCCACTGCGGGCCGCATCATCTTCGAGGGTAAGGACGTGACCAATGTCAACCCCGACCAGCTCCGGCGCCAGATGGGCTACGTCATCCAGCAGATCGGGCTGTTCCCTCACCGCAACATCCTCCAGAACATCGCCACGGTGCCCAAGTTGCTGGGTTGGGACAAGTCCAAGATCGAGGAGCGCGCCCGGTACCTGCTGACCATGGTCGGCATGGATCCCGACGAGTATCTGACTCGGTATCCCAAGGAGCTCTCGGGAGGCCAGGCCCAGCGGGTGGGCGTGGCCCGAGCCCTGGCCGCCGACCCGGATGTGTTGCTGATGGATGAGCCCTTCGGCGCCATCGATCCCATCACCTGGCATCGGCTGCAGAACGAGTTCCTGCGCCTCCAGGAGGAGCTGCAGAAGACCATCGTCTTCGTCACCCACGACATCGACGAGGCCGTCAAGATGGGCGACAAGATCGCCATCCTGGCCGAAAGATCCGAGGTGGCCCAGCTGGACACCCCCACAAACATCTTGGCCAGCCCGGCCAACCCGTTCGTCGAAGAGTCTGGCCCGGTGCGCTGCTGAAGGGCCTGACCCTGGCCCGGGTGCGCGTTACATCGAGTTGCCGGGAGTACCTGGTGATCACCATGCCCACCGACCGGCTTCCGCTGCAGATCATCGAGCGTGGCACCGGAGGCGAGCCGTCCACGCCAGCGTTCGACCCGTCGGGGTGAAACCTCCAAATACCGGCATGCAGCCCGAGCCGACCAGCCACCGGCGACTGCGCCGTCGACCAGATCGAGGAGCGAGTGTTTGGTGGCCGCATCGATCCGCTTGGGGACCCGGCCACTCAGCCCCAAGGCTCTTTTCCCTCCGCGAGAGTCAACCTGACCGCCATCTCCGCCAGAGCGGCCCGTAACCGCTCCGCCTCCGCTCGGGCCTCCTCCAACTCGACGTCACGCTGTTTCCCGCGACGACCAGGACGAGACGCCGCCAACGCCTCCAGCGCACCATCACGGGCAACCGTCTTCAGCTTCGCGACCGTTGCACGATCCACCCGGGCACGCTCGGCCGCCTCGCTCACCGTGGTCTCCCCACGAACCAGCTGCATCCAGATCTCGTACTTCTCCTGCGGCGCCAGAAACCGCTTCCTCCTCCTGGCAGGCTGAGTGCTCAACGGGCCCTCCTCAGGCTCGAACGAGAACCCCCGAATGCTGACTGAAACAACCCGAGAAGTGCGACATCAAGTCTGCCTCACCACAAAATCAACGCAATCACATCATCGGAACTCACCCATCTCAACACCCCTCAACCGGCGTCTTCTCAAACCCGACAGTCGTACCATCACCAAGCGCACAACTCACCTGTCGCACCACAGCTGCGTCCTGATCGGTGAATCTACTGCAAGCCAACCCTGTGCACTCCCTCCTGCCCGTACTGGCAACGCTACGGTGAGCCTCGATCAGGTGGATCGCTCCTACCTGGAGGCGGGCAAGGGCACGGCTATTCGAAGCTCCAGGTGTTGACCCGAATCGAGATGCCACTGGCCGTGCCGATCATCCTGGCCGGGGTGCGGACCGCCTTGGTCATCAACGTGGGCACCGCCGCGCTGGCCTAGTACAAGCTGAAGCCAAAGGGCATCTGAGGCGCACCGCCCGACGGCGGTGGCTACACGAGCGGTGACGCGGCCTGGGTGAGCATCAGGTGGCCCATCACCACGGCGCGACCGGTGAGCATGACCCGGTCCTCGACGATCCTTGCCCGCAGGTCGCCGCCCCGCGACGACGCCTGATGACAGACCAGCTCCTCGGCGCCCAACCGACCCATCCAATAGGGGGCCAACAGGGCATGGGCCGAACCGGTCACCGGACCCTCGTCGATACCCAACGTGGGCGCAAACACGCGGCTCACGACGTGCACCGGGCCATCACCAGGGGCGGTCAGGACCAGCGGTCGCCGCTCGGAGCGCTCCAACTGGGTCAGATCCGGGCGGGCCTGGCGCACCCACGACGCCTGCTCGCCGACGGCCACGAGGAACCCGTCCGAGCCGGCTCCGCTGCCGGCGAACACCTCGCTGGGTGGAGTTGCGAGACCCAAGCGGGCCCAGTCCAGCGGGGTGTCCGCCGGGGTGGGGCGGGAGAGGGGGAGATCGAGGTCGATGTCGCCAACCGGGTTGCGGCGGCAGCTCAGGGGCCCTGACCGGGTGTCGAAGGCGACGGGATCTTCGCGGTGGAGGTGGCCATCGGCCCACAGCGCGGCGGCAGCGGCCAGCGTGGCATGACCGCAGAGGTCCACCTCCACGGTGGGCGTGAACCAGCGCAGCCGGTAGGTCGATCCCTCGGGCCAGCAAAACGCCGTCTCGGGGAGGCGCAGCTCGCTGGCCACCGCCTGCATCCACGCCTCATCGGCCGGTTGGTCCAACACGGCCACGGCAGCCTGATTGCCGGAGAACGGCTGGGAGGCGAAGGCGTCGATGAGGGTCAGGGTGATCGCCATGGCGCCGAGTTTGGCGGCACGGCGGGGCTCAACGGTGGATGCACGTGGGCCTGCTGCGTTGGGTGCGATGGCCATCGCTGAGTGTGGTGGGTCGGCGGCCAGGGGGACGGGTGCGGGGGTGATTGGTTGGACGACCAGGTGCGGTACAGGTCGATGCCCAGCGCTCCCCCGGCGACCAGCCCCAAGAGGCTGACCATGGCCAGGAAGCCCAGGCCGAAGAGCGTCTGGGCAGCGTCGCTCGTTGCTGCCCGGGTGGACAGCGCGAAGCCAACCGCCACGCCGTTGTTCAGTCCGTGGACGCCAACGCCCATCCACCACGACCTCGTGACGCGAACATAGGCCAACACCATTCCCACCAGCACCTGAGGAATGATGAATGCGGGGAGAAACCAGGTGAACTCGGCGAAGTTCCCCAGGTGCGCGCCGGCAAAGACCGTGGTCAGCACCGCTACCACGGCGTAGCGAACCCGTGGCGAGATGCGCAGCGGGTGGTCGCTTCGACCCAGCGGGGTGAGGTGGCTCAGCGTGACACCCAACCCAACGGCAACCGCGACGCCGAAGCCCAGCTCCACCAAGGACGCGGCGGCCTGGTTGGTGGCCCCCACCAGCCATTGTCCGGGGCTCACACCCAGCATGCCGGGAAGAAACAGGGAGACAAATGCCCCGGCGCCGATGGCGACGTGCCACGGGCGCAGGGACATGGGAAGCCGGAACGCCACCTCCTCCAGCAGCGGGGCCAGCACGACGGCCGTCAACAACACGCCCAGGACCGAACCGTTTTCCACCAGGTCGCCGACGGCGTTCTCGGGCTGGTCGCCGCCAGCCGCGACCACCAGCATCGTGACCACGACGGAGGTGGCGTAGGCCACCGACAACGACAGGCCCCACAGGGCCAGGAACCATCTGGCGGCGGGGCGCGTGGTCGGCAGGTAGGAGGCTCGGCCACCCCAGAACCGCAGGTAGTCCCCGGCCACGCTCGTCGCGGGTACGATCGCAGCGGGCGGCTCGGTTGTCTGGGGAGTCCACACCGGCGACGAGAAGTGCGGGGCGTCCGCCGGACGCCGCGACACGGCCGGCCCGGGGGGCATGGTTGTTTCGGGGTTCACCACTTCCCTGTCGGCCGATTTCTGGCTGCCCCCAGGCCCCATGGGGCTAGAGCCGTTCCTTCGGCTGGCCCTTGAGGGTGTGCTCGGGGTCGGTCGTGGTCACCGGTTCCAGCACGGCTTCGATTCGGGAGCGCAACTCGTTGTCCAGCGTCACCTCGAGTGCGCCCACATTGCGCGTCACCTGTTGGGCCGTGGAGGCGCCCACGATGGCCGATGCCACGTTGGGGTGAGCCAGCACCCAGGCCAGCGCCAGGTTGGCAGGTGTCTCGCCCGCTTCCTCAGCCAGCCGAGCGAACTCGGCCACCGCCTCCAGCACCTCGTCGCGCAGCCACCGGGAGATCATGGTCTTGCCGCCGGCCTCGTCGGTGGCCCGGCTTCCCGGCGGCGGATCCACTCCCACCTGGTATTTTCCGGTCAGCACTCCTTGGGCCAGCGGTGACCAGACGATCTGGCTGATGCCCAACTCTTCGCACGTGGGCACCACCTCGGCCTCGATCACCCGCCACAGCAGCGAGTACTGCGGCTGGCTGGACACCAGCGGTACCTGCAGTTCGCGTGCGAGCTCGGCTCCAGCCCGGATCTGGTCGGCGGTCCATTCGGAGACGCCCAGGTTGGCCACCTTGCCCTGATGCACCAGGTCGGCCAGGGCCGACATGGTCACCTCCAACGGGGTGCAATGGTCGTAGCGATGCGCCTGGTAGAGGTCGATGTGATCGGTGCCGAGGCGCCGCAACGAACCCTCGACCGCCTCCATGATGTGCTTTCTGCTGAGGCCCTGCTGGTTGGCGCCCCGCCCGGTTGGCCAGAACACCTTGGTGCACAGCTCGATGCCCTCGCGGTCGACGCCCCGGAGCGCCTCGCCCAGCACCGATTCGGCCCGAGTTCCGGCGTAGACGTCGGCGGTGTCGAACGTCGTGATGCCGGCATCCAGGGCCGCATGCACGGCCTCGATGGCGGCATCGTTCTCGATCTGCGAGCCGTGGGTCAGCCAGTTCCCGTAGGAAATGGCCGACACTCGCATGCCTGAGTTGCCGAGAAACCGATGCTCCATGGGGTCTCACCCTACGGGGCGGCGCCCCCGCTCAGCGGTCGGGGGCGGACGGCCCCCCGGGGCAGTTTGGTGACTCAGCGTGGTGCCGTCCCGCTTGGTCGGGCGGCCCGAGCCAGGCCGTCGCGGAAAGGCCGCGGTGGCCGACGTCGACCCTGTCACCGGTCTCGACGGTGGGCGGTCCGAGTGTTCGGCAGGTCATGGTGATGTCGCCGTCGGTCATGCGCATCAGGGTGGAGTGACCGATGAACTCCACCTCGGTGATCCTCCAGCGCCCGGTTGGGGTCGGTGTCGTGGTCAGCGACTCTGGACGGATCAATACCGTCACGCCGGCCCCGTCCGGCAGGGACCCATTTCGCAGCGCCAGCTGGCCCAGCCCGGTAACCACGCGCGGCGCCGCATCGTCGCCGGCGGGTGAGCGCCGGGCACGGACGGTGCCGGCCAGCAGGTTGGCATCGCCGAGGAAGGACGCCACCCACGCGTCGACCGGGGCTGCATAGACCTCCGCGGGTGCACCCACCTGGGCGATCTGTCCGTCACGGATAACGGCCACCCGGTCGCCTAGCGTGAACGCCTCGTCCCGGTCGTGGGTGACGAACACACCGGTCACCCCAACCGCCCGCAACGTTCGTCGGACCTCGCCCCGCACGTCGGCCCGCAGGCCGGCATCCAGGTTGGAGAACGGCTCGTCCAGCAACACCACGCGCGGCTGCGGGGCGAGTGCCCGTGCCAACGCCACGCGTTGCTGCTGGCCCCCCGACAGGGTGTGTGGCGCCCGATCTTCAAAGCCGGCCATGCCCACCTGGGACAGGGCCCGGTCGATGCGAGGAGATCGCTTGCGATGCCCCTTCGGCAGGCCGAACCCCACGTTGCCCCCCACGGTGAGGTGGGGAAACAGCGCCCAGTCCTGAAAGACCATGCCGATGTTGCGTCGCTCCGGCCGGACGAACCGACCCTCGCCAACCACGACCTCGGTGCCCACCGTGATGCTCCCGGAATCCGGCCGATCCAAGCCCGCAATCAGACGCAACAGCGTGGTCTTGCCCGAGCCGGAGGGGCCGAGAAGGGCCAGCAACTCGCCGGGGGCGATGCTCAGGTCGATGCCGGTAAGCACCTCCGTGCCGCCGAACGAGCGGGAGATGCCGCGGCACGTCACGCCGACGGCGGTCGCCCCCGAGTTCACTTGATGGCGCCACCCAGGATCAGCGCCGCACCCACCCCGGCGATGCCCAGCCGGTACCAGCCGAAGACCGCCAGCGTGCGGCGCTCCAGCCAGCGCACCATCCAGGTGACCGCCGCGGCGGCGGTCACGAACGCCACGGCCAACCCGAGGGCAATCTCGACGCCTCCGTAGGAATCCATCAGCAACGACCCGTTGGAGAGGGTCTCGTAGGCCGTCGCTGCCCCGAGCGTCAACAGGCCCAGCAGGAAGCTGAACTCCACGGCTGCGGGGACGCTCAGCCCCACCAGCACCGCGGCGACGATGGTGACCAGCGACCGGCTGGTGCCCGGCCACATCGCCGCAGCTTGGGCGACACCGATGATGAGGGCCTGGCGGGGGGTGATGGCCTCCAGCGCCGATCCGACGAAGCCCCGCGTGAGGGTTGGGGCGGTGGAACCGGCGCCGCCGGAGTCAAGCTCCTGCGTTTCCTGCTGTTGATGGCTGATGCGGTCGCTGAGCAACAGGATGGCGATTCCGCCGACCGCCCAGGCCGCCACGATGGGCCACGCGGCGAACAGGCGCGACTTGATGGAGTCCTCGAAGACGAACCCGATGACCGCCGCCGGAAGAAACGCCACCACCAGCGCCACCAGCACGGTGCGGCCCTCGGCCGAGCGCCCCACCAGCCCCTCGAAGACCGAGGCGATGCGCCGTCGGTAGAGCACCAGCACGGCCAGGATGGCCCCGGCTTGGATGACGATGGCGAAGCTGTCGGCGGGAGCCTCGGTGCTGGGGGTATCGCCCACCCCCAGGAGCTGCTGGGTGACGTACAGGTGACCCGTTGAGGAGATGGGCAGGTACTCGGTGACGCCCTCCACCACGCCCAGAACCACGGCCTTGGCAGGGGTCATCTGCCGCTGGGCTGCCTCGGTATCGGGCTCAACGGTGTCGGTGGTCCCGACAGCGGACGCACCGGTTTCGGCCGCTCCGGCCCGCTGGCTGAAGGTTGCGCCGGCCAAGCCCACGATCACCAGCGCAAGCGCCATGATGGCAAGTGGCCGGCGTGGTGTTGCCACGCGGACGCGCGGCGGGCGGATGGCCGAGGGAGGGGGCGTGAGCATTGAGCGGTCACGCTAACCCAGCACGGCGGCGCATCGGGGTTCACTACAGTCGGGTCATGGCCCAGGCGGCACCAGGCCCACCAGTGTTCGCAGGCGCAGTGGCCGTGACGGTGGCGGCCGTGCTGGCGGTGGGCGTGCTCGGCGACCCGGGCACCGGCCAAGAGGTGGCCACGTCGACGCCAGCATCGTCCTCCGGGACGTCGGATCTGACCGATGAGGCGACCACCGAAGCCACCTCCACGACGGTGCCGGTGACCGCGCCCGACGATGGGAAGTCCGCGGATCAACGAACCATGAGCCTCGCCGACTCGCTCACCGACGAGGCCCTCCGCCCCAAGTCGGTCGTGGCCTCTGGCACCGGATATTTCTTCGCCCAGAACATGATGTACGCCCACAACGTCGCGGTCTACGACCGAGACCTCAAGCAGGTGAAGGTGATCGACGACGAGGTGGTGCCCAGCCAATTCGGCCTCCCGGGCGACGCCGCGGTGGAGGGCGCGCCGGTGGAAGCGGTCTTCACCTCCGACGGGTCGGCCGCCTACGTCTCCCAGTACAAGCTCTACGGGCCGGGCCAGGACAACCCCGGCACCGACGTGTGCACCCCATCGGGCTTCGACGACAGCTTCCTGTATCGAATCCCCACCGACACGCTGCGCATCGACCAGGTGATCCAAGTGGGGCCGGTGCCCAAGTTTGTGGCCATCACCCACGATGACTCCACCGTGTTGGTGTCGAACTGGTGCGGCTACGACCTGTCGGTGGTGGATACCGCCACCGGCAAGGAAACCCGCAGGGTGGACATTGGTCGCTATCCACGCGGCATCGCCGTGGCCCCGGATGACTCGGTGGCCTACGTGACCGCCATGGGCACCTCCAACATCGCCGTCGTCGACCTCACCTCCTTCGAGGTCAGCTGGATCGAGGGCGTCGGCCAGGCCCCTCGAAGCGTGGCGCTGTCGCCCGACGGCAAGTCGCTCTACGTCACCCTGAACGGCGAGGCCGAGGTGAAGCGCATCGACACGGCCACACGAACCGTGACCGGCGAGGTGGTGACCGGCAACCAGCCGCGCTCCATGGTGCTCTCCCAGGACGGAACCGCGCTGTACGTCGTGAACTACGCAGACGACACGGTGTCCAAGGTACGCACCAGTGACATGACCGAGTTGCAGGAGTTGCCCACCAAGCACCACCCCATCGGCATCACCTACGACGCAGCCACCCGGAGGGTGTGGGTGGCGTGCTACGTGGGCGCGCTCATGGTCTTCGACGACGCATGAACGAGCCGATCAACGAGCGGCCACTGGGGAGCCGTCCGGTTCGAGCGGCAACTCCAGCACCAACTCGGTGCGGGTGGGGTGGTTTCCCCAGCTGAGCGTGCCGCCCAACTCGGCCACCGCCTGTCGAGCCGAGCGCAGGCCGAAGCCGCCCAGCGGCACGTCCGTGTCGGCGGCGGCGTTGTGGTCGGTGCCGTCGGCCTCGCCCCGATATGGCGTGTCGGCCCGGTTCGAGACCAGCAGGCGGGCCTGGGTGGGGGTCAGCTCCAGCGCCAACCTGGGGGCGGTGTCCCGACCATGGGCGAGGGCGTTGGAGAGGCCCTGGTTGGCCACGTGCACCAGCAACTCCACGGCCTCGGCGCCCACGGGGCGGTCCCCCTCGATCTCCACCAGGGGATGCAGCCCGAGTAGCTCATAGCCCGATGCGCACGCCTCAAGTGCGTCGGCCAGGGCACCGGACTCGTCCACCCGTGCGCCGCTCAACTCGGCCTCGAGGGCATCGATGGTGGTCGTCATGATGTCGGCCAGGCGGGTGGGATCCTCTTCACCGTGGCCCAAGACGTAGCGCAGCGACTGGCAGGCGGTATCGTGAACTGCGTTCTGGGCGGCCGCCATCTCGGCCTCCGCCACCTGTTCGGCCACGGCTTCGATGGTGTCGTTGGCGCTCTGCTCCAACTCGTCAAGGGCATCCCAGATTGCGGTGTGCATGCGCCGCAGGGCGAAGCCGGCTGCGACGGCGTTCAGCCAGTCGGCCTGCCAGCGGAATCGGTGCTTCCTGGCTTCGGGGAGGTAATAGCGGTCGGCGGCGAGCATGACCGCGCCGATGGTTGCCCACGCGGCGGCGAGGTGGGCGGGTCGCTGGATTCGGGTGGCGGCCACAGCGAGATGCACCTGGGTCTGCCCGGCGGCCCACACCGTCGACGCCGAGCGATCGCTGGACGCGGCCTCGAAGACCATGAGCAGTGTGGCGAACAGCGTGTCGGCGCGCGGGCTCCACGTTCGGTCGAGGAACGGTTCGGCGGTCGAGGCGGCGCCTGGGCGCTCGGTGAGGCCGAAGCGGCCGACGATCACCGACGTCGCATAGACCGCGGTGGATGCCATGCCGGCCACAACGAAGGCCGGGCGCCGGTGGCGGGTCAGGTGGGTTGCCGTCATGGACAGCAGGTTGAGCGCCGCCGATGCCACCACGGCGCTGTCGGCCAGCGTGAGGCCCCGCTCGGTCCGGGCCACCAGCCTGGTCATCTGCTGCGCATGCCCCGAGGCCGCCAGCATGGGCGAGGCGGCGGCCTCGTCGTCCTCGGCCCCCGCCAGCCAGGCCCGAAGGGGTTGGTAGGTCTGCTCCGAGTGCTCCATGGCCGCCTCGACGTGCCGCTCTCGGAAGTGGTCGCGAATCTCCTCGAGGGAGGTGACCGTGCCGCGCAGGCGGCGCTCGCGCACCTCGCGATGGGCACGCTCGGCCAGCGAGCGGGCCTGCTCTCGAACCAGGAGCGCGCTGGCCTGATCGGCCTCGGCGCCCACGCGGGGCAATCTGCTCACGGCCCACCCGAACCCCAGCGCAAAGCCAATCGAGTTCAGGGTGTTCTTCCGGGCGGCGTCGCGTGGCATCCAGCGCCGTTCGTTGACCCACGCGTCCACTTGGGGGGCCAGCATGGCGATCATGGCCGGGGCCGAGGCCTTCCGGAGCGCCAGGGCGATCCCGGCGTGCCCGAACCAGCTCCACATGCCGAACCAGTCGTCGCCCCGCCCGCGGTCGGCGTCGTCGACGATGAAGCGGCTCAGAGCCAACAAGGCGAGGGATGTGGTGGCGACCTCGGCGGCCATCAACGGGTCTCCGTCACCCCGGGGTGCGGACCTCCGGCGCCTCCACTCCCAGGCGGTGGCTGCGCCGGCCAGGCCCGTGGCCAGCCAGGCAAGGGGGCGGTTGCGAGGGCCGCGCTCCCGGTCCATCGTGACCGCCGCGGCATTCAGTACCTGGCTGGCTCGCCAGAAGAAGTACCCCTCCCACAGCACGTCCTCCACCTGGTCCTCCAGGGAGGTGGGCGCCAGGGCGTCGTCGCCGGTTGCGCTGGGGCCGGCAGTCCCGATCACCCGTTTTCGCCGGGGCCCAGCCCGTGTTCGACCGCCCAGGAGGCCAGTGCCGAGCGCTTCTTGCCCTTCAGGTTCAGCTTGGCGATGATCGAGCTGATCACGTTGTCAACCGTGCCTCCGGCCAGGCCCACCCGCTCGGCGATCTCCTTGCTGGTGGCCCCGCTGGGGATCTCGTGCAGCACCCGGCGCTCCAGGTCGGTCAGTTCCTCGCCGCCCGGCAGGTACTCCACCCCGGCCTCATAGCTTCGGCCGGCCGCAGCCTCCAGCACGGCGGTCACCAATTCGCCGCCTGCTGCCGACTTGGAGACGAAGCCCAGCGCCCCCGCCCGGGTGGCCTCGTCGCGGATGATTGCCGAACCGTGCATGGTGTAGACGACCGAGGGAATGCCCCACTGGCTGACCAGGGCGACGCTTTCGACGCCTCGGGTTTCGTGACGCACGGCCAGGTCGATCACCGCCACCTGAACCTGGGCGGGGGTGCGCAACGGCAGCGGCACGGCCCCGAAGGACGGGAACGTGCCCAGCACCTCGATGCGGGCGTCCTCGGCCAGTTCCTCGGACACGCCGCGTCGGGTCAGCGGATGATCGTCCACCGCGATCACCCTCACCGGCGATGTCGCGCCGCTCTGTCCATTGGCCGTGGTGTCAGCGCTCACCATCATGTGCCTCCCCGTCCGATCAGCGTATCCAGCATCGCAGATGTCCACCAGCGTTTCGGGCAGCAACGGGGGTTTCATGTAGCGGCGGATGGGCTCCGGCGGGAAACATGCACCACTCGACGCAGCCCCGAGACCGCAATCGGGCCGAACTCGCGGGAGTCGGCCCGGGTGAGCTCTCGGGCATCGGACAGGACGAAGACCTGGTGTGGGGGCACGTCCCAGGTGCCGTCACGGCCCGGATGCCCACGTCCCCACGGGTTCGACAGCGCAACGTCGTCCACCCTCAGTGCCCCAGCGACGATGGCCACCCGCTCACCGGGCAGCCCGACGATGCGCTTCACCAGCGCGAATCCGGGACGATCGGGGTGATCGAAGACCACGATCCTCCCGCGTCGGGGTAGCCACAACCGCACGGTGACCAACCCATCGCCGGGCTTCAGCGCAGGACCCATCGACTCCTCGGCCACTTGGAAGAGCTGCACGCCCGCGAGGGCGAGCAGCCGGTGCGGAGTCCGGGCCACGCCAAGAGCATGACAGTTTGGCGGCCGTCATTCGGGGTATAGGTTGGGCGTCAGACGTCCCCAATCGAGGAGTATCCAACGATGTTCAGCACTGCACCACTGGCCCACGCCCACTGCGACCTGTATTGCGGCGTCTACGACCCGGCGCAGGCCAAGATCGAGGCGCTGTCGTGCGTGAAGATCGCCAAGAAGTACGCCGAGAGCGACGACGATGCCTTCCGCACCCGCTGCGTGATCCTCAAGGAGCAGGGCGCCGAGTTGGCCAAGCACCACATCATGGTGCTGTGGGCCGACTTCTTCACGGCCGACCACCGGGCCCAGTTCCCCAACCTGGACGACCTGGTGTGGCGGGCCATCCACCAGGGTGGAGAGGCGAAGAAGAGCATGGACCCGGCCGTCAGCCAGAAGTTGGTGGACCTGATCGACGAGATCGCCGCCATCTTCTGGCAGACCGAGAAGGCCAAGGACATGGGCGTCTACCCGCCCGCTTAGACCGGCCTGGCGCAACCGCTGCGCTCAGCCGGCAAAGCTCGGCTTCAGTGGGGTAGCACTCGGGTCTGCCGCGGGAGGTGTGTCGTCGTCGCTGGAGGGCGCATTGTCGTTGCTGTCCGGCCCGCTTGGCGGGTCGGGCGCGCACGCCGTCGAGTTGATGGTGATCGTCACCGGTGCGCCCTCCACGGTCACCACCGGGGTGGGCGCACCCACTTCCAAGTCCAGTTCGACACCCGCCGGGAGTTCGACCCTCAGCTCGACACCATCGATTTGAAACGAGACCAGAAAGGGCCCGGTGGCAGCGGGCCCGTCGGGCCCGAAGTAGGTCTGGCCTTCGTCGTTCAACGCCAGGCTGAGTCGTGGCGGTCGTGGCGGGACGTTGTTTGGGCAGCCGGTGAAGAAGGTCGCCAGGATCAAGGCAGCGAGGTCGTCGGGCCCCATCGCCTCCCGTAGATCGTCGCACGAGCCGTTGGTGACCAGGCCAAGGTAGCCATCGATGGTCACCTCGGCGGTGCCGATGCCGGCTGGAACCTCCAGCAACGCCGACTGGCCGCCTTCCACCATGAAGGAGTCACTTCCGGCCACCACCCGAACAGCGAACGACTCGTTGTTGGTCACCTCCAACAGTGTCGGCAGTGTGTTCCCCAGCCACTCACACGGGGGATACAGGATGGCGTCTACGTTTGGCGGCGTGCAGTTGTCGGCAAGGAAGCGTTCGAAGGGCCTCAACGCGTCGAGGCCCTCTTGGTTGAGTTGGTTCAGCTGCTCGCCGGTGAGGTTGGCGATGCCCCCGGCATCCGCGATCACGGTGGCCGACGAGTCGATGAACGCCTCCAGGTTGGCGATGTCGCTGCCCAGTTCCTCACGGCCGATCGTGGTGTCCTTGAGCAGGGCCAACAACTCCCTGCCGGCGTCGAGCTGTTGCTGATACTCCTCGTCGGTGGTCGGCGTTTGCCGCGCGTTGTCCAAGAAGTCCGCCAACTCCTCGCACCCGTATCCCGGCGGGGTTGGTTGGGCGCCGGCGGGCCCGGATCCACCCAGCACGACTCCGGCGGAACCAGCGACCAGGATCAGCGCCATCGCCACCGCCCTCCAGCGGATGGATACGTCGGACCGCATCTCACCGGGCGCGTGCCGGGAACCGAAGCTCGATCCGTTCCGCCACATGTTGTTCATGCTTGTTACCCTACAACTCGGACATGGGCGTCTACCCGCCCGGCGCCTGAGCGACGGGTTGCGGTAGCCAGTCCGAGTGAGTGGCCGACCGGCGGGCTCAGTCCCGCCGGTCGGCCAGGAACCCGAAGTGTTCGCGGGTGGCCGCTGCACCCCCGGGGTCGAGGTCCACCAGCAGCACCACCTCCCGCTCCGAGGCCGCGGCCAGCACATCGCCGTTGGGGCTGATCACCGCGCTGTCGCCGGCGTAGTCCAGCCCGGCGCCGTCGGTGCCCACCCGGTTCACGCCCACCACGTAGGCCAGGTTCTCGATGGCGCGGGCCCGCAGCAGCGCCTGCCAGTGCTCTCGCCTCGGTCGGGGCCAGTTGGCCACCACCAGGTACCCGTCCACCTCGGTGGCCCGGTTCCAGTAGTCGTAGCTGAAGCGAAGGTCGTAGCAGACCGACAGGCCCCACACCATGCCGTCGACGGTCACCGTTGCGAGCGCGTCGCCGGCGTCGTACTCCTCGGGCTCGCGGCCGAAGCTGAACGGATGGCGCTTGTCGTAGGTGGTGAGCTGGCCGGCGGGCCCGGCGGCGATCAGCCGATTGAGCGGTCGGCCCTCCCCGGTGTTGATGGGCAGCGAACCGATCACCCAGGTGCCGAGGGCGCCGGCCTGCTCGGTCATCCAGGTGACGCTTGGTCCGTCAGGGGCCTCTGCCACACCCTGCGCGTTCAGGCTGAAGCCGGTGGCGAACATCTCGGCCAGCACCACCATGCGGGCACCCGCCTGTGCCGCAGCGGCCATGCGGCCCTCGAGCGCGGCCCGGGTGGCGGCTGCGTCCTCCCAGACGATGTCGTGTTGCACGGCGGCGATCAGCATGGGCCTCAGTGTGCCGCCGCGGGGCCACGACTGCACAACTCGTCTGGCCTCGCTGGCCTCGCTGGCCTCGCTGGCCTCGCTGGCCTCGCTGGCCTCGCTGGCCTCGCTGGCCTCGCTGGCCTCGCTGGCACGCAGGCGACCACTCGGTCGCCGCCGCGTGGCTCGGCTTACCTGGCCACGTGGGGCCGCGAGCTCACGCAGCCGTGTGCGCCGTGTCGGGTGGCCCCTCGCGCGTGTCCTGGGGCGGATCCGGGACCGATCGGAACGATCGGTCCCGGGCTGGCCGGGGTTGCACCCTCATGCCAGTGGGGGTGTTGATGATGGTGAGACCTCGCTCGTGGACCGCATGGTGATGGTTCGAACAGAGGAGGCAGAGGTTGTCGAGGTCGGTGCCACCGCCGCCGGACCACCACTCGATGTGGTGGACCTGGCAGAACTCGGGGGCCGCATGGCAGACGATGCAGCCTTGGTCGCGAGCGGTGACCGCGGCGCGCTGGGCGGGGGTGGCGAGGCGTTGGGTGCGACCCAGCCAGAGAGGTTGGCCGGTGGCGTCAAAGATGGCGGGCAGGATTTCGGCGTCGCAGGCCAGCCGGCGGATGGTGTCGGCGGGGAGTTGGGTGCCGTCGGGCAGCGAGCCTCCGTTGAGCGTCTTGCGGAGGGCGTCGAAGTTGGCGATCACCATGAGCTGGGTGGAGTTTGGCGGTGGCGCCGCAGGAGCCGGGTTGGGGCTCGACGGTGCCGGGTGGGCGTCGCGGTCCGAGCTCTGGGTGGGGTCACCGGGCGCGTTGGGGGAGCTCGGCGGGCCGCTGCGACGGTCGCTACGACTCCCGGTGTGGCCGGCCTCGACGCTGTTGTCAGGAGTCGCCGTGGTCGTAGTGCCGCCGGTGCTGTTCGGGGTGCCGCGGCAGATGAGGGTTTCCAGGGCGTCCGCTCGGCGTTGGTCGAGACGCCGCTTGGAGCGAACGCCGAGGCCGTTTTCGGCGCGCCAGAGCTTGTCGACCATGGCAGCGAGGCGGGTGGAGATGCGGGCGCCGGTGACCGGGTCGAATTGGGCGATCAGCACGTGCATGCCGGTGTCGGGGTCGATCCACATGGACGCTTTTCGGGCCCGGCGTTGGCGTTGGGCCTGACGGGTGCCTTCGTCGGGCGAACCGGCGATGTCGTCTCGGCGAAGGGAACGGGCGAACTCGTCGGCACCGGTCGACTTGGCCCGCTCCAAGAGTTGTGCCTCGTTGTCGCGTACTCGCTTCGCCGCTTCAGGTGTGCCCATGCGGGATGCCAGTTGTTCGGCCGCCTCCGCACCGATCTCGCCCCGTTCGAGCGCTTCGCGGGTCTTGGGGAGCCTGCTCAACCCCTTGGCGGTCTTCTCGGCCTTGCGGGCCTGGCGCGACGACATGTTGCCCGCCTTGCGGAGCGCCTCACCAGGGTCGCTACGACGTCGGGCCAACTCGGCGACCACCTGCGAGCGGCGGGCCACGACCGTCGAGTCGATCCTGGCCAACTTGGCGATCTCGGCATCCAGCGCGGCGACGTCCAAGCCGGGCAGCGGTGTGTCGACGACAAGTCCGCCACACAAACACGCCGTGCCGTTGCGTTGAGCGGTGTCCGCCTGCTCTCCCATGTTGTTCACCTCCCGCCGGAGCTTTGGGCAACCCCTTCCCTCCCAGGCGCCTCACGTCACGTGAACGCTCGGGGTTGCGATGACAGCTCCCATGGTATCGAACGTGTGTTCGTACGTCAAGTCGTTTCTCAAGGAACCTCGGCAGAGTCTCGGTGAGCCATCCCGGCCAGGCGTCGCCCGGCCTCGGCGATCAGATCCGGACGCTTGCAGAACGCAAACCGCACCAGCGAGCCGCCCCGCGCGGGGTCGACGTAGAACGCACTGAGCGGGATCGCAGCCACACCGACGGCCTCGGGCAGCCGTCGGCAGAACTCCATGCCGTCGGTGGCCCCCGTCCAGGCGGCGTCGGCGGTGACGAAGTAGCCGGCCTCGGGCGGACGCACCTGAAACCCGGCGGCCGCCAGCGCCTCTGTCAGCAGCCCCCGCTGGTGCTCAAGGTCGGCGCGGATTGCCCCAACGGGGGCATCTCCCATGGCCAGCCCGGCGACGACGCCATGCTGCAGCGCGCCCGAGGACGTGTAGGTGAGGAACTGCTTGGTGCGCCGCACCGCCTGGATCAGCTCGGGCGGGCCGCTGGCCCAGCCCACCTTCCACCCGGTCATGGCAAAGGTCTTGGCGGCCGATGACAGGGTGATGGTGCGCTCGAACATGCCCGGCAGGGTGGCCAGCGGTACGTGGCGGTGACCGTCGAAGGTGAGGTGTTCGTACACCTCGTCGGTGATGACCAACAGGTCGGCCTCGATCGCAACCTTGGCGATCGCCGCCCGCTCGGCTTCGTCGAGCACCCGGCCCGTCGGGTTGTGCGGCGAATTGATCAACAGCGCGCGGGTGCGGTCGGTGACGGCGGCGGCGAGCTCGTCGGGGTCCAGGCGCCACTCGGGCGGCCGCAGCGTCACCGGAACCAGCTTGGCGCCCGCCAGCGACGCGATGGCCCCGTAGCTGTCGTAGCTGGGCTCCAGCACCACCACCTCGTCGCCGGGCACACACACCCCCAGCAGTGACGCAGCCAGGCCCTCGGTGCAGCCCACCGTCACCAGCACGCCATGGTCGGCGTCGACGACCAAGCCGTAGTGGCGCCGCTGATGGTCGGCGATGGCCTGGCGCAGTTCGGGAATCCCGGTGCCCGGCGCATACTGATTGGGCCCGGCGCGCAGCGCCCCGGCGGCCGCCTCGATCATCTCCCTTGGGCCGTCCTCGTCGGGTGCCCCCTGCCCCAGGTTGATGGCGCCGTGGGCCGCGGCCAGCGCGCTCATCCGGGCGAAGATCGTCGTTCCCACCTCGGCCAGCGGGTGGGCGTGCGCCAGCAACCGACCTGGGCCGCTGGATGCCTTGTCGCTGCGGTTCACGGCGCCACGGCGCTGCGGGGCGAACCGACCAACCGGCCCGCCCATTCGGGCTCGACGTGTCCCTCGGCCACCATCCACCGGTAGGTGTCGGCAATGGTGCTCCAGCGGTCGCGAAACGCCATGCCCAGCGCGTTCAGGGTGGCGGACGAGTCCACCGGCACCATGCGGGTGGCGTCATCCATGGCCTCGCGGGTCAGCTCGAAGTCCACCGGCGGGCTCACCGGCGACGCCTCCGCCAGACGTCCCAGCCCGCGCATCACCGGTCCGGGCACCCGACGGCGCCTGGGTTTCCTTCCGGTCATCTCGTCGAGGACGTCGGCCAACTCGGCCCACGACATGAAATGGCCGCCCAGGAGAAATCGGCGTGGCCCCCGTCCGGGTTGCATCATGGCCACGTGCGCATCGGCGACGTCGCGTACGTCCACCACGTTCATGCCGCTGGGCAGCACCCAACGGTCGCGAATCCAGGTGATGGCGGCCTGATGCACCGCACCCAACGGTGGGCCCGGAGCGATCGGCCCCAGGACCCCGCCGGGGTAGGTGATGGTCACCGGGGCGCCCGCGGCCTGGAGACCACGGGCGAACCACTCGGCGTCGCACTTCGCTCGGGCATACCCGGCGGTCGACGTGTTCATGGGCGTGTCGAGGGTGATGTTGGCGCCCTCCTTGTCGAACACCGACACCGATGACACCGAGATGATCGGGTCGAGCCGTGCCACGGCGGCCAGCTCCAGCACGGTCTCCGCAGCGGCGGCGTTCACCCGGTTGACGTGCCCGGCATCGCTGCGCTTCAGGGCAACGGTGGCCGCAGCGTGCACCACCGCATCGCAACCCTCCATCGCCCGGTGTACCGCCGGCCGGTCGGTGGCATCCCCCGGCACGACGTCGGTGGGCTGCACCCCCAGCGGCTCGTAGACCGGTCCCACGCGCTCGGGCCGACGAGCCAGCAGGCGGACGTCGTGGCCATCTCGCAGCAACGCCGCTGCGGTGTGCGATCCGACAAATCCGGTCCCCCCGGTGATCAATACCTTCACGTTGTCTCCCGTCGGTTCGGCCGCTACGAGGTGACGGTCTGTTGATACAGCGCGAGTCGGCGTTCCGAACCCTGGCGCACGTAGACGCTGGTCATGACGCCGGTGAAGTCCGGGCCTCCGTCTCGATGGCCGGTGCCGGTATAGAGCAGCGCGGACGCGTCGGGGCTGATGGGCACGACGGAGGGATCGTCGATCGCGTAGCCGCCCCACGGCGGCGCGTGTGACAGCGAATCGATCACCTCGCTGCGGTTCATCACCGTCCCGTTCGCGAGAATCATCCGGGCGTGTTCGGCCATGATCGATCCGTAGAAGTCGCTGGCCGTGCCGTCGCAGAGCGACGTCCAGCCTGCGTGCTCCAGCTTGAGGAGTTCGCCAAGTTCGTCCATGGACCCGACCCTACCCACCTGAATCGGCCATCCCAGACGGCTCCGGCTTGCAGGCCGATGTGGTGTTGGTATCTGTAGGTGTACCAGGCACAAGCGTGGATGCGGCAGATCTCATTCGACAGGCGCGGTCACGGTCGGGCACGACGCTCCGCGAGTTGGCCAAGGCGGCAGCGAACTCGCATTCCGCGATCGCCGCCGACGAGGCCGGCACCAAGGTGCCCAACGTGGCCACGCTCAACCGATCATCGCCGCGGCGGGTTTCGAGTTGGAGGCCGACCTGCGACCGGCCGTCGATGGGCCAGGCGGTGGGTCTCGGGGGGCCGAAGTGGAGGAGGTGCTGGCCCTGGCCGAACAGTTCCCGGCCCGCCACGACACGCGGCTCACCTATCCGGTGTTCGGCCGATGAAGCTCACCGAACGAATCGTCGCTCTCCACGTGGAGCTTGACGGCGCTGGAGTTCCCCATGCGTTCGGAGGTGCACTGGCCTTGGCCTGGTGCACCCAGCGGGCCCGAGGAACCATCGACATCGACGTAGACATCTTCGCCGATCCATCGGATGCGGAACGGGCGCCCCCCTGTGGCCGCCCGGACGCGACTACGGCGCGCCCCGCGGGACGCGCCGTTGTCTGATGCGGGTTGTTCCGGCCCCCTGGATGAGGGCGGCGGTGTTCAGCTGAGGCGCTCGACCACCATGGCCATGCCCTGGCCGCCACCCACGCACATGCTCTCCACGCCGAAGGTCTTGTCCTGGCTCTGAAGGTTGTGGATGAGGGTGGTCATGATGCGGGCGCCGGTCATGCCGAACGGGTGGCCCAGAGCGATCGAGCCGCCGCGGGTGTTCAGCTTGTCCATGGGGATGCCCAACTCGTCGGCCGAGGGCAGCACCTGCGCGGCGAACGCCTCGTTGATCTCGACGAGGTCGATGTCGTCGATCGACATGTTGGCCCGGCCCAGGGCCTGCTTGATGGCCTCCACCGGGCCGAGGCCCATGATCTCGGGGTTCAGGCCGGACACGCCGGAGGAGACGACCCGGGCCAGCGGGGTCAAGCCCAACTCCTTGGCCTTGGTGTCGGACATCACGATGACGGCCGCGGCGCCGTCGTTCAGTGGGCAGGCGTTGCCGGCGGTCACCGTGCCGCCGGGGCGGAACACCGGCTGAAGGCCGGACAGCTTTTCGGCAGTGGTGCCGCGACGAATGCCGTCGTCGTCCTTCACGACGGTGCCGTCGGGCAGCGTGATCGGGGTGATCTCCGCCTCCCAGTAACCCTCGTCCAGGCTCTGCTCGGCCAGGTTCTGGCTACGTGCGGCGAACTCGTCCTGGGACTCGCGGCTGACCTGCTTGTACTCGGCCACGTTCTCGGCGGTCTGCCCCATGGCGATGTACACGTCGGGCAGGTCGTCGTGCGGCGCCCAGTCCTCCTCGTTGCCCTCGGCCAGTTTGGCGGTGCGGGCCTCGGCCTCCTCGAAGAGGGGGTTGTGAGGGCCGTCCGCCATGCCGTGGATGAACCGGCTGACGGTCTCGACGCCGGCGGCCACGAAGCAGTCGCCTTCACCGGCCTTGATGGCGTGGGCGGCCATGCGGATGGTCATGAGCGAGCTGGAGCAGTAGCGGTTGACGGTGACACCGGGTACCTGGTTCCAGCCCAAAAGCACTGCGGTGGCGCGGCCGATGTTGTGGCCCGACTCGCCAGCGGGCTGTCCGCAGCCCATGATGAGGTCGTCGATGATGTCGGGGGTGACCTGGGGCGCCTTGGTCATCAGGTCGGCTATCACCTGGGCGGAGAGGTCGTCGGGACGCATGTCCTTCAACGAGCCCTTCATGGCCCGGCCGATGGGGCTGCGGGCGGTGGCGACAATGACTGCTTCGGGCATGGTTCCTCCGGGTAGGTGGTCGTAACGACACAACCGATCTTGGTTACCCGATGGTAACAAGGCGCGGCTCGGGCTCACGAGCCGACGGAACGGCGGCGAGTGTCTCAGCCCTGGTGGCCGGTCGTTGTCGGTTCCGTGGTCATGCCATCGAGGTAGCGCCGCGTGGCGCGCAGCTGGAAATACCGCGTTGCCGGCCCGCCGATGCGGGTGATGACGTTGCCCGGCCGCCACACGGCCTCGATGACGGCGGTGATCGTTCCGAGCGGGTCTCGTTCCACCAGAAAGCGCTCCTCTCCGACCTCGGGGTGGTGGGGCAACGTGGCGTAGACGAAGCCGAACCGGTCGGATTCGTGGGTCACCTCGACGATGCGGCAGGTGCCGGTGACCGACCCCGGGCCCACGGGGTAGGCGAAGGCAAGGGTGGTGCCGACCTCGATCGGTGGCAACGCTGGTGAGAGTGCCATCCCCGCTGCGGCCTGCGCCCTCCAGTTGGTGACGGCCCGACGCGCGGCCTCAAAGTCGTGGTGCTCGGCGGATCTCGTCCAACGATCGCGACGAAACCCGGGAGGTGCGGGTGCATGCAGCATGCCCGCCGGAGCCGTCGGCGTCGTGTCGGCCGCACCCGCAGCGAGCGCGGCCAGCGCTTCGGGGGAGGGGCGGCCGAGGTGCAACACCGGCATGGCGGTAGCTCCTGAGTGTGCTGGGGGGAACTGCAGTCCGGCGAGAGATGCCAGCCCAAGCAGCCCGAACCCCAGTGCGTTCAAGGTTCCGTGGGCCCTCACCATGGCATCGAGCGCCAAGTAGCGCCATCCGAGGGCCATCGACCACGCCCATCCGAGCGCCAGGGTCATGCCGAGCCCAAGGGCGGTCCCGGCAATCGCCAAGGTGATGCGCCTCGTGCCCTGGGTGCGGACGGCGAGGCGGGCCAGCATTGTTGCGGTCCCCAGTCCGGATTGGGCCATCGTCGATGTGCTCGGGCCAAACGATGCGCATGCGGAGCGCATGTAAGTGTGCTTCGTTCATGCCAAACGTCCAGATCAGAAACGTGCCGGAAGGCGATCATCGTCGGCTCAAGGCGCGAGCTGCCATGGAAGGGCAGTCGCTCTCGGAGTTCGCGCTGGCCGTTCTGAGGCGCTCGTTGGATCGCCCGACCCACGAGGAGCTTGTGGCGCGGTTGGAGGCGGCCGGACCCGCTGCACGCCCGACTGGGCGCGAGATTGACGCTGCCGCGCTGGTTCGAGCGGAGCGAGACACCCGTTGATCGTCTTGGATGCCTCGGCGGTCGTCGAATTCGGGCTCTGGTCGGCCCGCGGGAAGCGGGTGGAGCAGATCATGCTGACCGACCCCTCGATGCACGCCCCCGAGTTGATGGTGGTGGAGGTGTCGCAGGTCATCCGTCGCCTCGTTGCCGGTGGTGAGATCACAGCGCAGCGAGGTGCGATTGCAGTTGGGGTCGCACTAGACCTGGATGCTGTGCGCTACGGCCACGATGCCTTGGTGATGCGCGTCTTCGAGCTGCGCCACCATCTCTCCGCCTACGACGCCACCTACGTCGCGCTGGCCGAGGCGCTGGGTGCCACGCTCGTCACCTTCGATGTGCGTCTGGCCGCGGCTCCCGGGAACAACGCAGCTGTTGTTGTCCCGTGATGGCCCGCCCCATTGGCACCGTGGCGCCGTCTCGGCCTCGGGCAGACCGTTGACGACGCCGGTGCGGTCTTTGGTGCGGCGTATCGGGTAGTTCGCCGAGATGAGGTATCGCCGGGGGGCCTGGCGGTTGCCAGGCTCCAATCACTCGTGGCGGACGGCTACGCCGAGTCCGGACGAAATGATGCGGTGCACGGCCGCTCGTCAGTCACTTCGCCCGCTTTGAGCGGCGGCGCGAGTTTGTCACCCGGTGGCGGTGGCGGTAGCGACGTACTGTCGATGGAAGTGGATGATCGGTCCGACGAAGCCGTCTACGCGGCGCACGCGTGCGAGTTGGTGCGCTTCGCCACGGGCCTGGTCGGTATCGACGATGCGCCCGACGTCGTCGTCGACGCCTTTGTTCGTGTCGCCCAGTCGGACGTGTGGGGTGAGGCCAGGGATCGCAGGTCGCTGTGGGTTCGCGCAGTGGTGTTCGAATCAAGGTCCTTCGTTCGTACAGCCGTGCGTCGACGTGCCCGGGAGCGGAAGGTGGCGGTGCCAGCCGTTGCTTCCGCAGATCTCGCGTCCCACGGCGACGGCGACGGCGAGATTGCGACGGCGCTCGACGGGCTGAGCGCTCAGCAGCGCGAAGTGATCGTCCTGACCTACTGGGACGACCTCGCCCCCGCCTCCATCGCTGAGTTGCTCAAGGTTTCGGAAGGCACGGTTCGCAAGCAGCTCGCCCGAGCTCGTGCCCGGATGAAGGAGGCGTTGACATGAACGACAGGGTTTCCAACGGCGGTGTTCCCAATGACGGGGTACCCGACGATCAAGTCCGCGACGGCATCGTGGCGATGATGGACGAGGCGCTCGATCCCAAGCCCTTCCCGGCAGGTCGGCTGGGAGGTGTCGAGCCAGATCAGCCCGCCCAGTGGGGGCTGGGCCGCCTTGCTGGACTACCTCGGCACCTGGCCGTCGCTGCCGCCATCATTTCCGCAGTTGCTGCGGGCATTGGGTTCTGGGCATTGAGCGACGACCAGCCTGAGGTTCGGGTGGTTGATGAGACGCCACTCCGCCAAAGCGGCTTCGAGGGCTGGGAGCCTGGCTGGCACACGATCGACCTGAGTGAGGCGCCGCCCATGTATGGATCCTCCTCAACGACGTGGACCGGTAGTGAGCTGATCGTGGCAGGTTTTGACACCCCTGAACCTAACTCGGGACGATCCGGCGCCGTCTCCTTTGACCCCCAGACCAAGAAGTGGGCCAAGTTGCCGGATGTTCCCTTCGAGTACGTTCGCGTGATCGCAGCGGGCCGAAGGCTGGTAGCGGTCGGGTATAGCGATGGATCTCCTCTGCAACCCAACTCCGACTATGGATGGGCGACCCTGGAGCCTGGGGCCCGTGAGTGGGAGGCTCACGACCCTGCCCCGACGTCACCGCAACTGCTCGCAGTGAGCCCTGATGCGGATACGGGGTGGGGACCACTCGTCTGGACTGGTGAGCGGGTGATAGATGTTGACCTTGGCGGGGTGCTCGACCCGGAAAGCGGTGCAGCCACCGCCCTGCCGATGCCAGACGGCATCGCCGACTACCTCCACCTGGCCGCCGACACGCCTGTGTGGACTGGGCAGCAGGTCGTGCTCATCGGCGATTCAGCGGAACCGGGCCTGGCGTGGAACGATGACTTCACTGAGGTCGTCGCACTTGAAGGCGGGCCAAGCAGAGGGGCGGACGTAGCCGACGACGTTTCGGTGCCAGTGGGAGCCGACGGTCGTGTCGTGTTGGTCACCCCGATGCGCGATCAGCCAGGCTGGGCAACGTCATTTGACCCACGGTCAGGCGAGTGGACCGCACTGCCCGACGTGCCAGGTTCAGCGAGGGTCGAATGCACCTACCGCGCAGCAGCGGTCGGTGGCGAGGTGATCGTTCAGCCATGCCCGGATGGGCGTGGAACGCCGTTGCGTCTCGACGGCGACCGCTGGACTGAGATCGAGCCGGTTCCCTTCGACGAGCGTTGCTGCACCGGTCCTGGCGGATGGCTCGTGACGCCCGACGCCCTCATCACGGGGCCAACCATCACGGAATCCATGGCGACCCCGGCCTCACTCGGACTGGCGGTGTGGATTCCAGGGGCCGACGGCTCAGGGCCCGCGAACAACGACTCCGAGGACGTCCGCCCCCGTGGCGAGCGGCTACCGCGGGAACGCCGTCGAGTTGTGGACCGGCAACGAGTACTTGGTGTGGGGCGGCCAGATCGACGGCGACGGGTCCGAGCAAGTGGATGGCTGGATGTACGACCCGGCCGAGAAGTCGACCACCGATATTCCCGCAGGGCCGATCTCTCTGAGCGACCGACCGGCCGGAGTCTGGACCGGCGACGAGCTGATGGTTGCTGGCGGAAGGCCGTTGGGCGTTGACAACTCCTCCGGTGACGTCGGCGCTGCCGGCTACGACCCCTCGACGGAATCTTGGCGGGAGCTTGCGGCTCCACCACCGGAGGCGCGCGGCTCGACGATCGGTGCCGCTTGGACCGGAACAGAGATGCTGGTGGTGACCGACGGGGTGAAGCCCGAGCACGCGTTTCACTCGTACGATGCGGCGAACGACGCGTGGCGCGCGCTGGCATCCCCAGCAGAGGCGGGCTCCAGCGGCCAGCTTCACTGGACCGGCGACCAATTGATCTTGTGGACGACCGGGCCGAACGGTGGACCCGACGTCGGCCAGCGATACGACCCGCAGGCGGATCAGTGGACGCCGTTGCCGTCCTCTACACCCGAGGCCGAACCCTGGCACGCCAGCAGTATCTGGACGGGCGATGAGTTGGTCGTGTGGGGTATCAACATCGGACCCGACCAAACGGTCACGGTTGGCTACCGATGGACGCCAGGCGACGACGAGTGGATTCGGATGTCGCCCGCGCCGATCGACCCGGTGAATTGGGGCGAATGGACGCCCGGAAGCCAGACGGTCGGGTTTGATCCAGAGACCGGCTTGGTGGTCGTGGTGTCGGTTGACCCTGGAGTTGGCACTGACACGAAACGGCCCGTGCTGACCTACAACCCCAAGACCGACCGTTGGGAACAGATCTCGGCCCAAAAAGGGCTGAGGCACCAATCGTCCGGAGTGATCGGCGCCGGGCAGGTGTTCGTGCCCAACAAGGCAGCGCCCGTCGGCCTCGCTTCCACCGGCTGAGCGGGCGCGGCTCGGTCGCCCTGCGCGACTGCAGTGTGCAGATTCAAAGTCTAACTTAGAATCTGCACGATTGATAGGTTGGTCACATGGTGATCAAGCGCGACATCGAACCGGTCGTTCGGGCCGCGGCAGCGTCGTTTCCCGTGGTGACGGTTACTGGGCCCCGACAGAGCGGCAAGTCAACGTTGTGCCGCCACCTGTTCAGCGATCGGCCC
The DNA here is from genome assembly GCA_041394405.1 of Microthrixaceae bacterium. Taxonomy (GTDB): domain Bacteria; phylum Actinomycetota; class Acidimicrobiia; order Acidimicrobiales; family Microtrichaceae; genus Microthrix. The sequence goes on from JAWKIF010000011.1 coordinate 62,195, forward strand.
TACGTCAGCTTGGAACCGCCCGATACCCGCAGCTTCGCCAGCGAAGACACGCGAGGTTTCTTGGCGGGCTACCCGGACGGGGCCGTGATCGATGAGGTGCAACGGGTACCTGAGCTGGCGTCGTACCTCCAATCTCTCGTCGACGATGACCCGACACCGGGCCGCTGGATCATCACCGGCTCTCAAAATCTGACGCTCCTCGACTCGGTCAATCAGTCGTTGGCAGGCCGGACTGCGATCCTCAACCTGCTCCCGCTCACCCGCAACGAGATCGTCCGCTTCGGTTCGGCGACCGACAACTTGGAAGCGGCCTTGCTCGCTGGCGGCTACCCGCGCATCTACGACCAGGGTCTCGACCCATCGACCTGGCTGGCGTCCTACGTTGCCACCTACGTGGAACGCGACGTCCGCACGGTGTCCAACATCGGCGACCTGGTGGCCTTCCAACGGTTCGTCGAGTTGTGCGCCGGACGGACGGGACAGTTGCTGAACTACTCCGGCATCGCCGCCGACGCGGGAGTGTCGCAACCGACCGCGAAGGCTTGGCTGAGCGTGCTCGAAACCAGCTTCCTGGCCTTCCGGCTGCCCAGCCATCACGCCAACATCCGCAAGCGGCTGACCAAGATGTCGAAGCTTCACTTCTACGACTCGGGTCTGGTCTGTTGGTTGCTGGCTATCAGAACGCCCGAACAGCTCAGAATCCACCCGCTGCGGGGTGCCATCTTCGAGTCGTGGATGACGTCTGAGATCGCCAAGCATCGCGCCAACCGGGGAGAGGCAGCAGGCCTGTCCCACTATCGGGACAGCGGCGGGCTGGAGGCGGACGTCGTGGTTGAAGGCGCTGGAAGCCTCGCGCTGGTCGAAGCCAAGTCTGGGCGAACTGTCACGCGGGACGCCCTTGGCAGCTTGGGGCGGGTGCGACAGTTGCTGGAATCCGACCAGCGGTCCGTTGCAACATCGCTGGTCTATGGCGGAGACGACTCGATGCGACGCAGCGAAACCGAGGTCGTCAGCTGGCTGGATCTCGCCGACCGTTCATGGGTGCTCGAGTAGCCGGCGTGAGTCCTCAGGGGAAGAAGCGGCTAACCGTGTCCACGACGCAGCTGGGCTTTGGCGCCCCATCGACGGTGACGCTCACACGCACCACGGCCTGGGTGCCACCGCCGACCTCGTCGACCGAGACGACCTCGGCGGTGCCGCGGACGACTGAACCGACGGGAACGGGGGAGGGGAACCGCACTTTGTTGACGCCGACGTTGACGCCCATGGAGGTGCCGGTGACCTCCAGCATCTTGGGCATCAGGTCGTTGACCAGCGACAGCGTCAGGTAGCCGTGGGCGATCGGCCCGCCGAAGGGGCTCTCGGCGTTGGCCCGCTCGACGTCCACATGAATCCACTGGTGGTCGCCCGTGGCGTCGGCGAATGTGTTGACCCGCTCCTGGGTGATCTCGACGCCTTCGGTGGGGCCCAGCCTGGCCCCCACCAACGACCCAAGATCGGCCAGCGCAACCTTGGTGGGAAGGGAGGGTGCGGTGTTTGGTTGGTCGGCCATGGGGTGCTCCATCGGGATGAGGGATTGTAGTCAGGCGTGCTGGCTGGAAACCGAGATGACCTCGCCGGTGAGGTAGCTGGCCAGGTCAGATGCGAGGAACACCATCACGTTGGCCACCTCCCATGGCTCGGCGCCCCGGCCGAACGCCTCCTGGCCCCGCAGCTGGTCAAGGAGCCCGTCGGGGGTGACCTTCTCGAGGAAGGCGTGCATGGCCAGGCTGGGGGCGACGGCGTTCACACGCACCTCATGCTTGGCCGCCTCCATGGCGGCCGAGCGAGTGAGTGCCATGACCCCCGCCTTGGCGGCTGCGTAGTGGGCCTGGAGCTCTTGGGCGCGCCAGCCCAATACCGAGGCGTTGTTGACGATGGCCCCGGCACCTCGCTCGTACATGTGGGGCAAGACGGCGCGCAGGCAGCGGAACGTGCCGGTAAGGGTCACGTCCAACACCGTCGACCACTGCTCGTCGGTCATCTCCACCAGCGGGGCGTTGCCACCCAGGCCGGCGTTGTTCATCCACACGTCGATGTCGCCGAGGGCCTCGATGGACTGGGCCACCAGCGCCTGCACCTGTGCCTCGTCGGTGACGTTGCACAGCACCGTCGCGGGCCGTGGGCCCAGCTCGGCAAGCCGATCGGCGGTCTCGCCGAGGCGTCGCTCGTGCAGGTCGGAAATCACCAACCGGGCGCCCTCCAGCTGGCAGCGCTCGGCCAGTGCCGAACCGATGCCGGTGCCGGCGGCGGCGGTGATGACCACGCCCTTGCCGTCCAGCAGCCCCCTCCCGGGGGGAGGCGGTGGTGCAGCCGGGACGGTGGAGCGGTGGGTCGTATCTGGATCGGTCATGTGGTTGCCAGTCGTTCGGTGAGTCGCTTCGTTGAGGTTGCGCGGGCTACTTGGATGCGGCGGCCGGCCGGGGCTCTCGGGGCAGGCCCAGGGCTCGCTCACCGATCACATTGCGTTGGATCTGGTTGGAGCCGCCGTAGAGGGTGTCGGATCGGGTGAAGAAGAACAGGCGGTGCGCGGCCTGCATCTCGTCGTCGGCCGAGCCGTCGCCGCCGGTGAGGTTGTCGGCCCGGCCGTAGGCCGTGAGCGTGGCCTCGGCGCCCAGGGCGTCCATCGCGGCCTCACCCATGTCGCGGTGCAAGGAAGCCCAGTACAGCTTGTGGATCATGGCCTCGGGCACCAGCTCGCCCGACTCGCCCACGCCCAGGCTTCGGACCGAATTCCACCGCATGATGCGCAGGCGCACCCACAGCGACGCCAGCTGTTGTCGCAGCGAGGGGTCGTCCCAGCGGCCCGTGCGGCGGGCGTCGGCGACAATCTCGCCGAACTCGCGCTCGAAGGCCGCCTGTTGGCCGAGCGTCAACGCGCCCCGTTCGAAGGCCAGCGTGCCCATGGCCACCTTCCAGCCGTCGCCGGGCGCTCCCACCACCAGGTCGGCGTCGGTGCGGGCACCGTCGAAGAACACCTCGTTGAACTCGGCGGTGCCGGTGATCTGACGGATCGGCCGCGCGTCCACGCCATCGGCGTCCATCGGCACCAGCAGGTAGCTCAGGCCCCGGTGGCGGACGCTGTCCGGTTCGGTGCGGGCCACGACAAAACACCAATCCGACCACTGGGCCAGCGAGGTCCACACCTTCTGGCCGTCGATCACCCACTGGTCTCCCTCCAGGCGAGCCTTGGTGGAGACATTGGCCAGGTCCGATCCGGCGTTGGGCTCGGAGTAGCCCTGGCACCAGTACTGGGTGCCCTCGACGATCCCGGGCAGAAATCGCCGCTGCTGTTCGGGGCTTCCGAAGTGGATGAGGGTGGGGCCGAGCAGGCCCTCGCCGATAAGCCCGGCTCGGCCGGGGCCGCCGGCCCGGGCATACTCCTCGTGGTAGATCACCTCGAGGTGCAGGGGCAAGCCCCGGCCGCCGTGCTCGGTCGGCCAGCCCACACAGGTCCACCCGCCGGAGGCCAGTTCGCGCTCCCAACCCATGCGCTCTTCGATGAAGGCGTGCTCGTCACCTGGGCCGCCGCGCCCGGCCAATCGGGCGAAATCGCCGACGAGGTGCTCGTGCATCCAGGTGCGCACCTCCTCGCGAAACTGCGCTTCCTCCGCAGAGAATCCGAAGTCCACTCGTGTCCTCCTCGCCGCCTCTGGGGGTAGGGCGGCCGCCGGGCGATGCTAGCTGGGCTGGCCGATCGTCCTGGTCGGTCGGGGGCGGCGTCGCCACGTGCATGAGGACGTAACCGGGTCGGGCAGACTGGGCGGCATGAGGCGCCGGGCGTGGTGGGGGACGGTCATCGTGGCGGGAGTGGTGTTGGCCGCCGGACTGGCCTGGTGGCTCAACCGGCCCCGGGACGCCGAGGTGGAGTCGCGCCGGCTCACCTCGGGCGGCGTGGAGCGCACCTTCGGCTGGTTTCGTCCCGAATCGGTGACCGATGACACGGCTCGGCACCCGGCGGTCATTGTCCTGCACGGCCTCGGGTTGGAGGGAAAGGGCATGGCCTACATCGGCGGCTGGGGTCAACCCGCGGAGGCCGGCGAATTCGTGGTTGCGTTCCCGGATGGTCTCGAGCGCTCGTGGAACGCAGGCGGCTGCTGCGGGGCGTCGATGCGCAACGGCGCGGACGATGTGGCTTTCATCGAGGACCTGGTGGCCTGGGTGCGGCGGCAACCCGAGGTGGACCCCGCCCGGGTCTCGCTGGCGGGATACTCCAACGGCGGCATGTTGGCGCTGGCGCTGGCCTGCGATCCGCCGGAGGGAGTGTCGGCCGTGGTGACCTCAGGGGCACTGCCCACCAAGGCCTGTGCGATTCGCGTGCCCCCGGACGTGTTGTTGATCACCTCGCCCGACGACCCGACGGTCCCGCCCACCGGCGGTCAGGGCAACCTGGCCGCTGAGGACCAATCCGCCCCGTTCCCCTCGCTGACCGATTCCCTGGCGCTGATGGGCGATGGCAACGCCTGCGGAGCCCCGTCGGCCAGTGAGGCGCCCTTCGAGGGCCGGTTGACCCAACGGAGCTGCCGAGATGGTTCCCGATTGGACGCAGCCAGCTGGCCAGGGCTCGGCCACGCCTACGACAGCCGGGTGACCAACCTCATGGTGTGGTGGCTCGGGCTCGATGGGGCAGCGGGGTGACCGAACCGGCCGCGGCCGAACCGGCCCGGCGAGCGTTGGCCCGGCCGCCGACGCGACGCACTGCTGGGCGGGCGAGGCGCCGCGGCCGCACCTCGCGGCCATCGCCATCCAGGCAGGCGACGTCGGACAACGCGGCCAACAACGCCGCAGCCGACGACGAACGGGGGGCCAACGAGGCGCTGGTTGCGGGGTCGGCCAAAAACGCCAGGTAGGTCCACATGGACTCCGCCACATGCGGCGGGGCCACCAGACCCGACCGCTCGCAGTATTGGGGCACCATTTGGTGCAGGAACACGGCCAGATCCTTGGTGCGAAACCGTCGTTCGGGCCGCAAGGCCGCCTTGGCATCGGCGCGCGAGGTGCCGAGAACGATGGTGATGGCATCCCGGTTGAGCGGGCGGCCGTGGGCCAGAGCCCAACGCATCACCTCAACCCGCAGGGTGCGGAGTTCGGGAGAGAGCAGGTGCTGAGTCATGGCACCCATCATGGCGATGGGGTGTGACAGTAAGGCTCAGTAGAAGGGGTTCTCGCCCGAGGCGTGGTCGGTGACGTCGACGACCTCGCTGACCTCCGGAATGGCCTCGCTGAGCTGCGCCTGGATGCCCTGGGTGATGGTCATGCGGCTCATGGAGCAGCCCTGACAGCCGCCGCCCAGGCTGAGATACACCTTGTTGTCGTCGTCCACTCCCACCAGCGTGGCAAACCCGCCGTGGGCGGCCAGCGACGGGTTGATCGCCTGTTCCAGCAACTGCGTTACCTGGCTGGCCAGGTCTCCGGAGCGGTCAAGGTCGACGCCCGCCAGCGGGTCGGGCCGGTTGGGGTTGCGGATGACCAGGCCCGCAGAACCGGCGGCGGGCGTGTCCAGCACGGCCCCCGTCAGGTCGGCGACGGTGGCCGCCGGCACCATGATGCTGAGCTCGTCCTGCTCGCTGCGATGGTCGTCGGAAGCCGCGTTCGCGAGCTCTTCGAACGACAGGTCGTAGGTGTATTCGGAACCCTGGGTTCCGGTGATCTCCACTCGCAGCCCCAACTCGTCCGGGTTGGGTTCGGTGGCCAAAACGCCGCGCACCACCTCCATGGCCGCGGCGGTGACCGTGAGCACCGGCATCTCCTCCGGCGCGTCCTCAGTCAGCGTGGCTGTGGATGCGGCTTCTTCGTGGTGCTCGACGGGCACGGGGCCTCCTGGGGGGTGATTGCATCCTGAACGTTACCGGGCCTGATACCAACACCCCAGCCGGTCGTCGTGTTCCCAACGCGCCGGCAGGAAGTGCCGGGCTACGGCGTGAGACCCATGGCCTCCAGCGCCTCTGCCAGCCCGATCCATGCTTCCTCCGCGGCTGCGAGCGTTGCGTCGGCCTCGGCCACCTGCGCCCCCAGGCGGGCCAGCGCCTCGTGGTCGTCTCCCACTTCGCCCAAGCGGGACGCCTGTCGGTCGCGCCGGGTGCGGGCGGAGGCAACGGCTTTCTCGGCCTCTCGGAGGCGAAACCGCAAGGTGTTGGGGCTGGGGCCGTCGCGGGGTTTGTCTCGGCGCCGGTCGCCGCTCGCGGACTCGTGGGCGGCCTTGCGAGTGGGCCCGGCATGGCCGCTGCGACGCCGCAGCTTGCGCTCGGCCTCCCAAGCCCCGAAGCCGCCGGGTCGGCGTCCGGCAAGACCGGAGCCGTCCATGACGATCACATCGGCCACGCTGCGCTCGAGGAACGCACGGTCGTGGCTGACCACCACCAACGCCCCGGGCCAATCCTCCAGAAACTCCTCGAGCGCCCTCAGGGTGTCCAGGTCGAGGTCGTTGGTGGGCTCGTCCAGGAAGAGCACGTTGGGACCTCGAGCCAGCGTGAGCACCAGCTGGAGCCGGCGCTGCTCGCCCCCCGACAGCGTGTGCACCGGCGCCCACTGGGCATCGGTGTCGAACCAGAACGACTCCATCAGCGCCTTGTCGCGCCAGTCGGGCTGCGCGTCGGGCCCGCAGATCGCCTCCCACACCCGATGCTGCGGGCTCAGCTGGGCCCCGGTCTGATCGAGCGTGGCGCAGACGGCGGTGCGGCCTTGGCGGCGCACCCCCTCCGCCGGTTCGAGGCGCCCGGCGAGGATGCTCAGCAAGGTCGACTTGCCGGCGCCGTTCGGGCCAACGATGCCCAGCCGTTCCCGGGGATCGAGGCGCAGCTCGACGTTGCGGAACAGCCAGCCGCCGTCGGGGTCGCCCTCAGCGTCGTAGCGGTGACCGACGCCCTCCAGCTCGATGACCACATCGCCCAGGCGCGGCGTGTGTGCGTGCAGGTCAAGGGCGCTCACCCGCTCGCCCGGCGGCGGACCGCCGGCCACCACTGCCGTGGCGGCCTCGATGCGGGCCTTGGGCTTGGAGGTGCGGGCAGGGGCGCCCCGTCGCAACCAGGCCAGCTCGGTGCGGGCCTGGTTGCGACGAACCGCCTCGGCGGCTTCGGTGCGAGCCACGCGTTCGGCCTTTCCGGCGAGATAGCCGGCGTAGCCGCCCCGGTGCCGGTGGGCGGCGCCGGCCTCGAGTTCCACGACCCAGTTGGTGACCGAGTCGAGCACGTGCCGGTCGTGGGTGATCAACACGAGCCCGCCGGTGAACCCGGCCAGGCGCTCCTCCAGCCAGGCAATGGCGTCCAGATCGAGGTGGTTGGTGGGCTCGTCGAGCACCAGCAGATCCGCGTCGGCGGCCAGCGCCCGGGCCAACGCCACCCGCTTGGTCTGCCCACCCGAGAGGCGGGACACGTCGGCGTCCATGAGGTCGCCCAGCCCCAGCCGATCGGCCACGGCCGCCGCCTCCCAGTGGCCCCCGAGGGCCGCGGCCACCGTGCCGACGCCCAGGTCGGGCCGCTGGGTCAGTTCGGCCACGGCAACGTCGCGGCCCCGGCGGACCGTGCCGCGTTCGGGTTCGACCCGACCCGAGATGATGCCGGCCAGGGTGGATTTGCCGGTGCCGTTGATGCCCACGATGCCCAGGCGATCGCCGCGATGGATGGTGAGCGAGACATCGGCCAGCAGGTCGCGGCCGGGACGCGACGCGCCGATGTCGGCCAGGTCCACCAGAACCGGCTGACTCACCCCGCGGGTTCCGTGAGCGTGGCGATCGGCTTCAGGAGCCGGGCGGTGGGGGAGGAGGCGGGGGCGGCGACGGGGCCTGTTGGGGCTGGGCCGGCGGTTGCGGCGCCTGTGGCGCTTGGGGCGTGCCTGCGCCGGGAGCGGGCGGGGCGGAGGCGCCTGGACCCGGTGGGGGTGCCCCACCGCCGGGCGGAGGCGGCGCAGTGCCCGCAGCCGTATGGGTGGCCATGCCTGGAGGGGGAGGCGCCGCGGCGCCGGTTCCGCCAGCGTGGACGTGCTTGCGCATCACGTTGAGCGAGCGGTTGGCGTCCAGTTGGCCCAGCTCGGAGAGGATCGACTGAATCTCCTCGGCTGTCGACTCGGCCGCCCGTCCGCTCTGTTGTGCCCAGGTCAGCGCACCGAGGTCGCGGAACAGCTGCTCGCCCCGTCGTGCTCCCTCGCCCTCGGGTGAAAACGTTGAATCCATGCTGCCCATGGCTTGATCGGCCATGGCCTTCGCCTTGTCCAGGAAACCCATCTGGGCACCTCCCCGTTCGGTTGGATCGCGGTTCGCGACGCTGGGTCGCGGCGGCGTCCGTCTGCCAGTGGGTTCAGCATAGGACCGCCGCATGGCGGCCGGGCGCGGGACGCTTCCATTGGTCCGGGCGAATCGCTCGGGTACCGTTCGCCGTAGCCGGCCGACGGAGTCGGGAGACGATGGAGGGCACGATGAGCGAGCAGAAGGACACCGTGAGTGGGGCGGAGGCGGTCACGGCGGAGCAGGTGGGCGACGTGCTGGTGGTCAGGGTGGACGACGGCAAGGCCAATGCCCTCACGCACGCCCTCATCGACGCGCTCTCGGTTGCCCTCGATGAGGGAGCCGAGCAGGCCAAGGCGATTGCCGTGATCGGCCGGGAGGGCAAGTTCTCCGCGGGGTTCGACCTGTCGGTCATGACGGCGGGGCCTCAGCAGGCCAGCGACCTGCTGGGCGCCGGCGCCAGGATGGGCATGAAGGTGTACCTCAGCCCGGTGCCGGTGGTGTTCGGCGTGACCGGCCACGCGTTGGCCATGGGCGCCATCCTGTGTGCCGCCGCCGACTACCGCGTGGGGGCCCAGGGTACCTACAAGCTGGGCCTGAACGAGGTTGCCATCGGCATGCCGGTGCCGCGCTTCGCCGTCGAGCTGGTCCGCGACCGGCTGGCTCCGGCTTGGTTCACCCGGTCGGCTCAGCATGGCGAGGTGCTGAGCCCCGACCAGGCGCTGGCCGCCGGCTACCTGGACGAGGTGGTCGAGTTGGCCGATGTTGAAGCCCGGGCGCTTGAGGTTGCCGCCGGATTGGCCGAGCGGGTGCATGCGGGGCCGTTCCGGCTGACCCGCACCTACATCCGGGGTGAGCTGGCGGCGCGTATCAACGCCGAGCTGTCCGAGGACCTCGCCGAGTTCAGCGTCGGCTGAGCGGCCGACTACCGGGCCCGGCGGCGCCAGGCAATCAGCCCTCCGGTCACCAGCGCCACGATGAGGGCCACGATGGCGGCGATCACGAGCCGCCGGTCGTCCTCATCGGGAGGTGGGGCGGCGCTCACCAGTGGTTCCCGACGCTCGGGCGCAGTCGGCAGCGGCTCGTCGTCGGGCAGCGGCGCCTCGGGCGGGGTCGGGTCGTCGGGGTCGGCGACCGCCGACTCGTCGAGCGGCTCAACCGACACCTCCTCGGCTACCACGGCCGGGGTGTCCTCGGTGTGCCGCTTGCCCTCCCGGTTGGCAGCATCGGGAAGCTCGTCGTCCGCGATGGCGGTGACGGCAACTCCCTCGGGCGGGGTGGGGGTGGGCTCCACCCGTACGGCCGCGTGCTCGCCGGTGGCGTTGAGAATTGCGTCCACTTGCGTGTCGCCGTCGGCCGTGGCCTCGTTGGAGCGCGCCCGCTTGCCCTTGGGGTCGTAGCCTGCCATCAGGCCACCCCGGCCACGCGTGATTCACCCATGCGGTCCCACATGGCGTCGTAGAGATCGCCGAACTCGCGGCTGGCCTCCTCGGCCCCGGAGCGCGTGAGGGCGTGGATGGGCAGCGATTGGGCCGAGGCCTCGGTGACCGCCGCCCGTTGGTGCACGGCGGGCAGGATGGCGTCGCCGTGGCTCTCGTACAATTCGTTGTGCCAGTACTGGGCGTCGCGTGTTCGGCCCACCCGGTTGACCGCCACCCCCACCAGCTCGGGTTGGCCGTTGCGGCGGGAGGCAACTCGGTTCAGGTTGGCCAGGATCTGGTCGACCCCGTCGGAGGCCCAGGCACCCGGCTCGGTGACGATGAGGGTGTGGGTTGCGGCGAAGAGCGCGTTGACGGTGAGCAGGCCCAACGACGGCGGACAGTCGATCAGCACCAGGTCGGCGTCCACGCCGCCCAGCGCCGCCGAGAGGCGGTCCTGCGCACCCACCGGGTCGGTGGCCAGCTGCAGTTCCCGCTGGGCCAGCAGCGGAGAGCCCGGCACCACCCGGGGTATGGAGCGGAGGGGCGGGCGTTCCCACGTGGAGTAGACGATGGCGTCCGCGATCGACCCTGGCTGATCGCTGGCCAGCGCGTCGTCGATGCTGCGGCCGGCGCCCGTCACGCCGAGGCCGGAGGTGGCGTTGGCCTGCGGGTCGAGGTCCACCACCACCACGCGTGCCCCCCGCATGGCCGCTGTCGCGGCCAGCCCGAGGGTGACCGTGGTCTTGCCCACGCCGCCTTTTTGGTTCACTACTGCAACTCGTGTCACGCCCCCAACGCTAGTCACTGGGGTCGGTGCCCTCGGCGATGGGCGTCGAGGTCAGTCATCGAGAACGGCGTTGGTGCGCTTGAGGATGTCGAACAGGTCCTCGACATCGGCCCTGGGAAGGTCCAGGGCCCGCACCATGGTGGAGCCGAGCAACATGGAGAGGAACACCAGCGACATGGCCTCGGGATCGGTTCCTCGGGAATCACGCCGGCCTCAAGTCCCGCCTTGACCCCCTCGGTCAGCGTGTCGCGCGCCAGGTTGACGGCGGGCAGCATCTGGTCCCGCACGTTGTCCTTGCGGGTGGCCATGGTGAGGGCCTCCAGCATCAACCTGTCGGTGGTGTGCAACGGATCGGTGAGGCCCTCGGCCACCAGATGGATGGAGGGATCGGTACCGATGTCGATGTTCTTCAGCTCGTGGGCCAGGTTGCGCACCAACCGCTCCCCCTCACGCACCAGGGCGACGGCCAGGATCTCCTCACGGTTCTTGAAGTGGGCATACAGCGCCCCGGTCGTGAACCCAGCGGCGCGGGTGATGTCCTGCACGCGGGTGTTGGAGTATCCCCGCTCCAGAAACACCTCCACGGCTGCGCTCACCAAGCGCTCCCTGGTGTCGTCTGCGGTGCCGGGCCGGCCCTTGGGGCGCTGGTTCTCGTCGGTCACTCCAAATCACCCTCGATGTCGCTCGGTTCCTGGCTGATGAGTCGACACTAGCGAGGCCAGCGTGGCGGAATGGCAAAGTTGCGGGCATGCCGGAGCTTCCCGAGGTTGAGACCATTCGACTGGCGCTGGCCCCGCGACTCGCCGGTCGCTCGATATCGGAGGCCTGGGGCCACGAATCGGCCAAGTTCAACCAGGCGGCGTCTGCGACCGGGGCCCAGGTGGGCACCCTGGCGCGCAGGGGAAAGTACCTACTCGCCGATCTCGACCTGGGCGCCACACCCCGCCAGCTGGTCATTCACCTGGGCATGACCGGGGTGTTGGAGATGAGGCAGCCATCAGAGCCGGCGGACGGACCCTACGTGCGGGCGTGGTGGGCGCTGGACGACGGAACCACCCTGGTCTTCAACGACGTTCGCCGCTTTGGGCGGGTGGCGGTGGTGCCGTCGGGCGACCATCGGTCCTTGTCCACGCTGGCCAGGCTGGGGCCCGAGCCCTTCTCCGACCAGTTCACGCCGCAACACCTGCGGTCCGGAGTTGCGGCGACGAACCGGGCGATCAAGACGGCGCTCCTGGCCCAACACATCGTGGCCGGACTGGGCAACATCTACGCCGACGAGGCGCTGTGGCGGGCCGGGGTCGACCCCCGGCGGCGCAGCGGTCTGGGCTCGGCGCGGGCGCAGCGGCTGCACGCGGCCATACGGAGTGCCTTGGCCGATGGCCTCGCCCGCGGCGGCACCACCCTGCGCGACTACCGCAACCTGGATGGCGGCCGCGGCACCAACCAACATCGCCTGGAGGTCTACGGCCGAGCCGGTCAGCCGTGCCTGCGCTGTGGTCGCACGCTACGCAGCACGGTGCTGGATGCCCGCACCACCACCTGGTGCGTCGGCTGTCAGCGCTAGTGAGCTCGGCGGCGACCCGTTCCACCGGCCCCGATCGGCCGGCGGAAGCCAAGAGGGGCCCGGCCCTGTGGCTCGATCGTTTCATCGAATGATCAGGCGGTCCCAGTGGGGCACACTCAAGCGGCTTCTACGTGAAGATCCCTGCGAAGGGGCCTCCTGTGTGGGGGATCAGCCAGACGTGCAGCATGCGGGGGGTGGGCCGGTTCTCCGAGCCGGCCGGGCAGTCGCCGGTGCTGGTGAGCGCCACGATCTGGAATCCGGCGGCGATGCACAGGTTGTCGTGGAGGTGCCACGGTGTGAGGCATCCGGCGACGTCGATGCCGGGCTGGTCGGCGGTGTCCATCATGTACATGGCTGCTTCCAGGGTGTTGCCCCGGTAGACGAGCGATTCGACCCTGTTGGGGTTCAGGTAGTGGCCGTCACCCATGTAGTCGGGGTTGAGCCAGTGGGCGCCTTCTCCACCAAAGGGGGGAGCGACCTGGACGTATCCGGCGGCCTTGGCGGCGTCGAGGTTCTTGTAGGTCTTCATGGCCGCCGCGGTGTCGGCGATGAGTTTGTCGGCGGCCTGGTAGTCCTCGGGTGTGACCGGAGCCGAGCACGGGTCCTGGCCGTGGTCGTCGCCGTGTTCGGGCGGGTCCAAGAGGATGCCGCCGGGCACCTCGGTGAACCCGGGCCCGCCCATGTGGCCCCCGCCCATGCCGTCAGTGCCCCCGCCGGTTGTAGCGGGAGCCTGCACGGACGGCGTCGGGGCCTGGGTGAGGCCCGCCTGGCTGGGCGTCTGGTCGTGGTCGGTGCGACCCGGGACAGCCCCTGTCTCCGAGGCCTGGGCCGGGGCGCCTACCTCGACCTGGCTGGTCTGCTGGCCACAGGACGCCACCGTGAGCGCTGCGGTCGCCACCATCGTTCCGGCAAGCCAGGCGCGGCGTGTGGGGCGGCGGGTGCGCAGCGATGAGGTGTCAGTGATCATGACGTCTCCTCAGTCCGTGAACGCCGGTGTGAGGGGCGTTCCCTCCGGAGGTCGTGGTTCGTTGCCCGGGCCGTTCCCATCGGGCGGATCGTCGCCGCTGCTGGGCGGCGGGTCGTCCCCGCTCGGCGGGTCTGTGGGGTCATCCGGGTCGGCGTTGTGCCTGCCGGGATAGACACACACGTAGCGGTCGTCGGTTTCGGACCACGTGCACCCCGGCACCTCACAGACCGACATGTCATCGACACAGGTGGTGTCGACCGGCGGTTCATAGGGCGTGCAATCGATGTCGATGTTGGGGTCCTCGCACGGGTCGCCGACCTCGACGGGCATGATCACTTCCGCCAATCCGTCCGCGCAGCTCGCTGGGTCGCCGTCGTCACAAACCCGGTAGTCCACCCTGGCTCTGGTCAGCAGCTGGTAGCCGAACCCGGCGATCGTGGGAAACCGGTCGGTGTCGAGCGCTGCGGGTCCGTCGAAGCTGTTGAAGGGCGACTCGGAGAACGGGATGGTGCTGGAGGTGAAGTGGAGCCGGTTGTCGGCGAGAGCGACGTCGATCAGACCATCCACCGAGGTCACCTCCAGCGAATCGGGGTCGATGGAGCGGCCGGCGCCGAGCGCGTCGTCGTTGGCCAGCACGTTCACGCTCATCGACGCCGCGGAGGTGAAGTGGCGGTCGGTGCGGGCCACGACTCCCTGCGGGTTCGCCACGTAGCCATCGGCGAGCGGCTCGGGAACCGCGAACCTCAAGTCAAGGTCCCCGAACGTGTCCCCGAGGTACTCCGCCGTCTGCGGTTCGCTCGACGTTTCACAACTCATCGACAGGGTGCCGAGATCCAACGGTGACGGATACGAGCTTTGCTGGTCGAGGACCATCGCCACATCGACGGAGTAGTCCAGCCGCATGGCACCGCCACCGGCGGTCGGGGTCGCGGTCACCAACAGATCGACCGGGATGCTCAGCGGCGCGGCACTCGGGTCCTGTGTCACCGGAACTGCAGCGACGCTGCCGCTGTCCCCGGTGACACCGGGGCCACCCACCCGCGCGGTAGTGGTCGCCTCGACACCAAACGGGTCGGTGACCCCCAGCCGACGCAAGGATGCGAGAAAGCCCGCTGTCAGCTGGATCTCTCCGCTGACCGTCACGTCGGCTGGAGCGTCGGTGCTCAACATCACGTCGGGCAGGTCGTGATCCAGTCGGGCGGTAGCGGCGAAACTCAACCGCGGTTCGTAGATCTGGGGCTCGTCGGGGGTCGGTTCGGGTTGCCCGATCTGCCCGATGAGGAAGCTGACAAGAAACCTCGAGTCGAACCCACCCGAGACCCCACCACCGGAATCTGGGAACAGCCCCGCCGAGTCGCCCTGAGTCCCCGTGCAGATCAGATCGACATCCTGAACGGCCGCACCTACCGGCCCTCCGGCAGTCGTCACAACACCGGAGAGCGAACCGGCCAAGAGCGCGAGCGACGCAACGGCGCGGCGCCCCACCAGCGAGCCCCTGAACCCCCTACAACCGCCAAACTGAGCCATCTTGCTCCCCTCCCCGAACAGGCTACCGAACTCAGCACATCCCCGAAAGGCGATCACCGGCCGACCGTGCCCGGTGTGCCGCGGAACGACCCTCCGGGTCGGGGCCCGCATGGCGATCAGCTCCGCAGAGGAGCACTCGTGCGCGACATGGAGACCCGACCGCGAAAAATCAACGACGGCGCCAGCCCGGTCGGTGACCCGCCGAATGCCGCGCGGGCTGGGGTGATCGGCCGCTGGTGGCTAGCGCTGACTGGAGGGTCGGCCGTCCCCGAACACCTGCTCGGCCAGGTCGGGCGTGGCGTAGACGGCGCGGTCGCGACCCTGCTCCTTGGCCATGAGCAGCCCAGCATCGGCCACCCGAACCACGGCATCGAAGTCGGAGCCGACCGACGAGTGAGTGACGCCGAAGCTTGCTGTGAACGTGGGGATGTCCCCGACTCCGGTGGTGTCCGACAGTGCCACCCGCAGGCGCTCGATGGCCTCCATGGCGGCGGCGACGGACAACTCGGGGTAGATGAGGATGAACTCCTCACCGCCCAGGCGCCCAACGACATCGGCCCCGCGCACGTTGTCCACCAACATGGCGGCGAAGGCCTGCAGCGCCCGGTCCCCCACCTCATGGCCGAAGCGGTCGTTGATGCTCTTGAATCGGTCGAGGTCGGCCAGCACCAGCACGAAGGGCACCCCTTGGGCGAGGAGCTGGCCGACGCGAGCTTCGATGACCCGACGGTTGGCCAGGCCGGTGAGCCCGTCGGTGCTGGCCTGTTGCCGGCTCACCTCCAGGGTGCGGAGCGTGCCGATGTGGGTGGCGGTTTGGGCGCCCAGATCGATGAACTGGTCGCGCGTGCGGGTGTCCGGAGGCAGATGGTTGGGGCCCGTGATGTGCACGACGCCGAGCGCCTGAGAATTGAACGACAACGGCACGCAGACCGCGGAAGCGGGTCCGCCTGGGCGGCCTCGCAGCATGGGGCAGCTGTTGATCGATTCTGAGCTTTCGAACACCACGGTCTGGCCGCGGCGCAGGGCGAAGCACGCCGACGCGTCTTCCACCGGGCATTGGGGCGAGCGGGCGGTGGGGCTGGCCGCCACCTCGCGCAGCCGACCGGTCACCTGATCCAGCAGCAACAGCTCGCCGGGAAGCTCGGGAGCGAACAGGCCCAACGCCTGCTCAACGACGGCGAAGGTCGCCGGCTCGGAGTCGGCGATCTCCAGGGCCTCGTAGATCACCCGGTTCTGGGTGCCGCGGCGGGCGTCCTCGGCCAAGGTGGAAAAGCGGTCGCCCAGTCGTTCGGCTAGGTGATCGGTGGCGGCGCCGATCTTGCCCAGCTCGTCGCTGCCGGAGACGCCGCTTCGCACCCGGAACTGACCCTGAGAGATCCAGTCCAGCGTCTGGGTGATGTGTCGCAGCGGGCCCATGATGGAGCGCCATGCCCACCACACGCCGACGGCTCCCAGCAGGGCCAGCAGCAGGGGGAAGATGGGAAAGACCAGGTTGGAGTCATCCTGTTCCAATTTGAGCGCGCGGGTGAGATCCAGGATGTCCTGGTCGAAGCTCGCCTGGAGCTTGGTGTGGTCGGAGATGCGCGTGTTGAAGAACTCGCCGTTGGACTCGAGCGAACGGGTCGCATCCTCGCGATCGACCTGGGCCCGCTCAACCAGCTGCCTCGTGACGTCCACATAGCCGATGTCAGAAGCCACCAGATCGCTGACCGGCTTGGTGAATTCGTTGTCGGAGTTCAACGCCTCGGCCTCGGCGTCCGCCTCATCAAGCGCCGTGCGCTGATCGTCGATTTCCTGGATGGCGGCGGTGAGCGAGGCGTCGGTGTTGACACCAATGCCCTCCAGCGCCGCGAGGCGGGTACGCACCACGGCCACCCGCGCATCGGTGGCCACCCGGTACTGGGTCTGTTCGGTGGAGAACTCCGACGCCAGGTCCCTGGTGGTGGTCGATTCGTTGCGGGCGAAGAGCCCCAACAGGGCGGCCAGCACGGCAACGGCCAACACCGGCAGGCCGATGCGCATCCACAGGGGCATGCGCGACACCGCCCGCTTGGGAGGTTCGTCGTCCCCGTTGAGCGGCCACTGGTCGCCTGGGTGTTCCTCGGCTGCGCCGGCACTGGCAGCGGGGAGAGCATCGGCGTGGGGTTCGGCGGGTCCGGCCTCGTCGGTTTCGGAGGTTTCGTCGGGGGCCGGCGCAGCTGGCCGGGCCGAGACGTTCTCGTGGGCGTCCGGGCCCTCGTGGGAGTCCGGGCCGCGATCGTCCGCCTGGTGCGGCCCGCCCGTTGGGGGCGGGGGAGGAAGCGAGGGCGGGTCGGGTTCCAGAGACGACTCAGTATCGCGGGCTGCGCCCTCGGAAGGTTGGAGGGGCGGGTCATCCTCCCACTCCACGCCCGGACGGTCGGACGTGAGGTCGACGACGCGCGGGCGCGAGCCCGGCAGCCGAACCACCTGGCCGGCCGGTCCCACCACCTCGACGATACGGCCATTGCCGTGCCCCTTGTCGCCCGGCCCCGATCCACCCGCAGGCTCGGGCAGCGGCACGAAGGTGACCTCCGGTTCGAGGTCAGCCATGCCGGCCACCTGCCGGGGCGGGGCCGGCCCATGAACCGTGTGCGGGCGCGCGGAACAAAGCCAGGGTGAGGGGGCGCTCGCCGCGTGGTGTTGTCATCATCCGCCAGGTGATTGTGCTGTCATGAGACCGCCTTTTCCGGCACGTCGAGCCGGATGCGGTTCCCGCTCGTGGTCATCCGACCGCTAACGGTTGCAATGGGGGGCAGGGTACCCAGGGCTCCGGGCGAAGTCCATGGGCTTCCAGTACCGATGCGATGCGTCGGATCGGGCCAGACCATCCGATACCGTCGTGCGGTGCTGTGGCCGCTGGCAACTCTCGTCGTCATCGCTGCCTTGGCGCTTGTTGGGTACCGCCTGGCCGGATGGTGGGCCGGCGTACCCATGGGCGTGATCCACCAGGACGGCCGCGTCACGCTGGCGCTGCCGTGCAGGGTGATGGACGTCAACGGCCGCTGCGGCGGTGAGGGCGAGTTGAGCATTGGTGCCGGCGCCCTTCAGGTGTGGGAGGCCGGGCGCCAGCTGCTGGACGTCCCGGTGGGTCAGGTTGCCGGACGGGTGGTGGCCCGACCCCGGCCGTCTCTGGTCCTGACGGCGCCGGGGGTGCGGCTGGCGGTGGTCGTCGACCGCACCCGCCCGGTGCCCGTGGTGGTGGGGCCCCTTGGCCGGCGGCGCCAAACCACCTGTGCCCAGGTCACGATCGGCGCCCTCGGCGAGGCCGTTCGGGAAGGGGAGTTTGGTTTCGGAGACCTGTCGCCCTACGACGAGGGGGCCAACGCCGAGGAAGCCAACCCCGAAGGCGGGGCGTAGCCTCGTTGGCTCAGCCGGACTGGTTCGATGCGCTGCGCTGCCAGGTGGTGACCTCGGCGGCCACGCCGTCGGCGTCCAGGCCCAGCTCGGCGAGGATGTCATCCACCTTGCCGTGGGGTAGGTAGGCAACGGGAACGCCGAGCACCCGCACATCGGGACCGCCGACGGGGGCCAGGTCGCGCAGCGAGTCGGCGATGGCCGAACCCACGCCGCCCTCCCGCAACCCGTCCTCGATGGTGACCACCAGGCGGTGGCGGGCCGCGTCGGCCAGCATCTCGGCGTCCAGCGGCTTCACCACTCGGGGGTCCCAGACGGTGGTGGCGACCCCGGCCTCGGCGAGCGAAACCGCAGCGTCCTGGGCGGCGGCCAACATCTTGCCCACACCGATCAGGCACACCTGGGCGTCCTCGTCTGCGCGTGCGCAGCGGGCCGAGAGGCCGGAACCCACCTCGTCGGGTTCCACATGCGGTGCGGCGGTCTTGGGCCAACGGATGGCCGCCGGGCCGTCGCACAGCTCCAACGCGTCGCTCAGCATCTGCGGCAGCTCCTGGTACGACGACGGGGCAAACACCACCATGTCGGGCACCTTGGTCAACAGCACCATGTCGAGCACCCCATGGTGGGAGGCCCCGTCGTCGCCGGTGACCCCGGCGCGATCCAGGCAGAACAGCACCGGCTGGTGGTGCAGCCCGACATCCAGGTTCACCTGGTCGATGGCCCGGGTGAGGAACGTCGAATAGACGGCGAACACCGGCCGCAACCCCATCATGGCCATGCCCGCCGCCGAGGTGACGGCGTGCTGTTCGGCGATACCCACGTCGAAGACCCGGTCGGGGAAGCGGTCCGCCATCTCCAGCAGTCCGGTGGAGTCGGGCATGGCTGCGGTCAGGGCCACAAGTTCGGGTCGGTGCTCGGCCTCCGCCAGCAGCGCCTCGCTGAAGGCGGAGGTGTACGTGCCGGGCTTGATGGAGCCCATGTCGTGCAGGTGCTTCACCGGGTCGTTCTCGGCGGGTGCATAGCCGCGACCCTTCTGGGTGAGGACGTGCAACACCACGGGCCCGTCCATTTCCTTGGCGGCGGCCAGTGCGGTTTCCAGGGCGTCAATGTCGTGGCCGTCGAACGGGCCCAAGTAGGCCACTCCGAGGTCCTCGAAGAACGCCGGGGGCTCGAACATCTCGCGGAGTGCGGCGGTGGCCGAATCCCAGCCCCGCTCCAGCACCTCGCCGCCGGGGAGGTCGCGCACCAGGCGCTCGATTCGGGCCTGGTTGCGTCGGTAGATCGGGTTGGCCCGCAGCTTCACCAGGCTGTCGCTGAGCTTCGATGCGGTCGGGGCATAGCTGCGGCCGTTGTCATTCAGGATGGTGATCACCCGGCGTCCGGTGTTGCCCAGGTTGTTCAGGCCCTCGAAGGCCATGCCGCCGGTGAGCGCGCCGTCGCCGACCACGGCCACGACGTGGCGGCGGGGCCCGTCGCCCAGCTCGAGTGCGGTGGCCATGCCCTGGGCGTAGGACAGCACGGTGGAGGCGTGGGAGTTCTCGATCCAGTCGTGTTCGGACTCTGCCCGCGACGGATAGCCCGACATGCCACCCGCCTGACGAAGCGTGCCGAACTCCTCCCGGCGGCCCGTGAGCAGCTTGTGCACGTAGGCCTGATGCCCGGTGTCCCACAGGATGATGTCGTGGGGCGAGTGGAAGCTGCGGTGCAGCGCCAGCGTCAGCTCGACGGCTCCCAGGTTGGAACCCAGATGGCCGCCGCTGGGGCTGTCGTTGACGGCGTCCACGATGAAGGTGCGAATCTCCGCGGCCAGCTGGGCCAGCTGTTCAGCGTCCAACCTGCGGACATCCTTGGGACCGGAAATCTGTTCCAGCAACACGCCGGGTTCACCTCCACTGTGTCAACGGTGCCAGGCCGACCGTTCACGTCACGATGTGGGCGAGCCTAACCAGGCGCCTTGGGCCCGCTCGGTCGGCGGTGCCCGGCGACGAACGCCGGCGCCCCCAGTGCCGACACGGCGACGGTGGCCAGGTAGTGCACGAGGCCGAGGGCAATCGCCTGACCGCTCGGCGTGCCCACTGCGCCCAACAGCACGACGAACGCGCCCTCGCGAACCCCGAGGCCGCCCAGGCCCACTGGGAGGTTCTGGGCGATGGCCACGGGCGGGAACAGCGCCAGCACGACCAACGGGGTGAGCCCCTCGATGCCCACGATGTGGGCCTCGGCCAACACTGCTGCACACAGCACCAGCTGAAAGGCCAGCCCCGCTGCCAGCACGGTGGCCGACCGGGTGGGGTGGGCTCGCGCTGCCAGCACCCCCCGATGCACGCCGTCCAGCAACCCGCGCCAGCCGCTTGGCACCTCGTCGGCCATGCTGTTGGCGGTGGCCACGCGGCCCACGGAGCGATGCCCGGCAGCGAGAAGGATACCGGTGAGCGCAACCAGCGTGCCCACGTTGATGGCCAGCGCGACGGCCGTCGGCGTCCCGGCGGAGAGCAGCGAGGGGTGCAACGCCAGCCCGATCAGGCTGATGATCGGGAGCACCAGCCAGCCGGTGAGGCGCTCGAGGGTGATGGAGGCAAACGCCGTGCCAACACCGTCGAGGTCCGTCGACGACCGGGCGATGCGAACCACGTCGCCGCCAAAGGCCGTGGGCAACACGTTGGATACGAACTGGCCGGCCCAGGTCATCGAGAGCATCCGTCGCATGGGCAGCGGCTGGTCGAAGAGCGTCAGCACCCGCTCCCAACGAACTGCCTGCAGCGACAGCGCCGCCGCCTGAAGGCCGAGCGCCAGGGCGATCCAGGCGGGCGTTGCCGAAGTCCAGGCGGGCACTAGATCCTTGCCGCTCAGATCCGGCAGCTGCCAAGCCAACAGGCCCAGCAGCGCAGCGCTGAGCGCCACGCGAATCCAGGTGCTGCCCAAGGCGCGCCGAAACCCGGTGGCGCTGGCGCTGGTGGTAGCGGCGGCGGTTCCTCCGGTCGTCGGCTGTCGGGCGTCCTCGGCGATGCGGCCGACGCTACTGCCGCACCCCAGCACTAGGGTCGGCCCCTGTCGCTGGTGGGGCCAGGTCGAGGAGGGCGCATGAGCGGGGATCGAATCGAGGGCCACGGGGGACGGTTGGCCATGGAGGCGCTGGCTCGCTTCGGTGTCAACGAGCTGTTCACGCTGTCGGGCGCCCATGTGTTTCCCCTCTACGACGCCGCCGTGGACATGGACGTGCGCATCTACGGGGTGCGCCACGAACAGACCGCCACCTTCGCCGCCGAGGGGCTGGCCAAGCTCACCCGCCGCCCCGGCGTGGCGGCGCTGACCGCCGGGCCCGGCGTCACCAACGGGGTGTCGGCCATTGCCACCGCGCGCCACAACGGTTCGCCGTTGGTGGTGCTGGGTGGGCGCGCCGCCGAGGAGGGGTGGGGGCGGGGAGCGTTGCAGGAGTTCGATCACGTGCCGGTGGTGGCCTCGGTGACCAAGTGGGCCCACACCGTGCGCGCCACCAACGACATTGGCGGCGCCGTCACCAGGGCCGCCACGGAGTCGCTCACGCCACACCGTGGTCCCACGTTCCTTGACCTGCCGCTGGACGTGGTCTTCGGTCAGGGGTCGGCAGAGCTGGGCGAGGCGGTGCCGCCGGTTGGGGTTCAGGCCGACCCCGACGCGGTGGCCCGGGCGGTCGCCCTGTTGGCCGGCGCCGAGCGTCCCGCCCTGCTGGTGGGCTCCGACGTGTACTGGGACGGGGCGTGGGACCAGCTGCGGGCAGCGGCCGAGACGCTGCGACTTCCCGTGTTTGCCAACGGCCTGGGTCGGGGCCTGTTGCCCGCCGACCACGACCTGTCGTTCTCCCGGGTGCGGGGCCTGCTGAAGGCCGAGGCCGATGTGGTTGCGGTGCTGGGCACCCCGCTCGACTTCCGGGTGGGATTCGGGGTGTTCGGCGATGCCCAGGTGATTCACGTGACGGACTCCCCCGACGGGGTGTCGGCCACCGCCCAGACCGCCGAGAGCGTCGTGGGTGGCATCGGAGCCGTGCTGGCCGCGTGGGCCGATCACGCCGGTGAGGTCGCCGATCATGAGCCCTGGATTGGGCAGCTGACCGAGGCCGAGGCGTCCGCCCGAGCCGGCGACGCCCAACTGTTGGCCGCGGCGGGCGACCCGATCCTGCCCACGCGCGTGTACGGCGAGCTGGCCAAGGTCCTGGACCGCGACGCCGTGGTCATCTGCGACGGAGGCGACTTCGTGTCCTACGCGGGCAAGTACGTCGACAGCCACCTGCCGGGGCGCTGGTTGGACCCGGGCCCGTTCGGCTGCCTCGGCACCGGCATGGGCTATGCCATGGCGGCCCGGGTGGCCCATCCGGATGCTCAGGTGGTGGTGCTCATGGGCGACGGCGCCGCCGGGTTCAGCCTGATGGACGTCGAGTCGCTCGTGCGCGAGCAGTTGCCCGTGGTGATCCTGTGTGGCAACAACGGCATCTGGGGGCTGGAGAAGCACCCCATGCGGTTCCTCTACGGCTACGACGTGGCGGCCGACCTGCAACCGGGCCTGCGCTACGACCAGGTGGTGCAGGCCATGGGTGGCGGCGGCGAAATGGTGACCGAACCCACCCAGATCGCCCCGGCGCTTCAGCGGGGTTTCGACGCCGGGGTGCCGTACCTGGTGAACGTGCTGACCGATCCGGCCGACGCCTATCCCCGCTCGTCCAACCTGGCCTGAGCGGCGCAGCGGCGCCGTCGGCTACAGGTTCTGCCAGGTGTTGGACACATTCCGGAAGTCCCGGAACTGGGGGACCCCGCCCGTGGTGATGGCCACCTGAAGGTTGCCTTCGCGTGCCACCTCGGACATGTTGCCGCCCGAGTTCTCGATCGCTCCGCCTCGCCAGTCCAAGACTGAACCGTCATCGGCAACTCCGATGGTCGTGCCGTCGTCCAGCTTGGCCCAGGTGCCGCCCACCGCGGCCCAGCCCGACGACGAGTGGCACCACAACCGGCGGGAGCCGGTCGACAGGCCACACTGCTCGGTTGGGTCGACGGGGTTGGTTGCCGGGTCGCTGGTGCTCCCACCGATGTCGGGCCAGGAAACCTGGTTGCCCACCACCTTGCGCACGAACATGTGGCCGTGAAAGCGGGGGCCGAAGAGGGTGCCGCTGGAGTTCACCTCCAGATCGAGGACCGCACCGTGGGCGGAGGCCCAGCCCGTGGTGCCGTCCTCGCAGATCGAGGCGCGGTAGGCGTTGAACTGGTTGGTGGACGTGAGGCCAGCCAAGTTGACGCACTGCGTCGTGGCGCTCTGCTCGCTGCGTAGCGTGGCCAGCTTCCCGCCGAGCTTCGTCCACTCCGTCCAGGTGCAATCGGTGCCGGTGCAGGCGCCGCGGCGAAACCAAGTGGCACCGCCGGGAGCGAGCCCCACCACGACGACATGGCCAGGTGAGGTGGCGTCGACCTGCAGGGAGGTGAGGTTGCCGCCCAGCGAGGACCAGGGGGTCAACGCACAGCCGAGGCTCGTGCAGAACACCGAAGTCGTGGTGACGCTGCCATCGGCCGCCAGCGCTGCCACCACGTGCGTGCCGCCACCGATGTCTGCCACCCCGATGTCGCTGGCGTAGACGAGTGGAGGCACCGTCGGGTTGCAGGCGGTGGCCACCATGAGGACCGCGCCGACCAGGCCGGTGGCGAGTCGCCGTGTCGCGCGCGGTTTTGCCGTGCTGGGGTTCATCGTGCCTCCTGGCGCGCCTGAGCGGTGCCGGGGTCCCGGCGACCGCTGGTGCCCAGTTTTGGAGATTGAGAGGTCTTCGGTCCAGGGGACGTTGGTCACCAATGGCGCAGGTCGATCTCCCACGTATCGGCCACATCGTCGCCGTCCATCAGCCAGTACCGCTCGTGGCGGGCCACGGTGGGGTCGACGTGGCCGGGCCACAGGCGCACCCGGTCACCCACGGCCCAGTCGTCGGAGCGGTCGGGCAGCAACGTGATGTGCTCGTCGGAGCAGAAGAAGACCTGGCCCTCGTCCCAACTGGGGTTGCCGTGGTCCATGCCGAAGGCCTTCAACCCGGCATCGGCGATGACCCCGCCCGACGAGTTCACCGAGATCACCGTGGCTAGCACCGACAGCGCCTTGGCAAACGGCAGATCGAGCTGGTCGTAGTCGGTGTCCATCAGGGCATAGGAGCCGGCCTGAATCTCGGTGCAGAACGTGTTGACGTCGAACGTGCCCGTGCCGCCCCCGGAGACGACCTGGGCGCCCTCGTCGGGGCCGCCCACCTCGGCGGCCGCTGCGTTGAGCAGTCCCATGGCCGCTGCCACCTGCTCGCGTCGCCTCGCCCGGTCCGGCACCATCATCAGGTGGCCCTCATAGCCCATCACCCCTCGCACCTCGAGACCGGCCGATCGGGCCCGCTCGGCCAGGCTGGCGGCGTCGCTGGGATCGCAACCGCAGCGGGGCAGGCCGATGTTGACGTCGATGAGTACCGAGCGGATCCCGCCGACGGCGGCCGCGTCGATCGTGGCGTCGCTGTCGACGGCGACGCAGATGTTCGCCCGATCGGCCAGCGCGCCCAGCCGTGCGGTGTCCAGGGTTTCGTTGGCCAGCAGCAGGTCGTCGGTGAGCCCGGCGGCCACCAAGCCCTCGATCTCCTTGGGTGTGGCGGCACAGAAGGCCCGATGTCCGCCGCCGGCGAGGTGTCGGGCCAACGCCGTGCTCTTGGTGGCCTTGACGTGCGGGCGCAGCAATGCGCCCGGCAACACGGCGTCCATGGCCGCCAGGTTGGCCTCGAAGGTGGCCGTGTCGATCAGCAACGACGGCGTGGGCAGGTCGTTGACGGTGCGGGGCACGCCGGGCCTAGTCGAGCTTGGAAAGGAACTCATCGCGGTTCACCACCACCCGGGTGACCTTGCCGGCGGCCACCAGACGACCGTCCTCCTTGGCAGAAACGGTGAAGGTGAGGCGGCGCCCCTCCACCTTCTCCAGGTTGGACTCGGCCTTCACGATGGCGCCCACCGCGGTGGGCGCGATGTGCTCCAGCTGCACCCGCATGCCGACGCTGGTCATGCCGGCATCCATGGCGCTGTCCAGCGCAGCAATCGACGCCGCCTCGCACAGGGCGATCACCCGCGGGGTGCCCAGCACCGCCACGTCGCCCGAGCCCAGCGCGGCTGCGGTGTCGGCATCGGCCACCGTGATCTCGACGGTGGCGTGGAGTCCGGGTGAGATGGGCATCGGTTGCTCCTCCGGGGCGATTGCCCCCGGGTCCTGAGTGACCAAGCGAGGTTATCGGCCCGCCAGCGTCCGCACCGCTGCGCCGCGCCGGGCACCCCGAGCGGGTGAGCGCGCGCATGGCACGGTAGCTTGGCTGGTTCCCTCCCCGACCAGAGAGCAGACAACGTGATCGATGAGTCCATCCTGTCCGAGGTGCTCGCCGCGGGGCTGAGCGGCGGCGCCGAGTTCGCCGAGGTGTTCGTGGAGGATCGGCGATCCACCTCGGCGGTGCTCGACGATGGTCGGGTGGAGGACGTGGCCACCGGCCGAGACCGAGGAGCCGGCATCCGGGTGGTCGTGGGAGAGTCCACCGGGTTTGCCCACACCACCGATCTGAGTTCTGAGGGCTTGTGCGCGGCCGCCGGAACTGCGGCTGCTGCGGCCCGCGGCGGCACGGGCGGCACCACGGTGGTGGACCTCACGCAGGTGCAGGCGCCCAGCCCGTCGGTGGTGCGCTTGTACCCGGGGGAGGTGCCCACCAGCGCCAAGGTGGACCTGCTGGGTCGGGCCGACTCGGCGGCACGCTCCGCCGGTGCGTCGATCACCCAGGTGTCGGCCCGCTACGGCGACACCCGACGGCGCATCCAGGTGGCCAACTCCGACGGTGTGTTGGCCTCCGACGATCAGGTGCGCACGCTCTTTTCGGTGTCCGCGGTTGCCAGCGGCGACACGGGCCTTCAGACGGGCCGGGAGAGCATCGGCCACACCGTGGGCTTCGAGCTCTTCGACGACCACAGCGTGGAGGAACTGGCCGAGCGGGCCGCCCGCCGGGCCATCACCAAGCTGGCCGCCCGCCCTGCCCCGTCGGGCACGCGCACCGTGGTGATCGGGCCGGGCGGGGGTGGCGTGATGTTCCACGAGGCCTGCGGCCACGGCCTGGAGGCCGACCTGGTGGGCAAGGGCGCCTCCGTCTTTGCCGGGCGGGTCGGCGAGCAGGTGGCCTCGCCGCTGGTCACCTTGGTGGACGACGGCACCATGGGCGGCGAGTGGGGCGCCTTCGCCATCGACGACGAGGGTCGGCCGGCGCAGCGAAACACCCTGATCCAGGACGGAGTGTTGACCGAGTTCATGTGGGACTTGTTGCGGGCCCGCAAGGAGGGTCGCCCGTCCTCGGGCAACGGCCGCCGCCAGAGCTACCAGCACCTGCCCATGGTGCGAATGACCAATACCTACCTGCTGGGGGGCGACAGCGATCCGGCCGACATCCTGGCCGACACCCCTTCCGGAGTGTACGTGGCGCACCTGGGCGGCGGGCAGGTGAACACCGCCACGGGCGACTTCGTGTTCGGCATGACCGAGGCGTATCTCATCGAGGACGGCGCCATCACCGAGCCGTTGCGCGACGGCAACCTCATCGGAAACGGCCCGGCCGCGCTGGCCTCGATCGATGCGGTGGGCAATGACTTCGCCATGGGCGCACCGGGAACCTGCGGCAAGGACGGCCAGGGAGTGCCGGTGGGCGACGGGGTACCCACGCTGCGGGTCGGCGGGCTGACCGTCGGCGGCACCGCGGCGTGAGCCGGGGCGACGCGGGGGCCGTGGTCCTGGAGACACCCGACGCCTTGTTGGAACGTGCCGAGGCCGCCCTCGACGGCGCACGTGCGGGCGAGCAGGTGGAGGTCAGCCTGGGCTCCTCGATGGACACCGAGCTGCGCGCCTACGACGGCGCCATCGAGTCGTTGAGTTCGTCTCGGTCCGACGGAGCGCTGGTGCGCGTGATTGCCGACGGCGGCCGCGCCGGGGTGGCCACGGGTTCCCTCACCACACCCGAAGCGCTGGCCGAGTTGTTGGCGGAGGCCCGGGCCAACGCCGCCGACGCCGGGACCGATCCCACCATGGCGCTCGCCGAACCCGACGGCGTGGCCCAGCCGGTCTTGGAGCTGTACGACCCCCGGATCGAGGAACTCTCCATCGACGACAAGCGCGACCTGGCCCTGGGGTTGGAGGCCGCGGTGATGGCGGGCGATCCCCGCATGGTGGGAGTGGAGGGCGCCGACTACGGCGATTCGGTCGTGGTGTCGGCCATCGCCACCACGGCGGGCATCCGCGCGGCCCAGCGGGAGAGCGGGGCGGGCCTGTCGGTGTATGCCATGGCCACCGAACAGGGCGAAACCCAGACCGGCTTCGGGTTCGCCGTGGGCAGGGCGGCTCACGAGCTGTCCGTCGAGCGCACGGCCGCCGAAGCGGTGCTGCGCACCGTGCGGTTGCTGGGCTCTGCCAAGCCCCCGTCGGGCCGGGTGGATGTGGTGCTCGACCCGTGGGTGACGGCCCAGTTTCTCGGGGTGATCGCCGAGATGCTCTCGGGGGAGGAGGTTCGCAAGGGCCGCACCCCCTTCGCCGGCCGGGTGGGCGAGGCCATCGCCTCTCCACTGGTCTCCCTCGCCGACGATCCCACCGATGCCCGGGCGCCCGGCGCCTCGCTCACCGACGACGAGGGCCTGGCCTGCCGGCCGGTTCCGCTGATCGAGGGTGGGGCGCTCACCTCCTATCTGCACAACTCCATCACCGGCGCGGTGTTGGGCGGCGCCTCGACGGGTTCGGCCACCCGCAGTGGCACGTCGTTGGGCGTGGGCCCTCGCGCCGTGGCGCTTCGGCCGGGCGCCACTCCCCGAAGCGAGCTGCTGTCCGGGGTCGGCGAGGGCGTTCTGGTGACGGAGGTGTCGGGGCTGCACTCGGGCGTCAACCCGACGTCGGGCGACTTCAGCTGCGGCATCGAAGGCCTGCAGATTCGCGGTGGCGAGGAGGCGGAGCCGATCCGCGAGGCGATCGTGGCTTCCACACTCCAGCGCATGCTCACCTCGGTGGTTGCCGTCGGCGACGACGAATCGTGGTTCCCGATTGATGCTTCCGGCGTGTCGTTGGCCATCGAGGGCCTCAGCCTGGCGGGCGCATGAGCGGCGATGGCGGCGCAGCGGCGCGGGCGGAGGAGGCCGAGCTGGGCGCACTGTGCGCCCGGGTGCGCGACGGCGCTGCACCCGGCGAGTACCTGGAGGTGGTGGCGGCCCGTTCGCAGGGCACGTCGGTGAAGGTGCACGGCGGTCAGGTGGAGTCGCTGACCTCGTCGGTCACGGCGTCGCTGGGGATCAGGGTGGTGGTGGACGGCCGGGTGGGGTTCGCCCACGCCGGTTCCCTGGCCGACGACGTGGTGGCCGAGACGCTGGCCCAGGCTCGCGAGAACGTGGCGTTCTCGGAGGTCGACCCCCATCTGGCGCTGGCCGAGCCCGACGGTGTGGCCGTGGTCAGCCAGGACGAGCTCCGCAACAACCTGGTGGCCGCCATCGACGTTGACGGAAAGGTGGCTCGGGCGCTGGAGCTCGAGCGCCTCACCTCCGGGGCCGACGAGCGCATCACCGGGGTGCGGGTGGCCAGCTACTCCGACGGGTGGGGGTCCAGCGCACTGGCGTCCACCACCGGCATCGAGGTGGCCTCATCGGGCTCGCACTGCTCGGCGTCAACCCAGCCCCTGGCCGTGGCCGACGGCGAGACGCAGATCGGCGTGGGGTGGGATGCCACTCGCAACCCCGACGAGCTGGACCTGGCCGAGATCGCTGCCGACGGCGTGGAGCGGGCAACGCGGTTGCTTGGCGCCAGCCAGCCGACGAGCGGCCGCATGCCCATCGTGTTGGAGCCCAAGCTGGCCGCCACGCTGTGGGGCATCGTGGCCGGCATGCTGGCGGGCGATGCCGTGGTGAAGGGCCGTTCGCCCTTCGCCGACCGCCTGGGTGAGGCGATAGGCGCCGGGATGTTGACCCTGGTGGATGACCCCACCGACCCCGAGAGCCTCGGCGCCGAGGAGTACGACGGCGAGGGCCTGGCCTGCCGCCGCAACGTGCTGATCGAGCGCGGCTCCCTTCAGGGCTTCCTGCTGAACTGCACCACGGCCAACAGGCTGGGTCTGCGCTCCAATGCCTGCGCCGTGCGAGGCGCCAGGTCGCTGCCCGGCACCGGGGCGGTGGCGCTGACCATGGGTCCGGGGGAGGGAACCGCCGAGCAGCTGCGGGCCACCTTGGGTCAGGCGTTGATGGTCAACAGCTTCTCCGGGCTGCACTCGGGCGTGAACCCCACGTCGGGCGACTTCTCCGTGGGGGCTGACGGCCTGATGATCCGCAACGGTGAGGTGGCCGAGCCGGTTCGGGAGATCACGCTGGCCTCCACCATCCAACGGTTGATGGGCGGGGTCATGGCCGTGGGTGGAGAGCTGGAGCGGTTGCCGTCGGGGGCGTCGATGCCGTGGGTCGTGATTGACGACGTGTCGGTGGGCGGTTCCTGACGCCGGCCCTCGACAAGCGGCCCGGGCTTCGGGCTCACGTCCCCTCGTGGCTGTCCAGCACCAGGGCAGCCGACCCCGACAGGGCCACCCGGGCCACGTCCGCCGCCTCATGGGGTCGCACGGCCACCCACGCCACCCAGCCCGTCTCGCCGTCGGTCGGGTTGCGCGCAGCCTCGTCGTCGGGGGGCGGGCCGACCACCACGCCGTCGGCAACGGTGCGAGAGGGAACGGCGTCCCCGCCCAGCGCCGCGCCGGCCACGACGAGCACTCGGTCGCCGGCCTCCAGGCGGGGCGCCAGGGTTCCCTCGGGGAAGGCCACCACCGAGTCGGCGCCCACCCCGGGGGCGCCGCCCCCCACCAACGCACCTCGACGTAGCGGCTCACCCTTGGCAAGGGTCCGGGCGGCCACGGGTATCGCATCCGAAGCGCTCAGTTCCGCCCACGCCGGCTCGTCAATCACGTCGGCCGCCAAGGCCATAGCGGGCAGCCGTTGCAGCCGCACCCGGCTGGAGTTCAGCGGCGTGCCGGCCGACAGGTCGTCGGTGGCGACGGCCACCGATGCCGTGTCACCCCAGGTGCGTTCGGCCGCCTGGACCCGGGTCTCGGCCCGCAACACCAGCCCAGCGCTCACCAGCGCCAGCGCTGCGGCGGCCAACATCTGAGGCGCCCGTTGGCGGCGCAACAGGTGGGCGGCATCAGCGAGGGGATGATCGGGGAACGACGTCGGGAGGTACCGGGTCCAGCTCATGCGGGCGACCGTACGAAGCCCGCTGGGCGCTGTCATTGGGGACCGCGACCCGGCCGATATCCACCGCAACGCCCGTGCAAGGGGTCACACTGGCCAAGAAGTTCTCCCAAATGCTCGCGGTGACCCTGATGACCGGCTATCGTTACAGAAACGTAACCAAAGCGAGGGTTTTGTTACGGAGCGGTGACCCAGAAGTCATCAAGGACTCAGACGGGTATCGCTCCGTGGCACTTCCACCGCACAGCGTCTCCCCATCCCCCACCTCCCCCCGAGTTGTGATGCCAACGCTCACCCCCCGAAAGCCACCGCAACCTGAGACCGGCCTGGCACTCCTGCCTGCCCGTCGCCCCGTCGTCGTGTCGATGCTGTTGGCGCTCATGCTGGGGTTGACCGTGGTGGCCATACCGCCGGCCGGAGCAGCACCTGCGAAGGTCGACCCGGCCGCCGAGGCAAAGCGGTTGGCCAAGGAGCGAGAGCAGGTCCGGGCCCAGCGTGCCTCGAAGGCAGCGCAGATCGACGCGTTGGAGGCGGACAACTCGCAGGTGGAATCGGCCCTCGCCGACCTCAACTCGAACGTCGCGTCCCAGCAGGACCTGTTGTTGGAGGCCCAGCGGGGCGTGCAGGATGCGCAGCGACAGTCCGATGAGGCCAACAAGCGGGCCGATGACGCCCAGGCCAAGCTGGTCAAGCTTCGTGCGGGGCTGGCCGACCGTGCGGCCAAGGCCTTCGTCACCCTTCCCTCGCAGAACTTCGGCGCGGCCTCCGATCAGTCCGATCCCAACACGCTCATGACCCGCCGCACCTACCTCAACCTCGTGGCGGGGAATGACCGCACCCAGGTGGAGGACCTGCGGGCCACCGAGCAAGACCTCACGGCGGCCAAGACGAGCGCGGAGAGCGCCTCGAAGCGGGCCGAGAGCCGGCGCGCCGAGGTGTCGTCCCGGCTGGGCAAGCTGCAGGCGGCTCAGGCGGAGCAGCTCGAGTTTCAGGAAGCGGTGGCGAACCGCATCGCCCGGGCGTCCGCCGAGGCCGACGGGCTCGCGGTCCAGGATGAGAAGTTGTCCACCGAGTTGGTGCAACAGCAGCTGGCGCTGACGGCACAGCTCAAGCAGGCCGAGGAGCAGCGGCAGGCGAAGCTGGCAGCGCTCAAGGCCGCCAAGTTGCGCAACGTGGCCGCCATCACACCGACGGCACCGTCCGGTGGCGGTGGCGGTGGCGGTGGCGGTGGCGGTGGCGGTGGAACGCCCGTAGGCATCACGGGAAGCGGCAGCATCGTCAGCGTGGGCGGCATTCGAGTGCATCAATCAATCGCCGGCAACCTGTCCTCAATGCTGGGCGCGGCGCGGGCGGCTGGGATCAACTTCGGCGGGGGCGGCTTCCGCGACCCTGCCGATCAGGTGCGGGTGCGCCGCAGCAACTGTGGGTCCTCCAGCTATGCCATCTATCAGGCGCCTGCATCCTCATGCAGTCCGCCGACGGCCATTCCCGGAACCTCTCAGCACGAACGGGGCCTGGCCATCGACTTCACCATTGGCGGTCGGGCGCTCAGCTCCGGCAGCTCCGGCTACAACTGGCTGAAGGCCAACGCCTCCCGCTACGGATTCCGTAACCTCCCCGGCGAACCCTGGCACTGGTCAACTACAGGGCGCTGAGTTGATGGAGTTGCCTGCGGCTTCAGGGACGGTCGCGGTTGATCGTGACTGCCGAGTCCTGGTTGTCGATAGTGGTGCTCGTCCGACAGCGGTTGGTCGCCGCTGACCGCCAGCTCCGGCGCGTGAACGTTATGGGGCGTCGTCAACTCGACGACATCACCCACATATTGCCGGTAACCGAGTGGGCGGTGGCGCACTTCGAGCCGCGATTATCGAGCGGGTGCCGGGCGTTCGGTTTAGTCGCCCAGTTCCGGACATCGGGCGGCTGATGTTGGCAACGGACTTCAGTCAGGCGATCGGTTGGTGCTCCGATTGGGCGCCACCCGGCATGCCACCGGCTACCTCCGCTGAGGACGCTAATCAGGTGCTGGTAAGTCGTTCGAAGCGCTGGCGAGCGCCTTGTCGGGTCATGCCAAGCTGCGCTCCGATGACCCCCCACGATGCTCCCTCGCTCCGGGCGCGCATGGCGGCTGAGTTGATTCGGTCGACGGCATTCTGGCGGTCCGCTGCCGCCGCGCGGAGTTCGGCGAGGGCGTCGCCGTCAACGACGACGTAGCCATCGTCGGGTGCGTCGTCGAACGCTTTGACGATTGCTGCTGCTTCGGCTTCGGTGAGGTTCTTTGGGTGCTTGGATGTCTTCATCGAGGGTTACCTCCTGGAGGGCCAATCAGTTTCAGGTACTTGCGTCGGGCCTGCATTGCGTGGATCACGTATTCCTGTTCTCCTGCTTGGAGCACGCCGATCTCGAGGAGCGCAGCCCGGCGGTCGGGGCCGACCAGCAGGGTGAAGTCAGGTTGATCAGGGTGGCTGATCCACCCAAGAGCGTGTTCGATTGCATGGTTGATGTCGTCGTCGGAGATGCCGTGCTTGCGAGCACTTGCCAGGATCTCCACAGCGACAACACTAGTTGCCACCAGCACGGATGACAATAGGAGTTGTCATCTCGTCGAGTTCCGCCGGACAACCTGACCGCACACAGCACATATGACCGCCCGGAATCGTCGGCCGAGCCTCCGCTTCGCCCACCCGGTATCGGCCCGTCCCGAACACCGCATAAACTCGGACAGGAGCGTCCGAAAGCGCCGGTTGCGTGGAGTGGCGAGGTTAGCGGGCCTAGGGTTGCGGGGTACCCCCGATCCTTTGTCGACGGGCAGGGTTGTCGGTAGAATCTTGGTCGCGTATGCGACGGTCGTCGACTCGCGGGGCTAGGGGTTCGCCTGCTCTTACTACCCCGACAAGAAGGTTGCATGGTGATATCGCCAGAATTTGAACCAGATGCGTGGGCCGTTGAGGAAGCCGATCGCCTGAGGACCGCAGCGCAAGAGCGTCAGTACCATGGATCGAGCGGTGGAGGATGGGTGGCTTCTGCACCGCCAGCGAAGGAGGCACAGGCCGAGGCTGCTGGAGCGCTCGAAGTACTGCGGCGCTTCGCCGGTGACAGCGACTTCTACCGAGCCGCTATCGAGGGGCTCGAGACCGACATGAGTGCGCACGAATACCTGGAACGGCTGGCCCGGATTCTCGAACAGTTTGCCGCCGGTCGATCGGACGGACTCCTTTCCGCAGTTTCCTTCGAGGTGGCTGCTCGCGTAGAGGCAGCAACGGACTTGATGGAGCAGGTGAGGCAGCTTCTCTCTGATGGAGCGGTCCACGTCGCCGCGCCGATCGTGCTGGCGGGCGCATCACTTGAGGAACTTCTCCGATCCATGTGGCATCACGCCGGCTCGCCCGAGCTCGGTGGTAAACCGGGGATCAACTCCTACGCGTCTGCGCTCAAGAATGCGGACGTCATCGACAGGCAAGACGTTAAGGACATCACGGCGTGGGCGGGTCTGCGGAACGATGCAGCGCATGGGAATTTCCAAGTCCTCGACCTTCAGCGCGCCCAAATCATGGCGGACGGCATCAACCTTTTCATGCAGCGACACGGGCCTCGGCCGTGAACCTTCAGCCCGAGACACCGGAGCGGTAAGGAGACCCAGAAGGCCCCGCCGATTGCTCCGAACGCCCTACCCGATTTTGGCTGTTCCGTAGTGCCGCATAGTCCCGCATGCCAGCTACCGAGAGCGCCGAAGTGCGGCCCCAAGCTCTACATGCGGACTGGCGACTATACGTTGGGTTCGATGGAAGGGGAGCCTCGTTTGGCTCCGAGCCACCGACGATCCAACCTCCGCAGCGGGAGGAGGGTCCGCAGGCGTATCCCTTCACGATTTCGGGCGGAGGTCGGGAGCCGGGGGCTGATACGTCGACGTGGTTGGCACGGCATCCACGAGGAGCGTCTCGAGTGCAGTGACGATCTCGACTGCGGTCATCGTGGAGGTGTCGTCCCGCACTCCTCGCGCGCGCTGTCTCCCAACGACGAAGCCGAGGCCGTGCGCTCGACCTCGGCTGCGGTGAAGGCGTCTATTCAGCATTTCTCGCGCAGGAGGGCTTCGATGTGACCGGCATCGACTTCGTTCCGGCAGCCCTCGCAGCGGCCGCCGACCGCGCCACGGCAGCGGGCGTCGCTGTCGACCTCCACGAGGGTGACGTGCTCGACTATTCAGCGCCCACCTCGTTCGACCTCGTTCTCGACTCAGGCTGCCTGCACCACCTGCCCAAGAGCGCGCGGGCACAGTACCGAAGTCGCCTCGACGAGTGGCTCGCCCCCGGCGGCGACTACGTTCTCGTCCACTTCGCCCATCGGCCGCAGATCGGCTGGCTGCCGAAAGGCCCCCAACACCTCACGCGCGACGACGCAGAGCAGCTCTTCACTCCGCTCCGGCTCGAATCGTACGACGAGACCTCCTTCGATGTTCCGTTCCCCATGGGGCGGATGCGCGCCGGTGTCTACTGGTTCACCCGACCGCTCGAATGATGCCCACTCGATCGACTTCGGCGACTCAACAAGCAGGGCCATTTCGACCCGACCTAGCCAGTCGCCGAAAGCGCCTGGCTGCCACTGCGCTCCTGCAGGGCCTTCGATGCCTCGAGAAGCTGAAGGCGCATGTTCTGACCGAGGTCACCGACCCGGACGCTGACGCGTTCTACGTTCAACCCGACGACCTCGAGACGCGTACGCCTAGAGAGATCCTCGATAGCCGACCCATCGATGTCCATCTTCTCGCTCACCGGCTGAAGATCGATGCCTGGCACATTAAGTTCCGCACGACGATGGCCGACGGCACGCCTGCATCCGGCGTTGCCACCATCATGAGCCCTCGACGAGCCGCCACGGGCCAGCGCCGCTTGCTCGCATATCAGCCCGCCGTCGATAGCCTTGGTCCCGCCGGCGATCCGTCCTACTCACTGCGGCGGGGGGATCAACTTGAACTCCCCATCATGTTGTTGGCCCTCCGTCGGGGCTGGAGCGTTGTCACCATCGACTGGACCGGACCTCAGCACTCGTTTGTTGACCTGCCGCTCGCAGCACATTTCGTGCTCGATGGGATCCGCGCCGGTCTGATGTTCGTGCCAGCCGGACTCGACGCCAACACGGGGGTCGGCCTCTGGGGCTACTCCGGTGGCGCAGTAGCGACGCTGTTCGCCGCCGAGCAACATCCAAGCTACGCGTCCGAGCTCAATATCGTGGGCGCGGCGGCCGGTGGTGGCGGGGTCAACATCACGGCGTCGCAAAACATGTTCGAGGCTGGAAACATCTTGAGCGGAATTCCGTTCGGAGCCTGTATCGCGGCGAGTCGCACATTTCCAGACTGGGACGTCGCAGGCCACCTCACTGCACTAGGACTGGACATGGTTGCCGCCGCCGAGAGGATGACCGCGGATCAACTCACCTTGAGCTTTCCGTTCTTGCGTATGAGCAGCATCCTTACCGTGCCGACCATCGCGGGTATTCCAGGGGCGAGCGCCTGTTTCGAGGCACTCCGTTGCGGGCAGGCAACGCCCGCGACCAGGGTCTTCTTGTATCACGCAGTCCATGACCAGGCCCCAGACATTGCAGACGTCGACAAACTCGTCGAGAACTACCGGAACGAAAACGTGGATGTCGTCTATCGCCGCTACCGGTTCGGTGAGCACATCATCGTGATGCTGCGCGGAGTGCCTGGGGCCCTGCGATTCCTGTCGGAGCAGTTTGCCACGGCTACAGAGTGACGCATCCCTCGAGCCACTGCGCGAATCGCTCGGTTTGTGGCCAGGTTCGGGCTTGGCCGGGGTTCGGTGTGCAGCATCTGGTGCCCGGGCTCTGGTCGACCACCGGCCGCTAGCCCCGTTTTCCGCAGTTCGGGGGGGCTTGTTCTTCCCATTGTGGGGTGATGTTGAGGTGGCTGAGGATGGCTCGTTGGGTGGTGGTGAGGCGGTCGAGTTGTTTCCCGTGGGGTGTGTAGGTGAGGCCGAGTCCTTGGAAGGCTGTGAGGGTGTTTCGGCCGGTGGGTAGGGCTGGCCGGTTCTCGGGGTAGAGCCCGGGGATGGGTTGGTTGTTGGTGGCCTGTCGGAGTTGGGTTTCGATGAGCCCGTAGACGAGGAGCGCGATCCCGATGATGGAGAGCATGGCGGTGATGCGGTCGTCGTTGTGGAGGAAGATCGGTCGGACTTTGAGGGGGCCTTTGGCTTCTCGGTGGCGGATCTCGACGAGGGGCTGGTCTTTGTAGATTTTGAGGATCCGGGTGGCGGTGATGTTGCCGGGCAGGTTCGTGGCGAGCGCGTAGATGCCGTCGGTGCGTGCGACGTCTGCGATGGCTTGGGTGTTGCGTGCCCATTCGATGGTGGGTTTGTTGGTGTCGGGATCGGTGCCGGTGGTGACGGTGAGGAACGGCCTGATTTTGTGGCCGATGATGACGGCGACGCGGTCGTCGACGTCTTTTTGGTTTTGTAGTAGCGGCCGCCGAGCCCGTTGCGGACTTTGGTGAGGGACTCTTCGGCTTTGGTGAGCGCTCGTTCTCTCCCGTCGGCGACTGAGGTGGCCTCCTCCGATGACCAGATGTATGCGACCCGGCAGCTGAACGGCTGTTGGGTTTCGGGGTTGATCGTGTCGAACGGGGCGAGGGCCCCCCGGTAGCGGGTGCGTTGGCCGGCAGGGAGGTTGGCTTCGCGTTTGGGATGTATCTGAGCGGGGCCATCTGGTCGGGTCCGATCTCGGTCAGGAACTTCTCGCGGAACCCGGTTGATGCCCGGAGGGGGACCACGAAACGGAGTCCGGCCTTCTCGGCTGCGGCCAGGTTCTTGATGTGCCCCAACGCGGAGTCGGCGCAGATGATCAGCCCGGGTTTGGAGTTCGCGGTGATCGTCTCAAGGCTGTCGGCGATTGCTGAGAGTTCGGCGGTGTTGCCGGGGAACGGGCGGGTGTAGAGCGCGACGCCTTTGGGGTTCGTCGCGCACAGCAGTTTGGTTTGGCGTTTCACACCGGTGGGTCCCCAGCCTTTGGCGACCATCGTGGAGTCCTCGAACGCGCCGGCAACAGGGATGCAGGTGAGGTCCAAATGGAGACGTCCGGCGTCGATCCCGAACGTGTTGATCGCTTTGAGCATCAACTCGGAGCGGACGGTGTCGGAGATCGCGCGAACTGTTCGAGGGCCCGGCCGAGCCGGTCGTCGTTGAGGAGCATCCCGGGGATCCCGAGGCGTTCGTGTATCGCAGCGGAGGTGGCCCATCCGGCAACGTCGTAGAGCGGTGAGGGTCCACACATCCGGTTCGCGACGAGTGCGGTGATCACCTCACCGCAGGTCAACATGGCGGTCCCGCGTTGGGGGACGTGACGGTCAACGGTCCCTTGGAGGTCGAGGCGTTCGAGGAGATCAGCGACGATCAGCAGCGCGCCGACGTCTCGGCGGGACCCGATCGTCGGCGGCTCGAGACGGGCGAACGACGCGGTCAATGCTTCGAGTTGTCCCGACGTCTTGAGGTCATCCTCGCGGCCCAGGTTGGCGATGACGCGTTGACGGACCCGGCCGTCGTCCCTGTAGGACTCGACGAGTTTCAGGTAGGCGTAGGTCTTGTCGCCCCGTTTGACGGTGACACGCTTGATGAACATGTTGTCCACACGATACCAGCATCCGGCCCAAACTACAAGCCTGTGATTACGCAGGTAGTGGGCCTGTCCGTGTCTGCCCGGCTTCGGAATGTTGTCCACACATCAGTCATCGGTTGGTGTCCGCGCAAAGAACCATGAACAGCACCCAACCCGGCCGAGAACCCAGTCATAGCAACGAATCCGGGCTACCCAGACCGCCACAACCTCAACCCGCCATCGACCCCATGTGGCCTCTACCTGCGGAAAACGGGGCTAGCGCCGGCAGGGCCCTCTTCCTCCGCCGGTTGATCCGGCGCGAGGGCCCGCCGCCGGACGGTGTGGCCAGTCCCTACTGCCACGACGGGGCGTCGCAGGCACGGTTGCGCCTCGCCGTCGTTGACGGTTGCGGCCGCACCGGAGAGGCTCATCGCCATGGCACATCCTTCCCAGGACGAACCCCGACGCCAACGCCTGTTGGGCATGGGCGGCATTCCGCTGCCCGATCGCGAGGAGGACTTCGCCGCCGATCCGGCGGAGCTGTTCTTCGACCTCACGTTCGTGTTCGCGTTCTCACGGCTGGTGTACCTGCTGGTGCACGATCCGAGCTGGGGTGGTGTCGGCCGGTTCGCCTTGCTCTTCGTGATGATCTGGTTCCCGTGGAGCCAGTTCACCTGGTCGGCCAATGCGGTCCCCGGCAACTCCCGACCGGTCCGGTTGCTGTTCATGGTGGCAACCGTGGCCAGCATCCCCATGGCCGGCTCCGTCACCGCGGCCTTCGACGACGGCGGCCCGGTGTTCGCCATCATGTTGTCGGTCATCCTGGCCGTCGCCCTGTTCACCATGATCGCCGGGCTCTCGACCGAGCCCGAGGTGCGTGCGGCCGCCCTTCGCTACTCGGTGCCCAACTGGGTGGCGATCGCTCTCATGGTGGTCGGCGGCTTCGTTTCGGGCCAGGGTCGGGTGTGGCTGTGGCTGGCGGCGCTGGGCATCTTGCTGGTGGGAACGGTGCGGGCCGGCAGCAGCGAGTGGCTGATACGGCCCGGGCACTTCGCCGAACGCCATGGCCTGCTGGTGATCGTGGCCCTGGGTGAGGTGATCGTGGCGGTTGGTCTGCCCGTGGTTGACAACCTGACGGAGGGAGCGGGCCTGTCCGCCCAGACCGTCGTGGC
Organism: Microthrixaceae bacterium; assembly: GCA_041394405.1. Classification (GTDB taxonomy): domain Bacteria; phylum Actinomycetota; class Acidimicrobiia; order Acidimicrobiales; family Microtrichaceae; genus Microthrix. Next base: position 101,124 of record JAWKIF010000011.1, read on the forward strand.
GCTGGTGGCGGCGGGTGTGTTCGCCGTGCTGCTGTGGTGGGGCTACTTCGATCGCCCCAATCCGGCCTTGGAGCACCGGCACAGCCAGGTTGGCGGCGGGGTCGCGTCGGGGCGCTTTGCACGCGACGTCTACACGTACCTGCACGTCCCCCTGATCGGCGGCATCATTCTGAGCGCAGCGGCGCTGGAGGAGATCACCCTGCACCCCGGGGACACGCTGAGCGGGCCGTTTCGCTGGATGCTGCTGGCGGGGCTCGCCGGCTACCTGCTGGCCGTCGCTGGCGCGGTTGCCCGAGGGTTCGGCCGCCTGGCGTCGGAGCGCTTGGTCGCGGCCGCCACCCTGGCGGCTTTGATTGCCGGAGCAGGGCCTCTTGATGGGGTGGTGTTGCTCGTGGCGGTCGACGCCGTGCTGCTGGCGATGTTGGTCGTCGAGCACTTCCGAGTGGAGGTCAGACACCGCGCCGATGGGTCGGGTTGACCGCTCCTGGCCGAACGCCTAGCCGGGGACGGCTGCGGGCTCCCGTTTCCTCACCGACGGCAGATCGCCGGTGACCAGGAAGGCGAGCCCGGCGATGACCACCACCGCCAGCATCCCCGCCTTGAGGGCGGTGAGCTGGGACTCCTCGTAGTTCTCGACGAGCGCGGTGGCCTCATCGCCGGCCAGGCCCGCATCGTCGACAGCCAGGCTCACGGCCGAGGCAGGGACGAATTCAATGCCGCTGGAGAGGTTTGTCTGCACCGCAGCAACCGTTTCGGCGGGAATGCGATCGTCCTGCTCGATCTGGCTGACGAAGGCCGAACCCAGCCCGGTCAGCACGATTGAGCCGATCAGGGCCACCCCGAGGGCCGAGCCCAGCTGCTGGGACGTGTACTGCAGTCCGCCGGCCTCCCCGCGCTCGGCCGCGTCCACCGAGCTGAGCAACACGTTGCCCAGCTGGCTGGCCAGCAGGCCCATGCCGGCCCCGAGGAAGGCCATGCCGAGCGCGAACTCCACACCGTCGAGGCTTGGGCCGATGGTGCCCATCAGCACCAGGGCTGCCAGCATCATCACGCCCAGGCCGAGGCGGATGACCGACCGTGGCGACATCACCTTCAACAGGAGGCTCCCGCTGAACGATACGACGAACATGACGATCGAGGTGGGCAGCATGCGGATGCCCGTATCGAGCGCATTGAGGCCCAGCACCACCTGGAGGAACAGCGGGATGGCGAAGAACACGCCCATCAGCATCGTGTTCTGAGCGAGGAGGGTGGACAGCGCCGACTTGAACGCGCCGATCCTGAACAGCTCGAATCGAACCAGCGGGTCGGCGCCGGTCGCTTCCCGATGGCTCTGCCACAGGCGGAACGCATACAGAATCGCAACCCCGGCCCCGATGACAAACGGCGTCAGTGCAAAGCCGAAGGGGGTGATGGGGCTGTTGAGGGGCGCAAGCCACCCCCAGGCGGAGGACTCCAGCACTCCCAGGACCATCACCGAGAGGCCCAGCGCGGCGAGGATGGAACCCACGATGTCGAGGCGGGGCCGCGGATCGGGGCGGGCGACGTCGCGCACCCAGCGGGTCGTTGCGATGATGCCGAGTGCGACGATGACCTCGCCGACAAACACGATGCGCCACGTCAGTTCTGTCGTGGCGTAGCCGCCGAGGATGGGCCCGACGGCGATGCCGGCGCCGGCGATGCCCCCAAGGGTGCCGTAGGCGGTGACCCGGTCCGATCCTTCGTAGTTGCCGGCGATCAGCGCGGCCATGGCGGGCATGGCAAGCGCCGCGCCGATGCCCTCCAGAATCGACCACCCGAATGCCAGCGAGGGAACGGACCAGGAGGCTGCGGTGACGGCCGAGCCGGCTGCGTAGATCACCAGGCCAGTCGCAAACGCCCGGCGGCGACCGATGATGTCGCCGATCTTGCCGCCGATGATCATGAGCGCAGCCATCACCAGCGAGTACAGGGTGATGACCCCCTGGATGGCGGACACGGTGGTATCGAAGTCGTCCACCAGCTGGCTGATGGACACGTTCATGACCGACTGGTCGAGCACCATGAGGAACTGCGCGACCGAGAGGACAACCAGTGGACGCCACTTGGACATGACGGCACGATAGGTCGGCCGGGCCGGCTCGGCTGGGTGAGGGGGGGCCACTGCGTCGCGCTGAACACCGCCAGAACGACGAGGGTCGCTTGCGGCCGAGCGGCAAGGTCCGGCCGAACCTATGCTGAGCGACGTATGGGGAATCCCGCCTCTCTCGTCGAGCTGTACCGGCGCGCCAATGAGGAGAGGCTGCGTGGAAACCTCGGCGCCGCCCAGCGGCTCTATGGCCAGTGCCTGGTGATCAACGCAGCAGAGGAGGATGAGCAGGGCAGGGCACTGACGTTGCGCTACCTGGCTGATGTCGAACTTCGCTGGGGCCATCTGGCCGAAGCCCGCCGACGCTTCAGCGAGGCCCTCGCGGTCTACGAAGCGTTCAGCAACGTCGACGGCCAGGTGGCGACGCTTCGCGACCTTTCGGATTTGGCGACTCGCCAAGGGAGCTTCGCAGAAGCGCGACGGCTTCGGTTGCAGGCAGGCCGTTGCCAGGAATCCAAATTGCATGGTCGCCTCATACCCGCCGTTGAACAGGCGGCCGAGCCAGACATTGTGTGGAGGACTTCCCGGCCCACCGCTCCCAGGCCGGCGCCCGCCGGACCCATCTACCGTGGATCGAGATCGCGGGCGGCCGCTGTCAACCGGGATGAGTCCGCGGGTATGACGAGCGATGCGGCAACCGAGCAGGAGTCCCCGCTCCAGCGGTTTCCGCTTCTTGAGGCGCCCGAATGGGTGCTCCCTGGGGGTGTCTTCGAGGTCGTCGTTGGCGTGCAGGAGCTCCAAGATCCGAGCCTCGGCGGGACCGGAGGGTTTCTAGTACCGAAGGAAGGCGTTCACCTCGAGTGCGAACTGCTCGTGGACGGCTTCGAGCTCGTCATTGATGCGGCGTCGGCGAAGCCTTTTCATCGAATGCTCCATGTGACCGAGGACGACCCCTTCCCATCTGCGGCCGCGTACAGGCTGCGACCTCGGGAGGGCGCCGACCTCCGAGATTGGCGAACCATCGGCGTGGTGTTCCGATCCGACGACGTCATGCTCGGGTACGCAGCTCGTGAGGTTGAGGTTCGCCGGACGCCGGTTGACCGGGGGGCAGCCGGACCGGCTCTTCCCGATACGCAGCGGCGTGAGCCGATGGATCTGTCCGGCGGACGGCCGGCGGACGACCCTGACGTCACCATCCTGATGCAGCAGTCCGACGACAGCTCCGTGGAAGGGTTGGTGTGCACGGTCACCTCTCGATTCCTGACCGAACAGCCTGAGGGTGGCGAGCTGGTCAGGCTGGGTGATGCGGCGGGTTCGACGATCACTGGATTCGTGAAGGGCCTTGATGCCCTGACGAATCCACTTCAGCGATTGGCCGAGATCGAGGGAATCGGCACGCGCCTGGCGCGCAAGTTGCCACGCGCCGCCATGCAGGCGATCCGCGCCGCCGGAGAGGCGACGGATGGCCCTCCCTCGGTCCTCTTCCTCACGTCCGATCTGGTCATCCCATGGGAACTCGCTGTTGTCGACCCGCCGTTGGCCGGACAGCGAGCTGCGCCGGAGGGGTCGCGTCTGCTCGGGGCCCAAGCACGCGTGAGTCGATGGTTGGTCACGTCGGAGCCGCCGCCGACCTCGCCGCCGCGGTCCCAGGCCACCCCGGTGAAACAGGTGGCCGTCGTCAGCGGTGACTACCAGACGCCCACCTACGAGCCGCTGCCGGAGGCCGAGACCGAGGCCGCCCACGTCCTTGGGATCGTCCCCAGTGGTACCCCCGTGGAGGCCCGGTTTGAGCCGGTGTACGCGCTCTTGTGTGGCCGCCCCGCCGTCGAGCTGATCCACATGGCGATGCATGCCACCTTTGGCGCCGACGCGCCTGCAAGCGGATTGGTACTGCTTGCCGATGGCGTCGAGACCACCATCCTCGACCACAATCAGGTGCTCTCGGGCAATCTGGCCGAGCAGCACCCGTTCGTGTTCCTCAATGCATGCAAGGCGGGCCAGGGAGATCTGTACCTTGGGCAGTACGCAGGGATTGCGGAGGGGCTCCTCGCCATCGGCGCCTCCGCCGTTGTCGCCCCCCTCTGGTCCGTTGACGACGCAAGGGCCCGCTCCTTCGCTGAGGGGTTCTACAAACGTGCCCTCCCCAGCGATGGCAACCACGCCACCGACCCTGCCGAGGTGTTGCGCCAGGAACGGGCGACCATCAACAAGGCCGCCATCGATGCCGGCACGGTGGACCTGGCCGATATCAGCGTTCTGGCGTACCAGTTCTTTGGGCATCCACACCTGGCGATGTCACGAGCATAGGGAGCGCCGACCATGGCCGAACTGACAACCGAAGAACAGGCACTCGGGAATGTCTCGGTGCGCGGAATCGGCGTGGTGGGCAGCGTCGATGCCCTCGATCGCGGGCAACGGAGCCGCGGGTTGGGCGGACCAGGTGCTCTGGACGCAGCACTCTCCGCCTGCGAGGTGACCGTTCAAGAGGCATTGCGTATCGACGCCGTTGCCTTGCCTGGCGCCTCAGCATCTGACGAGCCGGGGCCGTTCGTTGAACTGATCGTTCCGGCGCCCGTGAGCGGCTGGGCGCAGATGCTCTTGGTGGAGGACGACGACGGGCGTAAGCGTTGGTTGGTTGAGCCGGCTCCTGAGACCAGCGGCGAGGCAGCGGCCAGTCGCGGCGCCAGCACCGCCACCGTTGCCTACCGCATCCCGGCAGACCCCGGGGCCGCTGAAGGGAGGGAAACGACGAGGGGTCTCGTTGGGACGGTCGTGAAGAAGGTGGTGAAGGTGTTGGCCTTCCGCGCCATCAAGGAGGCGGGCGATCACTTGGCGAACCACTTCGCTGCGAAGTGGGAGGCGTCGGCTCATCCCTACGTCCTGCGGCGATATGCCGTCGACAACTATGAGACCCAGGTGGACCTTGGTCTCGACCCCGGCACGCTCGTTGGCTTCGACCGCAAGCCGACGCTGCTGATTCTCCACGGGATCATGGCCCGCAGCCACGACCTCTCCGGCTTCGGAAGCCTGCCGAGGAGCCTGGTTGGGCACCTCAACGAGATCTACGACGGGCGCGTCCTCGCCTTTGATCACCCCACCGTGTCGGTCGGCCCCACCGCGAACGTGGAGCGGTTGTACCAGGCACTCGGCGACGTGCGGCCGCACTTCGACCTACTGTGCCACTCGCGGGGTGGCCTGGTGGCCCGTCAGCTGGTCGAGGGTCCTGCGCCTGGCGGAGTGCCCAGGATGACGGTGCGAGGCCTGGCGATGGCAGGAACTCCCAACACCGGCACGCCGTTGGCCGACACCGGGCATCTCGGGAAGCTGGTGGACATGGTGACCAACATGATCGACTTCCTGCCCGACAATCCAGTGACCGACACGGTCGGCCTCCTCATCAGCGTCCTGAAACAGTTGGCAGTCGGCGCCATGGAGGGGTTGGAGGGTATCGCCGCCATGCAAGCCGAGAGCGAGCTCCTCACTGCGCTCAACACCTCGCAGGCCGACCGAAGCTCCTATCGGGCCATTGCGTCCGACTTCGAACCCACAGCCGGCTCGCCCCTGAGCCTGATCGCACGCGATCTGGCGATGGACACGATCTTCGGCACCTCGAACGACCTGCTCGTTCCGACAGAAGGCGTGTACCTTGACTCCCGGCCATCGGGGACCTTCGACGTGACGAATCGGATGGTGCTGACCGCCGACAAGGGCGTGCAGCACAGCGGATACTGGCGCTCACCCGATGTCGTCGCCTGGCTGAGCTCGAACCTGCCATTCAGCGAGCCCGGCTCGGCTCACCCTCCAAACCAATCGTGAGCGGCTCGCCGAGCTCGATCATGGTGGTGGCGAAAGAGCTGGTCGACGCCCGTCGCCAGTGAGCACATCCACGCGGGTTGATCGCCGTGCCCCGAAGGAGAGATGGCAGAGTCGTGGAGATGTGGCCGATCGATTCGGGTAGCAGCACCCGGTGACCCGTTTGGCCGAAAACCGTCACAGCAGCGATTGAGTCGCCATCGACCAGTAGTGCTTCCCAAGGGGCGTCAGCCGGCACGCACCGCCGTTGATCGCGGCGAAGTACAGGTGTTCCTCGTCGACGGGTTCCACCAATTTTGCGGCCCTCGCGGCCTGCAGCAACGCGAAGTCGGCTTCGCGTGACTCGCTCCGTGGCTCGGCGGTTGGTTCGTAGGACGAGTCCAACGCCAACTGGCACTCGGCGGTTGTGAAGAGCCGGGGCAAGTCGCGGAGGTAGTCGATGTTCAGGGCCGGGGGACAGGTGCGCAGATGGTGGAGTCGCTCGAGGTTCGAGCGGAAGATCGGACGTTGATCCCAGGGGCCAAAGGACTCGTCCAAGTACGCGTAGAGGCTGGCGACGGTGACCCTTCCCAACACGTCCGCAGCCCCACCCTCAAGGCCGCCACACAGGTAGGAGGAGAACCGGCCCCGGCCCTCGGCGGTCTCCATGGCGGCCTGGTCGCTTCGACTGGCGGCCAGAATGGTGACCCCTTCGCGAAGCACCGAGACTCCGGATCCGAGCTGTGGGCATCCTCCCGCGGCGCCGGAGAAGCAACAGTCCAGGACGATGATCACTTCGGGGACGGCCGACCGTCTGACCTCTCCGAGCACTTGTGAGAGGGGCAATCCGGGCGCTGCCTCCGTGCCGTCACTGACGCACAAGGACACGTCGTCACCCGAGCCATGGCCGTGCCCGGCGAAGTACAACAACGCCACCTCTGCGCCCGGTCCCAACAGGCGCCGGACATCGTTCAGGAGGCTGTCGCGAGAGGTCTCGCTCGGTTCGACTCGAGCCTGGCAGTTGAAATTGATCGTCCGGTCGTGGTTCCTACTCAGGAGCGGCCGGAGCGCTTCGACGTCATTGACACAACCGTGAAGGTCTCCGAACTCTGCGTACGTATCGACCCCGACAAGGAGCGCCCGTTTCATCGAATTGGCCTTTCCAGAAGCGGCTTCTGCCGTCTCAAGGGTAGCCAAGCGACACCTTGCTGCGTATAGTGCTGTTCGACATACACAAATGGGGGAGGCTAGGTGAGTCGCCTTGGAGTACCCAGCCGTCGGCGCAGTCGTGGCTTGGCCGCGACGGTTTGTGTGCTGCTCGTCCTCGGTGTTGTCGGGTGCGATGGGTCCGGTTCTGAAACCACCTCCACCTTCGTTTCGCCTTCGACGTTTGTGCCGGAGCCCGCGGTCAGGTTGTCGTGCGAGTCCTGGGAGCCCGACGGCACGTGCGGCAGCTTCGCTCTCGGGGTTCCTCCGTGCGCAACCTGCACAACCGACATGCGTACGACAGCGTTCAATCCTGAGCAGGGCCCCGTTGACCTCAACGATCTGAAGCCCGCTTTTGACCCCAAGTACGTCGATGATCTCTTGGCCGATATGGCGGACGACAACCTCCGAATCATCGTGGACCCCAGGATGCGCAGCCAGTTTGACGACCCCAGGTTCGTGGCCCAGCTCGACGACCTTGCGAGAATCGCCAATCAGACGCCCCATCGGTGCCGGCGAGTCGGGAGGATTCCGGTGTGCTGGTAGGCCCGCGGGCCAGACATGCTCTGGCGCAATTCGACCCTCGGGTGGTCAAGGCCTATTGGAGGGCGTTCGATCACACGGTCACGCTCCCGTGGTGGCTGGCGACGGCCGCGTTTCCTACGATCATCGGCAGTCGGTTGATCCTGCTGGCGGGAGCCATCCCCCTTGCAGCCCTTCGCAATACCTCTCGCTGGAAGCGATCCCCCGACCGCAAGGGCCTCGAACAGCACGCAGGCAAGACCTGTGTGGTCGTGCTGCGGACATTCGGCCAAGACGGCTCCTTCCTGTTCTCCACCGATGGTGTGCCCCAAGGCGACATGGCCCCAACCGTGCGGACGCTGGAGGACATCGTCGCTGACGCTGCGAGCTCCGCGGGCGTCGACAGCGTCCTGGGCTTTCACGACCACGGGGCGTCGTCGTTCCCCAAGGGAGTGCGCCAGGTGGAGGTTGAGGATGCCACGTGGAAGTCTCAGTTCGACGCGCTGCTGCCAAGCTGCTCGGCGATCGTCGTCATGGCCACTCCGGGCCTGGGCATCCGAGAAGGACTCCGAAGCGAACTCGACACCATCCGTCAAGAAGGCCTCGCATCCCGGGTCGTCGTCGTCGGTCCGCCGGGCATCGACCCCGAGAGCAGGCGGGCAACCCATGAGATCTACCGCCTGCTCGGGTGGCATGTTCCCAGGGCGGGATACCTGGCGATGTACCGCGAGGCGGACGGTCGGTCGGCAGGGGTTCCATCGTTGGGTGAGTTGGATCGGTGTCCGGCCGAGCGGTACGAGAGCGCCATCGACGGCGCATTGCGGTCAGTTCTGGCGGGAGTCGCCGCCGATTGAGCCGGCGCGTGCCAGCGATGCGGCCCAGGTTCAGGTCAGCGCGGCCTGCTGCGGGGCGAAGCGTTCCTCGGCGGGCGGGCCATCGGCGGGCAACGTCAGCAGCTCCGAGCCGTCCTCGGTGACCACCAGCGTGTGTTCAAATTGGGCGGTTCGCTGGCCGGAGACGGTGAGCGCAGTCCACTCGTCGTCCCACATCCACATGTCGGCGGGGCCCAGCGTGATCATGGGTTCGATGGTGAAGGTCATGCCCGGCTCCAGCAAGGTGGTGGCGCGGGGGTCGTAGTAGTGCGGGATCTGCAGGCTGGTGTGGAACTGATCCCCGATGCCGTGCCCGATGAACTCGGCCACGATGCCGAACCGGCCGCCGTGGCGCTCCACTTCGCCCTCGATGGCCTTGCCGATGTCGTTGATGCGACCGCCCGGTGCGACGGCGTCGATGCCGGCGTGCATGGCGGCGCGGGTGACCTCCACCAACTTGGTGCTGTCGGGGTCGACGTCGCCGACCAACACCGTGCAGCTGGTGTCGCCGTGGACGCCGCCGTGGAACAGCGTGACGTCGATGTTGATGATGTCGCCATCGGCCAGCTTGCGGCTGTCGGGGATGCCGTGGCAGATGATCTCGTTGACCGAGGTGCACAGCGACTTGGGGAAGCCCCGGTAGTTCAGCGGGCTGGGATAGCTGTCGCGCTCGATGGCGGCCTCGTGACCGATGCGGTCGAGCTCGTCGTGGGTGACGCCCACGTCGACAGCCGCGCACACCTCGTTGAGCACCTCGGCGGCCAGCACCCCGACCACCCGCATGCGCTCCAGCTCATCGGGCGTGCGGACCGCACGGGCGGCTCGCCTCGACGGTTCACCGGTCAGGGCGTACTCGGGGCGAGCGATGCCCGCCGGAACGGTGCGCTGCGGGCTCAGCAGGCCAGGCTCCACCGGTGGTGAGGGCGGAGGCGTGGTGATGCGCTTGGTGCGGCGCCGCTTGCGTTTGGCCATGGGCCCAGTGTGTCACGACTTGCACCCACCGGGTACCCGCAGCGGCGGCGCGCTCCAGGCGTCTGCCTCAGCTCGAGGTGCCGGCCTTCGAGCCGGACTTGGCGCCGGATCCTGAACCCGACGTGCTCGCTTCCTTCTTCGCAGCGCCGCCGCTGGCGGTGGAATCCTTGGTCGAGGAGGCGTCCTTTTTGGTGTCGCTCCCCGACGAATCCGAGGTGCCGGAATCCGATGTGCCGGAGTCCGAGCTCGCCGAGTCACCCGAGGAGGAACCGTTGGAGCCCGATGCTCCCGACGAAGCCGACCCCGACGAGGAGCGACTGTCGTTCTTGTAGAAGCCGGAACCCTTGAACGCAATGCCCGGCGCGTTGAACAGCTTGCGCAGGGCGCCCTGGCATGCCGGGCACTCGGTGAGAGGATCGTCGGTGAAGGCCTGGCGGGCCTCGAGCGTCTCGCCGCACGCTCGGCACTGGTACTCGTAGATGGGCATGAAATCTCCAGAGGGGCAGCTAGCACTCTCAACTGTCGAGTGCCAACGTTACCGGCCGGAGGTTCGTTCCCCAAAGCGGGCGCCGTAGGATTCGTGCCATGGCCTTCGATCCCACCGACAGCGCAGCGACCCCTCAGGCAGCCACCGTGACCAAGGCGGTGATTCCCGCGGCGGGTCTGGGCACCCGGTTCCTTCCGGCCACCAAGGCCCAACCGAAGGAGATGCTGCCGGTGGTTGACCGGCCCGCCATTCAGTACGTGGTCGAGGAGGCGGTGGCCGCCGGCATCGACGACATCCTCATCATCACGGGCCGCAACAAGCGCAGCCTGGAGGATCACTTCGATCGCAATTTCGAGCTGGAGTACCTGCTGGAGTCGAAGGGGAAGATGGACGAGCTGGGGGAGGTGGTCAACCTGGCCGACTTGGCCGACATCCACTTCGTGCGTCAGGGCGAGCCACTGGGCCTGGGCCACGCCGTGTCGGTGGCCCGCAAACACATCGGCAATCATCCGTTCGTGGTCATGCTGGGCGACGACATCATGACCCACCAGCCGCCGCTCATCTCCGAGATGATGAACCTCCACGCCCGCACGGGAGGGTCGGTGATCGCCCTGAAGGAGGTGGCGCACGCCGACATCTCCCTGTACGGGTGCGCCGAGCCCGGCGAGCGCGACGGCAACGTGGTGGAGTTCCGGGGCGTTGTCGAGAAGCCCGCCCCCGAGGACGCACCCTCCGACCTCGCCGTCGTCGGCCGCTACCTCTTCACCCCCGGAATCTTCGAGTTTCTCGCCGACGCCCAGCCAGGTGTGGGCGGCGAGATCCAGCTGACCGACGCCATGGACCAGCTGCTGGCGGTCGAGCCCATGCACGGGCTGATCTTCGAGTCGGGTCGCTACGATATTGGCAAGAAGCTGGACTTCCTGAGGGCCACCGTGGAGCTCACGCTGGAGCGCGAGGACCTGGGTCCCGAGTTCGCCTCGTTCCTGTCCAAGCTGGTGGTCGATCGGGGCCTGGTGTGATGGCTGCGATGCGCACGCTGTGGACCGGGGCGGTCGCCCAGCCGTGATCCCGCTGGACGAGGCCCGCAGCTACGTCTTGGGATTGGGGAGGCCGCTGGAATCGGTGGAGGTGCCCATCTGGGGCGCCGACGGTCTGGTCCTGGCCGAAGACATCGTGGCGTTGGAGGACGTGCCCGGCGAGGACAACTCGGCGATGGACGGCTGGGGGCTTCGGTCCGCCGATGCGCAGGCCCCCGGCGCGGAGCTGGCGGTGGTGGGCCGCCAGATGGCCGGCATCGCCGATCCGAACCTGACGGTTGGGCCGGGTGAGGCGGTGCGCATCATGACCGGCGCACCGCTCCCGGCCGGGGTGGATTCGGTGGAGATGGTGGAGCGGGCGACGGTCGGTCGGGCCGACAGCGGTGGGGAGACGGTGCGGTTGGAGCTGGCCGTGCCTGAGGGGCAGTTCGTTCGCCGGGCGGGGGAGGACGTGACGGCCGGCCAGCGGGTGCTGACGGCGGGCACGCTGCTGACCCCGGCCGGGGTGGGGGTGGGCACCTCGGTGGGCCGCCGACAGGTGTCGGTGGTGCGGCGCCCCCGGGTTGGCGTGATCTCCACGGGCGACGAGCTGGTTGCCGAAGACCGACCGTTGCGTCCCGGCGAACTGCGGGACTCCAATCGGCCCGGGCTGCTGGCCGCAGTCGCCCGCCTGGGGGCCGAGGCCGTCGACCTGGGATGGGTACCCGACGACGAGGCGTTGCTGGAGGCCGCGCTGGTGTCGGGAACGGAGAGCTGCGATCTGGTGCTCACCTCCGGTGGTGTCTCCATGGGCGACGCGGACCTGGTCAAGGTCCTGCTTGCCCGCCTCGGCGACATGCGCTGGATGCAGATCGCCATCAAGCCGGCCAAGCCGTTGGCAGCCGGAACCGTCGGCGACACTCCCGTGGTGGGACTGCCGGGCAATCCGGTGTCGTCGCACGTGTCCCTGGTGCTCTTCGCCGCCCCACTCATCGCCCGGCTCGCCGGCCGTCACGACGACCCCATCGCCCGTGTGTGCGCTGCGCTGCCCCACGGGTTGCCGGGTCGGCCCAGCGGCGACGGCAAGACCCACTTCGTGCGGGTGTTGGCCACCCACGATGACGCCGGCCGGTGGTCCGCCCGATCGGCGGGCGCCCAGGGCAGCCATCAGCTGTCCACCATGTCGCTGGCCAACGGCCTGGCCATCCAACCCGGCGGCGAGTCGATTGGTGCCGACTCGACCGCTGTGGTGCTGTTGCTGCCGTGACCGGCTCCGCACCCCACGGCATCGCCCACCCACCCTCGCAGTCCGAATGGACCGAACCCCGTGTGGTTGGGGTCAACAAGCTGTCGGGGCGGAGCACCGCCCGATCGTTCCCGACGGTCGAGGCCGCGCTGGAGGCCAACCTGGGGCTACCCATGGTGGGCGACGAGCCACCGGCGGACGGCGAGCGGTGGCGCTCGCTGGACGGAACGTGGCGCTTCCACTGGACGCCAAGCCCGTCCGGGGTGCCGGACGGATTCTGGGAGGACGGCTTCGATGACTCGTCCTGGGGTGAGATCGCCGTGCCCTCGGTGTGGGAGCTGCAGGGGCTCGGCAACCTGATCTACGCCCCGGCGCACCTGCCGCCCGCCCTGCGCGGCGGCACCCCGCCGTCGATCGACCCCGACCGGGCGCCGGTGGGGTGCTACCGCCGCACCTTCGACCTCCCGGAGGGGTGGGATGGTTCGAGGGTGACGCTGGCCTTCGGCGGGGTGTCCTCGGCCATGTACCTGTGGGTGAACGGCGCCTACATCGGCTACAGCCAGGTGTCGCGCTCGCCGGCCGAATTCGATGTCACGCGGGCCCTGGTGCCCGGGGCCACCCAGCAGGTGTCGGTGCAGGTGCACCGCTGGTGCGACGGCAGCTACCTGGAGAACCAGGACATGTGGTTCTTCTCGGGCATCTTCCGATCGGTGGAGCTGCGGTCCGAACCGCTGGTGCGCCTGGACGATGTGGTGCTGACCACCCGCCTCGACGCCGCCTACCGACGGGCCACCCTGGACGTTCGTGTCGTGCCGGCCACGCTCCCCGTGGGTGCCGGCGCCGTGGCGTCCCCGGGCGGCGACAGCTCCGCCGCGCTGCCCGGGTGGACGCTGTGCGCCCAGGTGCACGGTGCGAGCGGGCTGCTCGCCGAGGGTTCCTGCCCGGTCAGGGTCGACGGCTCGTCGGGGGACGTTCACCTGAGCGTCGAGGCGGGTGAGGTGCCCCTGTGGAGCGCCGAGACGCCGGTGCTGCACGACGTGGTGGTGGCGCTGGTCGACCCGGACGGAAACCCGGCCGACGTGCGCCGGTTCCGCCATGGCTTCCGCTCCGTCGAGATCCGCGACCGGCAGTTGCTGGTGAACGGGGTGCCGGTGCTGCTGTTGGGGGTGAACCGCCACGACCTCGACCCGGTCACCGGCTCCACCATGACCGCGGAGCGGCTGCGCGAGGACGTGGCGCTCATCAAGCGGGCCAACATCAACGCGGTGCGCACCTCGCACTATCCCGACGACGAGCGCTTCTACGACCTGTGCGACGAGGTGGGGCTCTACGTCATGGACGAGGCCGACTTCGAGAGCCACGCGGTGCGCACCTCGGTGCCGGGAAGCGACCCGGTGTGGACCGACGCGTGCCTCGATCGTGTCGACCGCCTGGTGCGCCGGGACCGCAACCGGGCGTGCGTGATCATGTGGTCGCTGGGCAACGAGGCGGGGTTCGGCTCCAACCACGCAGCCATGGCGGCGGCCGTCCGATCGATCGACCCCACACGGCCGATCCACTACGAGGGCGACCACCAGGCCCGCCACACCGACGTGTGGAGCGCCATGTACGCCACCCCCCGCCAGCTGCGCCGGGCGGCCACCGGAGTGCGTACCGGCCTGGCCGCCACCAACGTGGCCGAGCGAATCTGGAACGGAGCGCAGGTGAACCCCGAGCGGCTGGCGGAGGTGCCGCTGGTGCTCTGCGAGTTCGCCCACTGCATGGGCAACAGCCTGGGCAACATCGACGAGTACGTGGACCTCTTCCGAGGTCATCCGCACTGCATCGGCGGGTTCATCTGGGACTTCGCCGACCAGGGGCTGGCCCACGAGTTGCCCGACGGCACCGTCATGTGGGCCCGCGGCGGCGACCTCAGCGACGAGCTGAACTTTGGTTCGTTCTGTGCCAATGGCATCGTGGCCGCCGATCGAACACCCCATCCCGCCTACTACCAGGTTGCTGCGGTGTACGCCGACGTGAGCCTCGCTGCGGCCCCGGGGGGCGTGGCCCGGGGCCTCGACGTCGGGAACCGGTTCTCGTTTCGCAACCTGGAGGGCATCGCCTGTCGGTGGCGCTGGTGCGCCGATGGAGAGCCGCTTGGCCAGTGGGCAACGGCCGAGCTGTCGGTCGGTCCCGGGCTCATCGAGCGCGTGCCGGTCGATGCCCCACCGACCCTCACCGACGGTCGAGAACTGCTGTTGGAGGCCGAGGCCTCCCTGGTGAACGCCACGTCTTGGGCTCCCGCCGGACACGTGGTCGCGAGGGCGGCACTTCCGCATGGCGCCGCCGAATTGCCGGCGGCGCTGCGGGTGCGTCGCGCGGCCGCGGCCGCGGCCGAGGCCCCGAGCCCCACGCTGAGCGAGGCCGATGGCCGCTACCTCGTGGTGGCCGGCAACGTGGAGGTCGCCCTCGACCGGGCCAGCGGTGAGGTCACGACCTACCGGGTGGATGGCACTGATCTGTTGGCGTCGCCGATTGTGCCCAACCTCTGGCGGGCCCAGACCGACAACGAGATCGGCACGGCCAGGTTCTTTCCCCCGACCCGCGGGCGCGACCTGAACCCGTGGCGAACCGCCACCGAACGCCGCAGGGGCCTCGGCACCGACGCCAGCCTGCTGCCCGACGGTCGTGTTCGTCTCACGAGCCGATGGCGCATCCCGGGTGGCCTGGGTCCATTCCGGGCCACCTTCACGGTGGACGGCGGCGGCAACCTGGAGGTCGACGCCCGCTTCACACCGCTGTTCGACCTGCCCCGCATGGGCATCAGCTTCGATGCCGCCGCCGGCCTGAACCTGCTCACCTGGTTTGGTCGCGGGCCCCACGAGACCATGTGGGATCGCAAGTCGGGCGCGCCGGTGGGGCGATACAGCGCCGCGGTGACCGACCTCACCCACGACTACCTCCGACCCCAGGAGAACGGCAACCGGACCGACGTTCGTTGGGCCACGCTGACCGACGGCGAGGGCCGGGGGATAGCCATTGCAGACTCCAGCGGGGCTTTGCTGGAGCTGACCGCCCGCCCCTACTCCCAGGCCGACCTGGCCGACGCAACGCACCACCATCTCGTGCCCCGGCGGGATGTCACCACCGTCACCATCGACTGGCACCAGCGTGGCGCCGGGGGCGACATCCCGGCCGGCATCGGCACCGTGGGGTTGCATCCGCAGTACCGGCTGAAGCGCCTGGCGGAGCACCGGCTGATGTGCTGCCTCAGCCCTAAGTAGCATCGGCGGCGTGAAGCAGCTGGTCGATACCTACGGTCGAGTGCATCGCGATCTGCGCATCTCGGTCACCGATCGCTGCAACTTCCGCTGCACCTACTGCATGCCCGCCGAGGGCATGGAGTGGCTGCCGCGCGAGGACGTGTTGACCTTCGAGGAGATCGAGCGGGTGTCGGCGCTGTTGGTGGACCGCTACGGCTTCACCTCCATTCGCCTCACCGGCGGTGAGCCGACCGTTCGGGCGCATCTGCCTCGGCTCGTGGGGAAACTGGCCAAGCTGGACGCCGACCTGGCGCTCACGACCAATGGTTCCACGTTGGCGCTGGCGGCCCCGGGGCTGGCCGAAGCCGGCCTGCGCCGAATCAACGTCAGCCTCGACACCTTGAAGGCCGACCGCTTCGTGGAGATGACCCGGCGCGACTCGTTGTCGGCGGTCCTGGACGGGATCCGGGCGGCCAAGGCTGCCGGCCTCGCCCCGGTGAAGATCAACGTCGTGGCCATGGCCGGGGTCAACGACGACGAGCTGGTGGACTTCGCCCGCTTTGGGCGCACCGAAGGGGTGGAGGTTCGGTTCATCGAGTTCATGCCGCTGGATGCCGATGGGGAGTGGCGCCGCGAGTCGGTGCTGAGCCAGGCCCAGATCGTGGAGCGCATCGATGCGGCGTTCCCCCTGGTCGCCGAGCCTCGCGGCAGCGCACCGGCCGACCGTTTCGCGTTCGTCGACGGCGGGGGAGCCTTGGGGGGCACCCACATTGGGGTGATTCCATCGGTGACCCAGCCCTTCTGCGGCAACTGCGACCGGGTGCGCCTGACCGCCGATGGCAAGCTGCGCAACTGCCTGTTCGCCGTCACCGAGGTGGATCTCCGTGCCCTGATCCGGGCCGGGGCCGACGACGACGAGCTGGCTGCCGCCATCGAGACGTGTGTCCAATCGAAGTGGGCGGGACACGCCATCGGCAAGGTTCACTTCATCCGGCCGTCCCGCTCGATGAGCCAGATCGGCGGCTAGCCAGCGCCGCGTCGTCGTGGCCACCTGTTCGCGTGCGCGGCTGGTGAGTAACCTCACCCGCCATGCCGCATCAGCCCCTGACCCACCTCGATCCGCTGGGTCGGGCACGCATGGTGGACGTCACCAAGAAGGAAGTCACGGCCCGCCGGGCGCTTGCCAGGGGCCGGGTGCGGATGCAGCCGGAGACCACGGCGCTCATCGCCCGGGGCGAGGTGTCCAAGGGCGATGTGTTGGCGGTGGCCAGGGTGGCGGCCATCCAAGCCGCCAAACGCACCAGCGACCTCATCCCGTTGTGCCACCCGGTTGGCATCGGCGGCATTCTCATCAACTTCCGCATCGACGACGACTCGGTGGAGGTTGAGGCCCAGGTGGAGACGGTCGACCGCACCGGGGTGGAGATGGAGGCCCTCACCGCAGTCTCGACGGCGTGCCTCACCATCTACGACATGTGCAAGTCGGTCGACCGGGGCATGGAGCTGGGGGAGATCACCCTGTGGGAGAAGACCGGCGGGCGATCGGGCACCTACCGTCGCGATGCCGACACCCAGGGTGGGAACGGCGATACGGCGGAATCTGCGCCGGATCGCGGATTTGATCGCTGAGACTCCCAGTCTCGGGATTGTTACGAAACGGTCACGAAGTGTGGCGGCGACCGCAACGGAACGCGCGCCGCTGTGGCGGGTTGTAGGGGCGTTTTCCGCACCAGTTCAGGCGATTCGCGTGCCGCAGCCTCCGGGTTTCGAATGAGATTCCGATGCCTGGTTCCCTTGCGACACAAGGGTCCATCACTCAGCGTGAGGTCGCGCCACTGCCGATCACTCGCCACGTCGTGCGGGGTTCCGAGAACGTAGCAATCGTATGGCGTACGTGTTACGTTTTGTGTCGCAACCGCAACGCTCCGAGGACACCTCGAGCGAGGCAATCCCCCCGCCGCCCAGCCAGGCGCCGGTATCCACCACCCAGCGTCCCCCGGTTTCTACCGTGGGCTGAGTCCAGGAGAACATGGACACGTGAGGAACCCTACGGTGCTGGTGTTGTTGGGATTGGCGGTGGTGTGGGCGTTGGTGCTCACCCCCGATCTGTTGCGGATGTACCGCCAGAGCACCGCGCGTCGCCCGACCGGCCTCCGCAGCGTCACCCATCCGGTGGTCCGTCGGGCCGGAACCCACGGGGCCTCGCCCATGGCCCGGTCGTATTCGCCCCGCATGTCGCGCACTCAGGCTCAGCAACGCCGGGCCATGGTGCTCTTCGCCCTCATGGTGCTCTGTGTGGTCACCCTGATGGCCGGTGTCGCATTGGGCGGCACCGCGTGGGTGGTTCACGTCAGCTTGGACGTGTTGCTGGTTGGCTATGTCTTCCTGCTGGCCAATCGTGCCCAGGTGGCCCGGGCCTCGCAGGCCTCGCGCTCTGCGCGGGCCGCTCGCCGGGCGCAGCCGGTCCCGTCGTACCTGCGAGGCGGCACCGCTCCCGCCCAGAGGAGCCCGCAGTTGGCCGGGGCGGTCGGCGAGGTGTACTACCTGGATGACGTGCGCCCCGGAAACGCGGTGGCCGGCTACACCGATGGGTACGCCGACCAGCCGGCGGCCTACGCACCTGACGGGTACGACCGCTACGAGGGCGACTCTTCCTACGAGGGCGACTACGCCTACGAGGGCGACTACGGCTCCACCTACGAAGACGAGTGGATGTCCGACGAGGGCGGCCTGCGTCGCTCCGTCGGCTGGTAGCCGATTGTCGGCATTCCGATAGGCGCCTCGCCCGTGCGAGCCGGTAATGTAGGCCGGTCCCAGACGGGGGTGTAGCTCAGTTGGCTAGAGCGCATCGTTCGCAACGATGAGGTCGTGGGTTCGATTCCCATCACCTCCACGGTCTGGACCCTCCACTGCCCGGACAGGTCGGTCGGCGGGGCCAACACGAAACGCAGCTTGAAGCCCTCGAACCCATCGGTTCGGGGGCTTCGTTCGTTTGGATGAGAGGTCCGGGCGCACAGAATCGCCCCGGGCCGAGGGCCCGGGGCGATTCGTGGGTGGACTGGTGGAAACCGGTGGGGCGCTGGGCCCCTCCGAGGTCAGGCTGCGGAGAACAGGTTGGGGGCACGCCCCCGGCTGGCGTGGTCGGGGTCGGGGCCGAGGGCCTTCACCTTCTTGGCGGCCACCAGCTCGTCCACCACCTTGCGGACGGTGCCAACGCTGGCCCCGGTTGCTGCCTCGATGTCCTTCAGCGACCAGTTGCCCGCCCGGCCCTGCATGTGCGACGCCACGGTGGCGGCGTTGACCCGTGCCGCGCGCGGTGTGTTGCCACCCTTGGAAGCCTTCGGCGTCTTCACGTCGAAACCGGCCAGCGCCAGCACCTCTGCGGGCACACCCTGACGGCGGAACGCTTCTGCGGTGATGGCCTGGGCCTCGGCGAATTCCTTCGCCTTGCCGATGAACTCCTGGGCGATGGCCTCCCCGTCGGTGCTGCGGGCTCGATCCAGCTCTGATTCGAGGCGCAGGCGATCGATCGGATCCTCGCAGCCGGCCAGCTGTTGTTGGATATCCGCCACGGCGTCGTGGTCGATAGCCGAGGTTGGGTCTGCGAGGTACGCGAGATATCGGCGAACGACGTCTTCGGTTGAACTCTTTGCTGTGCTTGTGCGTGATGCCATACAGCGACGATAGAACCTTTTCGCAGAAAATGCACTCTGCGTGGCCAAGAATTTCCTGAATTTCGTTTCGTCACACTCGGCGGGGGTGGCGCATAGGGTGAATGACCTAGCGCCAAGCGTGACAAAGTATGCATCGAAACAGCGCGTGAACGATGGAGGGTGCATGAATGGGCCATTCGCGAAGGCGGCCGGACCCATCACTCCGCAGGCGCGTCGGCGCTGTCCAAGTTGGTCCGCCAACCGACCGCGCCCGTGTGATTGACTAGCCCTGCGCTGGGCATGCGGGCGGAGCCGCACAGCAGAGAGGCGCGCGAACGTGCTCTTCCCCACCATGAGCTTCGCCCTGTTCTTCGCCGTTGTTCTGGGCGTTTCCTGGCGGCTGAACGACCGCCCTACCGCATGGAAGCTGTTCATGTTGGCGGCAAGCTATGTGTTCTACGGCGCGTGGGACTGGCGGTTTCTTGGTCTGATCATCGGCTCCAGCGTTGTGAACTACGGGGTGGCCATGGCGATGGAGCCCCGCAACGGGGCGTCGCGTCGAGCGTGGCTGGTGGTGGGCCTGGCGGCCAACCTGGGCACGCTCGGCTACTTCAAGTACTACGAGTTCTTCTCCGAGTCGTTGGTGCGGCTGCTGTCACCATTCGGTTTGGAGCCCCATGGGCTCGTGCGCTCGGTGGCGCTCCCGGTTGCCATCAGCTTCTTCACCTTTCAAGGCATCAGCTACATCGTCGATGTATTCCGGGGTGACGAACGCTCATATTCGTTGCTCGACGTCACCCTGTACCTCGCCTTCTTTCCACAGTTGGTGGCGGGGCCCATCGTGCGCACGTCCGAATTCATGCCGGAGCTGCACCACCGTCGCAACCCCGACGCGGTGGATGTGGCCCGAGCCGTGCGGCTGATCGGCCGGGGTCTCGTGAAGAAGGTGGTCGTGGCCTCCTTCATGGCCGAATTGGTCGACCCCGTGTTTGCGGCGCCGGGCGGCTACGGGGCGGTCACCGTGCTGGCCGCGATCGTGGCCTATGCGGTGCAGATCTATGCCGACTTCTCCGGCTATACCGACATGGCCATCGGCATCGCCAAGTTGCTGGGCTTCAACTTCCCCGACAACTTCGACCGGCCCTACGCCTCGGCCAGCATCCAGGAGTTCTGGCGCCGTTGGCACATGACGCTCTCGCGCTGGCTCCTCGACTACCTGTACATCCCACTTGGTGGCAACCAGGGCGGCCCGGCCCGGCGCTATCGCAACCTCATCCTCACCATGGCCCTTGGCGGCCTGTGGCACGGCGCCAGCGGCACCTTCATCGTCTGGGGCCTCTACCAAGGCTTCGGCCTGGCCGGCGAACGGTGGTTGAAGGATCGGCGCGAGGCCGGAGTGCCCCTATTCGCAGGGGTCCGTGCCTCGCTGGCCGCTCGCCGGGAGGTGGCCCGCCAGATCGCCTCCCGAACCGAGTGGACCGACGATGCCTACGTCGACTTGTCGGAGGCCGAGGCGCATGCAGCGGTGGGCACGGGCTCCGATGGCTGGGACGATGACGGACAGGGGCTTCCGCCGTTGGGTCGCGGCGGGCGCTGGCCCCGGCGACGCCGCACCGACGAGATCCCTTTCGACGAGGAGTGGGATCGGCTGCGAGCCGAGTTGGAGGACGACCGGCCGCCGCGCTCCGGCTGGCCACGCCCCGTCAAGCAGGCGCTGGTGTTCGCCTTCGTGTGCGTGGGCTGGGTGTTCTTCAGGGCCCCGACGCTGGGCGACGGATTCTCCGTGCTCGGTCGCCTGGTCACCGGTTGGACCGGCGGTCAGATGCTGGTGACGCCCCTGGTCGTCGTGGTCATCGTCGGCGCCCTTGCCGCTCAGTACCTGCCCAGCAAGGTGGGGGACACGCTCGAAGTGGGGTTCTCCCGTTGGGCGCCGCTGGCCCAGGCGATCTCGTTCGGGCTCCTGCTGGCGCTGGTCGACATCCTTGGCCCCCAGGGAGTTGCGCCCTTCATCTACTTTCAGTTCTGAACCCCCCAGGGTCCAGCCCGACCGCCTCCGACATCGGCGTCGCTCCGACACCCTCAATGAGCCATCCCACCGAGATGTCGAGCGCTTCGCACACGTCCAGCGCCTCGTCCAGTCGCGGGTAGACCAGGTCTCGTTCCCACCGGGAAACTAGGGCGAAACTCACGTTGGCCTTGGTGGCCACATCGCGCGTGGACAGTCCTCGGTCCCGTCGGGCGATCCGCAGGCGCTCACCTACGGTTCCGATCTGAGCGTGCTCTTGGTCAGCCATGAACACCAGTGTGCCGGATCGCTGTTGTGATGGATAGCTCACGCAGTGCGGCGATTCGCTGTGTTGTGTTCGTACGTACACACCTGTAACGTGATCGGTATGGATACCGAACCCGAGTGGATGACGACCACCGAAGCGGCCGCCACGCTTGACTTGTCTCGGCCGACCGTTCACCGGCTGATCGAAGCGGGGGAGCTGCGCTACCGCCAGCGGGGTCTGCGCTCGATCGAGATTCTTGGTGAGGACGTTCGTGCCCGCTTGGAGCCGGTGCGGATGACGGAGGTGGCGTCATGAGGATGCTGGCCGCTGGCGACAAGGTTGCAGCCCGGTCGTGCGTGAGTGCTGGTGGTGTGATGCGACGGTCTGATCGCGTCAGGGTGCTGTTGGGCCTGGTGGTGTTGGCGTTGTCGATGGTCCCGGTCGCTGGGGCGGCCGAGTCCGGGGCGCTGGTGGCTGCGTTGGCGATCGTGCTCGGTCTGCTGGTGTGGGTTGCGCTGGAGCTGTTGGGGATCGTGTCGGTGTTGTCGGGCTGTGAGCCCGGCTCACCGGGCGATTGTCGAGCGTGGTGAGCGTGTTCGCTGTGGTGGGTTCGGCCTGCGTTGCGGCCGATTCGTTCGACCCGGTGTCGTGCCGGGCTGTGGGTGCAAGTTCCCAGAAAGGGTGAGACCCGAGGCGTTGGAGCGCCTCGGGTCTCGGTTCAACAACAAGACATTGAAGGGTGCAAGTCGATGAACGTGTTCGATCGTAGTGGACGCTGTCAAGCATGGCTTGGGCGTGCTGCCTGCCATCCGATGGCGTCGAGGCCGGTGGATCCGGCGGTGTTCTTCCCTGATCCACGGGTTGATGGCGCTGATGGTCCGGCGAAGGCGGTGTGTGCCGGGTGTCCGGTGGCGACCGAGTGTTTGTTGCGGGCGTTGTCTGAGGGCATCCCTCATGGGGTGTTCGGTGGGTTGAACGAGGCGGAGCGTCAGTTGATCACGGTGACGCCGGGTTTGTTGGTGGCGTTGCGGGTTTTGTTGCTCGCTGATCGGTTGCCTCAGCGGATCACGCTGAGGGTGTTCGCCGAGTTCGGTTTCGGTCGTCCGCGGGGTATCCCTGCGGAGCTGCGGGTGGTGGAGCCGGGCCGTCAGCGTGGGGGGTATCAGCGGGAGTCGCTGGTGGGCTGGTCGGCTCGTGTGGTGGACGAGTACATCTGCTCGGGGAGGTGCCCTGATGTGCTGGTGGATCGTCTGGGCGACCTGGTGGCCCGCTATGCGCTGGTGTCGGCGTCATGAGTTGGCCCGTTGAGCGTCGCGAGGCGTGGTGTGCAGCGTTGGAGTCCGACTACCTGCTGATGTCCCCGGTGGACGTCAGCAGGGCCTTGGTGGGGCTCTATGCGGAGGCTTGGGCCGCTGCGGCGAATCTGGGCGGCGACCGGTTGGAAGTCCTGGCCGGGTTCGATGCGATGGCGTTGATGGGGTTGCACCCGGCGAGGTACACGCATCTGCGTCGTCTGGGGATGCCTCACGCGTTGATCTGGGAGGCGTTCTGTTGCCGCCCTCATGACGTTGAGCCCTCGGTGGCGTTCGATCTCTACGAATCCGTCTTCCGGTCGTTGGCGGCCGCCGAGGGTCAGCTTGAGCATGTGTTGTCGGACGACGTTGTCGTAGCGGAGGTTTGCTGGCGGATCGCCCGTGAGTGCTTCGTCGAGGTGGTGACGTGGATGGAAGGCCCGTGGACGAACCGCCGAGCCTTGTTGCGTGAGGTGCAACGCATGGTGCGGCCGGGCACGTTCGAGGTGGTGTCGTGAGGGTGCCTCCGTATGTGCCGGGTGGTGATGGTCTGCGTCCTCCGTTGTCGCCGTTGGGGGCACGGGTGTCGTTGCTGGTGCGCCGCGAGGTGGGCCGGTCACGACGCGAAGCGCTCCGCCGGGCGGTCGAGGAAGGGGCGCCCTATGAGGAACGCTTGGACCCCGACCGGCTGGCGGAAATCGTGCGACGTCCTGGTGACCCGGCCGGGGAGCTCACCACGTACTTCTATGACGGTGACGGCAACCAGGTGAAGGTGACCGCCCCCGAAGGCCTGGAGACCCATACCGAGTACGACGACGCGGGCAGACCAACCAAAACCATTGACGCTGAAGGCCGCGAAACGCTCACCACCTACGACGACGCTGGACGACCGGTCAAGGTGACGGGCCCCGACGGTTTGGAGATGCTCACCGACTACGACGACGCTGGGCGCCCGGTCAAGGTCACCGACCCGACCGGTGGTGAGACCGTCACCGTCTATGACGGGCACGGCCGTGCGGAGAAGGTCACCGACCCTCACGGTGTCGAGACGATCTCCACCTTTGATGCTGCGGGGCGCACCAAGACCACACAACGCACCGGTGAGGGGACGGTCGGGTTCGACTACGACCCGGCCGGGAACCCCACCCTCGTCACTGACGCGTTGGGTGATGAGACCGAGATCACCTACGACAAGGCCGGGCGCCGCAGGACCCGCACCGGCCCCGACTGGGAAGCCGGTGTCGATGGGGTGATCGAATCGTGGGACTACGACCCCGCCGGGCAACTCGTCGCCCACACCCTGGGCTGGGGTGCAACCCGGACGTTCGGCTATGACCCCGCCGGGCACATGACCACGATCACCGATCCGACCGATGGGGCCACGACCAACACCTACAGTCCCGGTGGCCGGCTGGCCAGCACGTTGCGGCCCGGTCAAACCCAGCCGGAGATCTACACCTACGATGCTGCTGGAAACCGCACAGCGGCGACGGGTCCTGACGGGACCTGGTCCTACACTTACGATCTCCGAGGGAACCTGACATCGGAGACGGGTGCGAACGGTCGCACCCAAACCTACGGCTACGACAAGACCGGGCTGATGACCTCACACACCAACGCTGATGGCGTGGCCCGCACCATCGACTTCGACCCCGCCGGACGGACCGAGTCGATCACCGCCGACGCGTTTGTTGCGGACAGTTTCGATGTGCCCGACGGGTGGAACCTGGACGCCAGCCGGTGGAACAACGGGACCTCAGGTGGCGCGACCATGAGTACCTTGTGGGGGGCCGCCCTTATGGACCTCCCCGCCGACTCGTCCGCGCGGATCTCCCCCTATCTGGCTGCGACCGCCGATGTTGATGTGTCGACCGGCTATTTCGTGAATGCCAAGAACATCGACTTCCGTGTCCGTGAAGGGTGGGGCACCGGGTTCATCGCTGTCCGCGGGTCGACCACACCCGGTGTTGTCGACGTTGTTGAGAACGACGGAACAACCGACACCACCCTTGGTTCGTTCCCTGCACCCACCCAGGGGCGGATGCGTCTCCGGGTCGAGGGCGACAACGTCAAAGCCAGAACATGGGGCTATGACGATCCCGAACCCGCCACATGGAACGTCGACACCACCACGAGCCGCACCGATGCCGGTTGGGTGTCGATCAACGCCTCAACGGACTCCAACGCCAGTGGGGCCGTGCTTCTTGATGACATCAAAGTCGCTCCCAACAACGGAGAAGTACCCCTTGCCGGCTGGGACTACGACAACCAGGGCCGCCTCAACACCGCGACGGTCGGTTCGGGGTCCCGGTCGTGGCAGTGGGATCACTACCGGCCCACCCAACAAACCCTGACCGCGTTCGGGGGCTCCCAGAGCGTCACGCGGGCCTACGACACCACAGGCCGGATCGTCTCCACGACCGACACCCTCGACGGCACCACCACCTACACCTACGACCAAGCGTCCCAGCTCGTCTCGGCCGCCGGGCCAGGCGCCCGTGACTGGGACTACACCTATCTGCCTGGCGGTCGCCGGCACACAACAGACGGGCCTGCCGGTGAGACCACCTACCGGTGGGACACCAACAGCGGGCTCCTCGACGAAACCGAAACCGCCGGTGGCACGGTCACCCCGTTTGTGTGGGACAGCACAGGCCGGCTCACCGCCCGCGGAACCGGCACCAACCAGACCACCTTCACCTGGGATACCCAACAACGCCTCACCAGCATCGACAGCCCAGACAACACCCTCACCCGGGCGTTCAACCCGGACAATCTCGAAACCGGCCTGACCAACACCCCCAGCGGGACCGGGGATCCGACGGTCACTATCACCGACTGGACCGTTGGGGCTGTTCCCCAGCCCGGAACAACCACCACCCAGAACACCGGACAGGTCACCAGGATCGACGGCCCTGATGGGCTCGCCGGCTACCAGACAGGAAACTCCGGTGTCCTCCCCGCACCCAAAGACCCCATGGGCTCACCGGTCCTATTCTCCCCGCCGCTCGCAGCCAACGCGTCCTACGACGCCTACGGCGCACCCTCAGGCACCACCACCACCATCTCACCAACAGCATTCGGCTACCGGGCAGAACGCACCCTCAACCCCGGTGGCGACCAGCCACTCATCGACCTACGCAACCGCACCTACGACCCGGCCCTCGGCATCTTCCTCACACCAGACCCACTCGACGGTGTCGACGGGACCACCGTCCTCGCCAACCCGCACCACTACACCAACAACAACCCCACCAACCTCACCGACCCCTTGGGCCTGGCACCTGATGACATGGATTTTGTCTGCGACCCTGCGGCGCTCGACCTGGGGCTGGCCGACACTCCGGGGCCGGTAATGCACTACGTCGGTTGTGATGCATCCGCTGAGACAGGCTGGATGCATCTGCAGCTCGAGTTCGACAAGTTCAACAAGAAGTTCAGGGGTTGTGCGTTGGCTAGTTCTTCCTGTGTGGCGGTGAGGGAGAAGTTGTTCATCTTTGGCTCTAGGCCAAATGGGCCTTTCGATCCCAAGCCAATGATTGGGGAGTATCTCGATAGTGGCCTGGCTCCCAAATGGAACTCAGATCATCCGAACGCCAAGCGAGTGGTGGATATCGGGCATCCCCGGTTCCTATACTACTACGATGTGCTTGGGAATGTGATGTGGGGTGTCTTGGCCACGAAGTACATCATTGCAACGAACGGGCTCATTGAACAGGGTGTGAGGAACGTGCCGGGTACTGGGCAATACGACGAAGGAGATAACATTACACTCCGCGCTGGGCTCCGGCTCGGCCGAAGGATGGGCGCTGAGAATGTAACGCTCAGAGACGTCATTGAAGAGATTCGTGGCATCACCGATGATCTTCTGTCAATGGCCATGGGAATTGCCCTGTAGGTGGTCGGGTGGTTTCCCCGTGGGCGGTCGGGTGTTGTCCCCGCGGGCGGCCATGGGGATTCCCCGCGGGCGGCCGGGTGTTTCCCGGTCATTTGGTCAGGGGCTCCACCCCCTTTCCGTTGAGGGCGTCTTCGAGTCGGATCGATTCGCCTTGGGTGACGATGACGTGGGCGTGGTGAAGGAGCCGGTCAACGAGGGGGCTGGCGAGGGTTTCGTCCATGAGCTGGTCAAAGCCTGAGGGGTGGAGGTTTGAGCTGACAGCGACGCTGGTGTTTTCGTAGGCGGCGTCGATGAGCCTGTAGAGGCCTTCGGCTGCGTCGCTGGAGACCGGCAGGAGCCCGATGTCGTCAACGACGATCAGATCGGCTTTCAGGATCGGTTTGAGTGCCCTGTTGATGGTGTCGTCGATGCGGTGTGAGCGGACCAACGCGCCGAGGTCCTCGATGTTGAACCAGCGGACGTTGCGGCCGTGGTCGACCGCTGATTGTCCGAGTGCTTCGCAGAGGTGGGATTTGCCGGTGCCTGACGGTCCGCAGATCACGAGGTTCTCGTGACGGTCAACCCATTCCAGGCTTTGGAGGGCGGTTTGGGTTGGGACCGGCACCGAGGACCGTTCCGGCTGCCAGGCGTCGAAGGTTTTCCCGGCTGGGAACCGGGCGGTTTTGCGGTGGTGCTCGATGGTGGACCGGTCGCGTCCCTCGACTTCTGCTTGGAGGAGGACCCGGAGGGTTTCGGCTGGGTCCCAGCGTTGGGCTTTCGCGGTGAGGAGCACATCGGGGGATTGTTCCCGGATGTAACGCAGCCGGAGACGCCGGCACAGGACGGTGATCTCGTCGGTGACCGCTTGCGGGATCGGACTGTTCACGACCATCTCCTGTGGGTTGTCCGGACCGTCACCGACGGCGGGTTCAGCCGTTCGACCCAGTTGTCGAGCACCCTGAAGACCGCGTCGAGGTCGCCGAGCCCGTCAGGCCCGGGAAGGTTGAGGGTCATGCCGACGTGTAAGCCCATGTTGGGCCAGCCGACATGCCCATCTGCGATCCACCCGGCGATGCCCGCGAGGAGCCCGCCGAGCTCGGCGGCGTCGGCCGCTTCGAGAACAACCCGATCGTTGTCGGCAACACACGATGCCGATGATGGTCCTGTCATGGGCGGCCCCCGTTCCCGTTCCCGTTGTCGGGTTGGGGGTGGCCGAGCTGTGACCAGGCTCGGGTGCCGTTCTGTAGCGAGTGGGCGGGGTTGGCCCGCCGGGGTTCGCTTCTGGTGGTGGTGAGAAGGATCGAGTTGAGGTCGTCGATCCCGAACCGGCCGGCTGTGGCGGCGAGACCGAGGGCCTCATCAACACGTGTGCGGTCAACCTTTGCGCACAACTCGACGGCTTGGCCCATCGTGGTCTCGATGTGGCGTGCCCCAACGGTTGCGGCCTCAACCAGCCACGTTTTCGCGCCTTCACCGATCGCGAGGAACGCTTCCTCGTGCCGGTTCGTTGCCTTCGGTTCCCGCTGGGTCGGGTCCTTACGCGGCGGATAATGGGCGTCAACGATCGACGCCTGCCCGGCTTGCACGGCCAGGTGGCGGGCGACCTCGGTCGGCCCGCCCTCACCAACGGTGACGATCACGAGCTCATCACCGGACAGCCGCACCCACACCCGGGTGTCACAAAGGGTGTGAGGGACCGAATAGCGGGCCCCACGGAACTGGATCGTCGAGGACCACGACACGCTCCTCGTTTCACCAAACGCGACCGTGTAGGGCTCGTCAGGGACCGGATGCAACTTGGCCTGTTCCTCGGCCAACATGTCAGTCGGCCGGCGGCGGGTCACCGCGTGGACACGATTGTTGACCTTGTCCATGAACGCCTCACACGCCGCCTCGAGGGCTTCCCACGACTCGTATTCGTCGCGGAGGTTCGCCTCAGTTGGGACCAGGTCGGCCTTCGCGATCTTCACGGTTGCTTCCGAGCCGCCCTTCGACTCGGGATCGAACGGGACACACGTCGTGATTGTCACCCCGTAATACACAGCGGCGGACACGATCTTCGGGTTCCGAACAGGCAACGCAGCGATATGGCGTTCGGTCACCGTCTTTTCGTTGTCGGTCAACGCATACGTCGGGGCGCCACCCAACAGCCGGAACGACCGGTCCAACGCCGCGATAATCGTCGGCAAACGCTTGTCGCGCAACGGCAACACCACCCGATGCCGGCACCACGCCAACCAGCCACAAAACAGGACCGACTTCTCACCGCACACCAGCGGGCCATCACCGTAATCCCATTGAAACCAGAGGCCCGGCTCAACCAGCCACGGCCGATACGACCGGTGGTTCTCCCGCCACCAATGGTTCTTCAACCGTTTCACAACCCGGCGGGTCGTCCGTTCCGAACCGGTGTAACCCATCGCCTTCAGCTTGGTGTGGACAACATCGCCACGGATCTTGCCCTTCGATTTCTCGACCCAACCAACGATGTGGTCGATGAACGGATCGGTCACCTTCTCCCGGACCGGGTTGGCCGGAACCGTCGGGTCCAAACCGGCATCCCGGGCCGCCACATAACGGCGCACCGTGTGGTGATCGACACCACACAACTGCCCTGCCGACCGGTATGAACCGGTCAAATCGTAGGCCTCAAGGACCTCCATGATTTTCTCCTCTGACAACATGAGCGTGTTCCTCCTGGTGCTCGGGACCGATAGGTCAGACGCCATCGATCCAAGCCCAGGAGGAACACCAACAGACTGATACCGGCCGCCAACGGGCCAAACCCGTGGCCACACCCGGGGAGAACCCATGGCCGCCCCTGGGGAACTCCTACCGGCCGCCTATGGGGAGCATCTCATGTCCGCTGACAATCTTCAGGCTGCGACATCGGGACGGTTGCGAATAGATAGGGTAAGAGAGAACAAGCTGGTATACAGATCGGACCTCTCCTGAAACATCGAAGCCATCTCGTGGCGCTGGGAGTGTTGTTGGTATCGCCGATGCTTCTCGGCGCCCTGCTGGTGAGGGAACGTTCATCTGGCCAGGCTCATCTCGCTGAGCTACTGACGAGCGTGCTTCCCACGGGCGAGGAGATGCCACTGGACTTGATCGGGTTGGATCAGGAGGCGGATGTGACAGAGTGGATGGGCCCCTCGAAGCCCGATGAAACCCTCGATGCTCATCGTCCTGGGCCAGTAGGGCGCCGCGGCTACCTGATGGGTGACTGGCAGGGACCCATCTCTGACGGGGAGAGGGACATGGAGATTTCGATGTACCTCTATCAACACAAAAACGCAGCTGAGGCTGGCAGATTCTGGAAGTCCTATCCACCTGAAGTGGCAAGAACGGACACGGCGCTCTTCCTCGACCCAAGCCTTGACCTCTCCGAGGCCCAACTCGACGAATTGCGGATCAACGTCGACGCCGGATCGGACACTGCCAAGTGGCAGGGTATTTGCCTGGCGGCAGCGAAGGCCGGTCACTGCGCTGGCTTCTATTTCTGGGCCCAATTCTGCCGTTGGACCATGGAGGTCACTGTCGCACCGTGGCCCGAGTGGAGAGTGGATTCACCAAGGGCTGTGGAAGTCGCCAATTCGCTGGTTGAGATGACGGCTGCGCAAGTCGGATGTGGAGGGTGACGGCTGTCCTGCTCACTTCACAACTCCCTGGCCGAACCGAAAATCATCAGAGCTTTCCAACAGGGGTCGTTGCTCAGGCCATTCTGAAGAGTCAGAATCACACCCAATCCTGCGAACGATTGCGGGTTCACGCAGGAGTTGCGCCCGGCGTTGAGCGCGTTCTGAGAAGGCTGGACTGTTAATGCCGGTGTGTCAGCCAGGCAAGTTCACCTCCAAACGACTCTGCCTTCCCTACCTATTGTGGGGCTGGTGGCTAACTGCTGGGGTTGGCGGACTTCTATTGCAGGTTGGGTTCTCTTCTGCGTTTGGAACGTGGTTCTCCCCGAATGCTGACCTCGCCATGTTGATAGGGATAGCTAGCCTATTCTTTGGGGCCGGGTTCTCATCTTTGCGTCTTGTGGCAACGGCCAGCGCCATTGAGCTTAGAGGAATCGGAATGAGTTGGCGTGTTACCGACTGCAGCTCGGTGAGTTGCGTAGAGCTGGTGTGCCTCTCGCCGTTCGCCACAAGGCTGGTTTTGCGGCGTCACGGAATGGCCGACGCGCTGTTCCCAATGGACTTCCTTTCGCCAATTTTGCGTCGGCGCGATCGGGTAGCCAGCGATGCGATTAGGCTCGCTGATGCGTTGAGTGTTCCATTTCGGCTTGAAGGGTGTGGGTGCCTCAGTTATTGACCGTTGGCCAGGGTAGTTTCGATGTGTCTAACGGGTGGAACCTGGACGCCAGCCGGTGGAACAACGGGACCTCCGGTGGCGCGACCATGAGTACCTTGTGGGGGGCCGCCCTTATGGACCTCCCCGCCGACTCGTCCGCGCGGATCTCCCCCTATCTGGCTGCGACCGCCGATGTTGACGTGTCGACCGGCTATTTCGTGAACGCCAAGAACATCGACTTCAGAGTCCGTGAAGGGTGGGGCACCGGGTTCATCGCTGTCCGCGGGTCGACCACACCCGGTGTCGTCGACGTTGTTGAGAACGACGGAACAACCGACACCACCCTTGGTTCGTTCCCTGCACCCACCCAGGGGCGGATGCGCCTCCGGGTCGAGGGCGGCAACGTCAAAGCCAGAACATGGGGCTATGACGATCCCGAACCCGCCACATGGAACGTCGACACCACCACGAGCCGCACCGATGCCGGTTGGGTGTCGATCAACGCATCAACGGACTCCAGCGGTAGTGGGGCCGTGCTTCTTGATGACATCAAAGTCGCTCCCAACAACGGAGAAGTACCCCTTGCCGGCTGGGACTACGACAACCAGGGCCGCCTCAACACCGCGACGGTCGGTTCGGGGTCCCGGTCGTGGCAGTGGGATCACTACCGGCCCACCCAACAAACCCTGACCGCGTTCGGGGGCTCCCAGAGCGTCACGCGGGCCTACGACACCACAGGCCGGATCGTCTCCACGACCGACACCCTCGACGGCACCACCACCTACACCTACGACCAAGCGTCCCAGCTCGTCTCGGCCGCCGGGCCAGGCGCCCGTGACTGGGACTACACCTATCTGCCTGGCGGTCGCCGGCACACAACAGACGGGCCTGCCGGTGAGACCACCTACCGGTGGGACACCAACAGCGGCTCCTCGACGAAACCGAAACCGCCGGTGGCACGGTCACCGTTTGTGTGGGACAGCACAGGCGGCTCACCGCCCGCGGAACCGGCACCAACCAGACCACCTTCACCTGGGATACCCAACAACGCCTCACCAGCATCGACAGCCCAGACAACACCCTCACCCGGGCGTTCAACCCGGACAATCTCGAAACCGGCCTGACCAACACCCCCAGCGGGACCGGGGATCCGACGGTCACTATCACCGACTGGACCGTTGGGGCTGTTCCCCAGCCCGGAACAACCACCACCCAGAACACCGGACAAGTCACCAGGATCGACGGACCCGACGGGCTCGCCGGCTACCAGACAGGAAACTCCGGTGTCCTCCCCGCACCCAAAGACCCCATGGGCTCACCAGTCCTATTCTCCCCGCCGCTCGCAGCCAACGCGTCCTACGACGCCTACGGCGCACCAGCAGGCACAGGCAGCACCATCTCACCAACAGCATTCGGCTACCGGGCAGAACGCACCCTCAACCCCGGTGGCGACCAGCCACTCATCGACCTACGCAACCGCACCTACGACCCGGCCCTCGGCATCTTCCTCACACCAGACCCACTCGACGGTGTCGACGGGACCACCGTCCTCGCCAACCCGCACCACTACACCAACAACAACCCCACCAACCTCACCGACCCACTCGGCCTCAGCACTGACGACAGTAGCTTCGCTCCCCCGAGCCCTCCGTCAGCCATCCCACCGGGGGCGAAGGATCCACCGGACTGCCTCCAATTCCATCCGGGTGCTGTCGAGTTCTTCATGAGGGGGAATACGCCTGCGCCGTGCGGATTTCAGGAGTACTTTCGCTACAAGCCGGCCAGGGCACGAGTGGGTAGCGAGATAGTAGCGGTCAACGCTGGAGGAGACGCGTGCTCAAGGCCAGCTCTAATCCGAGGTGCAATCACAGGTTCGGCCAGCCTGATAGGCTTAAATGGCGCGCTCTATGTTGACAAGGCCATCAGCGCCTTCGCTGTCCCCTGCCAGTCACACGACTACGGGTACGACTTGCTCAGATTCGCGAAAGCGTCACATGGGCCGGGTGACATAGTGGTTGGCCGAGTGAGGGCGGATTCGGTATTCAATGACCTGATGCGTTCGGTCTGCCAGCAAACAGGTCATTTCGGACTCTTCAATCAGGGCACGTGCACTCACTCGCGAGTTGCTATCAATAGGGGAATCGTCGGGTGGACCTATATCGAGGGGGATGGTCTCAATTAGCGGTGGCAGAATCACTGTTCGGCGAAGTTCGCTATTCGTCTTCCTTTCCCTAGTCTTCATGGCGTGCGCTATCGGGGTCCTCCATACTTGGTGGACCGCCGAGCCGAACTGGACTGACCTAGAGTCAGTCTTGTCGACCTACCCGGAGCCTACTGGTTACTTTGCAGGTCAGATCGATAGGAAGGGTGACCGACCGGCAAAATGCGAAACCACGACATCATGCAGTAGGGCGTGGCTCGGCGTCACGTATACCCGAGCTACCGGGCAGATGGAGGCGTGTGCGGCTGTGAGGCGAAGCGTCGAGCAGTGGGTCGACAAAGGCTTCGTGCTACTTGATGAGTTGGAAACCTGCGACTTCATTGGCGAGGTTCGCGGCAAGAAGGTCCAGATCGGCGCTTTGTCCAGTGATTCCTTGACGATCCGTATCACCTCCTAGTGTGTTTTCAGCTAATTCTCTTGGTTGACCTAATAGCGCACTAGGAACCCCTGCGAAACCAAGTTTGGTTCTGGTCGGGAAAGGGTTGGCCAACCTACAGGGACACGCTGGCCATTGGCAGATGGGCCCGCGATGGCCTGCCGTTCGCGCGTGGGAAGGTTCAAGCGCCCGTGTTGTCTCCCCCGCAATGACGTAGGTGCCTCGGTCGAAGGCGGCGGGCGTGGAAACGTGGCTACAACGCGTCAACAGCGGCGAATCCGTCGGCCGGGTCGATCCAGGTGTAGATGGCTGTGCTGACTGGGGTGGCGTGGCGCATGAGTTCCTGGGTGGTGCGGAGGTCCCTGCCGGAGGTCTGGTAGACGGCGGTTGCGAATCGGTGGCGGAGTTGGTGGATGGTGGCGTCGATCCCGCAGGAGCGGAGGTAGGCGGCTGCTTTGGTGGAGACGGACCACGGCCTGATCGGCATGTCCTGGTCGTAGGTGTGTGGGAACACCCATCCTGTCTGGGGGAGCCCGTGATCGGAGAGCTCGCCGATCGGTCTGGGGAGCCGTCGCGGGTGTTTCGGTCGTGGCATCCGCGCTGTGGGGTTGTCGGTGCGTCTACCAGTGCGTTGGAGCCACCCGAAGTAGGAGCGGAGCCAGGACGCCTCCCCGGCCTGGGTGCCCTGGGAGATGGGCTGACCGTTCGCCTTGGTTCGAAGCAGGAAGTCCCTGAGGTGCTCTGTGGTGGCTGCGTGAAGTAGGGCGGGTGCGATGTGCCGGCTGAAGCGTCGGAGGAGGGTGTGGTGCTGGTAGATCGACGTTGGCCGGAGGCCGCTGAGTGCGAGGTCGTCGAGGTAGGTGGGGACGTGTGATGCGGTGAGGTCAATCACGTTGTTCACTTAGCGTGTCTACGTCACCTGAATGCGTGATCTCGAATCGAGATCATGAGTTGACCGACTCCCTGGGCAGATCTACCCAGTGCCCGTCACATGCGAGGCGTTGGGTGAAACGACTGGGGGTCCATATACTTTCAGTTCTGAACCCGTCTGTTAGCCCGGCTGCGTCCGCCATCGGGGTGGCCCTGACGCCATCAATCAGCCACTCCGTCTCGATGCCGAGGACTTCACTATCAGTTGCGATCACATCCGGATCACCAGAGTCAAGCCTATCGATACCGTTGGACGAGACATGCCGGCCAAAGCAACCGACCATGTCGCTGATGGAGCGCCAGGCGCTGAGCAAACGGTCGAGATCCTTCTGACGTTTCTTTGGGAGGAGATAGGGCTCCTTCTCCGGGAAGGCGCAACCCCCAGCGCCGCTGACTAGCGTCGGCATCGACAGTCTCACGCTCGCCGAAATCTGGTCCGCGGTTGGAGATGACTACTTCACAGAGATCGAGGAGGCATCGTGCCTCGGAGATCTTGCGCACATCGCTTGGAGGTCCGGTCATCAAGGCAGTAGGTGTTCGTGTCGCGCTGTTTGCAGCGCTGATCGCGGTTGGAATGGCTGGTTGTGGGTTGGCCGATGGTGGTGCGGTGAAGACCGCCCAGACGGCTCCTGGAGGTGCCTTCAGGACGGAGAACGGTGCGGGCTGGTTTGACTGGGTGCTGAGCGAGGGGCATTTGGTGTATTTCGGGCGCCTCACCCCGCACACCGAGACCGGGCGGCCCGAGGCGGTGCTCAGGGTTGTGACCGTGGACGACGATGTGACCGTGCCGTTGAAGGGCGGACCTCTTGCGGATGCGATCGCTGCTGCCCCCTCCGATACGGGTTCGGTGATGGTGGGCTTTGCTCCCTGCACCAAGATCGGCTCCATCGGTGACTCGGCTTCCGACAAGACGTGCATAGACCATGGCAGCTTTCAGCTCCTGGACTACCAGCTGGCCGATGGCAAGGTGGAGGAAATACCGGTCCCAGGCCCGCTCGCCAAGATTCTCCATTCGTCAAACCGGACGCAATTTGAGAGGGTTCTCGGCTCCAGGCTCTTTCTCACCACATTCCGAGGTGATAACGTCGACGCGTGGGTGTTCGACACCGCAACGGGAGACATCTCCTCGACCAAGGTAGAAATATACCCTTCATTCGACAATCACACCACGTGCGTCGACGATTCGGGCCGCCGCTTTGACTTGCTTGGTCGGGGGGTGAACTTGGACCCGGGGTTGCTCCCGGAGGGTGCCAAGCCGACGTGGGACCTGCGGACAGAATCGCCGAATGGCCGTGCTGAGGTCACAGCGCTGCCCGCCGATGCACTGAAGCCCGAGTATCGGGAAGCCTATTGGTCGTTGGGATGCGTTGGTGCTGGGGCGGTTGTCTCGGTGGGCGGTGATTTTGGTGCGGCGGTCAGGGATGAAATTGATTCCAGGGATCCAGAAGTTGGAGAGATGGTCGTGGATGTGCCGGAAGAACCGGTGGCACCGCGCGTGGTTCTGTCCGCAGAGGACCTTCAACCGATGCAGGTTGCGGCGCCCGGTTCGTTGGGCACGTTCCAAGGGGAAGGAGCTGTGTTCTCCGACGGCCGGTCAGCCGCGGCGCTGGACAAAAGCGGGAAGCTTCGCCCTCTCCCGTGGATGCCGCCTGGCTCCTCATCGCTGGTGGGGAACACCCTCGTGGTGAGCCCTGCAACCAGATCAACGCCCAACACTCAGGTGCTGATCGACCTCGATCGCTACGACGAGGTGGCAGCTCGAAACCTCCGGGAGGATCTCTATGGCTAGCAACGGACTCGGGTCTGCCGTCGGGGGCGCCTTTGTCGCGCGATCGCGGTCGGCAGCGTTGTGGGGCTCGCTCCGTTCCTTCTACCTGGCGTTGCTACCGGGCCGCCGGCGATGAGATCAGCTTTCAGTGGCGACTCGACTTCGTCCGAACGTTCGTGGAGCGCGACCTTCCAGCTCACGATCGGTCTTGGCGGCTGCTGTCTCACACCCATGGGTAGATAAGGAACGGGGCGCGGTTCGCGTCATCGTACGGAGTCGCTGACACCGCGGTGCGGCGCTACCTCGACCTCCACACCTCCGCTCTGGTGGTCACTCAGCCCAAGCCGTGGCACGAGAACGTTGGGTAGCGGCAAGTGGCGGAGCCGAACTGGACCTGCTGATCATTCGGGCCAACGAACGCATTGGCTTCGAGGCCAAGCGAACCGCTGCGCCGCGGACCTCCAAGTCGCTGCGATCGGCGGTCGACACCCTCGGTCTCGATCGCACCGATCTGATTCATGGCGGCGAGCACAGCTTCCCCCTGGGCGAAGACGTCGAGGCCGTCAGCGTCAAGGAGCTGGCGACGCATACTCAGTGGTGACTCGGAGGGCCATCCACCTGGCTGAGCTGCACCACGCACCTCTGTCACCCGGTCAGCTGGGGCAGAAGGTCGCGGAGCAGCACGGAGGCTTTGGCGAGATCGCCATCGGTCGGTACGACGGCCAGGAGCAGCCCTTCGTCGCCGTCGGTGGTGACGGCAACGGCGGCTCGCTCGCCATCGCGCTCGGCATTGGTCTCGGTGAGCGTCCATGTGCGGTCGCCCACCGTGAGGACCGAAACCGGGGCCTGTTCGTCGAGGTCGGACAGGAACGAGTCGACCTCCGATGCCGGGGAGTGTTGCGCCACGACGAACGAGGCTCCGTCGCTGAACACCCCGGGTTCGACCTCGCTGAAGCCGTCCGGGGCCTCGAGGTCGAGCCTGCGGGCGGTTGTGGTCGAAATGCCGGGACGGATGGTGACGTTCCCCTCGCCGGGGGAGTGGTAGGTGGCCTCAGTGGCGACGCCGTCGACGACCTTGAACCTGACCGACAACCCCAACACCGGGTCGATGAACTCGGTGTCGGACACGGCGATGAGGTTGAGCGTGGTGCCAAATCGGGCTACCTCCGCTTGCAGCACGTCGCGCCCGTCCTCCTTGGCCACGACGAAGGTGACCCGCTCACCCCATCGGCCGGCGTAGCGCTGGAGGACCTCGGTTGCTACGGGGGCGCGGGCAGGAGCTCCGATCGGGTCGTGTCCGGTCAGTTCGCGTGTGGCCGCGTCGAGCACCACCGACGATCTGGCGCCGAGGGACGAGATCTCGTCGTAGTGGTGCTGGGTCCAGATGTCGGTCCACGGCCGTTCGGGGTTCAGCGCAAAGGCCGCCGGCACCACGGCGTAGCCGAGGCCGTCGTTGGTCAAGCTGGTCACCATCGGGAAGTCCGCATCGACCAGGTCGCGCAGGGACGGGCCCTCGGGGAACTCCGTGAACGTGGCGGTGGGGTTGTCGTCGCCCATGAACGACTCGTCGGGGTTGGAACAGGTGGCGTCGTAGCAGCCCAGCCAGTGTTCGGGCGCGACCTCGAAGGGGGTCGACAGGATGGCCGCGTCGCAGATCCTCAGCAGGCCCACCTCGCTGGCGATGTGGGCGCGGTCGAGGTCCACCGCGCCGCGTTGGGGGGTGCCGTCGGCGAACAGCACGGGCACCGGGATGTCGTCGACGTCCGGGGCAGGGCCGAACGCGGCGAGCAACGCCTGGTTCTCCACCGGCACGACGATCGCGGCCGTCGCGGCCGTCGAGACCCCGCAGCCCCGCTGAGGCCGGGCAGCGTGGGTGTTGGCGTCGATCACCAGGTCGGCGATGACGTTGCCCACGGCGTCGCCCTTGGCCGCCGATCCCCCCGACCACGGCGATGGGTCGGTGTCGGGGAAGTCGGTGCCTGCGTGGCTGAAGGAGGCATCCTCGGAGGTGATCTGCGAACCGAGGGCGCCGGTGAGCCAGACGGCGGTGGTTCCCGGGTACTCCGCCTCGATGCGGCGTCGGACCTGGCCCGGGTAGTCGCTGCTGACCACGTTCTCCTCCAGCAGCATCTCGGGATGGCTGCCGAAGCTCATGACGGTGGCGACCGGGCCGTCGGCGCCCTCGAAGGCCATGATCGTGATCCGGTTGTCGATGACGTTGGGGGCGCGCACATCGGACTGGATGGCCTGGCCCGGCTCCAGCGGGGCCTCGGCGGCCGCCAGTTGGAGCGTCACCGGCTGGCTGTTCTCGGCGGCCTCGGCGATGGCGTCGATGGTTGACCCCGCCACCCGCTCCCAGTAGCGGGCCTCGAACGCCGGCGAGAACCGCTCGGCGGTCGGGTCGGGATCGAACGACTCGTGGGTGTGGGACGCAGAGAGGACGAGATGGTCGATGTTGACCCCTCGCTGGGCCAGGCCCGCTCGCACCTGGTCGGTGAACTCCAGGCTGACGCTGGCCAGGTCGATTCCGGCGATGGCCACGCGGCGGTGCCCGTCGTCCACCACGGTGGCGCTCACCCCCAGATCGTCGCGCACGTCACCGATCACCCGTCGACCGTCGGGCCGCGCATCCCCGGCGATCAGCATGGTAGTGAGCTTGCCGTCGCCGTTCAGGTCGTCGAAGGGCTCGCCGTCGTCGTAGCGATGGTTGTCGTTGGTGTCGGTGAACGGTTCCCACCCCTGGGGGGTGATCACCCGGCTGGCGGCTCCTACCTGCAGTACCGGTGTAGTGCCTCCAGTTGCCGCTGGTTCCGAGGACGAGCAACCGGCGGCGAGGATGAGACATGTGGCCAACGCGGCCGGCCAGCTGCGCCGGGGACCGGGTGTCATGGCGGCGTTCATGCGTCGCGCCGAACGAAGAGCGCTGCGCCGACGCCGAGCGCCACCGCCAGCCACAACGCGGTGACCGCCACCGCCGTGCCCGCGCCGATCGAGAGTTGGCCGATCCAGGCGGCGTCGCCGTCGATGTGGGCGCCAATCGTGTCGACGCCGTTGCCCAAGGTGTATTTGCCCAGCCGGGGCACCATCGACAGCAACGGGTCGAGGATGATGATCAACGCCAGGCTTCCGACGATGGCGACGGTGTCGCTTCGGGTGACGGCCGACAATCCGAAGGTCAACGCCGCCGCGACTGCCGCTGTCAACCCGGAGGCCAGTAGCGCGCGGCCATCCCAGGGAACGGCTGCGCCGTGTGCCGAGCCGACCGCCCGGGCCGCAACCCAACCGATGAGGGCGGCGCCGGCCAGCATGGCAGCCAGCCAGCAGACGCCGGCGGTTGCCTTGGCGCCGAGCGCTCGCAACCGTCGCGGCTCGCTGGCCAACATCCGCTTGGCGGTGTCCTGCCGGTATTCGGCGCCCAGCAGCCAGCCACCGAAGGCCACGGCGGTCAGGATCGACAACACGCCGAAGGCCTCCAGGAAGTTCTCCGAGTAGGCCGCGGCGTCGCCGGGTCGGGAGAAGGCCACCACCGCGGATGGCGCCAGCACCCCGACGACCAGGATGGCCGCGCTCACCCAAGGCGTGCGGTGGGTGCGGATCTTGTACAGCTCAGCGTGCAACATGTGGTGCTCCAGTGGTGTCGGTGGCCCCGGTCATGGCGAGAAACGCCTGCTCGAGGGTCACGGTGTCGTGGGTGAGTTCGATGGCGTAGATGCCGGCGCCAACGAGTGCCTGGTTGAGGTCGCGGCCCGACCAGTCGTCGGGCAGGTCGACGGTGACCTCGCCCGGTTGGGTGTCCGGGCGCGACTGCGGTGCGGCGGGCTCCAGGCCGACGCCGGCCAAGGCCGCCACGGTGGACGCCACCTCCGAAGGGGCCACCCGTACCGTGTACGCGCTGGCCTGGTAGCCGCCGATGATGTCCTCGGTGGTGCCCGATGCGATCAGGCGACCCTGCGACAGCACGACGAGGCTGTCGCAGGCCTGCTGCACCTCGGCCAATTGGTGCGACGACACCAACACCGAGGTTCCCATGGAGGGTAGGCGGCGCAGCAGCTCGCGGATCTCGACGATTCCGGCCGGATCGAGGCCGTTGGCGGGTTCGTCGAGGATGACCAGCTCCGGTCGCCCCACTAGGGCGATGGCGATGCCCAGGCGCTGTTTCATGCCCAGCGAATACGAGCCGGCTCGGTCGCCCGAGCGGTCGCTGAGGTCCACCAACTCCAGCAACTCGGCGAATCGAGCGGCGTTGGCGGCGATGCCCAGCGCACGGGCCTGGAGCTCGAGGTTCCGACGCGCGGAGAGTCGCTCGTAGAGGGCGGGCGCCTCGATGAGGGTGCCGATCCGGTGGAGCGCCTGACCGAAACCGGGCGAGCCCACCCCGGCGCCGAACACGGCGGCCCGCCCGGAACTGGGCCGGACCAGCCCGACCAGCACCTTCATCGCCGTGGTCTTGCCGGCACCGTTTGGTCCGAGCAGCCCGACGACGCGGCCGGCTGGGACCTCGAAGCTGAGCGAGTCGACCGCCAGGTGATGGCCGTAGCGTTTGGTGAGTCCCTCGGCCCTGACGGGTGGCGGTGAGCCGGCGGTAGCGGCGGCCCGTGGCGTGGTGCGTGTCTGCATGCCCCCATCGTGGGGAACCGCAGCGACGGATCCATCCGCCCAGCGGTTGGAGCGGCTCGTCCCACCGAACGGTTGTGGTCTCGTACTTTCGGACGATGCCGCGCGCCGGAGCGTTCTCTACGCTCGACACGTGATCGAATCCGCCCGGACGCTGCTGGAGGAGCCCCGCGAGCCGGGTGCTCTCGGGCCCCAGCGCAGCGACTGGTTGCTGGTCGCCGCGTTGATGGTGCTGGGTCTGCTCGAGGTGTCCCTGGCGGATGGCGTGGTGTGGCGCCCGTTGGCGGGGTTGATCGCGGTCGTCGCCGTGTTCACCCTGCCCTGGCGGCGCACCCGGCCCCTGGCCGCCATCCTGGCGGTCGGGGCCGTCCAGGTCTCCGCCGACCTCGTCTCCTATCCGGCGGTGGGCGGAACCACCGGCGTCAACGCCACGATGCTGACCGCGTTCCTGCTGGTGTATGCGCTGTGGCGCTGGGAAGCGGGGCGCCTGGTGGCCCTCGGGATGCTCGCCGTGCTGGCGTTCAACCTCGCGTCGGAGCTGGCGGACACCAGCAACTCGTTGCTTGAGGACCTGTTGTCCAACGTGCAGTGGTTCCTGCCGGCAGCGCTGGGGATGGTGTTTCGGTATCGGGCCCGATTGCGCGATCGGGCCGTCGACGAGGCACGCCTGGAGGAGCGCCACCGACTGGCCCGGGAGCTGCACGACACGGTGGCGCACCATGTGTCCGCCATCGCCGTCCAGGCCCAGGCCGGCCGGGCGATCGCCGCCACCCGGCCCGACGACCTGGACGGCATCCTGGAGGACATCGAGGTGACGGCGTCTCGCACGCTGCAGGAGATGCGCCACATGGTGGGGGTGATGCGAGACGACGAGGGTGACGGCGCCCGGACGCCCCGGGCGGGGCTGGACGACCTGGCCGAACTCGGCTGGGCCGGCTCGGAGGGGGGGTCCGCGTTGGGGCCCGACGTGGACGTCCAGTTCATCGGGGAGGTGAACGGCCTGGCACCGAGCATCGAGACCACGCTTTTCCGGTTGGCGAGGGAGGCCCTCACCAACGCCCGTCGTCACGCTCGGAATGCCACCCGGGTGGAGATCCGCGTGCAGGGGGATGGCGATGCGGTTCGGTTGACGGTGACCGACGACGGTGATCCGGTTGCCGGATCGAGTCGAAGGGGACACGGGCTGGTGGGCATGGAACAGCGCGTGGAGCTGCTGCGCGGCAGCTTCTCGGCGGCCCCCCGCCCCGATCGCGGCTGGGCGGTTGACGTGTCGCTGCCGCGGACGCCTCCCGGTGCCGGTGGGGACATTGGCCACTACCGAGCCGGGTCGGCATCGGCGTGATTCGGGTCCTCCTGGCCGACGACCAGCACCTGGTTCGCGCCGGGTTCCGCATGATCCTGGAGGCCACCGATCCGACCATCGAGGTGGTGGGTGAGGCGTCCAACGGTCGCGAGGCCGTCGAGCTGGCGCGTCGGCTTCGGCCCGACGTGTGCCTCTTCGACATCCGCATGCCCGAGATGGACGGCATCGAAGCAACGCGCCTGGTGGCAGGTTCGGACGTGGCCGACCCGATGGCGGTGGTGGTGATCACCACCTTCGACCTTGACGAGTACGTCTATGGCGCCCTGCAGGCCGGGGCCCGGGGGTTCCTCCTGAAGGATGCGGGCCCGGAGTTGCTCGCTCAAGCAATTCACGCCGCGGCGGCGGGCGACGCGCTGATTGCGCCCAGCGTCACGGCCCGGCTGTTGGAGACCTTCGCCGGTTCGGCGGCCGAACAGCCGCCACAGCCGGTGGTTCCCCTGACCGACCGGGAAGACGAAGTGCTGGTCGCCGTGGCGAAGGGCCTGACCAACGCGGAGCTTGCCGAAGCGCTGTTCATCAGCGTCAGCACCGTCAAGACCCACATCGCCAGCCTGATGAACAAGTTGGGCGTCCGCAATCGGGTCGAGGTCGCCATGTGGGCGCATCGAGCCGGCCGCCTCTGAAGCCCGTGGCGGTTCCTGTGCGCTCTCGGGGTCGGAGCGTCACACCGCACGAGTAGCCTGCACCCATAGGTTACGTGGATGTGATTTGATGCCCTGGGCAGCGCAATGGGGAGCGACGGACGAAGGCAGGTAGATGGCGTGAGCAACGGCGAACTGGCGAGCGGAATCGAGCGAGTTGAGCGGATCGGAGAGCCGGTTCGACTGAGTCATCTTGAAGATGCCGCGCCGAGCGAGCTTCTGGCTCGGGCGACGGCAGAGCCCCAGAAGGCGTTCCCTGCGATCGCCAAGGACTCGACGGCGATGGAGCGCATCTCGGATCGGGTCGGCTCGCTCACCAGCGAACACCGGCTCCACCTTGGTGACAGTCGCCGGTTGGCGCTGGAGTCGGAGTGCGTGGATCTCGTGGTGACCTCCCCTCCCTACTGGACGCTGAAGAAGTACAACGACAACGATGCGCAACTGGGTGAGGTCGAGGACTATGACGAGTTCCTGGACGAACTCGCCGAGGTCTGGCAGCGCGCCTACGACGCCCTGGTTCCGGGCGGCCGCATGGTGGTGGTCGTCGGCGATGTCAACGTCTCCCGAAAGGCCTATGGCCGCCATTTGGTGTTTCCGCTACACGCGAGCATTCAGGAGCAGTGCAGGGCGATCGGTTTCGACAATCTCGCGCCGATCATCTGGTACAAGATCGCGAACGGCAACTACGAGATGGGCCCCGGCGGGTTCTACGGGAAGCCGTATGAACCGAACGGCGTGATCAAGAACGACATCGAATACATCCTCTTCCAACGCAAGCCCGGCGGATATCGAAAGCCCGCGCTGGCAACCCGCCTCATGTCGGTCCTCTCGGCGGAAGAACACAGCGAATGGTTTCAGCAGATTTGGCGCATAGGTGGGGCCTCGACGCGTGAGCACCCGGCTCCGTATCCCATGACCCTCGCCCACCGCTTGATCCGAATGTTCTCCTTTGTTGGGGACACCGTCCTGGATCCGTTCCTCGGAACAGGTACGACATCGGCGGCTGCGGCGGGTTGTGGGCGCAACAGCGTCGGCTGTGAGCTGGACCCTGACTACTTCGAGATCTGCCTTCGCAGGGTGCGCTCCGCCGTGGAGCAGACCGGCCAGGCGAGCCTCGACCTCTCGCCCGCGTCGTGAACGGCAGAGGCCCAACCGGTTTGCCCCTCGTGGACGCGCTCGGCGACAAGTTGGAGCCGACGATTCACGACTACTGCCTGGCCTCAGCCGAGTACATCCGTGAGACCACGAACATCGGAGCCAGCGCGAGCAAGACCGCGCAGATCCGGCTCTCAACCGCGCTTGCCCGCGTGGCCCTGTCCGACCTTCGCAGCAAGGGTCACGCGCTCGCCGGAGCGGTTGCCGGCGAGCGAAGCGTTGGAGGTGGCTTGAGGACGGTCAAGGCGGACCTCTCTGAAGTGACGGAGCTGGATGGAGTCAGGCTGGCGGTCGAAATCAAGCCCGTGCATCTCGCAGTCGGCCGTGCCATCTGGAACCGCTTTGGCGACATACGAACCTTCGCCGTGAATGTTCACCTCAAGTTTCCCTTCGCCATCGTGTGCGGCATCCTGACGCTTCCCACTGAAGAGCGGAAGCGGTCGGGCAGCGACGAGGAGTGGAAGTCGACGACGCACCTCGTCGAGCGAGCCGTTGGGCGGTTCATCCGTGCCGGCGGCCGGGAGACCGAAGGCGATGCACCCCACCTGCTCGAAGGCATCGCGGTGGTTGCATTCGACCGCGAGACGGGTGCGATGGCCCAGGATCTTCCACCCCACGGGAGGGGCCTGCGCTGGGATGAGTTCATCGATCAGATTGCGGAGGTCTATGACGCTCGGTTCGCCGAGCTTGAGCGACACATCGCGGCTCAGGCGGCGGGGCGGTCAGCGATCTCGGACGTCTCCCGCAACATCGATCGCCTCGGCGACGTACCGCTGG
This sequence comes from Microthrixaceae bacterium, assembly GCA_041394405.1. Lineage (GTDB taxonomy): Bacteria > Actinomycetota > Acidimicrobiia > Acidimicrobiales > Microtrichaceae > Microthrix. Next base: position 145,780 of record JAWKIF010000011.1, read on the forward strand.
ACCGTGCCCACACGCCCTGTCTATTGGCCCGGCGGAATAGAGGTGCTCGAGGTGGTCGGCGAGGGCGCCGTGGTGGTGGTTGCCGGAACGTCGGTGGGGTTGAGGAGCCGGCGTCCCGCCAGCTCCTCATCAACGAGGCGAACCACCAGGTCGTCCAGGCTGAGCTCCTCGTAGTCCAGCGAATCGATGTCGGTGTTCTCGCCGGTGGCCGCACCGCCGGCTCCGTAGGAGAGAAAGACAAAGCGGGATCCGGTGAACTGGGCGAGTTGCCGGAAGGTCACCTCGGCGGCATCGTCGGCCTCCGACGATGAGATGGGAAAGACCTTCACCCCGCGCTCGGCCGCGACGCGCATCGACTCGGTGTAGGGCTGTGGAACCCGGCGGTCGGCATGCCCGGATGCGTCGGCGATCAGGAACACCAGCTGGGCCGCAGCGCCTGCCGGCCGCCAGTTGGGCTTGGTCAGTGCATCGCCCAGCGCCTCGTCGAGCGCTTCGGGGGTGTCGCCACCGCCGTCCGCCTCCACCAGGGCCAGCGCCTCCCGAAACTCGGCCAGGCTGCCGGTGAAGTCGTGGGTGGCGCTGACATAGGCGTCCCCCTTATCCCGGTACACGGTGAGCGACAGCCGCAGATCGGGGGTGCTCGGCAGTGCCTCGATGCGCTGGACCACCGAATCGACGCTGGCCGTGAGCTGGCCGATCTCGTCACCCATCGAGCCGGTGGCATCAATGACGAAGGCAATGTCCAAGGCGGCCGGCTGGTGCTTCGGCGCCTGCCCGTCCACGGCAACGGAGGCGCCCGGCTTGGCGGTCACTGCGTCCCCTCCGGCCGACACCGAGTACTCGGCCAGCGGGTCGCCGTAGGCGGAGGGGTGGAAGAGGGCGCGGCCACCGGCGGTGGTGATCACCGTGGCGATGGGAGCGCCGTCGGGTGCGGAAACCGAGACGGTAACGCCGGCCAGGGGGCGGTCCGCCTCATCAGCCACCTTGATGACGATGCGACCAGTTGGGTCCAGCGGCCGACGGGCGACTCCCGCCGCGTCGACCCGTGCCAGGTAGGCCAGGAAGTCGTCGAAGTGCTCGTTGTCGTCGACGCTGCCGGCGGCGAGGGGGCCGCTCTCGTCCTCCAGCGTCGGCGAGTCGTCCAACGCGCGCGCCGACGGCGAAGGCGCCGCTGCTGGGGCAGCCTCATCGACTGCCATGGCCGCTGCACCTTCGGCTCCACCCCCTCCCGGCTCGCCCTGCTTGGGCGGGCCGTCGATCCAGCCCCTCGACTCCGGTGCTGTGGTGGTCGATGAGGCTGCGGGCCCGGCGACCTCCCCACCGCATGACGCCATGACAACCAGGGCACCGGTGACCGCCAGCGCGCAGGCGGTTGCGCGTAGCCCTCGGATTCGGGCTGGTTCCATTGTCTCGTTCATGTGCGGCCTCCGTCGCTGGATCGTTGCTGTTTCGACGACGGGAACCGCCCTCGAGTTCCGCGCCGGTGTGATGTCGCCGTGTTTGGGAGCGTCGTGGCGGCTGGCGGGGCTCGTCCCGGCATGGGAGGGTGCCCCTCGTCGCCCGCGACACGAGTAAGGGGAACAGCCGGTGGAGCCAAAGACAGCGGAGCTCTGGAGCAAGCAGGATCGGCACCAGGGAGATCGTTGGCGGTTCTTCCGAGCGGTGGCTGAGGTGTTGGACGCCCAGTCGGTTCTGTACCCGGGCAGCTACGTCGACCTGGCCCCCTCCTTTGTGTTTGACACCGTCACCTACGTGGACATCGACAAGCGCGCCGCACGGTTCTTCGCAGATCTCGAGGGCGTGCTGGAGATCGTTGCCGACCACCAGGGCCCGGCCGAACCAGACGTCACATTCATCCACGCCGACTACACCGGCCGGCTGGACCTGCCCGAGGAACACTTCGACCTGCTGGTGTCCCTGTACGGCGGATTCATCTCCGAGCACTGCACGCAGCACCTGAGGATCGGCGGCACGCTGCTGGTGAACGCCAGCCACGGCGATGCCGCCATGGCATCGATCGACCCCCGCTACCGGTTGTCCGGCACGATCCACGCCCGCTCGGGCGGATACCGCGTGGACACGTCCCAGCTCGACACCTACCTCATCCCCAAGAAGCCCCAGGTGGTGACCCGAGAATCACTTCACGAAGCGGGCCGCGGCATCGGGTACACCAGGTCGCCCTTTGCCTATCTCTTCACCCGGGTGTCCTGAAGCGGCGGCGGCCGCACCAGCGGTGCGCCGGCACCCGGTTGGCCGGCTGGGTGCGTCGCATCGAGGTCGGTCATGCTGGGCCCATGCAACCGGCCGGGGATCGAACCAGCGAGCAAGGCACTGCGGCCGGCCGCCGCGCTGCGGGCCGGCCCCGCAGAGCGATCGGTCCGGGCGGTGACGCTCGATGAGCCGGCTCGGTGAGTGGTGGAGGGCCCGGCGGGCCCCGGCGGAGTTTCCGCCCCAGTGGCGGGTAGCGCTGGCCGAGTGCCTGGTGCCGTGGGCCGACCTGTCGCCGGACGAGCAACGGCGGCTCGAGCAGCTGGTGCTGCACCTGATGGTGGCCAAGCGCTGGGAAGCCACGGCCGGGCTGACGGTCACCGACGAGATGAAGCTGGTGATCTCGGCCCACGCAGCGCTGCTGGTGTTGGAGCTGGGCGCCGATGCCTACGGCAAGGTGGGCTCCATCCTGGTGGCGCCCCACGACATGCACGTAACAGGTCGCGAGTTCTCCTTCGTGCCGGGCATGCTCACCGACGGCCCGGTGACCCTGTCGGGCGAGACCAGCGAGCGCGGCCCGGTCATGATCACCTGGAACTCGGTGAGCCGGGAGGCCCGCCACCCCGAGCGCGGCCACAACGTGGTGTACCACGAGTTCGCCCACAAGCTCGACCTTCTGGACGGGGTGGTCGACGGCACCCCGCCGCTGGATGACCCAGCGCTCCTCGATCGCTGGGTGGAGGTGTTCACCCGGGAGTATGAGGCGGTCGGACGGGGGGAAGGCTCGCAGCTGCTGCGGTCCTATGCCTCGGTCAACCCCGGCGAGTTCTTTGCGGTGGTGACCGAGGTGTTCTTCACGCTGGGCCCCGAGCTGCGGGCTGACCGGCCAGACCTCTATGAGCTGCTGGTGGGGTTCTACCGCCAGGACCCCGCGGAACGGGCCGGTCGGGCCGGACGTGCGAGACGGACCTGACGGGCGGCGGGCGTCAGGTACAGCGTTCCGTGGCACGAGCGTGCCGAACGCCGGAACTCGCGCTGTGCCGCCGCGACTACGACGGGGCCCCGCCGTCTGGTCCCGTGCCGGGAGGCCACTTGATGGAGCAACCCATCGAAGGGAACTGATCCTCGTCGGGCGCGCCACCCTCAAGCACCGACTGCACCGCCCGGCGAAGGTCGCTGCCGGTGACCGCAACGTCGTTGCCGGGGCGTGCGGCGTCGAAGCGACCCCGGTAGGCCAAGGCTCCCGAACCGTCGAACAAAAAGAAGTCCGGCGTGCACCTGGCGTCGAACGCGGCGGCGACCGACGCATCGCCGTCCACGAGATACGGGAAGTCCCACCCGAACGACCGGGCGGTTCGGCCCATGTGCTGGGGCGCATCGTCGGGGTAGGCGGCTGCGTCGTTGGAGTTGATGCCGACGACGGCCAGGCCGCTCGCCGCCCAACGCTGGGTAAGCAGCCCCAGCTCTCGACCAATGTGAATGACGAAGGGGCAGTGGTTGCAGAGGAACGCAACCAGCAAGCCCGGAGCCTCGGACGCGCTGGCCGTGGACCACACCCGCCCCTCGGGGTCCTTCAACTCGAAGGGCGGGGCCTGGGTTCCCAGCGGCATCATGGTGGATTCGGTGCGGGCCAAGGTGTCTCGCTTTGGTCATGGGCGTCCGGGCAACCGCTCGGTGGCCCGGCTTACGTCTGGTCGTGGGCGCAGCCTACGCTGGGGCCATGGCGAGCAAAGCCCCCGCATCCATCACCGAGGTCATGACCACCGAGGTGCTCACCGTCGACACCTCTCAGGCGCTGTCCGAGGTCTACGACCTGTTTCAGGCGCGCAGCATCCATCACCTGCCGGTGGTGGACGGCCGCAGGCCGGTGGGCATGGTCTCAGCCAGCGACGTACTCCGCCTGGTCTATGACATCGAAGACCCGTCCGATCGCATGATGCGCGTGATGCTGGACCACCAATTCAACATCGAGGACGCCATGACCACCGAGCTTGAGCTGTTGGATGCGGACGCCACCGTGCGCGACGCCGCCGACCGGCTGGCCGATGGGGATTACCACTCGGTCCTGGTCGTGGACGCCACGGGCGACCTCGCAGGCATCGTTACCTCCACCGATCTCATTCGGTACCTCCGCGACCACAGCTGAGGCGCGTCAAGCGCCTGGGCGGCCGACGATGCCCGGCGACGGGTATCCCGCCGCGGCCGAGGTCGGCCCTCTAGCATCACCCGTGGAGTTCGGTGACCCCCGCGGCGGCGGGCGGTCCAGCACGTACGTGCCCGGCATCAGCCGGCCCGGAGGACTCCATGGCCATCCCAACCCGACCCAGACGATCGGCTCCCCGGCGGGACCCGCAGCGCACCCACGGCGCTCGGCCTCCACATCGGGCGGGCTCCCCTCGCCACGACCGCCGCGACGATTGGGCCGGTCGGGAGTTCGCCGGCGAAGGGTGGGAACCCGAGGACCGGGCGCCGTCGCGCCGTGGCCTGCGGCGAACCCGGGTGAGCGGCCCAGGGGGCCGGATGCGCCTGGCGGTGCCGTATCAGTCGGCCTGGCTCAGTTACGTGATCGCGTTGGGGCTCTTCCTGCTGTTGACCTCCGGTGACTTGGTGCGAACCGTGCGGGCCATGGACATCGGCCCGATGCGGGCAGCGACCTTGCCGGTGGCCCAGGGCATCGACCGGTTCTCCAACCTGCTGTCGTTGAACCGCCCGGCCGACGCACTGGGGGCGGCGTTGGGCCGAGAGGTCGACGACCCCGCCGAACAGCGGGTGGCCTTCGAGCCTCAGGACGACACGCCCACCGACGAGCTGGCACCGTTGCGCGAGGTCACCCCCGCGGTGCCGCTGGACGTACACGTGGCCGGCGACTCCATGGGCCAGCCGCTCGGCCAGCTGATGGAAGCCGCCGGGGCCGACGACCCGACGCTCAACGTCAGCTACGAATACAAGATCTCGTCGGGCCTGGCTCGACCCGACTACTACAACTGGCCCGCACGCTTCGCCCAGATCGCCCGCGACACCAAGCCCGAGGCGTTGGTGATCATGATTGGAGGCAACGACGTCCAAGAGCTGACCGATCCGGCCGGAAGCGTCGTGGCGCTGCCCGGCACCCCGGAGTGGAGCGAGGAGTACGGCAAGCGCGTCGAGGAGCTCTTCGATGGGCTTCGTGCCGACAACCGTCGCCTGTTCTGGGTCATGCATCCCACCGTGGCCTCCTCGAAGATGCAACGCAGCGTGGATGCGATGAACACCGAGGTGACCGAGGCGGCCGCCGATCGCCCGTGGGTGGTGCTGGTGGACGGCGCCGAGCTGACCGCCGGGCCCGACGGCGGCTACGCCGACTACCTGACGCTGCCCGACGGCGAGCAGATCGACTGCAGGCAGGGTGACGGCATTCACCTCACCAGCGACTGCACCGACCTGGTCGCTCGGGCCACGGTGACCGCCATTGGCGAGGCCTGGGCGATCGGGGAGACGGCGCCGCCTGCCGGGACGCCGCTTGAACCGGCCGATGGCCCGGCGCAGGCCCGCATCGACGACGCCGAAGCAGGAGCCGACGGCGCGCCTGCGGCGTCCGGCGACGGCGAGTCGAGCGCAGGGACGGCCGCCGACGCTGGCGACCAAACCCAGCCGGATGGCTGAGCGGCAACCTCAGTTGCCCAGCATCACATCCAGGATGGGTTGGTGCGCCCAGATGGTGACCAGCGCGCCCATCGCCAGGGCGGGTCCGAAGGGAAACGGTTCCTTCCGGCCGGCCAGGCCCTTGGAGACGACCCCCTGGGTGATGCCGACGACGGAACCCAGCAGCAGTGCGACGGCGACGAGCGGCCAGGCGATCCAGCCGAGGTACAGCCCCAGGACCGATCCGAGGCGTACGTCGCCCATGCCCATGCCCATTGGGCTGAGGATGCTGGAGATGAACAGGAAGCCGAAGTAGCCGACGGCGCCCACGATGGCGCCGGCGAAGTGCCCCCACTCGCCGAGCCACAGCGAAATGCCGGCCAGCATCACGACGCCGCCACCGAGGCCCGCCCACACGACCTCCCGGGGAATGAGCATGGTGCGGAGGTCGATCACCGACGCAACCACCAGGACCACCACGAGCCAGAGGTAGGCCGGCAGCGACTTCACCTGGCCCATGCTGAGGGTGGTGACCAGCGCCAGCACCGGGATGGCCACCTGCGGCGCCACCCAGCTCCAGTCGCGTCGGGTGCCGCAGGTGGCGCAGTTCCTTCCGGCGCCCACCCACGAGATGATCGGAACCACATCGGGAGGGGTCACCTCGGTGCCGCACGACGAGCACTCGGCGGGGCAGCTCACGGCGAAGCCCTCGCCCTCGTCGTCTTCTCGAAACCGGTGCAGCGGAACGGTGACCGCCCACCCGGCCAGGAGCGACACGGCCAGCACCACGGGAATCAGAAGAGCCATCACTCCCAGCCTGTCGGCAGTTGCGGACAGAAATCCAGGGTCGTGCTCCCCCAAGTGCGCCTACGTGGCGTCGATCTGCTGAAACGCCTCGGCGTATCGCCGCTTTCCCAGCTTGGCGTCCTTGGCGTGCTTCCTCAGGTGCTGTTCCACCATGACGCGGAGCCCGTCCTGGACCGGATGCTGGCTTCGGTGGCACGCGAGGGCGCCGAGCTTGGCCTCCAGCGTCTCGGTGATGTCGACGTAGGTGTTCGGCTGGGGGCTGGCCATCAACCACACCTCGGGCACGGTCCAGGGCTCCAGCCCCTCGTCGGCGAGCTCGGGGTGCGCGAACTTGGTGCGGGCATCGGGGAAGACGGCCCGGAGGGTGGCCTCGCCCACCGCCAGATGGTCGGGGTGGCTGGGGCCGATGCGGTCCCAGCGGCGCTGCGGGCTGGGGGCAACGATGCGGTTGGGCCGGTAGGTGCGGATGACCCTGGCGAGGTCGCGGCGCAGGCCCAGCGTGGGCTGGACCCGACCATCGGCGTAGCCGAGGAACTCCAGCTGGCTGACGCCCACCTCGGTGGCGGCGGACTCCTGCTCCAAGCGGCGCATGCGTGCCACCTTGGCCCGGTCGGGCTCGTCATCGAGGCCGCCGGCCTCGCCGTCGGTCACGACGCAGTAGGTCACCTCCACCCCCGCCTCGGTCCAGTGGGCCACGGTTCCCGCCGCCCCGAAGTCGACGTCGTCGGGGTGGGCCACCACCACCAGGGCGCGCTGCAAGTGCTCCAGTCTTGGGTCGCTGCGTTTGGCCCGGCGCTTGGGGGAGTCGCTCATGTTGCCGAGCCTCCACCCTCGCCGGGCTCGGCGCCAGCCTGTGGGGCGTCGAGCGCATTCCCCGCCACCAGGTCGGCCAGGGCCCGGCGGTCCACCTTCCCGGTTGCGCCCAGCGGCAACCGGTCGACCACCACCATCGACTCGGGCAGCTTGTGGCGGGCCAGACGACCCTCGCCATGGGTGCGGAGATCGGCCAGGCACGGCGTCGCTGCTCCGGCGCGCGGCACCACGACCGCCACCCCCACCTCGCCCATCACCTGGTCGGTTCGGGGAGCCACGGCCACCTCCGCCACCCCGGGATGGTCGGCCAGCACGGCCTCCACCTCGGCTGGAAACACGTTGTAGCCGCCGCGGATGTACATGTCGCTGCGCCTGCCCGCCAGGCTGAACCGTCCCAGTGCGTCGCGACGGGCAAGGTCGCCGGTCTTGAGCCAGCCGTCCACCAGGGTGGCCGCGGTGGCCTCGGGGGCGTCCCAGTAGCCGGCCATGGCGCTGGGCGTGCGGATCCACAGCTCGCCCAGCTCGCCCTGTGGCAGCTCGGCGCCCTCGTCGTCGCGCACCGAGGCCTCGATGCCGGCCCGAGGGACGCCGATGGTGAGGTCGTCGTCCTCGTGCTCGGGCCAGGGCGGGGTGGCCAGCCCGCACCCACCGCTCTCCGTCGAGGAATAGCGAATGGTGTAGCCCGCACCGAAACGTTTGCGTGCCTCGGCGACCATGGCCGGCGGGCTGGCGGCCCCGCCCACAATCAACAGGCGCACCGCCGAAAGGTCGAGGTCGCCCATCAGCGGTGATCGCAGCATGAGCGCCACCTGCGGCGCCACGGCGCCGATGGTTGCCATGCGTTGGCCGGCCACCAGCCCGAGCACCTCGTCGGCCCGCCATCGTTGCACCAGGTGCAGTCGGGCCCCGCTGCGCACGTACCAGCACAGCTTGGTGGACAGTCCGATGTGGGCGAACTGGGTGGACACGAACATGGGACCGGCCCCGCCCCAGCGGCCGGCCGCCTCCCCCAGGTCCAGGCGGGCGATGGCCGCCAGGGCGCCCTCGGTGAACCGGGCCGCCTTCGGCAAGCCGGTAGTGCCGGAGGTGAACACCAACGCGGCGGTGCGATCGGACCGGGGCGCCGGCGCGTCGCCCAACGGCGTGCCCACCGTGGCCCCCGCCATCTCCAACTCGGCCTGCCATGGTGCTCGGTCGGGCTCGCTCGGCCGCACCAGCTCCACCAGCCGCTCGCCCGGGAGGCCCTCGGCCAGCAGCGAGTCGGCAAGCACCAGGCGAGGGTCGGCCAGTTCCACCAACACCGCCCGCTCGCGGGGCGCCAGCGATGGGTTGACCCCGGCCGTCGCCGCGCCCAGTGCAGAGGCTGCGGCGCCGGCAACCAGGTACTCCAGGCCGGAGGGCAACACCAGGGCGACGCGGTCGCCCTCGCCCACACCCCGCCGGGCCATCCACCCGGCCACCCGCTGGGCCTGCGCCCACCAGCGGTGGTAGCTGAGGGATGCGCCGTCCCAGCGAACCACGGCCGGGGCGTCGCCAAAGCGCACCGCCGCCTCGGCCACGGTGGCGGCCAGGCTTAGCGCAGTGGCAGGCTGCGGGATCGAGGGCGCGCTCACGTTGCCATCCCGTGAGGGTTATGGGGTCTCTGGCACCGACAACCCTCACCGGACGACGCCCGGCACCGCAGCACCGGCCGGGCGGATGCGTTCGAGGTCACGCTCAGCGCACGTTGGGGCGGATCCGTTGGCCCGAGGCGAACATGGCCTGCCCCGCAGCCAGGCCCTCAACCGTGTTGCCGGCGCCCAGCAGGAAGTTGCCCATGCCCAGGGCCTGATTGCGCGACAGCTCCTGGGCCATCCACATGGTGCGCACGGTGGCCATGACGGCGTCGACCGGCTGTGACGCGATGGCCTCGGCCGCCCACCGGGCCCGATCGGCCAGCTCTGCGCCGGGCACGACCTCGCTCACCAGCCCCACCTCCAACGCTCGGGCCGCCGACAACCGCTCGTGGGCGCCCAGCAGCATCATGCGCATCAGCTCGCCGAAGGGCATGCGTGGCGCCAGCAGCGTGGGCTCCATCACCGCCGCCATCCCGTAGGTGACGTGGGGATCGAAGAACGTGGCGGTCTCCGCGGCGATGAGGAACTCCAGCTCGCCCAGCAGGTAGAAGGCGCCGCCGCAGGCCATGCCGTTCACCGCGCCGATGACCGGCTTCCACATGTGGTGGCTCTTGGGGCCCAAGGCCTCGCCCGGGTCCCGGTAGGTGAACGGATCGAAGGTGTAGTCCTCGGCCGTGGTGGGCACCGCATCGCGGTCGATGCCGGTGCAGAACGCCGCATCGCCGGCGGCGGTGAGCACCACGGCGCGTACCTCATCGTCGTCGCGCAGCTGCGCCCATGCTTGGGGCAGCTCGTGCATCATCACCTCGTCGAACGCGTTGTAGCGCTCCGGGCGGTTGAGCGTCAGCGTGGCAACGCCGTCGGAGATCTCCAGCAGGATCGTCTGGTAGTCGGTCACCCGGGTCACCCTATCCAGCCGAATCGGCACCGGCTCCAGCCCACCGCCGCGCCGGACTGTCGGCGGGAGATCCGGGGGCTACCGTGACCGACCCAGGGTGCGGAAGTCGGGCCCGGGGTGAACAGGGGGCAACCATGAAGGTGGATCTGAACGTCGTCGACTTCCTGGATCGGGCCGAGACGGTGTTTCCCGACCGGATCGCCGTCGTGGATGAGCCGGACCAGCCGGCCGAGTCGTGGGGCGAGGTGACGGTGGCCGAGCTTGCGCGGCGCGCCCGCAACCAGGCGGCGCATCTTGATGCGCTCGGCGTGGTGCCGGGCGAGCGGGTGGCGGTGGTCTCCCAGAACTCCGCCCGGCTGGCCTGCGGATTCTTCGGCGTCTCGGGATGGGGTCGGGTGTACGTGCCCATCAACTTCCGTCTCAGCCCGGATGAGATCGCCTACATCGTGGAGCATTGCGGAGCCTCGGTGCTGCTGTACGACCCCGAGCTGGCCGATTCCGTTGCCGACATCCAGGTGACCCATCGTGCCGAGCTGGGCTCGGCCAGCGATGTCGAGTGGTTCCTCACCGACGCGGAACCGAATCCCTGGGTGGCCGACGAGGACGCCACCGCCACGATCAACTACACCTCGGGCACCACCGCCCGACCCAAGGGCGTGGAGCAGACCCATCGCTCGCTGTGGCTGAACGCCTCCACGTTCGGTTGGCACGCCGGGGTGAGCGAGCGAGACACCTACCTGCACACGCTGCCGATGTTTCACTGCAACGGCTGGGGGATGATCTACGCCGCCACGGGCATGGGCGTCACCCAGGTGGTGCTCCGCAAGGTGGACGGCGCCGAGATCCTGCGTCGGGTGGAGCGCCACGGCGTCACGTTCGCGTGCGCGGCGCCGGCGGTGGTCGCTGCGGCGCTGGACGCCACCCCGGGCCTCGACCCGGTGCCGGGGCGCGACACCATGCGGGTGATCGTGGCCGGTGCGCCGCCCCCCACCCGCACCATCGAGCGGGTGGAGGCCGAGTTGGGCTGGGAGTTCATCCAGATCTACGGCCTGACCGAGACGGCGCCCCTGCTGACCATGAACCGGTGCCGCACCGAGTGGGACGACCTCGCCCCGACCGAGCGGGCGGCCCGGCTGTCGGCCGCCGGGGCCCCCACCATCGGAATTCGGGTGCGCACCGATGCCTCCGGTGAGGTGCTGGCCCGAGGCAACCACGTGCTCGAGGGCTACTGGGAGCAGCCGGAGGCCACGGCGGCCGCCATCGTGGACGGCTGGTTTCACACGGGCGACGGGGGAACCGTGGACGACGGCATCCTCACCATCTCGGACCGCAAGAAGGACGTCATCATCTCCGGCGGCGAGAACGTCACCTCCATTGAGGTGGAGGATGCGGTGTTCGGCCATCCGGGCGTTGCCGAGGTGGCAGTCATCGGGGTTCCATCGGAGAAGTGGGGCGAGACCGTGATGGCGCTGGTGGTGCGGGCTGAGGGCGCCACCGTGACCGAGGCGGAGATCATCGCCCACACCAAGGAGCGCCTGGCCGGCTACAAGTGTCCGACCATTGTCGAGTTCCGCGACACCCTGGAGCGCACCGCCACCGGCAAGTTGCAGAAGTTCAAGCTGCGTGCCCCTTACTGGGAGGGCCGTGAGCGCCAGGTGAACTAGCCGGCTTGGCCGCCGCCCAGCGGGTCGCGCTGGGCCACCGTGGTTCCGGGTGCCTGGGTGGAGGCGGGCACCGGAGTGGTGGGTGTTGCGGGTTCGGATCCGCCGGCAGGGCAGGGGCCCGTGATGCCCTTGAAGCTCAGCACGCGTTGGGCAGACTCGGTGAGCTGGTCCTCGCTGATGGTGCCGTCGGCGACAGCGGCCACCAGTGCGGCGTGGGAGGCCTCGATGTTCTGGGCGCCGGCGATCAGGGCGACGTCGTTGCCGGCAACCAGTGCTTGGACGGCCGCTTCCGGCTGCGAGCGGGAGTCGGCGATGGCGCCCATCGACAACGAGTCGGTCACAATGAGGCCCTTGAAGTCCAGGTCGTCGCGCAGCAGCGCCACGCCCTCCGGCGACATGGACACGGGTTCCTGGCCGGTGACGTCGGGAATGACCGCGTGGGTGGTCATGATGGCGGGCACGCCGGCCTCGATGGCGGCCTGAAACGGGAGGAACTCGCGTTGTTTCAGCTGGTCCAGACCCCCTACCGTCACCAGCTGGCCGTGGGGGTCGGAGTCGGCGTAGCCGATACCGGGGAAGTGCTTGGCGATGGGGGTGATGCCGCCCTCGTTCATACCCGTCATGGCGGCGATGGCGAAGTCGGAGACGACGGCAGGGTCAAGCCCGTAGGACCGGGAGGTCAGCGCCGGACCAAACCCGACATCCAGCACGGGGGCGAAGTTGGTGTTGAAGCCCAAGGCTGCCATGTCGGTGGCGTAGGTGGACCACATTTCGGCGGTCTGATCGGTGGACAACGTTTCGGTGGTGTCGCGCGCGGAGGGCAGCGGCTGGAGCACCTTGTCCAGTCGCTGCACCAGTCCGCCTTCCTCGTCTGAGGACACCGCCATCTTCACCCGAGCGCCGCTGGTGACCTGCTTGATCTGGTCGGCGATGTCGCTGCCCTGATCCTCGAGCGCGCCGACACCGCCGATGCGTCCCGCAGCGGCCGCCTCGGCCACGTTGGCGGGCGTCGACGTCATCACCCACAACGTCTGCCCGGCCTTCTCCTCGACCGAGAGCGAGTCGATGCACTTCCTCAGGTCGTTCAGGTCGACGGTGGTGGCCGACCCGGCAGCCACGGTGGTCGGTGCGGCTGCATCGGCGTCGGTGGGCGGCACCTCGGTGCCGGCCGCCGTGACGTCGGCGGAGGTGGTGCCCGCACAGGACGCAGCAAACAGCACCAGGAACAGGCCGAGCGCACCACTGTGGCTGCGCAGCCGATGCGCAGCGGCAGCGAGGGGGACGCGCCGAAGCTGAATCACGCCGCAGAGGGTACCGGCTGGAGGGCCCCGACCCGGTGCACCCGCGGCGAGACGCAGCGTTGGCCGTGGTCGGCGTGACGGCTCAGTCGCTCACGTAGCCCAGCGCGAGGGGTGGCAGGTCCGATGGGGGCGGTGGCGGGTCCAGCGCCCACACGGTTCCACGTCCCCAGTGTTCGTCCACCCGCTTCACCAGGCGTAGGCCCTCGGGATCGTCGGACTCCAGCCAGCTCACCAGCTCCGGTCGCCGACGCTCCACCAGCGTGTCGTCCAGCACCAGATGGGTGACGCCCATGCGGCGGGCAAAGGCCAGGGTCTCGTCCGACGAAGCGGAGGGCAGCGCGACCACCTCGCGTTGCACGTAGTGCTGCACCAGGTAGCTGCGGGTCATCACCCGGGCGTCGGTCGGGAGATGCTGGGAGGCCCACTGGGCGGCCGCCACGGCATCGAGCGGTTGTGCGCTCCACGGCACCGCCCGGTTGAGCGCGGTCATGCCGGTGGCGAGCGACATCACGACGGCGGCGCCGACAGCGGCCTGCCCGGCCCGCCTGCCCCAGCGCCGCCACACCCAGTCGAGGGCGCCGGCCGCAGGCACCATCGCCAAGACCCCAAGGGGATAGAGGTAGCGGGGAAGGCTGAAGAATACCAACGAGGTGAGCAACGGGGCCGCGGCCACCGTCGCAAGCAGCAGCCGCCCCGGCCGTCGGCGCTCGGCCACCAGCATGGCCACCGCCGCCGCCAACAGCGGTGCGGGAATCACCTGCCAACCCTGGTCGCCGGGAACCAGCAGTATGCCGGAGGTCCGCCTGACGTTGGCGCCGACGATTCCCAGCCACTCGTCGGGGTGGTCCCTGGCGAGTTGCAGCAGCGGGGTGGTGGGACCGCCCAGGCTGACGCCGTCGGGTGCAATGGCGTAGAGCACTCGGTCGCGGGCCAGGCGGTCGTCGTCTGCCACCGCCCGCCAGGCCTCCATGGAGACGTCTTGGGCTTTCGCAGTAGGGCTCCATGACCCGGTATGGGTATGCAGGTAGCTCATGTAGGGCGCCATGACCGCAACCAAGGCAAGTCCAAACAGGGCACCCCGGCGCACCGCCAGGCCGAGTCGCTTGGCGGGATCGGCGCCGTACCGGGCCGAACCGACCACTGCGGCGCCGATGATGAGCGAACCCAACAACGTTTCGGGGCGGCACAGGTAGGCAAACCCGCAGGCCAGCGCTGCACCCCCAACCAGCGGCCAGGCCCGTGCCGGATTGTTGCGCGTCAACAACGGATGTACCAGGACGAGGGCGAGGAGCAGGCCGGCGGTGGCCGGCGCCTCGCTGGCCCCGCCCGACTTGACGATCATGGCGGCTCCGGGAGCCGTGGCGGCAAGCCAAGCGGCGATGACGGTGCGTCGCCGATCGCCCCAGAATCGGTGGGCCAACGCCACCACCAGCACGGCGACGACCAGGTTCCACGCCACGTTCCAGGCTCGAAGGGCGGCCAGCTCCGATCCCAACAGGTCTGCGAGCGAGGCGAGGCCCACCGGCACGGCGGGAGGGAAGTGCAACTCGGGCCGGCCCAGGCGAGCGAAGCCGTCGCCCGCCAAGAGGGACTCGCCGGATTGCAGGTAGGCCAGCGTGTCGACGTTGGGGTAGAGGCGCCCCCAGGACGACATCCACTGCAGCAGCGCAAAGGCCAGGGTCGGTCCGGCGAGCAGCGTCGTCCACCGACCTGGGCCGGTGCCCTTCTCGGGTCGACGCGCGCGCCTCGATGAGGTGGACGCCCACGTTGAGTGGGGCCGACCGTTGCTGGCCGCAGATGACGGCCCGGCTTCCCGTTCGGGGGCCGTGGGCTGTGAGATGGACAACCGTTCACTCCGATGGGGATAACCGTCCGGCACACCACCGTACCGGGCCGGTCCCGCGCAACGCCCGTTGGCCGGATCGGCATGCCCGCTGGTTGCCCCGAGCCTCCACCGAGATCGTGGGCTACGCATCGTGGCGTCCGGGCGCTACCATGGGAGCCGTCGGGACCCAACGGAACGGGCTGTCAGTGCCCATGACCGGTTCGTTTCGCCCCTGGGGGCCCTGCACACCGACGACACCCACGGCGCCCGTGCCGTTGGAGCTGCGTTGTTCGAAGGAGAACCCTGACGGGGATGAATCACCTGAGCACTGCTTTTGAGGCAGCCGCGTGGGCGGCTGCGGACGGCGTGGCCACCGAGGCCGACCTTGCGCTGCTGGACGCCGACCACCTGCTGTGGCGGCGCCAGCTCGAGGTGCTGATCGACGACACCGAGGATGCGCTGGACGAGGTTCGGAAGTTGCGGGGCCCCGAGCGGGGCCGCGTGGTCGCCGACCTGGAGGCGGAGCTGGCGCGTCTGGAGAGCAGCTACGCCCGCTTGCTCTCCGCAGGCGACCCGGTGAACGCGCTGGTGGAGGCCGACCCTCCCGGCGAGATTCGCCTGCAGGCATCCTGGGCGGCCGAGCAGGTGGTGGTGTGGGCCGCGGGGCCGTCCACGCTTCCGGCGGACAACGACGCACTGGCCGACCTGCTGGAGCGCATCGGCGGGCCCGCCGTGGGTTGGAGCGTTCATCGGGATGTCACGCTGCCCAGCGGTGCAACCGCCGCCGCGCTGGCCATTCCCGTGGCCGAGGCGTTGGGGTGGCTGGTGGCGGTGGGCGGCGGCCTTGGCCGCGACGGCGTGGGTGCCAGCGTGGCCTGGCTTGGCCGCGTCGCGGTGGCCGCGGTGCGTCAGGTGGCAGTCGGCGCCATCGTCCCGACGTTGCAGGGCGACAAGCGCGATCGCGGCGGCGTCATGGACATGTCGGTGCGTTGGGCCCCGGCGCTCCTCGACCAACTCGACCTGGAGGCCATGTCGTCGGCCATGCCCGAGGCGGTCGTCCTGCTCGCCCGTGCCGATGCGCGTTCGGTCACCCTGGCGGTGCTTCGATCGGTCACCCACGCCATCGTGAGCGAGGCCGCCTCCCGCATCGAGCTGCCGGCCCCGCCCCCGCAGGTGCGCAACGCCTCCGGGGTGGCCGAGGCCTTCCTTACCCGGTTGGACGGGTCCGGCTTCGAGGCGCCCATCTCGGCCGGCGCCGAGGTGTCCAAGCGCCTCGACCGGTGGTCCAAGGCGGTCACCAGCGCCAGTAGGACGCGCCTGGTCGTGCAGCTCGAAGCGCCCGACTCCTCCGATGCGTGGTTCCTGTCCGTGTTGGGCCCCGGGGCGGAGGGCAACCTCATGCCCATCGAGCTGGCGCTCACCGACCGGCCGGGCACCAAGGCATTGGCCGACGAGCTGAACCGGCTGGAGCGCATCCTTCCCGCCCTGCTGCGCCCGGGAGCCATGCGGAGGGGCCAGGTGTACCTCTCCGCCGACGAGGCCTGGGAGCTGATGACCGCCGGCGGGGCAGGTCTCGCTGCGGCCGGCTACGACGTGCGACTCCCGGCGCTGTCCCGGCGCAAGCCGTCGCCCGCGCTGCGCCTGTTCACGGAGCCAACCGGCGACACCGTGGTGGGGGCCAACCAGCTCTCCGCCGTGTCGTGGTCGGCGCTGTTCGACGACGTGGAGCTCACCGCCGAGGAGATCGCCCGCCTCGCCACTCAGGCCCGGCCGCTGGTGCAGAGCCACGGCAAGTGGGTGGAGCTGGACAAGGTCGACCTGAAGGAGGCCGCAGCGGCGTTGGCGGAACGGGCGTCGCGCACCCAAATGACGGGTGCGGAGATACTGCGGGCGTCGGTCGGCCTCGATGCCTCCCCGCTGGCCGGCGGCGTGTCGGTGGAAGGCCAGAGCTGGGCGGGGGAGCTGCTTGCCCAGGCCCGCAACCTGCCCACGCCCGAGCCGCGGCCCGACGGGTTTCACGGCGAGTTGCGCTCCTATCAGGCCGAGGCGCTGGCCTGGCTTGGCTTTCTGGATGCGGTCGACCTCGGGGGGTGCCTGGCGCTGGACATGGGCCTGGGCAAGACGCCCACCGTGTTGGCTCATCTGGCCGACCCCGACGCCACCGGCCCCTCGCTGGTGGTTGCCCCCCCGGCCGTGGTGGGCAACTGGGCGGCCGAGGCGCGGCGCTTCACGCCCGGCCTGTCGGTCACGGTGCACCACGGCGCCAACCGGCCCCAGGGCGCAGCGTTCAAGCGCGCGGTGCGCAACAGCGACGTGATCCTCACCACCTACGGTACGGCGGTGCGAGACGTGGAGCTCCTCGAAGAGCACCAGTGGGACAAGGTGGTGCTGGACGAGGCGCAGGCCATCAAGAACCCGGCCAACGAGACCTCCCAGCAGCTCCGGCGCCTGGAGGCGCGCAGCCGGATTGCGCTCACCGGCACCCCCATCGAAAACGGGCTCGGCGACCTGTGGGCCATCCTCGACTTCTGCAACCCCGGACTAGTGGGCAGCCGGCCCGAGTTCATCGCCGGCCTGTCGGGTGAGGGGGAGGCCGCGCTGCGGGCGCTCAACGGTGTCCTGGTGTTCCGCCGGACCAAGGCCGAGCCCGAGGTGGCCAAGGAGCTGCCCGACCGCATCGACGAGCTGGACCATTGCGCCATGACCCGCGAGCAGATCGGGCTGTACCAGGCCGTGCTCGATTCGTTGGTCGCCGATTCCGCCGAGGTGGGCGGTGAGCCCAAGAAGGGCGCCGTGCTGGCGGCCATCACGGCGCTGAAACAGATCTGCAACCACCCGGCGGCGTACCAGGCCGACGACCTCCCCCTGGAGGGACGCTCGGGCAAGCTGGCCCGCCTGGAGGAGATCATCGAGTCGGTGTTCGCCTCCGGCGAACGCATCCTCATCTTCACCCACTTTGCGTCGTGGGGTCGCCGCCTGGCCGGCTACCTCACCGAACGCACCGGCGTGCCCATTGCGGCCTACGACGGTTCGTTGGCCAGGGGCGCCCGCGACCGGTTGGTAAAGCAGTTCCAGGAGGGCGAGGGACCGGGTGCGCTGGTGCTGTCGCTGAAGGCGGGCGGCACGGGGTTGAACCTGACCGCAGCCAGCCACGTGGTGCTGTACGACCGTTGGTGGAACCCGGCGGTGGAGGACCAGGCCCGCGACCGAGCATGGCGCATCGGCCAAACCCGCACCGTCGTGTCACACCGGTTGGTATGCCCGGGCACGGTGGACGAGCGGGTGGAGGAAGTGGTGGCCGGCAAGCGCCACATCGCCAACCTGGTGTTGCCCAAGTCGTCCTCCCTCTCGGACCTGGACGGCGAGCAGCTGCGCACAGCGCTGGGCCTGGAGCCCGACGCCCTGCTTACCGAGGACGACGTCGACGAGTTGGAGACCTCCTAGATCCATGGCCAAACGATCCAAGAGCAACCGTCGCCGCAACAAGCGCAAGAAGCCCGTTGACCTGTGGCGTCCGGTGCCCCTGCTGCCGGACCCCGAACCCATCGCCGTGAATGGCGATCCCACCACGCTGATCCGGTCGTTGGGCAATCCGCCTCTGCCGGGCCAGAACCGCGTGGCGGAGCACTACCTGGTCGCCGTTGCCGAGCGGGCGTCGGGCGTGGCCGAGGCCCTGGCGGCAGCCTCCGGGCTTCGCGCCGAACCCGACGGCCAGGAATAGGATTCGAGCCCGATGACGGCGTTGTTGGATGAGCCGGAAGGCCGATTCGGCCCCGACTGGGCACGGCTGGACGAGCGTTGGGTGCTGGTGACCGGTGCCGCGCGCGGCCTGGGCAGGGCCATCTCGGTTGGCGCGGCCCGCTTCGGCGCCGACATCGTTGCCTTTGACCGCGATGAGGTGGGCCTGACCGGCCTTCGTGACGAGGTGGAGTCGTTGGGCCGAACGTGTGTGACCGGCGTCTGCGATGTGCGCGACAGCCAGACGGTCGATGCCCTGCTGGCCGATGCCATGGAACGCACCGAGGGCCTGGACGTGCTGGTCAACAACGCAGGTGGCGGGTTTTGGGCTCCCTTCCTGGAGGTCACCCCCGGGGGCGAGGCGGCGTTGATTGCCGAGAACTTCACTCAGGTCACCCACCTGATCCGCCGCTGCGTGCCACACCTGGTGCCGGGCGGATCGATCATCTCGGTGACCTCGGTGGAGGGGCACCGGGCAGGCCCGGGGTTCGCCATCTATTCCGCCATGAAGGCGGCGGTAGAGAACCTCACGCGGACCTTGGCGCTGGAGCTGGCCGACCGGCGCATCCGGGTGAACGCCGTGGCGCCCGACATGATCCCAACGCCCGGCGACGAGGCGCTGGCAGAGACCGCCGGCGCCTTGGCCGATGACCGCTACGCCTCCCAGCCGTGGCCGGACTCGGGTACCCCCGAGGATGCGGCGGCCGCCGTGGTGTTCCTGGCCTCCGACATGGCCCGGTTCATCACCGGCGCCACCATTCACCTCGACGGCGGCACGCTTGCGGCCTCGGGGTGGAAGCGCCGACGCAGCGACGGTTCCTGGTTGCTGTAGCGGTCCCGGTCGAGGAGGGCGGTCCGGGGCGTTCAGGCCGCCGAGGCACCCACGAGGAAGGCAGTCACCACACCGGTGCCCAGCAGCGCCACGGCCTCGGCGGCGATCATCATGCGGAAGCTGCCGGCGGGGCCCTCGTCCTCCGGGTTGGCCTCCATCCGGGGTATGAGCCTCCGATGGTTGTAGGCGCCGATCGCGGCGGCGACGGCGACGAAGGCCACCTTGACCGCCAGCAGGCGTCCCCACGGCGTGGTCCAGAGTTCCGAGGGTGCGTCGAGAATGATGATGCCCAATGCGACGCCGGCCAACGCCACCACGACGACCGCAGCGGTGGCCACTACCGAGAAGCGAAGCGCCAACGTGGCGGTCTCCATGTCGCGGTCTGTCCGGAACCGATGCCAGAGCACGACGACGAGCAACACCACCCCGCCTCCCCACACCGCCCCGGCAGCGGTGTGGATCAGGTCGACCACGGCGGTCACCACCCGGTTGCCCTCGGTCACGGTGTGACCGGCGAAGAGCCGCGAAAGACCCACGATGGCAGCGCCCACCAGGGCCAGCCGGGCATCCGATGGCCGCCAGGGAGCCGGGGAGGGCTCACCGGCAGCTGGCGAGGACCTCCTGGGAGCCGCAAGCGAGGCGCGGGCGCCAACGGCCAGCGCCAGGCCACCAACGGCCTGGAGGGCGATCGACACCCCGGCTGACCCGGAGAGGGCGTCACCAACCGTGGCGGCGTCGAACGTCTCGGACCAGGAACCCGCCGCCTCCAGGTTGGCCCGGCTCAGCACCTTGAGCGCCGCCCCAGCCAGCACGCCCAGGCCGCTGAGGCGCGTCCACGCGAGCGCCAGGGCCAGGTCGTCGCCAGGTGCACGGGTGGGTTGCAGCACGGTGATGGCGAACACCAGCGCCCCGACGCCCAGGATCGTCCCCATGACGCTGATCAGCCTGGCCAGGTCCCGAATCCGCTCCGCTGCAACCGTGGAGTCGCTCGCAGGGTCGAGGAACTCCTCCAGATCCGAGCTCGCCGCATCGTCGTCGGCCGCCGCCCCGTCGGTGGCCTGCGCTGCTGGAGGCGTCGTGGTGCCGGCATTCGCCTCGCCGGTGTCGTCGGCGGTTGCCAGCCCGCTGGTCGCTGCGGCGGTCCCGGACGTCTCCGCCGGCGCCGGCGGTGCCGGCGCCGTGAAGCTGAACGCGCCATCGATCGGATGCGCATCGGGTGCCTTCACGCTCCAGCGCATGCCGACCTTGCCGCCCCCCAGCGGTGGGTCGAATCGCAGCACCCACGTCTCGCCGTCGACCGTGCCGGCATCGGAGGGCGTTCGGCGTTCGCCGGATGCGTCGAGCGCAACGAACCCCTCGCCGGTTGGTTCGGCCGGGCCGGTGAAGCTGATGGTGACCTGCTCGACCGGGGCGTCCAACGTCGCTCCGTCGGCGGGATCGGAGCCGTCAAAGCCGGTATGGGCCGAGGCGGGTGCCGCGGTGGCCAGTGTCCAGGCCGCTGCCATCACGAGCGCCAGCGCTGCGGCACGGAGGCGGATCATCAACACGTCCATTCTGGGGGCTTCGCCAACGCATGCGTCCACGGGTGCGGTGAGCCCGCCACGGTATCGAGCGCAAGCGGGCAAGTGTTGGAGGGGCTGCGGGGGCGCAGCCGATCCGAGGCGGGGGGATCGCGGCCGACCACGGCGCCCACGCTGCATGTTCGGTGGATGAACGGTCGCCGAGTCTTCATCGCCGACCTGCGGGCTCGGGTCGGCGGGGTGGACCTGCTCATCAACTGCGCCGGCTTGGATGCCCGTGTCCTTGGGGTTCCCAAGGACCGTGCCGGTCCCTTCGACGTTGACGCCGAAACGTGCAACAGCATCTTGGGTCCATGAAGGTGGCGGCTCGGAAGCGCCGATGACGATCGACGATCGGCCGACGCCATCGTCGAGACCCTCGCGACGCTGAACCTGGCCGACTCCGGCAGGTTCGTGCGCTGGGACGGCCACGACTACCCCTGGTAGCACTGTCAGGCGACGTGCTGGCCGGTCAGAAGTGCCAGTCGGGAAGGGGAGGTGGCAGGCAGAATGCCAGGTCGAGCGCCTCGATCAGCGTGGGCGGACCGGCCAGCCGATCGGTGAGCGCCAGTCCGGAGGCGGGGCGGACACCCAGCCACAAGCGGGTGAACGCCCCCACCGAAGCCTCCAGCACCGGGCCCGAGGCGGGCAGGCCGGGATGCACCCCAGGGTCTGCCCCCAGATGCACGGTGAACTCGCCGCCGATGCCCGACCAAGTGGCGCCGGGTCGATCCGCCAACGGATCATGCAGCCGCAGGCCAAAGGTGAGCGGCGACGGCGCCGGAGCGCACGCTTCGATGCACGCGCCGAGGTCCAGCATGCGCCACTGCACCTTCGACCAGGCCGTGTGCAGGGCCCGACTGGAGCTGCCGACGTTGGCCAACTCCAGTTGCCGCATCGGCTCGTTGATCAGGTCCTGAAGCTGCACCCCGGGAGGCTCGGGGTTGATGGTGACCGAACGCACCTGGTCGCCCAGCGCCCGCACGAGGCCCAACAGCTCCAACACCTGAGGGGGTTGCTCGTAGATCAGCCAGTCGATCGTGACGGGCCCATGGTGGCCGGTCATGGTTCCCAGGAGGCAGTGGGTGAGGCGGCCGTCGTCGGAGCGAAACCCCAGGCCGAGGGGTTGTTTCATTCTGGAGAGGTCGCCCGCGGTGAGCTCGGGCAGGCCCAGCGTGACCGAACCGTGACAGCGGTGCCGTCGCACCAACAGGTCGTAGACCTCCCGCTGATCGTAGAATCCCACACGGACCGGTGCTCGGTTCGGAACGGGCACCTTCAAGGTGGCGGGATCGAGCGACACGACGTGCTCGTAGGCGCCGGTTCCGAAACCGAATCGATCGTAGAAGCCCTGGTCAAAGATGCCCAGCGTCGCCACGGCGGCCCCTGAGGCGGCGGCCGAAGCCAGCGACTCGGTCACGAGCGCCGACGCCAGGCCCTGCCGGCGGGCGACGTGGCTGGTGACCACCGCGCTGATGAGCGACAGGTCGAGATCGGTGGAACGTTGGCCAGGTCCGTATCGCAAGCTGCCTGGCGAGGTATGGACCGCGCACTCGGCGGCACCTCCGACCTCGGCGACCACGGTGTGGCCCACGTTCAGCACGTCGGCCAACGCCGCCGCCTGCCGCTCGGAATCGTCGATCCAGCCGACCTCGCGCCAGATTCGGGTGACCGCCGCCAGATCGCGCTGGGGGTCGTACGGGCGCCCGGTCACGCCCGCAGTCTGTCGGGCTCGGTCAGGCTGAACAACCGAGTAGTTTCTGACGGCCCGTCAGATCCGGCGGCGCAAACCGCTCACCCTCAAGGAGAAACCCGTGGCCCAACCAGCAGCCCCCCTGGCCGGCGTGCGCATCATCGAGAGCTCACTGCTGGGCCCCGGCGCCGTGGGTACCCACCTGGCCGACCTGGGGGCCGAGGTCATCAAGGTGGAGAGCCCCGCTGGCGACTACATCCGGCGCATGACCTGGCCCATCATCGAGGGCAACTCGCTCCTGCACCATCACATCAGCCGGGGCAAGCGGTCGATCACCCTCGACCTTCGCACCCCAGAGGGCGTGGAGGTGTACAAGGATCTGGTGCGAGACGCCGATGTGGTCGTGGAGGCCATGCGCCCCGGTGCGCTGGCCAGGAGGGGCCTGGGCTTCGACGACCTCAAGGAGGTCAATCCGTCCATCGTGTTCTGCACCATTTCGGGCTATGGCATGACCGGGCCATACAAGGATCTCCCGAGCCATGGCATCGCCTACGACGCGTGGGGAGGGCTCATCTCGCCGGGGCGCGATGAGGAGGGATTCCCCCGCATCGACGAGCACGCCTCGGTGGGCATGCACGCCGGCCCGCTGTTTGCGGCGTTCGGCATCCTCGCCGGGGTGATCCGGGCCCGCACCAGCGGTGAACCCACCTACCTCGACATCGCCCAGAGCGATGCGTCGGTGGCCATGGACTGGCTGCGCATCGAGACCTACAAGGCCTACGAGCGCCCCGAGAGCGAAGTGACCGGCAACGTGGCGGACAACTACGAGCGCCGCGAACCCGGCACCGCCGGCATGCTGGGCGGCGTCCGGTACCAGTTCTACGACGCAGCCGACGGCGTGGTGCTGTTCATGTCGAGCGAGCAGGAGTTCTGGCGCAACTTCTGCGCCGGCGTTGGCCGCATGGATCTCTTCGAACGTTGGCCGGGCAGCCAGTACGGCGATCACGCCCGAGGCAACCGCGAGCTGCAACGCGAGTTGGTGGCCATCTTCGGCACCAAGACCACCGCCGAGTGGCTGGAGTTCGCCGACGAGGTGAACACCCCGATCTGCCCGGTGAACACCCCCAAGACGGTGGCCGACGACCCGCAGTTCCAGGACCGGTTCCCGCTGCTGAGCCACGAGTCCCACGGCGCCGACATGATCGGCTCGGCGGTGCACCTGGTGGGCGAGGAGCTGCCGGTGCCCACGCCGGCTCCCACGGTGGGCCAACACACCGCCGAGATCCTCACCGAGGTGCTGGGCTACGAACCCGAACGGGTGACCACGCTGCGCGCCTTAGGCGCGTTGGGGGCCGTGCAGGAGCAGGATGGCTGACGCAGCCGGTGATTCCTCGCCCGCCTCGCTCAGCTGGTGGTTCCGCAGCCGGGAGAGCGGTGAGATCACCATTGCGCAGGCCCCAAACCCCCCGTTGTGGATCTTCCTGGCGGCAACCGCCGGGCGATGGGTCAGCCCCGAGGACAGCGGGTGGGCGGATGCGTTCTTCTGGATCGCCACGGCCGGGTTGGCGTGGTGGGCCGCCGACGAGGTGGTGCGGGGCGTCAATCCGTGGCGACGCGCGCTGGGCGCCGCCGGCCTGGTGTTGGTCATCCTTCGGTTGGTGTGACGCCCTGGCGCTCGGGCACCCACAGGTCCCACCCGCCGATGGTGTCGAGGCGCCGATAGTCGTCCCTGACCACCTCGACGATGGGGTCGGCGGCGTCGCTCAGGTCGTTGCCCCCGGTGTCCATGATCACCAGCGGCGGGGGATCGGTGCGGATCAGCTCGATGGCCTCCGCCCGGTCGGCCTGGGTCATCAGGCCAAAGCTCGGATTCCACCAGCGCAGCGGGCTGTGGGTGCCGCTGAGCACGTAGAGCTCGGGGCTGATGGTGAGATCGAGGAAGCTGCCGCCCTCGGGCACCTGCTGGTCGATGGCCTCGAGCACGGCCTCGTAGCCGACCCGTTGATCGACGGGGATTCTCAACCCGGCGCCGAGCGCCGGCGCTGCCGTCATGGCCTCGCGTTCCCCGGAGAGCACTTGGTCGTGAGGGCGGGTCGGTGCCTGGCCCGCCTGGCCGGCGAGCGCACCGACGACGAGGACGGCGAGCAGGGCCCAAGGGGCTGCGGCACCTGCGGCGGCGCGGCCGTTCTGGCCGGCTGACCGGGCGCCGCGGGCCAGCGCCAGGTGCCCAGCCAGGCTCAGTCCGGCCGTGTAGGCGGCATAGCCCGGCACCTGGTAGTGGGCGCTGACCAGACAGAAGAACACCGCCAGCACGGTGACGGGTGGAACGGGCCGAGCGGGGCGGGTCGCCAGGGTCCAGGCCACCCGGGCACCCAGCACGGGGCCAAGCGACATCATGATCAGCCAGAAGGCGCCGCTCGCGAGGTGCTGGGGCGAACCCGCCGTGATCAGCCGCTGCACCGAGCCGGTGATCCACCGCAGCGTCGACGGCTCGGCGATCCAGTTGGTGCCGGCCAGGCCGTTGGCGGCGGTGACCGTGTCCGACAGCCACGAGCCGGCCGTCCCCTGCGCCAAGTGCACCGCCATCAGGGGTGCCAGCGCCGCCAGCGCCCCCATGCCGATGCGCCGTCCGATGGCCAACGACTGGGCCGTGTCCAAGCTGGTGTCCCGGGCGCCGAGCGTCAGCACGGCGATGGGCCCCAGCGCGAACAGCGGCCAGGACGAGGCGTTGGTGCGTCCCAGCAGATACCCCAGAACGGCAAGCGCGGCAACGGCACCCACGGCCAGGGTCAGCGCGTTGGGCCGAACATGGGCGCTGGCGGGTCGGTCGGCGGGCGTTCCGGGACGCGCCGTCGTCGCCGCCGGACGGCTGGCCATCCAGATCACCCCGAGCGCGCCCAGGCAGAGGTGAATGCCGCTGAGCTGGCGAAACCCAACGGCCAGGCCCAGCATTGCCCCAACCGGTGCCAGCACCCGGGCAGATGGCGCCAGCCCGCGGCCGAGCGGTTCGAGAACCGCTCGGCTGGACATCACCACGGCCAGCACCGACGCTAGCGCCGCTGCGTACCAGTTGGCCGAGGGGCTGAGGAAGATGGGGATGCCGATGAGGGTGGCAGTCACTCCGGCGGCAGCGGCCAACGGCAGGCGGCGACCACGAAGCAGCCAGGTGGTGCACGCGGCGATCGTCGCCCCGAGGGCAATCAGCGGCCACCGAAGCCGCACCATCTCGCTGCCGAGCAGCGACCGCAGCGCACCGTTCAGGTAGTTGACGTAGCCCAGGTGGATGTCCTGCACGTCCGCCGGGGCGGGCCCGTTCAGCCGGGCGCCGGCGCCGAGCCGCTCCGCCACGTAGGCGTATGCGCCCTCGTCCGGGCCGTACCAGGAGCGAGTGTGGAACCACCAGACCACGGCGGCACCCAGCAATGCCGCCGCGGCGACCGCCCACGCGACCGCCCGGGGCTCGGCACGTTCGGGCGCGCCGCCGGACGCGTCGCCGCCTGCACGACCGGGTTCGGGCGCGGTCCCGGGCGCGGCCTGGACGGCCGGCGTGACGCGCACGTTGGTGCTCACGGTTGACCTATCGGCAGGTGGCCGCGCGAAGTGGAGGGGTCGGGGCATGCCACGATGTGGACGTGAGCAGCCAGCTGTCCGCCAGCGGGGACCCATGATCGACCACGACCGGTTCGGCGACCGGCCGGGTGACGAGGTGCTGGAACCCGATGAGGTCATCCCGGCCGGCCAGCCCCTTCGGCCCGATGAGGTGCAGCTGCCGCCGTTCGTCGATGCGCTGGCCTGGGTCCTCGACGACTGGGTGCGCATCCCCGGGCTGAACCGCCGGGTGGGGCTCGACGGCGTCATCGGCATGCTGCCGGTCGTCGGCGACGGTGCCGGGTTGATCACGTCGGCCACCATCGTGCTCACCGCAGTGCAGCAGGGCGTCTCGGTGCCGTCGATCATTCGGATGGTGGGCAATGTGGTGGTGGACTCGGCGCTGGGTGCGCTGCCGTTCGCCGGCGACGCATTCGACTTCGTCTTCAAGTCCAACGCCCGCAACGTTCGCCTGATGCGAGCGGACTTGACCGACCCCGAGCGCACCCGCCGCTCGTCCGCCGCCGTGATCGCTCTCTCGTCGCTGGTGGTTCTGGCGCTGGTGGCCGTCACCGTGGCGGCGGCTGTCGCCAGCGTCTTCCTCATGGTCAAGCTGGTCGAGGCCCTCTTCTGAGCCCGCTCCTCCATCTCAGCACTACGATCTGACGTCGTGTCAGATACATCCGAACCACTCACCACCCCGCAGCTGCTCGCCCGGGTGGTTGCCGACACGCCGGAGGACCCGGCGGTCATCGACGGGGACACCGAACTCAGCTGGGCCCAGCTGGCCGAGCGGGTGGATGTGTTCGCCCGTGCGGTTGCCGCCCATGGTGTGACTCCCGGCGACCGGGTGGCCGTGTGGGCGCCCAACTGCTGGGAATGGGTGGTGGCCCTGCTGGGCCTCCACGCGGCCGGGGCCGTGCTGGTCCCCATCAACACTCGCTACCGGGGCCAGGAGGCCGCCGATCTGCTGGAGCGTTCGGGCGCCAAACTGCTCTTCACGGTCGGCACGTTTCTGGGTACCGACTACCTGGAACTGCTCGGCGACGCCCTGCCGGCAACCACCGAAACCGTGGTGGTGCTGCGCAGCGACAGCGAGGTTCCCCCGGCGGGGCCCGGAGCGCCACTCGATCTGGAGCGGTTCCTGCGACGCGGCGGCGAGGTTGGTGCCGAGGAGATCGAACGCCGGATCGCGGCCTTGGGGCCGGACAGCCCCGCCGACATCCTCTTCACCTCCGGCACCACGGGTGCCCCGAAGGGCGCGGTCTGCACCCACGGCCAGGTCACCCGGGCCTATGCGGCCTGGGCCTCGGTCGTTGGCCTCACCCACGAGGATCGCTACCTGGTGGTCAGCCCCTTCTTCCATGCCTTCGGATACAAGGCGGGCATCGTGGCCGCCATGACCGTTGGCGCCCCGATCTATCCCGAACCCGTCTTCGACGTGAACAAGGTGATGGATCGGGTCGCGGCCGAGCAGATCTCCATGCTGCCCGGCCCCCCGGCGCTCTACCAGAGCATCCTCAACCACCCCGACCTGGACACCACCGCCCTGGCCAGTCTGCGCCTGGCCGTCACGGGCGCTGCCTCGGTGCCGGTGGAGCTGATCGAGGCCATGGGCGACACGCTGGGATTCGAGACGGTCATCACCGGGTATGGCCTCACGGAGGCCTGCGGTATCGCCACCATGTGCCGCGACGGCGATGACCCGGTGACCATCGCCACCACCTCGGGCCGGGCCATCCCCGGGGTGGAGGTGGTGACGGTGGACGAACGGGGCAACCGCACCGCGGCCGGCGAGCCGGGCGAGGTGCTGGTGCGCGGCTACAACGTGATGACCGGCTATCTGGACGACCCGGACGCCACCGCCGAGGCCATCGACCCCGATGGCTGGCTCCACACCGGTGACATCGGCGTACTCAACGCCGAGGGCTACCTGGCCATTACGGATCGCCTCAAGGACATGTTCATCGTGGGCGGGTTCAACGCCTACCCGGCCGAGATCGAGCGGCAGCTGCTGGTCCACCCCGATGTCGCCCAGGCCGCCGTGGTTGGCGTGCCCGACGAGCGGCTGGGCGAGGTCGGCTACGCCTTCGTGGTGCTGACGGCCGGGGCCGATCCCGACGGCGAGGCGATCATGGCCTGGTGCCGGGAGCGCCTGGCCAACTTCAAGGTGCCTCGGTTCCTGGAGGCCGTGGACGAGCTGCCCTTCAACGCCGGCGGCAAAGTGATGAAGTTCAGGCTGCGGGCCCAGGCCATCGAGCGCCTCGGCGCCGGGTCGTGAACCCGCGCGCAGCGGATGGCCGGGTGCCCGGTCGGCGAGGCCAGGCCACCCGCCAGCGCCTGTTGGAATGCACCCTGGCCACGCTGGCGTCGGGCAGCTACCGGGACATCAAGGTGGTGGATATCGCCCGAGAGGCCGGCACGTCACCGGCCACCTTCTATCAGTACTTCACCGACGTTGATGCCGCCATCGCTCAGCTGGCGATGGACATGGCCGCCGACGGGGCCGTGGTCCTGGGCGATCTCCTCGCGGGGACCGACTGGGACGGCGCCGGGGCCGAGGCATCGGTCCGCAGGTTGGTCGCCGGCTTCCTGGCGTTCTGGGATGCCAACCGGCCGCTGATGGCGGTGATCGACCTGAAGGCGGCCGAGGGTGAGGGTCGCATTCGGTCCACCCGCAAGCACCTGCTGGCGCAGTTCTCCACCGAGTTGGCAGCGCAGGTGCGGGGACATCGAGGAGACGGGGGCCCCGAGGTGGACCCGTGGGCAATGGCCTCGGTGGCGGTGACGATGTTGGTCAACGTGGCCATCCAACGCGACGTGTTTGCGGCCTCGAGGATCTCCGAGGGCGACCTCGTGGACTCCGTGGCCCGGCTGCTGTTGGCGGCGGTGACGGGCGCCGCTGGGCCCCCGGCTGAGCTCCCCGGCTGAGTACAGCGTGTGCCAGGCGTCCTCAAGCGCCGCTTCCGGCCACGACCGGGCGCCGAGCTCCGCCGGACAGTTCAGGGCCTTGGGCGTGCTTGATGAGGTACATCTCGGCGTCGGCCCGCTCGATAATCTCAGTCAGCTCGGCCTCGGAGTGCGCGGTGGCCATGCCGACGCTGGCGCCCAGGCCCAACGGGGCAAGCTCGTTCGCCGCCGGGTCGTTCAGCGAGCATCGAACCCGTGCGAGCAGGTGGTGGGCGGCGCCGATGTCGACGCCTCGGCACAACACGGCAAACTCGTCGCCGCCAAGGCGTGCCAGCATGTCATCGGCCCGTATCGAGGCACGGATGCGATCCACGGTGTCGCGAAGCACCCGGTCGCCGAACGCATGCCCGTGGCTGTCGTTGATGGCCTTGAAGCGGTCGAGGTCCACATACAACACGGCGACCGGGAGGTCGGACGAGTCGAGCTGGGCGACCTGGCTCTCAAAGGTGGCCCGGTTGTTCGCCCCCGTGAGCTGATCGGTTGCCAGCGCCAACTCGAGGGCCTGGCTCTCGGTCTCGCGTTGCAGCACCAACGAGGCGACCTGCGCCGTCTGGGTGAGGATGTCAACATCGAAGGGCGTGGGGTCGGCACCCCAGTCCGGGTTGGACACCACGAGCGATCCCACCCGGCGACCGCATGCGTCGTTGATCTTGGCGGCCCAGTAGCCCCGATGGTCGGAGGATTCGCCGCTGATCGCCTGAACGGCCTCGGTGGTGGCAGCCGACGCAGAGGCGACGGACGGGTGCAGCTGATCGGGCCCCCTGGCCAGCGGGGGATCGTCGCAGAGCCGGCTGACGATCCAGGCCTGTTCTCCAGGATACTGCGCGCTCGCCAGCCCAGTCACCGTATCGAGCAGGTCGTCCGTCGGGTCGCCGAGGGCCAGGCCGCGAACGAGGTCGTCCATCGCTCGATCGACCTGGTTGGGTCGAAGCGCCAGGAAGAACGGCCCGTCTTCGCCCAGCAAGCGGCCGGTTGATCCCACCGAGATCCAGCGGTCGCGGCCGTCGAGCACGCGCACCGACAACTCGACGTGGCGCGCGGCCGATGGGTTGGCCCTCCGCCCGTCGGTGTCCGCGGCCATCTGCTCGAACAGTGCGATGATGCGCGCGAAGTCCTCGGGGTGCAGGCGGTCGACCGCCGATCGGCCGACGATGTCGCCCTGCGCGTAGCCCAGCAGGTCGTGGGCGCCCCGCGACGCATAGGAGATCTTCAGGTCGAGACCGACCGCGATGAACCCATAGGGAAGTTCGTCGATGCCTCGAACCGGGTCGTTGAAGGTTTCGGGCGACGGTGTCGGTGATGCGGAGCTCACGCCTCGTGCATCGGCACGACGCGACCAAACGTTGAGAATGGAGGGCGAGCCGTCGGCTCTTTGGGCCGTCGGAACCATGCGTCGGGTGGGCCGGATTGGCCTCAGGCCGGCGCCGGTCTGCGGGCCCGCCCACGCGGCGGCCGGGGTGGCGTCAGGACTCGGTGGGGTGGCGGAGGCGGCTCCGAAGCTGCTCGTTCTCGTCGGCCAACTCGGCCAGCCGCCTGGTCACACCCTGCAGCAGGGTGCGCGACATGGCGGGGAAGTCGTCCAGCAGCGTGCGGAAGGCCCGACGGTCGAGGACCTCCAGGGTGGAGTCCTCGGCGGCCGTGACCGTTGCGGTGCGCAGCACGCCGTCGATGAGGGCGATCTCGCCGAAGTAGTCGCCGGGGCCCAACGTGGCCAGCTCCTTGCCCTCGCGGCTGATGATGGCCGACCCCGACACGATCACGGCGAACTCCTTGCCCACCGTGCCCTCCTTGGCCAGCACCGCCCCGGCGTGGACGTCCACGCCGTCGCTCAGGTGGTCGATGTGGTCGAGCTGTTCGGGGGTGCACTCTGCGAACAACGGAATCTTGCGAAGTAGGTCTCGGGGCGACGCGATCTCGGTCATGTCTGCAAGGGTACGGGAATGGTCCAGCTCTTTGCGTTTCTCACCCGACGATCCGGAACAAGCCGCGAGGAGTTCCTCGACCACTGGCTGAACCGCCACGGGCCACTCATCGCCTCGACCCCCGAACTGGCCCAGCACATCCGGCGATATGAACAGCACCCCCGGGCGGCCGCCGGGCCCGAATCGGGAACCGAGCACTGCGACGGCGTCACGGTGCAATGGTTCGACCGGCTGGACGACCTATGGGCCTTCACCGCCGAGGGCGCCTACGCCGAGCTGTTGGCGCCCGACGAGGCCGAGCTGCTCGATCAGCAGCGCCTGGTGTGGGTGATGACGGGCGAGCCCACCGTGGTGATCGGCGAGGGCTCGGGCCGCTCGCTGGGGGAGGCGTTGGGTGATGGCTGACGGGGCGCCCGGGCGCATGGACTTCGCCGGGTCACGGGTGCTGGTCACCGGCGGGGCGTCCGGCATCGGTGCCGCATCCGCCGAGCATCTGGCCGCTCGGGGCGCGCAGGTGGCCCTGCTGGACCGCCGGGAGGAGCCGCTGGCCCGGGTGGCGGACCGGTTGGGGGCGACGGCCGTCTGCGCCGACGTGTGCGACGCCGAGGCGGTCGCTGCCGGCGTCACGCAGGCGGCCGAGGCCTTGGGCGGGCTCGACGGCCTGGTGAACAACGCCGGGGCCGGAGCGCTGGCCCGCCTGGAGGGCTACGACGATGCCGACCTGCAGCGCCTGATTGCGGTGAACCTCACCGGGGCCTATCGCGTGCTGGCCGCCGCACTACCGCACCTGCGCGATGCCGGGGGAGCGGTGGTGAACGTGGCCTCGGCCTCAGGGGTGCGGCCCACGCTGGGCGAGGCCCCCTACTCGGCGGCCAAGGCCGGCCTCATCTCGCTCACGGCCTCGGCCGCGTTGGAGGGGGCACCGCAGGTCCGCGTGAACTGCGTGTCGCCGGGGTTTGTGGCCACTCCGCTGAACCAGATGCTGCTGGACCTGCCCGGCATCGAGGACGCGTTGGGCGCGGCCACTCCGCTGGGCCGCGTGGGCCAGGCCGGGGAGGTGGCCACGGTGATCGCGTTCCTGCTGTCGCCCGGCGCGTCCTACATCACCGGCCAGAACCTGGTGGTGGATGGGGGCAGCCTGCTGCCCAACAGCCAGGTCGACCCCGTGCTGGGGCCGCTGCTCGGTCCGGCCGGCTCGACACCCGAATCGAGATAAGGGGACAACATGTCAGAGCATCCGATCGATCTGGCCAGCCGGATCATCGACACCGGCGCCTTCGAACCGTCCAATCGGGTCACCAACCAGCTGTCGGAGCTGGCCGACGGTGTCGCCCTGGTCGAGTCCTTCAGCCACTCGGTGGCCGTCGATACCGGGGGCGAGGGCCTCGTGGTGTTCGACACCTCGGGCGTGTTCACCGGCCGGGCCGTCACCGAGGCCCTGCGCGGCTGGTCGACCGCACCGGCGCACACCGTTGTCTACACCCACGGGCATGCCGACCACGTGGGCGGCTCGGGGGCGCTGGTGGCCGATGGGCGGCAGCGTGGCCACGCCGACCCGCGCGTGATTGGGCACGAGGCCGTGGCCGAACGGTTCCGCCGCTACGAGCGCACCAACGGCTGGAACCTGGCCATCAACGCGCGGCAGTTCGGCGGGATCAGTCCCACCGCCGGGCTCGGCGTGGGTGGGGGCGGCGCCCGCTTCCTTCCGGCCGATGTGGCCTGGCCCACCGATACCTACGACAGCGCCATCACCGTGCGGGTCGGGCAGCGAACCTTCGAGCTGCACCACGACCGCGGCGAGACCGATGATCACACGTGGGCGTGGTTTCCGGAGCAGCGGATGCTGTTCCCGGGCGACCTGTTCATCTGGGTGTTTCCCAACGCGGGCAACCCCCAGAAGGTGCAGCGCTACCCGGACGAGTGGGCCCGTGCGCTCCGCCGCATGGCGGCGCTGCAACCCGAGCTGTTCGTACCGGCCCATGGGCTCCCCATCGCGGGCGCCGAGCGCATCGCCATGGTGCTCGATGACGCGGCCACGGCGCTGGAGGGTCTGGTGGCCGGCGTGCTGGAACGCATGAACGCGGGGTTGGAGTTGGAGCAGATCGTCGCCGAGGTGACCGTGCCGGCCGAGACACTTGAGAAGCCCTACCTGCTGCCCGTGTACGACGAGCCGGAGTTCGTCGTGCGCAACATCTGGCGGCGATTCGGCGGCTGGTGGGACGGCAACGCTGCCTCGTTAAAGCCTCCCCGACGTGCGGAGGTGGGCGAGGAGCTCGTGGGCCTGGCCGGCGGGCTGGAGCCGGTGCTGGTGCGGGCCGAGTCGCTGGGGCGCGACGGCCAGCATGCGCTGGCATGCGAACTGGTGGAGCTGGCCGCTCGGGCCCGCCCCGAGGACGCCGGCGTTCACGAGCTGCGTGCCGCGCTGTACCAGGCGCGTCGCGACCACGAGTCGTCGCTGATGTCCAAGGGGATCTATGCCGCAGCGGCACGATCCAGCCAGGCGGCGGCCGGGTTGGAGGCGGAGCGAGGCGCCACCGAATCGGCTGCGGGCCTCAACCCCAAGGGTCGGGCGTGAGTTTCCGGCATCGGACGCGTTTCTGACACAGCGTCAGATTTTGTGGATAAGCTGATGCGCATGGAGATTCCCAAGTTCATTTCGGTTGACGACCATGTGATCGAACCTGCCGACGTCTGGCAGAGCCGACTGCCCGAGCGCTACCGAGACGTCGGCCCGCGGGTGATCCAAGAGCGCGGCGACATGCAGTTCGTGGGCGGCGTGTTCAGCTACGAACCCTCCGACGACGGCGAGCTGTGTGACTGGTGGCTGTACGAAGACAAGCGGGTGCCGCAAACCCGGTTGTCGGCGGCCGCCGGCTTCGACCGGGACGAGGTGAAGGTGGTCGGCATCACCTACGAGGAGATGCGCGACGGCTGTTATGACCAGGCCGCCCGCCTCGCCGACATGGACATCAACCACACCGAAGCCCAGATGTGCTTCCCGTCGTTCCCCCGGTTCTGCGGTCAGACCTTCATGGAGGCGTCCGACAAGGAGCTTTCCGACCTGTGCGTCAAGGCCTACAACGACTGGATGGTCGAGGAATGGTGCGGTGGCACCAACGGTCGCCTTATTCCCCTCACCATTGTGCAGCTGTGGGACGCCCAGCTGGCAGCGGCGGAGGTTCGCCGCAACGCCGAGCGCGGCGTGCGTGCGGTGTGCTTCTCGGAGATCCCCCCGTATCTGGACCTGCCGTCCATCCACACGGACTACTGGGAGCCGTTCTTTCGGGCCTGCGCCGAGACCGGCACGGTCATCAACATGCACATCGGTTCCAGCTCGAAGATGCCCTCCACCTCCGCCGACGCCCCCGCGGCAGTGGGTTCCACGCTGACGTTCGGCAACGCCATGAGCTCGATGGCGGACTGGCTGTTCTCCGGGTGGCTCGCCCGCC
The DNA here is from genome assembly GCA_041394405.1 of Microthrixaceae bacterium. Lineage (GTDB taxonomy): Bacteria > Actinomycetota > Acidimicrobiia > Acidimicrobiales > Microtrichaceae > Microthrix. The sequence continues at coordinate 180,284 of JAWKIF010000011.1, forward strand.
TGCCGGACCTGAAGCTGAGCTACTCCGAGGGACAGATCGGCTGGATTCCCTACATCCTCGAACGGGCCGACAACGTCTGGGAGGAGAACCGGGCGTGGGGCGGGTTCGGCGACAAGGTGCCCGAGCCGCCGTCCACCTACTACTACCGCCAGATCTACGGCTGCTTCTTCGACGACCAGTACGGCCTCGACAACCTGGAGAAGGTCGGGGTTTCCAACGTCTGCTACGAGACCGACTACCCGCACTCGGACTCCACGTGGCCGCACTCCAAGGAGACCGCCGAGAAGCAGATGGCCGACCTGCCCGCCGACGTCGTGCGCAAGCTGGTGCGCGGCAACGCCATCGAGATGTTGGGCCTCGACTTCGAGCCGTAGCCGGGACGCATCGGCCGCGCTCCCTTCGTCGGAGGCAGCCCGCCCGTCGAGGTGATGGCCGCCGCAACCCGGACGGTCGGTCCCGCAGGAATCGGATGGGCCGGGTTGGCCGCGGCACCTAGAGTGCCGCCGTGGCAGGCCCGGGACCCTCTGCAGCGATGTCCGCCAGGTCGCCGACGCGGCGCGCCCTCGTGGCCTCGGTGTCCCTCTTCGTGCCGGCCATACCGTTCGGTTTGGTGCTGGGTGTCGCCATCGGCGAGTCGCCCATCAACAACCTGCTGGGGTGGTCAACCTCCTCCATCATCTTCGGTGGCGCCAGCCAGCTGACGCTGATCAGCATCCTCGCCGCAGGTGGGGCACCCTTCAGCGCGCTGGCGGCTGCGCTGGCCGTGAACTCCCGGCACCTGATGTACTCCGCGGCGCTGTCGCAGCGCTTCGCGGACCAGCCCCGCTGGTTCCGCTGGTGCGCGCCCTACCTGCTGATCGACCAGCAGTTCGCCATCACCGAGGCCCTCGAGGACAGTGCCGACGACTGGCGGCGCTTCTACCTCACCTCCGGCCTCGTCTTCTGGACCTTCTGGCAGACGGTGGTGGCCCTGGGGCTGGCGCTGGGCCCGCTGGTGCCCCACTCGTGGGGACTGGACTTCGCCGTGCCGCTGATGTTCCTGGGCCTGGTGGTGGTGGCCCTCAACCGCGTCCCCGCCGTGGTGGCGTCGCTCTCGGGCGCGGCCGCCGCCTGGGTGTTCGGCGGGTTGCCCAACCGGTTGGGCCTGCTGGTCGGAGGGTTGGTGGGGGTCGTCGCCGGAACCTTGGCCGATCGGGACCGGGTGGATGTGGTCGAGGAGGCCGAGGATCTGGCCGCCGATGCCATTCCTCAGCACGACCATCCGGCTCCGGCCCATCGCCCAGACCCCGATTCCGGGGATGTCTCATGACGCTGCTGGTCATCCTCTTGGCAGGGGTGGGCAGCTACTTCTTCCGTGGCGTCTTCATCCTGGCGCTGGCCGACCGAACGCCGCCCCCGGTGGTGGCCAAGGCGCTGCGCTACGTGGGGCCGGCGGTGTTGTCGGCGCTGGTGGCCACCGACCTCTGGGGCCCCGACGCAGCGGCCGTCGGCGCCCCCGAGTTGGTGGGGCTGGTTGGCGCGGGGTTGGCGGCGTGGCGCACCCGCAACCTCATCGTGTCGGTGGTGGTGGGCATGGGGCTGCGTTCGGTGCTGGTGGTCCTCGGCCTGTAGCGGCCACCCGCCGAAGCGCCTCGGTTGAGTTGGGCGTCAGCCCGTGAAGCTGGGCTGCAAGGGAGCGGCGACGGGTGTGCCGTCTGCCGGGTTGGGGTTGCTGTCCGAGTTGGGGTCGCTCGAGCCCGGCCCGTCGCCCGACGGCGGGGCGTCGTCCTCCGACGGTGGCCCCGGGACGGTGGTGGGCTCCGTCGGAACGGTGGGCGGCTCGGGCTCGGTGAGTTCCAGGTCGTAGCAGTAGTCGGGTGCGCTCACCGGATTGCATCGGGCGACGCGTTCCACCACCTGCGCCTCAGCGGCGAGCGTCGCCGGTGCCCGCGTGGCCTGAAACCCGGCCCGAATGGCGGCTGCCGGCTCGGAGGGCGGGAGTTGGGCGGAGTAGTCGGCGAACGGCAGCCCGTAGTCGGCCAGCAACGAGTTGAGGCCGGGCACCGGGTAGTCGGTGGAGACCCACTGCGCGCCCGAGGCGAACGCCGCATCCTGCATGGCGGTGTCGCCGGACTGGGCCTGCGAAATGGGTTCGTCGGCACGGGTGCGCACCACGTAGCCGGCCGTCACGGCGGCGTCGATGGCCGCTGCGTCCGTCAGGGGGTTGTTGAGCTTCACGAATGCGGCGTCGGGTCCCCCCGGGGTGCCGGAGGTGAACATGACCCGTCCCTCAAGCGCCGGATGGCCGTCCCGGTAGCGATCGGCGATGGCTCCGCCGTTGTCCATGAGGAACATGGTCTGGCCTCGGAGCACGCTCATCGTGGGCCACCCTGGGCCGGTCACCACCTCGTCAAGCGTGTCGGCGTTGCCGCGCAGATCGTCGGGCGTGAAGATCTCGTTCTCCTGGAACACCGAACGGATCTCGTCGTCCAGGTCGTCCAGCCGCTCCGCCGTGTAGGGGAGTGGCTCCACCAGGTCGATCGGGAAGTCGCCGCCGATCACCTCGTCCTTGGCCTCGATCAGCACCGCGATGGGGAAGTGGCCCGGGTGGGCCATTGACCAGTCGCGGATCTGGGTCAGGCATTGGGTGAGCAGCACGCAGGTGGTGCGCATGTCGAAATCGGGGATGTGGATCACCTTGGTGCCCGGCTGGTCGAGCTCGGGAGGGTCCCACACGGTGTAGTCGGCGTTGTAGGGCTCCACACCGGAGAGGATGTTGGCCGCTGGCGCTGCGTAGCGCCCGCCGTCGGGATCGGCGTGAATGTCGATCTCGATCTGGCGGATGCCCTGGTTGCTGAACTGATCCGGCAGGGGGGCATGCTCGTAGAGCAGTTCCTTGGGGTTCAGCCCGGCGGGGGCAACGGTGGTGGCGAAGTCGTACAGGCCCTTGTACGGGGGCAGGTGGTAGCTGTTGTGGCTGCCCAGAAACTGCAGCTCGTTGAGCCGGAGGTCGTCCTGTGTGGGGGCGGCATCCTGGGCGGGAGCCGCGGGTGCCCCGCCGGCCCGCGCGCCACCCGACAGGGTCATCAGGGCACAGCCCAGGGCGGCCAGTACCAGGGCGGTTCCCCGTTGGTGCAGGCGTTGATTCATGTGAGCGTCCCCCTTGGATGCAGCGCTCGCCCTACGGTACCGCCGCCGGATGTCGGGGGCGACACCGACGGGATCGAGGCGGTCGTCCGACGTCAGTCGCTGCCCACGCGTGCCCCGAGCGAGCGGAACGCCAGGGTGAAGGTCACCAGGCCCAGCCCCAGCACGGCGGCGACCGCCTTGGCGATGGGGGCGACCTCCCATCCATCGGACACGATCGCCCGCAGGCCCTCCAGCAGGTAGGTGACCGGGTTGTAGGTGGCCGCGGTTTGTAGCCAGCCACTGAGTGCGTCCTTGGGCAGAAACGACGTGGTGAGGAAGGCGAAGGGGAAGAACAGCAGGAAGCTGGAGGCCACGGCGCCGGGGTTGCCGGTGCGCAGCGCGATCGCATAGGGGAAGCCCGTGAACGCCACCCCCCACGCGCCCGCCAGCAGCAGGAACACCGCCATGCCGGCAAGGCCGGTCTCGAAACGCACGCCCAGCACCATGGCCAGGGCCGTCACCCCAACGCTGAGCGCAATCACCAGCACGAAGTCGGCCACCATGAGCCCCAGGAGGAGCGCAGGTCGCTTCACCGGGGTCACCAGCAGTCGGTCGAAGTAGCCATCCTGGATGTCGGTGACCAGGGCGGATGCCCGCGACACGCCGGTCACGGCAAAGATGATGGCCACGGGCAGCTGAAAGGCCTTGAAGTCGACGACCCCGCCACCCTGCTCGGCCAGCTTCTCCAGCGACCCGACGTTGACGAAGAAGAAGAACACCGGCACGATGATCGCCGGGATGATGGCCTCCGGTTCGCGGGGCAGGCTGCGGATCGCCCGTCGAGCCACCGTGGACATGTCGGTGAGAAAGCCCGCGTGGCGGGCGGTGATGTCGCTGCTCATGGGTGCGTCGCTTCCTCGTCGGCGTGTCCTGGGTCGGCCACGGCGGCCGAGTTCTCGTCGGCTTCCTCGTCGCCGGCCAATCGTTCGCCGGTGACCGACACGAACACGTCGTCCAGCGTCGGGGTCCGCAGCGTCAGGCTGCGAACCTTCACGGAGGCGTCGCCGAGTGAGATGGCCACCGGGCTGAGCAGCGCGGCCCCGTCGGGAGCGCCTACCAGCAGCTCGTGGCCTCTGCTTTCCACCGACTCGGCACCCTCCACGGCGCGCAGCGCGGTGCAGGCGGCCTCCACCTCGCCGTCAACCTCGACCACGATGAGGTCGTTGCCCAGCTGCCGCTTGAGCGCGCTGGGCGTGTCCTCCACGGCCAGCTTGCCGTGGCTGATGATGCCCACCCGGTCGGCCAGTTCGTCGGCCTCCTCCAGGTACTGGGTGGTCAGGAACACCGTCATGCCCAGCTCCTCGTTGAGGTGGCGAACCTCGGCCCACACCTTCTTGCGGCTGATGGGGTCGAGGCCGGTGGTGGGCTCATCGAGGAACAGCAGCTTGGGGTTGTGCACCAGGGACGCGGCCAGATCGAGGCGGCGCTTCATGCCGCCCGAGTAGGTCCCCACCCGTTGGTCGAAGGCGTCCCCCAGATCGATGAACGCGATGATGTCGTTGATGCGCCGGTCGATCTCGGTTCGGTTGAGGCCGTACAGGCGGCCCTGGATATCGAGGATCTCTCGACCGGTCTGACGCTCGTCCAACCCGGCGTCCTGCAGCGCCACCCCGATGCTGAAGCGCACGGCGTCGGGGTGCGTCACCACGTCGTGGCCCAGGACGCGGGCCGAACCCGACGTGGGCCGCAGCAGCGTGCACAGCATGCGCACCATGGTGGACTTGCCGGCGCCGTTGGGGCCGAGGAATCCGTAGATCTCGCCCTCGGGCACGTCGAGGTCGACGCCGTCGACCGCGGGCTTGCCGTCGAAGGTGCGTTTGATGTTGTCGGTCTGGATGGCTGGCGGCATGAAGTTCAGAGCGTAACTACCGCCGGCCGAGTGCTCCCACCCGCTCGGTCGCGGAGCAGCGGGTAGTTTCTGACGGTTCGTCAGCTCAGAGGAGGACCGCTCATGCGAGGCATAGTGTTCGACGGCAGCGAGGCGTCGGTGCGAGATGACATCGAGGTGAGAGACCTGCGCCCGGGTGAGGTGCGGGTGCGCATCGAGGCCGCCGGGCTGTGCCACAGCGACGTGTCGGTCATCGACGGCACCATCATGTTTCCGCCTCCCGTGGTGCTCGGCCATGAGGGCGCGGGCGTCGTGGTGGGTGTGGCCCCCGATGTCTCCACAGTGGCGGAGGGCGACCACGTCGTGCTCACCACCCTGGGCAATTGCGGCACCTGCGCCGAGTGCGCCCGGGGCAAACCCACATTCTGCCGCCAGAGCCTGGGCCGCCTCAGCCGTCCGTTCACGGTGGGGGGCGAGAAGGCGTTCCAGTTCGCAAATACCTCGGTGTTTGTGGAGGAGACCGTGGTGAAGGCCACGTCGGCGGTGAAGATCCCCGACGACGTGCCCCTCAGCTCGGCGTCGCTGATCGGCTGCGGCGTGCTCACCGGCGTGGGAGCGGTGGTCAACCGGGCGAAGGTGAGCCACGGCGAGTCGGCGGTGGTCATCGGCGTGGGTGGCATCGGCCTCAACGTCGTGCAGGGCCTGGCCCTGTCCGACGCCCTGCCCATCATCGCGGTGGACACCAACCCGGCCAAGGAGGCGCTGGCTCGCCAGTTCGGCGCCACCCACTTCGTCTGTGCCGGGGAGGGCGTGGATCTGGTCGAGGCCATCAAGGAGATCTGCCCCAATGGGGTGGACTACGCCTTCGAGTGCGTGGGCTCCACAGCCCTCATTCGCCAGGCGACCGACCTGCTGGACTTCGGGGGCACGGTCGTCATGGTGGGGGTGCCCAAGATGGGCGCGGAAGCCGGCTTTGTGGTGAGCACCATGTACAACGACAAGTCCATCACCGGCTGTCGCTACGGCTCGTCGCGGCCCGCCTACGACATTCCCATGCTGGTGCGGCTGTACCAGGCGGGTCGTCTGAAGCTGGACGAGCTGGTCAGCGCCACGTATCCGCTGGAGGACTTCAACAAGGCGCTGGAGGAACTGCACGAAGGCAAGCTGGCCCGCGGCGTGCTGGCCGTCTCGGGCTGACCGCGGGGCACTGGGGACACCATGGCGTTTTCCGAGGAACTCCGCGAGCTGGCCGGGCGCATCTCCAACTGGGGTCGCTGGGGCGACGACGACCAGGCCGGCACCGGCAACCTGCTGGATGCCGAGGCGGCAAAGCGTGGCGCCGCCTGCGTGGTCGACGGCACCGCCATCTCCTTGGCGCTGCCACTGCTGGGCGAGGGCAAGGGGGTGCAGGTGGGCCAGCCCGCCGGGCGCCTCAACGCGGTGCTGACCTTCACCACGATGAACGAGCGCGACCCCATGGCCCCGGGCATCTGGACCGGGTGCGACGACCAGGTCACCATGTCCACGGCCGCAGGAACCCACCTCGATGCCTTGTCTCACGTGGCCTACGACGATCTGCTCTACGGCGGGCGGGGCATCGACACCATCGGCGCGGCGTCGGGCGCAACGTGGTGCGGGGCCGAGCACCTGGTGCCCATCAGCACCCGGGCCATCCTGGCCGACGTGCCCCGCACCCTGGGGATCGACTACCTGGCGCCCGGTCAGGCCGTGACGGCCGATGTGCTGGACGCGTGCATGGAGCTGGCCGGCGTCACCCCCCAGCCGGGCGATGCGCTGCTGGTGCGCACGGGCGACGTCCGCCACTACCTGTCCGGTGATCGCCAGCGCTATGCGGTCGGCGAAAACTGGCAGCTGCCGGGCATCGGGGTGAGCTGTGTGGAGTGGTTTGCCCGTCACGACCTGGCGGCCGTGTTCTCCGATACCTACAGCTTCGAGGTGTTCCCGCCCGAGACCGGCAACTGGGATGACCTGCTGGCCGTGCACCTGCTGTGCCTGCGCGATCTCGGCCTGATGCAGGGGCAGAACTGGAACCTGGAGGCGCTGGCCGACCATTGCGCCGCCCGTCCGGACCGCCCCGCGACGGCCCAGCTCTCCGCAGTGGGCGAGCCCCTGGTCGGCGCCACCTCCACGCCGGTGGCGCCGGTGGCCCTGAGGTAGCTCGGAGGCGGTGGGCAGACCGGGTATCGGTCGCGCCGGTGCCCTATCCTCCCCGCTTCGGGCATCTGCGCAGAGGAGCGACGCCGTGAAGCTGACCATGACCCACGAGTTCGACCACCCCATCGACGCCGTGTGGGCCATGTTCTCGGATCCGGCGGCGCACGTGGCCAAGTTCGAGGCCATGGGGCACCGGGAGATCGAGGTGCTTGAGGAGGAGTCCTCCGACGAGCGCCTGCGCATGGTGATCCGCCGCATCACCGATCTGGACGTCCCCGCCATCGCCGCCAAGGTCATCCCGGCCAGCCCGACGGTGACGACCGATGATGTGTGGGAGGACCAGGGCGATGGCACCTACGGCGGTCACTTCGATGTCGAGATGGACGGCGTGCCCCAACGCACGCGGGGTACCACGCGGCTGACCGCCAACGAGGACGGCACCACCCACTACACGGTGGCTCTGGACGTGGCGGTGAAGGTGCCGCTCATCGGCGATCGCATCGCCAAGGCCGGCCGGGGCCAGCTGGAGGAGCAGCTCGAGGCCGAGTTCGCCGCCGGGGATGCCTGGCTGGACGCCCACGCCTGAGCCCGGCCCGCCGACTCCCCCAACCGAGCCGATGGTCGCCCACACCCCGTACCGCGCCTTCGCCCGCAACGCGTGGAGTGCGCTGCGGGCGGCAACCCCGCTGACGCTGGACGAGGACGACCTGGAACGCCTGCGGGGCATCAACGACCGGCTCGACCTGCGCGAGGTGGAGGAGGTGTATCTGCCCCTGTCGCGGTTGTTGAACTTGCGGGTGGCGGCGTCCCAGGGGCTTTTTCGGGCCACCGACACCTTCCTGGGTGCCCCCGCTACCAAGGTGCCGTACCTGTTGGGCATCGCCGGGTCGGTGGCGGTCGGCAAGTCCACCACGGCCCGGGTGCTCGCCGAGCTGCTGGCTCGCTGGCCGGACCACCCCAACGTGGCGCTCATCACGACCGACAACTTCCTGCACCCCAACGCGGTGCTGGCCCGCCGCGGCCTGATGGATCGCAAGGGGTTCCCCGAAAGCTACGACCGCGCCGCCCTCATCGACGTCTTGAGCCTGCTGAAGAGCGGCGAGCGATCGGTGTCCACCCCGGTGTACTCGCACGTGTCCTACGACATCGTGCCGGGGGAGCGTCACGTGATCGAGGCGCCCGACATCGTCATCGTGGAGGGACTCAACGTGCTGCAAGCGCCGCAGGTGGATCGGGGCACGCCGATGGTCTTCGTGTCGGACTTCTTCGACAGCTCGCTGTATGTGGACGCGCCGGTGGACCTCGTGGAGGAGTGGTACGTCGAACGCTTCTTCAAGCTGCGCGAGACGGTGTTCCAGACCTCGGACAGCTACTTCACCACCTACGCCAAGCTGGGGGATGTCGAGGCGGAGGCGACCGCCCGAAGCATCTGGAGGACCATCAACGGCGCCAACCTGACCGAGAACATCCTTCCGACTCGCGAGCGGGCCGACGTGATCCTGGAGAAGGGCCCCGCCCACCGAGTCGAGCGGGTCCGCCTTCGGCGGTTGTAGCCCAGCCTCCGGCGGTTGTAGCTCCAGTAGGAGGCGTCTGTGAGCTGCGAGCGGACGCCGCCCTAGTATCTGACGACTCGTCAGAAACCAGAGAACACAGGAGTACTCATGGGCATGTTGGACGGCAAGGTGGCGATCGTGACCGGAGCGGGCCAGGGCATCGGCCGGGGCCATGCGCTGGAGCTGGCCAAGCACGGCGCCAAGGTGATCGTCAACGACCTTGGCGCCTCCGTCCGGGGCGAGGGGACGGGCCGTGCTGCGGACGACACCGTCGCCATCATCGCCGAGCGTGGCGGTGAGGCGGCCTCCAACTACGCCAACGTGGCGGACTACGCCGCCGCCGGCGAGATGGTCGCCCAGGCCGTCGACGCGTTCGGCCGGCTCGACATCCTGGTGAACAACGCCGGCATCGTGCGCGACAGCGCCATCTGGAACATGGACGAGGCCGACTTCGACTCGGTGATCGCTGTGCACCTGAAGGGGGCGTGGGCGCCGTCCAAGCACGCCGCCGTGCACTGGCGGGAGCGCAACAAGGCCGCCGGCGCCCCGGTGGGTGGCCGCATCATCAACACCACCTCCGGCGCCGGGCTGGTGGGCAACTTCGGCCAGTCCAACTACGCCACCGCCAAGGCCGGTATTGCCGGCCTCACCCAGACGCTCAGCCTGGAGCTGGCCAAGATGGGCGTCACCGTCAACTGCGTCGGGCCCGCTGCGGCCACCCGCATCACCGCCACCATGCCCGGCGCACCGCCGGTGATCGAGGCCAACGACGTGCCCGAGGGCGAATGGAACCCGATGGACCCCTCGGTGTCCTCCCCGCTGGTGGCCTGGCTGGCCTCCGAGGAGGCGGCCCACGTCAACGGGCAGGTCATTCGCGCCGTCGCCGAGAACATCATCTGGATGAAGGGTTGGAGCGACGGTCCCACGCTCAACAACAAGGCCAAGCGTTGGGACGCCACCAAGCTCGGCGCCCAGTTGGGAGTCGACATCTTCGGCACGCGAGCCCCCGGCCTGCGCTACTGACCTCGGACGTCGCGCAGCTCCCAGCCCGTTGACATGGCGTGGCGGGCGCCGTGAAATGGGACCATGGCAGCCGTTGAGCTGCGTACCGTGGTGTTCCACGAGACCACTCCCTGAAAGGCATCCATGGTCCTGACGACCGCGTTGGTGGGCACCGCGTTGGCGGGCACGGCGCTGGTGGGCACCGCGTTAGGGGGCACAGCAACCGTTCGGCGGTCGCCGGTCCAGGTGGCGCCGGATCCTGATGCGATCGACCGGGCGGTCAACCTCGGCGGGTTGGAGCCGATCGATTGGATCTTCGCCGGCGTCCTGCTGGTGGGCTTCCTCGTTGGCGGCCTGCTGTTGGGCCGATGGGCGCGTTCGGCCATGAACCGCACCAGGGCCGGGGACGGCACCACCGCCCTGATCGGGCGGTTGGTCACCTACTCGATGGTGCTCGTTGGCGTCGTGTGGTCGCTGGGCAGCCTGGGCGTGGCCATCGGCCCGCTCATCGGGGCCCTGGGTATCGGCGGGATCGTGCTGGCGCTGGCCCTCCAGGGGGTGCTGGAGAACGTGATTGCGGGCGCCATCATCTACTCGCGTCGCCCTTTTGTGGTGGGCGACGAGATCCGAACCAACGGCGTGGCGGGACGCGTGATCGACGTGTCGGCTCGGTGCACGGTCATTCGCCAGTTCACCGGCGAGTTGGCCTACGTGCCCAACTCCGAAGTCTTGAACAAGGCGATGGTCAACGTGACCTCCGAGGGGCATCGACGCACGGATGTCGTGGTGAGCGTGGCCTTCGGAACCGACGTGGCACACGCCTGTCGAGTTGCCGAGCGGGCCTTGGCAGACATCGAGGATGTCTTCCCCGAACCGCCGCCGGCTGCCCACGCATTCGAGTTTGGAGGGTCCAGCATCAACCTCACCGTGATGGCCTGGCACAACCCCACGGAGGCCAGCATGTGGCGCGTGCGCAACCAGATGATCCAGGCCGTCGTGGCTGCGTTCGACGCCAACGGCATCGAGATCCCGTTTCCCCGTCGCACGCTGGAGTGGCACCCCGACGCAGCCTCGCCCAACGAGGTTCCACCCGCCGAGGGCGTCGACTAGTTGCGCGGGTGCGGCAGCCGCCCTGCGCCGACGGATGCGCCACCTGCCGGGGCGGCTCTTCTACCTTGGCACCCGTGCCCGTCCCCTCCCGAGACCGCAGGACCGTGCCGCCCAGCGACGAGCTGCCCAACGACGTGCTGGCCCTCGGCAACGACCCGATCGCCGCCGGGCCACCGGACGTTCGGGTCGGCGCATCCCAAGAGGTGGTCCACCGGGCGACGGGTGCCCGCGGCGTCGTCGACAAGTGGCACCGCGACTGGATCGTCTTGCGCGACCGGTCGGGTGTCGCCCGGAGGGTCACCAACCTGCCGGGAGGCTTCGCCGTCGCCGGCGAGACCGTCACGCTGGCGGGAGTGGAGCGGGCACCCCGCGGCGCTGCGGCGCAGCGCCGCACGGCGTCGGGGTCGGTGGCCGCGTCGAACACCAAGGCCCGGGTGGCCAGGCCCAGCCGGTTGTGGGTGGAGGGCGACCACGATGCCCGGCTGGTCGAGCGGGTGTGGGGCGACGACCTGCGCGAGGCCGCGATCGTGGTCGAGCCGCTGGGCGGCATCGACGATCTGGATGCCGCCGTTGCGCAATTCGACCCGGGCCCCGAGGCCCGCCTGGCGGTCCTCGTCGATCACCTGGTTCCCGGCACCAAGGAGTGGCGCCTCACCAAGCGAGCGCGCAGCGATGCCCAGCCGTGGGTGACGGTGGTGGGCCATCCGTTCGTGGACGTGTGGGCCTGTGTTCGGCCCGGCGCTGTCGGCATCGACGCCTGGCCGGAGGTTCCACGGAGCGAGGAGTGGAAGGCGGGCGTGTGCGCCAGGCTGGGGTGGGGCACACCCGCCGAGGGATGGGCCCGTATCCTTGCGGCGGTGACCACCTATGCCCAGCTGGATGCCTCGCTCGTCGGGGCCGTGGAACAGGCGCTCGACGTGCTCGTCGACACAGCGGCCGACCCCGGCGGTTGGGCATGAGCCGCGGCACCGTGGCCACGGCGCTCGCAGGGGCGCTGGCCGCCCTGGGCGTCCGCCGTACGGTGGGATTGGACTGGGGGCTCGAGGAAGCCGGCCTGCCCCACGTGGGCGTTGAGGACCCCGACCTCGCCGTGCTGTTGGCCGACGCGGACGGCCGGGTCAACGGAGGGCTGGGAGCGGCGCTGCTTGCCGGAGGACTGCTGCACCTGTCGTCCCTGCCGGGGGGTACCGCCTTTCCCGAGACCGTGGGTTCGCCCGAGGAGCTGCTGGACACCCTGGCGGGGCTGGACGCGACGTTGCCGTCCACCCTCGCGCTGCACGTCGACCTGGACCTGGGCGCCGAGGTCCCAGGCGAGCTGGTCGTCGCCGGTGGCCCGGACCGGCAGATGGCCTACCGGCTGGGGTCGTCGCTGCGGGGCGCACGCCTCGCGGTCATCGCCGGGGTGGGGGTGGTTCGAACCAACTCCACCGACGGGCTGCTGCGCCTGGCCGAGCGGCTGGGGGTGCCGGTGCTCAACACCCTGGCGGCCAAGGGCGTTTTCCGGTGGGACAGCCCGTACCACGCGGGCACCTACGGGTTGCAGGAACGCGACGCCGAACTGGGCGGGGTGGAGGCCGCACAGGTGGTGATCGTCACCGGTGTGGGCGACGGCGAGTTGGAAACGCCCCCGGTGGGCAACGTGGTCGAGCTCGATCCCCGACAGCTGGCGTTGGCCGCCGAGGAGTGGCCCAGGCCCGAGGGTGGCCCGGCACCACGACCCCCGCTGTACGACGCGCTGGCGGCGGTCATCGGCCCGGCCTACGAGCGCACCACCACGCCGCTGTCGGCGCCCCGAGCGGCGTTGCACTCGTCCGGCGCAGCGCCCGACGACGGGGTCGTGGTGGCCGAGGCCGACCTGGCCGGGTTCTGGTTGGCCAGGGCATTCCCCACCGCCCATCCCGGTTCGGTGGCGGTGGCCACCACGCCGTTGCCGGGCTTCGCTGCCGCAGGCGCGCTCATGGCGGTGCTGGCCGGTCGCCCGGCGCTGGCCATCCGCTCGGGCGGAGCGGGCTCCTCGCCCGCCGAGGCGGCGGTGCTGGAGCTGGCCGATGCCCTTGGCGTTGGAGTGGCCGTGCAGGCCTGGGCGCCGGAGGGCCCCGAGGTGTCGCCCGAGGATCATGCCCGGGCCACCGAGGCCGACTACGGCGCTGCATCCACCACGGTGCGCCACGTGGGGGTGGCCCTCGACGACCTGGAGGGGCTCGTCGGGGTGGCCGGTGCGCCCGTGAGCTGGGCGGGTTCCCGCCCATGAGCGGCACGCTGACCGCCGCGAAGGACGCCCGCCGCCAACGAATGCTGGACGCCGCCACGGAGCTGGCGGAGGCCGGCGGGTACGAGGCCGTGCAGATGCGCGACGTCGCGGCCCGGGCGGAGGTGGCCCTCGGCACGCTGTACCGATACTTCCCCTCCAAGGAGTTCCTGATGGCCTCGGTCATGGTGGCCGAGGTGCAGCTGCTGTCGGGGCTGCTGGAGGTACGGCCGGCACGCGGCGACACACCCGCCGAGCGGGTCCTGAACGTGCTGGAACGGGCCAACCGTGCGCTCCTCGCCCGCCCGGAGGTGTCGACCGCCCAGATTCGGGCCCTGGTCTCGGGCAACCAGGACGTGGCGGGCGCGGTGCAGACCGTCAGCGACGCCATGGCTTCGCTCATCCTGTCGGCCATGGACGTCGAGCCGACCGAGGCGCTGGTCGACGTTGCCGACACGCTCTTCGACGTCTGGTTGGCGGCGTTGGTCGGCTGGATCGCGGGCACGACGGCGGCGGACGGCGTGCAGGCGAAGCTGGCCCGAACCGTCGCCCAACTGCTGGACTAACAAGGTAGCGCCGGGCGCCGTCCGACCGGTTCGGACGCGGGCCAGCCGAGTGTCGTACAGTGTCGTTGTCGATCTGACGCCTCGTCAGGAACCTCCCGGATGCTGGGCGCCAGGTTGGGGAGGACCATGTCATGACACCGACCGACCCGCGGGTCCGGGTTCACCCGGACGGCATCGATGACGTGCCGGTGGAGGAATCGCCGGAGTTCGGCGGTCTCGACCTTCCGATGGGGGAGCGCGTCGGCCTGCCGGGCCGCGGCGAGACGTTCTTCCGCTATGTGGAGGGCCCCGAGGGTGCGCCGACCGTGGTGTTGCTGCACGGCTGGGTGGCCAGCGGCGGCATGAACTTCTTCAAGGCGTTCGAGCCCCTGTCGAAGCACTTCAACGTCGTCGCCCCCGACCTTCGCGGTCACGGCCGTGGCATTCGTTCCTGGCGGCGTTTCCGGTTGGCGGACTGCGCCGACGATACGGCGGCGCTCATCAAGCACCTGGACTGTGGCCCGGCGATCGTCGCCGGCTACTCCATGGGCGGGCCGGTGGCCCAGCTGTTGTGGCGCCGCCACCCCGAGCTGGTTTCCGGCCTGGTGTTGGCCGCCACGGGCACCTGGTTGGTGCCGGGGCTGCGCCAGCAGATCGTGCTGGTGGGCATGGTGTCGGCCATCGCCGGCCCGCTGCGACTCACCTGGGGACTGCCCGAGGCGGTGCGGCGCATGATCCCCGTGGCGCCACGCGGGTCTCGCCCCTCGACCTTCCAGCGGTGGGCGGCCGAGGAGATGCGACGCCACGACTGGCGCATGGTCACCGAGGCCGGCACGGCCATCGCCACGTTCGACTCCCGCCGGTGGATCAAGGACTGCGACGTGCCCACGACGGTGCTGGTCACCACCAAGGATCGAGCGGTGTCGCCGCTGGAGCAGGCCCGCACGGCGCTGCTCATTCCCACCGCCGAGTTCCTTCGCTACAACGAGGGCCACCTGAGCCCGGCCAAGGACAGCTTTGGCCCCATGGTCACCGAGGCGTGCCTGCACACGCACCAGCGGATCGGTCAGGAGCCCGGCATCAGCACCGAGCCGGTGGATCTCCGGCTCGTCGGGCTCGAGTGAGGCCGGCCAGGGTGGTTTCTGGCCGAATTCGACGGTGCGCCGTGGCGATCGTCGTGGGCTTGTTGGCGGCGGGCTGCGGCTGTTCGACGGCGCCGCAGGCGCTGCCCACAGGCACCAGCAACCAGACCCTGAGCGTCGGCGGGGTTCAACGCACCTACCAGCTGACGCTTCCCGCCTCGGTGCGCCAGGCGCCCGCGGGGTCGGTCACCCTGGTGGTTGGCCTGCACGGCGGCCTGGGCAGCGGATCGGGGTTCGCCTCCATCGCGGGCTTCCCCGAACTGGCGCAGAGGAAGGGCTTCGCGTTCGCAGCGCCCGACGGCCGCTCGCTGCCTTCCGCGCTGGGGCGTTCGATCCGCACTTGGAACGCCGGGCGCTGCTGCGGGCCCGCTGTCGCCAAGAACGTGGACGATGTGGCGTACATCGGTGCGCTGGTGTCCGAGCTGCGGGCACGGGTGCCCGCCATCGGCAAGGTGGCCCTGGTGGGCCACTCAAACGGCGCCATGCTGGCGTGGCGGATTGCGTGCGAACGGCCGTCCACGGCCTCGGTGTACGTGCCGGTGGCCGGGTCCTTTGAGGGCACGGCCGGCTGTGCGCAGGCGTCCGGGGCGTCCCTCCTGGCCATCCACGGCGACGCCGATGAGAACCACCCGATCGACGGCGGCACGGGCAGCCGGAGCATCTCCGGGGTCTCGTACCGTTCGATGGCCGAGTCCCTGAGCACCTGGCGTGCCGCCCGCGCCTGCCCGGGCACGGGCACCACCAAGGTCAGCGGTCCGCTCCGCACCACCACCTGGAGCTGCACCCGGGCGACCTCCCGCTACACCGTCATCGCCGGCGCCGATCACCCCTGGCCCGGGTCCACCGGGCAGGCCACCGGCCTCCAGGGCACCCCATCCACGGCGATGGATGCCACCATCGTGGCCTGGGACTTCATCAGAACGCACTGAACCGGGCTGAACCACTCGGCGCCGCCTCAGCCGTCGAGAAGCGCCCGCTCCAACTCGGCGGACTGGGCGTCGTCGAGGCCCCGATGGCGGCGACTGGCCGGGTCCGCCAGCCGACACCATCGTGTGAATGCCCGTGCCCGATCGGGGGAGGAACAGAACCGTCCCAAGGTGGCCTGTTGCACGCGGATGGTGAACACCAGCCACTGCTTGCCGACACGCCGGATGGTCTGACGCTCGCTGCGAAGCATCAGCTGATCGAGAACACGGTCGACCGGAACAACCGGATCACCGCCGACCGGCCGCGTCGGCTGGAACAACGCCGGGTCGGGGTGGACGAACCAGTTTCGCCGCCACACCGGGCGTTTCCCGAGACGGTCGAACATGGCGTCCACACGGCCGGCCAACCGTTCTGCATAGCCGTCGACCGGCTCGTGCACGGCGGTGATGTGCCGGCCGATCTTGTCCGCCAGCCGCCATCGGGACGGGAAGCACACCGACCCCGCCTCCAGGTGCCAGCCGTCGGGGCGGCGCCGGAGCAGGCACAGGTCCTCCTGGGTGATGCGACCGGCCCGGTCCAGTGGATGGATCCCGTCGTGTCCCGTGGCGGCGCCGTCCCGGCCTCGGGCAGAGCGCAACGAAGGACTCACAGCGGCAGCTCGCAGCGCCTGTCGCACCATCTCCTCGACGGTTGCCCCGGCCGTTTCGGTGCCGTCGAGCGCGGCGAACACCTCGTTGTGCCGCAACGCACACAGCTCCGCCTTGAGGCTGACTTCGCTGCCTCGCCGATCGTCGATCACGAGCCATGGTCGGTCCCCCAACGCCCGCGTACGCATGGCGAGCGGCCCTGAGTCGGGCGCAAGGTCGATCTCGTCGAGCCAGCCGGTGGCGTTCGGTGGGCTGTCGCGCGGGGCACTCGAGCGGGACGCCATGCCCAAGTGTTGCAGCCACCCGGGCAGGGTCGGGCGACGTAGGGGCTCCCACAGGCTTCGGGTACTGAAGCCCGCTGGCGTCGCGCCGGTGCGATGCCAGCAGCGGAGACTTCGTGAGTAGCGGCAACTCCACCAGCTGTCGGCAACGGCGCCACGGCACCGACGGCGCAGCGACGTCGCTCCGGTTTCGAGGGATTCGAGACCAGCAACGGCCCCGATCTGAAGGTCGACCTCCGTGGCGCCGACGATCGCGATGACCACCTCGACCTCGGTCCCCTCAGCGGGAACACCGGAGTCCAGACCTGCGAGTTGCCGGCCGACGTCGATCTGGACCGCGACAACCCGGTCGACATCTGGTGCGAGCGGTTCGGGACCAGCTTCGGAAGCGCTCAGCTCGCCTGATCCGACGCGCTCGGGAGCAAGTCCACTACCCGGACAGGCCCAGCACCCGCTCGGCGTTGCCTCGGAGGAACCTGGGCCAGACGTCCTCGTTGAACGCCACGTCCGGCAGCTCGGCGAAGATGCGGTCGTAGGTGAGCCCGGCGGGGAAGTACCCGGCGTAGATGATCTTGTCGCCGCCTCGAGTGTTGGCGTAGTCGATGATGGCCCGGGGGTAGTACTTCGGGGCGAATGCCGAGGTGGAGTAGTACAGGTTGGGCCACTTGAGCATCAGCTTCACCGCCAACGCCTCCCAGGGCTCGGCCCCGTGGCGCATGACGAACTTGAGCTCCGGAAAGAACCAGCAGACCTCGTCGATGAGCTCCACCTTCTGCGGGGCCATCGGCACCCGGGGCCCGGGCACGCCGGCGGTGACGAAGATGGGCAGATCCAGCTCCACGCACTTGGCATAGAGCGGGTAGTACCGGGCATCGTTGATGGGAACCCGGTAGGCGAACGGGGTGGTGGTGACGGCCCGAACGCCGAAGTCGCCAACCAGCCGCTCCAGCTGGCGCAACGTGTCCATGCCGCCGTTGGGGTCCAGCTCCGCACACGGGATGAACCGGTCGGGGAAGTCCCGCAATGCCCGGCGAGGTGCCTCGCGGTCGTCCTTGGCAACGTTGACCATGCCGCGGGCAACCCCGTGCGTGTCCATGTTCATCAGCGTGATGGCCACGGGATCGGCCTCCGGATCGATGTCGGGCGGCACGTCCTTGAACATGTAGGCCGCCGGCATCGTGAAGGTCTTGGACTCCTCGTCGCGCAGGTGTGGCTGGATGAACTTGTAGACCTGGCTACGGTCTGGCGAGGGGAATCCGATCATCGTGTCGATGATCCCGACATCTGTTGGCATGCTCATGTCGGCAGGCTAGAACACGTTCCATTCTTCACGAGGGCCGGGGGCCACATGACCGATGCAGCGACACCTCAACGAGCGGACGGGTCGGCGGTCGCCTGGAACCTGGCCGATCTGTGGGAGCTCACGACCGACCGATACCGCGATCGCGAGGCGCTGGTGGTGGGCGAGCGCCGCGTGACCTACGGCGAGCTGGAGGATCGAGCCAACGCCCTGGCGCACGTCTTGGCCGATGCGGGAGTGGCTGCGGGCGATCACGTGGCGATCTACTTGCAGAACTCGCCCGAGTACCTCGAGGCCATGTTGGCTGCGTTCAAGCTGCGTGCGGTGCCGGTGAACGTCAACTACCGCTACGTGGCCGACGAGTTGGCCCACCTGCTGGACGACAGCGACTCGGTGGCCGTGGTGTTTCACCGCCGCTTCGCCGATGCGCTGGGCGCGGTTGTCGGCGGCCTGGACCGGCTTGGCCTCAGCCTGGTGGTGGACGACCTCGACCCGGCGGCCACGGCGCCCGACATCGAACCGGCCAGCTTCGGCGCCATCGAGTACGAGGGGGCCTTGGCCGCAGCGTCCGCCGCGCGCGACTTTGGCCCGCGCAGCGGGGACGACATCTACCTGATGTACACGGGCGGCACCACGGGCATGCCCAAGGGGGTGGAGTGGCGCATGGAGGACGCGTTCTTCGCCTGCATCGGAGGTGGTGACCCCATGCGCCTGGTCGGTCCCGTGTCGTCTCCCGACGAGCTCGTGGATCGCATCCTCGACGATCAGCTCGTCGTCATGCCGTGTGCGCCCATGATCCACGCGGCCGCCCAGTGGACGTCCATGTCGTGGTGGCTCTGTGGGGGCAAGGTGGTGTTGGCACCCGGAAGCTTCGATGGGCCGGCCACCTGGGAGCTGGTCGAGCGCGAGGGCGTGGGCATCCTGATCGTGGTGGGTGACGCCATGGCCCGGCCGTTGCTTGATGCCTGGGAGGCCGCCGGCGGCTACGACGTGCCCGGGCTGTACGCCTTCTCATCGGGCGGGGCGCCGCTCAACCCCCGCTACAAGGCCCAACTGCGTGAGCTCCTGCCCAACTTGATGATCAGCGACGGCTACGGCAGTTCCGAGACCGGGGCCCAAGGGGTGCAGCGGGTGGAGCCGGGGGAGGAGTCCTCGGCCCGCACCACCTTTGCCCCGGATCCCGAGGTCACCAGCGTGTTGGACGAGACCCTCAGCCCGGTCGAGCCCGGTTCCGGTCAGGTGGGGCGGGTGGCCCGAACGGGGCGGATTCCCCTGGGCTACTACGGAGACCCCGAGAAGACCGCCGCCACCTTCGTGGAGGTGGGCGGCAAGCGTTGGGCCCTCACCGGCGACCAGGCCACCGTTGAGGCCGACGGCACCATCACCGTGCTGGGCAGGGGCTCGGTGTCGATCAACACCGGCGGTGAGAAGGTGTTTCCCGAGGAGGTGGAGGCGGCGCTGAAGTCCCACCCCGACGTGTACGACGCCGTGGTGGTGGGCGTCCCCGACGACCGCTGGGGCGAGGCCGTGGCCGCCGTGGTGGCGCCCGTGCCCGGCGCCGCTCCCACGCTGGAGGCCCTGCAGGATCACGCCCGCGCCAAGGTGGCGGGTTACAAGCTGCCCCGCAGCCTGGTGCTGTGCGATGAGATCGTCCGCTCGCCCACCGGCAAGGCCGACTATCCCTGGGCCAAGCGCACCGCCGGAGGCGGCGAGGGCACTGCCGGAGGCGGCGAGGGCACTGCCGGAGGCGGCGAGGGCACTGCCGGAGGCGGCGAGGGCACTGCCGGAGGCGGCGAGGGTACTGCCGGAGGCGGCGAGGGTACTGCCGGAGGCGGCGAGGGCACCGCCGGAGGCGGCGAGGCACCCTGAGGCTTCGCCGATCCGAGCTGGCGGGAGCGGCCGGCGTCTTCGGCGCGGCCGTGTTGTGGGGCATGATCGGCCCGCTGGCCAATGCGCTGGCCGATCGAGGAATCCAGCCGGTGACCATGGCCACCTGGCGAGCCCTCGGTGCGGGCGCGATCTTCGGCGCGGTGGCCCTGCTCCGGCGGGCACCGGCTGCGACACCACCGAGCGAGGCCGCCCGGGGAACCCGAGGGCGCCTCGGCCTGTGGGGCCGCGTCGCGTTGCTGGCTGCTGCAGGGGTGGCGCTCTTCTACACGGCGCTTCCGGCGGCCGTGGAACGGGGCGGCATCACGCTGGCCTGGGTGCTGTTGTACACGGCCCCGGCGTGGGTGCTGGTGGGCTCGGTGGCGCTGGGCTGGGTGCGAGCGACGCCGCGCACGGTGGGGCTGGTGGCCGCTGCCACGGTCGGGGTAGCGCTGACGGTGTTGGGTGGGGGCGAGGGCATGACCGTCAGCCCGGCCTCCGTGTCGTGGGGCCTGGCGGCCGGTTTGGGATACTCCAGCTACTACTTGGTGGGGCGCACGCTGGTGGAGCGTCTCGGCCCGGTGCGAACCTATGCCGCAGCCCTCACGCTGGGAGGGTTGATGCTGGTGCCGATCGCGCAACTCGGAGTCCCCACCGCCGAGGTGGCGGCGCTGCTGGCGGTGCTGGTCGTGGCCAGCACCGCGCTGGCCTACCTCCTGTTCGGGCTTGGCCTGGCTCGCCTGTCCTCCACCCGAGCCTCGGTCATCGCCACGGCCGAGCCCGTGGTGGCAACCGCGCTGGCCGTCGGCGTCGCCGGGGAGCGGCCCAGTGCCGTGGCCTACCTCGGCGGTGCGCTCGTCATCGCCGCCGCGCTGGCGGCCGCGCTCAGCCCGGCTTGACGGCGATGCGCCCAGTATCGATCCGGTGCATCAGCGGGGCGCCGCCGCGAGCGTCGAAGAACTCGTCCACGGCACGGCGGGCGCCCTCCCAGTGGCCGTAGTCGTCCAGGATCAAGACGCCGCCGGGCACCAAGCGGTCGTAGAGGTGGTCCAGCTCGTGGGCGGTGGATGAATACCAGTCCGTGTCCAGCCGCAGCAGGGCGATGCGCTCGGGTGCCCCGTCGGGAATGGTGTCCTCCACCAGCCCCTTCAGGTAGTGGATGCGCTCAGGCGGGTAGGACACCTGGGCCATGCCCGCCTGCACGTCCTCCAGGGATGCCTCGGCCCAGCGTTCCCCCTTGGCGGAGTACTCCGTCATCATCGCTCCGGCGGAGGCGCCGTCGCCGACTCGCCGGTCGGCCTCGTCGGGTTCGGGCAGGCCCTCGAAGGTGTCGAACAGGTACAGGTCGCGGCCGGTGTCGCCTTCGTCCACCAGCGTGCGGGCGATGGCCATCATCGATCCGCCGCGCCAGACGCCGCACTCCACCATGGCGCCCTCCACCCCGGTGCGGGCCAGATGGCGGGTGGCCTCCACGAGTGAGATCAGCTTCACCTGTCCCGTCATGGAGCGACCGCCGATGCCCTCGACGATCTCGATGACGCGCGGGTCAAGATCGGGTGGATAGCTGACGGTCTTCACCAGTCGGTGGCCGGTGCGGGCGAGCAGGCGGTTCAGCTGCAGCTTGGCGTTCACCCGGCCACGGTACTCAGGCAGCACCGGCCGGGGCCGATGACCGGCCACGGCCGAGGCGTCGATAGCCTCGACCAGCCATGATTTCGGTGTCTTCCCTCGAAAAGAGCCACGGCGGCCGGACGCTGTTCCGCAACGTCACCTTCCGGTTGTTGCCGGGTCGGCGCATCGCGCTCGTCGGCGGAAACGGCGTGGGCAAGACGACGATTCTCGAGATCGTCGTGGGCCACCAGCGCGCCGATGCGGGCGAGGTGCACCGCAACAAGGACCTCACCGTGGGGTATCTGCCCCAAGACCTCACCGACGAGGTGCACGACACCGTGCTGGCGCACGTCATGGCGGGGGCCGGCGAGCTGGCCGGCATGGAGGAGGAGCTGCGTTCCCTGGAGGCCGACATGGCCTCGCCCGACGCCACCAAGGCCGAGGCGGCGCTGGAGGCCTATGGCGAGATCAGCACCCGTTTTGAGGCGGCCGGCGGCTACCAGCTGGAGGCCGAGGCCCAGCGGGTGTTGGCAGGGCTGGGGTTCAAGCCCTCGGACGCCAACCGCAGCGTCTCGGAGCTGTCGGGTGGATGGCGCATGCGGGCCACGCTGGCCCAGCTGCTGTTGGCCAAGCCCGAGGTGCTGGTGTTGGACGAGCCCACCAACCACCTCGATGTGGACTCGGTGACCTGGCTGGAGGAGCAGTTGGCGGTGTGGCCGGGCTCGATCCTGTTCGTGTCACACGATCGTGACTTCATCGATGCCGTCGCCGAGCGGGTGATCGAGGTGGTCGGCGGGGGTGCCACCGAGTACGTGGGCGGCTTTGCCGAGTTCATCGTGGCCCGGGAGGAGCGCCTGGCCAACCTCGCGGCCCAGGCGGCCAGCCAGGCGAAGTCGGTGGCGTCAACCGAGAAGTTCATCGACCGGTTTCGCTACAAGGCCACCAAGGCCCGTCAGGTGCAGAGCCGCATCAAGACCCTGGAGAAGCTGGAACGCATCGAGGTGCCCGACCACCGCCAACTGGTGGCCAAGTTCGGCTTCCCCAAGCCGCAGCGCTCGGCCCGAGTGGTCGCCGAGTTGGAGGACATCTCGGTGGGATACTCCGACGACGCACCGGTCCTCACGGGCGTCAACCTGGTGGTCGAGCGGGGTGAGAAGTGGGCGCTGGTTGGGCCCAACGGGGCGGGCAAGTCCACGCTGGTGAAGCTGTTGCTGGGCCAGCTGAAGGCCTCTGCGGGCCATGCTCAGCTGGGCGCCAACGTCGATGTGGCCTACTTCGCCCAGCAACAGGTGGACGAACTCGACCTGGACGCCACCGTCGAGGACACCTTCCGGGCGGCGGTCGGAACCGATGCCGGCGGGCGGAACCTGCGGAGCATCCTGGGCAGCTTCGGATTTCGAGGCGACGCCGTGGACCGGCTAGTGGGGGACATCTCGGGCGGCGAACGCACCAGGCTGGCGCTGGCCTCCATCATGGTGAACCCGGTGAACCTGCTGGTGCTGGACGAGCCGACCAACCACCTCGACCTGCCCAGCTGCGATGTGCTGGAGGACGCCCTCGACGCCTATCCGGGCACCGTGTTGCTGGTGACCCATGACCGCCACCTCATTCGCTCGGTGGCCGAGGGGCTCATCGAGGTGCGCAACGGCACGGTCACGGTTCATGCCGAGGTGGACGATGCCGTGCTTCACCCGCACCCGCTGGGTTCCGCCGGCTCGCCGGGCGGCGGATCGGGTGGCACCGCCAAGGCGGGTTCGGGCGGGGCGCGCTCGGGGAGGAGCGGCGCCGCCAACCCCAAGGCAACCCAGCACCGGTCGGCGCCCAGGTCCTCGCCGCGGCGCGGCGCGCCTCCACCCACAGTCGGTGGCGCACAGTCGGGCAGGTCGGGCGGCCCCAACCCGGCCGAGCGTCGGAAGGCCACGGCCGAGGAGCGCCGACGCCACTCCAACGCCACCCGAGAGCTGCGCAAACGCGTCCAGGCGGCCGAGAAGCGGGTGGGCCGCGCCGAGGGCAGGGTGCTGGAGATCCAGGCGCAGATGGGCGATCCTGCGGTGTACGACGACGGCGACAAGGTGCAGGCGCTGGTGGCCGAGTTGTCGCAGGCCAAGGACCAGGCGTCGGCCACCATGTCCGAGTGGGAGGGACTCATGGCCGAACTCGCCGGGGTCGCGGCCTCGCTTGTGTGAGGAGCCTGGCCTGGGGGGCGCTTCGGCGCCACGGCTCGGGTGGTGGCGCCGCCTCGTCGGCGCCTTCGGTGCCGTCGGGCGAACCTCGGGCTACCCCACCTCGGGCAACCGGGCGTCGTCAATGCACCTGTTCTGGGACCTGCCCGGTCGGTTCGTGGAGGTATCGGTCACCGTCACCATCCTGGATGAGCCCCAGACCGACGACCTGTACTTCTGGGCCCTTCAGGTCGGCTTCGAGGACGCTGCGACGGGCCGCCGGGAGGGCGCTGCGCACACCGGCCCGCAGTGGGCTGCCCAGCACCCGGGGCATGGTGCGGTGAACTGGGGCGGCTACGGCGCAGATGGCGAGCTGGGCGGCGGGCCCGGCTTTCTGCCGTCGGCGTCCGGCAACGCCAACTCGGTGGACTACCCGTGGCTGGTGGGCGTGCCCTATCGGTTGACGGTGTCCCGGGCGCCCTCCGACGGTGCCCACCCGGCCACCGCTCGTGCCCGCGGCGGGGTGGCGCCACCGGGGTACGCGGCGTGGCGCTCCACCATCACGCCGCTGGCCGCATCGCCCGGCGACCCGTTTCCGCAACCGCAGGCGTCCCAGACCATCCGAGACCTGTGGGCGCCCGGAGATCGGCTGGTGTCGCCCATGGTGTGGTCGGAGGTCTTCGCCCGCTGTGACGCGGCGCCCGTGAGGGTGTCGTGGTCCGAACCGGTCGGCATCGACGAGGCCGGTGTCGTCCACCGTTGCGGCGCTGGGACCGTGAACTACCAGACCGCACACGACGGCGGGTGCTCGAACACCAACGCCACCGCACGGTTCGGGGAGCTCGGCCCGGAATGGATGCAGGAGACCGCGACCGAGCGCACCACGCCGCAGGGGACGCGCCTGGCCCTCGACCCTCGCTGAGCCGGCCCTGGCCGTCCTCGGCGGGCCCAACAACGGGAACTCGGGTGCCGATCGGTTGCTGGGGCAGCGCTTGGAGACCCGAGTTCGATGGTTTGCCTGACGGGGAGGTGGGCCGGCTGGTCGGCGAGGCGATCGACGCGATCGAGGCGGGCGCGGCCCTAGGCGGGCAACGCGCCGCTGACGTCGTCCTGGCGGGCGGCGACGGCGGCACGTGCGGCCGCCACGTCGATGGTGGTGAGCTTGCGGTTGTCCACCACCTGGCGGCCGTCCACCCACACGTCGGTCACGTCGCCCCGGCCGGCGGCGTACACCACGGTGCCCACCGGGTCGTAGCTGGGGGTGAGATGTGGCGCCCCGGCGTCCAGGACCACCAGGTCGGCCTGCTTGCCCGGCTCCAGCGATCCGAGCAGGTGGGCGGCCCCCAGCAGGGTGGCGCCGCCGATGGTGGCCGCACGCAGCACCTGGTGGGCGGTCATGACCGTGGCGTCGCCCGAGTGGCCCTTGTGGATCAGCGCGGCCAGGCGCATGGCCGCAAACAGGTCCAGATCGTTGCTGGAGGCCGCCCCATCGGTGCCCAGGCCGACGGGCACGCCGGCGGCCAGCAACTCGGGAATGCGGGCGATGCCCGAGGCCAGCTTCAGGTTGGAGGCGGGGCAGTGGGCGACGGAGGTGCCGGACCGGGCAACGCTGGCCAACTCGGCGTCGCTCAGGTGCACGGCATGGGCCAGCACCACGTCGTTCCCGAGCAGGCCGAGCGAGTCCAGCAACTCGACCGGCCGCATGCCCCGGGACTCCACCACCATGGCCACCTCGCCGGGCGACTCGGCGGCGTGCGTGTGGATGCGAGCGCCGGCCGCCCTGGCGGCCGTTGCCACGCGCGCCAGCTGGTCCGGGGCAAGGGTGTACACCGAGTGCGGGTGAGCCCAGTGGCCCAGCGACGCGGGAACCTCGCCCCACAGGGCCCCGGCCCGGTCGAGCTGGGCGTCGAATCCATGGCCCTCGGGGCCGGTCATGCCCAGAAACGCCGGCCCCCCCGCCAGCCGGAACCCGGCGGTTGCGGCCTCCTCGGCGGCCTCCACGTCCCAGAAGTACATGTCCAGTGCCGTGGTCACGCCGCCCATCAGCGACTCGGCGGCGGCGAGGCGCACCCCGTCTCGCACCGAATCGACACACAGCACCGCACCCTCAGCGGGCATGATGCGAGCCAGGAAGCCCTCCAGGTTCACGTCGTCGGCCAGGCCGCGAAACAGCGTCATGGCGAGATGGGTGTGGGCGTTGATCAAGCCCGGCAACACGATGGCGCCGTCGAGCGGCCTGGTTGGCGCGTCGGGAAAGGTGGCGGACACGTCGGCGGTACGGCCCACCGCGGCCAGCTGCGACCCGACGATGGCGAGTGCCCCGTCGTCGATCACCCGGTCGTCGTCGTCGCAGGTGATGACGGTGCCGCCGGTCAGCACCAGATCGGCGCTCACGAGGCGGTTCCCGTGGCCGCGCCCTCCGTCGGCACGTCCCGCCACAGCTCACCGTCGGCGGCCAGCGCTCCCAGCACCCCGGCCAGCAGCAGGGCCAGCTCGTTCCGGGCGGCGTCGGCCACGTCCACCACCTCCTGCGCGGAGAGCTTGCCGCCGAGCCCGGCGGCGACGTTGGTCACCAGGCTGATGCCCAGCACCTCCATGCCCACGTGCCGGGCGGCGATGGTCTCCAACACGGTGGACTGTCCCACCAGGTCCACGCCCACCTGGCCGACGGCGGCGATCTCGGCGGGGGTTTCGAACTCGGGCCCGTGGAACCCGGCGTACACGCCCTCGGGCAGATCGGGGGCCACGCTGCGTGCGAGGCGCCGAAGGTAGGGGTGGTAGGCGTCGGTGAGGTCGACATGACGCTGGTCGTGGGGCGGCGGACCCAACGGGCCGGTGAGGGGGGAGTGGCCGGTGAGGTTGAGTTGGTCGGCGATGAGCGCCGGGCGGCCCACGCCCCATCCCTCCCGCAGGCAGCCGGCGGCGTTGGTGAGCACGGCCACCCGGCAGCCGGCGGCCGCCGCAGTGCGGATGCCGTGCACGACCGCCGGAACGCCGTGGCCCTCGTAGAGGTGGGTTCGGCCGGTGAACACCAGCGCCCGCATCGGTCGATGGTCCCCGCCCAGAGCCACGCTGAGCACCTCGTCGCCGTGCGCCATGGCGCCCGAGGGGACGAACCCGGCCACGTCGGCCACCCCCACCCGCCCAACCACGTCCAGCTGCTCGGTGGCCGCCCGCCAGCCCGAACCCAGCCACACCGCCAGGGAATGATCGACCTGGCCGAAGGCCTCGGACAGGTCGTTGGCGGCCCGGCGGGCCACCTTGAACGGTGCGTGCCTGAGCTTCTTGCTCACGACGTCGCCAGCTCTCGGGCGGTGCGCTCGCCGGCGGCGACCGCCCATGTGGGGCCGGCAGTGACCGTGCTGGCCGGATCCCAGATGTTGTCGACGTAGCGGAACTCGCAGCTGAACTGCTCGGCCGTCACGGTGCACAACGCATAGCCGTGCTTGGCCTCGAAGTAGCGCACCTGCGGGTTGAGTGCGGTGTAGTCCTCGCTGAACAGGATGGAGCTGATGGCGGTGACCAGGAACTCAGGACAGATCGCCCGGCCGTCGGTCGCAGAGGCGGCAGCGTCGTCGGCGGGCGAGGGGTCGAGCACGTCCAGCACGAAGCTGGCGTGGTAGTCGCCGGTGAGCACCACCGGGTTGTCCACCTTGGCGAGGGCCGATCGCACCTCGTCCCGCTCCACAGGGAAGCCGTCCCAGGTGTCCATGAAGAACTTGGGGGTCGGCGAGGCCTCCTCGGCCATGGCCTCGGCTGCCTCCTCCCCGGCCACCAGGCCGGCGAACAGGACGGGGTTGGCCAACGCGGTCCAGGTGGCCGTGGAACCGGCGAGTTGTTCCAGCAACCAGTTCCGTTGCGCGGCGCCCAACAGGGTGCGCCGGGGGTTGGAGCGCTCGGGGCAGTCGGGCACGGTGCCCAGGCCGTCATCGCCGGGGCAGGGTGGGGCGTCGGTGTACTGGCGGGTGTCCACGATGAACAGGTCCAGCAGGCTGCCCACCCGCAGCGGCCGGTAGGCCTCCAGCTCGCCGTTGCGGGGTGGCGGCAGGCGCACGGGGAGGTGCTCCCACCAGGCCTGGTAGGCCGCCTGGCGCAACGATGGATCGACGTCGACGGTGTAGTTGTTGACCACCTCGTGGTCGTCCCACATGGCGAAGAAGGGCGCGTGTTGGTGGGCGGCGATGAGCTGGGTGTCGCCCTTCACCTGTGAGTACCGGGCCCGGAAGCCCTCCAGGTCGGTGGGCACCGGAGAGGTGTAGTGGCGGCTGGTGTCACCGTCCGGCCCGGTGAAGATGTTGGGCAGCTCGTAGATGTAGTCGCCCAGGAAGACGACCAGGTCCAGATCCTCCACCGACGCCGCGTCCTGCCAGGCGGCGTAGTAGCCGCCCTGAAAGTCCTGGCACGTTGCCATGGCCAGTCGGAACTGTCCCGACGTGGGTGCGTCCCCGGGCGTCGGCATGGTGCGGGTGCGGCCCGTGGGCGAGGTGAGGCCGCCCACGGAGAACCGGTACCAATAGGTGCCGTCCGGGTCGAGGCCCTCGGCGGTGGCATGCACCGAATGGGCGAAGCCCAACTCGGCGGTCTCGGTGCCGGATGCGACGACGGTGTCGAAGGCCTCGTCGGAGGCCACCTGCCAGGCCACCGGAATGGGGTCCGTGCCCACGCCGCCGTCGGGTCGGTCGGGATCGATCACCAACCGGGTCCACAGGATCACCGACGTGTCGTCCGGGTCGCCCGAGGCGACGCCCAACGTGAACGGGTCGGCATCCAGTAGGGGGATGGCCAGCGTGGTTGGGGCGCCGTCGGGGGATTCTCCGTCGCCGTCGCCGCACCCTCCGAGGCCGGCCGCTCCCGCCGTGGCCGTGCCGACCGCGGCGGTCCCGGCCAGGAAGCGACGGCGGCTGGGGTCGTGGCCGGGCACCCGCGCCCCGGCGTCGGTGCCGGCCGTGGTGCTGGACGTCTCCCCCCGATGCATCGCCGACAGTCCAGCACACCTCGACGCCCGGAACCATCGGGGCGCCGCCCGCTCACTCGTGAGCGATGGCCTCCAACACGTTCATGCGGGCGGCCCGCCACGCCGGCCACAGCGCGGCGCCCAGGCCCATGAACACGGTGACGAGGATGCAGCCGATGATCCACGCCCAGGGAATGACCAGGGTGCCGGAGAAGGCATCGGGAAGCGCATTGACCGCAGCAACGCCCAGCGAGGTGCCCACCGCCACGCCCAGCAGGCCACCGAAGATGGATGTGATCACCGCCTCGCGCCGTACCGCCTTGCGGATCTGCCGTCTGGTGGCGCCCACCGCCCGCAGCAGGCCGATCTCCCTCGTCCGCTCGTAGACCGACAGCGCCAGCGTGTTGGCCACGCCCAGCCCGGCCACCATGACCGACACCAACAGCAGCGCCGCCACCGCCCGCACCGCCCAGTTCAGCGGCGTGGTCTGGCTCTCGGTGTAGTCCTCCGGGGTGACGATGGCCGAACTGGCGAAGTCGTCGGTCGCCGGCTTGATGGCAGTTCGCACCTGTTCGTCGGTGAACCCCTCGGCGCCCCGAATGGCCACGGCCTGCACGAAGATCTGGGCACCGAGTTCGTCCGCGAGCGGCTGATCGACCAGGATGGTCGAGAGCGCTGCCGTTCGGGTGTAGATGGCCCCAACCGTGGCCCGAACGTCGGCCCCAACCCCGGTGGAGAGGGTGACCTGGTCGCCCACCGAGACGCCGAGGTCGCGTGCGGCGTCGGAGGACACCCACACCCCCGAGGTGTCGGTGCCACCATCGGTGATCCCCAGGTCGTAGACCGTCGGCACCTCGGCCAGGTCGGCTACCGCCACGCCGGTGGATGTGCCGTCGGGGCCGTCGACGGTGATGGTGGCGAACGAGGTGGTGACCACCGAAGCCACCTCCGTGGGGCGAGCCAGCGCATCGACCAATGCGGTTGGGTCGGGCGGGACGAATTGGTTGGGTTGCACGAACCACGTGGCGGTCGTGTCGTTTCGCAACTGGTTCTCCAGGCCCTGGCGCACCGACAGCCCGACCGTGGCCACCAGGGCGATGAGCGCCAGGCCGATCATGAGCGCCCCGGCGGTGGTGGCGGTGCGCCGGGGATTGCGGGCGGCGTTGGTCCGGGCCAGCGTGGCCACCGGGCCCGAGCCCAGCGGGGCGCCGATCATCCGGACGGCCGGAGCAGCGATGAACCGCGAGAGGCCGGCCAGGGCGAGAAACATCGCGATGGCGCCCCCGCCGATGAGCCCAATCCGCCAGGCGGTTGAGACGCCGTTGCCGAGGCCGACCACGATGGCGCCGATGCCGCCGCCCACCCCCACCACGCCCATCAGCGGGCCCCACCAGGAGGCTCGGGGCGGCCCCACCTCGTGGTCGTGCATGGCGGCCACGGGGGCCACCCGTGTCGCTCGCAACGCAGGAAAGATGGCCGACACCATGGTGACGCCCATGCCGATGCCCAGCGCCACGCCCACCGTGCGGCCCGAGGCGATCACCCCGAAGCTCCGCTCGGTGTCGATGGCCCATCCGGCCAGGGCGGCCAGCAGCAGGCCGGCAATCAGCCCCAGCAACGAGGCGATCACCCCGATGACGGCCGCTTCGCCCACGACGGAGGCGAACACCTGGCGCCGTCCGGCCCCAACCGCGCGCAGCACGGCCAGCTCACGGGTGCGCTGGGCGACGACGATGGAGAAGGTGTTGGCCACCAGGAAGGTGCCGACAAAGAGCGTGATGCCGGCGAACACCAGCATGCCGGTCTCGATGGCGTCCACGATGGTGTTGATGAGGCCCACCGCCTGCGCCGTGAGGTCTGCGGCATCGCCCACGGTGACGCCATCGGGCAGCACGTCGGCAATGCGCTCCTTGGCGGCGGCGGCGTCGCTCTCCGGTGCGACCACGGCGACGATGCTGTCCACCCGCCCCTCACTGCCGAACAGCGACTGGCTGACGGCCGGATCGAAGACGGCCACGGCGGTGGTGAACTGAAACGGATTGCTGGACTCGGGGGTCCGCGACTCCACCACTCCGGAGATGGTCATCTGGCGTCGCCCGGTGGGCAGGAACATGCTGACGCTGTCGCCCACCGATGCGGTGGTCAGCGAGGCGGCCGACAGCCCGTCGGCGTTGACGGCCACCTGGTCCGGGCCCGTCGGAGCGGTGCCGTCGACGAGCCTCCATTGCGCCTCGTCGTAGGCCGAGGTCGTGGCGGCGGCCTCGAACTCGCCCAGGCTGCCCGTGGCCTGCCCCGGCACGTCGAAGGACACGCCGCGCTGGGTCTGGCCAAAGGCCGTCGCCACGCCGTCCACGCTGCGGATCTCCTCGGCCAGGGAGGCGTCCAGCGTGCTGGTCAGGCCGAAGGAGGTGACCTCCGGTGAGACAAACAACAGGCGGTCGGCACCGGGCACGTCGGAGATGTCGCCGGCCTGCGACGCGGTCGAGGTCTCCTCGTCGAGGATGCCCCTGAGCTGGTCGGCCAGGCCGTACGCGGTGGTGATGAAGCTCACGCCGATGAACACGGCAAAGGTGGTCAGCACGAACCGCAACACGTGGGAACGGGCGCTGCGCAGGGTGAGGCGAAGTATCACCGCCCCAGTCTGCCCGCTGCAGGCCCGGTACCGTGTCGAGCGGGGGTGCGAACTGCGCCCCGACGCCCCAAAGGAGCAACACGATGACCAGCGAGCCGGCCGACACCACGCAATGGGAATGCTTCGATGTCAACCTCGACGGCGGCGTGGCCCACGTGCAACTGAGCCGACCCGATGCCTACAACTCGATGGTGCCGGCTTTTTGGACCGAGCTGCCCGCCCTGGTGCGGGCGCTTGACGAGCCGGGAACCACCCGGGTGATGGTGCTGTCCTCCACCGGCAAGCACTTTTCGGCCGGCATGGACCTGGCCGTGTTCACGGGTGACGGCGGGCTGGGAAACGCTCCCGGCGTCACCGAACCGGGACGCCTCAGCTCCAACCTGTGGATGCTGGTGCAGCACCTCCAGGCGTCGTTCACCGCGCTGGCCGAGGCTCGGTTTCCCGTGTTGGCCGCCGTGCAGGGCGGGTGCATCGGCGGCGCCGTGGACATGGTGGCGGCGGCCGACTGCCGCTACGCCAGCGAGGACGCATTCGTGTGCATTCAGGAGATCAACATTGGAATGACCGCCGACGTGGGCACGTTGCAGCGTCTGCCGAAGATCATCCCGGAAGGGGTTGCACGGGAATGGGCCTTCACCGGTGACCGCATCCCCGCGGCCCGGGCGCGGGAGGTGGGATTCTTCAACGACACGTTCGCCGATCACGACACGACCGTGGCCGAGACGCTGGCCATCGCCGAGCGCATCGCCGCCCAGTCGCCGTTGGCGATCTGGGGCACGAAGGAGGCGATCAGCTACGCCCGCGATCACAGCACGGCCGATGCGCTGCACCAGATTGCGGGATGGCAGTCGGGCATGTTCAAGCCCGGCGACATGATGGAGAGCTTTGCGGCCAAGGGCGAGGGGCGACCGCCGGGCTTCGAGGACCTGCCCCCACGCCCATGAGCCTGGCGCTGTTCGATCTCGACAACACCCTCATCGACCGCCGGGCGATGTTCCGCCGCTGGGCTGCGGGCATGCTGGAGCGCCGCGGGGTGACCCACCCGGGTGCGCTGGAATGGCTCGTCGAGGTGGACGGCAACGGCTACGGCGACAAGGAGCGTTGGATGCCGGTGGCCGCGGAGCGTTTCGGGGTGCCCGAACGCGACATCGCCGCAGATCGGGCCGAGCACTGGGTGGCCGCCATTGAGGTGGCCCCGAGCGTCGCCCAGGCGCTCGAACGGCTGGCGGGCGAGGGCTGGGCCTTGGGCATGGTCACCAATGGCCCGGCATCGCAGTGGGACAAGATCAACGCAGCCGAGCTGGGCGGGCACTTCGACGCGGTGGTGGTGTCCGAGCTGGTGGGCACCCGCAAGCCGGAGGCGGCCATCTTTCAGCTGGCCGCGGAGCTGTGCGGCCACCCGCTGGAGGGCTGGATGGTGGGGGATCACCCCCGCTACGACATGGAGGGGGCGCGTGCGGTGGGCCTGCGTACGGCCTGGATGCGGGGCCCCGAGCCGTGGCCCGACGAGCTTCAGCCGCCCGACCTGGTGGCCAGCACGATCAGCGAGTTCGTCGACCACGTGCTGGCCGACTGAATCGCCTGCCGGCTAGCCCTCCACCGTGCGGGTTGGGCCAAACAGCTCCTCCTCGAAGGGGTGCCCGGCCTCGGTGGCCAGTGCGTCGTCTGCGGTGCGGGCCCTCGGCACCGTGAAGCGGTCGGCCTTGGCCATGTCGACCGTGTAGCCGAGGTCGCCCAACGAGGCAACGCTGATGGTGCTCATGGGGTTGAAACCGGAGTTGGCGTAGCCCGTCATCAGCTCGTTGTTGAGGACCGACTCCCGCCAGTGGCCGTCACGGGTGCCACCGCCGCCTGAGTTCTCCACGGGCACCGAGCCGGTGCCACCCAGGCCCCGCCACGCAATGTTGGCCTTGGAGCCCGAGAAGCGAGGGTTGGATCCGCCGGCCCCCTGCACCAGCCCCTTCCGGCTCCACAACGTGCCAAAGCCCACCACGTGGGTCATCTCGTGCAACACGGTCTCGTCCAGCGAGCCGGACTGGATCATGCCGGGAACGTCGGCCCGGTCGATCAACACCGTGCCGGTGACCGGTAGGCCGTTGCTGGTGCGGGTGACGCAGGGGCCGGCCGAGGCCAGGGTGCCGCCGGGACCGTCGTCGTTCACGAACTTCACGTCGATGTACAGGTCGTCGATGGTGGTGGGCGGGTTGGGGTCCCTCGGGTCGCATTGCAGCCCGGCGCTACGCGGGATGTCCGAGAGGTCGGTGGTGATGATGCTCTCCAGCTTGCGCTCGCCGTCGCGCACCGCCTGGGTGGCGGTGGCGTTGGGCGAGCCCGTGATGCGAAGCGTGATGTTGAAGCTCCGCGGCTTGGGAGGCGGAGCCGTGGAGCAGCCGCATCCCGCGGCGAGGAGGAAAACGCTGACGGGTACGGCGAGGTTGCGGAGCTTCATGCGGTGCTTTCGGTGGGGCGGATCGACAGGTTCGCGCAGCGTGCGGCGGGCTGCATCGCGGCTGCAGTGTCACGCTCCGAGTTGACTGTAGTTCGCTCGGTCACGGAGTCAACCGGCAGGCTGCTGGGCCGGACGGATCAATCGCCGACGTCCTCGGACGGGAGGAACGAAAAGGTCTGGTCGCCGAGGCGCACGAGCGTGGCGGCCACCCAGCCCCCGATGGCCCCGAAATGGTCGTCCAGCACCGACCCGTCGGCCAGGGTGGATTCATCCAGCTCGTAGGAGCCCTCATAGCTGACTTCGACCGACCACTCGGTGGCGGTCAGGTCCGCATCGTGGAGCGCCGCCGCAGTGGGCCCTTCCCGGTGCAACCGCTCGCCGCCCATCGGCGGGCTGTCGGTCGGCAACGCCGCCAGCAGGACGGCGAGGTCGGGTTGCTGCGCCAGGCGCTGCACCCGGAAGCTCACCTCGATCTCGATGCTGGGGGGCTCGCTGAGGTCCTCGTCGATGTACCACGAGCGATAGGCGGTCTGGCTCCAGGTGGGCCATTCCAGCGTCACGTCGGCCCGGACCCGTGGCGGTGTTCCCTCGCCGGGGAGGCCGTAGGACGTCTCCCAGGTGAGGTCGCCCAGCAGGATGTCGGTCTGGAAGCGCTCCTCAAAAGCCTGACGTTCCAGCATCGCTCGTTCCATGGCGTCTCGGAGCGCGCCGATGGCGTCGGTGAAGACATGGTCGAGCACCCGGCGACCCTACCCGTCAGCCGCCACCCCTGGGTGAGGGCTCATCACCACGCATTCCACCGAGCCGCCGTGATTCCGGAGCCGCAACGAAGCGATGGATCGGCCCTGCTGAATCGCAGGCTTGGGCGTGCCCAGGTCGTCCGGCAGCGCTGCGGCGGTGCCGTCCAAGTCCTCGGAGGTGAAGGCGAGGCCGAAGAAGCGGGCGGGTTCCTGCTCCTTGGTGGTCGGTGGGCCGGTGGGGCCGACCAGCTCGACGATCACGTCTCCGGCCCAGAAGAACACCTGGCGCATGGGCTCGCCGTAGCTGGTGCTGTGGCCCTCCCGCCGCACCTCGAAGCCCACGCTGATCATGGCCTCGATGGTGCGGTCGACGTCGGCGGACGCGATCACGACGTGATCGATGGAACTGATGCCGTTCGGGTGGTCGGGGCCATCGTCTCCGGCTGCATGCCCGCCGTCGGGGACCCAGCCGGTGCTGAGGCCGTCGAGATCCGAGACGGTGGCGCGCCGGTGCGGCGCGCCGGTACCGCCCCGAAGGTCCCAGCGAAGCAGGCCGCGGGGTCCGTCGTCCCCGTGCAAGCAGATCTGAACGTCGCCGACGGCGACCGTGCGGCCCACGACCTCGAAGCCGACGGCCGCCCATGACTCGGGTCGATCGCCTACGTGCAGCGCAACGAGGCTGGGCGGACGATGGGCGGGCAGGGCCGACATGGACTGGACGCTATCGGTGTCGGCGCCTGCGGGGGAGGACACATGAAATGCCACGGAATGCGGTTACCTATCCCTGTAAGGCCACTTCGAGCGGTCGGCCGACCACCACACATAGTGGCCATTCGGCAGGATTTCTCCCGGTCTTGCCCCGGATGACCACTCTGTGTAGGTTCTGGTCCAGAGCAATTGCTCGTTGTGGTGGCGGGAACCTCCACAACAGAACGATCCGCTGGTGCGGGAACTCGGCGGGAGTTCCCCAACAAAACCGGCGGATCGTTCCGCGTTCGGGCACCGGTTCGCCGGGTGGGTGGCTCAGCTCCCGGAGCCCGCGGATCGGGCCCGTTCGTAGACGGCCAGCGTGCGTTGCCGGGCCTCGTCGTGGGCCACCAGCGGGTGGGGATAGCTGCGGCCGAGCGCCAGGCCCGCCTTGGCCAACGTGGCCTCGGGCGCCTCCCACGGCCGGTGCACCCACCGGTCGGGCAGCTGCGCCACCTCGGGCACCCAGCGGCGCACGTAGTCGCCCTGCGGGTCGAAGCGCGTCGCCTGGGTGGTGGGGTTGAAGATGCGGAAATAGGGGGCGGCGTCGGGGCCCGTGCCCGCCACCCACTGCCAGTTGCCCACGTTCTGGGTGGTATCGCCGTCCACCAAGAGGCGCCGGAAGTGGGCCTCGCCCCAGCGCCAGTCCACCAGCAGGTCCTTGACCAGGAACGACGCCACGATCATGCGCACGCGGTTGTGCATCCAGCCCGTCGCCGTGAGCTCGCGCATGCCCGCATCCACGATGGGATAGCCGGTCTGGCCGGCGCACCAGGCATCGAACTCGCTGTCGTCATTCGTCCAGTCGATGGTGTCGTACTCGGGCCGCATCGCTTGCCGTGTCAGGGCGGGGTGGGCCCACAGCAGGTGGGCATACCAGTCGCGCCAGGCCAGCTGTCGAACCAGCGCCGCTCCGCCCGTGCCGGCCTCGCCGAGCGCCGCTGCCGCACGTCGGGGCGACAGCGTGCCGTAGTGCAGGTCGGTCGACAGCTCGGACGTGCTGGCCAAATCGGGCCGATCCCGCTCGTCGCGGTACCGGTCGGCCCGCTGGACGGCCGCGTCCAGGCGGGCCAGGGCGGCGTGCTCCCCGCCATCGTGGTGTGGCTCGCTGCCGGCGCACGGCAGGTCGGGGAGCGTCAGCGGCTTCCCTGCGCCCGGGCCGGGCTGCGCGTTCGGCGCTGCGGTTCGTGGGCCCCGTGCCGGCTGATCCGGCCACGGATCCCAAGCCGTGTCCCGCCAGCGCTTGTAGAAGGGCGTGAACACCTTGGACACCGTGTCGTCCTTGGTGGTGACCGACAACGGTGGCAGGACCAGGGAACCCCAGTGGGTGTGGAACGGCACCGGCTCGCTGCGGGACGTCGTCGACGCGCTGCGCCCCAGTTCGCTCAGGCGGCGATGTACACGCCGGTCGCGCCGGCGGCCGCCCGGTGCCGCATCGGCGTTGGCGTGCAGCGCGTCGGCGCCCACCTCGGCGAGCACGCCCGGCACCACCTCGGCGGGGTCGCCACGCCGCAGACACAGGCCGCCTCCCCGGTCGCGCAGCTCGCCGTCCAGCGCACGCAGGTGGGCGGCCAACTGCGCCTGGCGGTGCGGCCCCGCAGCGTCCATGATCGCAGGGTCCACCACGAAGAGCGCCGTCACTTCGTCGGCCTCGGAGGCGGCCGCCCAAGCCGGGTTGTCGCCCAGCCGGAGGTCCTTTCGGAACCACACCACGGCGCGAGATGTCATGCCGACACGCTCGTCTCCACCGCGGTGGAGGTGCTCAGTTTCGGGTGAGTACCGGGGGTTCGGTCGTGGCGAAGCGCAGTGACAGGTCGGCACATTCGGGGCAGTCTGCCGCGGCGACCACGCCGGAGGAGGCCAGGTGCCCGTAGATGATGCAGCCCAGGCACACGGCGAAGGCGGCCTCCAGGAACGCCGCAACAGTGATGGCCGCCACCAGCGCCACGCCGACGCCGGGCGAGCCGAAGCCCAGCCAGGCGACGGCCGCCAGGGTGGACAGCAAGGTTCCGATACCTTGGGCGAACCGCTTCGGCGCACCCGCCACGAACCGCTCGGCCCGTGGCAGGCGGGGGGCGACCACCCGGGTGGCCAGCTGGCCCAGCGGGCTCAGGGTGGGGCCGGTGAGCACCCGCGCCCAGAAGCCGAGTGCCAACGGGATCACGAGCCAACGGGCGCCGTCGATGCCGAGCGCCGTGCCCGCCAGGATCAGAGCGGTGAGGGCCACCACGCCGGCAGCAACGCTGCGCGCCGCCGCCTCGTTCACGGGGTTGGGGAAGCTGAAGAGGGATCGCACGAACGAAACCCTACCAACTCGGTCAAGTATTGCCACATCGGCCGGAATCCGGCCCCGTCGCCGGCGACGGGCAACGGGCGGACGCGCCGGGGCTACGCCTCGATGCGGAACGCTGGGTCCGGGTTGCCGAACTTCTTGGAGGCGGTCAGCTCGCGTTCCTCGGCGGGGAACGAACCCTGCGGCGGGTACACGGCGGCCTCGTCGGCCACGGGCTCGGCGTAGAACTGGCTGGCCCACTTGCGGAACTTCATGAACGGGCCGTCCTGGTCGGCCAGCGCGGGTCGCACCAAGTGCGCCTTGTTCTCCCAGATGGGCATGTCCTCCAGCACCTGGTTGCTCACCTCGTCGGCGAAGGCCTGGCCCACGGTGGATTCGGTGGCCTCGTCGCCCATCTTCTTCACCCGGAAGGTGAAGCGCATCTGGCAGCGGTTGGCGTCGATGGGCGTGGCGCAGCCCATCAGCATCGTGTCGACGATGCCGGAGAAGTGGATGACGGAGAACCCCGGGCCGGTGCTGTCGGCGTCGATGCGTCCGTCCACCACGCCTCGAGGGGTGGGGAACTTCTGGATGCTGCGCATGGAGGTGGTGGGGCCGTCGGTCTCGTAACGCTCCAACTCGGGCACTTCCTCGGTGTTGTGGACGTAGCGGAAGTGCGCTGCGTCCACCCCGTTCTCGGCGATCTCCTGCCACGGGGCCTCAATGAAGAACTCGCGGTGGATGGGGTCGGTCCAGGCGTCGCTGTCCTCGCCGCATTCCACCTGCTCGGGCACCTCGAAAGTGGGGGGAGCGTCGGTGGGGTGGTACCAGGCAAGGATCATGCCGTTGCGTTCCATGGTGGGGTAGGGCCGCACCACCTCGCGCTTGTTCACGCGGTCGGAGTAGGGAATGAGGGTGTTGTTGCCGTCGGCGTCGAAGCGCCAGCCATGGAACGGGCACACGAGTTCGCAGTTCTCCACGACACCTCCGTGGCCGAAGTGGGCGCCGAGGTGGGGGCAGAAGGCGTCGCTGACGTGCGCCACCCCGTCGTTGTCACGCCACATGACCAGGTGCCGGCCGAAGTACTCCAGCGGCGTCACGTCGCCAACCGCCAGTTCCTCGGAGTAGGCCATGGTGAACCACCCAAAGGGAACGGGGAACGGTGAGCGGCTGGTGGCGACGGGGCCGAGAACCATGTGAGGACTCCTGTGAGGTGGATGAGCGCGCGAGCTGAAAACTAGAACGTGTTCTCATCCTATGGCCCGGCTGGGGAGGTTGGCCATGGCGTGTGGCCCGGGTGCGGCACGTGCCGACTAAAACCCAGGTCATGACCGATCAGCCCACCCCCCTCCATCAGCGGCCCTACGTTCCCCCTCCGGGGGCGGTCACGGTGAAGCTGATCCGTCACGGCGCATCGGCGCCCGTGATCCCCGGCGTGCCTCAGCCGTTGTTGGATGGCCAGGGCGATCCTCCCCTCGACCCGGTAGGCGTCGAGCAGGCCGAACGGACCGCCGCCGCCCTCTGCTCCCCGGGCATGTCCCGCATCGACGCCGTCTACTGCTCCACGATGCGTCGCACGCAGCAGACCGCCGAACCGCTGGCTGCCCGGCTCGGCCTGACCCCCACGGTGCTGGCCGACCTCCGCGAGGTGCACTTGGGCGAGGCCGAGGGCGGACGGCTCCGGGAGCTGGCCTACGCCGGCGATCCGCTCTTCGAGGCCATCATGGTCGCCGAGCGGTGGGACACCATCCCGGGAGCCGAATCGGAAGAGGCCTTCTCCGAGCGGTTGGCCAGGGGCCTGTCGGTGGCCATCGAGGGGAGGGTGGATCAGACCGTGGCGCTGGTGGTGCACGGCGGGGTGATCGCCCGCATGCTGGCCGACCTCACGGGCTCGTCGGCCTTCGCCTTCAAGGGCGCCGAGAACGCGTCGGTGTCGGAGTTCGTGTTGCTGCCTGATGGGCGCCGTTGGTTGCGCAGCTACAACGTTACGTACCCCGAGCCGGCTTGACGCCGGCGGCCACCTTGGAGCCGATCGAGAGCGTGCGGCGTGCTTGGCGAATGAAGTTCTGGTCGATCCCGCTGGTGACGAACCCCACCGACAAGCCGGTGTCCGGATCGGCCCAGGCAATCTGCCCGGCGGCGCCGTTGTGGCCGAAGCTTCGCGGCGAGCATCCCGCGCCGAAGCCGCGCAGCGTGTGGTTGCCGTCGTCGCCCGCAATCACCAACCCGGCCGAGCGGCTGGCGGGTACGGCGAAGAGCGGGTCGGGCAGGTTCACCAGGACGCGGCTGGTCGCCAGCGCCAGAGCGTCGGGGTGCCAGAGTTGCGAGGTGTTGGCCAGCAATGCCTGGTAGTACCGGGCCAGGTCGGCGGCCGTGGCGACGCCGCCACCCCCGGGAACGCCGACGGCACGCACCGCCGGGTCGGCGAACATCGTCAGGGCCGCGGGGGTCACCTCGCCCAGATCGAACTCGTCGAGCCCAAAGGCAGCCCGGAGTTCGGCGGCGGTGGGTGGCTCGCCGGTAGCGGTCGGTGGGCAGAATGGGCCCGTGCAGGCATCGTCGCCGCCCAGCGAGAAGCCCAGCCCCAGCGGCTCGCAGAGCCGCCGGGCGATCGACTCGCCCAGGGGCTCGTTCAGTACGGCTTCTGCGACGGCGCCAAGCACCCAATGCCCGGCCGTGGGGTGGTACTCGAAGGCGCTGCCCGGTTCGGTGATGAGCCGCCAGCGGGAGAATGCCTCGTTGCGGCCCTCGGTGCTGGCCCATCGGGGCGGGCCCAGTGGGGCCTGGGGAAACCCGCCGGTGTGGGTCAGCAGGTGGGCGATGGTGACCGCGCCCTTGCCGTTGGTGCCGAAGCTGGGCACGTAGTCGGCGGCGGGGTCCTCCAGGTTGAGACGACGGTCTCCCAGCAACTGCCAGATGATCCCGCCGGTGAACGCCTTGGTGCACGAGTAGACGGCAAAGCGGTGCTCCGGGGTGGCTGCCCCGAAGGCCCGGTTGCACACCAACGTGCCGTTTCGGGCCACCGCCAGCTGGGCGGCGGGCAGGAGCCCCTCGTCCACCTCCCGCTGGATGCGCGCCGCCGCGGCCTCGATGGCCTCCGGGTCCACGCCCATCGACTCGGGCGGCACCGTGGGGGGAGCGGGCAGCGTCACGATGCCCCTGGGAACGCCGCCCGGGCGGCGGCGATCACCTCGAGCGCCTCCGCCCTGGTGTGCCAGCCACCCACCTCGGTGTCCTTGCCCGGCTCCAGGTCCTTGTACACCTCGAAGAAGTGTCGGATCTCGGCCAGGAAGTGCTCGGGCACGTCGTCGATGTCGCTGTAGTCGTCCTGGCGGTGATCGCCGTGCAGCACGCAAAGGATCTTCTCGTCGCGTCCCTTCTCGTCGTGCATCATCAACATGCCCACCACGCGAACCCGCAGGTGAACGCCGGGGTACGTGGGCTCGCCCAGCAGCACCAGTGCATCCAGCGGGTCGTCGTCGTCCGCCAGCGTGCTCGGGAAGAACCCGTACTCCACCGGGTAGACGGTGGCCTGGAACAGGTGCCGATCCAGCCACACCTCGCCGGTGTCGTGATCGATCTCGTACTTGTTGCGAGACCCTCGGGGGATCTCCACCACTACCTCAAAGAAGTCATCGGACATGGTGGGAAACTATCGCCCGGTCGTTCCTCCGGGGTGCGGCGGTAGGCGTGGCCCGACCCCCGGTGCCCTACCTTGGTGCCGATGGGATCGGGCCACAGCCACGTTCAGGGGGCGGCTCCGCTGGAGGTGCCCGCCGAGGTCCGCCGCTGGCTGCTGATGGCGGTCGGTGGTGTTGGTCTGGCCACCCTGCTCGGCATGGCCCTGTTGTGGCCTCGTGGGTTGCAGTTGCCCGACATCACCGCGTTCGGGGTGCCCGAGGATCGATTCAACGCCGAGGTGCTCGGCATCGAAACCCTTCCCTGCCCGGTGGAGATGAGCCCGTCGGATCCGGCCGCCGATTCGGCGGACTTCGAGGGCGCCGAAGGGGAGGTGGAGTGTGAGGACCTCCGCCTGGAGCTGCTGGGAGGCCCGGAGGTGGGCCGGGAGGTCCGCCTTCCGCTCGTCGACAACAACGCGCTGGCCGAGTTCTCGCCCGGCCAGCAGGTGGTGTTGGGGTACTTCCCGCCGCCCCAGTGCGAGGGCGTCGCGGCTGCGGCCCAGCGAGACTGCCTGTCGCAGTTCGACCCCGGCGTGTACTACGCCATCGAAGGCCGCGAACGGGGTCGACCGATGCTGGTGTTGTTGGCCCTGTTCGTGGGATCGGTGGTGGCGCTGGGGCGATGGCGGGGCCTTGCGTCGCTGATCGGGCTCGGGGTGAGCATCGCCGTGCTCATGGCGTTCGTGCTCCCGTCGATCCTCGTGGGCAACAACCCGTTCTGGGTGGGCCTCATCGGTGCCTCGGCCATCGCCGTGGTGGCGCTGTACCTGGCGCATGGGTTCAATCCACTGACCCACGTGGCGCTGTTGGGCACCCTCGGGTCGCTCGCGCTCGTCGCCGTGCTCTCGGGCATCTTTGTGGCCGCCACGTCGCTGTCGGGGGTGGTCGACGACAACGTGTTGGTCGTGCAGGCCTTCGGTGCCGACCTGTCGTTCTCGGGCCTGCTGTTGGCCGGCGTGCTCATCGGCGCACTCGGCGCTGGATGACATGACCGTCACCCAGGCCTCATCGGTGCTGGAGCTGTGGCGGGCCGACCCCGGCACCGACCGGCGTGAGCTGTACCGGCGCGCCATTCGCATCGGCCGGGATCACATCGCATCGACGGTGAACACCCTGGTGCTGGCCTATGCGGGCTCGTCGTTGGCGTTGCTGCTGCTGTTCATCCAGTCCGACCAGACCTTGGGCCGGGTGGTCACCTCGGAGGCGATCGCCACCGAGGTGGTCCGAACCCTCACCGGCTCGATCGGGCTGGTGGCGTCGGTGCCGCTCACCACCTGGCTTGCCGCGGTGATCGTGACCGGCGCCAGGACCTCGACCGACCCGGAGGAAGACAACGGCGCAGCGCTGGACTCAGGCGCCCCGGATGCCGCGTAGGCCGAACCAGGCCAGCTCCCCCGCCTGGGCGGCCAACTCTCGGTGGTCGATGTCGCCGGGATTGGCCAGCCAGCGGCGGCAGGTGGCCTCGGCCAGGCCGACGATGCCGTGGGCCAGCAGGCCGCGTCGCTCCCGGGTGAGGCCCTCGATGACGATGTTGTCGGCCACCACCTCCGCAATGGCGTCCTCCACCCGGTGGGCGGCCGCGACAAAGTCTGCCTCCCGTTGGGTTCCGGCCGAGAACAGCAGGTCGAACGCGTTGCGGTGGTCGTTCACCCAGCAGAAGTAGGCGTCGAAACCCTGCTCGAGCTGGCCCCTGGGCGAGGTCGGGTCGACGGTTGCCTTGGCGACGGCGTTTTGCAGCTCGGCTCCGATTTCTCCCAGCA
The DNA here is from genome assembly GCA_041394405.1 of Microthrixaceae bacterium. Lineage (GTDB taxonomy): Bacteria > Actinomycetota > Acidimicrobiia > Acidimicrobiales > Microtrichaceae > Microthrix. The sequence goes on from JAWKIF010000011.1 coordinate 223,083, forward strand.
GCTCCCGGTACAGGTCGCGTTTGGACTCGAAGTGCTGGTACAGCACCGGTTTGGTCACCCCGGCCGCCTCGGCGATGTCGTTCATCGAGGTGGAGTGAAACCCGCGCTCGGCAAACACCTCGAGGGCGGCGACCAGCAGCTGTTGGCGGCGCTCGGCGGCGGGCAGACGCATGCTTGGAGGCTAGGCCGCGGTTGTTACCGCGCGGTAACCCGCATGCCCGATACCCTGCCGCCCCGTGGCCGGCGGCGTGAGTTTCACCATCGACGTGGAGGACCACTGGGCGGATCCGGCGGGCGAGCTCCGGTACGAGCAGCTGACGTGGGAGCTGCTGGCCTGGCTGGAGCGCCTGGGGGTGCGGGGCACGTTCTTTTTCGTCGGCCAGATTGCCGAGCGCCACCCCGACCTGGTGGCCGCGGTCGGCGCGGCGGGCCACGAACCGGCGGTGCACGGTTGGACCCATACCCCGTTGCCCGAGTTGACCCCCGGCCAGTTCCGCGACGATGCGCGCCGAGCGAAGGCGGTGGTCGAGGACCTCTCCGGGGTCGCCGTGAAGGGCTTTCGAGCGCCCACGTACTCGCTGGTGCGCAAGTCGGTCTGGGCCACCGAGGTGTTGGCCGAGGAGGGCTACTCCTACTCCTCGGGCGTCTCGTCGCGTCGCAACCCGCTCTGGTGGTACCCGGGTGTGCCGTCGCATCCGTTTCGTTGGCCCTCCGGGCTGCTGGAGACCTCGGGTGAGTTCGCCCAGGTGGGGCGCTACGTCTACTACTTCGGGGGCGGAACGTTCTTTCGGGTCACCCCGTGGTGGATGGTGCGCGACGGGTTCGCCCGGTGGGCCGAAACCGGGGTGGCGTTTCTCTACTGCCACCCCTACGACTTCGACGCCGGGGAGGAACGGTTCCGCATCCCCGACGTGCCCGCCGTGCTGTCGCCGCTCCTGTTCGCCGCTCGCCGAACCATGTGGAGCCGCGCCGAGGCCCTGCTGAGGAACCCGGCGCCGCCGTTGGGTGAACGACTGTCCGAACTGGGCCAGCTGGCCGCGTCCGGTGGTGCCGACCCGCTTCGGCTTGGTGCGGACGGTGAGGTGCTTGGCCCTCGCCCGTGGGAGGGCCGCGGCGCCCTGCGGGTGGCCCCCCCGGGCTGGCGGCGACCGCTGCGGTCGGAGTGGCTGGGCCCACGCGTCCGCACGGCCGACGCTCGTACCGCACGGCCGGCGATGCCCGTCCGCGTGGGAGACTGAGCCCGATGGACAGCGACGAGACCCCGGTTGCGGCCGTGGCAACCCCCTCCGATCCGGTGCTGGCCCAACGGGCTCGGGCGGCGGAACTCGCCGCCATGGGCAAGCGCCTCGGCTACGGGGTGTTGGGCGTGGCCGTGCTCGTGTTCGTGGGCGGGTTGGTCTTTGGCCTGCGCAGCTGGATGACCGGGGTCGTTGCGGCCTGTTTCGTGCTCTCGGCGCTGCTGCTGGTGCCCGCCGTCATCGTCGGGTACGGGGTGAAGGCGGCGGCGCGGGAAGACCCCGGCCCTCAGGCGCGCTGACGCCGCAGCGCCGGGTCGAGGCGGGCATCGGGAGCCATCTCGGTGGCGCCGTCGAGGTAGCGGAACACCGCCAGGAGGTCGGTGGCCGCCGCCACGTCGTGCAGGCGGAAGACCCGTCGGCCCCCGTGGCGCAGGTACCCCACGACCGCCATGGTGCCGGCCATCCGCTCGGCGGGAGGCCGCCCCGTCATCACGCCGATGACGTCCTTGCGGGAGATGGCCATCAGCACCGGGCAGCCCAGGGCGTCGAACGTTGCGCCCCGACGAAGAAGCTCCAGGCTCTGGGCCGGGGTCTTGGCCAGGTCTACCCCGGGGTCCAGAACCGCCAGGTCGGCAGCGCCCGGGATGTGGGCGATGGCGGCCAGCTGGTCCTCGAAGTACGCGGCGACGTCGTCAACCACGTCGCCGTAGCGGTCCGCCTCCAGCAGCTTGGTCTTGGGGGCGCCCGGGTTGTGGGTGATCACATGGGCTGCGCCATGGCGACTTGCCAGGCCGGCGAACTCAACGTGCTGGGCTCCGATGATGTTGTTCAGGATGGTCGCCCCGGCCGTCAGGGCAGCCTCGGCCACCTCCAGCCGATAGGTGTCCACCGACAGCGGGACCTGGGGCAACGAGTCGGCCAAGGCCTCGATCACCGGAAGAATCCGATCCTGCTCCTCGCCCACGCTGATCTCCGCGACCGCCGGGGAAGCGGTCTGGCCGCCAACATCGAGCACGTCGGCCCCGGCCTCGGTGAGCGCGTGGGCCAGCGCCACCACCGCCTCCGCGGATTCGCTGGCTCGGGGGTCGGAAAACGAGTCGGCGTTGGCGTTCACCACGCCCATGATCAGCGGGCCCGCGTCGAAGTCCAGGCGTTGGCCGCGGGGCAGCAGCATTGCTCCCGAGCTGGTGGCCGTCATTCGCCAGGGGTGGGTGCAGCGGGAACCTCGCCGGTGGGCGGCTCGTTGTCCTCATCGGGCACCGACTCGGATCCTTCGCGGCGTGGGCGACGGCCGCGGGCCGAAGCCGGTACGCGGTACCTTCCCGGCGAGCCCGCATCCAGGGCGACCATCGGCGTGGCCTGCGTGGCCGAGGGGTCGATGAGTGCCTCGTGTTCGGCCGTGGCCGACTCGGCTTCCGGGTCCCTGGGGGCAGCCGGCCTGGCCGAGGCGGGCCTGGGCGCGGCGGGCGCTGGCGAGGCCGAAGGCCGGGAGGCTCCGGGACGCCGGACGCCCCCCGGGCGGGTCCCAGGCTCCGCAGGTGCCTCAGGGGTTGCCGGTTGGGGAGCCGGTGCTGGTTGGGGCTGCGGGGCGGGGGCGGGGGCTGGGGGTGCAGCGGGCTTCGGTGGCTGTGGGCTGGGACGCTGTGCCGGGGCCGGGGCGGGGGCGGGCCGGGGCGGTTCGGGAGGGCGCGACGGCTGCGGCCGGGGCTCGGCCTCGCCGACCGGCGGCGCTGCCGGCCGCTGCGGAGGGGCGGTGGGCGTGACCGGAACGGCCCCGGTGGGGGCCGCCGGGTCCGGCGTATCGGGTGCTGGGGGCTCGAAGTCCTCGAGGGGAGCCGCCTCGTAGGGCGACGGCGCCGGCGGCGCAGGCGTTCGCCGGGCGGCCTCGGCTGCCCGGGTCCAGCCGGGAGGAGGATCGCCGTCCGCGCCCCGAGACGAGGGAGCGCCCCCTCGGGGCGGAAGCGGCGAGGTGCTCACGATGCTCGACTCGCCCGTGTCGACATCCAGCCCGGACGGCGCTGGCCGGATATCGCCGTGGGGGGGAAGCACCTGTCGGGGTCGCCGCGGCTCGGAGCGGGCGGGCGCATCTTCTCGATGCTCGACGGGGATGGGGCGAACGGTGACCCCGACGTCGTCGGCCTCGTCCGGCCCGTAGGAGCGTGGCGCGCCCTCCACCTGGGGGCCGACAGTGTCCAGCGGAACGGGCGCCTCCGCAGGGCGCAGCGGCACCGCGCGCACGTTGCCGGATGCGCCGGCCGTGACGTGTTCGGCGTTGATGCCGTAGGTGTTGTCGGCGGGGCCCTCTCCCAGCGTGTTGAGGGCCTCCTGATAGGTCTCCAGCGTGACCCGGGGGTTGCGAATGGGCGGGGCGGGCCCTCCCATTCGAACCTGTCGGCGCCGGAGCACGGCCTGGGTGACCAGGACCAACCCCAAGAGCGACACGATGTCGCCCGGCGAGATCACCAGCCCAATGGGCAGCGGCACCACGGCACCGAGCGGGCGGACCAGGTCGTCGGAGGTGGCCAGGTGGCGGGGGCCGGTCAACTGCACCTCGGGGAGTTCGGCCGTGGTGACGGCGCCCGCGGAGACCAGGGCGTCGGAGGAGACCGGCATGCCACCGTTCACCAGCACGGGCACCAGGTTCATGGCGAGCCCGACAGCCACCACGATCATGCCGCCGACCCGTCGATTCATCCACGCCACGTAGATGAGCGCCGCCGTCGAGCCCAGGCTGAGCACGAAGGGCGCAACGCCCCGCCAGGGGAACGCATCGGCCACGATGGCCACCACAATCGCCCCTGCTGCCACCTCCCAGGCTGCCGGGCGCCAGCCCAGCAGGTTGCTGAGGTGCCCTCCGCCCAACAACCCGATGCCGATGCCGATGGCGACGGCCAACAGCAGGGGCAACAGTGCCAAGAGCGCCGACATGGACTCAAACGCTAGTTGACTTGGTGCTCGACCTGGGCCACGGTCATTCGCGCTGTCGTCCTGAGATGGTCTCCTGGCTCGCCACGAGGCGTCCTCGGGCTGCCTCGCGTCGCCCTGGTGGCGGTTCGGGAGCCGACCTCGGGGAGGTCCGGTACCGTGACCTGGCCCGACCGAACCCAACACTGGAGCGGACCGTGCCCGACACGCCTCCCGAAAACCCGGCGCCCCCTGACAAGCCAACGCCCGCCGGAGGCCCGGCGTCCACCGGGAACCCCGGGGCCGACGGCGGCAGCGACGGCGACCAGCAACCAGCGGTGTTGGTCGAGCGTCGGGGCGACGTGGCCCTGCTGACCATCAACCGCCCCCGTCGCCGCAACGCCCTGGATGCCCATGCGGTGGCGGCGCTGCATCGGGCGGTGGAGCAGGCCGGGGCCGACGCCCCCCGGGTGCTGGTGTTGACGGGCACCGACGGCCACTTCTGTGCCGGGGCCGACATCACCACCACCGAGGACCCCGACTACACGGTTGGCCTCAGAGCCATGCTGGACGCCTTGGCGGGCCTGAGTATCCCAACCGTGGCGGCCATCTCCGGCTCGTGCATGGGGCTGGGTATGCAGCTGGCGTTGTCGGTGGACCTTCGGGTGGCCACGCCGGACGCACGTTTTGCGGTGCCGGTGGCCCGGTTGGGGTTGCTCACCGATCACCCCACCCTGCAGCGCCTGTCGCTGGCCGTGGGTTGGGGCATGGCCCGCTCCATGGTGTTGGCCGGCGACGTGTTGGACTTCGACGATGCCTGGCGGCTCGGCCTGGTCCAGCGCCGGGGCGACCTCGAGGTGGCCCTCGCGTGGGCCGCGGACATGGCCCTCCTCGCCCCGCTGTCCCAGGCTGGGGCCAAGTTGGGCCTGAACCTGTTGGAGGACCCGAGGGCCGACGATTCCAGCTACCAGGAGGCGTTCCTGGCTGCCTGGGCCTCGGACGATCTCGCAGAGGGACGGGCGGCCTTTGTCGAGCGTCGCTCGCCCCGCTTCACCGGCCGCTGATTGCGCCGCCCCCCGCTGGGCCTACCGGCGCGAGCCGGCCATCGAACCCGTCAGGTCGGCCCGGTTGCGGTGGAACAACACACAGGTCAGCTTGCGGTCCGCACCCTGGGTCCACGAGGCGCTGGTGGGGAACCACGTTTCGATGTCCAGCAGGCTGTCGCGCCACACCTGCCCCACGAAGCCCTCAAAGGATTCGAAACACCGCTCCTCGGCGTAGTTCCGCACGGCGTTGTCGCCCGGGTAGCCCGCCCGCCGGCTCTCGGTGAAGGCATCGACGTGGTACACCTCGTACTGATGGGGCTGTTCGCACGGCACCAACAACACCAGAACCGTTCGCTGGCTGGGATCGGGTGCGGGGTCATAGCAGTCTCCCAACTCGAGGTTCTCCACCCCCTCGGGCACTGCGTTGTCGGCCGGCTGGGACAGGTCGCGCTGCGTCGGGGGGGCCGACGTGGTGGAGGTGGGGCCGGCGGTGGTCGGTGCGGGTTCGGCGTCGCCGGCGCCGCAGCCCATGAGGGTGGCGGTGACCAGCGCCAGAGGGGCCAGCGCCGCCGTCGGTGACCTCACCACGCTAGAGGCTGGGAATCCAGCGGTTGATCCACGTGAAGGCGAACCACAGCGTGTAGGCGAATGCCGGGAGGGCCACCAGGTACACGATCCAACGCTTCGAGCCCACCAGCAGGCCCACGACGAAGGCCGCCAACCACACGCCGAAGGTGGCACCCGACCAGGCCAGGACGTTCGGCAGGTACTCGGGGTGCCAGCCGAGGTCGTCCAGCTGTTCCGCTGCGACCTCCACCTCCTCCCCGGCCACCTCCTCGGTGGATGGCTCGTTTCCAGTCGTGGTCTCGGCGGGGTTGCCCACCAACTCGGCGGCCACGATGATGCGCTGGGCCGCCGAATACTTAGGGTGACACGCCGTCAACGTCAGGCGGTCGTCGCCGAAATCATCGAGCACCGAGACGTCCGACGGCGCCACGATCCAGTGGGCGGGCCCCTGCTCGCCGGTGAAGTCCGACGGCGGCGGCAACACCCGGTAGGTGAACTCGCCCTGGCGCGTGTAGACGCTGATGAGGTCGCCGGGTACCAGTTCGTCGATCCGGTGGAACGGCGCCCCGTAGGTCACGCGATGCCCGGCGATGGAGGCGTTGCCCTTCTGGCCGGGGAACGGCTGGCCCATGTAGTGACCCGGGCCCTTCTTGAGGTCCTCCTTGTCGGTGCCCTCCAGGTACACCTTGCGCATGTCGATGCCGGCCTTGTTCAGCTTCGGCTTGAACTGGATGACGCCCAGGCTCTCGCCTTCGGCGGGCTTGGGCAGCTCCCCGGCGTCGCCGGGGGAGATCTCGCCCAAGGCATCGGTCACGTCCTCCAGGGAGGGATCGGTCGCGGCGCCCTGGTCCAACCCCGACGCAAGCTCACCCGTCAGCTCGTCCTGGTTGCGCGACTCCTCCAGTTCGGTGCCCCACAGCTGGAACGCCACGAACAGGAACGTGATGACGCCCAACGCAATCATGGTCTTGCCCAGACCAGAGAGGAACCGTGCCAGCATCGGCTCAACTCTAGGAGGGGCGACCCCAAATCGTGGGGCACGACCGGTGGCCGCCTACCATGGCGCCCCCATGGCCCCGGTCGTTCAGCTCTCCTCGGCGGTGGCGCTGCTGGGGCGATTCCCCGTGCTGGCGGGCATTGACCTCGAGGTCGACGCGGGGGAGGTGGTGTTGCTGCAGGGCCCCAACGGCGCCGGCAAGACGTCGCTGCTTCGGGTGTGCGCCGGGCTGGTGCGCGTGGTGGAGGGGAACGCTCGGGTGTTGGGGTCGGACCTGGCGGCCGATCCGAGCATCGTCCGCCGAAGGGTGGGGTACCTGGGCCACGGTTCGGGGTTGTATGCAGATCTCAGCATTGCGGAGAACCTGCGGTTCTGGGCGCGAAGCGCAACCCCAGGTTCGGGCCACCCGGACGCCGAGATCGCCGAGGTGGCCCAGCGGCTGGGGCTGGGTGGGCGGTTGGACGCCTTGAGCGTGTCTCGGCTGTCGGAGGGGCAACGCAAGCGCGCCGCGCTGGCCGTGCTGGTACTGCGGCGACCCGAGCTGTGGCTGCTGGACGAGCCGCACGCCGGGTTGGATCGGGCGGGGCGCGACCTGGTCGACGAACTCATTGCCGGCGCCGTGGTCGCCGGGGCGACGGTGATGATGAGTTCCCACGAGCTGGACCGAGCCCGCCTGGTCGCACATCGGCTCGTCACCGTTGCCGGCGGCGTGGTGACCGACGACCGGCCGGCTCGCCGTGGCTAAGCGCCTGTCGTTGTTCGCCGCTGCGGTCCGCCTCGTGGCGGGCAAGGACCTGCGCCTGGAGGCCCGCACCCGGGTGGGCCTGGCCCAGGTCCTGCCCTTCGCCGTGCTGGTCCTGGTGGTCATGGCCTTTGCGCTGGATGCGGAGAGCGAACTGCTGGTTCGTGTGTCGCCCGGTCTGTTCTGGGTGACCGTCACCTTCGCCGCCATCCTCATGGTGGGCCGATCGGCGGCGCTGGAGATCGAGCCGGGGGTTGGTGACGCCCTCCGCCTGTCCGGCGTCTCGCCATCGGCGCTGTACCTGGGCAAGACCATCGCCGTGGCGCTCCAGCTGCTGGTGCTGGAGGCGGTGTTGGTGGTGGCCATTGCCATCCTGTACCGCACTCCGCTCGCCGGTTGGATCCTGGGCGCAGCGACGCTGCTGACCGCCACGGCAGGTATCGCCGCACTGGGTACGCTGCTGGCGGCGCTGGCCTCCTCCGCACGGGGACGAGAAAGCCTCATCCCATTGCTGATGTTGCCGGTGCTCGCCCCGGTGCTCATCGGGGCCACCCGAGCCACCGACGCCGCACTCGGCACCTCGGACGGCCGCCAGGGCTGGCCTTGGGTGGCGCTGCTCGCCGTGTTTGCACTCAGCTATGTCACCCTCGGGGCGTTGGCCTATCGCCCCCTGATGGAGGACTCATGACCACCGCCCACCCCACACATGCCAGCGAGGAGGAGGCCTCAGATTCGGCCGGCCCGACGGGCACGGGAAGCGTCGCCACCCGGGTGCTGGGGTTGTTCATCCTGGTTGGAGGGGTGCTCCTCGCGGCTTTGGGACTGGCGCTGACCGATCCGGATGTTCAGCTGGGCGAGCGCATGCGGCCGATCTACGTGCACGTGCCCACCGTGTCGGCCGCCTACGTGTTGTTCGTTCTCAACGCGGTGGGGTCGGCCATGTGGCTGTGGCGCAAGAGCCGATTCTGGGACCAGGTGGCTGCGGCCGCCGCCGAGGTGGGCCTGGTGTTCTTGGGCCTGACGCTGCTGACGGGGGCCTTCTGGGGACGCATCACCTGGGGCGTCTACTGGGATTGGGACGCGCGGCTCACCTCCACCCTGGTGATGTTCCTGGCCTACCTGGGCTACGTCGCGCTGCGGGGGTCGATGGAGGATCCCGCTGCCCGGGCCACCCGTTCGGCGGTGGTGGGCATCAGCGCAGCGCTGCTCATTCCGTTGGTGCACAAGTCGGTCGACTGGTGGCGCTCCTATCACCAGGACCGCACGCTGTTCGGCCAGCTCGATCCGTCGATTGACGGCCTGCAGCTGTTCACCCTGTTTCTGGGCCTGTCGCTGGGGATGGCACTCGCCGCCTGGCTCCTCATCCACCGATTTCGGGTGGGGTGGCTCGCCATGCAGGCCGAAGAGGGCGGGTTGGATGATGCCCTGGCGGCCCGGCGGGCCGAGGCGGCTTCGGCGGCCGACGGCGTGGAGGTCGAGGCGGGCGGGGTGGCCGATCTGGTCGCTGCGCCCCCGGCAGAGAAGGAGCAGCCATGATGGTCGCCCTCCACCAGATCACGGCGCAACAGATCACGGCGGACAATCCGTGGCCCCTCATCTGGTTGGCCTGGGCGGTGACGTTCGGCACGTTCGGTGCGTACGCGGTTGCGCTGGTGCGGCGCGGTCGGCGCTTGAGCAGCCAGGTGCCCCAGAACCGACGCCGCTTCCTGTCGTCGGACGGCCATGATGGTGCCACTCATGGCTGAGACCCCCCTCGATCTCACCCCGCGTACCGGGCCCGGCGACGCAGTGGCACCGCGCAGCCGATCCAGCCGTCGGGCTTGGACGGTGGTGGGCATCGGCGTGCTCGTGGCGCTGGTGGTGGCCGTGGTGATGGGGCTGTCCGACGCCACGGTGTTCTTCCGCAACGTCGACGAGGCGGTCGCCCAGCGCGCCGAGCTTGGGGACCAGGCGTTCCGCATGCAGGGTTCGGTGGTGCCCGACTCGGTCGAAAAGACCGACAACGGGGTGAACTTCGAGCTGGCGTTCAACGGCGCCACCGCCATGGTCGAACACACCGGCAGCGAGCCCGCGCTGTTTGAGAACACCGACATTCCGGTGGTGGCCGAGGGTCACTGGCAGGGCGAGGTGTTCCGGAGCGAACGGCTGGTGATCAAGCACGACGAGTCCTACGACGAGGAGAACCCCCAGCGCATCGACGAGGCGAACCGGGGCGGCACCGCACCGTGACGCGCCCGTGAGCCGCCGAGCGGGTCTCCGATGAGCAACGTCGCGCTCGGGCGCCTGGGTATCACCATCGGGTTGGTGGCAGCGGCCATGGGGGCCGTCGGCACCGCCGTCGGCATCCTGCGCCATCGGCCCGCCATGGTGCAGTCGTCCCGCACCTACGCCTGGGCGGTGCTGGCCGGGGCGGTCACCGCCGTGGTGGCCATGCAGCGGGCGCTGATCACCCGGGACTTCTCCGTGAAGTTCGTCGCCGAACACGGCAGCTCGGCCACACCGCCCCTCTTCAACGTCGCCACCATGTGGTCGGCGCTGGAGGGCTCGATCCTGTTGTGGGTGATCATCCTGGCCTGCTACCTGGCCTCGGTTGCCTGGCGGTTCCGCCGCCGGGTGAACGACCCGTTGGTGGGCTGGGCCATGGTCACCCTCTTTGTCATCGCCCTGTTCTTCTTTGCCCTGCTGCTGGGGCCCACCAACCCCTTCATCTCCACCCGGGTTCCGCCGGGCTTCGACGGGCCGGGCCCCAATCCGCTGCTGCAAAACCACATCCTGGTGGCCTTTCACCCGCCGCTGTTGTACGTGGGGTACGTCGGGTTCTCGGTGCCCTTCGCGTTTGCCATGGGTGCGTTGGCCACCGGTCGGTTGGGAGAGGGTTGGCTGATCGAAACGCGGCGCTGGACGCTGCTGGCGTGGGGCGCACTCACCGGTGGCATCGTGCTGGGCGCCTGGTGGAGCTACGAGGTGCTGGGTTGGGGCGGCTATTGGGGGTGGGACCCGGTGGAGATCGCCTCGTTCATGCCCTGGCTGACCGGCACCGCCTTCCTGCACTCGGTGCTGGTCCAGGAGCGCCGGGGCATGCTCCGGGTCTGGAACCTGGCGCTGTTGTGTTCCACCTTCGCCCTCACCATCTTCGGCACCTTCCTCACCCGCTCCGGGGTGGTCAACTCGGTGCACGCCTTCTCGGAGGGAACGGTGGGCCCGGTGCTGTTGGGCGGGTTCGGAGTTGTCGTGGCCGTCTCGATCGGTCTCATCGCCTGGCGGGGCGACCTGCTGCGAGGCGACGGGCGGATCGATCGGGCCATGTCCAAAGAGGGCGCCTTGCTGGCCAACAACATCCTGTTCGCCGCCTTCACCTTCGTGATGTTGCTGGGCACCACCTTCCCGCTGATCGTGGAGGCACTCAACCGGGGAACGCTGTCCATCGGCGAGCCCTACTTCGAACGAATGTCCGGCCCCATCGGGTTGGGGCTGTTGCTGCTGATGGCGTTCGCCCCGGTGCTGCCCTGGCGAAGCGCCGCACCCGAGGTGCTCTCCAAGCGCTTGTTGTGGCCCGCCTGGTGTGGCGCCGCTGCGCTGATCCTGGCCCTACTGGCGGGGGCGCGGGGCGTGGTTCCGCTGGTGGCCATCGGTCTGGCGGGCTTTGCCGGCGGCACGGCCATCCGCCACCTCGCGCTGGCGGTGCGCCGCCACGGGGTGCGAGGTGTGTTCGGACGATCCTCCGGGGGCATGGTGGTGCACCTGGGGCTGGTGATCGTGGCGTTGGCGTTCACCGTCAGCTCGGCGTACTCCAGCAACGGCCAATTCACCATGGCGGAGGGTGACACGGTCAACCTGTCGGGCCACTCCCTCACCTACGAGGGGCTGGTGCAGCGCGATCTGCCGCGCGGCCTCGAATACACCATGGCGGTGCGCATCGACGATCAGGTCTACGAGCCCAAGGTGACCCGGTTCGCCTCGTCCGGGCAGGTGATCGGCACCCCATCGGTCAAGACCGGGCTGGATCGCGACATCTACCTGGCCGTGCCGGCACCCCCCACCGAGGCCGAACCTCGCATCACGCTGCGGGTCATCATCCAGCCCGGCATTGCCTGGCTGTGGATCGGCGGGTTGGTGATGCTGGTGGGAACCGTGCTGGCTGCCGTCCCCGAGGCGGGCAGGGCGCGTCGTCGCGGCATTCCAACGAGCGCCGCCGGACCCTCGGATGCCGGCCGGGCGGACGCGGAGCTGACCGGGGCACCCGCATCATGAGCCGCGCCCAGGGCGATCCGCCGCCCGAGACGCTCGCGGCCGGCCAACCAGCTGGCTCGTCCGCAGACGGGGAGTTCGACGCCGCCTCCGAGCCGCGCCAGACGTCGCGCAGCAGCGTGCGCTGGATCGCGCTGGCCGTGGGTGGAGCCATGGTGCTGATGTTCGGCGTGCTCGTCGTGGTCACCGGGCGAGCCGACGACCCCAAGGAGTCCGCAGCATCACCGCTGGTGGGCGCTGATGCCCCGCCGCTGGTTGCCGACTCGTTGGACGGCGGCACCGTCGACCTGCGCGACTACCGGGGCAGCTGGGTGCTGGTGAACTTCTTCGCGACCTGGTGTGTGCCCTGTCAGATCGAGCACCCCGAGCTGATTGAGTTGTCCGAGGAGCATGCGGCGGCCGGTGACGCCTACGTCATCTCGGTGGCGTTCAACGACGAGCCGGAGGACCTCCAGGCCTTCTTCGACGAACGCGGCGGCGACTGGCCGGTGGCGGTCGGCGACACCTCACAGATCGCCCTGGACTACGGCGTCGTCAAGCTGCCCGAGAGCTACCTGGTGGCGCCCTCCGGCGTCGTGGTGGCCAAGGTGGCCGGCGGGGTGCGGGCGGCCGATATCGAGCGGCTCATCGACGACGCCACAGCTGGTGATCAGGATGGCTGACGAGCGCTCGCCCCAGCAGTGGCGCCGGCTTGCCTGGGCGCTCCTGGGCCTGGTGGTCGTCCTCGCCCTGGCCATCGGGGCCGGCGGTCGGCGACCGGTGGAGGGCGAGGATCGGGTGATGCAACTGGCCGCTCAGATCAACTGCGTGCAGTGCACCGGCGAGTCCGTGGCCGGATCTCAATCCGACTTTGCGGTGAAGGTTCGCGCCGATCTGCGTCAACGGGTGGAGGCCGGCGACACCGACGACGAGATCTTTGCCTACTTCGCCTCCAAGTACGACGACATCCTGTTGAATCCGTCGTCGTCGGGGCTCAACTCGCTGCTGTGGGTGCTGCCGGTGGTGGTCGTCGGCGCAGCGGTGGCGGGCGCCGTGGTCACGCTGCGTCAGCGTCGAGAGCGCGGGGCGCGCCCCACGGGGGATGACCGCCGCCTGGTCGCAGCCGCCGTGGACGATTGGCGTCGAGGTGTCGATCGTGGCTGAGTCGGGCGGTGTTGAGGCGGGCTGTGGTGAACGCTATGGATGACCGTCAGCGGGCCGCGCTGGAGGCCGAACGAGACGAGCTGGCGGGTGCCTTGGCCCGTCTCGAGGAGGACGCCGCCGCCGGCGACCTCGATGGCGAGGAGGCCGACGCCGTGCGCGACGACCTCACCCTGCGCCTGGCTGCGGTGCTCCGCCGGCTCGACCCAGCCCTCGACGCTGCCGCCGCTGGGCGCCCCGAGGGGGCAGCGGCGGAGCAGGCCGGCGATGCCGCCCTCGTGCCCAGGTGGCGGCGCAAGGGCAACCTGGCGGTCGTCGCCGCCCTCCTGGTGGTGGCCGCCGTCGCCGGGGTGGTGGTTGCCCAATCCGCCGGAACCCGGGCTCCCGGCGGGCCCATCTCGGGGGCCACCGGGTTCAACGATCGCCTCGATGCCTGTCGCACGCTTCGCAACGATTCCGACGCCGAGATCGACTGCTACGAGCGCCTGTTGGACGAGCGACCCGACGATCTTGAGGCCCTCACCTACAGCGGCTGGGCGTTGGCCAGGGCCGGCCAGGTCGACGAGGCGAAGGACCGCTTCGATCGCGTCGTGCAGGCCGATCCCGGCTATGCCGACGTGCGGGTGTTTCGGGCCTCGGTGGCACTCCGGGAGGACGACGCTGAGGCTGCCCAGGACGAACTGGATGCGTTCTGGGCATCAGACCCGCCGCCCGGCATGGTCACCATCCTCCGGCAGCAGGGATTGGAGTCGGCGGTGGCCGAGGCCAACCTGCCCCAGCCGGTACGCACGTGCTGGAACACCGTGTCCGATGCTGCGTCAGCGGCCGCCACGACCACCACCGCGGGCCAGGGAGCACCGGACGCCGAGGGCGCCCTGGGGCTCACCGACGGGCTGGAGTGCTTCGATCGACTCATCGAGGCCGAACCCGACAACGTCGTGGCGCTCACGACCGAAGGCCTGGTGTTCACCGCCATCGGCCAAGGCGTCTTCTACGACCGGGCCGTCGACCGGCTGGATGCCGCGCTGAGAATCGACCCTGAGGAGCCCACGGCGCTGTTGTTGTCGGCCGGGATCGCCAACGCCCAGGGCGACCCGGAGCGGGCCATCGAGCTGCTCGATCGATTCGACGAGGTGGGGGAGCGGCCCAGCGGACTCCTGCCCCCGGAGGTCAGCGCCGATGCGATCCGCCAGGTGGCGGAGGCGGACGCCGCCGCCACCGACGACGGCGAATCACCGTCCGGCCCCACCACCTCAGGCGCTGCTGGGTAGCAGCGCCGGCACCGGCGGGGTCATCCAATCGCCCCGAACGATGCGGCGCTGCTTGACGGTGAGCGCCCAGATGGAACCCTTGTCGAAGCCGCGTCGGCCGGGCACGACCATGCCGCGCCCCTGTGCCCTGCGGACCAGGTCGGGGATCAGGTCGCCGTGGCTGCACAACACGACGTCGCTTGCGAGGGCCATCGCGTCCTCGACGACCGCCCAGGCCCTGTCCAGCGCCGAGCCCTCGGCCAGCGCCTCGACGGGATCTACGCTGAGGCCATGGCGAAGGGCGGTCGGTTCCACCGTCTGGCTGCAGCGGGGGAGCGGGCTGCTCCACACGGCCCCCAGCTTGCAGTCGATGAGCTGGTCGGCCACCCAGATCGCCTGACGTCGACCCTTGTGGTCCAACTGACGCTGGAAGTCCAACGGATCGCTGCTGTCGCGCGTGCCCGCCTTGCCGTGACGGACGAGATACAGAGTCACGGGGGCGGACGTTACACGCCAAATCGGCCCTCCGACCGGGGACAAAGACCCTAGTTTGGGGCTTGCCGGATGGCCCGCCAGTACCCTGACGGCGGTGCCCGACCTGCGCACCGAAGTGAGCGAGATACTGACCGGCCTGGGCACGATGGGCTTCGCCGAGGCAACCCATGCGGTTGCGGCGGCACCCCGTGGGTTGGTCGGCGTCGGCCCGGAGGTGCTGGAGCGCTTGCGCGAGGGGTTGCGCGACCCGAAGTTGGCGCCCTTGGCTCAGGCGGCGTTTGCCAACGGGGCGGCCTTTCTGGTGGCGGCCGAAGGGCTCCGGGGCCGCATTCCACACCGAGTGGAATGGAAGGGGCCCCACAAGCCGCCCGGATACGAGACGGTGCCGGCCGACCTGCGCATCGACCATGTGTTCCTGGTGAGCTGCAAGTACGGCTCGGACATCCTCCACAACGTCAGCCCGGCGCACCTGGTGGATCGCCATCTGGCCCAGAAGCGGGGCGAGGCCACCGTTGACTGGTTTGCCGCGCTGGCACCGGAGGCCTACCAGGACCTGTACGGGCGTTCGGTAGCGGCGACGGGCCTGGCGGGCCTGCCCGGGTCGGTCGAGGACCTGAGCCGGGACGACCGCGTCCGCCTGCGCGACGGGCTGCGCGGGCGCAGCTGGCCCGCCGGGCTGGAGCGGCCCTACCTCGACCTGGTGGCCGAGGTCTCGCGCGCCACCGCCCAGCGCTGGATGGCGTCGCTGCGCACCTCGGCCGAGCGTGAGGAGCTGGTGTGGCGGCTGCTGCGGTTGCAGGCGGCGCCGTACTTCGTGCTGGGGCAGCGGCGCGGCGGCGAGTCGCTGCGCTACCGCGTGGACACGCCGTGGGACTTTCGTCGTCGCTACGAGCTGCTCGGTTTTGAGGCCGTGCCGGAGGATGCGGGCCAGGCAGTGGTGCGTTGGAGGGCGGAGGTGCGGCCCCGACCCGAGCGCGCGTCGGACGACGGCCCGGAGCCCCCGACGGCCGGCCCGCCATCCCGGGACCTGAACGTAGGTCAGCCGTCGCCGCCCAGGCTGGACTTCGGTTCCGGGCCGAGCGAGCGCCTGGTCGTCGAGGGACGGGTGGAGCTGCGCTGGAGCCACGGTCGCTTCGGTGGCAACCCGGAGGCCAAGGTGTACCTCACCACCCCTCCCCACGACGTGCCTGGCTACACGCCGCTCGACTGAGCGGGCATGGCCCCCTCGGTGTGGGTTGTCCCACCCCTCGGCGGCTCAGTCCGGCGGCTCAGTTCGGCGGCTCAGTTCGGCGGCGCTGTGTAGCGGGACCTCAACGCCCCGAGGCTGGACAGCACGTCCGGCGCGACGGCCAGGAAGCGGTCCACGTCGTGGGCGGTGGTCGACCAGCTCAGCGAGATCCTCATGGACCGCTGATCGTCCACACCCATGGCGGCCAGCACGGGTGAGGGCTCCAGCCCCTCCGAGGCGCACGACGAGCCGGAGTGCACCGCCACCCCGGCCTGATCCAGGCCGATCAACACCGGTTGGGGCTCAACGTCGTCGAAGCCGAGGCACAGCAGATGGTCCAGCCGATCGACGGGGTCGCCCAACACCCGCACGCCGGGGAAGCCGCGAGCCCAGGCAGCCACCCGGTCGGTCTGACCACGGAAGAACGAGGCGCGCGACGGCCGCCCTGCCACGGCGACGTCGACTGCGACGGCAAAGCCGCGAGCCAACCCCACAGGCTCCATGCCGGCGCGTCGGCCGCGTTCCTGATCGCCGCCGACCAGCAGCGGGTCGAGCCGCACGCCTCGCCGCACCAGGAGTGCCCCCACGCCGGGCGGGCCGCCCAGCTTGTGGCCCGACACCGACATGAGGTCGGCGCCCAGTTCGTCGAACGCGATCTCGTCGTGGCCGAGCGCGCCGCACGCATCCACGTGGCACAGCACGCCGGCCTCGCGGCACCCGGCGACAACCTCGGTCAACCGCTGCCTGGTGCCGACCTCGTGGTTGGCCCATTGGAGGTGGACGATGCCGGTATCGCTGCGGATGGCGTCCAGCAGCGCGCCGGGGTCGACCCGCCCCATGGTGTCCACATCCACCCACGTGACGGGCCCCCGTTCGGCCCACGAGCGCACGGCCGAGTGTTCCACCGGCGCAGCCACGCTGTGGGGGCCTCGCTGCGCGGCGCCGAAGCAGGCGGCGGCGATGGCCTCGGTGCCCCCCGACGTGAACACCACCGAGCGGCCGCGGGTTCCCACTGCGGCGGCCACCCTGTCGCGGGCATGCTCCAGTTGGGCCCGGGCCTCGGAGCCCTCGGTGTGGATGCGACCCGGATCGGCGGCGGGTTCGCTCCATGCCGCCAGCAGTTCCGCTCGAACCTCCGGACGAAGCGGCTGGGTGGAGGCGCCGTCGAGGTACGCCCTGGGGCTCATCGAGGTGCACTCGTGGTCATGGACCCCACATCCTACGACCGGCGGTCCTCGCAACCCGCTCCCTGGTTGGCGGGCGCCGAGCGGCAGGGGGAGACTGGCCCATATGGCTACCGACCAGGCACCCACCCGCGACGACATCATCGAGGCGCTGCGCCCGGTTGAGGACCCGGAGCTGCACCGCTCCATCGTCGACCTCAACATGGTCCGCGAGATCTCCATCGAGCTGCCGGTGGTGTCCGTGCAGATCGCCCTGACCATCCCCGGGTGTCCGCTGAAGGCCGAGATCCAGCGTCGCGTGTCCGAGGCGGTCACGGCGCTCCCCGGCGTCGAGGAGCTGCAGCTGGACTTCACGTCGATGACCGACGAAGAGCGAGCGGAGCTCCGCCAGCAGCTGCACGGCGACCCCGCAGCCACGGCGGGTTCCCAGCAGGGCCACGGCCATGCGGAGGGTCGCGAGATCCCGTTCGCTCAACCGGGCAATCGCACTCGGGTGCTGCTGATCGCGTCGGGCAAGGGTGGCGTCGGCAAGAGCTCGGTCACCACGAACCTGGCCATCGCCCTGGCCCGCCAGGGCAAGCGAGTGGCGGTGGTGGACGCCGACGTGTGGGGTTTCTCGATCCCCCGCATGCTGGGGGTGGAACACCCGCCCACCGTGATCGACTCGATGATTGTTCCTCCGGAGGCCAACGGGGTGGCGTGCATCTCGATGGGCTTCTTCGCCAAGGAGGATCAGGCGGTTATTTGGCGCGGGCCCATGCTGCACAAGGCGCTGGAGCAGTTCCTGACTGACGTCTACTGGGACGACCCCGACTACCTGGTGGTGGACCTGCCGCCGGGCACCGGTGACATCTCGTTGTCGCTGGCTCAGTTCCTGCCGCAGGCGGAGGTGTATGTGGTGACCACGCCGAACCCGGCCGCTCAGCGGGTGGCCCAGCGCTCGGCGTTCATGAGCCAAAAGGTGAACCTGGAGGTGAAGGGCGTCATCGAGAACATGTCGTGGTTCACCGGGGACGACAACAAGCGCTACGAGCTGTTCGGTGAGGGTGGGGGCCAGGAGTTGGCCGAGCGCCTCGACGTGCCGCTGCTGGCCAAGGTGCCGTTGGTGTCGGCGCTGCGGGACGGCGGCGACACGGGTCGACCCATCACCGCCGTGGATCCCGATGCCGAGGCGTCCAAGATCTTCCAGGAGCTGGCCGCCCGCATCGACACCGAGCTGGCGCCGACCAAGCGCACCCATCCCGAGCTGAAGATTCTCTAGGTCCTCAGCCGCCTTGGCTGGAGGCGGGCGCTTGCCCGGCGCGCTGCCGAAGGTCAGCCGGAGGGCAGCGACTCGCCACGGTCGGCCGCGGCGATCAGCTCGTCGAGGCCGCCCAGGATGTGGTTCAGCAGGCCCTCCACCTCGGGCACCAGGTCGGGACAAGTGACCACGCCGATCATCATCTCGCCGGCGGCGGAGAACACGGTGACGTTCAGGCCGGCGCCCTCCAGGAGCGGTCCGAACGGCCACAATCCGGTCACCTTGGCTCCGGCCATGTACACCGGACCGGGAGCGCCGGCCACGTTGGAGACCACCAGGTTGTGAACCGGAGGCAGCTTGTCGGCCAACCCCAGGCGCTTGTAGAGGTCCACGCCCAAGCTGAACACCTCGCCCGGCACGAGTTCGGCGACGTCGCCGATGATGTCGGTCCCCATGGCGGCATTCACCTCCTTGGACGCGGCGGAACTGCACGCGACGGCCGCCAGCACCGACAACGGAGCCTCGAGTTGCACGGGAAGCTCGACGAACATCGTCGACACCTGGTTCGATGAGGTGCCCTCGACCGAGCCGTGGACCGAGACCGGCACCGACGCCACCAAGGGCCGTTCCACGCCCTGGCCGAGGTCGTTGAGGTAGTTGCGCAGCCCGAGGCCTGTGGCGCACAACACGACGTCGTTGATCGTCACGTCGAAGTGACGGCGAAGGCGCCGAAACTCCTCAAACGGGCGGCTGGAGAAGGCCACTGAGCGCTCGGGGGTCAGCGAGCGGTTGAATGGTGTGCGGGGTGCGCTGAGCGGCTGGCCTGCGGCGGTGGCACCCCGCCGGCGCTGCGCCGCAGTGGCCAGGCCGGCCTCGACCAGCGACCGAGTGGCCCGGGTGAAGATCTGGAGCGGGCGAAACGGCTCGGCGAGCCGGGCCCGCACCCCGTCGGCCAACAGCCCGAGGGTCGACGGGCCGGGCGGGGGCGCCCAGGCCTCGTCGGGGTCGCTGCGGCGGCCGGCGTCGGGGGCGAGGTCGAACAAGTCGGCCATGATCGCCACCCCGCTCATGCCGTCGACGATGGCGTGGTGCATGCGGACGACCACCGCAGCTGAGCCGTCGGCCATGCCCTCCACCAGGGTCATGTCCCAGAGCGGGCGATCCCTGGGGAGTCGACTGCCCATGAGCCCGCCGATGAAGCGGGCCAGGTCACCGCCGGACGCGTCGGGTTCGAGCCGACGATGGAAAAGGTGGTGGTCGATGTCGAAGTCGGGGTCGTCCACCCATCTCGGTCGGTCGGCGCTGAGCGGCACCCGTGCGAGGCGATGTCGGAATGCCGGAATCAGCGGAAGGCGGTCGACAACGTGGGCCCGCAGGGTGGGGAAGCCGAAGGCGTCGGGAGCCGTGCTTGGGTCGAGGCCGATGACCCCCGTGACCACCATGGGCGCAGACGAGGTTTCGAGCGAGAGGTACCACGCGTCCGCTCCGCTCAAGCGTTCCATGGCGACCAGCTTCGCGCCCAGCCGGCACCGGTGCCAGACCCGTGACCGGGGTCCTGGGTCATAGTGACCGCCACCGATCCGTAGCGTGGTCTCTCTGGCGGAGCCGAATAGTCCCAGCGCCTCGGCTCGTCACCGGAAGGGCCGTTCGCCGTGGTCTTTTGGGTCGATGTGCCCAGGAGGGAGGCCGGCAAGCCGCCGAAACAGTCACCATGGGACCGGGACTGGCCGCGTTGGAGAAGATGATCAGCCACACGTTGGGGGTGTCCGGACCGCGTGTGGACGACTTGGCCGATCTCCCCGGTGGCCCCGAACTGTGCGACTTCCTGGGGCGGTGCAATGGGTTCTATGCCTTCGGGGATGCGCTCCACATGTTCCCGTCCGGATCCGCCCGGCTGGGTGAACACACGCTGGAGGAGTGGAACACCGAGGGGTTGTGGCGTGAGTCCTACCCCAGTTCGCTGAACGGCCACCTGTGCTTCGCCGAGGATGCCGTGGGGAACCAATTCACCCTGTCGGCCAACGGCGTGTTCCGCTTCGACGCAGAGACCGCCGCCATGGAGTTTGTCGCTCCCAACCTGGACAGCTGGTCGTTGAGCGTGTTGGCCGACGTCAACCGCCTCACCGGGTTTCCCCTGGCTCACGCCTGGCGCCTCCGTCATGGGGCGGTGCCGCCGGGTCACCGCCTGATGCCCCGCCGGGCGTTCTGCCGCGGTGGCCAGCTGCGGGTCGACAACCTGGTGACGGTCGACGCGGTCGACGCCATGCGGGCCAGAGGTCTCATGGTCAGCCGCGACCGACCGAGCACCCCGGAGGGCGTCGCTCAGTGGGATCGGGACCTGCGCACCCCACATCCATTCCACCTGCGGGTGCCCGCCGCCGCCGAGGCCGACTGAGCTGACGTTGATCGAACAGTTCGTCGTCGCGCATGATCCTCACGTGAGGGTCGCGCGCGGCCCCCGGTACCGAACCCTCACGTGAGGGTTTCGCGCGGCGCTCCGGCAGCTGGCGCCAGCCGGTGGGGGGCTCAGGAGAACTCCCGCTGGTAGGCGAAGAGGCCTGGGCTGCCGCCGGTGTGCAGGAACACCACCCGCTCGTCGTCGCCGATGAGGCCACGCCGCACGACATCGATGAGCCCGGCGGCGGCCTTGCCGGTATAGACGGGATCCAACAGGATGCCCTCGGTGCGGGCGAAGAGCTCGATGGCCTCGATGGACTCGGGAGCGGGGATGCCGTACCCCTCGCCGCAGTAGCCGTCGAGGATGTCCACCGACCCGGCCGCCACAGGATCGCGGTCCAGCATGGGGCCGAGCGCGTCCAGCAGGGTGCGGGAGGCGGCCCTCGACTGGGCGGCCCCCTCGCAGACGTCAAACCCGGTGACCGCGGTGGCGGCGCCCAGGAGGTCCATGCCGGCCAGCAACCCCGCATAGGTGCCGCCGGTGGACGTTGCCGTCACGATGCGGTGGAAGCCCACCGTGGCCTCGACGGCCTGCTCCACCAGCTCGATCGCGGCGGCGACGTAGCCGAGCGCGCCCACCGGGGAGGATCCCCCCATGGGGAACCACGAGACGATCTGCCCGGCTTCGGCAGCCCCATCCTCGATTCCGGAGATGGCCGCGGCGGCGTCCGCTTCGTCCCGCACCGTGTGCGTGCTGGCCCCCAGGATGCGGAACAGGGCCTGGTTGCCGTTGTGCAGGTAGTCGGCGTCGTTGCGGGGTACCGCCTCGGTCAACACGAGGTCGCAGTCCAGGCCGACGGCCGCAGCGGCCGCCGCGGTCTGTCGGGCGTGGTTGGACTGCAACGCCCCAAAGGTGCCGATCCGCGATGCGCCCTCGGCCAACGCTCGGCCGACGAGGAATTCCAGCTTGCGTACCTTGTTGCCGCCCATGGCCAGCCCGGTGCAGTCGTCCCGCTTGATCCAGATCTCGGGGCCACCCAGGGTTTCGCTCAGCCGCTCGCAGCGGTGGAGCGGCGTGGGCAGCGTCGCCAGGGGACGGCGGGGGTGCTCCTCGAGGAGGGTTCTCGCGTCGGCGAAGACCGCCGCCGCCGTTGAGTTGGCATCCGTTGTGGTCTCCGGGGCGTCGGCGCTCATGGGCCCATCTTCGCAGCCGAGTCGGCCGGGTGGCGCTGCGGGCGCTCATTGCGCCGCTCGGGCACGGGGCGTATGTGGCCGCAGGCCGCTTCCACGTACCATGGCCGATGAATCGCTGCCGGTCCGACCGGCATCAACCCCAGGAGCAGCACGTGGACATTCGCATCGGAGTCACCCAAGCCCCCCGTGAGCTGGAGCTCACCGTGGACGACGACCTGCGTGATGAGCTGCACCAACGCATCGACGAGGCGACGGCGGCGGGCGACGGCGTGCTGTGGCTGACCGACACCTCTGGGCGCGAGGTGGCGGTGCCGGTGGCCAAGATCGCCTACCTGGAGCTGGGTCGCGACTCCACGGGCCGCTCCATCGGCTTCTCGAGCTGAGCGCTCAGGCTACGGACGTGTCGGTGCCCGCCTCACTGCTGGAGCGGCGGCTGCTGTTCGTCACCGGCAAGGGGGGCGTCGGCAAGACCTCGGTCACCTCGGCGCTGGGGTTGCTGGGCGCCCAGCAAGGCAAGCGCACGCTGGTGTGCGAGGTGGACGCCAAGGGCAATCTGGCCGATTTCTACGGTGTTGGCCCACTGCGGTTCGAGCCGACCGAGGTGCAGCCCAACCTGTTCGCCATGGCCCTGAGCACCGAGGAATCGCTGCGGGAGTATTTGAAGCTGCAACTGAAGCTTCCCCTGCTGGCCCGGCTGGGGCCGGTGGCAAAGATGTTCGACTTCGTAGCGACCGCCGCCCCGGGCGTGAAGGAGATCCTGACCGTCGGCAAGATTGCGTACGAGGTGCGGGAGCGCAACTACGACCTGGTGGTGGTGGACGCCTCGGCCTCGGGACACGTCGTGGGCCAGCTGGCGTCGCCGGTCGCCCTCGGCGAGCTCATCGGGGTCGGCGTGGTGCAGGCCCAGACTGCGTGGATGATCGATCTGTTGCGCGATCCGGCCACCACCGGCGTGGTGGTGGTGGCCACACCGGAGGAGATGCCGGTGAACGAGACCCTCGAGCTGGTGGGTCGGTTGGGTACCGAGACCGAGATCGACCTGGCCGCAGTGGTGGCCAATCGTGTGCTGCCTGAGCTGTTCGGCCGCGGCGAAGAGGAGCTGTTCGACCGTGTGGCGGACGCGCTGGGCAGCGATCGGGCGGGTGGCGATGCGGTGGGCGGCCCGGCCCTCGACGAGTCGCTGGACGAACAGCTGGCACCGTCCAGCGTGGCGGGCCTGAGGGGCGTCGTGGGCGCCGCTCAGTTGGCGGTGGGCCTGCGCCGCTCGCGGGTGCCCCACCTGCAGCGCCTGCGCGAGGGGTTGCCCGCCGGCGTGCCCATGCTCAACGTGCCTCAGCTGTTCATCCGCTCCCATGGCACCCGCGCCACCCACGCCATTGCCGAGCTGCTACACGAGGAACTGGTGTGAGTGGCACTGCGCTGAGCCGGGTGGTTCTGAGGGTCGGGCCGCGCTGATGGCGGGGCAGAGCATCCGGAACCTGGCGTCCGCGCGGGAGGTGCTGGTGACCGCCGGGTCGGGTGGGGTGGGCAAGACCACCACGGCTGCGGCGGCGGCAACGATGGCGGCCTCCACGCTGGGGTTGAAGGTGTTGGTGGTGACCGTGGATCCGGCCCGACGCCTGGCCAACGCCATGGGTATCGAGAAGTTCGGCAACGTGGAGACGCAGGTGCCTCGCGAGGCATTCGAGGCGGCCGGTGTCCGGCCAACCGGCGAACTGTGGGCCGCCATGTTGGACACCAAGGAGAGCTGGGACGATTTGGTTCGGCTGCACGCCCCGGACCCCGAGACCCGCGACGCCATCTTGGGCAACCCGCTCTACCAGAACATCTCCGCCCGGTTCGTCCAGAGCCACGACTACGTGGCCATGGAGCGGCTCTTCGAACTGCACAGCTCCGGCCGTTACGACCTCATCGTGGTTGATACGCCTCCCACCCGAAATGCCCTCGACTTCCTGGATGCGCCCGAGCGCATGGCCGACTTCTTCTCCAGCCGCCTGCTGCGCCTGCTGATTGCGCCCTATCGCTCGCGGGTTGTCACCATGGCGTCCAAGCCGTTCTACACGGTGGCCGACCGCATCCTGGGCAGCCAGTTCCTCCAGGACATCGCCGAGTTCTTCGTGCTCTTCCAAAGCATGTACGACGGGTTCGTGGAACGGTCCCGTGCCGTCAGCCACTTGTTGGCCAGCGATGACACCAGCTTCATCGTGGTGTCCACCCTGGAGACCGCTCCTGCCCGTGAGGCCAAGTACTTCCTGTCAGAACTGGCCAAGCGGAACTACGACGTCGGGGCGTTGGTGCTGAACAAGACCCTGCCCGCCAGCCTGCTGGACGCCAGGTCGACCGCCACCGCCCACGACCTGTGTGACCACGGCGTCGCTCGGGCGGCCGTGCTGGGGTCGGCCCTCGGCCTGGACCAAGCCCAACTCGACCATTTGGAGCGCCTGTTGCCCGAGTTGGGAGAGAGCTTTCTGCGCTACCAGCTGGTGGCAGGGCGAGAGGCCGAGGAACGCGACCGCCTGGCGGCCGGTGCAGGGGTGGTTGCCAGCGTGCCCTACTTCGCCGAGGAGATCACCGACCTCGCCGGTCTGCTGCGTCTGGGAGGGCAGCTATGGGACGAGCCCGTGGGGTGAGCGAGGTGCCGGAGGCGCCGACGAGCCAGGCGATGGTTCCCGAGGACCCCGTCGAGGATCACCTGCGTCGCCTGGTGGCGATGTGGGGCGTGCTCTCCGACCTGTCCTTCAGCGACCTCTCGTTGTACGTCCCGGCCGGCAGCGGCTACCTGGTGCGCTCCCAGGTTCGGCCGACCACCTCGCAGACCCTCCACGAGGCCGATCGGGTCGGCCGATGGTCCAGCTCGTCGGATCGGCCCTTCGTGCACGAGGCCTGGCGCTCGGGTCGCACCCGCAAGGGCGACCTGTTCGATCCGGAACTCGGAGGACGGGTGATGGTGCAGGCCATCCCGGTGCGCTGGCGGGATGAGGTCGTGGCCGTGATGAGCAGCGAGCAGGCGCCCACGCCGCGCCGCCAGCCGAGCGAGCTGGAGCGAACCTACCAAGCCGTCTTCGAGCGATTCGCCCAGATGATTGCCGCCGGCGCTTTCCCCTACGAGCTTGGCCCCGAGGATCGAGTGCCACGTGAACCCCCGCGTGTGGGGGATGGCGTCATCCTGCTGGACGGCAACGGCCGGGTGGAGTTCGCCTCGCCCAATGCCATCTCGGCGCTGACCCGCGCAGGTGTGGAGGGCACGGTCCAGGGCACCCACTTGGCGGAGGCCGGGCTTGAACAACTCGCCACCCGCCTGGCATTCCGGACCCGTCGCCCCACGTCCGAGGAGGTGGCGGCCGGCTCGGTGGTGGTCGATCTGGAGGTGTTGCCCCTACTGGACTCGGGAGTGGTGAGCGGTGCGGTGGTGTTCCTACGGGACGTCAGCGAGATTCGCCAGCGCGATCTGCTGTTGCTCAGCAAGGACGCAGCCATCCGCGAGATCCACCATCGCGTGAAGAACAATCTTCAAACCATCTCGTCGCTGCTGCGGCTGCAGGGTCGACGCATCACCAACCCGGAGGCCGATCGGGCGGTTCAGGAGTCGGTGCAGCGCATTCAGGCGATCTCCGTGGTGTACGAGCTGCTCAGCCGGGAGCACCGTGACGACGTTGACCTGCGGGAGATCGTGGCGGCCATCGTTCGGCAGATGGACCAGGTGACCGGAGCGCACGTGGTGATCCGCCTGGCCGGGTCGGCCGGACGCGCGCCGTCGGACGTGGCGACTCCGCTGGCCATCGTGGTGAACGAACTCATCCAGAACGCGCTCGATCACGCGTTTCCCCGCCTCGGGGAACCGGATCAACCCCAGGCGAAGGTCTGGGTCACCTTGGATCGCCGGGGCACGGACCTGCGGATCGAGGTGGTCGACAACGGGGTGGGCGTCGATGGCGAGGTGGACACGTCGCAGGGCGGTCTCGGGCTCAGCATCGTGTCGTCGCTGGTCAAGGAGGAGTTGGGCGGCTCCATCGAGATCGGCCCACGCCGTGACGAGGGCGCCGGGAAGCCCGGCACCCGTGCCCTCGTCGAGGTGCAACTGGCCGAACCGGTCGGGCCGCCGGGCCTGGATGATCCCACCCAGGAACTCCCCATCATGGGGCTTGGCGACTAGCTGGCAGCGAGGGCGCCTGCCCTGACCGACTCGGCGTGGTGCCGAGGCTCAGCTGGCGCGGCGGCGGGCGGCCACCCATTGGCGGCGCAGCTTGCGGCGCTCCTCCTCTGAGGTGCCACCCCAAATGCCCGAGTCCTGGTTGGTCGCCAGGGCGAACTCCAGGCACTGGTCCTGCGCGTCGCAGGCGTCGCAGACCACCTTGGCGCTGTTGATCTGTTCGATCGCCGGGCCGGTCGTGCCGACCGGGAAGAACAGGTCCGGATCGGTGTCACGGCACGCAGCCGTGGAGCGCCAATCGTCGGTGTCGGTGAAGCTGCCTGGCTTGAGCGTGAGCGCCACGTAATCCTCCGGGGGGGGAGCGCGCCAGAGGCACGCCGTAGTTTGCGGGCAGCACATGAGTCACCTTGGGCACTCAGGGAGGTGCTCGCTCGGTGACGCGGGGGGTGTGCTGGGTGGTCGCTGGCAACCTACTCAGCAGTGGCAGGGCTGTAAAGGAAAAGTTTCACAAAGTCATTTGTGACATGGGGCACCGCGCGTGCTGCAGGTCCGAGGACCCTCCCCCGACCACGTGGCCACAACGGGGCCCGCGGGCGGAGTGTCGGGGGGCGCGACCGGTATGGAAGCCTGTGGCGGTGGCCCCGTCCAACCCGCCCATGCCCATCATCATTGCCCACCGAGGAGCATCGGCCGACCAACCCGAGAACTCGTTGGCCGCCTTCAGGGAGGCCGGCGAGCAGGGGGCCGACGGGGTGGAGTTGGACGTGCGGCTCACCATCGACGAGCAGTTGGTGCTCTCCCATGACCACCGGTTGGGCGATGGGACATTCATCCACCGGTCCACGGCGGAGGCGCTGCGCACCAAGGCGCCGTTGGAGCACCTGCGGGCGGCCCTGGATGCGGCCTCCGGCATCGTCAACGTCGAGGTGAAGTCCGACGAGCGGGCCGAGCAGCTCGCACGCCGCATGAAGGTGATCGAGCTGGTGCTGGACGAGCTGGCGGCGCACGAGGGCTCGCTGCGCTTCGTGTTGTCCTCCTTCGACCTGGACATCCTGGCGATGCTGGCCGATTGGGGAATGTCGTTCCCCACTGCGTACCTCACCATGGGGGTGCCACGGCCGGAGCTGGCCATGGACGCAGCCGTTCGCATGGGATGCATCTCCTACAACCCCTGGTATCCCGAGGTTGACGAGGCGCTCATGGCGGGGGCCAGGCGGCGGGGACTGGAGGTGTGGACCTGGACGGTGAACGACTTCGATCATGCCGAGGCGCTGTCGCTCCTGGGAGTGGACGCGCTCATCACCGATCACCCCGGAGCCATGCGGGAACACCTCGCCGCCGCCGGATTCGTCGCTCGCCCGGGAGACGCCGTGGGCGAGGCGCCCCCGGCGTAACCAGGGACAACACCCGTTCCTCACTTCCCAGCTCCAAGGCGGCGACCTCACCCAGGTAGTCGCCGTCCACCTGCCACGGCAGCGAACGGAGTCCCTCCACCCGGGCATGGCTGAAGCCCTGAAACGTGGCGACGGCCCGATGCTCGGTGATCCCGCCGCCCCGGAGCGCTGCGATGGTGAGCGACAGCAGGTCCCTCGGCGCAAACGCCGTGGCCACCACCAACGTGGGGCGGGCGTCCAGCGTGGCGCCGGGGTCCACATCGAAGGGTCGGCTGCCGACGAACGTGTAGGGGTTGGAGTTCAGCACCAGGCATTGCCAGCCCTCAAGTGTTTGCCCGTCCACCGTGACGCGCATCCAGGGGCTGGACCGGTCGGTGTCGCGGAAATAGGCCACCAGTCCGGCGTAGATGAACAGCAGATGGTTGAGGTGGGCCTTGAGGCGCCCGCGACGCTCCACCTCGGCCACCGTGGCTGCGTCCCAGCCGATCCCCACGTGAAAGGTGAACCATCGGGGCACGTCCTGGGACGTGGACGCCGGCCCCCGTCCGCCCAGGTCGGCGTCCGGCGACGGAGGCTCGAGCCCCACCACCCGGCCCAGGGTCACCCGGCGGACGAGGCGAAGGTCCAGGGCCTCCAACAGGCCGAGCGTTGCCTGAACCGGGTCGTCGGCAATACCGAGCGTCCGAGCCAGGACGTTGGTGGACCCGCCGGGGAGGACGGCCATGGCGCAGTCGCTGCCGGCCAGGCCGTTGGCCACCTCGTTCAGGGTGCCGTCGCCTCCCAAAACCACCACCACCTCGGTGCCATCGGTCGCCGCCTCGCGGGCCAGCTCGGTGGCATGGCCCCGGCGTTGGGTGAGCGCAACCTCCACCTGGTGGGCGCCCGACAGCAGGCGGGCAATCACGACCCGTTTGCGCGGCGTCACCGACGAGGCGGCCGCATTGGCGATCAGCAGGAGGCGCACGTTGGCACGCTACCGCCGCCCTGCCTGCTGCCCCGTTTGGCCCCACGGGCGGTGTCCGGGCACACTGTCCGACATGAATGTTGTCGTCTGCGTCAAGCAGATCCCGGACCCGGCGGAGCCCGGTGCCCTGGATCCCGAAACCAAAACCCTCAAGCGCGAGGGCAAGCTGATCCTGGATGAGTCCGACAGCTATGGCGTCGAAATGGCGCTGCAGCTGGTGGACGCAGCAGGCGAGGGCGAGGTCACCCTGCTCTCCATGGCCCCCAACGAGGAGGTGGCCGGTCTGCGCACCGCCCTCGCCATGGGTGCTGCCAAGGCGGTCCTGGTCAGCGACCCCACCCTGTCGGGCACCGATGCGCTGGGCACCGCCAAGGTGCTGGCCGCCGCCTCCAAGCGGGTGGAAGGTGCCGACCTCATCCTCACCGCCACCGAGAGCTCCGACGGCTACACGGGAACCGTGCCCGAGCAGCTGGCCGGTCTCCTCGACCTGCCCTCGGTGACCTTCGCCAAGGAGGTCGAGATCGCCGATGGGACCGTCAAGGTCCGCCGCCAGACCGAGACCGGGTACAACGACGTCGAGTGCCCGCTGCCCGCCGTCGTTTCGGTGACGGCCGGCGTGGTCGAACCCCGCTACCCGTCCTTCAAGGGCATCATGGCCGCCAAGTCCAAGCCGGTCGACACGGTCACGATTGCCGATCTCGGCGTCGAGGCCTCACAGGTGGGCTGGGCCGGCGCCGGCCAGGACATCGTCGATGTCGCCCAGGCCCCCGCACGTGAAGCCGGGGAGATCATCGAGGACGAGGGCGAAGCCTTCAACTCGGTCGTGGACTATCTCGCCAACCTGAAGATCATCTGAGGAGTCGGACATGTCTGTTTCAACCATCTGGGTCCATGCCGACATCGCCACCTCCGATGGCGGCGACGTCGAGCCCACCTCCACCACCCTTGAGCTGTTGGCCAAGGCCAGCGAGCTGGCCGACAGCGTGGTTGCCGTCGTGGGCGGCGACGGCGACGCCGTGGCCGCCACGTTGGGGGCCCACGGCGCCACCAAGGTGCTGGCAACGGGCGACCTCGCGGGTCGCCTGCTGGGCGTGCCCGTTGCGGCGGCCATGGCCGAGGCCATTGCGGCCGATGCGCCGGATGCCATCTTCTTCGCCACCAGCTACGACGGCCGGGACGTGGCCGGGCGACTGTCCGCCAAGCTGGACGCCCCGGTCATCACCAACGTCGTCGAGCTGGCGGAGGCAGACGGCGCCCTGCAGGGCGTCGAGCCCGTGTTCGGCGGCGTCACCAACGTGACCACCCGGTTCACCGGCGACAAGCCGGGCATCTTCCTGATCCGGCCCAAGTCGTTTGCGCCCTCCGAGTCGCCGTCCGGAGCTGCGGCGCCCGTGGAGGCGCTGGCGGTGCCCGAGCTGGGCGCTGCGGGTGGAGCCAAGGTCACCAACGTGCACGTCGAGGAGACCGAGGGCCCGTCGCTGGACGACGCCGCCATCGTGGTCTCGGGCGGCCGTGGCATGGGCGACGCCGAGAAGTTCCAGGCCGTGGAGGATCTGGCCAAGCTGCTGGGCGCCGCCCCGGGTGCCTCCCGAGCCATCGTGGACGCCGGCTGGGTTCCCTACAGCTACCAGGTTGGCCAAACCGGCAAGGTGGTGAAGCCCGACGTCTACATCGCCGCGGGTATCTCCGGTGCCACACAGCACCTGGTGGGCATGAAGGGTGCAAAGCACATCATCGCCATCAACAAGGACGCCGAGGCCCCCATCTTCTCGGTGGCCGACCTCGGCATCGTGGGCGACGTGCACAAGGTGCTTCCGCAGCTCATCGAGGCGATCCGAAGCCGCTAACGACTTGCAGCCAGATTGACGAACGTTGTTCGTGACTCTCGGCACGTTCTAGAGTTTTCGCTGGATATCAGGTCATGCGACAACTACGTTGCGTGGCATGACAACTGTCATCAGTGGTGGCCAAACAGACCCAGACGAGCCCGGGCGGCACGATGACGCCTTGGCGTCTCGCCTGGTGGATGCCGCCATCGATTGCATCGACCAGCTGGGTCTCGGGCGGCTGACGACGGCCGAGGTCGCCCTGCGGGCGGGCGTCACCCAGACGGAGCAGTATCGACTCTTCCCCGTTCGGGCGGATCTGTTGGGGGCCGTGGCCGCCGAGGTGTTGCGCCGGTGGGCCGACGACATCGCGCACCCACGGTCGGGCACGGTGATCGACCTGAGCGCCGGTCCCCGCGAGGCGTGGCGGTCGGTCGGATCTCCCCGCCGGCAGGACCGGCTCAGCGCGGAAACCCACGTCTGGCAGGAGCTGGTGCTGGCCAGCTACACCGATCCGCACCTCGCCGAACGCATGAGGGAACTGGGAGGCGCCATCGCCCAGGTGGCGCTGGCCGAGTTGCGGCAGCTGCCAGGTGCCGAGCTGGTGCCCGACGACGTCCTGCTGGGCGTCGGGGTGACCGTCATGCAGATGCGGGAGACCGGCCGTACGTATCTGCAGTTGAACGGCTACGAGATCCCGGGGCTGACGAAGGCGCTCCAGCTCATGCTGGAGGGCGTGTGCGATCGCTACGGCATCGGATCTCCCGCCGAGCCTCAACCGGCGGTGTCGGAAGCGGTGGACTGACCCCGGCGGGGCCACTCCCAGCCGCACGTGGCGGCCGCGTGCCTATACCAGGGGCCAGGGGTAGCGCCGCCCGCTGGGGTCGTGCGGGAGGCGCCCTCGTCGGGCCAGCGCATGCGCCCGGGCCACCATCGCCTCCAGCTCCTCGATGCTGAGCAACTCGGCGAATTCCGGGTCGAGGGCCTCCTGTGAGAACCCGGTCAGCCGGTCGCGCAGCTCCTGGTCGAGCGCGTCCCCGGCGAAGTCCCACAGCACGGTCCGCAGCTTCTCCTCGGAGTGGAAGCACAGGCCATGATCGATGGCGTAGAGGCGTCCGTCCACGCCTGCCAGGCAATGCCCGGCCTTGCGGTCGGTGTTGTTGGCGACGACATCGAAGGTGACGAGGCGCGCCAGGTGCCCGGCGTAGGCGGCGTCGTCCACCAGGTCAAAGGCCGTCAGCTCGTAGCGGCTGCGAACGAAGTACTGCAGCGTGCCCACGCCCAGAGGCGCGTCGTGTCGCACCTCGGTGGGCGGCACATAGCTCCAACCGAGGTGCTCGTCCAACAGCCGCGCCGCCCGCTCGCGTCGCCACAGCCCGGATGGGAAGTCCCACAGCGGACGCTCACCCCGCTCGGGCTTGTAGATGGCCGTCACCACCTCGTCGTCCAGGCGGGCCTCCACCAGGAGGGTGGCGTTGGAGCTGCCCGGCATGCGCCCCAGCACCTCCACCGTTCCTTCGAGCAGCACGTCGCGCACGAGCGGCTCGTCGGGCTCCAGCGTGGAGCGCAGCGTCACCTCACGCATGGGCCCGCTCAGTTCAACCGGGGGCAGGCGTGGCCCTCGGGGTCCTTGGGGCGCCCACACAGCTCGCACACCTCCCGGCTGGCGGCCAGAAGCCTGCCCGCACGCTGTGCGAATCCCCGGGCCGAGGACGCGCTCAGCCGCACGCGGAGCTCTCGCCCGGCGGGGGCGTCCCCCCCGCCCTCCGGGCCGTCCGGATCCTCGATCACGAGCTCCTCGGCGACGACGACCACGGAGCCGTCGTCGGCCTCGGCCGACACCAGCAGGTTGCCGACCGTGAACCGCTCGTCGACCGGTTCGATCAGCTCGGCGAGCGGCTCGGTGGGCCCGTCGGCGCCCACCAGGCGCACCAGGAACTGGGCCAGGGCCAACACCTGCTCCTTCTCGCAGCGCAGCGTGGTGACGCGGTGGCCCTCGCGCGCCTGGAGGTAGAACACCCGGCTGCCGGGGTTGCCGACGGCGCCGGGCAGGAAGTCGTCAGGGTGGTCGTAGGTTTCGAGTTCAGTCATCGGCGATCGAAGTGCAACCGGGGGCGAGCGAAGGGAGCGGGTGGGAGACCATCAACCTACGCCGGAGCCAGCGCGGCCAGGTCACCACCCGTCGAGTTGACGGCCAGCACGATCGGCGCACCTCCGCCGAGCAGGATGGGAGTGACCGACGTCGGGCTGATCACGAGGCGTTGGAAGGCGTCCAGGTGCGTGCCCGACGCGTGGGCCACGAAGGCCTTGATGACATCCGCGTGGGACACCAACACCACGGCGCCGCCTCGGTGGCGCTCCGCCCAGTCGGTGGTGGCGGCCATCATGCGGTTCTGGACCTCGACGAACGACTCCCCACCGGGAAAACGAAACGATGACGGATGGTTCTGTACTGCCGGCCAGTCGGGCAGCTTGCGGAGCTCGGCAAGTGGCCGGTTGGTCCAGTCGCCGAAGTCGGCCTCCAGGAGCCGTCGGTCCGAGCGCACCCGATGGCCGAGTGCAACGCCGATGGGCGCAGCGGTCTGGCGGGTGCGCTCGATGGGGCTGGCCACGACCGCCCGAACCCGGTCGGCCAACGGCGCCAATCGCTGGGCCACGGCCTCGGCCTGGGCCCGACCGGCATCCGACAGGTTGACGCCGGGGGAGCGCCCGTAGAGCACCGTGCCCGTCTGGTCGGTCAGCCCGTGCCGCACCAGCAGCATCAGGGTGTGGCCGGACGGCGTCGTGTCGGCGTTGTCGTCGGACGGGGCGGCCGCACGCTTGGGCGCAGTGCGGGTTGGCCGGTCACGGGGGTTGGACATCTCGGCGCAGGCTAGCGGCAGGCGGGGTT
Source organism: Microthrixaceae bacterium (assembly GCA_041394405.1). GTDB lineage: Bacteria > Actinomycetota > Acidimicrobiia > Acidimicrobiales > Microtrichaceae > Microthrix. The sequence continues at coordinate 256,177 of JAWKIF010000011.1, forward strand.
GCGCTCGGTGCTCACGGCGCGCCGTGAATGGTCGCCGGATGCCGTGCCATCCTGGGACGGTGGCGAAACCCGATGCCGTCCCGGGCGATTCCCTGGCGCGAATTGCCGACGAGGTATCGCAGTGCCGGGCTTGTCCGCGCCTGGTCGAGTGGCGGGAGCGGGTTGCCACCGAGAAGCGGGCGGCGTTTGCCGGGGAGGAGTACTGGGGTCGAGGCGTGCCGGGCTGGGGTGACCCCGACGCCCGGATGGCCGTGGTCGGCCTGGCGCCGGCCGCTCACGGCGCCAACCGTACGGGCCGCATGTTCTGTGGCGACCGTTCCGGGGAGTGGCTGTACCGGGCGCTGTGGCGCGCCGGCTACGCCAGCCAGCCCGAGACCCTGTCGCGAGACGACGACATGGTGCTCTCCGACGCGTGGATCACGTCCCCGGTGCACTGCGCCCCACCGGACAACAAGCCAACGGTGGCAGAGCGCGATGCGTGCGTCGGGTTCCTCGAACGCGAGCTGGCGGCCCTCCGTCGGCTGGCCGTCGTGGTGTCCCTGGGTGGCTACGGCTTCTCGGTGCTGTCCAGGCTCTACGACGTGTCGCCCCGCCCCAAGTTCGGCCATGGGGTGGAGGTGCCGGTGCCCGGGGGGCCCGTCTTGCTGGGGTGCTTCCACGTCAGCCAGCAGAACACCTTCACCGGACGGCTCACGCAGCCCATGCTGGACGCCGTCTTTGCCCGGGCGTCGGAGCTGGCGTCAGGGGGGCGCTGAAGTGCTCCCACTCCTTGGTCGCTGGTAGCGTCGCCCGCCGTGCGCCCCAGCCTTGCTCGTTTCCGTCGCCCCTCCCGCCACCGGCCCTCGTCTCGACGCCTCCTGGCACCGTTGCTGCTGACCGCCATGGTCGTGGCCGGTTGCGCGGATGTGCCCACCAACTACAACGAGATGGCGGAGGAGAACTTCATGGTGGGGTGCGAGGACGGCTCCAGCGCGGACTACTGCACCTGCGTGTGGGACGAGCTGGAGAGCACGGTCCCGTGGGATGAGTTCTCGAAGTTCGACAAGGACCAGCAGACCGCAGACGAGGAGAACCGCGAGATCAAGATCCCTGCTGGCATCCAGGAGGCCATCGACAAGTGCCTCGACGGGTCCTCGGATGACTCCAACGGCTCGTCCACCTCGACCGAGCAAACCACGACGACGCTGGGCTGAGGCCGGCCGGCCGGGCCGACCGGCCAGCCTCGGGCCCGACCAGAGCCCGCGGCGGCCGCTACTTCTTGGCGGTCGGGAGCCCCAGGCGCACCTCGGGTGCGGCGGTGTCGGGCCAGCGTGATCGGCTGTTCTGTGCCAGACGCCGCATGAGGGCGATGGCCCCGGGGTCGGAGTCGCCGGGGCGCGACTCGATGGAGCCGTCGGCGATCATGCGGGAGATGATCTCTCTGCCCAGCTCGGTGCGGACGATGGTGAGCGTCCAGTCGGCGTTCTCGCCGATGCCTCCGCAGCTGATGTCGGCGTGCTCGGCGGCGAAATCGGGGCAGTGGGTGCAGCCCTCACGGGTCCAAGCGTGGCACTCCTTGAGGGGGATCTCCCGATAGCTGCCATCGTCGGTCCAGATCTGGAAGACGCCCTTGATGTTCATCTTGGTGATGCGCTCGCGTGAGAGACCGTACTTGGGCCAGAACAGCTCCTCGAAGATGGCGTCGTCGAAGGTCTTGGAGCACAACAGGCCCAGGTTGAACACGATGGGCTTTCCGATCTTGCCCACCTTGCGGCTCCACATCACCGGCGGCACCGAGCTTTGGCAGCTCATGCCCACCAGGGCCAGGCGCTTGTGACCGGCCTCCAGCGCCTCATCGATGGCCAGGGTGTTGGCGGAGTAGGTGTAGCGGCTGCCCGCAGCGGCCAGGACCTCGTCCCGGTTGGCGGCCACCGCCGGCTTGGCAACCCACGAGTTGGCGTCGCTCTCCAGGTTGCTGACGAGCGCCGCGTCGATGTAGTCGTGCTCCAGCGCCCACAACAGGATGGCCGAGACCAGGCCACCGTCCTGGCCCATCTGATGCACCGTGTCGTCGGAGGCACGGGTGAGGCAGATGTCGGAGTAGATGCCTGCCACCTCGTCGTCGGTGCGATCCCGGTCGAAGAGATGCTCGTTGGCCTGGGGCTCCCACGCCCGAAACCGGGGGCAAGCCCTGGTGCACGACGTGCAGCCCTTCTGGCCGTGGCCACAGTCGTCGGGCCCCAACTCGTCCTCCAGGTGGAACGGTGTGTAGCCCCCCTGCTCGTGGTGGTAGCCGATGACGTCGTGTGGGCACGCGATCACGCAACCGGCGCAGCCGGTGCACAACTCGGCGTCGATGACCTCTGCCTTCAACTGGGCCCACTGGTGGGTCCAACGGGGCGCTTTCGCCGGGGCCGGGGCAGAGGAGTCCGTGGCAACCATGGGGCCGGAGGTTACTGCCACCGGTTGGGCCCGCCCCACCGATAGCCTTGCCGGTACCCAGAGCGGTGGCGTGGTCAAGAGATGATCGCCGAGGTTCATGCTCGGCCCTGTCCCCCGGAGTGCATGCGCACATGTCGAGGACCCCCAGCAGGTCAGCACAGCGACGCGGCCGCCGGTTGGTCGTCGCGGGCGGCATGACGCTGAGCCTGGCGTTGGTGGCGGTCGCAGCGGGCACCTGGGCCTGGAACCGATACGCCAACGTCGAACGGGTCGACGTCGATCTGGCGGCCGTGTCCAAGGAGGGCCCCAGCAACTACCTGGTGGTGGGGTCAGATACGCGGGCGGGCATCGAGGCGGACGCAGCCGGTTCGGGCGCCTTCCTCGATGGGGTCGAGGGTGAGGCCGGGCACCGCTCCGACACGCTCATGGTGGTGCGGGTGGACCCCTCCAAGAAGCAGGCATCGCTGTTGTCGGTGCCGCGCGACCTGTGGGTGCAGATCGACGGTGAGGGGCACCGCATCAACGCGGCGTACAACGATGGGCCCCAGGCGGTCATCGACGCGGTGCAGGAGAACCTCGACATCCCGGTGCATCACTACGTAGAGGTTGACTTCGTGGCCTTTCAACGGCTGGTGGAGGCGGTCGACGGCGTGCCGCTGTACATCAACCGCCCGGTCCGGGACCGAAACTCGGGCCTGAACATCGAGGCCACCGGCTGCATCACGGTCGACCCCTATCAGGCGCTGGCCTTTTCGCGTTCCCGGCACCTCGAATACCAGGAGCCCGACGGCACCTGGCGCACCGACCCCACGGGCGACCTCGGCCGCGTCACCCGCCAGCAGATCTTCATTCGACGGGCCATGGCCCAGGTGTCGACGCTGGGCCTGGGCGACGTGGGGGCCTTCGACACGTTGGGATCCACGCTGACCGAGAGCGTCACCCTCGACCAAGACCTCTCCCTGCGCACGGTGGCGGCGCTGGCCAGGCGCTTCAAGGACTTCACCCCCGACGATCTGGCCACGTCGGTGGTTCCCACCACCGACGAGACCATGCCCTCGGGCGCCCAGGTGCAGATGCTGGACGAGGCGGCCGCCCCGAGCGTGTTGGCTCCGTTCCGGGGCACGGCGCCGCAGACGGGGGGGTCGCCGGAGGGCGTGTCACCCAAGGACGTGTCCTTCGAGCTGCTGAACGGCACCGGGCGCGACGGGTTCGCCACGGCGTTGTCCGACGAGTTCGCCCGATTTGGGTTTGTGCCGACGGGCGTGGGCAATCCGCCCGGCGGCACCACCGACGCCTCCGAGATTCATTTTCCGGAGGGCGCCCGGCCGGCGGCCGAGCTGGCGGCGGGCTACTTCACCACCCCGGTCGACCTGGTTGAGGATTCCGCCGTGGCCGATGGGTCCATCCAGCTCATCATCGGAACCGACTTCGACCGCTTCGACCGCCCGGCTGCGGGCGGCGCCGCCGCGGACACCACCGCAGCGTCCGGCGATGGGGCGTCCAGCACCGCGCAGCCGGAGGCCACCGAGGTTGGCGGCGCCGATGCGCCGTCGACGACGGCCCAGCCGCCGCCTGCCGAACCGCAAGAGCCGGTTGGCGTGGCCGTCGGCGACCCGCCTCCCGGGGTGTCCTGCCCGTAGGACGACGATTCGGGCGGCCGCGTCCAGCGGTGTTGCCTGTGCCACCTGGTGGTCTCGGCGGGTTCGTTCAGGTGGGGAGGGGCAACTCGAAGCGCTCAGGTGGCGGGCGAACCTGCGAACGCCACCGGGTCGCCGGGCCGGGGGATGCTGGGGGCCGACCACGACATGGCCGTCGCCAGGCGGTGGGCCACCTCGCGCCATTCCTCGGGCTGCCAACCCTCTGACCGCCCGACGATGTTGCGGTCGTTGTCGATGTGCAGCAGCGCCGGCAGCTCCTTCAGCTCGGCCGCCTTGGCCAGCTCGCGCTTGGGGTCGGCATAGGTCAGCAGCCGGTCCGCCCAGGGGCCGAGGAACGCCCGGGTGTCGTACTCGTCCGCCGTCGCCACGAAGGCCACCCGGCAGTCGGCGCCAAAGAACTGGGTCAGCAGCTCGCCGGCGGTCTCCAGGAGCCACGAGCTTTCCACCGTGTAGGGGTCGACCACCACGACCACCAGGTGGAACATGACCACCTGGTCGGAGAGCGGCAACGGCTTGCCTTGGAGGGGGTGTAGTTCCAGGTCGGGAGGGAGCTGATCCACGGCGACGAAATCTAGTCCGCCAACGTCCGGTGCCGCCCCTTCGGTGGTGCTCACCGTGGATGGAGGCCGTTGTAGGTTGGGCGCCTTGCACCCCATCGAACACCTCCGATTCGTCGCCCGCGCGGGCGGCATCCCGGCGTCGATGCTGGTGGAGGAGACCGCCGAGGTGGTGGTGGGCCTCTCGCGCTGGGGGCATCCCGACCCGGCGGAGTTGCTCACCGCGTGTCGCCGGGTGCTCAGCCAGCACCCCGTCGACGGTCCGTTGTGGTGGATGTCGGCGCGGGTGCTGACCGCCACCGACGTGCGCGTTGAGGTGGCCGAGCTGCTGGACGAACTGGCCGGCGACCGCACGCCCGTCGAGCTGGAGGCCGCCCTTCCCCACGGCGCTACCGTCACCGTGGTGGGCTGGTGCCCACAGGTGGCCGTGGGCCTGATCCGGCGGGGCGACCTCACGGTCCAGGTGGTGGATGCGATGGGAGAGGGCCACCAGGTGGCACAGCAACTGGCCCAACGCGGGGTGGACACCTACGAGGTACCCCCGGAGGCGGTTGCCGGTGCGGTCCGGCGCAGCGAGGTGGTGCTGGTGGAGGCGGCCATGGCCGGCCCGGACGAGGCGCTGTGCGTGACGGGCACCCTGCCCACCGCCGCCGTGGCGCGTCATCTCGGCGTGCCGGTGTGGCTGGCGGCGGGGATCGGGTACCGCCTGCCGCAGGCGCTGTACGACACCGCCAGCGCGCGGTGGCGCGCCCGGCGGGGTGGCGGCGGCGACGGGTTGCGTCTGGCCGGTCCCGAGCCCAGTGCGCTCGAGCCCCTGGGCGTGGCACTGGTGGATCGGGTGTTGTGCGAGGTCGGGCTGCTGGACGCTCCTCCCATCCCCGGCGCTCCCAACTTCCCTCGTGCCCCCGAGCTGGAGCGTCTCGGGGTGGTGTCCGACGACCCCACCTCGTAGGCCAACCGTCTTGCGACTTGCGACCCCGCTAGCCACGGCCGCCTCACAGGCCACACTGGTGGGGCGACCAGCGCAGTTTCCGAGACCGACCGACCCCAGGGGGGACACATGGCCAGCAACCGCCGTGACCAGATCCGCATGACCGATGACGAACAGGCCGAGTTCCTCGGCGGGCGCCGCACGTTGCAGGTGGCCACACACGGGCCGAACGGCACGATCCATCTGGTGGCTATGTGGTACGGGTTCGTGGGCGACGAGATCGCCTTCGAGACCTTTGCCCGCAGCCAGAAGGTTGCCAACCTCCGCCGCAATCCCAACATCACGGTGCTGGCCGAGGACGGCGACAGCTACGAGACGCTGCGGGGAGTGCAGATCGTCGGGCAGGCCGAGCTGGTCGAGGAGGGCGACCCCCGGGTGGTGGACATCGCCGAGTCGGTCGTGAACCGCTACATCGAGACGTCCAGTGCGGACGAGGCGCGGGCCGTGGCCGAGACCATGGCCAGGAAACGTGCGGCGGTGATCGTCCACGCCGACAAGACCGTCACCTGGGACCATCACAAGCTTGCCGGCGCCTACTGACACGGGCGGCCTCGGCGCCCTGGCTCACTCGCCGGGGAACTCTCGCTCGAGCACGCGGGCCACGCCCCCCTCGTCGTTGGTGCCCGTCACCTCGTCGGCCATCCTGCGGACGTGGGGCGCAGCGTTGCCCATGGCGACGCCCCGCCCGGCCCACGCCAGCATCTGCTCGTCGTTCACCTGATCGCCGAAGGCGATCACGTCCTCGGCGGCGACACCCCAGTCGGTGGCCAGCGTGGCCAGCGTGGCCGCCTTGTGTACGCCCGGCGCGGCAATCTCGATCAGGGCGTCGTTGCCGGAGTGTGACACCTCGGCGGCGTCGCCCACGAGCGCCCGGATGCGCTCGAAACGTCGCGGGTCGAAGCGTTCCGCCCTGGCGAGCAACTTGGTGAGGGGGCGGTCCAGCAGCGCCTCGATGGGCGCCACCTCCACCCCGTCGTCGCTGAGCAGCGTCGCAAAGTTTGGGGTGCGGGCGTAGTCCAGCGGGCGTTCCACCGCCCACCCCAGCTCGGGGTCGTCCTCGGCCAGTTGGGCAACCAGCGACGTGATGAGATCCAGCTCCAGCGGATGGCTGGCCAGCACCTCGTTGGTTGCGGGGTGCCACACGACAGCCCCGTTCTGGGCGATCATCACCTCGTCGTCGCCCAACCGCTCGACCACCGAGGTCAGCCAGCGCACGGGCCTGCCGGTGACCACCACAAAGCGTGCACCGGCGGCGCGCACCCGCTCGACGGCCGCCACGGTTCGATCCGTGACAAGCCGGTCCGAGGTGAGCAGGGTGCCGTCCAGGTCCGAGGCCACCACGCCCCAGCCGGATGGCCGCTGCCTGGATTGAACGGATGTCATTTGGTTCGGGCGGCCCACGTGTTCCTTTGAGTTGTGCCCGAAGTTCCCATGGAGTCCCGGCGCATCTCTCCGAAGGACATGCTATGCGGGAACACACACTCAACTCGAAGACACGACGGGCGGCGGCGGCCTTTGTCGTGCTGCTCATGCTCACCACCGGCTGCCGGGAGGTGGCGCCCTCCACGCGCACCTACACGGTCCAAGCGGGCGACAGCTTTTACCGTATCGCCTCCAAGACCGGTACCGACCCGGTTGAGCTGGCGACGCTGAACGGCATGACGCTGAAGAGCTACATCTTCCCCGGGGACGTGCTGAAGCTTCCATCGGGTGCCACGGGAGGCACGACCAGCGCCCCGCCCACCACCAAGCCCCCGGCGCCGCCGGCATCGTCCTCGTTCGCCCGCCGAATGACCGACGTGGCGCTTGCCCAGGTGGGCAGCCCCTACGTGTGGGGCGCTTCGGGCCCCAACAGCTTCGACTGCTCGGGCCTCATCGTGTACGCCTACAAGCAGGCGGGCCGGCCCATCCCCCGGTACGCCTCGTGGATGATGGCCGAGCGGGTCACGCGGGTCTCCAAGAGCAACATGGCGGTGGGCGACCTCGTCTTCTTCTACTCGCCGGTCAGCCACGTGGGCATCTACCTGGGCAACGACAAGTTTGTCCATGCGGCCAACAGCCGCACCGGCGTGGTCGTCTCCCGGCTGTCGACCTACCGGGCACCCTGGTTCGCCGGGCGCCTGTAGGACGCCCTGCCACGCCCCATCACCGATCCACCAACTGCGGACCCAACGTCCGACTCCACCCCGGCGATGCCCGGCCCGCAGAGGGTCGGGCATCGCCGCGTTTCGGGGAGGGTGGGCGCGTGCCGCGTCCCGGTCGAACGTGGTGCAGGCGGCCCACCGTCGGCAGCGAGAGTCCCTCCGTGAGCCCTATTGAGGGGGGCGCGCCTCCCGCCGACGGCTCGACTATGGCGGAATTCACACACAACACAGACGCACACACCACGGACGCATACGACACAGGAACGACGGGCACAGGAGCGGTGGGGCATCGCACGTCGGCGATCGCTCACCGGCCTCGTTGGGGCGGCCGGGTTCGGGGGATGGCCCTGGCGCTCACGGCGCTGGTCACGCTGGCGGCGGGGTGCGGCACCGCCCCCTCCAGCCGCACCTACACCGTGCGCTCGGGCGACAGCTTCTACGGGATTGCCTCCAAGACCGGCACCGATCCCCACAAGCTGGCTGCCTACAACGGCATGACCATCAGGAGCTACATCTTCCCGGGGGACGTGCTGAAGGTGCCCGGCGGCTCCACGTCGGGCACCAGGCCCAAGGCGCCGGTGACCCGACCCAAGGCCCCGTCCACCTCGTTCGGCCAACGGCTGGCCAACGAGGGCATGAAACACGTCGGCAAGCGCTACGTGTACGGGACCGCAGGTCCGAACACCTTCGACTGCTCCGGCCAGGTCGTGTACGCCTACAAGAAGGCCGGGCGCTCCATTCCCCGCTACTCCTCGTCCATGATGGCGGCCAGGGCCACCCGGGTGTCCAAGTCCAAGATGCGCCCCGGCGACCTGGTGTTCATCTACTCGCCCGTGAGCCACGTGGGCATCTACATCGGCAACGGCAAGATGGTCCACGCCTCCAACAGGGACACCGGCGTGAAGGTGTCGTCGCTGTCCAGCTACCGGGCCCCCTGGTTCGCCGGGCGCCTCTGAGGTCGGGCGGCGACGCCCGGGCGACGTCCGGTGAGGGTTGTCGGTGCCAGAGACCCCACAACCCTCACCGGGTGTCGGTGGGGCGCCCCGAACGGGTGCTGCGCGGCAGCCAGCGGGGCGATCGGAACCTCTGGGTGGGCTGCTCCACCACGAACCAGCCGATGGCCCCGCACACCAGGCCGAGCCCGAACCCGACAGCAAGCGTGGCGGGAAACCACACATACCCCGGGCCCGTGCCCAGAAACTGGGGCAGACCGGGGGAGGGTTCGGCCAGCTCGGTCCCCAGCCGCGCGATCCAACTGTTGTGCCACAGGTACAGGCCATAGGAGAAGGCGCCGAGCCACACGCCCACTGCGGAGCCCAGCACCGCCCGGGTGGTGCCCCGGCCGCCGCTCCAGCTGAGGGGGAACACCAGCGCAAAGCCGATGAGGCCGTAGGCCAGCTGGCGGCGTTCCCAGAACCAGCCCCGGTAGCCCACGTTGAAGTCGGCCGGGCCCGCCACGTAGGCGTAGGCAATTAGCAGTGCGGCGGCGGCCAGCCACCACGGGCCCGCCGCACGGGCGCTTCGTTGGGCGGTTCGTGCGAACGCCGCCGCCCGCGGGCGCACGGCCTCGGCCAGGCCCTCGCCCGTGAAGCTGCGGGCGTGAAACACGGCCAACGCCATGCCGATGGCGAACAGGTCGATGTTGGTCGGCAGCCACAGAAACGACATGCCCCGCAGGGTGGAGTCCGCCCAGGTGACCTCGCCGATCGAGAGCAGGGCCCGGGCGAGGTAGCCCGACGCGAACAGCGCCCCCACCATGACCCACTCGGTGCGTGCCGGGACGGGGTCGCGGCGACGGCGCCGCAGCGCCCAGGAGATCAGGGGCACGACGGCATAGAAGCTGAGCTCCACCGAGAGCGACCAGCTCTGGCTGATGCCCGAGAACGCCTGGTTCGGGCTGAACACGTGGGTGAGCGTGGCCTGGCTCAGCACCTCCGCCGGCGAGTCGAAGCTGTTGAGGCCCAGCGCCCACAGGCCGAAGAGCGCAAACCAATAGGCCGGCAGCACCCGCAGCAACCGGCGCCACCAGAACGGCACGGCCTCGGGCACGGGGCGGCCATCGGCGTGGGCCCGGGCGAAGGGCCGGTAGATGACGAAGCCCGACAACACGAAGAACACGGCCACGCCCACGTCGGCCACCGAGGCCACCACGTCGTAGGGGGCCGACCGGTCGGCCCCGGACACGTTGGCCGCGTGATGCACCACGATGAGCGACGCGGCGACGCCCCGCAGGCCGTCCAGCCCCAGCAACCGAACGCAGTCGCGCTGGGCCGGGTCGCGGCCGGGCGTGGCCCCGCCCGTGGGGGGTGACGCGCCGGTGTCGGCGCCGTGGGTGGAAGCGCCGCCGCTCATGGGCAGCGCCTCGACAGCGTCACGGTGGGCCGCTCCAGCACCGCACAGAACTGCTCGACGAGCACCTCGTTGGGGCGCGGGTCGCCCGGGTTGGCCGAGTCGTTGGGCTCGTCCCAGTCGTCCCAGAACCTGGTCTGGAGGACCCAGTCGGCGGCCTGCACGTCCTCGGCCAGGCCGTTGCCGGCCAGGTTGGCGATGCCGGGGTCCATCTCGATGAAGTACGTGCCGGGCACCAGCTCGGGGAACATCCAGTAGACGATGGCGTCCGAGTAGGGCGTGAGGCGCAGGTCACCGGTGCCTACCACCAGCCGCTGGCCCGGCTCGGCCAGCTCGTCCAATGCGTCGATGGCCGCCTGCAGGTCGGCCGCCCGCTGCGGGTCGCCGTAGTAGTAGTGGCGGTCGCCCCGGGCCACCTTCACCGCCGTGCGGTTCACGCCGGCCCCCTGGCCCACCAGGTCGATGTAGGTGCGCGAGGTGTACTGCGGGGCGGACACCACCAGGCCGCCCCCGATGGCCAGGGCGATCAGGGCCGGCGCCCACCGGTTCGCGGAGTTCGTGTCGATTGCTCGCCCCCGCCAGCGCCAGTCGCCCGCCACCCATCCCCGGCCCCGGGTCAGCTCGGCCAGGGCCACGATGAGGGCGGGGAGGGTGAGACAGCCCACCCACGCCAGGTGCGTGGTGTCGGGCCGCTGGAGGGCCTGGGGCACCACGCCGACGGCCAGCAGGCCGAACGACAGGAACCGGGCCGTGCGGGGATCGGCGCGGTTGCGCCATAGGGCCGCGCCGATGCCGACGACGGCCACGCTGCCCAGCACCAGAGCCCAGAACCACAGGGCCACCTGCATCGGGTAGCTCGGCTGGGGGAAGGGCCAGCCGTTGGTGCGCAACGCCGCAGCCCGCTGCAGGGTGGAGGCGAGCTCATCGGTGGATGGCGGGGTGGGCAGGCTGCGGCCGCCCCGCAGGCGCAGGACTGGGTCGAGCACCATGCCGTTGATGGAGCGCATCGGGCCCGCCAGGGCCAGCTGCACCAGCATGGGGGCCACCCCTGCCGCCGCGCCGGCCGCCAGCAGCGCGCGATCGCGGCTGGCCAGCAGCCACCACACCAGGCCCAGGGACAGGCCGACGGCGAGGATCAGGTCGGGCCGGTACAACAGGGCCAGGCCGCCGAGCAGCCCGGCTGCGGCCGGGCGCCAGCGAACCCATCGGGTGGTTGAGGACTGCGGGCCGGCGGCTTGGGCATCCAGCGAAGCGGTGGCCAGCACCAGCGCCCACACGGCCAGGGCGATGGCGCCGTCCCAGGCCAGCGCCGTCAGCCCCACCGGGGTGATCACCTGCACCAGCGCCACCAGCGCCGCTCCGGTGGCCATCACCCTCGACCATGGGCGGATCAGCACGTACAGCCCGGCCACGAGGGCGCCGTGTTGGGCCCAACCCACCAACCGCTGCACTTCCAGGGATGCACCGAAGACCTTGTAGATGGCGGCCAGCACCCACAGGCTGCCTGGTCCGTACAGGTGCAGGAAGTCCACGTTGGGCACCTTGCCCGCGGCCACCAGCTGGGGGAACACCAGCATGAATCCCTCCTCCATCGGAGGGCCGGTGAATCGCATCAAGCCGGGCAGGGGAGCAAGCAGGGCGATGGCCAGGACCCCCCAGGCGACGTGGTCGCCCCGCACTCGTTCCCACGGCTTCACCCGCCCAGCTTCTCCCACCGCGGGCGGCGGCGTCACCTTGGCTCGGGGCTCGGGCGCCTACGATGCCGCGGTGCCTGAGGATTCCCCACCGTCGGATCGGCTCGACTTCGCCAAGACGCTGTGGCTGATTGTCGGCGTGGCCCTGGTTGTGCGACTGGCCTGGGTGGCGCTTGCGGCTCACGAGCCGGCGGGGCTCACCGACATGAGCCGCTACCTGGCCTCGGCCCGGGGCATCGCTCGGGGCGAGGGCTACGTCGACTTCTCCACCGGCCAACCCACGGCCTACTACCCGCCCGGCTATCCGTGGTTCATCGGCATCGTCGCCGTGGTCTCCCGGCCCCTCGGCCTGTACGAGAACCACCTGCCGCAGGTCATCGGCGTCGCCCAGGCGCTCCTCGGCGCAGCGTCGGTGGGGTTTCTCGGGCGACTCGGTCGGGCGCTGTGGTCGCCGCGGGTCGGCCTGGTGGCCGCAGCCGGCCTGGCCCTCTATCCCAACCTCGTGATGCACACCTCGGGCGTGCTCTCCGAGACGCTCTACATCTTCTTGATCCTGGCCTCGTTGCTGGTGTTGCTGGAGGTGCCCTTCGCCCAGTGGAACGGTGGGCCCGCCCTGGCCCGGGCGGCGGGGTTCGGGTTGCTCTTCGGCATGGCCGCCTTGGTGCGCCCCATTGCGCTGCCGGCCCTGGCGTTGGTGGTGGCGGTCTGGCTGCGAGGGCGGGCGTGGGACCGCAGGGTCGCCCTTCGTTGGAGCGCTGCGGCGGTGGTGGCATGCGTGGGGATCATGGGCGTGTGGACCGTGCGCAACCTGGTCCGCATGGACACCTTGGTCGTCATGTCCACCAACACCGGCGACAACCTGTGCATTGGCCATACCGATCAGGCGACGGGGGGCTTCCACCTGCGACCGGGGTGCGAGACCGAGGCCGACGTTCGGGACGGCACGGTGGGGGAGGTGGCCCACGATCGCGAGCTCACCCGGCGGGCCATCCGTTGGAGCCTCGACAACCCCGGCTCGGAGCCTCGGCTGATGGCCAGCCGCATCTACAACCTGTTCCACGCCGACGACGACGCCGTGTTGGTGGTGCAGGACTACGTGCGGGAGAGCCGCATGTCGCCCCTGCAGGAGGGGATCGCGCGTAGTGCCGCCAACGTCGCGTACGCCCTGATCGGCCTCGGTGGCCTGGCCGCCCTGGCGCTGCGGCGCAGCTGGTATCACGGCGCACGGCGACGGCTCTTTGTGGCCACGATGGTGGTCATGGCAGTGGTGCCCCTGGCGTTCTTCGGGGATCCACGATTCAAGGTGCCCTTGGTGCCCTTCTTCATCCTGTTTGCGGCAACGCTCATCGATCCTGTGCCCACCGAAGAGGTTGTGGCGGACGCAGAGGGTGGCCGCTGAGGGGCGCCACACCCGTGCGGGTCACGCTTTATGACAGGGTGACGAAGAACACGTTGCAATAGCGTTACAAACTGGTCGACGTTCGGGCACACTGTGGGGCCCAGGCGGCGGCGATGACGATCGTCAGCGCCGGTGGGATCCCCCCAACCCCAAGGAGTCCGACGATGGACACGTCACCTCGGCGCGCCCCGACGCGCCCCCCGAGTACCAACGAGCCCCGCAACCGCAGCCTTCGAAGGGCGCTGGGCGCCACCGCCCTCGGCATCGCCGTGCTGGGCACCGCAGCGGCCGGCACCGGCCTGCAGCGCGCCGCCGCCTCCCCGGCATCGGCCGAGGGGCGCACCGAACGCGCCGCATCGCTGCTCAGCGGCGCCATGGCTGACGCCGCAAACGACAAGGCGGCGGTCGAGCAGGCGGAACGCCGGCTGCGCACCGAGCAGCTGCGCAAGGAGGCCGAGTGGGCGGAGGCGGCCCGCATCGAGGCGCTGCGGCGCGCCGCCAACGAGGCGGAGCTTCGCCGGGTTGCCGCCGAGCAGGCCGAGGCTCAACGCCGGGCCGAGGCCGAGCGCCAGGCGGAGGCTGCTCGGGCTGCGGCGGAACAGGCCGGGTCGGCTTCCGGCCCAGCGCCGTCCTCATCGACCGGGGCATCCGGCGCCTCGGCCGGCGGCACCTGGGCCGCCCTGGCCGCCTGCGAGTCGGGCGGCAACTGGGGCGCCAACACCGGCAACGGCTACTACGGCGGCCTGCAGTTCAGCCCCTCCACCTGGCGGGCCAACGGCGGCACCGGCATGCCGCACCAGCAGAGTGCGTCGGCCCAGATCGCCGTCGCCGAGCGGGTGAAGGCCTCCCAGGGCTGGGGTGCGTGGCCCGCGTGCTCCCGCAAGCTCGGCCTGCGGTAACCCAACGAGATCGAACGATCCCGGCGACCGGCCCCGACCCGTGCGGTTGGGGCCGGTCCGCGTCCGAGCGGCAGGGTCAACCCACCAGCGTGCCGGGCGGGGCCTGGAAAACGGCCGTCTCGTCGCCCAGCTCGATGAGCTGGGCCAGCTTGTCGTAGGTGGCCTGCGGGATGTCGGCGCCGAACAGATAGATGGCCACCGGCGCCGCCGGGTCGTAGTCGATGCCAACGGCGGCCAACTCGTCGGTCACCTCCGCCTGGATCCGCTCGGTCTCCTCCTCCTGGGCGGGCGTGCGCAGGTCCGCGGAGGCCAGCTCCCGCACCTCCGGCGCCTTGCGCCAGTCCTGCACCCGAGGGCCGGTCACCACCCACAGCTCCTCGTCGGCCTCGCCGGGCTCCAGGACGCGGTGGGGTTCCACGGCGGCCGAGAACTGCGGGGGTGCCCCCACCTCGATGCCTCGCTGCTCAAGCGCCAGCATCATGCCGAATCCGATGCCCCCCAGATTCAGCGGGTCATCCCAGCGCACCTCGTAGGTGCGGTCGGACTCCAGATCCTCGGCGGTGGGGTCGGCCAGCTCGCCGACCATCTTCCAGCTCTCGTCGAACGGGATGTCCTGGCTCACCATGCGGGGGGTGTTCACCGCCGCCAGGCCGACGAGGGCGGCCAGCGCGCCGATGCCGGCGCGGCGCAGCACCTCGGGGCGCGGCTCGGGGGTCGGGCCCGCCGTGCCGGCGGTCCGTTCCAGCCAGTACTCCCAACCAAGCCGGGCCAGGGCCCATCCGGTGGCCAGCAGCATCAGCACCGTGAAGGTGAAGACCCAGCGAAACAGGTACAGGAACACGGTGCCGAAGGCCCGGGAGATCGACGCCGCGCCGAGGACCACGCCCGTGCCGATCACGGCGTCCAGCCGCACGATGGTCCACCACTTGCGGTTCACCGCCACCCCCACCGTGCCGGCCCAGATGGCCAGCATGGCCAGGCCCAGGAGGGCCGACCCTTCGATCCCGGTGCCGCCGGTCAGCCATTGGCCGAACGGGTCCAGCAGCCGCATGGTGATGGTGACCGCCTCGCCGGGGCCCAGCACCGTCTCCTCGGGGGCCGAGAAGTGCTGCCACAGGATGGTGAGGTTGCCGGGTTCGTTGGTGATCTGATCGATCAGCGGCGGGATCCACATCACCAGGCCCGCCAGGGCCGTGAACCCCACGTCGGCCAGCCAGGTGCGGGCGGTGGAGTTGCCCACCTCGGCGCCGCTGTACTCGTCGCCGTGGCGGCCGACCCACCACAACTGCCCACCCAAGCCGACGGTGGCCATCACCACCAGTGCCGGGGCAATCACCGCGTAGCCGGCGTGGGCCTGCACCGCCACCGAGGCCGCCACAACGGCCAACGGCAGGGTGCGATGGCCGCACAGGGCGGCCCATGCCGCGACCGCCAGCACGGTAAAGGGCCACAGCCCCATCCACGGGTTCCACAGCTGGGTGCCGGCGTCCAGGCCGTAGCCGCCGAGCAGCGCGGCGAACAGCACCGCCGCGCCCAGCGCCACCCCCAACCCGGCCACCCGGCGCACCAGCCACAGGCCGATGCTCACCCAGATGGCGCTCAGGATGGCCACCGCCGCCTCGGCCGCCCACGCCGACCGGCCCAGCACCAGGTAGAAGGGCCATGCCATCCAGAAGAACGCCGGGCCGGGGTGGTTGCCCTGCACCCCGGCATCGGAGGCGATGCGGCCCGCGGCGCCCACCAGCGGTGGGTCGCCGGGCAGGCTGCGCAGGCGCATCACGGCCTGGGCCAGGTCGCCGGTGGGCCACCACTCGCGAAACGCCAGCGACACCACGGTGGCCACCAGCGGCACCAGAACCAGCGCACCGGCCCCGGCCAACACCCTGTTCGACAGGCGACGCTCCTGCATCGCTTCGTAGTCCCCCGATGGCATCGGGGGCACGCTACTGCGCCGGGCCTCGGGACGGATCACCAACAGCAGAGGCGAAGTAGGCTCGCCCCTCGTGACCGACCCGCATCCCCCCGCCTCGCGTGCGGGCACCGCACCGGCGGTGGAGGTCAACCGGCCCCTCGAAGGGCTGCGGGCCGTGGCGGCCCTCCTGGTGCTGTTCACCCACCTCGCCAGCTCGGCCAGCGGCAACCGGTACGGCTACGCCCGCTACACCGGGCGCTTCGACGTCGGCGTCACCATCTTCTTTGTCATCTCGGGCTACCTGCTGTACCTCCCCTTCGCCAGGGCCCTCACCGGCCTCCGCTCCCAGCCCAACCTTCGCCGCTACCTCCGACGGCGGGTGCTGCGCATCTTCCCCGCCTACTGGGTGGTGATGTTGGTCTCGGCATTCATCTACGAGCGAGCCATGCCCATGGACGCGTCCGAACTGGCGCGCTACCTCACGCTCACCCACATCTACACGCCGTCGACGTTCGACAACCCGGTGCCGCCCGCCTGGAGCCTGTCCACGGAGGTGGCCTTCTACGCGTTCCTCCCGTTGTTTGCCTGGGCCATCTCCCGCCTCCCGGGCCGCGGCGAGCACCAGCGGGTGCGCAACCAGTGGCTGGGGTTGGGGGCGATGGTGTTGGTGGCCTTCGCCTTTCGGGCCTGGCTGGTCTCCCTGGACGTGCCGGCGCCCGGTCAGCCCGCCACCGGGCCGATGGTGGAGCCGCTCACCGTCGTCAGCCTGAAGGCCTGGATCTTCAACCACCTGGACACCTTTGCGGTGGGCATGGGCCTGGCGCTGTTCCAGGTGAACCGGGAGCGGCGCACCGAGGTGACCGAGCGGGGGGCCGGTGAGGCCGCCGCCACGTGGAGCCCCGCCGCGGGCCGGACCGTCTCCGTCGTCGGTGTGGCCGTGGCCGTGGCGGCGTTCCTGGCGGTCAGCTCCGAATGGGTCGGCCTGTCGGTGCAACAGCTGCTGTACAGCCCCACCCAGGAGTGGGGCCGTCACCTCCTGTACACCGTCGTGGGCGGCGGGTTGGTGGTGGCCGCGGTGGCCGGGGTGCGCGGCCGCTGGTTCGGCACCCAGCTGCTGGGGTCGCCGCCCATGCGCTTCCTGGGCCGCATCTCCTACGGCATCTACCTCACCCAGATCCTGGTGATCGGCATCTACCTCTCGCGGCGTCCCCAGGACGAGTTCGGCATTCCCATCTGGCAGATGACGGTGTTCGTGCTGCCGGTGGTGGTGGGGTTGTCGTGGCTGCTGTTCCGCTTCGTCGAGCGTCCGGCCATGAGCCTGCGCAACCGCCGACTGCCGTCCTTCGCCGCCGGCTTGTGGGGCATCGGCGGCGCTGCGCTGCTGTGGCGGTTGGTGTCGCTGTTGCACATCACCACGGTCAACCCCGACGGCGGCGACCCGTTCTACTACCACATCCAGGCCGGCCTGCTCAGCGCCGGTCGGGGGTTCTCCGAGCCGTTCCGCTGGACCACCGAGGGCATCCTCGAGCCCACTGCCATTCACCCGCCGCTGTACTCGATGTACCTGTCGATCTCGTCGTTCCTGGGAGCCGATTCGTACCTGGCCCACAAGACCCTCTCGGTGGTGGCCGGGGTGGCGTCCGTGGTGGTCATCGGCCTCATCGCCCGGCGCCTGGCGGGTGAGTGGGCCGGGTGGATCGCAGCGGCCATCGCTGGGTTCTATCCGCCGTTCTGGATCGTGGACGGCATCCTGTGGGCCGTGGGATTGTTCACGCTGCTCATCGGCCTGACGGTGCTGGCCGCCCTGCACTACCGCGACCGGCCCGGCCGCTGGCCGGCGGTTGGCCTGGGCCTCGCCGTCTCGGGCGCGGTGCTCACCCGGGGTGAGGCGCTGCTGTTGGCACCGCTGCTGATCGCCCCGCTGGTGCTGTTGGGTCCGCGGCCGCTGGCCGAGCTGCGGACGTGGTGGCGACGCCGTCGCGTCGCCGGCGCCGACGCCGACGCCGTCGCCGGCGCCGACGCTGACGCCGATGACGGGGAGGCCCCGCCGTGGCGAGAGCGTTGGGTGCGGCTGGGCCTCGCAGCCGTTGCGGTGGCACTGCCCATCGTTCCGTGGGTTGCCCGCAACATGACCGCCTTCGAGGAGCCGGTGACGCTGTCGTCCAACTCCGATGAGGTGTTCTTCTACGCCAACTGCCCGGACAGCTACTACGGCGAGCTGGTGGGCTACTGGAGCTTCACCTGCCAGGAGCGGGTGCGCGAGGTGGAACAGGAGCCCCGCGAGGAGTCGGTGCGGGTCAAGTACTGGCGCGACAAGGGCTTCGACTACGCCCTGGCCAACAAGCGACGCTGGCCGGTGGTGGTGGCCGCCCGTGTGGCCCGGGTGTTCGAGGTGTACCGGCCCGGCCAGGCCGCCCAGCTGCTGGCCATCGAGGGCCGCCCCCTGGGCTGGACGAAGCTGGGCCAGGTGATGTGGTGGGCCATGTTGCCGCTGGCCGCCGTCGGTGCCTGGGCGCTGCGGCGCCGAGGGGTGTGGACGTGGCCGCTGTGGAGCCAGGTGGTGATGGTGATGACCATCACGGTGTTGGTCTACGGCCACGTGCGGTTCCGCACGCCCATGGACCTGGCGGTCATCGTCTTTGCGGCGGCGGCGCTGTCGATGGGCCTGCGCCGCTGGGCCCCTGCGGTGCTGGCACCGGGCCCCGCGGCGTGGGTGCTCGGCCGCGAGCACGATGCCCCCGATGCCCCCGATGCCCCCGATGCGGTCGGCGGCGGTCGCCTGGCCCGATTGGGCGCCGGATTGGCAGAGGGCTGGCGCTCCGGACCGCTGGCCCGGTGGAGGTCGGGTCCGGGTGCCTGGTGGGCCGGGCACCCCCGCTGGCGAACCGGCGTGGGAGTGGCGATCATCGCCCTGGCCGTGCTGGCGCCGCTGCGCGAGCTGTTCCGCCGCCAGGGCGTGCCCATGGAAGAGGGGTTCATGCTGGTGTTCCCCGAGCGCGTGCTGGAGGGCGACGTGCCCAACGTCGACTTCCTCCACCTGTACGGGCCAGGCAGCCTGTGGGCGCTGGCCGCCTGGTACAAGATGGCGGGCATCAGCGTGACCGCCGAGCGCGTGTTCGGCCTGGGCCAACTGCTGGGCATCGTGGGTTTCGTGGCCGCCCTGGCCCGTGCGTGGGGGCGGCGCATCATGGTGGCCGCCGGGCTCAGCAGCGTCATCATCGCCTTCACGGCGATCGGGCTGGTGGCCATGGCGTGGAACGGCGGCCTCGCCCTGCTGCTGGGGGGCGTCGTGGCCCTGCGCCATGCACTGGCGCCGCCCCCGCTGGCGATGCCCCCGAAGGCGATACCCCCTCCGTCGCGGCTGGGGCGGCTCGTCACCCGCCGCCGGGCGCTGATCGCCTCGGGGGTGCTGTTCGGTGCGGCGCTGCTGTTCCGGCCCGACCTCATCGCAGCCGTCGGCCTGGTGGTCGCCGTCGCCGCCTGGCTGATCGTCCGCATCCTGCGGGCGGGCACCGCTGCGACACCGAGCGCACCGCCCGCCCACGACCAACCCTTCGACCGGCGCACGTTGCTTGCGGCCGGCGGGGCCTTCGCCGGGGTCAGCGCGCTCATGCTGGTGCAGGTGGCCATC
Source organism: Microthrixaceae bacterium (assembly GCA_041394405.1). GTDB lineage: Bacteria > Actinomycetota > Acidimicrobiia > Acidimicrobiales > Microtrichaceae > Microthrix. The sequence continues at coordinate 275,832 of JAWKIF010000011.1, forward strand.
GCGGGGCCGGGCAACGCGGTGCGCGGCATGGTGATCGAACCGGTGTTCAAGCTGCGCGACGGCAGGGCGTTGCCCGTGCCGCCGTCCTGGGGCAGCATCGACGGGTTCACCCAACGGGTGGCCATGCTGAAGCCGCCGTCGTGGCCGCTGCCCATGCCCACCCCGTCCCAGCAGGTGTTCCTCTGGTTCGCACTGCTACTGGGCAGCACCGCCCTGGCCATGGTGGCGGCGGTGGCGGTGGGCCGACGCAGCGGGTGGAGCGCGACGTCGCTCTCGTCCGATCCCGGTCGGCTCACCACGCTGCTGGTGGCGCCGCTCACCCTCGGCATCCTGCCGCAGGGGCTGCAGCGGGCCGACACCACCCACCTGGCCTGGGTGGGGTGCGTGGTCATCCCCCTGCTGCCGGGACTGGTGTTTCAGCTCACACGCGACGGCGTCGCCCGGCCGTGGCGGGGGCGGTGGGCCGGGCTGCTGGGCGCCGCAGGGCTGGCGTTGCTGGTGGTGGTGGCGCCCATCTACACGGTGCGGCCCTACCTGGAGCGGATCTCCGAATCGGCCCAGGCGGGCCCCGAGGGCTGGACCGTACGGGCGGGCGACCGCAGCTTCCCGCTGGGCGGCGAGCCGCTGACCACGGCGGCCCAGGCGCTGGCCGCCGACCTTGAGGCCATGAGCGAACCGGGGCAGCGGCTGTTTGTGGGCCCGTCGGACTTGTCCAAGACGCCCTACAGCGATGCGTACTGGTACCACGTGTTCGGCGACCTGGTTCCGGCCACCCGCTACATCGAAATGGACCCCGGCATCGCCGATGCGCCTGGCTCCGGCCTCGCCGAGGACCTGGCCAGCGCGGATTGGGTGATCCTGTCCCACACCTGGGATGGCTGGGACGAGGCCAACGACTCGGGCGAGCCCGGCTCCACCGTGCCCAACGACGTGCTGGTGGCCGACTTCTGTCGCTACCGCCTCTACGGCGACAGCTTCGAGTTGTGGCGGCACCGCCCCGCCGACGGCGTGTGCGCCGACCCCGAGGAGCCCACCCCGGTGAGGTTCCCGCCCCCGCGGAACGGCACCGGCTGACGGCGTTGCCGATCAGCGCAGCGTTGCCCCACCGGCCGGGCGCTGCTGAGAACCGCCTTGCCCCGCAACGGATGTCGCCGTCCCCTCGGTACCGTGGACCGGGTGAGCCCCGACCAGCCCCTCCTGATCGATGATCCGCGAGTGTTGGCCGTGCCGATCATCGACAACGGTGAACCGTTGGTGGATCTGGCGGGATACGACGTGGAGCTGGCCAAGGACCATCCCCGGGTGTCGGGCCAGGCCAACACCCGGTTCTGGTGCCGCACCTCGGTGGCGGAGCGGCTGGTGGCCGCCGCCGCGACGCTGCCGACGGGCTACGAGTTGGCCGTGGCCGAGGCCCATCGGCCCTTGGAGCTGCAGCGGCACCATTGGGAGACCGACCTGGCGGCGCTGCGGGCCGAGCGGCCGGAGCTGAGCGAGGCGGAGGCGGCCTCCGAGAACGCCAAGCTCATTGCACCGCCGTGGATCGTCCCGCCCCACTCAACCGGCGGCGCCGTGGACGTCGTGCTGCTCATCGACGGCCGAGAGGTGCCCATGGGCTCGGCGCTCAACGAGCGCTGCCCGGCCATGCGCACCGACCACGAACCGATCGACCCTGCCCATCGTCACCATCGAGGCCTGCTGAGCGAGGCCATGGGCAGCGCCGGTTTCGTCAACTACGGCCATGAGTGGTGGCACTACTCCTACGGTGACCGCTACTGGGCGTTGAGCGTCGGCGCGGACCACGCCATCTACGACGGCCGGTAGCTGCTCGGCTCGCTGACGGGAGCCAGGAGCGGCCCTACTGCCTGGTGGAGTTGGCATCGGGCAGGCGAACGGTGAATCTGGCCCCTCCCGTGGGCGACTCGGCCACGTCGACCGATCCTCCCAGCTTGCCGACCGACGCAGCGACCACCGCCAGACCCAGGCCGGCACCCCCGTGGTCTCGTGAGCGCGCCTCGTCCAAGCGCACGAACCGTTCGAACACCCGCTCCCGGTCGCCAGGGGGCACGCCCGGGCCGTCGTCATCCACGACCAGCACCACGTCGCCGCAACTTCGGCTGAGACCGATCGAGACCTGGGAGTCGGCGTGGCGGGCGGCGTTGTCCAGCAGGTGCCCCACCAGCCGCCGAAGGGTCTCGGCCGAGCCCCGCACCTTGGCGGGGGACACGTCGTCGATGCCCACCGGCACGGCTCGGGCACGAGCGGCCTCGTCCAGCACCAGGTCGTCCAGGTCCAGCTCGGGTGCCGCAGCCGCCGGTGGGGCGGCGTCGTGGCGGGCGAGTACCAGCAGGTCATCCACCAGGCGGTCCAGTCGTTCGGACTCGGTGGCGACCACGTCGCTCAGCTCGTCGGGCTCCAGCGCCCCTTGAGTCGCCAGGGTGGCCGAATGCTGCAGGACCGCCACTGGGGAGCGCAGCTCGTGGGAGGCATCGGCCACGAACTGCCGTTGGGTGTCGACCGAAGTGTGCAGCCGGTCAAGCAGGCCGTTGAGGGTGGCGGCCAGGCGCCCGATCTCGTCGGCGGACCGTGGTGCCGGCACTCGCTCGTCGAGCGACTGGGCGTCGATGTCGGCCACCTGGCGGGTCATGCGGTCCACCGGCCCAAGGGCCCATCGCGACACGTAGGACGCGGTGAGGCCCGCAGCGAAGGCCACCACCGGGGCCGCCACCAGCAGCCACCGCCGAATCTCCTCGGCAGCGGCATCGGAGTCCGCCCGGTCGATCCACACCAGCGTGTCGAACCCGTCCACCTCGGTGGTGGCCAACTCGAAATCCGGGACCGGACCGTCGAATTGGGCCAACCCGATTTCCTCGACGGTCTCGGGGGGCAGCGGGAGCCCGTCGACAACCTCCACCTGTGTGCCAGTGTCCACGACAGCGGGGTCGAAGATCGCCCCGTCCGAGAACACCGCGTCGAGTCGCTCCGGGCTCAACGAAGTCAGTGCGGTTCCCTCCAGCAGCGACTCGACCACCAGCGGCCCGTCGACCTCGGTCGGATCCACGGCCCGCACCGGACGCGCAGGGTCGACTGGGATGGCGACGGCAACGTCCCTGCTCACCAGCAGGGGGACCGCCCCTTCGCCACCTCCCGACTCCGAGGCGATCCGTTGGAGTTCCCCGCTGGCGCCCAGCAGCTCCTGCCAGAGCTGGCCAACCTCGACCGCGTCGGCATCGTCAAGCGCCTGGTCATCGGCGAAGTCCAACATCTCCTCCGCCTCCATCCCGGCGGTCTCGGTGGCCACCGCTCTGAACCGGCGTTCCAGCAGCCAACCGGAGGCGCCGTAGAGGGCCAGCATGGTGAGGGCCGCCGTGGTCGCCACGGCCAACGCCAGCCGAAGGCGCAGCGGCAGCTTCACGAGTCACGCCCGTTGACCAGCTGGTAGCCCACGCCGCGCACGGTGCGCACGCGACGGCGGCCCACCTTCTTGCGGAGGTAGCCGATGTAGACCTCCGCCACGTTGGGGTCGCCCTCGAAGTCCATGCCCCACACCTCGTCGACCAGTTCCCGCTTGCTCACCACATCGGGGCTCTTGCGGGCCAGCACCTCGAGCACGGCAAACTCCCGTGCCGTCAGCTTCACCTGGACACCCCCGGCGTGCACGGCCCGGCGCCCCGGGTGGACCTCCAGGTCGCCGACGGTGATGGCGGTGGTGGCCGATCCGGCGCTGCGACGGATGGCGGCGTGCAGCCTGGCCACCAGCACGGCGTGCGAGAACGGTTTGCGCACGAAGTCATCGGCGCCCAGCTCCAACGCGTCCGTCTCGTCGTACTCCCCGTCCTTGGCCGTGAGCACCACGACGGGGGTGTCCACCCCCGCCTGGCGGAGGTCGCGGCACACCTCGTAGCCGTTGCGCTTCGGCAGCATGATGTCCAGCAGCACGGCCGAGTAGCAACCCTCGCTGGCCCGCCAATAGCCCTCGTTGCCGTCGGTGGCCACGTCGACATCGAAGCCCTCGGCGGTCAACCCGCGACGGAGGGTTTCGCGCAGGCCCGGGTCGTCTTCAACTACCAACAGTCGCACCGCAGCAGTCTGGCCCACCCAAGCTGAGAGGCCCCTGAGTGTCTCAGTTGCCGAGGCTCTCAGCATCCCCTCAGGCGCACTCAGGGATGCTTCAGGACCGTTCCGGGAGAGTGCCCGGCGAGCGCCACGAGCACTCGTGGCACGCGACCGGCCCGGGCACACCCTGAGGCCAGAACAGGAGCACCACCATGCAAGAACCCACCCCCACCGACGAGTCCACCCAACCCGCTTCCTGGCGCCGTCGGGGCGCCCTCGGGGCGGCCGTGTTCGGCGTTGCCGCCGCCGGCCTCATGGGCCTGGGCGCGCTGACCGCCGGAGCTCAGGACGACACGGGCGCCCCGGCAGGCGTCGCCGTCGCCGATGAGCCGGCCGCCGACGCACCAGCGCCCGAGGAGGGTCCGAGTGAGGCCGACGAGGCCCAGTTCGAGAAGTTCGAGGCGTGCTTGGACGAGCAGCTCGGCGAGCTGGCGCCCGAGGGTGACGAGGAGCCAACCGACGCCCAGCTGGAGGAGTTGGACGCCAAGTTTGAGGCTGCAGAGCAGGCGTGCGAGGGCGAACTGCCCGAGGGCGTCCTGGAGATGGACGAGGCGATGGAGGCAGAGTTCGCCGAGTTCGAGCAGTGCCTCGACGACACCCTGGGGGCCGAGCCGGCCGGATCCGAGGTGGTCGTCGTGTCGGGCGACGACACCGAGCAGGTAGTGCAGTTTGGTGACGAGCCAGGCACGGTCACCATCACCGGCACCAAGGACGGAGTGGAGACCAATGTCGAGGGCGGTGCCACGTCGGTTGACGTCGACGAGATGGACCAGGCCTTCGAGGCTGCCGAGCAGAAGTGCGAGAGCCTCCTGCCGGAGGGCGTCGAGCAGTTGGAGGACGGTGGCTTCGAGGTTGGGGCTGAGAACCCGCCGGCCCCGGCCCCCGAGGAGGGCGACGACGGCTGAGTGGCCGTCTCGACGACGGTTCGGCTCGCATCCCGACGGGTGACATGCATCGGCCTGCCCTTCGCCCGGGCGGGCCGGTCGTGCCTCCGACGACGTCCCAAGGAGCGACCAGGTCGACCGATCGCTCAACCGGCTGGGAACCAGGCGATGAGTAGGGGCATGGTCGCTGGCATGTCGCACACTGCTCCTGCGCTCAGACCTTGCCGCGCGGCCAACCCTGGGGTGGAAGACGCCGGGCGGCGTTCGTAGTCTCTGTTGAGTAGTGGATGACCTCGGTGTGCTGTTTGCCGCCTGGAAGTTCCAGGCTCCCGATGTCATTCCGCATGCGCCGGATTTCCCGGTTGCGAATCGGATCGCCGCCGCCATCGAGCGAGTCCCCTTTGTGTTGGTCGTCGCGCCGGCCGGGTCGGGGAAGACGACGGCCCTCTCGGCCTGGTCGGCGGCCCCATCGCGCTGGCGAACGGTGTGGGTGCGTCTCGACGCCCAGGACGACGACGCCCACATGCTGTCCCGAGCGATCGGCGCCGGCATGCGAGCCTCGTTGGGGCACGGCGGTAGTCGCCTCGACCGACTCCTGGGTTCGCCGTCCGCCATCGAGGTCCAGCAACTCGCGACGGCGATTGCACTCGACCTGGACGAGTGTGGCGACGTCGTTCTCGTGCTCGACGACCTCCACCATCTCCGCTCCGACGCTGCGTTGGAGGTGGTCGACGCACTGCTCGACGGCCTCGGCCCGTCCAGCAGGCTGATCACCGCAAGCCGAGTTGAGCCACCGCTCGGGCTCGACCAGCGTCGGGTTCGCCGCCAGCTTGTCGAGCTCGCCGCAGCAGATCTCCGGCTTGACCGGGCACAGATCGAGGCGCTCTTGGCCGAGGTGGGTGAGCGCGACCTGGCCCTGGCACAGCTGATCCTGAACCGATCCGCTGGGTGGGCCGCGGCGGCCGTGCTCATGGTGGCGAACGCGCATGCCGGCGTCGACATGGGAATGGGGGGCGTCGATGGCGTATCCCTCCAGGCCAGCGAACTCGATATCGATGCCTTTCTGCGCTCCGAGATCCTCCACCGGCTCGACCCGGAGCTCCAACGGTTCGTGCTCCAAACAGCGTTGTTGGACGTGGTCGACGTGGCCTCGTGTCAGGCGGTCGCCGAGACGAACCGCTCGGCGGAGCTACTGGAACAGGCCCGGCGTCGAGGACTGCTCGAGCGGGTCGTCCCGTCAGACACAACCGATTCGTCGGGCATCACGATGCGTTATCACGATCGCATCGCCAGCTTCCTGCGAGCCGAGCTGGCGGCCCAGAGCGAGCCGGCCGACCTGGCAGGGCTGCATCGACGCGCTGCGTCGGTGTCCTCTCCCCATGCGAGCCATCGATCTCTTGTTGGACATCGGAGACGTGTCGGCCGCTGCGTCGGCGGTGACGGACGTGGGACGGGCGCTGATCCAAACCCCGGGGGGACGGGTGCCTCGGTCGTGGCTGTCGCGATTCGACGCAGACCAACTGGCCTCCGAACCTTGGTTGGCGCTGCTGTCCGGCCTCGCGGCCATCGAGGACGGCGACATTGGGAGCGCCGCGGGTCTTCTGGCGCCGGTGGTGGACGCCATGCGCGACCAACAGGATCGGACCGGGTTGGTACGCAGCGCGTACGGGCTTGCCGAGACGCACCTTGCGCGCGGGGAGGTGGCGGAGGCGGCGACGCTTATCGACGAACTGGTCCGCATCGACACAACCCCCGACGAGCGGGTGAAGGTACTGATGGGGCAGCTTTGGCTGGATTACTTCGGTGGCGACTGGGCCGCCGTTGGCGCCGGCCTCGATGAAGCGTTCACCCTTGCGTTCACGTCGTGTGCAGAGCTGGGCCGCTGCACCTTGGCGTTGGGTCTTGGCACGGAGTTCCTGTTCGGGCCGCGCGGCGCCCAGTGGTTGCACGATCACTGCGTCGAGCTCGCGCTCCGGATCCGCAGCGATGCCATGGCGGCCACGTCGCTCGAGGTGATCCAGGCCGCCGCTCACCTCATCGGCGGTGACGTCTCCAGCGCCGAGGAGCTCGCCGAGGGCATTGACGAGCGCGCCCTTGAGCTCGGCAGCCTGAACTGGCTGGCGATGGCTTCGGACCGGGTCCGTCTCGGGCTGGCCCTCGCCCAGGGGGATCACCAGCGGCTCGACACGATCGTGGATGCCGCTCGCCAGGTGTTCGGGTCCTCGGATCGGCACCATCAGGAGCGGGCCATGTATGCGTACGCCACCGCTCGATCTGGCTGGTTGGCCGGACGGCCCGCCCGGGTGCGTGCCGCGTCGGTGTTGCTCGGCAGCGTGGACCCTCAGGATCGCCCCGACACCACGGTGACCGCCGCAGTCATCGCCTCGATGGTGCATCGTCAGGAGGGCGACGTCGCCGCAGCCGAGCAGGCGTTGCTGGAGGTCCGCGACTTGCACCATGTCACTCGGTTCTGCCTCGTCACCGGCTTGGTGGATCTGGAGCTTGCCTCCATCTATCTCGGGCAAGGGCGTGCCACCGACGCGGTCGAAGCCGCCCGTCCGGGGCTCAGGTCGCTGGCCAGGCTGGATGGCGTCGGGCTTCTTGCGCTCGACGGGGCCGACACCCACCGGGCCGTGCTCGACGCCTGCCGCCATGATCCGGAGCTCGCACCGTTCGCCGGGCGGGCGTTGGACCGCCTCGGACGCCCCGTCGACTCCGGCGGGGTCGTCGTTCCCGACACCATGGCCCGCCTCACCGTGCGCGAGCTGGACGTGATTCGACAGGTCATGACCGGAGCGTCCAACCGAGAGGTCGGCGAGCGTCTGTTCATTGGGGAACGCACCGTGAAGAGCCACATGACGTCGTTGATGCGCAAGCTCAACGTCACCTCGCGCACCGCCGCGATAGCCCGAGCCCACGAGCTCGGCATCTCCTGACCTGTGGTCGCCCGGTTCGACCTCGAATGCGACCTCGAATGCGACCTTGGTACGAGGTAACTCGCCAGGCGCGGGGGTACAACGGCTTCATGGCATTCAAGCCCACAACCGGCAAGGAGAACACAGCCGTGAAGCGAACATCAGTCAACCCATGGGAATGGTCGGTCCAGCTCGGTTTCAACCAGGCCGAACTCGTCGAAGGGGGCACGGAGGTGCTCTACCTGTCTGGGCAATCGGCGATGGGGGCCGATGGCGAACCCCAACACGCCGGAGACATGGCCGCCCAGGTCACCCTCTCGCTCGACAACCTCGAGACGGTGCTGGGTGACGCGGGTATGTATCTCTCCAACATTGTGCGCCTCAACACCTACACCACCGACATTGACGCCATGTTCGAGAACTACGGCCTGGTCGCGGAACGCTTCGGCGCCGCCGGCGTCCAGCCGCCGGGTTCGTTGCTCGGGGTGTCACGACTGGCGTTCCCCGACCTCATGGTCGAGTTCGAAGCCACAGCTGTCCGCTGAGCAAAGGAGACAATCACCATGTTCGCCATCGAAACCGGGGCCGCCAGCAACCTGTATCGGGTGGTGCTGTTGGTCCACCTGCTCTTGTCCATCGCCGGGTTCGGCGGGGTCCTGCTCAACGGCGTGTATGCCGCCAAGGCCAAACAGCGCCAAGGACTCGAAGGCCTGGCCATCTCCGAGGCGAACTACGGCGTCTCGGGGATCGCGGAGGTCTTGATCCTCCTCGTGCCGGTCTCTGGGCTGGCGCTCGTGTGGGCATCCGGCGGTGCGTGGGCCCTCTCGGACCTCTGGGTGTGGCTGAGTATCGCGCTCTTCGCAGCAGCGTTCGCAGTCTCCCGAGCCGTCCTCATGCCCGGTCACCGTCGCGTCAACGGGTTGCTGACCGAACTGGTCGGCGACTCCCCCAAAGACCCCGCGGCGCAGGTCGCGGAGGTCGACCGGATCGGCCGCACCATGGGCATGGCGGGAGGAGCGCTCAACCTGCTGTTGGTTGCGATCATCGTGCTGATGATCTGGAAGCCCGTCTGAGCTCGACGAGTTGCGCTGTTGGTGAATCGACCGCCGGCCGGCAAACGTATTCTCACCGCACCCGGAACGGGCGTGTCGGACGGCCCTGGGCGAACTCAGAAGATGAAACCGTCAAGATGGTTCATATCGACCGCCGACCGAGCGATCGCCTTGCGGATCGCTCGCATCTCGTCGATCGCATCGATGTTGTCGACGGACATCCCGCCCCCGACGACTCCTCCGATTGACGGTGCGGTCCGGCGGCAACTCTCGCGGCCCCAGGGGAGGGCTCGCTGTCAGTCGTCCATCGGTCCCTCGGCGCGAAACCACGCTTCGGTCCGGGCTGTCCAGCCCGAGCATGCGGCAGAAGTGGCCGAGTCGTGACCGCCGGGCTGCCAAACGCGAGCTAGATTCTCTGCAAATTGCAGTTCGAGTGACCTGCGTTTTGCTAGATCGAAGGTCCTCTCGTCCTAGCAGCCGATCGGAGGGGTCGATGTGAGCTACCTGCCAAGGCTGATCGACGCCGAATTGCGAAGCCGTCTGAAAGCTGCCGGGGCGGTGGTCATCGAGGGCGCCAAAGCCACCGGCAAGACCGAGACGGCCCGGCAGGTCGCAGAGAGCAGCGTCTTGCTGGACGTGGACCGTGAGGCTCAGCGTTCCATTGAGATCGACCCGGCGCTGTTGCTGGTGGGTGCGGTACCTCGATTGCTGGATGAGTGGCAGTTGGCGCCCGGCCTGTGGAACTTGGTGAGACGTGCCGTGGACGACCGCCAGGCGCCCGGTCAGTTCATCCTCACGGGGTCGTCGGTACCGGACCACAGCGAGTCGAGGCACACAGGAGCCGGCAGATTCTCATTCCTCAGGCAGCGCACCATGTCATGGTTCGAAAGTGGGCACAGCTCGGGCGCGGTGTCGCTGCGGTCGCTCCTCGGTGGTAACGGAGCGTCGGTCAGCGTTGACCGGGTGAGCCTCAACGACGTTGCGGAGTGGCTGACAGTGGGTGGCTGGCCTGCATGGCAGGGCTTCCCTGCAGATGTAGTCGGGCCGCTGGTGCAGGACTACGTCCATCAGGCTGCACACGTAGACGTTCAGAGCCTGCAAGGCGGCCGGGGGCCGGATCCGATCCGGGTCGGCAAGCTGATGCGATCGTTGGCTCGAAACGTGGCGACCGAGGTCTCGATCTCAACCCTGGCGGCCGACGCAGGAGGAGCGGAGGGTCCCTTGGCGCGTTCGACTGTCGATGCCTATCTCGACTCGCTTGAACGGCTGATGGTCATCGAGGACCAGGCAGCATGGGCGCCGCACCTGCGGTCCAAGGCCCGGCTGAGGAAAGCGCCAAAGCGCCACTTTGTTGACCCCTCCCTGGCCATTGCCGCCATCGGTTCAGGCCCTGACGCTCTCATCGGTGACCTTGAGTTCTTCGGGCAGCTGTTCGAATCGCTGGCGGTGCGGGATCTGCGTGTTTATGGCCAGCCGCTTCGGGCGAATGTGCTGCACTATCGCGATAGCAACGGCTTGGAGGTGGACGCCGTCATCGAGTTGCCTGACGGACGATGGGGCGCCTTCGAGGTGAAGCTGGGAAGCGCCCAGGTGGACGTGGCTGCCCAAACGTTGCTGCAATTCGCAGCGACGGTCGACTCGGGACGCCAAGGTGAGCCGGCGGTGCTGGGTGCGATCACCAACGGTTCGTATGGCTATCGGCGCGACGACGGAGTTGTGGTCATTCCCCTGACGGCCCTGGGGCCCTGATCGGTGCACCGACTCTCCGGTCAGCCGTCCAGCAGCCCCTCGGCACGCAGCCATGCTTCGGTGCGGGCCATGCCCTCGTCCAGGTCCACCTGCGGCCACCAGCCCAGCAGGTCGTGGGCCTTGTCGTTGGACACCGGGCGGGACTTGTTGAGCATCTCCATGACGCCGCGGCCCAGCTCGGTGGGCCTGCCCGCCAGCCGGAAGCCCAACCGGGCCGCCTCGGCAACCGAGACCGCGGTGCGGGTGGAGTAGCTGCGCGGCGGGCCCGCCAGCCCGAGCATGCGGTAGAAGTGACCGAAGTACTCGGCGGTGCTCACCGGTGCCTCGCCGCCCAGGTGAATGATGTGGCCCGCGGCTGCGTCGCTGACGGCCGCGGCGACGATGCCCGCCACCAGGTCGTCCACGTAGATGGCGGTGAACAACCCCTCGCCGTGGGCGGGCAGCAGGAACCTGCCGGAGCGGACGGCCGCCAGCGGCTCGAGCACCCATGGGCGGCATCCCGGGCCATACACGTCGGCGGGGCGAATGATGGTGGCCGCCACCTCCCCTGCGCCGTGCGCGGCCAGCACGGCGTGCTCGCCGGCGATCTTGGTGTCGGTGTAGGGGTTGCCGGTGGGCATCAGGGGCCACCGCTCATCCAGCGGGGCCTCGGGATGAAACCGCTCGACGGCCTCGGTCTCGATCTGGGCGAACCGGGCCACGCCCATGGTGGAAACGTGCACGAATCGTCCGACGCTGGCATCCACCGCCGCCTCCAACACCCGGCGGGTGCCCACCACGTTCACCCCCCACGCAACCGCAGGTTCGACGTTGTTGGTCACCACCGCCGCGGTGTGCACCACCACGTCGACGCCCTCCAGCCGGGCGCGCCACGGCGTCGGATCGGTGATGTCGCCGGCTACCACGCCCCGGGCGGCATCCGGGCTGGTGTCGAGGCCGCCCACCTCGGCGCCCAGCTCGGCGCAGCGGGCCGTAAGGGCGCGACCCACGAAGCCGTTGGCGCCGGTGACGAACACCCGCAGGCCCTGGAGGTCGGGGGCCTCGTTCACAGCGTTCGGCTGTACTGGAACTGCTCGTAGCCGATGGCGTTGGTGTTCAGCTCGGCATCCACCCGCACGTGGATGACCGCCGGCTTGCCCGACGCCACCGCCGCCTCGATGGCCGGGGTGAACTGCTCCATGGAGGTGACGTACTCGCCGTGGGCACCCATGGCCTCGGCCATCAGGTCGTAGCGCACCTCGGGTGAGATGTCGGTGCCTTGGTAGCGATCCTCGGCGACGCCCTTGAAGCGGTGAGCGGCCCGTTCCATGCCCCAGCCGCTGTCCACTGCGACGATGCTGATCACGGGCGCGCCGGCCCGAAGCGCCGTCTCCACCTCCATCGCGTTGAACCCGAAGGCGCCGTCGCCGCTCAGCAGATACACCGGGCGGTCCGGCGCGGCCAATTGGGCGCCGATGGCGAAGGGCAGCCCGGTGCCCAGGTAGCCCATCTTCACGGAGTAGAGGAACGAGTCCGGCCCGAAGATGGGGTTGAGGGCCACGGCCCACAGCGTGGTGTTGCCGCCGTCGACCACCGTGATGGCGTCGCGCCCGAAGGCCTCGCGGGCGGCCATCACCATCTGGCCAGGGTTCACGCCGTCGGCGCCCTCGGCCATCACGAACGGAGCGGCGTTGTTGACCGTCTCGGCGTTCATGGCGGCGTAGCGCTCGGCGTCAACCATCTCGGCGCGGGGCTCGCAGCGGCCCCGCACCGCGGCGGTCAGCGCTACCAGCGCACCCTTGGCGTCGGCCACGATGGCCTCGTCCACCGGGCGGTTGAGCCCCATCGACATGGGGTCGCAGTCGATCTGGAGAGTGTGCTGTCCCTCCGGATCGCCCCACGCTGGGGGCATGCCCCAACCGTCGTACTCGCCGAGGCGGGCGCCGACCACCAGCACCACGTCGGCGTCGCTGCGCACGGCGGTGGTGGTGGCCATGTCGAAGATGTGGAAGTAGTGGGGATGGTCCTCGGGCACGACGCCGCGGGCGCCCAAGCTGGTGCTCATGCCCGCAGCCAGGTGGTCGCCCAGCGCCACGAACTGGGCCGCCGCCCCGGCCCAGGCCACGCCCTTTCCGGCATAGAGGAACGGCCGCTTGGCGTTTGCCAACGCCTCGGCGGCGCGGTCGATGGCTGCGGGGTCGCCGGAGCCCAGGTTGACGACGCGGTTGGTTTCGGCCGGGGTGACCCGCAGCCCCGACATGTCGATGGGCTCGGCCAGCAGTTCGTCGGGGATGGCCAGGAACGCCGGCCCCGGCCGCCCGGTGGTGGCGGCCCGCACCGCGGCCCGCACCATCTCGGGGAGCCGGTCCGCTCGGGCGATGAGGGCCGAGTACTTGGTGATCGGCTTGGCCATGTCCACCAGGTCGGTGGCCTGCCAGGCGCCGCCCCGGTCGGGCTGGGTGGTGGCGCTGCGCCGGGTGCAGGCGATGGCCACCACCGGGTGCCCCTCGCCGTGCGCGCTGGTGAGGCCGGCCAGCATGTTGGCCCCGCCCGGGCCCGGGTTGCCGATGACCACCGATGGCCGATGGCCGATGCGGGCGTGGGCCTCGGCGATGTGGGTGGCCGCCTCCTCGTGCCGGGCGTTCACGTAGCTGATGCCGTAGTCGCCCAGGTGGCTGACGAACGGGATGTGGGCTCCGTCCACGATGCCGCAACAGAAGTCGATGCCCTCCGCCTGCAGGCACCGGGCCAGCAGCTCGCCCACGGTCACGGTTGTGCTCTCATTTGGTGTCCCCATCGTCGCAGTCTGAACCACCTGGGTCCGGGTGGGACAGGGACCTACGTCACCCCGTGTCGGCATCGTCGGCGAGGGCGCGGCGAACGATGCGATCGGCCGCCGCCGTGGAGAGCCGCTCGGGCAGCAACCGGGTGAGCAGCGCGGCCCGACGGGCGCGACGCCCGGGGACAATGGTGAACCTGCCCCGGTCCAGCCCCGCCAGCATCTCGCGGCAGGCGTCGTCGATGGGCAGGGTGCCCGCCACGTCCTTCAGCGCCCGGGTGGCCGGATGCATCGTGGTGGCGTACTGCTCCACCATCGGCGTCATGACCTCGGGCGGGCAGATCACCGAAACGCCGATGCCCTCGGGGGCGTATTCCAGCCGCAACACCTTGGCCAGGCCGATCACCCCGGCCTTCGACGCCGCGTAGCCCGCGTAGGTGTAGCCGCCGGTGAGGCCGGCCAGGGAGGCGATCAGGCCCAGGCGCGAGCCCGGCTGCATCTGGGGGAGCACCGCAGCGGCGAAGTTGCGGCTGCCACACAGGTTCACCTGGATCGTGCGCTCGAAATCCTCGCGCCGGGCCTCGGCGAAGCGGTCGTTGATGCTCACCCCGGCGCTATTGATCGCCAACGTTGGCGGCCCAAGCTGCCCGGTTGCCCGCTGCACCGCACCGGCGAGGCCATCCGCGTCGCACACGTCGGCCTGGCTGAAGACCACCCGCTGCTCGCTGGAGGCCCGTGCCGTCTCGATGCCGGCCCGCACTCCGTCGGGGAACTGCCGGTCGAACACCGCGATATCGGCGCCCCTGGCCGCCATCAGCGTGGACAGGTGGGCGCCGATGCCGCTGCCCCCGCCGGTGACGAAGAACGTCGGTCGGGCCGGTGCCCGGGCGCTCCCCATGTCGCCGCCCCTACAGGCAGGCCACCGTGGCCGAATCCGCATCCAACGGAGAGATGCTCCCCGACTCGACGTCGACGGAGTAGAGCGCCGTCCAGGTCTCGGTTTCGTCCACCATGGTCACCGAAACGTCGTAGACGGTGTCGCCCGGGCTGGTGGTCATGCCGCCGATCAGGTCGAAGTTCCCGCAGTTGGCAATGGCGTCCTCGACGATCAGCTTGGCCTCGTCGCTGCGGTCTCTGGTTGGCGCCGCCGTGGGCGCCGGTGCCGGGGCGGCCGTCGGTGCCGGGGCCGGTGTCACCACGGTCACGGGTGCCGCCGCCGTGGTAGGGGCAGCGGTGGTCGTCGCCTCGGCACACGAGGGATCGTCCGGAAACAGCTCGCACAGCTTGTCGGCTGCGACGTCGCTGTCAGAACCACCGTCGGTCCCGACCGCCCGGTCGAAGAGCGAGCCGTCCTCGAAGTTCACCAGGATGAAGTTGTTCACCTCGACCTCCTTGATGACCACGATGGTCCGCTCGGGGGCGAAGGTGGGCCAGCGGGTGCCCACGTAGCGACTGGAGGTGGTGAGTGCCTTCGGTTCCAGCAGCGGATTGCCGCACCCGCACTTCACCCGCGGCACCCCGAAGTTGTCGACCAGCACGGCCGTACCGGCCTGCAGCACCGAGTTGATGGTGGTGATCCGTCCGTTCTTGAATCCGTGGTTGGTCACCCTCGTGTCGCGAGTCAGGGCGACCGGCGTCAACGAGCGCACGAACGTCGGAATGGAGTCCGCCGTGATGCCGTGCACCCCGGCCCATGCCTCTCCCTTGGCGGGATTGGCCGCCAGGAAGGTGATGAGCTGCTCGCGGTCGCACACCTTGTTGTTCCGGGTGCCACCGAACAGCCCCGCCTGCGCCCCGGCCACCTGTTGGCCACCGGCCGAACCGCCCTGGGGGGCGGCCACCCGCACCACATCCTCCTGCACGGCCGACTCGGTCTGGGTGGCTACCGAGTCGGTCACCGGGTCGGGAGTTTCGTAGTTGACGGGCTCGAGGATCACCTCCTCGGCGGTGGCGGACACCGACTCGTCGTCGTTGCGCAGCAGCAGGACGGCGGTGACCACACCGCCGATCAGCAGGATCGCTGCGGCGATTCCTCCGACGATCCACCACGTGCGGCCCGATCCGCCCCCCTGCGGCGATCCTGGCATCGGCGGCGCCGTTCCGGATGGCACCGTTCCGGGTGGCACAGCTCCGCGTGGCACAGCTCCGGGAGGCGCGGCAGGGGGAACGCCGCCGGGTGCACCCGCTGCCGGGTCGGCAGGCGGTGTGGCCGTCACGGCCTCGGTGGGAGCCTGGGACGGTCCAGAAGGCGCGACCGCCTCGGTGGCCTCGGGTGCCACCGGTTCGCCCCCGCCGACGGACTCCGGCAGCTTGGTTCCACATGACACACAGAAGTGCGTTCCGCCTGCGGAGGGTGCCCCGCAGTCCGGGCAATAGATGGTGGGGGGCTCGGCCATGATCGCTCCAATTCGGCGCTCTCGGACGGGTCGCACCACGGTACCGAGAGGGGTGCGGGGGAGCGCTAGGGGCCTTGGTCCCCTTGAGGCGCTTGGGCGCGCTCAAGCATGGCCCTGTGGTCCGGTGACTGGTTCCGTGCCGTCGGCGGCGGTGGCGGCGCCGAACCGCTTGGTCAGGCGCCGATGCCGGTGCGCAAACAGTCTCCCGACGATGCCGGCCACGACGGGGCCGATGGGCGGTACCCGTGGCTCGACGAGCAGCCGGTCGCTGACCGTGCATCCGCCATGGGGGAGTGGGCTCAGGCTTCGCTCGTGGCGCCATCGTCGATGCAACCAGGTGCTCGACTCCTCGATGAAGCCACGCCCCCGTTCGACCTCATCGAGCGCCAGTGAGTGTCGGTCGAAGGGGAGTACCCCGAACAGCAACAGCCAGCTTCGAAACGCCACCTGTCCTGGGCGAGGCGCGGTCGGCAACGCCCGGGCGTTCCTCGGGCTCGTCATGTGAAGGAAGGGGTGGAGCTCGTAGTTGACGCCGTGCATGTTGGACACGGACTGCCACACGGCCTCCGGATCGGCGGCGAGCGACGTGGTGATCTCGATCTCGACGCGGCGTTGCATGGGTCCAGTATGGACACCCGTGCGCCGGCCTCGTTGGCGGAACCTGACCCACGCTGTCAGATTCCGCAGCCACGGCCCAGGCGGGCAACAAACGCGATCACCTGATGGCGCAGGCGAGGCCCCGGTGTCCTTTGCCCACCCTTCGGCGCCAACAACTCCGTCGACCCGGCCCCGAGTTCATTGCAACCACGGTTGGCCGAGTTGGTCGAACCGCTAGGTGTCCATGGCCTTGGCGAGGGCCTTGAACAGCGTGGCCTCGGGGTCCTGGGTGTTGAGATGCCACATCATCACGCCCCCGAGTCCCTCTTCCTGCATCCAGTCGACCTTGGCGGTGATCGACTCGGCGTCGTCGTAGGCGATGACGGTCTGGGTAGCCGGATCCCACAACCAGGGGGACTGACCGCCCTCGTTCCAGTGCCGCTCGTAGGTGTCGAGGTACTTGTCCGCGATCTCGGCGTACCGGATTTGCTCCGATTCGCCGACGTCTTCCGGGAGGTCCTTGGCGTACGGCTGAAACAGGCCGTTGTTGGCTGGCTCGGCACGGAGGAAGCGGTACCCGTAGAAGGGCACTCCCATCACGTACATGTCGGGGGGCACGCCGAGGTCGTTGTAGAGGGCTTGTGACAGCTCGTAGGTGCTGCCCTGGCTGATCAGGTCGGTTGCGCCCTCGGGACTGTGGAGCGGTGCGTTGAGCGCGGTGACCCCCGACAGGAGTCCCAGGTCGTAGGTCATGACGTTGAACCACGACAGCAGGTCGATCAGTTCGTCCCAGCGGTAGTTCGGGGGCTGGCCGGGAATCCACACGCCGGGAACGTCGACGGTGAGCTCGGTGTCGGCGCGGTACTCATCGAGTGCGGCGCGCAACTCGGTCATGAACGAGAGGTGGTTGTCGGCCTGCTCCTTGTCGGAGGGGAACTCCCAGTCGACATCGACGCCATCGAAGCCGAGTCGCTCGACCAACGCGACACACGACGACACCACCTCGGCCCGATTCTCGGGGGTTGAGGTTGTTTCCACCCACTTGTTGGTCTCCGTTGGCAGGCCGATGGCGAGCGACAGGATGACCCGCAGGTCCGGTCGGTCGTCCTTGTAGGTGCTGAGATCATCGAGTATCTGTGACTGGCGTTCGTCGGGTGTGCACTCTCCATCAACGACGTTCACGTACGAGATCAGGTGGGTGACCTTGTCGAGCACCTCCGGTGGGAGCAGGTCCAACACCTCCAGCTCCTGCTCGGGTGCGTCCTTCCCCCGGAGCGGGGGCGTGTAGAAGCCCACGACCCGTTCTCCGGCGGGCACCTCGGCCGGCACCGCTCGTTCAACCGTTTCGGCCGATGAGTCGCCGTCGGCGAACTCGCTTTCGGTGGACTCGGGCTGGGACTGCGACTCGGGTTGGGAATCCGACGAGCACGCCGTCGCCGCGCCCAGCATGAGGATGGCGACAAGGGCCGCGAGCAGCCGAAGCGTCAACCCGCGGGCCGTCGAGGCCGGTGTGGTGGTCGATTGGATCTCTCGTCGCGCGTGAATGGCAACCCTCCATGACTCAAGGCGCCGGCCGTGCCGTCCGGCGAGCCGAATATACCTGAACCGTCGTCGTGGCCTTTGGGCCGGCCTGGCAGCGCAATGAGGGTCGACAGTCGCCGCAGCGGGGTGCATCATCGCGGGCGAGGCCGACGATTGGGGCAGGCGATGAACGACGACGCGAGCGGTTCCGGCAACGACACTCGGAGCTTCAACGAGAAGATCATCGACGAGTTCCGAGCCAACGACGGCCGAGTTGGAGGTCCGTTCGAGGGGGCTCCGGTCTTGCTCCTGCACTCCACGGGTGCCCGAAGTGGCGTCGAGCGGGTCAACCCGATGATGTACCAGGCCCTCGATGGCGGTGCGGCGGCCGTGTTCGCCTCCAACGCCGGGGCCGACAGCCATCCCGCGTGGTACCACAACGTCGTGGCCAACCCCGACGTCTCGGCCGAGGTCGGCGCGACGACCCGCCACTATCGGGCGCGGGTGGCCACACCCGACGAGCGCGACCCCATCTGGGCAAAGCAGAAGCGGGACTACCCGGGGTTTGCCGAGTACGAGGCGGCAACCGCTCGGGTCATCCCGGTGGTCCTCCTGGAACCGGCTCCGGGTCGCGATCCCCGCTGACACGCTGTGCGCGGTTTCATACCGTCGGATGTGGTCCGGGGGTTGGGTCCGGCGCGTTGACACTCGTGAGATCGCCCGCGCCAGTGGATGACCGGGTTGGCTATCACCCTCGTCGTCGGACTGACCGCCACTCAAATCATCGCCGTCGCCGGGGAACCCGGAGGGGCCAACCTGAACTCGCCAGATGCCGTGGCGGTTCCCAAAGGCGACGATCGCCCTCAGCGTGGCGCTTTCGAGCGGCTTGAACGCTTCGCATGAACGAGATGAACGGTCCGCGGGATGGGTACCGTTTCAGGTCTCGTGGGGTCGGTGCGCAACGCCCAGCCGTCGGCTCGCTGAGGTAGCGGCGGCAAGAATGATGGCGGATCCGACGGGTATGGCGATCGCCGCGATGAGGGATACCACGGGCAGTGAGAACGGTAGGGGGGCGAGGTCGGCAGAGGTGCTGGTCGACCTGCCGGCGTTGTAGTTGTGAAGCCCCCAAGCTGAACCCACCAAGCCAAGTGTTGTGCCGGTCAGTGCTCCCGCAAAACCCAAAGTGAGGACGCTGGTGGTCGGCGCTCGCCCCGGGTTCCGCACCTGGCCCTCTCGGTCCTTGGTGCCGTCGCGCCCTGATTCTGGCTTGCGCGGCAAGCGGCTTGCCATGGTGAACGTGAGAGCGAAGATCGACCCGAGAGACATCAATATGGCCAACTCGATCGCGTCTGACGGCTCTCGAACGCGGATACTGCTCACTCGGTCAGACCGTTGTTCGGCGGGTTCGGAGTTGTCCCAGACGAACTCGCCGGGATCCTCTTCGGTCTCGTAGGTCGTCTCGGAGCTGTCGGTTGCTACCAAGCGGTCGCGCTCCCGATCCCCAAGGCCAGTTCCGACGACCGATTCGACGCAGAGGAAGCAGGTCGCCATGGCAACGCATGCGAACGGTACGGCGAGCGCGCGACGTTCCCACCGGTCAAATCTCGGTGCGACATCATCCCGAGTAGCCCGCAAGCGGTCTGCCAACTCCCCTGCGCCGCGGAGTATCAGCGGCGCCACCCCAAAAAGGCCGACAGCCACCACCAAGTATGCGAAGAAGAGCCCAATGTCGACATCCAACCCCGAAGATGGGGTATCTGTCCCGATCAGGACGCCAAGCAGAATGAGCGCCGCGCCGACCGATGCCCTGGCCGCAGCAGCCGCCTCGGCCCTGGCAGGAACGCTGAATGGTCGGTTTGGGAGGCGAACGCCAGAGGTAAGAAGGGCACCAAAGGCAGGGAGCGACACGGCAGCGAGCAGGTTGGGCATCATGCCAACGCGCATCGAGGCCTCGACCGAAAACGGTCCGCCAGGCGCGAGTAGACGTGCAACCAGCACACCGGCCGACGCAGAGACAGCGAGGACGATTACCGGTGTCAGCCACGCGGCCACTCGGATGTCCCAGCGACTCCAACCGCTGTTGATGAGCTGGACTGACTCGTTCAGATGGGCATCGGAGGGGCCCGCAGCGAGCGCTGCTGCAACGACAACCGGCATCACGACCACCCAGCTCTGCATGCCATACGGCACCTGGGGAGGCCCGTCCGGGCGTACCACCGCGGTCAGGAATGCCACGATTGCGCCGACCGCATAGCTCCACTTCCGTTGTCGGACGTCCAGAACGGCCAAACGAACTCCAGGGGGATTCTGGGTATCGGTGGATCCCGGCGCCGTCATGAATGACTATCCTCATTGGCTGGGTTCGCACGCGTCAAGATTGTTCAAAATGGTGGCTCGTCGGAGGCGAGCGCCCGCAAGCACTGATTCACAATGCAGGCCAGCGACTAGTTCCAAGGTCCCTCCGACGGGGTGTCGGGCGGGCCGGGCCAGCGTTGGGCGAGGTGTATCTGGGCCCGCATGTTGGTGAGCGCCGCGTCGCCCATCGACGTCGAGATGATGTTGGACGGGTGCTGCTGAAGTCACGGAACCAGGAACGTGTGCTGATCTCGCAGAATCGTCAGGCCGCGGTCGAAGGTGGCGACCTTCGTGTCTCGGCTGGCGGCAAGAGCGGCGAGGTAGGCGTCGGTCACCTGTCGATGTCCGACCACGCCCAGAAGCACGTCGTTGCTGTAGGGAAGGTGATCCGGCCAGAACTCGTGGCGCTCGTTTTGATTCAGCAGTCTCAGCGCGTCGAGTGCGTGCTCAGCACTCGCGACTCGAACGAGGTACCGGACCAGTGAACCCTGGGTCGACGGGCAGGTGGCGAATCGGCGGCTGTCCCCGAGCCACTGTCGCGCCCGCTCATGGTGCTCGTGATCGACGATGGTGGCGGCGATCAGCACGTTGGCGTCGAGCAGCAACGCCTCAGTCGTCGAGCGCATCCGCTACGTCATCGGAACTCACTGGGTAGCCAACTTG
>JAWKIF010000012.1:0-281647 GCA_041394405.1 Microthrixaceae bacterium
AGTTCCCGGTTGAGTCGCTCGATGGGGTTGTTCGACCAGATCTTGGTCCAGTGGGCTTGAGGGAACGCGGTGTAGGCGAGAAGGTCGCCTTCGGCGGCTTCGAGCTTGGCGGCGACCTCTGGTGCGACCGGCTCGAGCTGGTCGACGACTGCCCGGAGTTGGGCTCGGGCGCCGTCGGGGTCGGGTTGAGCGAAGATGGTGCGGATCAACGCGGCGATCATGAGCCGGTGCTGGTGTTTGGCGACGGCGAGCAGGTTTCCATGGCGTGAACGCGGCATCTCTGCCATCCTGCGCCTTGGAACACCCGACGGATCGCGGCCTTCAGTCCGGCGTGGGCGTCGGAGATCACCAGGCGGACCCCGTGCAGGTTGCGGTCCTTCAACGACCGGAGGAACTCGGTCCAGAACGTTTCGTTCTCGGAGTCCCCAACGTCAACACCCAACACTTCGCGGTGTCCGTCGGCGCGGAGTCCGGTGGCGATCACGACGGCTTTGGAGACGACCTGGCCGCCCTCGCGGACGTGGACGTAGGTGGCGTCCAACCAGAGGTAGACGAACGCCTGATGGCCAAGGTCACGGTTCCGGAGCACTGCGACGTCGGCGTCGATGTGCTTACAGATCCGCGACACCGAGCTCTTGGAGATCCCGGTGTCACAACCGAGTGCTTTGACGAGGTCGTCGACCTTCCGTGTCGAGGTGCCGGTGATGTAGGCGGTCATGATCACCGCCCACAGTGCTTTGTCGATCCGCCGTCGCGGTTCCAACAGTTCGGGGAAGAACGAGCCTTTGCGGAGTTTGGGGATGCCGACGGTGATGTCACCGGCCGGGGTGGAGACGAGCTTGTCGCGGTGCCCGTTGCGAAGGTTCGATCGGGCGGCTGATCGTTCGTTGGGTTCGGCTCCGATCCGGGCGGACAGTTCGGCTTCGATCAGCTCTTGGATCGCGTCGGTGACGATCTCGGCCAGGTTCGCCGCCAACGGCGAATCAACAGCGGTGAGTGACGCAGACAGCGCGTTCAGGGCAGAATCAGGTGTGGTCATCGTGCGGTGTTCCTCTCAGGTACTTGGTTGTTTCTGAGAATCGCACGATGACCACCACCTCACAGTGATGGTCCCGAACTACACCAACAGGTGGGACTCACCCTTCAATCCGGGCGCATCCTGACTCGCCACTCCCCCGGCTTGTGCTTCACGGACTCCGCCACACCTGGGCGACGCTGGCGCTCCAGGAGGGCATCGACATCAAGATCGTGAGCGACCGCCTGAATCACTCCTCCACCCACATCACCCGGGAGATCTACACCCACGTCACGCCGCCTATGCAGTCCGATGCCGCTGACCGGATTGCCACCCAGATCTTTGGCCCCTAGCGCAGCGACTGGTCAACTAGCGCAAACGAACTTGACGTCGGCCGGGCGAATCGCGCCTCTACTAGTTCGGACGACGAGCACGACGGCGCATTCTCCATGCCCGAAGGGGCCAACTCGTTCGGTGCGGAGTTCCACGCCTCAGTCCCATAAACGGCTCGCGGTTGGCTGCCTTGGGGGTGAGGAACTGGGTCGCCCACACGTCCTTCGCAAATCCCAGATCGGGGCCGCACAGCGTCCAGCCAGCATCCGGCCCCGATCGGTGGAACCTTCGAAGTTCCTGTTCGACCTCGTCCACCAAGTAGTCATGGTTGCAGCGAGCGTGCTCGTTGGGATAGAGGATCTCTGTTCCGTCATCACGAATGGTCAGGATGGCGCAGACATCGTTCGAGTGACGTGTGTCTGACTCAATGTCGCATGTCCCGAGAGTTTCAGTCCGCATTGCGGGGTCCTCTGGGTTGGTGGTTTCGATGGTAGGCGATACGTCGTTGGCGTGCGTTGGTGAGCCCTTGCTTTCGTGCTGCTCGGACAGCTGGGCCTTCGCCCCGGTGTTCTTGGTCGGGGGTGACGTAGCCGATGCCGGCGTGAAGCCGGACCTCGTTGTAGTGGACCCTCCGGATCTCGAGTTCGGCCCGGAGCACGTCGATGTCCTCGATTGCTTCGAGGTGGGGCCACTCGGCTTTGAGGTGCCCGAACAGCGACTCGATCCATGCCTGATCGGTCGGTGTGCCCGGGCGGCCGTAGTGGGTCGCCAACCAGGCGAGCGCCATGAACTCCCTTGTTGACCCCGAGGTCATCTGTGGGCCGTTATCCGACATGACCAACAGCACCGGGATGTCTCCGCTGTCGGGGTCCCACGGCTCGCCGTTCGGGTTGGCATCCTCGATCAACCGGTCGATGCCCTCGGCGATCAACCCCCGGTGGAACACTGCTTGGACCTCGATTGAGGTCTCATCGGCGGAGGTGATGTCGGCGATCCATTTTCGGGAGATCACATCGGAGATCACCGTCGTTGCAGCACCAGCGGTCGTCCAGTGCGTTGTGTCATAGATCCAGATCCGGTTCGGTTTCTCCTCGGCCCAGTCCGGCCACGGCCGCCGCTGGGCGCGGCCCTCGCGTTTCGGGCGCCGGAACCTGAGATCGTTGCGTTCAAGCACTCTGCGGACCGTTGAGGGGTCAGCCCAGAACCGCCCCAGCCACGACCCCCGGTGGGCGAGCTTGCGGTGGGACCGGTCGATGTCGGCCCACTCGTCGAACACCGCCACGATCTCGTCCTCCTCGGCCGGGGTGAGCCCGTGGACCGGGTTCCCGCCCGACGCCAGATCATCCAAGGTCGCCCCGGAGGCGAGCCGTCCACGCCAGCGTTCGACCCGTCGGGGTGAAACCTCCAAATACCGGCATGCAGCCCGAGCCGACCAGCCACCGGCGACTGCGCCGTCGACCAGATCGAGGAGCGAATGTTTGGTGGCCGCATCGATCCGCTTGGGGACTCGGCCACTCAGCCCCAAGGCTCTTTTCCCTCTGCGAGGGTCAACCTGACCGCCATCTCCGCCAGAGCGGCCCGTAACCGCTCCGCCTCCGCTCGGGCCTCCTCCAACTCGACGTCACGCTGTTTCCCGCGACGGCCAGGCCGTGACGCCGCCAACGCCTCCAGCGCACCATCACGGGCAACCGTCTTCAGCTTCGCGACCGTTGCACGATCCACCCGGGCACGCTCGGCCGCCTCGCTCACCGTGGTCTCACCACGGACCAGTTGCATCCAGATCTCGTACTTCTCCTGCGGCGCCAGAAACCGCTTCTTCTTCCTGGCAGGCTGAGTGCTCAACGGGCCCTCCTCAGGCTCGAACGAGAACCCCAACATGCTGACTGAATCGAACCGGGATGTGCGACATCAAGTCTGCCTCACCACACGAGGCCTTCAACGGCGAGTTCTCCCAAGCCTCGACGCTGCCATGAAACTCCCGGAGGGGGCGCGAGCGCAGCTCAGGGGTCGCTAGATCGGGAGCGACCTCGTGGAGGGTGAACGGAGCACTTGGATCGGCTTCGCCCACAAGCCACCCGAAAGGGGTCTCCTCCGGCGAGGTACCAGGCATCTTCCACGTCGTGGACGCCTCTCGCATCAACTGGACGACACGGCCGGAAACATCTGCAACTTCCAACAGGGGGATTCCTATTGCTGCCACGATCCCTGCCGCTTCCCGGTCGAGGTAGCCGATGAGACGGGCACCATCGGTTTCCATTGCCACGGCCTCAGCGACATCCGACAGGACGATCACGAACACGATCATCCCTTGTTCACCAGCAATCAGTTCGACCTGGGTTGCCTCGGCCGGTACCTCTACGGAGCGGAGTTGGTCTCGTCGAAACGTAATCGCAGCTAGGACCCTCGGCACTTGGGTTGTCTCAATCTTCCAGCGGCTGAATGCCCGTCTGTCATCTTGACTGCTCATGTCCCTCACCCGCTTGTCGGGCCCAAGCTGGCACCAGCCATCCTTGTGAAGGCTGATCTTCAAGGAACGAATGTGGGATAGCGGGGCAAGGTAGGTGTCATCAGACGGCCGCTTCTTACCCGTCCACATCCTCCAAACAGCCGATGATCGCCCTGCCCCGTCCACGATCGCGAACTTCAGAACGACGTTGCTACTCGAGGTGGACATTCTCAACGGCCTTTCGAAGGCCGCAACGCTGGCGACGGTGAGAAGAACCATCGCCGCTTGGTTGGGACGTTGCTCGCACCTCTTGATCGCGTCACAAACAATCCTGATGACAAAGTGATGACAAATCCTGGCGCTTCCGCCTCGGATCCCTTGCCGCCGTTGGGGTTGTTCAGTGTCGGAGGGGGGACTTGAACCCCCACGCCCTTAACGGGCACCAGGCCCTCAACCTGGCGCGTCTGCCAATTCCGCCACTCCGACGTGGCCCCGGGTCGCCCGGTGCAAGCGACGAATCCTAGCAGCGCAGTGTCGGGGCTCCACCAACGAGAAAGGGCCCGTAGGGACGCTCAGCCGAGTTCCGGCGTGAAGGAAGAGAGGTCGAGGGAGCCATCTGGTCGCACGCCGATGCCAGCCACCTCGGAGCCCGTGGCGCCGGCAGCGTCCAGCGCCACGACCGGCACCACCACTGCGCGATCTCTGATGGCATCGTTGGCCCTGGCCCACGCTTCGGGACCCAGATCGGTGCCGGTCACCACGGCAGCATGCACCAACAGCGTGTCCACAGCCGGGTCGGCCAGCCCGCTGTAGTTGAGCGTGCCCGTGCTGGCGAAGAGCGGCGCCGCCACCGCAGGCGCGGAGCTTTCGAGCGCCGAGGCACCGGCGATCACCAGATCGAATGAGCCGTCGGCGAGCGTCGCCGCATAGTCGGACGGTCCCACCACCCGGGCGGTGGCATCGAGGCCCGCCGCCTTCAACTGGGTGACCAGCTGCTTTGCCATGGCCTGTGCGGCGATAGACTCCGGCGCCAGCACCACCAACCCACCCTCGGGCGAGGTGATGGCGGGATCGTCCGGGTCTTTCGGGCGCGAATCGCATGCGCAGCCCGGATCGCCGGGTACGAGCGACGTGGAGGAACGCGCGCTCGAACCGAACCCTGCAGCGGCGAGCGCGGGGGCGTCGATGACGTCGATCACCGCTCGCCGCTGCTCGGCGGTGGCGAAATACGAACGCCTGGTGTTGAGGTGTATCCCCATCGTGAGTGCCGCATCCGTGCCGTCCGCGATGGTGAGCTGAGATGCCCCCTGCGTTGTGGGCGCCCAATCCCCCACTCCCCCCAGCACCGCCTCACCTGCCGCCAGGTCCGACGGCTGCCAGGTGACGATCACCCGTTGCGGCGCACCGCGCTCGAGGCCGATGCCGGTGGGAGCCTGCTCGAGGCGCCATTGTGTGTCGCTGGTGGCAGCGACTCGGTAGGGGCCCGAGGTGATCATCGCCTCTCGGGCTGAGGCCACATCCGGCTGGCCAGTGGAGCGTCGAGGCGTGATCCCGAACTCGGGGCGGGCCAGCACCGCCGGAAGCGAGGGGTGCGCCTCGGCCAGCCGAACCACCACTCGGCTGGGGCCATCGGCGGTGATGGCCTCGTTCGGGTCACCGTCGAGCAGTTGCGCCAGCCGCCGCTGAGCCGGACCCGTGCCGGTCGCCATGGAGCGCTGCAGCGAAGCGACAACATCCTCGGCCCCGACCACCAGGCCGTTGCTGAAGCTGCGGTCGCCATCCAACACGAAGGTCCAGCGGCGGTCGTTGTCGTCGGCGCTCCACGAGGTGGCCACCGCCGGGCCAGGCTGATCCGCAGCATCGTCGGGCGCAGCGGTCAGGCCATCCCACAGGAGCCCGGCCAGCGCCTGGGCCGAGGCGTCGCCGGTGCGGGCCGCCTCGGGCCCCATCGGGGGCTCGCCGACGAGCGACAGGCGGAGCTCCCGGGCCCCGTCTGGGCGCGGGGCTGCGTCGGCCATGAACCGGCCCAACCCCAACAGGGCGGCCAGCATCATCACCACGGCGATCCCCCCGGATCGGACACCGGCGCGCGGGCCGCGATGAAAGCTCACTCAGTACCCATCGGCTTCGGGTCGGACCGGGTGAGCAGAAGGAGGGCGGTATGGGTTGAACTACCCGCACAGCCCCGCTTCGCCGATCCCTGAGTGCCCGGGGTGGGACTTGAACCCACACGCCCTTTCGGACAAGGGATTTTGAGTCCCCCGCGTCTGCCATTCCGCCACCCGGGCCTGGGTGGAGCGCTGATGGTATCCCGCCGGCCCCGCACGCCACCACCGAGAAGCGGCCGCACCGACGCGCTGGTGGCGCTTGGATACCATCGACGCCGTGAGCCGTGGATGGAAGCTGTTGCTGCTAGCGATTGCCGTGCTGTTTGTCTGGCGCGAGTGGAGCTTTCGTCGGAACCTCCACGACTTCAACCCCGACACGGCACCCACCGGAGACTGACCCGCATCGGCCCGGACGCGACGAGGGGAGCACCCGCAGGCGCTCCCCTCGTGAAGATTGCGGTCGGAGCCGGTGGGCCCCAGTGCAACTAGGGCTTGGTCTCGCCCTTGGCGATGCTCTTCAGCTTGGAGCCCGCCGAGATCTTGACGGCGTTGGTGGCCGGCACCTTGATCTGCTCGCCGGTCTGCGGGTTGCGACCCATGCGAGCCTTGCGCTTGGTCTGCTCGAACGAGGCGAAGCCCGGAATGGTGAGCTTTTCCTTGCCCTTGGCGACGACCTCACCGACGACGGTGATGAACTCGTTCAGTACGGCGTTGACGTCCTTCTCGGACAGATCGGTGCGACGGGCGATGGTTGAGACCAACTCGCTCTTGTTCATGGTGCCTCCTCAGCGGTTCGTCCGCTTGGATCGTGTGCGAACCGACTTGGTTCGGGGTCAGGGTGACCCTATTGCGCTGCAACCTGCGGAACGAAACGATGGCTTCGGGTTTCGGGCCCGAATCCCTAGGTCGACCTGCGAATCACAACGATGTAACTCTACCAGCGCGGGGGCGGATTTGGAAGCGATTGCCGCCCACTCCCCTACGGCCACAAGGAGTTTCGCGCCCGATGCGGCGAAATCGACCGAGATGGCCCGAAACCGGTGACTGCGAGTGGGAAAACTGCTCATGCTCCGCGGTCAAGCGCCTCCCGAAACTGCCCCACCAGGTCGGCCACCTGCTCGGGCGACCCACCTTCCAACACCCGACGCACCACCGCCGAGCCCACCACCACACCGTCGGCCACCTCGCACACCTCCACCGCCTGGGCCGGTGTGGAGACCCCCACCCCCACCAGCACCGGCAGGTCCGTGACCGCCTTGGCCCGCCGCGCGATCTCCTTGGCCGAGGCCGCCAGCTCGGCCCGTTCTCCGGTGATGCCCAGCAGGCCGACGGCATAGAGGAACCCGCGGGACCGTTCGGCGATGCGTTCCAAGCGCTCGTCCGGGGTGGTGGGTGCGGCCAACAACACGGTCTCGACCCCGGCGGCGTCGGCCGCCTCGGTCCAGGGGCCGGCCTCGTCCAACGGCAGGTCGGGCAGGATGGCCCCGGCGATGCCCGCCTGGGCCAGCTCGCCGGCGAATCGGGTGACCCCGGGGCGGAACACCAGGTTGTAGTAGGTCATGACGGCCAGCGGGATGCCGACGTCGGCGCTACCGGCGGCCTCGATCACCTCGATGGGCAACGCACCGTCTCGCAGCGCCTGGTCGGAGGCGGCCTGGATGGTGGGCCCATCCATCACGGGGTCGGAGAACGGGATGCCCACCTCGATGGCGTCCGCACCGGCCTGGGCGACGGCCTCGATGGTGGGCACCCACTCGCCCAACCCGCCGGTGAGGTAGGGCACGAGCGCCTTGTTGCCGCTCTCCCGGCGGCGCCGCAGCGCCGCCTCCATGCGGCCGGGAGTGTGGGTGGCTGTCAGCGGATGGTTGGTCGGGCTCACCCCAGCACCTCCATCATCTGCGCGACGTCCTTGTCGCCTCGCCCCGACAGGTTCAACAGCACGGTCCTGCCGTCCAGCTCGGCCCTGGCCCTCGACACCCAGGCCAGGGCGTGCGCCGGCTCCAGCGCGGGGATGATGCCCTCGGTGCGGGAGAGCAACGTGAACGCCTCCACCACCTCGGCGTCGCTGACCGCCTCGTAGCGGGCCCGCCCGATGGCGGCCAGATGGCTGTGCTCGGGGCCGACGCCGGGGTAGTCCAACCCCGCCGAGATGGACTCGGCCTCCACCACCTGGCCAACATCGTCTTGCTTCAAATACGACGCCATGCCGTGCACCACGCCGACAGCTCCCCCGCCCACGGCCGCCCCTCCCGCCGGCTCCACCCCCACCAGCTGGGCCTCGGTGTCAACGAAGCCGGCGAAGATGCCCGCCGCATTGGAGCCGCCGCCGACGCACGCCGTGACCACGTCGGGATCGGTGCCCATCAGGGCCTGGCACTGAGCGTGGGCCTCGTCGCCGATGACCCGGTGGAACTCCCGCACCATCCACGGATAGGGATGGGGGCCCATGACCGACCCGAGGCAGTAGTGGGTGTTCTCCACCGTGGCCACCCACGACCGCATGGCCTCGTTGACGGCATCCTTGAGGGTGCGACTGCCGCTGGTGGCGGCGCGCACCTCGGTGCCCAGGAGGCGCATGCGAAAGACGTTGAGTTCCTGGCGGGCCATGTCCACCTCGCCCATGTAGACCACGCACTCCATGCCCATGAGCGCCGCCGCCGTGGCCGTGGCCACCCCGTGCTGGCCGGCGCCGGTTTCGGCCACCAGCTTGGTCTTGCCCATGCGACGGGCCAGCAGCGCCTGCCCAAGCACGTTGTTGATCTTGTGGGAGCCGGTGTGGTTCAGGTCCTCCCGCTTCAGCAGCACCCGACAACCCAACTCCTCGGACAGCCGGTGGGCCTCCGTGAGCGGGCTGGGGCGGCCGGCATAGTCCTTCAAGAGGGCGTCGAGTTCGCCCCGGAAGGCGTCGTCGGCCCAGGCTTCGCGGAAGGCGCCCTCGAGCTGTTCGCACGCAGGCACCAACGTCTCGGGCACGAACCGGCCACCAAACTCGCCGAAGCGGCCCGACTGCCCGGGATCGCCCATGCCAACCGAATCGTTCACCGTGCTCCTTGTGGTTTGCCACCGAAGGTGGGGGCGGGCTCGGTCACCTTACGCGTGGCGCATGGTGCTCCCGCAGCCGGTTGCGGGAGCCGTCATTCGGTGGCAAACCGAACCAGCAGCGCACGGTGATCCGAGCCTGCTGCGGGCCGGACCTCCAGCGACAGCGGCTGGATGCCGCGAAACAGCACGCGGTCGAGGCGGGCAACCGGCGAGGGCAGCGGGACCGGGCCAAGCCCGTCGTCGGGCCAGGTGAGCCCCAGCCCGACGCCCACCTCCCGATGGGCGTCCCGAAGGCCGGCATCGGCCACCAGGTTGCGCATGGGCTGGAGGCGGCCGATGGCGTTGAAGTCGCCGGCGATGACCACCCGCTCGGCCTCGTTGGCCAGGGCCGCCAGCTCCCGGTGCTGACGCTGCCACGTGGGCAACCCGAAGAACGGCGGTGTGGTGTGCACGCCAATCACCCGCACCACCGTGCCGTCGGCCGCCACCGCGTCGGCGCTGGGGGTGGGCGACCCGTCGATCATCCGGATGGCGGACGAACGCACCTCGACGCGGGCAAACATGGCGGCGCCCAGGGCGTCGTGTCTGGGCGCCGCCACCACCTCGGCGTAGCGGCCGCCCAACCCCACACGCAGCTGCTCCAGGTAGTCGGGGGTGACCTCCTGAAAGACCGCCACGTCCGCGTCGGCCCGAACCGCCTCGGCGACGTTGGCCGAGATGTCGCCCCGGAAGAGCCCCAGGTTCGCGGCGTACACGGTGAGCGCCGTCCTGCCGGGGCGCTCGCCGCCCCCCAGGTCGCCGATCATCAGCCCGGCCCCGATGATCAGCGAGACGGCCGAGGCCGCCAGCAGCGAGCGCCGCCACCACCCGGGCATCGCCAGGAGCGCCAGGCCAGCGGCCACCACGCCCACGGCGTGAACGGGTACCGCCAACGTCTGGCCCAACACCACCACCCGGGCCACCGACTGCCCGGCGAGCCAGATGAGGTCCAACGCAAGCGGGATGGCCACCAGAGCGGTGGCTGCCGCCGTCGCCGCCCACC
Source organism: Microthrixaceae bacterium (assembly GCA_041394405.1). Lineage (GTDB taxonomy): Bacteria > Actinomycetota > Acidimicrobiia > Acidimicrobiales > Microtrichaceae > Microthrix. Next base: position 9,987 of record JAWKIF010000012.1, read on the forward strand.
TCACACGCCCGCAGGCGGCCGCACACCCGCGCAGCGCCGCGAGGCGACCTCGATGGTCGGCCTCCGAGCCGAGCGACGGCGTCACGACGCGCCGAAACCGGGGGGCCGGTGGTCAACCGCCGACATCGCGCCCGGTGAGGTCAGGCCGCTGCCGGCGTGCGGGCCATGGCATCCCGGTAGAGCTGCTCGTAGGCGGCGGCCAGCCGTTCCATGGAGTAGGCGTTTGCCCGCTGGTGCCCCGCGCTCACGAGGCGCACGGCCAACGCCGGGCTGTCCAGCACCCGCTGCAGGGCCTCGGCCAGCGCCCCGGGATCATCGGGTTCGGCCAACAGCCCGTGCACCTCGTGGGTCACCACGTTGTTGTAGCCGGGGATGTTGGAGGCCACCACCGGGGTGCCGGCCGCCATGGCCTCCAACAGCACCACGCCGAAGCTCTCGCCGCCCAGGGCCGGGCCACAGAACACGTCGGCGCCGGCGAGGCGGGAATCACGCTCGGCATCGGTCAACCGACCCAGCCACTCGATTCGCTGGTCATCGGCGTAGGCCGCCTTCAGCTCGTCGGTGAGCGGGCCGGTGCTCGCCACCCACAGCCTCACCTCGGGCGGGAGGTGCGCCATGGCCGCCAGCAGCACCCCGAGGCCCTTGCGGGTCTCGTGACGGCCGACGAAGAAGATGGTGGGGCCGTCGGTGGGGGTGGGCACCACCCCCCTGAGCGCCTGGGTGTCGACGGCGTTGTACAGCACCAGCAGGTCGTCGTCGTCGAACCACACCCGAGCCGTGGTGCGGGCGTCCTCGGACACCGCCACCCGGACGTCCAACCGCCGGACTGCCCATGAACCCAGGGGCCGCAGCCAGGTGGAGTACGACGAGAAGTCGCCCGAGGCGTGAAACGTGCCCACCATGGGGCACGGCTTCACCACCAGCGCCGTGTTGGTGACGCCGGGAACCAGCGGCTCGTGCAGGTGCAGCACATCGAAGTCCTCGTCCCACACCGCCCGCATGAGGCGCAGCTGCGCGGACGGGTCCGGGGCCAGCGGCGCCACCGAACCGTTGGTGGCGAACGGGATGGACGAACCCAGCGGTGTCACGCCCGGTTCGGGCGGCGGGCCGTCGCACGGGGCCAGCACCCGAACCACATGACCCCGGCGGCGCATGGCCCGGGCCAGGCCCAGCACCTGCCCCTGCACACCCCCGGGGACGCTCAGGCTGTAGGGACACACCATGCCGATCCGCATGGCGGCAGGCTACCGGCACGTGGTGGTCCGACTCGTTGTCGCGTAGGTACTGGGGACCGATTCGGGTGCCCTGGCACCGAATGGTGACCCCAGTTGCGGCATGAGGTCGAACTGGGGTCCGATTCCGGTGCCCTGGCGCCGGATCGTGACCCGAGTTCGTGGGGCGGGCCGCCCGAGTGCTCAGCCGGCCGTGCCGGGAAGCGGCGCCGGGTCGTAGCCGGCGGCGGAGAGCGCTTCGATGTCGCTCGGCCAGTTCGGGCTCTGCAGGTGCCACTGGGCGGGCTCGGCCGAGATCAGGTCTTCTAGGTGCCGGGCCAGGTCCTGGGTGAGCCGAGCCATGTCGGCCCGAAGCCGGCCCTGGCGGGAGAGGTCCATCGGCGGGCCCACCACACCCCGCACCCGGTTGCCCGGCGCCTCGTAGACGGCGGAGGGCAACAGGGGCGCGCCGGTGCGCAACGCCAAGGTGACCGGCCCGGCGGGCAGCCGGGTGCGTTCCCCGAAGAACTCCACCTCGGGCCCTCCGCCGGTGATGTCCCGGTCCGACAGCAGGCACACGACGTGCCCGGCCTTGATGGCCTTGGTCAGCTCCCCAACCGCCCGGGGCCCCAACGGCACCACGTGGATGCCCAAGGCCTCGCGCTTTTCCTGGAACCAGTCGAACAGCTCGGGCGGTTCGATCGCCTCCACGACGGCGGTCACCTCAACCCCGTGCACCCGGGTGAGCCAGGCCGCCGCCCACTCCCAGCGCCCGCAGTGCGGCAACGCCAGGATCGGGCCGGTGCCGGAGGCGACGGCGGCATCCAGGTGCTCCAGCCCCTCGTGATCGAAGTTGGCGTCCAACTCGTCCAGGCTGAGGTTGGGCAGCCGCAGGAGGTCCTCCCAATAGCGGCCGTAGGAACGGAACGCAGCCCTCGTCAACCGCCGCCGCTCGGCGTCGCCCAGCGTCCCGCCCGAGGCGCGATCCAAGTTGCGCTGGATCAGCAGCCGCCGCTCGGCCAAGAGCGGGGCAACGGCCGTGCCAAGGCCCTGGGAGATGAGGTTGGCGCCCGGCCGAGGCACAACGGCGGCTGCCGCCGTTCCCAACCGGAACAGATCGAGAAGCGAAACGCCGAGCATCGGGTTGGTGTGGGTTGTCCGGGGCAGAGCAGAGCGCTGCGGGCCCGGTCAGCGCCGGGAGGCCAGGCGACGCTCGCGGGTTTCGCGGCGGGTCTGCCAGCGCTCGGACATGGTGGTGGTCGAACGGCGGGGGCGGCGGCGCTGCCTGGGCGGCCGGGGAGTTTCGGCCGAGGCCTGCTTCCACACCTTGGCGAAGCGCTGCCCGGCGGTGGCCACGTTGAGCCCCAGCATGAGGATGAGCGCCGGGATCATCAGCACCGGGAACAGCAGGGCCACCAGGAAGATGATGAACCGCTCGGCGCGTTCCACCAGGCCGCCACGGGCATCGAAGCCCAGCGATTCGGCCTTGGCCCGCACGTAGCTGACCCAGGAGGCGCTGGCCAGCACCGCCACCGGCAGCCACACCCAGTTGGGGCGGCTCTGGCTGAAGTTCACTGCCACGGCGCCGAACAGCAGGGCATCGGTGACGCGGTCGACCACCGAATCGAAGAACGCACCGCGGGGGCCAGCCGTGCCGGAGGCCTTGGCCACGGCACCATCGAGCAGGTCGGGCACACCCGTGAGCACCACCAGCAGCAGGCCCAGGTGCCACCAGCCGATGCTGATGACCACCGCTGCGCCGACGGCCATGACCAGGCCGGCAAGGGTCAGGTGGTCGGCCGTGATGCCGGTTCGCTTGATCTGGTGGCCAACCGGCTTGAGCTTGGCCTCAACCTGAGGACGGAAGTTTCCGTCGAACATTCTTATCTCCCCTCGGGGTGCTAACTCTTGCAAGCATAGCGACCCTGATGTGTCCTGTGAAGGGTAGGCCACGCTCAGGTGCCTGATGGCACGCTCCGCTGGCAGGCGTCACAGCGAGGTGACGGCCGCCGGCACTGCCACCCTGGAACTCACGAGGGTCCGCCTCAGCCGATCGGGGTGAGTCCGTTGGGGCCTTCGCCGAGGCGCCACACCGCAAAGTCAACGCCCGCGGCAAAGCACTGCTCACGAACGTGTCCACGGCTGTTCCCCTCACTGACCCGAACGACAGCACCGAGGTTTCGTGCGGCGGCAATTGTCTCAGCAGCCAGTTGGTTGGATCGCTGCTCAACTCGTAGTGCAGCCACCTCCCAGGCAAGCGGTCTGGGGTCAACGACGACGAGCAACGAGGGGTCCGAACGAGTGATGCGGGCAAGCGCTTCAGAGGGTGTGAACGTCGACAGGGCAACCACCCGCTGCAACGTGCCAGCAGTAGTTCGGCCCGCCACGAGGGCTTGAGTCAACCGAAGCTGCCACGCATACGTCGTCGCAAGGGTTCCATGGACACCGTCGGGGACGATGATGAGCCCGAGGGCCGCAAGCAGTGCCAGCTGATCATCGACGAGGACGCTCGCACCGGTCTCGACGAGCGGCTCGCTCACACTGCCAGCTCAGCGTCCTTGACGACGTCGTCGATCTCCTCGGTCATGGAGCCGGAGTTGACCAAGGCAGCAAGCTCAGCCAATCGGTCGCCCTCGACTGGAGCGCCACCTTCGGGAGCGTTGACCGGTGGATACCAGCGACCATCCGGACCTTGCCGCCAACCCGCCGTGCGTTGCGTCATACTCCAAGGCTAGACGGTCGTCGAGCGAGCCGGGCGCCGGACTCATCCCGCATTCTCGTGTCAGGCTGCTTCGTCGTCCCATTGGTCGGGGTTCTCCTCGGCGAACCACTCCACCACCTCGCCGCTGACCCCGTCCACCAACACAATCCCCCGGTTCTTTGGCGGGTTCTCGTTGGAGAAGATGAGGATGCGCCAGGTCGGCGTGGACAACCAGCCACGCCACACCTGCTGGGCCGAGGCGTGCCCGACGGGAAAGCCCACTACCGATCCTGCGGTGGCGAACGCCTCCTGATCGTCAACCGCTAGGCGCCGACCCGCCGCCAGCCCGTAGAGCCCGAACGCCACCAGCAGCACCCCTCCGGCGGCGAGGCCGCCGTTGACCGCCGCCTCGCCGTTGTAGATGACCGAGACGGCGACGGCTCCAGCGCCAAGCAGCAGGTAGATGAGCGCCGGGATGCGGCGCCGGTTGTTGTTGGGAAAGGTGACCGGCCCCACGAAGTTGCCGAGGTCGAGGTCGTCGGGCAGTTCGTCGACCACCTCGCCGTCGTCGACGGCGTCCTCCGGGTTGGTCTCGCCGAGCGGCCCGGCTGTGTCGGTCGCAGCCTCGGCTGTCTCGGTCGCAGCCTCGGCTGTGTCGGTCGCAGCTTCGGCTGTGTCGGTCGCAGCCTCTGCTGTGTCGGGGGTTTGGGGCTCGCCGTCGTTGGGCTCTACGTCCTCGGTCACGGCGTCATCCTCCCCGCTCGGCCCCACCGCCGTCGAACGACGCCCTCTCGCCGGGGCCCATCCACGCAGCGGGAGCACCACCGGGCCAGCCGGCCCGCAACCGGTCCCATGCCTCGGGCAGCGCCACCGGCAGGGTTCGGGTATTGGCCGTGGCGGTCATGAAGTTGGCGTCACCCGCCCAACGAGGCACCACGTGCACATGCAGGTGATCGCTCTGCGAGCCGCCGGCCTCGGGGCCCAGGTTGACACCGACGTTGACCGCATCGCAGCCCAGCCCATCACGACAGGCGACCGTGGCGTCCCGCACCAGCGCCCACAGCTCTGCGAACTCGTCGGGGTCAAGGTCGACCAGATCGGCCACGCCCCGGTTGGGCAGCACCATGAGGTGCCCGGCCGTGTAGGGGAACAGGTTCAACAGCACGAAACAGCGCTGCCCCCGGGCCACCACGAACTTGTCCCGATCGGCGCCCGGCGCAGCCAGGATGCGTTCGAACAAGGTGCCGGACGCGGGTTCGTTGCCCACCGCCGGATCGTCGCCCAACGTGGCCACATAGGACGAGCGCCAGGTGCTCCACAGGTGATCGAGGCTCACGGGCGTCTCATGTGTCACCGCCGTGGGCGGCACCGGACGGCGCGGCGGCCGAACCGGACCCGCTCACCGAGTCGATGACCCGCTGGGGCACGCCGGCCGGGTCCAGCGCACCGGCATCGGGCCCGGTGGGGGTGCCCGGGCCGGCCCCGAGCCCCTTCCGGTTCACCTCGTCGGTCACCCGATCGATGAAGTCGCCCACCGGCACGTCCCGCTGCACCTCGCCTCCCCTCGGGTTGACGCCGGCGGTGCCGTGAGCCACGTCATCATCGCCAACGACCAACACGTAGGGCACCTTCTGGCCCTTGGCGGTGCGGATGCGCTTGCCCAGCGTGTCGTTGGCCTCCATCACCTCGGCGCGAAGGCCGGCCTCGCCCAACTGGGCCGACAGCTCGTGGGCGTAGTCGTGATGGGCGTCGGCCACCGGGAGGATCGTGACCTGCACGGGTGCCAGCCAGGTGGGGAATGCCCCGGCGTAGTGCTCCACCAGCACGCCGAAGAAGCGCTCCACCGAGCCGAACAGCGCACGGTGGATCATGATGGGCCTGTGGCGTTCGCCGTCGGAGCCGACGTACTCCAGGTCGAAGCGCTGGGGGAGCTGGAAGTCCACCTGGATGGTGGACATCTGCCAGGTGCGGCCGATGGCGTCGCGGGCCTGCACCGAGATCTTGGGGCCGTAGAACGCGCCGCCACCAGGGTCCATCACCAGGTCGAGCCCCTGGGCCTCGGCCACCACCCGCAGCGCCTCGGTGGCCTCGTCCCATTCGTCGTCGGTACCCACCGCCTTGCCCTCGGGCTTGGTGGAGAGCTCCAGGTAGAAGTCGTCCAGGCCGTAGTCCCTCAGCAACGACAGGACGAAGTCAAGCAGCGACGCCAGCTCGGCGCCCATGTGCTCCTTGGTGGTGAAGATGTGGGCGTCGTCCATGGTGAGGCCCCGCACCCGGGTGAGGCCGTGCAGCACACCCGACTTCTCATAGCGGTACACCGCCCCGAACTCGAACATCCGAAGCGGTAGCTCGCGATAGCTGCGCATCCTCGACTTGAAGATCAGGATGTGGAACGGGCAGTTCATGGGCTTCAGGTAGTAGTTGGTGGGGTGCCCGTCGCCGTCCGGATCCAGCTGCATTGGGGGAAACATGCCCTCGGCGAACCAGTCGAGGTGGCCCGAGGTTTGAAACAGGTTCTCCTTGGTGATGTGGGGCGAGTTGACGAACTCGTAGCCGGCCTCGGCGTGACGCTTGCGGGAGTAGTCCTCCATGAGCATGCGCACGATGCCGCCCTTGGGGTGAAACACCGCCAGGCCCGAGCCGATCTCGTCGGGGAAGCTGAACAGGTCCAGCTCGACTCCCAGGCGGCGGTGGTCGCGCTTGGCCGCCTCCTCCAGGCGCTGCAGGTGGCCGGTCAGGTCCTCCTTGGTGGCCCATGCGGTGCCGTAGATGCGTTGCAGCATGGGGTTGGCCTCCGAACCCCGGAAGTAGGCGCCGGCCACCCGCATCAGCTTGAACCAGCCCAGCTTGCCGGTGGACGGGACGTGGGGGCCGCGGCACATGTCCACGAACGTGTCGCTGTTGCGGTAGAAGCTGATCGTCTCGCCCGCCGGAGCCTCGCCGTCGGAGTCGTCGCCCGATGACGCCGCCGACATGAACGCCTGCTTGTAGGGGTGATCCCCCATCTCGGCCATGGCGTCGTCCAGCTCCAGTTCGAAGCGTTCGAAGGGCTGGTTGGCCTTGATGATCTGGCTCATGCGCTTCTCGATGCGGCCCAGGTCGTCCTCGGAGAAGGTGCCGCCGTCGGGCAGCTCGAAGTCGTAGTAGAAGCCGTCGTCGATGGGGGGCCCGCCGGCAAAGGTGGCGCCGGGCCACAGTTCCAGCACCGCCTGCGCCAGCACGTGGGCGGTGGAGTGCCGCAGGTGCTCGAGCACCTCGGGGTCGCGCTTGGTCAGAAACCGCACCCGGGCGCCGTCGGGAAGCGGCGCCGAGAGATCGCGAGGTTCACCGTCCACCTCGGCGATGAGCACCGCCTTGGCCAGGCCGGAGCCGATGTCGGCCGCCAGGTCGGCGCCCGTCGCGCCCTCGTCCAGCTCGCGTTGGGAACCGTCGGGAAGGGTGACCGAGAGAGCTGCCATAGGCGAAGCAGGCTACCCCCCGGCGACCTGGGGCCCCGAAGCGGTTTGAGTCGTGGTGAACGGGGCTCCCGGCCCCGACGCTCGCAGCCTCGTCCGTCGTCCGCCGGGCCGTTCGTTGGGAGCATCGACCAGGCAGCGACCGTCGTTGATGGAGCCACCGACCACGTTCGGAGTTCGCTGTTGAATCCAATAGGGGCAAGACGACGCGGGTCCAGGGCCCGGATGGTTCGCAACGCGGGGTTGCCATGCTGATCATGCTTCACTACGGTCGGCGGTGTTCGCTCTTGGCGATCGGGCTGGCGGGGCCCGACGGGCGGACTGAATGGCGGAACTGACGATGCTGCGACGGATCACTTGGCGAGCCCGGATATCAACCAGCGTGCTTGCGGTGCTGGCGCTACTGGGAGGGGCGACGGTTGCCGCCCAGTCGGCTGATGCGGCCTCCTCGGTCAAGCTGGGTGACCTGGTGTGGGAAGACACGAACGGCAACGGCCAACAAGATGCTGGCGAGCCCGGCATCGAGGGCGCGACCGTGCGGATCTACTCGGTCACATCCACCGGAGACCGCTACCTCGGCAAGCGCACCACGGTGCGCGGCTGGTGGGCCGCGTACGTGCCGGCGGGCGGCTGCTATCGAGTTCGGGTTGAGGCCCCGGAGGGGCACACGCCGACGAAGCAGGATGTCGGCTCCGACCGCTCGGACTCGGACATCTCCAAGTGGAGCCACACCCACCGGCGCTGCATCAAGGGAAACACCTACACCCTTGACGCCGGCTATGTGCCGCCCGCTCCCCCTGAGCCCACCGGGCAGAAGATCACCTTCTACCAAGACCTGAACCGCAACGCCGTCCGAGACGAAGGCGAACCCAACGCGCCCGACGGCGCCGTCACAGTCACCCTGGGCGTCTACGCGGCGTTTCTGGAGACGTCCGGGTACACCGTCGAGACAGTCGACGGTGTCGCCACGCTGCCAGCCACATGGAAGCCATACGATGACGGCCCCGAAGTCACGCCCGAGGCCGTCATCATCGAGCGGACCACCCCCGGACGCATCAGCGCTCCCCCGACATCGAAGCAATCCAACCAATCACTGGCGTTCTCGGGGACACGGGCAGAAGTCCCGCTGGACCCCGCCACCGACATCGAGGTCGGTCTGGCCGAGCCGGCCACAACCTCGGCCCTGGGCAGGGTGTTTGTCGATGCGAATGCAAACGGCCGCGCCGAGAGCGACGAGGGGCTCGCCGACGCGAACGGCACCATGGATATCTGGGGCTTCCCCAACGTTCCCCACCTTGGGAAGTATCCGACGATCGCCGAACTGGGGCTTGGAACGGTCGCCAACGGAATCCTGACGGTACCAACGTTCCTCTACCCGGGCGAGTGCGTCACCGCTCAGCTCAGCGGGGGGCAGCACGGCACCGGTTTGGACTTCAACGGCCGGCATCTCAACTCCTGGTTTCCGAACGTCGAGTTCCCGTGGGCGCCTCCCGATGCGCCGGAGCCAAAATCCGACCTGAGAGCTGGCTTGGACGCGGACCTGACGTGGCAGCTGTGTGACGACGACCCGGCTCGCCTCTTGGGAGTGCTGCCGGAACGCTCCTCGGTCGACCTGGGCGGCTAGCTCCCCAACCCGAGCCCGTCGAGGCTTTTCGTCGACGTCGGGGGAGTAGTTCGATCCCCGAAACAGCGAGGGGCGGGCTGATGTCGGGTCTGGCGTGGCGGCCGTTAGGCCGGAACGAGCGGGCGAGGCTTGAGCACCGAGCTGGACGACTCCCGCTCGAGCACATCGTCGTGCCCCGGCTGGGCCGGGGGCTTGGGGGGCGCAGCGGGCGGCCGCGCTGTTGCGGCTGCGTCGGCACCGGCGTTTGGGTGGAGCGGGCGGCTGGTGAGCACCGAACCCGACGACGGGCGGGTGGCGGCACCCGGCGTGGCCACGGGAGCGGACGGCCGGAGGTGGCGACCGCCATGAACCTCGGCACCGGCGCCCTCCAGCACGGTGGAAGCGGGCGCTGCGGTGGGCTGCACGGCCTCGTCGGTCTTGGCGGCCTTGGTGGCGTAGGTGTCGGAGTAGTTCTGGCCGGTGAGGCGGCGGATCTCCCACATGACCTCGTCGGTCAGCTGGCGCAGCGCCAGGCGATCGCCAAGCCGGTCGAGGTATCGCTCGGGGGAGATGGGCTGGCCGAAGCGGATGTGCACGTTTCGGAACGGTCGCGGGAATTTGGCGTCAGGCGGCTGCACCTCCACGGTGCCCAGCACGCCAACGGGCACGATGGGCGAATTGGTCTCGATAGCCAGGCGGGCCATGCCGGTGTGGCCCTTGTGTAGATCGCCGTCGCGACTGCGGGTGCCCTCGGGGTAGATGCCGAACAGCTCGCCGCGACCCAACACGTCGGCCGCTGCGTCCAGCGCCGCCTGTGCGTGCTGACCCCCCCGGCGATCAATGGGGATCATGCCCATGGCGGGAAACAGGGTCTGGGTCTTCCAGTCGTCCAGGTACTCGGCCTTGCCGACGTAGGTGATGCGCCGGGGCAGGGTGCAGGGCACGAAGAACGAGTCGAGCACCGACAGGTGGTTGGGGGCGATGATGGCGCCGCCGGCGGAGGGGAGGTGATCGAGGCCTTCGGTGGTGATGCGCCACGCGAACTTGAACAGGGGCTTGAGAACCGCCTTGATCGGTGTCTGAAGCTGACCGGTTTGCAGCTGCATACGACTCTCTCCCCTTCCGGCATGCCGACAAACGTGGTTCGCTCTCGACGCAACATGACGGTCTTGTGACGTAACCATTGTGGCCCATGGAACGCCCGCTGCCTACGTCAGAGGAGGGAATTTCTCATGAATGCCACTGAGAGTTTTCACGGTTGTCACAGTGAACGTCGCAGAATCTCAGCGCTGGAGGTCCACTCCCAACAGCAACGCCGCCTGTGAAATGCCCTCGCCTCGCTCGACCGCGGCGTCAATGGCCTCGACGGCAGCCGGGGTATCCAGATCGTCGTCGAGCGCCGCCCGCACGTCGTCCAGCGCACCGTCGCCATCCCCCGCCGCCAGCCAGCGCTCCCAGCGCAGCTGTGCGTCCGGCATCAGCTGGTCGCTCCACTCCCATTCGGTTCGATAGTGGTTGGTGAGCACCCCGAGGCGTATGGCCATCGGGTGGAACTGCTTGGCCAGCTCGCTCACGAACACCAGGTTGCCCAGCGACTTCGACATCTTCTCGCCGTCCATGCGCACCATCGCCTGGTGCATCCAGTGCCGAACCAGTGGCTCGCCAGTGGCCGCCTCGGACTGTGCGGCTTCGCACTCGTGGTGGGGAAAGATCAGGTCGGTCCCGCCACCGTGCAGGTCGATGGTGGTGCCCAGCTCACGCAGGCACAGCGTGGAGCACTCGATGTGCCACCCCGGCCGCCCCGGCCCCCACATCGACTCCCAGGAGGGCTCGTCCTCGGCGGAGGGCTGCCACAGCACGAAGTCCAGCGGGTCGCGCTTGTTGGGATCGTCGGGGTTGCCGCCCCGCTCGGCCGCCAGCGCCAACATCTCCTCGCGGGAGTACCCGGACAGCGAACCGAACTGCTCGAAGGTGGCCACCTCGAAGTACACCGCCCCGCCCGAGGCGTAGGCATGGCCGGACTCCAAGACCATGCCGATGAACCCCCTGATGTCGGGGATGGCGGAGGTGGCACGTGGCTCGGAGTAGGCGGGCAGCATGCCCAGCGCCTCCATGTCGGCGTCGAAGCGGGCCATCTCGGCCGCTGCGAGGTCGAGGTAGTGCACGCCCAGCTCGCGGGCCTTGGGCAGGATCGAGTCGTCCACGTCGGTGATGTTGCGCACGCAGCGGGTCTCGTGGCCGGCATCGCGCAGGCGGCGCTGCACCACGTCGTAGGTGAGGTAGGTGGCGGCGTGGCCGAGGTGCGTCGAGTCGTACGGGGTGATGCCGCAGGTGTACATGGTGACGATCGGCCCCACCTCGAAGGGGACGATCGCCCGACGGGCGGTGTCGTAGAGACGCACGGGCGGAGGTTACAAGCGGGACACCGGACTACCCGGGCTCCGCCTCCGACGCTGCCGACGCAGCCTGGGCCGGCGCCTTCGCCGGTTTGGCGGGCTTGGCGCCGGGCTTGGTCGAGACGCGTCGTGCCTCGGGGTCGATGCCCGTGAACCGCACGGCGGCCCGCGTTCGGTACTTCACGTTCAGCTGCAACAACACCGCCGCAAACGCCTCGATGGGTGCGGCGTTCGACAGCTCGCCGGCATCGAGGGGGCGCAGGTCGGGGATGCGGTTGATGATGTCCAGCGTGGTCGCCGTGGCCTCCTCGTGATCCGAGCACACCAGCACGTCGCTTTCCACCGGGTGCGCCAGATCGCCCAGTTCCTTCGCCGGAACGTGGTGCATGGCCGCCGACACCAGCGACTTGGGGATAGCCGCCTGGATGGAGGCCGCCACCGAACCCCGCGGCGGAACCAACGGCTGGAACTCGTGGGCAACCTTGGCCAGTGCGTTGGCCATGGAGATCACCACCTTGCCGGCGAGCTCATCGGTCAACGGCATGACGGTGGCGGCGGCGGCGTCCCACGGGGTGGCCACGACCACCACGTCGGCCCGGGCAGCGTCCAGGTTGTCGCCCGCATGCAGGTTCAGCTGATGATCGGACCACTTGTCGGAGATGCCGTCGACCACCTCCATGGCGCGGTACTTCGACCGCGAGCCAACCCACACCTCAAACCCCACCGCCGACAGCCGTGCCGCCAGGCCGCTGCCGGCCGGACCAGTTGCTCCAAGGATCCCGATTTTCATGGCCGGGATGGTAGTGGCTGGGTCTGCGAGGGCTGGCAGTCGGCCGGCCCGATGGCGCGGCCAAACCAATCGGCATCGGGCGCGGCTCGCCGGTACGGTGCCCAACGAACCCATGACCGAGCCTCTCCCCTACGACGAGCCACCCCACCGCTTCCAGCCGCTGAACGTCGCCGAGGAGCATCCTGCGCCCACCGCCCGGGTGCATCCCGACACCGAGCGGGGCTGGTTTCGGCGGCTGCTGCCGGTGCTGGTGGCCCACCGGGGAACCCTGGCGGTGTCGGTGGCATTGGCCATCGTCTCGGTCAGCGCCCAGGTGGCCATACCGGCCGTGGTGCGCTCGGCCATCGACGACGCGATCGATGCCGGAACCCGTCCGCTCACGCCCTTCATCCTGGCCCTGCTGGCGCTCACCCTCACCCGGGGGGTGCTGGCCTTCGGCTACCGCTACGGCCTGTATTCGATGGCATACCGCATCGACTTCGACCTGCGCACGCTGCTGTACGGGCACCTCAACTCGCTGCCGTACTCGTTCTACGACCGCATCGCCACAGGCCAGATCATCTCCCGGGCCAACAGCGACATCCGCTCGGTGCAGCTGTACCTGGCCATGGCGCCCCTGCTGTCCACCTCGGTGGTCAGCTTCTTCATCGCGCTCGGCTTCATGCTGAGCATCAACGTGGGCCTGACCCTGGTGTCGGTGGCGGTGTTGCCCGGGGTGTACTGGGTGGGGGTGCTGCTGCGGAACCGCCTGTTTCCGCTGAGCTGGATCATCCAGGGCCGCACCGCCGAGATCGCCTCGCTGGTGGAGGAGAACGTGGCCGGTGCCCGGGTGGTGCGCTCGTTCGCAGCCGAGGAGGACCAGCTGAACCAGCTGGGTGCGGCGGCCCAACGCCTTCGCTGGGCCGCCGTGGCCGCAGCCGACAACCGGGCGCGGTTTGGCCCCATCGTGGAGAACCTGCCCCGGCTGGGTGCCGCCGGGGTGGTTGCCTACGGGGGCTGGCTGGTCACCCGCGACCAGCTCACCCTGGGCTCGATCGCAGCGTTCACGAGCTACATCGTGTTGCTGCAGATCCCGTTCCGGCTCTTCGGGTTCTTTCTCATCCTCGGCCAGCGGGCCCGCGCCTCGGGCGAGCGCATCCTGGAGCTGCTGGACGAGCGCAGCGATCTGCCCGAGGCCGACGACGCCCGGCCCCTCCTCCACCCCCGGGGCGAGGTGAGCTGTGAGGGGGTGCGCTTCGGCTACGGATCGGGGCGCGACCTGCTCACCGACGTGAGCTTCACCGTCGATGCGGGCGAAACGGTGGCGTTGGTGGGCGCCACCGGCTCGGGCAAGAGCACCGTCACCAGGCTGCTCCCCCGCTTCTACGACGTCCGGGAGGGCTCCGTGCGCCTCGATGGGCTCGACGTGCGCGACGCCACCCTCGACTCGGTTCGGGCGGCCGTGGCGACCGTGACCGACGAGCCGATGCTGTTTGCTGCCTCGGTGGCCGACAACATCGCCTACGCCCGCCCCGGCGCCGGGCGGGCCGACATCGAACGCGCCGCACAGGCCGCTCAGGCGGCCGAGTTCATCGAGGCCCTGCCCCGCGGCTACGACACCGTGATCGGCGAGAAGGGCGCCTCGCTCTCCGGCGGACAGCGCCAACGCCTGGCCATCGCCCGGGCCCTGCTGGCCGATCCCGCCGTGCTGATCCTCGACGACGCCACCTCGGCCATCGACGTGGCGGTGGAGGAACGCATCCACCGGGCCCTCGACGCCTTGCTGGCCGGGCGCACCACCGTGGTGGTGGCCCACCGGCTCTCCACCATTGCGTTGGCCGACCGGGTGTTGTTCCTGGAGGAGGGCCGCATCGCGGCCGAGGGCACCCATGCCGAGCTGATGGGCACGGTGCCCGGCTACGCCGAGGTGCTGGCGTCGGCCGAGTCGGGCGACGAGAACTCCGACTCGGGCGGCGCCGCGGTGGCCGGCGTCCACTCCCCCGCGAACCGGCCATGAGCTTCGGCCCCCCTGCCGGATCGCCCTTCGGCGCACCCGGCGCCGGCTCGGCGCTGCCGTTTGCGGGTATGCCGCCGGAGCTGGCCGAACGGGCCGAGGCCATCCTGGAGCGCGAACCCGAACATCCCCCACCCGGTCTGGTGTTCGACCAACGGCCGCCGGACGGGCGCCGCCTGACCCTGCGCCGCTTCCTGGCCACCCACTCGGGCAAGGTTGCCCTGGCCGGGGTGCTGGTGGTGATCGAGACGCTGGCGCTCCAGGCCGGGCCGTTCCTCACCCAGCAGGCCATCGACCGCGGCATGGTGCCCCAACGCTTCGACATCGTGGCCCGGATGGCGGCGATCTACGTGGGCGCCGTGGTGGTGTCCACGCTGGTCGGCGCCGCCCGGGTGGCGTGGACCGCTCGGCTGGGCGAGCAGCTGATGTACCAGCTTCGGGTGCGGGTCTTCGCCCACCTGCAGCGCCTGTCGCTGGAGTACTTCACCGGCGAGAAGGCCGGGGTGATCATGACCCGCATGACCTCCGACATCGACAACCTCACCGCCCTGTTCCAGGAGGGCCTGGTGCAGATGGCGGTGCAGGGGCTGACTGTGGTGGTCATCTCCGGGGTGTTGGTGGCCTACGACCCGCTGATGGCCGCCGTGACGCTGTTGCTGGTGGTGCCCGTGCTGATCGGCCTCACGCTGTGGTACCGGCGGGCCTCCACCCGCGCCTACGACGACGTGCGCGACACCATCGCCGCGGTGCTGTCCGACCTGTCCGAGGGCATCGGGGGCATCCGCACGGTGATCGCCAACAACCGTGGACGCCAGAACAGCGTCATCCACGCCAACCTGGCCGGGCGCCACCTGGCCGCCAACCGGGAGAGCGCCCGGGTGGGTGCCATCTACGGCCCCAGCGCCGAGTCGTTGGGCTATCTCGGCCAGGCGGTGCTGTTGGTGCTGGGGGCGACCCGGATCCGCTCGGGGCAACTGGAGATCGGCGAGCTGTTCGCCTTCCTGCTGTACCTCAACCTGTTCTTTGGGCCCATCCAACAGCTGGTACAGCTCTACACCACCTACCAGCAGGGGCAGGCCTCCATCCGCAAGCTGGCCGACCTGTTGGACACCCCGCCGGCCCAGGTGGAGGCGCCCGACGCCGTCGAGCTGCCGCCCGTGGAGGGCGAGGTGGTCTTCCACGACGTCACCTACGGCTACGAGCCCGACCGAGCGGTCCTGGAGCACCTCAACCTGGCCGTGCGCGCCGGCGAGACCCTGGCCCTGGTGGGCCCCACCGGCGCCGGCAAGACCACGCTGACCAAGTTGGTGGCCCGTTTCGGCGACCCGCAGCGGGGCCGCGTGACCGTGGACGGCCACGACATCGCCCACGTGACCTTCGCCAGCCTGCGACGCCAGGTGACCGGCGTGCCACAGGAGCCGTTCCTGTTCGCCGGAACGATTCGCGACAACCTGGCGTTCGCCCGCAGCGGCGCCTCCGAGGCGGAGCTGCAGGCTGCGGCCCACGCCGTCGGCCTGGGCGAGCTGGTGGATCGCCTGCCGGAGGGGCTCGACACGGTGATCCACGAACGCGGCGTGTCCCTGTCCGCCGGAGAACGCCAGCTGCTGGCGTTGGCCAGGGCCATGGTGGCGGCGCCGCGTGTGCTCATCCTGGACGAGGCCACCTCCAACCTCGACCTGCGCACCGAGGCCCGCATCGATGCTGCGCTGGACGTGGCGCTCGCCGATCGAACCGCCTTGGTGATCGCCCACCGGCTGGCCACCGCACGGCGCGCCGACCGCATCGCGGTCATCGATCGACCCTCCCCCACCGAGGGGGCCCGGGTGATCGAGCTGGGCACCCACGCCGAGTTGGTGGCCGCAGGAGGGCGCTACGCCGCCATGAACGAGCTGTGGGAGCGCCAGAGCGCCGGCGATGCCGTGGCGGCCGATCCCACCGAGGTCGGCGCAGTGGCCACCGCCGACTGACTGCCAGAATGCAGCCATGACCAACGAAGCATCCACCCGGCCGCTGGCGCTCGACACCCTGCTCATGGCGCCGCCCGCCGAGGTGCGGGCCCGGGCGGAGGCGCTGGCCGCAACCGGGGTGACGGGTCTGTTCACCTTCGAGGGACCCCACGACCCGTTCCTGCCGTTGGTGGCCGCCGCCGACCTGGGGCTCGACTGCTACACCAACGTGGCCATCGCCTTCCCGCGCTCGCCCGCCCACCTGGCGCACCTGGCCTGGGACTTGTCGGCGCTCTCCGGCGGCCGCTTCGCGCTCGGCTTGGGCACCCAGGTGAAGGCGCACATCGAGCGTCGGTTGGGCGCCACCTGGAGCCATCCTGCGGCGCGGATGGAGGAGTGGGTGGGCGCCGTCAGGGCGTTCTTCGACGCCTGGCAGCACCAGGAGCCGCTGTCGTTCGAGGGACGCTTCACCAGCCACACCCTGATGACCCCGGCCTTCGACCCGGGCCCCCTGCCCGACGGCCCGCCACCCATCTGGCTGGGCGGGCTGGGCCCGAGGATGACGGAGCTGGCCGCCACCGTGGGCGACGGCGTGCTGCTGCATCCCTTCACCAGCGACGCCCACCTGGCCAACGTGGCGCTGCCGCGCGTCCACGACGGCATCGCCAAGCGGGCCGACGGCATCCGTCCAACGCTGGTGGGCCAGGCCATCGTGGCCACCGGCCGGGACGACACCGAACGGGCCGACGCCGAGGCAGCAGCCCGCTGGCTGGTGGCGTTCTACGGATCGACCCCCGCCTATCGCCCGGTGCTGCAGACCGAGGGGTTCGACCACCTGCACCCGGAGTGGCGGCGGCTCAGCCGCGAGGGTCGCTGGCCCGAGATGGCCGAACAGGTGCCCGACGAGCTACTGGAGGCGGTCGTGCTCCGCGGCGATCCCGCCGCCGTCGCCGCACGAATCGGGCAGCGCTTCGCCGGGCAGGTCGACCGAGTGGCCATCAACAGCCCTGGTGGCATCGCCCCGGAGACCCTGACAGAACTGGTGGGCCTGGTGCGGCAATGATCGACCTGCTGTCGGTGCGGGGGCTCGGCGTGCGCCGCGACGGCGCCACGCTGCTGGAGGGCGTCGACTGGGCCGTGCACCCCGGTGAGCGGTGGGTGGTGCTGGGCCCGAACGGCTGCGGCAAGACCACCCTGGTGCGGGTGGCCACCTGGTGGGAGCGGCCGTCGGCGGGCCGGCTCACGCTGCTGGGGCACCGCCTGGGTCGCGCCGACGTTCGCCGGGTGCGCACCGACGTGGGCTTCGTCAGCGCCGGCTTCGCCAAGGCGGTGCGCCCGCAGCTGACCGCCCACGAGTTCGTGGTCAGCGCCCGCCACGGGGCGCTGGAGCCCTGGTGGCACCACTACGAACCGGACGATCACCGCCGGGCCGACGAGGCGCTGGCCGACACCGGCGCCGCCCACGTGGCCGACCGCGCCTTCGGGCTGATCAGCTCCGGCGAACGCCAGCGGGTGATGCTGGCCCGTGCGCTGTTCTCCAACACCCCGCTGATCGTGCTGGACGAGCCGTCCGCCGGGCTGGACCTGGCCGGCCGGGAGGATCTGGTGGGTCGCCTGGAGGCCCTCGCCGCCGACCCGAACGGCCCCGCCCAGGTGCTGGTGACCCACCACGTCGAGGAGATCCCGCCGTCGTTCACCCACGTGTTGCTCATGCGGGCCGGGCGAGTCACGGCGGCGGGGGCCATTGGCGACGTGCTGAGCGCCCGGGCGCTCAGCGACACCTTTGACATCCAGGTGTGCCTCGACCGTGCCGACGGCCGCTTCTCTGCCCGAGCCGCCACGTAGGATCGAACGGATGCCCGAGCCCGGAGATCCCGCCCACGGCCCCGCAGCGGCCGGGGCGCATCCTGTGCCGGGCGTGGCCCCCCAGATTCCGGGCCGCCTGGTGGTGCTGGGTGCCGCCCAGGGCATGGGCCGGTGGTTGGCCGAGCAGGTCTTCGCCGCTGCCCCCACCGAGTTGGTGCTGGTCGACGTCTCCCACCACATCTTCGACGAGCCTCCCGCCGGGGTCGGACCCGCTGCGCCGCAGCGCCTGCAGGTGCGCTACGGCGCCCTCGCCCCCGAGACGGCGGGTGGGGCCACGGCCGAGCCGGTGGGCACTGCGGCGCCGTCGTTTGTGGACGCCAACGGCGACGCGGCACCGTCCCCCCTCGTGACACCCGGGGAGGGCCCGCTGGCGCTGTGCCTGGCCGTGCCCGCCGACGCGGTAGACACCGTGGCCGCCACGGTGCTGCCCCAGCTGCCGCCGGGGTCGATCGTCTTCGACGTCACCTCGTCGAAGAACCGCCCCCTGGCTGCGCTTCGCCGACAGCGCAGCGACCTCGCCGTCTTCGGCACCCATCCGCTGTTCGGCCCCCGGGTGAGCGGCCCGGCCGGGCAGACCGCCGTGGTGTGCCCGGACCCCGATCGCCCCGCTGCCCACCGCTGGCTGACCGAGCTGTTCCTCCGAGCCGGCATCACGGTGGAGGAGGTCTCCGCCGAGGAACACGATCGGGCCATGAGCTGGGTGCAGGCGCTGACCCATCAGGTGCTCATCGTGTTCGCCGGCCTGGTCAGCCGCTCCGAGCCGGGCATGGACGAGCTGTGGCGGTTCCGGACGCCCGTGTTCGAGGCGCTGGCAGGATTGGCCGGCCGGGTGCTCACTCCCAGCCAGGACCGCACCATCGCCGCCATCCAGGCCGGGGTGGACGGTCGCAGCCGGGCCGACGACCTGGCCGAGGCCGTGAGGGCGCTGCAGGGGGCGCTGGCCAGCGGCGATCCGGCCGACACCGCCGGGTTCATCGCATGGGCCCGCGACGGCCTTCGGGCCGTCGACCTGACCCGGCTGCAGGCCACCGCGGAGGACGCCGTCGCCGCCGTGCAGCGCCTGCGGGCGGATCTGGCCGAGGCGGCCTCGGCCGGTTCGGTGGTGGGCCTGATCGCACGCGACGACAGCGACCGGCGCCCCCACATCGGCACCGTCACCGCCGTCGGGGCCACCGAGGTGACCCTCACCGACGCGGTGCTGGGCCCGGAGGACCAGGCGGTGTTGGTGACCGACGCCGCATCGGCCCGCCGGGCCGCGAAGCTGGGCATCTCCGGCACGCCCCGGTCGCTGACGCTGGCGTTGGCCGGGCACCGCTTGTTGGCCGACGGCGAGCTGGACCGCTGGCTGGACGACCACCTCGCCACCCAACGCCGGGACGTGGCGGTGGTGGTCCCGCCGTCGCTCAACGGCGACGAGCTCGGCCGCATGCTGGCCGCCCTGGTGCCGGGTTTGAGCGACGCAAGCGTGCAGGCCGACCGCTGGTTCCGGGGCGACCGCGAGCTGATCCTGCGCCTGAGCATCCGCAGCGACGCCGACCCCGACGCCGTTCGTGACGCCGTGGTCGCCCGGGTGGAGGCGTTGGTGACGCCGCCGATGGCCACCGGCGGCGAGGTGGTGACGTTCCTGGGCCCGCCGGGCACGTTCTCGGAGGTCGCCGGCCGCACCCTGGCCGCCGAGGCAGCCGGCGACGACGCAGTTCTGTCGGCCGCACCCTCGGTTGGCGCCGCGCTCGACCAGCTGACCGATGGCCGGGCCGAGTGGGCGGTGGTTCCCGTCACCAACACGCTGTCGGGCGGCGTCGCCCCTGCGCTGGAGGCACTCGCCGCCCGGGCCGACGAGTTGGCTGCCGCCGGATGGGCCGACGTGGCGGTGGACTTCACGGCGTGGATGCACCCGGACGACGCAGCGGGGGCCCCCTGCGGCGTGGTGAGCCACGAGCAGGCCCTCGCGCAGTGCCGGAGGTATCTGAACTCGTTGGGCGTCGACACCAAGGCGGTCGAGTCGACTGCCGCCGCCTGCCGGGAGGTGGCCGATCGCGGCCAACCCGGATGGGTGGCCCTGGCAGGCCCCAGCGCCGGAGCCCGGTACGGCCTGGTGGCCACGGCCAGCGGGGTGGCCGACCGGGACGACAGCGTCACCACCTTCCTGCTGGTTCGCCGTCGCCCACCGGGCCGCCTGTCCGATCGGCCGGTGGAGTTGACGCTGGGCGCACGTCCCGCCATCTCCGGCCCCGCGTTGTCGCCCCACGAGCCACCGGCGCCGCTACGGGTCGTGTCCCACGGCGGCTGACGGTCTCGGCTTCGAGCGGCCGGCCACGTGCGGCCGAGTCACTCCGACAAGGCGGTCAGAATCCGATCGGTGGCGGCCGCCGTGCCCACGCTCAGGCGGACGCCGACCCCGGGGAACACCCGCGCCAGGATGCCCGCCGCCTCCAGACGCTCCCCCAAGGCCACTGCGCCGTCGCCGACCCCAAACCAGACGAAGTTGGCCTGGCTGTCGGGCACGTCCCACCCGCAAGCCGCCAACCCCTCCACCAGGCGCGTCCGCTCGGCAATCACCGCCGCCACGGCGGCCTCCATGGCCGGCCGCTCACCCAGCGCCGCCAGGGCGGCCGCCTGGGCCGGGGCGCTCACCGAGAACGGCAGGCGCACCGCGTCAAGGGCGGCGATCACCGGTGCGGCCGCCATGGCGTAGCCCACGCGGAGTCCGGCCAACGCCCAGGCCTTCGAGAACGTGCGCAACACCACCAGATTCGGATACTCCCCCAGCCGCTCGGCGCCATCGGGCACCTCGGCATCGGTGACGAACTCGTGGTACGCCTCGTCCAACACCACCAACACGTCGTCGGGCACCCCCTCGAGCACCGCCCGCACCTCGTCGACCCGCCAGGCCGTCCCGGTGGGATTGTTGGGGTTGGCGATGAGCACCAGGCTCACGCCAGGGATGTTCGCAGCCGCCACGAATCCGTCGGGGTCGAGCGTCGCGTCCTGGCGGTTGGGGACGACGTGGGCACGCGCCCCGGCCAGGCGCACCAGCTGGGCATAGGCCTCGAAGGAGGGGCCCCCGAACACCGCCCCTCGGCCATCGGAGCAGGTGGCAATCGTCGCCTCTTGCAGCAGCGCCACCGAGCCGGCGCCGACGCACACCTCGTCGGCCCGCCGGCCGTGGAAGGCGGCCAGCGCCTGGCGCAACGCGCCGCAGGTTGGGTCCGGGTAGCCCTGCGCTGCCGCCAGTGAGGCGGCCGCACCGGCAATGGCGGCGCCAACCGGTTCGCCGGGCAGTTCGTTGGAGGACAGCTTCACCACGTCGCTCCCGCCGGGGGCGGCACGGCCGGGCCGATAGGGGGCACCGGCGTGAACCTCGGGACGGAACCGGGCGCCGCCGACCGCATCGCTCACCGGCCCACCTCCATCACGTGGCGGGGCCGGGCACCGAATGGCGCACCACCGGATCGGGCGACAGCACCGCCACCAGGGCGTCGCTCCAAGCGTCGGCCACACGTTGGGGGTCGTGATCGCTGCGTACGACCGCCTCCACGGTCGCCCGCGTCAGGCCGCCTCGGGCGAAGCGGTCGGTCACCTCCACCGATTCCGCCTCGGCAGGGGCCAGGGCTGCGATCGTCGCGCCCAACTCGACGTGCTCGGACCCGTCGGTTGGCCAATCCACCCCGAGCACCAGCCGGTAGCGGGCCAACGACGCCGCTCGCCAGGCGTCGAGTTCTGCGCCGGTGACGGTGGCGTGATTGTGGAGGCGCAGGCTCACCGGCCCCACGCGGGCATCGGTGCCGATGCTGGTCAGGAAGCGCTCGGGCCACGACCCGTCAACCAGCACCGCACCATGCGGTGTCGCCACGAGGCGATCGTCCAGCAGCAGCTGATCGTCGTCGGCCTCCCGGACCCAGCCCACGTGGGTCAGCGGCCCGCCGGACAACCGGCGAATGCCCACCAGCGAACCGTCTCGGGCCGCTGCGGTGAGGTGCCGCTCGGTGCGCCGCACCGCCTCCACCGCACCCTCCGACCCCTGGGCCAGGCTGCGACGAAACCAGGTGGGCAGCCCGCGCGCCACCCGATCCAGGCTCTCCACCAGATGCTCGGTGGAGACGCCCGTGTCGGCATCCACTCGTCGGCTCAGGTCGGACACCGCCCGACGGAAGCTCTCCCGCACCAGCGGGTCGGTGCGCGAGGCCCCCAACTGGGCGCTGGCCACCTGCTCGTAGCGAACCGTGTCGTAGGTGCGGGCCACCAGGGCCGCCAGCAGCTCGAAGGTGGGGGTGCGCACCTCCCACAGCAGCTCCAGCGGCACCCCCGAATCCACCAGCGCCTCACCCAACGCCAACAGCACGAACTCGCTGACGCCCTCCACCCAGGCCATGGCGCGGTCGTGGT
The DNA here is from genome assembly GCA_041394405.1 of Microthrixaceae bacterium. Classification (GTDB taxonomy): domain Bacteria; phylum Actinomycetota; class Acidimicrobiia; order Acidimicrobiales; family Microtrichaceae; genus Microthrix. Next base: position 32,334 of record JAWKIF010000012.1, read on the forward strand.
CCGTGGGGCTCATGTGAATCGGGCGCATGCCCGCCTCGGTCACCAGCGCGACCGCAGCCGCCACCGGGCTTGAGGAGTCCTCGCGCATGCCTTCGGCCACGGTCGGGTCCACGCACACCACGGCGGTGTGACCCACCGGGTCGGGCGTCTCGGGCCCAACCAGCAGGTGGATACCCACCACGCGTTCGGCCGGAACGACGCCTGCGAACGCCTGGGCCGCCACCACCTGGGCGGCCGAGAACACAACCACGGAGGCGTCGCCCTGGGCCAGGCCGGGCCGCAGGCTGTCGGCCACCGCAGCCAGGCCATCGGGCGGCACCGCCACCCACACCTGGGCGGCATCCCGGGCCAACTCGGCCAGTGGCCGCCCGTCGACGGTGGACTCGGTGCCATCTGGGCTCACCACCAGCACGACGGCCTCGAGCGCCGGACCCCCGTCAACCGGCTGGGGCAAGCGATCCACCACATCGGGATCCGTATCGGCCACCAGCACCGAGGCTGGTGCGCCCGCCCCGTCGGGACGGGACAGACCGCTCAGGTAGCGGACCGACCAATGGCCGGTCGTGCCGGCACCGCCCACCACCAACAGGGTGCTCACCGGTCGGCCCCCAAGGCCGCCAGCACCACGGGCGCGGCGGCCATCTGGGTGGCATGGATCTCCAAGTCGAATCCGCCGAGGTGCGAGCCCACGGCCTCGACCGCGTCGGACAGGGCGCTAGTGCGGGCCACCACCTGGCTGGCCGCCGGCGGCGAGGCGTCGGCACCGGCCAGCTCGGGCACGGGGTTGCCCACCCAGGCGGTGGCGGGACGCCCGGCGGCGACCGTTTCGATCAGCGGGGCCAGCGAGGCCACGTCGGCGCCGGCGGCCAGCGACACCATCACCCGGCCGGGGCTGCGCAGCCGATCCACCGTCTCCAGCAGCTCCAACAGCGTGGCCCCATCGTCGGTGGCGCCAACCTGAACCAACACGGGGTTGTCCATGCGGGCAAGCAACCGGACCGCCTCGGTGTCGGCCGCCAGCAGGTCGGCCCTGGCCACCAGCAGGTGCGCCTCCAGCAGGGCACGGCCGTCGGTGTGGGCCACGCCGGCGTCCACCCGTCCCGAGAAGTACAGCGAGGCCCGCTGGATCTGGGTGTAGACGTCGGGGTCCACGCCGCAGGCCTCAATGAACGCCAGATCCCGCCCCAGGTTCTCCCGCACCGTCGCCCAGCGCGATGCCACCTCGGCCGGCAACTGCTCCCCGTCCAGCCAGGTGTCGGATCGGTCGAAGCTGGAGAATCCGCTCGCCACGAGGGCCCGCAGGAGGTTCGCACGGGCTGCGGTGCCGCCGACCGTCTCGGCCTCGGCGCGGTCGTCGCCGCCTCCCAGCTCGATGACCTTGAGCGTGCGACGGCCCTCCTCGGACATGGACATGCCCGTCAACGCCAAGATGAGCGCAAGCGCCGACTCCAGGTGCTCGTGGGTCACCCCATCCCCTCGCACGGCGGCCCGCAGAAACCGGCTGTCGCGCCGGGCCAGGGCGTCGGTGTCGCGTCGGAATCGATCGAGCTCGTTGGTGACCACCAGCATGAGGCGGGACGCTAGCGGGGTGCCCACCACGCGCCCGAACCACTTCACGAACTGGGGACTCCCGCTGGGGCCAGAGCCCCGAAATCAATCCCCACTTCCGGGGGATGAGCGAAGTGGGGACCGTGCGTTGGGCCAGGGCCCCAAGATCTGTCCCCACTTCCGGGGTTGAGGGGCCGGTCCTGGCGTCAGCCGGCGTCGATCCAGGCCAGCAGGCGTTCACGGCTGGCGTCGATCTCGCGTTGGAGCAGCCGTTCCAGCACCGGACCGAACAGCGCGCCCCCGTAGTTGAGACGCATCTCCAGCCGGGACAGCTGGGGCTCCAGCTCGGTGACCACGCCCGACAGCACCCACGGGCTGTGATCGCGCCCGTCGTGCTCTCGTCGTTCGAAGACCACCTCCGACGGTTCGCGACACACGGTTCGAACCATGCGCAGCCGCTTGGAACGCTGCAACGGACCCACCCGGGTACCCAGCTCAACGATCCACGCCGGGCCCTCGTCCTGGTCGTGGGGATCGGCTTCCTCGACCCGCTGCACGATGTCCAGCCACGGTGGGTAGTGATCCAACAGGTTGATGCGGCCAAAGAGCGTTACACGGTCGACCGGTGCGTCCACCGAGGCAGTCACGTCCACCGGCGAAACCCTACCGGTCCAATCGAGAGCGTTCGGCGAGCCGGTCGGCACCAACCACCAGCACCGCGCACAACACGCCCAGCAGCGCGGCCACCAGGGTGCCCAGCGACACCGCCTCGGGCGCCTGCCGCGCCAGCAGGCGCCCCACCAGGGTCGGCAGTGTGGGCGCGTCTCCCCGCACGATGAACGTGGACGCACCGAACTCCCCCAGCGCGACCGCGGCGGCCAGCGCCGCTCCCCCGGCCACCCCGACCGCAGCCAGCGGCCACAGCACCCGACGCCAGCGCTGCCCCCACCCCGCTCCAAGCATGGCGGCCGCCTCCTCCAGGCTGTCGGGCAGCGCCAGCATCACCGGCACGATCACCCCGGCAGCAAAGGGGAGCGCCATGGCGGCCTGCACGAGCACCACCGCGACGCCGCTGCCCCGAAGGTCCACCGGGCCGACCAATGCCATGAGCACGACGCCCAAGCCGATCGCAGCGGCGGACACCCCCACCGGCAGGGCCACCAGACCGCTGGCCACGGCGCCCCGACCGCGGCGCACGGCCAACCCCAGGCCCACCGCCGCAGCGGTGCACACCAGCGCCACGGCCGTCGCGTAGCCCAACGACCGGGCCACCGCCGGACCAAGCGGAGCCACGCCCCGGTCGCCCTCGACCCAGAGCTCGGCAAACCGGCCGGGCGACACCGACCCGAGCCGCGTGCCGAGCGCCACGAACGGCGCCGCGCTGAAGGCCGACACCACGGCCACCGCGCCGGCCACCCACCACCACTCGGCTCCCCGAGGACGCCGCGGCGGGCGGAGGCCGGAGGCCGGAGCCCCAGCCCGGCCTGCGGACAGCGGCGCGGACCTCGTGACCCGCCCAGAACCTCGACGTGCCGCGCCCCCGGAGGTGCCCAGCCATACACCCGCAACGACCACCACGAAGCCCGCCTGTACCAGGGCCAACAGCGCCGCACCTCGCAGGTCCAGCAGCTGGGTACCCAGGTACCACACCTCCAGGTCGAGCGTCGCCCAGCGGGGCCCACCCAGCACCAGCACTACCCCCAGGGAACCGGCAGTCAGCAGAAACACCAGGGCGGCGGCCCGGGCGAACGCCGGGGCGAGCTGAGGCAGTGCCACGCCGGTGGCCCGCCGCCAACCGCCTGCCCCCAGGGTGCGGGCCGCCTCGTCGAGATGCTGTGGCATGGATTCGAGCCGGGCACCGACCACCGCCACCACGATGATCAGCTCGTAGGCGACGTGGGCCAGCACCACCAACGCCAGCGATTCGGCCGAGCCCGGGCGGGGCGCCACCGAACCGAGCGGCCCCGAGGGTCCGGCGAGTGCCAGCACCGCCGCCCCCACCACGACGCTGGGCAGCACAAATGGCATGGCCACCACCGCACGCACCAGGCCCTTTCCCGGAAAGTGGAAGCGCGCCAGCACCCAGGCCACGGGAAACCCCACCACCAGCGTCGCCAGGGTGGATGCGCCGGCCTGCACCAGGGTGGTCCCGACGGTGCGGGCCAGCCGCTCGGTGACCGGCACCGTGGATTCGATGGAGCCGGGCACGCCCGACCGGGCCGCCCAGACCAGGGTGGCGAGGGGCACCAACACGCCCAGGCCCAACAGCAGCCATGCGGGAACCTGGGAGGCGGCGAGCGACCACCCAGGACGGCGCCGCCCGCTCATCATCCGGTGATGGCCCGCCACTCCTCGGTCCACCGGTCGCGGTTGGCCGCGACCTCCTCGGCGTCGAGGCTGAGTGGATCCTCGGCCTTGACCGCGAAGTCGACGAACACCTCGGGCAGTTCCACATCGGTCACGGGGTAGACGAAGTTCGCCAGCGGGATGGTGCGCTGGTAGTCGTCGCTCAGCAAGAAGGCCACCAGGTCGCGGGCCGCCTCGGGACGCTCGGTGCCTGCGAGGACCCCGGCGTATTCCACCTGCTCCACGCAGGTGGCCTCGATGACGGTGCTCTGCGGCTCGGTTCGCTCACCCTCGGAGTAGACGACCTCCGCCGGAGGGCTGGAGCCGTAGGACACCACCAGCGGGCGATCGCCCCCCGACACCGTGTAGGCGGCCTCGTAGGCATCGGACCAGTCGGCGGCGATCCGCACGTCGTTGGCCACCAAGGCCTTCCAGTAGTCCTGCCAGGCGTCCTCGCCGAAGTGATCGATGGTGCCCAGCAGAAACGCCAACCCGGGCGAGGAGGCTGCTGCGTTCTGGACCACGAGCAACCCCCGGTACGCAGGGTCGCTCAGTTGCTCCAGCGACGTTGGCACCTCCAGCCCCTCACCCTGGAACCAGGCCTCGTCGGCGTTGACGCACACCTGACCGGTATCCACCGCCACGACCGAGTCGGCGCCGGGCCCCTCCAGGCGAAGGCGGTCCGGAACCAGCTCCAGCACCTCCTGGGGCAGGGGCTCGAACAGGTTGGCGTCGAGCGCCCGGGTCAGCAGGGTGGTATCCACCCCGAAGAGCACGTCGCCTTCCGGGTTGCCGGCCGCCAGCACCGCCCGGGACGTGACCGAGCCGGCATCGCCCTGGGCCAGCACCTCGACCTCTCGGTCGTGGCGGGTCGAGAACGCCTCGGCGGCGCCGTCATCAAGCACGAATGCGTCGTAGGTCACCAGCTCGACCGCACCCGACGCGTCGCCCCGAGCCTCGTCGCCAGATCCATCCCCGCCGCCGCACGCGGCCGCCACCAGGGTCAGCGTCAGGGTGACGGCCCCGGCGATGAGGCCGCGCCCCCGAGTGCCGGCGTTCGTTCCGGGTTGGCTCCGCCTCGGCCATCGGCCCACCGATCGTCGGACGGCGGGGGCTGTCGTGGTGTTTTCGGTCATGTGGGGACTCCCATCGGGGTGGATCGTGTTGGCCCAGGCTGGGCCGCCTCGAAGTGGTACGGGCCCAAGGGCGAAGCACCGGGAACGAGCGGGACGCCGGGAACGATCAGCGCCACCACGCCCGAGCGAACCTCGACCACCACCGGCCTGCGGCCGGGTTCGGCAGCGACTCGACTGGAGACCCGGTTGGAGACGCCGCGAGCCTCGTCGGGTGAGAGCCGTGCGACTTCCAACGGCCACTCCAGGCCACCGGTCGACACACCCTCGGCGGGGCCGCCCAGGGCGATGAGCGACGCGGTGCGACCGGCGTCCAGGTCGACCACCAGCCGTCGGCCGCCGCCGACCAGCCACAAGGTGGCATCTCCGAGGTGGCCCACCACATCGATGCCCTCGCGGGCAACGCCGGCCAGCGAGGCCATGGCGCCCAGCAGGTGATCGAGACGACCGCCTCCCCCGCCCAGCACCACGATGCGCTGCGCTCCCGCCCGTGCCGCCGCGTCGAGGGCCAGCTCCAGGTCGGTCTGGTCCTTTGCCGCTGGGAACCGACGCACCTCGACACCGCGCCGCCGGGCGGCCTCCAGCGTGGCACCCTCGACCGAATCGAGGTCGCCCAGCACCACGTCGACGTGCAGCCCCAGGGTCACGGCCAGCTCGAGTCCGCTGTCGGCCGCAACGCACAGGCCCACGTCGGGGGGCAACGGGGGCAGGCTCGACGGGCCCGATCCTCCAGCAACAACGATGACGACCATGGCTCCCTCCGCTGGCATTACCCAGTTCAGGTTGCGGGTCGGCGACGTGCGTCGCCCTCTCAGCCCGGCAGTGCGAGCTCCCCGGTAGGTGCGGCCGACTCTAGCCGCTGCTGGGGGCGATGCCGTCCATGCGCGCCAGGGTGCGCAGCATCACCTCATCGGCGCCGCCGCCGATGGACCACAGGCGGGCGTCCCGGAAGAAGCGGGCCGTCCAGGTCTCCTCCATGTAGCCGATGCCCCCGTGGAACTGCAGGCACCAGTCGGCGACCCGCCGCAGGCTGCGGGCGGAGGTGAGCTTGGCGATGGTGGCCAGGCGGGTGACATCCTCGCCGGCGTTCACCGCGGCGGCGGCCCGGTAGTTCAGCGACCGCACCAGCTCCACCTCGGCGGTCAGCTCGGCCAGGGTGAACTGCGGATACTGGTTGGCCGACAGGGGCGCACCAAAGGCCATTCGCTCGCCCAGATACTCCCGGGTGCGAGCGAGTGCGCGCTCCATCGCGCCCACCGCCTGGTAGCTGGCCACGAGCCGTTCGTTCTGGAACTGCTGCATCTGCTGGGGAAACCCTGCGCCGACCTGGCCGATGGTGTTGGACACCGGCACACGCACGTTGTCGAACACCAGCTCGGCGGTGTCGGACCCTCGCATGCCCAACTTGTCGAGCTTTCGGCTGACCGAGAAGCCCGCCGCATCGGTGGGGATGATGATCTGGGACACGCCTCGGGCCCCGCCCTCATCGGAGGTACGCACCAGCGCGCAGAGCCAGTCGGCCTGGGTGCCGTTGGTGATGTAGAGCTTGGCGCCGGAGATGACCCACTCATCGCCGTCGCGCACCGCCTTGGTGGAGAGGGCCGCTACGTCTGACCCGGCGTCGGGTTCGGTCACCGCGATGGCCGCCACCATCTCGCCCCGGATGGCCGGCCCCAGGTAGCGCTCCTTCAGTTCCGGGGAGCCGAAACGGGCCAGCGCGGGGGTCGCCATGTCGGTCTGAACGCCGATGGCCATCGGGATGCCCATGCAGTCGGCCCAGCCCAGCTCCTCGCACAGGATGAGGGTGTAGAGGTGGTCTGCGCCGCCGCCGCCGTCGGCTGGGTCGTACTCCAGCCCCAACAGCCCCAACTTGCCCATCTTGGCGAACAGGTCGTGGGCGGGGAAGGTGCCCTCGGCCTCCCAGGCCTCCACGTGGGGGTTGATCTCGGTCTCGACGAACCCCCGGACGGTGGCCCGGAACAGCTCGTGCTCGTCGCTGAACTCGATCATCAGGCGCCCGGCTGGAAGACCATCAGGAAGAGGCCGACTACCAGCATCAGGTGGGTGACCCCCACGCCTGCCGACAGCTTGGCCGTGGCGCCCTCGCTGTCGTCGGTCAGGGCCGGGCGGATCAGCCCCACGCTGATGGCGAGCGAGATGACCCACACCAGCAGTGCGCCGCCAATCCAGCCGTCGCTCATCTGGATGGCCTCATCGGACATGCCGACCAGGCCCATGCCGAAGACCCACATGGCCACCAGCGCCGGGACCACCATGTAGAGGTGCAGCTTGGCGATCTCGGCGGTCGCGCCCGCTCGCCGCAGCGGCGGATAGAGAAACAGCGGGCCGAACGCCACCACGGCGCTCAGCACGTGCAGCAGCAACATGATCTTGTACCCGGTCGTTCCCATGGCCGGGATGGTACAAGCCGACCCCGGGGCGATCACCACCCGGGCGCTACGGCAGGATCAACAGCCCATCCGCCTGCACGGCCGGCCCGATGCGCGATGGTGTCGCCTGCAACGTCGCCCCGCCGCGTCGGTGGCTCGACGACCCACGCCCGCCGGCGCTCGGCTGCTCCTGCGTTGGACGACGGCGCGCACCCCGCTCCATCCGCTCGGCCTGTGCCACCAACGCCGGGTGCCGGGGCATTTCCTGTTCCTCGCAACCAGCGCGCAACAGCACGTCACGATCTGCCGGATTGCCGAGGCGTGGGGCGACCACCGTCGCTCCGAGGGCCTGCGCGGTGAACGTCACTCCCTGGACGATGGCGCTGCGGCCCACGTCCGATGCACAGCCCCGCACCAGATCGTCGGCCAACACGATGGTGTCGATGTGTGCGTGCGCAAGGAAGGCCAGCGAACCCACGGTCGAGCCAAACCGGTCGATCCCGACACGGATTCCTCGGTCGGACAGCTGGTTCAGGTTGGTCAGCACCACCGGCTCGATGCTGAGCTCGGCCTCGTCCACCAGCAGCTCCAGTCGCTCCGCAGGAACATCGTGTTCGTGCAGGCGACCGCAGATCCACTCCGCCAGGCCGGCCGTGGCCAGCAGCCCGGCGCCGAGACGCACCGAGATGCGATGGCGGCGGTCGGCCGACTGGCCGATCGCCTCCCGGATCACCCACCGGTTGAGCGCCAGCGTCAGTCCGGCATCCACCGCCCGGGATTCCAGCTCTGCCCCGCTGATGCCGGCCTCCGGCCAACTGGGTGCCCACGAGCACGCCGTGATCTGGCCGCTGTCCACGGCGAGCCGCAGGTTGGACTTCAACACCAACCCGCCCTCGCGCAGGGCGTGGCCCAGCCGTGCGGCCTGCAGGTGGGGCAGCTCGCCATCGGTGTCATCCGACACGCTGGTGCGGTTCCGGCCGCCCCGCTTCGAGCGGTAGAGCGCAGCGTCCGCCCGGTGCAACACCGTGGCGGGATCCTCGGCGCCGCCGTTGGTGGCCACACCCATCGACACCTGCACGGACAACAGCTCGCCGTCCAGCGAGAAGGGCGCCTCCATGGCCGCGTTGATGCGCTGAGCGACCGCCGTCGCCAGCGTTTCGATGCACATGCCTTCGACCACCACGAGGAACTCATCGCCCCCCAGCCGGCCGGCCTTGACCGCACCCTCGCCGATGGCCGAGCTGATCCGTTCGCCCACGGAGGCGAGCAACGAGTCGCCCGCAGCGTGCCCGAAGGTGTCGTTGATGGCCTTGAACCGATCGATGTCCACGTAGATGGCGCCCACCCCGGCCGCCTTGCCGGCGCAGCGCCGGGAGGCCGCTTCCAGGGCCCCGAGGATCTTCACCCGGCTCAGCAGCCCGGTGAGCGGGTCGATGTCCATCGACGTGTTCATCACGGTGAACTGGTGGCGGAGGATGGCTCGGCGGACGCCGTTGGTCACCACGGACGGGTGCTGGGACGCCACGACCTCGTGGGCGCCGCAGGCCAAGGCCAGGTCCACCGTGGCGCGCCTGCTGTCGGGAACCACCAAGAGCACCGCCACCGAAAACGCAGCGTGGCGCAGGTGGGCGGTCAACGAGGCGACGGCCGGGTCGTCCGGGCTGCCGATCAGCACCACCGCACCGACCGTTCCCTGGGCCAGGCGGTCGTGGAGCTCGGCCGACACGGTTGCGATGGCGGTGCCGTCGGGCGAAACGTCGGCCAACGCTCCGGCCACCGACGTGGCCTGCGCGAATTGCTCCGGGCACACGACGAGCAGCTGTCCAATGTCCGAGACCTCACGGTCAGCCGGCGTCAACGTGACCTCCATGCACCCCTATCGGCCGCCTCCACCGATGAAGTAAGCCTTTTGGCACAGATTTGCCGCGACCGGTGGGCCGAAGAGCCCCCCCGAGGTAGGCAGGGCGACCCGGCGTGCGCTCAGCAGAGCTGCCGGTTGGCCGCCGCCCCGATGGCACGCTGCGACGAGGAGTTCAGGTGGATACCGTCGCCATACTGCTCGGAGGGATCGAGGCGGCCGCCCAACGGGTACACGAAGTCGACGCTGCCGGGCGTCGCCCGCACAGCCGCCTTCCAGCGCGACCAACCGGCGGTCATCGAGGAGGTGGCCCAATGGCCGGGGCCGACCGGCGGGGGGACGGCAAAGACCACCGAGGCGGCGCCGTTGGCGCGGAACTGGTCGGCGATCCTCCGGTAGCCGGCGACCGACGGGGGTGGACCCAGCATGTCGTTGGTGCCCAGCATGACGACCACCCGATACCCCCGATGGCCCGCCATCACCTCGGGAACCCGGTTTCTCAGGGCCGGTCCCGCCTGAGAGGTGCGGTTCACGAGGCCCAGCCCCGCCTTGGCCCACGTGGCCCGCGAGCAGGACACGTGGTTGGCCCAGGAGTTGGCGGCGGCCGTGTTGGAGTCGCCCACGATCAGCAGCGGGGCGCCGTCCACGTTGCGGGCCCCTGGCCCGCCGTCGCCGGCGGCAACACACCCGGCGAGCGCAACGGTCGAGGCGGCCAGCACGGCGGCCAGGCGCAGGGCCCGGGCGCGGCGGCCGAGGCTTCGGCGGCGGCCGGGGTGGTGCGAGGGGGCGGCTGAGCGTTCGTCCATGCCCGACAGTTCGGCAGCGGAGGCCACCTCGGTGACCGGGGCAACCACGAACTGGCCGGGCGACCCACCCGGGCCCGCACCGAGGTGGTCGGGAGACCCGGAATCCCAGACACATGCGTGGGGCCGTTCGGTCCACCGCAGTGGGGCGCCTCACCCAGTCGGCACGGTCTGGTGGTCAGGCCGAGCCCGGCGAACTCGAGGACAGATGGCCCGCCAGGCGCGCAATGGCCGGGCGGCGTTCCTTCAGCACCGGAACCGCCTGGAACACGTGCGCCATGGAGTTCCAGATCTCGAGTGCGGCCTCCACGCCGGCGGCCCGCAGCTTGTCCGACAGCAGCTCACCCTCCAGCCCCAGCAGCTCTGCCGAGCCCACCTGGATGAGCGTCGGTGGGAGACCGGCCAGGTCGGCACGGAGCGGCGAGACTGCCGGGTGGTCAAGTTGATCGCCGGCGTAGGCACGCGCGGCGGCGCGGATTTGGTGGGGCGCCATGACCACATCGGTGGCCTCACGGTCCAGGACGGCTTCGGGAATGGGGCCGGTGAGGTCCACCCAGGGCGACAGCAACGCCAGCCGTTGCGGCATCGCCCCGCCCGCGTCGCGCCGATCCACCATCAGCGCCGTCGCAAGGCCGCCGCCGGCGCTGTCGCCGGCCACGACCAACCGGTCGCCATAGCCTCGGCGGACCAGTTCGTCATAGACGGCGCGCACATCATCCAGCGCCGCCGGGAACGGGTGCTCGGGCGCCAACCGATACTGCGGCACAAAGGCGGCGGCCCCCATCGACGAAGCCAGCGAACCCACCAACGACCGATGCGTGCGAGGACTGCCGGCGATGTAGCCGCCACCGTGGAGATACAGCAGCAGCCGTTCGTCGCTTCGGACCCGGGGAACCAACCATTCGCCGGGGACGCCGGCCACCGACGACGTCGTCGCCCGAACCCCGGGCGTCGGTGGCGCCCAACGCGCCATCCGGTCGATGGTGCGTCGGATTTCCCACGGGTCGGTGTCGTCGCGGGGGGAGGCAACCCGAGGAGCCAGCCGTTGGAAGGTGCGGAGGCGCCGGGGCGACGACAGCGGCACCACCGTGACCGCTTGGCTCGATCGGCCAGCCCCCGGCTGCGTGGGCGCGGAGGGCGATGCTGGCGTCGCCCGCTCAAGCCTCCAGCCGAGGTCGCCCGTTGCCGGACCCGCCGAATCCGAGCCGCCGGGCGGCGCCGACTGAACGCCTGGTGGCCGATCGATGGTGCTGTCGCTCATGAAGCTCGCCTCCCCATGCCCAGGCGACCTCGTCCCCCGGCTCGACACAGCAGGTCCCCCGACCTCTCGTTCCAGTCTGTGCCGAGCGGGCGCGTGAGGTCATCTCCACGCTGGGCGCGCGCCCGGGCCTGGCGCTCCGGCGCCATACTTCGCACATGCCCACACACGATGTGACCAACCAGCCGCCGCCCCTCAGCGGCTACAACCTCTTCGACGCCGACGTGGCTCTGTCTGAGGCGTTGGTGCGGGAGGGCGCGGCCTCGGCCCTGCCCGACCTGGCGCGCCTGGGGCAGCAGGCGGGCACCGCCGAGGCCCAGGAGTGGGGCCGAGCGGCCAACGAGCACCCGCCTCAGCTCCTCACCCACGACCGCTATGGGCACCGCATCGACGAGGTGCGCTTTCACCCGGCGTACCACTCGCTCATGAGCGTCGCCATCGAGGAAGGGCTGGGCGCCGTGCCCTGGGGGACGACCGAACCGGGCGCGCACGTGGCTCGATGCGCCAAGGTGCTGGTGTGGTACCAGGTTGACGGCGGCCACATCTGCCCGGTGTCGATGACCTACTCGGTGGTTCCGGCGTTGCGCCAGGCGCCCGAGCTGGCAGCGTCCTGGGAGCCCGGCCTGACCGCCGGCGTGTACGACCCCGGGTTCGTGCCGCCCGAGGGCAAGCAAGGGCTGACGTGCGGCATGGCGATGACCGAGAAGCAGGGCGGCTCGGACGTGCGTGCGAACACCACCGTTGCCCGGCACCTCGCCGAGGACGAGTACCTCATCACCGGGCACAAGTGGTTCTGCTCCGCCCCCATGAGCGACGGGTTTCTCACGCTGGCCCAAGCGAGCGAGGGGCTGACCTGCTTCCTGCTCCCCCGTTGGCGCCCCGACGGCACCCGCAACAACCTGTCCATCCAGCGCCTGAAGGACAAGCTGGGCGACCGGTCCAACGCCTCAAGCGAGGTGGAGTTCGACGAGGCCTGGGTGCGCCGAGTGGGCGACGAGGGGCGCGGCGTGCGGACCATCATCGAGATGGTCAACCACACCCGCCTGGATTGCACGCTGGGAGCGACGGCCATCATGCGACAGGGCACCGCCCAGGCCGTCTGGCACTCCCGCCACCGCAGCGCCTTCGGGGCCACGCTGGTGGGCCAGCCGCTCATGCAGGCGGTGCTGGCCGACCTGGCGCTGGAGTCAGAGGCGGCCACCACGTCGGCCATGTGGCTGGCCGGACTGTTCGACGCCTCCTCACGCGGCGATGCCCATGCGGCATTGTTGGCACGCCTGGCCACGCCGGTGCTGAAGTACTGGATCTGCAAGCGGGCGCCGGCGCATTCGGCGGAGGCGCTGGAGTGCCTTGGTGGGGTGGGCTACGTCGAGGAGACCGGCCTGCCCCGGCTCTTCCGGCAGAGCCCACTCAACGGCGTGTGGGAGGGGTCGGGCAACGTGATCTGCCTGGACGTGCTGCGTGCCATGGCCCGGTCACCGGAGGCCACCGAGGCCCTGTTGGGCGAGATCCGCAGCGCGGGCGACGGCGTGCCCGAGATCGCGGCGGCCACCGACGAGCTGCGGGCGCTGCTGGCCGATCCGGACCACCTGGAACGCCGCGCCCGGCTGATCGTGGAACGCCTGGCCCTGCTCACCCAGGCCGCGCTGCTGGTGCGCCACGCGCCGGGGCCGGTGGCGGAAGCGTTCGTCGCCTCCAGGCTGGGCGGTGAGTGGGGTCGGGCCTTCGGCACCTTGTCGCCCGCGGCCCCGGCCGCCGCGATCGTCGACCGGGCGCTGGCGATCTAGCGACCCGGATCCACCCTGAGTCGCAGGGTCCGGTGAGGGTTATGGGGGCCCTGGCACCGACAACCCTCACCGGACCTCCTGGACACCCGGCGGGGCCACAGGCGGCGCCCAGCGAGAGCCGCTGTGGTGCCGGCTGGGCTCAGCGACCCGCCGACGACCGGCGTTGGAAACGGGCCCCGGCCGCCATGCCCCGTTGGGTGAGCCCGGCGGGCAGCCGCGACACCGCGTCGAAGACCACCGCGTCGGGCCCGATCAGGGCACGGCGGCGGTTGCGTTGCACCGCCTTGAGAATCTGACGGGCCGCGCGCTCCGGCGTCGTCCGAAGCACCTTGGCGAACTCGTCGCGCGCGGCCTCGGCCGATCCGGCAACCTCGGCCACGCTGGGGTCGATGCGGGCCGACCGGGCGATGTTGGTGGCGATGCCCCCCGGGTGGACGGTGGTGGCCGACACCCCGCATGGCTCGATCTCCAGCTCCATACGCAGCGCGTCGGTGAAGCCGCGGACACCGAACTTGGCGGCGTTGTAGGCGGATTGCGACGGGATGGCCATCAGCCCGAAGACGCTGGACAGGTTGACGACGTGGCCCTCGCCCGACGCCCTGAGGTGGGGAAGAAACGCCTTGGTGCCGTGGACGACGCCCCAGAAGTTGATGTTCATGAGCCATTCGAAGTCCTCATAGGACATCGACTCGACGGTGGCCCCAAGCGCCACACCGGCGTTGTTGATGATGAGGTTGACCGAGCCATGCTCGGCCGCCACGGCCTCGGCCCACTCGTCGACCGCCGCCCGATCGGCCACGTCCACCAGCTGGGAGGTGATCTTGGTTGCTCGGCCCCTACAGCCGTGCAACGTTTCGGCCAGGCCCTCCTCGTTAACGTCGCTCAGGGCCAGGTGCGCACCCCGCTCGGCAAGCTGGTGCGCCAGCGCCCGGCCAATGCCCGAGCCGGCGCCGGTGATGGCGGCGACCCGCCCATCGAAGTGCTTCACGAGTGGGCCCAAGAGGACTCGAACCTCTGACCTCTGCCGTGTGAAGGCAGCGCTCTAACCAGCTGAGCTATGGGCCCCGGGGCGCAGACGATACCCGGACGGCGGCCCGGGGGCCAACGCCGATTCGCCGGGGCCCCGGGGCCGCAGGCGCTATCGGGCGGCTCAGTACTCGACGCAGTAGTCGTCGGCCAGCGACACCAGCGTGGTGCCATCCGGGCAGGACCCACCGGGGACGACCAGGGTGCGGATGCGCCCGTCGTGGGGCCCATCACAATCCACCAGCGTGTTGCCCAGCACACAGCCGCGGTCCGATGGGGCGGAGGTGTCGTTCTCCCCGCCGGCAAAGGCCGAGACGATCACGATGGCCAGCAGCACCGCGGCGAGCAGCCCGGGGAGCACCCGATGGAACAGCACGCCGTGCACGCCGTCGTCGGCGACGGCGACACGATCTTCGTGCTCCGTCGGGAGCGGTGCCGGACCAGCTCCGCCCGCCGGCCGGGCCGTGTTGCGCTGGCCGCTGGGCACCGTGGTTCTGCGTCGAGCGTCGTGGGCCCTTCGGCGAGCCGGCTGGCCCAGCACGGCAAAGGCCTCGTTCACCTCCCGCATGCGCCGCTCGGCGATGGCCCGTTCGGGAGCGGAAGCGTCGGCCGAACGGTCCGGATGCAGGCGCCAGGCCAGGTCGCGGTAGGCGCTGCGAATGTCGTCCCCGCTGGCGCCCCGGTCGACGCCGAGCACGCGATAGGGATCGCGGGGTGCTGGGTCGCCCGTGGCCATCAACCGAGTCTACGGGCGCGCTGACGAGCGGCCTTCGGCGCCAGGCTCCGCAGGCCCGGAGGCCTCGCAGGCACACGGGGAAAGGCGCGTGCGCGACCCGGGTGGCGTGCCGTAGCCTGAACCTGGACGCTGTACGTTTTTCGCGCTCGTTCTTGCCCGCCCAGTTCTTGCCGGCCAGTTCTTGCCCGCCCGGCCGGTCCCCTTCGCTTCATGACACCTCCCACCGCCACCGACACGCCGTGTGATCGGCCCGCTGCGAGCGACGGCTCACCCCCGCGCCCCGACTCCGTGTCGCGGGAGGCCGAGGGTGACGGGTTGCCCCGGACCGTCAGCGACCCCTCCGCGCTGGCCGAGCCCACCCTGCGGCTCGAAGGAACCCCAGATGCCCAGGGAACCCGCCGCCGAGGAACCGTGGGTGCGGCGCTCGCCCACCGGCAGTTCCGGCGGGTGGCCGCCGGCGCCTTCGCCTCCAACATCGGCACCTGGATGCAAAACGTCACGCTGATCGCCCTGGCGAACTCGCTGACCCATTCCGGCGCCTTCGTCGGCCTCGTCACCTTCGCCCAGTTGGGGCCGATGCTGGTGGCCTCACCGGTTGGCGGTGTGTTGGCGGACCGATTCAACCGGCGGCACATCATCATGACCGGCTCGGCGGTCCAGGGCGTGCTCTCGGTGGCGCTCGCCGTGGTTGCCTGGAACGCCACGCCTCCCCCCTGGGCCCTGGTGGTGATCGTGCTGGGCATCGGGGTCTCCAATGCGCTCATCGCCCCGTCGAACGGGGCCCTGCTCCCCAACTTGGTGGACCGCGAGGACCTGTCGGGTGCCGTCGCCGTCAACTCGGCGTCGATGAACGGCTCCCGGGTGCTCGGTCCGTTGTTGGCGGCGCTCACCGCGCCGCTGGGTACCGGATGGATCTTTCTCATCAACGCTGCCACCTACCTGTTTGTCATCGCCGCGGTGGGCGCCGCCAAGGTCACCCTGCCGCCCCCGGCGGATACCACCTTGGGCCCGTGGATGCGGTTCCGTGCCGGCCTCGGCGCAGTGAAGGCCAGCCCGGTGCTGACCCGCGTCCTCACGATCATCAGCTCGTTCTCGCTGTTCTCGCTGGTGTTCATCTACCAGCTTCCCGGCCTGGCCGAGGAGCAACTGGGCATCACGGGGACCGCCTTCTACCGGCTCTTCGCCGCCTTTGGGTTGGGCGCTGCTGCCGGCGCCCTCCTGCTGGGCACGGTGTTGGGCGGCCGGACGCTGCACCGGGTGCCGCTTGTCGCCCTGCCTGCATTCTCCGTCAGCCTGTTCACCTTCGCCATGGTGAGCGACCCGGCCATCGCCTACCCGGTGATCTTCGTGTTGGGGTTCTGCTACTTCGCCCTGGTGACGGCGCTGGCAACAACGCTGCAGGAAGCCGTGGAGGACACCCACCGGGGCCGGGTGATGGGGCTGTGGATGATCTCGTGGGCCGGCCTGGTGCCGGTTGGGAGCCTGTTGGCCGGCCCCGTCATCGACCAGATCGGCGGCCAACCGGTGCTGTTCTTCGGTGCGGCCGTGGCGCTGGCGCTTACTCCCCTCGGGAACCTGGACCGGCAACCACACGCTGGACCAACCGTTCCAGTCCCGCTACCCGGCTCGCCTTGACCAAGGCGGCCTCACCGGGGCCGAGCGCTTCCAGCAGCGATGCCGCATCGTCCGCCGAGGTGGCCGCCACCCCGTAGGCGTTGGTGCCGACGGCCACCAGCTCCAACCCCAGCCGATCTGCCACGCCGGCGATCTCGTGGTGAAGCCGCTGCGCATCCGTGCCCAGTTCGGCCATCTCACCCAGCAGGGCGACCCGACGGCGGGCGGGAAGTTCCGCCAGGGCGGCCAGCGCCGCCTCTGTGGAGGTGGGGTTGGCGTTGTAGGCATCGTTGATCACCGACGCCCCGCCCGGGGTGGACACCAGCTCCATGCGCCACGGGCTCATGGCGGCGTCGGCCAGCCCGCAGGAGACGGCAGTCGGCGTCACGCCCGCATCGAGGCCGATGGCGGCCGCGGCCAGGGCGTTGGTGACCTGGTGCTCACCGGCCACCGAGAGCCGGATCCGGACCGAACCCCAGGGGCTGTCCAGGCGGAACCGTGCGCAGAGATCGTCGCCCAGCGACACCTCGCTGGCCCGCACGTCGCCGCCGGTTCGACCGAAGGTGAGCACCCGGGCGTCGGTGCGCGACGCCATGGCGGCCACCCGGTGGTCGTCTGCGTTCAGCACGGCGGTGCCCGACGACGGAAGCGACTCGATGAGCTCACCCTTGGCCGCGGCCACTCCCTCGAGGTCTCCAAAGCACTCAAGGTGCGCTCCCGCCACCACGGTCGCCACCCCCACCTCCGGGCGGGCCAGGCGACACAACGCGGCGATGTGGCCGGGACCGCGGGCGCCCATCTCGACCACCAACGCCTCGGCGGTCTCCGGGGCATTGGCCAGCGTCAGCGGGACGCCGATCTCGTTGTTGAACGAGCGCTCGGAGGCCGACGTCGACAGGGTCGTGGCCAAAACCGAGGCCGCCAGGTCCTTCACCGTGGTCTTGCCCACCGATCCGGTGACCCCAATCACCCTGGCGGTGGTGCGCGACCGCGCCAGCCTGCCCAGGTCATCCAGCGCACGGGCCGTGTCGGCGACCACGACGACGCTGCTCGAGTCGTGAAGCCCAAGGTCGGCCACCGGCCGGGCCGACAGGGATGCCGAGGCGCCGGCGGCCAGGGCGCTTGCGATGAACTCGTGCCCGTCGCGTTCGGCCAGCAACGGCACGAACAGGTCGCCCGGCCCAGCCTGCCGAGAGTCAACGACCACCCTCCGGATCTCCACATCAGGCCCCGACAGGGCGGCGTTCAACGGCTCAAGGAGCGCAGAGAGGGGGACCTGCATGCGGGCCAGTCTCCCACGCCCGGGGGGTCCGTCGTCGACTCGCCCAGTGCCCGCGTCTCGTAGTGTCGGAGCCACGCACCGGCTCGACCCAGCTGATGCCGAACCGGGCATCGCACCCCGGCAGCCACAGATCGACCAGTGGAGCTCCCCATGGACACGGACCAGCCTGCCACGCCGAACCCGACCGCGAACCCGGGCGACACAACGAACCCTCCGGCGGCGACCCCGCTGGCGCGCACCCAACGCCTGGAGCTGCCTGCCCGGGTGCGTCTGGTTGTGCTCTTCGGTGGACAATCGGCCGAGCATGACGTGTCACGCACGACGGCACAGAACGTGCTGGGCGCGCTCAACTCCGATCGGTACGAGGTGCGCCTGGTCGGCATCTCGCGCACTGGGCGATGGCTGGAGGTGCAAGGTGCGGCCGACATCCTTGGCGCCGCCGGGGCCGCCGAGGCCGTTGCGGCAGGCAAGCTGGCGGTGGCCGGGCCGCAGAGCACGCTGCTGTCGGAGATCTCCGAGCGGGCCGCCGACGACCTGCCCATGGTGGTGCTCCCGCTGCTCCACGGCCCGAACGGGGAGGACGGCACGGTGCAGGGCCTGCTGGAGTTGAGCGGCCTGCCCTACGTTGGCTCGGGCGTCCTGGGCTCGGCGGTGTCCATGGACAAGGCGGTCGCCAAGGAACTGTGTGCGCATGCCGGCCTGCCCCAAGCGGACTGGCTGACCTTTCACGAGCGCGACCTCGGCGATGACGCGCTGGCCGACGCCATCGCCCGCCTCGGCCTGCCGATCTTCGTGAAGCCGGCGAACCTGGGCAGCTCCGTCGGGATCTCCAAGGTCACCGACACAGATGGGCTCCGTGCCGCGTGTGCCGAAGCGCTGGCCCACGACGAGACGGTGGTGCTGGAGGAGTCGGTCACCGGCCGCGAGATCGAAATCGGCGTGCTGGGGAACGAGGAGCCGCAGCTGAGCGTGCCGGGCGAGATCGTGGCCGGGGCCGAGTTCTACGACTACGAGGACAAGTACGTCACGGGCGCCGCCCAGCTGGTGATACCGGCCCCGCTGCCCGACGGAGTGACCATGGAGCTGAACGACCTCGCCCGTCGCGCCTTTCGAACCCTGCGCGGCGCCGACCTGGCTCGCGTGGATTTCTTCTACGAGGCGGAGGGACGGGGCCTGTTGCTCAACGAGATGAACACCCTGCCCGGCTTCACCCCCGCATCGATGTACCCGCGATTGTGGGAGGCCAGCGGCCTGCCCTACGGCGACCTGATCGACGAGTTGGTGAGGCTGGCCCTGGAACGCCACGCCCATCGAGGCGCCCGCCGCCGCTAGCCGATCCGGCGCAGCAGCGGGTGCACTTCACGACCGTGGCGGCTACTCGCCCATGTTGTTCACGATGTTCATGAACGCCGGCGCCAGGATCACGATCAGTAGCACCGGGAAGATGAACAGCGTGATGGGCAGCAGCATCTTCACGGGCGTCTTCATGGCCTGTTCCTGGGCGCGCTGGCGACGCTTGATGCGCATCTCGTCGGCCTGGCCGCGCAGCACCTTGCCGATGGAGATGCCGTAGGCATCGGCCTGGATGATCGCCATGGCAAAGGTCTTGATCTCCTCGATGCCGACCCGTTCGTCCATGGCCCGCAGCGCATCCGCCCGGCTGGCACCGGCACGCACCTCGCCCATCATCCGGGAGTACTCGTCGGACAGCTCCCCGGGCACCGAATCGATGACCCGCTCCAACGCCTGCTCGAAGCCCAAGCCTGCCTCCACCGAGATGGTCAGCAGGTCCATGGTGTCGGGAAGCTGGCGTTGGATGTTGCCCTGCCGGGTCTTCACCGACGCGTCCAGCCGCTTGTCCGGGAGCACGAACAGGCCGAACATCACCCCGCCACCGAACATGAGCTTCATCAGGCCGGAGAACGGCGAGATGCCCAGGATGAAGATGACCACACCCGCCACCACGGCCGCCACACAACACATGGCCTTCATGGCCAAGAAGCGGTCGACCGAGTCGGCCTCCCCTCGACCCGCATGGACGTACTTCTGACGGACCTCGTCGGCGTAGCCCACGGGCGAGAACCGGCGCACCAGCTCGCTCAGCTGGAACACACCCGGCGAGATGACGCGCTCCATCAGCGAACCGGCGGTGGGCTCGGGGCTCACGAAGCCTTCGGCCTGGTAGCCGTCGAGCATGCTCAACGACTCCCGTGCCACCTGCTTTTCCTGGAGATGGCCAAACAGCACCCAGGCGGCGATACCGAAGGCGGCTGCGAGCAGCAATACGGGTAGGAGCAGAGTCACGGTGTCGTCCTCACACTTCGATGGTGATGATCTTTTTCATCCAGGCGAACCCGATCAACATCGAGACGACTGAATAGCCCAACAGAACCTTGCCCAGGGTGGTCTCCAACAGCGGGTCCAGATAACCCGGGTTGGACACGTACATGAAGATCATCATGCCGATGGGCATGACACCCAGCACGATGGCCGACATGAGCCCTTCTGCGGTGAGGCCCTTCACCTCACGGCGCAGCCGCTCTCGCTCCACCATCGTCGTGGCCACGGTGTCGAGCAGCTCCGACAAGTTGCCGCCCACCTCCCGCTGAATACTGATGGCCAGGACGGTCCAAGCGAAGTCACGGCTGGTCAACCGCTCCGCCACGCCGTTGAGGGCGTCTTCGATGGGACGCCCCAGCTGTGCCTCGGACATGGCTCGCCGAAGCTCGCCACCCAACGGGTCGGGCACGTCCTCGGACACCGCCGTGATGGCCTGGGCGATGGAGTAGCCGGCCCTCAGCGTTCCGGCCAGCAGGGTCAGCGAGTCGGGAAGCTGGCGCTCGAAGGCCACGCGTCGCCGTGCGGCCTTCAGCGAGACAGCCATGATGGGAACCGCCAGGCCCAGCAGGGCGAACACGACGCCGCCGAGGACGCCCAGCATGACCACCCCGAGCAGCGCCGACACCGCGGGGATCGCCGCAAGGGCAAACGCTGCCTCCCCCGGGCGAATCTTCATGTCGGCCGCCGTGAGCGACGCCTGGATCTTGGCGAGGAGGCCCCGGTCCTGGGCGAAGGTCTCTGTCGCCTGGACCGCCTTTCGCACCACCTCGGACGAGCCGAACATCATGTCGGCGTCGGCATCCTCCACCACCTCACTTGGTGCTCCGGAGTAGGCACGCAGCCTGGCGTCCACCGAGTCTTCCGAATGGGTCAGGAACTGGGCCGCCGCAACGCCCATGCCCACCAGCGCCAGCAGCACCATGGCGGGAACCAGCAGGCGCACCAGCGGGTTGTCGAGGCGGGACACGAGGCTGGCCCCGGCGATGGGCACCGGCGCGAGCTGGGCGGGCGTCGTGAGCAGCGCGCCAGGTTGGACGCTCGCCTCAGCGGAGGCGTCGGAGGTCGTCACGCCCACGTTGGCCCGCTCACCACCCAGGTCCAGCTTCGAAGTCAGCGTGTACCGGCCGGCGAGCCGGGCGTTCACGGAAGCCGTGGCGTCATCGATGCCGTCCGGAGCGGTGGTGAGATAGATGCCACCGGTCTCGGCCGAGAGCTCCGAGAGGGACGCAGCGTCGGGGCTGGCCGGCGCGGCGTCGATGACCGAGAGCGTCACCTGTCCGTCCCGCAGCGCTCGTCGCAGCATGGTGAGGTCGGATCCCGACCCGCTCTCTGCTCCGGTGCGTATCAGCACGATCTGCCGGTCCAGCGTGGACGTCGACGCCAGTTCGGCGCCCAGCACCAGGCCATCGAAGACCGCGTTGCCGTCCTCCGACGCCAGACCGAATCGGCCGATGTCGGCATCGAGGCGGCTGGCGTCGCTGGTCAGCGGCATCACGGTGCGCGCCTCGTTGGCGGTGGAAACCAGCGCCATCTGGTTGCGGCCCTCGTCGGTGTTGGGGGCGAACTCGGCGGCAGCCTTCGCCACCAGCCGAGCGGTGGCGTTCTCGGCGGCGGCGTTGTTGTCGCCAACCACCACCACGGCCTGCCCAACCTCGTCGGGGACCAACTTGGCGGTGCCGGCGTCCTCGCCGTTCACCGCCAGCTTCGCCTCCTCGCCCGTGCCGGTGTAGACGACGCCCAGTTGGACCTCCTCGCCGGTGGCATCGACGCTGGTGATGGTGAGCGACGCATCGCCCTCCTGGGGGGGCCCAGCCTCGGCCGTGCCCCCCAGGCCCACCGTCAGGATGGACAGCGCCACCACCACCGAGGACAGCAGCCACCAGCGCTTCAGCAGCTGGTGGCGGTTCAGCGAACCCAGACCGAGACTCATCGGCCCCGCCCCACGGCTCGCTGGCCGCCACCTTGGGGCGCAAAGATCTCCGGACCCAGGCGGATGCCCTGGTCGGCCAGCTTCTGGGCGAACTTCGGCCGCACCCCGGTGGGCTTCAGGAAGCCCTTGTACTTGCCCTGTTCGTCGACGCCCATTGAGTAGTCGAACAGGAACACGTCCTGAAGGGTGATGATGTCGCCTTCCATGCCCTGCACCTCCGACACGTGCGTCACGCGGCGGCTGCCGTCTCGGAGGCGGGTCAGCTGCACCACGAGGTCGACGGCGGAGGACACCTGTTCACGGATGGCCCGAACGGGCAGGTCGAAGCCCGACATCAGCACCAGCGTCTCCAGGCGGCTCAGGCAGTCACGGGGCGTGTTGGCGTGGATGGTGGTCAGCGAGCCGTCGTGGCCGGTGTTCATCGCCTGGAGCATGTCCAGCGCCTCGCCGGAACGACACTCGCCCACCACGATGCGGTCGGGCCGCATGCGCAGGGTGTTCTTCACCAGGTCTCGAATGGTGACCTCGCCGCGGCCCTCGATGTTGGGGGGACGGGTCTCCAGGCTGAGCACGTGTTCCTGGTGCAGCTGGAGCTCCTTGGAGTCCTCCACCGTGATGATGCGCTCATCGGCGGGAATGAACGAGCTCAACACGTTCAGCAGCGTCGTCTTACCAGTGCCGGTACCGCCGGAGACGATCACGTTCAGCTTGCCCACGATGCACGCCTGCAGGAAGCGGGCTGTGTGGGCGTTGAAGGAGCCGAACCTGATCAGGTCGTCCACCTGAAGCGGGTCGGTGGAGAACTTCCGGATCGTCAGGAACGGTCCGCCCATCGCCAACGGCGACACCACGGCGTTCACCCGTGAGCCGTCCGGCAGGCGGGCATCCACCATCGGTGTCGACTCGTCCACGCGGCGTCCCACGGCGGAGACGATCTTGTCGATGATGCGGCGCAGGTGGTCGGAGTCCACGAAGGTCGCCGAGTCCTTTTCCACCTTGCCACCGCGCTCCACGAACACGCAGTTGGGGCCGTTGACCATGATTTCGGTGACGGCCTCCTCGTTGAGCAGCCGATCGATGGGCCCGTAGCCCATGATGTCGTCTGCCACCTCCTGGATCAGCTGGTTGCGGTCGGCGGTGGACAGCGGGGCACGCTCGGAGGCCAGCGCGCTGGTGAGGCTGTCGTGCACCTTGCGGCGAAGTTCGTTCTCCGGCAGCCGCTTGTCGTAGAGCACCGGGCCCAAGTCGTCGATGAGCTGCTGGTGGATTCGCTTGCGCAGCTCGTCGAGGACCGGGTCGGAGCCCTTCGGCGGGCCTCCCTCGGTGCCTTGTGCGGCGTGCAGTCGTTGGTAGAGCGACACGTTCGCTTCTCCTGTGGGTGCGGGTGTGTGCAGGTTCTGAATCGGTAGGCCCCGGTCCGGGATGAGGGCTGACGCCTCAGCTGGGCCGTTTGGCCCACCGGGCTCGGCGACGTCCAGCGGCGGGGCGACCAGCGGCGGGGCGCGCGGCAACGCCACCCGGGTGGGGGTGGCGTTGCGCCGGGGGGAGGACCCGTCAGTTGCGGGCGGGTTGAGGCGCCACCAGGTCGGCCAGGGCGTTGATCGCCTTGGTCACGCCCGACCGGGGCGCGTGCATCACCACCGGAACACCCTTGTTGACGGCCTGGGGCACGACGATGTCCGATGGGATCAGCGAATCGGCGGTGAGCTGCAGCGTGCGTTCCACCTCTCCGACGTCCAGCTTGACCTTGGAGTTGGCCCGGTTCAGCACCAGGCGCACCTTCTCAAGTGGGGTACCCAGCAGGCGCAGCGTCTGGAGGCCGATCTTCACGTTCTTGATGTTGGGGATGTCCATTCCGGCCATCAGCAGGATCTCGTCGGAGATCTCCACGAGGCCCAGCACCACGTCGTTGAAGTAGGCCGGAGTGTCCACCACCACCACCGAACAAAAGGTGCGCAGCATCTCCACGATCTGCACCATCTCCGCGGCGCCGATCTGGTCGGCAAAGGCCGGTTCCAGCGGAGCTGGGAGCACCCGCAGGCCCGACGGTTCATGCGTCATGAGCAACTGCTCGAGAAAGTTGGGGTCGATGCGGTCCAGCGCAGCGACCGCGTCCACGATGGTGTGGCGCGGGGTCAGCTTCAACATGACGGCCACGTCGCCGAATTGAAGGTCTGCGTCCACCAGGCACACCGGCCCGGCGCTGCGTTGCGCCAGGGCCACTGCCAGCGACGTTGCCAACACCGACTTGCCGGCACCGCCCTTGGTGGAGAAGATGCTGACCACCTTGCCCAGCGGCCCACCGCCGTAGCCACCTTGGTCGAACCCACCTCCCGGGCCTCCGGGGCCGGGACCGCGTTGGTCGAAGCCCAGGTTCGGGCCGCCGAAGCTTCCCTGGTCGAAGCCGCCTGCCGGGCCTCCGGGGCCTCCGGGGCCTCCGGGGCCTCCGGGGCCTCCGGGGCCGGGGGCCTGTTGATCGAATCCGATGTTCGGGCCGCCGAAACCGCCGGGATCGCTGGGCGGCGGGTCGGCGCGAGGCGGCGCCTGTGGAGGCGCCTGGGGAGGCGCCTCGCCGGTGAGATGGGGGCTGGGGCCACCGGTGGGGATTCGGGGCCCCTGAGACCCCCGGGCGTGGGAATCGAGGCCCAGCGCAACCCGACGAACGGCGTCGGCCAGCTCGGCGGTTTCGTTGCCCAGCTCGATGACGTCGCTGATGCCGCAGCGCAGCGCTATCTGCAGGGTCTCGCGGTCGGCCTGCTCCGCAATGAGGATGGCCCCCAGGTTGGAGTTGGCCTGCACGACGCGCTCGGCGGCGCTCAGGTCGGCCGGGTTGTTGCACGATGGGCCCAGCACCATGACCACCGGAACGTTGCCGGTCAGCCGGGAGGCCAGATCCGCCATCGAGCCGAAGGGAGTCCCGCCGTTGCCGAGCAGCGTCACCAGATGGTCACGCGTCGGCTGATGTGCCTCGACGATGGCCACCGACACCCGGATGGTTGGTTTGGTTGTTGTTTGATCAGCCACTTCGGTGTCCGTTTCAGTTGAACTTCGACCGTGAGAGATCGCGACCACCGCTAGCCCTCACCGTTGTCGGCGCCATCCTCGCCACCCGCTTCCGCCTGCTTGCCCGGCACCTCAGGGTACGGCGTCTTGGCGTCGATGCCAGGCGTCCGAACCTCCGAGGGAAGGATGGGCAGGGGAACTGGTTCGTAGTCGGGGCGCACCAGGGTGAGGTACAGGCCACCCGAGCGCTCGGCAGCAATCACCAGCTGGCTGGCTTCGGCCGGAACCTGCACCACGATGACGCTCGAGTCCACGGGCTCCTCGGCCGGAGCCTCCTCGCCCTCTGCCGGAGCCGCAGCCACCTTGGTGCCCAGGTTGGAGCCGATCGAGAGCACCTTCACCTTCTGATACAACGCTGCCGGGATCTGGTTGAACGCCACCCCGCCGTCGCCAAGGTTGACGGCTTCGCCGCCGCCGCCCTCTTCGGTCCGGGTGCCCACGACCATCATGTTCACGAAGTCACCGGGTGCCACCAGGCTGGCCACGCTGCGAGTCTGGTCCGACGAAATGGCCACCGCGACGTTGCCGGGGTCGATGCGGGGCGAGTTGGACACCGACAGGTTGGTATCGGAGGCGAACTTCGACCGCGTGACGATCTCGTTCGGCTCAAGGTTGATGGTGGCCAGCAGACCCGCGATGTCGGCGGGCTGGGACAGCGCATCGGCCGGCAGGTCCACGCGACGGCGCTTGGCCTCGCCGATGGCCTTGGAGGAGATGGCCTCGTCGGCGCTGGTGCCCGCGGCAACGGCGCGCTTGACCACCAGCACCTGCACCAGTTGGTTCTCGCTTTCGGAGTCCTGTTTCACCCCGTTCAAGAACCCGAACGTCAAGACGGCGGCGAGCAACGCCACCACCATCGATCCCACCAGCACCATTACTCTGCGCGAACTCACCCGAACGACCTCGCTCCGTCGTATAGCGGCGAGAGCGTGCCGGTGGTTCCGGCGAGCTCACTCTCGTCTCTCCCACCCTTCGGCGGGCCGGCCGCTCGGTTGAGCCCTTCAGGCCAGATCCTGTGAGGTCGTCAGGGTCCCGAGGCTCATTCCTCAGGCCGGACGCGCCGGAGGGGAGGAGCCGTTCGGCCCCTCCCCTCCTGACAAACTCGCGGTGGCGGCGCAGCTGCGCCGACGCTCAGGCCTCGTCGGCCTCGGCCGGAGCGGCTTCCTGAGCCCCCTCGGGCTCGGTTGCCGGTTCTGCGCCGGCCTCGGTTGCAGCTTCGGCGTCCGGCGCCGGTGATCCGCCGGGCGGGTCACCCGCCGGAGCCTCGCCCTGCTCGGCGTAATACGCCGCCCAGGCCTCCTCGGCCTCGCTGGGGCCCTCGCCCTCGATGCCCGAGCCGATGTAGTTGCCCTCATCGTCGTAGGCGTGCTCGCCGAAGTGCTCCTGATACTCGGCGGCCACAATGCCGCCCTCGGCGGCCTGCTTGATCGACAGGCTGATCCGGCGGCGCTGCAGGTCGAGGTCGATGATCTTCACCCACAGCTCCTCGCCCGGGGTCACCACCTGTTCGGGCAGGTCGACGTGATGCTGGGACATCTCCGAGATGTGCACCAGGCCCTCGATGCCTTCGCCCACCTGGACGAACGAACCGAAGGGCACCAGCTTGGTGACCCGGCCGTAGACCAACTCGCCCACCTGGTGAGCGGAGGCGAACTCCTGCCACGGGTCCTGCTGGGTGGCCTTGAGCGACAGCGAGATGCGCTCGCGGTCGGTGTCGACCTCCAGCACCTCGACATCGACCTCGTCGCCGACGGTGACCACCGAGCTCGGGTGATCGACGTGCTTCCAGGACAGCTCGGACACGTGGATGAGCCCGTCCATGCCGCCCAGGTCGACGAAGGCACCGAAGTTGACCACCGACGACACGACGCCCTTGCGGCGCTCGCCGGGGGCGAGGTTGGCCAGGAACTCGTCGCGCTGTTCCTTCTGGGTCTCCTCCAGGTAGGCCCGACGGGACAGCACCACGTTGTTGCGATTGCGGTCCAGCTCGATGATCTTTGCTTCGAGCTCGCGGCCCAAGTACGGGGCCAGGTCTCGCACCCGGCGCAGCTCCACCAGCGATGCCGGCAGGAAGCCCCGAAGGCCGATGTCGATGATGAGGCCGCCCTTGACCACCTCGATGACCGGACCGGTCACGATGCCGGTGGATTCCTTGATCTCCTCGATCGTGCCCCAGGCCCGCTCGTACTGGGCCCGCTTCTTGGACAGGATCAGGCGGCCGTCCTTGTCTTCCTTCTGGACGACGAGGGCCTCGATCTCTTCGCCGGCCGACACCACCTCGGCGGGGTCGACGTCGTTGCGGATCGACAGCTCCCGCACCGGGATCACGCCCTCGGACTTGTAGCCGATGTCGAGCAGTACCTCGTCCCGGTCGATTCGAACCACCGAACCGGTCACCATCTGGCCGTCCTCAACGTCCACCATGGAGGAGTTGTACAGCTCGTCCAGGTCGTCGCCGACGTCGTCGAGCACGATGGGGTCGGAGGCGTCGCGACCACCACCATCGCCGACGGAAGCCATCTCGTCGGCAGAATCTGATGCGGGCGGGGCCTCTGAGGGGTCGAGCGTTGCGGTGGCCACCGAGGCGTCAGCCTCGATGCTGGCCTCCGGGGCGTCGTCGGCGACGACGGTCTCGGAGGGGGTCGGGGTCGGATCGGACACGAATACTGCCTTGGGTTGATGGTTGGGAGAACCGGAAAGACTACCACCGGGGCAGAAACTCCCACCTACTCCGCCGACGCGGAGCGCCGCCGGACCAAGGGGCCGGGCGGGTTCAGGCCTTGGAATCGGCCCAGGTGTCGCCGAAGGCCAGGTTCACCGCCAACGGCACCCGCAAGTCGAACGCCCCCACCATGGCGTCCTCCACCACCTTGGTCACCTCGGCCTCTTCGGCGGGGGGCACCTCCAGCACCACCTCGTCGTGCACCTGAAGGATCAGCCGGGCGGTTCCGCCCCGCTCCTCCAGTGCAGCGTCGAGACGCACCAGCGCCAGCTTGAAGATGTCGGCGGCCAGGCCCTGGATGCCGGCGTTCATGGCCTGGCGCTCGCCGGCCTGCCGGATAGCCCGCACCCGGCTGGCCAGCTCGGGGATCTGTCGACGTCGCCCGAACAGCGTCTCGGTGTAGCCCTTCTCCCGCGCCTCGGCGACGGCGGCATCCATGTAGGAGCGCACGTTGGGGAAGCCTTCGAAGTAGGCATCCAGGATCTCCTGCGCCTCGCCGGTGGGGATGGACAGGCGCTGGCCCAGCCCGTAAGCCTCCATGCCGTAGGCCAGCCCATAGCTGACCATCTTGGCGGTGGACCGCTGGGCGGTGGTCACCTCAGCCGGGTCCACCTCAAAGATGCGGGCCGCCGTTTCGGCGTGGATGTCGTCATCGTTGGTGAAGGCCTCCACCAGCCCCGGATCGCCGGAGAGGTGAGCGATGCATCGCAGCTCGATCTGGTTGTAGTCCGCCACACACAGGCGGTAGCCCTCGGCGGGCACAAAGGCCTTGCGGAACAGCCGGCCCTCCTCGGAGCGCACCGGGATGTTGTGCAGGTTGGGCTGATCGGAGCTGAGCCGCCCGGTACGCGCCACCGTCTGATTGAAGGTGGCGTGGATGCGACCGTCGGCGGCCACCTCGGCCAGCAGTCCCTCCCCGTAGGTGCTGCGCAGCTTCTCCACCTCGCGGTAGCGCAGGAGGTGGTCGATGATGGGGTGTTCGCCCCGCAGCTTCTCGAGGGTCGCTGCGTCGGTGGAGAAGCCGGTCTTCGTCTTCTTCTGGGGGGTCAGGCCGAGTTCGTCGAAGAGCACCTGCCGCAGCTGCGGGGTGGAGTTGACGTTGAACTCGTGGCCCGCCGCCTCCACGATGGCGGCCCGCTCCTCGGCCACCTCGGCCACCAGCCGGTCGGCCAGGGCCTGCAACTCCGCCCGATCGACGCCGACGCCCAGGTCCTCCATGCGGGCCAGCACCCGCACCAGCGGCACCTCGACCTCGTCGTTGAGCTTCTCCAGCCCGCGGGCCACCAACGCCTCGCGCATGGGTTCGGCCAGCGCGGCGGTACCCAACGCCCGCCGGGCGGTGGCCTTGGCCCGGTCGTCGCCGCCGTCACCGCCCAGATCCAGCTGCCCCTCGGGCAGCGGCTCGTCGCCCGCCAGTTCGGCCGATGCGTATCGGCCCAGCAACTCGCCCAGGTCGTAGCGGGTATCGGCCGGGTCCAACAGGTAGGCGGCCAACTTGGTGTCCAACACCAGGCCCGTCACGTCCACCTCCAGACCCAGCAACGACCGCAGCAGGGGTTTGGCGTCGTGGGCCACCAAGGGCACCGCGTTGTCCAGCAGGCCCACCAGTTCGTCGTCGCTGCCGGCCAACACGCCCGTGCCGCCCCCGGCGAACCAAGCCACCTCACCGGCCGCTGCATCCAGCACCACGGCCAGGCCGGCCAGCGGCGAACGGCCCGGCTCCCCCACCCAGTCGGCCGCCAAGGCCACCGGAGCGGTCTGGGCCGACTCCCGAGCCCGCCGCAGCAGCGCCTTGGCCTCCGCTGCGTTGGCCGGCACGGTCACCTCGGCCTCGAGTACCCGACTGTCGCCGTCGGCGAGCGGGGCGTTCAGGTAGGCGCCGAAGGCCTCGCTGAACCTGTCCGCCAGGCTGGAGAACTCCAGGAAGCCGAACAGCTCGGCCACCTCGTCGGCGTCGATGCTGCCCACCCGCAACGAGGCGGTCTCATGGGGCAGGTCGACGTCGCGCACCAGCGCCATCATCTGCCCGTTCATGCGAACCTGGTCCTCGTGCTCGGCCAACGCCTCGGCCAGCTTGGGCGTCTGGTCGGCGGCGTGAGCGAAGAGCTCGTCGATCGTGCCGTACTTGTTCACCAACTTGGCGGCGGTCTTCTCCCCCACCCCGGGCACGCCCGGGAGGTTGTCGGAAGGGTCGCCCCGCAGTGCCGCAT
This sequence comes from Microthrixaceae bacterium, assembly GCA_041394405.1. GTDB lineage: Bacteria > Actinomycetota > Acidimicrobiia > Acidimicrobiales > Microtrichaceae > Microthrix. Next base: position 62,380 of record JAWKIF010000012.1, read on the forward strand.
AGAACACGTAGTTCGCCGGGGTCACGCCCGTGCGATCGGCGATGCCCTCCTCGTCGTAGAGCACATAGTCCGAGACGCCCCGCCGGTTGTAGAGCACCCGCACGTGGGGATCCTCCACCAGCTGATAGCTGTCGCGGTCGCCGGTGACGATGATGACGTCCTCGCCGGCGGCCTTCGCTCGCTCGGCCAGGGTGGCGATCACGTCATCGGCCTCGAATCCCGGCGCCTCCACCACCGGCAGCGCCAAGGTGTCAACGACCCGCCGGACCAGCTCCATCTGCTGGCGCAACAGGTCTGGCGTGGCGTCTCGGTTGGCCTTGTAGGTCTCCACCGCCCGGTGACGGAAGGTGGGCTCGGGCCGGTCGAAGGTGACGACGATGCGGTCTGGCCGGTGATCCCGCACCAGGTTCACCAGCATCGAGGTGAACCCGAACACCGCGTTGGTCACCTGCCCCGAGGCGGTCGCCAGGTCGGTGGGCAGCGCGAAGAACGCGCGGTAGGTCAGCGAGTTCCCATCGACAAGCATCACCGTGGACATTGCGCTCACCCTATTCCCCGGCGCGGCCTCCGCCGCCAGGGAACCCGCATCGGCCATACAGCGTGAGGTTCGGCGTCCTGGGTGTCACCGAGGGTGGCGGGATCAGGGATCAGGAATCAGCCGGCATCGGGAGACGCCCCCGGCGGAGCGACCGTGCCCGCCACCACCTGCAGGGCCACCTCGGCCATCGTGGAGCGGGAGGACATGGCCGTGGTCTGGAGGAAACGGAACGCCTCGTGCTCACTCATGCCGTGGTTGTCCATCAGCAGGCCCTTGGCCCGATCGATGGCCTTTCGCTGCTCGTAGCGCTGCTCGGCCTCGTCGGCGCGGCCGGTCAGGGTCTGCAGCTGGCGGCGACTGGCCAGCGCAACCTCGATGGCGGGCACCAGATCGCTGGCCTGGAACGGCTTCACCACGTAGGCGCCCACGCCCACATCTACCGCCTCCCCGATCAGCTCCCTCTGGGAGAACGACGTCAGAATCACCACTGCTGCCAGGTCTTCCTCGGCCACAATGCGGGCCGCAGCGAGGCCGTCGAGCCGCCCGGGCATCTTCACGTCCAGGATGCACAGGTCGGGGTGGAGCTCGCGTGCCCGTTCGACGGCGGCGTCGCCGCTGCCCACCTCCTCGATGACCTCATAGCCCTCGCCAGTGAGCATCTCGGACAGGTCCATCCGGATGATCACCTCGTCTTCTGCGATGAGGATGCGGGCGCTCATGTCTCCTCGCGCCCGCTCCCGCCGCTCGCTGGGTCTCCTGTCCGGCCGGGCCGGAGGGCCGACAACCTCACCGTCGGTCCTGGCGTTCCGTCAGGTCTTCCAGCAGGCGATCCTGTTCACCCTCCAGCTTGGCGATGCGGCTGACGATGTGGTCCCGTTCGCGGCTCAGCGCATCACGCTGGCGAACGGCATCGTCCGCCTCGGCGCCGGCCAGCGGGGTTTCGGAGACCAAGGAACGAATCTCGGCATCGTCCGCCACGTCATTGACCGCCTGAAGTTGCTCCGACACCACCCCAAGGTCCTCATGGAGCTGACGCAGTTTCTCCTGGTTGGCCCGAAGGCGCCGCTCGATCCGTGTTGCCATCACGTCACCCATACTACGAGAACCCGGCGCACCGGGCCGACCTGGCACGAGGAAGCGTGACGCAACGCTCCGTTCAGCTGTTCATCAGGAACGCAAGGATGAGGGTGTTGAAGACGAACAGCATGGCGATCACCACGGTGATGCGGTCCAGGTTCTTTTCCATCACGGTCGACCCGGCGGCCGCCGAGCCCATGCCGCCACCGAACATGTCCGACAGGCCACCGCCCTTGCCGGAGTGAACCAGCACCAACACGATCAGCCCCAGGGAGATCACAACCTGGGTGATGGTGGCGACGATCTGCATAACGGCTCCGAAGGGTGCTCGGGGGTACGGGCGACCCACGAGTGTAACCCCCGCACCTTCTGGGGAGACATCCCCGTCTCCTACCAGCGCGCGAGACGATCGGTGGCGTGCGTTGGCGCAGGCCACCGGGGGCCGAGACCGGCTTGGGAACCGTCGAGGCACCGCAACCAATCACGCAGCTCGGTGCGCCGGTCCGTGGTCGTGCCGATCTGGTGGGGATCGGTGCGGGTTGTGTGGGGGGGCCGGTTGGGGTGGTTGTGGGGGGGGGGGGTCGGGGACCGAGCGGATGGGTTGGGGTTGGATGTTCATGCCGGTGGGGGTGTTGGTGATGGTGAGGCGTTGTTCGTGGACCATGGTGTGGTGGGTGCTGCAGAGGAGGCACAGGTTGTCGAGGTTGGTGGTGCCGCCGTGTGACCACCAGTTGATGTGGTGGACTTGGCAGTACTCGGGGGCGGCGTGACAGATGATGCAGCCTTGGTCGCGGGCGGTGACCGCTGTGCGTTGGGCGGGGGTGGCGAGACGGGTTGTGCGGCCGAGCCAGAGCGGTTGGCCGTGGGTGTTGAACACGGCGGGGATGATGTCGGCGTCGCAGGCGAGCCGGCGGATGGTGTCGGCGGGGAGGGGGTGCCGTCGGGGAGTGTGCCGTCGCCGAGGAGTTTGCGGAGCAGGTCGAGGTTGGCGATGACCAGCAGTTGGGTGTGGTTTGGTGGGGGCGGAACCGGTGTCAGCTCGGGCTCCCCGCCAGCCCTGTCAGCGTTGTGGGCCGTTGCCGGTGGTGGGGTTGGCCTGGTGGGCCCAGCACCATCAGCCGTGCCGCTGCCGCCGCTGTCGCCGCCGCCGGCGCTGACGCCGGTGTTCGTGTCATTGCGGCGCTGACGCCGGTGTTCGTGTCATTGCCGGTGCTGGTGCTGGCGTCGTTGGTGCTGGTGCCGGTGCCGGTGTTGGTGTCGGTGCCGGTGTTGGTGTTGGTGTTGGTGTTGCGGCAGATGAGTGCTTCGAGGGCGTCAGCGCGGCGTTGCTCGACCCGGCGTTTGGTGCGGGCCGCACCGGGCAGGTTCTCGGCCCGCCAGATCTTGTCGACCATGGCCTGCAGATTGGTCGAAACACGGGCACCGGTGACCGGATCAAACTTCGCGAACAGATGACACATGCCGGTATCGGGATCGATCCACAACGACGCCATCCGCAAACGCCGCTGACGCCGGGCAACCGTGTTGGCCTCACCGGGCGAATCGGCAACGTCATCGCTGGCCATCGAACGCGAACGCGCGTCGGTGCCCTGGCGTTTCGCTCGTTCCAACAACGACGCTTCGTTGTCGCGCACCTTCGATGCCAGCTCCGGTGTGTTCACACGCGGCGCGAGCTGTTCGGCCTGCCCGGTACTGATCTCGCCGGCCTCCAGCGCCTCACGGGTCTTCGGGAGCTTCTCCAACCCCTCCGCGGTCTTGGTTGCCTTGTTGGCTTGCCGCGACGACATCCCGCCCGCGTCACGCAACCGGCCCGCAGCATCGCCGCGCCTGCGGGTCAACTCGGCGACCACCAACGACCGGCGGGCCACCACCGCCGCATCAACCCGAGCCAACGCTGCGATCTCGGCATCCAACGCCGCCATCCCCATCCCGGAAACAGCGGTGCCGACCGAAAGCCCCCCACACAGGCACCCCCCACGGGGAGAACGGTGCTGGTCGGTCGTCATGTCCGTCATGTGGTTCACCTCCCGCCGGTGTGTGATGACAGAACCCACATTATCGAACGTGTGTTCGTCTGTCAAGCGGAGGTCGACGCACCGTTGCCTCGCGACGCGTGCGCCGTTCGCCTCGGGGCCGACCGGAACCGGGCGTTAGGGTTCGCACTCCGACGACCGGGAGGCACCCATGAAGTTCACCGCCGCGCTGGAGCGGGCGCGCCGTGGTCGCTTCCGGGTGGGGCGATGGCTCTCGGAAGCGGCCTGGGTCGAGTCGTGACGATCACCTACCAGGCGCCGGCCCGACGAGTCGGGCGGCTACGAGCGGTACGAGCAGATGGAGGCGAAGTCGTCGGGGTCCAGGCTGGCTCCACCGACCAGGGCGCCGTCGATGTCGGGCTGCTCCATAAGCGATGCGATGTTGCCCGGCTTCACCGAGCCGCCGTACTGCACCCGAACGCCTGCTGCGGCGGCCGACCCGGCCACCTCGCCCACCACCGACCGGACGGCGGCACACATGGCCTGGGCATCCTCGGCGGTGGCAGTTCGGCCGGTACCGATGGCCCAGATGGGCTCGTAGGCAACCACCATGCCGGCCACCACGTCGGCGGCGACCCCTTCGAGGCCACCACGCACCTGGGAGGCCACCTTCGACTCGGCCTCGCCGGCCTCTCGCTCCTCCAGCGTCTCCCCCACGCACAGGATGGGAACCATGCCGGCTGCAACCACGGCCTTCAGCTTGGCGTTGACCACCTCGTCGGTCTCCCCGAAGAGCTGACGCCGTTCGCTGTGGCCCACGATCACCAGCCCCACCTCAAGTTTGGCCAGCATGGGCGCCGACACCTCGCCGGTGAAGGCACCCTGGGTCTCCTGGTGGCAGTTCTGGGCACCCAGCTGGATCTCCATCTTGTCGGCCCCGATGACGGTCTGCGTCGTGCGCAGGTCCGTGAACGGCGGATGCACCGACACCCCAACCTCGTCGTAGTCGTGATCGCCCAACCGATAGTGCAGCTTCTGCACCACCTGCATGGCCTCGAAGTGGTTGTGGTGCATCTTCCAGTTGCCGCTGATCAGTGGCGTGCGCTGGCTCATGGTGTCTCCGGTTGGTCACTCGCAGGAACTGAGGGCTATTCGTCGCTGTCCGGGTCGGCGGCGTTGGGAGCGCGACGCAGCGCTTCCAGGCCGGGCAGGTCGCCCTGCTCGATCAACTCCAGGCTGGCCCCGCCACCGGTGGAGATGTGATCGACCCGATCCTCCAGCCCGAACTGGGCGATGGCCGCGGCGGAATCGCCGCCACCGATGACGGTGAAGCCACGGCAATCGGCCACCGACTGGGCGACCGACCGGGTGCCGGCCTCGAAACGCGGATCCTCGAACACGCCCATGGGGCCGTTCCACAGCACGGTGGAGGCCTCGTTGATGAGGTCGCCGAACTCGGCAGCCGTGCCCGGCCCCACGTCGAGGCCCATCCAACCGTCGGGCACCGAGCGGCCAACGTTGCGCACCTCGCCGCCGGCCTCGGGATCGCCGAGTGCGCCACCAGGGCCCAACGCCACCACGTCGGAGGGCAGCACCAGCCGGTCCCCGAAGCGCTCCAGCAGGGTCTGCGTCTCTGGAATGCGGTCCGGCTCGCACAGGGATGCACCCACCGAATGCCCGAGGGCGGCAAAGAAGGTGAAACACATCCCGCCGCCGATGAGCACCTGGTCGGCCAGGCCTGCCAGGGCCTCGATGACCCCGAGCTTGTCGGACACCTTGGCCCCACCCACGATGGCCACGAACGGGTGGCGCGGCTGGCGCCGCAACCCCAACAGCACCTCCACCTCGCGGGCCAACAGGCGACCGGCGGCGGAGGGCAAGCGGCTGGGCGGCCCCACGATGGAGGCATGGGCCCGGTGTGATGCACCGAACGCATCGTTCACGAACAGGTCGTGCCCGGCCACCAGCTCGTCGACGAAGTTGGGATCGTTGGACGTCTCCCCCGGCGAGAACCGCAGGTTCTCGCCCAGGTTGACGCCGGGGGCCAGCTCGGCCAACCGTGCCCGCACCGGCGCCACGTCGAAGGCCGGATCGGGCGCACCCTTGGGTCGGCCCAGGTGGGTCACTGCCGTGACCGACGCCCCACGGCTGGTCAACCACTCCAAGGTGGGCAACGCGGCACGGATGCGATGGTCGTCGGTGATCTCGCCGTTGCGCATCGGCACGTTGAAGTCACAGCGCACCAGCACCGAGCGCCCCTCGACGGGCGGCAGGTCTTCAAGGACGGGAACCCCGAACGCCACAGCGGCGTCAGCCTGCGTTGGCGGCGCCGACGATGGCGGCCAGGTCGACGAGGCGGTTGGAGTAGCCCCACTCGTTGTCGTACCAGCCAAGCACCTTCACGAGGCTGCCCTGGGTCATCGTGAGCCCGGAGTCGAAGGTGCAGCTGGCGGCCGTGCCGACGATGTCGGAGGACACCAGCGGCTCGGTGGAGTAGTCGAGCACGTTGGACATGGGGCCGTCCGAGGCCGCCGCCTCGAACGCAGCGTTCACCTCATCGACGCTGACCTCGCGGCCAACGACGGCGACGAAGTCGGTGATCGAGCCGTCGGGGATCGGCACCCGCAACGAGGTGCCGTCCAGCTTGCCGTCCAGCGCCGAGAGCACCAGGCCGGTGGCCCGTGCGGCGCCAGTGGAGGTGGGGATGATGTTGACGGCGCCGGCGCGGGCACGGCGGGGGTCCGAGTGGGGCCCATCGACCATGCTCTGGTCGCCGGTGTAGCCGTGCGTGGTGGTCATCAGGCCGTGCTCCACCCCAAAGGCGTCGTCGAGCACCTTCACCATGGGCACGAAGCAGTTGGTGGTGCAGGAGGCGTTGGACACCACCGTGTGGTTGGCGGGATCGAACGTGTCGTCGTTGACGCCGACGACGAAGGTGGCGTCGGCGCCCTTGGCGGGGGCGGACACGATCACCCGGGGTGCGCCGCCCTCGAGGTGGGCCGCGGCGGCGTCTCGGGTGGCAAAGAAGCCAGTGGATTCGATCACCACATCGACGCCCAGGTCGCCCCAGGGCAGCTCCGCCGGGTTGCGGGTGGACAGCACCTTCAAGGTGTCACCATCCACATCGAGGCCCTCGTCGGTCACCCCGACGGTTCCGGGATAGCGGCCGTGCACGGTGTCACGCTGCAACAGCCCGGCCATGATGTCCAGCGACCCCAGGTCGTTGACGGCCACGAAGTCGATGTCGGCCCCCGAGGCCTTCGCTGCCCGGAAGAAGTTGCGGCCGATGCGACCGAACCCATTGATGCCCACTCGAACTGCCATGTCGATGCCTCGTTTGTCGTTGTGCGTGCTCTGTCGGGTCCTATGGCACCAGATCGGGGGCCGAATCGCCAGTTGAGCCGATCTCCGGGGTGGCCAGCGGGCCGCGGCTGGGGGCACCGATCAGGCTGGCCAGGGCCTCCGCCAGACGATCGGGGTCGTGAATACCCGGATTGGAGCGGGTCAGCTGGCGACCCTGCGCCACCTCCACTCCTGCCACGCCGGCAAGTCGGTCGGGGTCATAGAGCACCACATCGGGGGTGAGCCCGTGACGGCCCAGGGCGGCCACGTGGGCCGCCACGTCGTAGCCCTGGCTCTCCACCTCGTGGCTGGCCAGGTTGGCCACGTACACCACCTGGGCGCTGCAGCGAGCCACCGCCCGACGGATCCCGGGCACGGCAGCGGCGGCCAGCACCGACGTGTACAGGCTGCCCGGTCCCAGAATGACCTGATCGGCATGCACGATGGCATCCACCGCGTCCGGCGGCACCGCCGGATCCTCCGGCTCGAAGGCCACCCGAAGCAGCGTGGGGGTTCGGGCCAGCTCCACCTGACCCCGCACCCAGGCGTCGGCGCTCTCGCCCAGCAACGTCACCGGCTCGACCGAGGCCGGCAGCACCCGGCCTACCGACCCCAGCGCCAGGCCCAGCTCGTCCAGGGCGTCGATCAGCCCATTGCCCTCCGCCGCCATGGCCCCGAGCAACAGGTTGCCGGCGGTGTGGCCAGCCAATTCGCCGCTCTCGAAGCGATGCTCCAGCCCTGCGGCGAGCAGCGACCCCGGCGATGCCAGCGCCACGAGTGCCTTGCGCAAGTCGCCGGGCACCACCGACCACCCGGCGCGGCGGAGTCGACCCGTGGACCCACCGTCGTCGCCCACGCTGACCACGCCCACCACCTCGTCGGCATACTGGCGCACCGCACGCAGGGTGGCTGACAGCCCGTGGCCGCCGCCGATGGCCACCACCCTCACGGTCGCGGCCCGATCACGCGTCCAACTCCCGATGCCCCAACCGCACCGTGTAGCCCTGGCCCCGCAACCAGGTGGAGAGCCACTCGGCCATGGCCACCGAGCGATGTTTGCCGCCCGTGCAACCCATGGCCAGGTTGAGATACGCCCGCCCCTCGTGCAGGTAGCCCGGGATGGCGGTGGCCAGGAATCCCTTCAGCCGTTCGAAGGCCTCGTCGGTGATGGGCTGGTCGCGCAGCCATTCCTGGATGCGCGGGTCGCGCCCGTCGAAGTCCCGAAGCTCCTCCACCCAATGGGGATTGGGAAGGTAGCGGCAGTCGATCACCACGTCGACATCGCTGGGCGCTCCCTTGGTGTACGCGAACGAGGTCACGCTCACCAACACGGTGGGCCCACCCTGGGCGGGAGCGAAGCCGTCGCCCAAGCGGCGACGGAGGTTGTGCACGCTCAGGCCTGTGGTGTCGACCACCAGGTCGGCGGCGGCCTTCAGGGGCCTCAGGACGGCCCGCTCGGCCTCGATGGCCTCGGTGAGCCCCCCATCGGTGGCCTGGGGGTGACGCCTGCGGCTGCTCTCGTAGCGCCGAACCAGCGTGGCGGTATCGGCCTCCAGGAACACCAACCGAACGTCGGCGCCGCCGGAGCGAAGCTCGCCCATCACCTTCAACAGCGGCGTGTTTTCGACGGTGGGGCCCACCACCAACGCGATGCGGTCGAGGTCCGAGCCCGGCACCTGGGCCAGCTCCGCCACCTTGGGCACCAGCGACGGAGGCAGGTTGTCGATCACGAACCAGCCCAGGTCCTCCAGGATGATGCCCACCTGGGAGCGGCCAGCACCCGACATTCCGGCGACCACCACAAACTGTGCCACGGGGTCACGCTACTGCGGCGGCGCCGCCGGGCCAGGAGGTGGCATCAGCGGCGCCGAAACTGCAGCGCCAACAGCCGGGGAATGCTGGTCACCTGACCGTACTCGGGGGCACGGGCCACAAACCCCGGTGGCGGGGCAGGTTCATCCATGCGCTCCAGCGTCAGGCCGGCCTCGATGGCGGTGTTGAGGTAGGCCGACAGGGGGCGGTGGTGGAACGTGATCCAGACGCCCTCCTCAACCTGCTCGGCCGTCTCGGCCTCCGTGAGGTAGGGCCCGATGCGCCAGTACTGCTCGGGAGGGTCCAGCACGTGGTCGTCGATCCAGCCCGAATCCGGGGTTTGCAGCAGCGGATGGTTGAGCAGGAAAAGAAACCGTCCACCCGGAATGAGTACTCGGGCCACCTCGGCCAGGGCCGCCCGGAACTCGGCGATGTGCTCGAAGACCAGACACGCCACCGCGACGTCGACCGAGGCGTCCGCCACGGGCAGGTGGATGGCCGACGCCTGGGAGTAGCTCGGCCCTCCCCGGTCCGTCGCGGTGCGCACCTGAGCACCCGCCGGATCCACCCCAATGGCCTGAAGCCCGGCGGCGGTGGCCATGCGGGCGACCTGCCCGTCGCCGCAGCCCACATCCAGCAACCGGCCCGCCGTCGGCAGGCGCCCCGCGATGAGCGGCAGGATCTGCTCGACGTACTCGGGGTCGGCGCCTTCGGTGAACTCACGCTGCCACCAGTCGGCATGGCGATCCCACGGATCGCTCGGCAGGTTCACGACCCCGGTTCGCCTTCGGACCAATGGGCGCGACACATCAGTTCGTAGGTCACCCTTGCATCGTCCAGGGCCATCGAGGTCTGGTCGCTGCCCCCCTGTGGGGGCGTGTCACCCACCACCACCACGTCGCCCTCGTAGGTCTGCACCCCATTCACCAATCTGGCGTTGTGGGTCGCTCGGTCGCCGCACCAGCAGCGGGCCTCCACCTGCAGTTCGCTGCGCTCGTCGGCCAACTCCAGCCATCTCACCGTGCCCGGGAACAGCCGACCCTGGAAGCTGGTCAGCAGGCCAAAGCCGTAGACGTCCACACCGTGCCTGTCCACCAAGCTGGCCAGCTGCTCCACTTGAGCGGGCTCGTAGAACTGGGCCTCGTCGGCCACCGCGTAGCTGATCGGCCCGCCCGACAACCGGCGGGCCTCGATCGCCCCGCTCCCCGTCGCCTCAGGTCCCAGCAGCTCGGCCAGATCCAGGCCGGGCCTCACCTCGATGGCCTCGGCCGCCACCCCCAGGCGGGACGACACCTGGCCACCCCGCCGATCAAGCTGGGTCAACAACACGCCGCTTCGACCACGCACCCGAAGGTTGTGGTGGATCTGCAGCGCTTGGGTGCTTTTGCCCGAACCCATGGTGCCGAAGAAGAACCGCAACTTGGCCACCGACGCACCGTAGCCCCACTCGGGGGACCCGCGGTTCGGCCCCACGGCAACCCGCCGCCCGGACGACGTGGGCGCGTCGGGCGCTCAGGGTGAAAGATGGGTTCATCGCCGCCGCACCGAAACCGCCCGAGTCTGCAGGCACCGGCGCGACGAACGCCGACCCGCCGGGTGCGGAGGTGGAGGCTCTGGCCGACCGGGTCTCGTCGCTCCTGGGGGTCGGGCCGGCCCGATGGACCCCAGAGCAGTTCGCCGCTCGCACCGGCGCCGATGCAGACACGCTGCTGCGCATGCGCCGGGCGCTGGGCTTTGCCGATCCCCCGCCGGGCGAGGCGGCCTTTACCGAGGATGACCTGCAGCTGGTGAACCTGTTGGGCCAGGCGCTGCAGGCCGGCATCGTCACCGAGGAACGTCAATTGGCGCTCAACCGCGTGCTGGGCTCCGCCCTCGCCCGCGTGGCCTCCGCGGCGGTGGCCACGTTCATGGAGGCCCTGTCGGCGGAAGTGGACACCCCAAACGGCGACATCACGGTCGCCGACCTGGACCTTCACCAACTGGACGAGGCCATGGCCCTCAGCCTGCCCCTCATGGACCAAACCCTTGCACTGGTATGGCGACGCCACCTGGCGGGTGCCGCGCGACGGGCCGTGATGGCCACCGCCGGACAATCGGCCCAAGCCACGGTGGTGGGCTTCGCAGATCTGGTGGACTTCACCCAGCGCACCGAGCAGCTCACCGGGGTTCAACTGGCAACAGCCGTCGCCCGGTTCGAGGAATTGGCCCACGACACGGTTTCGGCACTGGGTGGACGTGTGGTGAAGACCATCGGCGACGAGGTGATGTTCGTGGCGCCGTCGGTGACAGCGGCCGCCGCCATTGCCTGGCGGTTGATGGACCTGTGCGAGGTCGACGACGACCTCACGACGCTGCGAGCCGGGATTGCCGCCGGTCCGGCGGTTGACCTGGACGGCGACATCATCGGCCCCGCCGCCAACCTGGCACATCGCCTGACATCGCTGGCCCAGCCGGGCACCGTAGTGGCGCCCGCCGAGCTGGACCCGGGCGAGACGGGCAACGACTCGCCGGCCGCGGCGCCCCCTGGCCTCCCCCACCCCGGCGACACCCTCGGATACCTCTGGCAGCCGATGCGGTCCCCCCGCGAGATCCGCGGCATCGGTCCGGTTCGCCTGGCGTCGGTGGAACCCACCCGCCACCTTCCGGCGCCGGCCTCCCCCGCCGAAATCCTGGTGCTCAGCAACATGGCAGACCGGGCGTTCGCTCGGGTGCCCACCGAGCCCCTGGGCGGCTGGAGCCTGCGCCTGGCGGGTGGCGGTCGCCGGCGGGCCAACTCCGTCTCCACCTCCGCCCACCCCGGCCTCCCGCTGGACGACGTCCTGCGCACCCTTCGTGCCCGCTACGAGGCGCTGGGTCGGCCACCTCGGCTGGTGATCACCCCCATCAGCCGTCCCGAGGGGCTCGACGGAACGCTGGCGGAGCTGGGGTGGAGCATCGAGGCCCCAACGGTGGTGATGGTGGGCGACCTTCGGGAGATCCGCCACCGATGTGGACGTCGTGCCCCGCACGTCTACCCCCTGCGTTCGGCGGTGCCGTCCCCCGAATGGCTCGTGGGATTCGACGACCTCGCTGGGGACACCGCGGCACAGGACCTGGAGATCATGTACGGCTTCACCCACGGGGACGGCCGCGGCGAACCGGTCCGGCCGATCAACCCGGCGGCGGCGAACACGGCGAGGGCGGTCGCTCCGGCATCCGACCTGTCGCTTCAGTGCTTTGTGGCCGTCACCGACCAGGATCCCGACGGCCGCAGCGCCGACGGCGATGGTGGCAACCCTGCCGGACCATCTCCCGAGGCCACCCAGGCCGTGGGCGCAGGGGTGGTCGACGGCGACTGGTTGGGGGTGTTCTCCATGTGGACCCGTACGGCCCGCAGGCGCCGCGGCCTGGCGGCTGCCGTGCTCGGCGACCTCACCGCTTGGGCCACCCGCCACGGGTGTCATCTGGCGTACCTTCAAGTGGAGGAATCGAACCGGGCGGGTCGCGCGGCCTACGCCAGGCTGGGCTTCGAGGAGGCCTACCGCTACCACTACCGACGAGGAGACGACCCCACATCATGATCCCTTCCGACGGCGACCGCAGCGCAGAGCCCGCCGACTCCACGAGGAGCGACCCGCGCGTCCGCCTCGACATCGAGGGCCCCATCGCCGTGATCACCAACGATCACCCCGAGAAGCACAACGCCTTCGACGACGATATGGACGCCCGGCTCTTCGAGATCCTCGGCGAGCTTCAGAGCCGCCCCGAGGTTCGGGCCGTCATCTGGCGGGGCGAGGGCCGCTCGTTTTCCTCGGGGCGCGACGTGTCGGCAATCGGCGGCGATCGGGTGTCGATGTCGCATCACGAGTTGATGCGACGGGGCCATCGCGGCATCCAGCAGATCTTCGACCTCGACGCCCCCATCATCGTGGCCTGCCAGGGGTGGACCATCGGCGGGTCCTTCCAGCGAGCCCTGCTGTGCGACATCCGCATCGCGGCCGTTGGTGCCTCGTTCATGCTGCCCGAGGTGGGCCACGGCGTCATCCCCGATACCGGCGGGGTCGGACGCCTCTTTCAGATCTGCGGGCACGGGGTGGTCTCCGACCTGGTACTCACCGGGCGGCCGATGGACGCCGACGAGGCCCTCGCGCACGGCATCGTCTCCCGCGTCGTTCCCCCGGATGAGCTGGACGAGGTGGCCTGGGAGATGGCCGAGAAGATCGCCACCGCCCCGGCCGTCACGGTGAAGATGGCCCGCCGCGTCATCGGACACCTGGCCGAACCCGAGGTGCGCACGTCCATGGCCGACGAACTCATCGGCCAGACCTTCATCAACCGCTCGGACGACTACCGCGAATTCCGGAACGCCGCCGCCGAAGGTCGCCCGCCTCGCTACACCGGGAGCTGACGTCGTGGCCGATCACCCCAACCTGGCCGACGACAGCGACAACCACGACGGCAACGGGCCGGCCGGGCTGCCGGAACCGCCGCCCCTCGGGGCCGCAGCCCTGCCGGAGGGCACCTACGCCGGTCGGGTGGTGTTGGTCACCGGCGGCGGCACCGGGCTGGGGAAGGCCATCGCCTCGGAGTTCGCCCGCCTGGGCGCCGATCTGGTGGTGGCCAGCCGCAAGGCCGAACATCTCGCGACGGCCGAGGAGGCCCTGAGCGCACTCGGTGCCAGGGTGGCCACCGTCGCCTGCGATATCCGTGACGCCGAGGCCGTTGCGCACGCCTTCGACGTGGCCACCGACGCGTTCGGCCTGCCCGACGTCTTGGTCAACAACGCAGCGGCCAACTTCCCGTCGCCCGCAGAGGATCTATCACCCAACGCCTGGCGAACCGTCGTCGATATCACGCTGAACGGCACCTACTTGTGCACCCGCGAGTTCGGCCGCCGCCATTTGGCGGCCGGCACGCCCGGCTCCATCATCTGCGTCGGCGCCTCCTATGCCTGGACCGGCGGTCCGGGATTCGCTCACTCCTCCGCCGCCAAGGCCGGCGTCAAGAACCTGGTGGAGACCCTGGCCGTCGAGTGGGGACCCTTCGGCATCCAGGTGAACGGTCTGGTGCCCGGCCTGGTGCCGCATGAGGACATGACCGCCGACATCCGCTCCAACCTGGACCGCAACCGGGCCCGGGCCCGATCCCAGCCGGCATTCCGCCTGGGCCATCCCCGCGAGCTCGGATGGGCCGCCACCTTCCTCGCCTCGCCCTTCGGCCGCTACATCTCGGGTCACACGCTGGTGGTGGACGGCGCCAACTGGCAGCGACGCCATCTGACCAACCCCGAGGTCACCCCGGTGCGCCACCAGTTGGGCCGCGAGCCCTTCGAGGCGTGAGCGCCCACCCCCTAGGGTCGGGCCCGTGAGCGAGCCACTACCCCGCTGGTTTCGACGGGCCACCGAGCACCGGCCGACCGAGCACACCGTCGACTCGCGTGGCGTGGCCATCAACTACCTGGCCTGGGGGCCCGAAGGTGCCCCAGGATTGGTCTTCGTGCACGGTGGGGCGGCCCACGCCCACTGGTGGAGCTTCCTGGTCCCGCTGCTGGCCGACGACCATCGGGTGGTAGCCATCGACCTGTCCGGCCACGGCGACTCGGGTCGTCGGGCCACCTACTCGCTCGACGCCTGGTGCGAGGAGGTCATGGCGGTTGCCGGAGATGCCGCCATGGGCCCGCGCCCGGTCATGGTGGGCCACTCCATGGGCGGCTTCGTCACCATCTCCACTGCGGCTCGCCATTCCAGGGAGCTGGGAGGCATCGTCATCCTCGACTCTCCCGTCTCCCGTCCCGATCCCGAGGTGGAGGCGTCCCGGCAGGGCAAGATCTTCGCCAATGCCAAGACCTATCCCGACGCGGAAACGGCCGTGGCCAGGTTCCGCACGGTGCCCGAACAGGATCACTACGTGCCTGAGGTGTTCTCCTGGGTGGCCCGCCACTCGCTCCGTCCGGCCGATGACGGCGGTTGGACGTGGAAGTTCGATCCGGAGATCTTTGTGCCGCCTCGCTCGGGGCCCCGCGACGTGCTCGATCGGGTCACCTGCCGGGTGGCCCTCTTTCGCGCCGAGCACGGCCTTGTCACCCCCGACATCGGCGCCTACATGTACGAACGCCTGGGCAGCCGGGCGCCCGTGGTGGAGATCCCCGAGGCCGGTCACCACATGATGCTGGACCAGCCGCTGCCACTGCTGGCCGCGCTTCGTACGCTGCTGGCCGACTGGGACCACTCCCGCCCCATGGAACGACGCGGCGACAGCAGGGCCTGAACGTGCTGTTGGGCGACGAGCTCGACGCGGCCGCCCGCCACGCTCCGGCCACCACCGCGCTGGCGTTCGGCGACCGCAGCTGGTCCTTCCCCGCCTGGAATCGTGCCTCGCTGGGCTTTGCCGGCGAGGTTGCCCGCGCCGTCGGTTCCGGCGAACGAGTGGCCGTGCTGGCCCGCAACCACCCCACCGTGGCCCTGGCGCTCAGCGCCGTGCCCCGCGCAGGCCGGGTGTTGGTGCTTCCCAACTGGCGTCACCACCCCGCAGAGGTGGCCGATTCGCTGGTCGATGTCGGAGTGTCGCTGCTGGTCGGCACCTCCGAGCTGGTGAATCCCGTCCTGGCCGAATTCGAGCGACGCGCCGACCCGGCGCCGTCGAGTTGGCCGTTGCCCGGGATCGACGAGTTGGCGGCGGCCGCGCCCCTCGCCGACGACCTCGGACGGCCGGCCCAACGTGTCCACGATGCTGCGTGGATCATCCACACCTCGGGCACCACCGGCACCCCCAAAGGCGTGGTGCTCACCCACGCCTCGCTCCTCGCCGGAGCCACGACCGCGCTTTTCGGGCGGCCGGTGCAATCATCGGACACGTACCTCTACCCGTTTCCCCTATGCCATGTCTCGGCCCACAACGTGTTGGCGCACCACCTGGCCCGGCGACCGGTGGTGCTGGCCGAACGATTCGACCCGGGCTTGTTCTGGGAGCAGGCCCGGCGCTGGGGCGCCACAACGGCCAGCCTCGCGCCCACCATGCTGGCCATGTTGCTCGACGACCCGGAGACGGCCTCGGTCCCCCCGGGCACCCTGCGGGCAATCGGCTACGGGGCGTCGGCCATCACGCCCGAACTGCTCACCGAATCGGCCCAGCGGCTGGGCTGCGACCTGGCCGGCGGATACGGCATGACCGAGGCCTCGGGCAACGCGGTGTTCCTCGACGCAGCAACCCATCGCGACGCGCTGGTCGGACGCCGGGAGCTGCTGGCGTCCGCCGGATTCCCCGGCCCCCTCACGCGGGTTCGCATCTCGCCGATTCCGGGGGGCGAAACGGGCGCCGCCGAGGTCGCCTCCGGCGTCGTCGGCCAGATCGAGCTGGCCGGGCCTCAGGTGGCCGCCGGGTACTGGAACCGGCCGGACGCTACGGCCACCACCTTCGGGACCGACGGCTGGCTACGCACCGGGGACCTGGGCCGCCTGGACGCCGACGGGCGCCTGTGGGTGACCGATCGACTCAAGGATCTGGTGATCACCGGCGGGGAGAACGTGTCGGCCCGAGAGGTCGAGCTGGTGCTCGCCGGTCACCCGGCGGTGAAGGCCGTGGCCGTGGTCGGCGCGCCCGATGACCGTTGGGGCGAGGTGGTTACGGCCGTCGTCGTGCCCCGGGATGGGCACCCACTCGACCCAGCGGCGGTCAGGGCCCATGCACGCACGGCGCTCGCTGGGTTCAAGGTTCCCAAGCGGGTGGAGGTGGTGGATGCGCTCCCCCACAGCGCCAACGGCAAGGTGGACAAGGTCGCCCTCCGCGCCCAACTCCAACCCCCACCCCCACCCCCACCCCGTAGTGGGGACTGATCTTGGGGCCCTGACCCCGGCAGGAGTCCCCACTACGGGATCCAGCTCGAACCGGGGACCGACCAGCGGGCCCTGACCCCATCAACAGTCCCCACTACGGGATCGGGAAGGCGGGCGCTGCTCCCCGGGGTGCGAGACCCATGGCCGTCGCCACGTCGGGGTGATCCCATCGGGCGATGGATGACTGCGACCGAGAGCTCCTGGACATCGCCTACCGCCAGCTGGGGCTGGTCACACGTGAGCAGGTGGAAAAGGTCGGCCTGAATACCGAGGCCTGGTTGCATCGGCGTCGGCGCGAACACTGGCGCCCGGTGACCGGTGAGGTCTGGATCCGCAGCGGGGCTCCGACCAGCGAACACACCCTGGCGCTTGCTGCCGTCCTCCACTACGGCTCGGGGGCGGCGATCAGCCATCACAGCGCTGCTGCGTTGTGGGGCGTGCCGGGCTTCCGCCTCGCTCCGATCCACGTCGCCGTCCCCCGGCCGCGCTACGGCGGGCATGGGTCGACCGTTGTTTCCGACCCTTCGGCGGACCGGCGCGATCGCCGGAATCGCCCCACCCGGGTGATCGTGCATCGACCGAGAGCTTGGCCGCCGCGACCCGTCGGCGTGCTCGACGGGATTCCGGTAGTCCGGCCGGCACTGCTGGTGCTCCAGCTCGCGCCTTGGGTGGCGCCGCAGCGCCTCCAGCGGGTTCTGGACAACCTCTGGTCTCGCCGCCTGGTCTCGGGCAGCTCGATCGCAACCGAGCTGGAACCGGTCATGTGCCGAGGCCGCGCGGGTGTGACAGCGCTCCGGGAGCTGCTCGACCGGTGCGGCCCGGACTACGTGCCGCCGGCCAGCAACCTGGAACGCAGGTTGATCGACCTCGTGGAGCAGGCTGGGCTGCCGCCGCTTCTGCGCCAGGTGAACCTCGGCGACCACCGGCGATGGTGCGGTCGCGTGGACCTGTTCTGGCCGCAGTGGCTCATCATCGTTGAAGTCGACTCCGACCGCTACCACCTGGCGCTGAGCGACCGCGACGCCGACGCGGAGCGTCAGGCCGCGCTGGAGGCGGCGGGCTTCCGGGTGGTCAGGGTGACCGAATTCGAGCTGTGGCACCGACGTGACGTGGTGATCGAGCGACTCCGCGAGGCCATCCGGGCGGCACGACGTCCGGCCATGGGCGCCCGCTGACCCCGAAGTGGGGACCCAGACCCGGGTCGGAGCGCCGGCAGGAGTCCCCACCATGGCTGGTGCCGGGTAGTGGGGACCCAAGCGAGGGCCGGAGGCCCAGCGCGAGTCCCCACTACGGGCCGTGGTGGGGCGGTCGGGCGTTTGGCTGGGGCCCTGGGGCTCAGGGCTACGCCTTGTCGGCCACCTGGCGGGCGGCGATGGAGATGGGGTCCCACACCGGCGAGAACGGCGGGGCGTAGCTGAGATCGACGTCCGCAAGCTCGGCGGCCGACATCTCGTTCCACAGCGCGGTCGCGGCGGTGTCGATGCGCTTGGCGGCCCCGGCGCCGCCCACGATGAAACAGCCCAGCAACCGGCCGGTGCCCCGCTCAGCCACCATGTTCACCCGCACCTGCTGGGCCGTCGGGTAGTAGTGCGCCGCCGTGGACGACGCGACGGTGGTGGTGACGGCGTCGAATCCGGCTGCCTCGGCCTCCCGCAGGTTCAGCCCAGACATGCCGATCTCAAGCCCGCACAGCTTGAGGATGGCGGTGCCAAGAATCCCGGGGAAGCGAGCGTCGCCGCCGCCGAGGTTGGTGCCCGCCACCCGCCCCTGGCGGTTGGCGGTCGTGCCCAGCGGCACGTAGGCCAGCTCGCCGGAGATGCGGTGGTGGGCAAGGCAGCAGTCGCCGGCGGAGTAGACGCCCTCGGCGCTGGTGCGCTGGCGGTCGTCGGTGACGATGCCGCCAACCGCCCCGAGCTCCAGACCGGCCTCCCTGGCCAGCGCCGTGTTCGGTCGCACCCCCAGGCCCAACACCACCAGTTCCGCCGGATACTCACCCGCCTCGGTGACGACCCGGTCGGCCTCGATGGCCTGCACTGCAGCGCCGGTCTCCAGCTGCACGCCGATGCCCTCGATGCCCGCTCCGAGATCGCCGGCGAGGTCGGCCGGCAGCCGCAGAATGGCGTGCTCGCCGGCCTCCAGCATCACCACGTTGGCGCCTCGGTTGGCGAACGCCTCGGCCAGCTCGACGCCGATATAGCCGGCGCCGATGAGGGCCACGTTGGCACCCTTCGATTGCTCGGCTCTCGCCAACAGGGCCGGAACGTCGTCGAGGTGCTGCACGCCATGCACGTGGGTCGAGTCGATTCCCTCGATGGGCGGACGCAACGGAGTGGCGCCGGTTCCCAGCATGAGTCGGTCGTAGCCCTCCCACCGTTCGGAATCGGTCTCAACGTCCCGCACCCGCACGCGGCCACCGTCCAGGTCCAGCTCGACCACCTCGGTTCCGACGTGCACTTCCAGGCCGTGGCGCCGGTGTTCCTCGGGGTTGCGGGCGACCAGTTCGTCCACGTTCTCGATGTCGCCGCCCAACACGTAGGGGATGCCGCACGCGGCGTAGCTGGTGTGTTGACCCCGTTCGAAGGCCACCACCTCCAACGAGGGGTCGAGGCGTTTGGCACGCGAGGCGGCCGACATTCCGGCCGCATCACCGCCAACAACGAGGAGACGATCGCTCACGGTTGCACTCCTTGGTTCTCAGGTAGGCCGTCCAGGATGGCGCGGGTGCCAGACGCTCCAATGCGCGTGGCGCCTGCCGCCACCATGCCAAGCGCATCAGCGGCGGTGCGAATGCCCCCGGATGCCTTCACCCCCACCGCATCGCCCCGACCGCCGCGCAACCCGTCGACCGCCGTGGCCAGGGCTGCGACGGCCTCGAGGGTGGCCCCACCGGCAGGATGAAAGCCGGTTGAGGTCTTCACCAGGTCCGCCCCTTCGCCAACCACCACCCGACACGCCATGTCCAACGCGTCGGGCCGCTGGGCCGCCGTCTCCAAGATCACCTTGAGCATCACTTGCGGGCCGATGGCCCGTCGCAGGGCAGCGGCCTCGCCGGCCAACAAGGACCAATCGCGCTCGGCGATGGCCGCCAGGTTGGCCACCACGTCCACCTCGACGGCGCCCTCGGCAACCGCAGCCGCGGCCTCTGCCGCCTTGAGGTCGGCGCGGTGGGCGCCCGACGGAAAACCGCACACCGACGCCAGCGACGGCGTCGGGCCGGTCGTGGCGCCGAGCAGTTCGGCCACCAGGCCCACCCTGCTGGGCGACACGCACAGCGCGCCGACGCCAAGCGCGAGCCCTTCCGACACCAGCGACTCCACCTCAGCCTCCGAGGCCGTGGGAGCCAAGAGCGTGTGGTCGATCATGGCCGCCAAGGCAGTGCGGCTCACGGCGTCGGGCACCGGTTCAGTCCTCGTTCCAGTCGAAGGGACCCGGTCCCTCCGCCCGACGCTCGGGGTCGTCGGCCTCCCGGGCGGCGTGGATGAATGCCCGCACCAATCGGGGATCCTTCACACCGGGTCGGCTCTCAACGCCGGTGGAGACGTCCACGCCCCAGGGTCGGACGATCGACACACCGTCGGCCACGTTGTCCGGGGTCAGGCCGCCGGCCAGGATCACCCGTCGGTTGCTGGGCATGCCCTCGGTGAGCGACCAGTCGAAGACCTCGCCGGAGCCGGGCGAGTGACCGTCGAGCAGCAGCGCATCGGCCGAGAACCGGTCGAAGTGGGCCAACGCCGACGACCCTGCCGTCATCGCCACGATCAGCACCGGGACGTGAGGCCGGATGCGATCGGCCATCTCCGGGGTCTCGTGCCCGTGCAGCTGCACGCCGCGGCACCCGGCTCGCAGCGCAACATCCAGCACCCGGTTGGGCGCCTGGTCGCGAAACACCCCGATGGGCAGCACATCGGGTGGAAGCCGCTTGATGATGTCGGCTGCGGCGCCGGCCGACATCTGGCGTGAGGACGGGGCAAACACGAAACCCAGGGCGTCGGCGCCGAGGGCGGTGGCCATGAGGGCATCCTCCTCGCTGGTGATGCCACAGATCTTCACGAACACCCACCCACGCTACCGCCGGTCCGACGCCGGGCCGGGGCATTTGCGGGCGGACACGTTGGCCGCGCTCATCCGCGGCCCTGCAGGGGCGAGGTGCCCCGCCAGGGCCGCCTCGCGTCACCCGGGTGATGGCTACTGGGCTCCGGGCCTGCCTCGGTACCATCGAGTTGTGACGCTCTATGAGGTGATCGGCGCCCGGACAGGCGATGACGCTCCTGCGATGCGTCGGGCCTACCTGGCCGAGGTGCGACTCGCCCACCCCGATGTGGGCCCACCCGACGAGCGGCAGGCACGGGAGGCCCGCATGCGCGAGCTGAACGCCGCCTGGGCCGTCCTGTCGGACGATCGGCGCAGGCGCGACTACGACGCCAGCCTGGCCGACGCTCGCCACGGCACGTTCGCCGCCGGCCGCAGCGGCGCCGCAACGGCGACGCCGCCCGAACGACCGTTTCGCCCGCTGCACCCCGACAACGACGACACGGGCTGGCGGGAGGAGTCCGACACGCCGGTGCCCGGCACCCGGGTTCATCCGGCGCTGCAGCTGCTGCCGATGGCGTTGGGGGCCCTCGGGCTCTGCACCTTCGTGTCCAGCTTCATGTTCCACAACGACCGACTGGTGGGCCTGGCGGTGGTCTTTGGCTTCTTGGCGGGCATCGCCTTCCTGTTGGTGCCGCTGGTGGCCATGCTTGCCGGCGCACGGGCCGAACGCCGCTGAGTACCGGCCCGATACCGTCAGCCGCTGCCACCCCGACGACAGGACGCCCCTCCCATGGCCACCTACCTCGATGCCATCCTCGCCGCCCACCGCACGGCGGCCGCGACCGACCGGCGTCCCCTCGACCGGCTGATCGACGAGGCGGCGGCCTGCCCACCCGCGGTGCCCGCAGCAGCCGCCCTGACGGCGGGCCCCCTGCTCGCCGTCATCGCCGAGGTCAAGCGGGCCAGTCCATCCAAGGGGGCGTTGGCGCCCGACCTCGACGCCACCGACCTGGCCCGCACGTATGGGTCCGCCGGCGCCTCGATGGTGTCGGTGTTGACCGACGAGCAGTTCTTCTCGGGTTCACCTGCCGACCTGGCCGCCGCCCGCCGGGGATTTGCCGGGCCGCTGTTGCGCAAGGACTTCACGGTGTCGGCTGCTGACGTGTGCGACGCCCGCCTGATGGGTGCCGACGTGGTGCTGCTGATCGCAGCCGCGCTGGACGACGCCGAGCTGGCCGACTTCGCCCAGTTGGCCCGCCAGGTTGGCCTGGCTGCCCTGGTCGAGGCCCATGACGAGGCCGAGGTGGCCCGAGCCGTGGAGGTGGCCGACGCCGAGTTGGTCGGCGTCAACCAGCGCGACCTGGTGACCTTCCAGGTGGACACGGATCGCGCCGTCCGGGTGGCGGCCGAGATCCCCGACGGGGTGGTGGCGGTCGCCGAGTCGGGCGTGCGCGGACCCGCCGATGCCCGGCGGCTGGCCGACGCCGGGTACCACGCCGTGCTGGTGGGCGAACACCTGGTGACGGCGGCCGACCCGGCTGCGGCGCTGGCCGAGCTCGCCGTACCCCGGGCCCCGGTCCCTTGACCACCCGACCGACCGGGTCGCCGCCTTCGCCGGGCGCCGCGCCGGCACGGCTCAGGCCAGGACCACCGCCGTGCACATGCGCACCAAGAGGTCGACAAACGCGTCGTGGCCCAGCTCCATGGGCTCGCCCGCCTCGATGCGCCGGGCCCGATCGGCCGTGGTTCCGGTGAGCATCACGATCATGCCCACCAGACGCTCACGATCGCGGGGGCCGACCGCAGCTCCCGCACCCGCAGCCTCCAGCTCATCGAGGATGCGCGTGAGGTTGCTGCTGGTGGTGGCATCGGATTCGGTTCTCCAGGCGGCGAATCGACCTCGAAGCTGGTCGACGATCTGCACGTAGGCGCGCCCCTCGGGGCTGAGCAACGACTCCGCCCACGGGTCCACCAGGCACCTCACCAGCTGGGCCACCGACGGGGTGGCGCCCAGGGCGTCGCGGTGTCGGCCCCGCGCCTCGTCGATGGGCCCGCCGCGCCGGGCCAGCAACCCTCGGACCAGCCCGTCGCGGGAACCGAAGTGGTAGCTGACCGCGGATGCGTTCCGCTGTCCGGCCGCCTCGGTCAGCTCCCGGGTGGTCACCCCATCGATCCCCTGGCGCGCGAACAGCCGCTCGGCCTCGTCCAGCAACCGGTCGGGCGTACCCGGCATGGGCACCTCCAGCGTCAGCTCCCGAGGGGGAGCAGTGCGTTGGTGGGGATGACCTCGGGCCCCTTGAAGTCCTCCGGGAACGGCTGGGAGAACTCCGGATACTTGCGCTTGGCCGTGGCCCGCATCTTGGAGGTGCGGTGCTCGGGGTCCTTGTCGAACTCCGGAATCACGTGCGTGCCGAACAGCTCGATCATCTCCAACACCTCCTCGTGCTCGAAGCCTTCGTTCGGGATGCCGAACACCAGTTGATCGCAGCCGACCTCCTGGTACTTCGCGATCTGGTCCAGCACCTGCTCGGGGCTGCCGCACAGCAGGTACCCGGCCTCGATGGCGAAGTCCAGCTCCTCCTCGGTGCGGATCGAGCGGGGTGTGCCCGGCCACTTCACCGCGCCCGGCTGGGGCGGCATCGTGGAGTGGTACATGTTGACCATCGTGTTGAGGTAGCCCCGACCGGGCGACAGGGCGATCTCGCGTGCCCGCTTCCCATCGGCCACGCACACCACAGCGTTGGTCATCATCACGTTGTCGTTGACGAACTCGCCCAACGGCTCGGTGCAGTCGGCGACGCCCTCCTTGTAGGCGTCGATGCGGCCCTTCAGGTTGAACACGGGCTCGAAGTTGAAGGCGATGGCCCCAATGCCGAGGTTGCCGGCCTTGGTGAAGGTGCCGGGGTTGCCGCAGCCCACCCAGATGGGGGGATGGCCGACGCCGTAGGGCTTGGGCAGGATGTTGTGGGGGCCGGGAACCCGGAAGAACTTGCCCTCAAAGGAGTAGTCGCGCTGCTCCCACATGCGGACGATCTCGTGGGCGGCCTCGTCCCACATCTCCTTGGTCTCGGAGGTGTGCAGGTCGAAGGTCTGCATCTCGTGCTCGCCTGCTCCACGGCCGGTGCCGAACTCGAAACGTCCGCCGGTGACGTGGTCCAACATGGCCACCCGCTCGGCGTTCCGCTGCGGCTGGTTCACCTTGTAGGACAGGTTGATGATTGCCGAACCGAGGTGGATGCGCTCGGTTTGGGCGGCGATATAGGGCACCACCACCTCGGGGGCGGACATATGGGAGTACTCGGTGAGCGCGTGGTGCTCACCGAACCAGGCGTACTTCCAGTTGTAGGAGTCCGCATGGATGGCGTACTGAAACTCCCGGGTGAGCATGGTGTGCTCGGATTCGGGGTCGTGCGCCGCCGGACCGGGCAGATAACCGTTGAGGAAGAGGCCGAATTCCATGAGGTGCTCCTGAGGGTGAAAAGTAGAACGTGTTCTAATGTAAGCCATTAGACACGCGCCCCGCAACCTCCGCTCCCAGCCCCTCCCCCCCGCGCTCCCGGAGCGCGGTTCAGCCCAGCGCGGCGACCGCCTCGGCGACGGTGTCAACCCAGAACAGGTGGCGCTCCTCCGCATCGTCGAAGAGCCGCTCCAACACCTGTCGCACGCCGAAGTGGACCGACCAGTACTCGTCCAGGTCCAGAAACACCATCGGGCTGAAGCGGTTCTTCACCGAGCGGTAGGCGTTCTGGGCGGCATCGGCGAAGATCTCCTGCAGCGTGCCTGCGCGACCGGGCGCAAACACCACGCCGTCGGCGGCCAGCGCCAGCAGGCCGTCCTCGCGTATGGAGTTATCGAAATACTTGGCGTGACGCGTCGCCAGCGGCGTGGGGGGCTCGTGGCCGTACATCCACGTGGGGATGCCGATGGACTCGCCGGCATCGGTGGAGGTCGCTTCAGCCACGGCGAATGCCGGTGCCTGCCAGGTGTGCAGCCGGGCCACCTGCTCGGGGATCAACCCGCCCGAGCGGTCGAAGAGCTCGTCGGCCGAACGAAACGGAAACGTCAGCCGATCGTCGGGCGCCTCGCCCTCCTTGGGCGCGGCGCGGTTGGCTCCCATCGCGCCCAGGGCATCGTCCAGTCCCAGGGAAGCGCCGGCGCATCGCGCGCCCAGGTGGGTGGCCTCCATGGCGCCGGGTCCACCGCCGCTCAGCAGCAGGAAGTCCTTCGCCGCCAGTGCGTGGGCCAGCTGGGCAACCAGGCGATAGCCAGCGTGGTTCCGCGCCATGCCGTGGCCCCCCATGATGGCCACCACGCGCCGTTCGCCGAGCGCCTCGTAGAGCTCCCAGGACACCGCCGTGTCGTGACGTGCGCGCGCCGCCGCCACCTCTCGCTCCGTCGGGGTGCGCAACCCCTGGCTGCGGGCGAGGCGGTAGTGGGCAAAGTCGAACGTCTCGCCGGCCGACTCCGGGCGGTCGACGTCCCAGGCGTCGAACAGGTCGTCGGACGTATAGAGCCGCTCGGGCGGCGGCGGCACCTCGGTGATGGCTTTGCTCATCCGGGCACCCTGCCACTCATCAGGGCACCCTGGCACATGGCGACGCGACGCCGGCGTGGCAACCCATGCCCGCCACAGGTTGGATCACCCTCGGTTCGCCGTTCGGCGAACCGCCGATGCGGACGCGGCCCACCTTGCGCTCAGGGGCGGTCGACGGCCACCACGACCTCGCCGTGATCGTCCAGCTCCGCCGGCGTCTCGATGCTTCGATGGAGGTAGCCCAACCCCACCCAGGCGTCACCGTCGGCCACCGCCGAGGTCACGGTCGCACGGGGTTGGCCGTCGTGGCTCAGTTCGACGCCCGGCTCGGGGGCCGGTGCGGTTCCGCTCAGCACGACCAATCGGGTTGGGGTGCGGTTGCCGCGGCTGTCCACCCGAGCCACCAGCTCCTGCCCCGTGTAGCAGCCCTTGGCGAAGTCCACGGCGCCCTCCACCACGCCGGCGGCGGCGGGAATGGTTTCCGGCCCCAGCTCGCTCCCCATGGCCGGGACACCGGCCAGGATCCGAGCCCGCTCCAGACAGGCCCGGCCGGCCTCACCCTCCAACACGGTGACGCCATCGGGTACCTCGGCACCCAGGCCCACCAGGTCGAAGCCCGCTGCGCCCGGCCATGGGGCGGGCACCACCAAGGCCCCGTCGCGCTGCTCGGGCAGCGCCGCGCCGTGCGGCCACTCCCGCACCGCGAGCGTCGGCACCAGCTCGCGCACCTCCAGGGTGGCGTTGGTGCGCAGCCAGAAACGCCGCAGGCGCTGCTCCACCTGAGCGCCGAACCCACGGTCCGCCACCAGCACCAGCCGGTCCCCCGCCTCGCCGGCGACCAACCGGCCCACCCGCATCCAGGCGGTCACCTTGCCCTGCGGCTCCAACAGCAGCGACGGGGCCCACGAGCCCACGGCCAGCCCGGCGACATCCTGGGACAGCTGGCCTTGGAGGTAGGCAACGGCGTCCGGGCCGCGCACCTCCACCAGGTCCAGGCCCGTGCGCACGCCCCACGGGCGGCCTTCGGGCGCGGGGGCTGGCGCTTCGTTGTCGATCATGGCGGCAACCTACCGGCCGCAGCCCTCGCCCCCACCCACTCGCTGGGTCGCCGGGTACGGTTCCGGCGTGCTCCAGCCACTCTCCGCCAACGATCGGCGACTGATCGTCGCCGGCACCGCGGTGCTGGTGGCGGTGCACCTGGCCATGTCGGCCCGGGTCGGTGCCCCCACCGTCGTATTCGATGAGAACGGCTACCTGGGCAACGCCCGCTGGCTGTCCGGCAACGGGCAGTGGCAGATGCCGGTCTCGCCCTTCTACGCCCCTGCGTACTCGGTCGTCCTGGCGCCGCTGTTTGCGGCGGTCGGATCGGTTGGAGGCCAGTGGCTGGCGGTGCGGCTCGTCAACGCCGTGCTTCTGGCATCGCTGTTCCCGCTCCTCGTGGCCGCGCTGCGGCGCCTGTTCGGCACCCCCGCCCGGATCGCGCTCGCGGCCGCCGTCGTCGGCGCCGTGGCTCCCGCAGTCGCTGCCAGCGGTGTCTCGGCCATCGCCGAGAACCTGGTACTGCCGCTGGTACCCGCAGCGGCGTTGGCGGCGCTCGCCGCCACCGAGTCGGACCGGCCGCTCCCCCAGCGGCTGCTGGCCGGCCCGGCCGCCGCAGTGCTGGTGGGGGCCCACCCGCGGTTCACGGCGGTGGCGGCCGCAGCCCTGGTGGTGCTGGTCGTGGCCGGGATTCGGCGCCGCCTCGACCCAGCCGTTGCGGCCGCCAACGCAGCGCTCCTCGTTGCGGGCGTAGGCGCCTTCAGGCTGCTCACCCGCGCGTTGCGCCAAGCTCGCTGGGTGGACGTGGAACAGCTGGAGGGTGGCCCCGCAGCGTGGTGGAAGCTGGTGAGCAGCGGGAGCGGCCTTCGTGAGCTGATGGCAACCGCTGTCGGCCAGGCCTGGTACCTCGCCGTCGGATCGGCGGGCCTCGCGCTCGTCGGCATCGCGCTCGTCAGCCGACGGGCCGCCGGCCACGACCGACCCCCAGCATCGCCCAACGTTCGCGCGGTGCTCGCGTTGCTGCTGGGGGCCGCCGCCGTGGTGTTCGCCACCTCCGTGGTGTTCTTCGCTCAGAACCAGTTTCGGGCCGACCACTGGGTGTATGGCCGACACAACGACTCGTTCACTCCGCTGTGGCTGGCCATCGCCATCGCAGGGCTGCTCAACGCGTCGACCCACCCGCGGTTCGGCCGGGTGATGGCGGCGGCCACGGCGGCGACCGCAGCGCTGGGCGTTGCCATCGCCACCCTGCGCAACCCAGCGGAGTTGGACTCGGTGTTCTCGCCCTTCGCCGTTCCCGCCCTCACCCGCTACGTCGGCGACCAGCCCGAGTCGCTGCTGGGGAGGGCCACCCTGGTGGCGGTGTTCGCCGGTGTGGCCATCGCCGTCGCCGCCGTGACCATCCGGCGCCCGCCGCCTCGGGCGGCCGTCGCATCCGCCCTAGGCGGCATCACGGTCGTCGCACTGGGGGCAGGAGCGCTCTACCTGGGCACCGGCACCGTCCGGGCCACCGGCCAGTTCGCCGATGGCAACTACGACGGGTGGACCGCCGGGGCCATCATCGAGCGGCTGGAGATCGACGAGCTGTGCATCGACGCGTCCGCCGCCGCCGCCCGGGCCAGCCTCACCTACCCCTGGTCGCTGCCCGACGTCGAGGTCAGGTCCTACAACGCAGCGGAGGGTGAGGCGCCCACCTGCCCGTACGCACTGGCTCGGCTGACCGATCCGGCCCGCCGGGCCGCAGGCGATCGCATCGCCGTCCTGGACGACGGGGGCTACTACTTCCTCTGGGACGCCGAGGAGGGACTGGCGGTGTGGGTGCAGCCGGGCAGCGAACAGGCCCGCCTGGACCGGCTGGGTGCGCTGTTGCCGGAGGGGTTTCCGGCGGCGCTGCCGCCGGACGCCCGAGACGCCGCGATCGAACCCGTCGGCAGGTTCCCGACGCGCCAGACCGTGGTCCCCGGCGGCCGCATCCGCATGAAGGTGCGGGCGACGCATGGCGGAACCGGCGCGCCGTGGCCCGACTTCGCCAGCTTCACCGGCGAGGGGCGGGTGCGCGTGGTGGCCGACATCGGCGCCGCACGGTCCGGGGGGCCAACGGGCGCACGCTCCGGCGGCGAGCTCAGCCGCTGGATGCTGCCGGGCGACACCTCGGTAGTGGAGGTCGAGGTCCTGGCCGTGGACACCAACGTTGAACCCCTGCCGCCCGGTGAGTACCCGGTTCGCCTGGGCATTGCCCAAAGCGATCAGCCCTGGTTCACCGACGGCGGCCCCGACGTGGCGTTCACCATGGTGGTGGAGGGTTGAGCCCACGCTCGCAGTATCAGGAGCGAGCAGTGCGGCGTCAGGCGCGGTGGATGGCTTCCATCACCCGGTAGCTGAAGAACTCGCCCTCGGCCTGTTCGGGCGTGCCCCACTCCCAACCAACCCGACCGCGACCGGCCACCTGAACGCCGCCCGAGGTGACCAGCACCTCCGAGACCGAACCCCCGAACGGCGCCAACCCCTGCGGCTTGGCCGAATCGTTCCAGCGCTGCAGCGCCAACTCGGCCAGCTCGCCGTCGGCCCCCACCTTCACCACCACCTCCACCGTCTCGCCGGCCGCCTCCAGAGTGACCGCCGCCCGGTCGTCGTCCACCGGGCGCCATCTGGCGCCGGCCTGCGGCGTGAGGGCCTGGGGTGCCCAGGCCACGGTTTCGGCGGCCAAACGCCCGGCCGCGCTTCGGGCCACGCCCTTGCCCGAGGCTCGGGCCACGGGCAGCTTGCCGTGCAGGGCAAAGCGCAGCCCTGCGCCGTCGGGGCCCAGCACGTCGGCGCCCTCAAACCGCGCCAGATGCCCACCGACCGATGCACGCCAGACGAACCCCACGCCGGCCCGGAGGATCTGCTCGGCCGTGAAGGACTTCCACTTCCTGCCCAGCTTGATCCTGCCCACCATCCGCAGCTCCACCCGGGGAAACAGCGCGACCCCGTTGGGCACCGCCCGCGTGAGGAATCGCCGGGCCGGTTCGGGCAACCCCTCGAGCGAGTCGGGGTTGAAGCGGGACGCTGAGTCGACCGGCTCCTCGGCCAACTTGGCCCAGGTGACGTCGGGATCGGGTTGAGCCATCGGCGTCAAGCTACGCAGCCCGCACTCCGATCATCGAACCCGGTTTGCCCAGGCCGACGCCACTGCGCAGACGGGGGCCCACCTTCGCACCGCCGCGATGGGCGCTGAGGCGGCCAGCGCCTAGGTTTGCCGCCATCGTTCGCCCGCCGACCCGATCGGCGACCGCAAACCCCGACGCGGCCCGACCCCTCGGAGGTGCCATGCCAGAACAGAAGGTGCGAACCGAGCTGGACGGCGGTGTGCTCACCATCATCCTGGACGACGACGCCAACCGCAATGCGCTGAGCACCACCCTCATGGCGCAGTTCGGCGACGCCGTGCAGCGGGCCAACAGCGACGCTGCGGTGCGGGTCGTGGTGGTCACCAACAGCGGGCGGGTGTTCTGTGCCGGCGCCGACCTCTCCGAACGCACCGCCGAGGGCGAACGCCCCAGCGCCGACCTCGGCGCCTTCTTCCGCCTCGTCACCACGTCACCCAAGCCCTTCGTGGGGCGCATCGCCGGGCACGCCGTGGCGGGCGGGCTGGGGTTGGCCGCGGCCATGGACCTGTCGGTGGGGCTCGTCGACGCCAAGTTCGGCTTCACCGAGGTACGCATCGGGGTGGCGCCGGCGGTCATCTCGGTGATGTGCCTGCCCAAGATGCGCCGGGCCGATGCGGCAAGCGCGCTGTTGCGCGGCAACCGCTTCGACGGCACCGAGGCGGCACGGCTCGGGCTGATCAACCAGGCCGTCGAACCCGGGTCGCTGGACGAGGCGACCGGCGCCATCGTCGACGACCTGCTGCGGGGCGGGCCCAACGCGCTGGACGCCACCAAGTCGCTGCTCAGCCGGGTGCCCCAGTTGCCCACCGACGAGGCGTTCACCTGGACCGCCGAGCTGTCGGCACGCCTCTTCGACGCCCCGGAGGCCCAGGAGGGCATGACCGCCTACCTCGAGAAGCGTGACCCATCGTGGATCGGCCAGGCCGGAACCGGGGCGGGCACGCCGTGAGCATCGGCACGCCGCTGCACAGCCGCCTCGACACCCGCTCGGAGGCCTACCTGGCCAACCTCGCCGCCATGGAGGCCCTGTGGGATGAGGTGGCGGCCCAGCTGGCGTTGGTGCCAACGGTGGGCGGGCAGCGCTACGTCGACCGGCACCGCCGGCGCAACAAGATGCTGGTTCGGGAGCGCATCGAGCTGCTGGTGGACCCCGACACCGCCTTCCTCGAGCTCAGCCCGCTGGCGGCCTGGGGCACCGAGGACCCGATCGGCACCGGCGTGGCCTGTGGCATCGGCGTGATCGAGGGCGTCGAGTGCGCCATCTACGGCAGCGACATGACCTACCGGGGCGGATCGGTCAACCCCAACACGCTCACCAAGCTGTTCCGCTTCTTCGAGATCGTCCGCCAGAACCGGCTGCCGTTGGTGAACATCACCGAATCCGGCGGCGCCGAGCTGCCCCGCCAGGCCGACCTGTTCGTTCCCGGTGGCGCGCAGTTCAAGGCCCTCACCCAGCTCTCCAAGGCCGGCATCCCCACCATCTCCATCGTGCCCGGCCCCAACACCGCCGGCGGCGCGTACGTGCCGGGCATGTGCGACTACACCATCTTCGTCGCCCAACAGGGCACCGCGTACCTGGGCGGGCCGCCGCTGGTGAAGATGGCCATCGACGAGGAGACCGATGAGGAGACCCTGGGCGGCGCCGAGATGCACAGCCGCACCAGCGGCCTGTCGGACTACCTGGCCGCAGACGAGGCCGACGCCATCCGCATCGCCCGCCAGATCGTCGCCCACCTGCGCTGGCGGAAGCTGGGGCCCGGGCCAACGGAGCCCGCCGATCCGCCGCGCTACGACCCCGCCGAGCTGCCCGGGTGCGCCTCGGCCGACGTGCGGATCCCGTTCGAGATCCGCGAGATCTACGCCCGCCTGCTGGACGGCAGCCGCTTCGAGGAGTTCAAGGCGACCTACGGCGACAAGCTGGTGTGCGGCTGGGGTTCGATCTGCGGTTTCCCGGTGGGGCTCATCGGCAACAACGGCATCCTCTTCTCCGAGGAGGCCAAGAAGGGCGCCCAGTTCATCCAGCTGTGCAACCGCTCCGACACGCCACTGGTGTTCCTGCACAACATCACGGGCTTCATGGTGGGCACCAAGGCCGAACAGGGCGGCATCATCCGCAACGGCGCCAAGCTGATCAACGCCGTCTCCAACTCGACCGTTCCGCACTTCAACCTCATGGTGGGTGCCAGCTACGGAGCTGGCAATTACGGCATGGCCGGGCGGGCCTACGACCCCCGCTTCGTGTTCAGCTGGCCCAACCATCGCATCGCCGTGATGGGGCCCAAGCAGCTGGCTGGCGTCATGGACATCGTGGCCCGCAACTCGGCGGCCGGGAAGGGCGTGGAGATCACCCCGGAGTTGGAGGAGCTGCTGGAGGCCCAAACCTCGGCCCTGGAGACCCAGGTGGAGGGCGAGTCCACGGCGCTCTACAGCACGGGACGGGTGTGGGACGACGGCATCATCCACCCGGCCGACAGCCGCACGGTGCTGGGCCTGGCCCTCTCGGCGGCGCACAGCAACGTCGTGGCCGGCGCCACCGAGTACGGCGTGTGGAGGCACTGAGCATGGGTTCTACGTCCATCCATCGCCTGCTGATCGCCAACCGAGGCGAGATCGCCGTGCGCATCGCCCGCAGCGCACGCGCGTTGGGCATCGACACGGTGGGCGTCTACTCCGCCCCCGACGCCGACGCGCTCCATGTCGACTCGGTCGATGTGGCCGTGGCCCTCGGCGGCTCCTCCCCCGCCGATTCCTACCTCCGCGGCGACTTGGTGCTGGAGGCGGCCGTGGCCACCGGGTGCGACGCCGTGCACCCCGGCTATGGGTTCCTGGCCGAGAACGCCGGATTCGCCCGGTCCGTGCTGGACGCGGGACTGGCCTGGGTGGGGCCGACACCCGAGCAGATCGAGCTGCTGGGCGACAAGGTGGCCGCCAAGGCCGCCGCCGTCGAGGCGGGGGTGCCCACCACCTCGGCGCTGCTGGTGACCGACGGGGCCGTGCCCGACGGCGTGAGCTACCCGGCCTTGGTCAAGGCGGCGGCGGGAGGCGGTGGCCGGGGCATGCGGGTGGTGCGCAGCGCCGACGACCTGCCCGCCGCCCTGGAGGCGGCCTCCCGCGAGGCGCTCTCTGCCTTCGGTGACGGCACCGTGTTTGTCGAGCCCTACCTGGAGGGCGGCCGCCACGTGGAGGTGCAGATCATGGGCGACGCCCACGGCGCCGTCATCCACCTGGGCGACCGCGAGTGCTCCATCCAGCGCCGCAACCAGAAGGTGATCGAGGAGGCTCCCGCCAGTGCGGTTGACCGCTCTGTCAGGGAGGCCCTGTGGGAGGGGGCCCTCGCCCTGGCCCGGCACGTGGGGTACGTGAACGCCGGAACCGTCGAGTTCCTGGTGGGGGCGGACGGCACCATCAACTTCCTGGAGGTGAACACCCGCCTGCAGGTGGAGCACCCCGTGACCGAGGCCGTCACCGGTGTCGACCTGGTGGCGATGCAGCTGCGCGTGGCTGCGGGCGAACCCCTGGGCCTCAGCCAGGAGGAGGTGTCGCTCTCCGGCCACGCCATCGAGGCCCGGCTGGTGGCCGAGGACCCGGCCGCCGGGTGGCTGCCCTCCGGCGGCACCATCGGACGCTTCGCCGTAGGTACCGAGTTGGGCCAGGATGGCCCCGAGGTGGCCAGCACAGTGCGGGTGGGCAGCGCAGTGCGGGTGGACAGCGGCGTGCGTTCCGGGTCGTCGGTGTCCGCCGACTACGACTCGCTGGTGGCCAAGGTGATCGTCCACGCCGCGGATCGACCGACGGCGGCGCGGAGGTTGGGCCGCGTCATGGCCTCAGCCCAGGTCACCGGGGTGCGCACGAACGCCGCCATGCTGGCCGCCGTATGCCGCGAGGCCGACTACCTGGCGGGCGCTACGCCCACCTCCTACCTCGACACGCATCCGGACGTGCTTGCGGCCGGCGGCCCCGACCCCGACGTGGCGTTGGCCTTGCTGCTGGCCGCTGCCCTCACCGACGCCGGGGACAACCACGCCCAATCCCCCACCGCCTTCGCACCGTCGGGTTGGCGGCTGCTGCGCACGATGGGCCAGCGCCAGACGTGGGCCTGTGACGGGGTCGAGCATCACCTCGAGTACCACATGGTTGGGCCGGCGCAGGCCGAGGTGCTGGTGGGCGCCCCGCCCGAGCCCGACGACGCCGGGGCCCTCGGCGACGACGAGCGCCGTCGTGTGCAGGTGGCGTTCCGCCTACACGAGGGCGGCCTGGTGGCCATCGAGGCCGACGGCACACGCCACCTGGTGGAGGTCACCCGCCAGGGCGACGACGTCCACACGCGATGTGCGTTGGGAGCGTTGAGCTTCACCCGCGTGCCCCGCTTTGCCACCCACGACCTGGACCTGGCCGGCAGCGGGCCGGTGTGTCCCCTGCCCGGCACCGTCATCGCCGTGCACGTGGAGGCGGGCGCCAAGGTCGGCGACGGCGAGCTGCTCATGGTGGTGGAGGCCATGAAGATGGAGCACCCCATCACCGCAGCGGGCGAGGCCACCGTGGCCGAGGTGCGCTTCGGCGTCGGCGACCGCGTCGACACCGGCAACCTACTCGTGGTGCTCGACCGCTCCTGAACCTCCGATCCCGAGTCCCAGGACTCCCGACAGGCCCATGGCAGGGCACTCAATGACCCAGCTGCCGCTCGTGGCGGGGCCTTGAGTCGCGTCCATCGTGCGGGATTCCTGACTGTTCCCCCTTGACCCGTGAGTCGAACACCTGTACGATACTTGCATGCTTCCTGACGGGTCCGGTTGCAGCGGCGGCGACAGTCGCAGCGCCGGACACGACGAACTGAGCAACTCACGGGCAGCCCAACGGTTCGACCGCGCCACCGGCTGGAAATGCGCCAGGGCCGACGAGCCCGCCCGATCAGGCGACGATCCTCCCGCCGGTGAAGGGTGCCCCGAGCTCGACGAACTCGTCGCCATCCACGAAACACGCCGCCGCCTCGAACACCGAGAGAGCGCGCTGCTCGCCGAGATGGCCGACCGCGGAACCTGCGATGCGCTGCACGGTCACCCCACCGGCATGTGGCTCGCTCACCGCACCAGACAATCCCGGGCGGCC
Source organism: Microthrixaceae bacterium (assembly GCA_041394405.1). GTDB lineage: Bacteria > Actinomycetota > Acidimicrobiia > Acidimicrobiales > Microtrichaceae > Microthrix. The sequence goes on from JAWKIF010000012.1 coordinate 96,792, forward strand.
GCCAATCGCCAAGTCCGCACCGCCCAACGGCTCCACACCCGCTACCAGGCGTTGGCCCAGGCGTTCGAAGACGGCATCGTGGGTTGGCAACACGTCCGGGTGTTCGACCAGGTTGCCAACCAGCGGATCTGGCCCGCCATGGTCGACCTTCTGCCCCGTCTCATCGACCTGGCCAAGGTCGCCACCTTCGATCGGTGGGCCCAAGAGGTGCGCGGCATCGCCGAGCTCCTCGACCAGGACGGCGGCTACGACCCGGCTCGTGACCCGGCCAACAATCGGCTGAGCCTCATCCCCACCACCGACGGCGTCACCCACATTTCGGGCCAACTGGTCGGCGAACTCGCCCCCACCATCACCAAGCTCCTCGAAGCAGAGACCGACAAGGTGCTCACCCGCCACCGCTCCGACGCCGAGCGCTCCGACGGCGAGATACCCGTCCCGTCCCGGGCACAGGCGGCTGCCGAGGCCCTCGGCGAACTGGTCGACCGCGGATCCGGTGTCGCCGACGGCGAAGGCAGGCTCCCCGAGCCCGAGATCGTCGTCGTCTACAACGCCGACACCGGCGAACTCACCGACGACAACGACCGGCGCCTCTCGCCGGAGATCATGCGGTTCATCATCGCCGCCGGCCTCATCCGGCCCGCACACCTCACCCGCACCGGGGACCCACTGACCATGGGCCACACCCTCCGGTACGCCAACCGCCAACAACGCCGGGCGCTCCTGCTCCGCGACGGGGGCTGCGTGTTCCCAGGTTGTGACCGGCCGCCCAGCTGGTGCGACGCCCACCACGTGGATTGCTGGGACGACAACGGCCCCACCGACCTCAACAACCTCGCCCTCCTTTGCCGGCACCACCACCGGGTCACCCACCGACCCGGCTGGACGATGAGCCGCGACCACGACAACCCCGAACAGGTCACGTTCCGATGGCGCACTCCAACCGGGCGCCTCATCGAATCCCAACGACACCGCCTCGAAGGCGGCCCCACCACCGCAGCATGATTGCCGCGCTCTACTGCAGTGGGAAGGCCTTGCGCGCCGCCCGGCGCTGGGCGGTCATGCGCTCGGCGGCGGGCACGGCCAGCAGCAGGGCCTTGGCCTTGTTGGCGGTCTCCAGGTACTCGTCGGCCGGGTCCGAGTCGGCGACGATGCCGGCGCCGGCCTGCACGGCCCCCCGCCAGGGCGGGCCTCCGCTGGCGGCATCGGGGTGGCGGTCCACCACCATGGTGCGGATGGCGATGGCGGTGTCGATGTTGCCCGAGAAGTCCAGGTAGCCCACCACGCCGGCATAGGGGCCCCGCTTGACGGGCTCCAGCTCGTCGATGATCTCCATGGCCCGCACCTTGGGCGCCCCGCTCACGGTGCCCGCCGGAAGCGTGGCCGCAAGCACGTCGGCGGGTGTCTTGTCCTCGGCAAGCGTGCCCACCACCTGGCTGGTGAGGTGCATGACGTGGCTGAAGCGCTCCAGGGTCATCAGCTCCTCCACCTCGCAGGTGCCGAAGCGCACCACCCGCCCCACGTCGTTTCGGGCCAGGTCCACCAACATGAGGTGCTCGGCCCGCTCCTTGGGATGCTCGGACAGCTCGGCGGCCAGCTTGCGGTCGTGCTCCGGCGTGCGCCCCCGGAACCGGGTGCCCGCGATGGGACGGCTGATCACGCGGTCGCCCAGCAGTTGCACCATGGGCTCCGGCGAACACCCCACAAGCGCCAACCCGTCGGTGCGCACGAAGTACATGTACGGGCTGGGGTTGATCTGGCGCAGCACCCGGTAGACGTCGAAGGGATCGGCGGCCAGATCAAACTCATAGCGGGTGCTCAGCACCACCTGGAAGATGTCCCCATCCAGGATGTGCTCCTTGGCCACGGCCACGGCGTCGCCGTAGGTCGCCTGGTCGAGGCTGGGGCGGACCGGCGGCACCTCGTCGTCGCCGCGCGGCGGCTCCACCAGCGGCTCGTCCAGGGGTCGGGCTCCGTCGGCGGCCAGCCGGTCGAGCGCCACCATGGCGTCGTCGTACAGGGCGCTCAGCGCGTCGTCGCCGCACTCGGGGGGCACCATCACGTTCACCATCAGCGTCACCCGCTGGCTGAAGTGGTCGTACGCCGCCAACTCCCCAATCACCGACAACACGGCATCGGCGTAGCCCCGATCATCGGGTGGCATGTCGGGGAGGTGCTCCACCTCACGGACCACGTCGTAGCCCAAGTAGCCCACCAAGCCGGAGTGCAACGGCGGCTCCGCACCCTCGGCGAAGCCCAGCTCGTGGCCCGCCGGGGCACGCACGGCCTCGTTCAGCGCCGCCACGGCGGCCAGCACGCCATCGCCCAGCGGCAGGCCGCCGGGCGAAACACCCGGCACCTCGCCGTCCAGCTCCACCCGACCGTTGCGCAGGACGAGGCGTGCCGGGGTGCGGCGGCCGACGAAGGACCACCGCCCCCAGGCGCCGCCGTGATCGACCGACTCCAGCAGGAACCCGGGTTCGTCGTCGGGGCAGAGCCGCGCGAATGCCGCCACGGGCGTGGTCAGGTCGGCCAACAGCTGGCGCCACACCGGCACCACGTTGCACCGCCGGGCCAGGTCGACAAACGCCTCCCGGGACAGCTCGGCGCTCACCCCCCTGACTCCCCACCAAGGGTGCGGAAGAAGCAGCTGCGTTCACCGGTGTGGCAGGCCGCGCCCACCTGCTGCACCCGGAACAGGAGCGCGTCGCCGTCGCAGTCGTAGCTGGCCGAGCGTAGGTGCTGGACATCACCGGAGGTGTCGCCCTTGCGCCACCGCTCGTTGCGGGACCGGCTCCAGTAGACCATGCGCCCGGTCGCCAGGGTCTCCGCCAGCGTGTCCGCGTTCATCCACGCCACCATCAGCACGTCGCCGCTGTCGTCGTCCTGCACGACGGCGCAGATCAGCCCGTCGTCTGAGAAGCTGAGGTTGGCCAGGTCGTCGCTCACCGGGCTCACAGATACAGCCCGGTGGAGCTTTCTGCCAATCGCTGCGCCGCCACCGCATGCACGTCGCGCTCTCGCAGCATCATGAACATCTCGCCTCGAACCTCGACCTCGAAGACATCCTCGGGGTTGAAGAGCACCTGGTCGCCCTCCTTCACGCTGCGCACGTTGGGGCCGAGGGCGCGTACCTCCGCCCAGCCCAGACGCTTGCCCCGTTCGGCGGTGGCTGGGATGAGGATGCCCCCGGCCGAGCTGCGCTCGCCCTCCTTGTCGGGCGCGACCAACAGGCGGTCTGCCAGCATCTGGATGGGAAGCGGCTCGGGCGTGCCCACCTACTCGACAGTCCAGGTGGCGCCGGAACCCAGCATGGCGGCCAGATCGTCGCGGGTGCCGGGCCCATCCACCGACGTGCCGTGGTGCACCGGACGGGACACATCGCGGAAGACACCCATGGGGGTGGGTTCGTGCGGCTCGGGCGCCATGAGGGCCAACGCCAGGGCCGCCGTGGGCGACTCGCGCCGCTCGTCGTGGACGTACAAGGCCTCCTCGCCAGCGTCGGCGACCTCCACCACCCGGGCGCCGTCCAAGTCCACCTGGACACCGGCATGGCCATCGGCGCCGAAACGAACCGGCTGGCCGTGGGTGAGCGGGATGATCATCTCCTCCCGCTCGGATCGGGCGGTGATGTCGGCAAAGGCGCCGTCGTTGAAGACGTTGCAGTTCTGCAGCACCTCCACAAACGCCGCGCCCTGGTGGGCGTGCGCCCGCTTGAAGATGTCCTGCATGCCCGTGCGGTCCATGTCGTGGGTTCGAGCCACGAACGTCGCCCCGGCGCCGAGCGCCACGGCCAATGGATGCAGCGGCGCATCCTCGGAGCCAAAGGGCGTGCTCTTGGTGGACTTACCCACCTCGGAGGTCGGCGAGTATTGGCCCTTCGTCAGGCCGTAGATGCGGTTGTTGAACAGCAGGATCGTCAGGTTGACATTGCGCCGGAGAGCGTGCAGCAGGTGGTTGCCGCCGATGGACAGCAGGTCGCCGTCGCCGCCCACCACCCACACCGACAGGTCGGGCCGGGCAAGGGCCAGGCCGGTGGCCAGGGCGGGAGCGCGGCCGTGGATTGAATGCACCCCGTAGGTGTCCATGTAGTACGGGAACCGGGCGGCGCAGCCGATGCCGGAGACGACGACGGTGTCCTCCCGCCGCACGCCCATGTCGGGCATGGCCAGCTGAACGGCGGCCAGGATCGAGTAGTCCCCGCAACCGGGGCACCACCGAACCTCCTGATCGGTCTGCCAGTCGGCCCGGGTGGTGGTGGGGATCTCCACCCGGGCTTCGGGCAAGGTGGCGGTGGTATCGCTCATCGCAGGACCTCCGAGATGCGGGCGGTCAACTCGGCCGCCGAGAAGGGCTGGCCGGCCACCTTGGAAATGGAGTGGGCATCCACGAGGAACTCGGCCCGCAGCAGGCGGCAGAGCTGGCCGGAGTTCAGCTCCGGCACTACCACGTGGTCGTAGCGGGCAAGCACCTCGCCGAGGTTGGGGGGGAACGGGTTGAGGTGCCGCAGGTGCACGTGAGCCACCTGATGGCCTGCGTTGGTCAGACGCGCCATGGAGTGCTCGATGGCGCCCCAGGTGGATCCCCAGCCCACGATCAGCGTGTCGGCATCGACGTCACCCCCGATCTCTACGGGCGGGATGTCCTTGGCGATGCCGGCCACCTTGGCGGCCCGAAGGTCGGTCATGCGCTGGTGGTTGTCGGCGTCGTAGGAGATGTTGCCGGTGCCGTCGGCCTTCTCGATGCCGCCGATGCGGTGCTCGAGGCCGGGCGTGCCGGGAACGGCCCAGGGGCGGGCCAGCGTCTCGGGGTCGCGCTCGTAGGGCCAGAAGTCGGCGGTGCCGTCGGGCCGGACGTGGTTGGGCTCGGTGGTCTTCGCAACTGAGATGTCGGGCAGGTCGGCGGCGTCGGGGATGCGCCAGGGCTCGGCCGAGTTCGCCAGGTAGCCGTCCGACAGCAGGATGACCGGGGTGCGGTACTTCAGCGCCACGCGGGCCGCCTCGATGGCCGCATCGAAGCACTCGCCGGGCCGCGAGGCGGCGATGACCGGCACCGGGCTTTCCCCGTGGCGTCCGTACATGGCCTGCAGCAGGTCGGAGGCCTCGGTCTTGGTCGGCAGGCCGGTGGCCGGGCCGCCGCGCTGGATGTTCACCACCACCAAGGGCAATTCCAGCGAGATGGCCAGGCCGAGCGCCTCGGCCTTGAGCGACAGCCCGGGGCCCGACGTGGTGGTGATCGCCAGGTGGCCGCCGAACGAGGCGCCGATGGCGGCGGTGATGGCGGCGATCTCGTCCTCGGCCTGAAAGGTGCGCACCCCGGCGTCCGGGTGGCGGGCCAGCTCGTGGAGGATGGCCGAGGCGGGGGTAATGGGGTAGCTGCCCAGGAACAGCGGCAGTTCGGCGCAGACCCCGGCGGCGATCAGGCCCCAGGCCAGGGCGGTGTTGCCGTCCACCGACCGGTAGGTGCCGGGAGCGCGCGTCGCCGCCGGCACGACCACCTGGTTGGCGCCCAGCTCTGCGGTCTCGCCGAATGCGTGTCCGGCCGCCAGCGCCTTGCGGTTGGCCTGGCGCACGGCGTCGTCCTTGGAGAACTTGCCGTCGATCCATCCGCCCACCGATTCGGGGTCGCGCGAGTACATCCAGGAGAGGATGCCGAGTGCGAAGAAGTTCTTGGAGCGGCCGGCGTGGCGGCCCGAAACCCCGGTGCCCGCCACCGCCTCCTTGGTGAGGCGGGTCATCGGAACCTCGACCACCTCGTAGGCGTCCAGCTCGCCCGATGTGCGGGGGTCGGTCTCGTACCCGGCCTTCGCCTGGCTGCGCTCGTCGAACCCGTCGGAGTTGAGAATGATGGTGCCGCCCTTGGCCACCCGGGACAGCTCGGAACGCAGGGCAGCGGGGTTCATGGCCACCATCACCGTGGCGTCGTCGCCCGGTGTGGTCACCTCGCGGTCGGCAATGCGCACCTGAAACGCCGAGACGCCCGGCAGGGTGCCCGCCGGCGCCCGGATTTCGGCCGGGAAGTCGGGCAGCGTGGCCAGATCGTTGCCGGCCAAGGCGGCGAGGGCGGTGAAGCGGTCGCCAGTGAGCTGCATCCCGTCGCCGGAATCGCCGGCCAGGCGGATGGTCACGTCGTGGACGACCTGCGGGGTTGCGGGGGCACCCGACATAGCTCTCCAATGCAATGTGTGGTTGGCCCGGTGCCTGTCGGCAGAATCCCTCGCCCCATGACCCATCGGGGGAGTGATCCGTTGTCGGCGGGTGGATCGGGTCGGTTGCTGGACCGCCGTCGTGCGGCCTGAAAGCGACGGTAGCACCACCGAGGGCGCTTGCTATGGAGCCCCGCTCCCCGGGGAGCGCGCCCCGTTCAGACCACTGCCGGACGCACAGTGACGCCGGCGGCCGCCATGGCGGCCTTCGCCTCACTCACCGTGTGTTCTCCGAAGTGGAAGATGGACGCAGCAAGCACCGCGTCGGCGTGCCCCTCCACGACCCCCTCCGCTAGATGGGCGAGATTGCCCACCCCGCCGGAGGCGATCACCGGCACCGACACTGCGTCGGCCACCGCCGCCGTCACCGGAAGGTCGAAGCCGTCCCGCGTGCCGTCCCGCACCATCGACGTCAGCATCAGCTCACCCGCCCCCAGCACGACCGATCGGGTGGCCCACTCCAGGGTGTCGATGCCGGTCGGGGTCCGGCCGCCGTGGGTGACCACCTCGAAGCCGCTGGGAGTCACCTCCGACGCCGCCGAATCGATGGACACCACCACGCATTGGCTTCCGAACTCGGCGGCCAGCTCGCTGATCAGCTCCGGTCGCTCGACCGCCGCCGTATTCACCGACACCTTGTCCGCTCCGGCCCGCAGCAGTCGACGGGCGTCGGCGACCGTGCGAATGCCTCCGCCGATGGTGAACGGAATGAACACCTGCTCGGCCGTTCGGCGGACCACGTCCACGATGGTGTCGCGGGCATCGGAGGACGCCGTGATGTCGAGGAAGACCAGCTCGTCGGCCCCCTGGGCGTCGTAGCGGGCCGCCAACTCGACCGGATCGCCGGCGTCGCGCAGGCCAACGAAGTTCACGCCCTTGACCACGCGACCGGCGTCAACGTCCAGGCAGGGAATGACCCGAGCCACCCTCACGAGTCGGCCCTTCGGTCGACGGCGGCCACGAAGTTGGACAGCAGCGCAAGGCCCACGCGGCCCGACTTCTCGGGGTGGAACTGGGTGGCCCAGACGTTGTCCTGGGCCACGGCGGCCACCACCGGGCCGCCGTAGTCGCAGGTGGCGATGGTGGCGTCGCTCATCGGCGCAGCGTAGGAGTGCACGAAGTACACCCAGGCATCTTCGATGCCGGCCAACAACGGGTGGCCGTGGCCCGAGTGGGTGGGCTCCAAGCGGTTCCACTGCATCTGGGGCCGCTTCACCTGCCCCTCCAGCAACCCCACCGTGCCCTCCAGGATCCGCAGCCCCGTGCGCCCCGGCGTCTCCTCGCTGGCGTGGTACAGCATCTGCATGCCGACGCAGATACCCAGGAACGGTCGCCCGGACTCGACGAACCGACGCGCCGAATCGGCGAGCCCCGATTGATCGATGGCGTCCATGCACGCCCCAAAGGCGCCCACCCCAGGGAGGACGGCCGCATCGGCGGATTCGATCGTCGCCGCATCGCTGATGAGCCGTGCGTTGGCACCCACATGCTGCAGCGCCTTCTCGGCCGAGCGCAGGTTGCCGATGCCGTAGTCGATGACCGCGATGGTCGGCCCCGCGCTCACAGGGCACCCTTGGTGGAGGGAACCGCGCCGCCCTCCACCCGTACGGCGTCGCGCAGGCAGCGAGCCAGCCCCTTGAAGGTGGCCTCGATCAGGTGATGGGTGTTGGTGCCCGCCCGACAGGTGACGTGCAGGGTGAGGTCCGCCGAGGTGGCGAAGCTCACCAGGAAGTGCTCGGCCATCTCCGGGTTGAACGGCGGATTGCCCAGCGGCAACACCTCGCCAAACGGCAGCTCGATGGCCGAGTACGGGCGTCCCGACAGGTCCAGCGCCACCTCCACCAGCGCCTCGTCCAAGGGATAGAGCCCACTGGCGAAACGCCGCACCCCCGCCTTGTCACCGAGGGCCTCGGCGAAGGCCTCGCCCAGGGTGATGGCCACGTCCTCGACGGTGTGATGGCCATCCACCTCCAGGTCACCGGTCGCCTGCACCTCCAGGTCGAATCCGCCATGACGCCCCAGCTGGTCAAGCATGTGATCGAAGAACGGCAGGCCGGTGCCAACCTCCGTGGTGCCGGCGCCGTCAACGGCCAGTTCCACACGAATGTCGGTTTCGGCGGTGGTGCGGTGCCTCGATGCTCGGCGTCGAGCTCCGGAGGAGAGGTCGGAAGTCATGGCGCCAGTCTGCCCGCCCTCGCCCGCCCGGTTGGAACCCATTGGCACCGTGCGGCCACACTGTTGGCCGGGAGCAGCACGAGGGAGCGCCGATGACACGCACAAGGACTGGACGCATCCTGTTTGGGTTTGTGGTGGCCGCAACCCTGGCGGTTGGTCTTGCCGGGTGCTCAGGCGACGACTCCGACGGTGGTGACGCCGAGGCCGGGCCGCCCGACATCAGCGGCCCCGCCTACGAGGGGTCGGTGAGGGTCTCCTCCATCGACAACATCTACCGGCCCGAGGAACTCAAGGTGGTCACCGGCACCGAGGTGGTGTGGAGCAACGATGGCCAGAACGACCACAACGTGCTGCCCAACAACGACGATGAGGACTGGGGCGCCGAGACCGCCGACTTCGAGCCGGGCGACGAGTACTCCCACACCTTCGACACTGCGGGCACCTACCGCTACTTCTGTTCGCTCCATGCCACCAAGACGGCCGGCTCGATGCGGGGCGTGGTACTGGTGCTCGACGAGGGCGACGCACCGGACGTCACCAAGGTCGGTTGATCACGCATTCACACACGCCACCGCTGGTGGCCGAAACGGGGGACAACATGCAACACCAGAACTCATCGAAGGGCCCGGCCACCGCCGTGCTGCGACTCGTGGCGATGCTGGCGGCCATCGTCATGCTCGCATCGGCCTGCGGTGATGACGGGGGCAACAACGCCGACTCAGACGGCGGAGGCGACGAGGGCGCGTCGGGCAACACCATCAACGTTCCGGACGACCAACCCACCATCCAGAAGGCCGTCGACGCTGCAGAGCCCGGCGACCTCATCATGGTGGCCGAGGGCGTCTACAAGGAGGCCGTGAACGTCGAGACCGACCGGCTCACCATTCGCGGGGCCGACCGCAACACGACCATCCTCGACGGCGAGTTCAAGTTGGAGAACGGCATCCGCGTGCTGTCCGCATCGGGCGTCGCGGTCGAGAACATGACCGCACGCAACTACACCACCAACGGCTTCTTTTGGACCGGCGTGGACGGCTACCGCGGCAGCTACCTCACCGCCTACCGCAACGGCGACTACGGCGTGTACGCCTTCGACTCGGTCAACGGCCTGCTGGAGCACAGCTACGGGTCGGGCAGCCCCGACGCCGGCGTCTACGTCGGCCAGTGCTACCCCTGCAACATGGTGATCGACGACTTCGTCGCCGAGAACAACGGGCTGGGTTACTCCGGCACCAATTCGGGCGGCAACCTGGCCATCATCAACTCGGTGTTCCGGAACAACCGGGCCGGTATCGTGCCCAACTCGGGCAGCTACGAGCTGTGCTACCCGGAGCGGGAGACCGACATCGTCGGCAACCTCGTGTACTCGAACAACAACGGTGACACGCCGGCGATCGATGTGGCATTGCTGGCGGCGGGCAACGGCATCGTGGTGCCGGGTGGGATGCGCAACACCATCGAACGCAACCGGGTGTGGGACCACGACCGCACCGGCATTGGGCTGGTGCCCTTCCTCGAAGAGGACGCCAACGACAACCAGCCACCCGAGGCCGACTGGGACCAGACCTGCGACGAGCAGAAGTCCAAGCCCGCCACCGATCCCGCCGACGTCGAGAACCCGTTGCTTTGGAACCCCCAGCAGAACATCGTGCGGGACAACCTCGTTTCCGAGTCGGGTCTGGCCGACCTGGGCATCGGCTCGGTCGACACCGACCTGTCCACCCTGGAGAACTGCTGGTCCGACAACGAGGCCGCTACCAGCCGTCCCAAGGACCTCCAGACGCTGGCGCCCTGCGACGGCGACCAGGTCGGCACGGTGGCCGGCGAGGGCTGGGACGTGGACGAGCTGAACGTCGTGGCGTGGTTGTCCGAACAGGCCGACCAGCCGGCGTCCAAGGACTACAAGACGTCCCCGGAGCCGCCCGAGCAGGAGAACATGCCCGATGCGGCCACCGCTCCCGCCGAGCCGGCGACCAACATGCCTCCCGAGGTTGACCTGGCCGCCGTCAAGGTGCCGGAGAAGCCCGCTTCGTGACCACGCCGAGGGTGCCTGCACGTGCCCTCCCCTTCGCCATGGTCATCGCCATGCTCGTCGTTCCCGTCGCCTCGTGCGGCGGGAACGACGAGGCGACGGGCGAGGCGAACCTCCTCGCCGAGGAGGCCGTGGCCCGCACCAACCGCGGCAGCAGCCAGGGCCGGATACCGCAGTTCCTGGTGGAGTGCCCGTTCAGCCACTTCGCTCCCGACGACCCCATCGTGTGGCCCGGTGCCCCCGGGCGCAGCCACAACCACACCTTCATCGGTAACAACTCCGCCGATGCCTTCTCGACCGTCGAATCGCTCAGCGAGGGCGACACCAACTGCCAGCTGAAACAGGACAAGGCCAGCTACTGGGCTCCGACGCTGTTCGACCACGGCGAGCCGGTTGCGCCCTACAAGGCCGACGCCTACTACCGCCCCGGCTTGTTGGTTGACCCCACCACCATCGAGCCCTACCCACTCGGGCTGAAGATGATCGCCGGGGATCACACGCAGCCCGAGCAACCCCTCGACGTCGCCCGGTGGAGTTGCGGCACCGGCTCGCCGAGGCAGACCACCGCTCCCGAGTGCGAGGGCAAGGTCACGCTGCGGCTCGAGGTGATCTTTCCCGACTGCTGGAACGGCAAGGACCTCGACTCGGATGACCACCAGTCACATATGGCGACGTCCTCGGGTGGCGAATGCCCCGAGAGCCACCCGGTGCCCGTACCCCAGCTGATGCTGGCGCTTTCCTATCCCATCCGCGGGCCCGGGCACGACCTGAAGCTGGCCTCGGGCGACACCGGTACCGCACACGCCGACTTCTTCAACGCCTGGGAACCCGAGGCGCTCGAACGCGAGATCTCCTCCTGCCTGCACCGTCAGGTGGTGTGTGGCGTGGCGTCCAACCGACCACCCGCCGACGGTCTCATTCCCGACGACGGGGAAGAGCGCTAACCCAAGCGCTCGATGAGCTCGCCCGGTTCGCCTTCGCCGTCGGGGCGGGCCGAACGGGCACGAGCCACGGCCTTGTCGAAGCGCTTGCGGGCCTTGCGGCCCTTCGAGCCCGCAGCGGCGAGCAGGGCCTTGGCGTCGGCCTCTGCGTCGGCCTGAACCGACGCCGCAGCCTTGGCCGCCTTCCTGCGGCTACGCCGCCCGGCGTCGGCGGCCGCCTCGCGCAGCTCGCGTGCCCGATCCTCGCCCTCCAACCGCAGGCGGATCGCCTGGGTGTGCGCCTCGTCGCGGGCGCGGCGGGCGGCCTCAATCGTCTCCGCCTTGGCCTGTTTGCGGGCCTTGCGTCCCTTGCCCTTGGCCTTCTTGGCGGCCGCCGCCGCCTCGTCGGCCTCCGCCTTGGCCCGGGTCATCGCATCGCCCACGAGGGCCTTGGCCTGCTTCTTGGCCTTGCGGGACGAGGTGGCCAGGGCCTCAGCCTCGTCGCGGGCCGCCCGTTCGAGGGTCTTGCGGGCCTTGCGGCCGCCCTCCAGCACGTCGTGGGCCAGCTCGGTCAGCTCGGCCTTGACGCTCTCCGAGGCCTGTTGCCCGCGCTTGCGGGCCTTGCGCGACACCGACTTGGCTTCCGCCTTGGCCTCCTTGGCGGTCTGGGCGCGCTCGCTGCGGTTCAGTTCGGCCACCCGCTCGGCGCTCTCCTTGCCCGCCTCGGCCAACTCGGACAACTCGTCGCGGGCAGCCTCGGCCACCTTGCCGGCGCGCTTCTTGAAGACGCCGAAGATGCGCTTGGCGCTCTCCGTGCCCTCGTGGACGGTCTCGGAAGTTGCCGACCGGACGTCGTCGATGGTGTCGCTGGTGCTGGACATGCGTTCCTCCGCAGGTAGCGAATGGGGTACATCACTGTAGTGGCGTTGCCGGGTATACCCGGTCGCCGCGCCCTACACCCCAGTGCCGGCCAGGGCCTCCCCCAGGGCAGCGATGAAGGCCCGGTTCTCCTGTGGGGTGCCCACGGTGACCCGCAGGCAGCCCTCCAAGCCGGGCCACGACGCGCAGTTGCGCACCAACACCCCCCGGTCGACCAACGCCTGCCAGACCACCTCCCCGGGACGGCTGGTGGGCCGGAAGAGCACGAAGTTGGCCGACGACGGCCACGTGTCCACCCCCAGGTCGGCAAGTTGTGCCTCGATCCAACCCCGCTGTTCGGTCACCCGCGACACCCGGCGGTCCATCTCGTCGGCGTAGTCCAGCGCCAACTCCCCCGCCGCCTGGGTCATGACGTCCAGGTGGTAGGGCAACACCACCCGCTCCATCGCCTCCACCACCCAGCCGGGTCCCAACAGGTAGCCCAACCGCACCGCCGCCATCGACCAGGTCTTGGAGAAGGTCCGCGTGACCACGAGCGGCAGGTCCTCGCCCAACAGCTCGGCGGCCGACCACGGCGCGAACTGCCCGTAGGCCTCGTCCACCACCAGCAGCGACCCCTCCCGCACACACGCCACCAACGCAGCGCGAACCACCGCAGGGTCCTCGGCCAGCCCCGTGGGGTTGTTGGGATTGCAGAGGAACGTGATGGCCGGGCGATGATTCCCGATGGCCTCGCTGACCAGGTCGGCGTTCAGCGTGAAGTCGTCGGCGCGCGGCTCCGACACCACCTCGGTGCCGGTCACGCGGCAGATGTGGCCGTGCAGGGCGTAGGTCGGCTCGAAGGTGAGCGCCCGGCGTCCGGCGCCGCCGTAGGCAAGGGCCACGCTCTGCAACACCTCGTTGGATCCGTTGGCGGCGAAGACCCGGTCGGGAGTGGTCCCCTCCACCTGGGCGATGCGGGCGCGCAAGGCCCCCGCTGCTCGATCCGGATAGCGATTCCAGTCCACCTCGGCCAGGCGCTCGGCCAGGCGACTCCCGAATCCCTCGGGCGGCGCCTCGGGGGCCTCGTTGGTGTTCAGCCGCACGGCCACATCCAACTGGGGCGAGTGATAGCCCGGGATGAGGGCCACGTCGTCGCGCACCTTCGGGCGGTTCACGAGCCCACCCCGCGCTCACGAATGGACTGGGCATGGGCGGTGAGGCCCTCGGCCTCGGCCAGGGCAATGACGTGCGGCCCGACGCGCTCCAGCGCGTCATGATCGAGGGTCACCGTGTGATGCTGGCGCAGGAAGTCGTCCACCGTGAGGGCGGAGGAGAACCGGGCCGTGCCGTGGGTGGGCAGCACATGAGACGGCCCTGCCACGTAGTCACCCACCGACGCCGGACTCCACCGCCCGCAGAACACCGCCCCGGCATTCCGCACCCGGGCGGCGACCTCCTCGGCGTTCTCCACCAACAGCTCCAGGTGCTCGGGCGCAATGCGGTCGCTCACCGCCAAGGCCGCCCCGACGTCGTCCACCAGCACCAGGTGACCGGCGGCATCCAGGGTGGCCTCGATGTCGCCGCGCCGCGGCGCCGCGGCCACCTGTCGGGAGATCTCAGCGTTGACGGCCTCGGCGACCGCCGGGTCCCACGTGATCAGCCAGGCCAACCCATCCGGGCCGTGCTCGGCCTGCAGGATCACATCAGCGGCAGCGTCGGCGGGCGGCGCCGAACCGTCGGCGATCACCACCACCTCCGATGGTCCGGCGAAGGCGCTGGGCACGCCCACCACCCCGGCCACCTCACGCTTGGCCAACGCCACGTACCGGTTGCCCGGCCCGCAGATGACATCGACCGGAGCGATCGACTGGGTGCCGTAGGCCAGGGCGGCCACCGCCTGGGCGCCGCCCACGGCGTAGACCTCGCTCACCCCTGCGGCACGAGCGGCGGCCAGCGTGACGGGTGTGATCCCCTCCGGGCCGGCCGGGGGCACACACACCGCCACCTCGTCGACCCCGGCCACCTTGGCGGGCACGGCGGTGTGAATCACCGTGGAGGGATAGGCCGCCCTGCCGCCCGGCACGTAGCAGCCCGCCCGCCGCACCGGCGAGTAGGCCGAACGGATGCGAACACCGGTCTCGGGGTTGACGAACTCGCTCGCGGGGCGCATCTGATGACGGTGGTAGGCGGCCACGGACTCCACCGCCACCTCCAGCGCCCACCGCACGTCGGGCGCCGTCGCCTGCCAGGCCGCGTCCAGGGCCGCCTCGGGCACCCGCAGCGCCTCCAGCTGGGCCCCGTCGAAGCGGGCGGTCAGCTCCAGCAGCGCAGCGTCGCCCTCGTTGCGAACCCGGGCGATCAGCTCGCGCACCACCGCCAGGGGTTCGTCGCCCGCTACATCGGGTCGCGGAAGGTCGGCGGCCGGATCGGCGACGCCACGGCGGTCCAAAAGTGCCAGCACGGGCGGGCACGCTACCGGGTGTCGCCATGTACTAGACCACCGAGATGAGCCTCACCGCCGAGCTGTCCGCCCTGTCGACCGCCCTGGACGAGCTGACCACCCGCGTGGTGCGCCTCGCCGACACCAGCGCCGGCGAGGGCGGCGGCACCATCGACGGTGTCGAGGCCGAGGAGATCCGCGGCGACCTCCACGAGGTGGAACGCCACCTCACCCAGGCGGGTCGCCGGGTGGCCAAGTCGCTGCGGTCGCTGTCCGGGGGTTGACCGTCAGAGGCTCTCCGGTCGCCGAATGCCGAAGGCGCTAGTCGACCCTGGCCGGGGGGCGATCACCCACGGCGAAGTCGGTCAGCACCGAGGCCAACTCCACCGGGCGATCGCCCTGCACCGAGTGACCTGCGTCGGCCATGCGGGTCACGAATGCGTCCGGCTGGCGGCGCATCAGCTCGGCGACGTCGTCGTCGTCCACCACGGGCGAGACACCGCCACGAACCAGGAGCAGCGGGATTCGCAGTGACGAAGCGGCCTCCCAGAGGTCGCCGTGGGAGCCGTCGGGGCGTTCCCCCATGGGTCGGCGGTCGTAGTTCCACACCCACGACCCATCCTCGCGTCGATGGGCGTTGTGCAGGATGCCGCGCCGCAACGACTCGGGGGTGCGGGTGGGGTTGAACTCGACGGTGCGATCGAAGATCTCGCCGAAGGAGTCGAAGCTCTGTGGCCCCTCGATGAAGGCGTGCACGTCGGCCGCCTTGTCGCGGGTGACCCCCGGGGTGATGTCCACCAGGCTCAGACGGCGACACAGCCCAGGGTGCCCGGCCGCCAACGCCAGGGCCGTGAGGCCGCCCAGCGACATGCCCACCAAGGTCTCCGGGACGAACTCCAGCTGCCGCATGGCGCGGGCGATGGTGTCGGCGGACGTGGAGGGGTCGTAGCGCCCGTCATCGCGCCATCCGGAGGCTCCGTGGCCGGGTAGGTCGAAGGCCACCGCGTCCACGGTGGGGTCGGTACCCACCACCGGGTTGCGAGCCGGGTCGGACAAGGCAAGCAGCACCGTGTCCCAGGTGTGTGCGTTCTGGGCGCCGCCGTGCAGGAACACCCACTGGGGTTGGCCACACCCCCAACGCAGGTACGACAACGCAGGCCGATCGTCGAACTCCACGACGTGACGGGCGACGTTGGGAACGGCCGGACCGCCCAGGTGGTACTCGGCCCGATTCTCACCAAAGAACGAGAACTCGTCATAGACGAATGCGGGGTCATCCGGATCATCTGGCTGCGTGGTCACGTAGGTCCCTCCCTGGCGCCGAACCATAGCTGTGGCACACCCGACGCCGTTGCGGGCGACGACGAGCACTACCTGCCACGCAGCTCGATGTTGGCGACGCACTCAACATCGAGCCAGACGAGCCGACTAGGCGTTGTGGGGTATTGGCGCGGCAGGAGCGGGGAGCGGCAAAGCCGCTCGCTGTATGCCAACTCGATCACCATCCTCTTGGTGTTCATCTCCGCCGCCGTAGCGGCCCTCGGCGTGATGGGTCTCAAGGAACTCACCTCGACCAACGCAGAACATGGCCTCATTCGTGTGGACCGGGCCGGGCGGGCAGCGGCTGAGATGGCCGACCTGTCCAGTCTCGAGATGTTGGCGGAGTCTCCCAACGGGTCACCAACCAGGTTGGTCTCCGCGGACCCCTCGGTGCTCAAGCCGTCAGAAGACTGGGACGACTACGTCGACCGCGTCTCCGAGATGAGCCAGGGGGCGGCCAACGTCTTCAGGTTCAATACCAACACGCTGAGCTTTGACCGCGTCTCGACCAGCTTCCGGGACGCGAACGGCGACCGAGTGGGTGAGGGAACCGTCACGCCGGGGGTGATCTCGGCGGGTCACCCCGCGTACGGAGATCTCGTGAGGGCCACTCCCCACGTGGGGGAGGTTCCGGTCAAGGGCAGGTTGCGCCTGGCGTACCTCACCCCGGTTGTCAGCACCGCAGGCGAGGTGGTTGGGGCGGTTGCGGTGGACGTCGGATGGGTGGACGACCTTCGTCGAGCCAACTCAGACGCCACCGACAAGGTGATCTTCGCAACCGGCGCACTCTTGTTGATCTCGTTGCTCGCCGGAGCGCTGGTCATGACGCGGGCCTTTCGTCCGCTGAGCACCCTGGGCAGGCTGGCCGGAGCGGTTGGCCGTGGAGAGGCGCTGGATTCAGTTCCATTCCAGGAGCGCAACAACGAGATCGGCAACATCTCCCGGGGAATCGCTCAGGTGGCCAAGCTGCAGCGCAAGCTTCGTACGCTCGCGTATGAGGACGAACTCACCGGCCTCCCCAATCGCGCCCAGTTCAGTCTGGAGCTGGAGCGTCGAGTGGCTCGCGCCCGCTTGTCACCCGAAACCGATGGGTTCGCGCTGTTGCTGTTGGACCTTGACCAATTCAAGGAAGTCAACGATGGTCTCGGCCATCCGGCCGGCGACCGGCTGTTGTCGTCGGTTGCGGCCAAGCTCCTCGACCTACCCCTCGATGGCGCCATGTGCGCTCGAATCGGCGGCGACGAGTTCGCCGTGTTGACGGCGCACCCGGTCTCCGATGGCGAGGCCGCCGAGCTGGCCCGCATGGTCGGGGACGGGCTCGTCGAGGCGGCAAACTGGGGAACGGGTGATCTCCGGGTCAGCTGCAGCATCGGGATCGCCCGCATCCCCGAACACGCCAACACCTCCGAGGAGGCACTCAGCCACGCGGACCTGGCGCTCTACCAGGCGAAACGAAACGGCCGCGCACGGCACGAGTTCTACCGCGATGAGTTGGCGGTCGACGCACAACGGCGACTGCACCTCACCGCCGACCTTCGGCGCGCCATGGGCACCGACCAACTGCGTATCGATGTGCAACCCCAATACGGAGTCGACCCCGACGAACTGGTGGGCTTCGAAGCACTGGCACGATGGGACCACCCCGCCCTTGGCCCCATCCCGCCCGGCGAGTTCATCGAGCTGGCCGAGAACGCAGGCCTCATCAGCGATCTCGGCCGTCATGTCCTCGACCTCAGCCTCCAAGCCGCCCGAAGCCTGCTCGATGACGGAGTCGGATTTGCATCGATGTCGGTCAACGTCTCGCCTATCCAGCTGTGGAACGGGACGTTCTGTGAGGCGGTCCTGGCAGGCCTGCAGCGCCACCGCCTCAAGCCATCGCTGCTCTGTCTCGAGATCACGGAGAACGTCCTCGTGGACCACGCAGGCGAACGAACGTGGTCCTCGCTGAAGCGGCTCTCGGAACTGGGAGTCCGCCTCGCAATCGACGACTTCGGCACCGGATACTGCTCGCTGAGCTACCTCCACCACCTCCCGTTCGATCAGCTGAAGATCGACAGGGCCTTCGTGAGCAACATCGATCTCAACCCGCGTCACCGCGAGCTCTTCGCAGGGATCGTGTCGTTGGGACAAAGCCTGGGCCTGGAGGTCGTCGTCGAGGGCGTGGAGCGGGTCGAAGAACTGGAGGTTGTTGCCGAGTTGGGTGCAGACATCGTTCAGGGGTACCTGTTGGGTCACCCGATCCGCGTACCGGATGCGCGTGGCCTACCCGGATCCGGCGCCGTCGGCGCAGCATGTCGGGGCATTCAAGGCGGGGCGGCCCTAGATCCGACCCCGTCCCGGTCCTGACTCAGGTGCAGAGCGAGCAGGAACACCGATCGCGCCGAGGCGATCGTCCGTGCGCGCCGAGCCGGCCTCGCCGACGGCCCACCCGGTGCCGGCTTCGGGACTCAGCCCAGGGGCCCCCGGGGAGCCCCCGGGGGCCCCTGCGCACCGGGCTACCAGGGCGAGATGAACACGGCCGCCAACAGCAGCCCGGTGCCCAGCTGAGCCGCCAGCGCTGCCCGCTGCCAGCGAACCGGGATGGCGGCGGTGGCCACGGCCAACCAGGGCACGAACGGAAGCCAGATGCGTTCCACCTCCCCCTTCGACAACCCCGTCGCCTCGGCGACGATCAACCCCGCCAGCGCCCCGCCAGCCAGGAGCCAGGCGCCGGCGGAGCGCCGACCGGGCAGCGATGCCAGCACGGCCGGGCCCATGGCGATGGCCACGGCCAACGGGTTGGACAGGCGGAAGAACGCCGCCGGGCGGCGGGAGGCCACGCCCTCGTGGTAGGCCACGATCGTGGCGTTGAGGCCGTCGATGATCCAGTACCCGGCGCCGGCGAACATCAGCAGCGGAGCCGCTGCGCCAAACGCCGCGGCGGCGAGTGGCAACCAGCGTCGCCGCCAGGCCAGCACCACCACACCCAGGCCGGCCGGGATGAGAAACAGCGCCGCCCCGTAGGTGCCCAGCACCAAGAGACCGGCGAGCACTCCGCCCATCGCCGCCATTGCCGCACCGGCCGAAGCCGGTCGTGGCTCCGCCGGACGCTCGCCCCACGCCCCGGCCCGCACGACCGCCAGCGCAAGTGCGGTGCCGGATGCCACGGCTACCGCTGCGAACACGGCGTCGACGGTGGTGGCCACCCACAGCGCCGACGGGGTGAGCCCAACAAAGACCGCCACCCGACGGGCCTCGGCCTCCCCGGCCAGGGCACGACAGGCAACCAGCACCAGCGGGGCCGCCATGGAGGCCAGCGCCACCAGGACGAGCGCCATCACGCTGGCGCTGCCGATGCCCAGCCGGTCGAAGGCCCAGAACCCCAGCACCGGCCCGGGCGGGTGGCCCTGCACGTGGATGGGGTAGTCGCGCAGGTTCTCGACGAAGCCGGCCACAAACGTCCCGGGAGCGTCGATCGTGCGGGCCAGCGGGAGGTACTCCCACTCGGTCTCCAGCGGCTCGCCCAGGCCTCGCCAACCGCCGGGCAACGCCAGGGCCAGGGCCCAAAGCACCGAGACCGCCCACGAGGCGCCCAGCAACACGCCCCATCGCAGCGACCGGGTGAGGCCCGGCCACCACCGAACCAGCGCCGCAGCGCCCACCAGCGCCACGATGAGCACCATGGGGGCGCGGGCCACCCACTCCCCCAGCAGCGGCGCACCGTCGAGGTTCACCTGGTCGCCTCGGTCCCAGATCCGCCGTTGCCACCAGCGCAGCACCGGGATCAGCGCCAGCACCGCCACCGGCAGCGCCAGACCGATGCCCGCCCGCAGCGGCGTCCAGCGCGCTTGGGCCTTGTCGACGGAGGGCTCGCTCACGGCGTCAGGCCTTGGGCGGACGGCGCAACGGGTCGTGGACAAAGCGGGCCAGACCCTCGGCCGGGGTCACCTCGGCCCGCACCCCCAGCACCTCGACGGCACGGGCGGCATCTGCGGTCACGTGGCGCACGTCGCCCACGCGGAAGCCGCCCACCACCTCGGGCGCCAGGCCGCGGCCGTCCTCGGCCGCCATGGTGGTCGCCATCTCCAGCAGCGTGATGGGCTGCCCGGAGGCCACATTCAGCGGTCCGTGGTAGGGCTCGGGGCGTTCCAGCGCGGCCACGTTGGCTCGCGCCACGTCGGTCACGTGCACGAAGTCGCGCCGCTGGCCACCGTCCTCGAACACCCGGGGCGACTCCCCCGCCTCCAGCTGCGAGCGGAAGATCGACGCCACCCCGGCATAGGGAGTGTCGCGGGGCATGCGGGGCCCGTACACGTTGTGGTACCGCAGGGCCGTGGTGCTGACGCCCAGTTCGGCGCTGGCGGCTGCACACAGCTGCTCCTGGGTGGCCTTCGTGGTGGCATACACGTTGCGGGGGTCCAGCGGCGCGTCCTCGGGCACCAGCGCCACCTGCAGGTCTTCGCCGCAGCGGGGGCAGCGGGGTTCCCACCGGCCGACCTCCAGGTGTGCCCGCTCCCGGGGCAGCGGCCGCACCACGCCATGGCCCGCGCAGCGGTAGCGACCCTCGCCGTAGACCACCATCGACGACGCCAACACGATGCGTCCCGACCAGCCCTGCGCCGACATCGCGGCCAGCATCTGCGCGGTGCCCAGGTCGTTGTTGGTGACGTATGAAGGTGCATCCGTGAGGTCCACTCCCAAACCCACCTTGGCCGCCTGATGGCACACCGCGTCCACCCCGTCGAGCACACCGTCCCAGGTGTCGGGCCGAGCAACATCGGCCCAGCGCCACTCGGCAGCGCCGGGAAGGTCGTCGGGGGCGCCGTCGTGGGCTGCCGGGTCGAGGCTGTCGATGACCACCACCTCGTGGTCACGCTCCAGCAGCAGCTCGACGATGTGGCACCCGATGAACCCGGCACCGCCGGTCACCAGCACCCTCATCGCGTCCCCAGACTCGGCTGCCCCATTCTCGACGTCACTGCGGTCCTCCAGGTCCGTGGCCGGTCGCTACCGTAGGCCAGCTTGAGCACCGGACAGCCTGCCCCATCCAACGCACCGTCGCCCGACGGCCCATCGCCCGAAGTGGCGGTGGACGTGGTGCTGCCCGCGCTGGACGAGGAGTCGGGCGTCGCCTGGGTGGTGCCCCGCATGCCCCCCGGCCACCGGGCCATCGTGGTGGACAACGGGTCGACCGACGCCACCGCCCAGGTGGCCGAGGCCGCCGGTGCGCTCGTGGTACGAGAATCGACGAGGGGGTTCGGCGCGGCGTGTTTCGCCGGCCTGAGCGCGACGACCGCTCCGGTGGTGGCCTTCATGGACGCCGACGCCAGCTTCGACCCCCGGGACCTGCCGCGCGTGACGGGTCCGGTGTCCGACGGCCGGGTGGATCTGATGCTGGGCGCCCGCACCGCCCTCCACGCCCCCGGCGCGTGGCCCGCGCACGCACGGCTCGCCAACCGCTTTCTGGCGTGGGAGCTGAGGCGCCGGGCGCAGTTGCCCCTGAGCGACCTTGGGCCGATGCGGGCCGCCAAGCGCCAGGAGCTGCTGGGCTTGGGCATCGAAGACCGTCGCTCAGGGTGGCCCTTGGAGATGGTGCTTCGGGCCGCCAACGCCGGATGGCGCATCGAGGAGGTGCCGGTTCGCTATCTGGCCCGCACGGGTCGATCAAAGGTCACCGGAACGCTCAAGGGAACGCTGACCGCAGTCGGCGACATGAGTCGGGTGCTGGGCAGTGGCTGACTACACCGCCATCGTGTTGGCCAAGGCACCGGTGCCGGGGCGGGTGAAGACCCGGCTGTGCCCCCCGTGCGCACCCGAGGAGGCGGCCGCCATCGCCACCGGCGCCTTGGTGGACACTCTCGCCGCCGTCTCGCAGGTGAGCGCGGCCCGCCACCTGCTGGTGCTGGACGGCGAACCCGGGGAGTGGTTGCCGGATGGCTGGGAGGTGATCCCCCAGTGCGAGGGGGGTCTCGATCGGCGTCTGGGCGCCGCGTTTGCGGCCGCCGATGGCCCCGCCGTGTTGGTGGGCATGGATACCCCCCAGCTCCGGGCCGACGCGGTGGAGGCCGCGGGCCACGCGGTGGTCGAACGTGCCGACCGGGCCGTGCTCGGCCTGGCCAACGACGGCGGGTTCTGGATCGTCGCCTTGCCACGGGGCGGTCCCCAGCACTTCGACGGGGTGCCCATGAGCAAGAACGACACGGGTGAGCGCCAACGGCGGCGGCTTGTCGACCGAGGGCTGAGCGTGACCAACGTCGAGGTGCTGATGGACGTCGACTCGTGGGACGAGGCCCAGGCGGTCGCCGCCGAGGCTCCCGACGGCCGATTCGCCGCCGAGGTGGCCGCTGTAGCCGGGCGGCTGCCATAGACCGACGTGCCCACGGCTGGAAGCCCACGGATCGGCACGAGACGCGTCGGGGGGTCGCCACCCACGATTCCTCACATGAGTCCGAATCAGACTGCGTTCAAGCTGGCACCCACGGCGCTCCGGCCGAACACCCCAGCGCCACGGGGACCGGGCAACTCTGCTGACGTGGCGTCGGCGACTTCAGCGACTGCACCAGCACCTCGACGTGCTCGACGGCGAGATGCCCGAGATCGCCCGGATCATCGGTGAGGATGACTGCGCCCCCCATACCAATCGCCGTTGCCACCACCGGGCCATCGACCGTCGAGTTCGACTTCGCTGCGCCGAGCAAGCCCCCCGCCACGCGACCGGTCGACTCGCCGGCGGAGACAACCTGGCCCACGGCGTTCATGACACGGTTCACCGGCGCGTCCCTCGCCGCACCCCGCACGGTCTCAGCGAGGACCACGGACGGGATCGATGCCTGCGCCCCTGCCTCGTCGGCGGCGCGCAGCGCTGCCCGTGCGCGGGCGTCGTTGCGCGACAGGGCGATGACCGCGCCGCTGTCGAGAATCAGGCGCTGCGGCGGTGTTGAGTTTCGGCGGGTCCTCGCCATGCGCTGCGAGCCTCCTCCATCAAGACCCCCGTGCCCGTCCAGCCACACGAACCCAGTGATGGCCGCGCCGGCCGACAACGACGAAACCCCCGGAAGCGCTCCGGGGGTTTCGTTGAGTGGCCCTAGCAAAACCACCCTCGCACTCGTCCGAGTAGACGCAGAGTAGTGGGAACTAGCATTCCTACGCTCCGTCTGTTCACTCTCGGCGCGATGCCGAGTTGGAGCACGTTCACGCCGCATCTTGGTTCTGGTGCTTCGCTCCGGCATCAACCGCTCGCTGAAGTTCAGCCCAGGTCGCTCGCGATCACAACGCCCATCGGGCGGAGTACAACCACACCCTCCCGCCATGAGTCTGCTTCCTGGCACCGCCCACCGACGTCCGCCTCAGCCGAGCCGACCGCAGAACCCCCAATTCCCGACCAAAACCGTGCCAGCATTTTTGAGACGGGAGAGGCTCACTCACCGGGGGCCCCTCTCAGTCCCAGCTGGAGAGAGGCCGCCTCGTAGCAGTTCGACAATGGTTGAGATTGCAATACCGCAAGCCAAAGCCGAGAAGCCAAGAGTTGAGAGATTCCACTCGGTAATCGAGGAAGGCCTGCCTGCACTCACTGCCAGTAGACCGTATACGACGCCGAGCAGCACGCCCAACCACACAGCCGAGTGGAAGCCCCACCGTAGTACTGATCGTCTGGTGGCTGTGGGCGTGGCGAGCCAGCTCAGGGCACGGTCGCTGCGTGACGGTGCCCTGATTGTGTTCACGACGGTCAAGGCTACGGCCACCCCGAAGAGCCCGACAGCAGCCGCACCGAGCGGTGCGACCCATCCGATAATCGGATGAGGTCCGAGTTGGTCCCATCCGTCCAATCTTGAGGGGCCGAAGCTCGTGTTCGCGTTCGCTTGCAGTGCGTCCGCCTGAGGCTGAGCCTCGACACGCGCAATGATCTGGTCGATTGGATGACCTTCGGGAGGCGGACCTATCTCAAACGACCACCGAGATCCAACCAATGATCTCTCGACCTTCGCCTTGATCCTTTCCGGTGTTGCGCAACTCGACCCGTCGATATCCGCGAGCGCCACCACCTGCTCGCATGTCGCCACGTAGACGAGCCCATTCGCCGAAGCCCCAATCGGTACGCCAGGTACCTCTTTTGCGAAGTCGACAAAGGACTGACCGTCAAGGTCGGCCATCGTATCTATGGTCACGATTCCGGGGGGCAGGCTGGTCTCCAACGTCGGCGCCCAGGCAGCGAGATTGATAGCTGTTACGACGACAGCGGCCACGACCGTCAACGTTGTAATGCGGATGGCATCGGAACTTCGGGCGTCTCCCCATTGACATCGACGGCCCGCTATCAGCCTCGCAACACGCTTTGGCGAGGCGAGCGCTCCGCCCAACTTGGGAAGGAGAACGACCGACAATGGTGGAACGACCAGCACAATCGATCCGAGCACCGCGAGGAACCCGACGGTTGATAGTTCCTGGGGAATTAGAGGTACTATCATCCAGACCACTAGAGGCAAAGCAAGCAAAACACTGCCAATGTTCAGCACCAGACCTCGTCGACGACGCAAGCGCAGTGCCGCCAGTCCTGGTACCACGACTGCCATGATCACGGGCGTTAGCAATGCAATGGTAAATGCAATGGCTGCCTGCCCACCGCTTGGCCGAAGGTCGCCGCGGAGATATTCAACTGTCCCGAACGGCAGAGCTGTTGCAAGCCCGAGGATGATCCACATCACCGCCGAAATGACAACTGCAACCGGCACACCCAGAACCGCTGATTCGGCGACATCAAAAAGATCAATCTGATCAGGGCTCGCTCCCAGGTAGATCAGCGCTTCCCGGCGATGCGAGCGAAGTTCCGAGCGAGCGAACATGCCTATCCCAAGTACCACTAGAGCAGGTACAAGCAGCCCGAATACTCCACCGGTCAGCGCCTCCGTCGGGGTCGGAACACGCTCATCCATAGTCGGCGGGAATGTGGCAATAGTACCAGCCGGAGCCTGGTTGACGTCTGGCGTAGCCGCACCCAACGCTTCCGCGTCAAAACCAACCAGCCATCGTTGAGGACCCTGAGGTTCCTCGATCGATAGGTTGTCAGGAGGGGTGACGAAGGCTAGAAACTCACCTGCAAAGGCTGATACTCGATCCCACAGCACGTCGCTATTGTGCGGATCGACATCGAAACCAAACCGCTCGCGAAATCCCGACGGACCACCCGACGCCTCCAGCAAAGCCGGAGAGACGAATCCACGACCCGGCTCCGGCAGCGCACCCTCAAATTCGGACGGAACCGACTCAACGTTCTCAGCGTCAAGCCAAGTCATGACGAACTGCCGGCCGTTCAAGATCGGGAGGCTTTCCCCCGCGACCAGCACGCCTACGCCGCTGTCGCCGAAGCTCACCACTGGAGCGCGAGCCTGATTTCGAGCCTCGTTCTTGAGTGATGCCGACCAGAAACCCGCTGCACACCACGTGGCTATCGTGAAGGCGCACACTGTGAGGCCGACAATCCAAGCCCGGCCCCGCTGACCCCCGCGGCGCGAGACCGCCACGTGCATACCTAACTTGGCAAAGATGCGAATCAACGGCGACTCGTCATCGCCGCTAGATCAACCACCCGATCACACATATCCGCCACCGCGTGATCGTGGGTCGCTAACAGCAACGCCCGCTCCCGTTTACCACGAACCTGACCGACCAACAGCCGTCCGACCTCGTCGGCATTCCCACGGTCCAGCGCCGCGGTTGGCTCGTCGGCCAGAACCACGCCACCAGGCCGAACCAACGCCCGGGCCACAGCGACGCGCTGATGTTCACCTCCCGACAAGGTCCCTAGATCCCGGTCGGACAGCCTAGCCATGCCCACTGCGGCTAGGGCTGAGCGCGCAGACTCAAACGCATCTGCGGCGGGGTTTCGGTCCAACATCAACGGCAGAGCCACGTTCTCCAGTACATTCAACTCAGGCAACAACAACGGTGACTGATCCACACCCGAAATGTACTCCCTTAGGAACCGGCTGCGGTCGCCTGCCGACAACTGCCCAAGTTCGACGCCGCTCACCGCCGCCGTTCCCGCGGTCGGCTTCAGCTCTCCCCGAAGCCAACGAAACACCGTCGACTTGCCCGAACCAGAGGGCCCGACCAGAGCAACCGTTTCCCCCCAACACACAGCAAGAGTCAGCGGCCCAACCGACTGGTCGCCGAAATCCGACAAGCAGTGAGACACCGCAACCGCCGCATAGGAGAGATTTGAAGAATCGCCTTTCAAGGCAACCTCACAACTCGGCCCACATCATGAGCGTCAGGAGAGAGCCAAAAGCCCTCATCTTCTGTACCACGTGCAGGGTTTCCGTCTATATAAAACACAGGAGCGCCGAGGCATTGCTGTTCAAAGTAGCCTGCAATACCAGTCGTAAAACTCTCCAAGAGTGACGACCTCAGGATCTGCGTCAACCCCATCAACTTCAGCAAGACTGCAGACAATGGCAATCGCCTCAGCCATTTGAAGAGAATCCATGCCCAGGTCAGACACTAGCCTGCTGTCCTGCATCGCATCTTCATCCCCAACTACCTCTAGGAGTTCGGCCTTGAAGTCATCGAAAGGGATCGCTTGGCAGACGGCATTCGCCGGGCGGCGGGGCGCCGACACCCTCGAGACCAAATCATACCATCGCTCCCGGTAGACTGCGGAAGTAACCATGTCCCAGTACCTACCACCAAAGAAGATGTGGTCCTTTAGCCGAGATTCTTCGACCGAGATGCGTCGAAGGCCAACCTCGAACTCTGCCATGTTGTACTCGATTGTGTCGAGATACACTTTGCGGAGTGCCCATACATTGAAGGCGTAACTTAGGAGGGTCGCGGCACCATCAACCACCACGCCTGTGTGTTGAAACTCAGGTGCTGCCACAGCACCCAAATACGCCCAACCGTCTCGAAGGTTTTCACCATAGATATTGACGATCCCCGCCTGTCGGCCGGAACTACGGTCCTGGACGATGAACTGCACCAGCGTTCCGGCGTTGTATTCCTGAGCGAACGCGGCGATATCGGGAAAAGATCCCCGATAACGCCACCGGAACCCGTTCTCTTCACAAGTCGAGATCGAGTAGACAAAGGGCAGATCCTCCGGCAATACCGGCAAGAGCTGAGAGACCTCACCCTTCAGTGAGTGCGCACGACTCGCCGCAATTGTATCCACTTAGGCCTCCATAACCTCACGTGCCCGCTGTAGTGAGCTGGAGCGGCTCGTACGGAGCGTTACATCTCTCACGCTGTTCGCATTCGTCTGACCTGACTGAACGCCGGTGTTGATCACCGGCGAGCGGAAACCTTGGGTCCGAAGAGGTCTGGTTGAAGCGGGCGCGACTCCACTACGCGGTGCCAGTCAAGACGAACGTAATCTGTATGAAGCTCACCGCATCCGTTGTTTGCACCGTCGCCGTCGACAGCAGCACGAGGGGTGTACCAACCGTTGTCGTGCCAAACATCGCTATGAACGCCGTGGCTGTCGGCCTCTCGGTCACAGACTTTCAGGTCCTTCCCGTTGCTGGCCGCTGAGTAGTCATCGCCCTGAAACGAGGTTTCTGCGCCAACGACGGAGGCTCCGCCTTTGAAGGCGGCACCCGCCAACAGTAGGGCACCCGCGACTCGTGTTCTGTTCACCATCCGTGCTATCCGTTCCTTCGATGTTCGGTTGCACCACACTATCCGACGTGACCTTGGGCCACCTAACCGGCTCTTCGGAAATGGGCGGGGTTGAGGCCGGTTCGGGTGGGTGTGGTGCAGGGGCCCAGCCATGCTGAGGGTTACTACAGCCGAACAGCTTGGGAGCCCCTGCGATGTTGGATGGTACGCGTGCGTGTGAAGTCCTGGTCGGTCTCGATGGGGTCGAGATCCTCGAGGTGGAGCGTGTCGAGGGGGTGTTGCGGATCACGATCCGCACCCGGACGACTCGGGCGTGGTGTTCGTTGAGCGGGCGGATCGCCCAGCTGAAAGACCACGACGATGTCGAGTTGGTCGATCTCAGCTGTTTCGGTTCCCCGGTCCGGCTGGTGTGGTCCAAAGATCGGTGGGGCTGTTCGGAGGAGACATGTCCGACCGGTTCGTTCACCGAAATCGACCATCGGATCGCGTCGCCACGGCAGCGGCTGACGCGTCAGGCGGGGATGTGGGCGTGCCGTCAGGTCGGTGAGCACGGCCGGACCGTTGCCGAGGTTGCCGCTGATCTCGGTGCTGATTGGCACACGATCAACAACGCGGTGATCACCTGGGGCGCCGCGCTGCTTGCTGCGGATGCGGCACGCGTCGGTACTCCTGACGCGGTCGGTCTCGACGAGACCCTTGCTGTGCGTGAGGGGCGTTTCAAGACCCGTTGTTGGTGCACCGGCATCGTTGATGTTCGTGCCGGGCAACTGTTGGATCTCGTCGCTGGGCGGGACTCAGTCGGGGTGATCGAGTGGTTCCGCGGCCAGGGTCTCGGTTGGTGTTCGAACATCGCGTTCGCGACGTTCGATCTGTCGGGCCCGTACCGGGCTGTGTTCGACACGGTGTGTCCGGACGCGATCCAGGTTGCCGATCCGTATCACGTGGTGCAGTTGGCGAACCGGAAACTCGATGCGGTTCGCCGTCGGGGGCAGAACGACACGCTCGGGCACCGGGGTCGGACCGGCGATCCGTTGTATCGGGCCCGGAAACTTATGCTCCTCACCGACGAACGCGTTCCCGAGGACCGTCACTCGAAGCTTCGTGGTCTGCTCCGCGCAGGCGACCCTGACGGGGAGGTCTACACCGCCTGGGCTGCGAATTATCCGGCCCTCGGGGGCGGGTCAATGAGCAGCGTCGGTGGAACTGTTGTTTGCGATGCGGCGTAGATGTCCTTCGAGGCTGGCGATCACCCGGTCGTGGCGGGCCGTCTCGGAAGTCCAACCTCGGTCGTTGGCGTCGTCACGGAGCGCGTGGATGTCGACGAGTTGGGCCTGGATGGCAGGCTCGAAGTCGGGTGTCGTTGTGTAGTTCGGGCAGGTCTCACAGATGTTGGCGTAGGAGCAGGCTTCTGCGACGAGGTCGCGGGAGCAGTAGCCGTGGGCGACCCTGGTCTTGAGCATCTCGGAGGCGAGCCATTCGATGCGGTCAGGGATAGCGGGCCTCCCGGCGGAGGCGACGGGGATTCGGCGGGCGATCTTGCCGGATGCCTGATCGTAAGCGGACTTGAGGGCGGGCGATGCAAGGCGGGCGTATCGGATGGTCATCTCGGGGCTTCGATGGCCGAGCAGGGTCATCAACGCTTGGATCGACATGCCGGCGTTGGCCAGTTCGGTCGCCCAGGTGTGTCTCATCTGATGGGCGGTGACCTTGAGGGGTTGACCGTCGAGGCCCGCCAGGTTGGCGGTTGTGACGGCGTCTCGGAACCCTCGTTTGATGCGGGTGGTCCCGAGCCGTCGGCCGCGGTCAACGAACATGAAGTCGGCGAGGTGGCCGTCGCGTGGGTGGGGTCGTGGGCGTTGGGGCTGTCGTTGGCCGAGCCATTCGTCGAGGGCTTCGAGCGCGTGATCATCGACGGGAACTGAGCGTTCGTTGTGGAGTTTCCCGAGAGGCACCCGCAGCCAGGTGCCGTTGCGGCCGTAATCGACGAGGTGGCCGACTTCGAGGTCGAGGAGTTCACCGATTCGGATGCCGGTGTGACGCAGCACGGTGATCGCGACCCGGGCGAACACGTCGTCGAGTTGGCCGACCGCGTTCATGAGCGCCGTATCGATATCGGGTGGGAGGGCTCGGGGCAGCGTGTCGGGTTGGCGGGGAATGTCGGCCTCGAACACCAGGCGACGGCCGGGGGTATCGGCCCAGCCCCATGACCAGATGTCGTCGAGGAACCCTCGGACTGCGATGGCCGCGTGTGCGTGAACGAAGGGGCCCACCGCTTTGGTGTGGTCGTGGCTGCCCCGAGCGGCCCGGGTCGAGGTCCAGGCAAGGAATGCTTCGATATGGTGCCGTTCGAGGCCGGAGACCGACGCGAGGTTTGGGTCGTGGTCGCAGACGAACTCCCCGAAGATGGCCAGGGCGCTGCTCAGCTTGTCGATGGTGTTGGGTCGCAAGACCGTGGCGCGGGCGTCGAGATACGCGATCAGGGTCCGCCGGAACTCGGGTGCCCGCACGGCCGCGAGTCGGGCTTGACGGGTGGCTGGTCCTCCTTCACGGCGGTGCTGGGCCGGGAGCGTGACCATCCCGGCTTCGAACAGGAACCGGCGAAGCCGGAACACATCACCACGTCGGCCCCGGCGCATTGGTTCGGTCAGCCGAGGAGATGCATCGATCGCAGCAGCGAGCCTGTCGAGGTCCTCGATGGTCAACGCAGTCGGGGCTCGACCGGTGAAGGCGACCGCCAGCTGCACTGCACCCCGAACCGCAACGTCTGGTGATGACGCACCAAGACGGGTGGCAGCGTCTTCGAGTCGGTCGACATCGTCGGGGAACAGAATCTTGATCCAACGGAACACGCTGTGCCCGAAGTTTTTGACGAACAAGAACTCGGCGTCAGCCTGGACCTCGCCAATTACGATCGCGTACGCGAGAAACGGCCATGCCGTGTGTCGGTCGAGTTCAATCAGTCGGGCGTCGACCGGCCGGGACATCCATTCCTGAAGGCTCGGATTCCGGGTGAGGAACGCGCTTGCCGCTGCATGGCGTTCACGACGATAGGCAGGTTGCCCACCAAGTTGATGGTCATAGTTCATGAAGCGCTCGAGAAGCCCTGCGGATGTTGAAGGGACCATGTTGGTGATGGTGGCGTTCATCGGCCGGTCACCTCCCGTGCTGCGGCGAACTCGGCGGCCAGCGTGTCCGACGACAGGTGCACATACCGGGCG
Source organism: Microthrixaceae bacterium (assembly GCA_041394405.1). Taxonomy (GTDB): domain Bacteria; phylum Actinomycetota; class Acidimicrobiia; order Acidimicrobiales; family Microtrichaceae; genus Microthrix. Next base: position 127,555 of record JAWKIF010000012.1, read on the forward strand.
GTGGTCTCCGGTGAGGAGTGGCCCATCAGCTCGCGTAACACCAGCAGGTCCACACCAGCCGAAGCGAGTTCGGTCCCATAGGTGTGCCGCAACCGGTGGGGACGCACCCGAGTCGCCCCGGAGGATTCCCTGTGGATCCGGAAGATCTTGCGTGTGCCAGCCTCGGTCATCGCGTTGCCTCGTGTCGGACCCCGCAACACCACGAAACACTCCGGCGTCGTGCATCTTGGCGGTCGTTCCGACCGGAGATAGGCAGCACACTCGGTGAAGAACACGTCATCGACCGGAACGATCCGTTCCTTGTTGCCCTTGCCCACAACCCGGACCCGACGCAGCCCCATGTCCACATCAGCGAGCCGCAGTGAACGAACCTCCGCCGCTCGCAGGCCGCCCAGCACCATGACCAGCACCATCGCCCGGTCCCGATGCGTGTTCAGGTCCGCCAAGAAGGCCGCGACGTCAGCTGGATCGATGCTCTCGGGCAACCGCGACGGTTCGCGGACCAGGCGCCCGCCGCGACGGTCCCGGACCGCTACATGGCCGAGCATCCCTCGGCCACGGAAACCCGACGAACGCCGCGAGGCTGGGACCGGGTTGTCGACACGGTCGCCGCGCATCACCTGATACTCAAACAAGCCCCGGACCGCAGCGATCCGCCGGTTCAGCGTGGCCGGGGCAGGCCCCTTTCGTCGAAGTTCCGTCACTGTCCCAGTCGACGGACAGCGGGCCTGTTGCCAGTCGAGATAATCGAACAGATCGCTCGGCTCGACAGCTGCCAGGTCGAGGCCCCGGTCAGTGAGGAACCCCGCGAAGTTCGCCACATCAAACGCGTACGCCCTGACCGTCGCCGGGGAGAACCGACGCACCACGAGATGATCCAGGAAGCTGTTCCCCACCTCGACGACCGGAGAGTCGCCAACAAGCCGGTGTCCACCACCGCTTCGGACCACACGGACCAGCACCATGGCTGCCTCCTCAACACGAGTCTTCAACCCGGAAACCACGAAGTGGTGGACCCAGCCCCAACCCCGTTTCAGGGCCGGTTAACTGACAGGAATCGGTGCGCGACATCTACCTGACCCGCGACCCGGACACCGCCCTCGCGTGGGTCGTGCGGCTCGCGGCCGATCTACAAGACGAGGACCCGCCCGAGATCCGCCAACTCGGACGAACCCTTCAGCGTTGGTCACACCAGATCGCCGCGTGGCACGGCTCATGCGTGACGAACGGGCCCACCGAAGCGGTCAACAACCTCCTGAAACGGATCAAACGAGTCGCGTTCGGGTTCAGGAACTTCGCCAACTACAGGATCCGAGCCCTGCTCTACGCCGGAAAACCCAACTGGGCGCTCCTCGACACCATCAACCCCGCTCAAATCCGATGAGCCACCAAACCAGCTCGAGCACAGTCGCTGCCACGCCGTGCAAATCCCGGATCGGTGGCTCACCCTGGTGGCGGACCTCCGACCCCGAGACCCCACGACATCCCGGGACTCATACGACAAGGCGGGACTCGGACGTCCACGAGCGAGGCAGCACCAGCCCAGCCAGACCGCCGAAAGCCAACCCAAAACAGCCAAGACTCCAGGTCCGCTGCACTGGCGGGCCCACCTTGCACCTGTCGCCACCCGCAGTTCCAAACATCCGACTCGAGCCCGTCGTGCCGAGACACCGCCCCACCTTCCCCGCCATGCGCCCGGGAGAAGCGGGTTCGAACGACGACCACAAGGGTCAGGAACCAGGCCCTAGTGCAGTCCCGCGGAAATGACACGCGTGTAATCTGGTTGGGTTGCCGATCGAGGTCACATCGTGTTCAAGGTTGCTGCTGTGGTGTTGGACGACGAGACGAGGGCGGTGTTGGAACGCAGGGCACGGTCCACGACGTTGCCGGTGCGGGGTGGTCCAGCGGGCAAAGACGTCTTGTTGTGCGCTGAAGGGTGCGCCGCTGCGTCAGGACGCTGCTGAGCAGGTCGGCCTCGGTCAGCATCGGTTAGCGTGCGCCGGTTCATCGACGAGGGCCTCGATGGTCTCAGAAATAACGCCTGGGCGGGTTCTCGTCGTCTTGGACACGACGACCGGCTCAAGATGCAGCGATCGCCACGTCGGAGAAGGACGATGACGATCCGGTGGCCATTGGTCATATCCTGGAGGTGACCTCCAAATTGAACGCGGAGGGGATCGAGGTGTCGGTGTCGCAGGTGTGGAGGATCCTCACCGGAATGGACATCGACCTGACCAAGGTGCGGGGCTGGTTGAACCGTCGCGACGACCCCGATTTCTGGGATCGGGTCCGTGACGTGTGGCCTGTATCTGAACCCGCCCGGCGGGGCAATGCTTCCTGGCCGACGAGAGGAAAACCGCGATCCAAGCAAAATCAGACGCTCCTGTCGTTCGCGTGGGTCATTTGGTGGGGGTTCTGCCGGGGAGATCGGGCCGGTAGCCGCCCAGTGAGAGTAACGCGAGAGCGATCAGCGCTTCTGGTGTTTTGAACCCGTATGCCATTCGGGTGAGCACCCGGATCTTGGTGTTGGTCGACTCGATCAGCGCGTTGGACAGCCCGTGATCAAGCGTGGCGTCGATCGCAACACGGTGTCGGCGGATCTTGCGGCCAAGTTGCACGAACGCGTCGATCCGGCATCGTTGAGCCCACGACAGCCACCGGTCCAACGCGTCCTTCCCGGCCTGACCCTTCACCTTGAAACAGAACCGGAGGGCCTCCTTGAGGAGGTAGCCCCGGTGAAGACGGGGGTCGGTCTTGGCGACCCAGGCGAGCTTGGCCCGCTGGTTGTCGGTCAGATTCTCCGGGTTCTTCCACAGCGCATAGCGGGCACCCTTCAGACCCTTCGCGACGTCGTTGCCGGGCCGTGGCGGAGCGTCGGCCGCTGGCCGTCCCCGCTTGCGTTTCGGTTCGGTCCTCGCCAGTTTGCGGGCGTCGTTCCACGTCTCACGACGGAGCTCATCGAGCGCGTCAGTCGCCCACGCCACCACATGAAACGGGTCCGCGCACTGGATGGCCTGAGGGCACTTGGCAGTGACAGCGTTGGTGATCCAGCGTGCCGAGTCAGCCGAAACGTGGGTGATCTCGGCGCAACGTTGTTCCCCGAGCAACTCGAAGAACTTGTTGACCGTGGCCTCGTCCCGGCCGACCGCCGCCCACAACAACCGTCCGCTGTCATGGTCGACAACGATCGTCAGATACTTGTGGCCACGCTTGTAGGAGATCTCGTCGATCCCGATCCGTTTCAGCCCTGCCAGCCGGTCGACCTGCCCGTCGATCTCGAACTGGATCCGTTCAACGATCCCACCAACCGTGCGCCAGCCGATCCGCATCAACTCGGTCACCGCCGTCTTCGATGTCGCTGTAGCGAGCCAGCCGATCGTGTCCTCGAACCCGCGGGTGAACCTCGACCCGTGACGTGCCCACGGCACCTCGGTCGCAACCACACCATGGGTCCGGCATCGGACCCTTGATGCCTCGGCTTCGATGAACACCTGAACGGTGCCCAAGTCGAGCCCTCGCCACCTGCGGGAACCAGTGCTGCGACCCCGGTCATAGCCCGGCGACCGGCAGCCACACACCCCGCACCGGCGCCGCGCGTTTCGCCGGAGACGCACCGATGCGACGATCTCCTCGGCGCCAGGATCGAACTCGACGGACTCGATCACCACCCGCCCGCGGAACGTCTCGAACCCCAACACCTGATGCCATAGATTCTTCACCGAAGCCGCTCCTTGTTTGCTCGGACCTAGACAGCCCGAAACCTAGACAGGGAGCGGCTTCGCCCACTACACCCCTGTCACCTCAACCCACGCGAACGACAGGAGAGCCCAAAATCAGCGAAGTATCGTGACCGGCCTGTCTGTACCTTCGGCCGGCACCGGCGTTCGGAGTTCGAGTACAGCCGTCACGGCACCGCGTCGTTGTTCGCTGCCATGGATGTGCATTCCGGGCAGGTCCGCGGAGCCGATTCCGGGCAAGAACGATTCGGTAAACTTCTGTGAGTTCCTCGCCGACATCGACCGGGTTGTCGACCTGAACCTGGAGATCCATGTGGTGTTGGACAACGGTCATCGCACCGATCGAAGTACACCACAGCGTGGTTCGAGCCCACCCTTCGCTGGGTGGTCCACTTCACACCACCACACGCGCCGTGGGTCAACCAGGTCGAGTTGTTCTTCTCGATCCTGCAACGCAAAGTCATCCGAGGCGGCAGGTTCTCCTCGAGAGATGAGCTCATCACCAAGCTGATGGGCTTCATAGCCGACTACGACCAGACCGCGGCCGTCTGGGCGGACCTACGCCGCCGACCCCCTCAAAGCAGCCTGAATCACATGAACGTTACTTCCGCGCGGCTGCACTAGCAAAACCACCCTCGCACTGCTGAAGTCGACACAGAGTGTTGAATGGCAAGGAAATCTGCCAGGCTTTCTCACTCTCCGTGCGAATCCCTCGAAGGCAGCCAAGCTGAGCAACCTCGGTGCGGCCTGGAGCGAAGTGCAAGGTACCTCGATAGCGCAAACCCCAGCCGCTCTGGACTGCGTCCACCGTGACACCAGAGAACCACGAGGACTGCGCGACTTTCTACTCCACCGCGCTCCATCGAGTCTTGCCAGCCCGAACCATCGCCGAGCGCACGTTCCACCAGTTTGGGACCGACGTGCCCGTCAACGGCACCATCAGGAACGTGGCGGTGGAACAACTCGTAGTGGCGGACCGACCAGCGAAACGTGCGACCGATTGGCGCGCTAGCCACACGAGATCTACTAACCATCGCATCACCGTGGTACTCGGCCTTCGCTGGCGCATCGTCCGCGTCCGGGGGTAGCGACTCGCTCCTGGATTGTCGAGCGGTCAATTTGCATGAACATGGCACTTCGGCATGCTGATTCCAGGCAATCCGATCTACGGACTGTGGCACGATTCACTTGGCCGTAATTACACCATTGCAACTTAGGCCAGATAGGAACATGGCATTCAACCACTAAAGAGTCCGGGCCAGGGCCGATCTATACACCATGTCACAGCCATCAACCGAATGCTCTTTTGCCGCAGAGTCAGATGGATACATCTCGTGGCTCCGCTCATCACGTGATCTTTCCAGCCACACCCTGCGAGCATACGAATCCGACATTTCCGCATTGTGTGAATTCGCGCGCGACTCGGGTGACAACACGTCTCCCCAAATGACGATCGAGAGATTCTTCGACGAGCAACGAAGGGACGGGTACTCGCCCTCAACGCTCCGCCGACGGGCAGCGAGCGTAAGAGGGTTTTGCAAGTATCTCAGCGACAATGAGTTCGTGCCCGCCAACCCTTGGCCGAACAACTTGCACTTCAGGCCGCGACGTGGACTTCCAAGAGCGGTCGCCAGCCCGGATCTCAATCGCTTGATGTCCTACTTGATGCGGGCATCCGGTGTCACAAGAGGTTGCGGTTGGGACGCAACGTTCAAGGATATGAACCACGCCACGACACTCGTTGGAACCGCCCTGATGCTGTCAACCGGTTTGCGTGTAGCCGAACTGACACGAATCTCCCGCCCCAACTTCGACGGGGCCAGCGGGGCCGTTAAGGTAGTCGGCAAAGGGCGACGGGAACGCGTTGTATTCGTTACAGACGAATGGCAACGCAGACTGATATCTGCTTATATCGAGAGCACTGTATCCCCAGGAGTGGAACTGGATTGCCTCTTGCTTAATAGTCGGGGCTCCCGACTGTCCGAGGATCAGATGCGATCCCGACTAGCCAAAGCAAGTCGAGAAGCTGGCTTGACGAACAAGGTCACACCACACATGCTTCGTCATAGTGCAGCGACTCAACTCATCGAGGCAGGCGTGAATATACGATTTGTGCAACGGTTGCTTGGCCATGCAAGCCTGGCCACGACCGAAATATACACTCATGTTTCCGACGCAGCTCTTTATGACGCGATCGAGAACGCAGGAGTGATCCGCAGGACGTTGACACCTGATAACTAGGAATTATCAGTTGCGCGCTGAACGCAGTGCTGAGGAACTCTGGCGGCTCGAGGCTGCATGCCGCAACGCTGGGGGGGACCTCGCAGTCTTCTTGGTCTACGACCGCCCCGATCGAGTGCTCGACCGGCCGGGGCTCGAACGGGCCTTCTTCACCCAGCGATGCGTGTCCGATGCCCAACTTCAGCAAACCGTCGACGCCTTGCGCTCAGTTGGCGCATACGTCGAGCTGTTCGCAGGGGAGCAACCGTTGATCGAGGCTCTCGCCTCAGGCCGCCTGTCGACGATCGACCGGGAAGTGAAGCTCGTCTACAACGGCATCGAGGGAGGGATCGGAGTCGGTGGGTTCCAACCAGGGCGAAAGGCGCTTCTGCCGGCGATTGCCGATTCGTACGGCATGTTGTGTTCCAACTCGAATGCCTACGCTTGTGCCGTTGGGCGCCACAAGTTCCACTACTACACGCTCCTCCGAGCACTTGGATTCCCCGTTCCTGACGTCTGGCACTACTCGCTCGATGGACGATGGGCCGCAGGACGCTCACCCGAGGCTGGCGAGACGGTGATCGTGAAGTCAACGTTCGAGTCGTGGTCTGTCGGTGTCAGCGAGGACTCGGTCTTCGTCGTCGATCAAGACGCCGAGCTGAGGGTTCGAGACATCGCAATCTCGATCGGGCAGCCAGCCACCGTCCAGCGCTTCACGCCGGGAACCGAGGTGTGCGTACCGGTATTCGCAAGCCCGGACATCCTGGTGACGCCCCCGGTGGAGGCGGTTCTCGCCAAAGCGCCGCACGACCCGCGAGCCATTATGACGATTGACGACAACCTGACGGACAGAGGTGTGGACCACGAGTTGTACGACGCGCCGGAATCGGTTATTCGGGAGTTGGAGGACATCGCCGGGCGCGCCTTCGTTGCACTCGAGTTGACAGCATTCGCCCGGATCGACTTTCGGGTTGATGTCAACGGACGATGCTGGGTCATCGATGTCGGCGTGTCGCCCGGCATCAGCCGGCAGAGCTCCGCCTTCTGCTCGGCGCACATCTGGGGTCTCGACCACGCGGAGTTCCTCCGAGCGGTCATCGGGGCGACGCTGCTCGCAAGGCACGATCGCTAACCTTCCCGCCAGAACTCGACCTCAGGCATGCGGAACCCACGGCCGAAGTTGTCCCAAAGCGGGCCGAACTCATGGGGCGAACGCTGGATGGGCCACACGTCAAGATCCTGCGGCGTCACGCTCTTGCCCGAATCGAATAGCTCGGTCAGAAGCTCGTGACGACGGATGAGCATCGGTCCGCTCGTATAGTTGATTCGGCGCACGAGGTCTGCCAATTCACGCCATTCTGACGCCGATGACGACCCGGTCGCGCAGCCGATAGCGCAAGCGTTCGCCCTGAGCAGGTATTCCATGCTCGGCTCCGGGTCCCGTCGAGACCGACGGAGCAGCTCCAGCGAAGCCGTCACCCGCTCGAAGCCCTCTTCCGCTCGACCGGCCAGGGCGAGGAACACGGCGAGAGCGTTGTCTGAATAGAACGGATCGGAGGCCACGACGCGCGGGCGAACTCGCGTCTCATGGCGTGACACCGCCTCAGCGGCGTCGATGTGGCCGGCTCGATACTCGGCGAGAACAGCATTCATTGCGGGGAAGTCCGGCCGGGGAAAGGTGCCGTCGGGATACCGGTCGAGCAGCAGGTCTAGCTCGGCCTGCTGCTCGACCGCCAGCCCGTACCGACCGTTCGAGATCAGCGAGGCGACCAAGTTCACCAATGATCGATATGACTCGAGGGGGCGGCGGAGCTCATCATCCTGCGAGGGTCGTCCGAAATGGCTGACGGCTTCCTCGATCCGGACTAGGGCCACATCACTCGAGTACAGGCTTGCCGAGCTACGGTCCAGGGAGTACGCGGCGTCCTTGGCTGAAGGGTCGGACACGGACCGATCCCCGAGCTCGTGGCGAAGCCGGTTCTCAAGACGGCGGCCAGGTTCCTTGCCGTGCAGGTGGCTCAACCCGTACACCAAAAGGCGCGAGATGCGAGATCCGAGTTCGGGTTCCTCCGCGAGGAGGCCGTCCCAGGCCTCGAGCGTGAGGCGCCCCATCGCCCGATCGTCTTCGGAGCGCGTCGCGAGGAGACAGGACGCTCGCACGTAGTCGGCCTCGGCAAGGAGCACACGGGGGAGGTCCCTGGGTAGACGTTCCAAGGCTGCGATGGAGGCATCGAAATCGTACGAACGCATCGCCTCCCAAGCGGTCGCGAGACCGGACGCCACCACATCGAAGCCTGTGGACAAGAGGGTCTCGGCGACCTCCTCAGGGGGTTGCCATGGCTCTCGTCCATCACGGGTCCGTGCCAACAACGCCTGGACACAGAGCGCAGCTGCCTGGCGTGGCCGCTCGGCAGCGATAGCGTTGACTGCGCGGAGCTCGTATTCGGCGGGCCGAAGAGTCCGCAGGCAGTCCTCGAGCCGCTCGTGGATGGCTACGACCTCGTCGCCAGCTTCCTCGAGAAAGAAGGTGCGAAACAGATCGTGCACGAACCGCGCTGTGTCATCGACCAAGTCGAGAATGAGCGCATCGCGGCAAATGCGCAGGAGGCGCCCGGCGTCCGCCGCCGACGCTTCGGTCGCGCAGGTGATCTCGGCTCGACGGAACACCAACCCAATGACGGCGGCGACCTGCAACATCTCGGCCGCTTGCTCACCGGCTGCGCCAAGCGCATAGATGCGTTCGGTCATCAGCTGACGGACAAACTCGTCCTCCGCTCCGGACGCCCAACCTCTAGCGTCAACACCCCTGGCGAGTTCGGCGGCCGCTCGAGACGCGAGCGCAAGGTGGCCTCCGGTCAGCGCGTGCAGGAGATCCGCCGTGTCGGCAGAGGTATCCGCTGGGGCTCCGAGAGCGACGAGCACCCGCTCGAAGCCATCCCGGCCAATGGGTGCAAGGGTGGCGCGCGTCGCTCGACCGGAAACCAGGAGAGATCGGTGGGCGCTCGGGTGGGCGACCCGTTGGAACGGCTCAGTCGTCTCGACGCCGAGCACTCGGAGATCTGACAGGAACGGGTGGGCAGCTTGGACCTGCGGGGACATGAGTCGGCGCAGGAGATCGAGGGATTCCTGGTCCCACCAGTGCAGGTTGTCGGCGATGAGGAGTATCGGCTTGTCCTGAGCCAGGCGCCGCAGCTCGTGGACAATCTGCTGCTCCGGATCGGTGAGCAGCGAGGCGAGTGCCGCTTTTCGTCGTTTACCGAGCGCGGCAAGGCCCTTCACCGTTGAGGTTAGAATCCCGTAGGTGCCGACCATGGCCTCCGCCGCTCGCGCTGCGACCTCGGCGGCGGGGACGAGCGTTCGCCAGCCAGCTGGCAGGCCCGTGAGTGCGAATCGGAACGGATAGTAGGGGACTTCCGACCGTGCCGTGTCACCTTCAGCGACCAAGGTGGCGCCAGCCGCGAGCTCCCACAAGCCTCCGATTCCTTTCGTGAGCGACGTCTTACCTACACCCGGCGGTCCGTCGATGACTCGGAGGTCGCGCCCATCTCTGAGGTTTCGTGCAATGTCGACGACGATCTGGTCGTAGCCGAGCGTGACCCACAGGTCGCCCATCGATAATTCCTAGTTATCGCCGAATGGGCACGCCATCGGACTCCTCAGCTTGTTTGACGTTCATCCTAGCAGGTCGCAGGGTTAGCGCAGGGGGCAGCGAGTGTTGATAACTGAGGATTATCACTGAAATTGCAATAGCATGGAAATAACGTTCATGTGATTCCAGGCTGCTTTGAGGGGTCGGCATGGAGTCCCTTGAACACGGCGGTCTGGTCGTAGTCGGCTATGAAGCCCATCAGCGGTGGCTCATCTCGAGGAAGGGAGCTTACCGCCTCGGATGACTTTGCGTTGCAGGATCGAGAAGAACAACTCGACCTGAAAGTTGACCCACGGCGCGTGTGGTGGTGTGAAGTGGACCGCAGCAGGGTGGGCCCTCGAACCGCTGTGGTGTGCTTCACGATCGGTGCGATGAGCCCGTTGTCCGGCACCAGCTGGATCTCCAGGTTCGGGTCGACAACCCGGTCGATGTCGGCGAAGAACTCACAGGGGGTTTACCGAATCGTTCTTGCCCGGAATCGGCTCGAGGACCTGCCCGGAATACATCCATGGCAGCGAACAACGACGCGGTGCCGTGACGGCTGTACTCGAACTCCGAACGCCGGTGCCGGCCGGGCGGGCAGGCCGAGGGCAGGCCGGTCACGATCTTCGCTGATTTTGCTTGGATCGCGGTTTCTCGTCGACCGAGAGCCACACGACCGCCCCGCCGGGCGGGTTCAGATACAGGCCACACGTCACGGACCCGATCCCGAAATCGGGGGTCGTCGCGACAGTTCAACCAGCCCCACACCTTGGTCAGGTCGATGTCCATTCCGGTGAGGATCCTCCACACCTGCGACACCGACACCTCGATCCCCCTCAACGTTCAATTTGGAGGTCACCTCCGGATATGACCACGTGGCCACCGGATCGTCATCGTCCTTCTCCGACGTCGCGATCGCTGCAATCTTGAAGCCGGTCATCATGACCAAGACGACGAGGCCATAGGCGTTGTTCGTCTTTGAGACCATCGAGGCCCTCGTCGATGAACCAGCGGCCGCCACGCTAACCGATGCTGACCAAGATCGACCTGCTCAGCGATCTGACGCAGCGGCACACCTTCAGCGCACAACAAGACGATCTTTGCCCGCTGCACCACCCGCACCGGCAACGTCGTGGACCGTGCCCTGCGTTCCAACACCGCCCTCGTCTCGTCGTCCAACACCACAGCAGCAACCTTGAACACGATGTGACCCCTCTGATCGGCAACCCAACCAGATTACACGCGTGTCATTTCCGCGGGACTGCACTAGATGTGGGTGATGGGGCTAGGCGGGTCAAACCACGACTTCAGTGCGGCGTTGGTCCATGACGGATCACTAGTGGTCATGCCTGTTTGTTCGTCGGTGTTGGAACGGGGTGAGGTAGAGGCCGGCGCGGTCGAGTGCGTCTTCGGGGGTGCCGGCGGTTTGGCCGGTGGGCAGGAAGTTGTTTTTGGTAATCGTCGTGGCTGGCCCGGTAGAGCGCAGACCCCCGCATTGACACTGAGCCTGCGTAGCGGAGTCACGGCACAACTTGATGGTGTCGCCGTCGTCTGGGTCGACCGCGTCGATGTCGCGAACTGGCCACGGAACCGGGTTTCGATCTGGTGGTCGGGCCACAGGTTGGCGGCGTGGGGCGGAGCCGTTGACTCAAGCTCGTTCTGGTGGAGGCGGGTGGGGTGGCCATGGTTGTCCAGTCTGGCTGGTCACTTGGCGAGGGGCTCGTTGGCGGGCTTCGATCCGTTCGCATTGCGAGAAGATCAGTGCAGGTGAACGTCAGTTGAACGGCCGAGGATCGGCGTTGAATCAGGTCTCGAACCCGCGAAGGGCGTTCCGGCAGGCTCGTCGAGGTCAGCGAGATTGGCGGCGAAGGCCTGATCGCCTTTTCGGGCGATGATCGAGAACGATCTCGATCTGGTTCGGCGGCACGTGGATGGGGAGATGGTTGAGGGTGGCGGTCGGCCAGGCGTTGGTCATCCGGTCGATCGATGGTTGCCCGCGGTGTGATGACCCGTTGTCGACGACCCAGTACACCCGTCGGGCTGACGCGGCACGGTTCGGTTGTCATCACTTTGGTGACGAGGTTCATCGACAGCACGATCCCGGTTTTCTCGGCGATCGTGCCGATCAGCATGCCTCGGTGGACGTCGTAGGCACCCATGTAGGCGAGGTGCCGTGGCGTTTGTATTCGAACTCGACCCGCCGGATCCTGTTCGGGCCCGCAGTCAGGTCGGGGTGGCGTCGTTCAACGCTTGAAGTTGGGACTTCTCATCAGCGGAGATCGCATAGTCGTCCGGCCCCAATGGATGGCCGTCCCAGCAGCGTTCGTAGAGGTCCAACACCCGTCCGGCCTTACAGCCACCCAGTCCGGGTCGCGAGGGAAGATCCACGACCGGAACTGCCACGGCTTGATCCGGATCGTCGGCCAGCCAGCGGCGCACCGTTGATGACGACAAACTCTCGCAGAGCCCTTCTTCGACGGCTTTCGGCGCGAGATCGGCAGATGACCAGCGCGCCAATGCTTCCGCGACCCAAACGGCGGTTCACACGCCAGGCACGGCTCGGCGACCACCTCGACGTCATGGACCCGAGGACGGCCCGAACGCTTACGGTCGCCAGGCCATCGAGGCCTTCGGCACAGAACCGTTTCCGCCAACACGACACCACATCGACATGAACGCCCGGAGTCGCGGCGATATCGACGTTGCGGTCCCCATCGGAGGCCATCAAGACGATCCGTGCTCGCACCACCTCACCATGAGCAGCGGTGTAAGAGCCGGAACGCCGTTCCAGCTCGGCTCTCACCTCACCGGTCAGCACCACCACAAACGGGGAACAACGCGACACACCGACCTCCCGGCAGTCACCGCCCGCCTGCCAAAGTCACCCCCAACTTACACCGACGTAATTATCGGCATGCCCACTAGTTGTCGCAATCGAAGATGAGCGCCTCCAACGAGTGAAGAACGCCGAACACAGCTGGCACTCGCATCCAGCTCGCGACGCGGCACATCGCTGCCTGTCGAGCGTCGGCCTCACTATGGAAGATCTCGACGCCGTGTTCTACGCCGACGATCTCGAACGCCCGCACGCGTGGATCGATTGGACATGCGCCACTGCGGTGAATCACCACGCCTGCCATGCGGCGGCGGCGTTCTTCCCTGCGCACCAACCGCGCTCGACCCTGCTCGTCGTCGACGGCCACGGGGGCCCGCTCGACCTCACCGATGCCGGCTGGGAGGTGGAGACCATTTCGGTCGGCTTCGTCGACGGCGTAGATCTGGAGCTTGGAGCGCTTCAGACCGGCGTGCAGCGGTTGACGTCGAGCTCCTGGCAGTACGTCACCCAGCACTCCATCGGCTGGTTCTACGAGATCGTCACGGACGCCCTGGGTTTCGGATCAGAGGGCCAGGGCAAGACAATGGGCTTGGCCGCGTTCGGAACGCATGTCCACCTCGATGCGCTTCGCTCATTCATTGAGATCGGCAGCGACGGCCGCTTCTGGTTCGACCCCTACGGAGGCATCTGGGACTGGCTTGTGACAACGATGAAATCCGCCAGCAACCCGTTCCAAGTCCGGGCAGACATCGCGTTCGCCGCCCAGGAAGTCTTCGGGGATGCGGTGGTAGCAGCCGCCAACGAGGCGCACCGGCGAGCACCCTCAGAGGTTCTGTCGTTCGGAGGTGGGTGCGCGCTGAACACGCTGGCGAACAGCCGGATCCTCGCCGAGACGCCATTCGAGCGGCTGTGCATCTTCCCGGCGTCAGGCGACAACGGTCTCGCCGTCGGCGCCGCGCTCTACGGATCACACATTAGGCTCAGGGTGCCGCGCCCCGAGAGACCGCCTGACTGGCGGGCAAAGGCCGTCTACACCGGACCACCCCTCGCCGATGCGGAAATCGATGTGGCGCTTGAGGGTGCGCCAGTCTTTGCAGAACGGCCAGATGACCTGCCCGATGCTGTAGCGCGGACGTTGGTGCGAGGCGAGACCGTGGCAGTGTGCCGAGGCGGTTCCGAGATTGGACCCCGGGCGCTGGGACACCGGAGCCTGCTCGCGCTGCCCGGACCAGCACGCATGCGCGACCACATCAACCTGAACATCAAGCAGCGCGAGTCGTTCCGCCCGCTGGCTCCGATGGTTCCCATCGAGGACGTCGGCACTTACTTCATGGGGATCGTCGAGTCGCCGTACATGTTGCTCGTCGCGGACGTCGTGCCCGAGCACCGGGACCAGCTCGGTGCGGTCACCCACGTCGATGGCACCGCGCGGGTGCAGACGGTCCGGTCGGAGGATGAGCCCTTCCTTCATCGGCTGCTCCGTTGTGTCGGGGACGCCACAGGCGTCCCCGTCATCCTGAACACATCGCTGAACCGCCGCGGAGAGCCGATCGTCGAGACGGCAGCGGACGCGCTGGCGCTCTTCATCGACCGTCCAATCGACGTTCTTGTGCTCGGCGATCGGCTCGTCCGAAAGTACTCGCCGTGGGCCAGCCTGCGAGCCCTTCCAAGTTGGCAACCCCAGGCGACGAACTGATGCAAAGGCGCACGATTAGCGGTGCGACCCTCACGACCCACGACGCAGCCGTGCTCGATGACCTCACCGGTCAGCTGCTCGCGTTGTGGCGGCGCTCCCATGATCCGTACGAAGTCGTCGACCAGGCCGGAGAGCTCGCGGCCGCGCTCCCACAAAGGATCCACGACGCGCTTGGTCGGTTCGCCGACGGGGGTAACGGCCCGGCGTTGGTCCTGCACGGCGTGCCGATCGAGCCGCTGACGGCGACGCCGGGTCGATGGACCATGGCCGCTGATCACCGCTCGTCGCTCGTCCTGCTGCTGATCGGCGAGGCTCTCGGCTCCTCGTTCGGCTGGTCGACGCAGCAGGCCGGGCGCCTGGTCCACGACGTGGTGCCGACTATGGGTGATGAGCTGCTCCAGACCGGTAGCAACAGCACGAGGGCCTTGGAGCTGCACAGCGAGGACTGCTTCCACCCCTTTCGCGGCGAGTGGCTCGGATTGCTTTGCCTGCAGAACCCTGCGCAGGTCGCAACGCTGGTAAGCGCTGTTAGCTGGGTGGAACTCAAACCAGACGAGTGGGTTGCGCTGCGGGAACCGGCGTACCCCTTGTTCGCTGACCTGTCGCACCAGCCAAGCCACGGCGCACGACCAGGGGATGAACATTCCGCGCTTTTCCCAGCAGCGGAGGCGGAGTACGTGTGTACCTTGGACCAGGATGACCGACGCGACGTCACGTCGATTCGGTTTGATCCAGACTTCACCGGTCCACCCCGCACTCCGAGGCACGAAGCTGCGCTGGATGCTCTCAGGTCACAGCTTCAACGAAACATCGTCGAGGTCAGGCTGGCGCCCGGTGACCTGGTCCTGATCGACAACCACCGCGCCGTGCACGGCAGAGCCTCGTTCGAGGCCACCTACTGCAACGAGGAGCGCTGGCTAAAGCGGGTTTGCATCACCGCGGACCTCGAATGGTCCCGCTCGGCGCGTCATTCTGCGGGATGCCGAGTCGTGGGCTGCGACGGCCGCACTTGCCGCGCGTTGCTGGACCTGAGTCGCGCCGAATGACCCAAGCCACGAACCCCGACAGCGCTACGAACAAGGAGGACGGCTTCGTGCCACGACACCGAGACCCTGCAGACCGGCCCCCATGCGGCCCTCGCTGGCTGGAGGCGCACCACACCGCAAAGCTGACCGTCCGGCGCCGGTTCGCGGAACGGATTGCCGCCCTCAAACCCAGAAGCGTGCTCGACCTCGGGTGCGGGCCGGGCCTCTGGCTCGACCTCCTCCACGACCTCCTCCCGCCTGACTGCTCCTTCATCGGCGTCGACCTGGACACGGACCTGCTTGCCATTGCCCGCGAGCGCTCGCGCCGCTGGCCCCAACCCACCCGCTTCGAGGTGTTCGACGTCAACGCCGAACTCGATCGCCTTCCTGCGGCGGACCTCACAATGATGTTCAACGTGGTCATGTACATGGACGACCCGCTACAGGTCTTCGAGGCGATCGCGCGACGTGGTGATGGCTCGGCGGCTGCCGTGCGGGACAACGCGTCGCTCAGGTTCGGGCCGCTCCCAGTCGAGCAGCAGATCGCCATCGAGTCGGAGCTGGATGCTGGAATCGCTCGAACCCCTCCCTTCCGACTGTACGACCTTGATCGCACCTTCAAAGCCCTCACTGACTCGTCGTTCGCCCATCAGGAGATCGAATTCGAGCTCTTCGAGGCCTCTTCCCCATTCCCCCCTGAGGTCGAGACCTATCTGGACGGCACGCTGTGGTGGACCGCGGGCAACCTCTCGCCAGCTACCGCCGAGTGGCTGGAAGCTTGGCGGACCGAGCATCAGCCGGTGGGAACCGCACCAGCGTACCTTGTCGAGGTCGACGTGGTCGCTGTGATGCGCTGACCTTTCGAGCATCAGGCGGCCGAGGTGTTGCCCTGCGGGCGCGCAACAGCGTCGAGCTGTTTCTGCATCCAAGACGGAGTGAGCCCCTCTCCAACCAGTGAGATGAGGTTGGAAGCCGAGCAGGTGGTCTCGAACTCGGGCACTGCTCCGAGTTGGAGACCGAGCCAGTGGACCATCGACCTTGGGCTCTGCGGCGCCCACGCGTTCCCCTGTCGACGGCACTCGGCAATTGCGGCCGCCCACGCTTCGTGCGCAACGCTTTGCTCTCCGTCCAGAAGGGCCGCGGCGCCACGGGCCGCGAGCAGATCCGGGCGAGCAAGCTCGAGGCCCGATCGGTTCATGGTCCACTCAGCCTGATCGAGCTGCTCACGGATCACGACGCCTTCCAGCGCGCCGGGGACACCGATCTGGCGAGCGACGAGATCCACCCGGAGCGAGAGCAGACGGTGGGCGATGGCGATGTCAGGCACGCGCATCCCGATCGGGATGGCGCTCGCCGCCCCGAGGCTCTGCCGTGCCCGCACCAACGCCGAGGGGTCCCGCTGAAGAGACGCGCGGTCGGCGTGAACCGTTGCGGCCTGCAGGTGCCCCCGACTGGCCGGCTCGGGCCACCGCCCGTCGATGGCGCGCTGCAGAAGCGGAGCGATGCTGTTCAGCGCTCGATCGTGCGCCGACGGATCTGCTAGCAGGATCACCTCGCTTCGGTAGAACGGGTAGTAGTCCCAGGTCCACGGACGTTCCCCGGTCCACCCATCCCATGCATGCTCGTGGAAGTCGAACATGACCGCTGCCGTGTCGGAATGGCCTTGGAGCAGCCGGAGGTAGGCGATGGTGGAAAAGGCGTGCTCGGTCTGCCAACAGTGCCGCCACTCGTCCTCGATCCAAGACAGAGCCCGCACGTTGAGCTCGGCGAGAGCGTCGGCTGCCAAGAGCTCGCCCCTCCACACGAGCAGGGTGAGGAAGGTGTTCACGTATAGCGCCGTCTCAGGATCCTTTGACGCTGCCGCCAGTCGCAGTCCGTCGACGTACGCGGTGCGAGCCTCACCGCTTCGTCCGAGATGCTTCAGGCTTCTCGCCACGGTCAGCGGGTAGTACACCGGGTCAGCGATCCCACCCGCCGGGTGCGAAGACTCGGGTGCGAGGCGGGCTATGGCGAGGGCCTCGTCCCACGCCCCCAGGTAGTCGCAGAGGTAACCGAGAGGCTCACGCATGAGACGCCGCCGAAATACGTCATCAAACAAGGTCCAGTCCTCGCAGGCAGCCGCATGGCGGGCACCGGCCAGCAACGGCCGCGCCTCGGTGATGGTCACGACCTCCTGGCTAGCGTCGCCGAGCAAGCGACTCGCGATCTCTCGGTGGATTGGGGCCAGCTCGATCGATGCCTGCTGCGCGTGCCGGGCGAAGTACTCGCGCACCGTCGGGTGACAAGAAATCTCGCCGACAGGGCTCGCTGTCAGGAGGCGCTGCTCCAGCAACGACGAAACCACCTCCCGCACATCCCGGTCGAGCAAGGGCGCCGTCACCGGAGCGTCGGGGTAGTGCCGGCCGACCGCCCCCTCGAACAGGGGATACGGCACCGGTTCATCAAACACGCTTGCAGCGCTCAGCAACGCGACCTCTGCGGCATCGAGGTGCTGAAGGTATGACCCGAGCACCCGGGACAAACGGTTCTCGCTGAGAGGATCGATCTCGTCGGCGACGTCAATGACGTTCGACCGCTCGATGGTGTCCAGGGCCTCCTCCGGCGGCACCTTCCTCAGCACCCCCGCGAGTACGCGGAGAGCGAGCGGGTGTCCAGCGGTGATTTCGTGTAGCCGCTCGATGGCCTCGCTCCCAAATCTGTCGAGGCCCCAGCGCTCCAGAAACTCCTCGACCTCAGCTGTCGTAAGCGGTCCGACCTCGACGATCGGGGCGTGGGTGAGGCCGCCGCCGACGACCGGGATGCGGCTGGTCACGATGACCGTGCCCCGCCCGCGCACCACGCTCTCTATGAGCTCCAGAAGGTACGGGTTGGTCACCCGACGCTGGTCGTCGACCAGAATCTCTACTCCGTCGAGGACCAGGACGGTCCGCTCGCCGCTCATGTGCTGGCAGATGCGTTCGACCTGCTCGGGCAGGGACACCGGCAATGCCCCGACGGTCACCGCCGCCAGGTCTTGAAAGAGTTGAGCCACGTCTGCGCCGTTGAACGAGCATCCGAACACGACGCGGTACCCCGCCTGAGTCAGATCGGATGCCTGCGACGCGAGGAGGTGCTGCACGACTGAGGTCTTGCCTGCGCCTCCAAGGCCGATGACTTGCACCACAGCCCCCTCCGCGGAATGCAACATGCGACTGAGCGCGTCCCGCTCGATCCTCCGCCCCACGATGAAGGGATCCAGTTCCGGGAAGTACTTCAACGTGACGTCGATGCTCTTCGAGCCCGACGCCCAGGCCAGCGCGAGGTCCTCAAGGCACTCGAACACCGCCCGATGGCCAGCGAATGGATCGTCGGGGTCACCGTCGTCGACATCGTAGAAGATCGGTCGGAGGCCGTTCCGCTTGATCAGTTCGAGCACGACCGAGTTCTGGCGGCGTGATCGAGGAAGCAGCGCATAGACCTCCCCGACACCGGCGGGATAGATCTCGGCGACGTTGGCTAGCATGAGATCGAGGTCGTCGTCCTGCAATCCAAAACCGACGAAGAAGACCTGACGCAAGAAGAGCTGCTTGAGGGCCTCGACATACCCAGGGTCTTGCAAGAGCTGGTCGTAATGGGTTCGTGACAGCCGCCAAGACGGGTAGTCGTCGAGCGATCCGTGGATGTGGGCAACCAGCGTCTCCGCGCCAGTCAGGGTGCCAGCCATCGCCGCCGCGAGCCTGTGCGTGTCGAGGCTCGTGAAGCTGACCGGGGATTTGCCATGACGGTCCAGGTACGCCCGCGCGATCAAGCGGTCGAGGTTCGTCGTCACGATCAACGACCAACCCACCGCCACGAGCTCGGCAACGGCGGGTGGGACCGGACGACCGGTGTCGTCCAGCTCGCGCTCGACGATCCGCTTGAAGTTCGGCTCGCCGAGCAGCCCGATCAGGCGGTCCATGGCCTCGATGTACCGGCCCGCATCGAGCGCGGCGGAGAGCGCGGCGTCGCCTTCTTCCTCGATGAGTCCGATCTGGGTCCCCTCGGCGACTAGGCGATCGATCAGCTCGCGCCAGAGCGGCAAGCGCAGCTCCGGAGGGCCGTAAACGCTCAGGCCAGCGCCAACGAATGGGACCACTCGCCCGCCCGATTGAGTCAGCCGTGCTCGCAGCTCTTGGTAGGCGGCGCTCGACCGGTCGAAGCCCATCTCCGGCCGATAATCCTCAGTTATCCAGCCCGGAAGGCGTCATCGCTGCTTCGTTCGAACGCACGAATTCAGAATAGCCGCAACGCAGCACCACATGCTTCCTGACGGGTCCAAAATTGCCGCGTGGAAACCCTCTGACACCTCCAAAGGACCTGCCATGTCACGCGGTTCACCGTGATGCGCTCAGGCGAAGAGTTCGAACAGCGACGGTAAGGGTCGAGAATCAGGCCCTAGCAAAACCACCCTCGCACTCGTTCAAGTCGACGCAGAGTGGTGAGGGTAGGGGATAGTTGTTCAATCTGTTCACTCTCCGCGCGATGCTGGGTTGAGCTCGCTCAAGCTACATCACGTCGCCGATCAACCGAGCCTTTGATTGAGCGCTCTGAACAGTGACTCGAAGCGGTCCATGGATTCCTGGTCGATTGCTTCTGCTAACGAATCAAGGTGGCTAGCCAGATACCTGGCAGGGGCATAGTGAGAGAACTCTTCGCCAGTGGCCCTATTGATCCGCGCCACGATCCGCTTGCCTCCTTTGAGTCTAGATTTCGAAATTGTCACGACGTCCGAACGTTTGAGAATCGCCAAATAGGTCGACGTACTGAATAGGTCCTCTGTGTCTCCTTCATCGGAAGGCAGGAATTCAGTAACAGGAAGGAGTTGATCGGCGCTGATAACACCATCATCAACTAGGTCGTCCAGCTTCTGCGGACTTACGCGCGGTACATCATGCAGTGCAATCGCGCGAACCTGCGGGCTCAGCAGCGAGAGAAATGTTGGCATTTTGTCGAGGCCACCGACAGGCAGCACGGTCCACCGTTCGTCCAGCCCTTCCCGGCCAGCGTCGGTCAACACCTCGGTCATGGCCTGAATGTACAATAAGTCAGCATTGCCCTCGACGATAAGGGTCGACGACCCAATGAATAGTGTCTGTGTTACCTGAATCCCAATTGCAGCATGCAGCGGGAACTGTGTTTCGCTTGTCGTTCCGAGTGCGTCGTCGCTAACTACCGTGCCCACCCCGTCTTGGTCCTCAACGAGCCGTGCTCGCTCAAGATGATTGGGTTGTACCATGAAGGGAGAATGAGTTGTGTAGATGACTTGGTGTTCTTCCGCAAGCTGTTCATCAATATACCGAAGCAGGTCAGACTGTGCCGTCCCGTGAAGGTTGAGTCCAGGCTCATCTAGCAACAGAACGTGTTGGTTGCCAGCAGATCGGTACTCGGAAAAGAAAGCCAAGAAGCTGAAGAACCAAACGAACCCAGCCGAGCGCTCAGCAAAGTTCAGCGTTACCCGGTGGCGGTTGTTGCGAATCCGGATCTGAAGATAGGGTTCCGGCGGTGGCGTTGGGTGTGGCGGTGTGCGCTCGACCGGACGGAATTCGATATCGAGTTCGACTTGCAGCTCAGTATTTTGCGTCCAGTACTCAAATACCTCGTCTGTGAGGGTATTCGCAGCGGCTTCAAGCGCCGCCTTTCGAGCCTCATAATTGGCCTCATCGAATTCTTCCGACTCGACGCCAGCCAATCGCAGTAGTGAGAGGGCAGTCCGCTCACCAGGGTCCAGATCGCCCTCCTCGACGGACTGTAGACGCCTGATCGAGACACTTCCTGGAAGAGTGTTGTAATGGCTGAAGTAGATAAACGAAGGGAGCATTCGGCCGAGGTGATTCAGCAACCGCTGATATGGAGTTGAGTCGAGGCTGGCCCTGAATTCGGTCAGTGTCTGAGGTGGGTCCACTACGGCGTCCAGTACGTTTTTGAGATCCTCCACCGTGTTGACTTCGGACGTAGAGATGCCAGCCAGCTGCTTGCTGGACAGGAGCTTTTTGAGTAATTTGGTACTGTCCGTCATAGCAGACCACTTCCGTTTGTTCGTGTAGCCAGTGCTCACACTCACAATAGGAGCGTCGCATAGTTGGTATCCGCGTCTGGTGCGCTGTGGTCGGCTATCTGTAGGGCCATGGCGATTGCTAGGCATCCTTCGGTGTTGACCGCAGCTGAGCTGCGGTGGTTGTGCGGGGTCACCCCCGAAACGTTCGCGGAACTGGTGGTGCGGGTCGGCCCGGTGTGGGAACACCAACGAACCGAACGGCTGTCGGCCAAGAAACGCCAACGCGCGTTGGGGGCGGGAGCCTCCTACCGGCTGGTGTTCGCGTCGCGGCTGTTCGTCACCTTGTTGCATCTGCGCCACAACATTCCGTTTCGGGCGCTGGGTGCCATGGTCGGCATGGGCAAGGACACCGCCCACCGGGCGACCGCCGAGCTGGTGCCGCTACTCGCGGACGTCGGGTTCACCACCAGTGACGGGGACACGATCTCCTCGGTCGCTGACCTAAAGGAGTTCTTCGAGCGGCGAGGTCCCGGCAAGGGCATGTTGTTGGATGGCACGTTCATTCCCACACCGCGTCCTGGTGGCGGGTGGGACGCTCAGAAAGCCCAGTATTCGGGGCACCGACATACCCATTGTCGGACCACCCAAGTGTGCACCGACATGGAGGGCAGGGTGTTGTGGGTGACCGAACCGGAGGCCGGGCCGACCCATGACATCACTGGCGCCAGGAACTCTGGTGTTGGTGAGGCCGCAGCGGCGACCGGGACGGTGATCGTCGCGGATCGTGGCTACCAAGGATGGGGGAACAAGCCGACCGATCCCGACGGTTTGGAGGTGTTCGCGCCGCACAAGGGCAGACCCAGGGGGAAGGGCACCTACAACGGCTATCACGCCAGCATCAGGGTCCGGTCCGAACACGGCATCCGAACGTTGAAACGCTACAAAGTGCTCCACGACTTCCGCCGACAAGCCGACCACCTCCACGACACCCTCCGGGCCGTTGGCGCACTCGCCACGATTGGGTTGGCGACCACCTGACCTTCAAGCGCACGAAATGGGTTGACGTCGCTCGAAATACAACTACGCGACGCTCCTAATATTGCGATATACTTAGTAGAAGTGCCGGTTGCACTTACTATGGTAGGAGAAGACGATAAATGGGCATTGCCAACAAGATACCGAACGGCGAGGAGAACGGACTAACCAACAAGGAGGTGCTGAAGATCGTCAACCAGTGGATTGGCGTGGAAGGCGGTTACCTTGGAGACTTCAGCTACCGAACTCACGACGAGTTCTGGCTCGAGGAGTGCGACATCACCGTATCCACGGGCTGGTTCGAAGGAACTACACGTGAGTGCTTCATAGACACGCTATCCAAAGCCACGTCCCACCAACAGGCTGATGCAGTCGACGCTCTTCTTGAGCGCTTTAGCGGTGTTCGTTCAGATGAGGAAAATCAGCGCCTCAGGGCTGAGCTGATCAATCTTGTTGCGCGACTCCGAACAGGTACCCTATCGGCGCATTTCAGCCCCGGAGACAACTTCGACGCAGTCAATCGCGCCATCGGCGACGCGAGAGAGCTGGTCAAGAGCAGCGGTGGCTACCAAAGCGCAGTCGATCGCATGCACACAGCACTACATGGCTACGTCCGAGTGCTGGCCAAACAGAATGACGACGACCTACCAGAAGACGCCGATCTGGTTGCATCGTGGAAAAGCCTACTGACGCACCACCCGAGCTTTGGTGGAATGAGTGTCCGCCGACAAGACATCAAGAAGGCAACCCGCAGCCTAACCGCCATCATTGATGTTCTAAACCCCATCAGAAACCGGGCCTCCAATGCTCACCCCAACGAGCTGGTGCTGGAACAAGCCGAGGCGATGTTGATTGTTAACCTAACGAACACCATAGCACTATACACTCAGGCGAAACTCAGAGAGTCTGAGAAGTCGGCGTTGTAAATTCCACACTTGAAAACGTTCCACAACGCTTCATACTGGATGGTGGAATGAGACAGAAAGAACGTTCAACTGGATCACGACAGCCCTCGGATAGCCCGCTGGGCCAGTTCGTTAACACCCGCCGCAGCGAGCTTGGCTTGAGTATGCAAAAGGTTGCTGACATCGCCAAAGTCGATCTTACCTACATATCCAAACTCGAAGCCGGGTTGGTTCATCGGCCGAAACCTGAAATTTTGCACGGCCTGGCTGAAGCGCTTCAAACGCCACCGGCTGACATCTTCGCTCTGGTTGGCTACCAACTCCCCGCCGACCTGCCGAGTTTCGCTCCATACCTGCGGGCCAAGTATGGCCTCGGCAGCCAAGCCCTCGACGACATGGCCGACTATCTGCAGTTCATCCAATCCAAATACGGCCTGACCGACACCGGCCCCGATGGCGGGGAAGACGAGGAGCAACCACCTATGTAACAACAACGCCGACAAGACCCAGCATTCTGCTGGTCCTGTCGCAACCAACGAAAGGAGGCATCACGCCATGACATCATCAACCACCAACCAGGCACCACGAACCGTGCTAAAGAACTTGCGAAGGATGATGCCGCGCCGCGATCTCTCCTTGGCCGAAGGTCGTGTCGTTGCTGAGAAGCAAGCCCTACGCTTCCTGCACCTGAGCAGCTGCGATAGCCCAGCTGACATCATCGCTGCCATTTCTGGTCTTCCGCGGCTTCAGCTGGATGCCAACGCCGAGCTGACCAGTTCCGGTCTGTCGGCCTGGAACGGCTCAGCCTGGCAGATTCTGACCAACGCTGCTGATGCCTCCACCAGGCAACGTTTCACCGTCGGCCACGAACTGAAACACATCCTCGATCACCGCTTCCACCGCCACCAACACAGCTACCTGCCCTCCGGTGGACGCAGCACGCCAGAGGTTACCGAGGCTGTCTGTGATCACTTCGCGGGCTGCCTCCTGATGCCCCGACCCTGGCTGAAGGCCGCCATCACCAGCGGCCTCCAGGACACTACGAGCCTGGCTGCGCACTTCGGAGTGTCACGCCAGGCCATGCGCTTGCGGTTGGATCAGACCGGCCTGGCCGACAGCCTCCGCACCCAGACACCCGAGCAGCTGTTCATGCGAGGACGGTCGACCCCGCAACCAAACGTGTGGTACCCCCGAACTTTGTACCGACGTCAAGCAGCCACGCAACCGACCGCCGCCTAAGAGAGGGAAGGGACACCCATGAAACGAGCCGTCATCTACCTCCGAGTCTCCACCGGCCGCCAAGCCGAAAAGGACATCGACGCCGAAGGCTTTTCCATCCCATCCCAACGAGATGCCTGCATCCGTAAGGCCATCGAACTCGGTGCCCAAGTGGTCGACGAGTACCTCGACGCCGGCGAATCAGCCCGCTCGGCTGATCGACCCGCCTTGCAGGCCATGCTGGAACGTCTAGCTACCAGAGGCGACGTACACTACGCCATCGTCTTCAAAGTCGACCGCCTGGCCCGCAACCGCGCCGACGACGTCACCATCTCCCTCGCTATCCGCGGGGCTGGGGCCCAGCTGATCTCATGCTCGGAAAGTATCGACGAAACACCCTCCGGCAAACTCATGCACGGCATCCACGCCACCTTCGCTGAGTACTACTCCGCCAACCTCGCTGCTGACGCCCGCCGTGGCATGGCCGCCAAAGCCAAGAAAGGCGTCCTACCAGGACGGGCACCCGTCGGCTACCTCAACGCTCGTGAGCGGTTCGACGGCCGCGAGATCCGCACCATCACCGTCGACCCAGAACGGGCCCCACACATCACCTGGGCCTTCCACGCCTACGCCTCCGGCGAATACACCCTGACCCAACTGACCGACGCCCTCGAAGCCCGCGGCCTCACCAACCGGCCCACCAGACGCCACCCCGAAGGACCCATCGGACGGGCCACCGTCTCCACCGTGCTCGGCAACGTCTTCTACACCGGTGTCATCGACTGGAACGGCCAACGCTACGAAGGCCGCCACGAACCACTCATCGACCCCGTCACCTTCGACGACGTCCAAAAACTCAAAGAACAGCGCCGGGTCTCATCCACCCGAACCCGCACCCATCATCACTATCTGCGCGACATGATCTACTGCGGCGCCTGCGGCCACCGCCTCGGTGTCACCTACAACAAAGGCAAAGGCGGCACCTACGGCTACCTCTACTGCCGAGGCCGACAAATGCGAAAAGGCTGCACCGCACCACACGTCCGCCTCGACGCCGCCGAAGCAGCCCTGGCCGACTACTACCGGCGCATCCAACTACCAGCCGACAAACTCGAACACATCGAAGCATCCGTGCTCGATCACTTCGGCATCTCCTACCGGCTCGGCCAACGAGAAATCTCCCGCCAAGAAACACGGCTTCAGCAGCTCGGCACCAAACGCCAGAAAACTCTCGACGCCTACCGAGCCGACGCCATCACCATCGACCTTCTCAAAGAAGAACAACACCGAATCGACCGAGAAGAAGCCGACGCCCACCGCCTCATCGCCGCCCTCAGGGTTCGTCACGAACAACTCAAAGACAACCTCGCCATCGCCATCGACAAAATCCGAAACCCATTCGATGCATACCAACTCGCTGGACCCAAAGCCCGACGGCTCATGAACCAAACTTTCTTCGAGAAGATCTACTTCGACCACGGCGAACTCACCGGATCCGACCTCGCCACCCCCTATGCCCAACTCATCACCAACGACCTCTACGAACGCATCAGTGCCGAAGCCACCGCCCTCAGAAGCCTCGCCACCAGCACCGCGCCCAACGCTGATCACGACAACAACGATGGAGAAGGCCGCAGCTACGCCAGAGACCTCGCCACCACCCCAGACACCATCTGGACCATCCTCGACATACCCAGACGCCGAGACACACTCGAACGCCCCAACGGAGCCTTCACCTGGGAATGCCACAGAGGCCCCAACAACAAACGAACCCCAGATCCACTGGAGATCCGGGGTTCGAACAATGCTCTCATGGTGGGCCGTACAGGATTCGAACCTGTGACCCCCTGCGCGTCATGCAGGTGCGCTAGCCAACTGCGCCAACGGCCCGTGAGCGGAGCACTCTACCCCACCGCCCGGGTGTGCTGTCAGCTCAGCCCTTGGGCTTCGCCGCAGCCTTCTTGCCCCGGCCCAGGAAGGTGCCCAGCAGGCCGAGCACGGCGCCAGCAAGGCAGAGCCAGAGCCCGATGAGCGCGTTGGCCTCGTCCAGCTGGAGCGTGACCAGCAGGTAGACGACCCAGCCGAGCCCTGCGAGCGAGCCCAGCAGCGCCAGGGTGCGCTTCATGCCCCCGACGCCCTTCTTCATCGACGCGAAGTACAGCACGCCGACCAGCACCAGCACGACGCCTGCCGCGATGGTCCCAGGGCCGCCCCACATGTCGCCTTTAGCATTCTCGAAGCCGGTCAGCGTGACGACCGTGCCATTCACCAGCCCCTCGCCCCAATCCAGGAAGCTGCCCGCGATCAGCAGGGCACCGCCGACCAGCAACAGCAGGCCGCCGAGGAGTGCAAGTGGGCCTCCACCCTTCGTCGGACCACCAGCAGGAGCCGGTTGTTGGGCGCCGTAGGGCTGCTGAGCGCCGTATGGCTGACCGGGCTGGGGCTGACCGAGGGGCTGGCCGACGACCGGGGGCATGCCGCCCCCAACGACGGGCTGTTGCGCCGTCGGCGGTGAACCGGGCACCGTCCAGCTCTGTGCCGGTGGCGCGCCGTCGGACTGGCCCGGAGCGGCGGGCTGGGCCCACTGCTGGGGCGCCTGTTCCTGGGTGGGCTGCGCCTGTTGCTGGGTGGGATATGGCTGTTGTGGCTGGGCCTCTTGGGGCTGGGCCCACTGGCCTTGTGGCTGGGCCTGTTCGGGTTGCTGGCCTTCCTGGCCCCACGAGGGTGCGGGATGCGTCTGAGTGGGCTGGTCGGAGCCCATCGGGGTCTCGGGTGGAGCCGGCTGACCAGCGCCGGGCGCGTACTGCCCGGTGTCCTGATATCCCTGAGGTTGCGCCGGGGCGGGCTGCTGGTCGCCCGACGGGGCGTTCCAGCCTTGATCTGCGCCGGGTGCAGGGGGCGCAGCCGCGGGCGGGACATACGGCGGCGGCTGGGCAGCAGCGGGGGCAGGCTGCGCTTCGGGCACGCTCGGCGCTTCGGGAACGCTCGGCGCCTCCGGCACGCTCGGCGTCTCGGGGGCGCTCGGCGCTTCGGCCGATTCGGGCTGGGCCGTCTCCGCTGCGGATTCCGGGGCCGACCAGGTGGGAAGTGCCTCCTCGCCGGGTGCTGCAGCCTGGTCCGCGCCGGACGCCTCGCCCTGCTCGATGCCCTCCGAGCCCGCCTCGGTGTTCTCGCCGTCTTCGTTCGTCGCCATGGGACACTCCTTCTCGGTTTGCCACTAAGTGTGGCCGACCGCTCGGCGCGATGCCACGATTCCCGGGTATCTGTGCTCAGCGAGCCGGGACGCGACGAGGGGCCGGACCACGAAGGTCCGGCCCCATCCGAGGCCACGACCGGATTCGAACCGGTGTACAAGGCTTTGCAGGCCTCTGCCTAACCACTCGGCCACGTGGCCACGAGCGGCCCAGGATAGCGGTTGTCAGCCGTCCAGCAGCACCCCCGGGTTCATCACACCGGCCGGGTCCAGCCTGGCCTTGGCCGCGCCACAGGCGGCGGCGAACAACTCCGGCCGCTGGCGGTCGTATGCCGGGCGGTGATCGCGACCCACCGCATGGTGATGGGTGGCGGTGGCGCCGCTGGCGGCAATGGCCTCCATGGAGGCGGCCTTCACCAGGTCCCATTGCCGCACCCGATCGCGGGCAGAGCCGGGGACGCTGCCGGAGGGCCGGGCCATCACGGTGTAGTACGGCGCCAGGCCATCGGGGTAGGCGTGGGTGACGCGCATCGACACCACCCCCTCCAGTCCCGCCTCGACCATGGCGGCCTCCACGCCCGAGCGGATGGCGGCGTCGGTTGGTTCGAAGCGGCTCCACAGGCAGGCGGTCTCAAAGGTCTCGATCACGACGCCGAGGGCGATCACGGCGTCCCGCCGATACGGAGCCCGCAAAAACGACGAGCGCCAGGCCTCCTCCGCCCCGGTTCGTTCGCCAGGAACCACGTCCGACTCGAGCGGCTGGTGGCGCACCGACACCGCCTCGTCATCCACCAGTCCTCCATGGTCCCGGCACAGCTCCACCGCCCGCGCCATCGCGCCGCCGAGGGGATGATCTGCGCTCTCGAAACCCACGATGAGCAAGGCCGTGGCCCCGGGGGGCAGTTCGGCGCCGGCCATCAGCGTCTCCACCGGATCGAGCAGCCGGCAATTGGCCGGCTGCAGGCCGCTCTGGGTCAGGGCTCGGAGCGCAGCAGTTGCCTCGCTCATCTGGGCAAACCCCACCGAGGCCGAGGCGCGGAAGGTGGGCCGGGCCTGCACCCGCAGCCAGACGTCGCAGATAACGCCCAGGGTGCCCTCCGACCCGAGCACCAGCCGGTCGGGCGACGGTCCGGCGCCGCTGCCCGGGAGGCGACGGCTCTGCCACGCTCCCGACGGCGTCTCCATGGTGATTGACTCGACGAAGTCGTCGATGTGGGTCGGCCCGGTGGCAAAGTGACCGCCGGCGCGGGTGGCCACCCAGCCGCCCACGGTGGAGAACTCGAAGCTTTGGGGGAAGTGGCGCAAGGTGAGGCCGTGGGGCCGCAGCGCGTCGTTCACCGCCGGGCCGTAGGTTCCCGCTCCGAGGTGGGCCGCACGATCGGCCACATCAAGTTCCAGCAATCCGCCCATGGCCTCGAGGTCGAGCGAGACGACGCTGCGGTCGGGATCACCCAGGCTGGGCTCGACGCCCCCGCACACCGACGAGCCCCCGCCGTAGGGGATCACGGCCACGTCTGCGGAGGTTGCCCAGTCGAGTACCGCCGCCACGTCGTTCTGCCCGGTGGGTCGTAGGACCGCATCCGGCGGATGCTCGAAGTGTCCGGCATGGGCCCGGGCCACGTCCCGGAACGACCGGCCGTAGCTGTGCTGGGCGCGGTCGCGGGCGTCGGTCGAGCTGAGGTGGGCCAGCGACGCCGGCACTTCCACCCTGGGTGGACGCAGGTCCAGCTGCGCCACCGGAACGGCCTCGTGCGGGGTCAGGTTGTCCCAACCGAGGCGCTCGCGCAGTGTGGCGGCCAGCTTCCGTTGGGCTTCCGCACCGGGCGCATCAGCGGCCATCCCCCACGACCAATGAGACCTCATCGACGATGCCACGGCGCCGGACCTCTCCTGTGCCACGACGACACACCCCCTGCCGAAAACGACCTCGCCCCCCGGCCGAGACCGGGGGGCGGACTGGAGCGGACGACGAGCTTCGAACTCGCGACCTCAACCTTGGCAAGGTTGCGCTCTACCAACTGAGCTACGTCCGCAACGGCCCGTGACCTTAGCGCACGCACCTCGACGTTGAGAATCGGTTTGGGGCACCGAGCGGCGCCATCGCAGCAGCCGCTCGGCCAACAGGTGGGCACCGATGCCCACCCCGACGGTGAGGATCAGGGCCGCCACTCCGGGCAGGTTGCGATCGAGCGGCGGCCACACGCGGAAGTGGGTGATGAAGATCCACATCGACGCGGCAGCGACCAGCGCCACCGGGCGGACCAGCCGGCGCGGCAGCGGGATCTCCCGGACCCAGATCAGCGCCAAGACACCCAGGATGATGAACCACTCGCGTTCGGGGCGGTTGAAGAAGCCGGGAACGATCGCCAGGCAGATCGCCGACGTCAGGAGGCGCTGGCCCACGGTGCGCGACCGGTGAACCAGCCAGCCGAGCAGGAAGAACCACGCCACGCCGTGGGCCCTGAAGCGGAGGTTGAGGAACTCGCCGATCTGCACCCACTCGTAGCGGAACACCAGTGCCAGGCCGAGTCCGGCCAGCGGAAAGGTGTAGCGATGCTCCCGCTCCACCCGCCGTATCGCCGGCACGGCCAAGGCGGCGACGGTCACGCCGATGAGGATGAGGAGCGCCTCGATGAACCAGTAGTGCCATCGGCCCGCGTGGTGCGAGGTGGGGCCCAGATAGCTGTTGACAAAGAGCAACGAGGGCCAGCCGTAACCCCCGACCGTCGCCATGGCGACGGCCATCAACCCGGCAGCCGGAACCACCACCCGGGCGGCGGTGACGGCCGCCGTCGCCACGCGTTCGGCGTTCGACGGCCTGGCGACCAGAAACCGGCTGACGTTGTACCCGACGACGGCCAACAGGAGGTGCGCGCCGCCCGGGAAGTACCACAGCCGCATGTGGGTCGTGACGATCGCCACGATGCCGACCGCCCGCAGCACCACGCTGGTCTCCAAACGGCCGAAGCGGCGCCGCTGTGGGGCTGGGTTCTCGGCCAGCTCGGCCATGGAGCGCAGGTGCCAATCCGCCGGGAGCGCGCCCAGCACCTCCTCGAGGGCGACGGCGCACTCCACGTACGAGAGCGAGTCGCCCCCCAGCGAGACAAAGGAGTCGCGCTCGTCGACCCGGCCGCGGCCAAGGATCCGGCCGAAGAGCGCGGCGAGCTCCGCCGGATCCTGTCCCCCGCTGGTGGCGGAGGGTGCCCCGAGGTCGGTGGCACCCACCGGTCGCCGCACGCCGTGGTGTGACGAGGCGGCCTGGATCGCCGCCGACCGGAGCGCCGGGTAGTCGACCTTCTGCGACGCGGTGCGGGGCAATTCGGCAAGGTCGAGGACCTGCACCGAGTTGCGGGGCAAACCGGTTCGTTCCATGGTCAGCGCTGCGAGGCGGTCGGGGTTCACCCCGGGCGCCGAAACCACCAGGCGGGAGTCGTCGCCCGTCGCCGCCACCTCCGCTCCGGACGTCCCGAGCCCGGCGGCCAGCGCCTCCTCCAGCGCGTCGAGGTCAACCCTCAGGCCGAAGGGCTTGATGAACCGGCTGCGTCGTCCGACGATCTCGTAGAGGCCATCGGCCGGGCTCCGCCGGGCGAGGTCGCCGGTGCACAACGCGTCGACGGTGTGGCCTGCTGCGAGATCGTCGGGTTCGGTCGCGTAACCCATCATGACGTTGGGCCCCCGATACACCAGTTCGCCCACATCGGGGGCCTCGCCGGCCACCGGTGCCAGCTCGAACGATCCCCCCGGAATGGCTCGGCCGACGGCCTCTGGGCGTTTGTCGGCCAGCTCCGGCGAGAGGTACGCCATGCGGGCCGTCGCCTCGGTCTGGCCATACATCACCACGAAGTCGACGCCGTTGGCGGCACAGCGGCCCGCCCAGCTCCGGACCTGGGCGGCAGGCATCCTGCCGCCCGCCTGGGTGATCAGCCGAAGGTGGGGCGCGTCGGCCACGTCGGTGCGGGAGTGGTCCAACATCTCGAAGGTGTGGGGCACACCGGCCAGGCTGGTCACCCGATGGACACGGACGGCGGCGTTGAAGCAGGGATCGACGACCGACGCGTCGCTCAACACGATGCCCGCGCCGACGGCGAGGTGGGAGTGCAGCACCGACAGGCCATAGCAGTAGTGGAGCGGGAGGCTCGTGATGCCGCGGTCGGTGGGCCGAAGCGCCAGGATCGAGGCGATCGCGGCGGCGTTGGCGGCGAGGTTGGCATGCGACAGGCGCACCAGCTTTGGTGCTCCCGTGGAGCCGGAGGTGCTCATCAGCAGGGCAAGATCCGGGTGAAGCGCCCGCACGGCCGGTCGCCGCCGCGACGTCGCTTGGACCGATGCGCCATCGAAGCTGACGAGGGCGTCTGCGGACCAGTGCTCCGCCAGTTCGCCAGCAGGATTGCCGGCCAGAAGCGGAACGTGCCCGTTGGCCATCAACCCGAGGTAGATGGCCACGAACTCCACCGTCGGTGCGGCCTGCACCGCCACCAACGACCGGTCGGCCAATTCCAGTCCGGCAACCAGACTCTCGGCGCTCCGGCGAAGCTCGCCGTAGGACACCGACCGGTCGTCGGCGACCAACACCGTGTCGGCCGGATCGCCGGCGTCCATCAACGACCGCCCGGCGTTGCGGGAGTGGACCAGCACGGGCCGAATATTAGGCATGCCTACCGATTTCCGCCAAGCACATCGACCATCTACAGTCCCCCGCTGTGATCACGACACGTGTTCGACGCCCTCCACGGTTGGCGACCCGGCCCAGGCTCGGCGCCGGCCTCCTGGCGCTCCTCGTTGGCAGCGCCGCACTCGCGGGCTGCGGCGGTGATTCCGGCCCCACCCTCACCGTCTATTCGGGACGCCACTACGGCATCGAGTCGGCGTTTGCGGACTACGAGGAGCAAACCGGGGTGAAGGTGGAGTTCCTCACCGGAAACGACGCCGAACTGCGGGAGCGGATTGCCGCCGAGGGCGAGGACACCGAGGCAGATGTGTACCTCACCGTCGACGCGGGCAACCTGTGGGCCGCAGGGGAGGACGACCTGTTCGCACCACTCGACTCGACGGTGCTCGACGAGGCCATTCCCACCGAACTTCGGGACGGCGACAACCGTTGGTTCGGGCTGGCGGTTCGCACCCGCACCATCGTCTACAACACCGAGGTGATGGAGAGCGACGAGGTACCCACCAGGTATGCCGAACTGGCTGAACCCGAGTGGAAGGGCCGAGTGTGTCTGCGCAACGCCAACAACGACTACCAACAGTCGCTGGTGGCCTCCATGATCGCCGCAGACGGCGAGGAGGCCGCGTTGGAGACCCTGAGGGGATGGTCGACAAACGCCGAGATCTACGCCAACGACGTGGAACTGCTCGAGGCCATGGCGGTGGGAGCCTGTGACGTCGGCATCGCCAACCACTATTACCTGGCGAGGCTGTTGGAGGAGGAGCCCGACACTCCCGTTGACCTCGTGTGGGCCGAACAGGATGGGCGCGGCGTTCACGTCAACATCTCCGGTGGGGGCATCACGAAGTACGCCGACGACGTCGATCTCGGGCGGGCGTTCATGGAGTGGTTGGCCACCGACGGCCAGGACGGGTTGGTGGCCGGAAACCATGAGTACCCCGCAAACCCGACCGTGCCCCCTGAGCCGCTGATCGCCGAGGAGTTCGGCACGGACTTCGTGCGCGACGACCTGCGGGCCGAGGAGCTGGGGGCGCTCAACGACGACGCCGTTGCGCTGATGGACAAGGCCGGCTTTGGCTAGCGCGCCCAGCTACGTCACCGTCCCGCCCCGGTGACCGCCGCGGAGTCGCCCCCTCGACGCCTGCTTCGCGGCCCCCTCTGGGCGGCCGGCGCGGTGGCGGTGGCCGTCATCGCCGTCGCGCCGATCGCCATGATCGCCGTCTCGGTGCTGCGCCCCGACACCGCCATGTGGGCCCAGCAGTGGCGCACCCGCCTCCCCGGTCAGATCGTCGACACGCTGCTGTTGACGGGCGGCGTCGTGGGAGTGTCGGTCACACTCGGCACCGGGCTCGCCTGGCTGGTCGGCGCTTTCGAGTTCCCCGGCCGCCGCACGTTGAGCTGGGCCCTGGTGCTGCCCCTGGCCATGCCCAGCTACATCCTCGGGTTCGTCACCACCTCCGTGTTCGGGGTGGCCGGCCCGATCCAGGTGTGGTGGACCGGCCAGTTCGGTCGCGACGCCCCCTTCCCCGAGATCCGATCGCTGCCGGCGGCGATCATCACCATGTCGCTGACGCTGTTTCCCTACGTCTACCTGCTGGCCCGCGCGGCGTTGGCCGACCAGGCCACCGGCGCCTACCAGGTCGCCCGCGTACTGGGTGCGGGCAGAGCGGAGGCCACCCGACGCATCGTGTTGCCCATGCTCCGCCCCGCCATCGCGGCCGGAGGCGCGATCGTCGCCATGGAGACGCTCACCGACTTCGCCACCGTCCAGTACTTCAACGTGGAGACCCTGACGGTTGGGGTCTTTCGAATCTGGCGTGGATCCTATGACCGCAACGCCGCAGCCGAGATCGCCGCCCTCGTGTTGGTGCTGGCGCTGTTGGCCATCGGCTTGGAGCGGATTCTGCGGGGTCGAGCCCGCTTCGGTCAGTCCGGGGGTGTCGGCTCGGGAGTCGATCCAACCCGTCTGCGGGGAGGGCGCGCCGCCCTGGCGACCGGCGCCGCCTCGGCGGTGGTGTTGATCGGCTTCCTGGCCCCCGCACTGCGCCTGGTCACCTGGGCGATCGAGGAGCACCTGGGGCCCCGCGGCACGCCCATGGTGTCGAGCTATCTGGAGTTTCTCGGCAACAGCCTGGTCTTGGTCGCCGTCACCGTGATGGTGTGCGTCGCTGCTTCGGTGATGTGTGTCAATGCCCGCCGGTTTTCCAACCCCCGGTTGGTGGCCGGGGCCAACCGGGCAAGCGCTGCGGGCTACGCGGTGCCCGGCCCGGTCGTCGCCATGGGCGTGGTCCTGGCCCTGGTTGCGGTGGACGCCCTGCTGGAAAACGGCGGGCTGGGCCTGCCCGGCGCCGTGGCCACCGGCTCGTTCATCGCGCTGGTGTACGCCTACGGCATCCGATTCCTCGCACCGGGCATGGGCACCGTCGAAGCCGGCCTGGGGCAGGTGCCCGACGAGTACACCTCCTTGGCCCGGTCGTTGGGCGCCCGGCCCAGAACCGTGCTGGGCCGCATCCACCTGCCGCTGTCCAAGACCAGCCTGCTGGCCGCCGCCATCCTGGTCGGGGTCGACGCGCTCAAGGAGCTGCCCATCGCCTATCTGCTGCGCCCCATCGGCTTCGACACCTTGCCGGTCTGGGTCTACAACCTGGCGTCGGAGTCGCGGTTCCAACAGGCAGCACTTCCGGCGATCACCATCATCGTCGTGGCGCTGGTTCCGGTAGCGATCCTCAGCCGGCAACTCGACGGGGGTGGCCGGTCGCGCCGCGCCGCCGGCAACGAGGCGGCGCGTGTGGGGGTCGCCCGATGACGGGCACCGTGTCGGTCAGCGGGGTGAGGAAGGCGTTCGGCGAGACCGTGGCGGTGGCCGACGTCAGCTTCGAATTGGGGGCAACCGAACTGCTGGCGCTGGTCGGGCCCAGTGGTTGCGGCAAGTCCACCCTGCTGCGGATGCTCGCCGGCCTCATCGGTGTCGACTCCGGGACGATCACCGTCGGTGGCCAGGTGATGGACGACGGGAGGCGCCGGGTCGAGCCCGAGCACCGGCGCACCGGCCTGGTGTTTCAGGAACACGCGCTGTTCCCCCATCTCACGGTGGGCGACAACATCGCCTTCGGCCTGCGCTCGGTTCCGAAGCCGGCGCGCCGCGACGCCGTGGAGCGATGGCTGCACACGGTGGGCCTGCCGGGCTACCGGGGGCGCTATGCCCACGAGCTGTCCGGCGGCGAACGCCAGCGGGTGGCGCTGGCCAGAGCCCTCGCCCCGGAGCCCAGCGTGATGCTGCTCGATGAGCCGTTCGCCAGCCTCGACCCCAACCTGCGAACCCAGATTCGGGCCGATGTGGTCTCCGTGCTGCGATCAACGAACACTCCGGCGATCTTCGTCACCCACGACCAGGCGGAGGCGCTCGCCACCGGCGACCGCGTTGCGGTGATGGCCAACGGCACCCTGGAACAGTTGGCGCTTCCGTGGGAGGTCTACCACCGGCCCAAGAACCGCTTCGTGGCCGAGTTCATGGGCGAGGCCGACCTGCTGCCCGTGGACGGGGCCGGCCGATGTGAACTGGGCGCGGTGGGTGGGCGCGAGGGCACGCTGGCGGTGATCCGCCCGACGAACGTGCAGCTCGGTGACCTCGGCGCTCACCCCACGGCAGTGCGGGCTTCGGTCACGCTGGCCGAGTTCCGCGGCGGCACCTGGATGTACTCCGCGACGCTGCCCAGCGGTGCCACCGTTCGGTCGGTTTGCCCCTGGGGCCTACGGTTGGCCGTCGGTGACGAAGTGGGGGCCTGGCTCTCCGATCCGGACGCCACCGCGACCGTCAGCGCAGCGGATTCCTGACCAGCCGGGACCGTTCAGGCGTCGCCGCTGGAAGGTTCCACGCCCTCGGGGGTGTCGTCGGGTTGTTCGGGACGAATCACGCGCACCCCCCGCTGATAGCCCTGGTTCTCCGCCTCGGGCGTCTCCATGCGCGGCACCTCGGGACGGCTGCCGCCACCCACGCCTTCCCCCCACGGGCCGGCCGCTCGATCGCGCCGGCGGCGCCGCACCACCACCGGCGGCCCGTCGTCCGCATCGCCTGCGGGCTTGGCGTCCTCGCCTGCGGGCTTGGAGGTGGATACCACTGCTGATGACTGGTCCGGCGTCTCCGCGGGAGCCGGGAGCGTGCGCTGCGAGGGCGCTGCCGCATCCGGGGCCCGCTCAACCGGCGGACGGGTTGCGGGGTCTGCGAAGGGGCGGTCGGGCTGGGGCGGCAACTCATCGGGAGCAGGAATCCGGTAGGCGCCCTCGGGTTGGGCCGCCGGGTGAACGGCATCGGGGGGAGGCACCGATGGGCGCCCCGGCGACGCGCCCGCGCCCAGGGTGCTCAGGTGTTCGGACGCGGCGTCGGCGACGGGTGCCGGCGGAGGATCCGCTGCCGGCGCCGGCGCCGCGGCGGCGTCGCCCAGCGGGGACGAGGGGAAGCTGGCCATCACGCGCCGCCGGGGTGCGGCTTCGGCGGGCTGCGGGTCGGCCGGTTCGGGGGACTCGCCCCCGGAGGCCTTGGGCTCCGGGGCGGAGGCGGGAGCCGCAGGCGCTACCGGCGCCGAGGCGCTTGGGGCGGGGACCGGCTCCTTGGCGTCCTCGGGCGCCTCGGCCGCGTCCTCGTCACCATCGACCGGCGCTGTGGACTTCCAGAACAACAGGGTGGCCACGGCGATGATCGCAGCCAGCACCAGCAGCCCGATGATGATGAGGTTCAGCAGGCCCTCGTCGGAGGTGGGCTCGTCGTCGGCGCCCGCCGAGCCGCCACCGTCGGTGAGTTCGTCGGGGACGGTGGTCGCTGCGGAGGGGGTGTCGACCACGGTGTCGGTGGGCTGGGTGGCGTCACCGTTGGTGCCTCCCAACTCGACCGAGGTGGGGGTCTGATCGACGCCAGTGTCGTCCTGCGCTCCGACCGGGGCGCCCAGAGCGAACACCCAGCAGAGGGTGACGGCCGCGGCAACGGCCACCCTCAGGCCGGCAAGCCAGTGATGGCGCTGGGTTGTGCGGTGGGGTGCTGCGTGCACTCGCGTCTCCTCGTCAGGCCGTCGGACCCTGCCTACAGTCAAGCACGATCCGGTGACGCTGGGTTCGATCCCGGCGATTGGTGGAGTGGACACCAGTAGGAGGTACGTCCGCCAACCGTGGTGCGCCTCAGCAGAGCCCCGTCGATGGGGCAGCGGCCGCCCTCCTCCCGCGCCGGCTGCAGGTCGCCCAGGTGCGATCCGCCCCGGGCGGTCAACTGATCGAGCACCTGCGCCATGGTGGCGGCCAGCAGCTCGACCTGGCCCCGATCGAGGCCGCCGGACGGCCGCGCCGGGTGCAGCCCGGCTCGCCACAGGATCTCGTCGGTCAGCAGGTTGCCCAGCCCCGCCAGACGTCTCTGGTCCATGAGCCGGCTCTTCAACGCGCCGCGACCACCGGCCAGCAGTTTCCGAAGTTGCTCAACCGCCAGGCCACGGGCATCGGGACCCAACGACGCCAGGTCGGGGTTCAGCTCCACCGAGCCGAGGCGCCGGGCGTCCTCCACGGCCAAGCGGCCACCCGGGAGGGCCTCGTCCCCATCCATCCACAAGGCGAAGCGCACCCAGGCCTCGTCGCTTCGCCCCGGACCGTAGACCAGCGAGTCCACCGGGCTCCGTTCGTCCCACAGCAACCGACCGGTCATGCCGAAGCGCAAGGCAAGGGTGGGGCCGTCGGTGTGGAGCAGCACCACCTTGCCGTGTCGGCCGACCCCCGTTATTTTGCGCCCCACGAGGGCGTCGACCAGGTCGTCCCCGCGCAGCCCGCCCCGAACCCAGGTGGCGTCCAGCAACTCGACCCGACCGATGGTTGCGCCGACGGCGGCACCCGCCGCGTCGGCGTACAGCTGGGCCTCGATCAGCTCGGGCACCCCCTCAGGCGGGCTCGCCGCAGCGCTCCAAGGCACCGAGCAGGTCGGCCACCACGTCGTCGCCGTGCTCCAGGCCCACCGAGATACGTACCGTGCCCGGGCGGATGCCCGCAGCCTCCAACTCGTCGGGAAGGAGGCTGACGTGGGTGGTGGTGGCCGGGTGGGTCACCAACGTCTCCGGGCCACCCAGCGAGGTGGCCAACTGCGCCACCTCCGTGCCCTCGACGAAGCGCCGCCCCGCCTCCAGTCCGCCGGCCAGGTCGACGGTCAACAGCCCGCCTGGGCCATCCAGTTGTGCGAGGGCCAGCTCGGCCTGGGGAAAGCTCGCCAGGCCGGGGTAGGCCACCGCAGACACCGCCGGATGCCCCTCCAACTCGTGGGCCAACCGGGTTGCGGTCTCGGTCTGGCGTTGCAGGCGCACGCCGAGCGTGCGCAACCCTCGCGTTCCGTTCAGGGCATCGAAGGGCGAGGCGTTGGCACCCTGCAACACGGCAAACCCCCACACCCAGTCCAACAGCTCGCGGCTGCCGGCAACCACGCCCAACGAGGCGTCGTTGTGGCCCGCCATGGCCTTGGTGGCCGAGTGCACCACCAGGTCGACGCCGTGTTCCAGCGGGCGCTGTCCCAGCGGCGTGGCGAAGGTGGAGTCCACCACCGACATGGGTCCGGCGATGCCGCCGAGTCGCTTGAGATCCACCAGGTCCAGCCGGGGATTGGCGGGCGTTTCCGCCACCAGCAGCATCGTCTTGCCTGGGCGGACCGCCGCCTCCCACGCCTCGGGGTCGGTTCCGTCCACCAGCGTGACGTCGATGCCGAACCTGGGGCACACGGATTGAAGCAGCATCTGGGTCCCGGCATAGATGCGACGCTGGCTGACGATGTGGTCGCCGGTGGAGCACAACCCCAGCACCACGGCGGCCATGGCACCCATTCCCGAGGCG
The DNA here is from genome assembly GCA_041394405.1 of Microthrixaceae bacterium. GTDB lineage: Bacteria > Actinomycetota > Acidimicrobiia > Acidimicrobiales > Microtrichaceae > Microthrix. The sequence continues at coordinate 166,582 of JAWKIF010000012.1, forward strand.
AATGCCCGCGCCGCCTCGGCCCCCTCCAGGTCGGCCACCGCCTCCTCGAACCCGGCCACGGTCGGGTTTCCGTAGCGGCTGTAGAACGTGGTCGAGGTGCTGGAGGTGGCCAGGCGCCGCCCCTCGTCCACCCCGGGCAGCGAGAAGGTCGTGGTGGGGTACATCACCGGTGCCAACGAGGTGCCGTCGGCCGACCGGCCGGCTCGAATGGCCCTGGTCTGAGGGTGCAGGCCGGGCGGGTTGTCTTGGGCGTCGCTCACGCTGTGTTCCTTGTGGGGGGGAGATGGTCGGTCCGGGCCGTGTCAGGCCGGAGTGGTTCGGGGGCCGGGCCAGGGCTTGGAGATCTCGCCGGTCGGTTCCTTGCCGTCGACAAAGTCGGCGATGATGGGGCCGATGTCGTCGGTCTCCAGCAGGAAGCCGTCGTGGCCCTCGATGCTGTGGATCATACGAAAGCCGCTCTCCACCCCCACGGCCCGCAGACCCCGGTAGAGGTCCTGTTGCTGGTAGGGCGGATACAGGCCGTCGGAGTCGATGGAGATCACCTGGGTGGGCGCCGTGATGCGCGCCAGCGCGTTGGGAACTCCGCCCCTGCCCCGACCCAGGTCGTGCAGGTCCATGGCCCGGTTCACCCGCAGGTAGCTGTTGGCGTCGAAGCGCCGGCCAAGCTTCTCGCCGTGGTAGTCCAGGTAGCTCTCGACGTCGTAGCGGACCGGCGCCGCCAGGTCGCCCCGCAGGGTCATGCGCGCCCGGCCGAACTTCTCGGCGTAGGCCAGCTCGCTGCGGTAGGTGATCTGGGCCACCGAGCGGGCCACGGCCAGCCCGGCGTGAGGGCCCTCGCCTGGCGGGCGGTCGTAGTAGTCGCCTCCGGCGAAGTTCGGGTCGGCCTCGATGGCCCGGCGCCCGACCAGCGACCAACCGATCTGTTGGGCGGAGGCCGCCGCGGTGGTGGCGAGCGCCACCAGGCGGCCCACCCGGTTGGGATACATCACGGCCCACTCCAGAGCCTGCATGCCGCCCATCGAGCCACCCACGATGGCGCGCCACTTCGCAATCCCCAGGTGATCGGCCAGGTCGGCCTGGGTGCGCACCATGTCGCGGATGGTCACCCAGGGGAACCGCGAGCCGTACGGGGTGGAGCCCCCCGGCACGGGGTGGGCCGGGCCGGTTGTGCCCTGGCAGCCGCCCAATACGTTGGGGCACACCACGAAGTACCGGTCGGTATCCAACGCCCGCCCGGGGCCGATCAACCCATCCCACCAACCGGGCGTCGGGTGCGCCGGTCCCGCCCGGCCGGCGGCGTGGCTATCCCCGGTGAGCGCGTGGGGCACCAGTACGGCATTGTCGGCATCATCGTTCAGGCGACCCCACGTCTCATAGGCCACCATCGCCTCGGCGAGTTGCCCCCCCGCCTCCAACCGCAGGGCGCGGCCGCGCCCCACCGGCGCAAACCGGCGGTGCCCGGGGGGGTCGCCGGGCAGCCAGGCACCGGTCACCGGCAACGGATCGCCGGGCGTGGCTCTCGGAGGTGGAGGTGGCATCATGGGCTGGTCGCTCGACAGGTTGGGTCGGCGAGGCCCGGCGCATGGGCCGACAACTCCGGATGGACACTTTGGTTGCCCGTTCGGACCGCATCCCCATTCCCGCAGGGAATGGGAGGGCACCTTGGGTGTCCGTCCCAGGTTGCCGGACCCGACACATCGGGTCACTCGGAATGCTCTTGCTGACCAGACGATAGTACAGAACCGAAACGCCCCGGTGTTCGGGCGGGTGGCCAGTGTCACGCCAGCCGTGCACTACGACTGACCCCACGGCGGGGCATAACCTGACGGCCATGGATGTTGCCCCCAGCGCCCCGGGCCCCGGCACCGCCGAGGCCCCCCCATCCGCAGCAGGTTGCCCGGTTCATGCGGTGGGCCAACCTGCGGCGGCCGTGCAGGCCGACAACCGGCAGGCCCACCCCCAGCAGGCCCACCCCCAGCAGGCCCAGCCCGACGATGCGGCGCTGTGCCCCGTCGACGCCGCGGTGGCGCGGGCCGAGCCTCAGCATCGCTCGGTGTGGGACCTGCGAGCGCGCCGGGTGCTTCGCCTGCCCCCCGACGCCCCCCGCCAGAGCCTGGTCGGCGCCAACGATGCGTTTGCCAAGTCCATGTGGATTTCGGCCACCCGGTGCCTCATCACCTACGTGGCGCTGCCGCTGTTGGCACCGGTGGTGAACCTCACCGGCAGCTTCGGCCCGGCGCTGGGCATCGTCTTGTCGCTGGTGTCGATGGTGGCCATCGCCTTCTCGGCGCGCCGCTTCTTTGCCGGCGACCACCCGTGGCGTTGGCGCTACAGCGCCATCGGCGGCGGGGTGTTCATCCTGCTGCTCATCCAGCTGTTCATCGACGTCCGCACGCTGGTCAGCTGAGACGGGGAGCCACCATGGCCCACGCGCGGCCGCTGCCTCGGGCACCCATCGTGATCGACTCCGTCGTCGACCATCCGGAGGCGATCCGCGACCTGGCACGGGCCAACGGCCCCTATTGGCAACCCGGGCGCATGCTCGCCTCCAGTGGCGCCGTCCGGGAGACCGCTTCGGCGAGCGACCTCGATCTCGCGGTGGACCCGCTGTTGGTCGGCCCCGTCTTTCGCGGCGACTGGGCCTTCGGAGAGCCGCTGATCGAGGGTGCCCACGAGCTGTTGCATCATCGGGGGTTCATCGAGGCGGCCGGCGCCATGTACGACACCCACGAGGTGGTTCCCGAGCAGGTGTACGTCAACCTCACGACACCCGTTCCCCGGTCGGGCTTCTCTCACACCGACATTCCCGAATTCCGGGGCGTCGACCGACGGAACGCCCCGGCGTGGCTGTTGAGCGCCATGGGCGTCAGCGGCTGTTTCGAAGCGGAGCGGGTTCCTATCGTCACGGCGGTGGCGTGGTTCTACCGGGGCGAGGCGGGCGGCCTGCGGTACTGGCCCGAGGGGCCTGCGGGCCCGTCCAGGCACCACACCGACACCTGGAACACCGCCGTCGTGGGCGACAACGACTTCATGCCCCACGAGGTGCAGCGAGTGGGACCGCGCGGCGTCAAGGCCCCCGATGGCCTCACCATGGGCAGCGAGTTGAGCTGGGATGGCGGTGCCTGGCACATCGTCGACGGGGGCGAGGTGCTGCACAGCTATCCCGACGACGAGGTGCGGCTGTCCCTGTCCTGGAAGGCCAAGGTCTACGCCGATGCCGACGAGCGGCGGCGTGCGGAGGAGGGCGTCGATGGCCTGAGCGTGGGCCAGGCGCTGGACCGGCTGGAGGCCGACCTGGCCAACTCCGATCGGCCTGAGCCGCTGGCGGCCCGCTCAGTGGAGCGTTCAGAACTGCGGGCGCAGCTGGCCGGCCGCTACTCCGCCTACTCCCCCACGCCCGCCCCGCCCGCCAGTCCGTAGCGCGCTGCGCGACCGCGCCGGGCGCCCGGTCGGAGACTGGCGCGATGACCCCGGCCACACTCGGAGATCGCCGCACGAACTCAGCCGGTGGGTGCGCCCCAAGGCTGGAGCTCGAGCAGGTCGTCTACCCGGATGTACCCGTCGCTCATCGGGCCGGACGCCGCATCCGCCACCCGCCAGTGCATGCGCTGACGGTGGAGCGGCTGAGACTCAAGAAACAGGCATCGCAGGTCGCCCGGTTCGTAGCCACACTCGGCCTGAACGGCGGCCAGGAGCTGCTCGTGGTGCAGGTGGCCGTCGCCGAAGTTCCATCCGAGGACCAGGCCGGCGATCATCTCGCCGTCGATCGGCTCGAAGGCGTCGACACCGCGCTGGGCGATGTCAGGATCGCGCTCGGCGAGGTCGCGAAAGGCCTCCGGCAACAGCACGGCCAAGGCTCGACCGTGCAGGTGCATGGCTCGCATGGCCGACCCCCGGGCCATGGACAGGTCATAGGTGCCGGGTTCGATCTGCCCCTCCATCTGCTTGCGGTGTAGCGGCGCGGCCTTACGAAGGCAACGGTCGAGTTCCTCCATCTTCCCCGGCCGGAACAGCCACACGCTCGCCGCCCAGTTCCCGGCGTAGTACCGCATCGATGGCAGAAACGAGATCTTGTCCGGCCGGACGTTGCCGAGCACCGGCCCCAGCAGCACCACCCCGACGAGGATCGCGATCAAGAGGGGTGAGTCGATCGACCAGAATCGAACCTCGCCGTGGGCGCCGAACAGCACGAGGACCAGGTAGATACACATGATGTTCCACTCGAGGGGAACCCCCATGGGGGCGCTCAGCAGGATGCCGAGGTGGAAGGCAACCATGAGCACCAACGCGGCACCGTGCAGCCAACCACTGGTGGTGAAGGCCAGCGTGAGCGGGAACGCGAACTCCGCCGCAGTGGCTGCGTGCGCCAGCGTGGCCGCCAGCGGAGAGCCACGCAGGTCGTCGGGGTAGTCGCGGTAGAGGGCCTTACGAAACCGAACCGACCGTTGGACGGGGTTGTTGGACTGCATGATCGCCATCACGTTGGGGAAATGGCGGGTGAGCTTTGAGGTGGCGGCGCCGATCCAGATCATCAGCTGCACGGCCTGGGACCCGGCGAAGAGGTCGCCGGAGAAGCAGAAGACGACCACCAACAGGAGGTAGTGCTCCGAGCGGGCCGCCAGGAAGATGGTCTTGTCCCGAAGCCCCAGGACGCACAGCACCACAACGATGGGAACCAGCTGCCACAGGCCAAGCTGCGGGGCCACCAGCGCCCGCACCAACAAGGCCAGCAGCCCTGCGTACAGCGCCGCATCGAACCAACTGCGGCGGTGGCCCTCGGTGAAGGGCACCCAGGCAAATGGGCGTAGCCGGACGGTGCCGGGCCGCAGCCAGTGGCGCAAGGTCGGGAACAGCGGCTTGTAGTGCCCGGTGAGCGGACCGGCGCCGCAGCCCAGGCCCATCACCTCGAACGCCATCGTCCACAGCACCGCCTTCTGAAAGGCGATGGGGCTGGACCACCACTCGCCGAAGGACGCCGGTCCACCGAGCGTCGGCGTGAGCGCTGCGAACCCGAAGAACACGCCGAGGTAGGCGAGGATCTTCACGAGGTAGAACACGTACACCACGTCGGGGGCACCGAAGCCCTGGGTGCTCCACGTCACGCACATCTGCCGGAGCCGCTCCGGGTAGGGCTGGGAACGCCACTCCTCGACGTCGAAGTCGGGCTCGTCCGGCTTGATCAACGCCACGTGGCACGCCTCCCCTCGAGCAGGGCGGTGCCCCGCCGCTCGGCGGAGAATGTACTCGCCGAGCCCGGAGCCGTTGGGCGGTCGGCCCCATGATGGCAGCCGGCCGCAGGTCCCGGCCGGGGGTCAGGATCGTGCGTTGAACCAGGCAAGCACCTCGCCGGCATCACCGATGCCGGCAGCCCGCACCATCAGTTCGTTGACACGACGAAGCGTTGCGCCGGGCAGGTCGTCGCCAAGGCCCAGGTACGGCTCCACGAGCGCCGCCGCCTCGTCCCAGGGGTCGGGGCGGGGCGGCAACGACAGGTTGCCCAGAACGGTCGTCGACACCCGCACCCCCGCCTTGCCCATGCCGCTGCCGGCCATCGCCTTGGCCACCGCCACCGTGCTCACCGGCGAACACAGGACCGCCAACAGATGCGCCAGGGAGATCTCCCATGGCACGCCGGCGATCACCGGCGTCAGGGGCAGGGCCACACCGGCGCCGTCGGGGGCCGCCTCGATCACCCGGGTCTGGCTGGCCACCAGCACCTTTGGTACCAGCTGCGCCTCGGCCCAGGCCGCCGACCGGGTCTGGCTCTGCCGCAGCGCCGAGCGGCGCACGGCCGGTGTCTGCCATCGCCGCTTTCCGAAGCGCATGGGACGGCGACCCCACCGGCACACCCCGGGATCGATCAGGCCCGACGACACCAGGGCCGCCAGGCTGTCGGGAACCGTGCTCAGCAACCGATCCACACCACCGGAGGCGCCGTCGTCGTCGGCCTCGATGGCCAACTCCAACAGGCCGTAGTACTCGTCGCGGAACCCGGCGCTGAAGCGCACCACCTCGCCGAGGCGCCCGGGCGGTGCCGGCGCTGCGGCGATTCGGCGCAGCGTCGGCAAACCGTCTGCCGCCGCCAACAGCGGCGCCCAGCTGTCGGGGCCAAGGGCGTCCGCGGGCGCCGCCCCGATGGGTTCGTCCGCCGCTGCGCCGCCCAGCACCGCCACCTCCTCCTCCAGCGGCGTCGGATCCCCCGCCGCTCGGCGCGCCAGCACCGGCGCCCACACCTCCACGGCGGCCTCGAAGCCGCCATCGCCCACCCAGGCGGCAACCAGGTTGGCCTGGGCGAACAGCTCGGCCCGCACGGCCGTGGCGTCCCGTGCGGCCAACACCGACCGTGGCTGAATCAGGCACACCACCCCGCCGACGGCCACCAACTCGGTGGCCGCCAACAGAAACAACGCCGCCGAGTCGGTGTAGGCCCCCAGCCTCGCCCCGAACCGTTCCGCCAAGGCGGCCCGGCGGCTGACATCGTGGCGGGTGCCCGCCCGCAGCTGGCTGAGGAACGGCGGGTTGCCCACCACCAGCGCAACCGTCCGCTCCCCCACTGCGTCGGCCAGCAGGTCGGGACGCGTCAGGGCGTCTGCGCACACCAGGGCGGGTTCGGGAAGTGAGGCCGCCTCGGCGCCCACCTCGTCGAGTGCCCACCGCGCCAGCACCAGCCGGGCCACCGCCAGGACGTCTGCGTCCAGATCGCAGCCCACCAGCGCTGCCATCACGTCGCCGGCATCGGTCGACCCATTCGGGCCACGGTCGGCCCGCATTCGCCGGGCCACGGCCAACAGAAACGCACCGGCGCCACAGGCCGGGTCAACCGCAACCTCGCCCGGGCGACCAAACCCGCCGGTTCTCGCGTCCACGGCCAGGCCCGCCAGCCCGGCGGCCAGCCTCGACGGGGTGAAGTGCATTCCCCCGGTCCGCCGGGTTGCGGCGGCCAGCATCAGCTCATAGAGCGGCCCCAGCAGGTCGGCCACCGGCACCCCGTCGGGTGGGTCGATCGGGGGCATCGGCCCGTCGGGCAGGAGCGTCGCCGCCTCACACCACGGGGGCAGGTCGTCCTGGCTCAGCCCGGTCAGCGCAAGCGATGCCGCCGCTGCAAGCGGCTCGACACCGGCCGCCCGCAGCTCCGAGGCGGTCCTGGACAGCCACCGTGCGGTGGGGTCACCCATCGCTCCGGCAGCACGGGACACGGCTCAGCTCCGGGCGGGCTCCGGGGTCTCGAAGCGCGCCAGGTCCTCCAGCCGCGGGTCGTTGGAGAATACGTCGAACATGGGTAGTTCCAGGCCCAGGCGGCGCTGGATGCGGCGCACCTCCAGCTCGTCCTTCCACAGGACCAGGCTGACCACGTGCCCCGAGGCGCCTGCGCGGGCGGTACGCCCGGATCGGTGCAGGTAGGTCTTGTGATCGGCCGGGGGGTCAAAGTGGATCACCACGTCCACGTCGTCGACGTGGATCCCGCGGGCGGCCACGTCGGTGGCCACCAGCGCACCCAACTTGCCCGAGGAGAAGTTCGACAGTGCCTTTTCGCGATGGTTCTGCGGGATGCCGCCGTGCATGGCCTCGGCCTTCACGCCCAGCTCGTTCAACTCGTTGGCCACCCGGTCGGTGCCGTGCTTGGTGGCGCAGAACACCAACACCCGTCCGGTGGCCTTGATGATGGACGCCGCGACCTTCGCCTTGTCGCGGTCGTGCACCTTCAGGAAGGTGTGGTGCATCTCCTCAACGGTCTGGCCCCTGGAGGCCACCTCGTGAAACGAGGGATCCTCCTGGTAGCGGCTGACCAGGGTGTTGACCACTCCGTCGAGGGTGGCCGAGAACAGCAGCGTCTGGCATTTGCCCTCGACGTTGCGCAGGATCCACTCCACCTGTGGGAGGAACCCCATGTCGGCCATGCGGTCGGCCTCGTCGATGACGATGTGGGTCACCTCCGACAGGTCCAGCGCATCGCGCTCGATGAGGTCGATCGCCCGGCCGGGCGTGGCCACCACCAGCTCGACGCCCCGGTTGAGGGCCTTGATCTGCTTCTCGATCGGCGCACCGCCGTAGATGGCGAGCACCCGCACGTCGGTGCCCTCCCCCAGCGGGGCCAGCTCGTCGCGCACTTGGGTGGCCAGCTCCCGAGTGGGCACCAGGCAGATGGCGGCGGGGCGTTTGGGTCGCGCCGTCTCCAACCGCTGCAGCAGCGGCAGGCCGAACGCCAGGGTCTTGCCCGAACCTGTCTTGGCCTTGCCGAGAACGTCTCGGCCAGCCAGCGCGTCGGGGATGGTCAGGGTTTGGATGGGAAAGGGCGACTTGATGCCCTTCTCGGCAAGTTGATCGACCAAGGCTGGGTCGACGCCGAGATCAGCGAAGGATTTTGTTGTCATGTTGGAGAACAAGGGTAGTTCGTAGGACACCGGAAACCACGATCGGCAGCCCTCGCCCTACCCTCGTCGGCGTGAGCCCGCTCTCCCACACCGACTTCGAGGCCAGCGTCGTGGGGGCGCTGACCGACCCCCCACCCAACTGGGTCGTGGCCGTGGCCGGTGCCGACGGACCACCGGTGGTGGTCGGCGACGATCGGCTCAGCTATCGGCTGGCCTCGGTCACCAAGGTGTTGACGTCCATGTCGTTGTGGTTGGCCCTGGAGGAGCAGTCCGTTTCGCTGGACGACCCCGCCGGACCCGCTGGGTCGACCCTGGCCCACCTGTTGGCCCATGCCTCGGGTCTGCCCTTCGAAGGCGACACCCCCATCGCCCCGCCGGGCGTGCGCCGCATCTACTCCAACGCCGGCTTCGAGGCGGCGGCTCGCCACCTGGCCGACCGCACCGGCCTGGATGTGGCCACCTACCTGCGCGAGGGCTGGTGCCAACCTCTGGGGCTGGTCGACACCGAGCTGCTCGGCAGCCCCGCCTGGAGCGCCACCTCCACGGCAGCCGACCTCATCGCCCTGGGGCGCCAGCTGTTGTGGCCCTCGCTCCTGGCCCCGGAAACCGTGGCTCGGGGGTGCCAGGTGGCCTGGGCGGGGCTGGACGGCGTGCTCCCAGGCTACGGCCGCCAGGCGCCCAACTCCTGGGGGCTGGGTGTCGAGCTGCGGGGAACGAAGTCTCCGCACTGGACGGGCTCCAACAACTCGCCCGCCACCGTCGGCCACTTCGGCCAGTCGGGAACCTTCCTGTGGGCAGACCCCGAAGCTCACCGCGTGTGCGTCTTCCTCGGCGACCGCCCCTTCGGTCGCTGGGCCGTCGACGCCTGGCCGGTCATCGGCGACGCGGCCCTGAGCGTCGGGCTGCCGGGCGGCCCAAGCACCTAGTCGGCGTCCGCCTCGTCCTCGGGGCCTGCCCGCACCGACGCCTGGGGTGTCGGCGGCTCCGCCTCCTCGCCCACGGGCGGGTCGTCCGGGTCGGCCTCCAGCCCACCCTCGACCTCACCCTCGGCATCTCCCTCGAGGTCGCCCTCGTTCTCGGTTTCGTCCTGCTCACCGACGTTGGGTTCCTCCAAGGCCGACGCCTCGCGGCTGGCCGGGTCGAACGGTTCCACGGCAAGCGCGGCTGCGGTCTCCTCCTTGGAGCGCAGCGGCCCGCCCCACAGCACGATGGCGGTGCCCACGGCGATACCCACGATGGACGTCCAGATGTTCACCCGGAGACCGAAGAGCTCGGTTGCCGTGTCCGATCGCATCGCCTCGATCCACAGGCGCCCCAGGAAGTACAGGGCGACGTAGGCCCCGAGGATCTTGCCCTTGCCCAACCGGCGCTTCGAATCGATCCACAACAGCACACCCACGACGCCGAGGTTCCAGACCAGCTCGTAGAGGAACGTCGGGTGATACGTCTCGAATCCCGGGATGTAGCCGTCGATCAACGTGTCGTTCGGCTCCACCTTGAGCGCCCAGGGCACCGTCGTGGGCCGACCGAACAGCTCCTGGTTGAAGTAGTTGCCCAGGCGACCGATGGCCTGTGCCAGGGGCAGACCCGGAATGGCGGCATCGATGCAGTCGCGCCAGTCGATCCCCATGCGGTAGCCCACGAGCACCCCGACGGCCACCCCGACGATGATGCCGCCCGGAATGCCCAGGCCGCCGTTCCAAATCTCGAACGCGCCCGGGATGAGGCTGTGCTCGCACTCGGGAGGCCCGCAATAGAGCCGGTCGTAGTCGGTGATGACGTGGTAGATCCGCGACCCGATCAACCCGGCCGGCACGGCCCACAGCGCAATAGCCGAGGCCTGCTCCGGGTCGTTGCCCCGGGCCGCCCAGCGGCGGCGGGCCAACGCCACGGCCGCCAGCACGCCCAAAGCGATCATCAGCCCGTACAGGCGGAATGGACCGAGCGAGTCGAACGGCGGAGCCGGGATGTATGCCATGGCTGAAGTGTTGCCGATCGAGCGCACCGGGGCGACTACTCGCTCTCGGGCGGTTCCTTGGTGAGGGTGTCGATCACCTTGTCGAGGGCGTCCTCTTCGGTGAGATCCAGGGCAAAGCTCAGCTCGGACACCAACACGCTGCGCGCCTTGAGAAACATCGACTTCTCGCCGGCCGACAGGCCCTTGGCCTGATCTCGCAGCGACAGGTTCCGCACCACCTCGGCCACCTGGTACACGTCGCCGGACTTCAGCTTCTCCTGGTGGTTCTTGAAGCGGCGGCTCCAGTTCGCCGGCTCACGAATGTCCTTCTTCGCCAGCAGGTCGAAGAGATCCTCCACCTCGTCCCGGCTGATGGGCGGCCTCATGCCCACATCGTCCACCTTCTCGGAGGGAACCGAGATGGTCACCCGGGTCTCTTCGCGCTTCACCTCGAGCACCAGATACTCGGTGTCCTCGCCGTTGAAGTCACGGGTCTCTTTGCGGACGATCACGGCCGCGCCGTGATGGGGGTAGACAACTCGGTCACCAACGTCGAACGCCACAAATACCTCGTTACACCTGGGTTGACCACCACGCGGAAACGGGGTGGTCCGGGAAATCGAACGGCTCAGTTTTGCATGGCCGGGCGGTGCGCGCCCAGTCGTCAGGAATGCTGGGCGGTCACCGGGCCCGACAATGGCGGCTGCAAGACGCCCAAGGCCGGCTCCACGCCCTCCTCGTCGGGGAAGCGGCAGTGCTCGTCGGGCCACAGCACCTGCAGCGTCGGCGGCCAGCCTTGGGCGCCCCAGCCCTCCGACAGCAGGATGCGGCCCAGGTTGAACCAGTCCGATGCGGAACGCCATTCGGGCCCCACCTCGAGGTACCGGTGCGGCCGCCCGCGGAACAGCCCCGAGTCCGGCTCGCCGGGTGGCAACACGGCACCATCGGCCACCCGTTGCGCCAACTGGTGCAGCACCGCCGCGCATGCCTGTGCGGGCATGCCCACGCAGATCAGCTCGGGGTGCCGAAACCGCTGCCACAGCCCCACGGTGTATCCCCATCCGGGCGCCAACCCGTCCGCGGCGACCTGCACGGTCGTGTAGCCCAGTTCCTGGATGTCGGCCAGGTGCTGATCCACCAGTCCCGCCAGGCTGAGGCGTTGTTCGTCCTCCACGTCTTCCTCCAACACCGGATTCGACGCTGCCCGCCAAACCGGTCCGCCAATCGCACCCATGCGCATCGTGCGCCTGGGGTCATCCGCCGTGGCCAACCCTAGGAACTTCGCCGACGCCCGCGCCATAGGACGTCTGACCCGCCGTGGACAGCGCCGGGTCGCTCGGCGGTCGGGGCGCCGGTCGGGCGGCTCAGCTGCAGCCGGAGGTGGTGCCGCACTCGGGGCAGGCGTGGCACGAGCCCGAGCGCACCATCTGGACGCCGCACTGCATGCAGAGCGGCGCGTGACTGTCCGCCTCCACGCGACTTGGGGTCGCCGTCGGTGCGGCCACCGGCGCCAGGTCCTGGCCGGTGACCGTCTCGACGGCGTCCTCCTCCACCCCGGGCAGCGTCGGCTGCAGGCGTTCGGAGACCGAGAAGATGCCCAACTCGGCCCGCTCGTCGGCGGACAGGTAGTCCAGCGCCAGCCGCCGGAAGAGGTAGTCCATCAGGCTGTTGGCAATGCGGATCTCGGCGTCGTCGGTCATGCCCGCCGGCTCAAAACGCATACCGGTGAGCCCCCTGATGTAGGAGGCCAACGGCACCCCGTACTGCAGGCCGTGCGACACCGAGATGGCGAAGGCGTCCATGATGCCCGCCAAGGTTGATCCCTGCTTGGACACCCGCACGAACAGCTCGCCGGGCCGCCCGTCGTCGTACTCGCCGACGGTGGCATAGCCCTTGCAGTCGGCCACGCGGAACTCGAAGGTGCGCGACCGGCGCGAGCGGGGCAGCTTCTCCTTGGCCCCACGAAGCACGGTGTCGCTGTCCATCGCCTCGACGACGGCCGAAGCTTGGGCCACCGGGTCCTTACCGGCCGACAGCGGCTGGCCCACCTTGCAGTTGTCCCGGTACACGGCGACGGCCTTGATGCCCAGCTTCCACGACTCGACCAGCAGCGCCTCCAGCTGGTCGACCGTGGTTTCCTCGCTGAGGTTCACCGTCTTGGAGATGCCGCCGGACAGGAACGGCTGTGCGGCGGCCATCATGCGAAGGTGCCCCAGCGCTCCGATGGTGGGCCGCCCCATGGCACAGGCAAACACCTCGACGTGTTCGGGCCGCAGACCGGGGGCACCGACGGCCGTGCGTTCCTCGGCGATGTGGGCGACGATGGCGGCGGCTTCCTCCGGCCCATAGCCCAGGCGCTTGAGGGCGCGGGGCACCGTCTGGTTGACGATGGACATCGTGCCGCCACCCACCAGCTTCTTGGTCTTCACCAGACCCAGGTCGGGCTCGATGCCCGTGGTGTCGCAGTCCATCATGAAGCTGATGGTGCCGGTGGGTGCCAGCACCGTCGCCTGTGCGTTGCGCACGCCGCTCTGGTCGGCCAGCGCAACGGCGTCGTTCCATGCCTCGGCCGCCGCAGCGTTCAGCTCCCGGGCCTCGGGAAGCGTCGACAGCTCCGTCAACGCATCGCGGTGCTGCCGCAGCACCCGCAGCTGGTGGTCCCGGTTCTCGGCGTATCCGTCGTAGGGCCCCATCCGCTCGGCGGTTCGGGCCGAGGTGCGATAGGCCTCGCCGGTCATCAGTGCCGTGATGGACCCTGCCCAGGCCCGCCCCTGGTCGGAGTCGTAGGGCACGCCAAGGGCCATCAGCAGAGCACCGAGGTTGGCGTACCCCAGCCCCAGCTGGCGGAACCTGCGGGTGGTCTCGCCGATCGCCTCGGTTGGGTAGTCGGCGTTGCCCACCAGGATCTCCTGGGCCGTGAAGGTGATGCGCACCGCATGGCGAAAGCCCTCGATGTCGAAGTTGCCGTCGTCGTCGAGGAAGGACAACAGGTTGAGACTGGCCAGGTTGCACGCCGAGTTGTCGAGGTGCAGGTACTCGCTGCAGGGGTTGGACGCGTTGATGGGGCCCGTGGCGGCGGCCGTGTGCCAGCGGTTGATCGTCGAGGAGAACTGCACACCGGGATCGGCGCACTCCCAGGCGGCCTCGGCGATCTCACGCATGAGCTGCCTGGCCGGCACGCTTCGCACGGCCTCACCGCTGGTCACCGAGCGCAGCGGCCACTCGGCATCGGCTTCCACCGCCTCCATGAACTCATCGGAGAGCCGCACCGAGTTGTTGGCGTTCTGGTACTGCACCGAATGGGAATCGGCGCCGTCGAGGTCCATGTCAAAGCCGGCGTCGCGCAGCACCCGAGCCTTGCGCTCCTCGTTCGCCTTGCACCAGATGAAGTCCTCCACGTCGGGGTGATCCACGTCCAGCACCACCATCTTGGCGGCGCGCCGGGTCGTGCCACCCGACTTGATGGTGCCGGCGGACGCATCCGCCCCTCGCATGAACGACACCGGGCCCGAGGGTGTGCCGCCCCCCGACAGCCGCTCCTCGGAGGAGCGGATGCGCGACAGGTTCACGCCGGCGCCCGAGCCGCCCTTGAAGATGATCCCCTCCTCCCGGTACCAGTTGAGGATGGAGTCCATCGAGTCGTCGACAGACAAGATGAAACACGCCGACGCCTGGCGGGGCGACCCCGGCACCCCGATGTTGAACCAGACCGGCGAGTTGAAGGCCATGCGCTGGTGCACGAGCAACCAGGTGAGCTCGGCCGCGAACGCGTCACGCTCGGTGTCGTCGGCGAAGTATCCGTCGGATTCCCCCCAGCCGGAGATGGTGGACACCACCCGGTCGATCACCTGACGAAGCGACCACTCCCGGTTCGGGGCCCCAAGGTGGCCCCTGAAGTACTTCTGAGCGACGATGTTGGTGGCGTTCTGCGACCAGTTCTCGGGGAACTCCACATCCTCCTGCTCGAATGCTGCCTCGCCCGTGCGATAGTCCGTGATGCGGGCCGTGCGCCGACCCCACGTGACCGAGCCGTACCCGTCGTCCCCTTCAGCGGTGAAGTGCCGCCGCACACCGATGGTGGTGGGCTCGGTTACCAGCGTCATGTCGTGCTCCTTGTGGGGGTTCCCGCAGTGACCGCCGATGCTCTCGTTCGACGTCGTGCGAGCCGTTGCGTGGGCGGAAGGGGGGGATCCCGAAAACCTCGATGCGACCATGGGTTCAACGCCATTTTCGCTCCAGAACTTCCCTCGTCCCAGGTGCCGCCGACCGGGAGTCGGCTTGCCAGCCACCACCGTTCCGACCGCCCACGCAACGTTCGCATGAACCACCATAGAGACCCCACCGGGGGGCCTGTCGAGCCCGCCTGCACCACGCGTCGGTGGATAAGCAACCCGGTCATCCACACCCCTCGGGACGGCCTGTGGATGAGGTGCCCGGCTGAGCGCGACTAGCTGAACCTCGACGGAGGTTCGACATGCCCGACTCCCCATGGAAAACAGGGTGAACGGCGCACAGCAACGGGGTTGAGCCGCAATCCACACACATGTGGATGAATGTAGTTTCGCCTCGGGCCGACCGGTGGAGAAGTTGTTCCGAGATTTTTCTCGCTCGGGTAGGGTCCGGCGGTGATCGACCGTCCCGAAATCGAACCCCATTTCGACGTTGGTCAGCTGTTCGATCGTCTGGTCGACGAGCCTCGGCGTTCCCTCGACGGGCATCCGTGGGTGATGGCCAACATGGTGAGCACGCTGGATGGCCGTATCGCGCTGGACGGCCGCAGCGGATCGTTGGGCGGCCCCCTCGACCGGCGCATGTTCGCCGCCATCCGCGCCCTCTCCGACGTGATCCTGGTGGGTGCCGGCACGGTCCGAGCCGAGCGCTACCGGGCCATCCACCTTCCCGACGAGCTTCGGGCGCGCCGTCGAGCCTTGGGTCGGCCGGCCGAACCCACGTTGGCCGTCGTGTCTCGAAGCCTCAATCTGCCCACCGACACCGGCCTGCTTGATCACCCCCAGCGCCTCGTGGTGATTACCGACGACGATGCTCCGCTGGAGCCGCTGAATCGATTGCTGGCCTCAGGGGTTCGGGTTCTGGAGGCGGGCTCCGGCGCCGGCGCGATGCGGGGCGCCTTCGCCCAACTCGCCAGGGACGGCGCCAACACCATCCTCACCGAGGGGGGGCCTCAGGTGCTGACCGAGCTCGTCAGGGCGGATCTGGTCGACGAACTCCTGCTCACCCTGGCGCCGCGGCTGCTGGGTGCGGGCGAACGTCTGGTTGACGGCCCAGCGCTGCCACCGGGCCCATGGAGGGCCGACCGCGGGTGGAGGGTGGAGGACGACTGGTTCCTGCGCTATCTGGCACCCGGCCGGCCGGCGCCCGGCCGGCCGGCGCCCGGCCAGCCCAGCGCCGGCGACCCCAGCGGCACCGGCGCCTCCGCAGATCGGTGAGGTCAGATCGTGGCCTGGTCACGAGGCACCTTGGACAGCCTGCCCAGCTCGGCCTCGAAATCGCCGATGCCTTGGAACGCCTTGTAGACGCTGGCAAACCGCATGTAGGTCACCTCGTCGAGACCCGCCAACTCGTCCAGAACCAGGCGGCCCACGTCCGCCGTCGAGACCTCACCCCCCGCAGCGCACAGCGCGTCCTCCACAGCGGTGGCCACCCTGCCGGCGTCGGCGGCGGACAGCGGCCGCCCCTTGGCTGCGGCCAACACCCCGGCCTCGATCTTGGAGCGGTCGAAGGGCTGGCGGGTGTCATCGCTCTTGATCACCACCAGCGGTGCCTCATCGACCCGTTCAAAGGTGGTGAACCTGGCGCCGCAGGAAACGCACTGCCGGCGCCTGCGGATGCCGGCGCCGCCGTCGACCGAGCGCGAGTCGACCACCCGGTCGATCAGGTCGTGGCAGGAGGGACACCGCATGAGCGGGCACGGTAACGCCCCCGGGCCGGTCAGCGCACGAGCACGCCCCGTGGCTCCTCACGCGGCCGGAAGGACGATCCGCTCACCAACCGGCAACTCCTCACCCCCGTTGAGCTCGACCAACGCAGCGATGGTGTCGCGAATGTCCCCCGGTCGGTCGAGTTCCGCCGCCAACGACCACCAGGTGTCGCCCGGCACTACCACGTGAGATCGCTGCTCGGCCGAGGCCCCGGCCTGGGCCGAGGAGCCACCGATGAACTCCGCCGCCAACGCGACGGCGGCCCACATGATGGCCAGAAGCACCACCGCGGCAACGATGCGGCGCCGCACGTAGACCGCCCGACTTGGGCGGCGCGGGACCACGCGGTGCGTAGGAGCCGTGCCGGGTGGCCTGGGAGTTGGCCCTGCGACGGGCTTCCGGGACGTCTCCGACGTGGCTGCATGGGGCGGCCCGGGGTGGCTCCGCGGCTGACGCTGCACTGCGTGGAGCTGACCACGGGCCGCCCGAACGGCCGGGTGCGCCGCCGCCCAGGTGGATCGTGCGTCCGGCTCGGGAACCAGTCGCAACGGCTTGCCCTGGGGATTGAGGCTGTGTCGGGTGTCGGGATGAGATGTCTGGAGTGCAACCATGGGTCCAGTGTCCTTGTGGGGTGTGACAACGAAGCTGCGGCCCGGGTCCGGTCCTTCGCCCTCCAGCAGGCGACCTGATGAAAACGTGCCGACGAACGAGTGTTCGTCCGCACATCATGAGGGAACGAACGTTCGAGGTCAAGCATTTCGTCGCGCGGGTGTTCGACGAACGGATGTTCTTGATTCTGGTCGGAGCACCCGGTAGTGTTGGGAACGTTCGTTCGACCGGGTCCCCCGGTCGGTTCACCACGGAGGCATCATGAGCACTCGCAAAGCCACCAACCAGCAAACCGAACCGACGGGCCCCCCGCTCACTGCGCGCCAGCGCGAGGTGTTGGATTGCGTGATCGATTCGGTGAACACCCGCGGCTACCCGCCCTCGGTGCGCGAGATCGGCACCGCCGTGGGCCTCACCTCCCCCTCGACGGTTCACTCACACCTCGCCACGTTGCAGCGGTTGGGCTATCTCAAGCGAGATTCCACCAAGCCCCGTGCCATCGAGATCCACACCGATGGCAAGGCCGACGTCGGCGAGCGTCGGCCGGTTCGCCATGTGCCCCTCGTGGGCACCGTGGCGGCAGGCACCGGCGTGCTGGCCCACGAGCAGGTCGAAGAGGTGCTGCCGCTTCCGGCAGACCTCACGGGGGACGGCGAACTGTTCATGCTGACGGTTCGAGGGGACTCCATGGTCGACGCCGGCATCTTCAACGGCGACTTCGTGGTCGCCCGCCAACAGGACACCGCCGAGCGCGGCGACATCGTGGTGGCCGGCATCCCCGGCGAGGAGGCCACGGTGAAGACGCTCACCAAGCACTCGGCCAAGGGCACCACCCTCACGCCGGCCAACTCGGCGATGGAGCCGTTGGTCTTCCCGCCGGGCGAGGTCATCATCTTCGGCCGAGTCGTCACGGTGTTGCGCAAGCTCTGAGCGGACCCCTCAGTTGACGTGCAACTCCGTGTTCAGGCCGCCCCAGTCGGGCACCCGCGGCACCATCTCCACCACGCCGGTGGTGGAGTTTCGGCGGAACAGCATCTGTGAGCCACCTGACAGGTCCCGGGCCTTCAGCACCGACCCATCCGGCATGGTCACCCTGGTGCCGGCGGTGAGGTAGAGCCCGGCCTCGATCACGCAGTCGTCGCCCAGCGAAATGCCACACCCGGCGTTGGCCCCCACCAAGCAGCGTTCGCCCATGGAGATGACCTCCTTGCCGCCTCCGGAGAGCGTGCCCATCACCGAGGCCCCGCCACCCAGGTCGGTCTGGTCGCCCAGCACCACGCCGGCGCTGATGCGGCCCTCGACCATGGCCGAGCCCAGGGTGCCGGCATTGAAGTTCACAAACCCCTCATGCATCACCGTCGTGCCCTCGGCCAGGTGGGCCCCCAGGCGCACCCGTGAGGCGTCGGCGATGCGCACGCCGCTGGGCACGACGTAGTCGACCATCCGCGGGAACTTGTCCACCGAGTGCACGGTGAGCTGGCGCCCCTCGGCCCGTAGGCGGCTGCGCACCTCCGCCAGCAGCTCCGGGTCGGCCGGGCCGTGGCTGGTCCAGGCGACGTTCGCCAGCAGCCCAAACTGCCCGTCCAGGTTCACGCTGTGGGGTGTCCGCAGGCGATGCGACAGGAGGTGCAACCGAAGGTAGACGTCATGGGCGTCCAGGGGCGGGGCGTCCAGGTCGGCGATGAAGGTGGCCACGACGGCCAACCGAGTGCCCAGCCCGGGGTTCTCGGCGAAGCGGCTCTCCCGCAGGGTGGCCAGGCAGCGCCGATTGGGCTCCTCATCGGCGGAGGAGGCACCCAGCTCGATGACGACGTCCGCCAGCTCGTTGGGCGTGAGCGACACGGTGCCTGAACCACCGCGGAGGTCGCCCCGCGAGGCCAAGGCCGCTGCCACGTCGGCGGGGCCACCCAGGTTCACCATGGGAAAGTAGGTGTCAAGCACCTTGGTGCCGTCCCCGGCAGCGGAGAAGGTGGCGGTTCCGATGCCGAAGGCCGCCGGTGCAGGAAGTTCGGACATCGAGTGCCTTTCCTTGGTGCAGAGCTGCTGAACGTCGCCGCTGTCACGTCGCCGCGGCGCTCCTGGGTGCCGCATCCTAGGAGCCCGGCCCGACTCACCCCACCCCGCGCTCCAGGAGCTCCCCCAGAACCGATCGAACGGCCTCGATGCTGGCACGGGTGACGTGCTCCTCGGCCGTGTGCGCCACCACGGGGTCGCCCGGGCCGAAGTTGCCCGCAGGAATCCCTCGTTCGGCAAAGAATGCTGCGTCGGTCCAGCCCAGCTTGGCCCGCACCTCCAGCTGGTGGGTGTGGATCAGGCCGGCCATCAACGGTTCGGTCAGGCCGGGGGGTGCCGCCCGGGCGCGGTCGACGACGGTCACCGTGTCGCCGGCCAGCAACGAGGGGGCCAGCCAGTCGCGCAGCCAGGCCTCGGCCTCGGCCAGGCTGCGGTCGGGGGCGAAGCGGTGGGCCACGGTGACGGTGGCCTCGTCGGGCACCACGTTGCCCGCCACTCCCCCGGCGACGGCGACCGCCTGGAGGGCCTCGTGGTACTCACAACCGTCCACGGAGGGCCGCCGGGGCGTCCACTCCGACAACCGGTGCAACAGCGCTCCGGCCCGATGGATGGCGTTATTCCCCATCCATGCCCGGGCCGTATGGGCACGAACACCGCGCAGCTGCACCGACACCCGAACCGAGCCCTGACATCCGGCCTCGAGTGCGCCGTCGGTCGGCTCTCCCAACAGCGCAACGTCGCCCTCCAGGAGATCCGGGCGTTCGCGTTCCAGCTCCAGCAGGCCGGAGTGTTCGGTGGCCACCTCCTCCCGGGCATAGAAGACCCAGGTGACGTCCACCTGGGGCTCGGGCACGCTCCGCGCCAGGTCCAACATGACCGCCAGGCCCCCCTTCATGTCGGCCGATCCCAAACCCCAGAGCGTCTCTCCGTCGATGCGGGGCGCTGCGTTGCCGTTGGCCGGAACGGTGTCGAGGTGACCGCCCAGGATCAGCCGCTGGGCACGCCCGAGGTGGGTTCTGGCCACCACGTTGTCGCCAACCCGGTCGACCGAGAGCGCGCCCGCCGGCCGGGTCGAGACCACCGAGCGCAACCACGCCTCCACGAAGTCGGCCAAGGCTCCCTCCGCGAAGCTCTCCGAGGGCACCGCAACCAGCTCCGCAGTGGCCGACAGCAGATCGTCGGGCAGCTCAGCGAGCATTGCCGGCTCCACCGCTTGGGGGCGGGTGGGAGAGCCGCCATGCCCGCAGGGCACGATGGCGAATCCAGAGCGCCGCCGCCCCGAGGCCGCCGGCCAGCGCCATGCCCAACGCAGCCGGGGTGAGCCCCAGCAACACCTGCATCATCTCCGCGTTTCGGTCCACTCGATCGATGACGACCCGGTCGTCCTCCAACGCCGAGATGGTCGCCCGGCCGGGCCGTCCGACCTCCACGGTGTAGGTGCCCGAACGCGGAATACGAATCTCCTGGAATGACACAAAGCTGCGACCATCGACCTCAGAGGAGGTGACGGCCTCCGGCTCGGTGAGGCCAAGTTCCCCCTGATCGGAACGAACGGCGACCGTGAGGTTCTGGGGAACGCCGGTGGAGGGGGCGTCTTGTTCGTAGTACAGCCCATAGGTGGCAGGTTCTTCGATGCGAACCTGCTCCTCGGACGGAACGCGAAGTCGCGCTACCGGCTCGGCGGAGGGCCCGCCCCATCGTTGGAGGCTGTCGCCGCTGAGTGCGTCGGTCGCCATGAATCCAGCCAGCAGAACCAAGCTGGCGGCCACCAAGAGTCCCACCGACCACCGTCTCGCCACCGCCAGGGCCGGATCGTTGTCGTCGGCAGTCGCCGGGGTCGCAGGCTGGGTCATCGGGAACGGCCCGGCGCCGGCTCGGCCCGGAGTTGCACGAGGGCTCGCAAGCGAGCCCTGTCGCGGGCCCGGCTGACGCCGATTGCCAGGCCGGCACCAACGAGGACAAGCACCAATCCACCGACCGCTCCGCCCACCATCAACCCCGTGCCAGTCGCAGGGGAATCCGGGTCGGCCACCACGATCTGAAACTGGCGCTCGTCCAAGGTGCCATCCGGGTCGACCGACACGGTGTAGTTGCCCGTCACCACCTCAAAAGAGGCGATCGGCAGGAGTTCCGAGGAGACACCGGCGTGTCGCTCCAGGTCCGGTGTGGCGTTCACCTGGACCTCGCCGGCGTCCCGGGTGACCACCGGGGGCAGGTAGTCCGGCATGCCGACGACGTCGGACAGGGTCGAGCGCTCCAGATAGACGCCGACGCGACCCACGCGGCCATCCGATGAGAACTGGACCTGCCCGGGGAACTCCGCTCTGCCCAGCTCCTGTGGGCCGCTGTCCGCCAGAAACCCGACAGTCACCAAGCCAACCCCGCCCGCGATGCCCACCAGCGCCACGATCGCACCAAGCACCACCCATGCCTTGGACGGCCGCACCTCGCTGGGTCGGGTGGACGCGCCGGGAACGGTCGGGGTCAGCTCATCCGGCGATGTCATCGGGGCCATTGTCGCAGCCCGGACACCGGACGTGGGTGCATCCTCACCGGCCCGAGCCGGCGAGCTCGCCCCCTCCGGCATCCATCCACCCATCGGGGAGCGATGCCAAGCGTCTCGCAGCCTCCTCCACCTCCGCATCCGGTCGGACCGCGGCGAGGCGGACTCGTCCCGCACCGGCTGGCCCGTAGAGCGATCCCGGCTGCACCAGCACCCCGGCCCGCTCAAGCGCCGCGACCACTGGACCCTCGGGGCCGCCGACCTCCAGCCACAGGTAGAACCCTCCTCCCGGCAGCTGGTGCGACGGGAAGCCGGCAAGGGCGGCGGCCTCGGCGAGGCGATCCAAACGCCGCCGATAGCGTTCTCGCTGGACCACCACATGGTGCTGGTCGCCCCAGGCCGCAGCGGCGGCGGCCTGGATCGGACCGGGCACCACCAGGCCCAACTCCCGTCGGTGCTCGCCCAGCGCCGCCACCAGCGAAGGATCGCCTGCGTAGGCCCCGGCCCGGCCGCCAGCCAGGTTCGAGCGCTTGGACAGCGAGTGCAACGCCAGTACGCCGGCGCTGCCCGCCGAGAGCACGGTGGCTCCCGGGAGCTGTGCCTCGCCGGTCGGCTGACCCGCCCACGTGAACTCCACGTAGCACTCGTCCGAGCACACCACCACGCCGTGAGCCCGTCCCCACGCAGCAGCGGCGCCGAGGTCGTCCAAACCGCCGGCCGGGTTGCCCGGGGTGTTCAGCCACAGCAGTCGCGCCCGCGCGGCGTCGGCAGGGTCGATGGCGTCCACATCGAGGGTGAACTCTGGCGTCATCGGCACCCGAACCACGCGACACCCCGCCAGCTGCGCCCCCACCGCATAGGTGGGATAGGCCACCGCCGGCACCAGCACGGTGTCCCGCCCTGGTTCCACCAGCGGCCCCAGCAGCAGCGCCAGGCTGCCCACAAACTCCTTGGTGCCGACACACGCCGCCACGTCGGCCGGGTCCACCTCCACCCCCAGCCGGCGGGCCATCCACGTGGCGGCGGCCTCCCGGTAGGCGGGCGAGCCCACCGACCGGCCGTAGCCGGCCAACGTGTCGGTGGCCCCGGCCATCGCCGTCAACACCACGTCCGGCGGGGGATCAGTGGGCGACCCCAACCGCAGGTCGATCGCACCGGCGACCACTCAGGCCACCTCGGCCGGCCGCTCAAACTCGGCGAACCGCCCGCGTTGCTCCTCCGGAAGCCTGGTGCGCATGACCATGCCATCGGCGTTCGACACCTCCGACACCACCTCGCCGTGGGTATGAACCGAGGCGATCACGTCGCCACGATCCCACGGGATGTGCAGTTCCACCATGGCTCGCTGCGACCGCAACCGGTCGCCGATGGCGTCCAGCAACGAGTCGATTCCCAGCCCCGTGGCCGCCGAGATGGCCACGGCTGCCGGATCGGCGGCCGCCAGCCGAGCCGCCTCCGGCGACACGTCGGCCTTGTTGTAGACCAGCAGCTCCGGTCGATCGGAGGCGCCGATCTCGCCCATGATGGCCCGGACAACGGCAATCTCGGCAGCGGGATCGGGGGCCGAACCGTCCACGACGTGCACCAGCAGGTCGGCCTCGGGCACCACCGACAGCGTCGTCTTGAATGCCTCCACCAGTTCGTGGGGGAGCTTGCGCACGAAGCCCACCGTGTCGGTCAGCAACACCGTCTCGCCGCCCGGCAGGCTGAGCTTGCGGGTGGTCGGGTCCAGGGTGGCGAACAAGCGGTCCTCCACCAAGACCCCGGCATCGGTCAGGCGGTTCTCCAGCGTGGACTTGCCGGCGTTGGTGTAGCCCACGATGACCACGTGGGCCACCCCGGATCGTTTGCGGGCCTTGCCCTGCGTCGCCCGGTGGCGCCGCACCTCGCGCAGCTCGGCCTCCAGCTTGTGCACCCGGCGGTCCAGGCGTCGCCGGTCGGTCTCCAGGGCCTTCTCACCGGGGCCCCGTCGGGCCCCGCCGAGACCACCGGCCTGCTGGGACAACGCCTTGCCTCGCCCCTTGAGGCGGGGGGCCAGATAGCGCAGCTGGGCCAGCTCCACCTGCGCCTTGCCCTCCTGGCTGTGGGCGTTCTGAGCGAAGATGTCCAGGATCACCGCAGTGCGGTCGATGGCGGTGCGGCCCAGCAGCTTCTCAAGGTTGAACTGCTGCGCCGGGCTGAGTTGGTCGTCGAAGACCACCGTGTCGCAGTCGGTTGCCTCGGCCATCCGACGGATCTCGTCGGCCTTGCCCTTTCCCACATAGGTGGCCGGATCGGGCGCGTGGCGGCGCTGCGTGAGGCGACCGACCACGTCGGCGCCCGCCGTATCCACCAGCAGTTCCAGCTCGTCGAGGGAGTCATCGACGTCGTCATCGGCCCCATCGGCGATGACTGCCACCAGCAGGATGCGCTCGCGGAAGGTGCGCTCGATGAGCCCCCCCGACTCGCCGCCAAACTCGCCGAACCCACCGCGGTGGGTTTCGATGCGCTCCTCGGTCACGGGGTCACCACCTCGGCGACGAAGGTTGCCGGGCCCACCAGCGATGCCCCGAGGTCGTTCAGTTCCACCACCGCCTCACCCCCCGGCATGGCGACGGTCACGGTGTTTCCCACCAGTCCCCACCGGCGGGCCACCCATGCAGCCACGGTGGCCCCGGATCCGCAGGCCTCGGTCATGCCGGCCCCGCGCTCCCACGGCCGCATCACCAGGCGATCGTCACCCTCGGGCGAGATGACGTGAACGTTGGCCCCGCCAGGTACCGCCTCCTCCACCCGGCGACCCACGGTGGTCAGGTCGATGGATGCCAGGTCGGGAGCCAGCTCGCCGGGGCCCAACAGCACAACGTGGGGATTGCCCACCGAAGCCGTGGCCGCTTGGGTGAAGCCGAGGTCCGCCACCACTCCGGGCAGCTCGGGCCCGTCGGTGATGGCGCCCATCTCCGTCGAGACGGTAAGGGTCAACGGGTCCTCGGTGGCCGAGGCAACGGCTGCCCGGGTGCCCCCCTGAGTGGACACGCTCACGGTGCCCTCTCCTCGCCCCTCGGCCCGGAGCCAGGCCTGAACCAGACAGCGCAGTCCGTTGCCGGAGATCTCTGCCTCGGAGCCATCGGCGTTGTGCAGCCGAAAGCCGACATCGGCCGTGTCGCTGGCCGCCCCCCAGATCAGCCCGTCGGCGCCCACACCCGTGCGACGGTGGCACAGCGATCGCGCGACCTCGGGCGCCTCGTTGAGGGGCCCGTTCGTCGCTTCCAGCACGACGAGGAAGTCGTTGGCCAACCCGTGGTGTTTGGTGAGATGCATGGGCGCCTCAACCTACTGAGCGCGGCCGCCGAGTCCGTGGCCATTTCCCAAACCGAGGGGTAGGCGCCGCAATCGCGTCCGAACGCGCTCGCAGGGGGTTCACCTCGCGCGAAGCGGCCAGCACGCGGAATCCTCGGGCAGGCTGGCAGCCTGCGGGCTATGCGACCGGGTCCCCGGTGGACGGCGCGGTGAGGGCGGCGACCACGGCATCGGGCTCGGGAACCGTGAGGGTGACCGTCCGGTGATTGAGAAGGGTGAGCTTCACCGTCGGTCCGCTTCGGACCGTGCTGCACGTCCGCTTGGGTGTCCACCAAAACCCCCACGAGACCCGCCACCACGCCAGATCGATCACCTCCGCGTTCGCAATCTCGTCCAGGCGGTAGTGGCATCTGGGCCAGCCAACCAGGCCCCAGCGGATGGTCAGTCCGTTTGGTCCGGCCGTGGCGCGCACGCTCGACGCGGTGAGCAGGTTGACCAGCCCGCCGATAGCAACCAGCAGGAGCGGCAACGACAGGTCGCTCCACGGCGCCGTGGCTTGCCTGCCCATCAACACGATCAGGAGCGCTCCGAAGCATGTGGAGGCGACCATGGGCCAACTCGTCGTGCGACCGGTGTAGACGGCGTGGCGTCCCGAACTGGCCAGGGGCAGTGAGGTCATGTCAGCTCCTTGATGATTCGAACGAGCTCGTTCCTTCCGATGCCGTGCGCCGACGCGGTTGCCACCAGCTCCCTGGCTGCGTCGACCACGAACGACGATGCAGGTCCGACCGATGCCACCCGCGCGCCACGTCCTCGTCGGAACTCGAGGGTGCCCTCGTTGCGCAGCTGCCGGTAGGCGGCAAGGACGGTATTGCGGTCGACGGACAAGGCCGCCGCGAGCTCGACCGCTGGTGGCAACCGCTCGCCGACTGGGAGTTCGCCCGAGGAGACCGCACCGCGAACGCAGCCCGCAATCTGGTCCTGAAGGCGCTCCCGGGAGGTGTGATCCACGGACCATTTCATGGTGCTAGTATATGTAGCACCACTAGCACCAGCCGGGCAAGGCTCCCGCTGAGCAGCTCTGGGCCGCCGATCCGCCGGTCAAGGCAGTAAACGGTGCAGACGGTTCTGCGGTCGACGCCATCGCAACTCTCGAACTTCACGGGGAGGTACTCCGAGCGGCGTGCCTGCTCGATCAATTCGGCGATCGATTCGGCTGGTTCGAGGCCGTCGTGGTCGCTCACTGGGTCCTGAACGCGCCCGAACCACCCTCGGTCGCAGAGCCATGGTCCATCCCGGCCTGGGAGTGGCCAAGATCGCCATGGGAACCGGCCGCCGCCCAGGCGGCACGAATGCGCTCGGCCACCTCGTGGGGCGCAGCGTGGCCGTCCACCCAGCTCACGCGGGGGTCGCGCCGAAACCACCGCTCCTGACGCACGGCGAACTGCTGGGTGCGCACGATGGCCACCTCGACGGCATCATCAAGGCTGCGCTTGCCATCGAGGTGCTCGGCTAGCTCCCGGTAGCCCAGCGCCTGCGCCGCCGTCCTCGACCACGGTCGGGGCAGCGCCAGCAGCGACCGCACCTCGTCGAGCAACCCGGCCTCCATCATCGCCCGGAAACGAGCGCGGATGCGCCGGGCGGTCTCCGCCCGCTCCAGCCGCAGCCCCACCTGGACAAACGGGGTGGGGGGAGCGACGCCCAGCCCGGGCCCGTAGCTCGAGAAGGGTCGGTCCGACCCCACGGTCACCTCCAGCGCCCGCAGCACGCGCCGCCGGTTGGCGGGCTCCATGCGGCCGGCCGCCTCGGGATCAAGGCGCGCCAGGCGTGCGTGCAACGATTCGACCGATGCCCCGGCGGCCAGCTCGGCCTCCAGGGCGGCGGCCACATCGGGGTAGCGACCCGGCAGCTCCAGCGCGTCAATGACCGCCCGGTGGTACAGGCCGGTGCCGCCCACCAACACGGCGCGGGAGCCTCGGTCGGCGATGGCGTCGAACGCCCGGTCGGCCGCACGCTGGAATCGGGCCACCGAGAATTCTTCGTGCGGCTCCACCACATCCAACAAGTGGTGGGGAACCCGTGCCCGCTCGGCCGCGGTCGGCGTTGCGGTGCCGGTGTTCATGTGACGGTAGACCGTCATCGAATCGGCGGCCACCGCCTCCAGCGAGCCGACCAGCTCGGCCAGGGCCAGCACCACGGCGGTCTTGCCCGAGGCCGTGGGGCCCACTAGCGCCAGGGGCCGGTCCAACCCCGCGGCGCCATCCCACCGGTTGACGTGGCCGCGTGCTCCCTCGCCTGGTTTCGGGGGCGCCGCCGGGCCGCCGATGTCGGCATCGGAGAGCGGCGCAAGTCCAAGCTCCCAGCGCAGGTTGCTCATGGCCTGTCGCAGCTCCACTGCCAGCTCCGGTTCCGTGGCCACGTCGGCAGTCTGCCAGGGTCGACCAGTCCCTGGACGGCCGTCCACAACCAGGTCATGGACGGCGATGCCGACCCGATCGGCGCAACCGCGCTGCAGCTCCCCGCTGCTGGTGCCGCTCACCTGCTGGAACCCCGGTTCGTTACGTGGACCGAGGGCACCGAGGACGAGCCGCCCTCGTGCGCCTCGCCACCGTCCCGGTTGAACCCTGACGACGCCCTACCGGCGACCAACCCGGACGAGAGCCGCGACCGCTTCGCCCGCCTCGTCGGACGCCCGCAGATCAACCCGGGCGCTCAGGCTCCACTCGTTGGTGTGCTCCGGATCGGCCAACCACTGGGTCACCTCCCAGGTGTCAGGCCCCTCATCGATGTGCAGAAACTGCGAGCCGCGGGCGTCGGCGTCGATACCGATGGAATCCCACTCGTCCCAGTAGGGCTCCATCAGGTCCCGCCACCACACCAGGTCGTGCTGAGTGCCATCGACGAACGCCAGCGTGCTCAGGGCGCCGTGATCGTGGCGGGCCAGCGCCTGCACCCAGCGGAACACCTCGGTTCGCACCATGGCTCGGAATGCCCGAGCATCGGCGGTGACCGGTGGCGGCGCCTCGCTGATGGCCGCCCCCTCGATGGAGGCGATACCGGCCTCAAGCGCACCCTCCAGCAACTCGTACTCCTCCAGCAGCGATGAGTCGACCTGGCGAATGACAGCCCCCACCCAGGCGGTGATCTCCTCCAGTTCGTCGGTTCGAGCGTCCTCTGGCACGTTGCGCTGCAACGTGCGGTACACCTCGGTGAGGTACCGCAGCAACACGCCCTCGGAGCGCTTAACCCCCAGCAGCGACACGTAGTCGCGAAACCCCAGGCCCCGCTCGTACAGGTCCCGCGCCACCGCCTTGGGCCGCAGCCACTCCCCCGTCACCCACGGGTGGCGTTCGGAGAAGGTGGCCAGCATCGCCAGCAGTTCGTCCCGAAGCGGCTGGGGCCAGCGGATCTCGGCCAGCCGCTCCTGGCGCTCGTCGAACTCGACGCCGTCCATCTTCATGCGGTTGTAGGCCTCGTCGCGGGCCTTGCGCTGCTGGGCGATCAGCACCTGACGGGGATCGTCCAGCGAGGCCTCGACCACCGAGAGCACCGACAACGCATACTCGGCATCGTCGGGCTCGTAGCTGTCCACCACCTCAACGACGAAGGGCGACAACGGCCGATCGAGGGCGAAGTCGCCCTGCAGGTCGCCGTGCACCACCAGCGTTCTGCCGTGGCTGTCCGGTTCGTCGAGCCGCTCCAGGATCTCGGCGGCCTCCAGGGACGCGATCAACGCCGCCGCCCGGTCGGCGAGCGCCGCCTTGGACTCGCTGGTCTCGTGGCAGGCCCCGATCAGGCGGGCGAGCGCCGCTTCGCCGTCGCCTGGGCGGGACAACACGTGCAGCACCATGGAGTGGGTCATGGTCATGCGGGAATGGAGCCGCTCGGGGGTCCCGGTGGACAGCCGCTCGAAGGTGTCCCGGTTCCAGTGTGCGTAGCCACGGTCTGGGGGCTTCTTCTTCACCAGCTTGCGCAGCTTGGCGGCGTTGGTGCCCGCCTTCTGCTCGGCCCGCAGGTTCTCCACGACGTGCGGGGGCGCTTGAGCCACCACGTAGCCCTCGGTGTCGTAGCCGCGACGGCCGGCGCGCCCCGCCACCTGAGCAAACTCCCGCACCGTCAGCGTTCGGGTTTCGACGCCGTCGTACTTGAACAGCTGGGTGAACAGCACCGTGCGGATGGGGATGTTGACCCCGACGCCCAGGGTGTCGGTGCCGCAGATCAGGCGCAGCCAGCCCTCCTTGGCCAGGCGTTCCACCAACAAGCGGTACCGGGGCAGCAACCCGGCATGGTGCACCCCGATGCCGTGCGACAGGAAGCGCTTCAAGTCCTTGCCAAAGGGAGTGTCGAAGCGCACCCCTGCCAGCACGTCGGCCAGCTCGTGTCGCTCGGCCTTGGTCAGCACGCTCAGCGAGGTAAAGGCCTGGGCCTGCTCGGTCGCCGCCTGTTGGGTGAAGTGGACCACGTAGGCCGGCACCCGCTCCTCGGCGATGAGCTCCTCGACCGTCTCGGTCAGCGGTGAGGTTCGGTACTCGAAACTGAGCGGCACGGGCCGCTCGACACCGGTGACCAGCTCCACCTCCCGGCCACCCCGTCCCGCCAGGTCGTCGGCGAGCCAGGTGACGTCCCCCAACGTTGCCGACATGGCCAGAAAGCGGGTGTCGGGCAGCTCCAGCAGCGGCACCTGCCACGCCCAGCCGCGATCGGGCTCGTCGTAGTAGTGGAGCTCATCCATGGTGACGTGGGTTGGCGCACCTCCCGGGGTTCCCGCCAGTGCCTGGTGGGCCAGGATCTCTGCGGTGGCGCAGATCACCGGAGCGTCCGGGTTGATGGACGCATCTCCTGTCAGCATGCCGACGGCTTCGTCGCCAAGCACCTCCCGCAGCTGGAAGTACTTCTCCGACACCAGCGCCTTGATCGGTGCGGTGTAGACCGACCGCTCGCCAGCGGCCAGGGCCGCAACGTGACCAGCGGTGGCCACCAGCGACTTCCCCGACCCGGTCGGGGTCGTGAGGATCACGTGGCTTCCGGCGAACAGCGCCAGGATCGCCTCCTCCTGGGCGGGGTACAGCTCCAGACCTTCGTCGGCCACCCACGACAGGAACGCCTCCAGGGTCTCGTCCGGGCCGGCGGTCGGGGGCAGCACCAGTCTTGTCACCCGTCTGAGTCTGACAGCCCCCGGCGCGCCTCGTCCCGTTCGGCCTCACATGCGTCCCGCACCCAACAACCGGCAAGGTGGTCGTTCACCACCCCCAGCGATTGAAGCGTGGAGTACACGGTGGTGGGGCCGACGAAGCGGAACCCTCGCTTCTTGAGGTCCTTGGACAGCGCCGTAGCCTCGGGCGTGGTGGCCGGGGCGTCCGCCATCGACTCCACGGCCGCACGGTTCGCGTCGCCGCCCGCCGACCACAGCAGTTCGACCAGCGAATCGCCCGCCTCCCACAGTTCCAGCGCTGCCCGGGCATTGCCGATGGTGGCCTCCACCTTCGCCCGGTTGCGGACGATACCCGAGTCACCCAGCGCCTCGGCCACCTCCGCCTCACCCCACCCGGCCAGGGTCACGGGATCGAAACCACAGAATCGGTCGCGGAAGCTCTCCCGCTTGCGCAGAATGGTCAACCAGCTGAGCCCCGCCTGAAAGCCCTCGAGACACAGCTTCTCGTAGATCGCCCGCTCGTCGACGACCGGGCGCCCCCATTCGGTGTCGTGGTAGGTGCGGTAGATCTCCGGGTGGATTCCCCAGACGCATCGGGCATGCCCGTCGCCACCCACCGCCAGGTTGTCCTCGCCGAGTTCGATCGGTTCTCGTTCGTCGCTGATCGCCATGGGTCCACCCTGCCGCGGGCGCCCAGCGGATGCCAGCGCCCGGTGCGGGTCGCGCTCCCCGGAGACCTCACCCCCAACCCCCATCCGCTGACCCTGACCCCTGACCCGCGCCCCAAGCTCACGCCCCAGGCCCGCCGCCGGCGGCACCCGGCAGCACTCGGCCCCCAAGTGGGGACTGAGTGCGGGGCCAGGACCCCACGAGGTGTCCCCACTTTGCTCCCGGCCGCCAAGTGGGGACTGAGTTCGGGGCCAGGACCCCACGAGGTGTCCCCACTTTGCTTGGTGGGGTTAGAGGAACTGCTCCAGGAGTTGGTAGGCGTCTATCGCCAGGGCGTCGGCGGAGTCGGCGCCGTAGGCCTCGAAGAGCGTGGGCACCAGCATGGGGCCCAGGTTGGAGGCCACGCTGGTGGCCCCAATCATCAAGTCGCACCAACGGGACCCGACCCCGGCCCGGCCGACGTCCACCCATCCCGACAACCCTCCGGGCCCCAGGATCATGTTGGGCAGCGATGGGTCGCCGTGGACCACCACCAGGTCGTCGGCTGTGTCCGGGTCGGGCCGGTCCAACGAGGCCACCAGCGAGTCAAAGCCGATCCGACGATAGGCGTCATCGACGTTGTCGGCGCCCAGCTCGTTGCGGGACAGCCGTCCCTTGGCGACGGCCAGCCGGGTCGGCCAATCGCTGCGAAACGGGCAGTCGGCCACGCTCAGGTTGTCGTGCCAGACGCGAAGTGCCTTGCCGAGGAGGTCCACGAGTTCCTCGGGACGGGCCCGTGCCTCGCGCCGGGCGGCGTCGAACCCCGCCAACTGTTCGGTGAGGAGCGTGGCGGTGCCGTCGCCGTGATCGTCGAGACTGCACAGGCGGGGAACCGGCGCGCCCGCTGCGGCCAGCCACGTGAGCCGCTCGGCCTCGTCCGCCACGCCGCCCCAGGGTGCGCCGGGCCCGATCGGCCCGGTCTTGGCCACCAGCTTGGCGCCGTCGCGCTCGAGGAACTCCACGGCTGCTCCGCTGACACCGGCAGTTGCGCCGTCGCCGTCGATCACACGGCCCAGCTTCGATCGACAGGTGTGGAGGTGTGCCCGCCAAGTTGGCGGGCACACGTCCACACCTCGCCACCTCCGGCCATGGTCGCGGCCCAAATCATCCCGCGGCAACCGGGATGCGGGTGCGGTGGGCCGGCGCGTCGCCCACGTCTTCGATCCGGCCAACGAGGCTGGTCATGCGGGCCTCGGTGACTCGGGCGGTGAGGTACGTGCCGGGCCGCGGGCGGGCACCGGCGGGCGCCGGGAGGTGGATGCGCTTGTTGTGTCGGGTGAGGCCGGTGATCATCGACGGGTCGCGGCGCGAGGGGCCGGTGACGACCACCTCATCAACCCGGCCGATGCGCGCCTCATTGGCCAGGATTGCCGATCGCTCCACGACCGACCGCAGCCGCTCCATGCGCTGGACCGACACCTCATGTTCGACGAAGGCGCTGGTCAGCTCCGCCGCCTCGGTGCCCGGGCGGGGCGAGTAGACGAACGTGTACGCCGAATCGAAGCGGGCCTCGGCGCACACCTCCAGCGTGGCCTCGAAGTCCGCATCGGTCTCGCCGGGGAACCCGACGATGACGTCGGTGGTGAGGGCCAGGTCGTCGATCCCGGCCCTGGCCGCCCGCACCAGGCGGAGGTAGCGCTCGGCGGTGTAGCCGCGGTGCATGGCGGAGAGCACGGCATCGCTGCCCGACTGCATGGGCAGGTGGAGGTGCTCGCACACCGTCGCCGTATCGGCCATGGCGGCGATGGTCTCCGGGCGCATGTCCTTGGGGTGAGGGCTGGTGTAGCGCACGCGCCGAACGCCGGGCACCGCTCCGACGGCTCGGAGGAGGTCGGCGAACAGGGGGCGGGCCCGCCCGGCGCCGCCGGATGACGCCCGTTCCCCAAGCCAGGCCTCGCCAACCACGAAGGCGGCGTCGGCGGGGGCTGAGGCGTCTCCTGTGTCCGCTTCGCTCCGTGCCCGCATGGTCAGATCCCGCCCGTAGCTGTCGACGTTCTGGCCCAGCAGCGTCACCTCGGTGACTCCGTCGTCCGCCAGCCGGCGCACCTCCTCGAGCACGTCCCCAAACGGTCGGCTGATTTCGGGGCCGCGTACCGCCGGCACGATGCAGAAGGCGCAGCTGTTGTCGCAGCCGAACTGGATGGTCACCCAGGCGGCCCAGCCTTGCTCGCGCCTGGCAGGCAGCGCCGACGGGAAGGCCTCGTGATCCTCGGCTGCGGTGGCCTCCAGGATTTCCATGATCGGGCCCTCGCGGCGACTCGTGGCCAGCAGATCGCTTACCCGACCCACGTTGTGGGTGCCCATCACCACGTCCACGTGCGGGGCCCGTCGTTGCACGATGTCGCGATCCTTCTGCGCCAGGCACCCCCCAACCACGATCTCCAGGTCTGGCCGCCGGTCCTTTTCGGACTTCAGGTGGCCCAGCGTGCCGTAGAGCTTGTTGTCGGCGTTTTCTCGGATGCAGCAGGTGTTCAGCACCACCACGTCGGCCTCGGACACCTCGGTGGTCGCCTCCAAGCCGTCGGCCTCCAACACCCCGGCGATCCGCTCGGAGTCGTGCTCGTTCATCTGACACCCGAAGGTGCGCACCAGGTACTTCCGAGGCATGGCCCCATCGTAACGGTGCGTGTCGCAGGCGCCCCGTGCCTATACTTTTGCAAGCGCCGCCGCCGCCTGGGCGGGCACGAAACGACGCGGGCTCTCTCGGGCGGACCCGAAACGCACGGCTGACGTCGGCGCTGTCCCCCCACCCACAGGAGCACCAGCTATGAGCGGTCGAGCCGTTCGAACACAGGCCCTGGCGGCCGCAACCAGCCGACCCAGCACCATCCCACCCGGTTCCGGCATCGAGGCCCCATCCGAGCTGTTTGGCCGCAACGTCTTCTCCAAGTCGGTCATGCAGAGCCGGCTGCCCAAGGCGGTGTTCGAGTCGCTTCAGGCCACCGTCGAGCAGGGAGTGACCCTCGACCCGTCCGTGGCAGACGTCGTCGCCTCGGCCATGAAGGACTGGGCGACCGAGCACGGCGCCAGCTACTACGCACACGTCTTCTACCCGCTCACCGGCCTCAGCGCGGAGAAGCACGACAGCTTCCTGGACACCGACGGTGCCGGCACGGCCATGTCCAACTTCTCGGGCAGCGCCCTCGTGCAGGGCGAGCCCGACGCCTCCTCGTTTCCCAACGGCGGCATCCGGGAGACCTTCGAAGCTCGCGGCTACACCGCATGGGACGTCACCAGCCCTGCGTACATCCTCGAGAACCCCAACGGGAACACCCTGTGCATTCCCACGGCGTTCGTGTCGTGGACGGGCGAGGCGCTCGACAAGAAGACGCCGGTGCTGCGTTCCCAGCAGGCCCTCAACAAGCAGGCGCAGCGCGTGCTGAGGCTGTTCGGCCATTCAGACCCGCCAAGGGTTTCGTCGTTCGCTGGGGCCGAGCAGGAGTACTTCCTGATCGACCGGAACTTTTACTTCGCCCGCCCGGACCTGATGGCCACGGGCAGAACCCTCGTGGGCGCGCCCCCGCCAAAGGGCCAGGAGTTCGACGACCACTACTTCGGTGCCATCCCCGAACGGGTCCTCACCTACATGCTGGATGCCGAGCGGGAGATGCTGAAGCTGGGCATCCCCACCAAGACCCGCCACAACGAGGTAGCGCCCGGCCAATACGAGCTGGCGCCCATCCACGAAGAGGGCAACGTCGCCGCCGACCACCAGCAGCTGATCATGAGCACCCTCAGCCGGGTGGCCCACCGGCACGGCTTGGTGTGCCTGCGCCACGAGAAGCCCTTCGCCGGGGTGAACGGCTCGGGCAAGCACGTCAACTGGTCGTTGGGCAACGCCGAGCAGGGAAACCTTTTGAACCCGGGCGACACCCCGCACGAGAACGCTCAGTTCCTCGTGTTCTGTGCCGCGGTCATCCGAGGCGTCGACAAGTACGCCGGTGTCATGCGTGCCGCCATTGCATCGTCGGCCAACGATCATCGGCTGGGCGCCAACGAGGCCCCGCCCGCCATCATGTCGGTGTTCCTGGGTGACCAGCTGGCCGATGTGTTCGAACAGGTGGCCAAGGGTGGTGCCACCACCTCCAAGGAGAGCGGCACCCTCAAGGTGGGGGCCGACACGTTGCCGCACCTGCCCAAGGACCCGGGCGACCGCAACCGCACCAGCCCGTTCGCCTTCACCGGCAACCGATTCGAGTTCCGAGCGGTGGGCTCCTCGCAGTCCATCGCGGGCCCCTTGGTGGTCCTGAACACGATCCTGGCCGACAGCCTCGACTACATGGCCACCCAACTGGAGGAGGCCGTCGCCTCTGGCACCGAGTTCAACGAAGCAGTGCAGGCCGTACTCAAGGACGTCATCGGTGCCCACGGCCGCGTGATCTTCAACGGCGACGGATACGCAGCGGAGTGGCAGGAGGAGGCGGCCGCCCGCGGCCTACCCAACCTGCGCACCACGCCCGAGGCGCTTGCCGTGTACGAGTCGCCTGAGGCCCAGGAGCTGTTCGAACGTCTCGACGTCCTGTCCCCACGGGAGCTGCACAGCCGCTACGAGGCCTACATGGAGCAGTACGTCATGTCGGTGGGGGTGGAGGCCCGCTCGACGCTGGAGCTGGCGCGAACCGTCATCTATCCGGCGGCCAAGCGGTACCAAGCCGAGCTGGCCGCCGGGGAAGCCAGCCTGAGCGCCGCCGGTTTTGGGGGCGACACCGAAACGCTGGCCAGGGTGAGCCAGCTGGTGACCGAGTTGATCAGCGCCACCGAGCCGTTGGACGAGGTGATCGCCGCCCTGCCGGGCGACGCCGCCATCGCCGAACAGGGCACCTACTGCGTCGAGTCCATCCTGCCCGCCATGGCCAAGGTGCGCAGCGCCGCAGACGCGCTGGAACATCTGGTGGCCGACGATCTGTGGCCGCTGCTGACCTACCAGGAGCTGCTGTTCATCAAGTAGGCCCGTTGGTCGGTGGCCGTGGCCAATCCGCCCGACGGTTGACAGATCCACCCCCGGTCGGTTCACTGCAGGGGCGGTGCCGTCGCCAGCTTGGCGTCGGCCGAGACCGTCGGGGGTCGCCATGCGTGCACGTCGCGCACCACTACGTACGGCCATGTCGGCCGCCCTTCTGGGCTGCGCCGGGCTGGGGCTGAACGCGCCGCAGGCGGGGGCCACGGGCACCGACTCCTATCTCAGCCAGTCAGGAGCGGTGCCCGGCGCCCCCGAGAAGAACGACCTGTTCGGACGCGCCTTGGCGGTGGGCGATTTCAACGGCGATGGACGCGACGACGCCGCCATCGGCGCCCCGGGCGAATCCATCGGCACCCGCTCCAACTCCGGCGCGGTCAACATCCTGTACGGCTCAGGTTCCGGCCTGACCAGCGCCGGTTCCCAGTTCTTCAGCCAGGCGACCCCCAACGTCGCCGGATCTCCCGAAATCGGAGATCGGTTCGGCGAAACCCTGGCCGCAGGCGACTTCAACTCAGACGGCCGCGACGACCTGGCGATCGGGGTTCCCAGCGAGGACATCGGCTCCACACCCAACGCCGGCCTGGTGCACGTCCTCTTCGGCACCACCGGCGGCCTCAGCAGCTTCTCGACTTCCTTCCACCAGAACACACCGGGCATCGACGGGGTGGTCGAGCCGCACGACCGATTCGGTGACTCGCTGGCGGCGGGCGACGTCACCGGCAGCCGCGACGACCTCTTCGTCGGCGCCGCCTGGGAGGACCTCGGGTCGATTGCCGACGCCGGCGCTGCGCACTTCATTCCCGGCAGCGCATCCGGTCCCAACCTTGGCGCCGAGTTTTCGTTCCATCAGGGATCGCCCGGGGTGGGCACCAGCCCCGGCACCAACGAGCGCTTCTCCACGTCCATGACGGTGGGCGACCTGACCGACGACGGCGTCGGCGACCTGGCGGTATCGGCTCCCTACGAAACGGTCGACGGCGGCGAAGGGCCCGCCACCAACGCCGGCATCGTGTTCATGGTTCCCGGTTCGCCGAGCGGCCCCGCCTTCGGGCCGGGCGTGGTGACCGAAACGGGGATCGACATGTTGTCCTCCCCCACCAACCGGCTCTTCGGATTCGACCTCGCCATCCGCGCGGGTTCGGGGCCCAACCCCGACGATCTCGTCGTCGGCGTGATCGACAGCATCCAGGGCTACGGCGGCGGCGCCGAGCTGTTCAGGTTCAACGGCGACACCGGCGGCGAGGGCCTGGCACCGGTGATCGGCTTCGACCCGGCCGACAATCCCGGGGCGGCGGTGGCCGGGCGGCAGCAGGGCTTCTCCAGCAACGAGACGCCGGGGGTGCTCGTCGGTGTTCCCTTCGGCAACGACGGAGGTGTCAGCAACTCGGGCTTCGTCGGGGGGTGGAACGGCAACTACGGCCAGTCGGCCAGCCCCGGCACGCCGGAGGTGAATGACCTGTTCGGCATCGCCGTCGCCGTCGGGGACTTCGACAACGACGGTCTGGACGACCTCCTCGCCGGCATCTCGGGCGAGAACATCGGCTCCGTCGCCGACGCCGGGGGTGCCGTGGTCGCCTACGGAGCCAACCTGCCCGCCTGACCGTCCCCGCTGACTCGAGCGACAAGGGCTCGGCACCGCGTGGGGTGCGCCGAGCCTCAGAGCCCGGGCAGGTCCTCCTCGATGCCCAGCCAAATCTGGGCGGCGTCGATGTAGGTCTTCTCCGAGATGAACGCATGCTGCGTGCCGGTGTAGATGTCGCGGAAGGCCCGCTCCAGCCGGCTGCCGTTGCGGATGGCCGTGGTGCCGGCGGCCAGGTGCGCCCATTGCGCCACCTCGCGGGAGGCCTCCGTGGCGTAGGTAGCGGCCACCCGATGATCGGCGCGCATGGTGGGGGTCAACTCGGCCCCGGCGGCCACCTGCGCCTCGATGCCGCTGAAGGTCTCCACCAGCCCCGCTCTGGCGGCACGCCACATGCCCCGATGATGGGCAAGGTTGCGCTGGAACGTGTTGCGGTTGGCCAGCGTGTCCATGTCGGACATGCGGGCCTTGGTGAGCGCCAGCTCGGCCACGTCGTCCAGCATCGATTTGGCCACCCCCAGTGCCCAGCTGGCGTGGCCGGCGGCCGTGATGGGCATGAGGCCCATCGAGAAGATGGGGCTGGAGCCGCGCTGGGCGTTGCGGGTGAAGAGCGGAAAGCACCGATGTTCGGGAACGAAGACGTCGGCCAGCTCGTAGTCGTAGCTGCCGGTGCCGCGAAGGCCCTGCACGTGCCAACCGTCGGTGAAGTTCACCTGGTCACGGGGCACGATGGCCACCCGCATCTGGTCGAGGTCAAAGCTGGCCTCGCCGTCGACGGTGGGGAAGAACCCAGCCGCGATGTAGGCGGAATGCGCAGTGCCGGATCCGAAGTTCCAGGATCCCGACAACCGGTAGCCGCCGTCGGCGCGCTCCCCGGTTCCGTTG
Source organism: Microthrixaceae bacterium (assembly GCA_041394405.1). Taxonomy (GTDB): domain Bacteria; phylum Actinomycetota; class Acidimicrobiia; order Acidimicrobiales; family Microtrichaceae; genus Microthrix. The sequence continues at coordinate 204,538 of JAWKIF010000012.1, forward strand.
GGAAAGAACTGGCCGCCCAGCGTGACCCGGTGGTCGGGGTCTCCGAACAACTCCTCGAACCCCGCCTGGGGCAGGTACACCGACGCCGCCATGGAGGCGGGGAAGTTGGCGATGCCGGTCCACCCCAGCGAGCCGTCCTGCCATGCCAGCTCGATCCACGTGTCGATCAGCTGGAGGAAGCTCGGCTGGCAGCCACCCGCCTCGGGCGCGTTGGGGTAGCGCATCAAGCCGCTGTCCCACAACGCGTCGACCAGCGGCTGCGACAGGGTGCGTTGGGCCTCCGATGCGGCGGCCTCGGTGGTGCTGAGCTCGCGCAGCGTGCGAGCAACGGCGGGCCCCTGCGCTGGGTCGGCGATGGCGGCGCCCATCAGAAGTCCCCGAAGATGCCGGGGCGGAGCCCGGCGGTCATGCCACCGTCGGCCACCAAGGCGTGGCCGGTGACGAAGCTGGCGTCCTCGGAGGCCAGGAACGCGGCGACGGCCGCCATCTCCTCCGGCTGCCCAAACCGGCCCAGCTGGTGAGCGTTCAACATGGTGGCCTTGTAGTCCTCCATACCCGGCGAATCCAACACCTCCATGAGCAGCGGCGTCTCGATGCCGCCGGGGCAGATGGCGTTGGCCCGGATGCCGTGCCGTCCGTAGTCGATGGCCATGGTCTTGGTCAGCAGGATGACCGCCGCCTTCGACGCGTTGTAGGCGCTGCCGCCCTCGGTGCCCTCGATGCCTTCGATGCTGGAGATGTTGATGACGCTGCCACGCTTCTGGGGGAGCATCTGGGTGACGGCGTGCTTGCACACCAGGAACGTGCCCGTGAGGTTGATGCCAATCACGCGCTCCCATTCCTCTGCGTCCACCATATGCACCGGGCCGCCCCCGGCGACGCCCGCTGCGTTGACGACGATGTCGAGGCTGCCGTGGGTGGCGACGGTTCCCTCGACGGCCGCCTTCACGCCCGGCTCGTCGCGCACATCGATGGTGTGGTCGACGTCCCCTGCGATGTCGATGGTGACCACGGTGGCCCCCTCCGATCGAAACCGCTCAGCCGTGGCCCTGCCGATGCCCGAACCCCCGCCGGTGACCAAGGCCACGCGGTCCGCTAGTCGTTCCATCTGTGTCGCTTCCCTCACGGTTTGGCGTCCCCGGTGGACGCAACGCCGCCCAGTCTCGCGCGCGTTGATGCGTCGGCTAGTCCGTGTGGAGGCGGCTGCGGAGGGGGTGATCGACGGGGATCTCCACCAGCACCACCCGGGTTCCCTCCGGCGAGGTGATCCACCATTCGATGAGGCCCCACGGCATGCGCTGGGGCCTGCCGTCGTGGGCGACGCCCGCGGCAATCAGCCGGTCGGCCTCGGCGTGTACGTCGGGCACCTGCATCCACAGTCGGAGGGCGGCGGGATCGGTGCCGTGACGGGTCAGCTCCACCAACGTGCCACCGCAAAAGAACTCGACGCCGGTGGCCTCGCCGTGGACCCCATATTCCCGGGCGATGGTCAGGCCCAGGGTGTCGCGCCACCAGGCCGCCGACGTCGGAAGGTCGTCGGTTCGCACCAGCACCCGGGAGGAGAGCACGTCCACCTGCCCACGCTATCCACCACGGTGGGCGAGGGCCGGGACCGCGCTCCGCTGATCTCGGCGTGGGTAGGTTGACGCCATCACCGCCTTTCCCGCCACGGGCGATCCACCGTCCCCCGGCCCCGATCCCGCCAAGCCGGGTCTCCGCGACGCTGCCGCTGCCTTTCGCTACCGCAACTTCCGGCTGTTTTGGATCGGCGCCCTGCTCTCCAACAGCGGCACGTGGGTGCAGAACCTGACGGTGCCCTACGTGGTGTTTCAGCTGACCGACTCCCCGACCTGGGTGGGTATCGCCGCCTTCAGCCAGCTGGCACCCCTGGCGCTGATGGCACCCCTCGGAGGGACCCTGGCCGATCGGCTGGACCGACGGCGGGTGTTGCTGGTGACCCAGAGCGCCATGGCGATCGTGGCGTCGCTCATGGGCCTGGCCTGGATCTCCGGTCGGGCCACCGTGCCGATCGTCATCGCCCTGGTGGCCGTGGGCGGCGTGATCACCGGCATCAACGCGCCGGCGTGGCAGGCCTTCGTGTCCCAACTGGTTCCCCGAGACGCCCTCCTGAACGCCGTCACCCTCACCTCCGCCCAGTTCAACGCGGCGCGGGCCTTTGGGCCCGGCCTGGGTGGCTTGGTGCTGGTGACCCTGGGCCCAGGGCCGGCGTTCTTCATCAACGCCGGCTCCTATGGCGCCGTGCTGGTGGCGCTCATGAGTATCTCGCTGGAACGGAGGCCGCCGGCATCCACCCCGCGACCGCGCATCCTGGCCGACGCCCGCGAGACCGTCGCCTACGTTCGCTCACGCAAGGGCATGGCTGCCTGCTACACCGCCGTGGTGGCGCTGGGGTTGTTCGGCCAACCGGTGTTCTCGCTGGTCGTCGTCTTCGCCGAGGAGGTCTTCGAGGTCGGCGGCCTGGCCTTCGGCCTGCTGGGCGCGGCGCTGGGCATCGGGTCGGTGCTGGCCGCACCGCTGGTGGCCGGTCGCGGCTCGGGCGTGGCACGAAGCCGCCTGGCCGGGGATGCCATGGTGATCTACGGCGTCGCACTGGTGTGCTTCGCAGCGGCGCCGGCGTACGCACTGGGTCTCATTGCGCTGCTGGTGGCGGGAGGGGCCTACCTGCCCATCGCCGCCACGCTCAACACGACGCTGCAGATCCAGGTGGACGAGGCGATGCGGGGCAAGGTGCTGGCGCTGTACCTCACGCTGTTCACGCTCTCGATTCCGCTGGGGTCGCTCATCCAGGGCTGGACCAGCGACGTGGTGGGCCCCAAACCGACCGTGGTGGTCGCCGGATGCGCCTACCTGACCGCCACCTTCGCCCTGCGCCGCCCCTCCTGGCTGGGCCATCTCGACGACTGAGGGTTCCGAGCACCGCCCGGCGCTGCAGCGGGTGGCGACAACCTCTGCTGCTCACCGCTCAGCTGCTCAACCACTCAGTTGCTCAACCGCTCAGCTGCTCGCCCGGCCCGTCGGCGCTGGACAGCGCCACCAACTTGGCGGCGGCCCACGGCGGTACCGCTGTGTGCGCCGGTGCCAACAGCACCCAGCGATCGGCTGCGGCTCGGGCCTCGGCCGTCGGCCGGGCGAGCACGGTGGCGCGGTCTCCCGCCGGGTCGACGGCGTCGGTCGCTCGCCAACCGGTGTCGGACGTCAGCGCAGCAACCACGCGGCTGCGTTGGGGCTCGTCGCCCGCCAGCCCCACGGCGGAGTCGCCGGATGCCACCGCCTCCAGCAGATCGAGCGGGCCGTCCAGGCTGGCGATCCGTGCGGTCGGCACCTCTCTCGGCCGGCCCAGCCCCACCAGCAGACGCACGGGCGCATGCCTCGGATCGCCAAACTGCCTCACCGCGCTGCGGAGCGCCCCAAAACGCCACACGGCCGTCAACCACTGCGGTGACCCCCCCGGCGCAGCAACCGCCACACCGGCGTCGGCGTGACGCCGGAGGGCATCGGCCAGCAGGGACATCACCGGCGCCACCGGTGCCATGGCATCGCAGGCCAGCACCGCCACCAGCTCGTCCTCGCCAGGGCCGTCCTCCGCGGAGGAGAGCTGCCGTGAGCCGGCCGAACCGGCGCCGTCCCCCGACCCGCCCATCAGCGCCATCACGCCCGCCGCCATACCCGCAGCGGGCCCCCCTCCCACCGGTTGCTCGGCCACTTGTTCCACCGAACAGGAAGAAGTCGAGGCGATGGGATCGCGACCGGCCGGCCGCACGACGATTCTCCGGCCGGTAGCCGGCACGTCCAGTGCGTGGTCGATCAGGCGACGGCCGCCCACCTCGCACCAGGCCTTGTCCACCCCGCCCAAGCGCTCGCCCGAGCCCCCGGCAACCACGATGAGGTGAGACAGCTTGGGCGAGGTTGGCTGCACCCCCGCACACTGCCACCGAGTGGCAGCGCCGACAACACGGCGCACCTGGCACCATGGGCGACCATGAGCCCAGGCAGCAGTCCCCATCAAGTGCTGCGGGTTTCGGCCGGTGGCACGCCCGGCACGTCCGACCCCGACCTGTTGGCCGTCGAGGAGCCGTTGGAGATCCGCGTGGAGGGCCGGGTGCTGGCCACCACGATGCGCACCCCCGGCAACGACGTCGAGCTGGCCCATGGCTGGCTGCTGTCCGAGGGCATCGTCGCCTCACCCCGGGACGTCGCGACGGCCCGGTTCGATCTCGCCGGCGACGTGACCAACTCGCTGAACGTGTTGGAGGTGGCGCTCTCCCCCTGGGTAGAACGGCCGAATCCGGCAGCAGCGCGCCTCGGCACCACCACCGCCTCGTGTGGCATCTGCGGCACGGCGAGCATCGATGCCATGGCGGGAACCACCGCCTACCCCACCGCCGACGATCCCGCCGTGATCGGCGCCCAGGCAGTGATGCGGCTGCCCCACGAACTGCGGGGTGGGCAGGGATTGTTCGAACGGACCGGCGGAACCCACGGGGCTGGGCTCGCCGGTGTCGACGGCTCGATCCTGTGTGTCCGCGAGGACGTTGGCCGACACAACGCCGTGGACAAGGTTCTGGGTTGGGCGTTGATCGACGCCCGAGTACCCCTGGGCGGACACGTGCTGGTGCTGTCCGGGCGGGCCGGATTCGAGTTGGTTCAGAAGGCGGCCATGGCGGGCGTGCCCATCGTGGCCGCCGTCGGAGCACCGACGGCCCTGGCGGTGCAGCTGGCCGAAGCCGTCGGCATCACCCTGGTGGGCTTCATCACGGGCGAGACCGCCAACGTGTACACCCGCCCCGATCGCGTCGCAGCCGACGGACCGGCAGCAGACTGAGGGCCGCACGAGAGAACGGCGGGGAGAACGGGCTGGAGGACCGTTCTCCCCGCCGAGAAGCGGGACCGGTGGCTGGCAGGCTCGAGGGTCCCACGTTGGGGGCGGCGCTGAGGCCGCCGCCTGAACCGGGAACCGCATCCGGCTGGATGGCTGCGGTTCCCGAGACTGGAGGCCATCGCGTGGCGGGCCGCGACGGCCAGAACTGACCGTTCCCTAGCTATCCAGGGCGATGGGCACGTCGTCGGCATCGGTGAACTCGTCGAGGTCACCCTCGGCATCGGCGGTGGCGGTGCCCTCCGGCTGGTCGCCGATGCCCATCTGGTTGCGAACCAGCTCGGACACCTCCACCATGATCTCGGGATTCTCGGTGAGGAACAGCTTGGCGTTCTCCCGCCCCTGCCCCAACTGCTCGCCGTCGTAGGTGTACCAGGCACCCGACTTCTTCACGATGTTGAGGTCGACCGCCAGGTCGAGCAGCGAGCCCTCCCGGCTGATGCCCTGGCCGTACATGATGTCGAACTCGGCCTGCCGGAACGGCGGGGCCATCTTGTTCTTCACCACCTTCACCCGGGTGCGGTTACCCACCACCTCGACACCGTTCTTGATGGATTCGATGCGGCGGATGTCGAGGCGCACCGAGGAATAGAACTTGAGCGCCCGCCCACCGGAGGTGGTTTCGGGGGAGCCGAACATGACGCCGATCTTTTCCCGCAGCTGGTTGATGAAGATGCAGATGGTGCGTGATCGGTTGAGGTTGGCGGTGAGCTTGCGGAGCGCCTGAGACATGAGCCGGGCCTGGAGACCCACGTGGGTGTCGCCCATGTCGCCCTCGATCTCGGCCCGAGGGGTGAGCGCCGCCACCGAGTCGACCACGATGACGTCGATGGCACCTGAGCGCACCAGCATGTCGGTGATCTCGAGGGCCTGCTCGCCCGTGTCGGGTTGGGAGATGAGCAGCTGATCGATGTCCACCCCAATGCGGCTGGCGTAGGACGGGTCCATGGCATGTTCGGCGTCCACGTAGGCACAGGTGCCGCCGTTGCGCTGGGCCTCGGCCACCACGTGCATGGCCAGCGTGGACTTGCCCGAAGCTTCCGGGCCGTAGATCTCGGTGACCCGGCCCCTGGGCAACCCACCGACACCCAGCGCCACGTCGAGCGACAACGCCCCGGTGGAAATGGTCTCGACGTTCATGGACGTCTTCTCGCCCATGCGCATGACGGAGCCCTTGCCAAATTGCTTGTCGATCTGACCGAGGGCCATATCGAGTGCCTTGCTGCGATCCGAATTGCTCGCCACGGTGATCTCCTTGGCATTGGGGCCCACCCGAGCGGGCCGTTGATGTGTTGGTTCTGCTTGTGGGGCGAACCCTACGGATGGGGTGTGACACTGAAGCTCGGGCCGGGAGACTCGGGCTGAGCGCCGCGGGTCGTGAGGACCGGTATCGTGCAGCTCCTCGCTGCAAGATGACGCCAGTGTAGTTACGAACGCCTGTTCGGACAAGCACCGAACGCAAAATCTCTGGGATCGAGCCTCTACGCTGCTCCCCATGGCAGCCGATGCGTCCTACAACTCCCGACAAGTCAAGGTGGGGCGGGTGGTGATTCGGCTGCTGAGCCGGGCCCAGAGCTGGGTGTACCGGCGCAGCGGCGGCCGGTTGGGCGCCAAGTTTCTGAAGGGCGCGCCCGTGTTGCTGGTGACCACCACCGGCCGCCGCTCCGGCCAGCCGCGCACGGTGCCCCTGTTGTACCTGGAGGATGGCGACGACATCATCGTGGTGGCCTCCCAAGGCGGCATGCCCACCAATCCGGATTGGTACTACAACGTGCTGGCCGACCCGACGGTGACCGTCACCCGCGGCACCGACGAGCTGCAGATGGTGGCCCGGGAGGTGGAGGGAGACGAACGGGCCGAGCTGTGGCCACGGCTGGTGGAGATGTACGCGGACTACGAGGCCTACGCCGAGCGCACCGAACGGACGATCCCCGTGATTCGCCTCTCACCGGCTGCCGACGACGTCTCCTGAACCCACGGCGCCACCTGAACCCACGGCGCCGCCCGACCGCTGTCAGCCGAGCGCACCGATGGCATCGGCAAACGCCGCTGCCCGATCCTGGTAGGTGCCCAGACGAGGCGGCGTGGGTGCGCCGGGGGCAAACAGCACCACGCCGCCCGCCGGCAGCTCGTCGGCTGCCAGGCCCACCGCCTCCGCCAGCGACGCGGCGACGCGGGACGCCACGATGCCGGCGGGCTCCTCACCCCCGGGATGGCATCGGGCGACGAGCTCCCTGCACCAGGTGGGGCCGGTATCGGGCAGGCCGATCAGCAGCGTCGGCGCGTCGCTGCGGCGTCGCAGGGCGTCACACATGGGGTCTAGGGCGACCTCTCGTGACTGGCCTCCGATGAGCCACGCCACGGGTGCCGCCCCGACGGAGTCCAACGCCGCGGCCGCGGCGAACGGGTTGGATGCCAACGCGTCGTCGATCCAGCGCACCTCACCCCGATGGCTGATGGTGGAGTGCCGCGACGGCAGGCCCTCGAAGCGCTCGGCCAGAGCGAGGAGCTGCTCGGCGGCGGGTCCCGGCCGGCGGAGCAGTTCACACAGCCGGTCTGCTGCCACCGCAGCCAAGGCCAGGTTGGTGCCCTGGTGCGCGGGTTGGCCCCGCTCGACCAGGCGCCGCACGGGTGCGACGAACCGGGCCGCCTCGGGGTGGACCGCCTCCACCGCCAGGCCCGTGGCCTCGAGCGCACCCCTGGCCACCACGTCGCCCGCCGGCGCCAACACCACGTTGGGCGCCGGCGTGCCGCCCGTGAAGAGGTGCAGCTTGTCGCGGCGATAGGCCTCGACGGAGCCGTGCCAGGTGAGATGGTCGGCATCGAGGGACGTGAGCACTCCGATGGTGGGTGGATGGTGGGCATCGGCGGCCATGTAGGACGACACCTCGATCACCGCCGGCACCCCCGGCGGGGGATCGGCCGCCTGCGCCCAGATGGGCAACCCGATGTTGCCGCCCACCACATGGTCGACGCCCATGACGGTCAGCAGCTCATCGAGCAGCGCGGTGACGGTCGACTTGCCCTTCGTGCCGGTGATGCCGATCACCGGCCGCTCAGCGCCGTGGGCGCCCATCCACAGGTCCACCGCCGTCGTAAAGCTGGCGCCGATGGACTCCAGCTCACCGGCGAGCGCGCCTCGTCGTGGGTAGCCGGGCGCACGCACCACCACCAGCGGGGCATCGGCTCGTGAACCCGGAGCCCGGCCACCACTCGCCGCGAGCCAGTCGACCACCTGGTCGCTCCCGAGCACCTCGACGGCGGCCGCATCGGCCACCGCCCGGTCCTCGACCGAGACGGCGTCGGGGGCGTCAACCGCCGCCACCAACCGGGCCGGTTCGGCGGCAACCACGGTGGGCAGTGCGGCGAGATTGTCCACCCCCAGCCCCAGGACGACCACCCGTGCGCCAGTGAGCCCCTCGGGAGTCACGCCGACCTCGCACCCGGCGCCAGGCGGGCCAGCATCGCCCGCAGGTACGGGGCCGGCACTCGGTGGGCGTCGGTCGGCTTCTCCAGCGTGGCCAGCGTGGCACCGTGCTCGGCGGCATAGGCGGCGGCGGACGCGCCGGTGGCACGCACCACCGGGGCGTCGGCCCACTCGGAGCGCTGGGCCAGCTCGGCCATGGCGGCGGCGGACTCCACCATCTCGCCGACGCACTCGTAGGGCTTGGCCGCCTCGTCCCACAGCGCCCGGTACCCGTCGGCCTGCGCGGGATCGTGCAGCGGGCGGCCCCCGAAGGTGGCCTCGAAGCGCTCGGGGTCGAGGTGCGGGGCCAGCATCAGCGTGGTGAACCGGCACTTGGGACAGTTGAGACACCAGGTGCCCTCGGCGCGTTGATCGGTCTCACGCCACATCGTGAAGGCCTCGTTGCACGACAGGAACGCGTCGAGCTGGGCCGGGTCGGTCACCAACCCTCCGGCGATGGCAACCTCGGTAAACGGCCGCAGGATGGAGAAGGTGCGCAGCCGCCCCCCGGTGGCGGCAGCGAGCGCGGCCTGGGTGAGGTCCTCGGCGTCGAGCGACTTGGCCCACTGGTGGTTCACCGGCTCCCCGCCGACCCACCTGGTGGGTTCGGACGCCGAGCGTTCGTTGCCCAGCACCACGTCGCGGCATCCGGCGGCCAACGCCGCCAGCGCCGAGATGGCGGTGACCACGGCGGTGACCGGGATGTGGCCGTTCAGCGCCCCCCCCTCGTTCCACGTTCGCAGGGCCGGGTCGAGGCGCCGGGTGGCCGTGTGCAGGGGTAGGCCGGCTGCGGCCGCCACCCGTCGGGGGGCCACCGATGCGTTCACGGTGAAGGGCACCGCCACCTCCCCCAGCACCGAGAGCACCAACGCGGAGTCCTTACCGCCCCCCACGGGCACCAGCGCGGTGCCCGGGTCGAGGTGCCGTGGTTCTGATGGCTGGGGTTCCGAGGGCTGGGGATCCTGGTGCTGGCTGTGCGGCGGGTCACCCACCTCCAGCTCCCACGCTTGCACCAGGGGAACCGGCAGATCGTTGCGGGCTGCGAACTCCCGCAGGCCGTGGTCGTACAGGGCCCGGACGAACTCCGCCTCGGCATCGGTGATGGGCCCCAACGTGACCGCCAGCAGGGCTGGGGCGGCCACCTTGTAGTAGCTGGTGCCCGCAGCGAGGGCGACCAGCCGAGCCACCCCGTGCCATGCGCCCTCGTCGGCCTGACGCCCTTCGCCGAGGGCGACCAACGACTCGCTCAGCTCCACCCGTTCGGCGAACCGGGCCAGCTCGTCGTCCCCCGAGAGCAGCCGGTAGTGGACCTCCAGCGTTCCTGCGGCGACGTCCAGGTCGTAGGGCAGGATCTCAAAGCGGTCGGCGACCGCCAACCGGGGAAGGCTGACAGCAAGCAGTTGCTGGGGGGTGGTGCTCACGGCCGACCAGCATGCCACCTTGCGCAGTTCCCTCCCGCCCACCGTCGGTGCGGCCGCCTGGACACGATCAGCGCCCGCCCGCCGGAACGTCGGGTGGGCTCAGGTTGCGGCGCAACAGATCCAACACCGTGATGCATGAGAACTCCCGCACCTGTTGGCGGCGCCCGGGCAGGCCCACCGTGAGCGCCACCTCGCCTCCGGGCCACGCAGCGGCCAGGCACACCGTGCCGGCCGGGCGGCCCTCCAACTCGTCGGGCCCCGCCACGCCGGTGGTGCCCAACCCCACGTCGCATTCCAGTGCGGCTCGCACACCACGGGCCATGGCCAGGGCGGTTGCCTCGGTGACCACCGGTCCGTCGGGCACGCCCAGCACCTCCCGCTTCACGGCGGGGTCGTAGGCAATGACACCACCCCGAAAGGCCTCGGACGCGCCCGGCACCGCCGCCAACCGGGAGCCCAGCATCCCACCGGTGAGCGACTCGGCCACGCCGAGGGTCCACCCGCGCTCGGCCAGCATGGCCAGCACCACCGACTCCATGGTGTCGTCGTCCGCGCCAAAAACCAGCTGCCCAAGCACCCCACGCAGGCGATCGGCCTCGTCGTCCACGATGGCGGTGGCAGCCTCAACGTCGGCGGCCTTGGCCGTGACCCGCACCTTCAACCCCTCGACGCCGGAGGCCAGGAAGGCCAGCGTGGGGTTGCCCGCCTCGTCCAGTTCCTCGATTCGGGCCGCCAGGATCTCGGCCAGCCCCGACTCGGACTCGCCCCAGGTTCGCAGGGTGCGGCTCGCGATGGCCGATGGGTTCCCGCTCCGACGGGACAAGTCTCCCAACACGAACTGGGACAGCATCTCCTTCATCTCCCACGGCACGCCGGGAACGGCATAGAGCACGCCGTGCTGCAGCGGCAGGACCAGTCCGGGCGCAGTGCCCGGTTGCACGGGAATGAAGGCAGCCGACGCGGGCTTGCGGGCCTGGGCGAGGTTGTTCATCGGCATGCGGCGGCCCCGACCGGCGAACATGGCGATGATCTGCTCCGCCTTGGCCTCATCCTCCTCGAGGGGCTCACCCGCAAGCGCCCCAAAGGCCTCCCGGGTAAGATCGTCCTGGGTGGGCCCCAGGCCTCCGCAGCAGATCACCGCGTCCGACCGCTCCAGCGCCAGCCGAAGCGTGTCGACGATGCGATCCAGGTTGTCGCCCACCTTGGTTTGGTAGTGCGAGTTCAGCCCCACCAGCGCCAGCTGCTCGCCGATCCACGTGGAGTTGGTATCGGTGATCTGCCCGAGCAACAGCTCGGTGCCGATGGCGACGACTTCGACGTTCATTGGGGAAAGCTACCGTCGCCGCTGCTCCCGGGGGCAGAGTACAGCGAGCGGTGCGGGCGTCCGCCGAGGCCCGATCCGGCAGGACGCCCGTCAGCCAGTTGATGGCGGGGATGGCGGTCCGCCCGTGCCACCCGGGGCTGGCGGCGGCCCGCCCGGAGCGGGCGGTGGCCCACCGAAGCCGCCCCCAGTGGGAGGCGGCCCACCGGTGCCACCGGGCGGCGGCGGCCCACCCTGGTTCCACGCCGTTTGGCCACCGGGCGCCGGCGGCGTCCACGCCGGCGCTTGCTGATAGCCACCCTGGGGGCCGCTGAAGGTGTTGGACTTCTTCCAGCTGGACCGGCGGAACAGGGCGATGATGAAGAAGATCAGGCCGACGAAGAACAACCCGAGGCCGCCGACGACCGAGCCAACGATGAGCGCAGCAAACCCGATGAAGTCGGAGATGGCGACGTCGGTCACCAGGAACGCTCCGCCGGCGGGTTCGTTGCAGGTGACGTCGTAGCGGGTGCCCGACTTAGTCTCGAACTCGCCGACGATGTCGAAGCTCTCCCCGTTGACGTCGGCCGAGGACGAGCCGCTCGCGTTCGAGCTGTCGAGGGTCACCGGCGTTCCCTCCGCCGTTGCCACGAGGCAGTTGAGCACCGATGAACCGCTGGACCAGATCGAGAACGCCGCTCCGGTGCCGTCGACGCTGGCCGTGCCCGGGACGGTGGTCTGGTCGGTGTTCGACAGCTTGTCAACCACGTTGGCCACCTGGCTGATGCCAATGGCAAAGGCGGCGATGCCGCCAATGGTGGCCAGCACCATGATGATGATGCTTCCGATGAGCATCTTGCGTGGTTTCCGGTCAGCGGCCATCGTGCCCCTCGTTGGTCGTTGCGAGCGGCCAGCCTACCGGAACGCGTGGGCATCCTCGGCCAGCTCGCCACTCGGCGTGGTCAGCCCTTGGCGGCCTCGCCGGTGTCCGAGGTGGCGCGGCTGCCCGCTGCCACATACTGCGCAGCCGTCACGTAGGCGATGACGACGCTGCCCCACAGCCAGCTGTCCGACAGCCAACGCCAGTCGGTGAAGGTGGGCCACGTGGTCCAACCCACTGCGCCCAGCTGAATGAAGGTCTTCCACTTCGCGAGCGACGACGCCGGCACCGACAAGCCCCTGCGCCCCCAGTAGGAGCGAAAGCCCGAGATGCCGAGCTCTCGCACGGCGGTGAGCACCACGGCAAGCCAGGGGAAACGCCCCACCACGGCGAGCGTGGCGAAGCCGCCCAGCACCAGCACCTTGTCGGCCAACGGGTCGAGAAAGGCCCCCGAGCGAGTCGAGCCCTGTCGGCGCGCCAGATAGCCGTCAACGAAATCGGTCGCGGCCAGCACGAACCACAGCGCCAGCAACGGGTAGGTACCCCGGCCGTCGTTGGCCAGCATGATCGCGAAGGCAACCGGGGCCGCCGCAATGCGGGCGACCGTGACCAGGTTGGCCGGTGTCATCAGCGCCGATGGACCGAAGCCGGAATCCTGGTCGTTCACGGATCCCCCGCCGGCTTGGCCTCCAGGTCGGGGCCGGCGGCGTCAACGATCTCCACCTTGTGTAGGCGACCGACCGCCAGGTGCTCGGGCACCGAGACAACGCCGTCGATCTCGGGCGCCTCCCCGAAGCTCCGGGCGACGCCAGGGGAATCCACCAGCACCTCGACCGTGGATCCCACCCGGTCCAGGCGGCCCTGGGCCGTGATGGCCTCGGCCAGCTCGGAGGCTTCGGCGTGGCGCTCAGCCACCAACGCCGCATCGATCTGATCGGGCAGCGAGTCGGCGTAGGTTCCGGCCTCTCGGGAGAACTTGAACAGTCCGCACCAGTCCACCTGGGCCGATTCCATGAACGCCAGCAGATCGTCGTGGTCCTCCTCGGTCTCGCCGGGATAGCCGATGAGGAAGTTGGACCGAAACACAGCGTCGGGCGCTAGCGATCGGATGCGCTCGATGCGGGACAGAAACGTGTCGCCGTCGCCCCAGCGGCGCATGCGCCGCAGCACCGGCCGGGAGGTGTGTTGCAGCGACAGGTCGAAGTACGCCACTCCGGTGGCCAGGATCGCCTCGATCAATGGATCGGTGAGGTCCGACGGATACAGGTACAGAAGCCGAACCCAGTCCACTCGGGCCGACACCGCCTCGATCAGCGGAATGATCGCCCGCTCCCCCACGCCCTGATCGCGCCCGTAGGCGGCCAGGTCCTGGGCCACCAGGACGATCTCCTTGGCTCCGAGGGCGTCCACCTCGTCGGCGATCGCCTCGATCGATCGAGACCGCTGCGGTCCTCGGAAGCCGGGGATGGCGCAGAACCCGCAGGCCCGATCGCACCCCTCAGCGATCTTGACGTACGCCCACGGGGAGCTGGAGGCGGGACGTTGCAGCTCCAGCAGGTCCATGTCGGGCACTGCGGCGGCCGCCGCCTCGAGGCCTGGTCGACGCCCGAGGATGACCGGCACCGCTGACCCAGCCGCGGGGCCGGGCGCCTGGGGACCCCGGCCCAACAGGTCGGCGCCAAATGGGGCCACGCGATCGATCTCGGGGATGGCGGCGGCCAGCTCATCGCCGGCCCGTTGGGCCAAGCACCCCGTGACCACCAGCTCGGCCCCCTCGGCGCGAGCCTCGGCCAGACCGAGCACGGCCTCGACCGACTCTGCTCGAGCATCCTCGATGAAGGCGCAGGTGTTCACGACGACCACGTCGGCCTCGCCCGGGTCGGGCGCGGACCGGTACCCCGCAGCCAGCAGGGTGCCCTCCAGCTTGTCCGAGTCAACCTGGTTCTTGGGGCAACCCAGCGTCTCCAACCAGTAGCGCTTCGCCATCAGGTCGCCAGCGTAGAGCCCCCGCCGGGGCGTCCCGCCCTCAGGCGTCGGCACCCGGGTTCATCAGGGCATCAAAACGCTCCATGGCGTCGCCACACTCGCTCACCAGGTCGAAGATGACGTCTCGGGTCGGGCGGGACTTGTTCATGCGGCCCACGATCTGGCCCACGGGATTGAACTGCACGTCCTTGGCCTGATCGGGGTACTTGTGTCCGCGTTGCACCGCATTGGAGGTGACCATGAACTGCATGGGCATGCCCAGCGGGTCGGGAGTGTCGTCTGCCTCCCACGCCTCGGTCCAGTCGTTTCGCAGCATGCGGCACGGCTTTCCGGTCCAGCTGCGGGAGCGCACGGTGTCGCGGCTGCCCGCTTGCAGCAGGCTGGCCATCTGCGCCGGAGGCACATCGGCCTCGTCCACCGTGAGCCACAGCGACCCCGTCCACACTCCCTGGGCACCCATGGCCAGCGCAGCGGCCATCTGGCGGCCACTTCCGATGCCACCGGCGGCCAACATGGGCGTCTCCCCGATGGCATCCATCACCTCGGGCCACAACACCATCGAACCGACATCTCCGGTGTGCCCGCCGCCCTCCGTGCCTTGGGCGATCACGATGTCGACGCCGGCGTTCTTGTGGCGCGCAGCCTGGGCCGCCGAGCCACACAGTGCCGCCACCAGCCGACCGCCCTCGTGGATCTCCTCGATGACATCCGGCGGCGGCGTGCCCAGCGCGTTGGCCAGCAGCTTCACCTTGGGATGCGAGAGCGCCACCTGAACCTGAGGCCCGGCAGTGGCTTCCGTCCAACCCAGGAGCTCCTGCATCTTGTCCTCCTCGGGCACCTCCGGCACGTCGTGATCGGCGAGGATCTCCTGCACGAACTGGCGATGCTGCTCGGGGATCAGGGCCTTCAGCTCAGCCTCCAGCTTCTCGGCATCGCCCTCACCCATGCCCTCGTACTTGCCGGGGATGACGATGTCGACCCCATAGGGCAGGTCGCCGATGTGTTCGTCAATCCACGTCAACTCGGTCTCCAGCTGCTCCGGGGTGAACCCGACTGCGCCAAGCACCCCGAAGCCGCCGGCCTTGGAGACGGCCACCACCACGTCGCGGCAGTGGGTGAAGGCGAAGATGGGAAATTCGATGCCCAGTCGCTGAGCAAGTTCGGTCTGCATGGGAAACCCTCCTGGGGTTGGTTGATGGTTCGGTGTTGGGTGTTCGGAGGCTCACGATGGCGGGGGTCGCCGCCTAGGAGCCCGGCTCCAGCTGCAACAGGCGGCGCAGCCCGGCGATCACCTGGTCGTGGGGAACGGCGGCCGGGTCCAGCCGATGCTGAAACCCCAGGCCCAAGAGCAGGCCGATGAGCTGAACCGCCAGCTCGGATGCCGGAGCGGGAAGCGGGACGGCGAGCTCCTCGGACCACGAGCGCAAGGCACCGGCCAACCCGTCTCGCATCTGAGCGAATCGACTGGCGGCCACCGAGGCCAGCTCGGGGTCGCGCACCGCGTGCAACCACAGCTCCACCTCGAGGAGCAGCCACACGTCGCTGGCGTCGCCGGCGTCGCTCGCCACGCCGCCCCAGAGGGCACCGAGCCGCCCGTCGAGGCCGGCCGCCGCCCCCGGCCCGTCCCCCAGTTGGTCAATCGCCAGGCGAACCCACTCCTCCAGCAGGGCCACCAGGAGGCCGGACTTGCCCCCGAAGTGGTCATAGAGCGCGCCGGTGGTGCGATCGGCAGCGGCGGCGATGGCGTCGGCCGAGGTGGCATGAAACCCCTGCCGGGCAAACAGGTCGGCGGCAGACTTCAGCAGCGCTGCCCGAGTGTGCGCCCGTCGGCTCTCCTGAGTTCGTGCCATGGCCTGCCAGGTTACATAGGTCACGCTATGTATGTAGACGGAGCTACATATTCAGGCGGGGATGACTTGGTGTTCGATGCCTGGCAGGGTCAGAACTGGCCGGACTCGATCAGCGCTTCCAGCTCCTCGGGAGACATGTTGACCGTCCGGGCCTTGGAGCCCTCCGAGGCCCCTACGATGCCCCGCTCCTCCAGCAGATCCATGAGGCGCCCCGCCCGAGCGAACCCCACGCGCAGCTTGCGCTGCAGCATGGAGGTTGAGCCCAGTTGGCTCCGAACCACCAGCTCCCAGGCCTGTTTGAGCAACTCATCGTCGTCGTCCCCGTCGGAGGTGCCAGCGGTGACCGGGTCGTCGGTGGATGCCGACGCCGATTCGTCGGCCACTCCTTCCGTGTAGCGGGCCTCCACGGCGGGGGCCTGATCGCGCCAGTGAGCCACGATGGCGTGCACCTCGCTCTCCTCCACCCAAGCGCCTTGAATGCGCTGGGCGGTCGAGGCCGCCGGGCCCAGCAACAACATGTCGCCCCGCCCCACCAACCGCTCGGCGCCACCCTGATCGAGCACCACCTTCGAGTCGGTCGCGGAGGCCACCGCGAAGGCCATCCGCGCAGGGATATTCGCCTTGATCACCCCGGTGATGACGTTGACCGAGGGTCGCTGCGTGGCAATCACCAGATGAATGCCCACCGCCCGCGCCATCTGAGCCAGGCGGCAGATGGAGTTCTCCACGTCGCGGGCCGCCACCATCATGAGGTCGGACAGCTCGTCCACCACCACCAGGATGTAGCGCATTCGCTCCCACTCCCGGTCCTCGCCCAGCGGGGAGTTCAGCTGACCCGTGTCGAAGTTGGAGTTGTAACCACCGATATCGCGCACCCCGGCCTCCTGCAGGAGGTCGTAGCGGCGCTCCATTTCCCGCACTGCCCAATCAAGTGCGTTGGCTGCCTTCTTGGGGTCGGTCACCACGCTGGTGAGCAGGTGCGGGATGCGGTCGTACTGGGTGAGCTCCACCCGCTTGGGGTCGATCAGGATCAGCCCCACCTGCTCGGGCGTGGCGCGCATCATCAACGACGTCAGGATGGAGTTGAGGCAGCTGGACTTGCCGGCACCGGTCTGGCCCGCGATCAACACGTGGGGCATGGTGGCCAGGTTCACCATCACCGAGCGTCCGGCGATGTCGCGGCCGACCCCCACCTCCAGCGGTTGGCGGGCCTTGGCCGCCTCGGCCGACGTCAGGATGTCGCCCAGGGCCACCACGTCGCGATCGTCGTTGGGCACCTCCACACCGATGGCCTGGCGCCCCGGAATGGGGGCGATGATGCGCACGTCCGACGACGCCAGGGCGTAGGCGATGTCGCGGTTGAGGTTGGTGACCTTGGCCACCTTCACCCCCACGCCCAACTCCAGCTCGTATCGGGTGACGGTGGGCCCTACCACCATGCCCACCAGGCGGGTCTCCACGCCATGCTCGGCCAGCGAGGCCTCCAGCTGCCGACCCCGATCGGCGACGGCCGCCTCGTCCACGTCCTTGGTGGAGCTCCGGCTGAGCAGGTCCATGCGGGGCAGCGTCCACGCCGAACCCTCGGCCGGATGCAGATCCATCTCCAGTTGTTCCGGATCGACCGAATCGTCGACGGGCACCACCACCTTGGGGGCACGGGGAGGCGTGGCCTGGGCCTTGGTCGACGTGGCCGGCGGCGGACCCGACGGCGGCAGCTCGGGGGGGACCGCCAACGAGCCGGTGGGCGGATCGGCGTCCTGGTCGAAGACGCGTCCCCGATGGCCGCCCGGACCATCCATCACCCGGGTGGGAGCGTCCGGGTCCACCTCCTCCTCGGTGGCGGGGCCGTCCATGATGGCCTCGCGGGGACCCAACCGGAAGAGCGCACCGACCGCCTCACCCGCCTTGCGCCCCACGGGCGCCAGCGCCACCCCGGTGTCGCTGGCCAGGTCTCGCATGCGGCGCCCGGTCAGCAGCGATGCGGCGAAGAACAGCACCACGGGCATGAGCGCCAGCGCACCCCAGCGGCTGAGCAACGTGGCCAGCGGGTTGGCCACCATCCAGCCAAACAGCCCGCCGGCGAAATCGTTGGCCCGAAAGAGGCCGGCCTGGCCGATTGGCTCGGGGCCCACGATCAGGTGAGCGGCGCCCGTCAACCCGGCGAAACCAACCAGCGCGCCCACCAAGCGTCGCCGGGTGCTGGCATCGGTCTCGGTGTCAAGCTCCCGATCGTTCGGCCGGGCGATCAGCCAGACCCCGACCGCTGCGGCAAGCACGGGCACGAGGTAGGCGAACACGCCAACGAAATCCACCACCACTGCTCGGAACGCCCGCCCGATGGCCCCACCGAGCCCTCCGTAGATCCCGAGCCCGCAGACGATGGCGGCGCCGATCAGCAAGGTGCCGGCCACATCGTCGCCGTAGCCCTCGAAGGCCTCGCTCAGCCAGCCGCCACGGGCTTTGCGAGAGCTCGTCGAGCGGGAGGATCCGGCGCTTGCCTGCTTGCCGCGGCTGGGCGCCGTCGACGAGCCGGTCCGCCGCGTCGGGGCGGACCGGGACCGGCTGGAGCCAGATCGGCTGGACGACTTTCGGGTGCTTGCCACGGTGTACCCAAGGTACTTGGGGTGCCGGACATTCCCGCGCACCCCCGAGGAGTCGCCAGACCTGGGGCTCGCTGGCCAACCGGCAGCACGCCAGCGCCCACCACGATCGCGCCCAGGCAATCTTTGGGCGCGATCGTGGTGACCTGTCCGCGACAAACGCGCCCAAAACGACTGCGGGCGCGATCGTGGTGGGAGGTGGCTCCTACGCCTCGAGGACGACGGGCACGATGATGGGCCGCCGGCGTGTGCGCTTGTTGACGAAGCCGCCGGCGGCCTTGCGGGCCGCCTTGGCCACCTGGTCGCAGTTGCCGCCGCTCATCAGCGACTCGTTCACCGCCTGGGACACCCGCTTGCGGCCCTCCTCCAGCAGGTCGGCCGACTCCACCTCGTGCACCCAGCCACGGGTGACCAGCTCGGGTCCGGACACGATCTCACGCCGGTCAAGGTCAACAGCCACCACCACCGATACGACGCCCTCCTCGGCCAACACCTGCCGGTCGCGGAGCACCGAATGCCCGATGTCGCCAACGGTCTTGCCGTCCACATAGACGTACTCAGCGGGCACCCCGGGACCACGACGGAGCCCGTCGTCGTCCAGCACCAGGCTGTCGCCGTCCTCACACACCAGGATTCGGTCGGCCGCCATGCCCATCAGCTCGGCGATCTTGGCGTGGTGCACCATGTGCGTGTACTCGCCGTGCACCGGCACGAACCAGTCGGCGTGGGTGAGCGACTGCAGCAGCTTCAGCTCCTCGCGCTTGGCGTGCCCGGTTGCGTGCACGTCCTCGATGCCCGAATGCACCACCTCCACACCCAGACGGGTGAGGTTGTCGATCACCTTGTTCACGGCGTGCTCGTTGCCGGGAATGGGGTGCGAGGACAGGATCACCACGTCGCCCTCCCCCACGTTCAACCAGCGGCTCTCTCGAGTGGCCATCAGGGTGAGTGCCGACATGGCCTCGCCCTGGGAACCGGTGGAGATGACGATGACCTCGCCCGGGTCGTAGTTGTCGATCTCCTCGATCTCGATGAGTGCGTCGTCGGGGATGGAGAGCACCCCCATCTCCCGCGCCATGGCGACGTTCCGCTTCATCGAACGGCCCAAGGTGGCCACCTTGCGGTCGTACTCGATGGCAGCACTGGCGATCTGTTGCACCCGGTGGATGTGGGAGGCGAAGCACGCGGTGACGATTCGGCGGCCCCGATAGCGGTGCATGAGGTCGTAGAGCACCTTGCCAACCTGGGTTTCGGACACCGAGAACCCGGGGCTGTCGGCGTTCGTGGAGTCGGCCAACAGCAGGCGGATGCCCGGATCGGTGGCGATTGCGCCGATGCCGGACAGGTCACTGAGGCGGCCATCCACCGGGGTGAGGTCGATCTTGAAGTCCCCCGAGTGCAGCAGGGTGCCCTGGTCGGTGGTGATGGCCGTCGCCACCCCTTGGGGAACCGAGTGGGTCATGGCGAAGAACTGACAGCTGAACGGCCCGATCTGGTGGGTCTCGGTGTCTCGCACCTCGTGGAACTCGGTGCGGCTCAGCAGGCCGTTCTCCTCGATGCGCGGATGGGCCAACCCGAGCGTCACCTCAGTGCCATAGAGCGGAAACGAGATGTCGGGCAGCAGATAGCTGAGCGCACCCACGTGGTCCTCGTGGCCGTGGGTGAGCACGCAACCCACGACGTCGTCGGCTCGTTCGACAAGCCAACCGAAGTCGGGGAGCACGATGTCGACGCCCAACATGTCGTGGTCGGGGAACATCAGGCCGCAATCGAGCAGCAGGATCTTGCCTTCGTATTCGAACGCTGCGCAGTTGCGTCCGATCTCCCCGAGGCCGCCCAGGAATGTGATCTTCAGTGGTGATGCCATGAGGCCCGCACCCTACGTGCTGGGTCGCCCACCACGGGGTTCTGGCAGGTTCCGTCCTAGCGGAGACCGGCGAGCACCGCCCTGGCGCGGTCCTCCAGACCACTCGGCGCAGGCCCCATGGGAGGGCGGCATTGGCCAACCGACAGGCCGAGGACGCGCAGCATGGCCTTGGTGGGGATGGGGTTGGGTGTCTCGTCACCGCCCTCGAATGCAAACGACGGCAGCATACGGGCGTTCTGGCGCTGCGCTTCGGCCAGGTCTCCCCCGTCCAGCGCGGCAAAGAGCGCCTGGAACTGCTGGCCCACCCAATGGCTGGCCACCGAGATCACGCCCACGCCGCCGACCGCCGTGATGGGCAGCGTCAAGTCATCCTCACCTGAGTAGATCTCGAAGCTGTCGGGCGCTGAAGCCGCAAGCCGGGCGGTGGCCCCCACGTCGTGGGCGGCATCCTTGACGGCCACGATGTTGGTGACCTCCCTCGCCAGCGTCAGCAGCGTGTCCTGAGCGATCTTGCGGCCGGTGCGGACCGGGATGTCGTACAGCACCACGTCGAGGTGGGTGGAGGCTGCGACCGTGCCGAAGTGATCCACCAGGCCCGCCTGGGACGGGCGGGAGTAGTAGGGCGTGACCACCAGGACGCCCTCGATGCCGGTGTCGGACACCCGCTTGGTGAGCTCGACCGTCTTCGCCGTGTCGTTGGTGCCGGTGCCCACCAGGATGGGCACCGAGACGGCCTCGCGTACCCGACGGGTGAGCGCAACCACCTCCGCCTCACCGAGCACCGGACCCTCGCCAGTGGTGCCGGCCAGCACCAGCCCATCGGAGCCATTCTCGGTCAGCCATTGGGCCAACCGAGCGGCCGCGTCCAAGTCCAACCCTCCGCGATCGTCGAACGGCGTCACCATGGCGGTGATCACTCTTCCAAACCTGGCCATGTGTGCCTCCTCGTGCGGTGACGGCGCGGCAACCGCCGGTCTCGGCGATCCCAACCGGCCGGGATGCGCCAACACCGTAGAAGAGTTCGGGGCCGATGGGTGCACCGATTGACCCGCGCCGGTGAGGTCGGCGGTGTGGCGCCGTTCGATTCAGGGAGCCTCGTCGGCGCGACGACGACCCAGCGTGGCCAGCAGGTCCTCGTGCAACTCGAACCACACGGTGTGATAGCTGTCGATACCCGGGCGGACAAACCAGTCGCCGTCGCCTGCCATCACGCGGGCCAGCGCCGCCTCCAGGCGCGACCCGTAGCCCCCCAGGCGTGCCACGTGGGCCGACAGGCTCTCCACGACGGGCACGGCGCGGTCGTGGACGGCCGCCAAGGCATCGATGACCGCTGCGTCGTGACGGGCGTCGGCGTGATCGTTGGGAACATCGACGCCGTTGCGCCGCCGCACCTGCCAGGCGGTGGACACCTCCAGCACCTCGGGGTTGAGCACCAGGAAACGCTCGTAGAGCGACTCCACCTGCGGCCTGACCCCCGATTGGTCGAGTGCGGCCGCCAGACGCGCCTCGCCCTCCATCCGGCCGGTTGCGGTCAACGTCCATCCGACGAGGCGACCCGTGCGACGGCGCGCCCATCCCTCCCGTTCGGCACGATCGAGCATGGCCCGCACCTGCGGCTGCGGCAACGAGAACCTGGCGGCGAGCGCCTGGTCTTCGGCCACGGACCGAAGCCTGAGCGCGTGCAGCACGAGCGTGAGTGCCTCGCCCTCAGAGGTTGGCGTCACCGGAGGTGCCGCTGACGGATCAGGCGTTGGCGGCCTGGGCAGCCTCTTCCTCGGCGAGCTGTTCGAGGGAGAACTTCTCGTATTCGTCGCCGGTGTCCACCCAATCCTCGAACTGGATGACGCCCAGGTCTTCGAAGCGGTGACGCAGCCAGGACTCGTTGCGGTCCAGCAAGCCCAGCTTCTTGCAGTTGGGCACGATCTTGGAGAACAGCATCATCTGGAACAGCTGACGACCGGGGTCCTCCACCGCCAACTCCATGACGTCCTTCGGGTTGATCCCCATGCGCTCCCACACCTCCTGCTGCAGCAGGCGATCACGCATGCGGACGGCCGCCTCGAAGGCGAACTCCTGCCGCTCGAAGATCTCGCCGTCGGTCAGCTCGGCGTAGTGGTCCTTGAGCGACAACACGCCGAAGGCCACATGGCGGGCCTCATCTGACATGACGTAGCGCAGCAGCTTCTTCAGCAGCGGTTCGGTCGTCATCTGGTGCATGAACCCGAAGGCGGCCAGAGCCAGGCCCTCCACCATGATCTGCATGCCCAGGTAGGTCATGTCCCAGCGGTTGTCGATGAGGATGTCATCGAGGAGGGCACCAAGGTGGGCGTTCACCGGATAGTCGACGGCCCACTTGTCCTGGAGGTACTTGGCGAACACCTCGACGTGCCGGGCCTCGTCCATCACCTGGGTGGCGGCGTAGTACTTGGCATCGATCCAGGGCACGGTCTCGACGATCTTCGCCGTGCACACCAGGGCACCCTGCTCGCCGTGGAGGAACTGGCTGAGCGTCCAAGCGTTGGATTCGATGCCCAGCTGCAGCCAGTCGTTGTCGTTGAACTTGGCGAACGGGCCCAGGTTGGAGAGGGTGTCAGGGCCCATGCCCGCTGCGGACTGTGCCAGGGCGTTCTCGGCCACCACCTTCTCGGGGTCAACCTCGATCTCCCACGGCAGGTCCGTCTCCCCGTTCCACTGGGCATCCTTGGCCTTCTCATACAGCTTGTGCACGCCGGGCTTTGCGCCCTTGGTGTAGTCCCAGGTGAAGATCGTGTCGGCCGGATTGGTGACGCGATGGACGATCTCGTCGGCGTTGGTGTTGGCCATCGAGATGATGGCCTCCATGTCGTTCAGGTCCTCACGACCGATGAGCTGAGCGTTGGTGGGCTTCATGTCGGGCATCGTGTCGGTCATGGTGACTCCAGAAGTTGGTAGCGGTTTGGGGTGAACTTGGTTGGTTGGGCGGATGGACGAGAGATGGAAAGAAGCGAGGTCGTGGGGCCTCAGCGCGTCGGCGGGGCACCATGGCCTGAGGGTTGGGGGGCGGTCGCAGCCGGCACGACGTTCGGAACCAGGCCGGGGAACAGGTACGTCTCTGCCAGTCTGGCGACAAACACTGGATCCTCGACCGGTAGCCCGCCGGGGAGGTCGGGCTGCAGCACCCGGGCCACCACCAGCCGTGCGCCCCACTCGCCGATCGACCGAGCGGCCTCGTGTGAGCACAGGTGCTCGAGCGCCGGTACCACCAGCTCGCCAACGGCGGCGAACACCGGCGAAGCGCGCTCCATCAGCAGTTCGGGAAGCAGCAGGTCGCGCTCGTGGTCCAACAACCGCGCCAAGACCGGGCGGCCACGCAAGGCGTTGACCGAGCCAGAGACGCCGGCCGACACGGCGTCGACCAGCCGGTCGGCCTCGGCAATCGCCTGCAGCACCCCGATGACAACCTCGGCCATCTCGTGAGCCACGACCTCGTTGATCCACTGGGCGGTTCCACCCGGCAACTTGCGGTACAGGGTGGCGCGGGAGCAGCCGGCGCGGTCGGCGATGTCCTCGGCGGTGGTCTTGGCCACGCCGAACTCTTGGACGCAGCTGGCAGCGGCCCGCACCAACTCGGCCACGTCGTTGTCGCGTGGGCGGACGGCGTCGCTCAGCAACGCCAGCTCCTCGGGCACCTCCACCCGAACGATTCGGCCGCCCAGTTGCAGCAGGATCTCCGATGCCTCGGGGTTCGTCGTCACGACCGCGGCCGGAGCGAGGCTCGCGTCGGCTCCGGGGCGCATGGCGCTCGCCAAGGCGCCGCCGTCCGGGGAGCGATGTCGTTCGTCGAGGGCGACCATTGGATGAAACACTAAGACACGAATTGTCTCATCGCACCGGATCCAACGGTGGCGTTCGTCACGTCGACGCAAAGCGTCGGGGGCACCACGACGAGTTGGGGGACCTCGGTCAGCGAAGCAGGCCGCCGAGCAGCTGGGTGCGAACCAGCTGGGCGACCGCTGCCTCGTCGCCGAAGTCCAGTCCGGCCGGGCTGCCGATGTAGCTCAGGATCATGGTGGCCAGGTACTGAGCCGCCTCGTGCCGGTTGACCTCATCAACCAGCTGATCGCTGAAGCGATCCAGCAGGTCTTCGGTGTAGGCCACCATCAGGCCGTACACCACGGGCTCAAGCTCATCGAGCATCGGGGCCAGCTGGTGGGCCTCGTGGCGCACCAGGCGCTGCAACAACGCGTGCTCCTCGGTCCGGCGCACCCCCTCCATGAGGCCGCGGATGAGGCGACCCTCCAGCGTGGCCTCTTCAGCCACGGCCTCGGCCAGACCCCGCCAGAAGCGGGCCACCTCGGCTGCGAGCGCCGCACGCAGCAGCTCGTCGCGCCCGTTGGGAAAGGCCCGATACAGCGTGCTTCGGCCCAGCCCCGCCTCGCTGGCGACGGCCGCCAGCGACACCTCGCCGATGGTGGCGCCGTCCAGGTGACGAATCGCAGCGTCCACCAGCAGCCGGCGCGGGTGATCGTCGGGCAGCCCCGCAAGGGGGTCCAAGTCGTGTTCGTTCAACACCGGCTCAGCCATCGGTGGCCCCTTCCCTGCGCCCGCTCCTGGCCTGGCGGCGCAGGAACAGCGGATACCCCACGGCGAACACCAGCGCGAACAGGAACCACTGGCCCGCATAGCCGGCATGGGGCCCAAGGTCGGGTTCTGGCCGGGGCACCTCCTGAAGTGCGTCGCCGTCGGTCGCCGGCTCTTGGCCGGTGGCAACCAGCGCTACCGGGTCGAGCGGCACCGACACCTGTTCGGCCAGGCGCTCCAAGTCCAGCCGGTTGTAGCGCTCCAGCGTGCCGGGCCGATCATCGCTGCCGCCAAGCAGGCCCCGCTCGGCGGTGCTCTGCACCCACCCGGTGACCGACACCGGGCCCGCCGGCGGCGCCGCCGCCGGCACCGGCACCCCCTCGTCGCCCACGGCCAGCGGCACGAAACCCCGCAGCACCGCCACCGCCTCGTCACCGCTCAGCCGCAACGGCGTGACGACCCAGTATCCGGGCAGGCCGCCCTGGGTGCGGTTGGCGATGAGCACCTCCTCGTCGGCCAGGTACTCGCCGGTCGCCGTCACGTTGCGATAGCTCAACTCGTCTGCGGCCTCGGTGGAGTCGGCGGGCTCGACCAAGGTGTCGATGGCCACCGAGGGTTCTCGTTCCCGAGCGGCGAGGGTGTCGGCCAGATCCTGCTTCTCGTGCAGGCGATCCAGCTGCCAGAACCCGAGGCGAACCATGACCAACACGGCCACCAGCACCAGTACATGCAGCACGATCCACCACGGGCGTCGGGCGAATCGGTAGTCGGCGGTCACTGGCCAGAGGATACCGAGTGGGAAGGGCTGCCCGGCTGGCGGGGCTGCCCGCGGGTGAGCGCCGTAGGGTCGCCCCCCACATGAACGAGTTGCTGATGCCGACGACCGACGCCGGAGTGGCGGCCCAGGTGGTGG
Organism: Microthrixaceae bacterium; assembly: GCA_041394405.1. Lineage (GTDB taxonomy): Bacteria > Actinomycetota > Acidimicrobiia > Acidimicrobiales > Microtrichaceae > Microthrix. The sequence goes on from JAWKIF010000012.1 coordinate 230,278, forward strand.
GCTTGATGGTGCTGGGCCTCGGCGCTGCGGTGCTGGCGCGCGGCCGCCGGGAGCTGCAGACCTTCATCGCCGGCGTGGTCACGCTCGGCCTGGCGCTCATGGCCCTGCGGATACTCCACTGATCGACCGGGGCCGCCCATGCTTGCCGGGTCGTCGACTCGCCGACCCGCCCGGCTACCCGGCGCAGACCCCGGCGCGGTTTCCCAGGGATGAGCCACGCCGGCCCATCCTGATGGGATCTCGGTCCAGCCCGTTGGTGAGATACACAAACGACAGGCCACTGGCCGGGTCGGCCCACGCCACTTGTCCCCCCGCCCCCATGTGCCCGAACGCCCTGGCCGATACGGTGCGACCGAAGCCACGCATGGACGAGAACCCGTCGTCCCCAGCGACGAGCAGGCCCAGCGTGCGGTTGGCCGGGACGCCCACCATGGGGTCGGGAAGAGCGCACGCGATCTCCTCGGTCCCCGCCCGCAGCACCTCCCCGTCCCATGCTCGGCCTGGGTTGTCCATGACTGCCTGGAGAAACATGGCCAGCTCGGCGGCGGTGCCGATCGCTCCCCCACCGGGAGCAGCGATGCGGCGCTCGTCGACGCCGTTGAACTCCAGCAGGTGGTCCTCGTCGATGCCGGCCAACTCGCCAAGGTCCAGCCCGGCGATGCCGGTGACCGCCTCGGTCTGCTCGGGGGTCGGGGGCACGCCGACGGGCACGAGATCGACGACATCGGCCTGGGCCTCCTCGGGCACACCCAACCTCAGCCGCGTCAGCCCGAGGGGCTCAACGAGCCGTTCGTGGATGAAGCGCCGATAGTCGCTGCCTGTGACCCGTTCCAGAATCTCGGCGAGCACCCAGTGGGCGGCTGCCGGGTGGTATTCGAACCGACTTCCCGGCTTCCAGTTGAGCCGCCATGTCGAGAAGCGGCTCAAGCGCCGCGAGCGATCCTCCCAGTCGGCGACCGCAAACGGAGCCGAGGGGAATCCGGCCGTGTGGGTGAGCAGCTGCTCGACGGTAACGACCTCCTTGCCGTTCGTGGCGAACTCCGGAACGATGTCGCCCGCACGGCTGTGCCGGGACACCAGACCCTGCCCGAGCGCCAACCAGAGCGCGCCGGCCATCAGGATCTTGGTACAGCTGAACATCACGTAGCGGCTCTCTGGGGCCGCACCAAGCGTTCGGCTCACGACCAGCCTGCCGTTGCGGGCCAGCGCCAGCTGGCACGACGGCAAGAGGCCGGCTTCGATCTCCCGGTGGGCCCGCCCAATCAGCTCGTCCGCTCGGCCCTGGTCCACCCCGACTGCGCCGGGTTCAGCGACCTGTAGGCCTCCGGAGTAGTCGATGAGGCGATGCATCAGCTTCTGCGGGCTCGACGGCGGCCCATCAGGCAGCGGGCTCGCTGGTGGTGGACTCCGCACGGTCGTGGCCAGGGCCTGAGATGCCCGCCGCCCTCAGCGAGGCCAGCACATAGTCCGACACGCCCCCAGACCACAGGTACCCCACGTGGTTGCCGCCGTACCAATGGATGTCGGGTTCCTCCCAGTGGCTCCACAGGCGGTGGGCCTGGGCGGGACGAGCCAGGCGGTCTCCCAATCCGCCGTACACAAACCGCCGGTCGTGGGGAATCAACGGGGCAAATGACAGCGGCGAGACCACCCGGTGGACTGCCTCTGCGTTGCCGCCCAGGATCTTGTGGTCGATGGCCCGCAACCGGATGTTGTCGGGGCTGTGGCTGTGGATGAGCTCCGGGAAGTCGACCACGGGGATTCCGGCCACGACCGCGTCCAGGTCGGGCTCGATCCCCGCCAGCAGCGACACCATGTAGCCGCCCAGCGACACCCCGTACATCCCGATCGGCGCTTTGCCTTGGCGGCGAACCCACGAGATCACGCTGCGCACGTCCCACACCCCCTGGGCCAGGCCATGCACGGTGTTCATGAGGTCAAACGACAGGAACGCCTCGCCGCTGACCCGCGAGATCTTTCGGGGCCCGTGCAGCGGCATGACGGGCAGGGCCACGTTGACCCCAAGCTCGCGGTGGATGCGCATGGCGTGCAGCCCCACAAAGTCCATGAATGCTGTCCCGCACCCGAACCCGTGCACGGCGATGACCCACGGGCGAGGACCACCGGCGTGGCGCAGGATGACCGCCGACGCCGTGCGGTTGGCCTCGTAGCCGGCCCACCGCTCGGCTCCCGGCTCCTCGGCCCGGGGCGACCAGCCGCTGGCGAACAACACCCGCTCGTAGGACTGTCCGAGTGCCCAGCCCCTGTGGACTGCCGGATCAACCAGCTCTGGCGGCCGGCGGTGGTACGAACCGGGGTCGTCGAGCCAGCCCCGCGAGGCGAACAGCTCGTGGGCATCGGTGAGCTCGCGCCCGACGCGCTGGTAGTCGGCCCGCGACGGAAAGGCGTTGGGCCCCATGGCGATGGCCAAGATGGCCTCGTCCATGGCCACCTGTGCGGCAAACACCGGCGAGACGCGAGGCACCGGCAGCCCGGGCTCGTCCCCAGCGAACCTTCGCACCAGCGTTTCGCCGACCACCTTGGCCGTGCGCGGCCCCGCAACCAGCGCACGTGTCGGGGCGTGCCGGGCAAGCTCTCGTTCCACATCGCGGTAGCGACGTCCGACGGCCCGCCACGCGGCGCCCGGTGTGTCGAGTACGGCGTTACCCATCACTGCTCCCCTCGGGATCGACTCGGTCCGCCAGCTCGGCCAGCTCGCGCACCGCGGCGACAAACCCCGCACCGATCGCGTCGACGTCATCGACCAGGTCGGGGCAGGCGATCACTCCCACGTTGAGATCGTCACACTGGCTGAGCACGGTGATGTTGAGGCCGGTGTTCGCAATCAGCGGCCCCATCGGATAAGTGGCCGTCACCCTCGCACCTCCGAGGAACAATGGAATGGGCGGCCCCGGCACATTCGACATCACCAGGTTGAATGCGGACGGATGAAGGCCGCCAACCCCCAGGTTGGAGTAGGCAAGCGCCGCACCGCGAATGAGCGCCGACGAGGTGAGGTCCACCCAGTCGGCCATGAGGTCGGGGCCGAATGCCTTTGGGGCGGCCTTGGCCTCCGACGTGTGTGCTCGGATCGCTTGCAATGCCTCCACCGGGTCGGCGAGGCCAACCGGCAACGGCACCATCAGGTTGGCCGTGCGGTTTCCCAGGCGGCCCTCGTCGGCTTCGGTGCGCAGCGACATGGGAACCGACGCCAGCAACGGACCCGATGGCAATGCGTCCCGGTCGGCCAGATAGCGGCGCAGGGAGGCCGTGACGGCTGCGAGCACGACGTCGTTGACGGTGGTGCCGAATGCCGTCCGTGCGCGACGGAGGTCGTCGAGCCGGCACTGATTGAGGGCGACAGTGCGCCGCTTGGTCAGCCGACCGTTGAACGGTGTGGATGGAGCGAAGTTCTGCACATCACCCGAGGCCTGTCGCGACATCGAGGTCCGCGTCGCTTCGGCCAGGGCACCGGCCGAGCGGACGAGCGTTCCTGGGAGACGCCCCACCCGGGTCACCGCCGCGCCGAGAGCATCGGCTGCCAGGTCGCGGGCATCCGGCTGCGGCGCCGGACTCCACTCCTCCTCGGGCGGCTGGACGGGATCACCATCTGCCGACAGGTCGAAGAGGGAGGCCATCAGCTCCCCACCGGCCGCACCGTCCATGACGGCATGATGAACCTTCGAGACCAGCGCAACCGAGCCGTCGGCGAGGCCGTCAACCACCCACATCTCCCAGAGGGGACGGTCCCTGGGCAGCTGTCGGCTCGCCACGTCGCCCGCGAACGTCGCGAGCGCGCGGGCGTCGCCGGGGGCGTCGAGGGTGTGGTGGCCAACATGGTTGTCCAGTGCGAAGTCGGGATCCTCGATCCAGCGTGGGTGATCCAGACCCGCGGGCACCGACAGCACGCGGCGACGGAACGGCGCGATGAGGTGAATCCGTTCCTCCATCACCTCCAGCACACGGCCGGTCGACCATCCCTTGACCCCCGTCGGGTCGAGCACCAAGACGCCGACGACGTGCATCAGCATGGTGGAGGTTTCGGTCTCCAGAAACAGGGCATCGGCGCCGGTGATGCGTTCCATCAGCTGACCCGGGCTGCGGCGAGCGCCCACCGGTAGTCGGGTTTCCCGCTGGGTTGGCGCTCGATCTTCTCGACCGCAACCAGTTCGCGCGGCAGCTTGTAGGACGCCAGCGTTGCGCGGCCATGACGACGAAGGTCATCGAGACCCAGCCCACGGCCCTCCCGGGCGGTGGCGACGGCCACCACGCGCTGGCCCCACTGCTCGTCAGGCACGCCGACCACCACCACGTCCTCCACATCGGGATGCCCCAACAGGGCGGCCTCGACCTCCTCGGCGTATACCTTCTCGCCGCCGGTGTTGATGCACTGGGCGGAGCGTCCCAACACTTCGATCGTGCCATCCTCGGCGACGGTGGCCTCGTCGCCGGGCAACGACCAGCGGACGCCATCCACCTCGACGAACGCGGCGGCGGACTTGGCGGCATCGCCGTGGTAGCGCAGGGGGACCCTCCCACCCCGCGCCAGCCGGCCGACGACCCCGGACCCTGGCTCCACCGGGCGAAGCCGCTGGTCGAACACCGCGGTGCGGTCGTCGACCATCAACGTGGGTGCACCGAACGGGTCGCCCTCGGGCGGCTTCCCACCGAGCTGACCCGTCTCGGAGGCACCGAAGGCGTCGACGACCACGAGGTCGGCGAACCTGTCACGGAGGCGCCGCTTAGTGGCGGGCGACAGGATGGCTCCGCCCGACCCGAGCGCCATGAGGGTGGAGGTATCAAGCCCGTCGCCCGCCGCATCCAGCTCATCGAGGTGATCCAGCAACGGGCGGGCCATGGCGTCACCGACCACGACCAGGATGTTGACGCCCTCGTCAGCCACCAGCCGCCAGGTGGCGGCGGCGTCGAATCGACCTCCCGACAGCAGCACCAGCTTTCCCCCGCCAAAGAGCGTGTGAAATGCCAGCCATTGGGCGCTGGCATGCATCAGCGGCGGGACGGGAAGTGCCGCCAGGCCGGGGCTCAACACCCGCTCGGCGAGCTCGCCCGGCTCGACGATGACGTTTCCGAACTGCATCGGATCTCCACCGCCCATGGCCGCGAAGAAGATGTCCTCGTGTCGCCAGAGGACCCCCTTGGGCATGCCCGTGGTGCCACCGGTGTAGACGCAATACAGATCGTCGGCCGAGCGCCGATCGAACGATCGCTCATCGGAGGAGCCGGCGAGGGCAGCCTCGTAGTCGTCGCCGATTGGTCGGGTGGCCGTTCCGTCGTCGACGTCCAACACCACTCGAGCCTCGGCCATGGCATCGAGAGCGGCCTGGGCCGCCTCGCCGAAGCGCCGCTGCACGATGAGGCCAACCAGCCCTGCGTCACCGTAGAGGTGACGCAATTCCGCGCTCACATAGCGCCAGTTGACGTTGACCGGCACGGCCCGCAGTTTGAAGCAGGCCAGCATCGACTCGATGTACTCCGAGCCGTTCGCCAGGTGCAGGCCGACGAAGTCGCCCGGGCCGATCCCCGCCGCGGCGAGGCGGTTGGCCAGTCGATTCGCCCGTTGGTCGAGGGCCCGATAGGTCAGTCGGCGGTCCCCCGCGACGACGGCGACGGCGTCGGGTACGGCGTCGGCCACGCTCTCGAAGAGATCGGCCAGGTTGAACTCCACGCCGGCCCTCCTCACGTATGGGGCACCGCGTCGGGCGACGCTCGACTATACCAATGTGGGTGAGGTTCCATGGCTGCCGAACGCGGGGCAGCCCGTGCCGCATGTCGCACCGAGGGCGGGCGACGAGGGGGAAGGTTCGTGGAGGAAGTCAGCGGGCTCGACACGCGGTTCCTGTACTCCGAAACACCCACCGCGCACATGCACACCCTGAAGATCGTGGTGGTGGACGTGACCGCTCGGGCCGTCCCGCTGACGCTCGAGCTGTTCACCGACTTGCTGGCCCAACGGCTGGACCGCATGCCTGCCCTCCGCCGACGCCGGGTGGCCATTCCGCATCGGCTGAGCTTGCCGGTGTGGGTGGAGGACGCAGACCTCGAGATTTCGTCTCACATTGACTGGCGGACCGCCCCAGCCCCGGGAGGCAACCGGGAGCTGGCCGACATCGCCGCCGAGGTGGCGGCCACTCCCCTCGATCCTGACCGTCCCCTGTGGCACATGACCGTGGTCGACGGCATGGACGGCGACCGTCTGGCCGTGATCGTGAAGCTGCACCACGCGTTGGCCGACGGCGGGGCGTCGGCAGCCATGCTGTTGAACGCGTTTCTCACCGACCGGAGCCACGCCATCATCACTCCGGCGCATCCCGAGCCCGAACCCTTGCGCCGACAGCTGGTCGGCCTCGCTGCCAGGTCACGTGCCCGCCAGGTGCGGAACCTCCCTGCCCTGGGTCGGGAGATGTACACGGGCATGCGGGCTGCGCAACGAGCCTCCCACGAGGCCAATGGTGCGCCGGCGTTGCCTTTCAGCTGTCCTCGGACCCCACTGAACGTCTCGCTCAGTGCACAACGCACCTTCGCCATGGTGGAACTGCCCATCCCGGACCTCCTGGAGATCAAGGCCTCGCTCGGCACCACGCTGAACGTCGTGTACCTCGCGCTGTGCGGAGGTGCGCTCCGCCGCTACCTCCTGGGCCTGCGGGCGCTGCCCAGGAAGACCCTGCTGGCCGGGGTACCGGTGGGCACCAAGATCGATCCCACGCGGCTCAGCGGAAACCACGTCGACAACATGTACGTGCCGCTGCGTACCGACCTGGACGATCCGGTCGCGCGGCTGAGGGCCGTCCACGAGGCGGCGGCACGGGCCCGCCGCATTCGGGCTGCCATGGGCCACGAAATGCTGGAGCGCCGGGCCGCCCTGACCCCCCTCCACCTCTACCCGCTGGGGCTGCGGCTCTGGGCCCGCAGCAAGCTGTCCGACCGGGTGCGTCCACCGATCAACGTGGTGGCCTCCAATGTGGCGGGGCCCCGTGAAGCTCCAGAAACCGACGGTGGTGTGATCAGCGCGTTGTACTCGGTCGGGCCGATCTTGGAGGGGATCGGGTTGAACATCACCGCCTGGAGCTTCTGCGACAAGCTGAGCGTCTCGGTGCTGGGGTGCCCTGCGAGCCTGCCCGACCCCTGGGCGCTCACCACGCAGTTCGAGGCGGAACTGGAGGACCTTCGACACCGCCTGGGCGAGTTCTGAGGCGGCTTCGACCCGCACGGGTGTCGGGCGTGCGACGGTTGGCCGCTCAACCTCAGGCGTCGGGCAATTGGTGATCGGCGAAGCGCTCCCGCAACGTCTTCTTGGAGAACTTGCCCACGGAGGTCTTGGGCACCTCGTCAATGAACACCACGTCGTCGGGCATCCACCACTTGGGCACCCGCCCCTCCAGGAACGCCAGGATCTCGTCCTTCGACACTTCGGCGCCGTCTCGCACCACCACACAGGCGAGCGGGCGTTCCTGCCACTTGGGGTGCGGCACGGCGATCACGGCGGCCTCGGCCACGGCATCGTGCGCCATGATCTCGTTCTCCAGCTCGACCGAGCTGATCCATTCGCCGCCGGTCTTGATGACGTCCTTGGTGCGGTCCACCAGCTTCACGTACCCCTCGGGCAACATGACCGCAACGTCGCCCGTGCGCAGCCAGCCGTCGTCGGTCATCGACTCCGACGAACGGTCATCGTTGTAGTAGCCATCGGTGATCCACGGGCCGGCGGCCTGCAGCTCGCCCTGGGATTCGCCGTCCCACGGCACGCGGTCCCCGTCCGGGGCCTGCACCCGCAGCTCCACGCCCAGCACCGGAAGGCCTTGTGAGGCTCGCAGCTCGTCGACCTTCTCGGCGGGCGCATCGGTCAGGTGCGAGGCCACCTTGGCCACCGAACCCACCGGCGAGGTCTCGGTCATGCCCCATGCCTGCAGGATGGGCAACCCGGTCTTCTCCTCGAAGCGCTTGGACAGCGCGGTCGGCACAGCCGAGCCGCCGCACGGCAGCACCCGCAGCGCCGAGACATCCCGGCCGTCCAGCTCCTCCACGACGCCCATCCAGATGGTCGGCACGCCGGCGGCCAGGGTCACCCGCTGTTCCTCCATGAGCCGGGCCAGGGTGGGGGCCGACAGGTCGGGGCCAGGCTGCACCAGCTTTGCCCCGCTGGCCACGGCTGCGTGGGCCAGGCCCCAGGCGTTGGCGTGGAACATGGGTACGACCGGCAGGATCACGTCGGACTCACACACGCCGATGGAGTCGGCCAGCATCGCGCCCATGGTGTGCAGGTAGGTCGAGCGGTGGGTGTACACGACCCCCTTGGGGTTGCCGGTGGTGCCCGACGTGTAACACATCGATGCGCCCGCCCACTCGTCCTCGCAGCGGAACTCGGTGCGCTCGGCGGCGGCAAGGAGCTCCTCGTAGTCGTGCACCTCGGGGCCGCCGTCAAAGGTGGGAATCTCGGTGGGGGCACCGTCGTCCATCACCACCAGGTGTTTCACCGTTCCAAAGTCGGGGATGCGGGGGGCCAGCAGCCCCAACAGGCTGCGGTCGACGAAGATCACCTCGTCAGCTGCGTGGTTGACGATGTAGGTGAGCTGCTCGGGAAAGAGCCGCAGGTTCAGCGTGTGCAGCACCCGGCCGCTGCACGGTGCTGCGAAGTACAACTCGAGGTGGCGGGCGGTGTTCCAGGCAAAGGTCGCCACCCGGCCATCAGCCGAGATACCGAGGGTGTCGAGCACGCCCGCCAGCCGGTGGGTGCGCTCGGCCCAGTCGCCATAGGTGGTGGTTTCCAGCCCGCTCGGCGTGTTGGTGACGATCTCCCGGTCGGCGAAGTAGGTCTCCGCCCGATCCACGAAGTGGTCCAGGGTCAGCTGACGATCTTGCATCGTGCCCAGCATCGGCACTCTCCCCCTCGGTTGTGCGACGGCCCTTTCCGACGCCGGACGCACCCTAGTTGTGGTCACCCTGGTCGAGGCCGAGAGGCCGAAGAACCGGCGTCGGCGCCTGGGCGCCGTGGTGGTCGAATGTCGGCGACCCGAATGTCGGCCGGGGCTCGACCTTGGGCGTCGACTCGGCCGCCACCAAGGGCTCTTGGCCCCAGGGGCGGTGTGGAGCGTGGCTGTGAGTGATGCTCATGCTTCCGGCTATGATTGTGCTGTTCGATTCGGGTGTTGAAGGGGTTGGTTGAATGGTCGGCCGGTTGGTGTTGTCGGTTGGGCTGTTGGCCGGCGGTCTGATGGTGTTGCCGGTACTTCGGTCAGCGCCGGAGGCCGGTGCGGCTCCAGCCGCGGCTGGCGGATCGTGTTGGGCGCCCAGCCCGCATGGGTTCGCCGATGTTCCGGGTGGGTCCTACTACGACACCGCAGTCGCCTGGCTCGTCGAACAAGGGGTCACCACCGGCACCGGCCCCGGCGTGTACTCCCCCAACAAGACCGTCACCCGTGCTCAGATGGCGGTGTTCTTGTGGCGCAACGCCGGATCACCCGCTCCGGGCGGCCCGCATGGCTTCACCGACGTTCCGGGAGGGTCCTACTACGACACCGCAGTCGCCTGGCTCGTCGAACATGGGATCACGGCGGGGACCGCACCAGGCGTGTTCTCCCCGAATGCGCAGGTGACCCGCGCTCAGATGGCGGTGTTCCTGTGGCGGGCGTCGTGTGGCACACCGCAGGTGATCGCCGTCAGCGCCGGCAGCTACCACTCGTGTGCGCTGAAGCAGAACGGTACCGCCGCCTGCTGGGGGTACAACGGCTACGGCGGGTTGGGGGACGGCAACTCAGCCTCCGCTCGGTACGCACCCGCCCCAGTGGTTGGGCTGACCGGGGCAAGCTCGATCGCCGCCGGCGACTATCACACCTGCTCGGTTGATGTTGCCGGCGCTGCCACCTGCTGGGGGCACAACAACGTCGGACAGTTGGGGGACGGCACTACCATCCAGCGGAACACACCCACCCAGGTGACCGGGCTGACCGGGGTCGTGTCGATCACCGCTGCCGGCTATCACACGTGTGCGTTGAAACAGGACGGCACCGTGAGCTGCTGGGGCCTCAACGAGTCCGGGCAGCTGGGGGACGGCACCACCACGGACCGGTTGACGCCCACCCCGGTGACCGGCCTGACCGACGTCACCGCCATCTCTGGCGACTGGAGCCACACGTGTGCCGTGAAACAGGACGGCACGGTGAGCTGCTGGGGCCTCAACGAGTCCGGGCAGTTGGGGGACGGCACCATCACCGACCGGTTGACACCCACCCCGGTGACCGGCCTGACCGATGTGACCGCCATCGACGCCGGAGGCTTTCACACGTGCGCGACCAAACAGGACGGCACCGTCAGTTGCTGGGGGAACAACGGGGACGGCCAAGTGGGGGACGGGACCACCACCGACCGGTTGCTACCCACGGGGGTGAGCGGGCTGGCCGAGGTCACGTCGATCAACGCTGGCCGGTCGCACACGTGCGCGACCAAACAGGACGGCACCGCCGCCTGCTGGGGCTCCAACTACTCCGGCAGGTTAGGGGACGGCACAACCACCCAGCGGAGCACACCCACGCCGGTGTTCGGCCTGTCCGGGGCCGTCTCGATCACCTCCGGTGACGAGCACACGTGCGCGATGCAACTGGGCGGAACCGTGAGCTGCTGGGGCTGGAACAACGCCGGGCAGCTAGGGGACGGAACCGCCACCACCCGGCTCACGCCCACCCCAGTCGTCGGGCTCTAACCAACCGGGTCAGAGCCACTCCTGACCTGGCCTGCTGACCGCCCCGATTGCCAGATGTGACGGCCTCTCCCACCACGGCGGAGGCGCAGCCCACGGCTACGAAGCTTGTTCGTGTGCGCCATCGCCGTTGGGCGTGGAGTCGCCTTGGCCTGACCCGAGCGAGCCTGGGTCAATGCGGCACTCCTCGATGAAGACGTCGACGTCGTCCTGCTTCAGCCGAATAACTCGACCGAACCGATACGCCGGCACCTGCCCCTCATCGATGAACCGGTAGAGGGTCCTCGCCGTGATTCCCAGCCGCTTCGCGGCCTGGTCGGTATTGAGCCACTCAATCTGATCGGCCATTTCTGGCACCTCCTGACCACCCGCCGTGGCCACAGCCCCCTCCGCCGCCAAGCGCCCGCCGCCTGAGACCTCCGGAGGGAGGAAACTGCGTGAAACGTACCCAGTATTCGACGATGACACAAGAGGTAGCCACGCATGGTGGCGGATTGAGGGGTGGAATCGGGCCGATCGGCCCACGCGACCACCCTCCGCAGTTCATCCGGCGAGCAACCCGCCGGTTGCAGACGGCAGGTGGAGGAGCACCGTACGGCCGATCACACGCTGAGTGGTTTCGCCCACTCCGGCGATCGGCAAGACTGCCTCGAAGAACCGAGAGGAACACCACATGAGCCACAGTGCAGGCCAACGCGCCAGCCGCTTCGAGGTGATGCGGGATGCGCTCACCCGTACCCGCATGGTGCTCGACGACGTCCCAGCGCCCGAGGACGGCCAGGTGGTGGCCCGGGTGGATGGCTTCGGATTCACCGCCAACAACATCAGCTACGCCGTGTTCGGTGACCTGCTGGGATATTGGCAGTTCTTCCCCGCCGAGAACGGCTGGGGGCAGATCCCCACCTGGGGGTTTGCCGAGGTGACCGCCAGCGCACATGCGGAGGTGGCGGTCGGCACCCGGTTGTTCGGCTACGTGCCCATGGCCAGCCACCTCGTGCTCACCCCGGGCAGCGTGAACACCGAGCGCATCGTGGATGCCTCCCCGCACCGCTCGGCGCTGCCCGCCGCCTACAACACCTACCGCCTGACCGCCGCCGACCCGCTGTACGACCCCGAGCGGGAGGACGTGCAGATGCTGCTGTGGCCCCTGTTCTTCACCGGGTTCGTCATCGACCGCTTCCTGGCCTCCAACCACCTGTTTGGCGCCGACACCGTCGTGCTGTCGTCGGCGTCGTCAAAGACGGCCATCGCCACCGCCCACTGCCTGGCTGGGCGCGACATCGAGGTGGTGGGCCTCACCTCCCCCGGCAGGATCGAGTGGGTGAGCGGGGTCCCCGGGTACGACCGGGTGGTCGGCTACAGCGACGTCGACGCTCTCGATCCCGGCCCGGCGGTGTTCCTCGACTTCGCCGGAGACGCTGCGGTGCGCTCGGCGGTGCACCATCGCTTCGGCCATTCGCTGACCCACTCCGCCACCATCGGCGGCACACACTGGGAGCAGGGCGGCCCCGCGGAAGACCTGCCGGGCCCGACGCCGGAGTTCTTCTTTGCACCGGACCACTGGGGTCCCGATGCCGAGGTGCCGTTGGCCTCCGCGTGGACCAGCTTCGTCGCCCACCTCGGCGACTGGTTCACCATCGAGCATCGCTCCGGCGCGGACGCGGTCGAGGCCACCTACCGAGCGACGTTGGCAGGCGAGGCCGACCCATCGGTCGGCACGGTCGTGCGATTGGCCTAGCGCCCGACCTCGTGCAGGTTTGCCCGACGGGGATCCGGCCTGGTGCTTCGTTCGCATCTTGTCCCCGCGGCCTCAGCTCTCCGGGCCGGTGAGCCTTCCCGGACCCCATCAGCGATTGAGGCCGCGCATGGGTGGACACGCTGGGTGGACGACACCTGAAATGAAATCGCTCCAGGTCGCACCTTGAACCACCAAAGTCACCAACGAACCGTCACGCGTCGCGTTTGAACTACCGCACTCGGCAACGCGTTTGGTGTGGGGACCGGTCCCCCTTGCGCACGCCGCGCACCCACGCGCACACTGGTCGCCCGCTTCGACGAGAAGTCTCATTCGGGTTCGCGACGAAGCGGGGAGACCGAACCCGGGCAGGACGGGTCGGGGCCAGACAGCAACGGTGCCCAGGGGGCCACCGTTGCTGCCACCGGCTGGTGGCCGGTGGCGTTCAACCCGGGGGGAACAGCGTGACCACGACGGCGGGCTCGGCGGCGGGACCCAATCACCGACCTGCGCCATCGGAGGGCGCACCCAACGATCGTCGAGCCGACCCGCTGCGGCCGGGGGCAGGCACCTCTCGCCCCAGCCGCCGGGACTCGGCCACGTCAGCAGTGCGTCAACAGCGTCGACACTCAGAGGGCGCCCACGCCGGGCGCCGAGGCCTCGACCGCTCGGCGCTCCCCAGCGGTCGGGCGGTTCTGGGAGGGTTCCTCATCGCCGCCTCAGGCGTGGGGCTCTTCGCCGCCTACCAGCAGGCCAACGCCGCCCCCACCAACCGATACGTGGTCGCCACCCGGGCCCTGGCTCCCGGGGCGATCATCGACGAAGGCGACCTGGGCCTCGCGCCTGCGGACGTGCCCACCGAGGTGTCCGACGGGCTCACCCAGCGCTGGGAGGATGTGGTTGGCCGCGAGACCCTCGCCGCCGTCGAGGCCAATTCGTTTGTTTCGCCCAGCCAGCTCGTCGAGGCCGGCACCTCAGCCGGCTCGGGGCGCAGGGTGGCCCTGGAACTCACCCGGGCCGGAGCCGTTGACGGCAGCCTTCGCACCGGCTCGGTGGTGGACGTGCTGTCCAGCTCCGACGGAGAGCCCACGGCCACGGTGGTGGCCCGACGCGCCCGGGTGGTGGCGTTGGGAGACGACACCGGCGCCGAACTGGGGCAGCTGGCGTCGGTGGTGGTCACCTTGGAGCTGGCCGACGAGGAGGCGCTAGCCGCCGTGGTGGGCGCCAACACCTCCGGCACCGTCACGCTGGCCGCCCCCACCCCGTCAACGTCGGCTGCAACTTCGGAAGCCCCTGCCGACGACGATCCGCGGGAGGCGAGCGCCGAGGACTCCGAGGTGAAGGGCGGCGAAGGTGGCTGACCGTTGGGTGGTTCTCGGGCTGGCGCCTCCCCGATCGGCCTGGTTCAGCGACGTCACCCGCTGGGCCACCTCCGGGCTGGCTCCCGTGGAGTTCGTCAAGTGCCTGTCAGCGAGCGAAGTACGGGCACGTCTGGCTACGGGGCGGGCGCACTCGGCGCTGCTGGCAGACGCCCGGGCTGCGAGCCTGGACCGCGACCTGATCGCAGCCGCACGGGACGCCGGCGTGGCCACGCTGGTCGTGGACGATCAGCGAGTGCAGCGCAACTGGCTGGAGCTGGGCGCCGCGGCCGTGCTGCCGGGTGCGTTCGCCAGAGACGACCTGACCGATGCCCTCACCGTCGCCGCCTCTCCCATCGCGGAAACGCCGGCCACCAGCGCACCAAGCGCAGTGGCCGCCGGTGAGTGGCGCGGCCGTTTGCTGGCGGTCGTCGGCCGAGGGGGCGTGGGGACCTCCACGGTGGCCATGGCAGTGGCACAGGCGCTTGCCGATCCGGACGGACAGGAGGGCGCCATCGCACTCGTCGACCTGTCCTTTGGCGCATCCCAGGCCATGTACCACGACACCGGCGACGTGGTGCCGGGCATCGTGGAGCTGGTCGAGGCACACCGGCACGGGTATCTCGATCGCGATCGGGTGCGCGAGTACCTCTGGGAGCTTCCGGACCGCCGATACCACCTGCTGGCGGGGCTTCGGCGCCGACGGGATTGGACGGCCCTACGGCCCCACGCATTCGCTGCTGCCCTGGAAGGGCTCCTCAGCACCTACTCGGTGGTGGTCGCCGACCTCGACGCGGACGTCGACGGTGAGGCCGAGACTGCCTCGGCGGACCTCGAGGAGTATCACGTGGCGGCCCGCACCACCCTGGCGGCTGCCGATCAGGTCATCGCCGTCGGAGGTGCTGGGCTGTGGGGCGTGGCGCACCTGGCCGGCCTGTTGGACGACCTTGCCCGCTATGGAGTGGATGCGGGCAGCATCGCCACGGTCGTGAACCGGGCGCCCCGCTCGCCGGCTCGGCGGGCAGAGATCGTTCGTGCCCTTGCCGTGCGCCGGGGCGGAGCTGCGCCAGCATCGATGCAGTCCGAGCCCTCATCCTCGGGGCGGCGCCGGCGTCGACGGGGGCGCCTCAACGCTGGCGGCCCAACCGCCTTCATTCCCGAACGAGCCTCGGTGGAAGCCAGCCACCGGGCCGCCGTCGGCCTGCCACGCAGCGTCCTTCGGCCCATCCACGCGCTCGTGGCGGCCTCCGAGCTGCGGGGCGACGACGGGCGGCCCAACTCCGGCGAGCACCGCGCCGATGACACCCTCGACACCGCCGACCACGGCGGTCGGACAACCGGCGCCCCGGCCGCAGGAAGCGCCCCATGAGCATCGATGTGCCCCTGTCCCCGCCGACTCCCGAGGCGCAGCCCGGCCGGGCTGCGGGGCCGGGCACGGAAGAGGCCGCCTCGCCGCTCCAGGAAATCGAGGCTCGCGTCCAGGCGCGTGCCAAGTCGCTGGCCCTCGACCTGGACGTCGGCGGCAGCGAGGACGAACTCCGCCGCCTCATCGCCGACGAGCTCAGCGCGTGGTCCATGGACTGCCGTCGGGGGCTGCGCAGCGACGACATCTCCGACCCCACGCAGGTGGCCCAGCGGGCGTTCGTCAACCTGGCCCGCTACGGCCCGCTCACCGACCTGCTGGACGATCCGGACGTGTGGGAGATCATGGTGAACGCCCCGGACGCGATCTTTGTGAAGCGCCATTCAGGGCACAGCGGCTTTCACCACGAGGTGTTCCACGACGACGACCACGTCATGCGCACGCTCACCCGGCTGCTGGACGAGGCCGCAGGTTCGCACCGCACGCTCGAGCCGCTGTTGGGCCTCCAGGATGCCCAGCTTCCAGACGGCTCGCGGCTGCACATCGTGCATCGCGACCTGGCTCGGGGCGGCCACCTCATGGTCAACATCCGCAAGTTCACTGGAGTCGCGTTCTCGACGCTCGACGAACTGGTGGATCGCGACATGCTCAGCCTCGAGGCCGCCCGGTTCCTGCGGGCGGTCGTGGTGGCCCGGCTGTCGATGGTGATCGCCGGGGCACCCGGATCGGGCAAGACCACTCTGCTGAACTGCGCCGCCGGACACCTCGATCCGTCGCTGCGGGTGGTGGTGGCCGAGGAGGTGTTCGAAACGGACATTCCGCTGGCCAACGTGGCATCGATGCAGACCCGTGGTGGCCGGGGAGAACGCGAGGAGGTCACCCTGCGCGAGCTGGTGGCGGGGTTTCTGCGTATGGCGCCGGACGTGGCCATCGTGGGCGAGGTGCGGGACGAAGAGGCGCTGCCGCTGCTCCGCACGCTGTCGTCGGGGGTCAAGGGCTACACCACCATCCACGCCGGGTCGGCGCGGCAGGCACTCACGCGGCTTCGGTTCATCAGCCAGCTGGCCGGCGCCGGCCAGAACCTGCCGCTGTCGGCGCTGAACACACTGGTGTCCGAAGCCGTCGACGTGGTGACACACACCGAACGGACTGCAGACGGCCCCCGGGTGACCGAGATCCTGGCGGTGGAGGACTTGGCGGGCGGCCCCGACGCCGCCCAGTTCACCGTGACCCCGATCTTCGAGCGGTCGCGGCTGGACGGACCGCTGCAGTGGACTGGCCTGGTGCCGATTCGTTTGACCAGTGCCCTCGAACGCGCCGGCATCACCCTGGACGAGGTGCTTCCCGTGCCGCACGACCAGGCACCGACCTCCACAGACACGCCCACTCACGGCCACAGCAATGGTCGCCGGGGGACCACGTCGGAGACGGATTCGTGAGCGCGCTCGTCGGGTTGGCCGTGGCGACGAGCGGCGCGGCAGGTGTGGCCTTGCTCGCGGACCCGCTGCTTGGTAGCCCCCTCGCCCGGGCCTGGCGGGTGGAACCAGCGGCGATCGGCGACACCTTGCGGAAGCGGCTGAATCAAGCGGGCCTGTCGGATGTTTCGGTCGCCCAGCTTGGCGGCCTCTCGATGGGTGCCATGGCGGCCGGGATCACCCTTGGGCTGGTGCTGTTGGGCGCCGTCGTACCCGCACTGGCGCTGGGGGTGGTAGGTCTGACCACGCCGGTTGGACTGATGCGCCGGCGGCGGCGCCGCCAGCTGGAGGAGGCACGCGAGGCCTGGCCGGCGATGATCGAGGAGATCCGCCTGCTGTGTGCGTCAGTCGGTCGATCCATTCCCCAGGCGCTCTTTGAGGTGGGCCAACGGGCTCCGGCCGAGCTGCGCCCGGCGTTCGAGGCCGCACACCGGGAGTGGCTGCTGACCCGCGATCTCACTGCGACCACCGAGCTGTTGCGCGATCTCCTGGCCGACCCCACCGCCGACGCCACCTGCGAGACCCTGCTGATCGCGCACCAGTTGGGCGGCGCTGACTTGGATCGCCGCCTGGCGGCATTGGCGGAGGACCGCCGCCAAGACCTCCTGGATCGCAAGGACGCTCGCAGCCGACAGGCAGGAGTGCGTTTCGCGCGCCGATTCGTGCTGCTGGTGCCGCTCGGCATGGCGCTGGTGGGCCTCTCCATCGGCGATGGGCGCGAGGCCTATCAGAGCACCCTCGGGCAGCTGCTGGCCCTGGCCGCCGTTTCGGTCCTGGCTGCCTGCTGGGCGTGGTCGGGGCGCATTCTCAAGCTGCCCAACGAACAACGGGTGTTTGGCTCGTGACGCGCATCGCCGCCCTGGCGTTTCTTGGGCTGTTCGCCGGTTCGGTGCTGGTGATCGGCTCGTTCCCCAGGCTCAACCCTGCGCCGCTTCACCAGCGCCTGGGGCCCTACCTCCCCGGCGCCACCCAGCGTCGGGCGCCGACGTTGATGGGCCTGCGGGCACTCGTGGCGCCGTGGGCGCGCAGCTGGGGCGACAGCCTGGCCCGGCTGGTGGGCCTGGACGACGACATCGCGGACCGCCTGGCCCGTCTGCACCGCGACGACGACCCGACCGCCTTTCGAGTGCGCCAGCTGATGTGGAGTGTGCTCGGGCTCACAGCTGGAGGGGCACTTGCGGCCATCATCAGACTCCCATGGAGCATGGCGGCTTTTGTCGTTCTGGCCTCACCCCTCCTGGTGTTTCTGCTCACCGAACAGCAGCTTGCCCGGGCCGACGAGGGGCGCCGCACCCAGGTGCTGCACGAGTTGCCGGTAGTGGCCGAACAGCTGGCCATGCACCTCTCGGCGGGATACTCCCTCTCCGCGTCGGTGGCCCGCCTCGGTCGGCGTTCCAGCGGGGCGTGCGCCCAGGATCTGCGGGGGGTATCCCGCCGAATTCGTGGCGGCACCGCGGAGCTGGCGGCGCTCCGAGAATGGGCGCAGCTGTCCAAGGTGGACGCCGTGTCGCGGCTGGTCGGAGTACTGGCCCTGAACCAGGAGGCCGGCGACCTCGGCGCACTCATCGGCATGGAGGCCAGGAGCATCCGCCGGGAAGTACACCGCGAGCTCATGGAGACCATCGAGCGGCGCGAGCAGCTGGTATGGGTGCCCGTCACCGTGGCCACGCTCGTGCCCGGGGTGATCTTCCTGGTCGTGCCGTTCATTCACGCCCTCAGCCAGTTCGCGGGGTGAGCCGTGTCGCCGCCCGATGCCGCGCTTCCCGTCGCCCATCCGCCACTCACCGAGAGGATCCACCATGACCACCACCACACCGAACCGCTCGTCGGGAGCGCCGACCCGACGCCCACGCGCCGAGGCTCGGCGCCGCAGCCGTCGAGCCGACGTCGCCGAGGGAGTGATCTCCACCGCCATTGCGGTGCTGGTCATCGCCTTCCTTGGCCTGCTGATGTGGCTGGGCTTCCGCACCATGTTCAACACGGCCTCGGACAAGGCCAACCAGACCATCGAGCAGATCGGCGACTGACTCAACGGGCCACGGCGCAGCGCCGAGTCGCCCGGAGTCGCCGAGCTGGAGCCCCAACCGACCGAGCCTCGGGCACGCTGTCAGCCGCCTTGGGCGTCACGGTGTTCCTGGCCTTTCTCCTGCTGGCCACCCACGTCCTCATCAACCTCTGGGTGGCCTCGCTGGTTGACCACGTGGCCTGGGACACCGCCCGGCGCGCCGCCTCCGACCCGGCCTACGCCACCGCACCGGACCGGGTGCGGGCCGAGAACCTCAGCTGGGCCCGGGCACGCCTGGGCAAGCACTCCTCCAAGGTGGATCTGCATTTCGTCGACGGGCCCGGCGGACGCTCGGTGGTCCTCCGGGTGCGGTCCCGCCCGGCCACCTTCGTGGGCGCAGCGTCGGGAGTGGGTGGGGTCAGCGAAGACGTCGTCGTGCGGCGGGAGCCCTCATGAGTGGGGCCACGTTGAAACGACGGTGCAGGCCCCAGCGAAACGACCGTGGCGTCGTGGGCGGCAGCGACGGGTTGCTGGCCGGCGTGCTCGTTGCGGTGGTGGGCACCCTGATCGTGGTGAACGTGTGGTCGGTGGTGTCCGCCCGAACCGACACCGACGCCGCGGTGCGGGAGTACCTGAGGGTCTATACGCGCGCCACGAGTTCCTCGGAGGGCGCCACCCAAGCCGAAGCTGCCGCGCGCGCTCAGCTGACCGCCTCGGGGCGCAACGACTCCCGAATCTGGATCTCCACCCCCGACGGCTCCTCGTTCGGGCCCTGCGCCGTGGTCCGGGTGACCATCCGACTGAGGGCGCCTGCGGTGCGGGTGCCCGGCCTCATGAACGCCGGCTCCCACACGGTGTCCTCCAACGGGGCCGAGGTGATCGACCCCTGGAGGGCCATGAGCCGGGGGAGCGCCTGGCGGCCGGGAGGCGTGGCATGCGGCGGATAGGCGCAGGCAACGACCGCGGATCGTCGCTGATGTTGGTGCCAGCAGGGGTGCTCATCGTGGTGCTGATGGGTGCCATCGTCGTCGACCTGTCGGCCGCCCACATGGCCCAACGCCGATTGGTGCAGGTGACCGAACGAGCCGCCGACGATGCAGCCGGAATGCTCGACCGGAACACCCTCCGTTCCGGCGGCGGTATCCGACTTGACCCGGCGGCAGCCCGAAACCTGGCGCACCTCCAGGTTGCAGCCCTGGAGATGCCTGGCCTGCAGCGGACCTGGGTGACGGTCACCCTGACGCCGGACGGCCAGGGCGTTGTGGTGTCGTCTCGTGCCCGGGTGCGGAGGCACATCGGTCGCGCCGTGCCTGGAGTGGGTCGGACCTACGACGTGAAGGCACGGGCCACGGCCCGGTTGGAATGACCGTGGCAGCGGCCCAGACCACCGCAGTGACCCGCCGGGTCCACAAACGCGCCGTCGATCCAGCTGCCGGCGACGGCCCCTCGGTCGCTGCCGTTCGTCGTGAGGCGGAGGTACTGAGCCGCCAACTTGGGCCCGAGGTGGTGCGGCTGCTGGCCCACGGGGAACGACCGCTGCCCTGGATCGAGACCGCCGATGCCGGCAGCCGCACCCTGGCATTGCCCCCGGCCGACCCCGCAACCCGGGTCGCCGTGCTGGCCGCTGCGGCCGAAGCCATCGCCCGGCTCCACGCTGCCGGTTGGGCGCACGGTGCCCTCGAACCAGCCCACGTCATCTGGAGCGTCGGCCCGGAGGAATCGGAGGGCGCACCTCCGCCCGGTCCTGACCCAGCGTCGGCTCGGGCCACGCTGTGCTCGCTCGGCTCGGCGGTGCACCCGTGCAGCCCCGGCGAGCGCCGGGCGGACCGAGTCGCGTTGGCCGAGATGCTGGCGGCGAGCACGGTTGGCCCGGGCGGTTCGCAGCTGCCCCACGAGATCCGCAGCGCCATCAGTGCCCTGGGCGGCGAGCTTCGCTCCGGCGATCTCGACCACGCTGGGGCCGCGGCCAGCGCCCTCGCCGCGCTCGCCGAGTCGATGGTCCACGAGCGCGGCGACGACGGCCGACGAAGCACCACACCGTCGCAGCCCGGAGGCCGAGACCACAACGCGACCCCGGCCGACCGGCCGGAAGCTCGGCCGTTGTTCCGCCGGCCTGCCACGCGTCGGCGGCGGCGGCTGGCCATCGGTTCCCTGCTGGCCCTCGCCGGCCTCGGGGTTCTGGCGGTTGGCCTGACACGCAACACGTCGCCCGACCCGGCACCGGACCGCATCGCAGCGCCTCGGTGCGCACAGCCTCGGGTGCCCCAACCCCGCGCCGACGTCGAGGGCGACGGATGCGGCACCCCGGTGGGGTACCACTCGGGAGTGCTCACGGTGGGGTCCACCCGGTGGTCGCTGGGCCGCGACGTGGTCGACGGTCGGCTGGTCGACCTCGACGCCGATGGCTGGAGCGAGCTGGCCGCCCTGCGTGAGGACGGCGAGGTCTTCCTCGTTCGCCGCTTCCCCTCGGACGCGGCCGGCCCGGTGCGCGTGCGGTCGCTGGCCACCGTTCCCGACGCCGTGGCATTGGCACCAGCCGACAGCCTCGGCTCCTCCGGCCTCGGTCCGGGCTCCGGCCTCGGCGCACGGACCGCCGATGGCGACGTGACCACGGTGGTGGAACCAACGGCGGCGGGTTCGCCGTGACCCATTCCCGACGCGAGCCAACGCCGGGCCCGCACCACGGCCGGACCCGTTCGCCCTGGGCGGGACTGGTTGCGGGCCTCGCTGGTGCCGCATGCGTCGTGGCTGGCGCCGTCGCCGTGGCCATCGTCGGGGGGCGCGCAGCCGGCGCGGTCCCCGGCAGCATGGCTGGGTGGCGCGCACTGAGCGAGGGCGAGCCGTTCCTGCTCGCCGTCGTGTCGGTTCGCTTGGTGACCATTGCGTTGGCCCTGTGGTGGCTGATCTTGATGGCCCGGGTGTGGGCGGCTTCCGCCCTCGGCCATCATCAGCGGGCTCGGTATCTGGCCGGTCGACTGCCCCTGCCCCTCCGCCTGGCGGTTTCCGCCAGCTTGTCGCCCCTGGCGGTGTCATTGGCCATGCCCATGGTCGGCGCCCAGAATCAGCCGCCCACTGGAGTGCCCGCTTCGCCAACCACACCCATCAGCGCACCGGCCGCCACCAGCACCACCGAGGCCGTTCTGGAGTTACGGCCGTTGCCCTCGGGCGGATCCGGAACGCGGCAGGGCACACGGCCCCCCAGCGCGGTCACGGCTCCCGGGGCACCGACCGCCGCCGCCGTCGCCGCGTCGACGGCGGCGTGCCCCACCATCGTCACCCAGCCCGACCTTCACTGGTTCGATCAGGCGCGCCAACACCTCGATGGCGAGTTGGGCCGGCCATCGAGCCAGCGGGAGGCCGAGGCCTACTTCCAGCGGTGCGTGGCCCACAACGCCGACCGGCTACCCGATGCCGCCGAGCCCGATGTCGTGCCGCCCGGCCAACCCCTCGAACTGCCCGAGTTGCCGCGCACGCTGTAGGGCTGGGCCGGCGCCGCCCCGGCAGCCAGCCACGCCCTGCGATGACCACCAGGGCAGCATTACCCAGACGAGCTGGGTAGTACTGCACGTTTCGAGCCCGACGGCCCGAATCCGTTGATTTCCTTGCACTGTATGGGTACCGTACGTGTGCCCAGTGACACAGCAGCAACAAGCTGACCTGTGTCGAAATCCTCGGAGGGAACCGGCGCCCGACCGACTTCGGTTGTGTCGATGGCCCAGCGGGCTCAGGCCCCGGCCACGCGCCCGACTCGACCGCCCGGAGATGATCCGGGCGGTCGAGTCGCGTTCGGGCCCGGCTGAGCTCACCGGTGAGAGCAGACCCGTTCAACGCTCCGGCACTAGAGTCTCCCAGTCGCCACGCCGGTGCCCGAGGTCACGGCCCGGCACAGGCAGCAGCCGCTGAACCCGGCCACCGTTCCTCCCCACCATCGCCCCCATCCCCGCTGGGAGTCCCCCCATGGCAGCAGACGAGCCCACCGCCGCCGAGCCCACCGCCGCGGCCCCGGCCCCCAGCGCCTGGCAGCGCCAGATCCCCTCGTTGGCCAGCAGCGGCGTCGTCAACGACCGCTGGCGACTCATCCTCCTGAGCTTCCTGATGCTGTTCGTCGAGCTGGCGCTCATCCGCTGGGCCGGCTCCAACATCATCTACCTGTCGTACTTCTCGAACTTCGTGTTGCTGGGCAGTTTCCTCGGCATCGGCATTGGATTCCTGCGAGCCCGGCGGCGCCTCGACCTGTCCGGGGCCGCACCGGTGGTGCTGGCGCTGTTCGTGCTGTTGGTGGCGGTGTTCCCGGTGAACATCAGCCAGGACGACCCGTCGGTGTTCTTCTTCTCCACCCTGACGCCCAAGGGCCCACCCCGCGAGCTGGTGCTGGCTGCGGTGTTTTTCTTCTCGGCCGCGGTCCTGGCCTTCATCGCCGAAGGTGTGGCCCGGACATTTGCCCGCTTCGAGCCGTTGGAGGCCTACAAGTGGGACCTGGTGGGCAGCGTGGCGGGCATCGTGGGGTTCTCGTTGCTCAGCTTCCTGCGACTGTCGCCGGTGGTGTGGGGCCTGATTGCCGGCGTCATGCTGGTGGCGCTCATGTTGCCCCGGTGGCCGTCGGTGGCCCAGCTGACGTCGGTGGCCGTACTGGTGATGGTGCTGGCTGTGGAGTCCTTCACCGCCGGCAACCTCTGGTCGCCCTACTACAAGGTCTCCTACGCCGAGACCGACGCCAACAACGACAACCTGTTCGTCAAGGTCAACGGTGTGCCCCATCAGGCCCACCTGCCCGGTGAGAGCGCGCAGGGAAAGAACATCTACCTCACTGCCCAGCCCCCGACGCTGGACAACGTGCTGGTGATCGGCTCCGGTGGCGGCAACGACGTGGCCCTGGCGCTCCAGAAGGGCGCCAAGCACGTCGACGCCGTCGAGATCGACCCCGTGCTCTACGAGCTAGGGCGAGACCACCACCCCGACCGCCCGTACTCCGACCCCCGGGTGGACGTGCACATTGACGATGGCCGGGCATTCCTGGAGCGCTCCGACACCAACTACGACCTCATCCTGTTGGCGTTGCCGGACTCCATCACTCTCATCTCAGGGCAGTCGTCGCTGCGCCTGGAGAGCTACCTGTTCACCAAGGAGGCGCTGGAGACGGCGCGTGACCGGTTGACCGACGACGGCGTGTTCGCCATGTTCAACTACTACCGCAACGACTGGTTGATCGATCGCTACGGCACCACGCTCGACGACGTCTACGGCCAGCCGCCCTGCTTCCAGGAGTTGGCCCCCGGGTTGGGCGAGGAAGACATCTCACTCGATGCCTTCGTGGCCTCGAAGAACCCGGAGTCCATCAAGTGCGGCCCTCCTGCGGCCGCCGAGACCTGGACCGCGCAGACCGCCTCGGCGCCCGAACCGGCCACCGACGACCACCCCTACCCCTACCTGCGCACGCGCAGCCTGCCCTCGCTGTACGCCATCATCCTGGCGCTCATCCTGGCCGTGTCCATCCTGGCCATCCGCGCCACCGCCGGACCGCTCAAGCCCATGCTGCGTTACGGCGACATGTTCTTCATGGGCGTGGCATTCCTGCTGTTGGAGACCAAGAACGTGGTGCAGTTCGCGCTGCTCTTCGGCACCACCTGGTTTGTCAACGCGCTCGTGTTCTCCGGCGTGCTGTTGAGCGTGCTCGTGGCCGTGGCCGTATCGCAACGGGTCACGTTCAAGCGGCCGGAACTGCTCTACGGCCTCCTGCTGGCTTCGTTGGTGGTGGCCTGGGCGCTGCCCGGCAACCTGCTGCTGAGCCTGCCGATCGTCCCCCGGTTCTTCGCTGCGGTGACCATTGCGTTCTTCCCCATCTTCACCGCCAACCTGGTGTTCACCCAACGCTTCAAGGACACCGGCGATTCCACCACCGCGTTCGGCGCCAACCTGTTGGGCGCCATGTTCGGTGGCGTCCTGGAGTACCTGGCGCTCATCACCGGCTACCGGGCGCTCCTCATCATCGTGGCCCTGCTCTACGGCGCGGCGTTCTTCATGGGCCGCCGGTACCTGGGAGGTTCGGACGGCGCCGGGTCGGCCGGCGCGGCAACCGGAGCCGCCTCCGGGTAGTTCCGCCGCGCCACGCTCGTACCGCCGGCAGCCTGTCAGCGCTTCAGCAATCGGGATCCTCGAAGAACCGGTCCGGGTTACACACTCCGTTGCTGGGATCGCTGTCGATCCCATCGGAGGCATTGCCGGCCACGACGACCACGACAAGAAAGACCGCGCTGACGACGAGCGCGATTGCGCCGGTGACGATGCCGCCCATGGCTGCGCCGGCGCCAGTGCCATTGAGCTGCTTGGACTTGTTGCGGCCGAGCACACCCAGCACGACGGCCACGATGCCGCCAATGATGCCCAGCCCGCACAACCAGAACATGACCAGCGAGATGATGCCCACGATGAGCGAGGCGATCGCCAGCCCGTTGTTCGGCTGGGCGGGGGCTCCACCGAACCCGCCGGCTGGGGGCCCAGCCGGTGGGGGCTGCATGGCACCGTAGGCGCCGGGATAGGCCGGATTCGGGGGTTGACCAGCGCCGGGTGGAGGCATGGCGCCAGGTGGCGGAGGTCCACCGGGCGGAGGAGGCGATCCAGGCGGTGGCGGCGGGCCACCGGGCGGCGAGCCCGGCGGTGGCGGCAACCCGGGAGCATCGGGGTGGGACATCGAAGGCGGGCCAGGCGGGCTTGGGGGCGCCGGAGGTGGGCCTTGGTTCCCACCCGGAAGGGGCCAACCTCCCGGCGACTCAGGGTTGCCAGGCTCCGGCGGCGGCTGATCGGTCATGCTGGTTCCCCTCTGGACGTCCTCGTGGAGCGTATCGAGCGGGCAGCCGGTTCGGGGCAAGGTCCTCAAGTCGTCTCCTGCCCCCAGCGGTGTTTGGGGGGTTCCCCCGGTTCTGCGTCGCTGCGAGACGGCTCAATATGGGGTCATGATCACCAGGAACCCACCGCTTGCCGTGAACGCCGACCTTCCCGCTGTTCGACCACTGACGGATGACGAGGCCCAGCATTTCGCAGACGGCCCGAACTCTCCGGCGCTCCCGCAGTCGCGCCTCGCACCGCTGGTGCTTCTGGCGGTGGGCCTCCCCGCGGCGGTCGTGGCGGCGTGGTCGCTGATGGGCGCCTTCACTCCAACGGCTGCGGACCAGGCGATCCAGGACAACTCCTACTTCTACTTCCTCTACCGGCCGATGCCGAGCCCTGGGGTACAGCTTTCGGTCACCTTGGTGAGCACCGTTGCACTCGGTCTCGCAACTGCCGCCGCCGTGCGGGGTCTCGCCAGCCACCGGCTCGACCGGGGGTGGCTACTGGTGATGATCGCCGAGGTCGCTGCGGCGGGGTTGGTCGGGGCCGTCGTGCGAGTGCTGATGGCACCCACCATGGACGGCGTCTGGGGAGTCTTCTTGGTGATCAGCTGCGCTCCCGCCGTGGCCCTGCTCGGTCTGTTTGCCACCTGGCGCACCGTGGTGCTGGTTCGGAAGCAGCGATTCTCATCGACGTGACAGGCTGACACGGTGAGTTCCGAGATCATCCTTCGGCGTGCGGAGCTGCAGCTGGCCCGGGTGCACCGGGCCGCTCACGGCACCGTTGCCGCCCGCCCCACGCTCATCGTGGAGTTCCGCGTCGAGGATGCCGACGGCGCCGTCTCGGGTTGGGGTGAGTGTCCGGCGCTCCCAGAGCCCGGCTACTCCCCCGAGTACACCGACGGCGCCCAGGCGATGCTCGCCGAGCGAATCATCCCGGCCGTCGCTTCCGGGGGCGTCCTGGACCCAGGGTCGGTCACGGCCACGCTGTCGGCCGTGCCCGACGCAGACCAGCACCCGATGGCAAGATCCGCGCTGGCCCTGGCCGCCGACGACCTCGCCGCGCGCCAGTCCGGCGACACGCTGGCATCCCGCTGGGGGGCCACCGTCGACCTGGTGCCCGCTGGCGCCGCCCTCAGCCCCGGCGGTCCGTTGCCCGATGATGACGGAGGCCGGAAGGCCCGCTTGGCGGCTCTGGCGGCCGAGGCGATCGAACTTGCGAACGCCGGCTATCGGCGGCTGAAGGTGAAGGTCTCGCCCGGCGACGACGTGGACCCAGCACGCGCCGTGATCGAGGCGCTGCGCTCGGGGCCGCACCGAGCCGTGGAGGTCGCCGTCGACGCCAACGCCTCCTATCGCCTGGACGATCCCGCCCACGCCGATGCGCTCCGCCGGCTCGACCGTTTGGGCCTGACCTGGATCGAGCAACCACTCGCCGCCGAAGATCTGGATGGCCATGCACGCCTGGCCGAGTTGCTCACCACCCGCCTGTGCCTGGACGAATCCATCACCTCGGTTGGCGCAGCCGAGGCGGCCGTCCATGCCGCCATCGACCCCATCGTGTGCGTGAAATGGGCCAGGCTGGGAGGGCCCACCGAGGCCCGGCGGTTGCTGGCCTGGTGCCACGCCAACGGCGTGGACGCCTACGTCGGGGGCATGCTGTCCTCCGGCATTGGCCGGGCGTGCGACCGCGCGCTGGCAGCGCTGCCCGGCGCCAACCGCACGGGCGACCTCGGCGCCGACTCCCAGTACTTCCACGAGGACATCGCCTCGGCGGTGTTCCTGAGCGCCGGCGCGGTTCCGGTGATGAGCGAGCCCAACGAACGTGGGCTGGGCATCCTGGTGGATCGCGAGCGCCTCACTCGGCTCACGACCTCCATCCAGCACTGGGCCGTGGGCACGTAGCCGCTCGGCGTCTTCGAAGCTTCGAACGACGCTGGAACAGCACAAGGGCAGCCGTCAGCGCGCTCCTTAGCGCTGCTCGACGCCCACCGTGGTCGTCCCCCCGGGGTAGTTGGTGCTCAGCCTGTTGGCGAATGAGCGACTGCTCTCCCGGGACGCTTCGGCCGTAGCGCCCACGGACTGGGTGGCGATTCGTTGCACCCCCAGAAGCGGAAGTGTCGACGGGCGGCAACACGACACGACGCCATGCATGTCGAGGAGACCGGTCGCAGAGGTGCGGGCAGCCTTGCCGAGCTCGGAGGCGCAGCCCCGACCCAAACTCGGTTGTTCTACATCTCGTATACTCGTCCGTATGACTACGCCAGTACCAACACGGTTCACCGCCGAGGAACTCGCCATGATTGACCAGCTCGTCGATCACGGCGTCGCGGACAGCCGATCGGCAGTGATCCGCCGAGGCGTCCACCACCTTGCCGACTCGGTGCGCCGAGCGCAGGTCGGAGAGGCCATCGCCACGTCCTATAGAGCAATGCCCCAGACAAGAGAAGACAACGAGCTCGCCATGGCGAATGCGATCGCCATGACCGAGGCAGAGCCGTGGTAGCTCAGGCCCAGATCTGGCTGATGGAGACGCCGAACCGGAAGCGTCGTCCTGTGTTGGTGGTCTCGCGTGACGAGGTGATTCCGGTGCTCAACAACGTTGTGGTAGCTCCGCTGACAAGTACGTTGCGCGACATTCCGACATGCGTCCCCGTGGGACCGGATGAGGGGCTCCACCTTGAGAGCGTGGCCACATTCGACAATCTCGCCGCGGTTCCCAAGTCGGTGCTCACCGCACAGCTCGGCGAGCTCGGCGCCGATGGGCGACAGAAGATCTGCGACGCCCTCGCCGCACTCGCCAACTGCTGAACGTCAGGGTCGGTTGGTGACGTTCGTGGTGGGCACGGTGGAGTGGCGTCAAGGTCGTTGCCGGATGGCCTGGTGACCAACGACGGCCGTCGACACAAGCGCCGGTCAAGAGCAGACGTACTCGACAGCGACATCGACGTTGTCCTGAACCTGCCGACGCTGTCCAACACCAGGTGGTCGACGGTCCAGGGCTCGGTCTCGTTCCGTCGTCTCATCACGTCGTCCCAGGTCGGCTCCGGGTACGCCTCGAATCTTCTACCCCGTGCTGCCAGACGTTGTCGGTGCAGTTGCTCGTCGCTGCAGGTGACCTCGATGACCTTGGTCGAAGCCTGCGCATCTCTGGCCGCGGTGCGCCAAAACCCCCGACCGACCTCCAGGTAGTTGGCAGCATGCTGCGCAGCGGGCTTCCCACCATCACTCCGGCGTCAGCCGGGCCCGTATGGCCCGAGAGTCGCCACGCTCAGGCGCCGTACATCTCCCGTTCGTAGACCATCGCCGCCACTTCGTTGCCCTCGGTGTCGAGGAACTGCGTGAGTGTGCCGACGGTCGGGATGTCAACTTCCTCGTGGGTGATGGTTCCTCCGTTGGCGACAACCCGCTCGCGGATGGGGGCAAGGGCCTCGACGGCGACCGTGCACGTGAAGCCTCGGACCCCGCTGCCAGTCAGCGGTTCGTCGCGGCCGTGCAGGGCCCCGTGAATGCCCGGCCGCTCGTCGTCGCCGGTCACGACGTCGTAGAAGCCCGGCGGGCCCCACGCTTCAAAGCGCCAGTTGAACACCGCTTCGTAGAAACGGCGAGCGCGTTCCACATCATCGGCCTGGATGGCGAAATGCACGATGTTGTGGGCCACGCAGGCCAGGGTAGAGCCCCGAGGCGGCGCCACCACGTCGCAACTCGGCGGTGGGCGAACGGTGGGCCAACGTGCCGGGCGAGCAGCCGGGATGGGGCGCTTCCGCACTCTCAGCTTCAGCGTTCGTCTCGCCGTGGCAGGATTGGGCCATGCCACGAGGATCAGCGTTCCCCGGCCCCGCCGATGCCCTCGAGCGCTATCTGGCCGCGGTCGAATCGTCCGGCAACGGCGAGGTGAAGGGTGCCAAGAACCCCTACACCTCACGCAACGGCCACATGTTCAGCTTCCTTGATGGCGACGGGGTGATGGCGCTGCACCTCTCAGAGGAGTTGGAGGCTGAGTTCCGATCCCAGTACGAGAGCGGGCCCGTCGTGCAATACGGCCGCACCATGCGGGGCTACTCCTCGGTGCCGGACACGCTGCTGGGGGATACCGAGGCGCTGCGGGAGTGGTATGACCGTGCCTGGGAGTGGATCGGCACCCTGCCGCCCAAACCGACGAAGAAGCCAAAGAGTTAGCCCCGCCGCCGGAACTAGTTCAGGCGCAGGCCCATGTCGGTGAGCCGCTCCGGTGCGATGTCCTCGCCCACGCCGAGGATGCAGGCGATGGCCCGCATGTCGTCGCGCCGAATGGTCAGCACCCGGCCGTTGAAGTCCTGGCGTTGCACCTGGATCATGCGCAGGTACCGGTTCAGCATGTCGGCCTCGGTGCCCTCCAGCGCCTCCAGCTTGGTGAGGTCGATCTTGGCCCCCGAATCGGCCTGGTCGGCTCCGCGGGACGCCTCGTCCTCTTCGTCCTCGGGCAGCAGCTGATCCACCGGCACCTTGTAGAAGCGGGCCAGGCGCTGCAGTCGGGGCACCGAAATGGCGCGCTCACCGCGCTCGTAGGCGCCCAGCACCGAGGCCTTGAACTCCTGATCGGAGATGGCCTCCACCTCTTGGAGCGATAGGCGCTTCTGGCGGCGGATGAGGCGTAGCCGCTCCCCCACCTGTCTGCCGTACTGGCTCCGCGTGTACTCGTCGTCGTCCAACGTGGTCCCCATGTAGGTGTGCCTTTCGACCAATTGATGCCGCTTCATCAGTAGGCGCTTGACACCAAGGCAGCGATGAAAGCCTCGGGCCGCCGGCCCATGGGGTTCATCTCAGCCGTGGTCCTCGCCTCCCACGGATCAGCTTGGATGAGATGTTACCCGAACTCTCCGTGGTAAGCGCGGACTTCATGCTCACGGAGCGCGACTGCGGATGCCCCGGCCACCATGGCGGCCGTCTCCGCCCGCATCACGTGGGGCCCGAGACGCACCGCATCGGCCACCAGGGCTCGCTCCCGATCCGAGAACCCGCCCTCGGGACCGACCAGCATGGCCCGGTCGCCGCCAGCCAGCTCACGGCCATCGCCGTCTGCCCGCACCCAGGGCCTTGGGAGGCCGTCGGCCGAGGGCTCCGTGAGCTCGTCGATGGAGCACGGCCCCACGATGGTGGGCAGCCACACCCGGCGACACTGTTCCACTGCGGCGGCGGCGACCCGAGCCAGCTTGGCCAGATGCCCCTCGGCGCGGCTGCCCTCCCAGCGCACCACCGAGTGGTCGCACACCAGCACCACGATCCGGTCCACCCCCACCTCGGTGAGCTTCTGCACGCACCATTCGGGCCGCTCACCCTTCACCGGTGCAAACGCCACGGTGACTGGATCGGGGGCGGGCACCGCCATGACGGGCCCGTCGGGCTCCAGCTGCCCCGGCGACCCGAGCCGGGCCAGCCGCCAACCACCGGCCCCGTCGGTGATGGTGATGCTGGTGCCCGGCCGCAACCGCCTCGCTCCCCACAGGTGTCGGGTGAGTTCGTCGGTTGCCAGCGGCTGTTCGATCGATTCCACGAGCGCATGGGCAGCCACGCTGGCGGGAGGCCCGGACGCGCTCACCAGCCTGCGCTCACTTGAAGGCGCTGCGCAGCTTCTTGCCCAGCCCCGCCTTGGGCGGAGCCACCTCCTCGCCGCGCAGCTCCGCGAAGCGCCGCAGCAACTGCTCCTGCTCATCGTCGAGGTCCTTGGGCGTGCGTACCGCGACGTGGGCCACCAGGTCGCCGCGACCCCGGTCGCGCCCCCGACCGTCCAGGCGCGGCACGCCCAGGTTGCGGAAGCGGTGTTCCCACCCCGACTGGGTGCCGGCGGGGATGGTCAGCTCCTCGGGCCCATCGAGTGTCTCGATGCCCACGACCGCACCCAGGGTGGCCTGGGCGATGGTCACCGGCACCTCCAGGTGCAGCGTGGTGCCGTCGCGGCGCATCGTCGGGTGCTCGGCCATGCTGAGGTGCACGTACAGGTCGCCGGCGGCGCCGCCGCGAGCCCCGACCGCCCCTCGCCCGGTGAGGCGAAGCGTGGACCCGTCGTCCACCCCCGCCGGGACATCCACCTTGAGGGTGGCGTCCTCCACCACCCGCCCGTCGCCGTCGCACTTCGAGCACGGGCTGGGGATCAGCTCGCCGCTGCCCTGGCAGGTGGGGCACGGCGACGCCGTCACCATCTGTCCGAGGATCGAACGGCGCACCGTCTGCACCTGGCCCTGCCCCTGACAGGTGCCACACGTGTTGGCGCTGGTGCCCGGCGCCGCGCCGGTGGCCTCGCACACGTCGCACGGGACGGCGGTTCGCACCGTTACCTCCTGGGCCCCGCCGAACACCGCGTTCTCGAAGTCGAGGCGCAGGGTGGTCTCCAGGTCCGGGCCGCGGTGGGGGCCGGTGGGGCCACTTCCGCGGCCGCCCCCGAACCCGGCGCCGAAACCGCCGGCCCCACCCCCACCGAAGAAGGCGTCGAAGAGGTCGCCCAGCCCGCCACCCATGCCACCCATCGGCGCGCCGTCCACCGAACCGAAGCGGTCGTAGTTCTCGCGCTTCTCGCCGTCGGAGAGGATCTCGTAGGCCACCGCAACCGACTTGAAGCGCGCCTCGGCGGCCGGATTGTCCGGGTTGGCGTCGGGGTGACTGTCGCGGGCGGCCTTGCGATAGGCCGCCTTGATGTCGTTGGGGCTTGCGTCTCGGCTGACGCCCAGAACCTCGTAGGGGTCCTCGGTGACCTGAGCCATCTCGTCGCTCCTTGTGCGTGCTTGCGTGGGCCGTGCCAGTGGCCGGCCCGGGGGGGGTCGTGTGTGTTCAGTCGCCCTCGCCGAGGGCCACGGTGAGCTGACGGCTCACCGTGTCGACGGCGGAGAGGGTGTCGGAATAGTTCATGCGCGTCGGGCCCAGGACCGCCAGGGTGGCGGCGCGGTTGGGGCCCACCATCACGGGTGCCACCACCAGGGAGCATTCGCTCAGCGGCGACAGCCCGGTCTCCGAACCGATGGCCACCGTCAGGCCCTTCTCGATGAGCTCCCGCAGGAGGCCAACCACCACTACCTGCTGTTCCAGCAGCGCCAGTACACGGTGCAGCGTCTCGATCTCCTCGAAGCTGCGGGCCATGTTGGAGGCACCCTCGACGTACAGGTCGGTGTGATCCTCCGCCAACGCAACCGCCAGGCCGGAGAGGGCCTCCTCGGAAACGGCAACCGGCAACGAGTCGGGCGCCACCCGGGGGGCGACGTCGGCGACGCCGGGAATGGCCTCGGCCACGATGTCGGTCACCGTGGCGCCCTCCAGGCGGGCCGACAGCACCGATGCCGCCGTGGCCAACTCGGCGTCGCTCAGCGGTGCGGACAGCTCCACGGTGCGTTTCGCCAGCATGCCGTTGCTCAGCACGGCGACGGCCACCACTAGGCGGTCCGACAGCGACACCAGCTGAACCGATCGCACCGTCTCGGTGCTGCCCCGCTCGCCCACCGTGAGCGCCGCGGTCGAGGTGAGGCGGGCCAGCTGATGGGAGGCCTCCTGGAACAAGCCCTCCAGCTCGCCGTGGGCGTGGGCGAAGAACTGCCCCACCTTCTGTGCCTCGGGTTCCTCCAGGCTGGCGGGCACACCGAGTGCGTCGACGAAGAACCGGTAGCCCTTCTCGGTGGGGATGCGCCCGGCCGAGGTGTGCGGGTGCATCAGGTACCCGCTCTCCTCCAGGTACTTCATGTCGTTGCGCACCGTGGCCGGGCTGACCTCCACCCCGGGAGCGCCCGCCACGTTGCCAGAACCGACCGGCTGGGCGGTCTCGATGTAGGTCTGCACCACCGCCCGCAGCACGGCGGCCTTGCGGTCATCGAGCACGGCGAACCCCCCCGTCGGACGCAGCGTCCAACCGCGACGAGGCCATCGCAGCACCCACGTGCGCGCGAAAGCTGAGGCCAACCCGTGTCATAGACCGACGATTCTACTGGTGAGCCCCCGTCGGAATGAGTCGAGCCACCTGGGGCGGCGCCGCGGCGCCACTCAATCCAGGCGCAGGGCCTTGATGAAGGTGTCCGGAGGGATGTCCACCTTGCCGATGGACTTCATGCGTTTCTTGCCGGCCTTCTGCTTCTCCAGCAGCTTGCGCTTGCGGGTGATGTCGCCGCCGTAGAGCTTCTCGGTGACGTCCTTGCGGAACGCCTTCACCGTCTCGCGGGCGATGATCTGCCCACCGATGGCCGCCTGGATGGGCACGTCGAACTGCTGCCGGGGAATGAGCTCCTTGAGCTTCTCGGCGGTGCGGCGGCCGTAGTCGTAGGAACGGTCCTTGTGCACGATGGCGCTGAAGGCGTCCACCGTTTCACCGCTGAGCATGATGTCCACCCGCACCAGGTTGGCGGGCAGGTAGCCGTCGGTGTCGTAGTCCAGGCTGGCGTAGCCCTGCGTGCGGCTCTTCAGGGCATCGAAGAAGTCGATGACCACCTCGGCCAGCGGCATCCGGTAGACGAACTCCACCCGTTCGGGCGACAGGTACTCCATCGAGCGCATCTCGCCCCGGCGGCTGAGGCACAGCTCCATGATGGTGCCCACGTAGTCGGCCGGGGTGAGGATGGTCATGCGCAGCTGCGGCTCGCTGATCTGCTCGATCGACGTGGGCGGCGGCAGGGCCGACGGGTTGTGCACCGACAGCACCTCACCGGCGGTGGTCTCCACCTCGTATTCCACCGACGGCGCCGTGGCGATGAGCGACAGGTCGAACTCGCGCTCCAGGCGCTCCCGCACGATCTCCATGTGCAGCAGGCCCAGGAACCCGCAGCGGAAGCCGAAGCCCAGGGCGCCCGAGGTCTCGGGCTCGTAGGTGAACGAGCTGTCGTTCAGGCGCAGCTTCTCCAGCGACTCGCGCAGCTCCTCGAAGGCGTCACCCTCCACCGGGTAGAGGCCGCAAAACACCATGGGTTTGGGTTCGGCGTAACCCTCCAGCGGCTCGCCGGGCCTGGCGAAGTCGGTGACGGTCTCACCCGAGCGGGCCTCGCCCACATCCTTGATACCCGCAATGAGATAGCCCACCTCGCCGGGCCGCAGCTCCTTCACCGGCGTGTTGACGGGCCGGCGAACGCCGATCTCCTCGGCCGAGTGAGTGCTGCCCGCCTGCAGAAACGACAGCTTCTGGTTGGTGCGCATGACGCCGTTCATCACCCGCACCGAGCTGACCACGCCCCGGTACTGGTCGAAGTGCGAGTCGAAGATGAGCGCCTGCAGGTCGGCGTCGGGGTCGCCGGTGGGTGCCGGAATGCGCTCGATCACCAGGTCGAGCAGCTCGGGCACGCCCTCCCCCGTCTTGGCGGACACCGGCAGAATGTCCTCGGCCGGGATGCCCAACACGGCCTCGATCTCGGTGGCCACCCGCTCGGGCTCGGCCGCAGGGAGGTCGATCTTGTTCAGGCAGGCGACGATCTCCAGGTCGTTCTCCAACGCCAGGTAGCAGTTGGCCAGCGTCTGGGCCTCGATGCCCTGGCTGGCGTCCACCACCAGCACCACGCCCTCGCACGCTGCCAGGCTGCGGCTCACCTCGTAACCGAAGTCGACGTGTCCGGGGGTATCGATGAGGTGCAGCGTGTGGTCGGCCCAGTCGACCTGCACGGACTGCAGCTTGATGGTGATGCCGCGCTCGCGTTCCAGATCCATCGAGTCGAGATACTGGGCGCGCATATCCCGGGCCTCCACGGCCCCGGACAGCTCCAACAGCCGATCGGCCAGGGTGGATTTGCCGTGGTCAATGTGGGCGATGATCGAGAAGTTGCGAATGCGGTCAAGCGAGGCCATGAGAGCCGATCAGGCTACTCGGGCTGGTCGTCGGCACCCTACGACGTCACCTGCGACCGCAGCGCCGACTTCGGGTCGAGCGCCTCAGACCGACCTCGTCACCAGCGGTGTGGTGTGTCAGCACCTCGAAGTCTCGGTCGACATGAAGGATCGCGATCGAACTCCGAATCGCCACTGCGGCAATCAGACAGTCCACCGACGAGCGAATGGTCGCTCCACGTGCTCGGCACGTTCGGGAGAGCTGCGACGCGTCGACAAAGTCCCCGCCGTCTACCGGTATGAGGTCAGCGCGGCCGAGAAGCGCCTGAATGTCGTCAGCGTGCTTTGGTGACCGACCACCCATCAACAGCTCCATCACCACCGGCTCGGTTGTTTGCGCAGCCCCGGCGCGCAGCTCCGACGTCACGGCAGCAACCGTGGCCTCGTCACCATCGCGGAGCTACTCGATCCAAGCCGACGTGTCAATCAAGCTCACCAGGGCGCCGGGCGATTTCCCGCCCGCATCGCGTCCAAGTCCCCATCCCATCCGCTCCCTCGCATTGCCAGCGCCTCATCGAGGGACATTCGCCGCGCCTCCCGGCGCAACGCGTAATTAATCGCATCGCGCTTGGTGGTGAATCCGTGGCGGCGCATCACCTCTGCACAGGCTTGCTCGTCAATATCGACGTTGGTTCGGGCCATACACCAATGAAACACCTCCGCGCGATCGACTGGACCGCACCGCAGCCGAGCGAGCCAGCCCGGGGTCGGCGTCGACCGCCTCACCGTGGGAGTCTGGTTGGGCAGGGCTGGATGGCCCGTTGGCCGCCTACGATGGCCACCAATGACTCGTCCGGGCGCACCCATTGCCGACGGCGGCCGCCGATGCGCTTGACGACCACCGAGATCGCCGAAGCGGTCGGCGGGGTGCACGAGGGCCGGGCCCGGCCCGTGGAGCACTACGTCTTCGACGTGCGGGAACTGGGCACGAACGTCCACGAGCTGTTCGTGGCGGGAAACCATCGCTTCCTCCGCGACGACACCAACCGGCACACGCCCCGGGCGGTGTCGGCCGACCGGCCCTACCTGTGCGAGGTGGCCCCGGTGGGGGGCACGGCCATCGTGGTGGCGGAGGTGGAACCGGCCATGCTGGCGCTGGGCCGGTGCGCCAGGGCCCGCCTCACGGAACGCTGTGTCGGCATCACGGGGTCGGTGGGCAAGACCACCGTGAAACAGCTGATCGCATCGGCCACGGCGTCCACCTACCGGACCCACGCAACGCCACGTTCGTTCAACACCAAGTTCTCCATGCCGGGCGTGTTGGCGTCGGCGCCGGAGGACACCGAGTGCCTGGTGCTGGAGCTGGGTGCCCGCTATCGGGGCGACCTGCACATCATGTCGGAGGTGGCCCGCCCGTCGGTTGGCGTGGTCACCAAGCTGGGGTGGGCGCACCTGGGGCCCATGATGGGCACCGAGGGAATCGTCGCCACCAAGGGCGAGCTGGTGGAGGACCTGCCCGCCGGCGGCACCGCCGTGCTCTCCACCGACGATCCGCTGGCCAAGGACTATCCGAAGCGCACCTCAGCCAACGTGCTGAGCTACGGAACAACCGGGCAGATCCGGGCGACCAAGGTGGACCTTGCCGACGACCTGACACTCAGCATGTCGGTGAGCACCCCGTGGGGCGACGTCGACCTCCGACCCACCATGCGCGGTAGGCACCACGTCACCAACGTGCTGGCCGCGCTGGCCGCGGCCTTGGCGGTGGACGTGCCGTTGGAGGCGGCCGCCGCCGGGATCGATGCCGCAGAATCGGCCGGGCGCCGCATGGAGATGTACCGAACTGCCGGCGACCTGACGGTGATCGACGACAGCTTCAACGCCACGATCCACTCGGTGCTGGCCGCCCTCGACGCCCTTGCCGCCATCGATGCGCCCGAGCGCTTGGCCGTGCTCGGGCCGTTACGCGACGGGCGGGCCTATACCGAGCAGATCCACGCCGAGGCTCGACGCCACGCCGAGGGACTGGGCCTAGAGATCCTGGCCTACCAGGCCCCGGATTTCGGCCTCCCCGTGGTTGCGAACCGCCGCGAGCTGCGAGAGCGGGTGGGGTCGTTGCCGCCAGGCTCGGCCGTGCTGATCAAGGGCAGCCGCGGCGACATCATCGACGAGGTGGTGGCGGAACTCATCGGAGACGCTGCCCGCTGAATCCGGGTTGGCGCCCCCAGCCCTCGGCACTACAGGTAGCGGTGGAAGCCCAGCAGCGTGGGGCCGTCGTCCTGCACCTCGTCCCACTCGGGTGCCCGCACGAACCCCGCTGCCCGGTAGAGCGCCTGAGCAGCCTGCATGTACTCGGCGGTGCGCTGCAGCATCTCGGACGCCCCGTCAGCCTGGAGCCGGGCCATGGCCCACTCGAGGAGCGCACGGCCCACGCCCAGGCCCTGCGCCGTCGGATCGACGGCGATCTGCCGTGCCCGCCCCACCCGGCCGTTGGTGCCCGGCACGAAATAGTAGCCCAGCGTGCCCACCACCTCACCCCGACCGTTCTCGGCCACCACCAGCGTGAGGCGCTGGGCGCGCGTGGCGGTGTCGGCCAGCTCCCGGTCGTAGTCGGGAAGGTGCGGTCGGCCGGGCACCCGTGAATACGCCGCCACCGTCAACTCGCCGATCCGAACCCAGTGGTCCTCGGTCGCGGCCCGGATCGTGAGTGCATGCGGACCGGGCGGGGTTGCATCGTTCGAGGTCGCCGCCCCGATCGGGTCGGTGCGAACCGACCGCTGACCGTGGCGCCTGAGGGCCAACGCACACAGACGGTCGACCAGCTCGGGGAACTGAACACCGGAGGCCGCCCACATCCGCGGGAACGTGGACTCGGCGGTGAAACCCGGCATGGTATTCACCTCGTTCACGAGCAGCGTGGAAGTGCCCCCGGAATCGGCCCCAACCAGGAACAGGTCCACCCTGGCCAGTCCGTCCACCCGCAGCGCACGGGCGACCTTCCGCCCGTGGGCCTTGACTCGCTCGCTCAGCTCTGGGGTCACGGGGGCCGGCACGTGGGCCATGGCCGCCCCGCGGCCGTACTTGTCGGCGTAGTCCAAGAACCGGTGGTTCGGCGTGGTTTCCGAGGTCTCGGACACCAAGAACCCCTCGGAGCGGTTTCCGAGCACCGACACGCTCACCTCTCGGCCCTCGACCTCGGCTTCCACGATCACCGTGTCGTCGTAGCCGAACGCCTGCTCCAGGGCGTCCTCCCATGCGGCCGGGTCCGCCACGCGGCTGATCCCGATGGACGAGCCGAGGTTGGCCGGCTTGACGAACACCGTCGCTCCCAGCCGTTCGACGACGTCGGCAAGGGAGGGCACCGCATCTCCCGGGTGGAGACCCAGCCACGGCGTCTGAGCCAACCCTCGGGCATCCAGCACCTCCCGAGTGAGCGTCTTGTCCATGCACAGCGCGCTGCCGAGGAGGCCGGAACCCACGTAGGCAACCCCCGCCAACTGGGCCAGCGCCACGATCACGCCGTCCTCACCCGGCGGGCCGTGCAGCACGGCCATGAGCACATCCGGCGCCCCTTCGGGCTGGGTCAGGAGCGACCACGGGTTCGCCGTCGGCCACGCCAGCGGGTTCGGCGGATTCGACCAATCGGGCTCGCCGCCCGACGCACGCCAGGTTCCGTCCCTGGCGATGTGAGCCACCACCAGCTCGTACCCCGCGTCGCTCAACCCATGGGCCACCGCCCACCCGGAGGCAACGGACACCTCGTGTTCGGCCGACCGACCGCCGAAGACCACCAACGCCCGAGCGCCCCCCCGCTCGGCCCCGCGCCCCGTCTCCACGCCTGGAATACTATGTGTGTCATCGCCCATTGACGGCGCTTTGCCCGCCAGTCGCCCATCGAGAGTGGCAACGAAGCGTGAGATTCTCAACCCTGGAGATCGCCGAGTTGTTGGGCACCGGCCATCACGGTCCGAGCCTCCCCGTCGAGCAGGCCGTGATTGATCCGGCGACACTTGAACCGGACCGCAACCAGCTGTTCGTCGCCTCGGCCCACCCGCCACCGCTGGGCGACACGTCGCAGCTCCTCTTCGGCAACCTGGCCGACCGGGCGCCCTACCTCACCGAACGCTCGTGGATGGGCGGCACGGCGATCAGCGGCCCCAGCACCGAGACCATGCTGCGGACCATGGCCAGCGACGAGCGTGGCCGACCCGACGGTTGCGCCCGGGTGGGGGTGCTAGGCGGGGCGGCCTGGGCGACCGCCGCCCTGCTTCGGGTCGCGCTGGGCGCTCCAACAGCGGCGTTCGACCTGCCTCCGACGGGTCCTCCGGGGCGCCGCGAGATCCCCGGAACCGAGCGATTCCGAACGCCGCTGGCGCTGCTGAACCACGACGGGGACGAGCCGCTCGTGGTGGAACTCAACCGACGCCACCGCGGATGCTCGGTGGCAGACGGCGCGCTCCTGGCCCCGAACATCATGGTGGTCACCGACCTGGGCGACCACCACCTGGCCACGCTGGGCACCCCCCGGGTCACCGCCGAAGCCGACAGCCTCATCCGCCAACTGGGGGCCGACACGGCGTTGGTGGTGTCCGAAGCCGTCGCGGAGACGCTGAGCGATGGGGCCGACGACGACGAGACCGCGGCACCGGCCACCTTCCGGGTGGCGACCACCCACACCCAAGGGCCGACGCCCGGCGGCGAGGTGCGCGTGTCGGGCGCATGGGGCAGCCTCGAGGTTGAGGTCGGCCCCGACGGCGGCTGGCTTGGGCTTCCCATCGGTGGGGCGATTGCGGCGGCGGCGGCCACCGGGCGCAACCTGGACGAGGTTCGGGAGCGGGTCGCGTCGGCGGCCCGCGCGCTGACCGACTCCATCGTGATGAACCTCCCGGAAGGTCCGGTCGTCTGGGATCGAAGCGACGCAACCTCGGTCGGCGAAGTGTCGGTCGCGCTCGAAGCGCTTGCGGCCCGGCCGGCACAGGCCCGGTTTCTTGTGCTGGGCGCGATGGACGACGGGCCGACCGCCACGGGCCGCCAACACGCGCGGCTCGCCCAACAGGCGACGAAGGCCGGCATCGTCGTTCGGTCGGCGGATGCCTGGGGCGCGGGCTTCGAGTACCTCGAGCACCCACGCCAAGCGGTCGACGACTTGGCCGCTACCGGCCCCGGCGCGGTGGTGATGCTGACCGGCACCAGCAGTGACCTGCTGTCGGTTCGGCACCGATTCTTGGCCCGGGCCGGACGGGCGACGTGAATCACGGTCGCAGCGCCGGTGTGGCCGACCTGGCGCGACGCCTGGACGAGTTGGGCGTGCTCGAGTCGTGGGACCCCGGTGCCGCGGGCGACGCCACCTATCGGGGCGCCGGCTGGAACCCGGAGCTGACCCAACCAGGCGACCTGCATGTGAACCTGTTCGGCGGCAAGCGGTCGATTGCTGCGGTCGACGCCGCCGCCAGGGCCGGCGCGACAGCGGTCGTCTGGCAGGGGGCACCAGACCCGCTTCCCCGCGAGCTGTCCACCCTGATGCGCGCTCATGGCGTGCCGCTGCTGCGAGTCAGCGACGAGCGGCGTGCGTATTCGCTGGCGGCCGCGCTGCTGTTCGGATTTCCCGACCAGCGCCTGCGATCGGTCGGCATCACGGGCACCAATGCCAAGACCACCACCGCGGTGATGCTGGCCGCGTGCCTCCAGCGATCGGGAATCGCCCACGGCTTGTCCACCAGCGTCGTCGTGGCGACGGGCGACCGACTGTCACCACCGGGGCTCACCACACCGGACGCCCCCAGCTCCAGGAGCTGTTGGCCGCAGCGGTGGACGCCGGCGCCACCCACGCGGTCATCGAGGCCAGCTCGCAGGGCATTGCGCATCAACGCCTGGCCGACGTTGATCTCTCCATCGGGGTCTGCACCACCATCGGGCAGGACCACCTCAACGTTCACGGCTCCGGGGCCGCCTAGCGGCAAGCCAAGCGCCAGCTGTTCGAGGGTCTCGACCCGGACGGCTTCGCCATCTACAACGCCGACGAGCCCGACGTGATCGAGGTGGCGGCTGGGGCAGGGGCCTTCGACGTGCCCGTCGGCCACGGTCCGGATGCGCTGGCGCTGCGCCACGACGCCGCAGTGACCATGACGCCCCAGCTGGCCGATCGATGCCGGCGGGATCCGGTTGAGCTCAGCCTGGACTACCCCAACGTGATCGGCCATGAGCGCACCAGCGCTGCGCTGGCCGCCACCGCCGCGTTCGTGCTGGGCGCACCCGCCCAGGCCATCGAAGCCGGGTTGGGCGATTTCGTCGGGTTGCCGCGGCGCCAGTTGGTCGTTGCACGGAAGCCGTTCGTGTTGGTGGACGACATGTTCAACGCCCACAGCGCCGCCACCGTCGGCCCCGCCCTCCGCGGTCTCCGCAGCAACAGCGCTCGGTTCCTGTGTGGCGTCGCCGTTCGTGGCAATCGCGGCGTGGAGACCAACGTCCAGCAGGGGGAGCGACTGGGTCGGGAGCTCGTCAAGCTGAACGTCGATGAGGTGCACGTCACCCGCAGCGCCGAGGTGCTGGGGGTGACCGACCGCGCCACCGACGACGAACACGAGGCCATGGTCGGTGCTCTGAATGCCTGAGGTCTGAACGCCATCGAACACATCCGGCTGGACACGCTGGTTGACGCCATCCTCCACGCCGTGCGTCCACATGACCTGGTGGCGTTCTTCGGGCATCCCGGCATGGAGGCCGCGGTCGGGCTCGTGCAGCGTGCCCTACGATCCACCGGCCGCAAGGGGCGACGTCAGGCAGCCGCGTTCCTCGATGACCAGGAGCACATCCGGCGATCGACCGGGCGCCCGTCCGTCACCATCGACACCGCAGAGAGCCACCCATGAACGTCTTGATCACCAACCGGACCATGGACGGCCGAAACGGGGTGGCCACCTACGTGAGGGATCTGGCCCTGGAATTGCTGGCTCAGGGCCACCGCCCCTCGATCTACACCGCCGAGGTGGGCGAGATCGGGCGGGAGCTCATCGACCTCACCGTGCCCGTAACCGACAACCTGGACGACCTGGGCGCCCGCCCGGACATCATCCACGGCCAGCACTTCATGACCACCATGGCTGCGCTGACCTACTTCGACGACGTGCCGGTGGTGAACGT
The DNA here is from genome assembly GCA_041394405.1 of Microthrixaceae bacterium. Lineage (GTDB taxonomy): Bacteria > Actinomycetota > Acidimicrobiia > Acidimicrobiales > Microtrichaceae > Microthrix. The sequence continues at coordinate 272,651 of JAWKIF010000012.1, forward strand.
GAGCCACGGCTGGCGCCCCTGGTCCGAGACGCCGGTGAGACACCCCAACGTGGTTCGCTATGTGGCGATCGACGAGGCGGTTCGGGATCGACTGGCCCTGCAACACGGGATTCCCGACGAGCGCATCAGCATCGGGCACAACTTCGTCAACCTCGACCGCTTTCGACCAGCGGCCCAGCCCCAGGAACAGCTGGGCCGGATGCTGCTGTTCAACAGCTACGTCTCCGAACGCTCGACCTACGTCATCGAGGCCAGAAAGGCGGCCGAGCAGCTCAACGTCCACCTAGACGTGGTGGGCACCGGCGTCGGCAACGAGACCTCCACCCCGGAGGAGCTGCTCGGCGAGTACGACGTGGTGCTGGCCCAGGGCCGCTCGGCGTTGGAGGCGCTGGCGGTGGGGGCCTCCGTCATGATCGGCTCCAGCAGGGCCTTCGGCCCGCTGGTCCGTCCCGACAACGTCGACCGGCTGCGAGAACTGACTTCGGGATCAGAACGCAGACGCTGCCGGTGGCGGCCGAGACGATCGTCTCCCAGCTGTCGGGGTACAGCGCGACCGACGCCGCCACGGTCTCGACGTGGATTCGCGAGCGGGTCGGCGTCGGCGACGCCGTGCAGGCCATGGTGGCCATCTACGCCGAGGCCATCGAGGAGTTCGACCCGGATGCCGTCGACCGCCTCCACGCGGCACGAGCGACCGGCCGGTTCCTCGCCGAGGCCACCGTTGAGTTCCACGACATTCTCCACCGGTACTACGCGTTGCGCCCACGCGCACGCGCAGATGCGGAGGGACTCAAGCTGCAACGCCGGGCGGAGGGCGAACGCAACGACCTGCGGGAAGAGCTGCGCGAGGCTCGTGCCGAGCTGGCGACCGAACGACGCACCGTTCGGCAGCTGCGTCAACGGACGACGGCCCAGCAGGAGCGCCTGGACGAGCTGTTGGGATCGAGGTTGATCCGCGCTCAGGGACGAATTCGGGCGACCCCCGCCGTTGCCAAGCCCTATCGCGCCCTGCTTTCGGCGCTCGGGCGCCGCTGAGACAGCGGCTGAAGACGTCACGGCCGCTGCCGGTCCGCGTCGACGCCTTGTTCGGTTGGCGGCTATCATGACCCGTTCGCTTCAACCGCCGACCCACCAACGTTGGGGTTCGGTTGACCCGTCACGTCGACAGCAACTCGTCATTCCCCCTCTCCGCCCCCCTCCTCAGGAGTCCCCGTGGCCAACATCAAGAGCCAGATCAAGAGAAACCGCCAGAACGAGCGGGCGCGAGCGCAACAAGGCGGTGCGCACCGAGGTTCGTAGCCGCGTGAAGCTGGCGGTCGAGGCGGCCGACGAGGGCCGCGACGACGCCGAGCAACTGGTGCGCGACGCCCAGAGCCGCATCGACCGGGCAGTGCTCAAGGGCATCCTGCACAAGAACACCGCGGCCCACCGCAAGGCCCGTCTGGCCAAGCACCTGGCCGACTCCAACGCCTGATCCACCCTCCGGCAGCGTCGGCACCCACCACCGACAAGCCCCCGTGTGGCACGCTCGTGTGGTGGATTGGTCACGCTACGACGCTGTTCTCTTCGACTTGGACGGCGTGATCACCCCCACCGCCGACGTGCACCGTCGGGCCTGGGCGGAGATGTTTGATGCGTTCTTGGAGACCCTCGATGGCCAGGAACCGTTCACCGACGATGACTACCTCTCCTACGTGGACGGCAAGCCCCGCCTGGATGGGGTCCGCAGCTTTTTGCAGTCTCGTGGCATCGACCTTGCCGAGGGCGACCCCAACGACGCGCCCTTTTCCCCAACCGTGCACGGCCTCGGCACCGCAAAGAACGACCGATTCAACACGGTCCTGGCCCGCGACGGGGTCCAGCCCTACCCGGGTTCGCTGGCGCTCCTCGACGAGCTGGAACCCGCCGCCTGCGAGCTGGCGATCGTGAGTTCCTCCCGCAACGCCCGGGGAGTGCTCGACGCAGCGGGGCTGGCGAACCGCTTCGAGGTGGTCGTGGACGGCAACGTCGGAGTCACCGAGCACCTGGCCGGAAAGCCGGCCCCGGACTTCTTCCTGCACGCCGCCTCGCTCGTTGGGGTCAAGCCCGGGCAGGCGGTGGTGGTGGAGGACGCAGTGTCGGGGGTACGTGCCGGTGCGGCCGGCGGCTTCGGGCTGGTCGTCGGCGTCGACCGTGGCGCAGGCGCCGCCGCGTTGGCCAAGGGCGGGGCCGATGTCGTGGTCAGCGATCTGATCGAGCTGACCGGGGCGGCGGCGTCATGACCCCTCCTCCCGGTTCGGAGCCCAGGACCGATGCCGCTGCCTTCGATGTTGAGTCGGCGCTCGACCCCGGCCGGTTCCCGGTGGACGAGTGGGCGCTGGTGGAGTCCGAGCCCTCCACCCACGATCTGGGAGTGACCGAGACCCTGTTTGTCGTGGCCAACGGCTACATGGGGCTGCGGGGCAACGTGGAGGAGGGACGAGAGGCCCACACGCAGGGCACGTTCCTCAACGGCTTTCACGAAACCTGGCCCATCCAGCACGCCGAGGATGCCTTTGGGTTCGCCAAGGTGGGCCAGACGCTGGTGCACGTGCCCGACCCCAAGCTGATCAAGCTGTACGTCGACGACGAGCCGCTGCTGATCGCCGAGGCCGACACGGACTTCTATGAGCGGCGCCTGGATTTCCGGTCCGGCATCCTGGAACGCACCGTCATGTGGCGCACCGCCGCCGGGCTGCGCATTCGAGTGCGCTCCACGCGTCAGGTGAGCTTCACCGAGCGTCACCTTGCCCTCATGACCTTCGAGGTCACCATGCTGGAGGGCACCGCCCCCGTGACCGTGTCCTCGCAGCTGCTGAATCGTCAGGAGGGCCATGACGAATACCACGTGCCTGGCGCAGCGCTGGGCGAGGGCGACGCCGCCGACCCCCGCCAGGCACACGCCTTTGAACACCGGGTGCTGCTCCCCAGGCTGAGCCGTGTGGAGGGCTCGCGGGCCACCCTCGGGTATCGCTGCGCCAACTCCGCCATGACGTTGGCGTGCGCCACGGACCACATCGTGGAGACCAGTAGCGATGCCGACGTGAGCACCGAGGCCAACGACGACGTGGCCAAGACCGTGGTGCGAACCCGGCTGGCCGCCGGCCAGACCCTGAAGATCACCAAGTACGCCACGTTCCACTCGTCTCGGGGCGTCCCGGCACCCGAGTTGGCCGATCGCTGCGCACGCACGCTGGATCGGTGCATCGATCGTGGCAGCGAGGCCCTGGCCGCCGATCAACGCTCCTGGCTCGACGAGTTCTGGGATCGTTCGGACGTGACGGTGGGTACCACCGCCCGAACCCAGCAGGCCGTGCGTTGGAATCTGTTCCAGCTGGCTCAGGCGACCGGCCGGGTGGAGGGTCACGGTGTAGCCGCCAAGGGGGTGACGGGCACCGGGTACGGCGGGCACTACTTCTGGGACACCGAGGTCTACGTGATGCCCTTTTGCACGTACACCAACCCGCAGCAGGCTCGAAACCTGCTGCGGTTCCGCTACCTCATGTTGCCGAAGGCCCGCGAGCGGGCCGCCGAGTTGTCCCAGCGCGGCGCGTTGTTCCCGTGGCGCACCATCAACGGCGACGAGGCCTCGGCCTACTACGCCGCCGGCACCGCGCAGTACCACATCAATGCGGACGTCGTTCACGCGCTCAGCCAGTACATCGAGGCCACCGGCGACTGGGACTTTCTGTGCAGCGAGGGCGCCGAGCTGGCCATCGAAACGGCCAGGCTCTACAGCGACCTGGGTTTCTACAAGCCCAACGGCCCGTCGACGTTTCACATCTTCGGCGTGACCGGCCCCGACGAATACACCACCGTGGTGAACGACAACCTGTTCACCAACCTGATGGCCCGATTCAACCTGCGCCGAGCGGCCGAGGCCATGGAGGTGATCCGCGAGGAGGACCCCGAGGCCTACCAGCGCCTCCAGCGCGTGGTGGGCCTGCGCGACGAGGAGGTGGAGGAATGGCGGGCCGCCGAGGCCGCCATGTTCATCCCCTACGACGAGGAGCTGGGCGTGCATCCCCAGGATGACGCCTTTCTCGACAAGGAGGTGTGGGACCTGCCCGACACCCCGGCGGAGAAGCGACCACTGCTGCTGCACTACCACCCGCTGGTGATCTATCGGCACCAGGTGTTGAAGCAGGCCGACGTGGTGCTGGCCATGTTCCTGCAGGGTGAGTACTTCACCCGGGAAGAGAAGCGCCGCAACTTCGAGTACTACGACCCCATCACCACCGGCGACTCGTCGCTGTCCGCCTGCGCCCAGGCCATCCTTGCCGCCGAGGTGGGTTACGGGGCCCTCGCCGAGGAGTACTTCAACCGGGCGCTGTTCGTGGACCTGGCCGACCTCCAGGGCAACGCGTGCGACGGCGTGCATGTGGCGTCAACGGGGGGCGTGTGGACCACCCTGGTGCAGGGCTTCGCCGGCATGCGCGACGTGTGGGGTGTCATGGCCTTCGACCCCCGCCTCCCCCGGGGTTGGACCCACCTCGGCTTCACGTTGCACCGTTTGGGTTGTCGCCTGCGCGTCGACCTCGAGCCCCACAGCATCACGTTGACCTTGGCCGAGGGCGGGCCGGTGTGGATTGGCGTTGGCACCAGGCGATACAAGGTGAGCACCGATGCCCCAACCGTCGTGGCGTTGGACGACCAGGGCCCGGTGATCGACGGGCGCCCGCCACGCCTGGCCGACGTCGGCGTCGTGCCCCACGACGCACCCGACAACGACGTGGGCGACCTGCACGCTTAGGGCAAGCCCGCCCGTTGCCAGGTCAGCTCATCCAGCCCTTGACCTTCTCCACCAGCCGTGCCTGGCCCTCCAGGTCGTTGGCGATGGGGGTCACGTTCAGCACGGTGACGCCCGAGTCGGCATATCGCTGGATCTGGTCGCGGACGAAGCCCTCGTCGCCCGCGAGGGAGGTCTCGGCCAGGAAGTCGTCGGGCACCGCGGCAGCGGCCTCCTGCTTCTTGCCGTCGAGGTACAGGTTCTGGATCTCGGCCGCCGCATCGGTGTAGCCGTAGCGCTGAAAGAGGCTGTTGTAGAAGTTCTTGTCGCGAGCGCCCATCCCGCCCACGTACAACGCCACCATGGGCCGGGCGAAGTCGCGGATGGCCTCGGCCCCCTCGCCCACGGCGAGCAAACCCCCGGCGATCACGTCCATCTCACCCAGGTCGTCGGCCCGTTTGGCCTGGCCGGCAGCCAGGTCGTCCCCCCACACGTCGGCGGCGCGGTCGGGGTGATACAGGATGGGCAGCCAGCCGTCCGCCAGCTCCGCCGTCATGGCGACGTTCTTGGGGCCCAATGCCGCCACATGAATGGGGATGCGTGCCCGCGGTGGCTTGGTGATGATCTTGAGCGCCTTGCCCAGCCCGGTGCCCTGATCCTCGGGAAGCGGCAGCTGGTAGTAGCGACCGTCGTGAATCAATGGTTCCTCCCGCGCCCACACCTGACGGCAGATGTCGATGATCTCGCGGGTGCGGCCGATGGGGGCGTCGTAGGGAACCCCGTGGAACCCCTCGATCACCTGGGGGCCGCTTGCGCCCAGCCCCAGGATGCATCGGCCGTGGGACAGGTCGTCCACGCCGGCGGCAGTCATGGCCAACAGCGTGGGGGTGCGGGTGTAGATGGGAAGGATGCCGGCGGCGATCTGCACGGTCTCGGTCTTCGCCGCCAGATAACCCATCAGGCTGACGCCGTCGTAGCCGTAGGCCTCGGCCACATAGGCGATGTCCATGCCGGCCTTCTCCAAGGCCTGAACCTGCGCAACGGACTGCTCGAATCCGCCGCTGTATCCGATCTGCATGGCCAGCTTCATGGGGCATCCTTGGGGTCGTGGCGTCGCGGCGCCGCCGGTGTGGGCACCGAGCCTGGCAGATGTGGGCTACGCCGGTCTACGCGGCCGGGCCGGTGACCGCAGCGCCCTCCTCGCGCAGGCGAGGCTCGGTCTTGTTCTTGGGCTTCACCCCGGCCTTGTCGGCGTAGAACGCCCTGACCAGGTCCATGTCGGCCGCCACGTCGTCGCTGGGCACGATGTGGGGGCCAAACCCACCCGTGCGGCTTGGGCCATCGAGGTACGACAACACGATGGGGATCTCAGCCATCTTGGCGATGCGGTAGAAGCCGGACTTCCAGTACTCACCCTTGCTGCGCGTCCCCTCGGCGGGAATGACGATGCACAAGGAGTCTTCGGTACGGGCCTGAGCGACCAAGTCGTCGACCAGGCCGGCGGGGTTGTTCCGGTCCACGGTGACGCCGCCGAGCCGACGGAACAGCGGGCCCAGCACGCCGTCGAACATCTCCCGCTTTCCCAGCCAGCGCGGGGAGAGCCCGGCCTTCCACGCCATGAGCAACATGAGCACGAAGTCCCAGTTGGAGGTGTGTGGCGCAGCCACCAGCACCATGACCCGATCGGTGGGCGCCGGCGTCACCAGTCGGTAACGACCGAGGGCCAGGCCCAGACGGGCAACGAACTGTTTCATCGACAAACCGTATCCGAGATCCTCGAGGATCGGTACCGGGCGCGACAGCATCCCCACTCTCCGTTGCATTCGGGCGGGTGACCGATCGTTCCCACTCCCGTAGCATGGGGGCCGTGACGAGGACGACCGAGGCACCCGGGGACACGGCGAAGCGGTCCAAGGGGCGCCGTCCCGTTGGTCCCATTGGCGTCGGCCCGTCGGGCGACTCGGTCATGCTGGCGGCGGAGCGCTTGCCCCAGGTGCTCCCCACCGACCGCCTGCTGGCCAACGGCATGGCCCGGCGAGACCTGCGCAACGACTTGCGGCGCATCCCCAACGTCCGCAATGCCATCACCGTCCTCAGCGTGTGGGCGTCAGCGGCGCTGCTGATCGGGGCGGCCGTGTGGCTCGGCCCACTCGGCTACCTTGCGGCATTCGTGCTGATGGTGCCCATCCACGTGCGGCTTGCCATCCTCATGCACGAGGCGGCTCACCGGCTGTTGTTCTCCAACCGACGAGCGAACGACTGGGTAGGGCGTTGGCTGATTGCGTCGCCCGCGTTCGTTCCCATCTCGCTGTATCGGCCCGCCCATTTCGCCCACCACAAGGAGGAGTTCGGCCCCAACGAGCCCGACCTGGCCTTCTATGGCGGCTATCCCGGCCCGTGGGCCGACCTGAGGCGACGCCTGCTGCGGGACGCAGGTGGCATCTCCGGATGGAAGAACCTGCGCAGGCTGCTGCGTGCGGCCATCGTGGGACCGGGCCGTGGCATCAGTGGGCCCATCCTGGCCGTGCAGGCAATGCTGTGGGCGACCCTGTGGCTGGCGACGGGTCGTTGGTACGTGTACCCCGTGCTCTGGCTGGGCCCGTGGCTCACCGGATGGCCCCTCGTGAACCGCCTGCGGGCCCTCGGCGAGCACGGCGGCCTGGGCCCCAGCAGCGACCGCCGGGTGACCACCCACAACGTCGCACAATCGTGGGGAGCCAGGTTGTGGCTGGTGCCCTACAACACCGGCTGGCACTTGGCCCACCATGTGGACATGGGCATCCCGTGGCGCAACCTGCCCAGGTTCCACGCCGAACTGGAGCGGGCCGGATACATCACCGACGAGATGACCTACCCCAACTATCGGGCGCTGTGGCGCGCCCTCTGCGGCTTGGGGACGCCCATTCCCGCCCGGGCGTCGGCCGGCGGCCGAATTCGCTGAGCGACCGATCGTGCAGGATCCCTCGGGCGCCGGATCGTTTCTGAAATCGGGAGCCGCCTACGACGCGTTCATGGGTCGGTACTCGACGCCCCTGGCGGGCGCGTTCGCAGAGGCCGCCGGGGTGAACCCCGGCATGTTGGCGTTGGACGTTGGGTGTGGCCCGGGCGCGCTCACGAACGCCCTGTCGGGTCGGCTGGGGGCGGCGATGGTGTCGGCAGTCGATCCATCTCCGCCGTTTGTTGCCGAGTGCTTGAACCTGAATCCACCGATCGGGCTCTTCGGGTTGGGTGGTCCCGGTTCGGGGGGCTGGCCTGTGAAGGTAGCTCGGGTTTCTGCTGGTTTGGTGGGTGTTGGGGCGCGTGAGATCAGGCGTTCGTGGTGGCGGGCTGTTTGTGCGCGCTCGGGTGGTCGGTGTGTGGGGCGCTGTGCCACAGGCCCGAGGGTCAGGGTGAGCCGGCTGTGGGGAGCGCCCGGATTCTGTCGAGGGCGCCGAGGAGTTGGTGTGCCCATGGCCAGTCGGTGGGGAGTCTGAGGTGGGGGTGCCGGACCTGTTGACGAGGACTCCGGCGAGGGCGATGAGTCGGTTGCGGATGGTGCGGGCGGTGCGGATTGGACCGTCGAGGCCGATGATTCCGGCCCAGCGGGTGAGGTTGTGGGCGAGGACCGCACATGCGAGCCAGGCCCCGTTGGCTGCGAAGCTGCCCGATGGGCAGTGTTGGAGCCCGTTGTCTTTGAGTTCGCGGATGGCGAGCTCGACGACAGCGTGGTTGCGGTGGAACCGGTCGGCCTTGACGGTGGTGAGGGTGTTGTTGCAGATGAACGCGTGGTGGCGCCAGGTGGGCCACATCGCTGCTTGGGCGCTGTCGGCGAGTCGGGTGCGGCGAACGACGAGGCGGACGGTCCGGGCCCGTTTCCCTTTCCCGGTGGTGTAGATCGTTTCGGCGACCTGGGCGTGACCGGCCCGGGTGTAGTCGATCGTGGCCCAGTCCTCTTCCGGGATCGCAGCGATGGATGCTTTGATCTTGGGGACGAGACGGACTGTGATCGACCAGCCAACACCGGCGTGGGTGAGTTTGTCGACGAGTTTCCAGGACCAGAACCCCGAATCGGCCCGGACCGTGACTGGCGCTGCAACTCCGGCCCGACGCAGGGTGGCGAGGAGCTCTCCGGTGAAACGGATGACCCCGCGTGAGGTGCCGGCGGCGCCTTTACGCATCCGAGAGGCGAGGACCTCACCGGTCCCGGCTCGGGTGGCGATCAGGGGGTGGTATCCCAACACACCGGTGTAGCCGTAGGAGGCGCCGTGTTT
>JAWKIF010000013.1:0-224526 GCA_041394405.1 Microthrixaceae bacterium
GCGGGCTCGTGCGGCCTCAATGGCCATGGCACCGGAGGCGCAGGCTCCGTAGCTGGAGGTCACCGGCACGCCGGTCCAACCCAGCGCCTGGGCGAAGGTGGCTCCGGCCACGTAGCCCGGGTAGCCGTTGCGCATGGTGTCGGCTCCCGACACGAAGCCGACATCGGCCCACGGAATCCCGGCGTCCTCCAGCGCAGCCAGTGCCGCATGGACGCCGTACTCCACGAAGTTCCGGCCCCACTTGCCCCATGGGTGCATGCCAACGCCCAACACCGCCACGTCGTTTGAGCTGCTCATATGCGGGCCTCCTGGCTCGGTCCCCCCGCTGGGCGCCATTTCCACACCGTTTGGCGGATCCCGTCGTCATCGACGAAGAGGGTGTCCACCACGAGTTCCATCTCCATGCCCACCTTCAGGGCGTCGGTGCTGACGTCGGCGGGCACCTGCCCCAACACGACGAGTCCCTCCTCATCCAGCTGCACGGCGGCGATGGCAAATGGCTCGAAGCCTCCCGGCGGCTCGCGATAGGGCTCGGGGGGTTGGTAGCCGGCGGAGGTGTAGCTCCACAGCGTTCCCCGATTGGCCAGGCGGACCCGCTCGGTGGGCCCTCCTGCGTGCCCAGGGGCGCGGGAGACCTCGGCGGGCGGGAAGAAGTAGGTGCCCGAACCGACGCATCGCGACCCGATCAACGCGGGTTCTGGGTCGGTCTCGAACCAACCGTCGACGGCGGGCGCGGTCGCTGTGGCGGGCATCGGCGCTGCGGTCATGGTGTGCTCCTCGATGCGGATAGTGGCCGGTGGCGGCGAAGCGACGCGCCGGGATCGACCAGGCCGATCTGACGCAGCGTCAGGTGAGCCACTGTGCCAGATCTGCGGCGGTGCCGTCGACCGAAGACGCCGTCTAGGTCGGCGAGCCGAAGTCCTGGACGCCTGGGTTCTTCTCCGGGCTGTTCTGACGCTCGTCCTCGGCGGCGTAGACGGGGCTCACCTTGGGCTGGGAACTGCGCTTGCCAAAGGCCAGGCCTGCGACGAACGCGAGCAACAGCCACAGGATGCGGTTGAAGAGCAGCCACAGCGTCCAGTCGAGGAAGCCCCGACCGGGATGCAGCCGCACGACCAACACGGGGCGGTTGGCCTTGTCTGCCATGTCGGCCAGCCGCTCCTGGGCCTCCACCACCTCCTGATCGTCACCGTTGCGGTCGATCACGGCGCTCAGGCGGTCGTCGATGATCTGGGAGACCTCGGACAAGTCGCTTCTTCGCTCGATGTCGTCTCGGCCGGTGACCTCCTGGCCCACCACCGTTCCGATGCCCGGGTCGTCCAGATCCACCATGGTGGCGTCGAACTCGGCCGCCGGAACCCGGAAGGTCAGCACGGACTCGGGGTCCCGGCCGAAGACCCACAGAAGCTTTCGCGGGAACTCCGTCTGTTCCTTCTCCAGGCTGCCCTGATGGCTCTTCTCGACAACGGTCATCACGTTGTTGCGGGCGTCGGCCACCTCGCTGGTCTGGATGTCCATACGGCCGTTGAAGTCGCCGAACAGCCCGACGCCGGCGTTGTTCCCGCACGAACCCAACACGGCGGCCAGGCCGACGAGCGCCATGACCCGGCCGGCGGCGCGACGGCGGGCGGGCGGGAACCAGGTCACGGCCTGACGCTAGTTGGCGCACCGCTCGGAAACGGGGAGGGTGCTGCGATCAGGTCGGGGACGGCTCGGGCCGGATCAGCCGTTCTCGGCGGTGGCCTCGGCGAGGAACGACGGGCGTTCGCCGCCACCGTGCAGCGTGAGCGTGGAGCCCGACACGTACGAGGCCATCGGAGATGCCAGATAGAGGCACGCGTTGGCCAGGTCGGTCGGAGTCCCCATGCGGCCCAGCGGCACGGTGGCGGCGACCGCTGCGATCCCCGCATCGTCGCCGTAGTGCAGGTGAGCCTGTTCGGTCTGGATCAACCCCGCAACGACCGCGTTCATACGCACGAGGGGCGCCCATTCCACCGCCAGGGATACGGTGAGGTTGATCAGCCCTGCCTTCGCCGCCCCGTAGGCGGCGGTGCCGGGGGAGGGGCGCACGCCCGACACCGACGCAATGTTGACGATCGAACCGCCGCCTTCCTGAGCCTGCATCACCCGGTTGGCCCGCTGGGCGACGTGCAGCGGGGCCAACAGGTTCAGCGCCACGATTGCCTCATGGAAGCGGGGGCTGGCCTCGGCCGCGTCCGCGTACGGAGCGCCGCCTGCGTTGTTGATCACCACGTCCAATCGACCCTCCGTGGCCTCGATGTCGGTGATCAGCGCATCCACGGAGGCGGCATCGCGGACGTCGGCGGCAACAAAGCGGGGAGCGCCGGCGCCGTCCCCTGGAATCGCCTCGGGTTGCTTGCGTCCGCACACCACCACCCGAGCGCCGTGGCCGAGGAACGCGGCGGCGATTCCCGCCCCGATGCCGCGGGTTCCTCCGGTGACCAGCACGACGTGGTCGGCGAAATCGAGCTGGGCGGCGGTGGGCTCAGGGGCGGTCATGGTGTCCTCGGTTCGGCGGCTGGACTACGTTGCCACAGAAACCTGACACACCGTCACATTGGCGAGCCGCCGCGTCGGGGCTGCGGCGGCGCTCGCGGCGGGCCACCACCTGAGGACGCTATGGGCTTCGAGGTCACCACCACCGGCGGCATCCGCCACATCGTCATGAACCATCCGCCGGTGAACGCACTCACCGTCGCCGGTTGGTACGAGCTGGCCGACCACCTGACCGGTGCCGGACGCGACCCCGAGGTTGCCGTGGTGATCCTGTCGGCCGCCGGCAAGGGCTTCAACGCCGGGGTGGACATCAAAGAGATGCAGAGCACGGAGGGCTTTGATGCCCTGCTGGGGGCAAACCGGGGTTGCGCGGCCGCGTTCGGCGCGGTGTACGACTGCGAGGTCCCGGTGATCTGCGCCGTCCACGACTTCGTTCTGGGCGGCGGCATCGGGCTGATGGGCAACGCCGACGTAGTCGTGGCCGCGGAGGGCACCACCATCGGGTTGCCCGAAGTGAAACAGGGCGCGCTGGGCGCCGCCACACACCTGGCCCGGTTGGTGCCGCCGCACCGCATGCGTCAGATGGTCTACACCGCCGAACCGGTCGACGTGTCGATGTTGCACGCGTGGGGATCGGTGGCCGAGGTGGTGCCCCGCGACCGGTTGATTCCCACCGCCGAGCGCATCGCAGCCTCCATCACCCAGCACAGCAACCTGGTGATCCGCCGCGCCAAGGAATCGCTGAACGCCATCGACCCGGTGGACGTGCGGCGCAGCTACCGAATGGAGCAGGGCTTCACCTTCGAGCTGAACCTGTCCGGCGTGTCCGATGAGGCACGCGACGCGTTCGTCGAGAAGCGAGCACCCAGCCACGAACGCTGAGCCACCGCGCAACCACCACCTCGACCCCACACAAGGAGCGGCCACGTGGCCAACAAAGTGACCACCGCAGCCGAGGCGACCTCGCACATCACCTCGGGCATGACCATCGGCATCGGCGGCTGGGGGGCCCGGCGCAAGCCCATGGCGCTCATCGCCGAGTTGGTGGCACGCGCCGACCTGTCCGACCTCACGCTGGTGGCCTATGGGGGCCCCGAGGTGGGCATTCTGTGTCGCGCCGGCAAGGTGGCCAAGGTGATCTCGGGCTTCGTCTCGCTCGACACCATCCCGTTGGAGCCCCACTACCGAGCGGCCAGGCAGGCCGGCACGATTGATGCCGCCGAGTGGGACGAGGGCATGTTGCTGCTTGGCCTCAATGCTGCCGGGTGGAACCTGCCGTTCCTGCCCACCAGGGCCGGCCTTGGCTCGGACGTGCCCCGCGTGATGGCCGACCTGAAGACCGTCACCAGCCCGTACCCCGGTCGCCACGGGGGCGAGCCGGAGGAGTTGATGGCCGTGCCGGCGCTCCACCTCGACGTGGCGCTCATTCACGCCAACCGCGCCGATGCCGCGGGCAACGCGCAGCTCTTGGGCGAGGATCCGTTCATGGACGACCTGTTCGTCCGGGCCGCCGACCGTGCCATCGTCAGCTGCGAGCGGGTCGTGGAACCCAGTCAGTTTCTGGAGGAGGGGCCGGTGCAGACGTTGCTGGTGAGCCGCCTGAACACCGACGCCGTGGTCGAGGCGCCGGGTGGTGCGGGGTTCACCCAGTGCCTGCCCGACTACGAGCGCGACGAGGACGCGCAGCGCGAGTACGCCCGAACCGCCAAGAGCGACGAGGCATGGGACGAGTGGCTGGCGGGGTTCATCGCCCAACCCAGCCGCCTGATGAGCCAGGAGGCAACCCGATGAGCGCCGACCCGACCCCCTCACCAACCAGCTCCGCGGCAACCCGCGCCGAGTACTGCGCAGTGGCCATCGCCGAGGCGTTTCGCTGCGACGGCGAGATCCTGTGCAACCCCATCGGCAACCTTCCCCTCATCGGCGGGCGGTTGGCTCGTGCCAGCTTCGAGCCGGAGCTGGCCATCACCGACACGCTGGCCACGCTCACCGCCACGACGCCGGCGGTGGGCCGCGTGGACACCGAGCGGGTGGTCGAACACTGGAACCCCTATCGACGCATGTTCGAGCTGCTGTGGAACGGCCGCCGTCATGTGATGATGGGCGCCAGCCAGGTCGACCGGTACGGCAACCAGAACCTGGCCGCCATCGGTGACTGGCATCGCCCGAAGGCGCAGCTGTTGGGATTCCGGGGTGCCCCGGGCAACACCATCAGCCACACCACCAGCTACTTCGTGCCGAACCACTCGCCCAAGGTGCTGGTGGAGGCGGTGGATATCGTCTCCGGTGTCGGCTACGACCGAGCCGCAGAGCTGGGCCCCGAGACGTCTCGGTTTCACGAGATCCGCCGGCTGGTGACCAACCTCTCGGTGATCGACTTCGAGGCGAGCGACGAGGCCCGGCATTCCGTGCGCCCGCCTTCGCTCGGTGCACCCGTGGGCGACCGTCGACGAGGTCGTCGGCGCCACCGGCTTCGAGCTGGCGGTTCCCGACGAGGTCCCCGAGTCCCGGGCGCCGACAACCGACGAACTGGCACTGTTGCGCCACCAGATCGACCCCGATGGCCTCGCCGCCCGCGAAGTCCCGAACGAGTGAGGGCGCAGTGTCAGGGTCCCGAACGAGTGAGGGCGCAGTGTCAGGGTCGCCCATGAGCAATCACGCCGCGCTCACCACCCGGTTCTGTCAGCTGGTGGGTGTGCGCCTGCCGGTGGTGCAGACCGGCATGGGTTGGGTCTCAGGTGCCACGCTCACGGCGGCCACCGCCAACGCGGGAGGCCTCGGCATTCTCGCCTCGGCCACGATGACCTTCGACGAGTTGGACGCCGCCATTGCGAAGGTGGCTGCCGCCACCGACGCTCCGTTCGGAGTCAACCTGCTGCCGGTGCAGGCCGACTTGGACCAACGGCTTGGTCTGATGGAGGAACGCGGCGTTGCCGTGGCGTCCTTCGCCGGGCCGCCCTCCGGCAAGGTGGTGGCCCGCCTGAACGACGCAGGCATCGTCACCATGGTCACCGTGGGCGCCCGCCGTCACGCCGAGAAGATGGCCGGTCTCGGCGTGCAGTGCATCATCGCCCAGGGCGGCGAGGGGGGCGGTCACACCGGGGCCGTGCCCACCAGCCTGCTGGTTCCCGACGTCGCCGACGCGGTGGGAGCGGGCACGAGCGCCGGTCCGACCGGAGACGGCGTCGTCGTGCTGGGCGCCGGCGGCTATCGCGACGGCCGCGGACTGGTCGCTGCCTTGGCCCAAGGGGCCGACGGCATCGCCATGGGCACGCGGTTCCTGCTCACCGCCGAGTCGGGCGTGCCGGAGCACATCAAGGCCATCTACCTGACGACGCCCGTCACCGGCACCGTGCGCACCACCGCCATCGACGGTGCGCCCCAGCGGGTGATCGCCACCGACGTGATCGAGGCGCTGGAGACCGGGCTGGCGCCGGTGCGTGTGCTCAACGCGTTGCGCAACGCGCTGCGGTTCCGCTCGCTCACCGGCACCTCGATGAAGGACTTGGTGCAGACCGGCCTGGCCATGCGGAGGAGTCAGGATCTCACCTGGGCCCAACTGGCCATGGCTGCCAACGCGCCGATGCTCACCAAGGCCGCCATGGTGGATGGTCAGTCCGAGGTGGGCATCCTGCCCACCGGGCAGGTGGTAGGCGTCATCGATTCGCTGCCGACGGTGGCCGAGGTGCTCGGTGACATCGTCGCCGAGGCCGAAGCCACCCTCGACCGTCTGGGAGCCTGACCGTGCCGCAGCGCCGGGCGCCGGCGCTGGACGTGCGGGAGGTGATCGATCCCGCAACGGTCGGGATGGACGCCGAGCGGCTTGGGCGCATCGACGCGCACTTTCGCTCCTACGTCGACGATGGCCGCCTGCCCGGATGGACGGTGGCGGTCACCCGGCGTGGCCGGCTGGTGCACCGCTCCAACTACGGGGCGGCCGACCCGGCAGACGGGCGGCAGATCTCCGACGACACCGTGTTTCGCATCTACTCGATGACCAAGCCGATCACCTCCGTGGCGGCCATGATGCTCTACGAGGAGGGCGCCTTCGAGCTGACGGACCCGCTGGCCACCTACCTCCCCGAGTTCGCGGACTCCCGGGTCTGGAAGGGCGGATCCACTCTGGCGCCGGTGACCGAGCCGATCACCGAGCCGCTGCGCATCTGGCACCTACTCACACACACCTCGGGGTTGACCTACGGCTTCCAACGCAGCCATCCGACCGACGCGCTGTACCGGGACGCCGGCTACGAGTTGGGTGCCCCCGCTGGCGCCGACCTGGCCGAGGCCGTGGCCACCTGGGCCTCGCTGCCGTTGCGGTTCCAGCCCGGCACCGGCTGGTGCTACTCGGTGTCCACCGACGTGTTGGGCCGCCTGGTGGAGGTGCTCAGCGGCCGGTCGCTGGACGCGTTCCTGGGCGAGCGGGTGCTGGGGCCGTTGGGCATGCACGACACCGCCTTCGGCCTGGCAGAGGACCGTCGGGGCCGACTCGCTGCACTGCACGTGCCCGACCCGGCCACCAAGCGGGCCGTGCGCTTCGATGAGCTGGGGCCGGTCAGCCGGACGCTGCCGACCTTGCTCTCAGGGGGCGGAGGGCTGGTGTCGACCACCGACGACTACTTGAGATTCTGTGACTTCCTCCTGCGTGGGGGTGAGCGTGACGGTGTCCGGTTGCTCAGCCCCCGCACGATCGACTTCATGACCCGCAATCACCTGCCGGGCAATACCGATCTGTTGGGCTTCGCCCAGTCGATGTTCGCCGAGACGGCCTACGCCGGGGTTGGCTTCGGGTTGGGGTTCTCGGTGGTGGTGGATCCGGTGGCGCAGAAGGTGCTGGGCTCGCAGGGCACCTTCGCCTGGGGTGGCGCGGCCTCCACCGGGTTTTTCATCGATCCGGTGGAGCAGGTGACCGCCGTGTTCATGACCCAGCTGCTGCCCTCCAGCACCTGGCCGCTTCGCAGCCAGCTCACTCAGCTGGTCACCCAGGCCATCGTCGACTAGCCGCCCGGCCAACATCGCAACTGTAAGGAGAATCAACCGTGAGTGGTCACGCGACTTTGGCGAGTGTGACTTGGTAGCCGAGGTCGTGAAGGTTGCGGACGGCTCGGTCGCGGCGGTGGTCGTCGTTGACATGGTGGGTGAACCAGTCGGCACCGAGGTCTTGGTAGTCGACGTCGTTGGTAAGCATGTGCCAGACAGAAACCAGGATGCTGTGACCGACCGCCACAGCGGCCTTCTTCTTGCCGATCCGTCGTGAGAGCCGCCAGAACTGTTTCGACAGGTAGGTGTCACGGGTTCGGGCTGCCGCCCACGCACATTGGGCCAGCACCTCTCGGAGCCACATCACCTTTCGTGGTGCGCCTGACCGGTGTTTGCCTCCGGTGACGTTGTTACCCGGGCACATCCAGCCCACGAGGCCAGATGTCCGGCTGTCGGAAATCGTGACATGTCGATCCCGATCTCGGAGATGATCACCTCAGAGGCCCGCTTTCCGACACCCGGGATCGTGACGAGCCGTTCACGAGCCCGCACGAACGAGGACACCACCTACCATCGTCCTTGCCGGTCGTGCCCCCGCCCCCGCCAACATCGCAGGTGTCGGATTCGTCGAGTTCAGCCATCACAGCGTCGATCTGACGATCGAGTTCAGCGATCGCTGCTTCGAGATGCTCGACGTGATCAAGAATGATCCTGATCATCGAAGCAGTGTGATCGTCGAAGCGCCCTTTCAGGGCCCGCTCCAGATCGGGGATCTTGGAACGCAACCGCTTCGCCATATCGGCAAGCACCTTCGGGTCACGCTCACCGGCCAGCAACGCCCGCAACATCAACCGGCTCGACACACCCAACACATCAGCGCGACCGAGTCCAGCTTGATCCCTGCCTTCCAGGTTCTTCTGTATCCGCTGGGCTTCCGAAGTGTGGGTCTGGACCAACCGTTTCCGATACCGGTCAGATCCTGCAGACGCCGCACCCGTTCGGGTGGCGCGAAACTGCCCCGCAACAGGCCGTGTTCCAACAACTCCGCCAGCCAAGCGGCGTCACCCACATCGGTCTTGGCGGCCCGGCAGGATCTTGACGTGCCGGGAGTTGACCAGCATCAACCTCGAACCCGCCCTCCTCCAACACATCCCACACCGGCCACCAGTACGGGCCCGTCGCCTCCATCACCACCTCGGTGACACCCTCCCGAACCCAGCCATGTGGCCATGTCCTCAAGATCACCGGTGAACGTGTCAAACGTCCGAACCTGCGACGTTCGACCGCCCGGGCTCCGGGCCACGCACACAGGCCTGAACCTTGCGTTTGCCGATATCGAGACCCGCACACCGGTCCACGATCACGTCCATGATGTCCTCCTTTGGGTTGTGGACCCGACAGGACTTCCGATCACGAGTCTGTAAGACGTCCTCGTGGAACAACACGCGGTGCCGGGAAGATCCCAGGCTTCAATCTCGGGTTCGGCTGCGCCGCACCAAGTTCAGCCGAGCTCAGCCGGCCCAACATGATTCTCTCCCCATGCGGTGCCTCGCCATGGCTATCTCAGGTGCGATTCGGGTGCTGGGGCAGCACCTGTGACGAGTTGCTCGGGCTTCACGAACTGTAAGGAGAATCAACCGTGAGTGGTCCGCGACTTTGGCGAGTGTGACGGTAGCCGAGGTCGTGAAGGTTGCGGACGGCTTAGTCGCGGCGGTGGTCGTCGTTGACATGGTGGGTGAACCAGTCGGCACCGAGGTCTTGGTAGTCGACGTCGTTGGTAAGCATGTGCCAGACAGAAACCAGGATGCTGTGACCGACCGCCACAGCGGCCTTCTTCTTGCCGATCCGTCGTGAGAGCCGCCAGAGCTGTTTCGACAGGTAGGTGTCACGGGTTCGGCTGCCGCCCACGCATTGGGCCAGCACCTCTCGGAGCCACACATCACCTTTCGTGGTGCGCCTGACCGGTGTTTGCCTCCGGTGACGTTGTTACCCGGCACATCCCAGCCCACGAGGCCAGATGTCCGGCTGTCGGAAATCGTGACATGTCGATCCCGATCTCGGAGATGATCCACCTCAGAGGCCCGCTTTCCGACACCCGGGATCGTGACGAGCCGTTCACGAGCCCGCACGAACGGGACACCACCTCACCATCGTCCTTGCCGGTCGTGCCCCGCCCCCGCCAACATCGCAGGTGTCGGATTCGTCGAGTTCAGCCATCACAGCGTCGATCCCGACGATCGAGTTCAGCGATCGCCGCTTCGAGATGCTCGACGTGATCAAGAATGATCCTGATCATCGAAGCAGTGTGATCGTCGAAGCGCCCTTCAGGGCCGCTCCAGATCGGGGATCTTGGAACGCAACCGCTTCTTGGCCATATCGGCAAAGCACCTTCGGGTCACGCTCACCGGCCAGCAACGCCCGCACATCAACCGGCTCGACACACCCAACACATCAGGCGCGACCGAGTCAGCTTGATCCCTGCCTTCTCCAGGTTCTTCTGTATCCGCTGGCCTCCGAAGTGTGGGTCTGGACCAACCGTTTCCGATACCGGGTCAGATCCCGCAGACGCCGCACCCGTTCGGGTGGCACGAAACTGCCCCGCAACAGGCCGTGTTCCAACAACTCCGCCAGCCAAGCGGCGTCACCCACATCGGTCTTGCGGCCCGGCAGGATCTTGACGTGCCGGGAGTTGACCAGCATCAACTCGAACCCGCCCTCCTCCAACACATCCCACACCGGCCACCAGTACGGGCCCGTCGCCTCCATCACCACCTCGGTGACACCCTCCGAACCCAGCCATGTGGCCATGTCCTCAAGATCACCGGTGAACGTGTCAAACGTCCGAACCTGCGACGTTCGACCGCCCGAACCGTCCGGGCCACGCACACAGGCCTGAACCTTGCGTTTGCCGATATCGAGACCCGCACACCGGTCCACGATCACGTCCATGATGTCCTCCTTTGGGTTGTGGGACCCGACAGGACCTTCCGATCACGAGTCTGTAAGACGTCCTCGTAGGAACAACACGCGGTGCCGGGAAGATCCCAGGCTTCAATCTCGGGTTCGGGCTGCGCGCACCAAGTTCAGCCGAGCTCAGCCGGGCCCAACATGATTCTCTCCCCATGCGGTGCCCCTTGGCCATGGCTATCTCGGGTGCGATTCGGGTGCTGGGGCAGCACCTGGTGACCCGACTTCGCTCGGGGCCGGGGCCTGGTCAGAGGCCTGGCGACGGGTGCGGCGCAGCAGCCGCACCACCAGAAAGATCACCAGGCCCAGGGCCAGGAAGGGTGCGATGGCGGCCACGGCCACGACGATGGCGTTGACCACGGCGGTGAAGGCCTCCCACCCTCGAGTGAGCCCATCCATGAAGCCGACGCTGTCGTCGTCGTCCGGCTCGGGTGTGACCTGCGTGCCCGGCTCGCTGACGGTGAGGGTGACCACCGACTCGGCCACCTGGGCGTCAAGCGTGCGCAGCTGGCCTTGGATGCCCTCCAGCTCGGTCTCGCGGCGCAGCAGTTCACTCTCCAGCATGCCGATCTGGGCAGCGTCGGAGGCGTCGCCCAGAAAGCCCTGCAGGCGGAGGATGGATGCCTTCAGGGTGGTGATGCGGCCCTCCAGGTCGGTGACCTGGCCGGTGACGTCGTCGGTCGACACGGTGCGGTTGGTCACCTTGCCCAGATCGGACAGCTCCTCAAGTGCCTGGTCGAAGTTCTTTGGGGGAACGGCGAGGGTGAGCACCACCGACGAGCTTCCGGAGAAGCTGGTCTGCTCCTGTGAGACCCGCCCACCCAGGCCGCCCACCAGCGAGCGGGCCTTGGCCGCCACCGTGTCGGGGTCCTTGGCGGTGAGGTCGATGGTGGCCCGCCGCACCAGGTCGCGATCCGCTCCGGCAACCTCGGGCGTCTCCGGAGCGATGGGTGGCGCCACCTCGGGGTCGACGAGACCCTCGTCGGCGGCGATGGCTCCGGCCTCCTCTCCGCCGGCGCCCGAGGCGCGAGCGGCTTCTGGGGAGGACTTACCGTCGCTCTGCCCATCGGAGTTTCCAATCGCGCCGTCCTGGCCCGTCTCCAGCTCGGTCGGTGCGGCGGTGGCCGACCCGGGGTCTTCGATGCTGCCGGCGGGCTCCCGATCAATGATGCCGCTGGCCGAGTCTTGGCCGTCCGCCGATTGAAGCGCCGTGCCCAAGCCAACCAGGGCGGCCAGCAACACGACCGCCGCCAGCGCGCCCATCCACCGGTGCCTGCCGAGTGCGGCGGATACGCGTCGGAGCCGACCCGGCCGGGGTGGCTCGTTGCCGGGTGTGGGCGTGGGCCGACCCGGTGGCCGGTTGGCGGCGATCGGGGTATCAGACGGGCGAGCGGCGGGTTCGGGTGGGCGTGGGGGAGTGATGGTGGTGGGCATGGGAGCTCCTCGTTGGTGGGCGATGGGTATGTGACGCCGACGGGGAGCCTCGAGTTCCCGAGGTTCCCGAAATGGTTCCTCCCGGGTCGACCTCTGAGGCCACCGTGCGCTGCTGGTACCTTTCGCACTCGCCCTCAACCCCGTTCGATGGAGGACGCATGGAACTGCTGGACACCCCGACCGAGGCGGCCTTTCGGGCCGAGGTCCGGGCCTGGTTGGCCGACCATGTGCCCGCCGAGGCGCTGCCCTCCGGCGACACCAGCGAGGGCTTCGCCGCCCACCTCGACTGGGAACGGACGCTCTTCGAGGCCCGCTATGCGGTGGTCAGCTGGCCCGAGGCCTACGGCGGCCGCGACGCCACGCTGTGGGAGTGGCTGATCTTCGAGGAGGAGTACTACCGGGCCGACGCCCCCCAGCGCGTCACCCAGAACGGCATCTTCCTGCTGGCGCCCACCATCTTCGAGTACGGCACCCAGGCCCAGCAGGACACGTTGCTGCCCCGCATGGCGGCGGCCGAGGACCTGTGGTGCCAGGGCTGGTCCGAGCCCAACGCCGGGTCCGACCTGGCGGGCATCACCTCCAAGGCGGTGCGCGACGACGAGGCGGGCGGTTGGCGACTGACCGGCCAGAAGACCTGGACCACCCGGGGAGCGTTCTGCACCCACCTCTTCGGGCTCTTCCGCACCGACCCCGACCAGGAGCGCCACCGGGGCCTCACCTACATGATGGTGCCGCTGGACGCCGAGGGCGTCACCGTGCGGGGCTTCACCCGCCTCGATGGTGACGAGGGCTTTGCCGAGGTCTTCTTTGAGGACGCCTTCATCAGCGACGACTGGGTGCTGGGCGAGGTGGGCGCCGGCTGGTCGGTGGCCATGTCCACCACGTCGTCGGAGCGGGGCCTCACCCTGCGGTCACCCGGCCGATTCCAGGCCACCGCCGAGCGGTTGCTGGCCCTGGCCCGCAGCACCGATCAGCTCGACCCGGTGCTGGCCGATCGCGTGACCACCGCCTGGATGGCCGCCGAGGCCTACCAGCTGTACACGCTGGCCGACGTCACCGATGTCACCGAAGGGCGTCCCCCCGGCGCAAGATCCAGCCTCAACAAGCTGTGGTGGAGCGAGCTGGACGTCGAGCTCAACCGTTTGGGCCTCGAGCTGGCGGGCGCCGAGGCCGAGCTGGACGAGGGCTCGCCCGGCGCCGTGGACGGCGGCAGATGGATGAAGGGTTGGCAGTTTGCGCTGTCGGGCCCCATCTATGCGGGCACCAACGACATCCAGCGCAACATCGTGGCCGAGCGGGTGCTCGGCCTCCCCAGGAAGTGAGGGCGGCCATGGCGAATCAGCGGAGCGGCCCCGGCCGAGCGGCGGAGGAGGACCGATGAGGTTCGCATTCGAGGATGATCAGCTGGAGCTGGCGGCCGCCGTGGGCGACCTGCTGACCAACGAGGTGACGCCCGCCCGGGTGCGGGAGGCGTGGGCTTCGAACGACGGCCGACTGCGCGACGTGTGGGCCAAGCTGGCCGACATGGGCGTGCTCGGCCTGATGGTGCCCGAGGAGGCCGGGGGCCTGGGCATGGGTGAGGAGGAGGTGACCCTGGCGCTGGTGGAGTGCGGCCGGGTGGGGCTGCCCGACCCGGTGCTCTCCAGCGCCATGGTGTCCGCGCCCCTGCTGGCCGAGGTGGTGGCCCACGAGTCGACCCCCGAGGCCGCCGCATCGCTGGCGCGCATCTGGCTGGAACGCCTGCCGGGCGGCGCCACCGTGGTGCCCGCCTTCCCCCTGGCCAAGACGGTGGCCTTCGCCGATTCGGCCGACATGATCCTGGGCTACGCCGACGGCGAGCTGCATGTGGTGGACCCCACCTCGGTGCGGCTCTCGCCGGAGCGGTCGGTGGATGGGGCACGCAAGCTGTCCCGGGTGGCCTGGCAGCCCCATCCCGACACGCTGCTCTCCGACGGCGATGCGGCGCGCGAGCAGATTCGCCGAGCCTGGAACCGGGCCGCACTGGGCACCTCCGCCCAGCTGTTGGGGCTGGGTGAGACGATGCTGGCCATGACGGTCGAGTACGTGTCCGAGCGCAAGCAGTTCGGCGTGCCGGTGGGGTCCTTCCAGGCGGTCAAGCATCACCTGGCCGATGCCCGGCTGGCGCTGTCCTTCGCCACGCCGGCGGTGCACCGGGCGGCCCACACCATGGCGGGTGGCCATCCCGATGCGCATCGGGACGTGTCGATGGCCAAGGCCATGGCCTCAGAGGCTGCGGCTCAGGTCGGGCGCGCAGCGCTGCAGTGCCACGGGGCCATCGGCTATACCACCGAGTGCGATCTGCACCTGTACCTGAAGCGCACCTGGGCGTTGGCGTCACGGTTTGGCGACGCCCGCTGGCACCGCCGTCGGGTGGCGGCCGCACTCGGCATCGACCCGCTGTCGACCGTCTCGTAGGTCGGTACCCCCAGGATGCTGCCCGACGGGTGACACGCGCCGATACGGTCTGACCCATGTCAGCCGATCCCGCAGCCATCACCGCCACCGTCGAGAACTACATCGCGTACTTCTCCACCAACGATCGGGAGGGCTACCTCTCGCTGTTCTCCGACGATGCCTGGGTGGAGGACCCGGTCGGCACGCCTCGCCACGAGGGCATCGAGGCCATCGGCGCCTTCTGGGATACCTCGCGCGAGCTGGCGAGCGAGATCGAGCTGCGCCTCATCAAGGCCAACGTGTGCGGCGGCGAGGTGGCGTTCCTCATGGAGATCCGCCCCACGGTCGGTGACCAGCAGATGGTGCTGACGGCCATCGACGTCATGACCTTCGACGACGACGCCCGCATCACGACGTTGCGGGCCTACTTCGACATGTCGGAGCTGCGCCCGGTCGACGACTGAGGGCTGCCATCTCGCAAGTCGGAAGCCTCGCAGCCGGAAATACTGCGTTGACAGACCAGCAACACAGCGTTGACGCAGGCGGAACATTGCGTTGACGTAGCCGGAACTGGCCCGCAACGGGGGCTCCCTACGGTGCCTGTCGTACCAACAACGACGGCGCACTACCAGGAGGTCCCCCCGTGACTACGACCACTTCCCCCTCGATTGGGCGGAGTTCGGATCCGCCCTCAGCGGCGACCGGACCGAGCCTCGGGAGGCGCATGGCCCTCGCCGCGAGTCGGTCGCGCGGGCTGCAACGCCTGCTGGGCGCCGCCGTCCTTGGCGGCGCGGTGCTGGCCATTGCCAGCCCCGCCGGCGCCCAGGACATCTCCGCTGCGGACGTGCAGGTGAACCTGGACAACGTCTTCGTGTTGCTTGCCGCGGTGTTGGTGATCTTCATGCAGGCGGGCTTTGCCCTCGTGGAGGCGGGGCTCACCCAGGCCAAGAACGTGGCCAACATCATGATGAAGAACATGATGGACTTCAGCGCCGGAGCGCTGGCGTTCTTCGTCGTTGGCTACGCCTTTGCCTTCGGGCCGGGCAACGACTTCATCGGCCACACCGGCTTCTTTCTCGGCGACGGCGCCCCGGCCATCGGTACCCTCACCCTGCCGGTGTCGTTCATCTTTCAGGTGGCGTTCGCCGCTACGGCGGCCACCATCGTGTCGGGCGCCATGGCCGAGCGCACCAAGTTCAAGAGCTACTTCATCTACAGCATCGTGATCTCGGCGTTCATCTACCCGGTGGTCGTGCACTGGCTGTGGGGCGGCGGCTGGTTGTCGAAGCTGTCCACGCCCTATCACGACTTCGCCGGATCCAGCATCGTGCACATGACGGGCGGCGTTGCGGCGCTGATGGGCGCCATGGCGCTCGGGCCACGCATCGGGCGCTACGGCCCCGATGGCAAGCCCCGGCTCCTGCCGCCTCACTCCATTCCTTTCGCCGTCATCGGCACCCTGATCCTGCTCGTGGGTTGGTACGGCTTCAACCCCGGTTCGGAGCTGGCGGCCGACTCGGCCATCGGTGGCATCGCACTCACCACCACCCTGTCCGGCGTGTGCGGTGCGTTGGCGGCCATGGCGGTCATTTGGCTCCGCACGGGCGCTCCCGACGTGGGCATGACGGCCAACGGCCTGCTGGCCGGCCTGGTGGGTATCACCGCCGGCACGGCGGCGGTCTCACCGATCGGTGCCATCGTGATCGGCCTGATTTCCGGCGTCATCGTGGTGGAATCGGTGCTGTTCTTCGACCGGCGTCGCATCGATGACCCCGTCGGGGCCATCTCGGTGCACGGCGTGTGCGGTGCCTTTGGCACCATCGCAGTGGGCCTGTTCGCCACCGAGGAGACCGAGTTCTGGAAGCAGGGCCTGTTCTATGGCGGGGGCGCCAGCCAGCTGGTGACCCAGGTCATCGGCGTGGCGGCCATCGCCACCTTCGTGGCGGCCACCACCGGCGTGCTCTTCCAGCTCATCAAGGCCACCGTTGGCCTGCGGGTGACCGAGGAGGAGGAGCTTGAGGGCCTCGACGTCAAGGAGCACGGGGCGCCGGGCTACGGCGCTCCCCGTTCTCCCCGGATCCTGGCTGGAGTCAGCGCCTCGGCCAGCGGCGGGGAGTAGCCGGGAGGTGTGACGGGGCCGGGGGAAGGTCTCCCAACACACCAGCCGGCAGATCCCGCCCGGGCAGAGGACGCAACGCGGCGTCCTCGGCCCGGGCGGTGTCGCGCCCGGGTTTGGCGATCTCGGGCGTTGGGTGGCCCCAAACCTGATGGGGCGTCAGACTGTGCCCGGTCGCATCAGCGGCCGATCCGTCCAGCGTCGAGCCCCGCGGTTCTCCGTGGCGCCGGAGCCCACAGCAAGGAGCGCCCATGGCCGAGGCCTACATCGTTGACGCAGTTCGCACGCCGGTCGGTCGCCGAGGCGGCGCCCTGTCGTCGGTTCATCCGGCCGACCTGGGTGCACACAGCCTGTCGGCCCTCATGGACCGCACCGGCATCGATCCCGGTGCGGTGGAGGACGTCGTCTTCGGCAACGTCGACTCCATCGGCGGTCAGGCCGGCGACATCGCCCGCACCTGTTGGCTGGCGGCCGGGCTGCCCGACCACGTACCGGGCACCACGGTGGACCGCCAGTGCGGTTCCTCGCAGCAGGCGGTGCACTTTGCCGCTCAGGCCGTGATGTCGGGTACGTCGGACCTGGTGGTGGCCGGCGGCGTCCAGCAGATGAGCACGATCCCCATCAGCTCCGCCATGTTGGTGGGCGAGCAATTCGGCTACCCCGACCCCTTCAGCGGGTCCAAGGGCTGGCAGGAGCGCTACGGCAACCAGGAGGTCAGCCAGTTCCGCTCGGCTCAGATGATCGCCGACCGCTGGGAATGCAGCCGGGACGAGATGGAGGCCTTCGCCGTGGAGAGCCACGAGCGGGCCATCCGGGCGAGGGACGAGGGGCGCTTTGACGCTGAGATCGCCCCGGTGGGCGCCTTCGCCCTCGACGAGGGCCCCCGGGAGCCCAACTGGGACAAGATCCGCAGCCTCTCCCCGCTGGAGGAGGGCGGCACGATCACCGCCGCAGTGGCCAGCCAGATCTCCGATGCCTCGGCGGCGTTGCTGATCGCCTCCGAACAGGCCGTGGCCGACCACGGCCTGGTGCCACGCGCCCGGATCCACCACCTGTCGGTGCTGGGCGACGACCCGGTCTGGATGTTGACCGCACCCATCCCCGCAACCCGGCGCGGCCTGGAAAAGTCGGGCCTGGCCATGGATGACATCGACCTGGTGGAGATCAATGAGGCGTTCGCCTCGGTTGTCCTGGCCTGGATGAAGGATCTGGAGGTGCCCCACGACAAGGTGAACGTCAACGGCGGCGCCATCGCCCTTGGCCACCCGCTGGGCGCCACCGGCGCCCGGTTGATGACCACCCTCCTGGCAGAGCTGGAGCGCACCGGCGGTCGCTACGGGCTGCAAACCATGTGTGAGGGTGGCGGTCAGGCCAACGTCACCATCATCGAGCGGCTGGGCTAGCGGGCCGCTGCTGCCTTCCCAACACCTCCGAAGGGCCCGCTGAGGATCCTCTCGGCCGCGCGGAGCTGCGGGTAGGTCACTCGCGCCGTCGTCCGGCAAACTGGAGGTCCGCCCTGAGATCGGTAACCCCTGATGCGTGATCTCGTCGATCAAAATACCTTCGATACGTTCAACTCGTTGCTGACCGTGGCCGGGCAGGCAGCCTTGTTGGGTTGCGGGATCCTCTGGCTGCTTCGCAACCGCCTGAGTTGGTGGGACGAGCTGCGGGCTGCGATCGCCCCCATCGCCCTGCCGCTGGCGTTCGTCGTGGCGCTGGTGACCACCATGGGCAGCCTGCACCTGTCGCTGGCCGCCGACTATCCGCCTTGCACCCTGTGCTGGTACCAACGCATCGCCATGTTCCCCAACGTCATCATCGTGGGCGTGGCCGCGCTGCGACGAGATTCGGCGGTTCGCTTCACGGTGTGGCCACTGGTGGGGATCGGCGCAACCATCTCCACCTGGCACTACATCCACGAGCGGTTCCCCACCATGATCGGCGCCACCTGCGAACTGGACAACCCCTGCAGCGTCCTGTGGATCTGGAAGTTCCACTACATCTCGATTCCACTGATGGCCCTGACCTCCTTCGCCCTGATTGCCGTGCTGGTGGGCCTGGCACCGAGGGAATCCGACCACGCAGCCGACGTCTCGGACCGTTCCACGGTCGCCGACGCACCCGACGACGTGGCGGTCGTCGCCGAAGCCGGGCCCGTCACCGATCCCGCCCCCCAACCAAGCGAGGCAACACCATGAGCAACCGCCCCAAGCTGGGTGACCGCCCCACCATTCCCGGCTACCAGGAACCGAAAGGCTCGGGCAGCTCGATCCCGGTCTGGGCGATAGTCGGCGCCATTGCGGCGGTCGTCGTGTTGGCCGGCGTGATCGCGCTCGCCTCGTCAGGAGGGGACGAGGACACCGGCGGCGTCGATGGCAACACGAGCGCCGATGGTGCGCCGGTGTCGGAGTTCCGCCCGGTTGAGGTGGAGGGGGCTGCGCTGTCCGAGTTCTCCGGCGAACCGAACAACGACGACGCGATCGGCCAGCCCGCCCCAGTGGTGAGCGGCGCCAACTTCGTGGGCGACGACGTCACCGTGGGCGAAGGGCCAGCGATGCTTGTGTTCGGTGCCCACTGGTGCCCCCACTGTCAGAAGGAGGTGCCGCTGTTGGCCCAGTGGATCGACGGCGGCCTGCTGCCCGACGGGGTGAGCGCATCGCTGGTGTCCACCGCCGTCAAGGAGCAGCCCAACTCCAACTTCCCACCGTCCACCTGGGTGGCCGACACCGGTTGGAACCAGCCCGTGCTGACCGACAGCGCCGGTTCGGAGGCTGGAGCGGCCTACGGGCTGGCCGGGTTCCCGTACTTCGTCTTCATCGACGCCGATGGCAACGTTGCCCGTCGGGCGTCGGGCGAGCTGTCCCAGCAGCAGGTGCAGGAGTACCTGGCCGAAATCACCCCGTAGCGAAGGGCCCCCAGGCGACATCCCGAGTTGCTCCTCGACCCCGCCTCCCTGAAGCTCAGGGACCGCGGGTGGCGGCGATGCGGCAGAGGTAGCGGGCGATGGCGGCCGGCTCCTGGGCCCCCGGCAGCGCCAAGCGACCGTCGAGGACGAAGGTCGGCACGGCCGTCACGTCGGCGGCCGTCGCCACAGCGATCTCGGCTCGCACCTCGTCGGTGCCCGAGCCGGCCGCCAGCGCCTCGCCCGCCAGCGTGGGGTCCAGGCCGGATCGCTCGGCGCAGTCGACGAGTACCCGGTGGTCGGACACGTCGAGGCCCTCGGTGAAATACGCCGAAAGCAACGATTCCTTGAGGGCGCTCTGCGGGTCGGACAAGCGCCCAAACCCGTCGAGTTGGGGTGGCGCTGCGGCGGCGAGGTCGGTCGTGGCGCCCACCCACCACAGCAGCCGGTGGGCATCGAAGGTGTTGGAGCGAACGGCTCGATCGAGGCGGAACTCCAGGCCCTCCTCCGCCGCCGCCTCGGTGACCTGGGCGATGATCGCCGAGGCACGCTCGGGGCCGCCGAACTTCTTGGCGTAGGCCTGCGCCACCGGGCCGCCCGGCGAGGGCGCACCCGGATCCAGCTGAAACGGGCGCCAGCGCACGACCACCGCCGAGGTACCGGGCAACGCGAGGGCGGCCTCCAGGCGGCGCTTGCCGATGTAGCACCACGGGCAGACCACGTCGGAGTACACCTCCACCCGGAGCGGATCTGTGTCGGCGTTGGCTGGCGTCTCGGTCATGTTCTCCAGCGCTCATTGGCGGTCGTCGGGAGGCCACCCTACGGTTTGCCTGCTTCAAACTCGAAGCATCGACCTGTGGGGGAACTTGTGAAAACAGCCCGACGATCGTGGATGGCCCTGTTGAGCGTGGCACTGGTGGGTGCCGCCTGCACGGACGGCGGCGCCGACACTGCGCAGTCGTCGGACCGCACCGAGGAGGTGGCACTGTCGGCCCGCACTGCGAGCGGGTTGGATGCCCCACAAGACGACGAGTTGGGGCCCCGGGAGGACGATCCGACGGGCCTCACGCTGGTGGGAGGCGTCGAGACGCTGACGGTCACGGGCGCCAAGCCGGAGACCGAGCTGACCCTCGTGGACGGCGACGATGCCGAGTTGCTGACCCTCATCTCCGACTTCGAAGGCCAGGCGCACTTCGCCTACATCCCCGACACGACGATGACCGTGGCCACCGGAGGCGGCGACATACCGGCCGTTGAGGGCTCCACCCTGACGCCCGGTGAGTACCGGGTGCGCACCGAGGAAGCCACCAGCGACGTCGTGCGCGTGCTGGGCGTGGATGAGGTGGCTCCCGCATCGGTCTACAGCGACCAGGAGATCGGCGAGGGGTTCGGCTACATCACGATGCGCGACGGCACCAAGCTGTCGGCCAGCGTCAAGCTGCCGGGGCCCATCGAGGATGGTCCGTATCCAACCGTGGTGGAGTACAGCGGCTACAGCCCGTCCAAGCCCGACAGCCCCCAGCCCGGCTCGATGATCGCCGGAACCCTGGGCTTTGCCACCGTGGGCGTGAACATGAGGGGCACCGGGTGTTCGGGCGGGGTTTTTGATGTGTTCAACCCGGCCCAGCAGGCCGACGGCTACGACGCGATCGAGGCCATCGCCGCCCAGCCCTGGGTGAAGGACAACAAGGTGGGCATGGTGGGACTGAGCTACGCAGGGATTGCCCAGCTCTACGTGGCGTCCACCCAACCACCGAGCCTGGCGGCCATCGCCCCGCAGTCGGTCATCGACGACCCCTGGCGTCAGCAATGGGCCGGCGGCGTCTACAACGACGGCTTCACGAAGCAATGGCTGGAAGAGCGCGACAACCAGGCCCAGGGTGGCGGGCAGGGATGGGACGCCGAGCTCATCGAGGGCGGCGACCAGGTGTGCGAGCGCAACCAGCAGATCCGCACGCAGAACCCGGACTTCCGCACCTTCGGGCGATCGTTGGAGAGCTTCCCGGGTTCGGCATCGGCGCGATTCCTGCAGCTGCTCGTGCCCCGCATCAAGGTGCCGGTGTTTCTCACCGGCGCCTACCAGGACGAGCAAACGGGCGGCCGTTTCGCCTACCTGCTGAACAAGTTCACCGGCACACCCAGCCTGCGCGTGAAGATGTACAACGGTCACCACCCGGACGGCTACAGCCCCATGACCATCACCGACTGGCACGACTTCCTGTCGTTCTACGTAGCCCGCAAGGTGCCGGATATCCCCGAGGGGCTCCAGCAAGCGTCGACGCCCATCTTTGAGGAGAACTTTGGAATCGCCGAGGGCTTCGGACCCAACCGATTCGCCGACCATCTACCCGATGACTACGAGGGTGCCCTGGCCGCCTACGAGGCCGAGGCCCCCATCCAGGTGCTGGTGGAGTCCGGAGCGGAGACCACCCCTCCCGGGGCCACCGGCGAGCGGGTGCGCTGGGACTTCGACCAGTATCCGCCCGCCGATTCGCAGGCCACCAGTTGGTTCCTGGCCGATGACGGCGCCCTCAGCTCCGAGGCCCCGCCGGACGAGGCCTCGGACCTCTTCGTGTACGACCGATGGGCCGGGCCGAAGCGCACTTCGGATGCCGGTGCCGGCGACTTCCAGCAGCCAGAGCCCGCCTTGCCCATCAACTGGGAGCAGGCCCCCGAGGGCAAGCTGGTGGCCTACGCCACGCCGAAGCTCACCAAGGACGTCGTCGTCGCCGGCTACGGCTACCTCGACCTGTGGGTGAAGCCCGGGGCTGATGATGGCGCCGTGCAGGTGGACCTCACGGAGGTGCGCCCCGACGGGTCCGAGACCTACGTGCAGTCGGGCTGGCTCGAACTGCAACACGCCAAGGAGAACCCCGAGCTGAGCGACGAGTTCCAGGTGGAATACACCTACCTGGCGGCGGACCGGGAGGAGCTGGAGCCCGACGAGTGGATCCGGCGGAAGGTGCCCATTCCTGGTGTCAGCCACATCTTCCGGGCGGGTTCGCAGCTGCGTGTCACGGTGTCCGCCCCTGGTGGCAGCCGCCCGATGTGGGCGTTCGACAACCCGCGGTTGCCCACCGACACGGAACCCGCGGTGGGACGAGGCGGCGATCGCCCCTCGGCCCTCGTGATGCCAACCGTGACCGGCCAGGAGATCCCCGATGGCCTGCCCGACTGCGACACGCTTCGGGGCCAGCCCTGTCGCCCCTACATCGAGGTGGCCAACACCCCCGCCAAGGAGTAGGAGCCGGGGAGATCAGGCGAGCGGGCCTGCCAGAACCGCCTGTGCTGCGTGGTAGCCGCACATGCCGTGCACGCCGGCTCCTGGTGGGGTGGACGCCGAGCAGATCCACAGGGACGGGTTGCCGGTGGCATACGGGTGCAGCGTGAGGCGCGGCCGGGCGATCAGACCCACGCCGGCCAACGAGCCCCCGCTGATGTCGCCGCCCGGGTAGTTGGGGTTGTCGGCCGCGACCGCTGCTGGGGGACGGACGGAGCGGGCCAGGATGAGGTCTCGAAACCCGGGGGCGAAGCGCTCGATCTGGGCCTCGACGGCCTCGGTGCGATCCTCGGTGGAACCGTTCGGAACGTGGCAGTAGCCCCACAGCACCGCCTTGCCCGCCGGGGCGCGCGACGGGTCTGCGGCCGAGGGTTGGGCGGTCAGCACAAAGGGCCGCTCGGGGTTGCGCCCCTTCGCGACCTGGGCCTCGCCGTGGGCGATCTCGGCGGCCGTACCCCCAACATGCACGGTGGATGCCCGGCGAGCATCGGGGTTCGCCCACGGCACTGGGCCATCCAGCGCCCAATCAACCTTGAACGCCCCCGGCGATCGACGAACTCCGGCTAAGGCGCGCCGCACCCGTGCCGGCAACGCCGCCCCGCCGATGTCGGCCAGTGCAGCCACATCGGTGTCGAACAGCGCCACGCGGTGGGCGGGAAGGTCGTCGAGGGTGCGAACCATCGAGTCGCAGCGGACCTCGCCGCCCAACTCCGCCAGGTACGAGGCCAGGGCACCGGTGATCGCGGCCGAGCCGCCCTCGGCAATGGGCCACCCTCCTTGATGCGCCGGCGCCATCAACGCCAGCGCAAGTGCGGTGGTGAGTGGACGGTTGAGCGGCAGGAACGAGTGCGCGGCGTTTCCGGCCAGCAGCGCACCGGCCTCCTCGGTGGCGAAGTAGCGGTTGGCAACCGTGGTGGTCGGGGTGATCCCGGCAAGGCCGAGCCGAGCCAGCACGATGGGGTGCCGGGGAATTCGGAGCACGGGCCCCAGAAAGCTCTCGGCCAGTTGGCTCCAGTGGTCGCTGAGGGGCTGCATCAGGCGGCGGTAGGCGTCGCCGTCCTTGCCCAGGCGCTCTGCGGTCTCGCTCAGGGAGTGGGCCAGCACCCCGGCACGCCCCCCGTCCAGCGGATGCACGAGGGGCACCTCGTGGTGCAGCCACCGCAGGCCGTGCCGTTCCAGGGGCCAACGACCGAAGGCAGGCGAGGCGCCGCCCAGCGGATGCACCGCCGAGCACACGTCATGGCGGAAGCCGGGGAGTGTCAGTTCCTCCGTGCGGGTGCCGCCACCGATGGTGGCCCTGCCCTCCAGCACCAACACGCTCCGCCCCGCCCTCGCGAGGGTGACGGCGGCGGCCAGGCCGTTGGGGCCCGACCCCACGACCACTGCGTCCCAAGGTTCCTTCACCCCATCAGTGTGCCGGGTGCCGAACGCGGCGGCGACCCGCCCGCCGGACGGGCGGAGGGGCGGCCGTACCTGATACAACGTCAGATCCAGACGTAGAGCGGTGCCTCACCGCGCAACCCAGCTAGGAGACGCCCGTGGCCGAGAGCAGCGAGGAACGCCCCCTTGAGGAGCAGGTTCGGCTGGAGATCGTCGAGCAGGTGGCGTGGATCACCATCGACCGGCCCGAGAAGGGCAATGCCCTGTCGCCGCCGTGTCGGGATCGCATCCGGGACCTCATCACCGAACTCAACGGCGCCTACACCGCGCGGGCCATCGTGCTGACGGCCAGCGGCGACAAGCTGTTCTGTCCCGGCGCCGACCTGAGCCATCGGGTCCCGGCCGAGCGGCCCGAGGGCGTGCCCGCACAGGCGGTTGGTGACGCTCGCCGCATGATGCTGGAGGGCCAGTACACGCTGTTCCCTGCCATCCTCGACTCGGAGCTGCCGATCATCGCTGCGGTCAACGGCACCGCCGCCGGCATGGGCGCCCACCTGGCGTTTGCCTGCGACCTGGTCATTGCCGCCGAGGGCACCAAGTTCATCGAGGTGTTCAGCCGCCGGGGCCTGGTGGTGGATGCCCTCGGCGCCTACCTGCTGCCCAGAACGATCGGGCTGCACAAGGCCAAGGAGCTGGTGTTCTTTGCCGACGATCTGCCGGTGACCGAAGCCGAGCGGCTGGGTCTGGTCAACAAGGTGGTGCCGCCTGGCGAGCTGGCGGCGACGGCGGCCGAGTGGGCCGGGCGCCTGGCCGCAGGCCCCACCAAGGCGCTGGGCCTGTCGAAGTGGCTGTTGAACCAGAGCTTCGATGTGGACCGCAACACCATGATGAGCAACGAGTCCATCGCCGTGGAGCTCAACATGGGTTCCGAGGACTTCGCCGAGGGCATGGCCTCGTTTCGTGAGCGCCGCGACCCGGTCTGGCGCGGCTACTGAGCCCCTACGTCCGGGCCTGACGGCCGAAGCTCTGCCGCGTTGGGCGGGGCCCCGAGGGCGGAGGAACCGGTTGGGGAGAACTGCTCACTCCGCCCGCCGCCACGGTTGCGGCTAGGGTCGACAGGGTTCGGCAGCGGGGCCGCCGCCGGGTCACGAGGGGAACCACATGTTCGGAATCAGCACGCGGGCTGAGCTCAGCCAGCACGGGAGCACGGTACGAAAGGCGCGAGGGGCGGTGATGGCGGCGGTCCTGCTGCTGGCCGGCCTCGCCGTCACGGTGGGCACCACCTCCACGGCAGGAGCACTCACCATCTCCAGCGCGAGCGAGGGGCAGATCAACAAGTCCGGCGACGGTACCGGCGGTGCTGGTGCCGTCGGGTGGTGCAACGGCTTCCTGGGCAGCGGCGCCCCGGTGGACTACCGCTACCACCTCGACGGGTGGACTGCGGTCTGGGAACTCAGCGAGGACGGCGGCGCAACGTGGGCCAACGCGCCCGACGGATCGACCTACGGCAACGGCGATCAGGTGCGCGTGACGTTCAACGCCACCAGCGGCACCGCCGCCGGCAACGAGATCTTCTCCCAAACCCACCTGTTCGGTTCCGAGGCGAGCCTGACCTCCAAGTTGAGCGTTCAGAACGCTTCGGTGAGCCCGCTCGTGACCTCGAGCGGCACCGCAAGCGTGTCCAATCCCGGCGGCACGATCCGCTACGTCAACTCGTTCAGCGTCATGGCCGGCCCCTTCACCATGGGCCCGAACAGCCCCTCGACCGCCGTGTTCGACATCACCAACCTCGAGATCGATTCGAGCAACGCATCGTCCTGCAATGCCGACTTCGATGTCGCCGCCAAGGATCTCAGCTTCACCATCGTGCGGGAGCCGGTGAACCTGTGCCTCAACCCGCCGGCGGCCGGGTTCAATGACGTGCCCTTGGGGCAGTACTACACCTTGCCGATCGATTGGCTCGTGGCCATGGGCATCACGACCGGCACCGGGGCGGGCGTCTACTCGCCCACACAGTCCGTCACGCGGGCGCAGATGGCGACGTTCCTGTGGCGCTACGCCGGTTCGCCGACCGGCAATCCGGCCCATGGGATGGGCGACGTCGTGGGCGGCTCGTTCTACGAGGAGGCCGTGAAGTGGTTGGTTGACCAGGGCATCACCCAGGGCACCGCACCCGGCGTCTTCTCCCCCGACGCTGCGGTGACCCGCAAGGACATGGCGGTGTTCATCTGGCGGGCCGAGGGCATGCAGGAAGGTCCTCCCCATTCGTTCACCGACGTCGTGGGTGGCTCGTACTACGAGAACGCGGTGCAGTGGCTCGTGCATGCGGGAATCACCTCGGGTACGTCAGCGACCACCTACTCGCCCAACGCGCCCGTGACCCGTCGGGACATGGCGGTGTTCCTCTACCGGAGGGGCTGCCTCCAGCCGGCCTAGCGGGCGGCCCGAGGCTGCTCGTGTCCGTCGAGAACGAGAACGTGTTCTAGTCTGCCCGGGTGGACTTCGACGACTCGCCCGACGAGGCCGCTGCGCGTGCCGAGATCAGGGCCTTTCTTGAGCAGCACGCCCGGCCAAAGCGGGGCGATGACCGCGACTGGTCCCGCTGGGGTGCCTCAACCGACCCGGCCCGCGCCGAGGAGTACCGTCGCCGCTGCCAGGAGTGGCAGGCGACGCTGTACGACCACGGCTGGGCGGGCATCACGTGGCCGACGGAGTGGGGCGGCCGCGGCGGCACCCGCACCGAGCAGGTCATCTTCGGCCAGGAGGCCGCCCGCTTCGACGTGACGACGGGCTTCATCGGCGCCGCCCAGGCGTTGGTGGGGCCCACGTTGATCAAGTGGGGTACCGATGCCCAGAAGGAACGCTACGTTCGGCCGCTGCTCCGCGGCGACGAGGTGTGGTGCCAGCTGTTCAGCGAACCCGGCGCCGGGTCGGACCTGTCCAACCTGGCGGCCCGGGCGGTGCCGGCGGAGGACGCAGAGGACGGGTGGGTGGTCGACGGCCAGAAGGTGTGGACCTCCAGCGCCCAACACGCCGACTTTGGGATCCTGCTGGCCCGCACCGATCCGGACGCTCCCAAGCACCGGGGCATCAGCTTCTTCATCGTCGACATGACCACGCCCGGCATCGACGTGCGTCCGCTCGTCCAGGCCCAGGGTGTGGCCCACTTCAACGAGGTGTTCCTCGACGCGGTTCGAGTGCCCCCCGAGAACCTGGTGGGCGAGGTGGGCAACGGTTGGAAGGTGGCCCGCACCACGTTGGGGAACGAGTCGCAGATGATCTCCTCCGGCGGCCAGGCCAATACCTTTCCCAACGTGTTGGCGACGGCGCAACGGGTGGGCCGCGCCGACGACCCCGTCGTGCGTCAGGAGCTGGCCCGCGTGTGGAGCAACGAGGCCATCCTCAAGTACCTGCAGATGCGCCTCCAGAGCGCCATCACCCACGAGCGCTGGGACCAGATGCTGCACGGGTCCCTGCTGAAGAACGCCTTTACCCGCGCGCTCTCCCATCGCACCACGCTGGCGGTCGACCTGGAGGGCGCCGAGGGAATGCTGTGGGACGACGCCGAGGGGGGAGGATTCTGGCAGTACCAATGCCTGAACCAGTTCGCCGCCCGCATCGGGGGCGGCACCGAAGAGGTGCATCGCAACAACCTGTCCGAGCAGGCGCTGGGGCTGCCCCGCGAGCAGCGCACCGACCTGGATGTGCCCTGGTCGGAGACCAAGCGGGCGTAGCTCGACGCCGCACCGGCCCCGCTGCAGGTCGATCCGGCGCACTCACGCAACGACGAGGCCAATGATTGAGCGAGGAGGGGACATCATGGGAATGCTGGAGGGCAAGCAGGCGGTGGTCACGGGGGTAGGCCCCGGCCTGGGCCGAGAGGTTGCGCTGGCGCTCGCCCGTGAGGGGGCCGACGTGGCGTTGGTGGCCCGCTCCGAGCGGGTGACGCCGCAGGTGGCGGCGGAGATCGAGGCCATGGGTCGCCGGGCACCGGTGCTGTGCGCCAACATCGCCGACTCGGCGGACGTTGCTCGGCTGGCCCAGGAGGTGGGCGAGGCGTTCGACGGGCGGGTGGACGTGTTGGTGAACTCCGCGTTCCGCAGTGGCGACTTCTCCAGCTTTGCCGACGGGGACCTGGCCAAGTGGCGCAAGGTCACCGAGGTCAACCTGTGGGGCGGGCTGGAGGTCACCCAGGCGATGCTGGGCCTGCTGGATGGGGCCGTGGCCGACTCCGGCGACGCCCGGGTGATCATGGTGAACACCATGTCGATCCAGCACATCCAGGCCGGTTCCGGCAGCTATGTGGCATCCAAGGCCGGGCTGGCCGGCGTCACCCAGGTATTGGCCACCGAGCTCGGCGCACGGGGCATTCGGGTGAACTCGGTGCACCCGGGCTACATCTTCGGCGACTCGGTGCGCATCTACTTCGAGATGCAGGCTGAGGAGCGAGGCGAGGGCGTCACCTGGGAGGACGTGTATGCCGAGGTGGCCGCCGAGACGGCGTTGGGCTACCTGGCCCATCCGTCCGAGATCGCAGGCACGGTGGTGTACCTGGCCTCGCCGTTGGCGAAACCCGTCACCGGAGCGGCCATCCCGGTGAACTGTGGTCACTGGATTCCGGGCCTGACCTAGCCGGCCCGTAACCTGACGGGCCGTCAGGTCTGGTCCCCTACACCCCTGGAGCGTGTCTCAATGTCTGGTATCTGCGAAGGCCGAGTTGTGGTGGTGACCGGCGCGGGCCGCGGCCTGGGCCGTGCCCACGCGTTGGAGTTCGCTCGGCAGGGCGCAGCGGTGGTGGTCAACGACGTCGGTGTCGCACAGGACGGGAGCGATCCCAGCGCCACCCCCGCCCAGGAGGTGGTGGACGAGATCATCGCCGCCGGAGGCCGGGCGGCACCCAGCACCGACGACATCGCCGACTGGAATGGCGCCAAGTCGCTCATCGACACGGCGGTCGAGACCTTCGGTGGACTCGACACGCTGGTGAACAACGCCGGCATCGTGCGCGACCGCATGTTCGTGTCCGCCGAGCCGGACGAGTGGGACGCCGTGATGCACGTGCATCTCCGCGGACACTTCGCGCCGGCCCGCCACGCCGTGAACTACTGGCGCGCTCAAGCCAAAGCGGGCAACCAGCGGGCCGCCCGCATCATCAACACCTCCTCCGGCGCCGGGTTGATGGGATCGATCGCCCAGGCCGCCTATTCGGCGGCCAAGGCCGGCATCGCCGCGCTCACCCTGGTGCAGGCCGCCGAACTTGGTCGCTACGGCATCACTGCCAACGCCTTGGCGCCGTCGGCCAGAACCCGCATGACCGAGGAGGCGTTCCCCGAGATGATGGCCGCCCCCGACGACGACAGCTTCGACGCCATGGATCCGGCCAACGTGTCACCGCTGGTTGCGTGGCTGGGCTCGGATCTCTCCGGCGACGTCACCGGTCGGGTCTTCGAGGCGGAGGGCGGCAAGGTGGGCCTGGCCGAGGGGTGGCGCCACGGTCCGAGCGAGGACAAGGGCGACCGCTGGGACGCCTCGGAACTCAGCGACGTGGTTGCCCGGTTGGTCGTGGCTGCCGAGCCGCCGACGCCCGTGTACGGCGCCGGCTAGAACTGCGCCGCCCGCTCAGCGGCGCAGCAGCGAACGGGACCGAGCGCCGCGACCGATCGTGAGCAAGCCACCGTCGGCACCGATCGACAAAATCGAGTTGCGGCTGCCGATGGACAGGATCGACCGGTAGGACCCGACCGACAGGATCGACGCCAACGACCCGACCGAGCTGAGCGAGACGATCGACCCGGCCGACAACGCACTGGCCACGGAGCCTGCCGAATGTGCGCTGGCGATGGACCCCACCGAGTGGCTGGAGGCAATGGACCCGGCCGATGCCACCGAGGCGACCGAACCCGTCGACGACGCCGAGGCGACCGAATCCGGCCCCCCGCCGCGGGCATCGCCGAATCCGGCGCTCCGGTTGGACCCGTTCGCCATCGCCTCGCCACGGGCGTCGCCCGGTTCGGCTTCCTCGTCGTAGTCGTAGACGTCGCTTTCCTGCCGGGGCTCGGTGACCAAGGTGTGGAGCGTGGCTCCGCTCCCGCGAGGAACCTCGTCGCCGGAACCGTCCAGCTCGTCCAGCACCAACTCGACCACCTGGGCGTCCAGGTCGTCGGCAGGGTGGGGATCGACGGCAGGCTCGCCACCCGCCGAGGACAAATCACTCGGCTGGTTTGAGGGATGGCTCGTGACCGGTCCCCCCTGATCTCCGGAGTTGCCGTTCTGTGTCGCCATGGCGCTCCCCTCGACGGTGGGCTGTGCTGGTGGCCCCTCCCATCCTGGCGCATATCCAGTGCTCATGATGCCCGAACCCACCGAAAGTTGCTCCGGCGGCGTCGAGGGGCGCGGTGGATGGCGCTCGAGCGGGAGGATGTGCGACGTCAGGAACCCCGCTTCGGCACTACCCGGCGCCGATCAGCTCGGTGTCGGGTTGGAACACCGCCCAGGCGAACCAGAAGGTGTCCACGTGGGTGACCGTCGGGTACGACGGACCCTCGGCGCCGTCCGTCGGCCGGCCCAACACGTCGATGGTGACCGGCGCGCCGGAGCCGTCGGCCGGCGTTCCCACGAACGCCTGGTCACCCTCGGCGACGAACTCATAGCCAAGCCCCCCGATGGTCGGGTCGATCACGTTCACCGCACCGACGTCGCGTCCGTCGCGCAACTCCTCCGCGTCCAGCGCTGACGTGGTACCCGGCGAGAACAGGGCCACCAGCGGACGGTCGCCCACCTCAAAGGGCACCACGCGCTTGGACTGCAGCTCGGCGAAGGTGATGGCCACGGCCGCGCCGTCGCGGGGATCGGACACCCCAAGTACCCGCTCCTTTGCAGCGAGTCGGTCGTCGGTCTCCCCATCGAACAGGAAGGGTGGGGCGTTGACATCGTCGTACCCGGGGTAGGGCGACGATCCGTAGTCGCGTGTGGCGCCGGTGGTTCGGTTCAGCACGGGGGCGTCGGGATGGGCGCTGCGGAATGCACCCCAGCTGACGATGGCCGAGGGTCGGGCCGTGAGGTTGGAGCCGGTCAACTCGCCGGCCACGGCCTCTCCGGTGAAGTGGGCCCACAACGACCGGGTCTGGCGGTCATAGGCGACCAGCGACGAGTTGTAGAGCTTGCCCGAAGTGCCGAAGCTCAGCACCCGGTCGCCGACGGTTCGTTCCCAGACGAAGGCCGAGTTGCACAGCGGGCAGTACGTGACCGACACCGGCACCTCCCCCACGGTGTCATTGACGATCTCGTGCCACAACATGATCTGCAGCGGGTACGCCCGGGTGTCCTCGCCGATGGTGACGGCCAACACCGGCTCGCGATCACTGAGGAACTGCACCTCTGAGGCCGGGGTGAAGTGCGGCTCATCGATGGGCGGAATCCCGTCCGGCCTGGGGCCTCCCTCCCTGATGTCCT
The DNA here is from genome assembly GCA_041394405.1 of Microthrixaceae bacterium. Taxonomy (GTDB): domain Bacteria; phylum Actinomycetota; class Acidimicrobiia; order Acidimicrobiales; family Microtrichaceae; genus Microthrix. The sequence goes on from JAWKIF010000013.1 coordinate 31,444, forward strand.
GTTCGCCCACCAAGGGTTTCGGCGCTCCCTCTGGGCGGAGGTTGAGGCGTCCGTCGGGAGCGACGGCTCCGTCGGCCGAGGTCGGATCGTCTCCCGGCGCGTTGGGCAGCGTGCTGCCCACGTTGGCGGGAGCTTCGGTCGGGTCGAGGCTCGGGATCCCGTCGTTGCTGGCCTCCCTCCCCAGCGTTGCCATGACACCGGCGGCGAGGGCGCCGGCCAACACAACACCAACCAGCAAGCCCAGCAGCGACCCCCTGCCCACGGATCAACCGAACCCGGGCACGGGGCTGCGGCCCCGGGTGATCATCGCTGGGACCTGCCGCGAAACCGTGATCGTTTCGGGGGCTGTTTGGCGAGGAGTTCTGTGGCCCAGTCGGCGTCGTGGGTGGCGATCAGCCGCACCACATCGGCGGCGGACGGGTTGACCAGGTGGTCGCCGCCGAAGCCGATGGTGGGCACGGTCTCGTTGCCGTTGGCTGCGGAACGAACCTGGGCGGCGGCCTCGGGGTCCTCCCAGATATTGCGGGGGCGCACCGCCACGCCGGCTCGTTTCAACGAGTGGCGCAGCGACATGCAGAACGGACAGCCGGGACGCCAGTAGAAGTCCACCATGCGGCGCTCGTCGGACCCGGAGGAGGCCTCCAGAGCTTCGGTGTCGGGTGTGTTGTCGAGGTGTTGGTCCACGCAACCGTCAACCCGGTCGATCCGGCGCCCATTCCCTGCAGGGCCGATGGCACCAGGTACGGTTGCCGACCCGACCGCCCGGGGCGCACCGGCGGTTCAGGGAACGGCGACACAGGGGGAGCCACATGGACGGCGATCGATCCAGCGACACAACCGAGGCGGGCGACACCATCGACTTGGGGCCCGAACGGAGGCTCACGACCACCACCCGCGATCCGGCGGAGCTGGGCCGCAGCATCGAGGCGTGGCTGGCATCGAAGATCCCGGAGGCGACCGACCTGCGGGTGGTCGATGTGGAGAAGCCCGAGGGCAACGGCATGTCCTCCGAGACGCTGCTGTTCACGGCGCAGTGGACCGATGGCGAGGCTGCGCAGGAGCGGGGCTTCGTGGCCCGGATCGAGCCGGAACTGGGCCACGTCCCGGTCTTTCCGACCTACGACCTGCGGCTCCAATACGACGTCATGGCCTTGGTCGGTGGCGCCACCGATGCACCCGTGCCCGAGGTGCGCTGGTACGAGCCCGATGTTGGCGTCATCGGGGCGCCGTTCTTCGTGATGGGCCGGGTGGACGGAATGGTTCCGCCGGACGTGATGCCCTACACCTTTCCCGACGAGAACTTCCTGATCGCTGCTTCCCCCGAGCAGCAGGAACGCCTGCAGCGCTCGGCGGTGACTGCCCTGGCGGCGGTGCACGAGATCTCGCCCGAGCAGCACGACCTGCGGTTCCTCGAGGTGGACCTGCCCGGTGACACGGCGCTGGAGCGGCATCTGGCGCAGTGGGAGGGCTACAAGCAGTGGGTCACCGGGGAGGAGCCGTCGCCGCTGCTGGATGATTGCTTTGCCTGGTTGCGCGACCACCTTCCCACGGAGGGCACCGACACCGGCGAGGCTCGGTTGTCGTGGGGCGATGCCCGCATCGGCAACATGATGTTCGTCGACTTCGAAGTGTCGGCGGTGCTCGATTGGGAGATGGCGGGGATCGCGCCCCCGGAGGTGGATCTTGGGTGGATGACCTACCTGCACCAGTTCTTCCAGGACATCGCCACCGGCCTCGGCGCAGATGGAATGCCGGACTTCATGGCACCGGCCGATGTTGCCGCCCGCTACTCCGAGGTCTCCGGCCGGCAGGTCGGTGACCTGCGCTGGCACATGGCGTACGCCGCCATGCGGCACGGCGCCATCATGCGCAGGGTCACCGAGCGCTCCGTGCACTTCGGCGAGGCCGAGCGCCCCGAGGATCTCGACGACATGATCCTGCATCGGGCCACCCTGCGCGCCATGCTGGACGGCTCCTACTGGGATCACCTCGGGTTGTAGCGACCGAGCGGACGCCCTCGGAGGCCGCATTGGCGGTGCGTGCCCGGTGAGGTCGCTTCCCGGCAGTTCACTCAGGCTGACGGCGCCGCCGGGAGGTGCGGTGCCGATAGCGTGGGCGCCCGTGTTGACCTCTCGCGACCCCGATTTCCTTCGCCGTGTTCGCCGCGCAGCCATGGCGGCGCTCGCCGTTTCCGCGGTGGTCATCGCAGGGTGTGGCGACGATGCCACCACCGCGACGAGCGCCGAGACCACACCTTCGCCGGAAACCACGGCTCCCATCAGCGAGACGCAGGCGATGATTGAGGAGCGGGGCGCACCCAAGGTGACCGTGCCCGAGCAACCGGCGACCAAGCTGGAGATCACCGACTTGGAGGAAGGCTCCGGCGACGAGGTGCAGGCGGGCGCGACCATCACCGCGCACTACGTGGGAGTGGCGCAGGGCACCGGCAAGAAGTTCGACTCCTCCTGGGACCGCGGCGACCCGGTGACGTTCCCCCTGGGCCAGGTGATCCAGGGTTGGACGGAGGGCCTGGTGGGCATGAAGGTGGGCGGTCGCCGCCAGCTGGTGATCCCGGGGAGCCAGGCCTACGGGGAGCAGCCCCCGCCGGAGAGCGGGATCGAGCCCGACGAGACGCTGGTGTTTGTGATCGACCTGGTTCGCATCGACGACTCGGGCCCCACGGTGGACGAGGAGGCGCTGACGGCGGCCGAAGCGCGAGGCGCACCAACGGTGAAGGTGCCCGACCCGTTGCCCGAGGAGCTCACCAGCACCGACGAGGTGACCGGTACGGGCGATGAGGTCACCGCCGGGGCCGAGGTCACCGTGCACTACACGGGCGTGAGCGCCGGCTCGGGCGAGAAGTTCGACTCGTCGTGGGATCGCCGGGAGCCGGCCACGTTCTCCCTCGACCAGGTCATCCCCGGCTGGGGTGAGGGCATGGTGGGGATGAAGGTCGGCGGTCGCCGCACCCTGGTGATTCCCCCAGCGCAGGCCTACGGCGAGGATCCGCCGCCAGGGTCGGGCATCGAGCCCGGCGAGACGCTGGTGTTCGTCATCGACCTCGTCGGCATCGGGTAGACCGGCGCCCCGGGAAACCGGGGAGCGGCGACAACCCGGCCGAGTCGCTTCCGGCCGGGGCCTGAGAGATCCGGTTTGGGGCGACCCACGCACGGCCGCTGTGGCTCACAGAATGGGTCGATGGCCGGCCTGCCCTCCTCCTCAGCGGTGATGCGGCTGGCCTGGCGATCGGCGCGGGCACGCATGAGCCGCATCGCGGCAACGGTGCTGGGATTGGCGGTCGCCGTGTCGTTCACGGTGGCCGCCTTCGGCGTGGCTGCGCAGTTCGACCGGTTCGTGGGCGAGGGCACCGATGCTGCCGCTCAAGAGCTGGACGGGCTACCCGCCGGTGCCGTCACCATCGCGGCACCGGCCGGTGGGGTCACCCAGACCACCGCGGTGGACGAGTCGCTGCTGGGTCTGGTGCGGGCCTCCGACGGCGTGTTGGAGGCGACCGGCACCTACGACCAGCCCATCGGGGTGCGCCTGCTGCCGGGCCAGCAGGCTGAGGTGCCGGTGGTGCTCAGGGGACTGGTGTTTACGTCGGCGTGGAGCGAGGAACGCTGGCGGCTCACGGCCGGCCGAGCGCCCATCGGCGGTGCTGACGGAGCAGGCGACGAACTGCCGATCGCCCTCGACCCAGGTGGTCAGCGGGCTGCTGAAGCCGAGTTGGGGGATCGGGTACGCCTCCAGACGCCGATTGGAGGCGTGTCGGCTCGGGTGGTGGGGTTGGTGGAGCCCGCGGAGGCGGGGCGGGGGAGCCTCGCCGAGACAGCCGGAGTCAGCGACGCCCGGGTGGTGGCCGATGGGCAGGTTCTTCCGGCGCTGTTGGATGCCGAGGGTCGCCTGGACCGCATCACGGCCTACCCGGCGCCGGGCGTTGGCCTCGACGTCTTGGCCGACCGCCTGCGGGCCCAATTGCCTCCCGATCTCGAAGTGAGCTCGGCGGCGGATCCCGATGCGGTGACGGCCCAGACCGTTGCGGTCATCTCCGATGGTGTCTCGACCGCAACGTTGGCCTTTGCGGGGCTGTCCGCCGTGGTGGCCTCGTTGTTGGTGGCCAACACGCTGACCATCCTGGTGACCCAACGCAACCGCGAGCTGGCGTTGCTGCGCTGCGTTGGGCTGACCGCCCCCCAGGCCGGGCGTACCGTCCTGGCGGAGGCCACCCTGGTGGGCGCTGCCGGGGCCGTCGTGGGATTTCTGGCGGGCCTTCCGCTGTCGTTGGTTGGTGCGTCGTTCATCCGGCCCGGCCAGCCGCTGAACCTGGTGGTCACCCCGGCGATGGTCGTGGCCGCGGCAACCGTTGGGCTGGGTGTGACGCTTGCCGCGGCGCTGCTGCCCGCCGTGCGTGCGATGCGTGTTGCCCCCCTGGCGGCATTGGCCGCGGCAGAGCGCCCACCACGCCGTGGCCTCGTCGGGATGGCGCTCACGCCGCCCCTGGCCGCCATGGCGGCGCTGGCGCCCTCCAGCACCGGTCGCATGGCAATCGGCAATGCTCGGCGAGATGTGCGCCGGTCGGGGGCCACCGCCTCCACCCTCGTCGTCGGCCTGGGGCTGATCTCGCTGGTGTTGACCGTCAGCGCCTCGATCACCGCCGCCACCCAGGAGCAGTTCGTGAACGATTCGAACGCCGACGTGTATCTCGAGCGGCGGGGCCTGGTGCGCATCAGCGCCGGCGCCGTCGACGACGCTCTGGCCCGGCGAGGCGTGCGGTCGGGCATGGTCTCGGTGTTGGCGGTGGACGGAACCCTGATTGGCCCGTCCGGGGTGGTGGATCGGGCCACTGCGGCCGACTTGGAGCGGATCCCGTCGCTCTTTGACCTGGGGTTGGAGGGCGGGGAATTCCCGAGATCCGCATCGCAGGGAGGGCCGGGAGGCCGATCGGCAACGAGCGGCGCGGTCGGCCGCGTGATGGTCTCAGAGCAGGCTGCAGCCACCCTGGGCGTCGAGGTCGGCGAGGCCGTGACGCTTCGGTCCGTTTCGGGCCGCGAGCGGCCGTTGCAGGTGGTGGGCAGCTACCGGGCCACGGCGTTCTTCGGCCCGGCGGTGGTGGAGCGTGCCGACGCGGAGGCCATCTCGGCCGACGGCAGCTTCGAGCTGGCAGCGCTCGACGTCCCCCGTCGCTTCAGCCCCGAACGGGCCGCCAACTACCTGGCAGGTGAGCTGCAAGGGTTCCCCAAGTTGCGTGCCCACACGCCCGACCAGTTCGCGGCGCTGAACGTCGGGGTGGCCGAGACGGTCACCCGCCTGGCATTGGTGGTGCTGTCGGGATCGCTGCTGGTGGGAGCGCTGGGGGCTGCGAACACGATCTCGCTGTCGGTCATGGAGCGGCGCCGGGAGCTGGCGTTGCTCAGGGCGGTTGGCGCCACGGCCGACCAGGTGCGCTCGTTGGTTCGCAGCGAGGCCCTGGCCATCTGCGGGCTGGCCGGCGCCTTGGCGACGCTCGCCGGCGTGGGCCTGGCGACTCTCGGCATGACGCGAGCACCGCCCGAGTTCGCCGCCGAGCCCGTGATCCCGTGGACGGCGTTGGTGGCCGTCGGCGTGGCAGCGCTGGCCATCGGCTGGGCCGCTGCGGTGCTGGCGACTCGACCATCCCAGCGCGCCGGTCCGTTCGACGGCCTGTAGGGACCACGCGGGTGCCCCACGCTGTGCCCAACCCGCGCTCACCCGTAGTGGGGACTCCTGCTGGGGCTGGGGCGCCGGAATGAGTCCCCACTTTGCTGCCTGCGCCGTAGTGGGGACTCCTGCTGGGGTTCTGGCCCCGGAGTCGGTCCCCACTTGCCTGTCTGGCCCTGGCGTGGCCCGCCGGTCAGATGAGGAGGTTGCCGGCGTCAACGGGCAGCGCCACGCCGGTGATGCCCCGAGCCTCGGCGCTGCACAGCCACAACACGGCGTTGGCGACGTCGGAGGGCTCCAGCCACGGGAAGTCCAGCGCCTGCTGCGACCCAAGGAATTCGGCGGTGTCCTCGAAGGAGGGATGGTCGAGGTCGCCGCGGATCATGGCCGGGAAGTAGTCGTTGTCGATCATCGGTGTTCGCACCGATGAGGGGTGCACCGTGTTCACGCGGATGCGGTGCGGCGCCAGCTCGAGCGCGAGGGTCTTCATCAACCCGGTCACCCCGTGCTTGGAGGCGACGTAGGGGGCGGAGGCGTACAGGCCGCGCAGGCCGGCGATGGACGACGTGATGACCACCGACCCTCCCCGGTCGGCCTCGATCATGGCCGGGGCCGCAGCCCGCACGGTCTTGAACACGCCGGTGAGGTTCGTGCCGACGGTCTCGTCCCAGGCTGCTTCGCTGAGATCCAAGAAGCCGGCCGGGGCATAGACACCCGCGTTGGCCACGACGACGTCGAGTCGGCCGAAGCGGTCCAGCCCCTCATCGACGGCACCTTGGAGTGCTGCCAGGTCGCGCACGTCAGCCGCTCGGGCAACCATGGCGCCGCCCGCCGCTTCCACCAGCGCCACCGTGGTGGCCAGGTCCTCAGGCGTGGCCATGGGATAGGGGATGGAACCGAGTTGATCCGCCAGGTCGACGCCGATGATCCGGGCGCCCTCCGCTGCGAAGCGCACCGCCTCCTCCCGGCCCTGCCCGCGGGCGGCGCCGGTGATGAATACCACCTGGCCGTCGAACCGGCGCGGCGCCCCTGAGGGTGCCGGCCCGGTCGATGCATCGGTCATGACACCCGTCCTTCGTGATCGGTGGCGCTGGTCGGTCGCCGCAGCACATGGGGGGCCGAGGCGTCCGGGACGCGGTGTACCGGGTGCAGGTCGGCGCCGGGCCGGACGCTGGACTCGAGCAGGGCGGCATCGATCGGCTCGTCGAAGCTGCTGTCGCTCCACGCCTCGGTGACCCCAACCAGCGTGGTGATGGTGGCGTAGCCCTGAAGCAGCAGGGCCACGTCGGTGTCGTCAGGGGGCACCTCGCCGCTGGGTCGCAGCTCGAACTGCTGGCGGTTGTGCTCGTCGGTGGAGATGGCCGCCCGCATGGTGCCGAACGGGGCCAACCGGGCCCAGCGCACGCCGTTGCAATCGTCCAGGTCGCAGGCCGGGGCGTTCAGGTTCAACACCGTGCGCTTCGGGGCCTCGATCAGGAGATCCAACAACTCGGTGGCAAGTGCGGCAGCGGTTGACCAATACCAGGGGTGGTCGGCCTCCGTCTCTGCGGCGCTGACGGCCAGGCCGGAGACGCCGAAGTTCTGTCCGGCCAGGGTGGCCCCGACGGTGCCCGAGTGCAGCACGGCTCGTCCGGTGTTGGCGCCGGCATTGATGCCCGACACCACCAGGTCGGGTGGGGGCCCGAACGCGCCGAGACGGGCCACCACCACGGTGTAGGCGGGGGCGCCGCCCACGGCGTAGGCCTCGACGTCCTCCGCACCGTCGATGGTCACCCGTTCGCTGCGGATCTCTCCCAGGTTGACGTAGTCGGACGACGAGTTGGCCAGCGAGGTGCCTGCCCCGCTCCAGTCGGAGTCAGGGGCGATGACCACCACCTCGTGGTCCGTGGCGGCCAGGTGGCGCACCAGTTCTTGGAGGCCCTCGGAGGCGATGCCGTCGTCGTTGGTGACCTGGATGCGCACGCCGTGCACCGTAGCCAACGACGTTGAAGGGAGCTGCAGCGGCGCTCAGCCGTTGATCAGCTTGGCCTTTGCTGCGGCGAACTCGGCATCGTCCAGCTTGCCGCTGGCGTGAAGCTCGGCCAGCTTGGCCAGCTCGTCGGCCGAGCTTCCAGCGGCGTTGCGAATGTAGGCCTGAACGGCCTCCTCGTTGGCCTCGACGGCGCTGGCCTGGCGCTCGGCCATGTTCGAACCGTTCACGACGAGGTAGGCAAACACGCCCACGTAGGGCAGGAAGATGATCAGCACCGACCACAGGGCCTTGCTGCCACCCGACATGTCGCTCCGGAGGATGTCGCCGAAGATCTGGAAGATGAGCATGATCCAGATGAAGAAGAGGAAGAACCAGAGGATGGACAAGAAAACGTCACCGGTTCCGAATTCGGCTGCGAGCTGCATGGCGTCGCCTTTCTGTGGCGGGATGTGTTGGTGTCGTGATTCGTTCCGTCCGTGAGTTGCCGACGGGTGCGAAACGTTGCGGGATGGTATCCGGTGGCACAGTCGGCACGCAGTTGCCAGCCTGCTCGGCTTGGGAGATCAACCCAGCGGCCCTGCAGCCGGACAGGCGAGATGTCAGGTGGGGCGACGCGGACCGATGCCCTCGACCCACGCGCACACCTGCCGGTACACGGGGCGTTTGAACTCGGCGACGCACTCGAGCAGTGCGTCGGCGGAGTCCCAACGCCACGACCGGAATTCGTCGTCGTCCGCCGCGTCAAGGTCGGGTTCTGCGCCGTCGACCACGGTCACCAGGAACCAGCGTTGTACCTGCCCCAGGTGCTTGCCCCTCGTCGCCTTCGGCGGAAATGCATAGGGCAACCACTCTTCCAACTCGGCCACCCAGTCGATGTCCCCGTCGTCCAGGCCCGTCTCTTCGCACAACTCCCGGGCGGCGGCGACGCGAGGCGTCTCGTCCCGGGTCATGCCACCCTGGGGAAACTGCCAGCTGCCTGGGTGGTCGGCCCGCTCGAACCAGGCAACCCTGCCGTCCGGATGCATCACGACGATGCCGACGTTGGCCCGAAAGGTCGCTGCCCGTGTCACCGGGGCGACCGTATCGGACCGCGCCAACGCGTGACATCCGAGCGCGTTGCACGCACCCACTCGGTCAACGCCGCCGAAGACGGCAGATAGGGTCGGTTCAGCCAACCTCTGGAAGGGCCCCCATGGTTTCCACCACGATCATCACCCCAGGCGGAACGACCAGCGTCGACGCCGAGTGGGTGGACGGGTCTCCCTCGATTCCGACGAGCCTGCTGGACGACGCCACCGGATGGGCGTTGGAGCCCTCGGGGTTCTGCCGTGGTGACCTATGCGTACCGAACCGCGGGGAGGCGGGAACCGGGGGACGCATCGAGTTGGCGGCCGTCGCCGCTGCGCTCGACGCGCCGATCCTGTTCGACGAGGAGACACCCGCCGTGGTGATGGGGGAACAGCGTGAACAGCGCACGTTGGCCCTGCAGGGCGCGCAGCTGCCGTCGTTTCAGTTCCCCGACCTGGCCGGCGCCCAGCAGCACTCCGCCCAATGGGCCAACAAGAAGAAGGTGCTGGTGGTCTTCGCCAGCTGGTGAGGCTGTCGCTACGACCTGCCAGGTTGGCAGGCACTGCAGGACGAACTGGGCGATGAGGTGGCGTTCATCGCCGTGGCGCTGGACGAATCGGCCGCCGACGTATCCCCGTTCGCCGAGAACATCACCTTGCCCGTGCTGGTGGACCGCGACCACGTGCTGAGCGAGACCTTGGCGGTCTCGAACGTGCCCACCGTGGTGTGGGTGGACGAGGCCGACCGCATCGTGGTGCCCAACTGGGTGGCTTTCTCCAACGATCTCTTTGTGGACTTCCACGGCCTGCAGTCCGGGCCTGGCCTGGACGCCATTCGGGCCTGGGTGCGGACCGGTGAGGTGCCAGAGCACCTGGGCGTCGACCCCGGCGAAGCGGTGGGCGACCTGACCGAGGACGAGGAATCGGCGCGCCTGTGGTTCCGTCTCGCCGCCGAGCTGCGGCGGAGCGGCAACGAGGCGGCTGCCGCGGAGCGCTTCGCCCGCGCTGGTGAGCTGGCACCCAACGACTTCACCATTCGGCGAGCCGCCATGCCGTTGGTGGGTGATGACCCGTTCGGCGAGAAGTTCTTCGAGTTGTACGGGAGCTGGCAGGCCGCAGGCAGCCCGTACCACGGCATTGCGCCGGACCGGCCTGACACGGCCCCAACCTGATCTCAGCCCCGCGCGACCGCAGGGGAGCCGTCGGCAGGTGGTGAGGGAGGCGCGGAACCCGGGTCGCGTGGGGAGCGGGGCGCCGTGGCAGACTGGATCGCCGGATCGCCAGCTCTCGGGCGGTCCCTGTCGATTCAAGGGGAACGTTCGATGACCGAGGTCACCACCAAGCAGGGCACGTTGCGGGGCACCGGGACCGCCCATGGCGTCCGGTTCGCCGGAATCCCCTACGCCGCACCGCCGGTGGGCAAGCTGCGATTTCGGCCTCCGGCGCCGCCAGAGGGCTGGGACGGCGTGCGCGATGCCGCCCGCTTCGGCCACATCGCGCCCCAGAACGCCTCCATGATGGACGCCATCACCGGCACCGAGCCGGAGGTTCATGGCGAGGACTGCCTGTATCTGAACGTGTGGACCCCCTCGGTCGACGACCACGGCGCCCGCCCGGTGATGGTGTGGATCCACGGCGGTGGATTTCAGATCGGGTCGGGTTCCTCACCCATCTACGACGGAGATTCGTTTGCGCGAGACGGCGTCGTGTTCGTCAGCCTCAACTACCGGCTGGGCGAGTTGGGGTTCATGGAGCTCGGCGGCATCGACCCCGACTATGCCGGCAGCGGCAACAACGGGCTGCGCGACCAGATCGCTGCCCTGCAGTGGGTGCAGGACAACATTGCGGCGTTCGGTGGCGATCCGGCCAACGTCACCATCTTCGGTGAATCGGCCGGGTCCATGTCGGTGGCGTTGCTGATGGCCGCCGAGGGGACCACGGGGTTGTTCCGCCGGGCGATCTGTGAGTCGGGTGGTACCAACGCAGCCTCTACCCCGGACGCAGCCCAGCACCTCGCCACCCAATACCTCGATGCCGCGTCGGTGGGCGATGTGGAGTCGCTGCTGGCGCTCAGCGTGGAGCAGCTGCTGGAGGTGCAGACGAAGGTGCTCATGGAACGCTTCGCCGACCCCGACAAGACCATCGCCGAGGGAGGCGATCCGCTGACCTTCCTGCCGTTTCGGCCGGTGACCGATGGCGGGCTGGTTCCACACGAGCCGCTGGCCGCCCTCGCCGCCGGATCTGCGGCCGGGGTTGACGTGGTGGTCGGCTACAACGCTGAGGAGTGGAATCTGTTCTCGCTCATGGACGCCACGCCCATCGACGACGAGGCGCTGGTGCGGCGAGCCGGCTTGGTTTCGTCCAACCCGGAGGCGCTGGTCGAGGCGTATCGGACCCACCGGGGGGACACCGACGGTTCGCCGAAGTCGCTGATGGGCGCCATGTTCACCGACCTGCTGTTTCGCCGGCCGGGAGCTGCGCTGCTGGCCGCTCAGCAGGGGCACGGCGCCACCTATGCCTATCGCTTCGACTGGGCCAGCCCCTCGATGGGCGGCCTGTTGGGCGCCGCCCACGCGATGGAGCTGCCCTTCGTGTTCGATGGTGTCAGCGTGCCGGGAATCGAGGTATTGGTGGGGCCTGAGGCGCCTCAGGACCTGGCGACCGCCATGCACGGTGCCTGGGTGAGCTTCGCCCAAAACGGGCAACCAGCGGTGCCCGGGGGGCCCGAGTGGCCGCAGTGGCACCCAGACGGCTTGGCGGCGCTGGTCTTCGACACTCCCTGCCATGCGGTGATGGACGCACACCCGGCGGTGGACTCCGCCTGGGGCGCCTGAGGTGCCATCAGCTCAAGCCGCCACCTCGAGATGACACTTGCCTGAGGCCTCGACGCTGGTCGTGCTGGCGGTGGCGGTTTCCGTCGGTGCCGGCCTGAACGCAGCGTCCGGGTTCGGATTCTCGCTGCTGAGCGTTCCCGTGATGGCCGCCGTGCTGGGCCCACGCGAGGCCGTGGTCCTGTCCGCCGTGTTGGGCGCGTTCTCCAACGGTGCAGTGGCGGTACGCAACCGGTTGGAGGTGGACCGGCCCATCGGTGCTCGGCTGATGGCGGGGTCGTTGGTGGGCATGCCCGTCGGGGTGCTGGTCCTCAGCAAGCTGGACGAGCGTCCGCTGCAGATCCTGATCGGCCTGGCGGTGCTGGCCACGGCCGGGGTGCTGGCCAGCGGCTGGCGGCTTGAGCATCCCCACCCGCGCACCGACGTGGGCGCCGGGTTGCTCAGCGGCATGTTCAAGACCTCGGTGGGCTTCAGCGGCCCGCCCGTCGTGGTGCTGTTGCAGGGGAGGGGGTTGCCCAAGGCCCGTTTTCGGGCCACCTCCGCCGCGGTGATCGAGGTGGTCGGGCTGGTCTCCCTCGTCCTCTTTGGGTTGGCGGGGCACATCAACCGAGCGGTGCTGGTGGGTGCGGCGGTGACCCTGCCCGTGATGCCGGTGGGCTATTGGGTGGGGAACCGAGTGCACGACAGCGTGCCCGAGGAGCGCTTTCGCTACCTGGTGTTGTCGATGGTGGTCACCAGCGCCATCCTGGCGCTCCTCGAGGTCGCCCGCAGCTGAGCGAGGGCGCCTCAGCGGAGGGCGAAGCCCAGCCGAAACGAGCGCACGGCGCGGGCGAACATGTTGGGCTCCACGTCCGGTTCGGTCAGCGGTTCCAGCTCGGTGATGCGCTTGGTCAGCTCCTCGAACAGGATGGCCAGCTCGTAGCGGGCCAGGTTGGCGCCTAGGCAGAAGTGCGTGCCCTGCCCGAAGCCCAAGTGGGGGTTGGGGGAACGGGTGACGTCGAATCGACCCGGCTCCTCGAAGACCTCCGGGTCGCGGTTGGCGGCGGGATACAGGAGCACCAGCCGCTCGCCCTGACCGAGGTGGCTGCCGGCCAGGGAGGTGTCGCGGGCGGCGTTGCGGAAGAAGTTGTTGAGCGGCGTCACCCAACGAACCACCTCCTCCACAGCGGCGGGCACACCCTCGGGGTGCTCCGCCAGGTACTCCCACTGATCGGGGTGGTCGCAGAACGCGCGAAGTCCATGGGAGATGGCGGTTCTGGTGGTCTCGGCTCCCCCGGCGATGAACAGCCCCACTTCGTGATAGAGCCGCACCGCGTCGTAGCTGAAGCCGTCGACATTGGCGTTGGCCCACACCGAGATGAGGTCGTCAGCCGGCTCGGAACGCCGGAGTTCGGCGAGGGGCTGGAGCACCTCGTTGAAGCCCACGATGGCGTTGAACAGGCCCAATGCAGCGGCCTGATCCGACTCGACCGCGTCGATACGCATCAACGCCTCGGACCAGGTCTTGATGTCGCGCCAGCGGTCCTCGGGGAAACCCAGGAGCCGGGCGGTCAGCCGGCACGGCAGCTGAGCGGCCAGATCGTCGATCACCTCCATCTCGCCCCGACCCTCACCAGCGGCCGACTCGGCGGCGCCGTCCAGCAACTCGGTGACCGTGGATCTCAGCCAGTCCTCGTGCCGCCGCACCGCCTGGGGCGTGAACCGGCCGGACACCAAGCGGCGCTGCCGCAGGTGCTCGGGATCGTCGAGGGCGATCATGTTGTTCTCGTCGGGCGACATCAGCGCGCGGTACCCGGGCCCCGAGAGGAAGTCCTCGTTGCGGCGCTCCGCCTCATGGAGGTGGGAGTGATGAGCGACCGCCCACAGGCCGTTCCGGTCCTGCACGAGGCCTGGCTGGGCCAAAAGCGCCGCCCAGGTCTCCTGAGGGTTCGAACGGTAGAACTCGGGGTCGAGCAGGTCGAGATCGTCGAGGCCGGCGTCGGTTTGTGTGATGGTCATGGTGGGGCCCCTCGGGTGAGTGCGACGGCTGCGGTAGGTGGCCGCCCTGGCGTCATGCCTCGGGCTCGTGCACGCGGATCGTACTTCGCCGGGTTGGCGGTCGGGCCGGGCGACGGGGGCGGCGCCCCAGCCCGAGACCGGGATGTCACACTGGGGAGGTCGACGGCGAGGGGCCGAGGAGGCACGATGTCACACCGCTCAGCCCAGGGGTCGCGCCCGGCGCGACCGACCCACCGAAGAAGCTCGGTCCGACACCTTGGCCTGGCCGTCCTGGCCGGACTCGTGGCGTTGGCAGGGAGTGCCGGGTGCGCCGCCCCGGCCTCGTACCAGGTCACCACGATGGCCTCCGGCCTGAACCGGCCATGGGACGGTGCCTTCACCCCCGATGGCTCGTTTCTCTACACCGAGCGGGTGGGCCGCATCGGCGTGGTTCGAGGCGGCTCCAAGCGCACCCTGGCCACGCCCTCGGACGTGGTGGCCCAGGGCGAGGGCGGCATGCTGGGCCTGGATGTAGATCCCAACTTCGCAACCAACCGCCGCATCTACACGTGTTTTGTTTCCAGCAAGGGTGGGCTGGGCGCCCGGGTGGTTCGCTGGAATGTGTCGGCCGACTGGCGGTCGCTGACCGGCCGCACGGACCTGCTGAGCGGCATCGAAGTCCATGCGTCGGGCCGTCACTCGGGCTGCCGAGTGAAGGTGGGCCCGGATGGTGCGCTGTGGGTGACCACGGGGGATGCCGCCAAGGGCACCAACCCTCAGGACCGGAACTCCCTGGCGGGCAAGGTGTTGCGGATGACCACCAACGGCGATGCGGCCGCGGGCAACGCCGGCGGCCCGTGGCGCAACGAGGTCTACGCCGCCGGATTTCGCAACCCGCAGGGCCTGGCGTTTCGGCCGGGTGACAACCAGGCGTTCCTCGTCGAACACGGCCCCGAGTGCGACGACGAGATCACCCCCCTGCGGCGCGGCGGCAACGGTGGCTGGAACCCGGTGGGGGGCACCTACAACGAGGGCGTGCCCATGACCGACACTCGCATCGCCAACGCCATGGCGCCGTCGTGGAAGTCCGGATGCCCCACCATTGCGCCCTCCGGTGCGGCCTTCACCAACGGCGGGGCCTGGGGACTGTTCAACAACCGGCTCGCGGTGGCGGTCTTGAAGGGGCAACACCTCCGGCTGCACAGCTTCGACCCCAACAACGGCAACCGCAGCGACGCGGGCACGGTGATCCTCTCCAATCAGGGTCGGCTGCGAACGGCCGTCTCGGCACCCGACGGTTCGCTGTGGGTCCTGCAGGACTCCTCCAACGGCAAGATCTTCAAGGTTCGGCCGGTACCCGGCGGCTGAGCCCCCGCCTCGGTGGGCACGGCGCTGGCAGACTGGACCGATGGTCTCCGCATCCGACCCGCTGGACGATTTCGAGCTGGGCGCCTATTCCGGTGGCGGATTCACCCGCGACGTGTACCGGTCCGGCGAGGGGCCCAACTGCATCGTGATGGCGGAAATCCCGGGGATCACCCCGCGGGTGGCCGACTTTGCCCGTCGGGTGCGCTCGCTGGGCTGCTCGGTGACCCTGCCGGTGCTGTTCGGCACGCCGGGACGGCCGCCCAGCCCGGGCTACATCGCCCGATCGGTCGCCAAGGCCTGCGTGTCGTCCGAGTTCGCCGCCTTCGCGGTGGGGCGGACGGCGCCCATCTCGCTGTGGCTGCGTTCGCTTGCGGCTGCCGAACACCAACGCTGCGGCGGCCCGGGGGTGGGGGCCGTGGGCATGTGCTTCACGGGCGGCTTTGCCCTGGGCATGATGGTGGAGGAGGCCACGATCGCCCCGGTGCTCAGCCAACCGTCGCTGCCGCTTGGTCCCGGCAGGAGGCGAGCCGGCGATGTCCACCTCGCTCCCGAGGATCAGCGCGCGGCGCAGGCGAGGGCAGCCGAGGGGGTCTGTGTGTTGGGGGCGCGGTTCTCCGACGACCCGCTCTCGCCGCGCCGCCGCTTTCGGGCGCTGGAGGACCTGCTGGGCGACAACTTCGTCGGGGTGGAGATCGACTCGTCGAGGGGCAACCAGCTGGGGATTCGTCGCATGGCCCACTCGGTGCTCACCGAGGACCTGGTCGACGAGCCCGGGCACCCAACCCGTGAGGCGCTGGATCAGGTGTTGCAGTTCCTGTCCGAGCGCCTCCTGCCCCAGTCCGACTAGTCACGCGGTGAGGGTTGTCGGTGCCAGAGACCCCATAACCCTCACCGGACGTCGTCCGCCTCATCGGCAGGTTCGGGGTCCTCATCGCTGGCAGCGTGGCCACCGTCGTCCCCTTCGACACTCTGGGCCGGCCCTCCCAGCGGCGTGGCGGGCGCGTGTGTTCGGGTGTGGTCGTGCAGCAGGCCGGCCTCGGACCGCAGGCGGAGCTCGTTGCCCACCGCAGACAGCACGGCCGCCGCCGGCACCGACAGGAACGCGCCGACGATGCCCAACATGGCAGATCCGGTGGCCAACGCCACCAGGATCACGATGGGATGGAGCGAGACGGCCCTGCGCATGATGACCGGCTGCAGGATGTGGCCCTCCAACTGCTGCACGGCGACCACCGCCCCGAGCACCAGCAACGCGCTCACCAAGCCACCGTCCGCCAGCGCCACCAGCACCGCAACCAGACCCGCCGCCGTGGCGCCCACCACGGGCAGGAAGCCGCCCAGGAACACCAGGAGCGTGAGGGGGATCACCAGCGGAACCCCAAGAACGAGCAAGGCCAGGCCAATGCCCAATGCGTCAATCAACGCAATGGTGGCCGTGCCGCGCACGTAGCCCGACAGCGCCGTCCATGCTCGCGAGCCCAGGGCGCCAAGGGTGTTGCGGTAGCTGAGCGGGATTCGGTCGCCTGCCCAGGCGGCCAGGTCGTCGGCGTCCTTGGTCACGAAGAAGAGCACGACGACCAACAACGCCAGGCCGGCGAAGAACTCGAAGGCCGTCGAGGCACCCTTGATGACTCCCGCCGTGATGCCCGAGTCGCCCGTGCTGAGCGAGTCGCCGATGCGGGTGCCCAGGTCCTGAAGCTGCTCGCGGTCGTATCCCACCGGCCCGTCCTCCAGCCAGTCCAGGACCGATTCGTAACCCTTGTCCACCTTGGGCCCCAGATCGCCCAGCTGGTCGGCGAAGCTGGGGGCCATGGCAACGGCCCCGAGGGCGACCACCAGGATGGAGCCGATCACCACCGTCGATGCCGCCATCGCCGGCTTCATGCCGCGCTGCACCAGCCAGTCCCTGGGTGGGATGGCGAGCGTGGACAGCACCGCCACGATCATCAGCGGCAAGGTGACCACCAGGAAGTGTGTGACAAACCAGTATCCGACGGCGGCCACCAACGCCAGCAGCGTCAGCTGCCACGCCCAAGCGGACGACCGGCGCAGCCAGCGAGGGGTCAACGCCTCCGGAGGCGGCTCCTCGGGAGCCGTATCGTCACTCACCCGACAGGGGTTCGCAGTCGACGTCGCAGCCCGAGGTGGATGCCGGCCGGTGGCGGATGGCGCCGGTGGGAGCGATGCGCAGCCGGTCGTCGACGAGGGTGGCTTCGCCGTCGACGATCAGGCTGAACCCTCCCGGCTGGGGCGCGGGCCACAGCAGGGAGACCTTCGGCCGAACGGCGGCGTTGGCGCCGGTCTTGCGTCCGGCATCGCAGCTCAACACGCCGCCGGCCAACTCGACCGTGATGTGGCTGACGTGGGGGCGGCCCTCGTCGTTGGTGGTGAGCAGGAATGCGTGCGCACCGTAGTGGTCCAGGGCGGTTCGCAACTCGGTGATGTCGACGGCATGGCTCATGGAACCGACGCTACCGGAGCGTGGCGTGACGGGAGGGGGAGGGGCCGCTTCGTCGGGTGGGCACTACAGTGGTGGCCCGAGCGAGCCGAGCCGCCTGTTGCCGTCGGAGTGACCGCCGCCGCCCGCCATGTATGGAGAGAGCTGTGTCGACAGATTTTCAGACGTCCGAGCCCGAGCAGGTGCCCGGCGAGAAACAGGCGACCGAGGTCGCCCCGCCGTTCGGAACGGAACCCCCGTTGGGCCACGAGCCCGACACCGGAACGGAGCCCGAACCAGACGTGGCACCGGCTGAGGGTTTCGACGCCTTGGGTCTGCGGCCCGAGTTGCTCGCCACGCTGAGCGAGCTGGGGTACGAGGAGCCAACACCCATCCAGGCCGAGTCCATCCCCCCGTTGCTTGAGGGCCGGGACCTGATTGGCCAGGCGGCCACCGGAACCGGCAAGACGGCAGCCTTTGCGCTGCCCATCCTGTGTCGCATCGACCTCTCCGACGGTGCCCGGGACACCCCTCAGGCGTTGGTGTTGTGCCCGACGCGCGAGTTGGCCGTGCAGGTGTCCGAGGCGGTCTACCGCTACGGGCGAAGCCTGGGTGTCAGGGTGCTGCCGGTGTACGGCGGCCAGCCCATCGGTCGCCAGCTGTCCCGCCTGCGTCGCGGCGTCGACGTGGTGGTGGCGACGCCAGGGCGGGCGGTGGACCACCTGCACCGCGGTTCGCTGGTGCTCGACGACCTGAAGGTTGTTGTGCTGGACGAGGCCGACGAGATGCTCGACATGGGCTTCGCCGACGACCTGGACGAGCTGCTGGGCGCCCCCACCGAGGGCCGACAAACAGTGATGTTCTCGGCCACGGTACCGGCGCGCATCAAGGGCCTGGCAGGGCGTCACCTGTCCGACCCCGTGCGGATCTCCACCGGCGAGGGCTCCCCCGGCGCGGGCGGCGACCCGCTGGTCACTCAGCGGGTCTACGTGGTGCACCGTGCCCACAAGGCCGCTGCGTTGGGGCGCATTCTGGACGTGGAGTCGCCCGAGGCGGCGTTGGTCTTCTGTCGTACTCGTGTCGAGGTGGATCAGCTGGCCGAAACCATGAACGGCAGGGGCTATCGGGCCGAGGCGCTCCACGGCGGCATGAACCAGGAGGAACGAGATCGGGTCATGGGTCGCCTTCGGGGCGGCATCGCCGACCTCCTGGTGGCCACCGACGTTGCCGCCCGCGGGTTGGACGTGGATCACCTCACCCACGTGGTCAACTACGACGTTCCCTCCGCTCCGGAGACTTATGTGCACCGCATCGGCCGCGTGGGGCGCGCGGGCCGCGAGGGTGTGGCCATCACGCTGTCGGAACCGCGCGAGCGGCGACAACTGGACAACATCGAACGGCTCACCGGGCGGCGGCTGGAGGTGTCCAAGGTCCCCAGCGCGGCGCAGCGGCGCTCCCGGCAGCTTGAGCAACTGGCCGCAACGTTGCGAAGCACGCTGGAGGAAGCGGGCGCCGAGGCCGGGCCCGACGCCAGCGAGCTGGATGCCCCCGATCTTGAGCGCTTCACCGCAGTGATCGAGGCGCTGGAGGGCGACTACTCGGAGCGGCTCATTGCGCTGGCGGCGTTCAAGTTGGTGCAGGACATCAGCGGGGTGGTGGAAGACGAGGAGGAGATTCCCGATGTGGCGGCGCGTTCCCCCAGGCGCAAGCGGGACCAGGACCGTGGCTCTCGCGGCGATCGCGGCGAACGAGGTGGCCGCCGAGGTCGCGACGGCGACGAGCGGGGCGGCGGCGAGCGCGGCTACCGGGGTTCCCGGGCCGACGAGCGGGCGGCACGTGGGGGCGACTCTCGTGGCCGGGATCGTGGGTCGAACCGAGGCGCCCCGCAGGGTGACATGGCCCGCATCTTCGTGGGAGTGGGCAAGAACGACGGCGTGCGTCCGGGCGACCTCGTCGGCGCCATCGCCAACGAGACCCGGGTGGACGGCCCGGACATCGGCAAGATCAACGTGGCCCCCAACTTCACGATTGTGGAGGTTCCGGACCGCAACGCACGCGAGGTCATCACTGCGCTTCGTGCCACCACCATCCGGGGTGAACGCCCGACGGTTCGCTTCGACAAGTCGGGCTCCGACGAGTGGGAGGATCGTCGGGGTCGCGAGGATCGTGGCGGTGGGTCGGACGGAGGCGGCCCTCGCGGCCGCCCTCGAGGCCGGGACGATCGCAGCGGAGGTCGCTCCGAGCGCGGCGGCTACCAGGGCCGCAACGATCGGGGTGGCCGATCACGGCCACCCCGGGACTACTGACCGCCGGCGACACCGCCACGGCGGACCGACGGCACGGTCTCAGCCGTCGCCGGGGCCGCCCAGACCGGAGTCGGCGTGATACGGGGCGTCGCCGTCGTGCCAGCGACGCAACGACTCGAACGGATAGATGCCGGCCGAGTGGCCGTCGTTCCACGTGAAGGTCAGCGCCCACGCGCCATGGAGCGCCGCATCGTCAATGAGGAGTGGACCCGATGTGCCGGGCACCGGCCATACGGTCAGGCCCTGGTCGCGTCGGCCGCGGCATCCAGCGCAGGGGCACGCCCGTCGCAGCTCCTCCAGATCGAACCGGGCGACTTCGCCGTCAGCAAAGGTCAGCGTGACCGCCCGGGCCTTGTCCACCTCGATATTCGACACCTCGTTGGGATCGCTCATCGCCCCAGCCTGACGGGTGCGGGCCCCCGGCGCACCTCGAGCGGCATCAGGGCGAAGGAGCCAGTGGGGTCAAGCTGACGATGGGTCAACGGTCGGACGTTCCCGGGTCGGGCAGCAGCGGCACCTGAATCCCACGGGATCGGCCCAGCAGCGTCGCTCGGCTGATGGACGATCCGCCGTAGCGGTCTCGCACTGCGTCCACGGCGCTGTCCAGGTCCACTGCCGAGCGGCCTCCGAAGGGAAGGGTCTGCTGCACGGCGTCGGCCGGACACAGGTTGGCGATCGTGAACCCGAGCAGCGTCAGACTTCGCCGTTCGATCTCGGCCCGGCGGGCGACGAGCAACGAGTGGGCGGCGTCGAGCATCGCAGCGGTCGAGGCCGTGGCCTGAGGCAGGGTGAGCGATCGGGTGTCGCGGGTGAAGTCGCCAAAGCGAAATCGCAACATGACGGTGCGCCCCACGCGGTGACCGTTGCGGAGGCGGCGAGCGACCCGGTCGACCAGCTCCAACAAGATGGCCTCCAGGTCGGCGAAACTGCGGCGGCGTTGGCCGAGCGCCCGCTGCGAGCCGATGGACGACCGACGCTTGCCGGTGACCACCCGGCGGGCGTCGCGGTTGTGGGAGAGCGCGTGCATCTGGCGGCCCGAGGCCGCACCCAGCATGGCCACCAGCGGACCCTCGCCCAGCTCGGCCACCTGCCCCACCGTGGTGATGCCCTGGCCGGCCAGCTTCTCCTCAGTCTTCGGGCCCACACCCCACAACCGTCGCACCGGCAGCGGGTGCAGGAACTCCAGCTCGGCCTCGGGGTCGACGACCAATAGGCCATCGGGCTTGCACACCCCACTGGCCACCTTGGCGAGGAACTTGGTGCGCGCCACCCCCACCGAGATGTTCAGCCCGACCTCCTCGGCCACGCGGGCCCGCAACGTGCTGGCCACCAACTCGGGAGGACCCACCAAGCGGCGGAGGCCGGCGACGTCGAGAAACGCCTCGTCGATGGAGATGGGCTCCACCAACGGGGTGGTGTCGTTGAAGATCTCGAACACCCGGCGGCTTGCCTCGGTATAGGCCTCCATGCGGGGGCTGACCACGGTGAGGCTGGGGCACAGCTCCCTGGCTGCCCGGATGTTCATCGGCGTGCGCACCCCTTGGGCCTTGGCCTCGTAGCTGGCGGCGAGGATCACCCCGCCGCCCACCGCCATGGGCCGCCCCCGCAGGTCGGGACGGTCGCGTTGTTCGACCGAGGCATAGAACGAGTCGAGGTCGGCATGCAGGATACCCGCCTCTAGCGAACACATGTTCGTGAGCGTAGTCGGGGCGGGGCCCGATGTCAGCTGATGAGCTCGGCCTCGCTCTGGTCCAGCCAGGCGCGGTCGGCCCGATTGCCCTCGGCATAGCCGGCGGCCCACATGGCCCTAAACCCCCCGACGCCCGCATCGGCTCGGTCGTGGATCACCTCGAGCAGACGGTCGAGCAGCCGGCCCGCCAACACCACCACCTGGTGGCGCTCGTCGCGGGTCAGCCGGTGCACGTCGGCAAAGCGGGCAAAGCGCTCCAGCTGATCGATGCCGGCCAGGGTGGGGTCGAGGCCCGAGGGGGCCCGGAAGGGCACCCAGTGCCGGGCCGCATAGGCCAGGTCGAACAGCCGGTTCACCGGGGCGGCATAGTCGAAGTCGATGATGCCCACCGGCGTGGTGCCGGACATGACGATGTTCTCCACCGACAGGTCGTTGTGGCACACCAGGGAGCCCTCGCCACCTTCGATGAGGTAGGGCACTCCGGGCGGAATCCCCTCCGGCCATGAGAAACCCATCGAGGCCCGCTGGAGGTCGCGGTGAAGATGGCAGACCCGTTCGAGCACGTCGTCGTCGGCCAGCCACGCCGGCGTGAAGTCCATGCTGACCTCGCCGGGCAGGTACGTGAGGACCTCGCGGCCCACGTCGTCCACCCCGAGCACCCTTGGCGAACCCTCGAACCCTTGTGTCTCCAGGTGTCGGAGGTAGGCGTGGACGCCGGGCGTGTGGGCGCCGATCGGTCGGGTGATGGTGCCCCCGATGCGGCGTACGTCGCCGACGTTCACGCGTCCGCCGGCCAAGGTCTCCTCGTCGTTGGGCTCGCCCATGGATGGATGCGCGGAGCGACCCGGCTGCTCAGGTTGCTCCGACCGCGAAGGCGGCTGGCTCGACCGTTGGTCGTCCGCCTCATCCGGCTGATTGGTCCCGTCCGGCACCCCGTGCAGGCTACCGCTGGGGTTTGGAGTTCCCTCGGTGTCGGACGGTCGGCCGGTCGGACGGTCGGACGGTCGAACGGTCGGACGGTCGGACGGTCGGACGGTCAGCGGGTCAGCCGGGGGTCAGCGGCAGCGGCGCACACTGGCGACAACACCAGATCCCGGGAGGACCCATGAAGACACGCACCAAGTTCGCAGCAGCCGGACTGATCGCCGCGGGATGCGCCGCGGCTGGTATCGGCATCGCGGGAGCAGCTGGCGACGATGATGCCACCGAAACACCCATTCCGTCGGATGATCTGGACCGAGCCTCAGCCGTCGCCCTGGAACACATCGGGCAGGGTCGGGTGAGTGGTACCGAGGTGGACGACGAGGAGAGCTACTACGAGGTGGAGGTGACGCTGGAGGACGGCAACCAGGTCGATGTGCAGCTCGATCGGAGCTTCCGGGTGGTGAGCGACATCGCGGATTCGGACGAGGGCGAGGACTAGCCGAACGGGTTGTCGGTCAGAGTCCGGAAGCCTGCCAACGCTCGGCGAGCCCCGAGGCCCGGTCGGTCTTGCGCCGCACCGCCTGCTCGATGGCCTCGGCCTCGCCGACGAGCGTCAACTTGGTCCGGGCCCGGGTGACCGCCGTGTAGAGCAGCTCCCGGGTGAGGATGGGTGACCCGGGCGGAGGCAGGATCACGACGGCGTGATCGAATTCCGAGCCCTGGCTCTTGTGAATGGTGATGGCGTGGAACGGCTCCACCCGGTCGAGGTGTGACAGCGGCACGGTGCGAAGTTCGGGTCCGGCCAGCACGCCGGTTGGATGACCGTCGGCGTCGATGATGACCACGGCGTCGCCGTTGGCCAGGCGGTTGGCCTGATCGTTGGCGGTCACCAACCACGGCGTGCCGATGGCGAAGCCGCGTCGGTCGGTCGAACCCGGGCGGGTGTGGGAGAGCAGCTGGGTCACCCGGTCGTTCCAGGCTTCGGCGCCGGACGGGCCCCGTCGGTGGGCGCACAGCAATCGAATGGAGCCGAGGGCGTCCACGGCGGCCTGGGCGTTTCCGGCAACGGCGGCGTCGTACACCCCTTCGGCCACGTCCAGGGCCAGACGTTCCAGCTCGATGGGCGGCTGCTCCCAGACCGAGGCCGTGCCCGGCAGCCACGTGATACCGGCGTGAGAATCCAGCGCCCCCATCACCTCGTCGGCGGCGCCGCGGCGCAGCGCATCGGCCAGCGCGGCGATGGGTGAGTGCTCGCCGAAGCGGTGGCTCTCGTTGAGCCGGACCACCGAGTCGGCCAGCGGACTGGCGTCGTGGGTGAGGTCGCCGAGCACGGTGCCCGCCTCGACGCTGGAGAGCTGGTCCGGGTCGCCGACCAACACCAGCCGGGTGGACGGCGACAGCGCGTCCAGCAGCTTGGCCATGAGCGGCAGCGACACCATCGACGATTCGTCGACGATCACGATGTCGTGGGGCAGGGGCCGGTCGGCGTGGTGGCGGAAGCGGGTGGGGTTGTCGAAGTCGTAGCCCAGCAGTCGGTGGATCGTGGTGGCGGACAGCTCGTTGAGGTGCGCTCCGACGACACCGCCAAGCTCGGCATCGCCGACGGCCTGCCGCAGTGCCTCGGTCATTCGGGCGGCGGCCTTTCCGGTGGGGGCGGCCAGCGCGATGCGCGGGGGTGCAACCGACCCGCCGGCGCCGAGGTCACCCGCACCAAGTCCGGCCTCGCCCGCCACCAACAGGGCCAGCAGTCGGGCAATCGTGTAGGTCTTGCCGGTGCCGGGGCCCCCGGCGATGATCGACGCCCGGCGGTGGAGCGCCTCGGTGACGGCGATGCGTTGTCGGGTGGGCGTCGCGCCGTCGGGGAGGGGGAGCAGTGCATCGAGGAGGGCAGGATCGAACGGCGCCACCCCGGCGGACCGCGTCGACGAGCCGCCCGGTTGGCCGGGGTCGGACGCCCGGTCGGCGACCACCTCGATCACGCGTGACTCGTAGCGCCAGTAGCGCTCCAGATAGAGCCGACTTCCGTCGAGCACCAGCGGGGCGACGTAGCCGTCGGCGCCAAGCCGGTCGGTGCCCCCGGGCCGGTGCGCAAGCGCCACCAGCGGCGACCCCGCCACCAACTCGACCCACGCCTCGTCGTCGGGCCAGGTGAGCCGGTCGAGTGCATCGCCGTCGGCGCCGTCGACCACCAGACGCTCCGGGGCCGTGCGCAGGTCGACGCACACGTGGCCGCGCCCGGGGGCGCGGACGGCCAGGGCCAGCGCCAGCACGAGTTCGGCCAGTCCGTCGGCCCGACCCCCGGCCGATTGGTCGGCCACCGGAACGGCACCGAGGCGCAGCAGCGCCGCGGTGACGTGATGTTCCTCCACGCCGAACACCCCGGCCTCGGCGTACGGAGCCAGGATACCGGTGACGGCGGCGAGATGGGCGTCCACCGGCGTTTCGTCGACGCCCACCCAGGAGCCCGGACGGGTACCGAGCGCGGTCACGGCGTCACCTCGTCCAGATCGGCGCCGGCGAGCAGGTCGGACAGCGCCACGATCAGCGCGGCGGGTGGTTGCCAGGTGAACACGCCGTAGCGGCGGCCGTCGTCCAGCACCGGCGTGTCGGGGCCGGCCATGCCGCGCAGGAACAGGTAGGCGGCACCGCCCAGGTGCACCTCCGGGTCGTAGCCGGGGAGCCGCCAACGCAGGTAGCGGTGCAGCGCCACCTCGTAGAGCAACGCCTGCAGCTGGTAGTCGTGCTTCGCCATCGCGTCGGCCAGGCGGTCGGGATGGGCGGCCTCCGGATCGCTCGTGCCCTTCGGCGCCAGCAGGTTGGTCTTGTAGTCGGCCACCACGAATCGGTCGGGTTCGCCGCCGGACCCTCGGGCACGGACGACCAGGTCGATCGAGCCGGTGAGCATTCCGGCGAGCGGTTTGGCGGCGGCGCTGCCCAGGTCGAAGGTGCGTCCGGCCATCAGGTCGCCCGGAGGGAGCCAGGCGTCGACGCAGCGGCCGATGTCGGCGGCGGTCGGGCGGACGGCCCCGTCGAGGGGCAGGTCGAAGTCGAGCTCCCGCAACTGATCGGCGCGGGGCAGCCGGGCGAGGGTGAGCGAGCCCAGTGGTACGCCCAGGGGCGTGGTGACCGCCGCTGCAATCGCCCGGGCGAGGCGGATCTGGTGCAGGCCGGATGGCGGGTCGCGGTCGGCGATAGCGCGACCCAGCTCATCCTCGAGGGTCGACGACTCGAGGTCGGCGGCCTCGAGGGCCTCGTGAACCAACGTGCCGAACGCCGGGCCGGCCGCCCCGGCACCGAGGTCGGCCCACGGGTCGGAATCCTCGGTGGAGTCCTCAACCGCAACGCCACCCGCCGCCTTCGCGCTCGGCCCGGCTGCCCGTGTCGCCTCGGCGTCGGGCACTTCGAGGTCGTCGGACCCCTCGTCGTGTGCACCGACATCGCCGGCACCGGTTGCGTCCTCGCTGCGCTGCGCCGTCTGCGCGCCGTCGGCGGCACCGTGCTGGTCGGCCGTCAGCGCCGAGAACGACCAGCGGCGCCGGGGCAGCCCCAGGCTGCGCTCCCAGCGGCTGCGGATCAGCTGGTCGCCGCCTCCAGTGGGTTCGTCGGGGCCGACGCCGTGGGTCGCCGGTGGGACGACGAAGGTCTCCAGACCGATGCACCCGTCGGGCGCCTCCTGGGCAAGCTGTCCAATGGCGGAACGAAACTCGTCGAGGTCGCCGAGCTTCTCCTTCCCGACCCGCTGGCACAGGCGCGTCATCAGGCGTGATCCGTTGGTGTCCCGCGCCCCCGGGGCCGCCCACACCACCAGGCGTTCCTGGGCCCGGGTCAGTGCGACGTAGGCGAGGCGGTCGCCCTCCTCGGCGAAGGCACGCTTGGCCTCCTCGTGGACGGCGCCGCCCTTCTCGTAGGCCACGGTCAGCATCGGGTCGCCGGTGTCGGGATCGTGGGTCACGACGGGTGCCGACACGTGCGGCGGCCCGGTCCACAGGTACGGCACCATGACCACCTGGTTCTGCAACCCCTTGGAGACGTGCACCGTCATCACCATGATCGCCCCGCCGTCGGCCTCCGTGCGGCGCTGCAACACCTCGACCGATTCCTCCTCGGGGTCGGGCGAGGCGGCCAACGACTCCAACGCGTTCGACGGCGTGGTGCCCCGGGCGCCGGTGCGTTCGCTCAGCAGCTCCCAGATGTGGTTCAGGTCGGTCAGATGGCGCTCGCCGCCGGGCAGGTCGAGGAGCCTCGTGCCCAGCGTGTTGGCCCACCGGGGCGACGTGGTGTCGCCGGGACGGGTGTGGGTTCGAAGGTGGTGGGCCAACTCCGTGACGCCCCGTCGTCGAAGGATCTGCGCATGGTCTCGCAGCTCGCCCTGCAGATCGGCCAACGCCTCGTCGTCGAGCGAGTCCACCTGTCGGGCGGTCAGCCCGACGAACCAGCCCAGGGCGGCGGATCGAACCCTGGGCGCCGCAGCCGGCCGCTCCATCGCCCACAGCAGGCGGCGTACCTGTTCGGCGGCGGGCGAGTCGACCACGCTTCCGGCACGACCCAGCACGGCGGGCAGACCCGCCTCGCTCAGCATCCGCTGGATGCGCTGGGCATCGGCGTTGGAGGTGACGAGCACGGTGATGTGCTGGGGGAGGACCCCCTCGTTCAGGGTCTGGCGCACCTGGTGCACCAGGTCGAGCCCGACCAGATGGCGGATGAGGCCCACCGGCGGTGGCTTGGGATTGCCGTTCTTGAAGGTGCCGGTTGGAAACGCCTCCTGGTGGGCGGGCATATCGAAGCAGCGGATGCGGAGCGCCGGGCCGTCGAGCGTTCCCGGGCTTGGATTGCCGGCGGACACCTCGGCGTAGTCGATGGTTCGGTCGCCCTCGGGTGAGGAACCGAACCGGGCATCGGCGAACAGCGCGTTGAGGCCGTCGAGCAGACGCGGGGTGCTTCGGAAGTTCTTGATCAGGTTGGCGCGGCGCTGGACGAGACCGGAGGCTCCCAGGTAGGTGGCGATGTCGGCGCCCCGAAACGAATAGATCGCCTGCTTCGGGTCGCCCACCAGCACCAACGCCGGGCCGGTCGGGTCGCCCTCGACGAACAGGCGACGGAACACCTCCCATTGCACCGGGTCGGTGTCCTGGAATTCGTCGATGAGCGCCACCCGGAACCGACTGCGGAGGGTGTTGAGCACGCCCGAGTTCTTGGGGCCGGAAACCGCGGCCTGCACACGGTTGAGGAGTTGTTGGTAGGTGAGCAGCGAGTGCCGGGCGAGGCGGCGCTCCAGCTCGGCGAGGCCGGTTGCGGTGAGCCGGGCCAGGCGGTTGGCGTCGGGCTCGTCGGGATGCCCGCCCAGCCTGATGCCTGGGTGGATCGACCCCGTGGCGATGGCGTCGGTGAGCGCGGCCAGGGAGGGGAGGGCTCCGGCCGGCGACCCTTCGGCGGCGGCGGCGTCGTCGGACCGCTCCGAGCCCTGCCCGGCGGCGGGGTTGGACAGCGCCTCGGCGGCCAAGACGTCGGCGGCCACCTGGGCGATGAGCGACGTCTCGTCGGCCAACAGGCGCATGGCCGGGTCGAGCGGCACGTTGACGCCGAGGGTGGTCAGCACCTGTTGGCAGAAGCCGTGGATCGTGGTGATCGTTGCGGTGTCGAACTCCTCGGCCGCGGTGCGAAGCCTGGCGCGGGCCTGCGGGTCGTCGCTGGCGGCCGACCGTTCCTGCAGCACGCGCCGCAGCCGGTCCCGCAGTTCGCCGGCCGCCGCACGGGTGTAGGTGACCAGCAACAGCCGGCTGATGGGCAGCGCCTCGCGTTCGATGTAGTCGGCGGCCAGGTGGGTGAGGGTGTAGGTCTTGCCGGTGCCGGCGGAGGCCTCGATCAGCATGCTTCCGCGCGGCGGCGGGCCGCCGAGCGCAAACACCTCCGGGGCAGAGGTGTCGGACCGGCCTTCGGGGAGCAACGACTCCATCGACATCTGTCGGTCGGTCACGAGCCACTCCCGGAGCCGGCGTGGGCGTTGGGTGAACCGGTGACTGAGGCGTCGAGGGCCCGCCACAGCTCGGTGGCGAGCCGCAGGGCTCGCCGCTGCTCGTTCGGGTCGCCGGGATCGTCGTCCCGGGCGGGCAACAGCTCGTACTCCTGCTCGGTGAGGTCCCCCCAGATCTCCAGGGTGGCGGCCTCGTTGCCGTCGCCGGACCGCCCGCCGCCCGGGTAGGTGGTCCGCCAGCTGTCGACCGTCAGCTTGGAGCGGTCACACAGCTTGGCGGCGGTGTTGGGCCACAGCGGGAGCGGTTCGGACAGGTTGCGGACGTAGAGCCCGACCACGGTTTGGAGCGCGGCGGTTGCGGCGGCGAGCCGGGCGTCGGGGCTGTCGCCGACGATCACCGGCAGCATCGACGTGGCCGCCGGACCCCTCACGCCCTTGACGGTCTTGTCCTTGCCGCGCCCGACGTGCACGCCGCGCCAGGCCGTGGCGGGATCGTCGGCGGCCAGCACCAACAGGTCCAGCCACAACGCCAGTTCGTGTTTGGGCTTGAGGCGCTGGGCGCCGATCCGCACGGGCCCGGGCAGCGTGGGATCCACCTCGGGGACCGTTCCGCGGATCATCCAACCTTCGGGGAGGCACGCCTCGACCGGCACCGACGTGTCGCCGGGGCGATCGATGCCGACCCGGTCGCACTCGTTCAGGATCAGCCGGGTGAAGTCCTGTATGCCCGCCAAGGCCTCTTCGGCCAGCCCGCCGGGAGGGAGTTCGCCGGAGGATCGGGCGACGTCGGCCCATCGCTCGAAGGCGGCGTCGAGGTCCCCCACCCGCGCCGCGGCGTCGAGCAGTGCGGAGTGAAGTTGGTAGCGGTGCAGCGGGTCGACCTCGACCGGGTGCAGGTCGTCGCCCAACTCCTCCTCGCGCGGCAGGACCACCCCCAGGCGCTGAACGAGGAACGCCGCAGGCGCCCCGGCAAGGAACCGGTGCAGATCGGCCAGCTCGATGATCGTTCCGGCACCGTCGCCCGGGGCGATGACGGGCGCCAACGGGGCGTCGAGGAAGGGGGCGGTGGCCCTGGACGTGGCGGGGCCGCCACGGGCGATCGCCTCGGCCAATCCGACCGGGCTGAAGCTCCACGGGGCCTCGGTGCCCAACCTGCCGGGCTCGAAGTTGGCCGCGTCGAAGTCGTGGCGTGGGTGGTTGATCAGCGCCGAGCCGCCCGGCGGGTCGTCCGCCCCGGGGCCCGCCGGCGCCAGCTCCTCGAGCAGCTCGGCGAGCACCACCGGCAGGGGCACCTCGGCGTTGGTCGCCGGATCGCGGCCGGTGGTGGTAATGATCAGCCGGTCCTCGGCGGCCAGGATCGCTTCGAGGAGCAGCTGACGGCCGTCCGCACGGGGGTCGCGGTCGCCCAGGGCCGGCGCGGCCGCCAACAGGTCGTCGGCATCGGCGGTGCCGCTGCCGAGGATGTCCGCATCGACGCCGAGCAGACAGATCACCCGGGCGGGAACCGAACGGAGGGCCGGCAGTGGCCCCAGGGTGACCGCTCCCTCGGCCGGTCCGCCCCGTCGCCGGACGGCGGAGAGGCTCTCGGTGACGGCCGCCCGAAACTCGCCGACGGTCAACAGCGGGTCGGCGGTGGCCGCGGTTGCCTCGGTGGCGGGTCGAGGCCGGAGTTCGTCGAGGACCTCGATCAGGTGGTGCCGTTGCCAGTCGTCGCCGGACGACACCTCGGTCATCGCGTTGAGCGCACCGAGCACCCAATCGATCCACGACGACAGAGGCAGGCGGTCCGCGGCTGCGGGATCCCCCAGGTGGCCGGGGCGAACCCGACCGATGAGCTCGCGCAGCTGGGCGACCGCAGCTGCGAGGCGCGCCACGAGGCCAACGTCACCTCCCTCGACGTCGATCGGAACCACCTGGCCGATCCCCGAGGCCAACTCCTCGGCGGTGGTGCTGACCCCGAGCAGCAACCGGTCCAGACCCGCCGACCACGTGGCGGCCGAGAACTCGGCGGGCAGCCCGTGGGTGGCCCGATGCGGCCCATCGAGCCCCCATCGGACTCCGGCCCGACGCGCCCACGCACCGACCTCCTCGGCATCCTGATCCAGGCCGAAGCGGACGGCCACCGGTTCGAGCATGAGCAGGTTGAGTACCTCGCCCACCGTGGCACGACCATCGACCAGGTTCAAGATGCACAGCAGCGTTCGGGCGATGGGGTGATCGGTGCCCGGCGAACGAACCGCGGACCACACGGGGAACGCGGCCAGGCCGTCCCCGTGGCCGTCGTCGTCGGCGGTCGCTGCGGTGGACCTGGACGTGTCGGTGGTGGCCGTGGGGTCGCTCGCACCCGGCGCAAATGCCGCCGCCACCAACGAGCCGTAGGTGTCGAGGTCGGGGCACAGCACCAGGACGTCGTCGAGGCCCAGCGAGGGATCGTCGAGCAGGGCGTGGGCGATGGCGGTGCGCAACACCTCCACCTGGCGTGACGGACCGTGCGCCCGGTGGACGACCAGCGAGTGATCCGACCCGCCGTCCCGTTCCGTCAGGGCAACGGGGGTTGGGCGGTCGCCGGCGATGGCGGCCTGGAGGCGGGCGAGCGTCGTGGCGGACGGCGAATCGTCGTGGGTGCCGGACCGTGCGGGGGTCGGGTTCCACGCATTGCCGGCGCCCCAGAGGCGTGCGGCCTCCTGGGCGGGCCTGGACCAGCGGCCCAGCAGATTGTTGCCGCCGTCGACGGCCGTCGGCTTGGCCCGCTCGGGGAGCCAGGGCCCCAGGTGCTGCGTGCGACCCCGGGCGTGCCGGTCGGTCCATTGGCTCATCGACGGGGTCAGCCACAACACGGCGACGTCGCAGCGCCGCTCCAGTGCGGAGAGCAGCGGAAACCACACCGGCGGAAGCGCCGACAATCCGAACAACGTGAGCCGCTTGGGTAGGTGGGCCTGATCCAGGTGGGCGGTCAGGTCGGCCAGCTGGTCGCTCAACCGTTCGGCCGGACTGGGTTCGCCGATTCGCCGCCGAACGCGCCGCCACAGCTCGCACTGCCAGCGCTGGGCCCCGCCCTCGGGTGGGTTGCGCGGGAGTGGTTTGCCGCGGCCGTCGACGTCGTTGCCCTGAGCCCACTGCCGAATCAACTCGGGACGATGGCGGGAGTAGCGGTCGAACAGATCGGCGAGGTGTCTCGCCCGGCCGTACCAGGTGCCGGTCGACGGTTCCGCCGTCCCGTCGGAGCGTTTGGTCCCGGGTGCGGCCCGACCGGCCGGGCCAAGCGCCTGGTCGCCTGCGCCCGCCTGGAGTTCCTCCAGCACGACCCACACCAGGTTGGAGAGCGCCCAGGGGTCGTGGTCGGGTGCGCCGAGCAGCCGAGTGAGCATGCCATCCGGAAACGGGAACTCGATGTTGGCCACGATGCCGTCGCCCTGGACGGTTCCGCCCCGGGTGTCCGCCCCGAGGCGGCGGGCCAGCGCCCGGGTGGTCCATTGCCGGACGCCGAGGTTGGGTACGACCACCTGCTCGCCGGCGAAGGGATCGTCCAACGGTTCGCCGAGCCGCTCGGCGAGGGGTTCGATGAGGTCGCGCAGGGTCTCGCCGACGATCAGCTTCGCTTCGCTCACGTTGGCCACCCTGTCACGCCACCTCGGGCGCCGCATCCGACGACCGGCCGCCGGCGTCGCCGATCAACTGGGTCAGCCTGCTGCGGCCGCCGCCCAGGGGCGTGACCTCGATGGCCACCGGCAGCCCCGCCTTCATCTCCTCGACGTGGGTGATCACGCCGATCATCTGGCCCTCGGCCCCCAGGTCGTTCAACACCTCGATGGCGGTGTCCAGGCTGTCGCTGTCGAGGCCGCCGAAGCCCTCGTCGATGAAGGTTGCCCCGATGTCGCGGCCCACCCGTTGCACGGCGATCGTGTCGGCCAGGCCGAGCGCCAGCGAGAGCGAGGCCTGAAACGTCTGCCCGCCCGACAGCGTGCGGGCCGGACGCCGGGTGCCGGTCTCGGCGTCGGCGATGCTCAGGTCCAGGCCGTGCTTGGCCCGCTGGTCGGCCGCCTCGTCGTCGACGTGGATCTGGAACCGGCCTCGGCTCATGGCGCCCAGGCGACGATTGGCGGCGATGACCACCTCACGCAGGTGGTGGGCCAGCACCCACGCCTCCAGGGTGACCCGGCCGGCGTTGTGCCCCCGGCACATGCGAGCCAGCCGGTAGGCCGCCTCGAACTCCGTCCGGGCCTGCGCCCGTTCGTCGTCCTGGCCGTCCAGCTGCTCGATGGCGGCGCGGGCCCGCCCTGCGTGATGGTGGGCGGTGGTGACGTGCTCGGTGAGGCGGTCGGCCGACTCGGACGCCCGGGCCAGGGCGTCGCCCAGCGCGTCGAGGTCGGGCGGATCCAGCGACAGGCCTCCGTCCACGGTGTCGACCAGCCGTTCGGTCAGCGCGAAACCCTCGCGGTCCCAGTCGTTGAGCTGCGCCTGGAGCCGATTGCGGATCGGTTCGTCGAGCTGGGCGTCGAGCGCAGCCTGCACGTCGTCGAAGCCTTGGCGCGCCAGCATGGCCCGCATGGAGGCGTCGGCCTCGCGTGCCTGCCGGTCGGCGGTCTCCAGGCTGCCCAGCGAGCTTGCAGCCGATCGGGCCGACGTAGCCAGCGTTTCGCAGCAGCGGGCCAACTCGGCGTGAGGCCAATCGGCATCGCTCGCAGCCAGTTGGGTGCTCGCCTGTTGGTGAAGTTGGTCGGCCCGGGTCGTGGCGGCCAGCTGTTGTTCGGCCGACTCGGCTCGGCGGCCCTTCAGGGAGTCGAGCAGCTGGGTGTGCTCGGCGCGTTGACGGTCCAGTCGGTCGACCGATTCGACTGCGGCGGCACAACGGCGCGCCTCGGCGTCCGCCGCGACAACCTCGGCCTCCAACCCGGCCGCGTCGGCCTCGGCAGCGTCGCCCAGGCGCGTCAGGAGCATCTCGAGGCGCTCCCGCCCGGCGGCCTGCTTTCCGTGTGCGGTTCGATCCTGCTGGTCGAGCGCCTGGCGTTGTTTCGCCAGCTGCTCCAATCGACCCTGGAGATCGGCAGCCCGCGCCTCGGCCGCGACGGACCGTTCGACCAACCGTTGTACGGCCTGATGGCGTTCGCTCATTCGGGCGACGGGCTCGGACGCCTGCTCGCCCAGCTCGCCCCGACACTCGCTGAGGCGATCCTGAAGCGCCGAGCGTTTGGCCGTCGACTCCATGTTGGTGGCGTGGGCACGTTCGAGGTCGGCCGACGAGACCGGCTGGATCCCGTCGGGAGCGGTGGCCGGCCGGGGATGCTCGATCGAGCCGCACACGGGGCAGTCCTCGTCGTCGACGAGCGTCTCCGCCAGGCGGGGTGCGGCGTCGGCGGTGAAGGCGGCCATGACCTGGCTGTACGCGGCCGCACCCCGTCGAACGGCGGCCTCCGCGTCGGCCAGTTGCACCTCGAGCCGATCCCGCTTCTGGGCCAGCCGTAGTGCGGTCGCAGTGCGTTCGGCGGCGCTGCGATGGTCGGCGAGCGAACCCGCCAACTCGAGCGCCTCCGCTCGTTCCGTCGAGACCCTGTCCACCTCGGCCGCCAGCTCGCTTGCCTGGAGCGCAACGGCGGCCAGTTCGTCGTCGATCAGCACCAACGCTCGTCGTTGCTCATCCAGGGCGGCGCGGGCATCTCGCAGCTCGGTTGCTGCGGTCAGGGCGGCCCGGGCGCGGTCAACCCCGGCGGCCAGGTCGGCGGCGTCGTCGCGCTCGGCGTCCAGCTTCCGCCCTGCATCGTCCAGCTCGCCGAGTTCGGCATCGAGTCGGGCGACCCGTTCGGCGGCGGCTGTCGCCTCGGAACGTCGTTCGGCGGCCTGGCGGGCGAGGTTGGTGGCCTGGGCGATCTCGCCGGCCCTGCTTCGGAGGTCGCCGGCACGTCGATCGCTGTGCTGCGCCAGCGCCTCCAGGGCGGTGGCGAGCCGCTCCCGGCCCGCAGTCGGAACCTCGCAAAGCGACAGGTTCATCGCATCGGCGAGCCAGGTGGGACGAGCGTCGGCCCGACCCTCGGAGCCCTCCGGCCAGGTGTCGATCAGCGTGGCGAGGTGATCGGCGGTCGAATTCAGGGCGTCGCTCGCGGACGATGCGGCGTCGGTCAGTCGGGCCGCCGCCCGCCGGGAGGCCTGGTGGGCGTCACCGACCCCGGCCGCCCGAAGCGCCGACCGGAGCCGTGCCCGGTCTGCCTCGGTCTGGTCGAGTTGTTGCACCCGGGCGTCCAACAACGCCCGGTCGGCGTGAAACGTGGCCTGGCGCTCGGCCAGCCGTCGGGCCTGGTTCAGGTGGGCTTCGGCCGTGCTTCGGGCGTGCCGCTGCCGGTCTCGCCGACGTTCGAGCGGCCCCACCCCGTGGCGCTCAAGATGCGTCGCTCGGTCATCGAGCGACCCGCGCGTCGATCGGACCGGGGGTGCATGGTCCTGGGCCGGGTCGACGGCCTCGACGGCCGGCGTTGGCAACTCCTCGGGGGCCGGTTCGGGTTCGAATCCCTCGTCGGGCACCAGGCTGAGCTGACCGGGCATGTCGGGGCGGCCCCGCCGCCGGCGCCTGCGCCCTGCGTCCCGGTCGATCGGCCTGGCGGCGACGGGCCCTTGACCCGCCGAGCCATCGAGGTCCGAGAGGAGGTCCTTGGCGGTCGCCCCGGGAGCCGTTTCGTGCGGGGACACCCCATGTGGCTCTGCGGCGTCAGTCGTCGCCGTGACGGCGGGAGGAGGCGCGGGCACCTCGATGCCCTGCTCGGCGACGAGTGCCTCCAACGCATCGAGTTCGGTGGTGGCAACGTCCTCGGTCTGCGCCACCTCGGCGACCAGCGCGTGGTGGCGGGCCTCGGCGGCCTTCGCCCGTTCGTCGAGCAGGTCCTGGGCACGGGCGAAGCCGGCGGTGTCGAACAGCGTGCGGAGCAGTTCGGTGCGGTCGGCCGACCCGGCGTGCAGCACCTCCTGGAAGCGCCCCTGCGGCAGCAGAACCACCTGTTGGAACTGTGCGGCGGAGAGACCCACCAACCTGGCGCACTCGCGGTTGGTCTCGCCCCACTTGTGCGAGACCGGCTCCCAGCTGGTGCCGACGCGCCGATGCAACTCCACCTGCTGTTTCTCGGTGGTGGTTCCCGCTCCCCGCACCTTGGGACGCTCCTGCTCCGGTTGGCGGCGGACCCGGTAGGTGGTGTCGTTCACCGTGAAGGTGAGGTCGACCGACGTGAGGCGCCCGGGCGCGGCGGCGTCTGACCGAACCCTGCCCTCCCGAAACCGGTTGCCCGGCAGCTCGCCGTACAGCGCCCAGCACATGGCGTCGAAGATCGAGGTCTTGCCCGCACCGGTGGGCCCGGACACGACAAACAGCCGGGTATCGGCCAGGGCGTCGAAGTCGATCTCGGCACGCTCAGCGTAGGGCCCGAACGCCTCGATGATCAGGCGGTTGGGCTTCATGGTCGTGCCCCCGTGCCCACCGGCGACGGCGCCGCTGCGCCGTCCGCCTCGGCGGAGAAGGCGTCGGCGAGCACCTCGGCCAGCAGCCGTTCGTCGGCGGCGGTCAGCGGATCGGGGCTGAGCTCGTCCCAGAACTGGGTGGCGGCCTCGATCGGCTCGAGGGCGCGCACCTCCGAGCTGGTGGCGCGCGACGGCGCCCGATGGCTGCGATCGGGCAGATGGCCGATCTCCACCAGGTGGGGAAAGTGCTCGCCGAGCACCCGCCTGGCATCGGCGGGGAGCACGGGGTCGGTCAGCTCGACCCGCACGTAGGCGGAGCGTTCGTCCAGCTGCGGGGCCGTGGCCACCAGCTCGGACAGGCGGCCTCGACGGAGGATCACCGGACGGCCCGCCTCGACGGGGATCGCCTCGACCGTCACGGCGCCGTTTCGGTCCAGGTCGACCACCAGCACCTCCTTGCGGGTGCCGTCGTCGGGTGAGAACGAGTAGGCCAGGGGGCTGCCGCAGTAGCGAAGTTCGTTACGGTCGTTCACGGTCTGGGATCGGTGCAGGTGCCCCAGCGCGCCGTAGGAGAACCCGTCGAAACGACGCGCCGCCACCTGGCCGGCGTCGCCAACCGCAAGCTGGCGTTCCGAGCCGCCCGCCAGGCCCCCGGACACGAAGGCGTGCGAGATCACCAGCGAACGCGGCGCACCCTCGACCGCGCGGCGGGCGAGATCGAGGTGGTACGCCAACACCCGGTCGTGGGTGCGCCACGGGCCGTGTCGACCGGCCGCAGCGTGGGCGGCCTCCACCTCGGCGGCCCGGGCGCCCGGAAGTGCGGCGGGGGACAGGAATCCCACCGCCGCCACGGCGAGGGGCCCATCGGAGAACTCCCAGCGGTGCAGCTCGCCGGCGCTGGCGAAACCGCCGCGCACGAGGACTCCGGCGCGTTCGGTGAGCCCGTCGTAGGCCGACAGCCGTTCGGCGGAGTCGTGGTTGCCGGCGATGGCCGCCACCTTGATGCCCGAGTCCACCAAACGCCTGACGGTGGATCGGAAGAGTGCCACGGCCTCCGTCGGGGGCACGTCTCGGTCGTAGACGTCGCCTGCGACGACCACCAGTTCGGCCCCCTCGTCGACCGCGAGTTCAACCAGCCAGTCGCAGAACACCCGCTGGTCGTCGAGGAGCGCGTGCTCTCCAAGCCGACGCCCGAGGTGCCAGTCGCTGGTGTGGATGAACTTCATGGAATCCGACCCTACGGATGGGGTGTGACAACGAGGCCGGAGCCCCGCAACAGGTGGTGTGGATCGGTTCCGGGCGTGGCGATCGCCTGCGAACGATCGCCGGTCCGAGCCCAAACCACACGCGTGTCATTCAGACTACGCGGTGAGGGTCGGCGAAGCGGCCCGGATCGGTGGGGAATCGATGGATCCGCCATCGGGCCCGTTTCGCAGGCCGTTGTCGTAGGCTCGGTTCCGTGGCCACCGGTGCTCGACAGGCGTTGCAACGACTGCGAACGGCGATCGACGCGGGCGAACTCGACTCGGACCTCGAGGCGTTGCAGGTGGACCTGATGAGCGCATTCGGCAGTGCCGTCGCCGAGTCCGATGTCGTCGGGAATGAGCCGGGCGATTTGGACATCGGCGTGCGCTTCGACGGCCCGATCCAGCTGCTCGAGGTCATCAACCTGCTCGTGGACGTCACGGGCTACGACCAGATCGATGTCGCCGTGATCACCGGCGACCACCCAGTGCTCGATGCAGACGCGCTGTGCGGCCTCCCGTTGTACGAGCGGGTCGAGGGCGCGTTCGCCGAGGCGCACATGGCGGCACTCGGTCACAAATGGGACACCGCCAAGTTTCGCGAGATCGACCGAGAGCTGCTCGCCCGATGACACCGTCGGGCCTCAACTCGGATGCCGTGCTGCGTCGTCTCCGGATGATGCGGGACGCGCTCGACACGCTCGGTGAGTTTCGAGGCGTGGACGCCGCCCAACTCAACCGCGAACCGGTGACGCGAGCCGCCGTCGAACGACTGTTGCAGGTCGTCATCGAGCTGGCGTTCGACATCAACGCCCACGTGGTTGCCAGGACCCTGGGCCGCTCCCCGGAGACCGGGAGGTCGTCGTTCCTGGACCTCGCCGAAGCCGGTGTGATCGACGGCACGCTGGCCGACTTGCTGGCACCATCGGCCGGACTGCGAAACGTCCTGGTGCATCACTATGTCGATCTCCAGATGGAACCGATCGCCGAAGCGGTGGTGAGCGTCGCCGACGGGTTCTCGGCGTATGTCAAGGAAGTGGCGAGGTACCTGGAACGTTCATGACGCTCCCGGTGGCCTGGGGCCCCGGGGTGCGGCCAGGACCGATGGTGTTCGCCCAATGCGGTGACTTGGCCGCCGGTTCTGAGCCTGCCCGGTTTGGTTACGCCGCGACGTAAGTATAAAGTAATTGCGCCCCAACGAAAGCATGAGGATTCGAGATGCAACCGACCCAGACCAGCATCGACGAGCCGGGGCTGGTCGCCGTCTGCACCTATCGGGTGGCATCCGGCAACGAGCCGCAGTTCGAGGAATTGCTCCAGCGACCAGTTCGAAATGCTTGACGTCTACGGGCCATTGGAGATGTTCGCCTGGGTTGGACCCGAGCTGTCGATCGTCTCCATTGCGGAGCTGGCGGCCCGGTCGCTCCCATGGGTGGCCCGGCCTGGTCGCCGGCAGCTTCGAGGGTTGCCCGCCACTTGACCTCCTGCTGGTTCCGGGCGGCCTCGGAACGTTCGCCGGATTGGAGATCCAGGGCTGCTGGGTTTTCTCCTGCGATCGGGCTCAGGCTGCGGCCATCACCATGTCGGTATGCACCAGTTCGGCGTTGTTGGCGAAGGCCGGGGTGCTCGACGGGCACCGGGCGACCAGCAACAAGCAGTACTGACCTCGCGGTCAGCGAGCGACCGGGTCGAGTGGTCTCGGAAGCCCGCTGGGTGGACTCGGGGTCGGTCGTCACTTCTTCAGGCGTGACCGCCGGAATGGACATGGCGCTGGCAGTGATCGAGCGCCTCTTCTCCGCGAGGTCGCTCGCCGAATGGCCGACCAAACCGAGTACGAGCGGAACACGGACCCCACCTCGATCCGCTTCGCTCGCCTGTCTGGGTACTGATCCATGTAGTCGTCGACCCGCCCGTCTGGTCGCTCCGTGCAGCGAGTATCGGGCAACCGTCCGGCTGGGGCATCAACTTTCGGGTGACGACCTCGACGCCATCGTCCGGCAGCTTCGCGAGGCGGTGTCGAGTTGAGGTTGGCGCGAGCGCAACGGTCGCTTCGCCCAGCTGAGCGACCCGGAGAACAACGCCGTGCAGGCGTGGGAGCCGGCGACCCTGAGCGTGTTCCACCCGTTACGTCGCCATCGCGATGGCCGAGGTTGTCAGCGGGATGCGCCTGTTTCGGAGCGCCGGGCGTCTGTCCGATTCTCGCCAGCGTTGTGGTCTGGTTGCCGCGAGGTGGGTGCATGCGCGATGCCGAACAGCTTTCGACCCGCCGCTGTTCCCCGACGTGGAGTCCGTCGTGGCGATGGAGCGGGCCCTCACCGAGCGACTCGCCGAGGTCCGGCGAAGCGCGCCGACTCCCGGCCGGCGGTGGCGACAGCACCGTCAGCAGACTGGTTGGCGGACCTGCTTGCCGAGGACTTCGCCGATGCCGAGGCTCTCGATCGTCGCCGATTGGACGATCGCGGCGCTCGACACCAGGATCGATGCAGGTGGCCCATCCCGGGTACCTGGGGTTGTTCAATCCCGCGCAGCTTCGCCTCGGAGTGCGCCGACAAGATTGCGTCGGCCTTCAACCCCCAGATCTGCGTCCACTCCCACGCCCCGGTCGCCGTGGAGATCGAATCGCACGTCATCGGGCAGGTGGCCCGACGTGCCAGGTTGCCCGACAGCGCCAGCGGCTGTTACCAGCGGTGGTGCCGAAGCCAACGCCACATCGCTGGTGCGCTGCAAGCGAAACGCCCGGCCTACGGCGACGGGGAGCCGGCGCATTCGACAGCACCCCGGTCTGGCAAAATACGCGAAGCCACCTGTCTCGGCCTGGCTGAAGGTTGCTCATGGCGGGGATTGGGCGCGTCGGTGCGCCTTGTGGCCGCAACGGCCGGGGCGAGCTCGACCCGCGGCCGGCTCGAAGACGTGCCCTGGACTGTGGACCGAATGGCAGGGCGTGTGCCGGTGCCTGGTGAGCCACGGCAGGGCACGACATCAATGCGGGAATGATCGACCGTTGGGACCGATGGCGGACCTGGCTGCCGACGGCGCCTGGTTTCACGTCGACGCTGCAGGTGGCGCCGCGATCAACAGCGACAGCTACGGCCAGTGCTCGCCGGCATCGAGCGTGCCGACTCGATCACCATTGACGCCCTGAAGTGGTTCGCGCAGCCATGGGTGCAGGCATGTTCTGACCCGGCATCCGTCGGTGGCCGCGCGTGCGTTTTCGGGTGTCCTGGGTACATGCCCGAGAGCAGAGGCGAACGGGGCCTCCTACGTCAGCTCGGCCCAGTGGTCGCGGCACGTTGTGCGGGCGGCGATGACGTCCGCTTGGCGCCTCAACCGTGAGGTGATCGTCCCGGCCGTCGTGCTGGCCGAGTTGTACCGCGGTTCGGGGCGGAGCCAGCTGGTGGACGCAGCGTTGAGCCGTGAGGTCGGCGTGGTGGTTCGAAGCACCGACCGGCAGCTGGCGAGGATGGTCGGGGGTGTGCTGGTTGCATCCGGACGCGGTTCGGAATACCTGGCCGATGCCCACGTCGTGGCGGTCGCGGTGGAAAGCGGGGGAGGTCTGATCCTCACAGGGGACCCGACCGACATGGTCGCGCTGTCAGCGCCTTATGCGAACGTGGTGGTTGAGGCCTTGTGATCTGGTCGTGCCGATCGCCGGACGTCGGCCATCGGCACCTTTGCGCCGGTCGCTACGCCAACTGAACGATGGAGCTGACGGCCGTGTAGGCCGCAATGGCGACGAGCAGCACCACGAACCCGGTGGTCAGCTTGGCGGCAGGCACCCGGTCGGCGATGCGCTTGCCAAGCACCGTTCCTACGATGGCCATGCCCAGGAACGGCAGCGCGTCGCCCCAGTGGATGTCCAGCGATCCGGCCCGGAGGCCCAGCGCCATGGCCGAGTTGATGGCGATCACCACCAAGGAGGTGCCGACCGCATCCGGCATGGAGAACCCCATGGTCAGTACCAAGGCGGGAACGATGACGAACCCGCCGCCCACCCCGAAGAACCCGGTCATCAGGCCGACCGCGGTTCCGGCGGCGATCACCTTGGGCAGTGCCCCCCAGGTGAGGGGGTCCGGCACTGGTGCCACGCGGCGGGCGCCGGCGGACACGCCCTGGTCGTTGCCATGGTCGTCGACCGGGACGTCCTCAGCGCTCGGCGGGCCGACCTCCGCATCGCCCCGGTTGCGCCGCCACATGGCCGCGGCGGCGATCACCATCACGCCGCTGAACGCCAGCAGCAGCACGTCGGGGTCGACGGCCTGGTTGGCGGCCGTGCCCAGGGCGCTGCCGCCGATGCCGGTGATGCCGAAGAGCAGCCCGTGGCCCCAGCGCACCCGACCCGCTCTCCAGTGCGACCCGACCCCCATGAGCGAGGCGGCGCCCACCACCATCAGGCTGGTGCTG
This sequence comes from Microthrixaceae bacterium, assembly GCA_041394405.1. Classification (GTDB taxonomy): domain Bacteria; phylum Actinomycetota; class Acidimicrobiia; order Acidimicrobiales; family Microtrichaceae; genus Microthrix. The sequence continues at coordinate 72,745 of JAWKIF010000013.1, forward strand.
GTGGCGACTTGAGCGGTCTCGCCGGCACCGTAGACGAGGGCGGGCACGGCCAGGATCGAGCCGCCGCCGCCCAGGGCGCCGAGGCTCAGACCGATCAACAGGCCGAGTGGGCTGGCCAACAGGCCGCGCACGGCTCAGGACCGCCCGAAGCCGAGCAACGTGGAAGGGGGGTTCACGAGATGGTTCAGGCGGAGGCGTGCTGGAGGGCCCAGGCGTCGTAGCCGCCGAGGAGGTCCGACACGTCGGCGGCGCCCTCGGCCCGCAGCCAGCTGGCACCCAACGAGGACCGATAGCCACCGGCGCAGTGCACGACGATGGGGCGTCCCAGGTCGAGTTCGTCGAGGCGGTCCCGCAGCTGGGCCAGCGGGATCACGGTGGCGCCGGGGATGAGCCCCAGCTGGGTTTCCCCGGGATTGCGCACATCCAACACCTGGACCTCATCGTTGTCGGCGCGGACGGCGTCGAACGCCGCTGCGGTCAACCGGGAGGCACGGCGCGTCACCTCGGGGCGGGTGACGAACGCGGCTTCCGGCCCCTCCAGCACGCCCAGCACCCGGTCGAATCCGATGCGGCCCAACCGCAGCTGCGCTTCGGCGCCCTGGCCGGCGTCGGCGATGAGCACGATGTCGCGGTGGGGCTCCACCACGGTTCCCGCATATTCGGCGTAGCGTCCGTCCAACGCGACGTTCAGGGATCCTGCCAGGTGGCCCTGGGCGAAGTCTGCGGCCGGGCGCACGTCCACCACGGCTGCACCGTTTGCCTGCGCCTCCAGCACTCCGTCCAGGTCGAGCTGGACGGGCGGGTCGGTGTCCATCAGGTCGTGGGCCGACTTGTTGGTGGTGGCGTCGAACAGGAAGTAGGCGGGGGCGGCGGGTTGGCCCTCGGTGACCAGCTCGATGAACCGCTCCTTGGTCATTGGCGCCAGCGCGTAGTTGCTCTGACGCTGTTCGCCCAGCGTGGAGCTGGTTTCGGTGGAGAGGTTCTTTCCGCACGCGGATCCGGCACCGTGGGCGGGGAACACCCGGGTCTCGTCGGGCAGGGTGAGCACGCGGTTGTGCAGCGAGTCGTAGAGCTGCCCGGCCAGGTCGTCGGCGGAGTGCCCGATGGACGACAGCAGGTCGGGACGGCCGACGTCGCCGATGAAGAGTGTGTCGCCGGTGAGCACGCCGTAGGGCGCTTCATCCGCGGCGTGTTCGTAGACCACGACCGAGATCGACTCGGGGGTGTGGCCCGGCGTGGCGCGGAACTCCAGGGTCACGTCGCCCAGCGAGATGCGCTCCCCGTCGGCCACCTTGCGGATGGGGAACTCGGTCTCGGCCGCCTCGCCGTAGATGATCTCGGCGCCGGTGGCGTCGGCCATCTCGAGGTGGCCAGAGAGGAAGTCGGCGTGGATGTGGGTCTCGATGACGTAGCGGATCTCGACGCCGGCCGCCTCGGCGTCGGCCAGGTACTCGGCGATGTCGCGCCGCGGGTCGACCACTGCGGCCACGCCGGCGTCCTGGTCGCCCACCAGGTAGCTCGCGTGCGACAGGCAGTCCAGGTAGTACTGGGTGAAGATCATGGGCGCCTCCGGGCGTTGCGTTGGAAGGGAAAGGAACGAATGTCCGTACATTAGCAACCCGGAGGCCGGATTGCTACCCCACAGCGCCGACGGACATGGTTGCCAACCTGGTCGGTAGTCCGTACATTCGTACCGATGATCATCCCGGTCGACCGCTCGAGTCCCCTTCCGTTGTGGAGCCAGGTGTGCGAGGACCTGCGACGTCGCTTGGCCGCCGGGGAGTTCGCCGACCACTTCCCGGGTGATGGCGAGCTGATGGAGTGCTACTCCGTGAGCCGGCACACGGCCCGGGAGGCGGTGCGGCGGCTGGCGGACGACGGGTTGGTGGTCCGTGAGCGTGGCCGCGGAACCCACGTGACCACTCCGGGGATCGAGCAACCGTTGGGCACCCTGTACTCCCTGTATCGCTCGATCGAGGCCCAGGGCTTCGAGCAGCACAGCGTCGTGATGGCGCTCGAGGAGCGCACCGACGCCGAGGCGGCCGAGGTGCTGGGGCTGAGCCCCGATGCGCCCATGGTGTACCTGGAGCGCCTTCGTCAGGCCGATACGCGGGCCGTGGCGCTCGACTGCTCGTGGCTGCCCGCCGAGTTGGCCCGGCCGCTACTCGAATGCGACTTCACCCGAACCGCCCTCTATGCGGAGCTGGCCGAGCGCACCGGCGTGCAGCCTTGCTCAGGCTGGGAACGCATCCGTCCCGAACTCCCCACGCCCGAGCAGCGCAGTGTCCTGGGCGTGTCTGCCCGCCAGCCGGTATTCGCCATCGAGCGGGTGACCTACGGGCCCACGTCGGGACAACCGATCGAGTGGCGCCACAGCGTGGTGCGGGGCGACACCTTCGCATTCGTCGCCCGCTGGGACTCACGGGAGCAGGGCTCGTCGTCGGCCATGCAGGCCGAGTTGCTCCCGTAGCGCCGGCGAGGCAGGTCTGGCGGCCAGGGTCGCGTAGTGGGGACCGTATCCGGGGCAATAGGCCCAACAAGTGTCCCCACTACGGAGTTGATGGCCTTCAGCGGCCGAATCATCACCCGGAACTCCACAATGCGCCCCGGTCACGTTTGATCGAGCACCCACGCCCCGACCTCGCCGATGAAGCGGTCGAACTCGTCAAGCCGTCCGAGGGCTTCGACCACCAAGTTGTCATCGACCTCCAGGTACTGGTGCACCAAGACGTTGCGAAAGCCGACGGCCCGTGCGAGCGAGTCCGCCAGGTCGGAGCCGATGATGTGGTGCTGCGCCAGCGAACGGATGGCATCGGCATTGGTGTTGGGTGCAGCGTGTTGCTCGGAGGCCGCCACGTGTTGTGCGACGTCGACGCATCCCTCGATCAACGTGATGAAGAGGTACTTCACCGCATCGAGCCACAACTGGTCTCGCTCACCCTTGGCACGGTCGTTGGCAGCGCGCAATCGGGCCATCCGGTCGCCAATTCCCCGGAGCAGCCGGGCAACGCGTGCTTCATCGACCACGGGCGACCGCCTTGAGATAGTCGCGGTGTGCGCGCTCGAACCGTGGGCGCTCGTCGAGCCAGACCTTGCGTGTGTCCGCAACCCACCGAACACGGGCCGGCGGGTCGTCGTCGAAGAGCAGTTCGCCCTCCAAGGCCACCCGTCCCGCCAGCTCAAGCGGGGCGCCGTTCAATACCAGCAGGTCGACTCCCTCGGGCACCGCTACATCCCACGGTGGGGGAGGCGAGTGACTCCACCAGCCCGCCACGTCCAGATCGGATCCCGCATGAGCATCACCGCGTGCCTGACTGCCGAAGACCAGCGCAAAGCTGGCGCCGGCGGCACGCAATGCGTCGAGAGCGGCTTGGCGTTGGTCCTCCGCCAGCGGTTCCTCGCCGGTCATGGCCATGGAACGGAGTGTACGCCTGGCGGGGCGGTGGGGATCGAACGGTGGCTATGCCTCGGGCGCAATTGCTTCGAGGGCCTCGCCCATCTGGCGATGCACCAGGTTGATGGCCTTCAGCGGCCGAATCATCACCCGAAACTCCACGATGCGACCCTCGTCGTTGATGCGGATGATGTCCACGCCGTTCACGTAGGTGCCATCGATGGAGGTCTCGAACTCCAGCACGGCGGTGTCGTCGGCCAGCACCTGCTTGACGTAGGTGAAGGCGCTGCCGCCGCCACCCGATCCGTCCTCCGATGGCTTCGACCCGGGCAGCGTCTGCTTGGCCGCCGCCAGGTACAGCATCGTGACCGCCTTGCCCACTTGGGGGGTGTAGACGATCGGTGAATAGAACACCACGTCATCGTCCAGCAACGCATCGAGCCCGTCGGGATCCTCGCCCCGCAGGTAGGCGTGCCAGCGCTCGATGACGTCGTGGATCGTTGCTGCTCCCATCGGGAACACCATATGCCCGCGTCGGAAGGGGCTCCGACGGGGCAGCTTGCCCGTCGTCCAAACTGGCGCTTCCGGGCCTGCGCACCCGCTCCCTGAGGCGCTTCCCCCACATGGTGTTCTACGTTGCTGATGTGAACACGGCCGATCTGTGGCGCGTGCTGCACACGAAGCGCGAGGTCCCCGCGGCATCGGGCGACATCGATCCGACCACCGACCGACAGGACATCTCATGAAGCTCGCCATGGCACTCAACTACTCGGGCGACCCCCGGGCCGCCGCAGCCGAGGCCCACGACCTGGAGGGTGCCGGCATTGACGTGGGTTGGGTGGCCGAGTTGTACAGCTTCGATGCGGTGTCCATCTTGGGCTACCTGGCCGCGAAGACCGAGACCATGGAGTTGGGCTCGGCCATCCTGCCCATCTACAGCCGAACCCCAACGCTGACCGCCATGACCGCGGCCGGGCTGGACGCCGTCTCCGAGGGGCGCTTCATCCTGGGCATCGGCGCCTCCGGCCCCCAGGTGATTGAGGGCTGGCACGGTGTGCCCTACGACAGGCCCATCGGCCGCCAACGCGAACTCATCGAGATCTGCCGCAAGGTGTGGCGCCGTGAGGTGGTCACCCACGATGGCCCCAGCTACCACCTGCCCCTTCCCGAGGGCGAGGGCACGGGGCTGGGCAAGCCGCTGAAGCTGATCAACCATCCCAAGCGGGCGGACATCCCGGTGTACATCGCCTCGTTGGGGCCCAAGAACGTGGAGACCACCGCCGAGGTCGCCGACGGGTGGATCCCCGTGTTCTTCCACCCGGAGCAGGCCGACTCGGTGTGGGGCGAGTCCATCGCTGCGGGAACCGCCAAGCGGCACGAGGGCCTCGGCCCCATGGAGGTCGTGGCCGGCGGCGCCCTGTCCATCTGCGACGAGGCAACCGCGGCGAAGATCCGCGACGGTGGCCGGTTCATGACCGCCCTGTATGTGGGCGGCATGGGGGCCAAGGGCAAGAACTTCTACAACAACATCTTCCGTGCCTACGGCTACGAGGCCGAGGCCGAGCAGATCCAGGACCTCTACCTGGACGGCAAGAAGGAGGAGGCGATGGCTGCGGTGCCCCAGGACTTCCTTGACGCCACGGCCATGGTGGGCGACGAGGGCCGGGTGCGCGACCGCATCGAGGCCTACCGGGCCGCCGGGGTCACCTGCTTGCAGGTGCAGCCGATGGGGGACAACCCGCTGGAGCTGATCGAGAAAGTCAAGGGTTGGATCAGTTGAGCCGACCCGATGGGGTTGGACTGGACCGGGGGCTGGCCCCACTAGGTTGAAGCAGGTGCGGACCCCGAACTGGCTCGACCCCATTGACATCACGGCGACCGGCGCGTGGGACGCCCTCATGGAGGCCTTTGGAGATGTCCGAGACCTCCACCTGCGCGAGCTGCTGGCCCAGGATGGCCGCCGGGAGGCCATGACGGTGGAGGTGGGTGATCTGTACCTGGATCTCACCCGCCACCGGACCACCCCTGCGTTGCTGGACGCGCTGGTGGCGGTCGCCGAACGGGCGGGAGTCGCCGAGCGCCGCGACGCGATGTTCGCAGGCGAGCACATCAACACCACCGAAGACCGTGCTGTCGGCCACGTTGGCCTCCGCACCCCCGACGACGGCACCTTCGCGGTGGACGGGAACGACGCGGTGCCAGGGATTCACCAGGTGCTGGACGCCATGGCGGAGCTGGTCGAGCGGGTGCACTCGGGGGAGTGGGTGGGTGCCACCGGAGAGCGCATCCGCACCGTGATCAACGTGGGCATCGGCGGCTCCGACCTGGGCCCCGAGATGGCCTACCGGGCGTTGCGCCGCTTTCGTCACGCCGACATCGAGTGTCGCTTCGTGTCCAACATCGATCCGGCCGGCATCGCCGCGGCGACCGAGGGCGTCGACCCGGAATCGACGCTGGTGGTGGTGGTGTCCAAGACCTTCACCACCGACGAGACCCTCACCAACGCCCGCACGTTGAAGGAGTGGGTCCGCCGCGGGGTGGACGGCGACACGAACGGTGGCATCGACGGCGACGACGAGGCCCGTGCCATCGCAGAAGCCGACGACGAGGCCTGGGTGGCCAAGCACTTCGTGGCGGTGTCCACCAACGCCGAGGCGGTCGCCGAGTTCGGCATCGACGTCGACAACATGTTCCGCTTCTGGGATTGGGTGGGCGGCAGGTACTCGGTGTGGTCGGCGGTGGGCCTCAGCCTGATGCTGGCCGTCGGGGAGGACCACTTCCAGGAACTGCTGGCCGGCGCCCACGAGGTGGACGAGCACTTCCGCACCGAGCCGCTTCGGCAGAACGCGCCAGTGCTGATGGGCCTACTGCGGGTGCTCAACCGCGACCTCTACGGCTTCCCCACCCATGCGGTGTTGCCCTATGCCGCCGACCTGGGTCGCTTTCCCGCCTACCTGCAACAGCTGGACATGGAGTCCAACGGCAAGCGCGTGCGGCTGGATGGGTCGCCGGTGACCCTGCGCACCGGGCCGATCGTGTGGGGCCAGCCCGGCACCAACGGCCAGCACGCCTTCTACCAGCTGTTGCACCAGGGAACGTCCATCGTGCCCGCCGACATCATCGCGTTCAGTGAATCGGCAGACGACAGCGGGGACCACCAGGTGAAGCTGCTGGCCAATGCCCTGGCCCAGGGCCAGGCGCTGGCGGAGGGGCGAAGCGCCGAGGAGGTCGAGGCGGCCGGAGTCCCCGAGGAGGAGGTGGCCCACCGCACGTTCCCCGGCAACCGTCCCAGCACCACCATCCTGGCGCCCGAGCTGACGCCGTCGGTCCTCGGCCAGCTCATTGCGCTGTACGAGCAGTGCGTGTTCGTGCAGGGCGTCATCTGGGGCATCAACAGCTTCGATCAGTGGGGCGTCGAGCTGGGCAAGGAACTGGCCGGCGACGTGCTGGAGCGGCTCAACTCAGATGAGGCGCGGGACGCTCCCGGTGGTGCGGCCCGCTGGGTGCTGGAGCACCCCAACGGATAGCGCGGCCGGGTCTGGCGGCTATCGGGCGTCGACGAGGTCCACCGTGAAGATCAGCGTCTCGTTCGGGGCGATGGCGCCGGGCGCCCCCCGGCTGCCGTAGGCCATGTCGGGGGGAATCACCAGGGTGCGGCGACCGCCGACCTTCATGCCCTGCACGCCCTGGTCCCAGCCCTCGATCACCTGGCCGGCACCCAACCCGAAGTCCAAGGGTGCGCCGCGGTCCCAGGAGGCGTCGAACTGCTCGCCGGTGGACCACGCCACCCCGACGTAGTGCACCGACACTCGAGATCCGGCGGTGGCCTCCGGGCCGGTGCCAACCTCGTGGTCGGTGATCTGCAGCTCGGTGGGTGCATCCCCATCGGGCACGGTGACTACGGGCTTGTCCATGGCCTCACCGTAGTTGGGTCCGGCCGCGAGGTCAGACAGAGCGGGTGCTTCGACGGGATCGGTCGCCGAGGGCCAGCGGCTGACGTTGGCGACCCTCTTCATCGAAGTTGTCCGGTGCCAGCCAGGCGCGGTGGGCGGCACGAATGGCGGGCCATTCGTCGTCGATGATGGAGTACCAGGCGGTGTCGCGGCTGCGTCCCTTGTAGGTGATGGCGTTGCGGAACGTGCCCTCGTAGCGGAAGCCGTACCTGAGCGCGGCGGCACGAGACGGGGCGTTTAGGTCGTCGCATTTCCACTCCACCCGCCGGTAGCCCAACCGGAAGGCATGCCCGATCAGCAGCGACACGGTCTCGGTGGCCGCGGTGGTGCGCTGCAGCGCCGGGGAGAACGCCAGCGAGCCGATCTCCAATACGCCGTGGGCGGCGGCGATACGGATGTAGGCCAACAGCCCGACCGGCCGGCCCTCGACGACGACGGCGAACGCCTGTCGCGCCGGGGAGTCGGCCAACGCGGTGATGGCGGCACCCAACTCGGCGGGGTCGGCGCACGGGCCGAACGCCAGATAGGTCCACAGCGAGTCGGCGGCATCGCGATAGGCCTCGAAGAGCGGCTTGGCGTGGCGGCGGGACTCCAGCGGCTGCAGCACCACGGTTCGACCGGTGAGCTCCTCTGCGGGCGGAACCGGTGGCGGCCGCCAGTCGCCGAGCGGCGGCCCGATGGGTTGGCCGAACTCGTTCGTGGGCATGGTGCCAACCCTAGGCAGCACCCATCCGGGACCCGGGTGAGGTTGACCGAGCGGCGAGGGCCGGAGGTGCCGCCGGACGGCTCAGTCGGCCTGGTACCCGTTGGCGATGTGCTCGGTCCACCATTGGGGGGCGACCGAGAAGATGGAGTTGAGGTCGACGTAGTCCCACCAGCGGTCCACCTTGTGGTCCCGCACCTCCATCACCGAACAGAAGCGCACCACCGCGTGCTCGCCGTCGTGCCACCACCACTCCTCGACGTGCTCGGTGATCACCGTCTCACCGGTGACCACGATCGTGCCCGGGTGCAGCTGGTAGTCGCTGAGCGGCTCGATGCCCAGCCGGAGTCGGGCCTCGGTTTGGGCGGGGCCGTAGGCGCCGGGCTCCACCCCAACGAGGGGCACGTCGATGTAGTGGCCCTGCTCGCTCATCATGGCGCCGACGGCGGCGAAGTCGCGTTCGTTCAGCGCGTCCCAGAACCGCTCCACCAGCGCCACCCGTTCCGCATCGGTCATGTCGGCCATGTGAGCCCTCCCTGTGTCACGGGACAGTCTGGCAGCACCGGGAACCAGACCCGCGCGAACTCCACGCGACCGTTGGCTGCCTGTACCGGCACCAGCATCGACTTCGGGTTCAATCCGAGGACGCCTCACCCGGTGAAGCGTGGCGGCAGCGGCGGCGCGGCGCCGCCCGGGCCGGCGATCGGAATGCCGTCGCCGTCGCTACTCGGCCCGGACGGTGCAGTGTCGGTGCTCGAGGGCGGGTCGGCGCCCGAGGGCGGTTCGTCGGTTGGATCGCTGGGGTCGTCCGGGCGGCCCTCGTCGTCGACGCAGTTCGAGGGGGTGGTGCCTCGGGCGATGCGGTACTCCCACGCCGTCGTGGCCACCGCGCGCTCCTCGAACGTGTCGATCACGCGGAACTGCACGTGCACCTCGTCGGGCGTGACGTCCACCAGCCCGTAGCCCTGCTCGACGATGTTGATGTGGTCGAGGTGCTTGTTGATGTCGAGTCCGGCGGTCTCGATCCCTCGCAGCACCTCGATGGCCTCGGCGCGGCTGACGCTCTGGCCGAGGAGGCTCTGCACCACCCCCTCCGGCGGCGGGTCGGCGGTGAGCGATCCGGCCACGAACTCGTGGGCCGCCAGCGGCGAGGCGTCGTCGTCGTAGTCGGGATACAGGCGGCCGCCGAGAAACACGTGGGTGTGCCCGGCGACGAACACGACGTCGCCGATGCACCCGTCCACCAGGAACTGCAGCAGCTCGCGCCGCTCGGCCTGATAGTCGTCGAACGCCTCGTTGGGGTAGTAGTCGCCGGCGTTGGGCACCAGGTCGGGCTCGGCCGCCCGCCGCTCGGGCGTGTCGCGATCGGCCAGGCGCACCGCCAGCAGGTTGTAGGCGGTGCCCACCAGCTTCCAGGCTGCCTCGCTCTCGCCGAGCTGCTGCTTCAGCCATGCCTTCTGCTCCGCCCCCAGGGTGGTCCGACCCGGCTCCATCACCACCGCGCCCTCGGGGGTCTCGTTGTCGGTGGCGTCAACCGCCGGGTCTCGATAGGCGCGGACGTCGACGATCGGCAGGTCGGCCAGGTTGCCCCACGAGAACGCCCGGTACGCCTGATCCACCCCGTCGGTGGGAATGACGGGTTGGAACTCGAAGAACGCCCGCTTGGCGGCGGCCAGCCGGTCGGGGTCGCCGGTGCGGTCGACCCCGTTGTAGAACTCGCCGTCGTCCCACATGGCCACCAGCGGCACCTTGCTGCGCAACCGGGTGAGTGCGGGGTCGGAGTGGAAGCGCTGCCAGACGTCCCGGTAGTCGTCGAGGGTGACGGTGCCGGTGTCGGACACGTAGATGTAGTCGCCGAGGTGGATGAAGAAGTCGACGTCCTCGGCCTCGATGGCGGCCATGGCGACGTACGGCGACGACCGCTGCTGGCACGACCCGAAGGCGAAGCGCAGCCGTTGGGGCGAGCTGCCGGGGGCCGGGGCGGTGCGCAAGCGCCCCTCGGGGCTGGACCCCGCCGGGCCGTCGAAGCGGTAGCGATACCAGCGGTCGGGATCCAGCCCCCTCACCGGCACCGACACGCACCAGTTGCGGCCCGCCGTCGCGGTGACGGCCCCCGAGGCGACGGCTGCGCCTCCGCTGTCGGCGGTGACGCTCCAGGAGAGGTCGACGTCGGCGTCGGCGGCGGGCGCGGCGAGGCGGGTCCAGATGACGGCGCCATCGGGTTGGGGGTCGCCGCACGCGACGGCGTCGGGATAGTCGGCGTTGGCCTGGGCCCCCGCCGGGCTCACCGGAACCGCCAGCGGACGCAGCGCTGCGACGGCGCCGGTGGCCCCTGCGGCGGCCAGCACGGCCCTGCGGCTGAACGGTTGGTTCATGATGGTCCTCCCTCCACCGTCCATCCTGGCCGATGGCCCGCCGTCGGTGCTTGCCCATCGCGGGGAACTGCCGGGGAATACTGGGTGGCCCGGGCGGGTCTCCACCCGGCGCCAACCAGCAAACGATCGACGAGGAGCACCAATGGCCGCACGCCGCGAACGCATCACCTTCCCCGGCGGGGACGGGGCCGAACTGTCGGCCAAGGTGGAACTGCCGGCCGGTCCCATCCGAGGGGCCGCGGTGTTTGCCCATTGCTTCACCTGCAGCTCGGATGCCGCCGCTGCAGCGCGCATCTCGGTGGGCCTGGCCGAGGCGGGCATTGCCGTGATGCGCTTCGACTTCACGGGTCTAGGCGCCTCGGAGGGCGACTTCGCCGACACCAACTTCTCCACCAACGTGGCCGACCTGATCGCGGCGGCGGCCGCGCTCAGCGATCGCTACGAGGCGCCGGGGCTGCTCATCGGGCACTCGCTGGGCGGGGCGGCGGTGCTGGCCGCAGCACCGGAGCTGGCGTCGGTGAAGGCGGTGGTCACCATCGGCGCACCTGCCGAACCCGGCCACGTCACCCGCTTGCTTGCCGGTGGCCTGGCGCAGCTGGAGGCCGACGGCGAGGCCACCATCGACATCGGCGGTCGCCCCTTCCAGGTCAAGGCGCAACTGCTGGACGACCTGCGAAGCCGAACCATCGACGAATGCCTGCCGCGCCTGGGGGCGGCGCTGTTGGTGATGCACTCGCCGGTGGACAACGTGGTCGGGGTGGAGAACGCTGCGGCCATCTACCAGGCGGCGCGGCATCCCAAGAGCTTCGTGGCGCTGGACGGCGCCGATCACCTGCTGACCGACCGCGCCGACGCCGCCTTCGCCGCCGCCATGATCAGCGCCTGGGTGGAGCGCTACCTGGACGCCGAGCCGCCCCCGGTGTCGGCCTCCGCCGACGGCGTGGTGGTGTCCGAGCTGGGGGAGGGCAAGTTCCTGAACCAGGTGGTGGCGGGCGCTCACCGGTTGGTCATGGACGAGCCGCAGTCCGTGGGCGGCTTCGACGCCGGGCCCAACCCCTACGAGCTCTTGGCGGCCGCGCTGGGCGGCTGCACGTCGATGACCATGCGGATGTACGCCGAACGAAAGGGCATCCCGCTGGATCGGGCCGAGGTGGAGGTGCGCCACGACAAGGTGCACTGCGACGACTGCGAGGCCACGGCCGGCGGCGCCACCCCGAAGATCGACCGGTTCGAGCGGCGCCTTCGGCTCACCGGCGACCTCACCGACGACCAGCGGGAGGGCCTGTTGCGCATCGCGGATCGGTGCCCGGTGCACCTCACGCTGGAACGGTCCTCCCTGATCGAGACCGAGCTACTTGACCTCGAGCCCGCCAAATGACCCGCGTGCCCAGCTCTATGGGGCGAGGTTCCTTGAGCTATGGAGGAACTCGAGGAACGCCTGCTTGCCCTGCATCTGGCGCTCGCCGACGAACATCTGATCCATGCCCCCGCCCATGGCCATGAGCTTGTACTTCTTGTCGGCCGTATCGATGCGCAGGTCGCCCCAGTCCGCGGTCAGGAAATGGGCGAGCCCGCCCCCGAAACCGTCGACCGATGTCTTGGTGATGTCTGGTGGCCGGATGCTGACGGCGGGGCCCTTGGGTGCCAGCTTGCGGTCGAGCGGTACCAGGATCAGCCGGGCATCCGTGACCCCGACGGCGTACACCTGGCCGGAGAACGCCGACTTGGCCGTGGCCAACACGGCGCCCCTGAACTGCTCGCCCGGCAGCACCTCTGGGCCGATCACCGCATGCACCCGATCGTCCGCCTCGTTCTTCTTCTGATCGAACATCGCCCCAGTGTGAACGAGGAGGGGGAGGATGTGAAGAGCGCAGCCAGCCGAACGAACGACGGCCTCAGCAGCGGGGTTCTCGCCACATGGTCCAGACCCGCGGACCGTGTGGCAGCTCCAGCGCCTGGCGCACCTCGAAGCCATGCCGGGCGTAGAAGGCCAGGTTCTGCTCCTTGGACGATTCGAGGTAGGCGCCCAACGCTTCGGTGTCGCACCGGTCGGTGACGGCCCCGATGAGCGCGCCGCCCACGCCGGTGCCTTGGTGCGCGGGGTCGGTGCCCAGGATTGCGAGATACCAGTGGGGCGGATCGGTCGGATGCAGACGTTCGTTGGTGTTGACCGCCTTCACCGCCCTGGGCATTCGGGACCGGAAGAGCCGAAGCGACGGCACCGCCAGCGCGGCGGCATCTCCGACCGTGCTCTTCCACTGCCCCGGGGGCGCCCAGATGGCGGCGCCGTGCACGGCCTCGTCCACCAGCACCGAACCGTGGCCCCGCATCTGCACTCGGGCCTCGGCCTCGAACCAGGCCGCAGATCTGGACGGCCAGTCCGAGCGGGGTGAGGTCATCCAGGCCCAGACCGGATCATCGGCGAACGCGGCGGCGAGTGCTCGCCCGATCGCAGGAAGGTCATCCTCGGTTGCGCGGCGCACGTCGGGCACCGAAGGAAGCTACGCCAACCTTCCGGCGGCACCGGTGTTCGGACGTCGATGCCGTGGCACGTGGCGGCTGTCCGTCCGAGCAGGCTCAGGCGAGGCCGAGGCGGGCGAACTGGTCGTCGGGTGCTGAGACCTCGGTGAGGGCCACCCGCAGCAGCTCGGCCATCTCGCGCTCCGCCGAGGTGCCCACCAGGTCGTGGGCCTCGTCCGGGTCGACGCTTCGGTCGAAGCACAGCGTCTCCAGTGACTCGGCGTAGCCCCAGAACGGCAGCAGGTCGCCGTCGACGAACGGCTGGCGGATGACGGGGATGTCCGAGCCGGGCATGCGATCCAACGTGGCGCGGTCGTCGGGGTTGGGCAGCCGCAGCTCGGGGAAGTCGTGCAGCGGCATCGTGGACCACCGATTCGACCACATCGACAGCGGCTCGTTGGTACCTGCCGGGGCCCTGACGTACTTGCGGGTGTCGTCCAGCACGTGAACCTCGCGACCCCATACCCCGGCCAGCGCCCACCCCCGCACCGAAGTGGCTGAACCGTCGAGCAAGGGGCGGAGGGACCGGCCGTGGCTGGCGGATGGCGTCTCCACCCCGAAGAGATCGCACAGCGTGGCGTGCAGGTCGACGTTGGTGCTGAGGGCCTCCACCGACGTGCCGGCCGAGCTGAGGCCGGGCCAATGGATGAACAGCGGCGTGTGCAGGAGCGGCTCGTAGAGGGGGATGGCCGGCTTGCCCCAGGCGTCGCGCTCGCCCAGGTAGTGGCCGTGGTCGGTGCACACGATGACGGCGGTGTCGTCCCACCATCCGCCGGTATCCAGCTGGTCGAGCACCCGACCCAGGTGGTGGTCGATCATCGACAGCTTGGCACCGTATTGGGCCCGGATCTGGCGGCCCTGACGCTCGGACAGCATCCCGTTGGCCAGCCCCGCCCCCGTGTAGGGCGGCCACATCAGGTGCGGGCCGTCGACCTTGACGTCCCACTCCGGGTCGTAGCGCGAGGCCCACGGCTCGGGCGTGTCGAAGGGCTCGTGGGGGTCGAACTCGTCGACGAACAGCATCCAGCGCTGGTCGGCATCGCGGTGGTGCGGGGCGTCCTCGGCCAACCAGCGGGCGGCCGACGCCATGGTGCGGGGCCCGGGGAAGTCGGCCTCGTCCCGAAAGAAGCCACGCGAGTTGTCATACGGGGAGTGGCCGCGACCGAAGCGGGGAGCGCCCACCCAGGACGGATCCGGGCGGGTGCGCCACAGGTCGCCCTCGTGGCCCCGCAGGTAGTCCCAGGCCGTGAACTCGCAGTGATAGTTCTCGCCCCCGGTCTCGAACAGGTGGGGGTGGTCGCTGACCAGCTGGGTGACCACGTCGGCCCGGCGGAGGGTGCGGGTGATGGGCTCGTCCCAGAGCTCCAGCGACCCCCACGGCCGCCACAGAAAGTCGAGCGAGCCACAGAGCAGGTCGTGGCGGGCGGGCATGCAGGGCAGCGAGCCGGCGTGGTGGTTGGTGAAGCGGGTGGAACGGGCTGCGACCCGGTCCAGGTTGGGGGTCTCGAACTCGTCCGAGCCGTAGGCGCCCAGCAGGTGGCGGTTGAGCGAGTCCAGCAGGATCACCACTGCATTGCGCGGTGCGGTGGCGTGAGCTGGGGCGGGAACGTGAGCGGACATGAGGGAATCCTTGTTGCTGGGATGGCACTGATGAACGGTTGTCGGTGGGAATTGAGGAGGACTTGTCGATGGCTGGAGGTTCTATCTAGAGTTGAATGACAGTTAGTGAATCATCATGTTTGGCGGCGCTCCCACCCCGGCGACCGCTCCAGGTCGAGAGGGAGAGGCTCTGCATGCGCGTCGAAAAGGTGAAGCGTGCCACTCGGAAGTTGCTGGTGGCACTTGCGGCGGTCTCGGTGTTTGGTGTGGTGTCGCCGACCTCGGCAGGCGCTTGGGTTTCGCAGCGCGACGGCTACAACCAGAGGTTCTCCTGCCTGGTCAGCCAGTTCTGGTGGTGGAACCGAAGGGAGCGCAGGTTCCACAACTTGTTCGAAGGATATGCAGCAGCCGACAACTTCTACTCCGCCATGGGCACCATCAGGCCAGTCAAGCGGCCGCCAAGACACCGTAGGCCCAGGACGCTTTACGGGATCGGCATTCCGAAGGGAGCATCGGCGCGGCGATATGTGCTGATCGACAAGAGCCAGCACCACATGTGGGTGTTCGTGGACGGCCGCGTGGTGGCCGAGATGGCGACGGTCGACAGCGACAGGGCAACGCCGGTGGGAACCATGTATGCCAACCGGTGTGTCGTGCGCAACGGTGGCATTCTCCCGAACTTCATCGGTCTGGACACCACGATGGATGGAACCTGGTATTCGCACCTTGGGCGGCGGGTCTACTCGGGCATTGGAATCCATGGCATTCCCTACCGAAGCGGCACTGCGGTCGCCGGAAACCAGACCTACAGCACCTCCTTGCTCGGAAAGGGTGTTCGGCAGAGTGCGGGGTGCGTCAACGTGTCTCGACCGGACGCGGCATTCCTGTTTCACTTCATGCTCCCAGGGGTTCCGGCGGTCATCACCGCAGGGAGTTCCAAGCCGACCTCGAGTCCCGAGCCGGGCTCCGGTGCCCCCGGGAATCTCCCGATCGACTCCGATGCGGTTCAGCTGAACGATCCGGCAGGCCAATAGCGGCCACGCGGTTGCCGGTGGGCGCGCGGCGGCACGCCGGTTCCCCTGTGAGATCAGCCCGTCTCCCTGCCGCAGATCGGGCGACGTCATGGAGCACCGGTGGTGGTGCCGAGCGGATTCGCCTGGCGGTCGCGGGCACCGCCGGGGAGGGCCAGGACCGGCCCCTGATCCTCGGGAGGCACATGCCCAATCGGCTGGAGCACCACGGCGAAGGCGTGGTTGCGACGGTCGACGTCGGCCGCAAACGCCTCGATGTCGGCGGCGACGCCGTTGGGCAGGTCCACCAGGTTGCGCCGCACGAGCAGGCTTGCGGTTCCGTTGAACAGGGCCGACTCGGGGTTGTCGGCCACCCGGGCGACCGAAGCGGCATCGAAATAGCGGCCCTCGGGGGTACGGGAGCGGCCGGGCTGAAACACCAGCGTGGAGTCGTTGAGGTTGAGCGCGATGGCCTCCGCCCGGGCCGTGAGATCGTCGAAGTCGGCTTCGTCGCCCATGCCGGTGGTGGCCAGCAGTTCGACCCCAACCTCGTCCTGAGCGCCATAGGCGGCCACGCCGCTGCGCGTGGACAGCTCCCACCGTTCCACTCCGGTGGCGCGGCGGCCCGTCCCGAATTGGGCCAGCAGCGGCGAGTCGGAGGCGAAGCGCAGGTCGGTGCCGCCCGCCAGCAGTTCGTCCAGCACGGCGGGAAACAGCACCAGCGAGGTGGTGTAGGGGGTCTCCACGGCCAGCAACGGTCCACGGTCGGCGAGCTGGGCCGGGACGCCATCGAGCAGGTCGGGCAGCTCCGCGGCCGGCTCGTTGGCCCACGGCGGGCTGCCGCTCTCCAGGCCGTGGGTGTCGACGGCAAAGGTGGCAAGGCCGACCACCGCGGCGGCCGCCACGGCCAGGCCCATGCCCGATCTGGCCAGCTGCGGCACCCGCTCGGTGCCCGGAAGCAGGCTCAGCGCGGCGTCGAGCACCACCAACCCCAACGCAGAGGCGACGAAGGCGCCGACGGCGAACAGCCAACGCAGGTACGCGGCGGTGGCCAGCGTCGTTTCGCTGATGCTGGCGAGGGTTCCAACGGAGGCGACCGTCACCAGGACCACGGCGGCGACGGCGCTGCCCAGGACGATCGACCGTCGGCGCCGGGCCCAGGCGCCTGCGGCGATGAGCGCGACGACGAAGCAGGCGAAGACCGCCCAGGAGGCCCCCACGCCCAGGCGGGCGCCTGCGTTGTTCTCCCAGGTGGCGAGGTCGGGAAACACCCAGCCCGGCGGGACCAGCACGAGATCGCTGAACGACCGCACCGCGAAGCTCAGCCCTCGCCCGGTGCCCAGGCGGCGCGAGTTCTCGATCATGGCCGTGAGGTTGCCCGGCTCACCGTCGGGGGCCACCCATTGCTCCCACGCGGGGAGGGCCCACATGGCCAGCAGCGCCGCACCCGCTGCGCCCAGCCCGATCAACCGGTCGCGTGGCGCCCCGTGGGGAGCCGACCCTGTCCGTCGCGCCAGCCACCACCAGAGCCCGCCCGCTACCAGCGACGCGACCACCACCACGGCGCCCGGCACAACGTAGGCCAGGCTGGTCTGCGCGCAGAGCGACGTCCAGCACACGGAGACCATCGGACCCCAGCGGTCGCCTGCCAGCGATGCCCACAGGCCCACCATGGCGGCAAAGAACGCCAGGAGGGGCAGGTTGTGGGTCCATGGATCCGAGAGGACCTCGCTGCCCATCGAAGCGGCCAACACCAGCCCACCCAAGCCGAAGCAGACGGCGCCGCGGCGCCGTCCGACGCGCCAGGCCAGCCATGCGGCCGACCCAAGGGCGCCGGCGTTGATCAGCCCCGACCCCACCCGAGTGCCCACGGGACCGAGCAGCCGCCGGAACGGCGCCAGCAGCTGGAACGGCAGGGGTCCCGGGTGGTTCATGACCACACCGGTGGCCGTGGACCGCGACGACCACGTGGCCAGCATGGGGTTGTGGGACGTGCCCACGTCCCACGCCCTGGCCGAGTAGATGCCGTTGTCGAGCGTGGCCTGCCACCGTTGGGCGCCCGCCCTGAGGGCCGCCGCAAGCGCGGGGAGGGCCACGGCTGCGGCCACGATTGGCGCCGGGCGAGCCAGCCGCTGAGGGAAGGACCGCTCGCCGTTCACGGCGCGAGCGTAGGGCAGCCCGGGCCGCTCAGCGGCGGCCCCGGATGAGTGCGCCCGGACGCTCGCCGGTGTCGACGTCGTGGCGGCGGGTGACCACGCCCGACACCACCGTGGCGTCGTAGCCCGTGGCGTACTGCACCAGGCGGCGGCCCCCGGCCGGCAGGTCGTGGATGAGCTCCGGCTGGCCGAGCGCCAACGCGTCGAAGTCGATGACGTTCAGGTCGGCCTTCTTGCCAGCCGTCACCACCCCCCGGTCGCCCAGCCCGTACAGCTCGGCGGTGCGTTGGGTTTGCAGGTGCACCGCCTGGGCCAGGTCGATGCCGGCGCCGCGGCTGCGATCGCGTGCCCAGTGGGTGAGGAGATAGGTCGGTATCGAGGCGTCGCAGATCATGCCGCAGTGGGCGCCGGCGTCGCCCAGGGAGGACACCGATCCGGGGTGCAGCAGCATCTCGCGGATGGCGTCGTGGTTGCCGTCGGCGTAGTTGAACAGCGGCAGCATGAACATGGTCTTGCCATCCCCGGCCACCATGGCGTCGTACGCGGCCGCCAGCGGGTCCTCCCCGGCGGCCGTGGCCAACGCCTCCAGCGACGTTTCTGCCAGGGGCTCGTAGTTGGGCGGGGTGCCCATGGGGAACAACTTGTCCAGCATCATCTGCAGGAACGGCCCAATGCCGTCGAAGGGAAGGTTCGGATCGAGCTCGCCGTCGGCCTCGGCCAGGACGGCCGCCCGAACCTCGCTTCGTTGCAGCTGTTCCACCTGCTCGGCTAGGGGCAGCTGGGCCAGGGCGGCGTAGGTGGGCCGCTTGGTGAAGGGATGGTTGGTCTGCAGCCCGATGAGCATGCCAAAGGGACGTGCCGCCACCTGTGCCCGCAGCGGCAGGCCCCGCTCCAGCAGCTTGTCGAAGCGCTCGAACACGTCGGAGTACAGGCGGGGATCGGTGTCGGTCTGCAACACCATGAACGCCAGCGGCTGGCCGGTCTCTTCGGCCAGATCGGCCATCCAGCCGAGCTCGTCGGTGGTGGTGCCGCGGTCCAGGATGGTGAGGCCGCCCTGGGCCACCTCGAACACGCCGCCCCCGCCGGCGGCTACGGCTCGGCCCAGGGCAAACAGCTCGTCGCGCTCGGCGAAGGTGCCGGGCACCGGCTCGCCATCGCGGGCCAGGTGCGCCATGGTGCGTGACGTGGAGAAGCCCAACGCCCCGGCCTCGATGGCCTCCCTCACGTGGTCGGCCATGGCGGCGTTGTCATCGGCTGAGGCCGGCTCGTTGCGGGCGCCGGCGTCGCCCATCACATAGCCCCGCACGGCGCCGTGGGGAATCTGAGTGCCGACGTCCATGGCCCAGTTGCGGCCCTCCAGCACGTCGAGATAGTCGGTGAAACGCTCCCATCCCCAGGTGATGCCCTCGGCGAGGGCCGCACCGGGAATGTCCTCCACTCCCTCCATCAGCTGGATCAGCCAGTCCTCTCGACCGGGCCGAACCGGGGCAAACCCAACCCCGCAGTTGCCCGTGACCACCGTGGTCACCCCATGGGAGGCAGACGGCTCCAGCTGGGAGTCCCAGGTGGCCTGGCCGTCGTAGTGGGTGTGGACGTCCACGAACCCCGGCGTCACCAGGCGTCCGGTGGCGTCGATGGTCTCGGCGGCCTCGCCCTCCAGGTTGGGGCCGACGGCCACGATCGCTCCGTCCTTGACGGCCACGTCGGCCTGGCGGGGCTCGGCGCCCGTGCCGTCCACCAGCGTGCCACCGGAGATCAACAAGTCGTACATGGTTTCCCCCTTGCTCCGGGGCGCATCTGCGCGGCCGGGCCCCCAGTCTGGCGCACCGACGTCGCCGATGGGGCCCGGAGCTGGTTGGTGCCTGCGTCGCTTCGTAGGGTGAGCGGGTGATCCGCGACCCGCTGCCCCTGCGCCGCCTGACCGAGCCGCCCGATGCCACGGTGGCGCTGCCCGGCTCGAAGAGCCTCACCAACCGGGCGCTGCTGTGCGCCGGACTGGCCGCAGGACGATCGGAGCTGACCGGGGTGCTCCTTGCCGACGACACGGAGGCCATGCTGGGGGCGTTGGACGCGCTGGGAGCCCGCTCCGACGTCGATGTGCAGGCGTGCTCGGTGGTCGTCGACGGCGTCGCAGGTGTCCTCCCGGCCGGGCCGGTGACCCTCGACGCCCGACAGAGTGGCACCACGGCAAGGTTTGTGGCGCCCTTGCTCGGCCTGCTGCCGGCGGGCGGAGTGCTGGATGGGCACCAGCAGTTGCGCGATCGGCCCATGGCCGACCAGCTGGAGGCGCTGGGAGCGCTGGGCGCGCGGCTGGTGGGCACCGACGGGCACCTGCCGCTGCGGTCTCCGGGCGGTGGGGCGGCGGGAGGTCGCGTGCAGGTGAGCGGGGCCACCTCCAGCCAGTTCCTCAGCGGCCTGCTGATGGCGGGGCCGCTCTTCCAGCGCGGGCTGAGCGTCGAGGTGACCGACACCTTGGTCAGCCGACCCTACGTCGAGTTGACCGTGGCGGTGATGGAGCGCTTCGGAGCGGCGGTGGAGCGCGACGGCTATCGCCGCTTCTCGGTGGGGGCAGGGGGCTATGCGGCGCAGCGGTATGCCATCGAGCCCGACGCGTCGGCGGCCAGCTACTTCTTTGCCCTGGCCGCCATGACACGGGGACGCATCAGGGTGGAGGGGCTGGGGCGAGCGGCAATCCAGGGCGATATGAGGTTCCTCGACGTGCTGGCCACCATGGGCGCTTCGGTGCGCCAGGGGGAGAACTGGACCGAGGTGGTGGGCGGTGAGCTGCACGGCGTGGACGTGGACCTGGCCGACATCTCCGACACCGCACCCACGCTGGCGGCGGTTGCCGCCGTGGCCGACTCGCCCACCCGGCTGCGGGGCATCGGGTTCGTGCGCGGCAAGGAATCGGATCGCATCGGTGCCGTGATCACCGAGCTCCGGCGTCTGGGCGTTCGGGCCGACGAACACGACGACGGCTTCACCGTGTACCCGGGGCGGCTCAAGCCCGAGGTGGTGCGCACCTACGCCGACCATCGGCTGGCCATGGCGTTCTCGCTGCTGGGCATGGTGAGCGATGGGGTGTCCATCGCCGACCCCGGTTGCGTCGCCAAGACGTTTCCGTCCTATTGGGATGCGCTGGAGGGCGTGCGACCAGCGTGACGCTCTGCGTCGGGGATCAGGCTGCGGGGGCTTGGGCCTGGCGGTGCACGGGGGGCTGCAGCTCGAAGTCCAGGCTCAGCCACTGGGGGGCGCTGGGCGGCGCATAGGCACTGGACGGCGCCAGCCTGGGACCCGTCGGGAACAGGTTGGGGTCCGACACCAGCGTGGTGCCGATGCCGAGCTCTGCGTAGGCCCCCGCCACCTTGGGGTCGTCCTCGACCGCGCCCAGCACGGTCCAGCGGTCCAGCACGTGCCGTTGCACCAGCTGCCCCTTGGTCTGCCAGGCGGGTCGGCGGTCGTCGTCGGCTCGTAGCAGCAGCGCCGAGTAGGGCACGTTGTGGCGGTCCAGCCACTGGGTGAAGACGGCCCGGTAGCGTTCGGGGCGGCCGGTGACGATCACCACGTCGATGTGGTTCTCCGCCGCCGTGCGGGCGAAGTCGGCGACCGGCTCCACGAGCGGATCATCGGCCGACAGCTCGAACGAGCGGTCCCATTCGGGGTCGGTGGCATGGGGGCGGCTGAGCACCATGTCACGCCACGAGGAGGAGGCCAACGTGCCGTCGAGGTCGATGATCACTGCCTGCCGCTTCGTCATACCTGACACCGTATGGTTCGCCCCGGCCGCTGTCGCTAGGGCATCTCACCCACTCATTCGGGTCGAGCGGACGCCGTGCGTGAGAGTTCTCACCCAGGGTTGGGGCAGTTGCCGCCTTCCGCCGAGGCGGCGAAGCGGGGCGTGGCCCGTCGATTCAGATGCTGCACTCGTCCATGAGCGCGGCGCCGGAGGTGGCCCGGGGCACCCAGGCGGCGGCCCCGCTGAGGTGCTGGTCGGCGTACCAGCGGGCGGTGCGCACCTTCTCGGCGCAGAAGTCCTCGGGCCCGCCGTCGCTCGCCCATTCGGTGGCGGCCAGCGCGGACCGACCCAGGATCCAACCGCCGACCACGATGCCCCACAGGCGCAGGTAGGGGGTGGCGCCCGCCAGCACATCGCGGATCTCCCCAGAGTTGGCGAAGATCCACTGGGTGGCCTCGTCGAGCGAGTCGGTGGCCTCGGCCAAGCGGTCGCCGATGCCGGCGAGGGCCTCGTCGGCACGCAGGGCCTCGGCGGTGGCCCGGATGTCGGCGATGGTGTCGTTGGCCACTCCGCCCATGCGCATGGGCAGCTTGCGGCCCACCAGGTCCATGGCCTGGATGCCGTTGGTGCCCTCGTAGATGGGGGCGATGCGAGCATCGCGGAAGTACTGGCTGATGCCGGTCTCCTCCACAAAGCCCATGCCGCCGTAAACCTGCACGGCCAGCGAGGTGACCTCCACCCCCATGTCGGTGCACCATGCCTTGGTGACGGGGATGAGCAACTCGGTCAGCTCCTCGGCCTTGGTGCGCTCCTCCTCGTCCTCCAGTGCCTTGGAGCGGTCGATCGAGACGGCGTTCAACAGGCAGATGCCCCGCATCGCCTCGGTGAGCGCACGCATGTCCAACAGCATGCGGCGAACGTCAGGGTGGCCCACGATGGGATTGGTGGAACCCTTCTCGGTGCCCACCACGCGGCCCTGCACCCGCTCGTTGGCGTAGCCGGTGGCGGCCTGCAGGGTGCGTTCGGCCAGGCCCAGGCCCTGAACGCCCACCGACAGGCGGGCCATGTTCATCATGACGAACATCACGCGCATGCCGTCGTACTCGTTGCCCAACAGCCAGCCGGTGGCGCCGCCCTCGTCGCCGAAGCTCATGGTGCAGGTGGGGGAGGCGTGGATGCCCATCTTGTGCTCGATGGACACCACCTTCAGGTCGTTGGCCTCCCCCAGGGTGCCATCGTCGTTCACCAGGTACTTGGGCACGACAAAACACGAGATGCCCTTGGTGCCGGGAGGTGCATCGGGGGTGCGGGCGAGCACCAGGTGCACGACGTTGTCGGTCATGTCGTGGTCGCCCCATGAGATGAAGATCTTCGAGCCGGTGATGGCGAAGCTGCCGTCGCCGTTGGGCTGGGCCTTCGTGCGCAGCGCGCCCACGTCGGAGCCGGCCTCGGGCTCGGTGAGGTTCATGGTGCCGGTCCACTCACCGGTCACCAGCCTGGTCAGGTACGTCTCGGTGACGTACTCGTCGGCCACCGAGTTGATGGCGTGGATGGCGCCCTGGGTGAGCAGCGGCGCCATGGAGAACGCCATGTTGGCGCTCACCATGAACTCCTGAAGCACGATGCCGACCGACTCGGGAAAGCCGCCGCCGCCGTACGCGGGATCGAAGGTGAGGGCCCCCCAGCCGGCCTCCACCAGCTTGTCGTAGGCCTCCTTGAATCCCGGCGGGGTCTCCATGGTGCCGTCGTCCAGCAGGCGCGTGCCCAGCTCGTCGCCGATGGCGTTGGTGGGTGCGATCACCTCGGAGATGAAGCGGCCCGCCTCCGAGATGGCGTCATGGACCAACTCGGGGTCCAGGTCCGCAAAGCGCTCGCTCTCCAACAGGCCCGGGAGATCGAGCACCCGGTCGAGAAGAAAGCGGAGGTCGTCCAGGGGTGGGGTGTAGTCCTGCATGGCGACCAATCTAGGACCCCGTTGTTACCCACCGGTAACCGGAGCCGGCCGACCTCACCGGGCGGTGGGTACCCACACCAGCGCCAGCTGCGCGACGTTGATGTCGCCCTTCTCCAAGGGAACCTGCTGGGAGGTGGTCGTGGTGGCCACCTCGGCCCATCGCTCGTCGATCTCCACGAGTGCATCGGCCAGCGTGGTCTCCAGCTCGAGGAGGTCCTCCTCGTGGTCGTCGATCCGGGCTGCGTATTGCTCGACCTTCTCCTTGGCCTTGGTCGTTCGGCCCCGCTTGGAGGCCACCGATCGCACCGCTCCGGCGATCGACCGGGTGGATCGGCGGCCGCCCATCAGCGCACCCAGCACCGACCCGGCCCCGGACAGCAATTCGTCGGTCTTCGAGGTGGATGCCGAGGTTTCGGCCGTATCGAGCCGCTCCTGGTCCTTGGCCATGGCGGCCTTGATGCGGTCGGCCTTCGTCGCCAGTTGCCGGCGCAGCTTGTCGGCCTCCTCGTCGGCCTTGGACTCGGCCGCTGCAGCCGCGCGCGCCTCGAAGTCCTCCCGCGTCTCGCCGGGACGTGCGGCCAGCTTCAGCTCCTCGTTGAGGAACAGCTCGGTGGTGCGGCTGCGGTAGAGCTGGTCCTTCAGCGCCCGCTCCAGGTTGTTGAAGAAGGTCTTCGTGCCCACCTTGGCCTCCGGCAACACGTAGGCGGCGCCGGTCGGTGCGGTCTCGGTGAGGTCTCGGTCGTCGTAGTCGACCACGCGGGCCTGGTCGGGGTCGGGTTCTGCGGTGAGGGGAAAGAACACGGCTTCGTAGGTCTCGTCGGCCCTGAAGTCGCCCTCGTCGTAGAGCAGCTCGACTCGCGCGGCCACTGCGGGCTCGAGCCGGGCCCCGCCGGCAACGGCACCGATCTCTGCGGCCCACGGGGCGGCCGGGTCGAGGTGCCGCACGGGCACTCCGGGCGCCACCTCCGGCATGGTCGGCGTCTCATCGTCGGCGAGCGCGTCCGGCGCGGCGCCGGGTGAAGGCGCGGCCACCGGGGCCGCGGCGTCGGCGGGTGCGTCCGCGGTTGGGGTCGCGGTCGAGGGCTCACCATCAGTCGAGGTTGCCGCCGAGGTGGCCGGCGCGGTGGCCGCTGGCGTTCCCCCCATGGACTGCATGGCCGGATCCGACGGGGCCTCGCCGGCGGGTGCAGGGCCGGTTCCCGCCCCCACCTGAGCGACGATGGCGGCCTGTGCTTCGCTTTGGCCCGGCAGCATGCCCACCTGGTCCTTCGAGAGCGGGCCGGCCAGGTAGCTCATGGCCCAGCGCACGCCGAAACGACGCGGCTCGGCGCCGCCGGTGCGCTGCATCAGAAACTGGCGCTTGCCCAACCCCGAAATGGTCTCCGACAACGCGCTCAGGTCCACCGACCCGGCGGCCGAGGACATGCCGTCCAGCAGCCGGGCCTTGTCCCGTTCGGTCTGCAGTCGACCGATCATCCACGTGCCGGCGTTGGAGATGGCCTTGTAGTCCAGGTCGACCGGGTTCTGGGTGGACAGCACCACGCCCACACCAAAGGCGCGCGCCTGCTTGAACAGGGTGAGGATGGGTTTCTTGGACGGGGGCTGGGCCGTGGGCGGCACGTAGCCGTACACCTCGTCCATGTAGATCAGCGCCCGCAAATCCGTCGACCCGCTCTGGCCGCGCATCCAGGACACCACCTTGGACAGCACCAGGCTGACCACCATCTGACGTTCGCTCTCGGACAAGTGCGCCAGGTACAACACCGTGCACGCCGCCCGGCCCTCGCCATCCCACAGCAGCGACTCCACGTCCAGGGGGGCCCCCTCGGTCCACGGGGCAAAGCCGGGGGAGGCCAGCAGGCCGTTGAGCTTCATCATCAGCTTGGTGCGGTCGGCCTTGGGAAAGAACTGATCGAGCTCGATCACGCCCAGCTTGCGCATGGGCGGATCCTGAATGCGGCCCAAGAGCGCAGCGAGGTCGAGGGTCTCTCCGGCGGCCCAGGCCGCCGAGATGATGTTGGCCAACAGGATGTGCTCGCGGTCCGACAACGGGTCGGCCTGGATGCCCACCAGGCCGAGGAGGCCCGACACCAGCGCCTCGATCTCATCGGTGATGGCCTCGGCGTCGTCGGTGACCGGGGGCGCCAGGTTGCCGATGAGGTTCACCGGCATGCCGGCGGTGGAACCCGGCGTCAGGACGCAGAATCGGTGCCCCTCGCGCAGCTCTGCGATCTGGGCGGGCGCCAGGCCCCAGCCTTCCAGGCCGCTGCGCCAGGTCTCGGCGGTTTCGGCGGGGTCGGTATCGCGTGGCACCCAGGGGGCGAAGTCCTCGGCCGCAAGGTTCGGGAAGCTCAACAGCAGGTTGCCCATGTCCCCCTTGGGGTCGATCACCAGGGTGGGGATGTTGTTTCGAAGCGCCTCCTCCATGGTGACCACGCCCAGGCCGGTCTTGCCGCTGCCCGTCATGCCCACGATCACCCCATGTGTCGTGAGGTCGTCGGCCTCGTAGGCGACGGCGTCATCGGTGCGTTCTCCAGCGTCGTCAAGGAAGGCGCCCAGGGCGAAGGTGGCGTCGGACATGTCTGGCTCCGGTGAGTTGCGGTGCGGGGGACCGGCCAAGGTTGCCATGCCGGGCGGGGTGGTGTCGTGGGTTGCTCCACCTATCGCCGCCGGTTGTGCGGGAGGTCGTTGTCGGCAAGGCTTGCCGGCGGCGTCGGCACTCGGCGCCGACGGGACCCCGAGGAGAACATCATGGGCTTTCTTGACGACGCCAAGGACAAGCTGGACGATCTGGCCGACGAGCACGGCGACAAGATCGAGGACGCAGTGGACAAGGCCGGCGACTTCGTGGACGAGAAGACCGACGGCAAGTACGCCGACAAGGTGGACATGGTGCAGGAGAAGGTGACCGACGCCGTCCAGGACATGCAGTCCAACGACCAGTAGGCCTGGGGCGCCGCGGAAGCGGCGCTCAATGCGACGAGGGCGACCCTGCGCGGTCGCCCTCGTTCGCGCCCGGGCTGCGGTGCCGGGCGGGCTCCGGGCCTCCGTCCTCGGGGTCATCTGATGCTGCGGCCCGGATCGCGAGGTTTCCGGCGAGCACGAGCGCCAGCAAGCTGAGTCCCACCAGGCCCAGGGCCCAGTAGTACGCGGCCCAATCGATGATCGATCCGTACGGCGGCGAGCCGGGCAGGCCGGTGCGCAGCTGGGGGAGGGCGAAGAGCACCCCGGCGTAGAACCCCCAGGCCCACACGGGAATCGCCCGGGCCCGCACCAGCACGGCCCACGCCAGGGCCACGCAGCCCATGGCCAGCAGCCAGGCCAGGCCCATGATCGACACGGCGAAGCCCACCACCGAGAGGGGGCGGTTCAGGCTGAAGCTGGCCAGCAGCAGGTCGTCGGTGGCCTCGGGCTTGAGCGTTCCGCTCACGCGCAGGTCGGTGAGGCTGGACCGAACCGTGGCGTCGATGGGTACGCGCTCATAGTCGGCTCCGTCGTCAACCAAGCTGCCGGGCTCGGGCTCCACCTCGCGTTCAGCGAGGAGCAACAGATCGGTGAGGTAGTTGTCGAGCGGATAGCGGGTCACCCTGCTGCCGGTCAGCTGCAGCGTCGCCGTGATGGGCTCGGGACGGGTTCCGGTCTCGAACAGCGTGGCGGTGCGCCCGGCGGTGTCGTTGACGGCCACCCGCAGGCTGCGCGTGAGCGTGCCGTCCTCAGCCAGCAGGTCGGAGCCGGGTTTGACGACGATCCGAGCGGTTACCTCGCCCCTCGCCAGGTCGGGGTTGAGGAGGGTCACCTCGGCCTGAACGCCGTCCGGAAGCACCTGACCGGTGGCCGCGGCGCCGCCCAGAACCTGGTCGGTGGGGCCGGCGGGAATGGTCAGCACGCCCAGCCCCAGCCCCAAAACCGGGCCGAACAGGGCCAACATCACCAGGATGTTGCGGACCTGCCGCACGCGTTCCTCGGGCCACGGCGTCAGGCCGAGGTTGGTGATGGGTGCAGCCTGGTCGCGCAGGCGGCGTGTCCGGTCGAGCAACGCCGACTCCGCCCTCCGCTTGGACGGCTCAGTCGGTGTCGCGGCGGCAGCTCGGCCGGCTGGTTCGCCGCTTGGTGGCGGTTCAGGGAGGGGCACCCGCCCCATGGTAGGAGTCCATGGGCCCGATCTTCGTCGAGGGCGTGGGCCGGCCGCTCGGGCGTGCGAGCCGACGGCGTGAGCGCAGGGAAGTGGGTAGCGTGACCCCATGGACGTCACCTCCGAAGACCGCACCGACGACGCCGCGACGGATGCCGTCTCGGCGAACGGCACCTCCGCCGCCCCGGGTCTCGCCGCCCGGGGGGAGGAGGGAGGCGGCCTGCGCCACCACCTCCTGGCCGCCGGGCTTGCTGCGGTGCTGGGCTTCGCAGGGATCGCTCACTTTCGTCAGCCCGAGTTCTTCGACCCGATCGTCCCCGATTGGATGCCCGGGGCGCCACGCACCACGACCTACGTGTCCGGTGCGGTAGAGCTGGCTGCGGCGGCATTGGTGGCCGTGCCCCGCACCCGCAGGTTCGGCGGTTGGTTCGCCGCCGCCACGTTTGTGGCGGTGTTTCCGGCCAACGTGCAGGCGGCGCTCGACGGCGGCATGGCCGAGCTGGACCCCCCCATGAACTCGCCGGCGGCCGCCTGGCTGCGCCTACCTCTGCAACTGCCGCTCATCGCCTGGGCCGTGGCCGT
Organism: Microthrixaceae bacterium; assembly: GCA_041394405.1. Classification (GTDB taxonomy): domain Bacteria; phylum Actinomycetota; class Acidimicrobiia; order Acidimicrobiales; family Microtrichaceae; genus Microthrix. The sequence goes on from JAWKIF010000013.1 coordinate 100,859, forward strand.
GGCGCGCGGCGGGCGTCGCTCGCAGGCCTGAACGGCCGGCCCCGGTTCAGCTGCGGGGCCGCCCCAGGACGTCGTAAGGGTCCAGCATGGCCTTCATGCGTGCCAGCAGGTTGGTGCGGGCGGGGTCGCCGTGCTCGGCCAGCGCCTGGTCGTTGGCGGGCCCCCACCCGTGCTCGGAGGCCCATGATCCGCCCAGGTTGGTCACCAGCTCCCACATGCGACGGCGCAGCCCGGCCTCGGTCTGGGCGTGCGGGCGCCCATCGCCAAATACCACGTTGGCGTGCAGCGACCCGTCGCCCCAGTGCCCAAACTCCACCAGGATGGCGTCCGGCGGCAGGCTCGGGCGGATCTGTTGGTCCAGCGCCTGGCGCAGCGCGGGGAGGCGGCTGCGGCGAACGGACAGGTCGAATCCAACGACGGTGCCGGCGCGTGCCAGCGACGCGGACAACCCGTGGCGCAACGCCCAGGCGTCGGCGGCGGGAACGATCACGGCGGTCGTCACCAGCCCGGTGGGGAGCGCGGCAAGCGCGTCCACCAGCGCCACCTCCAGATCGCTCGCCTCCGTCGCATCGGCGGTGGCCGACTCGATCAGCAGGGTGAGGTGGGGCCACTCGGTGTCCGAGCCGGCGTCGTTTCCCGCGAACGGGCTGCGGACGCCGTCCTGTGCCACGGCGAGGGCCAGCGCTTCGCTGCCGAGTGCCTCGACGGCCCGGAGCCGTCCACCCAACCGCTGCTCCAGCGCCACCGTGAGGTCCACCGCTGCCTGATCGTCGGTGGGAACCACGAACGCCGTGACGGCATGGTGGTCCATCGGGACTACCTCCAACGCCGCTGCGGTCACCACTCCGAATCTGCCCCCGGCCCCGATGAACCAGTCGCTCACCCGGGGGCTGGTGTTGTCCTTCCGGAGCGCCGCGAGGCCGTCCAGCACCTCACCCGGTGGCTCGGCCAGCACCACCTCCAGGCCCAAGACCCGTCGGCGGACGTCGCCGTGGTGGGCCATGCGGGCGCCCCCGGTGTTGGTGGACACCATGCCCCCGACGCTGGGATCGCTGCCCACGTCGATCGGCATTGTCAGCCCGTGGCAGGCCAGGGCTTCGTTCAAGGTGCTGAGCAGTACGCCCGCCGAAGCCACCACGGTTCGATCGGCGGGGTCGATGTCCAGCCGACGGTTCAGGCGGCCGAGGGACAACACCACCATGGCCCCGAACGGATCGGGCACCGACGCCTCGACCAGTCCGGTGTTGGCGCCCTGGGGTATCAGCCGGACGCCATGGGCGACGGCCAGGCGCACGATGGCCGCCACGTCCTCGGTGGATCTGGGCCGCAGCACCGCCGGCGTTCGCCCGGTCGGGCCGCGCCATGGGGTGGCGTAGCGCTCGCGTTCGGCGGGGTCGGTGAGCACCCCCGCCGCGTCCAACACCTCGGCCACCTCCTTGAGGAACGGGCCGAGGCCTGGGGGCGGACCCGCGTGCGCCGTGCTCGGCAGGGCACTGGCGAAGCCGCCGCCGGTGCGGGCGTTGGTCACGGCGCCACGACGGCCTTGCCCACCAGCCGTCGCCCCTTCAGGTCGGCCAGTGCCCGGCCGACGTCGTCCAGGCGGTACACCGCCGGCTCCTGGGGGTGGAGTGCGCCGTCGGCGACGTCGGCGAGGATCTCCTCGACGAGCTCCTGGTTCTCCGCTGGGTTGGCCATTGCCCAGGCACCCCAATCCACGCCAACCACGGTTCGGTTGCGCAACAGCACCTGGTTGGCGGGCAACCGCGGAATGTCCCCTGCTGCGAAGCCGATCACCACCAGCCGCCCGAACGTCCCCAGTGCCCGGAGGGCCGCTTCGGTCGCCGCTCCTCCGATCGGGTCGACCACCAAGTCGGCGCCGCCACCGGTGGCCTGGCGAATCGCCGATTTCAGGTCCTCCTCGGCGGACGAGTTGATGCCCACCTCCGCCCCCTGATCGATCGCTCGGGTCAGCCGTTCCTCGGAGGATGCCACCGCCACCACCCGGGCACCCGCCCTGCGGGCAACGTCGATGGCGGCCATCCCCACTCCGCCGGCCGCGCCTAGCACCACCACCCATTCGCCCGGAGCCACGACGGTCCGGCGGGTCAGGGCGAAGCGCATGGTGGCGTAGCTCTGCACCAGCGTCGCCGCCTGACCGTCGGAGAGGGTATCGGGCACCACCACCAGTGCGCCCGGCTGGGCCACCACGGCTTCGGCGAACCCGCCCAGCCCCACCGAAGCCAGCACCCGCGTGCCCGGCGGCGGCGCGCCGACCGCCTCGGGACCCACTTCGCTGACCACGCCGGCCACCTCGCTGCCCGGGACGAAAGGTAGCGGCGGCTTGATCTGGTAGCTGCCCTCGACGAACAGGGCATCCACGAAGTTCACGCCTGCGGCTCGCACCTCCACGCGCACCTGGCCCGAACCCAGCGTCGGATCCGGCACCTCGCTCACCCTGAGCTGATCCGCTGGCCCAAGCTCGCTACACACAGCTGCACGCATGCCTCTCGTCTAGCGCCCAGCGCCCCGGCCGTCGAGCGCCGGCCGCAATCGCCGACGCCGGCATCCCAGCTCAGCTTCCGCATGGGGCCCGGTTCGGCCCGCGCCACGCAAGGCGACCCGAGTTGCGTGGAGCGGCTGAGGGAGGGGCGGCTCAGCGGGCCAGTTGGCGGGCGAGGGTTCCCAGCTCGGCCAGCGCCTCCAACTCGGCGTCGACGGGACGCACCACCAGCTGCTCGGCCACCACGGCGGTGGCGTCCACCAGGCTGCTGCGGGCGCGCGCGGCTCGGCGGGTTCCCCCGACCGAGGCCAGCCGGGCGACGACGGCCGCCAACAGCAGCCCGGCAGCGGCACCGCCCAACGCCAGCAGCGTGGGCCACGGCATCACCCCAACGCTGGGGGCGGGCAGGTCGGGCAGCCCCAGCCAGGCGACAACCCCCATCAGCGCCAACCAGGCGACTCCGACCGCCATGGCTGCGGTGAACAGCCACTGCGCCACCGACGCAGCCGACCACCAGCCGGGGCGCTCCGTGGGCATGGTGGTGGAGCCGACGGCTCGGTCGAGCGCGTCGGGCAGCTCGTCGCGTCGCTGCAGGGCCACCTCGGAGACCCGATGCCGCCACAGCTCGGGTAGGCCGTCGGTGGTGCGATCCACGAGCGCGCGCAGGGCCTGGTCGACGCCGGCATCTGCCACTGCCGTGGGCCCGGCCCGGGAGGTGCGGGGCACCGTGACGGTGTCGAGGTCGTTGGACGGCCCAACCGGGTCGTCCGAACGGTGGCCACGGTCCAGCCCCATCCGCCGCAGCGGATCGGGCCGCAGGCGCCCCACCCAACGACTGGGAGGCCAGCCGGCCACCTGGGCGGAGCGCCGCCGGTGGGCGGCACCCACGGCATCGGCGACCGCCTCAACCCCGGCTGCCCGGGCGAGCGCGTCGGCGAGGCGCTTGGCCGACTCACCCTGCACCCGATCGGGCACGACGTCGCCCACGGCGATCGACAGACCGTTGGCCACCCAGTCGAGGTCGGCGCTGAGGCGGGCGACCAAGGCCCGGCGCTCGGCCACCCGGGCGGCCAGTTCCTGGCGCAGCTGGGCCACCCCGTCGCCGGTGCGGGCGGACAGCGCCAGCACCCGCGCCCCGATGAGGCCGTCCTCGCCCAGCAGGCGGCCCAGGTGTTCCTGGGTGGCGCTGCGATCGGCGGGCGCCAGCAGGTCCACCTGGTTCAGCACGACCAGGGTGACCGCCGAGTGGCCCGCGAAGCGCCGCAGATAGCCCTCGTGGAGCGCCGCATCGGCGTACTTCTGCGGGTCGACCACCCAGATGAAGGCGTCGACCACCTTCACCAGCCGGTCCACCTCGGCCCGGTGCGCAGCTTCGGTGGAGTCGTGATCCGGCAGGTCCACCAACACCAGGCCGGTCAGGTCGGCGGCGTCGTCGGTGGTCTGTGTCGGCTCGACGTGGTGGCGCCGGGGGATCTCCAACCAATCCAGCAGGCTCTCGGCCCCGCCACCGACCACGGCGGCCCGAGCGTGAGACGTCGTGGGTCTGCGCACTCCCACCGGGGCGAGATCGTCGCCCAGGAGGGCGTTGAACAACGATGACTTGCCGCTGCCAGTAGCTCCCGCCAGGGCAACGACGGTGTGGGTGGAGCCGTGACCCAGCCTGGCGCGCGCACCCTCGAGGGCACTCGCCGCCCGCTGGGCGGTCGTCGCCTCGATGCGCCCATCGGCCAGCGCGGCCACCCGATCGAGCACCTCGAGGCGGTTGGCCAGCTCGTCGGCAGCGCGGGTGGCCTTGCGCGACCGTCGCCCGCTGTCGGGCGCTCCGCCTGAGGTGCTGCCCCAGTCGTCGTCGCTCACGTCGCCACCTCCTTCCGAAGCTGCTGGGCCAGGCCGCGCAGCGCGTCGGCGCGGGCGGGATCCAGGTTCAGCGCCGCGAGGGGGTCCAGGAACCTCCGGGACTCGCGATCCAACAGCACCCCGGTGCGGCGGTCCAGGTCCGCCCGGGCCTCGGCGGCCAAACGACGCACCGCCTGGTCGCCCAGCAAGGCCTCAACCAGTTTCTGCCCGACGGCCGAGGATCCGCCGGCGATCGCCACCTCGGCGCCGGTGAGCCCGCCCGTGTGGGCGAAGGTGGCCACCATCAGCACCATGGCCATCCCGTTCAGGCCGTAGCTGAGCACCCGAGCCGTGGCCCGCTTGTCTGCACCCTCGGTGCGCAGCAGATCCAGCAATCCCCCCTGCCAGTCGCGGATCATGGTCTCCGCCCGCTCCGGCAGGTTGGCCGAGGGCCTGGCGAGGTCGTCCGGCGACTCGGCAAGCAACGAGGCGCCCGCTGGGTTGGCCCGCCACGCCGTGGCGGCCTCGTCGGTGGCCTCGGCCACGCGGGCCCGCAACAGCGTTTCAATGCCCGACTCGATGGCGCCCTGGAAGCGCTCGCTGGTGGTTGGTCGACCGGTCACCGCCGCCGTGACCCGGTCGCGCCATCGACCGAGCGTGCTTTGCAGTTGCCGCAGCAACTCGCCGGTGCCTACCAGGTCGGCCCAGCGCGCCATGACCTCGCCTCGAAGCACCGTGCCATCCCGCACGTCGTCGCGCAGCCGGCCCCGCGCCCGCTCGAACGCCCCGGCGACGACGCTGGCCAGTGCGTCGGCGGTGGCCACCTGCCGGTCGTAGGTCTCTGCCACTTCGGCGGTGCGGTTGGCCAGGTCGTCCACCGCTCCAACCAGCGTGCGGCGCACCAGCTCCGATCGGGTGGCCTGGTCGGCGGCCAACGCCTCCAGCCAGTTGCGCAGTGGCGCCACCGAAGCTGCAGGAATGAACCCGTCCTGCAACGGCTGCTCGTCGATGCCAAACGTGGGCGCCTGCGCCAGGCCGTGTTGGGCGAGCATCTCGGTCAGGTGCGGCGTGATCTCTGCACTGGCCCCGGGAGGAATGCGGTTGAGCACCAGCGCGAGGGCAACGCCTCGGTCGGCGGCGCGGCGAAGGAACTCCCACGGAACCGCGTCGGCGTAGCGGGCGGCCGTGGTGACGAACACCCACAGGTCGGCGGCCTCCAACAGCTGTGCGGCCAGCTCCCGGTTCTCCGAGACCACCGAGTCGATGTCGGGTGCATCCAGCACCGCCAGCCCGGGGGAGAGGGCGGTTGCGGACACCAGCTCCAGCTCGGTGGTACCCGACGCCGTTCCTCCGCTGACCCGGGCAAGACCGGGGAGCACCCGTTCGGTCTCGAAGAAGCCCGCATCGTCGGGGTGGTGCACCAGCACCGGGGCCCGAGTGGTGGGCCGCAGCACACCTGGCCGTGTCACCTCGGCGGAGATGACGCTGTTGACCAGGGTCGACTTGCCTGCCCCGGTCGACCCGCCAACGACGGCCAGCGCAGGGGCATCCAGATGGCGCAGCCGGGGCAGCACGTAGTCGTCGAGCTGGTTCGTGGCCGAGGCGATGGTGCCGACGGCGCGCTCCACCCCCTCGCCACGGAGCGGCAGGGGGGTACCGGCCAGGGCATCTCGGAGTTCGGCGGCCGTGACGAGTAGGGCGTCGGCATCGATGGCAGGTCACCTCCTCGCGCAGTGGCCTCGGGTGAACTCCATCCTTGCCGATCGCCCGCCCAGGGCAGGTGATCGGCAAGGATGGCGGCACGCGGTGAGGGTTATGGGGGCTCTGGCACCGATAACCCTCACCGGACACCAGCCCGACCAGCCCGGGGTGTTCGGTGCACTCCCGACGAAACGCGCCGAGGTGCTGCTACCGTCGATGAGGTACACCACCTATGGCGAGGGGCAGACATGAGCGATCCGGGGCAAGATTTTGGACAGGGCGACGCAGGCGGCACGCCGCCACCGCCCTCAGGACCCGCCGGGGCACCGCCGCCTGACGCCGGATACGCGCCGCCCCCAGACGCCGGGTACGGGGCACCCCCGCCCGCCCAGGAGTACGGGGCGCCCCAGCAGGGTTACGCCCAGCCGGACATGAGCCAACAGGGTTACGCGCAACCGCCTGCGGTTCAGCAGATGGGGGCGAGCACGAGCGAAGACAACAACATGGCGCTGATCGCGCACGTCCTGGCGCTGCTGACCGGGGTGATCGGCACCGGCATCTTCTATGCGGTGAGCGGCGAACGTTCCGCGTACGTGAAGCATCACGTGACCGAGGCGCTGAACTTCTCCATCACCGTGTTGATCGCCTGGTTCGCCACCACGATCCTGTCGTTCGTGTTGATCGGGCTGCTGATCATCCCGTTCCTCTTCCTGTGGCAGCTCATCCTTCCGATCATGGCCATCATGGCTGCCAACAAGGGCGAGTGGTACCGCTATCCGGCAACGTTGCGGTTGGTGAAGGGCCCGATGGACCAGCCGGGTATGGCCTGATCAGTCGCCCCAAACCGCAGCCATGAACCAGCTCTCAGGGGAGGGCACCGCCGGGCCAACGAGCGGCAGCCCTGCTCCCGGCTGGTACGTCGACCCGGCCGGCGCCACCCGGTGGTGGGACGGCACCAGCTGGTCGGCGCACGTGGCGCCGGACACCCAGGGTGTCAACGTTGCTGATCAGGCCTGGGGGCCTGACCCGGCCGCCGATCGCTCCACCGCGTTGATCGTCCACCTGGTGACACTGTTCGGCGGCATCATCGGCGTGGGCATCATGTACGCCGTCACTCGCGAGCGTTCTCAATTTGTGCGCCACCACGTCACCGAAGCGCTGAACTTCGTGTTGTGCATTCTGATCATCAGCCTGGTCGTTCCGCTGGTGCTGATCGCGGCGGTGTTCGGCGGGCTGGCGGTGTTCGGCGAGGCCGGGGTGGCTGCGTTTGCGCTGTTCTTCCCGGTCATCATCCTGGCCTGGATCGTGCAGATCGTGCCGCCGATCCTGGCGATGATGGCGGCCAACCGCGGCGAGTGGTACCGCTACCCCTACATCTACCGCTTCGTGTCGGGCCCCGTCCCAATCACCGACGCGGCCTAGCGCAACGGCCCGGCCCGCTTCCGGCGATCAGTGTTGGCCGAGCTGTCCGGCGGAGTGCACCAGGCGGCGCAGCCTGGGTTCCAGCGCGGCAACGGCGTCGGCGTTGAGGTCGCCCACCCAATCCAGGTGCTCGCGATCGCGGTCGATGCCGGAGGACGCCGCTGGCGGCATCCAGGCCGAGTGGAGCTGTAGCGGCACCGTCGCGCCCCGGGGCGCAGCCAGGGTGGCCACGGGCCCATTCCCGACCGCCGCCGCATCGAAGATCTCCACCCGGAAGCGCTCGTCCGACAGCACCGGCAGCACCACCCAGCCGTCGTGGCCCCCCGGCTCGGCGCCCGCATGCCGGGTTCGTCCGGGGGCGTCCGCAGCGTTTGGGCCCGGTTGCCGGGGGACGAAGGCGGGTGAGGTCAACCAATCGGTCGTCGCGGGGAACTCCCAACGACCGGCCACCTCCAGGCCGGGTCGCCGGAAGGACACCAGTGCCCCGGGCGTCGGTTCGGACGGCTGGGCGCCAAGCGGGTCGGCGGCGAGGCGGTCCCGGTAGTGGGCGAGCACCCGCTGCGCCACCGCATCCGGCCGCCAGCCCTGAACCACCACGTGATGCAGCGTGGGCTCGGTGAGCCCCTCCAGGCTCCAATCCAGCGCCGAGAGCTGCAGGTTCCAGGACCAGTCGTGGCGAACCCTGGCGCTCGGCGTGCAACGGCCGGTACCTGGGAGGAAGCACACCTCCGACAACGACGACGGTGCCATGGCCATGTGGTACATGCCCACCAACTCGGGCCGAACCGGGCGGTCGAGCGCATCGGTGTCGTCGGCGCGCAGCGACCACCCGAGGTCCATGAGGTCCTGGTGCTCGAACACCACGCGCACGCCCTCGGAGTCGTCCCAGCAGGCCGAGAAGTGGCCGGCGGTGGGCGCCAGGGGAAACCGTTCGTAGGCCACGGGCTGGCCCTGCGGCGTGGCCTCCAGCGCGTCCTTTCGGACGAGGTACAGGTTGACCTCGCTGTCGATGGTGATGGTGCGCTCGCCGCCCATGACCTCCGCCGGGTCGGCCTTGAAGTTCCCGCTGTCGGCCAGCACCAGGTAGTCGCGCGTCTGGGAGATGTTGTGGGAGGAACCGCCGACGAGGGTGTCGGGCAGCGGCCACCGCTTCACCTCGTGCCCGTCGCCGTCCCAACGAATCACGGTGAGTTGCATGGTGAAGTCGGGGTTGGGCGTGAGCTTCACCGTCCACATGCACGACCGCTCGGGGTCGATCACGGGGTGCGCCGAGGAGTAGTAGAAGGGCATGACACCTCCCAGCTCCAAGGTGGGAGGTCCCCAGCTGGCGGCGCTACCCACCTCGCCCAGCACGTCGAAGGTGGCGCGGTCCACCTCCACCGGGCGACCCACATCCCAGGTGGCGAACAGGCGGTCGCCCCAGGGCACCGGAGCAGTGTTGACCAGGTTGGGAAACCCCAGCACCGGGCTGACGGGGCCCGTGGGGCCATGCAGGAATTGCTCGGGTGCGCCCTCCAGCAGCCGACGTGCGGGGGTGTCCAGCACCCGGCTGCGCCATGCGTAGCGGTCCGATGGCGCTCCGTGGGTGCCTGGCGTGAGCGAGAGGCGGCTCAGCGTTCCCAGCCCGAACAGGGCCGGGCGCCCGCTCTCGCCGGGAGCCGGAGACGACACCACGACCTCCCCGCTGAGCCCCTCCGGCACGGCACCCGACACCACCTCCAGGTCGAGGTGATGGGGGCCGTCGGTGAGGAGGCTCAGGGGAAGCATGGGTGGACTCCGGCAGTGGTGCGTCGGTGCTGCGTACCAGCATGCCAGGCCACGCTTTTCTGGAGCGCGGCCGGCCCGGCTGCTGTGCCCTGCTGATCCAGGAACGGTTCGGATACGGGACACGTCCAAGCGGGCCGCTCTGCGACCTCCGTCACAGGTGGTGGGAAATCGCATCCTGGGGGGAATGCCGCCGGTTTCGCCCCGGTTGTCACGATTCCGAGCTATTTAGCGCTAAATTCACGAGCGACACCTCGGGGTGTCAACTGGAGGCGACGTGCGTACCACGCAGATGACCAATGCCGGTGGCGAGGCGCTGCGGAGACCCCACGAGGGCCGTTCCAGCCGCCGCTCCGATCGAACCCGCCCCAACGTCGCCTCCGACCCCGTCGCCGCGTACCTGGATGAAATCGGCCGCTACGACCTGCTGACACCAGCCGGTGAACGAGACCTGGCCGCTGCGATCGAGGCGGGGCGGGAGGCTCAGGCCGCGCTCGACGCCTCCGGCAGCGATGGTGTTGAGCTGGAACGTGGCGAGCGCATGCGCCTCCGCTCCCGGGTGCGCGCCGGCGAGCGGGCCCGCCAGGAGTTCATCAACGCCAACCTGCGCCTGGTGGTGTCGGTGGCCAAGCGCTACCAGGCCTCCGGTCTGCCGCTGTTGGACCTGGTGCAGGAGGGCAACCTCGGGCTCATCCGCGCCGTCGAAAAGTTCGACCACCACAAGGGTTTCCGCTTCTCCACCTACGGCGTGTGGTGGATTCGACAGTTCATCGCCCGCGGCATCGCCGCCACTCGCACCACGGTGCGCCTGCCATCGCGCACCAACGACGACCTCCTGCGAATGCGCGAGGCGCAAAACCTGATGGAGCAGTCGCTGGGCCGTCCCCCGGGCGTGCCCGAGCTGGCCGAGGCACTCGACCTGCCCGAGGACCGGGTGCTGGACCTCATGCGGGTCGGCGCCGATCCGGTGTCGTTGTCGGCCACCGTTGGCGACGACGGTGGGGCGGAGCTGGGCGACTTTCTGGCCGATCCCGATGCGCAGGCCGAGGTGGACAACGTGGGCGCTCGGCTCCTGCCCGACGAACTGGAAGCCCTGCTGATCGTCCTGGACGAGCGGGAGCGCACCATCATCGAGCTGCGCTACGGCATGGACGGCGGCGAGCCCCGCAGCGTCGTTGAGGTGGCCGATCAGCTGGAGCTGTCGAGGGAACGGATCCGCCAGCTGGAGCATCGGGCATTGGCAAAGCTCACCCACCCGTCGTGGCGGGCCATGAGCAAGCTGTCGAGCATCGGCTGACCGGTGGGCGATCCCGAGCAACTCGCAGGGGCGACCGACGTGATGGGGCTGCGATCGGCCGCCGAGTTGTTGGGTGTCCACTACATGACCGCCTACCGGTGGGTGCGCACCAGCCGGCTCCCCGCTCGCAAGCGCGGCGGTTGCTGGGAGGTGCGGCTCGACGACCTGCAGGCACTGCTCGACGCGGGCGATTCGGCGCCGACGCCGGGGAGCCCGTCGAAAGCAGGGGGGTGTGGGCACCGGGTCGATCACCTGGTGACCTCGCTGATGCGGGGCGATGCTGGAGGTGCCTGGCAGCTGGCCGAGGAATGTTGCAGGGCGGGAATCGCTCCGCTGGATGTGGTGTGTGACCTGGTCGAGCCGGCGCTGGTGGAGGTGGGGAGGCGATGGAGCACGGGCGAGATCACGGTGGTCGATGAGCACCGCGCCACGGCAGTGGCGTCCCGAATGATCGCACGCCTGGGGGCCGAATCCGGGCGTCGCGGCCGCACGCGGGGCACCGTCCTGACGGCCTCGGTGGAGGGCAACCGGCACGGCCTGGGCCCGGCCGTCCTGGCCGACATCTTCCGTTCCGAGGGCTACGACGCCATCGACTTGGGCGCCGACCTTCCCACGGCAGAGCTTGCTGAGGCGGCAGCAACGAGCGACGCGCTGGCCGGCGTGCTCGTCAGCGTCGCCGGCGACGGCTTCGAGGACGCCGCACGCCGAACGGTGCTGGCGCTGCGAGCGGTCACCGAGGCTCCCGTGTTGCTCGGCGGCGCCGCAGTGCCCAATCGACGGTGGGCCGAGGTGGCCGGCGCCGATGGCTGGGCAGCCGATGGGCGCCGAGCACCCGAGGCGCTCAGACGTGTCAGTGGGCTCGTCGGCGCCTCGGTGCACTAGAACATCTCCCCATGGCAGATCACGCCCTCACGGTGACCATCCCGGCGCCCATGCTGGAATTGGCGGTCGGTTTGGCGTTGGGCGACGGCTTCGTCGCCGGCACGGTGGTTCGTGAGGTGTCGCTGCCGATGGTCGATGCGGTTCCGGTGGGGCTCACCGTCACCATTCTCGGAGCCCGCTTCGATCTCCATGCACGCGATGACGCCCGCATCCCCGTCCACGTGCACGGCCGAGTCAGCGTGGGCCGCCCCGACGGCCAGCCGCTGCCCATGAACCTGCCGCCCCTCGATGTCGAGGTGCACGCCATCGTGGGGGCACAGGTGGATGTGGGCGTCGACCAGGTGCGGCTTCTGGTGGATCTGCCGGGCGTCGAGTTCCTCGGGGCCGACGTCCTCGGGGTGGAGGGGGCGTCCCCCGCCGACCCCCTGGCCCAGATGGCCGCCATGGCACTCGCCGAGACGGGCGACACCCTGTTCGAGTCGCTGGGCCGCGAGGTGGGACCGGTGGGCATTGACCTCACCGGCCTCCCGGTTGCCGAGCTGGGCCTGGCCCCCGGGCGGGCCGAGATTCGCTGCGTCGAAGGGGCCCTCACGGTGTCCTTCGGGGGCGAGACGGGGGCGCACGGCAGCTCGCATCGAACGCTGGCCCGAACGGACCGCATCGGCTTGTCGGTGGATGCCGACCTGTTGGGTCCGGTGCTGACGTACCTGGGCGCCCGTGCCCTCGGCGGCGTTCCCGCCCCGTTCGACCTCCACCTCGAGTCGGCCCCCGGCACCCTCTCACTCGGTGTCCGCAACGCAAGGGTGTTGGGCCCGCCCCTGCCCGACCTTCGCACGGCGCTGCGCACCGCCGTGCACCTCAACCGGCGCAGCGACTACCTCGAGGTTCGTCTGGCCGGCGCCTGGCTGGAGCTCCCCGGTCCCCTGGGCATCCTGAACGGGCTGGGCAGGGTGGCCTCCACGCTCGGTGCATCGATGGTGCCGATCTCGTTCAAGCTGCCGCTGATCTATCCACTCGACGTTCCCGATGCCGACGACCTGGCCATACGCGTGGCGACGCTGGCCGTCGGGGCCGACCGCATTGACGCTCAGCTCGAGTTTGTCGATCACGACGGCCATCGATAGGCCGCCCAGTGTCGCCGACACCCGGCGCTCCCCGTTGCAGCCACCAACACCCACCGCACCCGCGAGCCCCATCGCATTCACCCCACCCAGGCGCATAGGCGCCGTGAGGAGCAACACCATGGACATCGGCCAGCACGTCGAGGACTTCAGCGCACCCGATCAGGAAGGCAACCCCAGGCGGCTCTCCGAGTTGTTGGAGGCAGGTCCGGTGGTGTTGTTCTTCTATCCAAAGGCCATGACCTCGGGCTGCACGGCCGAGAGCTGTCACTTCCGTGATCTGGGTGAGGAGTTCGCCCAGTTGGGTGCCCAGCGGGTGGGGATCTCGGCGGACTCGCCGGAACGCCAGGCCCGTTTCGATGCCAAGAACTCGCTGGGCTACCCGCTGCTCTCCGACGAGAACCGCTCCATTGCCAAGCAGTTCGGCGTGAAGCGGCCCGGCCCCCTGTTCAACAAGCGGGCCACCTTCGTCATCGATACTGACGCCACGTTGTTGGCCAGCATCTCCTCGGAAATGAAGATGGAGTTGCACGCCGACGAGGCGCTGGCGGTGTTGCGCCAACGCCAATCCGGCACAGAAACGTCGTAGCCGACCCCGGGTCGCACCTCCCATGAGTCCGGCGTCGTCGTTGGCAACCTCGCGCGAGCAACTGACATACATTGCTCAGCCCTTGTTCGCTGGATAGGGTCCGCCATCGCGAGGTTCGAAGTCGGAGATGGGGTAGAGGGCGATGTCAAACGACTCTCAGTGGGGTGCGGCACCGACCGGTTGGGGCAGCGGCCCGGCTGGCGTTCAGGGACTGCCAGGAGGAGAGCGTGCCCGAGTCGAGATGAGCGACGCGGGGGTCAGGAGACCGGCGCCCATCGGAGCGGCGTGGTGGTTCGTCCCGTTCCTCGTGCTGGGCACGCTGGCCGCCATCCTGCCGATGGCCGAGTTCACGGGGACCTCATTGGGGGATCGTGGGGTCGTCGGGATCGGATCCTGGGCGCTGATCTTCCCCATCATCGCTGCGGCGGGATTGGTGTTGGCCCTGCTCGGCCTCCCGGCAGGCATCGGTTTTGCGCGGGGAGCCATTGCGGTGCAAGCGCTCCTCTTCGTGATTCCCGGCATCGTGGCACTCAGTCGGGGCTCCAATGAGACCTACGAACTCGGCCCAGGACTGGTGTGCGCTGTCGTGGCGGGCGTCGCCGGCCTGGCAGCGTCGCTGGGCACCAGCGGCAAGGTCGGCGATGTGGGCACGGGAGGAACAACGGTGGCCCAGATTGCCTTCGGTGCGGCCGTCGTCTGGTGGCTGGCGATCGTGTTCGGGATGGTCCGGGCCGCGACAACGTTCGGGGGCCTCGAAGCCAGCACGCTGGTCGTGCCGCTCTACCTGGTTCCCCTGGCCGTCCCGTTCTACGTGGCGGCCACCCAACCCTCCGACGTTGCGTCCTCCTCCGCCACGGTGATCTCCGGGTTGGCGTTCCTCGTCGGCGCGATGCCCGTGGCCGTCTACCCGGTGTCATTCTTTCTGGGGATTCAGTATCTCGCCGCCGGGGTCGCCTTGGTCGGATCGATCATGAACACGCTGGCCACCACCCGTCGCTACGTGCGGGTGGGTGACCGACAACCCGAATACAGCCAGGTCGGTTCGGGCGAGGCGGCCAAGATCGTGGGCCTGGCCCTCGTTGGCCTGGTGGTGGTGGGCCTACTCTTCCTCGTCACGGCTGCACTGCTCCGCTGAGCGGAGCCGCTGCACGGCGATGCGGAGTTGCGCTGCCGGCGGGCGCATGCGGGCGCGGGATCGGTCATGATGGTGACATGGCGGATCAGCCTCTTGCCGAATCACCACCACGGGCGGCGGGTGGCGGCCTGCCCCAGATCGATCTGCTGAACGGGTACCTGTACGCGGCCGATCCCGATCCCACCTACCGGTGGCTGCGCGACAACGCTCCGGTGTACCGGGACGAGATCAACGACCTGTGGGGAATCAGCCGCTACGACGACGTCGTCATGATGGAGCGCAACCCGGAGCGATACTCCAGCCTCGGTGCATTCCGGCCGGTCAGCGGCAGCGACCCCGAGCGCAACCCGTCGATGATCAACCTCGACGACCCCCGGCACCTCGAGCATCGCCGCCTGATCCACCGGCGCTTCACCCCTCGGGCGGTGGCTGCCCGCCAGGAGCAGATCGGCGAGGTGGTGGACGGGCTGGTGAGCGCGGTCGAAGCCCGCATCGCCGACGGTGAGGACGTGGACGCCGTCGAGCACCTGGCCGCGCCGTTGCCGGCCATGATGATCGCCGAGGATCTGGGTTTCGGCGCCGATCGATGGCGTGACGTCAAGCGCTGGTCGGAACTGACCGTGCCCCTTGGCGGTGGTGACCGATACTTCACCGACGAGGCCATGGAGGCCGTCTTCGAGGTGGCCGTGGCCACCGCCGAGCTCATCGAGGCCAGGCGCTCCGAGCCCACCGACGACCTGGTGTCGGTGTGGTCGCATGCCGAGGTGGACGGCCGCCCCATGAACGACAACGAGATCGTCTCCGAGTGCCTGCTGACCATCGACGGTGGTGCCGAGACCACCAGAACCGTGCTGGCCACCACGCTCTGGGCCCTGGCGGAGCATCCCGAACAGCGGTCGTTGTTGCGAGAACGACCCGAGTTGCTCGAGGGTCCCGCAACCGAGGAGTTCATCCGCTGGACCACCCCGATCCTGAACATGTCGCGCGTCGTCACCGAGGGTCACGAGTTGGGCGGTTGCCGGCTGAACGCCGGTGACAAGGTGCTGCTGATGTACTCGTCGGCCAACCGCGACGAACGAGTCTTCGATCAGCCCGAGCGCTTCGACGTCACGCGGGAGCACAACCATCACGTCGCGTTTGGGCTGGGAACGCACTTCTGCTTGGGCTCCAGCCTCGCCAGGGCCGAGATTCGCACCATGATCGGCGAGGTGCTCTCCCGCCTGCCGGATTGGGCGCTGTCGGCGACGAACCCGCCTCGCCACATCCCGGGCGCCTTCGTCCGGGGTGTGGACCACTACACGCTGGAGTTCTGAGTGGCCCGGTGTCGCGCCGCCGGTGAGGTCACCGGCGCCGACCTTCCGGACACCCCCTTGTTCGACGCCGACGATCGGTTCTGGGAGGACCCGGCGCTGACCAGCCGCAACCGGCTGCGGTCGCGCCCGTTGGTGGCCTCGCATGCGAGCGCGGTGGAGGCTCGCCATGCGCCGGCGCTGTGGCAGGCGGTCGAGGGCTCGCCGTGGGCGCTCTCGCTCGACGGCACTTGGCAGTTCCTGCACTTCCCCGAGCCCGAGGCGGTGCCGTGCGCTGCGGTACAGGCCGGCGGTGGGCCCGGCGCCGACATCGAGGTGCCCGGTGCCTGGACGCTGCAAGGTTGGGACTCGCCCATCTACACCAACGTTCAGATGCCCTTTGCCGGCGAGGCGCCACGCGTGCCCGCCCGGAACCCCACCGGGGTGTACCGGAGATCCATCGAGGTGCCCGCCGAGTGGGCAGGCCGAGACGTGATTCTCACGCTGGGCGGCACCGAAAGCCTGGCAGTGGTGTACGTCGATGGCCGGTTCGTCGGCTTGGCCACCGACAGCCGCTTGGCCTCGGAGTTCGACCTCACGTCGTTCGTCACAGCCGGCGGCAGCCACGTGGTGGCCGTGGTGGCCATTCGCTGGACGGCAGCCACCTGGATCGAGGATCAGGATCAGTGGTGGCACGGCGGTATCCAGGGGTCGGTCGCGCTGTGGAGCCGGCCGGTCGTGCACCTTGCCGAGGTGGGGTTGGTGCCGGGGCTCGACGCGGATGGCACCACCGGCATGCTGGATGTTGACATCGCCGTGGGCGGTGCCCTCGCCGGCGCGCCGCCGACCCGGTGGTGGGTCGGGGTCGAGGTCGAGCAACTGGACGGCGCCGGTGTGGCCGCGTTCGAACCCGTCGAGGTGACGGCGTTCGACGATTCCGACGCGTTGGCCAGGTTGCTGGCCTCGTCCACCTGGCCGGGACCGGTCGTGTCGAAGCGCCTGAAGGTGCCCGACGTCGAGGCGTGGAGCGACGAAAGGCCCGCCCGCTACCGGGCGCTGGTGCGCCTGTGGAGCGGCGACCCTGAGGCCGATCCAACCGACGGCGCCGATCTGGGCGAGCCGGTGGAGGTGGCAGCCGTGCTGACCGGCTTTCGATCGGTGGCTGTGGGCGGACGCGAGCTGCGCATCAACGGTGCGGCGCCGCTCATCAGGGGGATGAACCGTCACGAGCACGATCCGCGTCGGGGTCGCTTCGTCGACCCGGACGGCACCTGGGCCGAGCTGTGCCTGGCCAAGCGGCTGAACGTGAACGCCATCCGCACCGCCCACGCCCCCGCCGCCCCCTGGTTCTACGACATGTGTTCCGAGCTGGGCCTGTACGTCGTGGACGAGACCAACGTGGAATCCCACGCGCGTCAGGCCGCGCTGCTGGCCGGGCCGGATTTCACCGGTTCGGTCATCGAACGTGGCCTGCGGATGGTGGGCCGAGACCGCAACCATCCGTGTGTCATCGTGTGGTCGCTGGGCAACGAAGCGGGGGAGGGTGCGGCCCACCACGGCCTGGCCGGGGCAATCCGTCATGTCGACCCCAGCCGTCCGCTCAGCTACGAGGGGCCCATCATGTTCGATCTGGCGGCCGACAACCCGGTGAGCGACCTGGTGGCTCCCATGTACCGCTCGGTGGAGGAGATCACCCACTGGGCGACGAGCCGCACGGACCGTCGGCGCCCGCTCATCCTGTGCGAGTACTCCCACGCCATGGGCAACTCGAACGGCGGCCTGGACGACTACTGGCGCGCGTTCCGGGCGTACGACGGGTTGCAGGGCGGGTTCGTCTGGGAATGGCGCGATCATGGGCTGGTGCGGCCGTCTGCGCCCGGTCGACCGGTGGGCGCAGCCGAGCCCGCAGCCGAGCCCGCCACTCGGCCGGGGGGTGCCGGGGTCGCCACGCGTTGGGGATACGGGGGCGACTTCGGCGAGGTTCGTCACGACGGGAACTTTGTCTGCGATGGCCTGCTGGCAACCGACCTCACACCCCACCCGGCGTCCATCGAGTTGGCCCACCTGCAACGGTCGCTGCACGTGGAGGGTGTCGACGTGCGGCGCGGGCGGGTGCGGTTGCGCAACGAACGCAGCTTCACCGATACCTCCGACCTGGTCGGTGCCTGGCAGGTGCTGGCCGATGGCGTCGAGGTGGCGGCCGGACGCTTCGCCGTGCCGGTGGTTCCGCCGGGGGGCGAAGCAACGGTGAACGTGCCGCTGCCGAGCCGAGAACTGTCCAGGTGGGAGCCCGGCGAGTTGGTTCTGGGGGTCACGCTGGCCTCGGCCCGGGACACCGCATGGGCGCCCGCCGGTCACGTCGTCGCCCACGAGCAGCTGGCGATGCCGCCCGCCGCAACGCCCCAGCGTCGCCCCCCGGTGCGGGCGGCCACCACCGAGGTGTCGATCGAACGCGTGGCGAGCGACCGCTGGGAACTTGGCGACGGCGCCTGGTGCATAGAGGTTGACCGGCACGACGGCGTGGCCGGCCTGGCCCACCTTGGCCGGCAGGTCCTGGTGGCCCGACCGGGGCACAGCCTATGGAGGGCGCCGGTGGACAACGACGGGATGAAGACCGGCTGGATGGCTGGGTTCGGACACCAGGCCCGCTGGCGACGGCAGGGCCTGCATTCGGTGGATGGCCCCGAAGCCCGGCGCTTGGACCGGGTGACCGTCCGTCGGCGGGACGGTGGCGCCGTGGCCGTGCTGACCGGCGCTCTCGTGCCCCAACCGGCCGGGGGCGAACAGGCGCGGCCACCGGAGTGCCCGGTGACGGAACGGTGGTGGCTGCGCAACGACGGCACCATCGCCGTCGACGTCCGTTGGGACCTGCCCGACGAGCTGGCGGATCCGCCGCGCGTCGGCCTGCTGCTGGCGATCGACCCGGCGCTGGACCGCTTGGACAGCTACGGATTGGGGCCCCATGAGTGTCCTCCCGATCGGGTCGCTGGTGCGGTGTTGGGTCGCCACCGGCGCTCGGCCTCCCGAGAGCGGTGCCCGTATGTGGTTCCCCAGTGCTTCGGCCAACGCTCCGGCACCCGCTGGTTGGCTGCGGGGTCGCCCGAAGCTGGCTCGCTGGTGATCACCGGCTCCCAGCCCTTCGTGCACACGGCCCACCGTTACTCCGAGGCGCAGCTGACCGAAGCGCTGCACGCCGACGAGTTGGAACTGGACGATGGGCTGTTCGTGCACCTCGATGCCGCGCACCGTGGGGTGGGCACCGCCTCGTGCGGCCCCGACGCCGCTGCCCGGCATCGCATCGCGGCGGGTCGGCACCGACTGGGCCTGGAGCTGTCCTGGGAGGCGCCCGAAGGTGACCGCTAGCCTCGGGCCCGTTCTCGATCGGGAGGGGAGCCCATGAAGCGGCTGTGCGAGGGGCGCGTGTGCCTGGTGACCGGCGCCGGACGGGGTATCGGCCGCGAGCACGCGCTGATGCTGGCGGCTCAGGGCGCCAAGGTCGTGGTGAACGACCTCGGCGGCGACCGCGCCGGTGGAGGTGGCGAGGACCCCGGGCCGGCCACCCAGGTAGTCGCCGAGATCGTCGACGCCGGGGGCGAGGCGTTGGCGGACGGCGGCAATGTGGCCGACTTTGAGCAGGCCAAGGCCATGGTGGACTTGGCGGTCGACTCGTTTGGCCGGCTCGATGCGGTGATCAACAACGCCGGCATCCTGCGGGACCGCATGCTGGTGAACATGACCGAAGCCGAATGGGACGCCGTCGTTGCCGTGCACCTGAAGGGCACCTTCGGCCCGACACACCACGCCGCTCGGCACTGGCGTGACCGTTCGAAGGCCGGCGAGGAGGTGGACGCCAGGGTCATCAACACCACGTCGCCGTCGGGCATCTACGGCAATGTCGGCCAGACCAACTACGGCGCTGCCAAGGCCGGGATTGCCGCGTTCACGATCATCGCCTCCAAGGAGCTGGCTCGCTACGGGGTCACGGTGAACGCCGTTGCCCCGGCGGCGCTGACGCGCATGACCGAGGACTTGGGGATGGGTCAGGCCTCCGAGGAGGATCGGGAACGGATGTCGCCACGGTGGATCGCGCCGCTGGTCACCTGGCTGGCCAGCGAGGAGAGCCGGGCGGTGACGGGACGGGTGTTCGATATCTCGGGACGGGCCATGTCGGTGTCCGAGGGCTGGCATCGGGGGCCGACCGTCGGCCCGACGGAGGACCCGACGCGGATGGGCCCGTTGGTGGAGGAGATCGTCGCCGCCGCCCGCCCGAACGCCGACATGAGCGGCCGGGACGAGCGGGCCTGAGGGGACGGCGGCCGTGGGCTCGGCCGCCGTCACCAGCGTGCCACTGGCCAACGGGCAAGGCTCGGCGTCCCTGGTTCGCCTGGAGGCAGGCGACCTGGCCGCCTCGGTGTGCTCCTTTGGCGCCACCCTGGTGGGCTTGGAAGCGCCCGATCGCGACGGGCGCACGGCGAACTGCGTGGCCACCCTGGCCGACCCGGCCCAGTTGGCCATGCCGGAGCTCAACCCCCACTTGGGTGGCATCGTCGGACGCGTGGCCAACCGTATTGCGGGCGCCGGCTTCACCTTGGATGGCGTCGCCCATCGGCTGGAGGCCAACGAGGGGGCACACACCCTGCATGGTGCGGGGGCGGGTTGGGACCGGCGGCCGTGGCACCTGGAGGCCGCGGCGGCTGACGGGCGCGATGCCCGGGCGGTGCTGTCGTTGAGCGATCCCGATGGCTGCGGCGGGTTTCCGGGGGCGGTCGAGGCGCGGGCCGTCTACTCGCTGGATGCGCATGGTGCTCTCACCCTGGACATCTGCGTTGAGCCCACCGTGCCGACACCCGTCGCCCTGACCAACCACGTGTACTGGAACCTTGCCGGGCGGGGAACGATCTGCGCGCACCGGCTGCGGATTGACGCCCCGTCGGTGCTGGAGTTGGGCCCGGGTCAGATCCCCACCGGTGCTGCCAACGACTTGGGCGGCGGACCATTCGATCTCCGAACCTCCGGCGGGCTCGGCAGGCTGCTGGCTCACCCGGATCTTCGCCCTACGGGCGGGTTCGACCACACGTACCTCCTCGCTCCGCCCGGAGGCGGGCCGAGCACCAGCGCGGTCCGCAGCCTGGCAGGCGACCAACCGAGCCCGCCCGAGGCCATGAGCGGTCCGTCGGCGGCCAGCCTGTGTGATCCCCAGAGCGGACGTCTGCTGGAGGTGTGGACGAACCAACCGGCGCTGCACCTGTACACCGGCAACCACCTCGACGGACAGCCCGGAGCTTCGGGACCCCTGCCTCGCCACGGAGGGGTCTGCCTGGAGGCCGGAACGGTGCCAAACGCACCCAACCTGCGAGCCATCTCCGGCCCAGGGCTGGGAACTCTGCCGGTTGACGTCACGACCCGCCCCGGGCGGGCGTACCGATGGATCACCCGGTGGCGCCTTGGCCGAACCAACGCGTGCGCACGCGTTGCCGGCCGGTAGCTTCCCGCCATGGCCCTTGATGAGAACTTCGCCACGGTTTGGGAGGCGGTCGCCGACGAATTGGGCGACGCGCCGGCGCTGTCGCACGGCTCACTGACCCGAAGCTGGGCCGATCTCGACGATCGTGCCGCCCGCGTGGCGGGTGCCTTCGCGGACGCAGGGCTGGGCCCGGGGGCCAAGGTGGGGCTGGCGCTCTACAACGGTCCGGCCTACACCGAGGTCACCTACGCCGCCTTCAAGGCCCGCGCGGTTCCCTTGAACGTGAACTACCGCTACCAGCAGGCCGAGCTGGCCTACCTGTTGGACAACGCCGACTGCGAGGTGGTGGTGGCCCACCCCGAGCTGGTGGATCGCATCGAGGCCGTGCGGGGCGAGGTGCCGTCGATCCGCCTGTTGGTGGCAGTGGGCGACGAAACCCACCCCACCGAGCCTCCGGCGCTGCCCGACGGTTGGGTGCACTACGAGGCGCTGATCTCGGCCGCCGACCCGGCACCCCGTCAGTCCCGCACGGGCGACGACCTCTGGTTCCTCTATACCGGCGGCACCACCGGCATGCCCAAGGCCGTCATGTGGCCACACCGTTCCTTGCTGGGCCTGTTCGCCCCCACCTGGAAGGGCTTGAAGGCCCGGCTGCCCGAGTCGGTCGGCGAGGCCGGCCGCATCGCCGCCGACCTTCGCAGCCGCGACGGACACCAACGGCTGATTCCCGCCGCGCCCATGATGCACGGCACCTCCTCCCAGCTGACCTTGGGCGGGCTGTCGGCTGGAGCGCACGTCATCACGCTGCCGTCGCGCAGCTTCGACGCCGGCCAGCTGTGGTCGACGGTGGTCGATTGGGCAGCAACTCACCTGTGCATCGTGGGCGACCCGTTCTGCCGGCCGATGATCACAGAGCTGGAGGCGGCCGAGGCGTCCGGCGAGCCCTACGAGCTGTCATCGCTCAAGGTGGTGACCTCGTCGGGGGCCATGTGGTCAGCGCCTCTCAAGGACGCGTTGTTGGAGCGGGTTCCAGCGCTCCTGATCGATCTGCTCGGCTCGTCGGAGGGGAACGGCTTCGGTGCGTCGGTCGCCCGGAGGGGTCGGAGCGCCGGGACCGCCAGGTTCCAGCTGGGCGAGCACGCCGCAGTGTTCACTGAGGACGGCGTGCGGGTGACGCCCGGATCGGGAGAGCGGGGCCGGCTGGCGGTCGGGGGTCACCTGCCGCTGGGCTACTACAAGGACCCCGCCAAGACCGAGGCCACCTATCCCGTCTACGAGGGCAGCCGTTGGGCGGTGCCTGGCGACTTCGCCACGGTGGAAGCCGACGGCACCATCACCTTGCTGGGCCGGGGTTCGGTGTGCATCAACACGGCTGGTGAGAAGGTCTTTCCGGAGGAGGTCGAGGAGGCTGCGAAGACGCTGGACTGGGTGACGGACGCAACCGTGGTGGGCGTGCCCGACGAGACGTGGGGCAGCGCCGTCACCGCCGTGGTCTCGCTCGGGGCCGCAGCGCCGCCCGCTGCCGCCCTCACCGAGGCCGTCAGGGCGCACGTCAAGGAGCACCTGGCCGCCTACAAGGCGCCCCGCCATGTCGTGGCGGTGGAGGCGGTGAAGCGGGGCCCGAACGGCAAGGCGGACTATCGCTGGGCCACGGAGACAGCGCTGGCCGCCCTGGGCCGCTCGGGCTAAACGGGGGGTTGGGGGCCGCCGGCGCCGTTCGAGGTGCTGGCCTGCCGGGTGTCGCCCGTGTCCTGGCGCGGTGCCGGGCCTGCGGTGTCGGTGGCCGTTCTGGAGGATCCGGTCTCGGTGAGATCGATGGTGCGATCACCGTGGCCAAGGGCTCGGTTGGCCACGGCCGTCAGGGTGCGGTCCGACAGCGTGGGCACGGTCGGTCGGCCCCCGGGTGCGGTGGCCGCATCCCGATCCGGATTCGTGCGGTTGCCCACCAGAACCCCGGCCGGGGTGTT
This sequence comes from Microthrixaceae bacterium, assembly GCA_041394405.1. Classification (GTDB taxonomy): domain Bacteria; phylum Actinomycetota; class Acidimicrobiia; order Acidimicrobiales; family Microtrichaceae; genus Microthrix. Next base: position 123,826 of record JAWKIF010000013.1, read on the forward strand.
TTCGGGAAGGCGCCCGGTGCGCAGGATCGCGGGTACCTTCTCGTTCACCTCGGCCACCAGCGGGCCCAACTCCTCAAACGGGACGGCCTCGGAAATGAAGAACCCCTGGGCGAGATCACAGCCCATGTCACGCAGGGACATCATGGTGTCCAGGTCGCCCACGCCCTCGGCCGTGACGGTCAGCCCCAGCTTGTGTGCCAGCTCGATGGTGGACCGCACGATGGCGGCGTCCCCGCCGTCGGAGGTAATGGTGGTGACGAAGCCGCGGTCGATCTTCAGGTGCGAGAGGGGGAGGTGCTTGAGGTAGGCCAGCGAGCTGTGGCCCACGCCGAAGTCGTCGACGGCGACGGTCAGCCCGATGGTGCGCAGACGGTCGAGCACCTCGAAGGCCTGCACGGCGTCGTTCATGAGCTCGGTCTCGGTGATCTCCAGCTCGAGGCGTTCGGGGTGGAAGTCGTCAGTGCGGGAGAGCAGCTCGAAGAAGCTCACGAGGTCGGGATCCTGGAGGTTTCGCACCGACAGGTTGGCCGCTACCCGCAGGGGAAGGCCTTCGGCGTGCATGCGGTTGGCGCCTCGCGACGCTTCGGCGATGATCCACCGGGTGAGCGGGTGGATCATGCCCGACGCCTCGGCGGTCTCGATGAACTCGATCGGCAGCATCAGGCCGTGATCGCGGTGCTGCCATCGCACCAGGGCCTCCACCTTGGTGATGTGGCCGGTCGTGAGGTCCAGCGCCGGTTGGTAGTAGAGCGTGAGCTCGCCGGCGGCCATGGCCCGGCGCAGCTCGCCCAGCAACGTGACCTTGCGGAGCGAACTCTGGTCGCGGTTGGTGCGGTAGACCTCGAAGGGCTGGCCGGAGCGCTTGGCCTGGTACATGGCCACATCGGCGGACTTCATCAGCGACTCGCCGCCGGTGGCGTGGTCCGGGCACATGGCCACACCGATGTTGGCGGTGGACTGAACCGGGATGCCGTCCACCTCGAAGGGACGCTCCAGCACGCCGATGGCTCGCCGAGCCAGATCGACGGCCTCCTCCTCACCGGTGATCGGGTGGGTGAGCAGGGCAAACTCGTCGCCCCCGAGGCGCACGATCACCCGGAACTGGCTGGCCAGCTCGGTGCGAAGGCGCTGCGCGATGGACACCAGCAGTTGGTCCCCGGCGCGGTGGCCCATGGCGTCGTTCACCTGCTTGAACTGCGTGAGGTCCATGAGGAGCAGCGCCACGCTGTGGTGGAAGGTGGCGGCTTCGGCGACCGCATCACGGAGGTGCTCGTCCAGCTGGGTGCGGTTGGGTAGCCCGGTCAAGGAATCGTGCAACGCCTGGTGGCGCAGTCGCTCCTCGGCCCGAACGGCCGTGGTGACGTCCTCGAAGGTGACGGCGAGCGTGCCGTCGGAGAGGCGGTCGCCGCGGATGTTGAAGTAGGCGCCGGCGCGCTCGGGGAACGACAGCCGCTCGGCGGTCAGCGGCCGCCCGGTGCGGGCGACGTCGGCCAGGAACCGCTGGAGCAGCTCCGCCGAGGACGTGCGGAAGAGATCGCGGGTGCGGACGCCCTCGCTCACCTCGTCGGGCGTGAGATCGAGCGTGTCGAGGGCCACGGGATTGCCGAATCGGATGGTGAGGCCGGAGGGGTCGTCGGGATCGGGCAGCTCGAGCACCACGCAGCCGACCGGGGAGTGGGCGGTGACCTCGGCGAAGCGGCGCAGCTCGGTTTCGGCGGTCGCTCGGCGGGTGATGTCGAGGAGGACCCCCCGCACAGGACCACCGTCGGAGGGCTTGGGGAAGACCCGCACCAGGAAGTGACGAAGCGTGCCGTCGGCATGACGCAGGCGCACCACCGCCTCGGATTCGGTGGCGGCGGTGGTCGAGTCGAGCAACAGCTTCTTGATGAGGCCGACGTCGTCGGGATGGGTGATGCGGTCCAGGAACCCGTCCAGGCTCCAATCGCCCGGTTCCCAACCCAGCAGGTCGACGGCATTGGGCGTCACCCGCAGGCTGTTCCCGCTGCCGGACTCCAGCGTCCAGGCGATGGCCCGTGTCTCTCCGATGATGGTGGCGAAGCGCTGGTCCGCGAGTCGCAGGCGGACGTTCACCAGCTGAGCGCCCAGCACCTTGGCGGCGTCGGCCAACACCATGATGGGGAGGAGCGCCACGAGCACCTCGGGTTGGTCCGACAGCAACCCGACGGCGACGGTGCCACCGAGCTGCAGCGAGGCCGCCGGGGCGTGCAGCCATGCCGGGCCGAGGAAGCAGAGGTAGCCGGCGGTGAGCGCTGCGGCCACCGGGATGATTGCGGCGGGGTTGATGAGCCCGAGGCCGATGGTGGCGACCAGGCCCAGCAGCGGGTCGAGCCGGGGCCCCCGATGGCGCAGCGGCGAGTCGCCGATGAGGAGCACGTCGATGGCAACCACCGTGAGGGCTCCGACGATGCGGACGGTCAGCGTGCCTGAGGGCACCGGCCGGTCCGCCAGCACCACCCAGAGGGCAGCAACCATGACGGCAAGGTGGCGCAGTAGGCGGTAGGCCAGGCCGGCCGCACCGAGCGGCGTTGCCCCCCGTTGGACGGGATCGGTGGCCGGGCGGTTGGGTCGCAAGACGCGGAGGATTCGCTGGAAACGACCGCCCTTGGAGCCGATCCGCTCACCTGTCGTTGTTGCCACCGAATCTCCTCGTCCTCGCTCCGCGCTGGCGATGACCGTCTGGCTGGACGAACGGTCGCAAATGGTCGTGCCGCGACGTGTCCGAACCTGCTGCGCAGTGTACTCGGAAACTGCAGCGAGTGGTGGAGTCATCGTAAGGTTCCCACCCTCCGTCACGGAGCGTGACCATTGCTGCACCGAACGGGTGCGCTGCGGCGGGCCGAGCGCCACCATGCTGCGCTTTGCGGGGACGAAATGGTATGGGCAGGGTTGACCAGCAACGTCGGTGCCCAAAACTCGTCGACAACGCTGAGCGGCGAGGCGACCGCCGAGGGCGCTGCGGTTGCGGGGGTTGCGGTCGAGGGGTGCGGCGCCCTGGCCCTGACCCCCGGCGTGCGGGTGGGGCGACTGGCCAGGTCGCATACGATCGGACTCGCCGGCGAACGGAGGAGGGCACATGGACGCCTGTGGGGCCGACCCTGGATGGTGGTGTGAACGAGCGCTCTCCCTCACCGGCTCCGACGCGGTCGCTGAGGCCGTCGACTGGTTTTCGCGGGTGCCCGTCAGAATCCTGCTGATCGTCGTGCTGGCCTGGCTGGCCAACCGCCTGGCACGACGGCTCGTCGCTCGGGTGGCAAACCGGGCGCGTGCCGCCGCGGTGGAGGGACGGGAGCGCAACGATCGATCCGAGCAGTGGGATACCAGGGCTGAGGCCCGAGCCCGCACGGTGGCCGAGGTGCTTGGATCGCTCAGCACGGCCGTGGTCGTGTTGATTGCGGCGCTCATGATCCTGGGCGAGCTCAACATCAACCTCGGGCCGCTGTTGGCCGGCGCCGGGGTTGCGGGTGTGGCGCTGGGCTTCGGCGCCCAGTCGCTGGTGCGCGACCTGTTGTCGGGCCTGTTCGTGCTCATCGAGGATCAATACGGGGTAGGCGACGTGGTGGACGTGGGGCCCGCCACCGGAACCGTCGAGCGCGTCACGCTGCGCTCCACTCGCCTGCGCGACGTTGCCGGCACGGTGTGGCACGTGCCCAACGGCGAGATTCTGCGTGCGGGAAACCAGTCGCAGCGCTTCAGCCGGGCGGTGATCGACCTGACGGTGGCCAACGACGCCGACCTGGGCGACGTGGACGAGGTGCTCACCCGTGTCGGCACACAACTGGCGGGCGACGATGAGTGGGGCTCCAAGCTGCTCGGGCCTCCCGTCATGCAGGGCGTGCAGGCCATGGATGGGGGCGGAACCACCGTCCGGCTCGTGGTGGACACCGAACCAGCTTCGCAATGGGCGGTGGAGCGAGAGTTGCGACGTCGGCTGCGGGAGGGCCTGTTGGCCGCTGGTGTCGCGCTCCCGCACTTCCCCGGCTTGCCGCCCGGGACTGCCCCTCGGGCCTGATCGCGCCCGACCCGGCGCGCCGTGGCCGGGGGTGTCCCCGATTCGCCGCACCTGATGGCCTACGATGGCCTGCGGGCGGAGTCTTGGGTTGTCTCGCGCGACCCAACGGCGCAAAGAGGTGCTCACATGAAGGTACAACAGGCCATCCCAGTCGGGATCCTCGTCGGCGTGATCCTCGCCCTGATCTGGAAGTCGCCTTCGGGCTCGGCCGAGTTTCTCGGTGATCTCCTCGGGGCGATCGGTCGATTCCTGGAGCGACTGGCCAACACCATTTCCACGTTTGTGGGCGGGCTGACGGACTAAGCCCGCGGCAGCGGCCCCTGGGGGTGACCCGGCCATGATTTCTGCTCTCGTTGGTTTTGTGCAGCGCTTGGTTGGCGCGCAGACGATTCAGGAGATCATCTACGACCGCCTGCTGCCCAACGAAGAGATCTTTATGGTGGACGGGCCGGCGACGATCGCGCTGTTCATCCACAAGCTGAAGACGATCCTCGCCTTTCTGGTGTTCACGGCCGGGGCGTTCCTCGTTCCCGGGCAATGGCCCACCGTGGCGTTCGTGGTGCTGGCGACGCTGGCAGCCCTTCGGCTGCTGTGGGCGGCGGTGAACTTCCACTACACCCGCTACGTGGTCACCGGCACCCGCATGATCTATCTGTCCGGGGTGATCAACCGGTCCCATCAGTGGATTCCCTGGGCCAAGGTGACGGACCTCTCCTACACGCAGCGCTGGGATGAGCGTTTGCAGAACATCGGCCGGGTACGCATCGAATCGGCCAATGAGGCGTCGCCGTTCGCCGAGATGCGCGACCTGTCGCATCCCGAGACGATGATGCGGGTGCTGGTGTACATGGTGAGCGAGCGTCAGGGTCGGGTGCTGACCCCCGCCGACCTGCATGCCGAGCTGGGCATCGCGGGCCCCGATGGCATTTTGCGCTTGCCCCCACCCCGCGATGGGGGCGATGAGGACGACGGGAACGCCGGAGGCGACCGACCCGACGACGGTGACGAACCGGATGAGGACACCACCGGCCCGCTCGACGCGCCCTTCCTCTCTGAGGCCGCATCGTCGCGTGGCCCGTTGGCCCCGGCCGCGGTGACGGTGCCCGGGCCCACCGGTGGCGGAGAGTCTCGGCCCAGCAGGGCCAACCCGGTCAGCGAGGTGCCGAGGGCACGCCTCCGGCCCCGCCCGCCCGGCTCGGGCAGGGCCCCCGTTCGCCGCCCCTCACGCGGCCGTTCCGGTGGCGGCAACCGGAACGGCAACGGCAACCGGAACGGCAACGGCAACGCGGCAGAGCGCGACAACGACTACGGGCCCGGCCACGACCACAGCAACGATGGCGACGACCCCTCGCTCTACGACTGAGCGCCACGGGCGGCGCAACGGTTGACCCGCGTCAGCCCCGCTCGTCGGCCGGCGCGAGGGTGGCCACCACCTTCGGCTCGGTGGCGTTCGGGTCGACGGTCAGCACCAGCTCGGTCACCACCCCGGCGTCGCACAGGTCGTTGCGCACCAGTTCCAGGCGGGCCACATCGTCGCCTCGGGCCGAGACGGAGGCGTGCTCGACGGTCGTGCGCATGCCCGTTCGGGCCTCGGTCTTGGCGCGTCGAATCTCCCGAAGCACCCGGGCGGTCAACCCGGGCAGCGCCGGGTCGGAGCGGGTCGCCGCGTCGCCGAATTCGGCGCTGCTTGGCCACTCGGCGCGGTGCACCGAGCCATCCATCCACCAGCTCCAGACCTCCTCGGCGGCGAAGGGCAGGTGCGGGGCGAACAGCCGCAGCAGCGCCGAGAGCGCCAGCTCAAGCGCCGCCCGCGCCGAGGCCGCATCCGGGCCGTCGCCATAGGCGCGCGTCTTCACGAGCTCCACGTGGTCGTCGGTGAAACGCCAGAAGAACTCCTCGGTGCGCTCCAGCGCCCGGGCGTAGTCGAACTCGTCGAAGGCAGCGGTCGCGGAGTCGACCAGCGCCGCTACCTCGGCCAGCATGGCGAGGTCGATGGGGTGGGTCACGGCGGACAACCCGAGCGATTCCTCGTCGGCCATCGGCGCGCCCAAGCCCAGCACAAACCGGCTGGCGTTCAGCAACTTGATGGCGAGGCGACGGCCCACCTTCATCTGGGTTTCGTCGAAGGCGGTGTCGGTGCCCGGCCGTCCGCTGGCAGCCCAGTACCGAACGGCGTCCGAGCCGTGCCGCTCCAGCAGGTCGGTGGGCACCACCACGTTTCCCTTCGACTTCGACATCTTCTTGCGGTCGGGATCGAGAATCCACCCCGACAACGCAGCGTGGTGCCACGGCGCTGCGTCCTCGGCGAGGTGGCTGCGCACCATGGTGGAGAACAGCCAGGTGCGGATGATGTCGTGGGCCTGCGGGCGAAGGTCCATGGGGAAGACCTTGGCCCACAACTCGGGATCGTGGTCCCAGCCGCCCGCAATCTGGGGGGTCAGCGATGAGGTGGCCCAGGTGTCCATGATGTCGGGGTCACCCACAAATCCGCCCGGCTGAGACCGCTGTGTTTCGTCGTAGCCCCGAGGGGCGTCGCTCTGGGGGTCGATGGGCAGGTCGGCCTCGCTGGGCACGATGGGCTGGTCGTAGTTCACCTCACCGTTCGCCTCGACCGGGTACCACACCGGGATCGGAACGCCGAAGTAGCGCTGGCGGGAAACGAGCCAGTCGCCGGTCAGGCCCTCGATCCAGTTTGTGTAGCGGGCCTGCATGAAGGAGGGATGCCAGGCCAGCTCGTCACCGCGGGCGATCAACTCGTTGCGCAGCTCAGGGTCGCGCCCGCCGTTGCGGATGTACCACTGGCGGCTCTGCACGATCTCCAGCGGTGCGTCGCCCTTCTCGTAGAACTTCACCGGATGCTCGATGGCGGTGGGCTCGCCCAGGAGCTCGCCGGAGGCCGTCAGCAGCTCTACCGTGGTGCGCTGGGCCGCCTTCACCCCGAGCCCGGCGAGCTGTTCGTAGGCGGTCCGCCCGGCTGGGGTGTCCAGCCACTCCGGGGGGTCACTGGCGAAGCGCCCGTCGCGGCCGATCACGGCCCGGGCTGGCAGGTCCAGCTCGCGCCACCAGATGACGTCGGTGAGGTCGCCGAACGTGCAGATCATGGCGGCGCCCGTGCCCTTCTCGGGGTCGGCCAGATGGTGGGCCAACACCGGCACCTCCACCCCAAAGAGGGGGCTGGACACCGTGGAGCCAAAGAGGGGCTGGTAGCGCTCGTCGTCGGGGTGAGCCACCAGGGCCACGCAGCTCACCACCAGTTCGGGGCGGGTCGTGGACACCACCACGTCGCCCTCGCCGTCGCTGCGATGGAAGGCCAGGTCGTGGTAGGCGCCCGGACGTGGGCGATCCTCCAGCTCGGCCTGGCTGACCGCCATGCGGAACGTGATGTCCCACATCGAGGGGGCATCGGCCTGATAGGCCTCGCCCCGGGCCAGGTTGTCGAGGAACGCCCGCTGGCTCACCCGGCGGCTGCGCTCGTCGATGGTGGTGTAGGTCTGGGTCCAGTCCACGGACAGCCCGAGGCGCCGCCACAGCGCCTCAAAGACCAGCTCGTCCTCGCCGGTCAGCCGCTCGCACAGCTCGATGAAGTTGCGGCGGCTGATGGCCACGAAGTCGCGGCGGTTCTTGGGGGCCTGGCCCGGCGGCTCAAAGTCGGCGTCGTAGGGGACGGTGGGGTCGCACCGCACCCCGTAGTAGTTCTCCACCCGGCGTTCGGTGGGCACCCCGTTGTCGTCCCAGCCCATGGGGTAAAACACCTCGCGCCCGCGCATCCGCTGGTAGCGCGCCACGCAGTCCGTGTGGGTGTAGCTGAATACGTGCCCGACGTGCAGCGAACCCGACACGGTGGGCGGCGGCGTGTCGATGGCGAAGACCGCTTGGGCGGGGGCCGCCGTGTCGAAGCGGAACGTCCCGTTTGACTCCCATCGCTCACCCCACTTGTCCTCCAGGCCCTCCAACGCTGCCTTCTCGGGAACGGTGGTGGTCGAGCGGCGTCGGGGGGCGTCGGTCATAGGCCGTCAAGGTACCAGCGACGGCCGTTCGCCCTGGAGCTGGATTCGGCCCGGAATGGCCCGAGGAGCCTGCCGATCGCCGCGTGGGCGGGGCAGACTGGGCCGATGAGCCCGCCCGCATCGAAGCCGACCGCCGACGCCCCCCGAACCGATGCCGGCCCCGCTCCCGAGGTGTTTGCGCAACGACGCTCGGAGGTGGCCAGGCAGGTGGGTTCCGATGCGCTGCTGATCGTGGCCGCCGGAACCGAGGCGCCGCGCAACCACGACGTGGACTACGAGTTCCGGCAGGCGTCCCAATTCTGGTGGCTGACGGGGTTTTCGGAACCCGACGCCGTGGCGGTGTTGGCGCCGGGGCACCCGGACGGGGATTACCAGCTGTTCGTCCGGCCCCGCGACCCCGAGCGCGAAACGTGGGACGGCTACCGGGCCGGCGTGGAGGGCGCCCAGGAGCGCTTTGGCGCCACACGGGCGTACCCGGTGGCGGAACTGGGCAAGCGGCTGGTTGGCCTGGCCGCCGATCGATCCAGAGTGCTGTACCGCACCGGCGACCGGCTCGACAGTGAGGTGCTTGGCCTCATCGGTCAGGCCCGGGGCCTGCGCGAACGCACCGGCCGCAACTATCCCTCGTCGATCGTCGACCCCGGGTCGGTCTTGGATGAGCTGCGCCTTCGCAAGGATGCCGCCGACCTGGCCTCCCTGCGACGCGCGGGGGCGCTGGCGGCCGAGGGCCACCGGGAGGCCATGCGGGTTGCCCGTCCTGGCCTGACCGAGTCGCAGGTGCAGGGCGCCATGGAGTGGGTGTGGCGCGCCGGCGGTTCGGTGCGCAACGGCTACCCGTCCATCGTGGCCTCGGGCCACAACGCCTGCGTGCTGCACTACACCGAGAACGCCGCCACGCTGGCCGAGGGTGACCTCGTGCTGATCGATGCGGGGTGCGAGGTGGACCAACTGTCGGCGGACATCACCCGCACGTTTCCGGCCAACGGCCACTACAGCGGCCCGCAGCGTGCGCTCTATGAGGTGGTCCTGGCGGCCCAGCACGCCGCGCTGGCCGAGGTGGTGCCGGGGGCCACCATCCGCAGCCCGCATCAGGCCGCCCGCCAGGTGCTGGCCGAGGGCATGGTCGCCCTGGGGCTGATTCCCGAGAGCGTGGACAACGTCCTGGCCATGGCCCTGGACGACGAGTTCTTCATGCACGGCACCAGCCACTGGCTGGGGTTGGACGTCCACGACGTGGGTTCGTACCGGACCGGCGGCGAACACCGAGCCCTAGCGCCCGGCATGAGCCTCACGATCGAGCCGGGCATCTACGTTGCTCCGAGCAAGGCGACCGTGACCTTCAAGCTGCTGGAGCGGGACCGCGATGCCTGGGCGCAGCGACGCTTGGAGCTGGGCACCGAGGCGGCACGGGAGGCCGAGCAGGCCGAGCTGAACGAGGCGCCGGAGTTGACCCACCAGGTGCCCGAGGAACTCTTGGGGCTGGGGATCCGCATCGAGGACGACGTGGTGGTCACCGGCGCAGGATGCGAGGTGCTGACCGACGCGGTTCCCACCGACTCCGACGAGATCGAGGCGTTGTGTGCGGACTCGCCTCGGTGGGTCGTGTTGCCGGGGTAGCCACATGCGGGATGGAGCGGTTTGGCCCGCGTGTTACCGGCGGGTAACTTACGGACCGTTCCAACCCTCGCCGTGAGGCTCGCTCACGCGCATGTCTGGAGGTTTCCCCCATGGCCGAGTTCTCGATGGCCCTCAACGACGACCAGGTGCAGCTTCAGGATTGGGTGCACACCTTCGCGGCCGACGTCGTCCGTCCGGCGGCCGAGGAGTGGGACGAGCGCGAGGAGTTTCCGTGGCCCATCGTGGAGGAGGCGGCCAAGATCGGTCTGTACTCCTTCGATTTCATGGCCCAGGCCATGTTGGGCGATCCATCGGGCCTCACCATGCCCATCGTCATTGAGGAGCTGTTCTGGGGCGACGCCGGCATCGGGCTGTCGGTCTTCGGCTCCGCCCTGGCCGCGGCGGGCATCGCCGGCAACGGCACCCAGGAGCAGGTGATGGAATGGGTGCCCCAGTGCTACGGCACGCCCGAGAAGCTGGCCCTCGGCGCCTTCTGCGTGTCCGAGCCCGACGCGGGATCTGACGTGTCGTCGCTTCGGACGAGCGCCAAGTACGACGAGGCCAACGACGAGTGGGTGCTCAACGGCACCAAGGCCTGGATCACCAACGGCGGCATCGCGGATGTTCACGTCGTGGTGGCCACCGTCGACCCCGAGCTGCGCAGTCGAGGCCAGGCAAGCTTCATCATTCCGCCGAACACGCCGGGGCTCAGCCAGGGTCAGAAGTACAAGAAGCACGGCATCAAGGCCAGCCACACCGCCGAGGTGGTGCTGGACGACGTGCGCATCCCCGGCTCGTGCCTGTTGGGCAGCAAGGAGAAGCTGGACGAGAAGCTGGCCCGGGCCAGGGAGGCCAAGGAGAACCCGAAGCCCTCGGGCAAGCAGCCCGCCATGGCCACCTTCGAGGCCACCCGGCCTGCCGTCGGTGCCCAGGCGGTCGGCGTCGCACGGGCCGCCTACGAGTACGCCCTGCAGTACGCCATGGAGCGCAAGGCGTTCGGCAAGGCCATCATCGAGAACCAGGCCATCAGCTTCATGCTGGCCGACATGATCACCGAGATCGACGCCTCCCGTCTGCTGGTGTGGCGGGCGGCCTGGATGGCCCGCAACGGCGAGTACAAGAACGCCGAGGGCAGCCAGTCCAAGCTGAAGGCCGGGCGCACCGCGGTCTGGGTCACCGAGCGGGCCATCCAGATCCTGGGCGGCTACGGCTACACCCGTGAGTATCCCGTGGAGCGCATGCACCGCGATTCGAAGATCTACGACATCTTCGAGGGCACCGAGCAGATCCAGCAGCTGGTGATCGCTCGGGCCATCTCCGGCATTCGGGTGGAGTAGCAGGTCTTCCTGGAGTCGAATTGGGGCCGTCCGGCTTGAACGGTACGGCGGCGTTGGCGACCACCGGCTGATCCCATGAGAGCCGGACGGCACGGTGGCATTGCGCGCCGAGGCCCGGCTCTTTGAGCCGGGCCTCGTGCATCGTCCCCCCGGACAACGTGACGTGAGACAAGTGTGACACATGGCGTGAGAATTCGCATAATCCGGGGCAGAGTGGCCACTCGCGGTCAGCTCGTCGCCACTCTGGGGGGCGGAGTTCGCCCGGAAGTCGATGCCGATGGGACGCCCTGCACGGGGACGGGTCCCCGGTGCGCGGGGGCCTCGTGGCGGTCACAGTGGGGGAATGGCGAACGATGTGCTGGGGGCCGACCCCGAGGATGTGGCCGCGCTGGCTCGGCAGATGCACGGCGCCGGGATTGCCTTGGAGGCCTCCCGGAGCCGCCTGGGACAGCGGCTGGAGGGCGTGGAGTGGACCGGTTCGGACGCAACGGCGTTGCGTGGGGTATGGGCCGCGACGGCGGCAGCGTCCGGCCGGAGCGCGCTCGCGGAACTCGAGCGCCTGGCGCGGCACCTGGAAGCGCAGGCCCTGGAGCAGCGGCAAGCCTCGGGCGATGCCATCGCCGGACCCGGGGAGCGGCCGGGTGAGCTTCGTTCGACCGGCCTCGGCGGCGGAGGCTCGCCGCTGACCGTGCTGACGGAGCGCCACACGGTCGGGGTTGCCGTCGGCGCGTCCCCCGTGGACGCCGGCGCCGAGGCCACGCTCACGCTGACCGTCGCCTCCGACGGCACTGCGGAGGTGTCGGTACGAACCGACCAGGGCATCGGTGCCCTCGTTGGCGAGGCCTCGGCCGGGGCAGGTATGGGGCTCTCCGGCAGCAACCAGCTGACCTTTGGCTTCGAGAACGAGGCGACTGCGCGAGCCTTCGTCGACGAGATGACCGACGCGATGACGCCCGACCTTGAGGCCCTCGGCGGTGCGTCGCCGCCCGGGTGGCTGGCGGGCGTGGCCGGCCTGGGGCTGCCCGTGACGATCGTTGGCGGGGGCAAGGCGCTGCTCGACGACGTGGGTCGCGACGTTGCTGAGGTGATGCTGGCTCATTCGCCGCTGACGGCGGACGGCGCCTCCGGGGTTCAGGCCGACGTCTGGGCAGCGGGCGCCCTCGATCGGTCCAAGATGGACGCGGAGATCGCCCGGGGCGCCTCCTATCACCCCACCACCGGCGTGTGGGAGACCCACACCACCGTGGGAGCCGATGCCGCTGTCAGGGTGCTGGGTGATGCCGGCGCGGAGCTGGCGGGCGAAACCAGCGTCCGCACGGTGATCGGTCGCGACGGCATCGAACGCGGAACCTGGTCGGTGGAACTCACCGGCGGCGGCACCCTGGCGGTTCTAGGCGCCTTGGGCGTTGGCGGCGCGCCCGGGTTCGACGTGGCGGGCAACCAGCGAGTCAAGTTCGAGGCCAGCCTGTCCGGCGACTCCGCCTCCGCCCGTGCCGCGCTCGGCGAGCTGAACCGCGCCACGCCCGACCCGCGTCGCGTTGCCTCAAGCCTGGACCGCATGGTGCGCGACGGCGAGTTGACCGTCACGGTGGAGGGTCGTTCAGGCGGGGATGATGGCCGCAGCTACGGGCCCGTGCGGCTCACGAGCACTCATGAGGTGGTGCAGGCCGAGGAGATCTATCGCCGCACCCCGGGGTCGGGTGGATGGGAGCGGGTGCACCCGTCGGGTTGAGGGTTTGGCGCCGGTTCCCCCGTCGCCTCATGGCCTTGGGTACGCTCGTCATCCCGTGCGCGACGCCGACCCGGACGCGCGCAACAGCGAGGAGGAGCCATCGTGAAGGTGATCGTTGACTACGACCTGTGCGAGTCGAATGCGGTGTGCATGGCCATCGCCCCCGAGGTGTTTGAGGTGCGTGACGACGACTTCCTCTACGTGCTGGACGAGCATCCCGCCGAGGAACTGCGTCCCAAGATGGAGGAGTCGGCCAAACGCTGCCCCAAGCAGGCGATCACCATTGAGGGCTAGTTGGCTCGGGGCCGCCGACCGGCGCCCCGGCTGCCCAGCGTGTCGTGCCGCGACGCCATGAGGGCCGAAGATTCCGAAACGGACACCAATGGGCCCCCACGCGTGACGCCGTCCCGTCCGGTGGACGCGAACTCCAGGGTGGCCATCGTCGGTGCCTCGCTGGGTGGCCTCGCCACGGCGGCCGGGCTGCGCGAGCGCGGCTACGAGGGTGAGGTGGTCGTTGTCGAGGGCGAGCGCTTGCTGCCGCCGAACCGTCCCCCGCTCTCCAAGGAGGTCCTCACCGGCGAGCGAACGCTCGACGAGTCGCCTCAGCCCGAGGCGGCAAACCTCGAGGCGTTGCGGCTCGATCTGAGGCTGGGGGTACGAGCGACTGCCCTCGACGTCGAGCAGCGGGTGCTCACCACCGAGGACGGAGCCACCATCGACTCCGACGCCGTGGTGCTGGCCGCCGGCTCGGAGCCGCGGCGGCCACCCATTCCCGGTGCGTCCCGGCCGGGCGTTCACGTGCTGCGCACCGCAGCCGACGCCATGGGCCTGCGGGCTGAGTTGGCCGAGGGGCCGGCGCGGGTGCTGGTCGTGGGGGCCGGGTTCATCGGGCTGGAGGTCGCATCATCGGCGCGCAGCCTCGGCATCGAGGTGACGGTCGTGGAGGCGTTCGCCACCCCGGCATCGCGGGTGCTGCCCGCGGAGGCGGGAGCGGCGCTGGCCAAGGTGGCGCTGGCCGCCGGCGTCGACCTCCGCACCGAATTGTCGGTGACCGAGCTGCTGGGTGCCACCGGTTCGGCCGGTGCCGCCGAGGACGCCCCCGTGGCCGCTGCCCGGCTGAGCGACGGGTCCACTGTCGAGGCATCGGTCGTGCTGCTCGCCGTCGGAGCGGCCCCGGTCACCGACTGGCTGGCCAACACACCGGGCTTGACCGTCGACGATGGGGTGGTGGCCGATGCCACCTGCCTGGCCGCCCCCGGCGTGGCGGTGGTGGGCGACGTTGCCCGGTGGTGGCACGAGGGCTACCGCGAGCACATTCGAGTGGAGCACTGGGACAACGCCATCGAGATGGGCCGCTACGTGGCAGGCCGCCTCCTCTCGGGAGACGATGTCGCGCCCTACACCCCGGTGCCGTGGTTCTGGTCGCACCAGTTCGGCGCCAAGTTCCAGCTGACCGGCAGGGTGCGTCCGGGGGACCGCCTGGCCTTCGTCGACGGCACCCCCGACGACGCCGCCTGGGTGGCCGTGAGCCACGATGGCAACCGGGTGTTCGCCGCGCTCGGCATGAACCGGAACCCGAAGGTGATGCGCCTGCGCATGCGGATGGATTCGCCGGGCGGGCTGTCCCTGGCCGAGGCGGTGGACGGATGACCGGGGCCGCGACGCTTGCACTGGTGGTCACCCTCGTGATCGCTGCGGCCGATTGGGTGGCGGTTGCCCTCGACCGCCGGGCGGTGGAGTACGTGCTGAAGCCCGCCACCATGGTGGCCCTGGCGGCGGTGGTGCTCACCCTCGATCTGCCCCGGGGCGAGATCCGCTGGTGGCACTTGGCGGCGGTGGCGTTCTCCCTGGGCGGCGATGTGTTCCTCATGCTGCCGGGCTCGGTCATGGACTCCCAGCGGGCGTTCATCGGCGGCCTGGCGTCGTTCCTAGTGGCCCACGTGTTCTACATCGTGGGCATGGCGGCCCTGGGCGTGGGCGCGGCCCTGCTTGGCGTTGGTGCGCTCATCGCCGTCGCCGTGGTGTCCACCGTGGGACTGCGGGTGGCCAGGGGCGCCCGCACCGTCGATCCCAAGTTGTACGTGCCCGTCCTGGCGTACGTCGTCGTCATCTCCGTGATGATCGCCACCTCGGTGGGCACCGGCATCGCCATCGGCATCGTCGGCGCGTTGTTGTTCGGTGTCTCCGACTCGGTGATCGGATGGACCCGGTTCCTCGACGACTTCCCGCACAGCCGCGTGGTGGTCATGGTCACCTACCACCTGGGCCAGGTGGGCCTGGTCTTGGCCCTGCTGGCCGCCTGACCGGCCGGACCGCTCACCCGATCTCGCGCCCCTGGGTGGTGAACGGGTGTGGCGCTCGGCGCACCTGCAGGCTGCGGTCGGGGAGCCGTCCGGGCGACCACCGACCCCACACGCCGCCGACCGCCAGGCGGGTGTGGTGCAGCCAGGCGCCGATGTGCGCGGCATCGACCCGCCGGATCACCTGGCGGACGCCCCCCTCGTGCACGGTGTAGCCCGCCCACACACCGGGGTAGTCCTTGGGCGAGCCCACCTCGGTGGTCAGCACTCCGGCGATCGTTCGACGGCGGTGGCTGTGGGTGTGGCCGGCGCTGGCCAGGAGCAGCTCGCACTGGCCGCCGATCGCCGTCAGCAACGCCTCGCCCTGGTGGCGTGGCACCCCGGGCGGATAGCTCCAGGCCCGGTCGAACCGCTCCACCGGATGGTGGGTCAGCACCATCACCGGTGCGGGGGCGCCGGCGGCCAGTTCCGTTGCCGCCCTGGCCACCGGCTGGGTGATGCGTCCCTCGTGAACCCCAGGCCGCATGGTGTCGAGGCACAGCACGCTCAGCCCGGGAAGGTCCACCCGACGGGCCCCATCGACCACCTCAACCCCGATGGCGGCGGCGCCGACGAGCGGGTCGATCAGCGACTCCCGATTGTGCTCGTGGTTGCCGGCCATCAAGGTGGTGGGTAGCTCGCACCGGGACAGCAGCCGTCCTGCGAGCGCCCAGGTGGCCGGGGTCGAGCGATCCACCAGGTCGCCCTTCACGAACAGGTGCTGGGCACCCCACGCGGTCGCCTCGTCGATGGCGGCCGCCGCGGCGCAGGCTGACGGGTTCGGCGCGCAGGTCGTCGGCTTCAATCATCGAGCCGCGCACCCCGAACACGTCCAGCCCCAGGTGCACGTCCGAGATGGTGGCGAAGCGGAAACGCTCCGGGCCGAGCGAGGGCAGCGTGGTGACCCGGACGCGGCCCACCGGCTCACCCTCAACGTCCAACGCAATGTCGTTCGGCGCGCCGGGCCGCAGGCCCCGAAGCTCCATCGAGCCGATCCCCTCGGTCCACGGGACGGATCCCACCGGGTCGCCGGTTGCCCGGTGGCGTGCGGTCAGCATGCATTGGCCCGGGCCGTCGGCATGGGCGTGGATCGACTGCCACGTCAGCTGGGCGGTCGTCTCCTCCACGGCGAAGACCAGTGGTCCCCGGCCGAGGCGGCTGGGGCCCAGCGACGGGTGGCCGCGCGGGAACTCGGTCCGGGTACCGGTGAGCGGTGCCGGCCCAGTCACTGAACCGTCGCGCCCGAACGGTCGCTGCGGGCCGGACTGGTGGTCCGGCGCCGCACCCACCGGGTCATGAGCGAGTCGCAGCTCGGTCGTCGATGAGGCCGCCGAGGGCCTGTCGCTCGCGGCCCACCAGGGCCCGATGCACCGCCTGCAACTCCAGGCTCTGGTCCACCAGTTGGTTGCCGGAGCTCAACCGGTGGCTTCTCAGGAACTCGGGCGCGCTGCCGGGGCACTCCGGGTCGGCCGCTTCATCGTCGGTCAACCAGCGAATGCCCTCCAACATGCGGGGAAGCGAGTTGGTGGGGAAGCGCTCGGTGACCTCGTCCCAATGCCCTGTGAGGTAGTCCCACGCCGTTGCGCCGAGGGTGGGATGGCTCATGGCACGCATCAGCACGTAGGGGGCGTTCTGGGTTCGGACCTCGCTGAGCACCAGGTTGAGCGTGGCCTCGAAGTCGTCCCAGAGAGGGGTGTCGACGAGCGCGTAGAGGTAGCGCACCTCTTCCTGAGGATTGTCGGCGGCGCGCCAGCGGGCCATGAGGTCGCGGTGTTCCTCCGCCGTGGCGCCTGCGGCGACCACGCCGGTGGCCGAGGCCAGGAGGTTGGCATCGATGGCGGACGGGTCCTCGTTCAGCAGCGCGCGAGCGCGCTGGCGGGTGGACGGGTCGGCACCGGTCACCCCGGCGATGCCAAACAACACCGCATAGGCATCCTGCGCGGCGGCCTCGCCGCCACCGGCGCGATGCTCGGCATCGGCGAGGGCAGGTGAGGAGAGGGCGCGAACCCAGGCCTGGTAGGTCTCCAGTCGGCCGGGGTCGACCACCCTTCGGAGCGCGCTGAGCATCCCACCGAGGCGTCGCCACACGGCGGGGTGCCGGTCGCTGGCCAAGGCCTCGCAGACGTCGAGCACGCGTCCGACCTCCACCCGGCCCGCCAGGAGGTCGGCCCAGGTGTCGTCCGCCACCAGATACCGCTCGATGGGCTCGAGTACCTCGGTGGCGGCCAGCAGGTCGTCCATCAGCGCACCGCCATGATGGGTTCGCCAGAACCCGTTGCCCGAGGCGTTGCCCATCAGCCAACCGGCCCCATCGGGGAGGTCCAGGGTGGTGGCCCGACCGGTGCCGTCCCCCGCGTCGGGCTCAACCAAGGTGTCGACGACCTCGCGCCGCCCCTCCACTCCCACCGCAATGCGGGCCGGGATCGGCCAGGTGCGCTCCTCGGCCTCCCCGGCACCCAGCGGCACCGAGCGTTCCTGAGTGAGCGTCAGTTGATTGCCGGTCCGTGCCAGGCTCAGCACCGGGTGGCCGCCCCGAAGGATCCAGGCATCCATGATGCGCCCAACCGGCTGGTGGGAGGCCGCCTCCAGCGCATCCCACAGATCGTGGGTGACGGTGTTGGCGTGCGCGTGGGCGGCCAAGTAGCGGCGGATCCCGGCTCGGAACGTGTCCTCGCCCAGGAACTGCTCCAACATGCGCAACACCGAAGCGCCCTTCTCGTAGGTCAGCACGTCGAACATGCCCTCGGCGTCGGCGGGCGTGTGCACCTCGAACTCGATGGGGCGCGTGCTGCTGAGGGCATCCACCGTGAACGCCGCCGATCGCTCCAGGCCGAACTCGGCCCAAACCTCCCACTCGGGGCGGAAATGGTCGGTGCAACGCATCTCCATAAAGGTGGCGAACGCCTCGTTGAGCCACAGGCCCTCCCACCAGGCCATGGTCACCAGGTCGCCGAACCACATGTGGGCCAGTTCGTGGTTGATCACCGCCGCCAGGCGGCGCTGCTCGGCGCGCGTCGCCCGTGCGGGATCGATCAGCAGCAACACCTCCCGGAAGGTGACGCAACCGAGGTTCTCCATGGCCCCAAAAGCGAAGTCGGGGAGGGCCACCAGGTCCAGCTTGTCGCCGGGATAGGCAATGCCGTAGTAGCCCTCGAAGTACTCCAGGGCGTGCTCGGCGGCCTCCAGCGCAAAGGAGGTCAGGTGCGCCTGGCCGGGCTGGTGCACGATGCGAACGGGGGTGGTACCCACCATGGTGGGCTCGGTGGCCTCCAGCGGCCCGACCACCCAGGCCACCAGGTAGGTGCTCATCACCATCGTGTCGGCGAAGCTCACGCGGACGCGCCCATCGTCGAGGTGCTCGCGCCCGATCTCGGCGGTGTTCGACACCGCCAGGTGCGCTGGATCCACGACGAGCGAAACGGCAAAGGTGGCCTTCATGTCCGGCTCGTCGAAGCAGGGGAACGCACGGCGAGCGTGCGGTGCCTCGAACTGGGTTGCAGCCAAGGTGGCGGTCGATCCGTCGGCGGCGGTGTAGGTGGACCGGTAGAAGCCGACCAGCCCGTCGGAGATGTCGGCGGTCCAGCTCAGCTCCACCTCGGCTTCGCCGGCGTTGCCCTGCTCAGGCGGCATCAGGGTGACGGTCTCGCTCATCGGATCGACGGAGACGGTGCACTCGTGGGCAACGTCGCCCTGGCGAAGTGCGGCGCTGGTGATGTTGAGGTCGAGGGCGTGAAGCACGATGGCGTCGGTTGGCTCGCTGAGTTCGACGCCAATCGTCACGGTCCCGGCGAAGGTGCCCGAATCCAGGTCCGGGCTGATCTCCAGCCGGTAGTGGCGCGGCAGCGCGGTTCGGGGCAGTCGGAAGGCGGACTCGGACACGTGATGGGCTCCTGGGCAGGGTGGTCGGTTCTGGGTTCGCGGGTTCGCGCCACAGGTCGGCGGCAAGGCGGGGGGCACGGACCGGGTGACCGGGCGTGGCGGCGACCCAACCTACGCGATCTCGGCTGCGCCCCCACGTCCCTCTCCTCACGCCGAACTCGGGTCTCAGGTTGATGCTGGGGCGACGCATGGTGACCCGGGTTGGTGGTGTTCTCCGAACTCGGGTCTCAGGTTGATGCTGGGGCAACGCATGGTGACCCGAGTTCGTCGGCTGGGGGTCGACGGGGCCGGAAGGGGGCGGCCGTGGGGACCGCACCCCGGGGATCGGGATCCATGGCCCGCCGCCCCGCGTGCTGGTCCCATGGGTGGATGGACGATCGTGATCGAGCGCTGACCGACATCGCCCAGCGCCAGCGCGGGCTGATCACGCGGTCCCAGGTGGAGGCGGTGGGCCTGGGTGGCAGCGCGTGGCGCCACCGGTGCCGGACCCTGCACTGGAGCCAGGTCTCCAGCCTGGTGTGGCTCAGAACCGGGGCTCCGGCCACCGAGCGAACCCTCGCGCTCGCAGCCATCCTCCACTATGGAACGGGCGCCGCGCTCAGCCACCACAGCGCTGCGGCCCTGTGGGGCGTGCCCGGGTTCCAGATCTCACCCATCCACGTCACGGTGCCCCGGCCGGGCTGCAACGGTCTCCGGGCGATCTGCTTTCCGGCGCCACCGCCCACGCGCGCTGGGCGTCGGCAGTTGCCCTCACGCGTCGTGCTGCATCGGCCGACCGCCCGCCCGCATGGAGCCGTGGGCGACCTGCTCGGGATTCCGGTGGTGAGGCCCGCGTGGTTGCTGCTTCAGCTGGCACCCTGGGTGGCGCCTCGGCGCCTGCAGCGAGTGCTCGACAATCTGTGGTCGCGTCGCCTGGCCTCCGGACCCTCCATCGCTCGGGACCTTGAGCCGGTCATGGGCCGGGGGCGCGCCGGGGTGACGGCCGTGCGCGAGATGTTGGAGCGATGCGGCCCGGACTACGTGCCGCCGGAGTCGAACCTGGAGGCCAGGCTGTGCGGGATCTTGGAGAATGCGGGCCTGCCGTCGCCGCGTCGTCAGGTGGACCTTGGTGACCAGCGTCGATGGCTGGGCCGAGTTGACCTGTTCTGGCCGCAGTGGCTCATCGTGATCGAGGTGGACTCCGACCGCTATCACCTGGCGCTGAGCGACCGGGAGGACGATGCCCGGCGCCAGGCCAACCTGGAGGCAGCTGGCTACCTGGTGGTTCGGGTGACCGAGTTCGAGGTGTGGCACCGACCAGCGGTGGTTGTGGCGCGGCTTCGCGACGCCATCGCCGTCGCTCGGCGCCGAGGCAGGTCGGGCCGTTGTGCGGGGGTGGTGTGAACTCGGGTCTCAGGTTGGTGCCGGGGCGACGTTTGGTGACCCGAGTTGCGGGGGTGGTTCCGGGGTGGGGGAGGGCTGGCGGCCCAGGTGGGGCGTCTCACCGGCACAGGTGAGACGTCGCCCTTTGTTCTGTGAGCGTCTCGCCTTAGGTTCGCCGTTGACTGGAGGCGCCATGGCCACACTGACCAAGAACCTGTTTCACGGGCAGGGAGAACGCTGTCACCGGCTGCGGGTGATCGAGGGCGAGTGGCCCGCCGACATGGAGGGGTCGGTTGTCGTGGTGGGCCCCGACAAGCGCGCCCCGGGTGGTCACTGGTTCGGCGCACACGGGCTGCTCCAGCGGATCAGGCTGGAACCGAACCACGACGGGTCGATCACCGTGGAACACAGGAGGGTGGACACGCCCATCAACCGGCTCCGCCGTCGCATGCCGTGGCTGTTCCGCAACGTCGCCTTTGCCGAGCTGTCGCCCTTCGGTGTGACCAACATGGCCAACACCGGCGTGATCAGCGCGGAGGATCGACTGTTCATTGGCTATGACGCCGGCCGCCCCGTGGAGGTTGATGCCGAGACGCTGGAGTTCGTCTCGATGGTCGGAGCCAACGACGAGTGGTTGCAGGGGGTGCCGGGGCTCGTGGAGCCATTGTGTGCGGTGGCCGCCCACCCCGCCCCGGATGTTGACGAGCAGGCGCTCTACTTCGTGAACTACAGCCAGGTCACCGCACCTGGGGAACCCTCCGAGACCTACCTGGCCCGCTGGGACATGCACGGGCCGCTGCATCGCCGCCGCATCGAGGGCATGTCGCCCTTCGACTCCATTCACGACGTGAAGGTGAGCGAGCACCACGTGGTCATCTCGGACCTGCCGTTCATGGTGGATCCCGAGGAGCTGCGCGGCAAGCAACGGACCGAACGGAATCAGGATCACACCAAGCTGTGGATCGTCGCCAAGGCCGACCTGATGGCGGCCCCCGAGGGTGCTTCGGTGCGGGCCACCGAGGTGCGCATCCCGATGCCCACCGGGCATCTCTGGGTTGACGCCGAGGAGGCCGGCGGCCTCCTGCGCGTGGTGCTTCAGCACATCCCGTTGGCTGACCTGATGATCACGGTGACCCACGAGTCCCGCGATCACCGCATGGGCGCCGTCTTTGACCCGGCCTACGAGGGATGGATCGCGCAGTCGGTCCAACCCTCGGTGATCGGTCGCTACCTGATTGACCCGGCGACCGGCGTGGTCAAGGACGAGGCCATCGCCACGGATGTCGATCGGCTGTGGGGAGGGATTCTCGGCACCACCGACGTGGTCCATCCGGCCGCGAGGGCACACCTGGGCCAGCTCTGGTATGCCGGGGTGGGCTTCGACCCGGATCTGGTGCCCGAGGAATGGTGGCGCTTGTACGGAACGGCGACCGACGGCATCGTGGCGCCCTCCGGGCTGCCCGACCGGGCCCTGCCGGGAACCCTGGCCCGCTTCGACGTGGATGAGATGGCCGTGAGCGACGTGTGGAGCTACCCCGAGGGTTCCTTCCCGTCCCCGCCGACCTTCGTCCCTCGGGCGGGGGCCACCGAACCGGAGGTTGGGTACGTGGTGGTGGTGGTGCACCAAGACGGGCCAAAGGAGGTTCAGGTGTTCGACGCAGCCGACATCGGGTCCGGCCCAGTGGCTCGGGCCGGTTCGGCGACCTTCAACCCCAACCTCATGTTGCACTCGTGTTGGTCGCCGCCACGACGCGGTCCTCGACCCAGCAACTATCGAATCGGCGCCGGCCGCGATGTGGCTGGAGCCATGAAGGGCGCGCCGGGCACGATCAAGCGGATCGTTGCCACCGGGCGGCGCGTGGCAAAGGCCCAGCGCTCGGCGCGGTGAGCGGCGGCCGAGGCTGCGCTCGGCAGCCTCGGGCCGCTACGTGGACGCCGTGGGCTTCTTGCGCGCCCTGCGCACGGTGGCACCCCGGTCGGTGAGCTCAACCTCGCCCGTTGAGGCGGCGTCGGGAGCCTTCGCCGTGGGCTTGGTGCTGGCCGCACGTTTCTTGGCGGGAGCCTTCTTGGCTGCCCCCTTCTTGGCCGGGGCCTTCGTGGTGGCCCCCTTCTTGGCGGCCTTCCGCTTGGCTGCAGCCTTCTTGACGGAGCGCTTCTTGGCCGGCCGCTTGGTGGCCGGCGCAGCGGTGCCGGTCGCCTGTTGGCCTCCGGTCCGCTGCCTGGCGGCGCTCAACAACTCGTCGTAGGACGCCTCGACCGCCTCCGCCAGGTCCCACACATCTGGGGTGAGCTCGCGGTCCACCATGAACCCGACGTCGATGTTGTCTTCGTAGGAGAGCACGGTGACGTTCATGCCGGCGCCCTCCATGATCGGGCCCATGGGATAGGCGGCCACCAGCTTGGCGCCCGCGAAATACAGCGGGAACGGTGGGCCGGGAACGTTGGAGATGACCAGGTTGTGAATGGGCCGATGCATGTTGGCCGCGCCGATCTGGCTGTACAGGCGAGACGCCAGCTGGAACGTGCGAGGGGCCGCGTACTCGCCCCAATCGGTCATCATGCGGGCGCCGATGGCGTTGTGCTCCTCCTTGGCGCCCTTGGTGGAGTCGGCGATGGAAAACAGGCGTTCCACCGGGTCGTCCAGGTGGGTACCGAGATGGGCAAACATGGCCGAGACGCGGTTGTTGGCCGCTCCCATTTCGTCCTCCGTGCGCACCGAGACCGGGATGCATGCCACCAGCGGCTCGTCGGGCAGCTGGCCACGGGCGCTGAGGTAGGTGCGAAGGGTGCCGGCCATGATCGCCAGCACGACGTCGTTGACCTTCACGTCGAAGGCCCGCCGGATCTCCTTGGCCCCCGACAGCGGCATCCGGGCGAAGCCCACCCTGCGATGGGGGGTGATGGAGGCGTTGAAGGGGGTGGGTGGGGCGGTGAGCGGAAGGGCTCCACGCGGCCCGTCGGACTCCGACATTCGGCTGTTGACCACGGCGGTCAGGTTGCCCACCGTGCGGCCAAGCAGACCGGGAAGGTCGGCGAACTGCTTGGCCCGCGAACTCATGGCGTATCCGATGAGCTCCCAGTCGTTGGGGATGTGCTCGGGCTCGTGCGGCTCTGGCGGTGGCACCTCGGTTCCCTCGGGAGCGAGGTCGTAGAGTGTCGTCATGATCTCGGCCCCGCTGGCGCCGTCGATGGCCGAGTGGTGCACCTTGGTCACCACGCCAAAGCGGTTTTGCTTGAGGCCCTCGATGACCCACACCTCCCACAAGGGTCGGCTGCGGTCCAGGGGCACCGAGGCGATGCGGGCGGCCAGGTCGGCCAGCTCGCGGCGGCCGCCTGGCTCGGGCGCGGCGACGCGATGCAGGTGGAAGTCCAGGTCGAAGTCCGGATCCTCGATCCAGATGGGGTGGTTGAGGTTGAACGGCACGGTCACCAGCCGACGCCGAAACGGGGCCACGAGGTGCATTCGCTCCAACAACAGCCTGCGGATGGCATCGAAGGAATAGCCACCGGGCATGCTGTCTGCCTCGAAGATGGCCGTCATGGCCACGTGCATGTGGGCGTTGGGCGTTTCGAGGTAGGTGAATGCCGCGTCGATGCCGGACAGGCGTTCCATGTGGGTCCCTTGGTTTGGCGTAGCTGCGCGAGAGCCCCATCTTGGCGCATTCGTGGTCCGCAGGGAACTGAGACAGCTCTGCCGCGACAAGGCGGGGCGGCACCCGACGCGCCGGAGCCGCTCCGGAACGGCGCCCCAGATGAGCGCGATGGGTCGAACGGCGGACGGGTGGGAGGGCGACACGGAGCATCATGAGAAGCCTTGAAATATCAAGAAGAGGGTCTTGGGTGGACCACATTTTGTGGTCGACCCAACGCAGGCCGAGAGGCCCAGAGGAACTGCCCGGGTTGGTGCCTACGCTCGTGGCGATGAGCTTTCTCACCCGAACCGCTGGGCGATCGCTGTTGGCGGCCAACGCCATCGCTCCCAGGCAGGACCATCGGGTCTTCACGGTGCCCTCCTTCTTTGCCAGTTGGTTCACGACCGAGCTGTCCGCGCCACTGCTGGCCATCGACGCCCTGGATACCGCCCTGTTCGTCCGCAAGGGGGGGCTGCACACGGCTGCTGGGCGGGCGGCCGTGTTGGCGCGTCTGGCAACGGCGGGCGCCAGCGCCTATCACTGGCGTCAGGCCACCGACACCCATCAGGCGTTCGTCAGGGGATTCGGCAACTACTCCCACGCACACGAGGCGCCCGAACTCCACGAGCGCCACGGCCTGCCCATGGGACCGTCGGCCGACCGGAGGGGAGACCTGCTGCCTGTCTTCCACGGATCCAAGAACCGTCGCCGCCGCCGCAACGTCACGTTCGCCACCGTGGACGGCACCGACTTGTGCCTGGACATTTATGAGCCCAACGAACCTCCGCCGGCGGGTGTGACCAGGCCCTGTGTCATCTACGTCCATGGCGGGGCCTGGGTGGTCGGCGACAAACGCGAACAGGGCGTGCCGATGCTGAACCACTTGGCGGCCAATGGTTACGTGGGCTTCAACGTCAACTACCGACTGAGCCCCAAGGTGAAGGCGCCCGACCACGTGATCGACGTCAAGCGGGCCATCGCCTGGGTGCGCCGGCACGCCGAGGAGTACGGGGCGGACCCCGACTTCATCGCCATCAGCGGTGGCTCGGCCGGCGGGCACCTGGCTGCGCTTGCGGCCTTGACGGGCGAGGACACCTCGCTTCAGCCCGGGTTCGAGGACGCGGACTGTTCAGTGCAGGCGGCGGTTCCCTTCTACGGCGTCTACGACCTAACCGATCGCGTGCACCCCGACATGCTGGCGTTTCTCGACCGCGTGGTGTTCGATCGCCCATGGGCCGAGGACCCCAAAACCCACCTGGCCTATTCGCCGATCGAGCGCACGGGCGGCGACCCCCCGCCGTTCCTCATCATCCACGGGGCCCAGGACGTGTTGGTGCCGGTGGCAGGTGCGCGGGCGTTCGCCGAGCGGGTTCGAAGCGCCTCGTCCGAGCCGGTGCTGTACGTGGAGTTGGAAGGGGCTCAGCATGCGTTCGACGTGTTTGTCTCGCCCCGCACCCGTCGCACCCTCGACTGGGTGGAGAAGTTCCTCGATTCGTCCGTGCTCCGCTTCCGCGAGGCCACCGGCGACACCGTTGCCCCGGTTGCCGAGGGGCAATCCGCTGCGGAGGCGCTGGCGGCTGCCGGGTAGCAGCCGCGCGCCGCACGGGTCACGCCCCTGGTGAGGGTCGGCTGGACTGGGCCGATGGCCGAGACATGACGTGACGCCGTAGCGTGTCGGCCGCGTATGCCCGCAGCGGAATCACTGCGCACGCGTCGACTCGCACGGGGATGAAGACGTGACACCGAATCGACTTCGATGGGTTGGGGCGCTGGTGATCCTTGGGCTGCTCGGCGGAGCGTGGTGGTTCACGCGGGAACCCGGGTCCGACCGAGCGGGCACGTCCGAACAGGCGACCGACGGGGCCCCGCCCGTTTCGGTGGCCGGTGGGGTGCGTTCCGAGCGGCCGACGTTCACCGACGTGACGGCCGAGTTCGGCCTGGGCGACGTGCCCCAGCAGGAACGGGGTGCCGTCACGTCTCGTGAGGTGGGACCGGCCGACGTGATGACCGGGGGCGTCGCCGTTGTCGACGTCAACGCCGATGGCTGGGAGGACCTGTTCTTTCCCCGCCTGCGGCTTCCCGACGTGTGGATGCTGAACGACGAGGGCAACGGGTTCCTGCCGGCCCCGCCCGGCACGCTCCCTGATTCGGCCCAGGAGTCCCACGCGGCCAGCGCATGGGGGGACCTGGACGCCGACGGAGACGTGGACGGGGTGGTTGGCGGCATCGGCGACGGAACTGCCTCGCTCTATCTCCAGGGCGGCGACGGCAGGTTCACCGACGCAACGGCCGAGAGCGGGTTGATCATCCCGCCCAATGCCGAGGCTGGAGAGCAGCTGGTCTTCGGACTGTCGCTGGCCGACCTCGACGCGGACGGCGACCTCGATCTTGTGGTGTCCGGTTGGCGGCACAACTCGATGGCGGCCGAGGGCCAGACGGGGGTGTTCCTCAACGACGGGTCTGCTGGCTTCACCGAGGTGCCGGATGCCATTCCGAACGCGGGCGCCATCGCAGGGTTCACGGCCACCGCAGCCGACCTGGATGCTGATGGCGCGCCCGATCTGGCGATCGCAGCGGATTGGGGGCTCTCCAGGTTGTTGAAGGGCAACGGGGACGGCACGTTCGCCGACGTCACCGAGTCCTCCGGCGTTGGCACCGACGAAAACGGCATGGGCTCGGTGGTGGCCGACGTTGACGGCGACGACGACCTGGACTGGTTCGTCACCTCGGTGAGCGCGCCGGAGTGCGCCGGACCCCTCGACGCGGGGTCGGGAGGGGTGGTGAAGGGCTGTACCGGGAACCGGCTGTTCATCAACGATGGCCGGGGTCGATTTGACGATGGCACCGATGCGTACGGCGTACGCGATGGCGAGTGGGGTTGGGGCGCCGACGGCGCCGACTTGGACAACGACGGCGATCTTGACCTGGTGCAGACCAATGGGTTTCGACCGCCGAACCCGCCGCCGGGCCAGGAGCGCTACGTCGACGACTCGACTCGAGCCTTCTTCAACGATGGCGGCGGCCTCGTGGAGGATGCCGCCGCTGCGGGGCTGGCCAACGACGGGGATGGGAAGGCGGTCGTGTCGTTTGACGTCGACCACGATGGCGACCTCGACGTCCTCGAAGTGGAGAACCTGGAGGGTCCGGTCCTGTACCGCAATGATCGACCGGTTGCCGATGATTGGGCCGAGGTCCAATTGGTCGATCCCCGAGGTGCGCCCGTCGCGGAGGCCACGGTCTGGCTGCACAGCGCCGACGAGCGTTGGCGTCGGGACATCAGGGCGGGGGATTCCTATCTGGCCCAGCGCCCTGGCACCGCTCACTTCGGGCTTCCCGAGGAGAGTCCGCGGCAGCTGAAGGTCGTGGTCTCGCGTCCCGGCGACGCGACTCCTCAGGAGGTGGGCGTGGTTGACCGAGGCGAGATGACGGTACTGGAAGTCCCTGGGTAATCCTGCTCTGTGCGGTCAAAGGAGGGCGGAAGGTGTTGCGAGGGCGCGCTCACCCATGAGATGATTCTCAGGAGTGGGACAGAATGTCGCTCAAGGACAGGGGACACCGTGAGTCAGTTTCTGAGACGAGTTCAGCGAACCGGATTGGCGGTTCTAGCCTTGTCGCTCGGCGTGGCGTTCGTCGTCGGCCCAAGCGCCACGAGTCTCCCCGAGGCGGGTGCCCAGGGCGCCTCCACGACCATCGACACCCCCGACATCGACGTCAACGACCTGCGCATCGACTTCAATGGCTATCCGGGGGGTAGCTACGACTTCGGCGAGGTCATCGAGACCAGCTGCTGCGGAGGCGCTGGCGCCAACCTGGATGCGGCCATGTACCTGAAGCTGCCGAACGCAGTGCGGGCCGGCCAGTCGTTCACCTATGACTGGTGCATCGACTCGGTGTCCACCAGCCGCTCCTTCGGCGGCTACGAGCACGCCATCGACTCGTTCACCTTCGACGGCAGCATCTACGGCGGAACCGCCTGGGCCACCCAATTCGGAACCACCACCAACAACTACAACCCCGATCCCTGCAAGACCTATACGGCAACCGCGCCCGCCACCACCGGCGCGTCCGTGCCCTTCACGGTTCCGGGCAAGTCCTACACCTTCCGGGTGGGCGCAGGGTTGGCCGGGTCCCCTGTGGTTGGCCCCAACGGGCCGATCGGGTTCAACAACGCGTCCGGCACCTCGCCCAGCTACAACGCCACGCTGAACGTCTTCACCGCCCCCGTGGCGGTCAACGACGGGCCGGTCGGCGTCGCCCAAAACGGCTCGACCTCGGTGAACGTGCTGGCCAACGACAGCATGGGCACCGGCGCCCGGCCCGGCACCAACACCGCGATCACCATCACGTCGCCGGCCACCAAGGGCACCTGTCTGGTCTCCGGGTCCAACGTTTTCTACGTGCACAGCGGCGCAACCGGCACCGACTCGTGCACCTACCAGTGGAATCAGGCAGAGACCGACGACGTGGCGCCGAGCAACGGCCCGGTGTCCGCGACCGTCAGCTTCTCCATCAGCGGCCCACCCGTGGCGGTGGATGACGTGACGTCCGTGTCCGAGGACGGGCCGGCCGTGACGTTCGACCCGCGCGTCAACGACTCCGACCCGGAGAGCGGCCCGCTCACCATCACCGGCGTGAACGACGCGGGCACCCAGGGAACCGTCACCTTCACCGGCACCAGCATCACCTACGACCCGGGAACTGCCTTCAACTACCTGCAGGCTGGGCAAAGCGCGACCACCACGTTCGACTACACGATCGAAGATGACGCCAACATTCCCGCCACGGCCGAGGTGACGGTCACCATCAACGGGGTGAACGACGCGCCCGTTGCCGGACCCGACACCATGACCACCGGGGAGGACGGTCCCACCGTCAGCATCGACCCCCGGGGCAACGACTCCGATGCCGACCTGGGCGATTCGTTCACCGTCACGGCAGTCGACGACAGCGGCACGCAGGGCACGGTGACGTTCACCGGCACCTCGCTGAGCTACACCCCCAGCGGGTACAACAGCCTGGCCGACGGCGACACGGCCACCGACACCTTCACCTACACCATCACCGACGGCTTCGGTGGGACCGATACCGCCACAGTGACGGTCACCATCGTGGGCGAGAACGACGGGCCGAC
This sequence comes from Microthrixaceae bacterium, assembly GCA_041394405.1. Classification (GTDB taxonomy): domain Bacteria; phylum Actinomycetota; class Acidimicrobiia; order Acidimicrobiales; family Microtrichaceae; genus Microthrix. The sequence goes on from JAWKIF010000013.1 coordinate 152,892, forward strand.
AACCGTGCCCGATACGGGAGCAGTGGACGAGGACGGCCCGGCAGTCACCGTGTCGCCGCTGGGCAACGACAGCGACCCGGACATCGGCGACAGCCTCACCCTCACCGGTGCGTCGGTCGTTTCCGGAACCGGAACCGCCACGGTCTCGGGCTCCGACGTGGTGTATGACCCGGATGGCACCTACAACCATCTCAGCGTCGGTGACACCGCCACCGTCCGTGTTGACTACACCGTCGAGGACGACGCCGGCACCGAGGCCACCGGCACCATCACCATCACGGTGAACGGGCAGAACGACAACCCCACGGCAGTCGATGACACGGCGACGGTGGGTCAGAACGGCCCGCCAGTGGCCATCGACGTGCTGACGGCCGGCATCGATGACAGCGACCCGGATCAGAACGACACCCTCACCGTCACCGCCGTCGGCACCGCCTCAGCCGGCACCGCCACCCTGAGCGGCAACACGGTTACCTACGACCCCGGCATCGCCTTCATCTCGCTCCCTGCGGGCGCCACCGGGACGGCCACGTTCACCTACGACATCTCCGATGGCCAGGGCGGCACGGACACCGCAACGGTGACGGTCACCGTGATCGGTGCGAACGATGCGCCGACCCCGCAGGATGACACCGCCTCGGTGGGTGAGGACGGCCCGGCCGTCACGGTCAGCCCGCTGGGCAACGACACTGACCCCGATACCGGCGACGTCGTCTCCATCCAATCGGTGGCCCAACCGGCCGGCGGCACCGTCACCTGGGGTGGGGGGGCCACCTTCGACTACCTGCCCGGGCCCGGTTTCAACTCGTTGGCAGTCGGCGAAACCGGCACGGACACCTTCAGCTACGTCGCCAAAGACGCCTTGGGGCTGACCACGACCGCCATGGTCACCGTGACCGTCACCGGCGTGAACGACGACCCGACGCCCACGGACGACACCGCCGCCACCGACGAGGCCACCCCGGTCGCCGTGACCCCGCTGGCCAACGACACCGATCCGGACACCTCGGACACGTTGTCCGTCTCCTCAGTGGACACCACCGGCACCCTGGGCGGCGTTTCGCAAGCGGGCAACACCTTGACCTACGACCCCGGTACTGCGTTCCAGTATCTCAGCGCTGGCGAGACGGCGACCGATACGTTCACCTACACGGCCAGCGACGGCAACGGTGGCGATGTCGTCGCAACCGTGACCGTGACCATCACGGGGCTCAATGCCGACCCGGTGGCGGTTGACGACGCCGTCACGACCACCGAGGACAGCCCGGTGGAGGTGGCGGTGCTGGAGACGGGAACCGATGACTCGGATCCGGACACCGCCGACGTCCTCACCGTGTCGGCCGTCGACTCGGCCGGCACCCAGGGAACGGTGACCCAGGACGGGAACATCCTCACCTACGACCCGGGCGATGCCTTTCAGAGCCTGGCCGTGGGCGAATCGGCCACCGACACCTTCGGCTACACCATCGACGACGGCAACGGTGGCACCGACACGGCCACGGTGACCGTCACCATCACCGGTGTCAATGATGCCCCCACCGCGGTGGACGATGCCGCCGAGACCGACGAGCTGACGCCCGTCGAGGTTGAGGTGTTGACCAACGACACCGATCCGGATGGCAGCGACGTGCTGTCGGTGTCCGGCACCGACGAAGCGGGCCTCTTGGGCTCGGTGTCGGTGAGCGGCAACACGGTGACCTACGACCCGAGCGGGGTGTGGAACCAGCCCGACGCCGTGAATCCGCTGTATGAGGGCGACACCGCCGAGGTGACGTTCGACTACACGGCTGACGATGGCCAAGGCGGAACCGACACGGCAACCGTGACCATCACCGTGAACGGCACCATGCCACTGCCGCCCGATGACTGCCCGCCCGCAGCCGGTGGCCTCAGCCTGGTGGAGGGTGCCATGGAGCCCGGGGAGACGGTCACCGTCTCCGGCGGCGGGTTCCTCCCAGGCGGCACGGTCACCTACTACGTCTGTTCCACACCCATCCGTATCGGTGACAGTGCGGCTGAGGCCAGCGGCGCCGTCAGGGGCGGCGGCGAGATTCCCGCCGACCTCGCTCCCGGTGACCACATGCTGTTCGCCTTGGGGCTGGGCACAGACGGAAACCCACGTCTCCAGACCATGGAGTTCACCGTGGACGACGAGACCACGACCACCAGCGCCGGGCCAACGACGACCTCCGCAGGCGGGGCCACCACGACCACCCCGGAGGGGGCCACCACGACCACCCCGGGCGGCGCCACGGCCACGACTTCGGCGACAACCCCAACCGTTGCCGGTGCAACTCAGGCGGCAGGTACTGGTGCCGCCGCCGGGGCCGCTGCGGCTGGGTCGAGTGGCGCCTTGGCGACGACCGGTGCGTCAGTGTCGCTTCTGTGGCGGCTGGCGCTGGGCCTGATCCTGGCCGGTGCTGCGTTCGGCATCGTCGGCCGCAAGCGTCGTGGGTCGGTAGGCGACTAGAGAACCTCGCGACGATGTGCTGGCCTGGGCGGAGGAGTCCGCCCGGGTCGGCCACGTCCCCCCGCGGGGTTGGGTTGCCTTGGTTCTGAACCGAAGGAGCGCTGAGTGACGGTGTGGTCGAGACACAGAGCCCCGAAGGCCGGCCTGTCTCGGGCGACAGCCCGTGTGCTCGTGGTCTCGTTCGCCCTGTTCCCAGCTGCCTGCAGCGGCGACGGGGAGGGGTCGGGGCCGACGACGACCCAGCGGGCGGTTGTGGCCGAATCCGGTGGCGCAGAGGGTGCCTCGGGAGTTGACCCCGTGGCCTCCCCCGAAGACTCGCTGATCGACTTTGGGGATGACCCTCGGCCGGTCGCCTATCGAGGAGGCAGCCTCAGCCCGGAGGACTTTGCACAGGTGGACCCCGACGAGGTGGTGGAGACCCCCATGCCGTTGCTCTTTGCCACTGGGGTGGACGCCAAGCTGTCGGACCGGGCTCGCAACCAGGTGCGTTCGGTGGTTGCCACTTCGACGGAGGACCGCGGTGACGCTGCCCGTGCGGACCCCTTGTGGATCCAGCGCGATCCTGACGGGAACGTGGCGCTGCTGGTGGTCATCGACAACCCGACCGCAGCGGACCTGACGGCCCTCACGGTTCGGGCCGAGCTGTTGAAGCCGGACGGGGAATCGAACGGGGTCGCCCAGTTTGAGATCCCGCCCGAGGAGGTGCTGGGCGTTCCCGCCGGCAGCGCGGTGTTTCTGGTCTTGACGATGGACCAGGATCGGCTGGACGACGAGAAGGTTGATGTGTCGCGCGGTGGGGTGCGCCTCGATCTCACGGCGAGCTGACGGGCGAGCGCCACAAACCGCCCGGACGGCGTTGGCGCACGCCGCGCTCGGTCTGATTGGATTTCCTCCCTGACCGACCCAGAAGGTGCGAACCATGGCCAGATCTCCTGCGAGGCGGTGTCGGCGAATGATGGCGGTGCCAGCCGCAGTTGCCGTGGTCTTGGCGTTGCTGCTTGGCGCATGCGGCGACGAGGTGGAGCAGCCCCAGGCGGACGCGCTCATCACCTTCGACCACGACAACCAGGTGGTGGGCTATCGCGGTGGTTCGCTGACCCAGGAACAGCTTGACGACATTGCCGCGACGCCCTTGGTGGAGGCCCCCATGCCGGTCATCTTCGGCGCGTTCGCCGACGAGGAGCTGACGCAGCGGGCCAAGAACCAGGTGCGGGCGATCATCGCTTCTGCGACCGAAGACCGAGGCAATGAGGCTCGGGTCGATCCCGTGTGGGTGAGGCGCAATAGTGAGGAGGACGTGGAGATACTCGTCGTGGTGGACAACCCGGGCGCCACGGACCTCGATCCGATCACCATCGATGTGGAACTGGTGAACCGGCTGGAGGAACCCAAGGGCGATGAGTCGTTCCAGGTTCAGCCCGATCAACTCGATGCGGTGCCGGCGGGCATGGCGGCGTTCCTCATACTCACGATGGACAAGGGCAGGCTGAGCGAGGCCGACGTGGACATCACCCAAACGGGTGTCAAGGCGGAGCTGGCCGACAACTGAAGCCCGGTGAGGAGGGCGGCGGCCCGGTCTCAGCCCAGTGCCAGCTGGATGGCTGCAGGAGCCTCCAGCGGGCTGGCGAGTGGAACCAGGCGGGCTCCGGTGGCGGCGCTGAGGGCCTCTGCGTCGGCCAGGTCATCAGCGGGTGCAACGATGGCGAGCTCCTCCAGGTTGCGGGCCGCCCGCTCGGGTGGCGGACCCGCGGTGGCCCGACAATCGGACAACAGGATGCACACCTTGCGCCGGGCGTCGGATCGATCCAGCTGCTGTTGGGCGGCCGCCAGGCCGAGCGACAGGTCGGTGACGCCGTGTCCCCGGAGTATCAACAGGTCGCCCACCACCGCCTCGGCCGCTCGCGCCGAGCCCTGGGCGCGAAGCACCAACGCCTCCTGGGCCACGGCCAGGACGGAGGCATCGTGGGGCCGGCTCAGCATGACCGCAGCGGCCGTGACCGCAGCGGTGGCCAGGCGCGGGCCAAGCATGGATCCGGAACGGTCCACCACCAGCGACAGCGCCGTGCCGGGACGTTCCCAGGCGGCCACCACCAGTTCGTCGACCGAAGGTGGCGAGCCGGTGGCCCGCCCGGCGAGCACCGCGTCGAGGGATGCCTCTAGGTCGATGTCGCCGCTCGCCAGCGCAGCGCTGCGGCGCCGGAGACGGCCGACGCCTCGGCCCGGGCGTTGCGGGGGACCCGTGCGGGCCAACTCGGTGCTGATGCGTCCGGCGAGGCGGGTGGCCAGCCGGGCGAGCGCCGCGTCGGTGGCCCCCACCAGATCGGCCAGCAGGCCCATGGCCGCGTCGGGATCGTCGTCCACCAACGCGTCGAATGCGCCCTCGTCCAGCACGCCCACCTCGGGACTGACCTCCCGGAATCCGTGGCGATGTGCCAGCTCTGACCTGGCGGTGGTTCGGCGTCCGGCCTCGGCGACGGCCTCGGACGCCTCCGCCCCCTCCCGGATTAGCCCCTGGTGTCCGCCCCCTTGGGGGCTGGGGGTTTTGGGGCGGCGTGGCCGTTGTTCGTGGCGCCGTCCTCGCCCGACGGCGGGTTGTCGCCCGACGGGGCCCCTGCCAAGCCCCGGAGGTGACGCTCCCACAGATCCTCCAGGAGCTCCTCCGCCGACTGGGTGGTTCCCTCGGCCAGCCGGATCCGTCCCGAGAGCGCTGAGAGCGTGGCATCCAGGGTGACACCGTCGTCATCGATCGAGCGGCCTCGCAGCTGGGCCAACTCGGCGGCGACGATGACCAGATCGATGGCGCCCCGCACGGAGGCGCCGCTTCGCAGCTCGGGGTGGTCGCGAGTGGCTCGCACCACGGCCACCGCCCCCTCCAACAGCCGCGGGTGTTCGGCGACGACCGGGCCCAACTGGGCGGAGACTCGGGCGGCCTCCACCTGGACGATCTCTCCCTCGGTGTGGGCGTCCTGGTAGCCCACGGCCACCCGCACGCAGCGGTCGTAGACCGCCGAGGAGATTCGTGCGGTGCCCACCGTGTCGTGAGGGTTCATGGCGGCCACCAAGCGGAACCCGGGCGCCGCCGGGATCATGCCCAGGCGCGGGACGTGCAACTCGCCCTCGCTCATCACGGTGATCAGGACGTTCAGCGTCTCCTCGGGAAGCCGGTTGATCTCCTCGATGTAGAGCAGCGACCCGTTGCGCAGGGCCCGGGCCAAGGGGCCATCCAGAAAGACCTCGGGGGTGTACCCCTCGGCCAGCACGCGAGCGGGGTCGAAGGTGCCGATCAGCCTTGCCGGCGTGAGCTCGGCGTTGCCCTCGGAGAACTCGAAGCCCAGCCCCGCCTCGTCGGCCACGGCCCGCAACAGGGTGGACTTGCCGGTTCCCGGCGGGCCCTCCAAGAGCAGATGGCGGGCTCCGGCCAGGCACGCGACCACCACCTCCAGCTCGCGCCGCCGGCCCACCACCCGCGTGCGCAGGCGTTGCAGCAGGGCCGCGTCGAACGAGGCGGGGGCCGCGACGCCGTCGCTCACCGAGGTCAGGCGGGGGACCTCAGTCAAAGAGGATGACACCTCGAACGTTCTTGCCGTCGCGCATGTCGGCGTAGCCCTGGTTCACCTGGTCGAGGGTGTAGGTGTTGGTGATCAGCTCGTCCAACTTCAGCTTGCCGGCCTGGTACATGGCCAGCAGGTTGGGGATCTCCGTGCGGGGATTGGCCGAGCCGAACACGGTGCCCTTGATCTCCTTGTTCATCATGGAGAGCATGAACATGTTGAGGGTGGTGTCCTGCTCCATCATGTTGGTGATGGAGGTGACCACCACGGTGCCGCCCTTGCCGGTGAGGTTCATGGCGGGTTCCAGCAGATCGCCCTTCATCACCCCGATGGTGATGATGGTGCGGTCGGCCATCTGACCCCAGGTGAGCTCGCCAAGGCCACCCATGGCCTCGTCGATGGAGCTGTAGGTGTGGGTGGCCCCCAACTCCATGGCCTTCTCCCGTTTGAATTCCTCGGGGTCGATGGCCACCACCCGCTTGGCGCCCGCAATCGCGGCACCCTGGATGGCGTTCATGCCGACGCCGCCGGCGCCGATGACCACCACGGTGTCGCCCGGTTGGGTGTCGGCCCGGAACACCGCCGAGTTGTAGCCGGTGGCCACGCCACAGCTGACCAACGCCACCTGGGCGAAGGGGATGTCATCGGCCACCTTCACCACGGAGTCCTCGGACAACAACATGTGGTCGGCGAACGTACCCAGCTGTGTCATGCGGGCCACCGGGGTGTCACCGATCGAATGGGCCATGCGATCGTCGCCCATCATGCCCACGTTGAAGAGCTTGGCGCCCTCATCGCAGATGTAGCTCTGGCCCTTCACGCACGATGGGCACCGGCCACACGAGGGAATGAACGACATCGACACGTGGTCGCCCACGGCCACCGTGGTCACTTCGGGGCCGACGGCCTCCACGATGCCCGCTCCCTCGTGTCCGCCGATGATGGGGAAGTGCGGCGTGGGCATGTCGCCGGTCACCACGTGCTCGTCTGAGTGGCACATGCCGGCGGCCTTGGTCTTCACCAGAACCTCGCGGCCCCGAGGGTCGTCCAGCTCGACCTCCTCGACCTTCCACTCTTCGCCAACACCCCACAGCACCGCAGCACGGGTCTTCATACAGGTCCCCCCCTTGGGAGTTCTCGCTGGCCGCCTGAGTGGCGGCCACCCGGGACCTGTTCTAGTCCAAGCGCGCCCCACGTGGGGAGGCGAGTGACGCTTTCCACTGTGCGTGCTCGCGCCCCGTGGCGATCTGCCCGCTCCGTCCCTGACCGATGGCCGGACGTCAGGCCGGAAGCAGGCCCGGCGCGGTAGCTGAGCTCAAGAAGTCGCCGGCCTCGGCCGCCGGCATGGGGCGGGCGTAGTGGTAGCCCTGCCCAAGGTCTGCGCCCAGGGCCAACAGCGCAGCGCCCTCGGACGACTCCTCGATGCCCTCCGCCACGGTTCGCATGCCCAGGCGCTTGGCCAGGTCGATCATGGATTGCACTACGGCGGTGTCGTCGGTGTTAGCGCCCAGCCCCGAGACGAAGGCCCGATCGATCTTGATGATGTCCAATGGGAAACGCTGCACGTACTTGAGCGAGCTGTATCCGGTGCCGAAGTCGTCCACGGCCAGTTTGCAGCCCAGGGACCGAAGCAGGTCGAGGCGGTGGCGCGTCAGCTCGGTGTCGTGCATCAGCGAGGTCTCGGTGATCTCCAGCGTGACGGTGGCCGGGTCGACGTGTGCATCCTCGAGCGCCTCGCGCACGTCGCGGATGATGTCCTCGTGCAGCAGCTGGTGCACCGAGAGGTTGACGCTCATCGTCAGGTGTTCTCGGTCGGGCAGGGACTGCTGCCACAGCTTGAGCTGGCGGCAGGCCTCGCGCAGCACCCACTGGCCAAGCGGCACGATCAAACCGGTGTCCTCGGCCAACGGAATGAAGGAATCCGGCGGCATGAACCCTCGGGTTGGATGCTGCCAGCGCACGAGGGCCTCCAGACCCGTGACGTCGCCGGTCTGCAACGACACGATTGGCTGGTAGTAGCACCGCAACTCGTCGGCCTCCAGCGCCCGCTTGAGGTCGGCCTTCAGCTCGAGGCGCTCGAACACCTTGGTGTGGAGGTGCTCCTCGAAGGACGCAGCCTGGTTCTTGCCGCGATCCTTGGCCAGGTACATGGCCACGTCCGCACTGCGCAGCAACACTTTCGTGTCGGTGACGTCGCCGGCCTCGGTGGTCAGGGCATGGGCGATGCCGATGGAGCACGTCACCTCGATCTCACGCCCCTCGATGTGGAACGGCTGGGAGACCAGGTCCAGGATGCGCTGGGCAATGGTGGCGACGGCCAGCTCGCCGCCTTCGGTGGAGACCAGGACGGCGAATTCGTCGCCCCCCAGGCGGGCGGCGAGGCCCTCGGTGCCCAGGTGGCCAACCAGCCGGTGGGCAACCTGGGACAGCAACTGGTCGCCCACAGCGTGACCCAGGCTGTCATTGATGGTCTTGAAGTCGTCGAGATCGATGAACAGCGCGGCAACCGTCGTGGTGCTCAAGTCGGCTGTCGCCAGTTCATCCGAGAGGCATTCGGTGAACATCGAACGATTGGAGAGTCCGGTGAGCGCGTCGTGGTGGGCTTGGTGGCGCAGGTCGGCTTCCAGCGACTTGCGCAGTGTGATGTCGCGGGCGTTCAGCACCACGCCACCCACGGCGGGGTCGGCGCGCATGTCGGTCAGCGCCACCTCCAGGGTCACCGGGCTCCCCGACTGGTGGTGCACGTCCACCTCGAAGCTGCGCGAGGCGACCGACTCGTCCTGCAAACGGCCGTCCACGACCACCTGGCTGGCAGCGAGGAGCCGCATGGAACCGTCCACGCCAAGCAACGACAAGGCGCTCGTCCCCACCAGCTGGTCAGCGTCCAAGCCCAGCAGGGGGCCGATCGCCGGGCTCACGTAGGTGAAGTCAAGGACGTCGTCGACGACGGCGACGACGTCGCTGGAGTGTTGGACCAAGGCCCGAAAGCGCGCCTCGCTGGCGGCCAGAAGATCCTCTGCGAACTTCCGGTCGCTGATCTCTCGGGCCGTCACGACGGTGCCCTCGATCTCAGGGTCGTGGCGCAGGTCTCGAGCGGTCACCTCGAACCAGCCATAGCTGCCGTCCTCGCGCCGGAATCGGACCTCCACCGGTCGCGCCTCCGAGGTGCCGTCCGGGCTGCTGCGTTCGAGTGTCTTCGCTAGTGCCGGCCACTCCCGGGAGTGCACCCAGCGTTGCAGGTCCGAACCCAGCAACGCTGAATCCTCGTAGCCGAGCAGGTGGTCGGCCGCCGAGCTCGCGAATGCGATGCTGCGTTGCTCGTCGAGTACCAGAACGATGTCGGATGAGCTCTCGACAAGAACCCGGAACCGCCGCTCGCTCTGTTGGCGTGCCAGTTTGTCGGTGAGCGCAATGCTGTCGAGAGCCAAAGAGATCGTAGAACACGTACTCTCGACGCTCTGTGGAGCGTGGACGGAATTGGGCTGGCGTAGACGTCATGAGCAACACGGCCGTCAGCTGTCGGCCCTGGCAAAGCAAGCGACCAGCAGGCTGTTGACACAGCAATGCCGCCGGGCGTCGTGCTCGATGTCTACGGCGGCGAGCGTCTGACTGATGAGGACTGGATGCTCCGACTTGCCCATCGACGATACGGAGCCGGCGTATTCGGCATGGCCCGATGTCCAAGGGCTTCGGGCCGATCTCCAACGGAAGCGACAAATCACCGTGCCACGTCAGCAAGGTCGATGTGCGAGACTTCCAGCTCCGGCTGATCTGAGTCAGTGCCTCTGCACCGGCTTGGTAGCAACTGTTCGTAGTCGAGGCGGCGAGAGCTGCGTTGGCCTCCTGGATTTGCTGTACGTGTGTTGCGGGCTGCTGACTATTTGCATCAGGAACGAATCGCGCTCAGACGAGATCGCCAGTGCGGTCCAGGCAACAGTTAGCCAATAGATTGGCAGGGTCCCCGGATCGCCCCAGGGACTGGATGCCGCAGGGGTTGATGAGCAGGGCGGTTCCGAGCAGAAGGATGCGCCGTCTTGTCGGCCAACTCAGTCGGTTCTCCGCGGTGCTCGGTGAGTTGGCTGCGAATCGCCTGAATGAAAGGCTCCCGGCCGCAGCGAGAGAGTAGATCCCTGCCGCATGTAGCTGCGGCGAGGTCGTTGCCGAATCCACCTACGAGTTCCAACGGTGACCAACACGTCCTGGCTAGGAAGATGAATGCGACTGAAGCGCAATGAGATAGTAACTTGGGTTCGAGCGCCTGGCCCGACTGCAAGTCGTGTAGTTAGTGCAACATGGTGAGTATCAGTAGAGGCTCATCGTTGCGGATCGCGTTGATCGATTCTCGGTGGCGAGGTGCCCCATCACATCGGGCCCAGTAGGACGACGCCAGATGGCGGTTTGGGGCAACCCGTCATGGCGCCACCGATCGAAGCGCGACGACGAGTCCGACTCCGAAGCCGGAATGAGCTGTAGCGCCGAGAATGAGCGCCAAATAGCCGGTGACAAAGAACGAATCAGGGAGACCTGGCGGTCAGGCGCTGTTCATGGCACCGCTGAATGGTGCGGCCTATGTTGCCAGAGGACCGCTGAGAGTGCGAATCCGTACCCAGGGCCGCGCAGCCTGATCACTTCCTCGATGACCGCCGCTGATTGGAGCCAGAACGCCGAGTCCGGCGCATACGCCAGCCACCGCCCAAGCCCCGCAAGCGGGCTCTCCCGACAGCGAAAATAGAATAGCCCTAGCAGCACCGCTGCTTCACCTCGTGGCGCATGATGGCCGCGGACGGTGAAAGTGAAGGATGTCACCTGGGCTGACAAACGTCCTCATGTCATCAGGTGCGGGCTGAACTTGAACCGTCCGCCAGTCGTGCGGCAGCGGCGCTCGTCGTCGGAGACCACGAATCCAACCTTGGCTGGATCTCCGCGCGAAAGCTCCACTGCTGTCCGGTCCAGGCAATTCCCGCACCCATCGGAGCGACTCCTCGATCCCTGCTGCGCATGGCCTTCGTCCTGGCCAGGTTCCATCGCCGCTCGTGGGCCTGGCCGCGACTGCACGCAGCGAGAATCGTGGTCTCGCTTGGGTGTCTCTGGACAGCATCGTCGAGCAGCGAGATCCCAGGAGAGTTGGCGGCGCCGTGCTTCGGCCGATTGCAGCCATGAATCCGATGCTGACCATGGGCAAATCGCTGCCGACGTTCGGATCCGGCTGAGACGGTGAGCACGTCCAGGAACTTTTCGTGGCCGGTCACCGCTGAACCAACTTGGACGCGCCAATGGCGTATGCTCGTGCTTCTCGTGGAAGACCAAACTTGGGTGACCCGGAAGCGACCAGCGCCCGTCGCCCCTGCTACCGATCCGTCCGGGGTCGACCGTGAGAACCTCCATCTGACCGTCGTACGGAGCGAACCAGTCGGCCAACTCGTCCGGATGAGTTGCGAAACCAGTGGTCAAACGTGGAGGCCTCAGGGCGACCGCTGGCTCGTACACTGCTGGGTGCCGGGGTGGGCGATTTCGATGCGCCAGGCTTCCCAACGCCGATGGTCGGGCAGGTCGATGACCTCGGTATCGGGAACGCAGTCTGGCGCCAACGTCGGCGCAGCTGGCTCATGCTCCCGCCGAACGACCGCTGCTCGATGGTGTGGGCCCTGAACGTGCGAGCGTGAACTCGAACCGCATGCGCGGGTCGAATGGCTTGCAGGTATAGATGTCCACCGAGAAGAAGCCGGGTTCGTCCCACGCATAGACGTGGCAACCCGACGTCTCCCAGTGCATCCAGCCTGCCCATCCGTAGGTTGTGGACTGATGCAGAATCGGGGCGGTCAACGCCACCATGTCCAGCTCTACGGCCAGTTGGGCCAGGTAGTGGGTGAGGAGCGCATCGGTCATGGGCTCGTCGGTCAGTCCCTCGATCACCAAGCGTTGCCGATGGATGCCGGGGGCCAGGTCCACCATGTCGTCGCCCCGGCGGTCGGGAAGCACCTGGGGGCGAGGGTCGTCGAGGACCGTCAAGCCGCCGAGCACCTGGGCACGAGTCAGGTCACTGCGGATGGATGCAGACATGGGTCTCCAGGTGGAGGTCTGGGGCACCCAGAGGGTGCCGCTTGGGCGATGAGCCTATGCCGAATGCCCCACAAGAATGGGTCACAGGACAGGGTGTGTCGATGGGTCAATTGGCCCCCTGATGGGGTGAAATCGTACCTGCTTCAGCCGCATGAAGGCGACCCAGGTCGGTCTCCGCCACACTCCGTGGCCGGGCGTCCGCCTCCGCAGGTGTCGGGTAGACTGTCGTGCACGCATGGACTGCTGCGGGCAACCGCACCCCGAACGTTGGAGAACCGAACGTGGCCGAGACCCTGACCGATCAGAGCCCCGAAGCTGTCGTTGCTTCGCCCGCCGATCCCGACGCCGCAGTGGAAGCGCTCGTGGACGACGAGCTGTTGGTGGAAGAGGTCTCCATCGACGGCATGTGCGGGGTGTACTGAGCTGTCTGCGCCTCCGTCAGACAAGGTGGTCGAACTCGACGAGGCCTGGGCGTTGAACCAGCGCGTCTCGCTGCGCCCCGAGCGCTTCGGTGCACTGGCCTACCACTTCGGAAACCGTCGGCTCTCGTTTCTGCGTCACCCCGACTTGGTGGAGGTGGCAGAGTCGTTGGCCGACCTGCCGACGGTGGCCGACGCGCTCCGAGCCGCCGGGGTGGAGGAGCCTCGCTGGGGCTCATTCCAGAGGGCGCTGGGCACGCTGGCCAGCTCGGACATGATCGTCCGCCGCGATGCGGTGCCCCCGGGCAAGGAGCAGGTCGCGCCACCGCCAGTGGCGGCGCTGGCGGAAGGGAAACCGTCGTGAGGGATGAACTCGCGCCCGCCCGCGGGCGCAGCGTGCCGATGGTGACCGATCAGCCCCGAGCGGCCACCCGAAGCCTGGCCGACGACTTCAAGCTGGGGCTTGAGGCACCCATCTGCCTCACCTGGGAACTCACCTATGCCTGCAACCTGGCCTGTCGTCATTGCCTCAGCTCGTCCGGGCGACGCGACCCGGCAGAGCTGAGTACGGCTGAGTGCTACGGCGTCATCGACGAGCTGCAGCGGCTCGGGGTGTTCTACGTGAACCTCGGCGGTGGCGAGCCCATGTTGCGGCGCGACTTCTTCGACGTCGTGGAGTACTCGACCGCCCATCAGGTTGGCGTGAAGTTCTCCACCAACGGCACCTACATCGACGCGCCAGCCGCCCGCCGGTTGGCCTCCATGGACTACCTCGACATCCAGCTGTCCATCGACGGGGCCAGCGCTGCGGTCAACGACAGCCTGCGGGGCGCAGGCTCCTGGGCCGCGGCCCGAACGGCCATGGACCATCTGGCGGCGGCCGACTTCGGCGCCTTCAAGATCTCGGTGGTCGTCACCCGCCACAACGCCCACCAACTGGACGAATTCCGGTCGATGGCCGCCGACTACGGAGCCCAGCTGCGAATCACCAGGCTGCGCCCGTCGGGCCGCGGCGCCGACACCTGGGACGAGCTCCACCCCACCCAGCAACAGCAGCGCGACCTCTACCACTGGCTGTTGGATCGGCCCGACGTGCTCACCGGCGACTCGTTCTTTCATCTCAACGCATTGGGCACCGAGCAACTGCCGGGGCTGAACCTGTGCGGCGCCGGCCGCGTGGTGTGCCTGATCGACCCGGTCGGCGACGTCTACGCCTGCCCGTTCGTGATCCACGACGAGTTCCTGGCGGGCAACGTGCGGGACAGCGGGGGCTTCACGGGCGTGTGGCGCGGCTCGGACCTGTTTTCATCCCTGCGAGAGCCGACATCGGCCGGGGCCTGCGCCAGCTGCGGCGCCTACGACGCCTGCCAGGGGGGCTGCATGGCATCGAAGTTCTTCGTCGGGCTGGAGTTGGACGACCCCGATCCGGAATGCGTGCTGGGTCACGGCGAAGCTGCTCTGGCCGAGCGAGGCCTGAACGGCAGCCCCGTGCCCCGTCCCGGCGCCGACCACTCCCGTCCGGGCGCGCCGGTTCCGGTCAGCATCGGCACCCGACCGGGCTGACGGACCCGGCAACCCGGCGATGACAGACTGACGCCCATGGCAGGCAAGGGGTTCGAGTTCACCGAGGAGCTGCGCAGCTACGTGCTGGAGCACTCGGCGATCCGCTCGGAGAGCGAGCGTGCGCGCGACGCCCGGGCCTGGTTGGTGCAGCGCACCCACGAGGCGCTGGCCGACGTGGCCGGCATGCAGATCGCACCCGAGCAGGGGCCGTTGCTCACCATGCTGGCTCAGTTGGTTGGCGCCACGTTGATCGTGGAGGTGGGCACCTTCACCGGACTGTCGGCGCTGTGCCTGGCCGAGGGGCTGGGAGAAGGCGGCCGCGTGATCTGTCACGACCGCAGCGAGGAGTGGACGGCGGTGGCCCGGGAGGGTTGGCAGCGGGCCGGCATGGACGACCGCATTGAGTTGCGGCTGGGTCCGGCGGCCCGGACCCTCGCCCAACTGCCGGCCGAGCCGATTGACCTGGCCTTCATTGACGCCGACAAGGAGGGCTACATCGGCTATCACGAGGAGCTGGTGCCTCGGCTTCGCGCCGGCGGATTGCTGGTGATCGACAACGCGCTGTGGTCGGGACGGGTGGTTGGCGAGGCCGATGCTGATGATGCCAACACCCTCGCTCTTCGTGCCTACAACGATCATGCGGCGGCGGACCAGCGGCTGGACGTCACCATCGCGAACGTCGGTGACGGCCTGCTGTTGGGTCGAAAGCGCTAGGTCGATCGCACAGGTGGCCGGTGTGGGCCCATCCTCGGCCTGAGCCGATGGAACCTGATCGTCCCAGGCGCCTTGATGCAGTGCTCCGTGCCTCCGAGGGGGCCCCATGAACGACGCAACAGCAACTGCGGAGCGAGGGCCCTCAGGCGCCCAACCTGACACGGGCAACTCGGCGACACCGGTCGCCGAGGAACCGCTGCCCCACGGCATGCCGACGTGGCCCTGCGGAGGGGCCGTTCCGCTGGACGAACACCTGCGCCGTCGTATCGCCGAGGGGTCGCCCCGCCTCCTGCTGGCTCCGCTGAGATTGACCATCGCGCTTGGCGCGGCGACGGCGTTGGCGGCCCTTGCCGCCCCCGGCCCGTGGCTGATTGTGCCGGTGTTGGCCACCCTGGCCGTCCTGCCGGTTGCCATGGCACGTCAACGCGATGCGCACCAGCGCCTCTTCGACGGCGAAACAGAGGTGTGGAAGGCCCGGGTGACCGACCTGGGCCTGGAAGACGAACCGCAGAACGGTCCGCTGACCGCCCTGCGCTCGATCGTGGAAGGGGCCTGGCCGGGGTCGGTGCAGGACCTGCGCATCCAGGCCACCTTTGGCGAGCTGGTGGTGGCCAACCGGGGTCAGCGGGTGCCGAGCGGGCCGTACCGCCTGGTGATCCGTCCGGGTTTCGACCACCTGGCGCTCGCGGGGGACGGCGGAGTGTGGATGCTGCCGTGGACCGAGGCCGGATAGCCGCTACTTCGCACCGGCGCCGCCCAGCGGCGATCATGGGGGCGTGAGCCTGCTGGATCCGATTGCGCTCGGCCCCCGAACTGCGCCCAACCGGGTGATGTTCGGCCCCCACGAGACCAATCTGGGACGAGGCCGGTCCATCTCGGATCGCCACGTCGCCTACTACGCCCGCCGAGCCGAGGGCGGCGCCGGCGTGATCGTGGTGGAGGAGGCATCGGTCCACGAGTCCGATTGGCCCTACGAGCGGGCGCCCCTGGCCACCGAGAGCGAGCCGGGATGGGCAGCGGTGGCCGACGCGTGTCACCCGTATGGCGCGCTGGTGATTGCCTCGCTGGGCCACGCCGGGGGCCAGGGCACGTCGCACTGGAGCCAGCGGGAGCTGTGGGCGCCCTCCCGGGTGCCGGAGGTGGACACCAGAGAGGTGCCCAAGCAGATGGAGGCCGCCGACGTTGCGGCAGTGGTCGACGGCTGTGGCACTGCGGCCGCCATGGCCGTCGCCGCCGGGTTGGACGGCGTGGAGATCAACGCTGGGCAGCATTCGTTGGTGCGCCAGTTCCTCTCCGGGCTGACCAACCAGCGGGACGATGAGTGGGCGGATCGCACTCGGTTTGCCCGCGAGCTGCTTGAGGCCACCCGTGCCGGGCTGGGGTCCGATGCGGTCTTGGGGCTGCGTCTCAGCTGCGACGAGTACGCGCCCTGGGCGGGCATCACGCCCGACGATGCCGGCGCACTGGCGGCCGAGCTGGCCCGGTTCGTGGACTACCTGGTGGTGGTGTCCGGCTCGATCTTCACCGTCGCCGCCACCCGACCCGATACCCACGAACCGGCCGGATTCAACCTGGGACTGTCGGCATCGGTGCGCAGCGCGGTCCGGGAGGCCCACGGCGATTGCGTGCGCGTAGTGGCGCAGGGCTCGATCGTCGCCGTGGCCATGGCCGAGGGGGCGCTGAAGGACGGCGCCGCCGACCTGGTGGAGATGACCCGGGCCCAGATCGCCGACCCCGACCTGGTGGCCAAGGTGCGGGCGGGCTCCGTCGAGGCGGTTCGGCCCTGCGTGCGCTGCAACCAGCAGTGCCGGGTGCGGGACAACCGCAACCCCATTGTGAGCTGCATCGGGGAGCCGCGCTCGGGCCACGAGACCACCGACCCCGAGCCGCCCGGAACGCCCGTGACGGCAGGTGCGCTGGGCCGGGTCACCGTGGTGGGTGCGGGGCCGGCCGGGTTGGAGGCCGCACGAGTGGCGTCGCTGCGAGGGGCCGAGGTGATGCTGATTGACGCGGCCGATCGTGTCGGGGGTTCGGTTCGCGCATGGAGCGGCGCACCCGGCAGGGAGTCGCTGGTCGAGTTGGTCGACTGGCTGGAAGCGGAGTGCCGGCGCCTAGGAGTCGCCGTCGAACTGGGCCGGGCCGTGACGCCGGGCGACCTGGGTCGACTGGGCGCCGACGACGGGCACCTGCTGTTGGCCACCGGGTCGGCTGCGGGCGAACGTGGGTATGCGGTGACCCCCGCCGCCCAGGTGGTGAACGCCGCAGAGCTGCTGGCTCGGCTCCAGCCCGCTCCCGTTCAGGCTTCGGGTGCCTGGCAGGAGGGCGAGGCGTCCAACATCGCCGACCGCCTGGGGTTGCCGCCCGGCCCGGTGGCCGTGTGGGACCCGATCGGTGGCCCGATTGCGGTGTCTGTGGCCGAGTTGTTGGCCGGCCACGGCAGACCGGTGCACCTCATCACCCCCGATCAGATCGTGGGTAACGAGCTGTCACGCACCGGCGACCTGGCGCCCGCCAACGCCCGGCTCGCCCAAGCGGGGGTGAGCCTGCACCGGCGCCGTATTCTTCGCAAGGTGCGCAAGCGGGACGTTGAGGTGGAGAACCGATTCACCGGCGAGCTCGAGCGAATCGCCGCCAACTCGTTGATCGATGCCGGCCACCGCCTCCCCGATGACACGTTCGCCGACGTGGACCGCAGCGTCTCCAGGGCTGGTGACTGCGTGGCGCCCCGGACCATCGCGCAGGCCGTGCTCGAAGGCCGACGGTGGGCCCTGTCGCTATGAGCCCGATCCCGATGTGCCGGCTCCCGGCGAGCGGTGCGTGGTGAGCGAGCGGCTGCTGTGGTCGCCCCTGCGTTTGGGCCCGGTGACGCTGCGCAACCGCGTGGTGTTCTCGGCGCACCTCACCAACTACGCAGCGGACGGCAAACCGTCCCCCCAACACGCCGCCTACTACGCCGAGCGTGCCGCCGGCGGCGCAGGGCTGATCATCACCGAGGAGCACTCCACCCACCCCACCGACTGGCCCTACGAGAAGCTGATCCACGGCTTCAACCGGGACGTCATTCCGGGCTACCGGGCCATCACCGAGGCCGTCCACGCTCACCGCACGCCCATCTTCGCCCAGATCAACCACAACGGTGGCCAGGCCTCGTCGATGTACACCAGGCTGCCGGTGTGGGCTCCCTCCCCGGTGGCCGACCCGCTGTTTCGCGAGGTGCCCAAGGCCATCGATCGGGCCGAGATCGACGAGATCATCGCCGGATATGCGACGGTGGCGGCCAACTGCGCCGAGGGCGGCTTCGACGGCATCGAGCTGCAGTGCAGCCACAGCTCGATCGTGCGTGGCTTCCTGTCGCCCGCCACCAACCGTCGCACCGACGACTACGGCGGTTCCCTGGCCAACCGAGCCCGCCTGTTGTTGCAGCTGGTGTCGGCGGTGCGTTCGGCCATCGGTCCGGACCTCGCCCTTGGGGTTCGCCTGTGCGGCGACGAGCTGATCGAGGGCGGCACCACCATCGATGACGCGGTCGAGGTGGCCCAGATGGTGGAGGCCACCGGCGCCGTCGACTACCTCAACACCTCGATCGGGGTGGCAACCGCCTCGCTGTACATGATCGAGGCGTCGATGCACATACCGCCCGGATACGCCTCGTTCATCCCCTCGGCGTTGCGGGAGGTCGTGGACCTCCCCGTCGTCGGCGTGGGCCGGTTCAAGGACCCGCTTCAGGCCGAGCGGGCGCTGGCCGAGGGCCACTGCGACTTGGTGGGCGTGGTGCGGGGACAGATCGCCGATGGTCACTTCGCCGCCAAGTCCCGTGCCGGGCAGGTCGAGGCGGTCAGGCTCTGCCTGTCGTGCAACCAGGAGTGCGTGGGCCGCATGGGCCTGAACCGCTGGCTGGGGTGCATTGAGAACCCCCGCACCGGCCGGGAGGCCGAGGGTGTGGGGGTGCGCCGCCCGGTGGCGATCGGACGACGGGTGCTGGTGGCCGGCGGCGGTCCCGGCGGCCTACAGGCCGCCATCGCGGCCGCCCGCAACGGTCACCAGGTGACGTTGTGTGAGCGCCACGAGCTCACCGGCGGTTCGGTTCGGTTGGCGGCCTCGGTGCCCAACCGGGCCGAGTTCGGAGATCTGGTGCGCAATCAGTTCGCCGAGGCGACGCGCCTGGGCGTGCGGATCGAAACCGGCGTGACCCTCGATGCCGAGGGCGTGGCCAGCCGCCGTCCTGATGTGGTGGTGGTCGCGACCGGGTCGCGGCCGGCCCGCCCGTATTGGGCGCCCGGCGATGAGGGGCGGATCGTGGATGTCACCGATGTGCTGAGCGGCGCCGCGGCCCCGTCGGGCCGCGTGCTGGTGTTGGACGAGCTCGGCTTTCACCACGCCACGTCGGTGGCCGAGCTGTTGGCCGATCGCGGCTGCCAGGTGGAGGTGGTCACGCCAGGCATGGTGGTAGGCCAGGATCTGGGCGTCACGCTCGATCTCGAAACGTGGTGGATACGGGCGGAATCCAAGGGCATCGTGCAGACCACGGAGCTGGTGCCCATGGGCTGGGAAGGCGACACGTTGTCGCTGCTGCATCACCCCACGGGTGCCATGGTGGAGCGCCGAGTCGACTGGGTGGTGCTGGCCGTTCCCGCCGCGCCGGCCGACGAGCTGTATCTGGAGCTGGCCGAACGGGGCGTGGAGGTACATCGGGTGGGCGATGCCGTGGCGCCGCGGCGGGCTCACGCAGCGGTCGTGGACGGCGAACGCGTCGGAGCCGCGCTCTAGGCGTCGACACCACCATCTGAGCCTGATGGCGGGCGTTCTCTGCACCGTCGGCATCGTGGAGTGGCCCGAAGGTGCAGAGAACCCGTGGGTTGTGGCCGGGGAGTGCGAGGTGGTCAGGCGGCGTCGTCGAGGTCGGCCCGGTTGACCACCGAGGCCATGGTGAGCCCCTCGGCGGCCAGCGCCTCGGTTCCGCCCTCGCTGCGGTCGATGACGCACACCACGTGCTCGATCTGAGCGCCGACGCCCCGCAGGTCGGCGGTGGACAACACCACCTGGCCACCGGAGGTGATCACATCCTCCACCACCAGCACCCGCTTGCCCGCCACCTCGGCGCCTTCGGCGAACTTGGCGGTGCCGTAGGCCTTGGCCTGCTTGCGCACGAAACAGGCGGGCAGCCCGGTCACCTGGGCCAGGGCGGTCACCACCGGAATGCCCCCCATCTCCAGGCCCGCCAGCACCTCGGTGCCCTCGGGCACCAGGGTAGCCAGGGCCTCGGCCACGTCGGCCAGCAGCACCGGGTCTGATTCGAAGCGGTACTTGTCGAAGTACTCGTTCGACACCCGCCCCGAGCGCAGCGTGAACTCGCCCGTGAGGTGGGAGGAGGCGTAGATGCGGCGGGCCAGGTCGGCCCGGATGCGGTCATCGGAGATGGGCATGGTTCAACCCTAGCGGTGTGGTGTCTCCCGGCCCGGCCTCGCGAGACTCTCGCCCATGCCCGAAGGCCACACCATCCACCGGCTGGCGCGCGACCTGAAGCGCAGCCTGGGGCGGGCGCCGATCCAGGTCAGCTCGCCGCAGGGCCGGGTTCGGAAATCGGCGGCCTTGTTGGACGGCCAGCGGCTGGTGCGTACGGAGGCCTGGGGCAAGGAACTGTTCGTTCACTGGGAGGGCGGCGAGCTGCTCCACGTGCACCTGGGGCTGATCGGCAAGTTTCGGCCCAGCCCGGTCCCGGGACCGGCGCCACGAGACACCATCCGGCTGCGGCTCCAGGGCGATGACGACGTCTGGGACCTGACCGGCCCGATGCGGTGCGAGCTGATCACCGCAGCTGAGCGGCGAGCCATCACCGCCAGGTTGGGCGCCGACCCGCTGCGCCGGGCGCCCGACGTGGCCTCGGCACGCACCCGGTTCCTGGCGACCAAGCGGGCGGTGGCGGCCGTGCTGCTCGACCAGGCGATCATCGCCGGCATCGGCAACGTCTACCGGGCCGAGCTGCTGTTCCGTGCCGGCATCCACCCCGACGTGCCGGCGGTCGAGCTGAGCGAGGCCGACTTCGACGCGATGTGGGACGACACGGTGCGCCTGTTGCGCCTGGGCGTTCGCCACGGCGCCATCATCACCACCGAGCCGGACGAAGTGGGCCGAACCCCGGGACGAATGCGCCCCGACGATCGGCTCTACGTCTACAAGCGCCAGCACTGCCGTCGCTGCGGCACCGACATTGCGATCGCCGAGGTGGCCGGGCGCAACTGCTACTTCTGCCCCTCCTGCCAGCGCAGGTAGCCGGGGTCACCCCGGCGGCGGCGCCCCCGCCGACGCATCCGCCAACACCGTCTCGCCTGGCACATCGGGCGGGTAGGAGTGGATGGCCCAGGTCACCCCGGGGACGTCCAGCAGCGAGGGGTCGTCGAGGGGCGAGACCCGCACCGCCACGTCAAAGCCCTCCAGCGACCCCCGCACCGACACCACCTCGTCGATGGCCCGCCGCAACTGGGCGGCGTCCACCTCGATGGTGAAGAGGCCGTCGAAGCGAGCGGAACGCCGCACCGGACGGAGCGCCCCGGCGCGGGCGGCGCACCACAACGGAATGCCCGGTCGCTGAACAGGGCGCGGTTGGAAGGCGACGCCGTCCACGATGCGGTGCGTGCCGCGGTGGGTCACCCGGCCACCGGTCCAGGCCTCCACCAGCAGGTCGGCCGACTCGTCCAGGATGGCCGCCCTGGTGCGTGCGTCCACCACCTCGCCGAACCGGGTCAGCTCGCCGTCGCCATCCACGCCGAGCCCGATGCCCATGGTGAGGCGGCCACGGCTGAGGTGGTCAAGGGTGGTCGTTTGGCGAATGAGCGTGGACAGGCGCCGGCGTGACAGCGGCGTCACCATCGGACCCAACCGGAGACGGTCGGTTGTGGCGGCGATGCCGGCCAGCATGGTCCATACGTCCGAGATGTCCGTGACCTCGTTGGGGTCGCGGTGCACGTGGTCCCACAGGAACAGGCCGTCCCACCCGCCCGCCTCGGCGGCCCTGGCGACCTCGATCATCAGGTGAGGATCGGCCAGCTCGGCGAAGGGAGCGACGAACAGGCCATGGCGCATGCGTCGACCATACCCACCGACCGGCGTCCGGGCGGCCCGACATCGGCGGCGCCTCGACGCCGCGATGTAACCCGGTGCAGATCCGATCGTCCCGTCCTACGCTGGCCAGTGACCCGAATTGAGGAGCGCCATGGCACAAGAACCGTTGAGCTGGACCACCACCGATGACGCTGCGGCCGTGTTGAACACCGTTGGCGGCGCGCTGTCCTCCCTGGGGTACACCGTCACCCCGAACGCCGATGGCTGGACGGGAACCGCCGAGGTGGGCTCGAAGGCTGCGCGGTTCTTGGCCGGAGGATTCGCTCGGCGCAACATCATCAACTACCAGGTGAGCCAGGGAGTGCAGCCCGGAACCTGCGTGGTGCAGATCGTGCCCGCCATGTCGGGCATCAGCGGCGGGGCCATTGGCGTGTCCAAGGCCAAGAAGGAGATGGCCTCGGTGGCCGAGACGGTTCATGGCGCCCTGAGCGCCAACGGTCAGCTGGCGCAGCTGGACAGCCAGTTCCTGCCGCCCACGCCGGGAGTGTGACGCCTCAGGCGTAGCGCTTGGCCGCCCGTGCTCGCGCTGCCGCCGCGAACTGCTCACGGTCCAGGGGGGCGGCGCTGGTGGTCAGCTCGTCAAGTAGCCGGTCGGTTGCGGCGGTGATGTCGTCCACCGCCCGGGCGAACGCAGCCTCGTTGGCGCGGGACGGCTTCGTGGATCCGCTGACCTTGCGGACGAACTGCAGGGCCGCGGCCTGGATCTCGTCGGTGGTGGCCGGGGGTTCGAAGTTGTGAAGGCGGCGGATGTTTCGGCACATGTCGCCACGCTACGACAGGAACTTCCACCTTGGTGTTGCGGCCCGCCTGGGCGGGCGATGGGACGAACGGGTCGCCGATGTGATGCCATGGCGGGATGGCCACCAACGTGCTGGGCACCGAGTTGCAGACCTGTTCGACCGATCCGCTCACCGGCTTTTACCGCAACGGGTGTTGCGACACCGGCGGCCAGGACGCCGGCGTGCACACCGTCTGCGCCCAGGTCACGGCCGAGTTCCTCGAGTTCTCCGCCGGGGCCGGCAACGACCTCTCCACCCCGAGGCCGGAGTTTGGGTTCGCGGGTCTGTCCCCGGGGGACCGCTGGTGCCTGTGCGCCAGCCGGTGGGCGGAGGCCCTGGCGGCGGGCGTCGCACCCCCCGTGGTGCTCGAGGCGACCCATGCCCGGACGCTGGAATGGGTGGACCTGGCCGACCTGCGTCGAGCCGCGGGGGAACCCACGTAGCCTGACCGGCGACGGCTTGGGCGGAGGTGAACCACGTGCCAGAGCGCGACCGCATGCAGCGACGGACAACCGAGCATGGCTAAGCGTCCATCGGGCCTGCCTCCGGTGCTGATCCTGGTGGTGGTGGCTGCGGCCACTGCGGTCATCCTGGTGGTTGCGGGCATCGGCCCCTGGGAACGACCTCCCACCCTGGTGATCGGCGACTCGGTGACCAACCTGTCCCGCGACGAGATCGAGGACACCACCGGAGCGCTCGTGAACGCGAAGAACGGCTACACCTGGTCGGCGATGGCGCCCAAGGTGCGTGGGGTGTTGGACCTGGTGGAGGAGCCGCCGGAACGCGTCGGCGTGCTGCTGGGCTACAACGACGTCCTGAACGGTGAGCTCGACCAGGCCGACCCGCCGGCGGTGCTCGACCAGCTGACCGACGTGGACTGCGTCGTCGTGCTGGAGCTGCCCAAGATCTGGGCGCGCGACGTGGATGCCCACAACGAGCTGCTGCGCGAGCTGAGCGTCACCTATCCCAACGTCAGCGTGGATGACGGCTGGGCGACGAGGATCAACGAGAACCTCGCCGACGACGCTTCGCTGCTGCAGAAGGATCTCGTTCACCCCGACGGTGCACGGGCACACCAGGCATTGGCCGACGCCTACCAACGCGCCTTCGAGCGCCATTGCTGATGGCCGGCCGAGCGATTCCGCCGGATGGGGCCGGGCCTCGCAGGAGGCTGCCGCGGGCGGCCCGAGTGGTGGCGCCGGCGATGCTGATGGTGGTGATCATCGCCGCCGGGCTGGGCTGGATCGGCGGCCGCCTCATGGCTCCGAGCGGCGACGGTGAGGACACGGTCGTCTTTGGCGATTCGGTGACCCACCTGGCGTCCGAGGAGATCGCTGCGGCGGCCGGGGCCGAGGTGGTGGCCTTCGACGGAGTGCGTTGGGCGGACATGGTTCCGGCAGTCGAGCTGACCCTGCAGCTGCTGCCTCGCACGCCCAGGCGCGTCGGCGTACTGATCGGCTCGAACGATGTGCTCACGCTGGCCATTGACGAGGCGCAGGTGGACGGCGTGCTCGACCAGCTGAGCGATGTGGACTGCGTCGTGGTGATGGAACTGCCGAAGACGTTCGGAGGCTTTCATCGCCAGATGAACCGGCGCCTGCGGGACGCGGTTGCCGAACGGCCCAACATGGTGACCGACGATCGCTGGCGGGTCGCCGCCGACCGCAACCTGGAGGACGAGGACGGCTCGCTCTTCGAGGAGGACAAGATCCACCCCAAGCCGGCAGGGCAGCAGCTGCTGGCTGAGGCGTACCAGGGTGCCCTGGACGAACATTGCTGACGAACCGACGAACCGACGAACCGACGTGCCGACGATCTGAGGGCCAGGTGCGCTACCGGCGACGGGGGCGTGCGGCGGCGGGGTCTTCCGGCCAGTCGTGCTTGGGGTAGCGGCCCCGCAGCTCGCGTCGCACCTCCGCCCAGGTACCGGCCCAGAATCCGGCCAGGTCGGACGTGACCTGAACCGGTCGCCCCGCCGGGTTCAACAGCTCCAACCGAAGCGGCTGGCGGCCCCCCAGCACCGACGGGGTGACGGTGGAGCCGAACATCTCGGCAAGGCGCACCGCCAGCACCGGTGGGTCGGCGTCGTAGCCCACCTTCAGCTCCCGCCCGGAGGGCACCGTGACGCTTCGCGGTGCCAGCTCGGCCAGCTCGACCTGCCGATCCCAGTCCAGCATCAGCCCGAGGGCACCCGCCACGTCCACTCGGTCCAGGTCGGCTCGGCCGGTGGCGTTGCCCAGCACTGGCGCCAGCCATTCCTCGAGCGAGCCGGCGAGGGCGGCGTCGGACCAATCGGGCCAGTCCTCGCCCAGGTGCGAGCGGAGGAACGACACCCGTGCCCGCAGGGCGTCGGCCTGATCCCAGCGGGCCAGCGCGGCCGCCGGGCCGATGTCGGCCACCCGCTCGATGAGCGCGGCAACCGTGGCGGATCCGGGCGAGGGGCGCCGCTCAGAGGAGCTCAACTCGAGGTTGTCGACGGCACGCTCGACCCGCTCGGTGAGATCGTTGCGCTTGGCGTCCCAGCGAAGATAGGTGCGAGTGACGACCTGGTCACCCAGGGCGTCCACCACGTCGTCGGCGTCGATGGCAGCGGCGACACGAACACGTGCGTCCTTTCGGTGCCCATCGGTCTCGGCAACCACGAGGAACTGCTCCCGGGCCATCGGATCGGTGGCGGGTAGCGCCACGCCAGGTCCGGAGCGCAGGCGCCAGCGACCGCCCCCGGCGCTTCGGGCCCGGGCGAGCCGGTCGGGGAATCCCACCAGCAGCACCCGGCCGATGGCGTCGGGATCGACGGCACCGTGGGGGTCGACCCCGGCCCGGCGAGCCAGCTCCGCCGCCCGACGTCGCACCGTGGCGATCGCCCGGCCGTCCGCCCGCGGGTGGCGACGGCCCGGATCCTCCACCAGGGCCACCCGCTCGGACAACGACGTGGGCCGCTCGTCGGGGCGCCCGGAGAACACGTCGCGCTCCTCCAGCAGGGTGGCCAGCACGCAGCTCAGCCAGCCGTGTCGCCCACCTGCGGCCGCCACCACCATGCGGGCCAGCCGGGGATGCAGCGGCAGGCGCACCATGGCCTTGCCCACGGCGTTGATGCGTCCGTCGTCGCCGATGGCCCCCAGCTGAACCAGCAGCGCCCGAGCCTCGTCCCAGGTGCGGGCGGGGGGAGGATCGCCGAAGGCCAGGGCGGAGGGCTCGCCGGTGCCCCAGGCCGCCAGCTCCAGGGCCAGGCCCGCCAGATCAACCTGGGTGATCTCGGCCGGGATGTGGCGGGGACGGGAGGCGTGCTCCAGCTTCGACCACAGTCGATAGGCCGTGCCGGGTGCCAGCCGCCCCGCACGCCCGGCCCGTTGGTCGGCCGACGCTCGTGACGCGGACACCGTCGTCAGGCGCGTCATGCCGTTGCCGGGGTCGAAACGGGGCACCCTCGCCAGCCCGGCATCGACCACCGAGCGCACGCCCTCGACGGTGATGGAGGTTTCGGCCAGGTCGGTCGACAGCACCACCTTTCGCCGACCGGCAGGCGCCGGCCCGACGGCCTCGTCCTGCGCCTCGGCGGGCATGGAGCCGTGCAGCACGTGCACGTCGACCGCCTGGGCGCCGACCGCCGGCAACTGGGCTAGCGCCCGCTGGGTGCGGAGGATCTCGGCCATGCCGGGGAGGAAGACCAGCACGTCGCCGTCCTGGTCCATGAGGGCGGCCTGCACGGCCGCAGCGACCGCCGCCTCCAGCCGGTCCCGGGAATGGCGCGGACGCCAGCGAACGTCCACCGGGTGGGTCCGACCCGGTGCGGCGATCACCGGTACCTCGGCCGGCATCCCCTCGGGCGCATGGGAGCCCAGCAGCTCCGCCACCCCGGCGGCATCCAAGGTGGCCGACATCACCAGCACCCGCAGGTCTCCTCGCAGCAGGCGTCGGGCCTCGACGGTGAGGGCCAAGCCGACATCGGCGGCCAGCGACCGCTCGTGGAACTCGTCGAAGATCACCAGCGCGGTTCCATCCAGCCCCGGATCGGCCTGCACCCGGCGGGTGAGGATGCCCTCGGTGACCACCTCGATGCGGGTGTTGGGGCCCACCCGGGCGTCGTCCCGGGTTCGGTAGCCCACGAGGTCACCCACCCTTCCTCCCAGCAGGTGGGCCATGCGGGCGGCAGCGGCACGAGCGGCCAGACGGCGTGGTTCCAGCATGACGATGCGACCGCCGTCCAGCCACGGCTCGTCCAACAGGCGCAGCGGAATCACCGTGGTCTTCCCGGCGCCCGGTTCGGCCTCCAACACCGCCGCTCCCGCCCGGGCAAGTGCGCCACGCAACGGCTCGACCACCGCCTCGACCGGCAGGTCCGTGGGAGCGACCGACGACGGGTCGTGGGTGGGGGCCATCGGCCCAGTGTGGTGCCCCGCAGGCGCCACCGGCCACCGCGGTGCTGGTACGTTCCGTCGGGTGGACCCCGACGTCATCCGGGCTTGGACCGCTGAGGAACGTCGCCGCGCGGCGGCGGACCTGCGCATCATCGCCGACGAGGCCTGGGACGAGCCCAGCCTGTGCGCAGGCTGGCGGTGCCGGGACGTGCTGGGACACCTGGTCTGGCTGGCCGAGCGCACACGCGCCGGCGTGTTCCTCGACGTGATGCGTACCGTCCGCCCGCCGAACTCGGCGATCCGCCGGATCGGCACCCGGATGGGCGACCGTCCGCCCGAGGAGCTGCTGGACCGTCTGGACGCCGCAGCCGAAGGTCGCTTCCACCTGCCCGGAACGGGACCCGAGGTGGCGCTGGCCGAGGTGCTGACCCACCGGGCCGACATCACCCGGGTGACCGATGGCCCCACCCGTTCGAGCGACGAGCGCACCGCAACCGCCGTCGACGCCTACCGGCAGCTGTGGTGGTACTTCGGGCTTCCCCGGGCGGTGCACGGGGCGCGTTTGGTCGCCACCGATGCCGGTTGGGCGGTGGGCCCCGAGGGTGGCCCGGAGATCCGGGGGCCCGGCCAGTCCCTGTTGGTGGCCATCGCCGGTCGCCGCTCGGCGCGGCCCGAGCTTCATGGAGCGGTCGAGCTGCTCGGTTGATGCCGCTCGGGGATGAAGCCCGGGGGTCGGTAATGTCACCGCCCATGTGCGACTCCCAGGGCATCCAGGAGCGCCATGGCGGATGTGGTGTGCCGCAGGGCTACGTGGAAGCAGCGCTGCGCGCCAGACGGCGCTCGGACGCGGCCGGGAGCGCGGGGGCGGCGGGACACCCCGGCAACGCCGCCTTGACGAACCTCGGCTCCGCCACGATGGGACGGCGACCTGCGCTGGCCGCCGTGGCCTTGGCCCCGCTGGCACTGGCGGCCGCCGCCCGTCGAGGCCCGACCCAGGACGACCCCGACCCCGCCCCGCCGGCATCGCCACCCGACGCCGACGCCACCAGCACGACCGCCCCATCCGGAAGCGCCGTCCGGCCGGCCATCCGGCCACGGGACGACTGGGGTTCGAGCGCCAAGCCCGGCGGAACGCTGCGTGCCATCGACAACCAGCTGCTGGTGGTGCACCACACCGAATCACCGGAGGGCGCCTACGAGCCCTCCGAGGTGGCCGCCCTGATCGAGGGCATCTACGCCTTCCACACGTCGCCCGAGGTGGGCTGGCCCGACATCGGCTTCAACTTCATCGTCGACGAGTTCGGCACGATCTGGGAGGGGCGTCAAGGCAGCCTGCTGGCGCCCGTGGCCTGCGAGATCGACGGCGGCAACCCCGGCCACTCCCAGCATTGTGCGTTTCTCGGCAACTTCTCGCTGGCGGCGCCCACCCCGCTGGCCACCGAGGCCATGGTGTCGCTCCTGGCGTGGCTGGCCAACCGGGACGGCGTGCCCACCGAACCCGGCGACACCACGGACTTCGTCTCGGAAGGCAGCGACCGGTTCCCCCCGGGTTCCAAGGTGTCGGTGCGCACCATCTGCGGGCACAGCGAAATCTCCGACGTTCTGTGTCCGGGGGATGCCGCTCAGGCGGAGGTGACCGACAAGCTCCAGGCGTTGGTCAACGGCGAGCGCCAGCGCACCGGGGCGGGGGCGGGCGCCACCGATGCGCCGGCCGCCACCGGGACGGCGCTGCCCCCCGCCATCAGCGAGGACGAGCCGGCCACCACGCTGGACACCACCCCGGTCACCCGACGCGAGGTGGGCTTCGAGGCCTCGCCGCTGCCGGAAGTGCGCGAGCGCGATGCCTTGACGGGCAACCGGTGGGCCCCGGGTGTCATCACCGGTGCCGTGGCGGCCGCTGCCGTCGGCGCAGGGGCGGCCTTCGCCCTGCGGCGGCGCAGGGCGAAGGCACCCACGCAGCTGCCCGAGCGGCCGTTGTCGCGGGCGGCCCTGGCGAGCGGTGAGGCCGCCCGAGCGGCCGCGGAGGCCCGCACGATCGATGCTGCCCGAGCACTCGCATTGCGGCCCGAGGGCATCGAGCGTGGCTCGACCGGGTGGATTCCGGCCGGCGACGCTGCGGTCGGTTGGGCGGTGTCGGGCGGTTGGAGCGACGACGCTCACGACGAGGCGCTGCGGGTGGTGCGGGGTTTGGCCCGTTCGTTGGAGTCGGGCGAGCACCCGTCGGAGGGACGGGCGTTTGGCGAGGCAGTGACACGTGCGATGGCCCATCTGGTCCGAGGCACCCCCGGGGAGCTTGATCGCGCGGCCGGGCAGGGCGCCGGAGCGGTGCTGTTCCTGCACAGCCGCAACTCCACGTCGGTGGTTCGCCTGGGGAGCGGCGGGTTGGTGCTGCCCGGCGAGGGGGAACGGCCGGAATGGGTGGAGGTTCGGGCGCAGCTGCCGGCGGGCGTCGGCGGCGGCCAGGCCGAGGTCACCACGCTGGCCCGCCAATGGCGTCACCCCGACCGGTTGCCCGTCGTGGTGGCGTGGCTGGGGCCCGCCGACGAAGATGAGGTGATCGAGGCCCTCACCACCGCCCACGACACGGCATCGGCCGACGGAACATCAGCTCGGCCGGAACATGTGCGGGTGGACGACACCACCCGTGTTCTTCATGCGCTGCAACGGGCCGGGGTGACCGACCTGGGGTTGGTGGTGCTGTGAGCGCCGAACCGTCGGGCGAGGTGCTGGCCGAATTGCCCCGGGTGGCCGTGCTGGCCGTCCGCAACGGGGTCGTGCCGGTTGGAGGGCCCGAGACCGTCGCCGAGGCGGGCGGGGCGGTGGTGCTGGTGGGCACCGGGCTGGCCCAGGCCACCGAGGCCTTGGACGGGGCGGCGACGCAGGTGTTCGCCGCCGAGTGGCGCTCGCCTTGGTCGTCGGCGGCCGCGTGCGGGGCGCTGGCCCCGCACCTCGGGTCGGTTCCCATCGTGTTGCTGCCCGCCACTCCCGACGGGCGCGACCTGGCGCCGCACCTGGCCCTGGCGCTGCAGCGGCCGCTGTATGCGGGCGCCCTGCGCGTGGCGGACGGCCAGGTGGTGCAGGCCCGCCACGGCGGTCGCTCCCACCTGGCCACGGCGGTTGGTGGCCCGTTGGTGGCCACGCTTCAGCCAGGGGTTCGCTCGGTTCCGCACGGGGTGGAACCCACCTCAGGTCCGGTCGAGCTTCCCCTCGCCGTTCCGGCGGACCGCGCTGAGGACAGCGTCGAACTGGTGGCGATCCACCCGCCGGACACCTCCACCATGGACCTGTCGGAGGCGGCCAGCATCGTGGGCGGAGGTGCCGGTTTGGGGGGTGCCGAGGAGTTCGAGCTGCTGGCACGCGTGGCCGAGGCGTTGGGCGCGTCCGTTGGCGCCACGCGGGTGGTCACCGACCAGGGCACCCTCGGCCACGAGCGACAGATCGGCACCACCGGCGTGGTGGTCAGCCCGATCCGCTATCTGGCCCTGGGCATTTCGGGTGCCGTGCAACACACCGCCGGACTGGGCAACCCCGACCTGGTGGTGTCGGTGAACACCGATCCCCATGCGCCCATGATGGCCATGGCAGACCTGGCCCTCACCGCCGACGCCCCCGCCACCTTGCGGGCCTTGGCTGCGGCGCTGGGCGTCGCCGCGACCTCCGACGAGCTCACGATCGGCGATGCCGATGCCGATGTCGATGCCGCTGCCGATGTCGGCGTGTTGGCGGACGGGAGCCCATAGGGCCCCGGCGAGCTGCGGCCGGGCGGAATTGGGACCTTCGACCCGGGCGTCGGTTCGGACGACCAGCTAGCCAAGGGACGCTGGCGGACGACGAACAGTGAGGGCTGACCATGGGCACGATCCATCGGGTCGCAGCGGTGGTGCTGCTGGTCGCAGCGGGTGGGTGTGGCGACGGACTCCCGTCCGGCGAGGGGCCCGGCCCCACCACCGAGGCCGATGCCACCTCCCCGCAACAGGCAACCGACCCGACCCCGACGGTGGACCCGGCGGCAACGACTGCCCCGGAGGACCTCGAGTTGGCCGGGGTGGACTTCGGGGTGCTGGACCTGCCGGAGGGCGAGCCCTACGAGGAGTACGTCCTGCTCACCGACGACACCGGTGTCGTCGAAGTGGAAGTGCCGAAGGCCTGGACGGAGGTGGAGACGGCACCGCGGCGCACCGATGAGGCCGGCGGTACCGAGGAGCCGATCCCCTACATCGGCGCGGCGACCGACATTGACGGCTTCTACCGGGGTTGGACCGCCTCGGGCGCGCTGGTGGCCAACAACCCGACGGCCGACTCCGAACAGAGCGAGCTGGATCTGCTCGCCGGACGAACCTCCGTGGTGCAGGACTGCGTCAACCTGGGCGCCTGGGACTACGACGACGGCACCTACACCGGTCTGGCCGAGATGTGGACCGGGTGCGGTCCGTCAGGGGCGGCGCAGCTGGCCATCAGCACGTTCATCAAGGGGGAACATCTGCTGGTGGTCGTCCAGCTGCTGACCGACGCCGACATCGACGCGGCCATGCGGGTGATCGAGACCTTTGGCTGGGCCGACTGAGCGCGGCCGGGGTGGTGGATCGCTGTCTCGGCGCGGCGCCGCTCAGTTCTTGGCGAGGTCGCGGAACGGGCTGGTGGTGTCGATGCCGGGCTCCTTGGGGAGGCCCAAGACCCGCTCGGCGACGATGTTTCGCAGCGTCTCGTCGCTGCCTCCGGCGATGCGCATGCCGGGTGTGCCCGTGACGAACTTCGACCAGGCGTAGGTGCCCCACTCGCCGGTGTCGGCGATCAGCCTGGGGCCCAGCACCGAGGCGACAAACTCGGCGGTGGCGGTGAGGTTGGCGGTGAGCGCCAGCTTGCCGATCGACATCTCGGGCCCCGGCAGGCCCCCGGCCCGCACCTTGGCCATGGCGCGCTGGGAGGTCAGCCGCGCCACCTGAAAGCCGGTGTGGAGCCGGGCGAGCTCGTTGCGAACCACTGGGTCGTTCTCCACCCCGAAGTGGCGCATCATCTGGGTGAGGCGGGTGGAGGAGACCAGCCCCATGCCGCCCCCGCCCCCGCCGCCCCCGCCGATGGATGCCCGCTCGTTCATGAGCGTGGTGAGGGCAACGGTCCACCCCTGGTTCACATCCCCCACGCGGTGATCGTCGGGCACGCGCACGTTCTCGAAGAACACCTCGTTGAAGGCGGCGCCCCCGGTCATCTGGCGCAACGGCCGGATCTCCACGCCAGGTGCGTGCATGTCCACGACGAATCCGGTGAGGCCCCGGTGCTTCGGCTGATCGGCGTCGGTGCGACAGATCACCTCGCCCAGGTCGGAGTAGTGGGCGCCGGAGGTCCAGACCTTCTGGCCGGTCAGGAGCCACTCGTCGCCGTCGCGTTCGGCCCGCATCTGCAGCCCCGCCAGGTCGGAACCGGCGCCGGGCTCGCTGAACAGCTGGCAGCCCACCAGGTCGCCCCGATACATGGCCGGCAGGTAGCGCTGCTTCACGTCGTCGGAACCGTGGGCGAGGATGGTGGGCGCCACCATGCCCAGGCCGATGCCGAAGAAGCTCATGTTGGGCACCCGATAGCCGGCCTCCAGGCTGCGATACGCGGCCTCGTGGGCCCGCGACAGGCCGCGGCCCCCCAACTCGGTCGGGCCGGTGATCCATGACAGGCCGGCGTCTCCCCGCGCTGCCAGCCACGCCTTGGATTCGGCCAGTTGCCGGGCCTCGGTGTCGCGGTCCATCTCCTCGAAGAGCGCCACGTCGTCGCTGCCGTCGCCCCACACGAACTCGGCGCTCGGCGGGCGCCTCTCGGCGTTGGCGTCGAGGAAGTCGGCGGCCTCCTGACGAAACTCCTCAATGGTGGGTGCGGCGGGAAGGTCGGTCATGGTGTCCCCAGGGTGGCTCGGGCTACGATCGAACGCACTTGACCAGCGGGTCAAGTTTGGACCTGCAAGCTAGCTCGCCGCCCGGGGGCCTGCCGGATGCGGGGGTGCGGCCGCTGCGGGGCGGTCCGACGGGGGTCCCGGCGGTACTCTGCCCCCGTGGCGAGCGAACCCCCCGACGGCCCTGCCCCGAACCCGTCCGATGCCGAGCCTGCCGGTGGGCCAGTCGTCGGGCCCGACGGGGTGACACGCGTGGACGCCGTGGTGGTTGGTGCGGGCCCGGCCGGATCGGCCGCTGCACTGCAGCTGGCACGGGCCGGTCGTTCGGTGGTGTTGGTGGAGCGGGGACCTTTTCCGGGCGCCAAGAACATGTACGGGGGGGTGATCTACGGGCGCATCCTCGACAGCCTGGTGCCGGGCTGGACCGAGGAGATGCCGATTCAGCGGTGGGTCACGCGGCGCCAGACCATGATGCTGACCGAGTCCCAGGCCATGACGATCGACTTCCGCACCGAGGCGTGGGGCGAACCGCCGTACAACGGTGCCACCGCCTTCCGGGGCGACTTCGATCCCTGGCTGGCGGGCAAGGCCACCGATGCAGGGGCCCGGCTGCTGTGCTCCACCACCGCCACCGGGCTGATCTTCGGCACGGGAGATGCGGGCCGCCGGGTGGTGGGCATTCGCACCGACCGACCGGGCGGCGAGCTGTACGCCGACGTCGTGATCGCCGCCGACGGGGTCAACAGCTTCCTGGCCAAGGAGGCCGGGCTGTACCCAACGGCCGATGCGGCCAACTACACCGTCGGGGTCAAGGAGGTGCTGTCGCTGCCGCGCACGGTCATCGAGGACCGCTTCGGCGTGCGCGGCCGTCATGGCGTGGACATCGAGATCATCGGCGCCACGGGCGAGGTGCCCGGCGGAGGCTTCGTCTACACCAACCTCGATTCGGTGGCGATCGGGCTGGTGCTGTCGCTGCCCAAGCTGGCTGCCGGCGGGCGTCGCCCCGAGGAACTGCTGGCCGAGCTGAAGGCCCATCCCGCCATCGCCCCGCTGATCGATGGCGGGGAGCCCCAGGAGTACTCGGCTCACGTCATTCCCGAAGCCGGATTCGACATGATGCCCCAGCTGGTCGGCGAGGGCCTCCTGGTCAGCGGCGACGCCGCCGCCATGTGCCTGGCCGCCGGGCTGTGGCTGGAGGGCGTCAACTTCGCCATCGGCGCCGGTGCCGCGGCCGGGCGCGCCGCGGCGGTGGCGCTGGATGCCGGCGATACCTCCGCGGAGGGCCTGTCCAGCTACGTGGACCGCCTCGAGCGAAGCTTCGTCCTGGAGGACCACCGACGGCTTCGCCAGGCACCGCACCTGCTCATGGGGGAGCGCATTCAGCAGAAGTACCCCCAGATGGTGTGCAATACCGTCGAGCGGGTGTTCCGGGTGGACAACCCGTTGCCCAAGCAGCGCATCCACGAGATCGTGTTGGATGAGGTGCGCCGAAGCGGGGTTCGGGCGGCGGACCTGGTCCGCGACGGGTGGGCCGCACTCAGGACCTTCGGATGAGGAAGCGATGACACCACCACCGAGCATCACCCCGGACATCAGCTTCGAGTCGCTGATGGACCACACCGAGTTTCGGGTGGATGCGGACCGCGCCCACATCACCGTCGACGAGGAGAAGTGTCGCGGGTGCTCGGTGCGGGGCTGCGTCGTGGCGTGCCCGGCCCGCCTCTTCGTGCCCACCTCCGATGGCGGCATCCTGTTCAACTACGAGCAGTGCTTCGAGTGCGGCACCTGCTATCTGGTGTGCAACGAGGAGGGCGCCATCACCTGGACCTACCCCGAGGGTGGCCACGGCGTGGTGTTCCACCGCTCATGAGCCCGTCGGCGCCCGCCGGGGCCATCGTGTGCTGTGTGAAGTGGGTGGATTCCTTCGTGGAGGTGGATCCGCTCACCGGCGTGCCACATGTCGACGACCAGGGGCGAGGGTTCTCCGCCGCCGATGAGGCCGCGCTGGAGGTGGGGCTTGGGTTGGCCGACGCATGGGGTGTTCCCGTGGTGGCGATCACGGCGGGGGCCGCCGACGCGTCGGCCGGGCTGGAACAGGCGCTGGCGGTCGGCGCCAACCGGGGGCTGTTGCTGGCGGGCCTCGACCCGGGGGCACCGTCGTTGGAGGTGGCGCACGGCTTGGCGTGGGCGTTGCGCGAGGTCGAGTTGACCGATGCGCTCGTGCTGTGCGGCGACTACTCCGCCGACCGGGGCTCCGGCTCGGTTCCGGCGGCGTTGGCGGCGCTCACCGGCCGACCGCAGGCCCTGGGCCTGGTGGGCCTCACCGAGGAGCGTGGCCGGCTGCGGCTGCACCGTCGGCTGGATGGCGCCCGCCGCGAGGAGTTGTTGGCGGATCCCCCCGCCGTGCTGTCGCTGGAGGGCTCGGTGGCACGTCTTCGGCGGGCGCCCTTGGCCGCGGCCCTGAGCGTTCGGGCGACCTCGGTCGAACGGCTGGGCCCGCCGCCGGCAGTGGCGACTCCATGGGGCTCGACCGCCGAGTGGCAGCCGCCCGTGCCCCGCACCAAGGTGCAGCCGCCTCCGGAGGGCGCCGATGCCCTCGCTCGCGTCGCGGAGCTCACCGGTTCGCTGGCCGGGGCGGCGTCCACGCAGGCGCTGGCCGTGTCGCCCGAGGAGGCGTCCCGGCACATCCTTGCCGCCTGGGAGCGCAGCGGGGGCAGGGTTCCCGACGGCGCGCCCGCCGCACCGGTGGCCGGGGCGGCGATCGACCATGACCAGCGCTGAGGGCGACAGACCTGCGGTCTCGCTGGGGGCGCTGAGCACGGCGGACGTGCCCGACGACGCCGTGCTGCTGGTGCCGCTGGGGTCGACCGAGCAGCACGGCCCCCACCTGCCCCTCGACACCGATACCCGCATCGCGGTGGCGGTGGCTCGGGCGGTGGCCTCCGATCCCGCCCCGCCACTCCGTCGGGGTCAGGTGTTGGTGGCGCCGGCCATCTCCGTCGGTTCGTCGGGTGAACACCGCGGCTTTGCCGGCACGTTGTCGATCGGCGCCGAAGCGACCGAGGCGGTCGTGCGCGAGTTGGTGCGATCGGCCACGGCACCCGGCGGCGGACCCTTCCAGGCCGTGCTGTTGTTGAACGGGCACGGAGGCAATGCGCCCGCGACCGTCAACGCAGTGCGCACGCTGTCCGCGGAGGGGCGCAGGGTGGCGGTCTGGGCGCCACACTTCGACCACGGCGATGCCCACGCCGGGTTCACCGAGACTTCGCTGGCACTGCACCTGTTTGCTCACCTGGTGAGGCTCGACCGTGCCCAGGTGGGGGACACCCGCCCGCTCGCCGATCTACTGGGTCGGCTGCGCTCCGAAGGCGTGCGGGCCGTGTCCCCCAACGGCGTTCTGGGCGACCCGACCCTGGCGAACGCGCCCGAGGGCAAGGCCCTGTTTGCCCGGCTGGTGCTGTCCGCCCACGGTGCGCTCAGCGACCTGCTGCACGGCCCGCAGCACCCGGCCGAACGCTGAATTCTGCGGGAGGCTCAAGTGTGGCCGGCTTCGGCCGTTGGAGAGGTGAGCCCTCGCCGCATCACCGGCCGTCGAGGCGCCGCGCTCGTCCAACCCAAGGAGCCGCCGTGCGACCACCCGTGAACAGCTGTCCCATCTGCCAGTCCCGGCTGCTGTCCCATCGCGAAGGACAACAGGACGTGTGGATGTGTCCGGAGAATCACGGCGTGGCGCTGACGCTGGCGGAGGGCTACGAATCGGCCCAAGAGGATGAGATGAGGCTGCTGTGGCAGCTGGCCGTGGGCCGCAGGCCCGACGTGGGCCATCCACGTCCCAGCCATCGCGGCTGCCCTGGCTGCTCGATGAAGATGGTGACCGTCGACCTGCCCTACGACGACGACGAGATCGACGAGGGCGAGGAGGGCGACGGCGAGAACCTGGGCGAGATCGAGGTCGAGGTGTGCACCATGTGCCAGTTCGTCTGGTTCGACGCCGGCGAGCTGGAGGAGCTGCCCGCCGACCTGCCCGACCCCGAGCTGAGCGTCGACCAGCAGGCCCAACTGGACCGCATCATCACCGACTTCGGCAACCAGATGGCCTCCACGTTCGCCGAACGCGACGGTCGCGATCCCGCCGAACGCTTCGCCCGCCGAGTTGCCGGCCGCCCCGGGCTGCACCGTGGCCTGGCCCGAGCCACGTTCTGGTCCAGCCGGGACGATGAGGC
The DNA here is from genome assembly GCA_041394405.1 of Microthrixaceae bacterium. GTDB lineage: Bacteria > Actinomycetota > Acidimicrobiia > Acidimicrobiales > Microtrichaceae > Microthrix. Next base: position 190,023 of record JAWKIF010000013.1, read on the forward strand.
CGCCGGCCTGAGGTAGGGGCGGCGGTGGCGGCGCAACGCCGATGGGCTGCCCCCGGCACGGCAGCGAGTCGCCCAAGGTGAGCCGGCCACGCGTTCCGTGACAATCTGAGGGGGATGCAACCTCCAGCTCCCGCCGACAACGAACGCCGAGTAGCCCTGATCACCGGGGCCGCCCGGGGCATCGGTGCCGCCATCGCACGCCGGTTGGCTGCGGACGGCTGGCAGCTGGTGCTGACCGACCTGGTGGGCCACGAGCGCGTGCTCACCTACGCGCTGCCCACGCCCGAGGACCTGGAGGCGGTCGCCGCCGACTGTGGCCCCGACACCATGGTGTACGTGGCCGACGTTCGCGACCAGGGCCAGATGGATGCGGCCACCTCGCTGGCCGTGGCCCGCTTCGGTGGCCTGGACGCCGCCATCGGCGCCGCCGGGGTGATCTGGGGCGGTGAGCCGCTGTGGCGAACCCCCGATGCGGCCTGGTCGGCCATGGTGGACGTCAACCTGGGGGGCGTGTGGCGTCTCGCCCACTCCGCCGTCCCTGCGCTGCTCCAGCGCCCCCAACCCCGCAGCGGCCGCTTCGTGGCCCTGGCCTCGGCGGCCAGCGTGCGCGGCATGCCCCAGCTGGCGGCCTACAGCGCATCCAAGGCGGGGGTGGCCGGGCTGGTTCGGTCGCTTGCCGCCGAGCTGGGGCCCGAAAACGTCACGGCCAACGCCGTGGGGCCCGGCTCCACCCGCACGCCCATGCTGGAGGCGTCCGCCGGTGTCTATGGCCTGCGGCGGATGGACGACTTCGGCCGCCAGCAGCCCATCGACCGTCTGCTGGAGCCCGAGGAGGTGGCCGACGCCGTGGCCTGGTTGTGCTCGCCCGGGGCCTCGGGGATCACGGGCGCGATGGTGCCGGTGGACGGCGGAATGACCGCCGTGTGATGCCCGGTGGCTGACCCGTGCTGGTCCCTGACCCCGGGGGTCCGCCGGGTCGGCGACGGTCGGGTGCTGATCGGGGGGTCTCCGGCCACCCTCATGCGCCTGACCGAGGCCGGCTCGGCCGCCCTGGACCGGGCGCTGGCTCCGGTTGGGGCCCCCACCGACGCCGGCGGGCGGTCGCTGGAACCGGACGCGTCGACCAGCCGCCAACGGCCACCGGCCGGCGCCGAGGCGGCGTTGCTGGCGCGCCTGGAGCGCCGGGGCCTGCTGGCGGCCACCCCGCCTCCCCTGAGTCCCGACGAGCTCTCGGAGCTGTGGCGATCGGTCACGGTGGTCGTGCCGGTGCGCGACGACGGCGACGGGTTGCGAGCGCTGCTGGGTTCCCTCGCCGGGTCGCCCGAGGCCGCCGGCGGGTCCCTCCAAGCACCCGGGAGCGAGCGGTCGGGGCGCGCTGGCGGAGCGCCGCCCTGTCGGGTCGTGGTGGTGGACGACGGGTCTCGCCTGCCGGACGAGGCGGCGGCCGTCGCGCAACGGTTCGGGGCCGAGCTGATCCGACGCCCACGCAGCGGCGGCCCCGCTGCCGCCCGCATCACCGGGTTGGACGTGGTCGACACCCCGCTGGTGGTCTTCCTGGACGCAGACGTTCGGGTCACCCCGGGTTGGCTGGCCGCCGCCGGCGCCCACTTCCGCACCGCCGGCCGCCTCGCCGTGGTGGCGCCGCGTGTGGCGGCTGGGCGGGCCCCGCAGCCACGTCACGGCTCGGCGTGGTCGGCGTACGAACAGGACCACTCGCCCCTCGATCTCGGCCCACACGGCGGGGCGGTAGCCCCGGGCACGCGGCTGGCCTACGTGCCGTCCGCGGCCTGGGTGGCCCGGGCGGATGCGCTCCGCAGCGTGGGCGGATTCGATCCGGCGCTTCGGTACGGCGAGGACGTGGACCTGGTGTGGCGCCTGGTCGAGGCCGGGTGGAGCGTCCGATATGAGGCCCGGGCCGTGGTGCACCACCGCATGCGCAACGGGGTGGTGGCGGGGGCGGTTCAGCGGTTCCGCTACGGCACCTCGGCCGCCCCGCTGGCCGTTCGCCATCCCGGCGCCCTGGCCCCGGTGGCGACCTCCAGCTGGAGCGCAGCCGCCTGGGCGCTGGCGGCGCTCGGCCACCCGGTGGCCGGCATCGGCGTCGCCGCCGGGTCCACGGCCCAACTTGCCCGGCGCTTGACGGTGACCAACCCAGGGGCGGAGGCGCTGCGGTTGGCCGGGCGGGGACACCTGGCGGCAGGGCCGCAGCTGGCCCGGGCGCTGATCCGCCCATGGTGGCCGGTGACGGCCCTGCTGGCCCTGACCCTGAGGCGGACCCGCGTGCCGGCGTTGTTCGGGTTGCTGGCATCGGCCGCCGGCGGGTGGCGGGGCACGGCCCGGCCGGTCGTTGGGGCGCTGGCGGTGGCCGACGACGTGGCCTACAGCGCCGGAGTGTGGTGGGGCCTTGGCGGCCAACTCCGTCGCGACCCTGCACAGGCCGGAGCGGCGCTTGGCGCCGTGGTGCCCAGGCTGAGCGGCGGGTTTGCCCGGGGGTGGCGCAGGCGGCTCCGGGGCTTTGCTCCCCGGCGCGATTGAACGGCTACGGTCGAGACCGATCCTGGCCATCGAGCTCGGCGCAACCGAGGGCGGCCGGCCCGGAACACAGCAGCAACCAGCCGAACTGCGGCTGAACTCGGGGGAGGACCTGTGGCAAACACGACGGGTGACGACAGCACCGACGACCGGGCCAACGAGCCCGATGGCGACGGCGAAGCGACCGCCGAAATGGAGGCGCCCGATGCCAGGCGGGCCTTCCGAGGCGCCGAGGGCGATGCCGAACGAGGCGACGAACCGGCGGCACCACCCAAGAGCGGCTCCGGTGCCGACAGCGACGGGGGAGGGTCCTGGTGAGCGCCGATGTCGCCATCGTGGAGGCGCTCGCCAGCGTGCTTCCGGCCGAGCGGATCACCGCCGGCGAGGACGTACCCGAGGACCTCACCCATGACGAGGCCCTCGGGATCTTCGGTCGGCGCCCCGCCGCCATGGTGGCTCCGCACTCCTCCGCCGAGGTGGCCGCCGTGCTGGCCTGGGCCAACGCCACGGGCACGCCGGTCACGGTGCGGGGTGCCGGCACCGGGCTGTCGGGCGGCGCCGTGCCCGAGGGTGCCGGCGTGCTCCTCAGCACCGATGCCATGGCCGACATCATCGAGATCGACGCCGAGAACTCCATGGCCGTGGTGGGTCCCGGCGTGCGCCTGGACCAGCTGGATGAGGCGCTTGCCCCGCACGGCCTGGTGTACCCGGTGTTTCCCGGCGAGTATTCGGCGAGCCTGGGCGGCAACGTGGCCACCAACGCCGGCGGCATGCGTGCGGTGAAGTACGGCGTGACCCGCCACCACGTGCTGGGAGTGGAGGCGGTGCTGGCCAGCGGCGAGATCATCCGCACCGGCGGCAAGTTCGTCAAGGCCACCACCGGCTACGACCTCACCCAGCTCATCGTGGGCTCGGAGGGCACCCTCGCGGTGGTCACCGAGGCCACGCTGAGGCTCAGCCCCCGCCTGCCCCATGCCGCCACGGTGCTGGCGCCCTTCGACTCCCTCGACGGCGTCACCGAGGCGGTTCCCCAGGTGGTGGCCTCGGGTGCGGACCCGATGATCCTCGAGTACATCGACATGATCACGCTCTCGGCCATGGGCACCACGCTGGGGCTCGACCTGGGCATCCCGGAGGAGATCAAGAACACGGCGCTGGCCTATCTGGTGGTGGTGCTGGAGTCCGCCCACGACGACCGCCTGGAGGCCGATACGCAGGCGGTCGCCGAGCAGCTCTCCGAGCTGGGCGCCCTGGACGTCTACGTGCTGCCCCCCAAGGCCGCCACCGACCTCATCGATGCTCGCGAGAAGGCCTTCTGGGTGGCGAAGGCCAACAACGCCAACGAGATCGTCGATGTGGTCGTGCCGAGGGCGTCCATCCCCACGTTCATGACCCGGGTCAGCGAGTTGGCGGCCGAGACGGCCTCGTGGATCGCAGGCTGCGGCCATGCCGGCGACGGCAACGTGCACATGTCGGTCTTCCAGGGCGACCCCGAGGTGCTCGAAGACGTCATGACCCGCCTGTACGCCATCGGCATGGATCTGGGCGGCGCCATCTCCGGCGAGCACGGGCTGGGCACCGCAAAACGCGGCTATTTCCTCGAGCTGGAGGACCCGGCCAAGATCGAGCTGATGCGGCGTATCAAGGTGGCGTTCGACCCCGCTGGCATCCTCAACCCCGGAAAGGTCCTGTAGATGACCGACACCACCCCCAACGGCGCCCAGTCGCTCATCCGCACCCTGGTGGATTCGGGCGTGGAGGTGTGCTTCGCCAACCCCGGCACCTCCGAGATGCATTTCGTCGCTGCGCTGGACGACGTTCCCGGCATGCGGGCCGTGCTGGGCCTGTTCGAGGGCGTCGTCACCGGCGCCGCCGACGGCTACGCCCGGGTGGCCGGCAAGCCGGCGTGCACGCTGTTGCACCTGGGTCCCGGCCTGGGCAACGGGTTCGCCAACCTGCACAACGCCCGCCGCGGGCACACGCCGATGGTGAACATCGTGGGCGACCACGCCACCTATCACAAGCGCTTCGATGCCCCCCTCGAGAGCGACATCGACGCCGTCGCCGGGGCAGTGTCGGCCTGGGTGCATCGCTCCATGACCCCCGATGCCGTCCCGGGTGACGGCGCCCGCGCGGTGGCCGAGTCCCTGCGCTCGCCCGGCGGGGTGGCCACCCTTATCCTCCCGGCCGACGTCTCGTGGCTTCCGTCCGGAGGCGCCGCTGCGCCCCAGCCGGTGCAGCCCCCGGCCGTGGTGCCCGCCGAGGCCGTGGAGGCCGCCGCCCGTGCGCTGCGCAGCGACGGTCCGTCGGTGCTGTTCATCGGCGGTCGCTGCTTCGACGAACGGGGCCAGCGGGCGGCCGTGCGCGTGGCCCAGGCCAGCGGCGCCAAGCTGCTGGGCGAGACCTTCCCGCGCATCCAGCGACGCGGCGCCGGGCTGCCGGTCGTGGAGCGGCTGGCCTACCTGGCCGAGTTCGCGCAGATGCAGCTGGGCGAGGCCACCTCGATGGTGCTGGTGGACGTGGCCGCGCCGGCCTCGTTCTTCGCCTACCCGGGCAAGGCCAGCTCGCTGGTGCCCGAAGGCTGTGCGGTCAGCACGCTGGCCGGCCTGACCGACGATCCCATCGCTGCGCTGGAGGCCCTGGCCGATGCCTTGGAGGCACCCCAGGAGGTGCCCGTCGCCGAGGCCGCCCGCCCCGAGCGTCCCACCGGGGCGCTCACCGCCGAGGCGGTGGCCGCCGCCCTCGGTGCCCTGCTGCCCGAGAACGCCATCGTGGTGGACGAGGCCAACACCTCCGGGCTCTTTGCGCCGGGTGCCACCCAGGGCGCGCCCGCCCACGATTGGCTGACGCTCACCGGCGGCGCCATTGGCGCCGGAGTGCCCATGGCACTTGGCGCAGCCATCGCCGCGCCCGATCGCCCCGTGGTGTGCCTGCAGGCCGACGGTTCGGCCATGTACACGCTGCAGGGCTGGTGGAGCCAGGTGCGGGAGAACACCAACGTCACCACGGTGATCTACAACAACTCGTCCTACGCCGTGCTGCGCATGGAACTGGATCGGGTGGGTGCGGAGGCTCCCGGCCCCAAGGCGCTGAACATGCTGGACCTGTCGGGCCCCGATCTCGACTTCACCAAGCTGGCCGAGGGCATGGGCGTGCACGCCGAGCGGGCCGATACCGCCGAGGGCTTCACGGCGGCGCTCGAGCGGGCGCTGGCCACCGACGGTCCGAGCCTGGTGGAGGCCATCGTTCCGCCCCTCGGCATCTGAGCCCAGGCGCTCCGGGCGTCGAAGGTTCACCACGATCGCGCCCAGCCTGGTTTTGGGCGCGATTGTTGTGACCTGTCCACCACGATCGCGCCCAAAACGACCGTGGGCGCAGTTGTGGTGAACGTCGTGATGCTGTCGCGAACCCGGTGAGCGCCGATGGTGCACTTGTGATTCCCGACGGCGGGTCCCATCATGCTGCGATGCAGCAGCATGTCCTCGAGGTCGAGCCGACGTTTCCGCCACCGGCCCGGTCCTTTGCGAGCGACAATGCGGCCGGTGCGCATCCGGCCGTCATCGAGGCGATTGCCGCCGCCAACGACGGGCATCAGCTGGCCTACGGCGAGGATGCCCACACGGCGCGCTGCGAGGCGGCGTTCGCCGAGCTGTTCGATGCCGACGTGGTGACGCGGCTGGCGTTCAACGGCACGGGTGCCAACATCGCGGGCCTGGCCACCATGCTGGGATCGCTCCCCGGTCCGAACCATGCGGTGGTGTGCAGCAGCTGGGCCCACATCAACACCGACGAGACGGCTGCGCCCGAGCGGGTCCTGTCCACCAAGCTGATGGCGGTCGACAGCCGCGACGCCAAGGTCACGCCCGCGCAGCTGCGCCAGGCCGCCTCCGCCCACGGCAACGTGCATCACGCCCAGCCGGGCATCCTCAGCATCACCCAGCCCACCGAATTGGGCACGCTCTACACCGTTGAGGAGGTCCGGCGCGTCTGCGACGCCGCGCACGAGTTGGGCATGCTGGTGCACCTGGACGGGGCCCGCATCGCCAACGCCACGGCCGCCTTGGGCGGCACCCGTGGGACACTCCGGTCGTTCACCACCGAGGCTGGGGTAGATGCCATGTCGTTCGGGGGCACCAAGAACGGACTGGTCGGGGCCGACGCGGTGGTGTTCCTCAACCGCCAGGTGGCGACGGGTTCGGACTACGTGCGCAAACAGGTCACCCAGCTGCCCTCCAAGATGCGGTTCCTCGCCGCCCAGTTCAACGCCCTCCTGGCCGACGATCTGTGGATCCAGCTCGGGGACGCCGCCAACGCCTCGGCCCAGCTGTTGCATCGGGGCGTGCAGTCGTTGCCCGGGGTCGACGCGGGGCCGTCCCCCGCCGTCAACAGCATCTACCCCGTTCTGCCCGAGGCGGCCATCGAGCCGTTGCAGCGGTGGAGCTTCTTCTGGGACTGGGACGAGCCCCGGCATCAAGTGCGGTGGATGACCTCCTGGGACACCACCCCTGACGACATCGAGCAGTTCACTGCGGGCGTGGCGTCCGTGTCGGGCTACAGGACGTCGGCGAGGTCCTCCGGGCCTTGGGGGCGCCCCAACAGGTAGCCCTGCACGTAGTCGCAGCCAAGCTCGGCCAACGCCTCCAGCTGGGCGCGTGTCTCGACACCCTCGGCGACGGTCGACAGCCCCAGCTCGCGGGCCAGATCGAGGATGCCACGCACCAGCTTTCGGCCCGACGGCGTGCAGATCTCGACCGTGAAGGCCCGGTCCACCTTCAGCCTGGTCACCGGGAACCGTTGGAGGTACGCCAGCGACGAATAGCCCGTGCCGAAGTCGTCGATGGCGATGCCGACTCCCACCTCCCGCAGCGCCGCGAGCGCGTCGATGGTGCCGGCGGTGTCGACCAGGACGGACTCGGTGAGCTCGACGATGAGCAGCTCCGCAGGGAGGTCGGCCGCCTCCAACGCAGCCGACAGATGTTCGGCCAGCTGGGGGTCGCCCAGCTGCTCCCCCGACACGTTGACGCTCATGGAGTACCGGTCGGCGCCGGCGTTCCAGAGGGCCGCCTGTTGGCAGGCCTCTCCCAGGATCCATCGCCCCAACTCGCCGATCATGCCGCTGGCCTCCGCCGCCGGGATGAACTCGGCCGGCGAAACCGGCCCTCGACCGGGGTGGGGCCAGCGGGCGAGGGCCTCGAAGCCCGCCAGCGCCGAGCCCCGCAGCGCAGCGCCGCTGGTGGCGTGGATGGGTTGATAGGCCGCCCGGAACTGCCCCTGATGCAGCGCTCGGGGGAGCTCCATCCGAAGGTGAAGCTGCGTGGCGGCCCCGCGCCGCAGCGAGTCGTCGTAGGACACCACGCCAGCGGTGCGGGTGGCCTTGGCCTGATACATGGCGGTCTCGGCCTCGCTGATGGCGGTCTCGACGGTGGTGTCCGCACCCAACACCGTCATGCCGATGGCGGCGGTGGCGGTGATGGTCAACTCGCCGATGGAGATGGGCAGGCGCACCATCCCCGAGAGCCGCTCGCCCAGCTCGGCGGCATAGCCGGGTGAGGCCGGGCGTTCCACCAACACGGCGAAGGCATCGCCGGTCAGCCGGGCCGGGGTGTCGTCGGGGCGCAGCGACACCTGGATGCGTTCGGCCAGCGTGCGCAGCAGCTGGTCGCCGGCGGCGAGGTCGAGTCCCTCGTTGACCGAACGAAGGTCGTCGACGCCGATCACCAGGAGGTAGCTGGGCGTTGCTGCCGGGAGTCGCTCGAGTGCGTGTGCGAGGCGGTCGGTGAACAGGTCCCGGTTGGGCAGGCCGGTGAGCGAGTCCCAGAACGCCCGCCGGCCCAGGCCCTCCTCCAGCGCCTCGCTGACGGTGATGTCACGCAACACGAGCGCCACCTCGCGGCCAGTCGGGCCGAGCGGGTTGTAGGCCCGGCCGCGCACGGTGCGCGGCCCCTCGCTGGGGTGCTCCAGGCGTCCGAGGATGCGACTGGCCTGGCCGCGGGGCAGCGCACGGACGCGGGCCAGGGCCGCCTGCATGGCCGGTCGGTCGGGGCGGGCGATCCAACCGGCAATGGCCGTCCCGACGATGGCGTCGCTCGGGCGTCCTGCCAGGGCGGCGGCGGCATGGTTGGCGTAGGTGATGGTGTCATCTGCCCCGACCAGCACCACCGCGTCGTCGAGATGGTCGGTGAGCGCAGCTAGCGGGTCGCGTTGTTGGGCGCGACGCCCGCCCCACCACAGCCCCAGCCCGGCACCGCCGAGAGCGGCGACGATGACGAGGGCCAACACGGCCGCCACGCTCACCGGCCGATCAGCGCCCGGCGCGCAGCGCTGCCATGCGGTCGGGACCAGGTGCCGGGCTCACCACCCCAGCTTTCCACGCGTCGGCCCGGCCGGCGTGCACTCGGCGCGCGGTTGGGCTCCTACCCTCCGACGCCGACGGGGTCGCCGCTGCCAAGCTGGCCCACCTGCCGTTCGATCTGCTCGGGCGTCTGGGGGCGTCCCAGGTAGAAGCCCTGAACGAAGGTGCACTCGAGGTGTTGGAGCGTCTCCAGCTGGCCCTGGGTCTCGACGCCCTCGGCCACCGTGCTCAGGTTGAGCGCCTCGGCGATGGCGAGGATGCTGCGCACCAGGCCCTCGTCTCCCGTTGCCGTGAGCTGGCTGACGAAGGCGCGGTCGATCTTGACGGCGCTCACCGGGAAGTGCTGGAGGTACGACAGCGAGGAGTACCCCGTTCCGAAGTCGTCGATGGCGATCTTCACCCCCAAGGTGCGCAGGTTCTCCAGCACCGCCACGACCCGGCCCGTCTCGATGAGCACCGACTCGGTCAGCTCCAGCGTCAGCAGGTGCGGGGGAAGGCCCGAGGAGCTCAGCGCAGCGGCCACGTCGTCGAGGAAGTCGGGATGCTGGAGTTGCACGGCGGAGACGTTGACGCTCATGGAGAGCTCGCAGGGCGATGCGGCGTTCCACTCCACCGCCTGGTGTGCCGCTTCGCCCAGCACCCAGCGCCCCAGCTCGAGGATCAGGCCGGACTCCTCGGCGGCGGGGATGAACTCCATCGGTGCCACCTCGCCCCGAAGGGGATGGTCCCAGCGCACCAGCGCCTCGAAGCCGGACATGGCGCCCGTGGCCACATCGTGAATGGGTTGATAGACCAGTCGGAACTCGCTCGCCTTCAACGCCCTGGGCAGTTCCACCTTCAGCGTGAGTTGGCGCTCGGCGGAGTCCCGCAGCGCATCGTTGAAGACCTCCACCCGGCCCTTGCCCTGCGACTTGGCGTTGTACATGGCCATGTCGGCGTCGGCCAGGATGGTCTCGACGGTGGAGCTGGGCGACAGGTAGGCCACGCCGACGCTTGCCGAGACCCCCAACGACAGCTCCCCCACGGACATGGGCAGCCGCAACATCTCGAGCAGGCGGCGTGCAAGGTCCTTGGCGAAGTCGGCCGTCGGAAGGTCCTCGACGAGCACCGCGAACTCGTCTCCCCCGAAGCGAGCCACGGTGTCGGACGGCCGCAGGCTCACCCGGATGCGGTCGGCCACCCGACCGAGCAGCTGGTCGCCGGCACCGTGGCCCATCCCGTCGTTGACCGACTTGAAGTCGTCCAGGTCGATGAACAGCACCGCCGAGATGTTCTCGGGTTTGCGGGCCAGGCGGTCGAGGGCATGAGCCACCCGGTCGGTGAACAGCGACCGGTTGGCCAGCCCGGTGAGGTGATCGTGGAACGCCTGTCGTTCGAGTTGTGCCTCCAGCTCGCGCCTGGCCGTCACGTCGCGCATGGTGACGACCATGGCCTCGACGCTGGGGTCGGCCAATAGGTTGCGCGCCGTTGCCTCGAACGCACGCACGTTGCCGCCGCTGGCCACCAGGCTCCCGTGTACCTCGGCGATGGTTCCCGCCGGTGACTGGGCCAGCTGCTCCAGCCGCCGGGCCAGGCGGCTGCGCTCGTCGTCGGGCACCCACATGGGCAGCGGCGTGCCCAGCGCCGACGCGGGGTCGTAGCCCCACAGCCCGGCGACGGCCGGGCTGGCGAAGGTGATGGCGCCGTCGGCATCGAGCAGCACGATGGCGTCCGAGGAGTGGTCCACCAGGGCGGCGAGGCGTTCGGAGCCGCGCCGCTGTTCCAGCTGGCGGGTCTGGCCAAGCAGCGCCCACAGCCGCACGGCCACCAGGATCACCGACAGCATCGAGACGACGGTGATGACGGTGGCCGAGGTGTTGCCGAGCACCCCGAGGTTGCCCAGCTCAGCCATCAGGAAGGCCGGGGGCACGATCACGGCGGCGAGGATGGCCATGAGGCGCCCCCGGCCCTGGGCGACGAGCTCGCCATCGGCAGCGGCGCCGGCAGATCGATCGAGCGACGCAGCCGCCATCAGCAGGTAGGCGACGAGCCAAGCCGAGTCCAGGTAGGGGGAGGACTCGAAGGACTCGCTCAGCTCCAACCAACCCCAGAGCACATCGGCCAGCGCCATCACCACCAGCCCACCGGCGAGCAGGCGGACGGCCCGGGACCGGATGCCGCGGGTCAGGGTGAGCTGGATCACCAGGCCCAGCACCAGCAGGTCGGCCAGGGGGTAGGCGAGGGTGAATACCTTGTCGAGGGCGCCAACGGACGGGTCGGTCGCCGAAGGCTCCATGACGATGACCCATACCGCCAGCCCCATCACCACGGTGAGCAGGCATGCGTCCAGCCACGAGCTGGCATCGCGCTGGCGCCGCCAGCGGGCGTTCAGCAGCACCGCCGCACCCGCCAGCGGCACGTAGGCGCCCAGGAAGAACCCGTCGGCGATCGAGGGGAACGGGTCGATGCCGAGGTGCCCGAACCACCACCAGAGCAGCTCGCCCACCAGAAAGCCGGCAAGCGAGAGGGCAACGAGCATCCAGGGGGCCCGAACGCTTCGTGGCAGGCGCCTGGCCCCCAGCAACGCCACCACGGCCGTGGTCGCCACCATGCCGTTGTAGATCACCAGCTCGGAGGTGGCGGAATACGGCACCAGCAGATACGTGGTGATGGCCAGCATTCCCGCTGCGAGGAGGGCGACTTGTCCGCGTGTGAGCCGTTGCACCCCCTGGGGATCGGTCCAGCCCATGCCCGACTTGAGGCAAATTCTCATCCGACCGGCCCTCAAGGATGGGCCGTTGTGCCCTTTCTCAGACGTCGCGGCCCGTGGGCCCCGGTCGGATCAACGGTCGAAGCGGTCTGGGGCGGCCTCCTCCATCAGGGCCGACCGGTCCTCGTCCAGCACGAAGCCGGCGGCGATCGCCTCGTCGACGGCCGCGGCATAGGCCCGCTCGTAGTCGGCCCGGGACTCGTAGGCCGTCGCCAGCCGCTGGTCGGGAATCGGGCCGCTGGTGCCCATCAGCGAACAGATGATGCCGCCCTCGTCGGCAGGCAGGCCCGACAGCACGTCGACGGGGGCGTCGACGGCGGGGGTTCGTACCCCGCCCAGCACGTTGCCGACCTCGTCGAGCTCGTAGACGGGCCGATCCGCGGTGCTCTCGACGCTCAGCCGATCGGCCGTCGGCGGTGCTGCGCCGCCCTGGGCCCAGGCGTCCAGGTGCCGCAAGGCGGCCTTCAGCACGAAGCTCTGCTGGCCTCGATTGATGGGCTGCGGGCACCCCAGCAGGCTCTCGGCTTCGCCGAGCTGGAAGGCGTCGGCATGAGCGGTGCCTGCGATCTCCCACAGCCGGAGCATCTCGCTGTCGTCCTGGCGGGCGGGGTAGGAGTTGAGGATGCCCAGCACGTCGGTCTCCGTTTGCACCGTCATGGTGGGCACGTCGAGATCGGTGCGGATGCGCGTCGGCTCGCCGCCGATGGTTCCGGCGATGTCGATGCCCTCGTCGGGCCGACCCAGGGGCGCTGCGGCACCACCTCGGCTGTGGATGAGGAACCCGTCGAACGCCTCGGTCAGGGGCTGCACGCCGTTGGCATAGGTGGTGAGCGCAAAGCCCGACTGCGATTCGCCCACCGCCAGGAGGCGCTCCACCTCCAGGTCACCGAGCGGATTGGAGCCCCCTTGGCCGCGCAGCGCCCGGCCAACCTGGGTGAAGATGTCGTAGCTGAACGCGTCGCCCGGGTGGCTGAGGTCGCCGTACCGTTCGGGGTCGAAGGCGGCGAGTCCCTTGCCGGCACCCGTCATCTCCGCACCCGGCGCGGCCACGGCCACCGGCCCGCCCTCGATGCCGATGTGCTGGGCCGACACCCCCACCCAGGCGTAGCCGCCCCGCACGATCTCGTCGGCCAGGTAGGTGTAGTCGGGCGCCACGTCGGCCCCCGAGCTGACGTTGTTCCACTCCACCACGACGGTGCCGTTGAAGCTCGAGGCGTCCTTGGGGCGGCGCACCACCACCCGGGTGTCGAAGTCGCCTGAGCCGGTTTCGGTCAGCTCGTAGGTGCCGTCGGCGGGCAGGCCGCCGTCTGCTTCGTAGGCGGTCGCCGTGCCCGACACCGAGTACTCGGCCTCGCTGTAGCCGGCTGCGGCCAGGTCGGGCACGCTGGCGGCCGAAACCAACGAGATCCCACGACCGCCCCTCAGCTCATCGCCGAACGCGGCGGCGGGGCCATCCGGTCGTTTCGGAGCGCTGGTGGAGGTCGACCCGTCCGGATCGTTCGGCGTGTCGGCCGCCTCGTTGCTGCTGCATGCGCCTGCGGCCAGCGCCACGGCAAGTATCCCGATACCGATCCTGAACTGGCGCATGAGACTCCCTGTCGACATGGTGCGCAGATCCTTCCAGGTTCGCCGCAGCGGCCGCTGCCCGATCGCGACCGCGGTACCGTTTGATGTGACCCCTGCCGCCCCCTCCGACGATGCCGGGCAGGCCTCGGAGGTGCAGGACCGGGCGACGCGTCGCCGCCTGCTGACGCTCCATACCGCCGTGACGATCGTGGCGGTGGTCGTGGCGGTGCTGGCGATTGCCCCTCGCCTGGGCAGCTCCGAACACCAGGTGGGCCCGGGGTCGGTGCAGATCGGGTTCTGGCCCGCCGAGGCCGGCCACACCACCCTGGGCCTCCCACCGCTGGGCCGGGCCAGCGCGCCCACCCACCGGGGCCCGGTGGAGGTGCGCATGGAGCTGCGGTCCATCGACGTGCCCGCGCTCATCGGCACCGACGGCCGCATCGATCCGCTGTCGCTGCGGCGCTCGATCGACGACGATGCGCGCGGCGCGCTGATCGCTGCGGTGGTGCGGTTCGGGATCGTGGCCGCACTCGTCGGTGCCGTGGCGGCTGCGGCGCTGCCCTGGCGGCGCCGCAGCTCCGTGGCGCTGGGTGCGGTGGTGGGCGGCCTGCTGGCGGTGCTGCTGGCGGCGTCGGCGCTGCCGGGCTTCGACGGCGAGCGCTTCGACGAGCTGACCTACGAGGGGCCCCTGGATGCCAGCCGCCAGATGGTGCAGTCGATCTCGACGGCCGAGGGGCCGCTGGGGCAGCGGGTGGGTGCGCTGACCAACCGGCTGGCCGGGTTGTACTCGGCCACGCTCACCCAATCGCTCGGCGACACCGAGGGCGAGGTGGTGGTGCTGCACGTCTCGGACCTGCACCTGAACCCCATCGGCGCTCAGCTGGCCCGGCGCCTGGCGGTTGCCTTCGAGGTGGATGCTGTGGTCGACACGGGCGACACCACCTCCTTTGGTACCTCCTTCGAGGGGGTGTACGCGGAGGCCCTGGCCGACTTCCCGGTGCCGTACCTGTTCGTGGCGGGCAACCACGACTCGAACCCGAACCGGCGGGCCATCAAAGCCACCCCCGGCGTGACCGCCCTCCACAACACGGTGGTCGACATCGAGGGCGTTCGCATCGCCGGGTTCGACGATCCGGTCATCACCACCGCCGACCCGGTGCCCAAGGACCAACGTGAGGCCACCGAGCACGCGGCCGCCCCGGAGGTTGCCGAGCTGCTGCAACGAGAACAGCCGGACGTGCTGGCGGTGCACAATCCGGTGATCCTGCGCGACCTGGTGGGCCAGGTGCCCCTGGCCATCGCCGGGCATCGCCATCAGTCCGAGCTGGGCGCCCGAAAGGGCACGGTGGTGTGGGGCGTCGGTTCCACGGGCGCAACCGGGCTGGGCTCGCTCCTCGTGGAGAACGACCTGCCGGCAACGGCTGCGTTGTTGCGGTTTCGCGACGGCGAGCTGGTGGCCATCGACGACCTGGAGGTGGTGGGCACCGCCGGCGACCTGGTGATTCGCCGCCGGGTCATCACCGACGCGCTCCGCGGGGCCGACAACGCCGACTTCATCGGTGACGACGTGGAGGAGGGCCTGGGCCCGGCCACCTCGACCACCGGCCCGAGCACCTCCACGTCGTCCAGCACGACAACCTCGGCCGGTCCCTGACGTCGGGGCAGCAGGCCGCCGCCTCCGGCTTCAGCGCCGCCGTTGGTTGGCTTCGGCCGGCAGCCGGGCGAGCACCCGGTAGGTGTTGCCGCCGTCGACCCGCTTCACCGCCGGTGCCAGGAGGTGGTCGCCGATCAGGCCGGCGACCATCAGCGGTGCGCCGGCGGTGAGGGCGACCGCCCGTCGCAGCCGGTCCACCGGCCGCGATGGCGGCATCCACGGCAGGTCCAGTTCGGGAGCGATTCGGTTCAGCGCGAACCACGCTCCCAGGGACAGGTCCACCGGCTGGTGGGCCTCGGCGACCTCCTGATCGAGGATCTCGAAACCCAGCTGCTCCAGCGCGGCGCACAGGTTGGCCCGCGGCACGAGGTGCTGGTGCTGCGGCTGAAACCAGGGCACCCAGTAGCGACCCAGCGGCCCGCCGAGGGCGCACTCGGGGTTCGGCACCTCGATCAGCAGCATCCCGCCGGGCCTGAGCGTCTCGGCCGCTGCCTCCAGTTCGTCAAGCGGCTCTCGCGTGTGCTCGAGGTAGTGATGCATGCTCACGACGTCGTACTGCCCCGCCAGCCCGGCGCTCAGCTCGGGAAACAGCCCACGGTGGCCGGTGGAGATCCAGCCGCGCCTGGCGGCATCGTCCACCCCATCGCTCAGGTCGAGGCCGTCGAAGGTGGTCTCCGGTAGCACGTCGGCGGCGATCAGGCAGAAGTGCCCGTGCCCGGTGCCGACGTCCAGCCAGTTCTCGGGGGCAGCGGTGGCATGCCGCTTCACCAGTTCGGCCCGGTCGACATAGGAGGTGTCGCTGACGCCGAAGATGAAGTCTGCGCTCTCGGCGCCGATGCCGTCGTAGAAGTCGCGGTAGTAGTAGTCCAGGCCCTCGGTGGTGAGGCGGGGATTCTGGAACAGGTGGCCGCAGCTGTCGCAGCGGTCGATGCGGAACGTTCCGGGCTTGTGCTGCAGCAGGTCGACGGTGTCGAGCCGGCGCGAAAGCTCGGCGGCCCCGCACCAGGGGCAGGTGGTCCGGTGGGGCTCGAAGAACCGGTCGATGCCCGTGGCCGCATCCTCCGCGTACTCGGCCCGAACCGCCGGGTCGCGGCGGCGAAGCGCTGCGGGAGCAGTCGAGCGCTTCCGTGCCGCCGGAATCGCGCTCATCGTGGCGAGGGCCTCGATCGGCTCGGTCGCCGGTCGCAGCAGGCTCTTCGCGGTCAGGTCTCCTGGCGTGATCGGCTGGCCGCCGAGCACCACATGGGGTTGGGCGATCAGCGCGGCGAGCGCCAGGAGCACGCTGGCGGGGGCCAGCACCGCCAGGGCTGCCAACACGACGAACCGGGCAATGCCCACCACGTGCACGAAGGTGTCGGCGGCGCCGTACACGGCCACGGCCACCTCGGCCCGTCCCGGCGCGGACGTGGGCGCGGCCCGCAGGTGGGGCGCCACGACGTGGTGCATCGACCGGGGCGCGTGGCGCTTCAGCTCCAGGGTGACGTTCACCATCTCCTGGAGCCGAACGCCCTCGCCGGGGGTGAGCCGGGCTCGCTCGGCCACCGCGGCGCGGGCGCAGATCAACTGGAAGGCGCCCCGGCCCTGGGCCATCGGCGCGCCGCCGAAGCTGCGGGGATCGACCATGCGCAACACGTCGAGGGCCCGCAACGTCGGCAGGTTGGCGGGGATCACGTCCACGGCATCGGCGCCGCTGGCCTCGAGATGGGCGACGGCGGCCGCACGGGTGGCATCGTCGAGGCGCACGCCTTCCGCCACCCAGAACACGTACTCGTCCTGGGAGGATCGGCCGTCGAGCGACGGCGGATCGCCCAGGGTGGGAAGGGCCTCGGCGCGGCGGCGGAGCCGCACGCCGTTGCCGAGGACCAGCCCGGCGGTGACCAGCGCGAGGCCGCGGGCAAGACGATGGCGGCCGTCGCCGGGGGCGGGGGGTTGGTGGTCGGTCACAGCAGTTGTTCCAGTCGTTGCGCGGCGGCGGGTGCGCCGCCGGCGTCGGTGAATGAGCGTTGGAGCCGCCGGGCAGCCTCCCGGTAGGAGGGTTGATCGAGGATCTCGTCGAGTGCGTGGCCCAGCTGGGTGGCGCCGGTGCGCGCGTAGCGAAGCCGGACGCCGGCGCCGGCCCGCGCCACCTGGTCCGCCACGATGGGTTGGTCGTCGCGGATGGGGGCCACCACCAGGGGCAGGCCGTGTGCCAGGGCCTCACACACCGTGTTGTGCCCACCGTGGGTCACCACGGCGGCGCAGCGCTCCAGCAGCTCCACCTGGGGCACGCGGGGGACGACCAGGACGTTCTCGGCGGCCGGGAGGTCGGGGTCAACGGCGCCGACGATCACGCCCTGAAGCTCGGGGCGGGCCGTCAACGCCTCCGCCGCCGCCGTGAGGAAGCGCGTGCCCGATCCGGCGCTCACCGTGCCGAGCGACACCAGCACCAGGGGCCGGGCGTCGAGCCAGGCCCAGTCGAAGTCGACCGTCGGCGGCCGCTGGGCGAATGCCGGCCCGACGCAGGCCAGCGGCGCACCCAGGTCGGGCGTGGTGCCCATCAGCGCCTCGCTGGTGAAGGCCAGCACCAGGTGCGGGGAGAACCGCAGGTGTTCCGGGCGGGCATCCGCACGGGGCACACCAACCGACACCTGCAGGTCGACCAGCCGTTGGTCCACCCACTCCCGAAGCCGGGGCAGCGCGGCGAACGGGTCGACCAGGTCGGCGGAGGTGGTGGCCGAGGTCACCCACAGGCGACCGGTTCGGCGGCCCACCACCGCACCGGCGACGGCCTGTTGGTCCACCACCATGAGGTCGGGGTCGTACGTGTCGACGGCGCGTGCAACGCCCGGCAGGGTGGCCCGCGCCAGCGGCTCCAGAAAGTCCTCCCACAGGAACTTCAGCGCCGCCGCGCCGCGCAGGCCCTGCGAGCGGTCGACCATGGTGGCCACCAGGTCGCTCGGCAGGTCCTCGGCGGCCGGAATGATGGTTGATCCGCCCGGAAGGTGCGCGGCCAGGTGTTCCCGGTCGCCGCACCAGGCCACCTGGTGACCTCGCCGAAGCAGTTCTGCGCCGAGCGCCACCGTGGGGTTGGTGTGCCCCGTCAGCGGTGGAACGACGAACAGTACGCGCATCAACTGGCTCCCGAGGTCGGACCCGGAGCCTGCGGGCCGGGCGGCAGCGCGGCGAGGAACTCCTCAAGCGAACGTCGCAGCTCGGAGGTGCCCTCCAGCAGCAGGGAATGGGTGGCGTCGGCCATCACGTGAAGGTCGCAGGTGGGAACGCAGGCCTCGACGGTGCGGGCCACCCCCAGGATGTCGGAGTGTTCGCCGTACAGCGCCAACACCGGCACGGGCAGCGCGCGCAGTTGCGCCTCGGTCATCTGCGGCACCGACGCCAGGTCGTCCAGCATGGTCGTGTCGTAGATGAGGGCCTCGGCGTTGCGGGCCAGGCGGTTCACCTTGCGGCCGCCCTGGTCGCTCAGCCAGGCCCGCACCTGGTCGTCGTCGAGGCCGAAGGCGGCGAGCGCCAGGCTGCCGGCCATGTGGTCGCCCCATCCCTCGACCGCGATGTGCGCCTCGATCAGCACCAGGCCCCGCACGTCCTCGGGATGGGCCATGGCGTAGGCCATCCCCACGGTGCCGCCGTAGCTGTTGCCCACCAGCACCACCGGTCGGTCGACGCCGAGCTCGTCCAGCAGCGCCCGAAGGTCGGCCACCGAGTCGGCCACCGAGTACCCGGTGGGCGCCCGTTCGCTGCGGCCGTGGCCCCGCAGGTCGTACAGGATGACCTCGTGCTCCAGCGCGACGGGGTTGGCGAGCGTGTAGTAGAAGCTGGACAGGTTGTCCATGACCATGCCGTGCACCATCACCACGGTGTGGTTGTGGTCGTTGGGGGTGCCCAGCTGCTGAACGTGCAGGCGAACGCCGTTGGCGGTGACCTCAGCCACGACGTGCCCCCGGTGCACCGGAGGTGACTTGGGCGAGGAACCGAACGATGGCGTCGGTGACGGCGTCGGCGGCATCCAGGTGGAGTGCGTGGCCCCCATCGAACATGCGAACGGCCTCGTCGCCCAACGCGGCGCGCGCCACCGTGGCCCCGGAGGCGAAGGGGGACTGTCGCCCGAACGCCAACAAGGCGGGGCACCTCAGCGACGCCAGGGCCACGGTGTCCAGCGGCGGCTCGGCGGCGAGGTCGTCCCGGAAGCTGGTCGCCGACAGCGGAATCGAGTGCCGGCGCCGGTCCGACGTGGTGGGCGGCTCCGTCTCCAGCCGCGGCCGCTTGTCGCCGATGGGGATGTCGACACCCACCAACGCTGCGACCCGCTGCGGCCAGGCCCGGGCGGCCTCGACCGCAATCCACCCACCGAGGCTGTGCCCGACCAGAGCGAACGAGCCCAGACCCTCGGTGACCCTGGACAGGTCGTCGAGGTGATCCTGCATGCGGTAGCCCGTGGCGGGCCGGTGGGACAGGCCGTGGCCCCGCAGGTCGTAGAGCACCACCTGGTTGGCCGCCGCCACGTGCGGAGCGCTGGTCATCCACCAGCTGGCCATCGAGCCGGTGACCGCCCCGTGCAGCATCACCACCGGCAACGCCGCTGGCTTCCTCCGCCCCATGCGACGCACGTGAAGTTCGGGAGGGTCGACGCCGGGCGCCCGATCCGGCGCGGTTGGCGGCGTGGCCGTGCTCATGGGGCTGCGTCGCCGTCGGCCTGCGGCGACGGGACCGGTTGGGCCAGGCACTCGGCGATGAAGGCGGCGACACGGCCGACCGTCATCTCGATGAGGTCGTCCAGCTCCAGTTCGGCCAGCCACGCCACGAAGTCCACCCGTTCGCCAAACCGCAGCTGCAGGGCCTCGGCCAGCGCCACAAACTCGATGCTCTCCATCTCCAGGTCATCGGAGAACGAGGTGTCCCCTCCGATGTCGATGTCGGCCACGTAGTCCTCGCCGATGACCTCGCCAACCAGTTGGGCGACCACCTCGATGACGTCTGCCTGGTCGTGGTCTGCCTGGTCGTGGGCTGCTGCGATGCTGGGCTGGGTCATGTCGTGCTCCTCTGGGGTGGGTGGTCGGGCGGGTGGTTGCGGGGTTGGTCGAGGGCAGCCACCGGGTCGCTGGCCGTCCAGGCCACCACATACTGTTCCGGCGTCGCCTCGTCGGCGCCCGGCGGGAGAGGCACCTCGACGACCTCCAGGTTGACCCACCGGTCGTTCACCAACAGCCGGTCGTCGATGGCCTGGGTGATCTCCCAGTCGCCAGGCCGGCCCTGCAGGCCGGTGCCGGCTTGCTTGGCCGCCGCCTCCTTCGCGGCCCACATGGCCGTGAGGCGGACGTCGAAGTCCTCGCCGGCCGGGTCGCCCAACACGTCGCGTTCGGCGTCGGTGAAGGCGATGGCGCCGAACCCCTCGCCGCGTGAGACCACCCGCTCGACGTCGATGCCCACCGGGGCATCGGTGGCCAGATGCGCCACCCCCAGGCGCCCGGAATGGGCGATGGAGAGGTGCAGCCCGGCGGCCTCGGGCGGCGCGCTCACGTGGGGTGCCCCCGCCGCGTTGTGGCCGATCTGCACCTCGACGGGAAACATCGGTGGCCCCCCGCAACCCCACAGGTGCTGGCGCACGGCGTCCTTGGCGACGGCCCGTCCCAGCAGCCAGGAGCGCTGCGCCAGGGGAGTGCGGTCGGCGTAGTCGGATCGCTCGTCGGCGTCGGTGTAGCGGCGCACCAGCAGTTCCCGGGAGGCCGAGTCGGTCCAGCGTTCGAGCAGGAGCCACCAGCCTCCGCTCTGGCGTTGGGCGACGGTCTGCGAATCGGGGAAGCGCAGAAACGGCCACAACACGTCGTCGCTGTTGAAGCGGCGGTCGACCCAACCGGTGATCCGACACCAGGTTCCCGTGGCGTCGGTGAGCTCCAGGTCCGCCGAGACCGACTTGTCGTTCACGTCGGTCATGGTCACCGTGCAGGCCATGGGCCCCGCCGGGCGGTGGCCGAAGTACTCCACCCGTTCGATCGACTGCGGCAGGATGATGACGTCGCGCTCCAGGCGCTGCATCACCCACAGGCCCAGGAGTTGCCCGGCGCTGTCCAACATGGCGCCGGTGCGGTCGAGCACCCCGATGTCGCCGGAGATGGTCGAGGTGGTGAGGCCGGTGAGTGCGGTGATGCCCTGGTAGCTGGGGCCATGGAACATCATCCGCCCCTCGTAGACATCGTCCACGGTGATGTCGAACTCGAGCGGCCCCTCGTCCGGTGTGGGGCCGGTTGTGGGGCCCGGGGCGGGGTATCGGGGGGCGCAGTGCACCGTGCAGCGGGCGTAGCCCTCCAGGGCCACCTTCACCTGGCCGTCCACCAGATCCCCCACCGTCACCGTCACGGTGGTGGGGGGCGCTGCGGGCAACCATCGCAGTGCCCGCACGCCGCTGACGGCCACGGCCACCGTGCCCGGGAATCGCTGCGTGGCGGCGGCGCGCATCAGCTCGATCATCTCGGTCATGGGCACCACCGGGAAGCGCTCGGCCATGTCCGACCCCAGGCCGGCGTTGGGCTGGCGGTAGAAGCAGTGGTCGACGAGCCACGGCATGGTGTCCAGCGAGACCTCCACGGTGGAGGTGCCGCCGTCGCCGCTTCCCGCCCGACCGCCCGCCGGTTGCGGGGCAGGCTGGGGGCTCCGCGCGCCGGTGGGCGGGGGGCCGACGGAGCCGAACGCCTCGACCACCTGCCGCGAGGCCAGCGTCGCCTCCTCGGTGAGCGCCTGCATCTGGGCCAGGACGGGATGGCCCGCTGCTGCGTGCTCGCCGTTGGTGACGGCCCCCGCGGCCCCACCTACGGCGAGGTCGGCGCGGACCGATGCCACCAGGCTGTCGGGCAGCCGCACCAGCGGGGCGCCCAGCTGCAACAACGGGCCGGTGGCGCCCGCCGGGCTGCGGAGTTGCGCCGCCGAGTCCTCGGGCCGGGATGCCCGGTCGTATCCCAGCAACGCCAGGTCAACCTCGGCGCCCTCCGCCCACAGTGCGGCCACGGTGCGCACCAGCTGCTCGAGGCCCGGGCGCTTCTCGCTGGCGGCGCTGACCGCCACATGTGGCCGGCCCTTCAGCGTGTCGTTGACGAACGACGGCAGCGACCCCACGCCGAGCTGCACGAACACCCGGGCGCCGTGCTCGTAGAGCCGCTCGACCAGCTCGCGGAAGCGGACGGTCTCCACCAGGTGGGCCTTGACGAGGCGCTTCATGGCCGCCTCGTCGGCGGGGTAGGGCTCCGTGGACGTGGCCGACCACAGCGGCACCCCGGGCGTGGTCACCGCCATGTCGTCCAGGTGGCGGCTGACCTGCCCCAGGTAGGGCGCGAACGCCGGGGAATGAAATCCGCTGGTAAACGGCAGCACCTGGGCCATGACGCGCCCCGCCTTGGCCCGATCGACCACGACGGCCACATCGGCCTCGGGGCCACACAGGATGGCTTGGTGCGGGCAGTTGTCGTGGCTCAGGGCCACGTCGGGCAGGCCGGCGGCCAGCTGCGATGCGCTCTGAGCGTCGCAGCCCAGGGCGACGAACTGCACACCGGGCACCTCCAGGTCGGCCGGGTCGATCTCGGCCAGCAGGCGTTCCAGCTCGTCGGGTGGGATCAGCCCCGAGGCGGCCATGGCGGTCCACTCGCCCACCGAGTGCCCGGCCATGGCGTCCGGTGCTGCGCCGAGCCGGGCCATCACCGTCGTCAGGAACCGGCCGAGGTGCACGATGGCGGCGCCCTGGAAGCCCAGCGGAGCGCCGCCGGCGTCGACCTCGACGTCGGGCGCTGCCAGGCCGAGGAGCTCGGCGACGTCGCCGACCTGGGGAGCGAAGGAGGGCTCGACGCCGGGGTACATCCACACGGTCGAGCCGCCGCCGTCACCCAGCCCGTCGGCAACACACCACACGTCGCTTCGGCCCCGCCACGGTTTGCCCGCGGTCAGCGCCCGGCGGGCCAGGCTGAGTCGGCGCTCGTCCGGGTTGAGGATCACCAGGCGAACCGGACCCGGCTCCAGGCGGATGGCCGACGCTCCGGGGCTGAGTTGGTCGAGCCACTCAACCACCGACTCGGGCGTCGGGCCGCTGCACACCAGCACCGTCGACCCGTCCGCCGCACGTGGGGCCGCAGCGTCGCCCTGCCCGCCCGTTGCGGCCACCGAGTCGCGCAGTGCTGCGGCGGGAACGGGCCCCGGTGTGGCCCGTTCGCCCTCGGCGGGTTCGCGCAGCACCAGGTGTGCGTTGATGCCGCCGAACCCGAATGCGTTCAGCCCGGCCACGCGGCGGCCGTCGGTGTGCCACGGTTCCGCTTCGGCCAGCAGTTTCAGCCGGCTGCCGGCCAGGTTGTCATGCGGCTGGTCGGCGTGCAGGGTGGGCGGAAGGACGCGGTGCTGCAGGGCCAGCGCCGTCTTGATGAGCCCGGCCATGCCCGACGCGGGCATGAGGTGCCCGATCATGGACTTGATCGACCCCAGCGCCAAGGGGGGCCCGTCGTCGCCGAAGACCGAGCGGAGCGTGGCCAACTCGGTGGTGTCGCCGGCGACGGTGGCGGTGCCGTGAGCTTCGATCAGACCCGCCTCGGCGGGGTCCATGCCGGCTGCCTCCCAGCCGCGCCGAACCGCCAGCAACTGGCCGTCCAGGCGCGGGCGCAGCAACGACGAATCCCGCCCGTCGCTGGCCACGCCCGTGCCGCAGATCACCGCGGTGATGTGGCGCCCCTCGGCCAGGGCGTCCTCCAGGGGTTGCAGCACCACCATGCCCGATCCCTCGCCGATCAGCAGCCCGTCGGCGTGGCGGCTGAACGGCGCAATCGTGCCGCTGGGCGACAGCGCGCCCAGTTGGGAGAACACCGACCAGAAGGTGATGTCGTGGCAGTGGTGCACGCCGCCGACGATCACGGAGGAGCATCGCCCCGAGGCCAGCTCTCGGACGGCGTGGTCGACGGCCACCAGCGACGACGCGCAGGCGGCATCCACGGTGTAGGCGGGGCCCTGGAGGTCGAGGCGGTTGGCGATGCGCGACGCGGCCAGGTTGGGCACCAGCCCGATGGTGGCTTCGGGCCGCTCGGGGCCAACCTCCGCTTCGAAGGCATGGCGGATCTCGGCGATTCGTTGCGGCCCCAGCTCGGGGACCAACTGTCCCAGCACCGACGCCACCTGCTGAGCCACCCGCGTCTTCTGGTCCAGCCGGGCGGTGCCGGAGGTGAGGTAGCCGCCTCGCCCCACGATGACCCCCACCGATGCGGGGTCGCCCAGCGCCTCGGCACCGCCCGCATCGGCCACCGCCTCGGCGGCCAGCCGCAGGGCCAGCAGTTGGTCGGGTTCGGCATCGTCGACAGCCAGCGGCATCACCCCGAACGACGCGGCGTCGAAGTGGGCGTGGTGGTCGACGAAGCCGCCGCGGGTGACCCGAAGGCGACCCGGGCCCGACGCTCCCTCGAAGTAGGCGGGGTCGAGCCGGTTGGGGGGCACGTCGGAGATGGCGTCGACCCCGGCCTCGATGTTGGCCCAGTACCCGCCCACGTCGGCGGCCCCCGGGAAGACACACGCCATGCCCACGATGGCCACCGGAAACGGGCGCGCACCCCCGGACGGCGCTGGGGGCAGGGGCGGCTGCACCGGCTCGGCTAGGCGCGATCGCCGACCGGCGCGACTGCGCCGTTCGTTGCTGAGCCGATCACCGGCGCCTCGTCGGCGGAGTCGCCATGAACCGGTGTCACCTCGATGGCCCCGATGGTGGCAGGCTCGGCCCGCACCAGCATCAGTTGGCGATGCGGCAGGCCCTCCTCCACTTGTTGGCACACCAGGGCAACGCCCGCATCGGGCGCTACCAGGCCGATCCCCCGACGCTCGTACTCGCGCTCCAGCTCGGGCGACACCATCCCGCCACCCGCCCACGGCCCCCAGTCGATGGCGGCCACCGTGCGGTCGGCGATGGAGTGAGCCAGCGTGTCCAGCGCATCGTTGGCAGCCCCGTAGTCGACCTGCCCCTGGTTGCCCACCGCCCCGCTGATGCTGGCAAACAACACCAGCCCAGCGTCGGCCGGAGCATGTCGGTGAAGCGCCAGGGCGCCGTCCACCTTGGTGTGCCAGACGCGCTGGAACTCGGACGGCTCCTTGTCGCGGATGAGGTGATCGGCCAGCACCCCCGCCCCGTGCACCACCAGGCCGACGGGGCCCAGCGAGTCGGCGACGGCGGTCATGGCGGCGTCGATGGCGGCGGGGTCGGTCACGTCGGCCTGCAGGTAGCGCACCTCCACGCCCAGGCCGGCGAGCGAGTCGAGCGTCTGGCGGATCTCGGCCTCGGCGGTGAGTTCGGCCAGGCGGGCCTCGATGTCGCGCGGGGTGGTGAGGCCACCATCGATCAGGCGCCGCCGCAGCTCCCGGTCGTCGGGTGCTCCGTTCAGCTCCGGGGACGGGTCGGCTGTGGGGTGGGGCGAACGGCCCAACAGGGCGACGGGGCAGCCGAAGCGTTGCGCAAGGCCGACGGCGACCTTGGCGGTGATGCCGCGTGCTCCCCCGCTGAGCAGCACCGGCCGGCCCGGCCCCACCGGCAGCGACGCCCCACCCCGAACCGTCGCGTCGGGGCCGTCGGGCTCGAAGCGCTCCCAGCGAATCGTGCGGCGGCCCGCCCCGGAGCGGCCCACCACGCACAGCGCGGGATCCGGGGCGGCCACCTCCTCCAGGAGGTGCCGCGCCGCGTCGGCGCTCCCCTCGGCCGGGTCGAGATCGACGCACCGAATGCCGACGTCGGGGTATTCGGTTGCGGCGGCCCGCAGCATGCCCCGAAAGCCGGCGGCGCGACCGCCCGCCGTGTCGCCCCCCGCCTCGTCGCCGTCGGTACCGATGCCGAAGCTGCCGCCGTCACCCGTGGCCATCACCACGAACCTCGCGTTGCGCAGGAGCGCCTGGCGCAGGGCAGGGTACGAGCCGATGGCGCCGACCGCGGCCGCCGGGCCGTCGGTGCCGTCGGTCCCGACGGCCTCGTCCAGCCCCGAGGTGTCGATGAACACCTGCGGGTCCTCGCTGGGCGGCTCATCGGCACGGTCGAACACCACGGCGATGCCACCCTCGGCCGTCACCGCATCGCCCACGGCCGTGGCGGTGGGCCCGCCGGTGATCCAGACGGTCAGCCCGCGAACCGATTCGGGTGCCAGGGGTGCCTCGGTGGCCACGACCACCGGCCTCAGGCACAGCGCCTTGCCCGGCACGTCGAGGGGGGCGTCGCTGTGCGCACTGTCGACGTGGTCCGCGCCCGGGCCCGCGTGGCCGGGTGCGGTTCGGTCCCCGCTCGCAGCCAGTGCCCCGTTGTCGGACAGGTCGACGACGCCGCCGGGGCTGTGCGGCCCGTCGTCGGCGGGCTGGGGGGTCGGTGCGTCCTCATCGGCCTGCTCGACGATCCAGGTGACGATGCCGCGGATGGTCTTGATCATGGACAGACCCTCCACGACCGACTCGTCCACGGTGCCCTCCTCGGCCCCGGGCAGGCTGGCCCGCTCCGCCAGTTCCCCGAGGATCTCGATGCGCTTGATCGAGTCGATGCTGAGGTCGGCCTCGAGGTCGAGGTCGGGGTCCAACATGTCGGGGGGATACCCGGTTCGTTCCGCGACGATGGCGGTCACCACGGCCTCCAGCTGCGGGGCGTCCAACACGGGGGGCGCGCCGGCGTCGGCGGCGATGGCCGTTCCGTCGGCGGGCCCCGAGCCGTTGTGGCTCGAACCCAGCGCGGCCTGGGGCAGCGTGGCGCCGGCGCCGGCAATCGCAGCGTCGATGACCGGGGACCCCGGGGCGACCGCCACGCCCAGGTAGGACATCATCACGTCGCGCTGTGCCGAGACCAGCTCGCGCATCCCCTGGAGATACTGAACGAGGGCGGCGTCGGCGCCGCCGCCCTCCTGGCCACCTGGTTGGCCGGCAACTGGCAATCCCATCGGGTGGGCCTCCACGAAGTCATGGGCGGGCCGCAGCCCGCCGGTCACGGGCAAACCGTCGCGGCCGCGCACCAGGTGGCCGTCGACGGTCCAGCCGGGCAACGGGTCTCGGGCGGCAAGGTCGACGGCGGCGCTCCGCCCGTCGAAGAACGGGTCGAGGTCCACCGGAAGACCGGCTGCAGCCATCCGCCCGACGGCGCCCAGCAGCGTGGTCAGCCCGGGTTCGCCGGCCACGTCGCAGCAGACGGTGCGGTGCGGGCGGTCGCCCAGGGTGAGGCCAATCAGCCGGCCGAGGACCCGGCCTGGGCCCACCTCGATGAACAGGCGTGCGCCGGCGGCGTACATGGCCTCGACTTCCTCGGTGAAGCGAACCGGCGCGGCCACCTGTTCGGCCAGCAGTCCTGCGACGTCCCCGGCATTCTCGAAGCGACCGGCCGTCACGTTGGAGTACACATCAAAGCGGGGCCGGGCGCACTCGACGTCGGCCAGACGTTCCGCAAACGCCGTGGCCGCCGCGGCCACCACGGGGCTGTGGAAGGCGCAGGCGACGTTCAGCATCGTGGCCCGTTCGCCGAGTCGGGTGACTTCCTCGACCACCGCCTCGACGGTCGCCGTCGGGCCGGACACCACCGACTGCTGCGGCGCGTTGCGGTTGGCCACCACCACACCATCGGCACCGACCTGCGACGTCGAGCGTCCGAGTTGCTCGATGATGGCTTCGGCCCGCTCGGCGCCCAGCGCGAGCGCCGCCATCGAACCGCCGTCCCCCTCGGCGGCGGCCACCATGGCCTCGCCGCGAGCGGCCGACAGGTCGAGGAACCCCTCGGTGGGCAGCGCACCCGCAGCCCACAGCGCCACCAACTCGCCGTAGCTGTGTCCCGCCGCCATGTCGGGCTGCACGCCCAGCTGGTCGAGCAGCCGGGTCAGGGTCATCCCGGCGATGCCCAGCGCCGGCTGGGCCACCCGCGTGTCGGTCAGCGCCGCAACCTGGGCGGCCCGGGTCTCGGCGTCATACGCAGTGGGGGGAAACAGCTCGTTGGCCCAGCGCCCGCCGTCGCGCAGGGCGGCGCGAAGCTGGGGGAAGGCCACGAAGAGGTCGCCCAGCATGCCCGGCCGCTGCGAGCCTTGGCCGGGGTAGACGAACGCCACCCGTTCGCCCTCGGCGAGGGGTTGTGCCCAGTGGACGGCGTCGGCCCCGGGTGAGCTCGGCGTGTCGGCGGCGTTCTCCGGCGGGCCGTGCCCGACGATGTCGTTCAGCCTGGCCCGCAGGTCCGCGTGGTCCTCGGCGACGACACACACGTGGACGTCGCCCGATCGGCGCGACCACACGGTGGCGGCCAGGTCGCGCAGCGGTGCCGACGACGCTCCGTGGTGGTCGAGGTAGCCGAGGAGCTGCTCGATGAGCACCTGGGCGGCCGGCCAGCCCGACCCCGTGAACACGAACAGCTCGGCGGGCCAGGCGTCCAGGCCGTGGGCCGGTGGGGGCTCGTCGTCGGCGGATTCGATGATGGCGTGGAAGTTGGTGCCGCCGAACCCGAACCCGGACACGGCCGCAGTGCGATGCTCGTCGAGCCACGGCGTCGCGGCCGAGTCGAGGCGGAACGGGCTGGTGGCCGGATCCCAATAGTCGTTCGGGGCGGTGATGTTGCCCGTCGGCGGCCGAACCCCGGTGGACACCGCCCGCACCACCCGGATGAATCCGGCAAGCCCGGCCGCGCACTTGGTGTGCCCGATCTGGGACTTCACCGAGCCCAACGCCGTGGCGCCCACCCCGGCCCCGGCGCCGGAGAACAGCTCGGTCAGGGTGGCCAACTCGGTGCGGTCGCCGACGACGGTTCCGGTGCCGTGGGCCTCCATCAGCCCGACGTCGGCCGGGTTGACGCCCCCCTGCTGATAGGCCCGCTCCAGGCACCGAACCTGGCCCAATTGGCGCGGTGCGGTCAGGCCCAGGTGGCGCCCGTCGGAGGAGGCCGCCACGGCCTTGATCACGGCATGGATGCGATCGCCGTCGCGGCGGGCGTCCTCCAGCCGCTTGAGCACCACGCACGCCACCCCCTCGCCCAGCGCGATGCCGTCGGCGTCGGCCGAAAAGGTGCGGCACTGCCCGGTGGGGGACAGCGCGTGCACGCTGGAGAACAGCAGGTAGTCGTTGATGCCGTTGTGGAGGTCGGCGCCGCCGCACAGCACCAGGTCGCTGGTGCCGGCGGTCAGCTCCTTGCAGGCGGCGTCGAGGGCGGTGAGGGAGGAGGCGCAGGCCGCGTCGACGGTGTAGTTGGCGCCACCGAGGTCGAGCCGGTTGGCGATTCGACCCGAGATCACGTTGGTGAGCAGCCCGGGAAACGAGTCCTCGGAGAGGGTCGGGAGGAACTCCTCCAGCTCGGCCGGGAGGTCGCCCAAGAGCGAGGGCCAGGTCGACCGGAAGCCGTAGGTGCTCGACAGGTCGGTGCCCGCTTCGGCCCCGAAGATCACCGAGGTACGGCTGCGGTCGAAGTGGCGGTGCTCGTAGCCGGCATCGCGCAGCGCCCGCGCCGCCACCTCCAGGCTGAGCAGCTGGACGGGCTCGATGGCCGCCAGCGAGGCCGGTGGAATGCCGTAGGCCAGGGCGTCGAAGTCGATCGGCGGGACGAACCCGCCCCACTTCGACGGGGTGAGCTTGCCGGCGTTGGCCGGCGACGCAGTCGGGTCGAAGTGCCGAGCGGTCTCCCACCGGCTGGTGGGCACCTCGGTGACCGTGTTGCGGCCCATCACCGTGTTGGTCCAGAACCGGGCGACGTTCTCGGCGCCGGGAAACACGCACTCCATGCCGATCACGGCGATGTCCAGCGGGTCGGGCCCGTCGGGTTGATCGGCGGCATCGACGTCGGCGCCGGGGAGGAGCCGGGCGGCAACCAGCTCGTCGGCCCGCTGCGCGAGGTGGTCCATGGCACCGGAGGACATCCGGTGGTGCAGCGTGGCCAGCGTCAGGGGCTCGTCGGCCATGGTGGCCGCGTCGCCGATCATGAACATGCCGCCCTCGCGCTGGGCGGCCTCGTCCACCTGGGTCAGGCCGGCATCGGTCCGCTCGAGGCCCTTGGACGCCAGGCGAAGGCGGCCCAGGTTCAGGGTCTCCAGTTCGGCCCAGCGATCCGATGCGGGGACCTCGGCGTCGAGGAGCTCCTGGCGGCGTCGCTCAAAGGCATCCACAAACGGCGACGCCACGCACCTGGTGGCGTGCCCGGGCGCGGTCTCCACCAACGCCGTCGCTGCGCACTCCAGCGCGGCCCGTTGGAACCCCTCCACGATGGCTCCCGACCGCACGATCTCCTCGGTGAGCAGATAGGCGGTGCCCGCCAGCACACCGATGGCCGCACCCCGAGCGGCCAGGGGTTGAGCCATGGCCGCCACCATGGCCACCGAGCGTTCGTCGTGGATACCGCCCGCAACGATCACCTCCAGCTCGGATGCGTTGGCGTGCCCGGCCAGGACGTCCAGCTGGGCCTGCCACAGCGAGAAGCTGCTGCGGGGGCCGACGTGCCCGCCGCACTCGCGGCCCTCGAAGATGAATCGGCGGGCTCCGTCGGCAAGGAACTGGCGCAGCAGGCCCGGCGACGGAACGTGCAGGTAGGTCCGGGTGCCGCCCGCTTCAAGTTCCCTGGCTTGGCTGGGGCGACCGCCGGCGATGATGGCCAGCGGCGGCCGGTAGGCCTTCACCACCTCCAGCTGTTCGGAACGCAGCTCGGGCGGGACGAAGCCCAGGATTCCCACGCCCCAGGGCCGGTCGCCCAGCCGTTCGGCGGTGTCGGCCAGCAGGCGTTCCACCTCGCTGCCTCGGAGCAAGGCCAGCGCCAGGAACGGGTTGCCCCCCGCGTCGGCGACGGCCTCGGTGAAGGCGGGCGTGTCGCTCACGCGTGTCATGGGGCCCTGGAACACCGGGTAGGTGCTGCCGGTTCGTTGGGCCAGTGGGCCGTCGGGGCGGAGCGATGCCAGCTCGGCGGCAGCGCCGACGTCCGCGTACATCGAGCGGCGGATGGCCTGGACGGCGCCGGCCACGGTGACGCCGATGGTGGCCAGCGTCGATGCCACCGGCAGGTCCTGTCCGGCCGGTATCGGTTGGGAGGCCGGGTCGTCGAACCCGAGCTCGTTGCCGGCCGGCAGCTGGGTGCAGCCGGCCGTCGGCAGGTCGGGGCGCACCAAGACGCGGCAGCCCGAGATCACCTTGGTTTCCGAGCCATCGGCTGCGGCGAGGATGCGTCTGGTCGCCGCGGGCACGGTGCTCTCCCGCAGCAGGCTGGTTTGGGTGTCGAGGATCACCCCGGCGGCGCCTCCGGCGATGGCGGCAGCCGCCGTGTTGGGGCCGATGCCGCCGCGTACCCAAATGGCGGGCGCAGGCCGGGCGTTGCCGTCGATCGCTCGAAGCACCTGCTGCAGCAGGATGAACGATGAGGTGTCCCCGACAGGGCCGGCCGCTTCGCTGCCCACCAACACCAGGTGGCCACCCCCGGGCGCGTCGTGCAGCGTCGCCATCGCATCGTCCAGCTGGCCGACGGAGGTGATCGCCGGAATCCGGGTCACGCCGGCCTCGTCGCGGGGAAACGAATCCAGCAACTCGGGAGAGGCAATGACGGCCGACACGTGGCCGGGAAGCGGGGCTACAGGCGGGGCGTCGGCCCACACCACCAACCGATCGACCACCTCGGGACCGACGCTGGCCAGGTGCTCGGCGGCCATCGGGTGGGGTGCGGCCCAGAAGATGGGCGTCGCACCGCAGCGCTGGGCGGCCCGCAACGCTGGGCGCGGGTCGGTTCCCGGAAGCGACATGCAGCCGACATCGCTCAACACGCGATGGGCGTTGGTGGTGTGTGGTCCCCCCACGGCTGCGGACTCCCTGATTTCGTGCCAGGTCGGCTGCTCCGGCGGCGTCGGGGCAGTTGCTCTTCGAATGGCGATCGTGGTGCCAATCTACGCAACGCAGCCGAGTGAGCACGATGAGTGAGATTCTGGGCGGGGTCGGGGTCCCCGCCGTCGCCGCGCTTCTTCATCGGGTGTTGGGTACGGGCCCCAATTCGGCGCGCAACCAGTCGGTCGTGGAGCACCCGGGCACTCGGTGTTCAGTGTTCGGTATTGACCGAACACCGAACACCCAGAGTCGGGTTGACGACCGGTGTCACCGATTGGCCCCTGGCCCATCCATTGTTCGTTGCGCTCGATCTCGCTCAGGACGTGGGGCGTGGGCGGGAGACACTTGAGGCCCGGATTCCCGACGATCGATGGTCACGAGTCTGGTAGCCGTGTCACGTTCGTCGGCGACACCATGT
Organism: Microthrixaceae bacterium; assembly: GCA_041394405.1. Taxonomy (GTDB): domain Bacteria; phylum Actinomycetota; class Acidimicrobiia; order Acidimicrobiales; family Microtrichaceae; genus Microthrix. Next base: position 222,076 of record JAWKIF010000013.1, read on the forward strand.
CTGGCGTCGTCCAAGGCCTGATTCAGTTCACCCAGCTGATCCGTTCGTCAGCGTGGAGCTCCGGGCGGGCGACGCGGAGGGAGACGTCGCTGTGGCTCAGCGGAGTTGGGAACTCTGCCTGCTGTAGGAAGCCGCAGGGGCGGAGTGTTCGGGACAGTCGACGCGAAGGTCCCGTTCGGGAAGGGCGAGGTCGAGCAGGCGGCAGCGGGCCAGGTCGGCGCCTGCGGGCGGCTGGAAGTGTGCACACGATGGGCAGCTGCGATTGACCGTGATCACCCCGGCCTGCTGCAGCCGATGGATCTCCTCGAGCACCACCCGCAGCGCCCGTGCCTGGTCGTCGGCCGACGTCGCCCGCTCGGGCTCCATCAACGGCGCCAACTGGTGGGCCACCCGTTCGGCCAGGTCCCGCCCGGCGGGCGAGAGCCACAACACCTTGGCCCGCCCGTCCAGCGGGTCCGGGCTCCGCCGCACCAGGCCCTTGTCGACCAGTGCCGCAACGGCGTCGCTCGTCGTGGGCTGGGTCACCGCCAGCTCGGCGGCCAGCTGCCCGACGCGCAGAGCGTCAGCGTCGGCCAGTCGTTCGATGACCGATAACCCCAACAGCGACACGCCGTGCGTGGTGGCCACCTCTTGGCGGGCCACCCGGACGGCTCGGCCCAGCCGCTCGACCGCGGCCAGGAACTTGCGGTCCAGCACCGGGCGTGAGGTCACCTCACACCCTCGGTGGCACAACCTCGGGGTCGGGTGCGGGTTCGTCGATCAGCCGGGCGAGTTGCGCACCCACCGCCAGGTCGTCGGCCTGCCCGAACGCCGACGCTCTGAGGGATCCGGCCCGGTCGATGGCGATCAGGCTGGGGGTGCCCTGCAGGCGGTAGCGGCGCATCGTCACCGGCAGATCCACACCGGGCTCGGCCTCGTCGACCCCCACGGGAAACGTGATGCGGTACTCGTGGAGGAACGCCTCCAGCGAGGTGGGAGTCATCGCCGCGTGGTGCTCGAACACGGTGTGCAGCCCAAGCACCGTCAGGTCGTTGCCGAAGGTGGCGGCGATCCGCTGAGCCTGGGGAAGGCCGTGGCTGACGCATCCCGGGCACAGCATCTGGAACGCCTCGATGACGACGACCTCGCCTCGGAGGTCGGCCAGCTTCAGGTCCGACGCGGTGTTGAACCACCGGGACACGGCAAGTTCGGGTGCGGTGGGATGGGCGGTCATTGGTCCTCCGGCATATGTAGGACTCCTACATATATGCGCGGAGCCTGCTGGTCAAGCAACCGGGCGTGGAGTCCCCTTCATCGTGAGCGGAGGGTTGCGATTCGGTGCGCGCACCATCGATATGACCGCTTGTAGCGGAAGTGGAGGGGCGTCGCTTGCGGAATCCGAACGCACAACGGCTAGTTGGGAGGCCGTGAGACGACTAGTCAACGACCCGTGAGACGACTAGTCTGCGTCTGTGGCCACGGAATACGTTCCACGAGACGCCGATCAGGTCCTGGTCGAAATGCTCGAAGACCACGCCGCAGTGCTCGTAGTTGGTCCCCGCGCAGCGGGAAAGACCACATCCTGCGAGCAGCATGCACGGACGATCATCCGTCTCGGTGACAAGGCTGTTGCCGAGGCGTTTCGGGCCGGCCCAGCTGCGCTTCTTTCGGAGCGGGACGAGCCGATCCTGGTGGACGAATGGCAGGAAGCCCCGGTCTCACTGCAGGCGATCAAGATCGCTGTCGACGCCAACCCCGGTCGAGGTCGATTCCTGGTCACCGGGTCGGTGCGAGGCGATATCGACGCACCAACGTGGCCGGGAACCGGTCGATTGGTTCGCCTTCCGATGTACGGGCTGACCGAGCGGGAGATTGAAGGCCGGGTCGGACACCGCTCGTGGCTTGGCACCGTGCTCGCCGGCGAGCCGGTCCCGCAGCATCGCTCGAAGGTCGACGTGCGGGGGTATGTGCAACGTGCCCTTCGGTCCGGCTTCCCTGAGCCGGCGTTGATGACGACGGATCGTGGGCGTGCGCGCTGGCTCACGTCCTACGTCGACCAACTCGTGACACGGGACGCACAGTCCATCGCTCCAGGCCGCGACCCGCAACGGCTGCGTTCCTACCTCACCGCGCTGACGCTCAACAGCGCCGGGATCGTCGACGACATCACGCTGTGGAAGGCGGCCGGGATCGCCAAGGACACGGCCCGGGCCTACGACACCTTGTTGCAGAACCTGCTCGTGATCGATCGGCTTCCGGCGTGGACCAGCAACCGACTCAAGCGACTGACGCTGGCACCAAAGCGCTATCTCGTCGACGCGGGTCTGTTCGCAGGGGTGCTCGGCTTGGCCGAGAACGACGTGCTCACCGACGGCGACCTGCTTGGTCGGCTCATCGAAACGTTCGTCGTTGCGCAATGCCGCGCCGAGATCGCGCTGATGTCACCCGCACCCAGAATGCACCATCTGCGAA
>JAWKIF010000014.1:0-162987 GCA_041394405.1 Microthrixaceae bacterium
TTGAGGTCGACCCGCCGAGGTTGTGGGCTCGGATGTGTTGGCGTTCATCACCGCGCAGCGCCGACCTCGTGTTGCTGGGAACGTGGTCAGGATCGAAGACGGCGAACAGGGCTTGTCGGCTTGCACGATCAAGCGACGGCTGGCCACGATCACCGGTTTCTACGACTACCTCGTCGTCCGCGGTGACGTCACGGCGAACCCGGTGCCGCGAGGCCTGGCATCGCGACGAGGAGGACAGCGGGCGGTGCGGGGTGTCCCGTTGATTCGTGCTCCGCGCACGCTGCCTCGGGTGGTCGACCCCGCTCAGATTGACAGGTTCTGTGCGGCGCTGCGCAAGCACCGGGACCGGGCGATGGTCGACGCGATGCTGCTTGGCGGGCTGCGTCGCCGCGAAGTTCTCGGGTTGCGGTTCGAGGACGTCCGCCCTGGTGAAAGGCGTATGTTCATCGCCGATGGCATGGGCGGTCACCAGCGGATCGTGCCGATCTCGTCGCGGTTCTTCATGGCGTTGGCGGCCTACCTCGATTCCGAACGTCCCGAAGACACCGACACCGGCCGGGCTCGACGAGATCGTCGCCGGCGCCCGTCGACTGGCCGGGATTGGTTCGCTGACCTGCCATCAGCTCCGCCACACCTGCTTCACCCGGTTGCGGGAGGCTGGGATGGCGCTCGAAGCGATCCAAGCCCAGGCGGGGCATCGTTCGATTGAGTCGACCCGGATCTACCTGCAATTGGCCAACGACTGGCTGGCCGGCGAGTACCGGCGAGCGACCGAAGCGATCGACGCTAAAGCCCTCGGGGAGTGGTGACCATGCCTACGGCGCTCGTGCTCACCGACGAATCGCTCAACGACATCGACGAATTCGCCGTTGCGCTCGAGGCTGTCGGCTTGAAGGCGTGGCGTTCGACCGTGACCGCAGCCCGCTCCTTTCAAGGCCGGGTCGAGCGGGCCGGGGCCTGGGAACTCGTCGAGCTCGGGACCCAACTCGAGTGGATGCGACGGCCTGGTGCTCTACAGCAAGGCCAACTCTGGAGATCCAGGTGAAGTCGCAGTCGAGTGGCTTGAGGCCTACAAGAACAACGACCCCGGAGCAGCTTGGGAGCTGCTGGAACCCTCTCAGCGCAACCAGATCGACAAGACCCGATGGAGTCGGTGCGGCTTCATGGAAGTCGCCTTCCAGCAAGGCTTCGCTGAGTTAGGTCCCGGACACAACGTTGACGCCGATACCAAAGCAGGGGTCGAAGTTGGCCTGGTCAAGGTTGACGAGCCAGTGATCGGCAACACCTCAGGTGATGGCTTCAGGGAGTACGACCTGACTCCAGTCGTGGTCCGCTTCACTCCTCCCGAAGGAGACTTCACCGAAGTCCAGCTCGAAGTCCTTGACGGCCAGTACCTGACCATCACTGACCGACGCCAATCCGATGACCCACTTGAGCGCGATACACGGAAGCCTTGACGGGCTCCCGCACATTCAGCCAAACTGATCGGCAAGCCGAAGGGGTTCGATGCATCCAGCTAGCCGCACGATTCGCCAGCACGCAAGAACCGCCATCGTTCCCGCAATAGCCGTCGGCCTTATCGCATGGTTTCAAGCACCAACAGTCTCCGCCTCACCTCCGCCCGCATCTGGGCAGCGCTGCGTCGAGACGAGCGCTTCGGAGGCAGCCTCGGAGCCTGCGATTGTGGACCCGAGCAGATCGAGCCCTGACTCGGCGCGTTTCACTCCGGAATTCAAACCAGGGAGCGGGGCTGGCCCGCCTACGACGATCCCAAATGGAGCCTACACCGACACCCCAGAGGACAAGGTTGTTCAGGCCAATTCCGGGAGCAGCGGACTCCGGGTGAAGAACTCTGAACAAGGTCGTTCCGGTGCCTCTCGACGATGCGGACTCCAGCTTATCTCTACGCGACTACCGTTCCGGTGTCGGAGCGGGACGATGCCTCTGCGACCGCCCTTCAGATGGCGAACCAAGCGGCGGCCCGACTCGCCAAAAACCAGAGTTGTGATTCGGCCAACAACGTTGGGGAGGGCGAGAAGTCGGCCCTGCTTTCCGATCACCACTCGAACCATATCTTCCATGATGACGGCGCGAACTCGAGTATTTATGCGTTTGAATACCACACATGGATTGGACTACCGCAGAGTAACGAGTCGAACGCCTGCGACAGCCCGTCCGGAGCTGGCGCCCTGTGTGTTTGGTTCTTGGCTGGCCAGATCACCACAACCGATTGCGCATGGCACTTCGGCCCGATCCGTTCAAGCAATACGTATCATTCCAACTTCGGATTCTACTGCTCCGGCGTAGGAACCGAAGTTACCAACAGCAGCACTGTGCCAATGGCTCAGTGGGTCAAGTATCGTGTCTGGCGACTCAGCATCAGCGGTCCGCGCTCGGAATGGGGCATCTGGCGCGACAATGAATTCATGGGGTCGGTGACCCTGAACGGTGGGTCCGCCACAAGCACTATGAACTGGACCGAGATAATTGAGACCAACCCGTGCGCCACTGATTTCGAGCGAGTCTACTTTAATAGTCCGAGATTTTGGCATCAGACCATTGGAGCAAATCTTCAGCCAATCAGCGGGAGCGTCAACTATGAAACCAACTGCAGCAATTCCTCTTGGTCCAAAGCTGACGCCAATCCGGCGTCAGACTTCGTCGAGAACGTTCGGCAGGTGGCCCGTGACTTGGCTCAAGGTTCTTTCGCCTGGCACAAGTAGGATCATCAAGTCGACGGTGGTCTATTCATGTCTGGTCGCTCTGGCTGCAGGATGTGGCTGTAGGTCCGCGATTCCGGCCGACATCCAGCCGACCACGACAGTGGTTAGCACCTCGGCGCCACCTAGCCCAGTAGTGCCACCGGGGTGCCGCCGCGTCCTTCACGCAATCACGGCCGGAAGGCCGCTTGTAGTTGACATCTACACAATTGATCCGTATGTCCGAGTGGCGACGTCTGTCGACGGTGGTCCGTTTCGGCCGGATGGCTGGGAGAGTCGTTGCTAGTCGGTGGGGAAGAGGACAGGACTCGCAGTTGGCCAGAGCTGGCCTGGGCTGGGACCATGCGCGAAAGTAGTGGCGCTGAATCCAGATTGCGAGCATGGTATTGCGTGGCCAAGTCTGTATTCGCTCTATTCATCATGAAGTTGGCCGAGGATGAGGAAATCAGGCTCGACCTACCATTGGCCAGCTATGGCCACGAGTACGCTGGAGTTTCCGTCACCCTCACGGACCTCATGAGCCATCAGGCGAACCTGGCGGACATTGACCCCGTGTTGCTCCGTCTTCTACCAGTCGCAGACCGCCATGAGTTGGCGCTGCGCGAGCTCACCTCTGCCAGAAGCAGCAGGCGAGAAGCGAGGTTTGCCGCGGCTGGTGGCGGCGTCATCGTATTGGCTCTTCTCGATCGGATCCTTGGTGGCGAGGATGCCATGACGTGGGCATGTGACTTGGTTGCCGACGGGTACGGCCTTCCCGCGGATTCGCTGTTCTTCACCTGTCCAGCCAACGAGCTCGCGCGATTCGACGTCAATTGGGAGCGTCGCGGCCGCTTCCCGATCCCTCTCCTTGCTGAAGCAACCCCGGAGGTTGCTCAAGAACGCAGTCCCGACTTCGGTCTCTATGCGACGACGGAGGCGCTCTGGCTGATACTTCAGGGGATCTATCAGGACGTCCATGGCGCTGGTCGAGTCCTGGCACCTTCGACCGTGGAGCTCATGTTACGTGAGCACTCTCGCGATTCGAGTGGCAGGCGCTTCGGCCTGTGGTGGTTGGTCGAGATGTCTACCCACGGACTCCATGGGGCCGGGCCACGCACGTTTGGGGCATTCGGTGAGGCTGGCTGCTGCATTGCTGCCCTAGACCTCGACTCCGGGAACGGGGCCGCTATACATCATGCGTCGCTAGTCGCCCCAGAAGTCGTGGCGCGCCGCAAGGTGCTCTTAGCTGCCTCCATCCTTTCGTAGTTGTGTATGCCTGGTGCGACCGAAGCTCGGCTCGGATTGCGACTTCCGCTTGTCGCTTGGGACGACATGATGTTCACCTAGACGGGTTGGCCTTGCGCTGTCCAGAGCGAACCTGGGAGAAGCTGGTTTCCGGCAAGGACCTAGACTTTCAGGACCTTCGGTCCATTGATGCAAGTTGGGGGGGACCCCCGCTCCCATTAGTCGAGGTGAATGTCGACTCGCTTACGAGATGGAAGAACTTCCCAGGCGCCACAATGAAGATCCAAGTGGCAATCATCAGTTCACCGTTTGGCACGTACGACCTGGAGATCAGGTTTCAAAATGGCAGTTGTTGCTGGTGGGGCGCAACGCCATCGGATCACTGGGATGCGGCAGCCTGTGAAATAGACGTGAATTGGTCGGGACTCGCCCAATGGGCCCTCGGAAACATGTCATCGGTTCAGACCCTTCGCAGAGTTCGTAGCGGCGGGTGGGCGGAGCTGCTCTGCTTTCAGGGACTCCTCTACCAAACAGCTTTGGCACCTGCCGGGTGGGGCGCGCCGGAAGAGGCTCAACGCACCTTGACGAACATGGCGGAATGCAGGGCTTGCGGTTGCCACGCGTGGCTGCCATTCTCAGGTCCAGCGTAAGGCGCACCCAGCACTAACCGCGATCCGGCACGTTGGTCCTGTAGCGGCGGCCTGAAGGCCGTTTTTGGCCTGACTGTGGTCCTCTGTGGGCGGGGTGGGGTGCCTGGTAATGGTATTGGCCGCCTGCCAGGTGTGGTGAGGGCTGTTCGAGTTGGTGTTCGGTCCCTGTTGCACCACTCCCCGGCACTCAACTGTGTTCCTCCCGGGCGGGGCGGCTGGCTGCTCGACGGTGTGGTTCGGTCAGATCCGGAGTGCCGTGGGCGGGTTCATTGCTCGTAGACGTAGTCTGGCGGTGCGGAGGTGTGGGTTCCAGGGCCAACGTTTGGGCCAGAGCGTCCAGGTTTGCCGGTTCCGGACCCGAGGAATGGCCAAGACTTGTGGATCGGGTTCCCGCGTTGGTCACGCGGCGGCTTCCTTGGTGTGCTGTTCGCGTTCGACGATTGCCGCTTCTCGAAGCGGGCGCCGGCCCTGACGAGGGCGACGAGGTGCGGTCCGTTGACGGCCCGCCACCGATCCTGAGCGGACTCGGTCAGTTTGAAGGCCATGGCCAGCCCGGCGGCCCTAGATCCGGGACCTTTGGTGACCTTGGTGCGTAGCCGCACGGTTGCGAACGTGGACTCGATCGGGTTCGTTGTCTTTAGATGCTTCCAGTGCTCGGCCGGGAAGTCGTAGAACGCGAGCAGCTCGGGCAGATCGTCGCTGGTCTTCGCTGCGGCTTTGTCGTGCGCCAGTTGGTAGGGACCACTTTGGGGGTGTTGCGCCACCTGGTAAGGACCACTGTTGCGCCAGCTGAAAGGGACCATTTGGTGGGGGGTCTTCCGGGGTCGGTGTCGTAGACGCTGAACTGCCGTCGTTGCGTCCACGACCCGAAAGGCGGCGCGTCAGTGAGGGTCCCCCCTTTGACCGGTCACCTCGATTAGGAGGTAACCATGTCAGTGATGGAGGAGAAGCCGACCCGAACGCGGCGTAGCTTCACCGACGAGTTCAAGCGTGATGCTGTGGCGATGGTGCTCGACGATGGCAACAAGATCGTCGATGTCGCCGAACGTTTGAGTGTCGGTGAGGGCACGTTGGGGAACTGGGTCCGCCAGGCCCGAGTTGATCGGGGTGAGCGTGCCGGTGTGACCACGACCGAACGCGAAGAACTCGTGGTGCTGCGCAAGGAGAACGCCCGGTTGCGGATGGAACGAGATCTACTCAAACGAGCGACGGCCTTCTGGGTGAAGGAGTCGGGACAGTGACCCGCTACAAGTGGGTCGCTGCTCGGAAGGCCGAAAGCTTCCCGACCACGATGGCATGCAAGGCCGCTGGGGTGTCCGCCTCCGCGTTAAACGATTGGCGACGCCGCCAGGCCGCCGGCCCGACCACCGCCGAGGTGGACGAAGCCGCGCTGGTCGATGAGATGCGCACGATCCATGCCGAGTCCGACGAAACCTATGGTCAACCGCGGATGACACCGGAACTCCGGTCACGCGGGTCTTGTGTGAACCACAAGCGTGTGGAGCGGCTGATGAGGGTCCACGGGATGGTCGGGGTCCACAAGCCGGCCAAGGTGCGCACCACGATCCCTGCCGAGGACAACCCGCCGATGCCCGACCTCGTCGGACGCCATTTCGCTCCAGGCGCGCCAGATGTGTGTTGGTGTGGGGACATCACATATGTGCCGACCTGCGAAGGCTGGCTGTATGTGGCGTCGGTGCTCCTCGATCTCGGATCGCGGCGTTGGCTCGGCTACTCGATGGCCGACCACATGCGTACCGGGCTCGTCGCTGACGCGCTCGACATGGCTGTAGCCACACGCGGTGGCGCCGTCGACGGGATCATCTTCCACGGCGACCGCGGATCGCAGTACGTGTCCGGTGACTACCGCAAGCTGATCGCCGACCATCACATGGTCTGAGGTTCCCCCCGTTGGCCGGACCGGGGTGTGTTGGGACAACAGCGTGGCTGAGGCAGCATGGTTGTCGCTGAAGCGCGAGCTCGTGTCCCGCTACCGGTTCGCGACCCGAGCCGAGGCCCGCCGGGCGATTTTCGCCTGGGTCAGCCGCTACGACTCACCGTCTGCACTCCAGCCTCGGCTACGTCCCGCCCATCGAGTGGGAGAACATGTACCGTCAACCCCAGGCCAACCAGGCCGCGTAAACCACGTGACCGGCCAGCAGGGGGAACCTCAAGGGCTCTTGCGTCTACAAAGGCGCAGGCCTCACCCAACTACACCAGTGACGCCACTCCGCCCATGCCCACCGTCAATGTCACCAACCCGCCACGTCACCAACGAACGTGGCGCGCAACAACCGGGTAGCTGACCCGCCCCAGAGCGGGGCCCGGCACCGAGGACCAACCCCCGGACCTCCACCAGCCCAAACGCACCAACACCACCAGCCCACAGCCGTCCGCTCACCACACAGCTAGCCGTTACCGACCCACGCTCCTAGGAGTATTGGGAGGCCCCGCGTTTCTCGGACAGTGGGCCCGGCAGCCCTTTACGCTGCCATGGTCTCGTCGCGATAGCTGTGATGCACTTCAACCGGAGTCCGGTAGCCGATCCCCGAATGAAGCCTGAAACGATTATACCAAATCTCGATCCAATACGCAATACCAGAAGCGGCTTTTGTTCGTGTCGGGAACACCGTCCGATAAACAAACTCGTTCTTCAAAGACGCAAAGAACGATTCCGCCATAGCGTTATCCCAACATTAACCGGCCAATGTGGGCTTGGGTTGAAGCGGCCGTTGGCCTGGATTCGGTGGTCAGTTGGCTTGGCGGCGGGTGGTGGTGGTTCGGCCTTCGAGGTGGCGGAGTCGTTCTTCTTGGTCGCGGACTCGGTCGGCGAGGGCTTCGATGCCGTTGCGGAGGTGGGCGATTTCGGCGGCGAGGCCGGTGAGGGTGTGGCGGTCGTGGTTGCGGCTGCGGTGGTCGTCGATGACGGTTCGGAGTTGGGGGTTGCGGTAGAGGGTGGTGCGGCTGATGCCGGTGTGTTCGGCGACGGCGGTGAACGTGATCTGGTCGCTGGTCTCGGCGAGGTGGGTGCAGGCGGCTTCGACAGCCTCGAGGTTGGTGGTCATCCGGCGTCGGCTTGAGCGATGAGGGTGTCGAGTCGGTCGAGGAGGCGCCGATGTCGGTTTGCTTCGTCGATCCAGCCTCGAGCTTGGGCGTCGTCGGCGAGGGCTCGGGTGTCGACGCGTTGGGCGGCGAGCACGGCGATCGAGGCGGTGTCGGTGCGGAGGCTGGGGCAGTGCTCGCAGATGTTTGCGTAGGGGCAGGCGCCCTGGGCGGGGGCGCGGAGGCAATGGCCGCCGGCGAGACGGGATTTGATCGCGGGTGCGTCCCGCCAGTCATTGCCGTCGCTGCATCCGGTGCCGCAGGTGCTGTTGGTGATCGGGATGGGGCCCTTGCCGGTGGGCGTGGGCATTGCGCCGATGCGGCCCTTGGCCAGGTCGAGTGCTCGTTCGTATTCGGTGCGGATGGTGGAGTCGAAGAGGTGCGCGTAGCGCAGGCTCATCTCGGCTGACACGTGACCGAGCAGGGCCATGAGTGCTTGGAGTGACACGCCGGCGTTGACCAGGGCGGTGGCGTAGGTGTGGCGGAGCTGGTGTGGGGTGACGTGGCCGATCCCGGCGGCTTGGGCGCTGCGGGCGAGCTCTTTGCGGACTGTGGTCTGGGACAGGCGTCGGCCGTGGTGGGTGAACAGGAACTGGGTTGGTCGCCCGGTGCGGGGGTGGGGCAACGGTTTGCCGACCGAGCGTGTTGCGCAGATCCGGTCGATGAGCGACACGGTCTCGTCGTCGAGGGGGACCATGCGTTCGGTGTCGAGCTTGCCGAGTGGGACCTTGAGCCAGGCGCCGTGGCCGGGGATCTCGTGCACGCAGTCGAGTTCGAGGTCGAGCAGTTCACCGATGCGAAGCCCGACGGCCCGTGCCAGCAACAGGGCGTCGGCGGCGAGCCGGTAGTCGGAGGCTTCGAGCGCGGTGGTGAGTCGGCGGTCGGCGTCGACGGGCACGTAGCGGGGCAAGGGCCGGGGCTTGCGGGGGTGATCGGTGCGGAAGATCAGTTTCCGGGTCGGGGCGTCGTCCCAGCCCCATTCGGTGATCTCGTTGAGCATGTTGGCGACTGCCCGCACTCGGCGGTCTTGGTCAGCGACGGTGATCGCCTTGCCGGTCTTGGTGGAGACAGCGTGCGCGATCGAGTTCAGGTAGGGCTCGATGTGGCGTTGGCGACCCAGGCCGGCGAGTGAGACGAGGTCGGGGTCGGTCTCGGCGAGGAAGCGGCCGAAGTGAGCGAGCCGGGTCGCGAGGCTGGACACGGTCTTGGGGCGGCAGGTCCCGAGCTTTCGCTCCAGGTAGGCGACGAACGCCGGGCGGAGGTTGGGGTGGCAGTCCGCCAGTCGGGTCTCGAACGTGTCGGGTTGCTGGGCCGGTTCTGGTGGTTCGTCGACGATGTCGAGGTGGAACAGCACAGTGTGGGCGCACACGAGCGCGGACCGGTAGTGCCGCCAACCCTGTCCCGTCGCGTTCTCACGGGCCAGGCACGCCGCGGCGAGCTCGTCGAGGTCGCCGATAATGAGCGCTCCGAGCGGGCGACCAGTCTGGATCAGCAGCCGACCGACCGACTGCGACGCAGCCCTCTTGGCCTGGATCTCGGTGAACCCGACCGCGACCGCCGCGTCACAGAACCGGGTCATGTCGGCCTCGAGGCGAGAGCCTTCGACCTCACGCCAGAAGCTCGACAGCTTCTTGGCGACCAGCCAGTCCCAGCCCGGCCGTAGCCGGCCATGGACCATCAAGAACATGAGCAGCGACATCGTCGACGGCGCCAAGTCCAACCGTGCGGCCAAGGGTTGGTCGGCCCAATCCTGCGGGCGTGGCCAACGAGCGAGGAACGATCGTGCCGCCCAGTCCGAGGCCGGGTTCCCTCGACCGGTCGCGGCCTGGTTGGCCCGCCACGCCCACAACACGCCCTCCGCCGACGACGGGATCGGCGCGACGTCAGGTGTTGGCGCGTTGGCCGGCGCGGGCAGCATCGAACTCGGCTTTCACATGGGTGGGTGCCAGATGGATGTAGCGGGCGGTGGTGTCGATGTGCGCGTGACCCAGCAGGGCCTGCATCACGGCCAGATCGACACCGGCCTCGGCCAGCGCCGAGCCGAACGTGTGCCGCAACGCATGCGGATGCGCCGCCGCGATGCCGGTCAGGTCGCGGTGATAGCGGAAGATCCGGCGCAGACCCGCCGGCGACAGGGGCTGGCCACGGGTCGGTCCCTTGGCCACGATGAACAGTCGGGTGCTCGCCGTGTCCGGCCGCTCGGCGAGCAAGTAGGTCTGGATCACCCCAGCCACGTCGACATCGAGCGGGACCCGACGTTCCTTTCCGCCTTTGCCCGACACCCGTAGCCAACGGGCACCGATGTCGACATCGCCGACATCGAGGGCGAGAACCTCGGCCGACCGCAGCCCGCAGAACACCATCAGCCCGGCGATGGCCCGGTCGCGCCACGTGCGCAGGCTCTCCAACAGCTCGATCACCTCGCGGTGATCCAGCGTTCTGGGAAGCCGTTTCGTGTCGCGGACCCGCAATGGTGACCGTCGCTTCGGCGCACGCGACACATGCGCCAGCATCCCGGTCCGTTCCCCCGCCGACAGACGCTTCGCTTCCCGGCCCTTGGGGACCGGATTCGCGATGTCGGGGTCGCGCATCGATCGCAACGAGAACAACCCCGATATCGCAGCCAGCCGCATGTTGACCGTCGCCGGCGACAACACGTCGGTCCGGCGACCGTCGAGGCCGACCACGTTCTCGCCGCCCACCCGGCCCGCGACTAGCTCGGTCCGGCAAGCGGCCAGGAACTGCAGCAACACGTCGGTCGTCACCGCAGCCAAGTCGAGGTCTTCGTTGTCGAGCCAGCGGCAAAACGCCAACAGGCCGAAGCCGTAGGTGCGGATCGTGCGCGGCGAGTAGTTCCGGTCCGCCAGATACGACAAGTACTCGTTCACCAACCCGAACCGGCCGGTGTAGTCGCCGCCCAGGCGCCAACCATCGTCGCCATGTTCGAGGAACAACTCATCGTCTGGCACAGTCACATCTGTAACGCCTACCGAACGAGAAGGCAAGCATTCCCCAGTCAAACCAGCGCTTAGGCTGCTACCGCTAGACCAGATTGGCCAGTTAACAGGCATACGCCGGTCTGACCCATCGACCCGACCATGTCATGTGAAGCGAGAAACGCTCTGAACTCGTCTGAGGTGTATTGCGCACCACGATCCGAATGAAAGACAGCCTCGGGTTGAATGCCGCCGGCGTTGATCGCGACCTGGAGAGCGTCAGTGACCAAGCTCGTGCGCATGTGGTCGGCCATCGCGAACCCGACGACCATCTTCGAGTAGCAGTCGATCACCGTGGCCAAATAGACCCAGCCTTCCCAAGTGCGGATGTAGGTGATGTCACCGACCAGCTTCACCCCGGGCTCAGGGGCGGCGAAGTCCCGCTCAACGAGGTCCTCTGCGCCCGGTGACCCGTCCGGGTCGGTCGTGGTCCTGTACGGCCTGGGCTGACACGCAACCATGTCGCCCTCAACCATGACCCGACGGACCAGCTCGACGCCTGCTGGGATGTTCTTGCGGCCCAGCTCGGCGTGGACCCGACGGTGCCCGTAGGTGCCGTTCGATCGATCGAAGATCCTCCGGACCTCCACGGCCAACTCGGCGCGCCGTTCAGCGGTCGCCGAGGCCGGGCGCTTCTGCCAGTCGCAATAGCCCGACCTCGACACCCCCGCCCAGGCACACATCTCCGTGACCGGGAAGTTGGCCTTCTCACCGTCGACAAACTCGTACTTCGAGCTCACCGATACTCCTGGGCAAAGGTGAGTGGCGGGAGGGAACCTCGGTGAGTTCCAGGGGTCAACGCACGCGACCGGTCGGAATGACCGGGCTACCCGCACCCGTCGACCCTTGGAGGCCCCAGCATGCCACGCGATCCCCTCACCGCGGAGGAGCACTGACCACATTCATGAATGTCTGACGGTCGACAGGCTCATTCCGTTCGCGGGCATCGCCCGCGAACTCGAGCACGACCGGTCCACGATCTCACGAGAAGTGACCCGCAACGGTGGTCGCCACACCTACCGGCCATCAACCCCAGGACATGGCGCAGCCACCCGGCGTCGCCGTCCCAGTGCCGTTGTTGGCTCTGGACAATCCGTTGCGCACGAGGGTGGTCGGGCTGGTCTCAAGGGGTTCTCTCGGTAACCTGGCGGCCCTGTGCGGCCGTCACGGTGGCGAGGGCACCGTGTGTGCCGGGAACGATCTACCGGGCCCTCTACGACGGCACGCTGGGCTTGCAGCCAGGGGACTGTTTGCGGTCCCGTCGCCGTCGCGAAACGCCTGCAATCGGGGTGAGAGGCGAAGTCGCCTGTGCTGGAGCAGAACGTTGTCTCGATCGCAGACCGGCCCACCGAGGTCGACGCTCAGGAGCCGGCCATTGGGAGGGGCGATCTCATCATTGGTGCCAGGAGCCCAGTCGGCGGCGCTGACCCTCGTTGAGCGGTCGTCGGGTCTCAACTCGTCTACGCTTTACCGAACGGCTATCAGTCTGATTTGGTGGTTGCCACGTTGCAGCGCTGGGTGGAACCACACCGGCGGCGATAGTAGCGTCGTTGACGTGGGACCTGCGGGTCCGGAGATGGCCGAGTGGGAGTGGCTCCGCAGGGGTGGGGCTGGCGGTGTTCTTCTGTGATCCTCACGCTCCGTGGCAGCGTCCATTGAACGAACTCCAACCGGCAGTTGAGGTTCTGGTTCCCGAAGAACCGATCTGCGGGCGCGTTCAGTCCAGGCCGACTACGACCAAGCGTGCGCTGTGCTCAACGCTCAGCCCCGACGTATGCATGGGCTTCAGTCAGCTGCTGAACGTTATGCTGAGAACCGCGTGCGTCGACCGCTAGACCCTGCCGCCCTACAAGCCGCTCCCGCCAACCGATCGGCGATCTCAACCCAAAATCGGGCCCACACGAACGTCAGGAGCGCCGATGAAGCTAGGATGGTTCAGACGCTGACAGAGTCGATTGCAGAGTAAGCAGAGTAGGGAGTGTGATCATGTCAAACCCGGCCACCTGCTGGTGTGGGATTCTTGCTGACCGCCGATGCGAAGCATGTGGTGACGCATCCTGTCGGACCCACTGCGTAGCGTATTGCAAGTCCTGTATTTGCAAAGCAGACGAGGTGGCCTCTCGAATTAGGTCGGCGTTCACGGGCGCGATCTGGCCAGTGAGCGAGGGTCGGTCCTCGTGTAAGGTCCGACCCATAGGGGCATTGGAGTACAATCCAAGATCGGTTCGTTCGGGCGACCCTATGGTTGGCATATCGGGTAGTGGCTCTCGTGCGCAGTCCAGAGTGGTGGCACTTCTAACCGAACCGACGCTGGGCGACGGCTATGTAGACGGGGAAATCTGGTCTTGGAATCGATATAGGCGAACGTGTTTGGTTGCGAACAATCAGTCGCCCCCATAGACCAACTCGGCAGGTGGTTGAAACAAAGGGACGCTTTTGGAAATGGGAAGAGACAAGAACGGAGGAGCTTCCAAAACAGATTCAAATAGAGATACTAGGAGCGTCGCGTAGTTGTATTTCAAGCGACGTCAACCCATTTCGTGCGCTTGAAGGTCAGGTGGTCGCCAACAATCGTGGCGAGTGCGCCAGCGGCCCGGAGGGGTGTCGTGGAAGTGGTCGGCTTGTCGGCGGAAGTCGTGGAGCACTTTGTAGCGTTTCAACGTTCGGATGCCGTGTTCGGACCGGACCCTGATGCTGGCGTGATAGCCGTTGGTGCCGCCCCCTGGGTCTGCCACTTGTGCGGCGCGAACACCTCAAACCGTCGGGATCGGTCGGCTTGTTCCCCCATCCTTGGTAGCCACGATCCGCGACGATCACCGTCCCGGTCGCCGCGCTGCGACCTCACCAACACCAGAGTTCCTGGCGCCAGTGATGTCATGGGTCGGCCCGGCCTCCGGTTCGGTCACCCGCAGCACCCTCACCCCTCCATGTCGGTGCACACTTGGGTCTGGTCCGACAGTGGGTATCTCGGTGCCCCGAATACTGGGCTTCCTGAGCGTCCCACCCGCACCAGGACGCGGTGTGGGAATGGCGTGCTATCCAACAGCATGCCCTTGCCGGGACCTCGCCGCTCGAAAGACTCCTTTAGGTCAGCGACCGAGGAGATCGTGTCCCGTCACTGGTGGTGAACCCGACGTCCGCAGTAGCAGCCAGCTCGGCGGTCGCCCGGTGGGCGTGTCCTTGCCCATGCCGACCATGGCACCCAGCACCTTGTAAACGGAATGTTGTGGCGCAGATGCAACAAGGTGACGAACAGCCGCAGCGCAGACACCAGCCGGTAGGAGGCTCCCGCTAGCGTTGGCGTTTTCGCTGGCCGACAGCCGTTCGGTTCGTTGGTGTTCTGAATGACCACGCCTTTCCAGTTCCCGCGAACGTTTCGGGTGTTTTCCCTGCAACCACCGCAGCTCGGCTGCGGTCAACACCGAAGGATGCCAGCGTCCGCCCTTGGCCTCTAGATGTGAACCACAGCGCACCAGACGCGGATACCAACTATGCGACGCTCCTACTGAGCGAGGTTGATCTATCCTCCCGCTACAGCTACGTAGCCGAGCAACTGGGTGTGGACCTTTTGATCGAAGCGCTGCTCAATCTTGCTCGGCTCCCACCGGAAGGAGCAGATCGGCCAGGCGTTGCGGGCGGGCAAAGAGGTCAACAGCCGCCAGGCACGCTTGGGCCGTCGGATATCCTTCGCAGCGTTGCAAAGCGCTTTGGCGTCAGCAAAATGGCTCTCGACGACGCTATCAGTACAGTTGTCCCTGAGGCTGCCCGATTTCTCCGGTACTCCTCAGTCTAAGCTTGCGTTTAAACCTTGGGTTCTTGTCGGAGGGTGAGTTCGGTGGCTTCGGTGGCGATGGTTCGCATCTCGTCGATGAGGGTGCGTAGCCGGCGGTCGTTGGCGATCCATTCCTGGTAGCGGGCGGCTTCGTCGGGGGTGAGGGACCGGGTGACGGTCTTGCCTGCGACTTTGGCGGTCCATTGCCAATACGGTCCGTGACGACGCTCAGGGTCGGTGTGACACCGACATGTTGGTGTCCCGCATTTGGTTAACCGTTCGATCACCGACCCGGACCGGATGTAGCCAACATCGGCGATCCGGGCCGCGACGTCCCGATATCGCCGTTCGAACTCGTCAAGCGCGGTCGTGGTCCTAGCGGCCATTCATCCTTCTTCCTGTTCTGGTCAAGCATCCCAACCCCAGCCACCCCCAGTATGCATACTGGGGGCCGTGGATGGTGTGCACCTCGACAACCTCAACCGGTTCCGGACCGGCCTGTTTGGCTGTTTCGGGCGGTGGGCCGACACCCTCTTCGAGTTGTGCGACGCCACCCTGTGTGCCACCGGCCCGGTCACATCGCTGCCCATGTTGAGCCTGGAGCCGGTCTCGCGGCGGTCCCACGGGTCGCTCTACCGGTCGTTGGCCGAAGGCGAGATCGACACCGACAGGTTCAGCGATCTCCTGATCGCTCATCGGCCTGTTGATTGGCCCGACGTGTTCGCCGTCGACGCGTCGACGTGGGCACGCTGCGACGCCGAGACCAGCCCCCAACGCGGGTTCTACTACTCGGCGTCGAAACACTCAGCCGGGCAACCCATCGTGGCGGGCTGGTCCTATGAATGGGTCACCCAACTCGACTGGGCACCCGACTCGTGGACCGCCCCGATCGACGTCGGCCGGATCGATCCCAACACCAACGCCCTCGACCAGACCATCACCCGAATCCGGCGCATCACCGAACGCCTCGACTGCGACAATCCGATGTTTGTCTTCGACGCCGGCTATGACCCCATCGCGCTCACCCACCACCTCACCGGCACCAACGCCCAGCTGACCGTCCGGATCCGATCAGACCGCGTCTTCTACGGCGACCCACCCGAACCCGGGCCTCACACGATGGGACGACCCCGCCGGCACGGCAACCGCCTGTGTTGCATCTGACTTGGCGCGACAGATCCCGGTTTCTTTCAGACCGCATCTGACACGGTTGTTGGCCTTCACGAAGGAGGCCGTGATCGATGACAACGACACCGCGCAAGCCGAAGCGGTTCTTGACAGCAGAGCAGAAGTACGACTTGTGGGTGCGGATGCTCACCGGGCAGATCTCCGTCGCCGACGCGGCCGCGGAGGCGGGGGTGGACCGCTCGGTGATCACCCGGATCCGCGCGGTGGCACGCGATGGGGCGATCGCTGCGCTGCAGGCATCGAAGCCGGGCAAGCCGCGCCAGTCGCGTGCGGAGGCGAGCGAGGCTGCGGAGCTGCGCGCGGAGGTGGCCCGGCTGCAAGCCACGATCGTGGAGCAGGCGGTCGAGTTGGCGGTGCTCCGGGGAAAATCGGGTTGGGGATGAGCGGTCCGATCCCCGCCCGTGTCGACGCGGCCGCCAAGACCGTCCTGCTCGATCTGATCGATGACGCGGTCGACGCCGGCTGGAGCTTCACCCGGGCGTGTTCGACCCTCGAACTGGAACGGGGTCGGGCATGGCGGTGGCAGCGTCGTCGCGCCGAGGGCCGCCTCGACGACGCAGCGCCGGGTGGGAACCCGATCCATGGCCTGCTGGAGTGGGAGATCACCGAGATCCTGGCGATCTTCGACGAGTGGGCAGACGTGGACCGGTCGCATCGCAAGCTCGCCCACCGCGGCTCCTACGAGGGGCGGGTGTGGGTGTCACCATCAACGGTGGATCGGGTTCTCGCCCGTCACGGCCTCGCTCTACCAGGCGAAACGCGCCCGGCACGGACACACAAGACGCCGTGGCCGGATTGGTGTGAGTGGCGTCCGAACCAGCTGTGGTGCTGGGACGGTTCCCAGTTCGAGCGTTGCACCGCCGCCAAGTACGCGTACGCGATCATCGACTTGGTGTCGCGCAAGTGGATCGCCACGCACCTCACCGCCACCCCCGACTCCGTCGCCGCCCGGATCCTGTTCAGCCGCGGCCTCGACAACGAGGGACTCCTCACCGACGCACTCCGCGACCGGCTCGCCGACCCCGACGCCGAGTTGCCCGACGACGACACCGGCGTCCCGCTGCTACTCGCAATCAGCGACAACGGCACCGAGATGCGCGCCAACGACACCCGCCGATTCATGGCGTTGTGCTCGATCGCCCAACACTTCGGCCGGCCCTCCACACCGACCGACCAGGCCTGGATCGAGACCCTGTGGGGACACGTCAAACGCGAACATCCCCACCTCATGACGATCACCGATCCGGTCGTGCTCGCCGCCGAACTCGATCGTGCACGAGCGCACTACAACCGCACCCGGCTGCACGAAGCAATCGGCTACGTCACCCCCAACGACGAACACGAAGGCCGCGGTGACACCATCCGAGCCGCCCGCGCCCACGGCATGCGGATCGCTGACAAACAACGCCGAGCCTGGCACCGGAGCCAGCGATGAACCCGCCGACTACTCTCACCAACAACAACCCGCCAACAACCATCCCATGCGGTCTGAATCCCAGCCCGATCTGTCGCGAAGAGTCAGAAACACCTCACCGCCACGAATGCGCACACCCCGACACCTGGCCCGAACCGGACCGCACCCACACCACCGACGACAACCGCTACGGCACCATCACCATCAACGCATGGGACGGCCTCCACCCCAAAATCGCGCGACGCAAAGGAACACGCTGGGCCGACTTCGACCAAGCCCCCATCATCGCCGGCACCGTCATCCGCGTCGACGTCGACCACCTCCCCAAACACACCAGCCCCAACAACAGCAACACCCTGTGGCTCTGGGCGACAGGCCCCCACACCGTCGACATCGGCCTTGCAGCCCGCGCCTACCTCCGCCGCTTCGACATCGAACACACCTTCCGGTTCATCAAGAACACCCTCGGGTGGACCACACCATCGATCTGCACCCCCGAACAAGCCGACCGGTGGACCCAACTCGTCGCCGCCGGCCACACCCAACTCCGACTCGCCAAACCACTCGTCGAGGACCACCGTCTCCCCTGGGAGAAACCCCAACCACCCAACAAACTCACCCCAGCCCGAACCAGACGCGACTTTCGGCGTCTCCGACCCGCACTCGTCAACCCGACCAGACCACCAAAAAGCCGAACACCAGGACCCGGACGCCCCAAAGGCACCCGAACCGGCCCCAGACCCCGACACCCACCCATCAAAAGAGCAGCCTGAACCAACCTCAGCACCCAGGTCGAGGTTTAAACGCAAGCTAAGAGGCCGCGCGGTTAGAAAAAGCGAACACACGTTCCCAGTGAGCGCAGCCCGGTCAACCGGCTGAAACGGCTGACCGGCTGACGCTGCGAAGGGTCCACCGGCCGGGGTTTGTCCTGTGTTTTTATGACAGGTGCGACCAAACACCCGAAACCGGTGGAGGCCACCAGTATGCGCGCGACCGACCCCGAAGTGACTGATGCTGCCTGGGAATCTGTTTCCCAGTTCATCCCTCGACACGTCGACAACCATCCCAAGGGCGGCCACCGGCCCCGAATCGATGACCGCACCTGCTTCGAAGTCATCCACGTCCGACTCGTCACCGGATGCTCCTGGGTCGACGCCGAAGCGTTCTGTGGCTGGAAGGTCTCCGACACCACCGTCCGAGACCGCTACAACCTGTGGGTCGACGCCGGCGTGTTCAAAAAGGTCGCCGCCAACGCGGTGATCGCCTATGACCGGATCATCGGCCTCGACCTGTCTGAAATCGCCATCGACGGGTCGCTCCACAAAGCCCCCTGTGGCGGGGAAGGAACCGGCCCAAGCCCAATAGACAGAGGGAAACTCGGCCACAAATGGTCCCTCGGCACCGACGCTGTCGGCATCCCGATCGCGTGGGCGTTCGACGGCGCAAACCGCCACGACATCCCACTGCTGGAACCCACCCTGGTGTCGTTGAGGAACCACAACCTCGACCTTGACGTCGGCAGGCTCCACCTCGACAAGGGCTACGACGCCAGCACCGTCAGAGCGCTTCTCGACACGTTCGGTCTGGCCGATGTCGTGATCGACAAGCGACGCAAACCCGGTGAACCCAAACCCAAGAGACAGGTGGCGAAAGACGGATCTCACACGATGGGACTCCGCTGGCCCGTCGAACGGACGAACTCCTGGCTCTCCAACTTCGGTCAGCTCAGAAGGTCCACAGACCGACGCGCCGGACACCGAGAAGGCCAGTTCTGCCTTGCAGTTTTGTTCATCATCGTCCCCAAGCTGATCGACCACCGAGACCGCTGGTGCAGATGACCCCCGACCCCCAACATCAATCCGCGCAGCCTCTTATGGCGCTGAGGTGGCCGATCGACCGAGCTTCCAGTAGCCCCGCACGGTGGCCTGCGACCGGCTGTGGCCCCGTTCTTCGAAGAGGTGCCTGCGAATGCGCTGCATCGCCGCCGCCTCGCCGGCCACCCAGGCGGTTCCTGGCACGTCCTCCAGCCGCTCGATCTCCTCGCACAGCGCCTCACCCGGCGGGGCGCCGCGCGGAGGTCGAGCCAGCGAACCGTCGTCGAGGGACCGGCGTGCAGCGCAAGCCGGGCGTTGGGGTCGGCCACCTCGATCAGCACGGTCACCGGAACGTGTGGCGGCAGCTCGGCTGCCATGACCTCCAGCAGCTGGTCGATGGCAGGCATGGCGGATTCATCACCCGCCAACAGGTACGACTCCGCCTCGGGCGCAATCTCATACCCCCGTCCGGGACCGGAGATCGCCGCCTGGTCGCCGGGTGTCGCCGAGGCGGCCCACGCCGAAGCCGCTCCCTCGCCGTGAGCGACCACATCGATCGTCAGCGAATTGGCTGCCCGATCGTGGTGACGCGGCGTGAAGGTCCGGATCGGCGCCCGGGACCCATCGCCCAATTCGAACTGGTTGCCGGTCCAAGTTGGCAGCTCCAAGGTTCCGTCGTGGCGTGGCAGCAGCAGCCTGACCGACGCTGCCGGCTCGTCGACAACCATCCCGTCGAGCTCTGGCCCCGTGAGCACGATGCGCCGCATTCGAGGCGTCAGGTCCCGGACCTGGTGAACGGACACCCGGCGAAACCGAGGCGGCTCGCGACGGACCGGAAGCTCAGCCATGGAAGTTGGGACTGCGCTTCTCTTGGTGGGAGGCCAGACCCTCCCGGGCGTCGGGGCCGCCGAACCCATAGAACTCGGCAAACAGCGAGGCGTCGAAGGCTGGGCCCGCCGATCGATAGTGGTGGTTCAGCGTCTGTTTGGTCAGGGCAATCGCCTCGGCGGAACCAGCGGCCAGGTCGCCCGCGACCGTCATGGCCTCCTCGTGAACCCGGTCGTCGTCCACGCACAGCGAGACCAACCCGATGCGTTCGGCCTCCTCGCCCGACAACGGTCGGTTGGTCAGCAGGTAGTACTTCGCCTTGGCCATGCCGCACAGCAGGGGCCACGCCACCGCTGCGTGGTCGCCGGCCGCCACGCCGAGTCGGGTATGGCCGTCGATGATCTTGGCCGAGCGTGCGGCGACCGACACGTCGGCAAGCAGCGCAGCAACCAGGCCGGCGCCGACTGCAGGACCATGGATGGCCGACACGACGGGCTTGGAGCAGTCGATGATGCCCCACACCAGGTCTCGTGCCTCGGTCAACACCCGGGAACGAACCTCTCGATCGTTCATCAGGGAGTCCAGCAAATCGAAGCTTCCACCGGCGGAGAACCCCGCGCCCGCTCCGCGGATCAAGGCCACCCGGGTGGCCCGATCGCGGTCAATCACCCGCCACACCTCGGCGAGGGACGCGTGCGCCGCCGCATCCACGGCGTTGAGCCCCGGGGCGTCCAGCGTGAGCCGCAGCACCCCATCGGCGGGGCGATCGACAACGAACCCGCTGAAGTGGCCGTAGCGGGCCTCATCAGGTGGGCCTGTGCCTGCGGAAGAATCATCGGCGCTCATCGCCGAAGTCTCGCGCTCAGTACCAGCAGCGGTCAGCTCGGCGCGTGGCGGGGCCACGGACGCAGCTGTTCGAGCACCCTGGCCAGCCGCAACGGCACCTCGTCTCGGTGACGTTTGGCGAAAATCTGCAGGCCCACCGGCAGTCCGTCTGCGGTCAACCCGGCCGGCACCGAGATGGCCGGGTTCCAGCACAGGTTGGCAGGCATCGTGTACGGAGTGGCCATGCCGATCCCCACATCCTGCCCGTCGATCACCATGGGCGGCGGGCCCTTGTCGGCGAAGGCCGGCACCGCGGTGGTGGGACACAGCACCACGTCCACCTCATCGAAGAGCGATGCCATGTGGCACTGCAGCTCCTCCCGCAGCCGCAACACCTCGGCGTAGCGGGGCACCGAGACATCGGCGGTTCGTTCCAGCGCACCCCGCACGAACGGTGTGAACTCGTCGGCCACCGACGGCCACATGCCCGGCTCCAGGTCCAACCACAAATCCGCCATGCCGGCGGAGAACCAGAGCCGAACCGGGTCGCCCAGGTCCACGGATTGCTCGTCCACCGACAGGCCGGCCTCATCCGCCAACGCCTCGGCGGCGCTCTGGCACAGCCAGGCCACCTCAGGGTCGGTGACGCCGAAGCCCAGGTCGCTCGACCAGCGGGCCCGCAGGCCCTGGGTTTCCAAGGTCTCGATGGCATCGGAATAGCTCACCGTGGGCGCCGGCAAGGACAGCCGGTCGCGGCCGTCGGGTCCGGCCGTCACGTCGAGATGACGCGCCGACTCGGCAACGGTTGTGGTCAGAAGCCCGAGTACCGCCGTATGTGAACCGCTCGGCCCCGGCAAGGGAATGCGCCCGTGGCTGGGCTTCATGCCCACGAGCCCGGAAAACGACGCCGGGATGCGGGTTGAGCCTCCGCCGTCGGAGGCAGTGGACACCGGCACCAGCCCTGCCGCGACGGCAGCCGCAGAGCCGCCGCTGGACCCCCCCCCGGGGTTCGCCCTTCGCCCCAGGGGCTGGTCGTGGTGCCGAACGCCAGGGTGCGGGTGTAGTTGAGCGTGCCGAACTCGGGGGAGGCGGTCTTGCCCACCGGGATGGCGCCGGCTGCGCGGAGCCGGGCCACATGAATCGAGTCGGTCGCCACGGGGCCGCGGTCGGCGTAGACGGACGATCCGTGGGAGGTCGCCATGCCGGCGCAGTTCTCGAGGTCCTTGACCCCAATGGGAACACCGGCGAAGGGCCCAGGGTCCCCGCCAGCCGCGACCGTACGATCGACACCATCGGCGGCTCGTCGGGCACCATCCTCATCGACAACAACGAACGCGTTGAGCGCACCGTTGCCCGCACGGATCCGGCCCAGGTACTCGTCAACCACCTCTCGCGCCGAGCGGTCGCCTGCCCGCACCGATGCCGCCAGCTCAATGGACGTCGGCTCCCCATCACCCATGTTGGCCTCCCTGCTCACCCGCCACCAGCCTGCCAGAGCGACGCGACCTCCGCCCGTCCGCCGAGCCAGGCACAGCCGAGGGAGCTACAGGTACCGGTCTCCCGGCTCTCTCGATCGGATCACCCGGGCCGGAATGCCCCAGGCCAGGACGCGATCCGGCAGGGCGTGGGTGAGCACCGCGCCCGCACCGAGGACGGAGAAGTCACCCACCGACCCCCCGTGCCTGACCACTGCCCCGATCGCCACCGCGGACTCACGCCCGATCACCGCGCCGCCACCCACCTGGGCGCCGGGCCCCAGGCTGGCCCCCTCGGCCATCACGCAGTCGTGGTTGAGATTGCACTGGGTGGTCAGCAGGCCGTAGCGGCCAACTCGGGCTCGCGGTCCGACGAGCGCCCGAGGCAACATCACCACCCCGGGCTCGATCACGGCAGTGTCGGCAACCTCGGCCGACGGATGCACCAGCGTGGCAAACACAAGCCCTGGTGTGTCGCGGAGCAGCCGCTCGGCAACGGTGACGCGAGCGTGGTTGGCGCCGATGGCCACCGCGACCGCATCGATCCTGCCGGCACGCCACCAGGCGCCGACCAGCTCGGTGCCGCCGAGCAGCGGTACTCCCAACAGGTCGACCTCGGCACCCTGATCGCCGTCGGCGACTGCGCCGACCACCTGCACGTCACCACGCGCCAAAGCGACGTCCACCGTGCAACGAGCATGGTCCGACGCTCCAACCACCATGACCCGCTGCACGCATCGGACTCTAGCCGTGGCCGATGTGCCCCCTTGCGAACCCCGAAGCCCCAAACTCAGCTGTCGGCCATCATGTCGGCGCGAACCTGGTCCTCCCCCTTCAGCCGGGAGGAGGCGGTGAGCTTGTGGAACCCCTCCGGTTCAGGCCGGCTGCTCGTCGGTGGTTCGGGCGGATACACGGCCTGATCGAAGTCCACGCCCTCGGCGTAGAACTGGGAGGCCCACTTGCGGAACTTCATGTACGGGCCATCGTTGTCGGCCAACGCAGGCCGGACGACGTGTCCCTTGTGCTTCCAGATCGGCAGGTCCTCGGTGACCTGCTGGGTGACCTCGGCAATGAACGCCTCCCCCACGCTGTTGGTGAGTGCGGCATCCTCCATGCGGCGCACCGTGAAGCTGTATCGGAGCTCGGTGGCATCGGAGGTCACCGGCGTGTTGCAGCCCAGCAGCACCGTGTCGACGATGCCCGAGAACCGCACGACGCTGAAGCCCGGACCGTGTTGGTCGATGTCGATCCTCCCATCCACCACGCCCTGCGGGGTGACGAACTTCTGCACCGTGCGCACGTGCTGGCGCGGACCGTCGACCTCGTAGCTGCGGGCCTCGGGCACCGAGTCGGTGTTGTGCACGTAGCGGAAGTGCGCAAGATCAACGGAGTTCTCGGCGATCTCCTGCCAGGCTGCCTCGATGGGGATCAGCCGGGTGGCGGTGTCGGTCCAGTGCACCGGATCGTTGAACTCCGGGACCTCGGGAATCTCCCAGGTGGGCTCCTCCTCGAACGGGTGGTACCACGCCATCACCATGCCGTTGCGTTCGATCATCGGGAAGGTGCGCAGGCGGGCCGCCCGGTTCACGCGTTCGCTGTAGGGGATGTCGCTGTTGCGGCCCTCGGCGTCGAATTTCCAGCCGTGAAAGGGACACTGGATCTCGCAGTTCTCCACGTGGCCTCCGTGGCCCAGGTGTCCGCCCAGATGGGGGCACATGGCGTCCTGGAGGTGGTAGCTGCCCTCGCTGTCCCGCCACAGCACTAGGTCGTGACCGAAGTAGAAGAGCGGCTTCACGCCGCCCAGCTCCAGTTCATCGGGCCAGCACACCTGAAACCAGCCGAAGGGAACCGGGAAGGGGGTACGGGACATGGTCTGTCCTCCTGTCGTGGGGCCGACCTGATTGGACCGCCGGCGGAACTGTCGGTGAGAAACTAGAACACGTTCTAGTTTCTCCGCCAGGGTCATGTCACCTCAGCGCCCGTAGGTGACCTCGGCCTCCAGCGAACCGTCCTCCCGCTGCACGACCACCATGCGGGACATGCAGGGCATGCAGTACACCCGGTCACCGGCTCGGAACTCCCGCACCGAGCGGATAACCACCTTGCACACCGGGCAGATCACCTCGTTCGGTGCCAGCACATCACCCGGGCCGCCCCACACCCGATAGAACTTGCGCCACCGCTTGGGCACCTCCTTGAACCCGGTGTCCTCCAGCTCGTAGCGGCGCCGCGGCGCCTCCGAGTCGGCATCCAGATCCACCCCGGGCGGCCGCGAGGGATCCTCGGTGACCGTCGTCGACTCGCTCATGACACCAGGCCCAGCCGCTCCACCGCGGCCAGGTAGTCGCGCCCCAGGTCGGGGCGTTCGGATGCGTCGAGGCCCAGCTGGCTGTAGGTGGCGTCGAAGGAGCCCAGCACCAGCGCATCCAGCTCGTGCTTCAGCTCGGTCAGCCGGGGCCGGTGCTCGGGGTGTTCGAACAGCCGACGACCCAGATCGTTCTCGCCGAAACCGAGGTGGCGCCGCTCGTCGGCAACCACCCCGTCCAACACCTGCTTGGTGATGGGATCGGCCGTGAGCGAGTGGTGACGGAACACGGTGAACTCCATGGTCTCCAGGATGACGTTCTGGGCCAGCACGGCCGCCTCCCAATCGCCCGCGGCCACCAACTGCCCGAGGCGCTCCTTGAAGGCCACGATGTTGGGTGTGGCCCGCTGCGCCACCTCAGTCTCCGGATCCTCCACTCCCAGCTCGCGCAGGCGATGCAGGAACACCTCGAGGTGCCGGGCCTCGTCGGCCACCTGGGTGGCCATGAAGATGCGGGCGTTGTGGTTGGGCGCCAGGGCCACCATGCCGCTGGAGGCCTCCAGCGCTGCCGCCTCACCCACGCAGTAGTTGCACAGCGTCGTGATGACGGCCTGGCGCCGAGGCTCCTCCAGTGGCTCGTCCACCGTCGCCGGGTCGTACCCGTAGGGCCGGTCGGCCAGGTAGCCCTCCACCGCCTCGAACCAGAACGAGAACGACTGCACCCGGCGGTAGAACTCGTCCTCGTCCAGACCGTGCGGTTCGAACCCGGCCGCATCACTCCCGGCCGCATCCACGGCCGCCATCAGACGGGAGCCAGGGGCGACTGATACTCCAGCCCGATCCGGCCCAGGCGCACCTTGAACTCGCCCAGAACGGTGTCGCTCAGGACGGCTTCCAGCTCGTCCGGGGACGCCATGGCCAGGTTGGCGCCGTGCCAGTTGGTGTTGGCCGCCTCCTTGCCTTCCGCCTGGGCTGCGTTCGCTGCAAGACGCCGACCCTCCTCGATGGAGGCGCCAGAGGAGGAGAAGGCGTCGGCGAAGGTGGCCAACATGTGATAGCTCATCTCCTTCTGCATCTTCTCGATCTCCGGCTTCTTCTCCGGGTATCGGGTGATGAGCTCGCCAATTCGGTTCTCACCAAAGCCAACGTGGCGACGCTCGTCGGCGATGGTTCCCGTCAGGGTCTGAGCGAACTTGGGATTGGCCTCCCTGGATGCGGCCTCGAAGAGCTCGAACACCGTGAAGGCCATGCCTTCCAGGACGATGTTCTGACCAACGACCCCGGCCACGAAATCGCCGGCCTCCACCTTCTCCAACAACACCTCGGCGAACTTCACGAGGTTCGGGTTGGCGAACCGGTCGATGGTGGACTCCAGATCCTCCGGCTTCACCCCCAGGTCGTAGAGCCGCTGGGTGAAGATCTCGACGTGGCGGGCCTCGTCCAGGGTTTGCGTGGCGAGGAACCGCTTGGAGGCGTAGTCGGGCGCCGCGTTCACCAGGCCTGACGATGCAGCCAGTGCCGCCCGCTCCCCCACCACCAGCTGCACGGTCGAGCCGATGGTGCTCTCCAGCAGCAGCTCGTTGTCGAGGAGCTCGGGCGGCTCTGCCAGCCCCTCCTCGTGACCGAAGACGGTGTCTTCGAGGTACCCCTGCGGACATGCCTCCATCCAACGCTGGATGGAGTACTGGGACAGGAAATCGGCCATGGTGGTTCCCCTTTGCTCGAATTGTTCTACAAGATGCTAGTGATCTCCTCGGGCGATGGATACGGGACAAGTGTCACGCCCGGCGCCCTGCCCTACTCGGCGGGGCAGTCCGAGAATGGGGGGCTGGGTGGTGCGCCGCTGACCGCTGCGGCGGCCAACACGCAGCCGACGTCGATGCCCGAGGAGGCCGCCGAGCCGGGCCACGCATGGCCCCATCCGTCGATGGCCCCAAGCACCGCCGTGGCCTCGCTGGCGCAGCCGGCCCAGCGGGTGAAGGTCACCGGCGGTTCCACGATGGTCGTCGGCTTCCCGCACCCGCCCTGTGTGGCCCAGACCGCCGCAGAGTCGGGCACCGTCGGCAGGGCAACCTGGCTCTCCCCAACCCGCTGCGGGCCGCCACCGAATGGCACCACCGAGTCGTCGATGCCGTGGGTGATGACGAGGTTCGGCGTTGCCTCCCGACACAGCGGCGGCGGCAGGCCGGCGTTGAGCACCAGCGCTGTGAACCGCTCCGGGTGGGCGCACCCATAGAAAGCAGCCAGCGCAGACCCGGCGCTGTGTCCGCCCATCGCCACCCGGCCTGGGTCGAGACACCCATCAGCCTGGAGTGAGTCCAGCACGCCCGTGATGAAGGCCTCGTCGCGCTCGAAGTCGGCCAGCACCTCCCAGCGGGGTGGGTCACCCAACGCCTGGGGGGCGACCACCAGCGCCCCAGCTGCGGCCGACCGTTGTTCGATGCCCGATTCAGCAAGGAAGCGGTCAGCCTGCGCGCCGAAGCCGTGCACCGCCACCACCGCGGGAAGCGGCGCCGCAGCGCCCTGGGGCACCCGCAGCTCGACCCACCGCGCCCCGGCTTCGGTGTCGATGCGCCAGCGGCCCTCCGGTGGGCAGACCTCCGAGGCAAGCTGGGTTCGGCCGTGGCCGGCGCGTCCGCCGGCCGCAGACCCGACCTCGTTGGCCCCGATCGAATCACCGCACGCAACTGCAGCGAGCAGTGCCATGGCCGCCAGCACTGCCGCCTGCCGGTTGCGCCTTGCTCCCTTGCGCCTCGTTCCCTCGGCCGATGCCACCCCGGCAATGTAAGCCGCGCGACCAGAGCCTAAGTGTCCCAGGCGAGCGTCAGACTTGCCGTCGCCGGTTGCGGAGCACGCTGGACTGCATCGCCGCCCACGGTCGAAGGCGCCGACATGCCTTATTCGATGACCCCCTCCCAACGACGAAAGGCGGAAGCCGTGAGCATCACGACCGATGACCGTTACAGTCTGCACGAGCGACTCAACGAGGTACTGGGCAGGAAGGAGGCCGCCACCTTGATGGACCATCTCCCTCCGGTTGGATGGGCCGACGTGGCCACCAAGCGCGATCTCGACACTCAAACTGAGCTCTTGGAAACCAGGATGCGCGCCGAACTGGCCAAGAGCGAGCAGCACATACGCGGTGACTTGGCCAAGATGGAGCAGGGCATACGCGGTGACATGGCCAACATGGAGAAGGCCATACGCGGGGACATGGCCAAGATGGAGCAGGGCATACGCGGTGACATGGCCAACATGGAGCAGGGCATACGCGGGGACATGGCCAAGATTGAGCAGGGCATACGCAGCGACATGACCGACCTGGAGACGGGACTACGCGGCGATGTGGACACCCTGAGCGGAAGCGTGGCGGACCTTCGGGTTGCGCTGGAGAAGGGCCTTGCCCAGTTGCAGCACAGGATGTTCACCGCATTCGTTGCGATGGCCGTGGCATTGTTTGCAGCGGTGGGGTTGCTGACCACCATCGGCTGAACGGGCCGCCAGGCGCCAGCCCCTGGCCACTCGGCACCACCAATCGGCGTGACGCACAATGGGGCGATGGACCGCTCGCAGCTCCTCGATCGTTTCGACCTCACCGATCGCACCGCCATCATCACGGGCGGCAGCAGGGGCATCGGCAAAGCCATCGCCTCGGGCTTCGCCGCCCTGGGTGCCAACGTCGTGGTCGCCAGCCGCAAGTGGGAGGCCTGCGAGGCGACGGCAACCGAGATCGTCGACGCCGGCGGATCGGCCCTGGCGGTGGCAGCCCACATGGGTCGCCTCGAGGACGGCGCAGCACTGGCCGCCGCCACCGTCGAGCGTTTCGGTGGCATCGACATCGTGGTGAACAACGCCGCCAACGCCCTGGCGCAGCCGATGGGCGGCCTGACGGTCGAGGCCTGGGAAAAGAGCTTCAGCACCAACTTGCGCGGTCCGGTGTTCCTCATCCAGGAGGCGCTTCCCCACCTGAGGGCGTCAGAGCACCCGGCCGTCATCAACGTGGTGTCGGCGGGCATCTACACCGGCGGCGGTTGGATGGGCATGTACCTGGCCGCCAAGTCGGCCATGGCGTCCATGACCCGCTCCATGGCCATGGAGTTGGCGGCCGACGGCATTCGCGTGAACGCCCTGGCCCCGGGCACCGTGGCCACGGACATGGTGCGCAACAACCCCGAACCGGTCCAGCAGGCGATGGTGGATGCCCAGCTCATCAAGCGCATGGCAGACCCGGAGGAGATGGTGCCGCCGGCGGCTTTTCTGGCCTCCGACGCCTCGTCGTTCATGACCGGTCAGGTGTTGGTGGTGGACGGCGGCATGACCCACCACTGAGCGAACTGGCGGCACCGCGGTCGATTCCCCACGATCGCTTCGGTGGCCCCACCCGGGGTTCCTTGGGTCTCGGCGGCTCAGCCCTTCTACTGTGATGTCGGTGTCCGCTCCGTCGCCCAGGTCCCCGTCCCTCGCCCGGCTCCGCCGGTTGGCCGGGGAGGTCGGTCCGCTGGCACGCGCAACCGGCGTGAACCTTGCGTCGCCGGACCGTGGGCGACGCCTGCGCGAGGCGCTGGCCTACTGGCGCTTCAGCGCCACACCGGGTCTGCTCCCCCAGCGCCACATCGCCGAGGTCTTCCCGGGCATCGAGGAGCTGAGCGCCCACTCCCGGGCGGAGGTGGATCATGCGTTCGAGTTACCCCTCGGCGAACGGGTCCTGGTCGACCTCATCGTGCAGCACCTCCAACCGCAGCTGATCGTCGAGTTCGGCACGTTCACCGGCACGACGACCGCGCTGATGGCGCGCGCCGCCCCGGCGGGCGCAACGGTGCACACGTTCGATCTCCCCACGGCGCCCGACGAGTTGATCGGCCGGGCCTTTCGGGACCGCGACGACCTGGCCGGATCCATCGTGGCCCACCGAGCCGACACCCGCAGTTTCGACTTCTCCGACCTGCTGGGCACGGCCGACCTGGTGTACGTGGACGCTTCACACCACTACGCCGATGTGCTGGCGGACAGCCGCCGTGCGCTCGAGCTCATCGGCGACGAGGGAGTGGTGCTGTGGGACGACTACCAGGCCGCCCAGCCGGGGGTTGTGGCCGCCGTGAGCGAGCTGGCGGCCGAGCATAACCTGGCATGGCTGGCTGGGTCTCGCCTGGCCGTGCTGCAGCGCCCCGAACGCTGAGCCCGGCCGGGCGGCGCGGCGATGGACCACACTGGGGCGATGACACGGAACGACGACCCTCAGGCGCTCGGCGCGGCGGAGCAACTGGCTGCCATCGAGCGTGGGGCGGAGCGCTTGGCCGCCACCCTCGATCTGTCGCCGCCGGGCACCCCGGTGGTCACCTGCGGCGAGTGGGACCTGGCCAAGTTGGTGCGCCACACCGGCCTGACCCATCGCTGGGCCGCTGCGATCGTGGCCGAGCGCCTCACCGACCCCCCGGACACCACCGCCATCGACCTGGGCTTCCCCGATCGAGACGCCGGGGCCGGGCCGTGGGCCGAGTGGATGCGCCAGGGCGCCCGCCGCCTGGTGGAACTGTTCAGCGCCACCCCGCAGGACACTCCCGTCTGGTCGTGGGGGCGGGACCAGCGGGTGGCCTTCTGGAGCCGGCGGATGGCCCATGAGACCACCATGCATGCAGCGGATGCGGCGCTCGCGCTGGGCCAGCAACCCGAGATCTCCATGGCGCTCGCCCTGGACGGGCTGGATGAGTTGCTGGCCAACCTGGCCCGTGGCCGCGCCTTTGCCGCCCGGCACGAGAAGTTCCCTCGAAGCGGAACGGTGCACCTGCACGCGACCGACGACCACCTGCCGGAGGGAACCGGCGAATGGATGATCGAATTCCGGCCGGACGGCTACACGTGGGCCCACGGCCACGGCAAGGGCGATGCGGCGGTGAAGGGCCCGGCCGTTGCACTGGAGCTGTTGGCCTACGGTCGCATGAGCCCGGACGACCACCGCGTGCAGGTGTTTGGCGACGCCGACGCCCTCGGGTGCTGGCTGGCCAACTCCCAGCTGGCCTGAGCGCCGCCCCCCGCCGTGCCGCAGTCCGCACCCGATCCTCCGAGCGACCGGGGCGTACGCGCCATGCGGTCGGCCCGCGGGCGCCGGGTGGCCGTCGGAGCCCTCTGGCTGGCAGTCATCATCGCTGGCCAGTACCTGCTCCGGCGCAGCGACCGCAGCGTGGTGGAGGCCGCAGCGGACGCAGTCGAGACGCTGCGCGGCGCCTGGTGGGCGGGGCCGGCCTACGTCGGCATCTACGCAGCCAGGTCGCTCACCCTGTTTCCGGCGGCCCTGCTGACGGTGGCTGCGGGCGTCATCTTCGGCCCCTGGCTCGGGGTTCCACTGGCCATCATCGGCGCCCTCGTCTCGGCGGCGATCAGCTACGAGGGCGCCCGACTGGTCGGCCCCGACGAACGACAGCTGGCCTCGCCCCGGTTGGCGCCATGGGTGCAGCGGGCCCAGTCGGCCGGGTTCGGCACGGTGCTCACCCTGCGGCTGGTGATGTCGCCGTTCGACCCGGTGAACCTGTTGGCCGGTGCGCTCCACGTTCCCCGGCGCGACTTCCTGGCGGCCACGGCGTTGGGCATCGTTCCGGGCGTGATGGCGTTCGTCTTGGCGGGCGCCTCGGTGGGCCGGGTGGACGCCGGGCTCGGCGACCTCGACCCCGCCACGTTGATCGCCGCCGGCCTCACCTTCGGGGTGAGCATCGCTATCGCCATGGCGGTGCGACGGCATCACGATGCCACCAACGGGCCCCACCCGCCGGGCGAGACCGCGCCGTGAACGCGTCCGATTTGGTGGGGGCCGGGCTGGCGGGCCTGGCGGCGGGTGCCATCAACGTGGTGGTGGGTTCGGGCACGCTGGTGACGTTCCCATCGCTACTCGCGCTGGGGGTGCCGGCCGTGGCCGCCAACGCCACCTCCACGGTCGGGCTCGTGTTCGGCTCGATCAGCGGCTCGGTGGGCTACCGGGCCGAGCTGTCGCAGCGTTGGACGCTGGTGCAGGCACTCGTGCCCGCGGTGTGTCTCGGCGCGGTTGGGGGGTCGCTGTTGGTGCTGGTCGCGCCGCCCGAGGTGTTCGAGGCCGTCGTGCCATTGCTCATCCTGGCCGCCACTGCGGCGCTCCTCACCCAGCCCGCGCTGACCGCGTGGGTGGCCCGCCGTCGGCCGCCCACAACACCCGATCCCACGCCAGCGGACGAGGGGCCGTCCCCACGGTTGGTGACGGGCATCGGGGCGGCCGGCATCTACGGCGGCTACTTCGGCGCCGGCTTGGGCATCGTGTTGCTGGCGGTCCTCGGGGCCGCGCACCCCGACGACCTTCAGGGCACCAACGCCGTCAAGAACGCGCTGGCGGTCGCGGCGAACTCGCTGGCGGCCGTGGTGTTCGCCTTCAGCGGCCGGGTGCGGTGGGACTTGAGCGCGGCGATTGCCGTCGGTGCGCTGCTGGGCGGCCAGCTCGGCGCTCAGCTGGGACGCCGGGTGCCCGACGCGGTGCTTCGGGGTGTGATGGTGGCCGTCGGCCTCATCGCCGCCGCATCGGTGGCGTTCGGTTGAGCGGCGCCTGTCGTCGGCGGCGGCCGTTTGGCCGCGCAGGCGGGCGGTGGCCGAGGATGGGGACGTGAGCACGCCAACGGGGAACACCTACGACAAGTACGGCACGTCGAATCCCATCGCCCGGCGGATGATGGCCGGGTTCTTCTCGGCGCTCGACGAACTGCTCGGCCACGAGGCCCCGAAGCGGGTCTTGGAGATCGGCGCCGGTGAGGGCGAGGTGGCGGACGTGGTTCGTGAACGCTGGCCCGACGCCGGCTACGTGGCCGGCGACCTGTGGGACCCGGAACTCTTGGGGCACTGGGGGCCCCGCAACCTCACCGGAGCCGCCATGGACGCCACCCATCTGCCGTTTCCGGACGACAGCTTCGACCTGGTGCTGGCCATCGAGGTGCTCGAGCACGTCACCGATCCGCCCGCCGTCCTGGCCGAGCTGGCAAGAGTGGGCAGCGGTCGCGGTGTCGTGTCGGTGCCACGCGAGCCGCTGTGGCGAGCACTCAACATGGCTCGGGGCAGCTACCTGGGCGCATTCGGCAACACTCCCGGGCACATCAACCACTGGGGGGCCAAGGCCTTCCGCGAACTGGTCCAAGAACACCTGGCAGTCACCGGCGAGCAGCGGCCGGTGCCCTGGACCATGCTGGCGGTCAGGGCGCCGTGACGACCGGGCGGTAGTGTCGAAGCGATGGCACCTCCCCTTCCCGCGTCCCCAGCCGAGCTCGATGTCAGCGTCATTCTCCCGGTGCACAACGAGGCGGGGCACCTGGACGCCGAGCTGGAACGCATCCGTGCCGGTCTGGCGGCCAGCGACTACACGTGGGAGATCATCGTCGTCGATGACGCCTCCACCGACGGCAGCACCGACCACCTCACGCCGGACGATCACACGCGCATCATCCGGCTGGCGGTGAATCAGGGTTCCGGCGGGGCGCGCCGCATCGGCAGCGAGGCGGCCCGGGGCGCGGTGGTCGTGTGGACCGACGCCGACATGACCTACCCCAACGGGGACATTCCCCAGTTGGTGGCCCAGCTGGAGGGCGCCGATCAGGTGGTGGGCGCCCGAACCACCGAGGAAGGCACCCACAAGGTGTTGCGAACCGGGGCCAAGTGGTTCATCCGGCGCTTGGCCCAGTACCTCACCAGCACCGAGATCCCCGACCTCAACTCGGGCTTTCGGGCGTTTCGCCGGGACGTGGGCTGGCAATACACCCACCTGTTGCCCAAGGGCTTCTCGTGCGTCACCACGCTGACCTTGGCCTTCCTCTCCAACGGATACACGGTGCGCTATGTGCCCATCGAATACCGGGAACGTGCCGGCGAGTCGAAGTTCCATTGGTACAGCGACACCCGTCGCTACGGGGTGCAGGTCATCCGCATGGCGCTCTCATGGGAGCCCCTACGTATCTTCCTTCCGGTAGCGCTGCTGATTGCGCTGGGCACCGTCGTCAAGGTGATCACCGACTTCACCATCGGTGCCCCCCAGCTGGCCGACTCCACCCTGCTGCTGGCCAGCGTCGGCGCCAACCTGGCGGCCATCGGGTTTCTGGCCGACCTCGTCGTTCGCAGCGGCAAGGAGCAGCGTCGGGCGCTGCCCGCCTACGCAGTCGAGGCCCCGCGGAGCGACGTCGGCTCTGCGGTCGCCGCAGCCTCCGACGGCTGAGCCGACGCTCATGGCCGAGGGGGGGCCCGCAGCACCGCCGGGAGCCGTACGTTTCAACCGGCCCACCCTGATGGGGCGCGAGCTCGAGTTGGTGGCTGACGCCATGGACGGGGGCTGGACCGGGGCCGCAGGGCCCTACAGCCGCCAGGTCGAGGCCGTGCTGAGCACGGCCCACGCGGGAGCGACGGTGCTGATGTGCACCTCGTGCACTGCGGCGCT
Source organism: Microthrixaceae bacterium (assembly GCA_041394405.1). GTDB lineage: Bacteria > Actinomycetota > Acidimicrobiia > Acidimicrobiales > Microtrichaceae > Microthrix. Next base: position 33,744 of record JAWKIF010000014.1, read on the forward strand.
TGAGCTGGCCGCCGCAACGCTGAACATCGGGGACGGCGACGTGGTGGCCGTGCCCAGCTTCTCGTTCGTCACCACCGCCTCCGCATTCGCCCGCACCGGAGCCCGGCTGCGCTTCATCGACATCGACGAGGCAACCCTCGGCATGGACCCCGACCACCTGGCCACGCAGCTCGACGATCGCGTCAAGGCGGTCGTTCCGGTTCACTATGCGGGCGTTCCCGCTGCCATCGGCCGCCTGGTGTCGGTGGCCGACTCGGTGGGCGCTGCCGTCGTGGAGGACAACGCGCACGGCCTGTTCGCCGCCCGGGCCGGGCAGCCGCTGGGCACCTTCGGGCGGATGTCCACGCTGAGCTTTCACGAGACCAAGAACTTCATCTGCGGCGAGGGTGGGGCCCTGGTGCTGAACGACCCCGACGACGTGGAGCGGGCCGAGATCCTGCTGCACAAGGGCACCGATCGGCGCAGCTTCGACCGCGGTCAGGTGGACAAGTACACCTGGCAGCTGACGGGTTCGTCCTTTGGCCTCAGCGACGTGCTGGCCGCCTACCTGTTGGGGCAGCTGGAGGCGCGCGAGGAGATCCTCCGCCGGCGCGAGGCGTTGTGGCGCAGGTACCACGATGCGCTTGCACCGCGGGCCGGCGAGCTGGGCCTGGTGCTGCCCGCCCACTCGCCCACCGATCGTCCCGCCTGGCACATGTTCCACCTCCTCGTCACCGGCGCCGGGCGGCGCGACGGCGTGCTTGCCCGGCTGAATTCCGCCGGCATCGGGGCCACCATCCACTATCAGCCGCTGCACCGCAGCCCCGAGGGTTCCCGAGTGGCGGACCGGCCGGCCGACTGCCCGGTGAGCGAGCGGGTTGCCGGCCAGCTGCTGCGCCTGCCCTTCCACAACCGCCTCAGCGAGGACACCGCGGATCGGGTGCTTTCCACCCTGACCGAGGCCCTGGAGCACCTGTGAGCGCGCCCGAGGACTTTCGGTATTCGGTGGTGATCCCGGTGTTCAACAGCGAGGACGTGGTCGGTGGGGTCGTGGAGGAGCTCCTGGAGACGTTCGAACGCGCCGGAATCGACGGCGAGGTCATCTGCGTCAACGACGGCTCGGCCGACCGAAGCTGGCAGGTGGTCTCCCGGCTGGCCGATTCCCACCCAAACGTCGTCGCTCTCGACCTCCTGCGCAACTACGGCCAGCACAACGCCAACCTGGCCGGCATGCGCGAGGCCGGCGGGGACTACGTCATCACCATGGACGACGACGGGCAGAACCCCCCGGGTGAGGTCCTGAAACTGATCGAGGCCATCGTCGCCCGCGACGACGATGTGGTGTTCGGGCAGTTCGAAACCAAGCGCGCCAGCGCCGTGCGCCGACTCGGTTCGTCGCTGATCGGCCGCATCAACCGCCGGGTGTTCGGCCAACCCGACGACCTGGTCGTGTCCAACTTCCGCATCATGTCGACGGAGGTGGTGCGTCGGATCTCCGCCGCCCAAACCACCTTCCCCTACATCACCGGGCAGGCGCTGTTGGCCTCTCGGCGCCGGTCCAACGTCGTGGTCAACCACCGCCCTCGGGAAGTCGGCGCATCCAACTACACCATCGGCCGCATCCTCAGCCTGGTGCTTCGCATCCTGTTCAGCTACTCCCACGCCCCCCTCCGCCTGGCATCCGTTGCGGGCCTCGCCACCTCGTTCGCTGCGTTCGCCCTGGGCACCGGCGTGGTGCTGCAGAAGTTGATCTCGGGCACCAACGTGCCCGGCTGGGCTTCGATGATGGTGGCGCTGGCCTTCACCAACGGCATGACCGTGCTGATCGTCTCCATGATCGGCGAGTACACGGTGCGGGTGCTGCAGCAGGTGTCGGCGGCGCCGACCTACGTGGTCAGCCGCACTGTGGGCCGCAGGTGACCGCTCGCCCCGCCCGGCCGCTGATCGTTCCCGGTGGCCAACGCTGTGGCTCCACCTGGCTGGTGCAATGGTTGGCCGGCAATCCCTCGGTGGGCCTGCGCGAGCCGGTCCGACCCGAGCCGAAGGTGTTTCTGGATGCGGCGGCGGATGCCGACATGTGGTGGCGGCGCTGCCTTCCCCCGACCTGGGACCGGCCGCGGGAGCTCCAGCCGGCGGGCGAATTGGCGGCGGCCGATCGGTGGGTGATCGAGAAGTCCACCAGCTACCTGGAGCGACCCGAGGTCGTCGATCGCATCCAGCGACACCTCGCCGGCGCCCGAGTGTTGGTGGTGTTGCGAGACCCGGTCGAGCGAGCCATCTCGAACTGGCGGTTTTCGGTGGCCAACGGACGCGAAACCCGCGACGCCGAGGTCGCCCTCCGCCCGGGTCGCGCCGACGGCCGCTGTCCTCCGGCGCCCGAATCGACCGACACCCTTGGCCCCCCGTCGACGGTGCAGCCCCACCGCTACCTGGAACGGGGCCACTACGCCGAGCTGTTGACGCCCTGGATCGAGGCGTTCGGGACGCAGGTGTTCGTGGCGTTCCTGGAGGAGCTGCGTTCCCAGCCCGAGGCCCGCGGGTCGCTTCTCGACTTCCTCGGGGTGGAGCGGCGGATCGAGCCCACCACCAAGCTGACGCCGATCCCCGCCGCGGCAAACGCGTCAACCGGCGACCCCAGGGTGGCCGAGGTGATCCGCCCCCGCCTTCGGCGGTACTACGCGCCCGGCATCGAACCCCTGGAGCGGCTGTTGGGTCGCCGGGTTCCCTGGCAGCTCCGGGCCGATGCGTCCGACGCGAGGCGCGCATGAGTCAGGCCCGCCCCACGGGCGGACCCGGCTCCGCCCTCGCGCCCGACCATGGGACGGGTGGCGCGGGGTCCACCGCAGTGCTGGCGCTGGCCAGCGCCGGCGCCGGGCTGTTGGCCTATGCGTTCGTCGTGGTCGGCACCCGCACGTATGGGGGTGCCGCGTTCGCCGGGGTGGCGCAGGTGTGGTCGATCTGGTTCGTCGGCGCTGCCGTGCTCACGTTCCCGGTGCAGCACTGGATCGTCACGACAGCCACCGTCGACGGGGATTTCGAGCGGGTGCGACGGGCGCTTCCCGGGTTGGGGGCGCTCGTCCTAGGGGCCGCCGTGGCGCTTGGCCTGCTCAGCGCCGTGTTGGGCGAGCGGCTCTTCGACTCGCCGAAGGTGGCCTATCCCGTTGCGCTCGCCGGGGTCACCCTGGGCGCCGGGCTGGCCGGGGTCCTGCGGGGCAGCCTGGCGGCCCGAGGCCGGTTTACGGCCGTGGGTGGGGCCATCGTGGGCGAGGGCCTCCTTCGCCTCGCCGTGGGCGCCGCAGTGGCGGGGGCCGGGGGCGGCGTGGCGGCCTACGGCCTGACCGTGGCCTCCGGGCTGGTTGTGGCGCTCTGCTGGCGTTCCGCCTGGCGCTTCGGGCCGCCGACGCCGGGACCGGCTCCCAGGCTGGCCCACGTGCTTGGGGGGCTCGGGGGCGGCAACCTCATCGCGCAGGGGGTCCTGACCGGTGGCCCCGTGGCCCTGGCGCTCATCGGCGGTTCCTCCTCCGAGGTGACGGCCCTGTTCGTCACCCTTGCGCTGCTGCGGGCGCCCTACCTGGTGATGCTGGGCGTATCGGTCCGGATCACGGCCACCCTCAGCGTGGCCGCGGTCGGAGGAGCCGAGGCCCTGGCCGGGCGCTGGCGGCAACTGATGCTCGCCGCACTCGGCGGCGCGCCGCTCGCCGCCGTGGCGGCGGTCTTGTTGGGACCGTGGGCGATTCGCCTGGTGTTCGGCGCCGACATCGCCATCACCCGAGGTGTGGCCGCCGCGGTGGGCTGCGGATCGGCCCTGGCCGTCGCCAACCTGATCGCCTCGCTGTTGTCGCTGGTGGAGGGCCGCTCGTCCGCCGTGCTGGTCGCCTGGCTGGCCGGCGCCGCCGGCGCTCTGACGATGCTGGCGGCCGGGTTCGGTCCCCTCAACCAGGTACTGGCGGCGTTCCTACTGGCCGAGACGATCGCCTTCGCCGCCATGGCGATGCAGTGGCTTCGCTCCAGCGAGCCGGCACCAGGGGTCGAGGCGAGCTAGCCCGGGCCGGGGCGGGGCCACCTGGGTGTTGCGGCGTGCCACCGTAGGGCTACCGTGAGCGGGCCTTGCGCCTGAGAGGGGCGCTCATCAATCGAGAGGAGCACCAATGAGCAGCGACGGCTACCACGAGCCCTACGAGGACCTCAATGCCGAGACCCGGGACTTGCATCGGGCCATCCAGTCGCTCATGGAGGAGCTGGAGGCGGTCGACTGGTACAACCAACGCGTCCAGGTGACCACCGACGATGAGCTGAGGGGCCTCCTCATCCACAATCGTGATGAGGAAAAGGAGCACGCAGCCATGGTGCTGGAGTGGATTCGCCGCCGCGACCCCGTCTTCGACGAAGAGCTTCGCAACTATCTGTTCACCGACAAGAGCCTCACCAGCGACTGACGCCACACCGTTCGTCTGGCCACGCCAGGGTGTCGAGGTGAGATGATCGGCCCATGACCGCCGCCGCAGGCCAACCCATCCGCATCGCCAACTGCTCGGGCTTCTACGGCGATCGCATCGCCGGCGCCCGGGAAATGGTGGAGGGCGGCTCCATCGATGTGCTCACCGGCGACTGGCTGGCCGAACTCACCATGTACGTGCTGAGCCGCACCAAGGCTCGGCGCCCTGATGGCGGCTTCGCCCGAACGTTCGTCGCCCAGATGCACCAGGTGCTCGGCGACTGCCTGGAGCGCGGCATCAAGGTGGTGTCCAACGCCGGGGGGCTGGACCCGCATGGCTGCGCCGACGCCGTGCGCGCCGTTGCCGCCGAGGTCGGGTTGTCGGTGCGCGTGGCCGTGGTGGACGGCGACGATCTGATCGACCGGCTGGCCGTGTTGACCGCCGCCGGGCACCCGCTGTCCAACATGGACACCGGCGAGCCGCTGGGTGACGTGGTGGACCGGGTGGTCACGGCAAACGCGTACCTGGGGTGTTGGGGCATCGCCGAGGCGTTGGCCAAGGGGGCCGACGTGGTGGTGACCGGCCGGGTCACCGATGCCGCGGTGGTGATGGGCCCCGCTGCGTGGCACCACGGCTGGGCCCGCGACGATTGGGACGCCCTGGCCGGCGCTGTCGTTGCGGGACACATCATCGAGTGCGGGGCCCAGGCCACGGGCGGGAACTACAGCTTCTTTGGCGAGCTGCCGGGCCTGGCCGAGGGGCGCCTGCCGGGGTTCCCCTGGGCCGAGATCCATACCGACGGCACCTCCGTGATCGGGAAGCACGACGGCACTGCCGGCGGCGTCACGGTCGGCACCGTCACTAGCCAGCTGCTGTACGAGATCGGGGGACCGGCCTACGGCAACCCCGACGTCATCGCCCACTTCGACAGCACCGAGGTCTCCCAGGAGGGTCCCGACCGGGTTCGCGTCAGCGGTACCCACGGCACGCCGGCACCGGCGGCGGTCAAGGTGGCCATCAACTACCACGGCGGCTGGCGTAACTCGATGTCCATCGGACTCTGCGGGCTGGATGTGGAGGCCAAGGCCGAGGTGGTCACCAATCAGCTGTGGGCCACCATGCCCGGCGGGCGCGAGGCCTTCGCCGATACCCAGACCCGGCTGATTCGCACCGACACCGCCGACGCCACCGGCAACGAGGCGGCCACCGCCTGGCTCCGGGTGACCGTGTGGGACGACGACGAGAAGAAGGCGGGTCGGGCGTTCTCCGGCGCAGCCACCGAGTTGGCGCTGTCGTCCATCCCGGGGTTCTATTCGTCGACGCCGCCCGGGTCAGCATCGGCCTACGGGGTGTATTGGCCGGCGCTGCTACCGGCCTCGCTGGTGACCCAACGCGTCACGCTCGACGACGAGGTGTGGGAGGTTCCGCTGCCGGGTGCCGGCGGCGACATCAAGGCGCCGGCGGGGCCCCAGCCCGAGCCCGAGCCGGTGGACGGGCCGGTGCCGCAGGTGCCCGAACACCTCGCGTCGCTCATCGGCGCCCGATCCGGTGACAAGGGCGGCACCGCCAACGTGGGGGTCTTCGCACGCAGCGACGAGGCCTGGGCATGGCTGCGTGCGTGGCTGACCACCGAGCAACTGCGCCGGTTGGCGCCCGCGGAGACCGAGGGCCTGGTGGTGCACCGCTACGAGTTCGGCAACCTTCGGGCGCTCAACTTCCTCATCGTGGGCCTGCTGGGGCGGGGCGTCGCCCAGAATGCCCGCCAGGACACCCAGGCCAAGTCGCTCGGCGAGTTCATCCGCGCTCGCATCGTCTACGAAGCAGGCCTCGGGACAACCCCGTAGTGGGGACTCCCGCTAGGGCCACCACCCCACCAACTGTCCCCACTTCGCTACCTGCCCCGTAGTGGGGACTCCCGCTAGGGCCAGCACCCCACCATCTGTCCCCACTTCGCTACCTGCCCCAACGCTCAGCCCGCTGAGTGCGCCCGGAATCCCGAATCGAACCGGAACTCCGAGAAGAAGCGGGCATCCACCCGTGCCAGGTCGATGACCTCGCCGACGGCGTCGAACAACCGAGCCTGGTTGGCCGCCAACGCCTCCGGGTCGCCCTCGGCGTCGTAGAAGACCTCGGGATCGGTCAGCGCCTCGATGGGGAACGCCTCCTCCACGATGGCCCACCAGTCGGGGGCATCGGGGGTGAGCGGCCGCACCACCTCGTTGCGCACATAGCTGAGGGTTTGCTGACACTCGATGGCCGCCCGGCACAACGGCCCCTGCCAACGCTCGACGAATTCGGTATGGGTGAGATCGGGGCGGGCCGCCACGCAGGTGATCTGCGTGGCGCCCTCGCTGCGGTCGCCGGGCCTGGCCGGAGGAGCGGCCACCAGCGGGGTCGACTCGCACACCAGGTAGCCATGGAGCGTTCCGAACGCCTCGGAGAGCAGCGACTCGGCCCAGGCACGATCGGCGGAGACCTCCAACCAGAACGACACCAGCGCATCCTTGGGATCGCCCTCGGACGAGAACGAGAACACCCCGTCCCCGCTGACCCGCTCGTCGGCAACGGAGATCGTCGTGGCCACCGCCCCTCCGGCTGCCAGGGCCGGCGCCGTCGCCCCCAGGAGGTGATCCCGCAGGTCATCGTTGGATCGGCCTTCGGCGGCCCACCCGAGGTACACCAGCTTCTCCATCGCCCCTCCTCCCAACCCGAGCGAGGCCCCCTGCTGAGGCCTCGAAACCGTTGGCAACCTAGTGGTTCGCGTCCTGCGCAGGCCCCCGAACTCGCAGCGCGAAGTGTGACGGGGGTCTCGTGGTCAGCCCACCAGCGCGGCACCGGGTAGGGTTGTCCTCGGACGCCTCCGGTGTCCACCCGCGGTCGGGACCGCCGGTGAGAGCGCAAGTACGTGAGGGCAGGGCTTCGGTCCGGCCATGCGAGTTGCAGTGAAGAGGCGTACCCCCGCCTCTGGGAGTGACAGCACAACATGATGCCGCAGCTCCCTCGGTCCGGACAGGTGTCCGCGTCGATCAGCACCGAAAACTCCCAACCGTTGTCGAGCGGCACCCGCCGTAGTCGACTTCACGGCCGCGCCGCCTCGGGGCTCCGCCTCGTCGGCGGCTCGGCCACCACCCAATGCCCGTCCGCGTAGCGGACGGTTCACAGCCAACGAAAGGCAAGCGAATGCCACAGGGCACCGTCAAGTTCTTCAATGCCGACAAGGGATATGGCTTCATCTCCCGCGAAGACGGCGAAGACGTCTTTGTCCACTATTCCAACATCGACGTCGCGGGCTACAAGTCCCTCGACGAGGGCCAGGTCGTCGACTTCGAAATCGGCCCCGGCCGGAAGGGCCCCGAGGCCCTGAACGTCCGCCCCGTCTGAGCCGCTCGCCGGGGCCCCGGTTCCGTGAGTGATTGCACCACGGGCCGACCCGGCGTCATCGGACGACCCAAACACACGAATCCCCGGTCGTTGTTGCGGCCGGGGATTTGTCGCGTCCGTCGAGGACTCTCGCGTCTCGTGGGCCCGAGCCGGCACCGGTACCCGGCGTGCACCCGACCGGGTCAGCGATGCCCGCCGAGGCGGCCGTGAGGCACCAACGACGGGAGGCAACCCTGGGCGACCTCGCGGCGCGCTTCGCACAGCTGGGGATTCTCGCAGCGCCGTTTCGTGCCCCGAAGGACCGCCGTTTCTCCGGCGTGGCGATCCTGGAGCAGCCAGTCGGCCCCGGCGACCTGTACTTGATGCTGCCCGACGTCCACGGTGACGCCGCGCACCACGCATCCCGGGCCGCCGCCGCCGGCGCATCAGGGGTGTGCGCCGAGAGATCGCTGGGCCTGAAGATCGGTTCGTCGGTGCTGGAGGTGACCGACGAGCGGCGGGCCCTGGCCGCTGCCGGAGCGCTCCTGGCCGGCGACCCCGCCCGGCACCTCGACCTGGTTGGCATCACCGGGACCAACGGAAAGAGCACGACGGCGGCGATGATCACCCGCTGCCTGGAGCTGGCGGGGGAAGATACCGGGCTGCTGGGCAGCTTCATGTACTGGGCCGGAGACACGACCACGTACTCCGTCACCACGCCCCGCCACGGCCAAGCGCACCTCACCACCCCCGATGGGCCGGCCCTTCACGCCGCTCTGGCGGACATGGTGACGGCAGGTACCCGCACCGCCGTCATGGAGGTGACCTCTCAGGCCCTTCTGCACCATCGGGTGGACGACTGCCGGTTCTCGATGGCCGCCCTCACGCGCATGGGTTCGGATCACCTCAACCTGCACGGCACTCCTCACCACTACCACGAGGCCAAGCGAGCGCTCTTCGAGCTGCTGGAGCCGGGGGCCCCCATCGTGGCCACGGCCACCGATCCGCTCGTCGGCGAGGTGCTGGGGCGGTTTGTTACGTCAGCGGTCCTCGTCAACGGCGACGGGGTTGACGACGACCTGGTGCGGGTCGGCACCCAACTGCGGGTCGGCCGGCGAGCGGCGGAGGCGCTGGGCACGTCGCCGGGCAACCTGCGCCTGGCATTGCCGGTGCCGGCGCCCCACGACCTGGAGAACGCTGCGCTCGCCGCGTGCTGCGCCCTGGCGGCGGGCGCCCCGGTCGAGGCCATCGAGGAATCCATGGCCACCTACCCGGGCCTGCCGCGTCGCCTCCAGCCCATCGCCACCGGACCGTTCCTGGTGATCGACTCGATGCTCAACGATCCGGTACTGGATCATGCGCTCGGCCCTACGCTGACCGCCCTGAGCCCACCCCAGCCGCTCACGGCGCTGGTTGGTCCCCGTGCATCACGGGGGCCCGACTTGAACGAAGAATTCGGCACACAACTGGGCGCCGAATTGGCGGGGCACGGCTTCAGCCGCGTGACCGTCACCCGGGGCGCCGACGTACTTCCCGACCACGAGCTGGTGACCGACGAGGTGTTGGACGCGTTCGTCGGTGGCCTGCGACTCAACGGCCTGGCGCCCGTCGTCGCGCCCACCACGACGCAGGCCGTCGAGCTGGGTGTCGCCGCCGTCGCGTCCGGCGGGACGCTGGTGCTGCTGGGAAGCGAGGCGGTGAACCCGGCCGGGGAGTTGCTCCATACCCACCTCGGCGAGCGTGGCTTCGATGGGTGGCTGGCGGGCACCCGGCAGCAGCAGGTTCGCCGCTGCGTCGACCCCCGCGGCCGCTTGGGACCCGTAGGATCGCCGTCGTGACTCGCCAACCGAGCGTGCTGTTCACCGTGCATGCGTTGGCCAGGCGCCGGGGCACCGAGCTGTACACCCGCGACATCGCCATGGAGTTCCGCCGTCGCAGCTGGCCGGTGGCCGTGTACAGCCCCACCCTTGGCGAGGTGGCAGGCGAACTGGTCACCGCCGGGGTGAACGTCACGGACGACCTGCGCTCGCTTCGCGAGCCCCCCGACATCATCCACGCCCAACACCACGGCCCCACCCTGGATGCCCTCGATGCGTTTCCGCACACCCCTGCCATCATGATGTGTCATGGGTTCCGGCCCTGGGAGGAGGAACCGGTGCTCCACCCGCGCGTGGTGGCCCACCTGGCGGTGTGCGACGCTGCCCGGCAACGGCTGGCCGAATCTGGGATCCCTGCGGCCGACACCACCCTGGTGCCCAACTTCGTGGCGCTCGACCGGTTTCCCCGGCGAGACCCGTTGCCACCCCAACCGAGGCGGGCAATGGTGTTCTCCAACTACGCGGCCCCCGGGTCGACCTATGCCAGCTCCGTGCAATCGGCCTGTGAACAGCGCAGCATCGCCGTGGAGCTGCTCGGCGAGGGATCCGGCACGGTGACCCCGGACCCGGCAACCCTTCTGGGCGCGGCCGACGTGGTCTTCGCTCAGGGTCGATCGGCGCTGGAGGCCCTGGCCTGTGGGGCTGCGGTCGTGGTGGCCAGCAGCCGAGGGTTGGGCCCGATGGTCACCTCGGCCAACCTGGCCTCGCTGCGGGGCCGCAACTTCGGCCTGCATGCCCTGGAGGCACCCATGGACGCCGATCAGGTTGCCCGGCGGCTGGACGCCTACGACCAAAGTGACGCCACCCTGGTGACCGACCAGGTGCGCTCCAACGCGGACGTGGGAGCGGTCGCCACCACCCTCGAGGCCATCTACCGCCGAGCCATGACCGGTACCCGCAACGGCTCGCCCCCCCTGGACCAGGAAGCGTTGGACCATGCCCGCCAGTACCAGCTGGCGCCCCGAACACGCCCGACCTACCAGGAGCTCGCCGAGGGGTGGCATCAACGCGGCCCTGCAGCGCAGTCGCCCTCCGCCCGACCATGATGCCCGACGCCCCCGAGTCCCTGGACGAGTTGGAAACCGAGTCGCGCCACCCGAACACCGTGGACCTCGACCTGCTGTCTCCCCACCAGCTGGTGAGACGCCTCGTGGATCTGCAGTCGGACCCGGCGCAACTGGCGGTGCGCGAGGCGTTGGCGCAGGTGACGGCCGCAGTCGCCGCCGTGATCAGCAGGCTGCACCGCGGCGGCCGCCTGGTGTACGTCGGGTCGGGCACCTCCGGGCGCCTGCTCGAGGCCGATGCCGCCGAGCTGGCCCCCACGTTCGGCTTCGATCCCGCACGCCTGCTGGTCGTGCGTCCAAACTTCGGCAACGGCGGCCCCACCGCAGCCAACGAGGACGCCGCGACCGAGGGTGAGGCGTTGGCGGCCCACCACCGGCTGGGTCCCAACGATGCCGTCGTCGCGCTGGCGGCCAGCGGCCGCACCCCATTCACCGTGGCCGTCGCCGGCGCGGCAATGGATCGAGGATCGCTCACCGTTGGGGTGGCCCACAACCCCGGCTCGCCGCTGGCGCAGCGCTGCGAGCTGAGCGTCGAGCTGCTGACCGGACCCGAGCCCATCGCCGGTTCCACCCGCATGGTGGCGGGACTCGCCCAGAAGCTCTTCCTCACCACGCTCTCCACCGCGGTCATGGTCGGCTTGGGCTGCACCTACTCCAACCTCATGACCCGCACCACCAGCTCCATCTCCAAGCTGGGCGAGCGCCGCATCCGCACCCTGGAGACGATCGGCGGCCTCGAACGCCGGGTTGCCGCCGCCCTCCTCGAGGAGTGTGACGGCAACGTGGAGGTGGCCGCGCTGCTCGCTCTGCGGGGGATGACCGAAGCGCAGGCCCGCGAGGCACTGGATCGTCACGGCACCCTCCGCCGCGCCCTGGAAGCGTGAGCCTCTTCGTCGGCGTGGACCTCGGCGGCACTTCGGCGCGTGCGGCGCTGGGTCGGCCCTCGCCAGCGGCCCCGCCGGCAACGATCACGTCCGGCGAGGCCGACGACCCCCTCGACGTCCTCCACCGAGGCTTGAAGCTGGCCAACGCGGTGGGAGCCGAGGTCACTGCGCTGGTGGCCGGCTGCGCTGGGGCCGGCCGAGAGCCGGTGCGTCGGCGCTGCCGGGCGATCTTTGCCGGGGCGCTTCCCAACGCTGCCGTTTCCGTGGTGCCGGACTACGTGTTGCCGCTGGCGGCGGCGGGCCTCGACACCGGCATCGTGCTCATTGCGGGCACCGGCGCGGTCGCGGCGGGGATCCCCGCCAGCGCCGACGCATCGGCCCTCCGGGTGGACGGGTGGGGGCCGACCCTTGGCGACCGGGGGAGCGCCTACGACCTGGGGCGCCGGGCGTTGGTCGCCGGTCTCGATGCACTGGATGGTCGAGGCCCACAGACCGCGCTGGTCGGGGCGTTGGCCGCCGAACTCGGACTTCGGGACCTGACCGCGGTCGTGGACGCCATCGCCGACCCCGCACCGCTTCGCCGCCGCATCGCAGCGCTGGCACCTCGGGTGTGCACGCTGGCCGAGACCGATGCGGTGGCGGCGGAGCTCCTGGCCCGCTGCTCAGCCGAGCTGGTGAAGTCCGCCGCAGCGGTCCGACGGCGCTGGGGGCCAACGTGCCCGGACAACGTGGCGCTGTCGGGCGGGCTCCTGGTCGGGTCGCCCCGCTACCGAACCATGGTGACCGACGGCCTGGCGGCGGTGGGGATCGAGGCCGACGCCATCTCGCTGGTGCGGGAACCTGCCCTCGGCGCCTACGAGATGGCCCAGGGGCTGATCAGGTAATCCGACGCCCGCAGCCCCGAGCCGAAACTGCGCTCCCAGGCGCACGGCGGCCGCAGCGGGGCGGATGCGCCGGATTCGTCAGGTGTCCACCGCCTCCACGTCCGGCGGCGCGGGAAGCAGGGCAAAGACCTCCCGCACCACTTCGGCGGGATGCACCCCATCGGGTTGGGCCATCCAACGGGCGACCGCAGTGGCAATCACCGCTCGCCCAACGGCGGCGTACAGCCCCGGGCGAAGGTCGGTCTCGACATCCACGCCCAGGCGCTCGGCCAACGCCTCCGCCAACATCGTCTGGAACGCCGGCTCGATCGTGACCTGCTGGTAGCGCCCCACGTTGGGCGACGTGGCCACCAGGTGCGCTCGCCTCATCATCATGTCGCGCTGGGCCTCGTAGTAGTCAGCAAGGCTGAGCAACGCACCCAACAGGGCGACCATGGGCTCCTCCCCGGCCGGCCGCCCGCGAACGAGGCGCTCGATCTCGGCGTACTCCTGACGCCAGTCTCCGAAGAGCACCGCCTCCTTGGAGTCGAAGTACCGGAAGAACGTGCGTTGAGACACCTGCGCCTCGGCGGCGATTTGGTCCACGGTCGTGGCATCAAATCCATTTCGGGAAAACAAGCCCCAGGCAGCGTCGGTGATGGCCCGATGGGTGGCGCGGCGCTTCTGCTCCCGTCGCGACCCCTCCTCAACAGCCATGGACCGATGGTAGATCGCGCCGTGCCCTCGCGCCCGACCGCTTCGCGGCCCTGCGGTTGGCCCATCGCCGATCGCTACTCATAGGCAGCGCCCATCGTTCGCAGAACGTCCAGCAACGAGTTGGGCGAGTCCGGGGCGGCGTCGCCCGGGATGATGTCGACCCCGGCGATGACGCCGGTGAACGGGTAGGCGCCGTTGGCCTGGTACAGATCCCAGTGCACGGGCGAGCGCCGGTCCAGCCCCACGTCGATTCCCTCGAACGGTGCCATGGGGTAGAGGGTGGGCCAGCCCTCGGCGGCGCCGCGCGTCTCGCCGTCCACCGACAGGGTCACGTTCCAGATGTTGCCGCCGGGGGCCTGGAAATCGGCCCCAACCACGCGACCTCCGGGCGGCAATGGCCCGCCATCGATCACTTTCAGGCGGCCGCGCCCGTCGTTGTGGGCCAGGTGCACACCGTCGGCGTCCAGCCACAGCACGTACCCTCCGCCTTGATCACCGTGGGCCACGATGATGCCCTCATCCTCCGGGCCCACCTCCAGCCGGGCCGAAATCCGGAAGCTTCGAATCATGATCAGCTGCAGCGCCCGCCACCGCTCCAACGTCGGCGTCCCAGGAAGCAGGGTGACCGGTCGCTCGTAGACCTCGTTCCACGGTGGCCGGGTGAGGTACTTCAGCCCGCTCCCCTCGTCCAAGGGATACACCTGGTTGGCCCATGCAGCCCGCTCCCACGCCTCGGCCAGCTCGGCGACCAGGTCGGGATGGGACCCGGCCAGGTTCTGCGTCTCGGTGGGGTCGGAGGTGAGGTCGTACAACTCCCACTCCTCGTCGGAGAAGTGCGTGAGCGGGTAGTGCAGGGTCACCACCTCCCACCCGTCGCGGTAGTAGCCGCGATGGCCCAGCATCTCGTAGTACTGCTCGGTGCGCACCGACGGCGCCTCGGGGTCGGCCAAGACCGAGGCGAAGCTGATCCCTTGCATTGGCTTCAGCTCGCGACCCCGACGGCGCTGCGGCGCCGCAACGCCGGTGAGCTCCAGCAACGTGGGAAGCACGTCAACCACGTGCACGTATTGGGAACGCCACTCGCCTGGCCCAGCTGCGCTCTCCGCCACACCCGGCCCAGCTGCCCTCTCCGCCACACCCGGCCCAGCTGCGCTCTCCGCCACACCCGGCCCAGCCATGATCATGGGAACCTGATGTCCGCCGGCGTGGGTGTTGATCTTGTACAGGCGAAATGGGGTGTTGCCGCAGGCCGCCCAACCCCGTGGATAGTGCGGCATCGACGTGGGCCCGCCAATGCCATCGATGCGGGCCAGGTCGGCGGCCGTGTCGGTCTCGCCGAGCAGGTGCACGAAGTAGGCCGTGGTGCCCTCGGCCTCACCCTCCCGGGACGCACCGTTGTCGGAGGTGAACATCACGATGGTGTTGTCCCACTCCCCCAGCTCCTCCAGCGCCGCCCGCAGCGCACCGAAGCTGTCATCCAGCGACTTCACCATGGCGGCGTACACCTCCATGTACCGGGCAAACAGGCGCCGCTCGTCCCCGCTGAGCGACTCCCAGGGCGCCACCTCCTGGCCCGGCTCGGCGTTGCGACTCGGCAGAGTGATGCCCTCGTCCACGAGGCCCATCGCCTGCATCCGGGCGAAGCGCTCCTCCCGCAGCACATCCCAGCCCGCGTCGTAGCGACCCCGCTGGGCTTCGATGTCGGCGGCCTTGGCGTGCAGCGGGGCGTGCACCGAGCCATGGCTGAAGTACAGGAAGAAGGGGCGAGTCGGGTTCGACGCCTTGGCACCCCGCACCATGTGGATGGCCCGGTCGGTGATGTCATCGGTGAAGTAGTAGCCCTCGGGGTACTCCTGGACCTCCACCGGGGAGTTGCCGTCCAGCAGCCGGTGCGGGTGATGCAGGTTGGTGAAGCCGTCCAGAAACCCGTAGAAGCGATGGAAGCCACGCTGGAGGGGCCAGGAATCGAAGGGGCCGGCATCGCCGCAGTGGCTGTCCTTGGTGAGGTGCCACTTGCCCACCATGGCCGTGAAGTAGCCCGCATCGGCGAAGATCTCTGCGGCCGAGGCCACGTCGTCGGCCAGCTCCATGGCGTAGCCCGGAAACCCCGAGTCCGAGTGTGCGACGTGGCCAACACCCGCCAGGTGCGAGTTGACGCCCGTCAGCAGCGCCGCCCGGGTTGGCGAACACATGGGGGTGGCGTGGTAGTTGGAGAATCGCAGGGCCCGTTGGGCCAAGGCGTCCAGGTGCGGCGTGGGAATCTCCGAGCCGTAGCAGCCAAGATCGGAGAAGCCGAGGTCATCGGCCATCACCACCACAACGTTGGGGGCCCCTTCGGGCGCCGTCGGCTCGGGCGGCCACCAGCTCTCCGAACCGGCCACCGTGCGGCCCACGCGACCCTGAAATCCTGCATAGGGGCCGGCCCCCGCGGTCTCGTCCATGGCGTTCCCTCCCTGGGCCGGCGGCCGTGGTCGACCAAGCCTCGCCGGCGAGTCTGCCCGACGCCCTCCGACGGTGTCAGATGTGCCAGCCTGTGATGCCCCCGTTTGTCCCCCTCCCCCGCAAGGAACCCCATGACCGAGCTGCCCTCACGCGTCACGGTGGTGCTGGGCTCGGGCGGCGCCGGCGGGTGGATGTTTCACCTGGGAGTCCTGCGGGCCCTTCGGGATGTCGCCGGGTTCCACCTGGCCGACGCCACCAGGGTGATCGCCACCTCGGCCGGGGCCGGCGTGGCGGCGCCGGTGCTCACCGGAAGCTCCTTGGACGACACCTCCCACGCGCTCATGCGGCCGCCCAGCGATGCCGAGCGGGCAGCGTTCCTCGACGCCCGGGCCGACCACCGCGACCAGGGCCTCAGCCGGTTCCTGCCGGTGGCGCCGCACCTGGCCACCCGAGTGTGGTCCAACCCGTTGCTGGCCGGTTCGGGGCTGCTGCCCGCCGGGGCGCTACCCACCGCCGGCCTCTCACGGGCGCCGTCCATCCACGACGCCGACGCCTGGCCGGCGACGCTGTGGATTACCGCCACCCGGTTGCATGACGGTGCGTTGAGCGTCTTCGGACGCGAGATGACCGCTCCGCTGGCCCACGCAGCCCAGGCGTCCCAGGCCATACCCGGTGCGTTCGCACCGGTGGAGATCGACGGGGAACGCTATGTCGACGGCGGTCTGGTCTCCCCAAATCACGCCGAGCTGGCGGCCGAGACGCCCAGCGATCTGGTGATCCTCTCGAGCGTGCAGAGCAGGCCCGGGCTTCGGGCCACCCGGATGCAGGCGCGTCGGCGGCTCGACACCGAGCTGGCCTCCCTGCGGGATGCCGGGCTGCCGACCGTCCTCATCGAGGTGGACGACGCTGCCAACGCCCAGTTTCGAGGGTTTCCACGCGCCAACCGGGAGGCGGGCCACGTCATCCAGCAGCATGCGGCCCGGCTCACCCGTGCAGCATTGCGGCGTTGGAGTGGTGCTTCGGCGCCGGAGCACTCGGAGGCGACGCCAGACGGCTGAGGCCGGAGCGAAGCGGCATCGCCCCCGCCGGGGGTGGCCCAGACGGCGATGACCGCCGCCCCCTTCGTGAGTGTCCCACCGCTCCTCTACCGTCGGCTCATGGACCACCTGGCCGAACCGCCCCGACCATCCGCCGACGAGGTGGCCGCCGAGTTGGCCCTGCACGTCCAACAGCTGGCGGGCCCAGACGCCCGGCCCCGTCCCGAACAGGTTGAGGCCGTCACGGCCGTCGTGGCGGATCGGCGCCGCACCTTGATGGTGGCCCGCACCGGGTTCGGCAAGTCTGCGGTGTACTTCTCAGCCACCGCCATGCTGCGTGCCCGCGGGTGGGGTCCGACCGTCGTGATCTCACCGCTGCTGGCCCTGATGCGCGATCAGGTGCACGCCGCCGAACGGCTCGGCCTAAAAGCCGTCACGATCAACTCCTCCAACGTGGACACCTGGGACGAGCTGGAGGCCAGCCTGACCGCGAACGAGGTTGACCTGCTGCTGATTGCGCCAGAGCGGCTGGCCAACCCGGGATTCCGGCGGCGGGTGTTCGACGCGTTGTCGTCCCGAGCCTTCACCCTGGTGTGCGACGAGGCGCACTGCATCTCCGACTGGGGCCACGACTTCCGTCCCGACTACCGCAGGTTGCGGCAGCTCCTCGCCGATGTCCCGCCGTGGACGCCGGTGCTCGCCACCACCGCCACGGCAAACCAACGCGTGACCGACGACGTGGCCGCTCAGCTGGGCTCCGACACGCTGGTGCTGCGCACCTCCCTCGACCGAGCCTCCTTGCGACTGTCGGTGGTGGACCTGCCCGACGATGCACACCGTCTGGCCTGGCTCGCCGAGTCCATCGACGCGCTGCCCGGTTCGGGCATCGTGTACTGCCTCACCGTCGAGCAGGCCGAGACCACGGCCAGCTGGCTGCGGGACGAGGGGCACGCCGTGGCCGCCTATACCGGGTCGGTCGACGCCGAGCAGCGACTGGGGCTGGAGGCGGCGCTCAGGGCCAACGAGCTGACGGCGCTCGTCGCCACCTCGGCGCTGGGCATGGGATTCGACAAGGGCGACCTGGCCTTCTGCGTGCACCTTGGGTTGCCCCCGTCTCCGGTGGCCTACTACCAGCAGATCGGACGCGCCGGGCGTTCGCTCGACACCGCAGAGGTCATCGCCGTGCCCAGGCCGACCGAGGACGCCGCCATCTGGCGCTGGTTCGAGTCGGTCTCGTTGCCGTCTGAGGAGTTGTGCCAAGACGCACTCGACCAGTTGGACCGCTTCGAGCCCACGTCGGTGGCGGCGCTGGAGCACGGGGTCAACCTGGGCCGCACCCGGCTGGAGACCCTCATGAAGATCCTGGAGGTGGACGGCGCCGCCGAGCGCACCGCCGGCGGGTGGGTGCGCACTGGCCAACCGTGGGCCTACAACCACGATCTGGCGGCCTCGCTGCGGGAGCTGCGCCGCGCGGAGTCCGACCAGATGCTCGCCTGGGCCACCCTCGATGGCTGCCGCCTGCGATTCCTGCGCGACGCGCTGGACGACTCCGAGGCCACCGACTGCGGTCGCTGCGACCATTGCTCGGGGCGTTCCTGGCAGCACTCGCCCGATCCGATCACCGTGGCACGAGCCGACGCGCTGCTGCGCGGCGGCGACGTGTCGGTGCCGCCGCGCAAGCTCTGGCCCTCGGGGTTGGGCGAACCCTCCGGCCGCATTCCTGCGGGGCGCCAGCCGGTTGTCGGCCGGGCGCTGGCGCGGGTGGGAGACGGCGGTTGGAACCCGATCGTTGCGGAACTGATCCACCGGGCCGACGGTCGGGACACCGGCGGAGCGCCTCCCGAGCCCGACGCCGACGCGGCAGCACCCATTGAGCAACAGCTCGACGCCGAGTTGCTCGACGCCCTGGCCGGCGTGCTCAAGCGGTGGGAGTGGCCCGCCCGCCCAACCTGGATCTGCCCCGTGCCCTCGCGCCGACGCTCCGGCCTCATTGGCGCGCTGGCCGATGGGCTGGGTGCGCTCGGCAAGCTTCCGGTTCATCGGGCACTCCGACAATCGGCCGCCCAGGGCGGCCCGGGGGGCGCCGGCTTTCAATCCGACCAGGCCAACTCCGCCCACCAGGTGGCGGCGGTGTGGAGCCGCTTCTGGGTCGACACGGAGTCGCTGCCCGATGCCAGCGCGCTGGCCGGCCCGGTGCTGTTGGTCGACGACGAGATCGACAGCCGCTGGACCGTCACCGTGGCGGCGTGGCTGTTGACCGGGGCGGGCAGCGGCCCGGTGCTTCCATTGGCGTTGAGGTCTCGGTGACAGTTGTGCCCACGCCGGGCTCAGGGCATCGCGAGTCGCAACCCGACCATCACGCCGGCCGCACCGCTCCCCACCCCGACCTACGCTGAGCGGCCATGAGCCCGGCTGCCCCGACGGCATTCCACGCAGCGACGGAACGCGTGACGACCGAGGTGGGCGGCATCGACCTGCTGGCCCGCACCTGGGGGCGTGGCGAGCCGCACGACCAGTTCGACCGGCTCCGACAGGAAGCGCCCGTGTACTGGCATCCCGAGCCCGACGGTGGTCCCGGCTTCTGGGCCATCACCAAGCATGCCGATGTGAAGCACTGCAGTCACCACTGGGAAACGTTCTCCAGCGAGTTGGGGGCGACGTTCATCCCGACCCAGGACGAAGCGGCGCTGCAGGGACTGCGCCTCACGATCCTCAACATGGATCCACCCAAGCACGACCGGTACCGGCGGCTCGTGTCGCGCGGCTTCACCCCTCGCATGATCCGCAAGCTCGTCGAGGAGATCGAGCGTCGGGCCGCCGCCGTGGTCGACGAGGTGTGCGAGAACGGCGAGGTTGAGTTCGTCGAGGAGATCGCCGCCCAGGTGCCGGTGCAGATGATCTGCGAGATGATCGGCCTAGAGCCCGAGCTCTGGCCGCGGATGGTTGAGGTCAGCAACCAGCTCATCGGCAGCCGCGACGATCCTGACTTTCAGGCGGCCGCCGGAGGCACCGAGGGAGCGGCCGCCGAGGTCTACAGGCTCTGCGACACGGTGGCCGCCGACCGCCGGGCCAACCCCCGCGACGATCTCATGACTGCCTTGGTGCAGGCCGAGATCGACGGCGAGTCGCTCACCGACGCCGAGCTGAACCTCTTCTTCATCACCTTGATCGTGGCCGGCAACGAGACGACGCGGAACCTCATCAACCATGCGATGCTCGCCCTCATCGCCCATCCCGACCAGGCCCAGCGGCTGCGGGACGACCCGGAGCTGTGGGACACCGCCGTCGAGGAGATGCTCCGCTGGGGCAGCTCGATCCACAACTTCCGACGCACGGTCACCCACGACACCGAGCTGCGTGGCGTGCCGATGCGCGCGGGCGACAAGGTCGTCATGTACTACGCCTCGGCGAACCGGGACGAAGAGGTGTTCGACCACCCGCACACCTTCGACGTCGGCCGCACCCCGAACGACCACGTCACGTTCGGAGGCGGGGGTGTCCACTTCTGCCTCGGCGCCTCGCTGGCCCGGGCCGAGATCAAGGCGACCATGCGCCAGGTCGTCGAACGCCTGCCCACCATCGAACTGGCCGGCGAGCCCGACCGCCTGCACTCCGACGTCGTCAACGGCATCAAGTCGATGCCCATACGTTTCACCCCGACCCCACGCCCGACGGCAACAGGAGCCAACTGACATGCGCACCCCCATCTGCGACGAGCTCGACATCGAGTTCCCCATCTTCGCCTTCACCCACTGCCGCGACGTCGTCGTCGCCGTCAGCAAAGCCGGCGGCTTCGGTGTGCTCGGCGCCGTCGGCTTCAGCCCCGAGCAGCTCGAGATCGAGCTCGCGTGGATCGACGAGCACATCGGTGACCACAACTACGGCGTCGACATCGTCATCCCCAATAAATACGAGGGCATGGACAGCGACATGTCCGGCGAGGCACTCGCGCAGATGTTGCGGGAGGCCGTGCCCCAGGGTCATCTCGACTTCGCCCGCAAGCTGATGCTCGACCACGACGTGCCGATCGGCGACGCCGGTGAGGACAACTCCCTGCAGCTCCTCGGCTGGACCGAGGCCACCGCCACGCCCCAGGTCGAGATCGCCCTACGCCACCCGAGGATGACGCTCATCGCCAACGCCCTCGGTACCCCGCCCGCCGACATGATCGAGATGATCCACGCCGAGGGCCGTAAGGTCGCGGATCTGTGCGGTTCGCCCCGCCAAGCCCTCAAGCACGCAGACGCCGGCGTCGACATCATCATCGCCCAGGGGGGCGAAGGCGGCGGGCATTGCGGCGAGGTCGGCTCGATCGTCCTGTGGCCCCAGGTCGTGAAAGCCGTGGCGCCCCGGCCGGTTCTGGCCGCCGGCGGCATCGGCAGCGGCGAACAGATCGCCGCGGCGCTGGCGCTCGGTTGCCAGGGGGCCTGGTCGGGATCGCAGTGGCTGATGGTCGAGGAATCCGAGAACACCCCCGTCCAGCAGGCCACCTACGCCGAGGCCGACTCGCGTGACACCACCCGCAGCCGTTCGTTCACCGGCAAGCCCTGCCGCATGCTGAAGAACGACTGGACCGAGGCCTGGGAGAACCCCGAGAATCCCGAGCCGCTCGGGATGCCACTGCAGTACATGGTCTCGGGCATCGCCGTGTCCGCCACCCATAAGTTCCCCGACCAGACCGTCGACGTCGCCTTCAACCCGGTGGGTCAGGTCGTCGGCCAGTTCGAGAAGGTGGAAAAGACCGCCCAGGTCATCGAACGCTGGGTCGGTGAGTACCTCAAGGCCACCGAGCACCTCGATGCCCTCAACGCCGCCGCCCTCGACGGCTGACCGAGGAGTCCTGACCTCCCTGAGCTCGGGCGCCGTCGAAGAGCACCATCGAGCGTCCGGACCTTCGAGGTTCTCCGTCGCTCCGGTCGCTGACGCTTCGTCTCGACCGCGGGAGCCTGCCGTCAGGTCCTGTGCGCCTCGACCGCGGCCTTCGCCTCGGCCAACCCCAGGCCGGTGTTCTTCTGGTGGCGCTTGATCGCCTCCATCACTTTGCCCGCCTCCAGGGCCTCGATGACCTCAGGGCCGAGGCCCCCGCCGGTCGGGCGCTGCTCGTACTCGAGGTGCTCACGGCCGAGGAGGCGCTTGACGTTCCACTCGAGGTCGGAGAGGCGCTTGTCCAGCGCAGCTCGTTCATTGGGCTCCATGATCATCTCCGATCGTCAAGCGGGCGGTTTACCATGCCGCCGCCGACCGCGCACGGAACCTCGGTCGCATCGACCCGCGCACCGTGCTGCTCGAAGGTCGGCGGTCGAAGGTCGGTGGTCGGTGGTCGGCGGTCGGCGGTCGGCGGTCGGCGGGCCTCGTCCAGGGCCCCTGGCGCAGAGGATGACGACGGTCGGTAGGACAGGTACTTGGGTTGGCCCGTCGAGCCATGCGAACTCACGACGGGGGGCCATCGCCGGCATCAGGTCGATGCCCGGTCCTGCGATCTCGGGGCCCTCGGGGTTGGGCGAACCCTCCGGCCGCATTCCTCGACCATCACGCCGGCCGCCGCACCGCTCCCCACCCCGACCTACGCTGAGCGGCCATGAGCCCGGCTGCCCCGACGGCATTCCACGCAGCGACGGAACGCGTGAGGATGGGCGCCGATCCCACGGCCGAGGCCGCCGACCTCGTCGATCAGCTGAGCGACGAGGAACTGCTCGGCATGCTCGACGGTGACGTGCCGTTCTGGCCCGGCCTCAACGACATGACCCATGGCGGCTACCACAGCCACCCCTGGCCGGCCGCCTGCGTGGAGCGCCTCGGGCTGCCCGGACTGAGATTCACCGATGGTCCACGCGGCGTCGTCATCGGCACCGCCACCTGTTTTCCGGTGTCCATGGCCCGAGGCGCCACCTTCGACGTGGAGCTGGAGGAGGCCATCGGCGACGCGATCGGGGCCGAGCTCCGCGCAGTTGGCGCCAACTTCTATGGCGGCGTGTGCGTGAACCTGCTGCGCCATCCCGCCTGGGGCCGCGCCCAGGAAACCTACGGGGAGGACCCCACCCACGTCGGCGAGCTGGGGGCCGCCCTCACCCGGGGCGTTCAGCGCCACGCCATGGCGTGCGTGAAGCACTTCGCCCTCAACTCCATGGAGAACGCCCGCTTCACCGTGGACGTCACCTGCGATGAACGAGCCCTGCACGAGGTGTACCTCCCCCACTTCCGCCGAGTGGTCGAGGAGGGCGCTGCGGCGGTGATGAGCGCGTACAACTCCGTGAACGGTGAGTGGGCCGGCCAGAACGGCGAGCTGCTCACCGACGTGCTTCGAGGCGAGTGGGGATTCGAGGGTTTCACCATCACCGACTTCATCTTCGGCTTCCGAGACGCCGTCGCCTCGGTGGGCGCAGGCCTGGACATCGAGATGCCGTTCCGTCAACAGCGCGCGCTGGAGCTACCCCTGGCGCTCGCCGACGGTTCACTGAACCGCGGCGACCTGGAGGCCCCAGCCGCCCGCGTCATCGCCACGCTGTTGCGGTTCGCCGAGGTCCTGGGGCGCCCGGCTCCGACGACCTCCGTGATGGGATGTGCCGAGCATCAGGCCCTCGCACGACGTGCGTGCACCGAATCGATCGTGCTGCTGCGAAACGAGGGGTCGCTGCTGCCCCTCGACCCGGCCTCGCTGCACACGGTGGCGGTGGTCGGCCCGCTTGCCGATCGGGTCAACCTGGGCGATGGAGGTTCCAGCGACGTCTCGCCACCGCACGCGGTCACCGCTCTTGAGGGACTTCGTGCCGCCTTGCCCACTACCCAGGTGCTGCAGTCGGAGGACGCCTCCGCCGCCCTCGACGCCACGGTGGCGATCGCGGTGGTCGGTTGCACCAAGGACGACGAGGGCGAATACCTCGGGGCCACCATGGGCGACCTCAGCGGGCTCTTTCCTCCCACCGACCACCCCGTCGTGGGCACCGACGCCCCGCTGCCCCACTTCGACGAACCCGCCGCGCCATTTTCGGGCGACGCAGCCATGGCGGTGGGCGGCGACCGCCGGAGCCTGCGGCTGAGCGCCGCGGATGAGGCGCTGATCGCAGATGTCCGAGCGTTGTGCCCGAACGTCGTGGTGGCGGTCATGGGCGGATCCGCTGTGGTCATGCCCTGGGCGGAGGACGTCCCCGGGTTGCTCCTGTGGTGGTATCCGGGCCAGGAGGGCGGTCACGCCCTGGCCGACATCCTGCTTGGGGCGGTGCCTCCCAGCGGCCGGCTGCCCTGTGCCATCCCCCGGGACGAGGACCATCTGGTGCGCTTCGACCCGGACGCCACCGAGGAGACCTACGGGCTACTCCACGGGCAGTGGCACCTGGACGCCCAAGGCATCGGCGCTCACTTCCCGTTCGGCTTTGGTCTGTCGACCACGACCTTCGAGTTGGTCGCTGCGTCCGCAACGGGGCCGCGCCCCACGACGGTGACGGTCGAGGTTCACAACTCGGGCGGGCGCGCAGGCACCGACGTGGTGCAGGTGTACGGCTCGGTGCCCGACTCGGGGGTGCTGCGCCCCGCCCGGCGTCTCGTGGGCTTCGCACGCGTCGACGTGGCGCCCGGAACCACCGCCCAGGTTGGCGTGCCCATCGACCTGCGGGCGCTCGACGTGCGAACCGAAGGAACCCTCGGGCCAGAACCAAACACCGCCATCTCGCTCACCGTCGCTCGCCATGCCGAGGACCCAGGCATTTCGGTGGCGTGGTGAGCGGGCCGGCGCGGCTGTCGGGCAGTGATGCACGCTCCCGGCCTGACCCATAGGGTGATTCCGAACCCCACCCGGACCCCACGGTCGACACCCCACGGAGACAACAGGCGTGCAGGCACAACGAGCGGCGATCACCGCCCAATACGGCCCCGCGATCGGTGCCGTCGTCGGCGGCGCAACCACGCTGGCCCTGGCGATCTGGGTGCACTGGGCCTGGTGGATCGTTGCCGCGCCGCTGCTGGGCCTGGTCGTCCTGGCGATCTTCGACTTCTTCCAACGGGAACACAGCGTGTGGCGCAGCTACCCCATCCTGGGCCACGGCCGCTGGCTGATGGAGGCGGTTCGGCCCGAACTGCAGCAGTACTTCATCGAACGGGACACCGATGGCCTGCCCTTCGACCGGGACACACGCTCGCTGGTCTACGAACGAGCCAAGGACACCCGCGAGGACGAACCCTTCGGCACCCAGTTGGACATCTACGCCGAGGGCCACGAGTACGTCGAGCACTCTCTCGCACCCCTGCCTCCGTTGGACGACCTCCGGGTGCGGGTTGGCGGGCCCGACTGCACCCGGCCCTACGACATGTCGCTCTTCAACATCTCGGCCATGAGTTTCGGATCGCTGTCCGGCAACGCCATCTCGGCGCTCAGCCGCGGGGCCGCCGCGGGCCGATTCCTCCATGACACCGGCGAGGGCGGCCTCACGCGCTACCACCTCGATGGCGGAGCGGACCTGAGCTGGGAGATCGGCTCGGGCTACTACGGATGCCGCACCGCGACGGGCAGCTTCGACCCCGAGCAGTTCGCCGCCAAGGCGGCGCACCCCCAGGTGGTTGCCAGCTGCATCAAGTTGTCCCAGGGGGCGAAGCCCGGACGGGGCGGCGTGATGCCGGCGGCCAAGGTCACCGACGAGATCGCCGAGATACGGGGCGTTCCGGTGGGCGTGAAGTGCGAATCGCCCGCCGCACACACCGCGTTCTCAACCCCGCTCGGGCTCGTCGAGTTCGTCGCTCAGCTGCGGGAGCTCAGCGACGGGAAGCCGGTGGGGTTCAAGCTCTGCGTGGGCCGTCGACGCGAGTTCCTGGCCATCTGTCAGGCGATGCTGGCCACCGGAGTCACCCCGGACTTCATCGTGGTGGATGGGGCAGAGGGCGGCACCGGCGCCGCTCCGCTGGAGTTCGAGGATCATGTCGGCACCCCGCTCACCGAGGGGCTCATCTTCGTCCACAACGCGCTCGTCGGGTGCGGCCTGCGAGACCGCATCAAGATCGGGTGCAGCGGCAAGGTGGCCACGGGATTCTCCATCGTTGCCCGGCTCGCCCAGGGAGCCGATTTCACCTACTCGGCCCGAGGCATGATGTTTGCCGTGGGCTGCATCCAGGCCATGCGCTGCCACAACAACACCTGCCCGGTGGGCGTGGCCACCCAGGACCCCGCCAGAACGCGGGCGCTGGTGGTGGGCGACAAGGCCGACCGGGTCGCCAAGTTCCACGCCAACACGGTGGCGAGCGCGCTCTCCCTACTGGCCGCCATGGGTCTGGATGGAACCGAACGCCTCGGCCCTCACCTGCTGCGCCGCCGGGTGAGCCCCGAAACCACCAAGACCTACGACGACCTGTACCACTACCTGGAGCCCGATCAGCTGTTGTCGCTGCCCCCAGCCGACTGGGTCGACGATTGGGAGGCCGCCGACCCCGCCACGTTCGGCCCCTAATCGCTCCTCATGTAGATCGAGCGCTTGGGCCGGGCGAAGAACCCCTCCAGCAACGGCCGGAACTCCTCCAGATCCATCGACGGGTAGCCCGGGTCGAACGCAGCCTGGTCGTACTCGGCGCAGAACTCCGCACACAGGTCGTAGTGGGGATGGCCCTCGAACTGGTCCCGCAGGTTGGGGTCGAGGCCCAGGTACTGGAAGAAGTAGTACCCCTGAAACACCCCGTGCTGGGCCACCATCCAGTGCAGATCGTCGTCCACGAACGGCCAGATGATGGCCGCTGCGACATCGGGGTGGTTGAAGCTTCCGAGCGTGTCGCCGATGTCGTGCAACAACGCACACGCCACGTAATCGTCGCTGCGGTTGTCCCGAGCCGCCCGGGTTGCGGTCTGGGTGGAGTGGCTCAGCCGGTCCACCACGAAGCCGCCGTAGTCGCCGGCCAGCAGCCCGAGATGGCTCATGACCCGGTCGGCGAGCCCCGGGTAAAGTTCCAACTGCGCCGCCACAATGCGATCCCAGTCGGCCTGGGTGCCCTCGGTCATGGAATGAAACGCCGCTCGGGGGTGGGATTCCCCACGGGTGGCGCCTGCGTTGTCCTCGATGCTCGTCGTCATGCGCCTCAGTCTCGACCCCCCCTGCGCCGCACTCAACCCTCGTCGCCCTACGGCCGCCCACGCCGGGGGCGGAACCGATAGCGTCCGGTCCCACAGTCGCAGCCCGCTCGGGGCGCAACCACAGGGGGAACCGCCGTGTCCGTGTCAGAGTCGATGTTGGATGATCTGCCCTCACCAAACGCCGGTTGGTGGCTCCCAGTGGTCGCCGGTCTGATCTCGGTGCTCTTCGGATTCGGGGTGTTGTCGTTCAACTACGCCACGCTGTGGGCGGTCACCATCGCCGCCGGCATCGGATTTCTTCTGACCGGGGCAGCCGACGTGGCCGCAGGCCTGAACGCCAAGGGTTCCACCCGCATTCTGGGCCTGGTGCTGGGCGTGCTGGCCATCGGCGCCGGCATCATCGCGTTCGTCTGGCCCGAGGCCACCTTCGTCGTGCTCGCCCGCCTGGTGGCGTGGCTGCTGTTGCTCCGAGGGGTGTTCGGCATCGTCGGCGCCTTGGAGGCCAAGGCGCGGGCCGTCGAGCTGTGGTGGGTTCCCCTCGTCCTGTCGGTCCTCGAGGTGGTCGTGGCCATTTGGGCGGTGCGCTACCCGGGCCGTTCGGTGGTGCTGTTGGTGTTGTGGATCGGCATCTCCGCCATCACGAGAGGGCTTGCGCTCATCACCGTCGGGTTCAGCTTCCGCTCCCTGGCGAAGGCCGAAGCTGCGGCCTGAGCCCACCCGTCAGTGCGACAGACGGACGCCCTGACTCAGAAGTTCGCCAATTCCCTCGCTGCTCAGCGGCCGCGCGAAGAGAAACCCCTGGCCAAGCGTGCACCGCAGCGCCCGGAGTTGGGCCAGCTCAACGGGCGTCTCGATGCCTTCGGCCACCGTGTCCAACCCCATCTCTCGCCCCAGCGTCAGCATGGTCTTGACCACCGAGCCGGGATTGGCGGCGCTTCCGAGCCCGCTGATGAAGCTTCGATCGATCTTCAACACATCAAACGGGTAGTTCTGGATGTATTGAAGTGAGGAGAACCCCGTTCCGAAGTCGTCGATCGCCAGCTTGACGCCCAGCGCCTTGAGGGCTTGCAGTCGTTCGCCGCTGGCCTCGGCATCAACCAGGAACAGGCTCTCGGTCACCTCCAGCGTGAGCGCCGAGGCCGGCAGGCCGCTGTCGGCCAACGCGGCGCTGACGTGGTCGAGCACATCGGGGTGCTCCAGCTGCCGAGGGCTCAGGTTCACGCTAACCCCCAGGCCGGAGGCGGCCGGAACGGCCTCCCGTAGCTCCTGGCAGCGACGGGTGGCGGCATTGAGGACCACTCGACCCAGCTCGACGATCAGGCCGGTCTCTTCCGCGGCGGGGATGAACTCCAGGGGCGGAACCAGCCCGCGTTCCGGGTGCTCCCATCGCACCAGGGCCTCCATGCCCACCACCTCACGGGGCTGCAGACAGACCACCGGCTGGTAGTGGGTCACGAACTCGCCCCGCTCCAACCCACCGGCCAGCGACTCGGTGACCGACCGGGTGTCGAGGCGGCTCTCCCCCATCGGCTTGGCATACAACGCGACGCCGGACCGACCCTGGCGCTTCACCGAATACATGGCGATGTCGGCGCGCCGCAGCAGCTCATCACCCGAGGCTTCGTCGCCATCGACCACGGCCACGCCGATGCTGGCGGTAGAGAGGCCCCGGGAACCCACCGGCCCGACGATTCGGGCGATGCCATGGCGGAGCCGGTTGGCCAGCGCCATCGCCGCCTCCGCCGTCGTGTCCTCCATCAGCACGGCGAATTCGTCGCCCCCCAGGCGGGCCGCACTGTCGTAGGCCCGGCCGGCATCGGTGAGCACCTCGCCGACCTTTCGCAGCAGCTCATCTCCGGCCGAATGACCCAACGAATCGTTCACCCGCTTGAAGCGATCAAGGTCGATGAACAGCAGCGCCGTCGCGCAGCCGCGTCGGCCGGCGAGCGCCAGGGCGTGGCCGAGGCGGTCGAGAAACAGCGCTCGGTTGGCCAACCCGGTCAGCGTGTCATGAAAGGCGTGATGCAGCTCGTGCACGGTGCTGGCATCGGTGATGGCAATGCTGGCTTGCCCGGCGAACGTTTCCACGGCCGAGGTATCGATCTGGTGGTGCGCCCCGATCACCGTTGGGCGCATCAGAAACAGCCCACCCCGGGATGCGCCGTTGTCGCACACCGGCGCACCCGCGACGGTGACGGGACTGGCGGCGCCGCCCTTCAGCGGCAGTGCCATCATTCTGGGGGCGTCCAGCTCCCCCGATGCCGCTTGCTGACCCAGGGTCACCAACAGGGATGGATCCATGGACCGAACCAGGCGACGCCCCATGTCAGTGCCCGCAGAAATTGCCCGGCCGCCGGCGTTTCCGGCTGCGGTCATGCCGATTCCCACCACATCGGCGTCCAACAGCCCCGCCGCCTCGTCGGTGATGGCCTGAAGGATCTCATCCAACGGGTGCCGCTGGGAGATGAGCCGTTGCACGCGGAGGTTGGCCTCCAGCATGGCGCGATGCGAGCGCTGGCGGGCCAACAGCGCTTCGTTGTCGGCCATCTGGCGTTCGGCGATGTCCTGCAACTGGCGTTGCCGCTCCACCGTCTCCAACAGCCGCACCGTGAGCACCAGGATGCGCCCCATGGCCCGGGC
The DNA here is from genome assembly GCA_041394405.1 of Microthrixaceae bacterium. GTDB lineage: Bacteria > Actinomycetota > Acidimicrobiia > Acidimicrobiales > Microtrichaceae > Microthrix. The sequence goes on from JAWKIF010000014.1 coordinate 63,088, forward strand.
GCTGGCTCGCTCCCCGGGGGTCAGCTCGCCCGAGGCACGGGCGATGACCAGCACGTCGTTGGAGTCGTCCAATGGCACAGCGGTCGCGCGGATCACACCGAGACCGGGAACGTCGACGCTGTGGTTCCACCCCAAGGCAACGCCACGGAGGTCGTGGTGGTGGATCGAGCCGCGGGGGTATCCAACCGACACCGACACCGCGCCGCCACGCACCAGGGCACAGACCTCGGCCTCGCAGGCCTCCGCCAGGCGGAGGACGCCATCGCTGAGCGCGCTACCGACGTCGGTCGCCGCCGAAATGGCGCCCAGGAACTCGGGCAGCTCGGCGATCGCCGGAATCGACGAGGCCTTGGTCAGCGCGGTCATGCGAAGGCCAGCGACACAAGCGTCTGGTTGTGAAACCCGCGCACGCCGTGGGTGCGAGCGAACTCGCCATAGGTGTAGAAGCCGGCGACCGGGGTCTCCCCGAGGACGCTCCGCATGGCCGACAGCTCCCCCTGCCCCATCCGTCCGGCACCGTCCAGGACGCTCCGGCGGGCGATGCAGTCAAAGAGCAGCGCGCCGATGGGCGCGTTGCCGCCCAACTGGCCGATCGCAGACTCGCACGAGTCGACCGTTCCCCGAAGCACGGTTTCGGCGTTGCCCTCCATGAGCCACACCCAGGAGCCCTCGGGCACCTCGGCGATCAACCGCAACGCTCGGCGATCGACGTCGCAGCCGCTCACGAATCGAACCTCCTCGCAGGCTCGCCGCTGAAGGCCCAGGGGGTGCGTGCTGGCAAACGCAGTCAGCGCCGCACCGTCCTCGAGCAGGTCCGCCCGGCCGAGGTGGCGAAGGTAGACGTCCAATGCGGGTTCGCCGTCCAGCTCGGATACCTCGGTATCGGTGCTGCGCGTCACCAACATCGCCTCGCCGACGGGCTGCCAACCGTGGCGCACGCCGATGCCGATGGGGGCGTCGCTCCCGATCGCCGCCGACACGATGGAGTCCTCCAGGACGCGGCCGTCGCAGATCTGGTGGGTGCGCACCATGGCGCCGTCGTCGCCGGCGCACCCGCCCACCAGCGGCACCGTGGAACCCACCTCGGAGTAGACGCCGCGCACCACGTCCTGCTGGTTCCCGGCCAGTCCATCGCTCAGCAGCAGCAGCACGTTGTGGGCTCGCATCGGCGTCGTGGCGCACACGCGGGCGGCCGATGCCCCGGCCAGTCGCAGGTCGTGTGAGACCGACGGCGTCACCGACGTCGACACCGAGAATCCGGAACCGCCCAACACCGACACCACGACGCCCTGGCCGCCCGCGAACGCCGACGAGATCTCGCCGGCGGTGCTGCAGCCAATCATCGCCACCCCGGGAGTGAGCGAGGCGACCCCGGCCACCAGCGAGTCGAGTTGGTAGCTGCTTGATGCGAAGACGATCACCAGCTGGGGGTCGTCGTGTGTGAGCGCCGCACGCGTGGCCTCCAGTCCTGCGGCGGTGGAATCCGCCAGCCTGGAGGCGCCCACGCCCAGCCACCGTGGGCTCCCTTGGCCGACTGCGGCGCGCGCCTCGGGTGAGTGCGCAGTCCGTGGCGCGGCCGTCGCCATGTCAGGCCCCGAACGCAGGGGCACCGGCCTCGGCGGTGGTGCTGAGCACCTGGGAGGCCTGATCCCCGATGCGCGCCGCCACCTGTTGACACAGCGACGTGAAACCCCTCGGACACTCGACAGTGTGTGCAATGACCACCGCCCCCCGAAGGTGCTGCCCCCTCAGGGGCACCACACAACGCGAGACCAAGCCCTCGCCGAAGCCCAGGGGGCTGTCTGCCAACCCGTCAACGCTGAGGTCCTGGGCGACGACCGGGCGTTCCAGGTCGAGCTGCGAGATGAGCTGCACCAGCGAGTCCCGAATCTCCACGTCCGAGGCCGCCGGCCGCCAGCCACTCGGGGCCAGAACCAGGTGGGGGTGAGGCTCGCTGAGCACGACCGCTCCGAACTCACACGACAGGGCATCGATGGCGGCATCGGCCAGGTCGGCCAGGAAGCCATCCAGGCTGGTCACCCGAAGCGATGCCACCGACAACGCCGCCTTGGTTACCTCCAGCTCGTCGGCGAGGCGCTTCTCCGGAGACACCTCCCCCGCCGTCCAAGCTAGATCTCCGGCCGCTTCGATCAGGGTGGCGTCGTCCTGATCGGCGACTCCTTCGCCGCCCAGCACCACCACGAAGTCGCCCACCATCACGATGGCCGCATGTTCGGTCCAGTACGGCCCGAAGATGCGCGTGCTTTCGCCGCTGTGACGCACCAGCTCGTGCGTGCTGAGGGCCTGAGCCACCAGGGGTTCCCGCTGCGGGTCGATCGAGATGTTGCCGGCCCACCCCTCCCCTCGACCCACGCCCACCAGGTTCACGAGCTGATCCTCCGACACCCGCCGAAGGGCAAAGACGTCCGCGACGCCCAGTCGGTCCGCTATCTCGAACTTCTCATCCATGGGTCATCGGTCGGCATCGACCACCCGGGACTTGAGTAGTCCATCGTCCCCACGCCCCCCGCCTGCGCCCGCTCTCAGGGTGGGTGGTTTCGCTGGATTGCCCACGGGGCCAAGTCGCCCGCCACGGCACCGGCAGTACCCTCCCAGCATGGGGCGAACACCACGGGTTCGAGCGAGACCAATTGCCGACCGCGGCGGGGCCACCGTTCCGGCCTGGTGGCGAGATGCCAAGCTGGGGATCTTCGTGCACTGGACGCCCGCCTCGGTGCCGGGTTGGGCGCCGACCGAACTGGAGATCGGCGAGCTGCTGGCCAGCGGTCGCGCCAACGCACTTGCCGAAACGCCCTACACCGAGTGGTACGAGAACTCCCTACGCTTTCCGGGCAGCTCGGTGTCCCAGCACCACGCCGACGTGCATGCCGGTCGGCCCTACGCCGAGTTCGGCGACCTCTTTCAGGCGGGCCTGAACGCGTGGGATCCCGAGGACTGGGCGCGACGTTTTCGAGCGGCCGGCGCCCGCTACGTGGTGCTCGTATCCAAGCACCACGATGGCTTCTGCTTGTGGCCCACGGGCGTCGCCAACCCTCAGCGTCGCGGTTGGAACACCTCACGCGACGTAGTCGGCGAGCTGGCCGAGGCGGTTCGAGGTCAGGGCCTGCGCTTTGGGCTGTACTACTCGGGGGGGCTCGATTGGACCTTCAACGATCACCCCATCGGGAGGCCCAGCGACCTCCTGGCCGCCGTCCCCACCGGTGGGTACGGCGACTACGCCGACGCCCACGTGCGGGAGCTGGTGGACCGGTATCGGCCCGACCTGTTGTGGGGCGACATCGCCTGGCCCGGCAACCGGCGCCGGCTGGCGGAACTCATCGGTCACTACCGCTCACTGGTGCCCGATGGGGTGGTCAACGATCGGTTCATGCCCCATTCGGTGCTGTCGGGCGCGCTCACCAGCCGGCCCGCCGCCGCGCTCATCGACCGGGGCGCCACCTGGATGGCCAAGCGCGACCGCGGCATCGTTCCGCCCAAGCCGACCATCTACGACACCCGGAGCCCCGAGTACGCCATCTTCGATGACACCCGGCACGGCGCCTGGGAGTGCGTGCGCGGGATCGACCGCAGCTTCGGATTCAACCAGAACTCCGACGACTCCCACTTCATCGGGCGCGACGAGCTGTTGTGGTCGGTCTGCGACATCGTTGCCAAGGGCGGCAACCTGCTGTTGAACGTCGGCCCTCGGGGCGTGGACGCTCAGATCCCCGACGCCCAGCTGACCCGGTTGGATTGGCTGGCCGACTTCCTCGGCCCAGACGGCGACGCCGACGGGGTGCGAGGCACCCGCCCTTGGATCGCTCCAGGCGGGCGCTGCGACGATACCGATGTTCGCTATTGGGTCGATCGGGGCGCCGTGGTGGCCGCGGTGCGTGCCGGGAGCGCGTCGGGGGCAACCACGCTGGACGGGCTTCGTCCCACAGCTGCCACGAAAGCGGAGCTGCTCGGTGGGGGTCAGGCCCAGGTGGCCGAGCATGCCGGGCGGCTGCGCGTCACCTGGAGTGGCGCAGCGGAGCGTCCGGTCACCCTGCTGCGCATTCACGCTGCAACGGCCGCCCCCTGAGGCGCAGGGGTCGCACCCTCATCGAGGCGCGCTGGTGGGCCACGTGGCGGCCCAACCCCGTCACCGGGAAGATCCCGCCCGAACCGCCGCTTGTGCTGCCACGGCCGACTCACCCGGCGAGCCGCTGGTATCAACGCGATGCGCCTGGGGCCACGGGTCGGCCTCGGCGGCGAGGTCGGTCGCAATGCTCGGCGTGGCCTCCGAGGAGACCGGGCCCGTGGCCGAGCGAATGGCGATTCGGCGGGAGGCCAACTCGGGCGGGCAGATGCACTGAAGCTCCACCAGCTCGGCGTGGGTTGCCAGCGCCACCTCCCGGGCGGCCTCCCGCCGCTGGGAGCGCAGCCAGGAGGCGTCCGCCACCGCGCTGCGCCCCTGCGCTAGGGCGCCTCGCACCCGGGACAGCACCTCGTCGTAGACCTCGCCCACCCGCTCCGGGGCATAGCGACCCGCGTGTAGCTCGTCGCCCCGCGGCCCCATCCTGGGCATCAGCTCGTCGCGCACCTCATCGGAGGAGACCACCACGGCGTCCAACGAGTCGGCCACCGCCCGCGCCACCGTCGACTTCCCAGTTCCCGGTGCCCCGCCCACCATCACCAACCGCACCCGCCCGGCCTCGAGATGGTCCAGACACAGCCCGTGGTGGAGGCGCACCGCCTCGGCCGACCCGGCGTCGCCCTGGGCGACGCGAATCCACGCCACCTTCATGCGCACGTGGGCGCGGTAGGCCACGTAGTGGTGGGCCAACGACGGAGGCCAGCCGTCTCCGGATGCCTCGGCATAGGCGCCTAGGAAGCGCTCGGCCAGCTCGGGCGAACCCAACCGCTCCAGGTCCATGGCCAGAAACGCCGCATCCGCCAGGGCGTCTCCGTACCGGTATCGCTCACCAAACTCCAGGCAATCCAGCAGTTGTGGGCCGTCTTCGGTGCAGAAGATGTCCTCGGCCAACAGGTCGCCATGGCCATCCACCGCCCGTCCATCGACGACGCGCTGGGTGAACAGCTGCTCACGGCCCGCCAGGTACTGCTCGGCCAGACGAGCGCAGCGGTCCAGCTCTGCGCGAGGCACCGGCTCGCCCGGCAGCTCGTCCAGCTGGTCGAAGCCGTCGCGCCACAACGACGCCATCGCGTCGCGCGTTGCGGCCTCGTCGATGCGTGGCCCGCGTTCGGCCCGACCGTGGAATGCGGCCAGGACCCGAGCCACCTCCTCCACGCGCTGGGGTGCTTCGTCTCGATCCAGCAGCGAAGCGAGGCGTCGCTCGTCCGGCAACCGCCGCATCACCACCATGGGTTCGCTGAAATGCCCGGGAAGGGACAGATCGGCAACACCCAGGTACACGTCGGGTGCCAGCCGCCGGTTGAGCGCGACCTCGCGTTCACAATCGGCCCGCCGTGCTGCGACGCTGGTGAAGTCCAGGAACCCGGTGTGGACCGGTTTGCGGCGCTTGACGACCAACTCGCCGACGAACACCAGGGTGGAGATGTGGGTCTCCACCAGCCGCGCCGGCAACTCATCTGGGTGATCCGGGAAGGACGTCATGGCCACCGACGTGTCTACCAGCCGATCGGCCGCACCCGGTGGCCAGGCGGCGCGGTCGGCGGGCGCCCCAACCCGAACGGCCGGCCAAGAACCTGTGGCACAGTGGCCAAGCGGGGACGTTCGACCCTGTGCCCCAGCGGTGGCGCCGTGGTGGGCTTGATGACCTGCACCCGGTTGCTCGACGGAAGGACCTACACAATGAGCGACACCCGATGGATCGTGCCCTTCGAAGAGCTGACGATCGCCGACGTTCCCATTGCTGGCGGAAAGAACGCGTCCTTGGGCGAGATGATCGCCAAGCTCGGTGATGCCGGCATCCGGGTGCCCGGCGGTTTTGCGGTCACCGCGACCGCGTATTGGCAGTTCGTGGACGACAACGGCCTGCGGGACGCCATCGGCGCGGTGGGCAGGGCCATGGACGACCAACCCGACGCGCTGCGCTCCATCGGTTCCACGGTTCGCGAGGCGTTCCGTTCGGCAACCGTGCGCGGTCCGCTGGCCGACCAGCTGCGCGCCGCCTACCGCGAGTTGTGCGAGCGAACGGGCCAGCCCAACGTTCCGGTGGCGGTGCGTTCGTCGGCCACCGCCGAGGACCTTCCCGAGGCCAGCTTCGCAGGGCAGCAGGAGAGCTTCCTGAACGTCACCGGCGAGGACGCCGTGCTGGAGGCCTACCACCGCTGCCTCATCTCGCTGTTCGGCGATCGGGCGATCGCCTACCGGGAACAGAACGGCTTCGCCCACTTCGACGTCGCGCTGTCGGTGGGCATCCAGCAGATGGTCCGATCCGACATTGGCGCGGCCGGCGTGATGTTCACCATCGACCCCGAGACCGGATTCGACCAGCTGGTCCTCATCGATGCCGCCTGGGGCTTGGGCGAGGCGGTCGTCTCCGGGGTGGTCGATTCGGACCGCTACCAGGTGTTCAAGCCGCAGCTCGGGGACAGCTCGCTGGTCCCCATCCTCAAGCGATCCCTCGGACGCAAGGCACTGAAGATCGTCAACGGCGAGGGCCAGGACGCCCCCACGCGCACCGTGGACACCAGCGACGACGAACGAGACCGCTTCGTGCTGTCCACCTCCGATGTGCTCACGCTGGCCAGGTGGGCGATGACGATCGAGGCCCACTACGGCCGACCGATGGACATCGAGTGGGCCAGGGACGGCGCCACCGGCGACCTCTACATCGTGCAGGCTCGGCCCGAAACCGTGCAGGCCCGGCGCAGCGGCACCACGCTGACGCGCTACGCCATCACCGGCCATGGTGAGCTGCTACTGGAGGGGCTGTCGGTTGGAGGAGGCGCTGCCTCGGGCGAGGTGTGCCGGCTCGATTCCCCCGACGAGGGCGACCGCTTCCCGGAACGAGCGGTGTTGGTGGCCGACGCCACTGACCCGGACTGGGTGCCGGTGATGCGCCGGGCCGCAGCCGTGGTCACCGATCGGGGGGGCCGCACCTCCCACGCCGCCATCGTCAGTCGCGAGCTGGGCGTCCCGGCGGTCATCGGCACGGTGCACGGCACCGAAGTGCTGACCGACGGCCAAGTCGTCACGGTCTCGTGCGCCGAGGGCGACGTTGGTCGGGTGTACCAAGGCCGGGCAGAGATCGAGAGCCGGCAGCTCTCGCTGGAGGACGTGCCCCCGACCCGCACCAAGGTGATGGTGAACCTGGCCAACCCCGACGCCTCGCTGGAGTGGTGGCGCCTGCCGGCCGACGGCATCGGCCTCGCCCGCATGGAATTCGTCGTCAGCGAGCACATCAAGGCCCACCCCATGGCGCTGGCCCATCCCGACCGGCTGACCGACAGCGACGCACGACGCCAGGTGGCCGAGCTCACGCGGCACTACGACAGGCCGGAGGAGTACTTCGTCGACCGCCTGGCCTCGGGCATCGCCACGCTGGCCGCCCCGTGGGCCGACCGCCCGGTCATCCTCCGTATGAGCGACTTCAAGACCAACGAGTACGCAGGCCTCCTGGGAGGCGCGCAGTTCGAGCCCAGCGAGGAGAACCCCATGCTTGGTTGGCGTGGTGCCAGCCGCTACTACCACCCCGACTATCGGGACGGCTTCGCCCTGGAGTGCCGCGCGGTGCGTCGTGTCCGCGAGGAGATCGGATTCCGCAACGTGGTGGTCATGATCCCCTTCTGCCGCACGCCCGGTGAGGCGGACCGCGTGCTGGAGGTGATGGCCGACGAGGGCCTGGCTCGTGGCGAGAACGGGCTCAAGGTGTACGTCATGGCGGAGATCCCCTCCAACATCATCCGTGCCGACGAGTTTGCCCAGCGTTTCGACGGGTTCTCCATCGGCTCCAACGACCTCACCCAGTTGACCCTGGGCGTCGACCGGGACTCCGCCGAGTTGGGTGCCTCCTTTGGCGCCGACGACCCGGCGGTGCTCACCCTCATTCGCCAGCTGATCGAACGGGCACATGCCGCAGACCGTCCGGTGGGGTTCTGCGGCCAGGCCCCCAGCAACGACCCCGCATACGCCCGGATGCTGGTTGAGGCGGGTATCGACTCGGTGTCGGTGACCCCCGACGCGTTCCTCGACGTCAAGACCCAGATCGCCGAGGCGGAACGCCAGACCACCTGAAGTGGGGACCCATCCGGGGGTCAGGACCCTGCCGGGAGTCCCCACTTCGGTGTGAGCACCGAAGTGGGGACTGATTCCGGTGTCAGGACCCTGGCAGGAGTCCCCACTTCGGCGAGGTGTGGTGGAATCCACCCATGGAGACCCACCTCGGCACCGTCGCCGCCTGCTGGCGCTACCCCGTCAAATCGTTCCAAGGCGCTCAGGTGGAATCACTGGAGTTCACACGCTGGGGCGCCTCCGGCGACCGGGCCTGGGGGCTGATCGACGCCGAGAGCGGCTCGTTGATGACCGCCAAACGCTACTCCCGGCTGCTGGAAGCCCGGGCAGACGGCGAGGCGATCACGCTGCCCGACGGCACCGAGCTGGCGCTGGCGCATCCCGACACCTCCGCCGCGTTGTCGGCATGGTTGGGTCGGACGGTCACGCTGGCCCGCCCCGAGGAGTCGCCCCAGCGGGCCTACGAGATGACCTTCGATCCACCCAACGACGACGCCGAGTACGTCGAGATCCCGACGCCGGCCGAGACCTTCCTCGATCTGGCTGCGGCCCACCTCATCAGCAACGCCACGCTGGAGGGATGCCGAGCCAGCCGGCCGGACCTGAATTGGGACGTGCGCCGGTTTCGCCCCAACCTGGTGCTGGAACCCACAGGTCCGGCCGAGGCGTTTCACGAACAACTCTGGCAATCCAAGTCGCTGCGCCTCGGGTCGGTGACCATGGACGTGCTTGGCCCGACGGTGCGCTGCGCCATGCCGCTGCGCGCCCAGCCGGGAGGCATCGACCGACAGGCCGAGACCTTTGTCTCGCTCTGCGAGCTGAACCCGGAGTTCCCGAACCACCTGGGCGTCTACCTGTCGGTCACCCAGGCCGGCACCGTCACCACAGGCGACGCAGTGACCCTGCTCGGGTAGCACCCGGTGCTGCCCGACCGGCAGCGGGCCGGAGCCACCCAGCCCCGGCGGCCACCCCGACGCATGGGCAAGACTGAGGGCATGGCCGAGGCACCCCGTCCCCACACCGCACCATCGCCGTTCGAGCCCTACCGGCTTGGCCCGATCAAGCTCCGCAACCGCATCGTGAAGGCCGCCACCTTCGAGGGCGTCATGCCCCGCGGCGCCGTCACCGACGACCTGATCGACTTCCACCGACGGGTGGCCGCCGGCGGCGCCGCCATGACCACGGTGGCCTACTGCGCGGTCTCGCCCGGGGGGCGGGTGCATCGCAACACGTTGGTGATGGACGCCGAACGCACCAGTGATCTCCAGCGGCTCACCGACGCCGTCCACGACGAGGGTGCGGCCGTCTCGGCCCAGCTCGGCCATGCCGGGCTGGTCGCCAACACCAGGTCGAACGGCATGGCCACCCTGGCGCCCTCCAGGCGGTGGAGCAGCCCAGCCATGGCGGTCGTCAAGGCCGCCACACCCGCCCAGCTGGACGAGGTGGTGGCCGACTTCGGGCGAGCGGCCGCCGTGGCGGTGGACGCCGGGTTCGACGCAGTCGAGGTGCACCTGGGACACAACTACCTGCCGTCCTCGTTCCTCAGCCCCAACTTGAACAGGCGTTCCGACAGCTACGGCGGCAGCCTGGAGAACCGGCTGCGCCTTCCCCGTCGCATCCTCGACGCCGTGCGGGGCGCCGTCGACGACCAGGTGGCGGTCACGGCCAAGTTCAACATGGCCGACGGCGTGAAGCACGGCCTGTGGCTGGAGGAGAGCCTGAAGTTTGCTCAGATGCTGGAAAGCGACGGCCAGCTCGATGCCATCCAACTCACCGGCGGCTCATCGCTACTGAACGGCATGTACTTCTTCCGGGGCGACGTCCCGATGGCTGAGTTCATCGCCACCCAACCCAGGGTGGTTGGCTGGGGCCTAAGGCTGATGGGCCACAAGATCTTTCCCGAGCTGCCCTTCGAGGAGGCGTTCTTCCTCCCCTTTGCCCGGCAGTTCCGAGCCGAGCTGTCGATGCCGCTCACGCTGCTCGGCGGCATCAACCGGCGCGACACCATCGAGGGGGCGCTGGCCGAGGGCTTCGAGTTGGTCGCCATGGCCCGGGCCTTGCTGCGCGAGCCCAACCTGCCCAACCTGATGCGCGACGACCCCACCCACCCCAACGGGCTGTGCGTGCACTGCAACAAGTGCCTGCCCACGATCTACTCGGGTACGCGTTGCGTGCTGGTGCCCGAGCCGAGCTAACCGACGCAGGCCCGACCCCATCACCGCTCGGCAACCAACGGCGGGCGGTCGGGTCGACAGCGCCTCCGTACCGGGGCAACATCTGGAGCATGCCCTCTCGCTCCGCTTGGCCCCGACTCCTGTTCGCTGCGGCCGCGCTGGCGCTGATCTCAGCAACGGCGTGTTCCTCCAACGACGGAGCCAGCGACGCAGCCGCCACCTCCTCCGACGGTGCTGCGACGCCGTCGGGCACGCTCGCGATGCTCACCTACAACGTGGCCGGCCTGCCCGAGGGCATCTCCCAGAGCCACCCCGAGGCCAACTCGCCGGTGATCGGTGCCCTGCTCGGCGACTACGACGTGGTCCTCACCCAGGAGGACTTCGGCTTCTACACCGATGCGCTGCGGGCCGAGGCGTCCTTACAGCACCTCACGGTTCCCCACGCCGGTCCGGAGCAGGAGAATCCGCTCGATCGCCAAGGGGTGCTCACCGGGGATGGATTGAACATCATGGCGAGCCTGCCCATCGAGGAGCAGCCCGACCGGGTGCCGTGGACCGAATGCGGCGACGACGCCGCCGACTGCCTGGCGTTGAAGGGCTTCGCCCGCACCACGCTCACACTCGCCGATGGGGTCACGGTGGATCTCTACAACCTCCACAACGAGGCCGGCGGGGATGACGACGCGCTGCGGGCGGACGACCTCGACCAACTAGTCGCCTACCTGGACGACAACTCCGCAGACCGGCCCGTGATCATCGGGGGCGATTGGAACCTGCACACCGACGAAGAGCCGGACGCCACCCAGTTTCAGGACTTCCTCGCAGAGACCGGGCTGACCGACACCTGCGACGTGGTGGATTGCGGCGATGACACCCACATCATTGACAAGATCGTGTTTCGTTCAAGCGACGACCTCACGCTCACTCCCACCCGGCACGAGTTCGAACGCGAGCGATTCGTGGATGATTCCGGTGAGCCGCTGAGCGACCACGACCCGCTGCGCGTGGACTTCGACTGGTCGGCCTGACCACCTACCAGCCGGCGTCGGGCCCCAGCACCACCACCGGCGCCACCGACAGGTGCGTGGCGCGACGTGCCACCGACCCCAGCAGCAATCCGGCAAAGCCGCCGCGCCCACGCGAGCCCACCACCAACATGGCGGCGGCCCGGGCCTCGTTGAGCAGCTCGCCACCGGGGTCGCCCCGCAGGACGGCACCGCTCAGCTCCACGCCCTCGGGAACGTCGGCCGCCGCAAGCATTCGGTCGAGCGCGGCCCGTGCAGCCCCTTCCAGTTCTGCGGGGTCCGGGAACGCCGCAAACGCATCGCCTTCCCAGACCAGCGGCTCCTGCCAGCACCACACGGCGCGCACCGGCCATCCGTGCAGCTGGGCCTCTGCCATGCCCCACGCCAGGGCCCGCTCGGAATGATCCGAGCCGTCGACGCCGACGACGAGGGGGGCGTGATCGTCGAGCTCCTCCGGCGCGCCCGGCTCCGCCTCGGGCACCACCATCACCGGGCAGGACGCGTGGCGCACGCACTGGTCGGCCACTGACCCCAACACGAGGTGGCGAAAGCGCGCACGGTCGCGCCGCCCAACCACCAGCAGCCGTGCGCCCTCGGAAGCACCCAGCAGCGTTCGTGCCGGGGGACCCTCGACGACCTTCACGGTCACGTCGGGCCGCTCGTTGTTGGCTTCGGGCATGACATCGGCGAGCAGCTTGGCTGCCCGTTCACGCGCCTCGGCTTCCATGGCCGAGGCCGTGCTCAGCAACCGCTCTTCGGTGGAGATGGGCGGATACGTCCACACCGACACCACCTCCAGTTCGGCTCCACGCAGACGGGCTTCGGCCACGGCCCGCGTGAGGGCGACCGAGTTCGCGCTCGTCGTGTCCAGTCCCACGACCACTCGGTTCATGAGCCCGCCCCCGCGCTGTCGGAGCTGGAACCTGCCACCGCCGGGATCACGGTGACGGGGCGGTCGACATGGTTGAGGTACCGGCTCACGGCGGATCCCAGCAGCAGCCCGAGGAACCCACCTCGCCCCCGGGCGCCCAGCACCACCATCGAGGCGTCGGTGGCGGCCTCGCGAACCACCCGGGCCGCCGGCCCCTCGGCGACCACCCGCTCCACTTCCACCCCCTCGGGCAGGCCGGAGGCGGCAACCGCCGTCTTCAGAACCTCGTCGGCGTGGCGCTCCATCTCGGTCACCGCAGCGTTGAGATCGTCAACCTGCGTATCGGGCACCCAGTTGGTTCGCTGGTCGTGCCAAGCCGACACCGCCCGCAGGCCGACGCCCTCCCGACGGGCACGCTGGGCGGCCCAGCGCAGCGCCGCCGCAGCGTTCTCGGATCCGTCCACGCCGACCACGACCGGCCCGCCGACATTTACCTCGCCGCCATCGGCCGGCACCACCGTCAGGGGGCAGGGCGCATGGTTGGCCACTTGGTGGCTGACCGATCCCAGGAACGCACTCGCCAGCTTGCCCTGCCCGCGGGTGCCCAGCACCAGATGATCGGCGTCGCCCGCCGCCTCCAGCAGGACTCCGCTGGGCGGCCCGGTGCGGACCTCGATGGCCACGGGGGGATCCCCCTCACGCCGCACCGCATCGATGGCCTCGGTCATCCACGGCGACATCGCCTCCGTGGGGTCGGCAGGAGGCGTGTACGCCACCGCCAGCGCCCCGGCAACTGGGGCCACCGGCGGCTCCCAACTTCCCAGGGCCACCAGGTCGGCACCGGTTGCGGCCGCCTCATCGAGCGCAAACCGGAGGGCCGCACGCGAGGCCTCCGATCCGTCTACTCCGACCACGATCTTCATTGGCTACCTCCGTGAGGGACGTGTTCGCACAGGTTGTCACGCGTCCGGCGTGGCGCAGTAGGGGCCAAGGACCCCGGTGGGGGCCACTCCAAGGGGACGCCGCTACAGCGGCACCCGCCAGTGCAGCGTGGATCCGCTGCGGCCCTCGTTGGCCGCCAGTTCAAAGGTTCCGCCCCTGGCCTCGGCGCGGCTGACCATGTTGCCGATGCCGTGCCCGGCGTTCAGGCCGCCGGAGGACATGCCGACCCCATTGTCGTCGACAACCAGGTCCACCGCCCCCGACTCCACCGTGACCGTCACCGATGCCATGGTGGCGTGGGCGTGGCGAGCCACGTTGGTGAGCGACTCCCGGATGACCGCCAGGAGGTCGGCCTCGACGCTCACGTCCAGGTCCTCAATCACGCCCTCGAAGCGCACGTCGGGCCGGAAGCCCAACACGCGGGTGGCCTCCTCGATGATGCCCAGCACATCCCGTCGCACCCCCGTCGCGCCGGTACTGGGGCTCTGATGCAGCTCGAACACCGACGTGCGCAGTTCCCTGATGATCAAGTCCAGTTCCTCGACGGCCTGCCCCAGGCGCGCCGCCACCCGGCTGTCGGCGGTCCGGTTCTGGGTGCTCTGCAGGCTGATGCCCGTGGCGAAGATGCGCTGGATCACGCGGTCGTGCAGCTCGCGGGCAATCCGCTCACGCTCGTCGGCAGCGATCAGCACCGCGTTGGCCGCGTCCAGATCGGCCTCAAAACGCTCGCGCGCGCTGAGATCGGAGAAGAACACCAGCGCATGGTCCGGTCGCCCGGACACCCCGTCGGCCGTCACCATCACCGGCACCCGGCTGCCGTCGGGACGAATCAGGCTGGCGACGAACTCCACGTGGCCTCCGGCACGAATGATCCGCCACGACTCGTCGCGTTCCTCCTCGCTGACGTCGAGAAACGGGAAGGGCCAGGTGCTGGCCAGCACCTCGTTCCTCGATCGGCCCACCAGCCCGCAATACACCTGGTTGGCCTCCTCGACGCGACCGTCCTCGGTGACGATCAACATCCCCTGCCCCACCGACCGGTAGATGGCCGAGAGGCGGTCCCGCTCCACCTCCAGCTCCCGGCGGGAGGCCTCCAGCTCACCGACGTCCACCGCGATGCCGATCACCTCCTCCACCCGGCCCGACGTGCCCAAGACGGGTTGGAAGCTGACCTGCCGAGGGTCGCCGTCCACTTTGACGACGATGGAGGGCTCCTCGCCCGCAAGGGCTGCCTCGAAGGCCTCCACCACCTCATCGAACGGGCCGAAGACGTCGCCGACCGTTCGATCCAACATCTCGTGCAGCCGCCCGACGTGGTCCCACTCTGCCCCCTGAGCGAAGGTGATCACGCCGTCCGGGCTCATGGCCCAGATGGAGATCCCGGTGGCCACGGCCACGCGGCGGAGCTTGTCCAGCACCGCCTGACGCTCCGCCTCAACGCGCCGCCGTTCGGTCAGATCCTGGCCGAAGATCACGCAACCGGGGGGACCGTCGGAGCCGTCCACCAGCGCCACCCGCAGCTCCACCGGCACCCGCAACCCGTCGGCACACAGCAGATCGGTCTGGGTCAGCATCTCCTGTTGCCTGCTGGCACCATCCACCAATTCGACCAGCTGGGCCCGGCTGATCAGCGGGAGCAGGCTGAGTGGCGTCATGGCCGTGAGCTCGTCGGTTGGGAACCCGGACAGGCGCTCGGCCCCCTGGTTGGCGTAGGTGATCCACAAGGTCTCGGGGTCGACGATGAGCACCAGGTGGTGAGATGCATTCAAGCTGGCCATCACCCGCCGATGCGCCGACTCCAGGTCGATGCGCGCCGTCACGTCCCGCACGGTCGCCACGATGTAGGTGTGATCACCCTGGCGGAATGGGCTAAGGCTGACCTCGACGAAGAAGAGCGAACCGTGCCGGGTGACCGCGCTCAGCCGTTGCAGGGCACCCATGGGGCGACGGTGCGGATCATCCTGGTAGGCCTCACGATTGGCCTGATGGGAATCGCGCAGGCCGTGGGGCACCAGCTGCTCGACCCGCAGGCCCACCATGTCGCCCTCGCCGTAGGAAAAGAGCGCCTCCAGCGCTGCGTTGGCGAACACCATGACGCCATCGGTATCGCACACCAGCACCCCGTCGGGCACCGCGTCCAACAGCTCGGTGGCCACCGGCGACAGCTCCGCAGCCAAGCCCGAGCCAGGGGTTGGATCGATCGTCTCGGCATCTCCCGGCGGAGCTGCGCCCCGCCCAGCGTCGATTGTCATCTGGCAACTCCAGCGCTCAGCAGGCACCCAATCGGATCTCGATCTCCACACAAATCCATCGACGAGTCTGGAGGCGGCCGCCGGCTCGGGGCAACCTTAGGGCCATCCTCCAACGCGGGGGACCTTGGTCCCTGTCTCAGCGGCGTCACCATGGGCCAAGATGGAGCCATGAGCACCACGGAGGCAATCCGCGTGCTCCTGGTGGACGACCACGAGGTGGTGCGCCGGGGGTTGAGCGATCTTCTGGAGTCGACGGCGGACCTCGTCGTCGCGGGCGAGGCCGGGACCGTGGCCCAGGCGCTCGACGCCCTGCAACAGGCCGAGTTCGATGTGGCCGTGCTGGACGTCCGGCTACCCGACGGCACCGGCATCGAGTTGTGTCGCGAGATCCAATCCAGCAACCCCGGCCTGCACTGCCTCATGCTGACGTCCTTTGCCGACGACGAGGCGCTGGTGGACGCTGCCATTGCCGGGGCCCAAGGCTACGTCTCCAAGCAAATCCGAGGCGAGGAGATCACCGCGGCCATCCGCAGCGTCGCCCGGGGCCAGTCGCTCATGGACCCGGGGTTGGTTCGGCGAGCGCTGGAGCGTGTACGCCGGGAGTCGGAGGAGACCGAGGCCCTCAACCGCCTCAGCCCGCAGGAACAGCGCATCTTCGAGCTGATCGGCGAGGGCATGTCCAACCGCCAGATTGCGGGAGAGATGTACCTGGCGGAAAAGACCGTGAAGAACTACGTGTCCAACGTGCTCATGAAGTTGGGCATGGAGCGCCGAACCGAGGCCGCCGCCCTGGCCGCCCGCATGGACGAACGCGGGCGGCGCTCGGGGTGACGGCCGATCGTTTCCGCCAGGCGACGATCGGGCATGCTGTTCGGTACAACCTGGCACCACCGGAGGTCTGATGGATCCGTTCTCCCCCACCGAATTCGACAAGCTTGCAGCGGCGGGCGACGGCCCGTTCGTGAGCATCCAGCTGCCCACCCATGAGGTGGGGCCGGGGCCGACCACCCAGGACACCGTCACCTATCGCCAGCTGGTCCACCGTGCCCAAGAGGGTTTGGAGCGGTTGGGATGGCGCAGGACCAAGGCCGAGGAACTCCTGAGCCCGGCGGCACGACTGGAACACGACTCAAGCTTCTGGAGTCACCAGAGCCGCAGCTTGGCGGTGTTCGTGGCGCCCGGCCTCTTCCGAACCCAGCGCATGGACCGGGTCGCCGCTCCCCTGAGCCACGTCTCCGAGCACGGCTTCCACCTCAAGGAATTGATCCCGCTCACGCTCGATCGCCGCTTTTTGGTCCTGGCCATCTCGCGCAAGCAGCTGCGCTTGGTCGAGGCCGACCCCACCGGCGCCAGGATGGTGGAGCTGGGCGACGTTCCCGCCAGCCTGGCGGACGCGTTGTGGTTCGAGGATCCGGAGAAGCAGCTGCAGCACCACCAGGCGGGCGGACCCTCGGCGGTGTTCCACGGGCACGGAGCCGAACGCGACGACAAGGAGCAGGTGCGTCGGTTCATCCAGCGCATCGACGGCGGTCTCACGGAGGTGCTGAAGGGCCTCGACGCACCGCTGGTGCTGGCCGGCGTCGCTTACGAGGTCGACATCGTCCGGAACGAGCTCAGCTACGGACGTGTGGTGGACGGGTCCCTGGACGGGAACTTCGACACGGCCCGGCCTGGCGACATGGCGGCCCAGGCCACTCCGTTGGTCCAGCTGACGTGGGAGGAGCCACTTCGGCGCGATCTGGAACGATTCGGCGCCATGCAGGCCGCCGGAACCGCCGTGACCGCGCCCATCGAGGTCGTGCAACGGGCTCGAGAGGGACGGGTGGAGGTGCTCGTTGTTGCCTCCGGTCTGCCCGTCTGGGCGGCCGGCGATCAACCCGACTCTGTCCACGACGAGTTCCACCCCGGCGACGAGGACCTCACCAATACCGCGGCGCTGGCCGTGCGGGCAACCGGCGGCACGGTGCATGTCGTGGCGCCCAACCAGGTGCCCGATGGTGGCCCCGTCGCAGCGATCCTGCGCTACTGACGGTGCCGAGCAACCGACAGTCGGCCCAACATGGCGGGGCCCCGGCCCCCCGCACCTCACCCAAGGCCGGCCCTGCAGCCGGGCAGGAGCTCCCAACTTCGGGTGAAGCGCAGAGCTCCGATGGGCTTCCCGCGAACCTGGATCATGCCATTGCCTCGGCCGCCGCTCGCCGGATCTCGCCGTGGGCCGTCGCGGCCATCCTGCTCGTCGTCTTGGGAGTCGGCGCAGGCGCCTGGTTCGTCATGTTCGACGACAGCGGCCCCACCACCATGGAGGTGGTGATCCCGCTCGGCACCGGCGAGCGCCTGGACAACGGCGAAGACGTTGACGTCATCGACAAGGTGACCGAGTTCAAGGTGGGCGACAGCATCTCCATCGACAACCGGGACGACCGGGCCCACATCGTCGGACCGTTGACGGTCACGGCCGGGGAGAGCCGCACCTACAGCTTTGCCGAACCAGGGGTGTTGGAGGGTACCTGCACCGCCCACCCCAGCGGATCGGTCACCTTCGTCGTCACCTAGCACGCACGCCCGAGCCCGGTCACCGGAGGGGCACGCGCCTCGCGCCGCGCCGTCACCCCTCGCGCGACTCGCAACACGGCTAGCGTCGTGTCGCGTCAGTGAGCCAGCCACCCCCGCAACACAGGACGACCCATGCCATCAGCTTCCACCGCCGCCCCGGCGCGCCCGACCCTCCGCCCAGGGGTCGAGACGTTGACCATCACCGATGCCCAGCCAGGCGCCCACCTTCGGGTGGAGCGAGCCACGGGGGAGCCGGTGGTCACCCTCGTCGCCGACCATGCCGGCAACGCCCACGTGACGTTCATCCCCGATGGGCACCGCGTGCTGGCGAGCGCGTCCGACCTGCACGCGGCCATCGGCGGCGGCCACACCCTGGCGCCCGGCGAGTATCGGGTGATCGACGAGTCGGTCGACCCACCGTGGACCAGCGAAGTGGTCCGAGTGCTGGCGGTGGATGAACATCCTGACGAGGCGCTCTACGAGCAGGACCTGCACGAAGGCTTCGGCTATCTGAAGGTGCGGGACGGCGTGCTGCTGTCGGTGATGGTTCGGTTCCCCAACGAGGACCTCTACGGCCCCGGACCCTGGCCGACGGTCATCGAGTACTCGGGTTACGGCCCCTCCAACCCCGACCTTCCCCAGCCCGGCACGCTGCTGGCCAACCTGTTCGGGTTTGCCGTGGTGGCCGTGAACATGCGCGGCACGGGCTGTTCCGGGGGCATCTTCGACGTCTTCAGCCCCGCCCAGGCCGCCGACGGCTACGACATCGTCGAGACCGTTGCCCGCCAGAGCTGGGTGCTGCACGGCCGCCCGGGCATGGTGGGCCTGAGCTATGCCGGCATCGCCCAGCTGTACGTCGGCGCCACTCGGCCGCCGCATCTGGCCGCCATCACCCCCCTGTCGGTCATCGACGACCTATGGCGCCAGCAATGGCCCGGCGGCACCTACAACTCGGGCTTCACCAGGGTGTGGCTGGCCCAGCGCGACGCCGAAACCCAGCAGGGTGGCCAGAGTTGGGATCAGGCCAGGATCGACGCCGGGGACGAGATCGCGGCGGCCAACCAGGCCGTGCGCACCCAGAACCTCGACTTCGAGGGTTTCGGGCGGGCGCTGGAGAACTTCCAGGCCGGCATGGTGCCCCGCCGAGCGGCCGAGCAGATCCACCGCATCGAGGTGCCGGTGTTTCTCACCGGCTCGTGGCACGATGAGCAGACCGGAAGTCGCTTTGCGCTCATGCTGGGTGACTTCACCTCGTCGCCCCACACGGTGTTCTCGCTGTTCAACGGGCACCATCCGGACGGCTACAGCCCCATGATGATCGTGCGGTGGTTCGAGTTCCTGAACTTCCACGTGGCCCGACGCGTCCCCGTCGTGAACGAGCTGGTGCGTGCGTTGGCCCCCATGCAGTTCGCCGAGCACTTCGGCGCGTCCCAGGAGCTGGAGCCCGACCGTTTCGCCGACCTGGCCGACGACTTCGAGGCTGCGCTGGAGCGCTACCTGGCCGAGGCACCGGTGCGCATCCTCTTCGAGAGCGGCACCACCCACGAGGTCGCCGGCGCACCGGGCGCCCGCTACGAGATCAGCGCCGAATCGTTCCCGCCGCCGGACTGCCGGGCCGAGCGCTGGTTCCTGGGCCCCGAGGGCTCACTTGGCGCCCGACCGGAGGGCGAAGGGGCCGATCGCTACCTGGACGACCCCGACGCCGGTGACGTCTCCTACGCGCTGACCGACGAGTTCAACGACTTCATCCAGCCGACCGTTCCCATCGAGTGGGGCTACTTCGACGACGACAAGACGGTGAGCTACCAGACCGCTCCGCTCAGCGCACCCGTCACCATCATGGGCCAGGGCCACGTCAGCCTCTGGCTGCGCCCGGGCACGACGGACACCTCGGTGCAGGCCACCATCACCGAAATCCGGCCCGACGGCATGGAGGTTCGCCTGCAATCCGGCTGGCACCGACCGGTGCATCGCACCGAGGACGAGGCCCGCAGCCACGACCTGGCAGTGGACTACACGTTCCTTCCCGAGCACCGCGAACCGCTGGTGCCCGGCGAGTGGCTGCACTTCCGCCTGCCACTGATGCCGCTGGCCCACGTGGTGCGGGCGGGATCGGCCGTGCGGTTGACGATGTCCACCCCCGGACGCGATCAGGCGTTCTGGCGCTTCGACAACCCGGTGACCCCGGGTGCCGGGCACGACGTCGGCTGGGGCGGCGAACACGCGTCGTCGCTGGTGCTGCCGGTGCTCGACGACGTCGATCACCCCGAAGAGCATCCCGCCGCCGACGCCCAACGGGGCCAACCGGCGCGCCCGGTGAGGCCGATTGCGAACACCGCGGTCCTCGTCGGCTGAGTGACGACCAGTTCCCTCCGGAGCGGCTCAGGCGTCGGCGAACTGCTCCAGCCGATCCAGGATCGCCTGGAGCACGCGATCGGCCTGTTCGGTCTCGAAGAGCCCCTGGGCGTGGGTATCGCCCGGCACGAGCAGAACTTCGTTGCTCGCTCCGGGACCGTTGGCGGCCAACGTGCGGGAAACGCCGGCCACCGTTTCGTCCTCGCTGGCGATGAACAGCTTCGGCTCGTCGCCCAATCCGTCCACCACCGAGTTGGGTGACAGCAGAATCAGCTGATCGAGAAGCTCGGGCCGGGTCGCCGCCAACTCCAGGGCACCACCCGCCCCGGCGCTGGCTCCCACCATGGCCACCGACTCGATGCCTCGCTCCTCAGACAGGTAGCGGACGCCTGCCCCGATGCCGTCGGCGCTGATGTCTTCCACTGCCAGGGCGGTGTGTCCGGCGTCGGCGATGGCGTTCGCCTGCTCCTCCCAGCTTGCGGCGTCGTAGGCCGCGCCATGGGCCAGAACCACGCCGTAGCGCCCGTCGCCGTACAACAGCGCCTCTCCTTGCGCCGTCTGGACGCGGGTACTCGAGGTGGCCGCATTCGTCGGGTCGCCGCTGCCACATGACATGGCCAGCATCGCCAGAGCCGCGACGGTGACAAGGCGCACCAAAGGAGGGCTCATCGGGCCAGGGTAGGGGGCCACCTGTGGAATGACACGGCCGATCTCAGCCGAGATGGCGTTCGTTGGATAACTTGCACGGGCTGCCATGACCACCGCGCCCGACCCGCCCAGCCGAAAGCGAGATGCGTTCACCCGTGGCCTCGGGGCAGACCCGCGCGAGGTGGGCTCCGAGCCCGACTACCGGTTCACGTTGGCCAACGAGCGGACGTTTCTCGCCTGGATCCGCACTGCGCTCGCCCTTGCCGCCGGCGGCCTGGGCGTCGTCTCCCTGATCGACCAGTTCTACGGGGAGGAGTGGTTGGGTCTCGTCTTGTTGGGGCTCAGCTTTGTCACTGCCGCCAGCGCCTATCGCCGTTGGTCGACCAACGAACGATCCATTCGCCTTGAGGAACCCCTCCCCTCGTCTCGGCTTCCACTCGTCTTGGCGATCGGAGCATCGTTGGTGGCGGTGGGGGCCGCCCTGTTGTTCGTCGTCGGCGAACTATGACCCGGAGGCCCCGCCTGGCGCCCGAGCTCCACAAGCCGGGCCTCCAACCGGAGCGAACCGCCCTGGCCTGGGAGCGCACCGCCATCGTCATGATGGTGACCGGCCTCTTGTTGGCCCGCTTCGCCGCCCGCGACGCTCACTGGGTGTTCGCGTTGATTGGGCTGGCCCAGACCGTGGCGGGTTCGACGGTGCTGGTGTGGGCAGGTGCCCACTACGACGATCTTCACGGTCCCATCGCCCGGGGCGACGGTGTGGTACACCCCGGGGCGGCACGGGCGATTGGGCTCTCCGCCGTGATCTTCACCGGCCTCGCCCTGGTGCTGGCCATGGCGGTGGGCTTGGCGGCGTGAGCAATGGCCGCCGATAGAGTGGCACCGTGCTGCTCATCGGAATCATCGTCACGGGCATGGTCGTCGGGGCCGCCGCTCAGTTCATCCTCGGACGCGACGGCGGTCGCGTCGACTGGCAGATGGCCTTCGTCGCCGGCATCGGTGGCTCGTTCGTTGGCGGGCTGCTCATCAGCCTGCTCATGGGCGACGGTCTGGCCATCAAGCCAAGCGGGCTGATCGGCTCGCTCGTCGGGGCGCTCATCATCACCGCGCTCTGGCAGTCAAACGCGGCCAAGCAGCGGTCGGACGCCTCATCCCAGGAGCCCCGGCGCACCAAGACCAACCGCTAACCCGCCCGATGTCTCAGCCGGCCGGTTGCCGCTCAACCCACGTCTGAACGCGAGGCCCTGCGGCTAGGTTGCCTCCTCGACGGCGAACCAGGGGGAACCGATGAGCGAGCTGGATCCACAACCGGCCACCGAGTTCACGCGAGCGGCAAACGCGGCTGCCGTGGTGGACTTCGACGACGACGTCGACTTCGCCGGCGCGGCCAAGGGCCGGGTCGCTCAGCTGCCGGACGGACAGGTGAAACAAGGCGGCTTCGCCGTGTGGGACGTTGCCGCCCACGATTTCCTCCGCACCGAGGACCCCCCGCCCGACACGGTGCACCCCGGCCTGTGGCGCCAAGGTCGCCTCAATGCCCACCACGGCCTGTTCGAGGTGGCCGATGGTGTCTGGCAGGCCCGCGGCTACGACATCTCCAACATCACCTTCATCGCCGCCGATCACGGCTGGCTCATCATCGACCCGCTCACCACGGAGGCCACCGCCGCCGCCTGCCTGGGCCTGGCCAACGACACCCTCGGCGAGCGGCCGGTCACCGCGGTCATCTACACCCACAGCCACGTCGATCACTTCGGAGGGGTACTGGGCGTCACCTCCGCAGAGGCCGTGGCGGCAGGCGACGTGCGCATCATCGCCCCTGAGGGTTTCCTCGCCGAGGCGGTCAAGGAGAACAGCCACGCCGGCCCCATCATGATTCGACGGGCCATGTATCAGTTTGGGCCCCTGTTGGCGCCAGGCCCGCGCGGCCAGGTGGATGCAGGGCTGGGAGCGGCGGTCCCCATCGGCACCTCCAACCTGCTGGCTCCCACGGAGACCATCGACGCCACCGGCACCGAATTGGATGTCGACGGCATCCGCATCGTCTTCCAGAACACCCCGGACGCCGAGGCCCCGGCGGAGATGAACTTCTTCTTCCCCGACAAGTCGCTGCTGTGCCTCGCCGAGAACTGCACCCACACCCTGCACAACCTCTATCCCATCCGGGGGGCCCAGGTGCGGGACTCGCTGGCATGGAGCAAGTACCTGCAGGAGGCGCTGCTCATGTGGGGCGACCACACCGACGTGTGCTTCGCCAGCCATCACTGGCCGCGCTTCGGTCGCGACGACGCCAAGGCGTTCATCGCGTTGCAGCGCGACGTCTACCGCTGGATGCACGACCAGACGCTGCGCCTGGCCAACCACGGCCTCACGCCCGACGAGATTGCCGCCGAGCTGTCCATGCCCGGGTGCTTCGCCTACCAGAGCCACGTGCAGGGCTACTACGGCACGGTGAGCCACAACGTCCGCTCGGTCTACAACCGCTACCTCGGATGGTACGACGGCAACCCGGCCAACCTGCATCCGCTGCCACCCGCCGAGGCGGGCGGCCGCTACGTCGAGATGATGGGTGGTGCTGATGCGGTGATCGCCGGCGCCCGTCGAGCGTTCGACGATGGCGACTACCGCTGGGTGGTGCAGGTACTCAACCACGTGGTCTTCGATGACCCCAACAATCGGGCCGCCCGGCAGTTGTCCGCCGAGGCCATGGAACAGCTCGGGTACCAGGCCGAGTCTGCCACCTGGCGCAACGCCTATCTGATGGGGGCCTTCGAGCTGCGCCATGGCTCACTGCAACTCGGCCAGGCCATGCAACCGCCGATGGCCACCGCCATGACCGGCGAGCTGCTGGTGGATTCCATGGGCGTTCGGTTCAACCCGGCCAGGTTCCGTGAGGCGGCCACCATGCAGTGGCACCTCACCGATCTGGACGAACACCACCTGGTTGAGGTGCGGAACCAGGCCATCTCGCAACGGCAACTCCCGAACGCCGCGGCGTCGGTCGAGGCCCCGCAGCCCGACGTGTCGCTCTCACTCGACCGCCCCGCCATGGTGGCCGTCATGGACGCCGCCGATCGGTTCGACTCGCTCGTTGAGGACGGCACGATCACCATCGCCTCCGGCGATCAGGCTGTGGCGGCGGAGTTCCTGGCCGCCCTCGACGTGTTCCAGACCGCCAACCTCATCGAGCCGTAGTCCGGCGGGTTCTTGCACCCTATGTATCAAGTCGGTTGATACAATGGCCCGGGAGCCCGCATGAGGTCTCCCGAGTGACCCACGGGGGCGAGCACGATGGACACCGACGCCGCAAGCCTCTTCTGGTTTCTTGTTCCCTGGGTGGTCGTGCCCGGGGTGTTCGTGGTGTTGGCGCTTCGCTCTCCGTCGTGGCGCCAGATGACCCGCTGGGCCGCCGCCGCTCAGGTCACCATCACCGAGAACAACGAGGGCCTGATCGCCGACCGGCTGGGTCGAGCCCGCCGCTACCGCTCGCTCGCCAGCTTCCCACTGTGGTGGATTCCGGGGGTGCCCCTCATCATCGGCCCGGAGCCGGCATGGTTGACGCGCTCCGCGTGGATACCGCTCACTGCCTACATCGTGGGGTCGATGGTCGCAGGCCTTCGGGGTGCCGGCGACCACCGAGGCGTTCGCAGCGCCACGCTCGACCCCCGATCGGCCTCCGACTACGTCCCTGCGAACTTCCGCTGGGCCCCGCTCGCGCTGCTGGGCCCGTCGGCGATCCTCCTCGCTGCCATCGAGCTGTTCGGTGCAGGGGTGCCGATTCAGCTGCGCTGGCACGTTCCGCAGCTGATGGTCGCCGCTGCCGTGGCACTTGCAGCGGAGGGAGCGGTCCGTGCATTGGCGTCGCAACCCCAGCCGGCGGCCGCGCCGAGCGTTCTGGACGCCGATGACGCGCTCAGGGCCACCGGGGCCACGGCGGCGGTGGCGTCGGCGGTCATGCTCGCGCTCCTCAACCTTGGCGGCCTGGTGAGCGCGGCCGCTCCTCGGGGCTGGGTGGCCTGGGCCACCATGCCCATCGGGGTGGTCACCACGGGCGGCGCCTGCCTCATGTTGTGGATGGTCGTCACCCAGCAACCCTGGGTGCCCAGCCGTCGGCGGGCGGGTCGGCCGCAACCCGCTCCGCTGGGCCGATGATCATCACCGTCGACCCGGCCGCCGAGGAGGCACCCTATGCCCAGGTAAGGGGCCAGGTGTTGGAGGCGATCGCCACCGGTTCGCTTCTGCCGAACACCCGGTTGCCCACCATCCGTCAGCTGGCAGGCGACCTGGGGTTGGCCAACAACACGGTTGCCCGCGCCTATCGGGAGTTGCTCGCCGATGGTGTCATCGAGTCCCGCGGCCGACGGGGCACCTTCGTGCGTGCCGAGGGCATCGCGGTGGTGGCCGACGCGCAGCGGGAACGCCTGGACCATCTCATCAACAGGTGCATGACCGATGCTCGCGCCCTGGGGGCCCCTCAGGAGGAGATCCTCGAGGCGCTGCGCAGGGCCGCCATCGGAGCGACGGCGTGAATCCGGGGACGGCCTACAGCGCCTTGGCAATGACCTCGTCGCCGTACCGGCCCAACGCGGCCTCGGTGTCCTGCCAGAAGAGAAACGCCGGGACGACCACCCGGGTGGCGCCGAGGTCGGCCAGCGCCTTCACCTCCTCCAGGGCCCCGCCCCCGATGGCGCCGTTGCCGCCGGTGGTCAGTTCCAGTGCGTCAGCGTTGCGCCCGTGTTCGGTCGCTGCGGCTCGGGCAACATCGAAGAGCCGTCCCAGCTCGGCATGGTCGCCCTTGCCGGGGAAGAAGCCCTCACCCAGCCGCCCGGCCCGCTTGGCGGCGGCGTCGCTGTGCCCGCCCACGTGCACCGGTATGGCGCCCCGTGGTGGTTGGGGACGCAACACGCAGTCCGTGAAGTCGACGAACTCGCTGTGATGCGAGGCCCGCTCGTCGACCCACAGCGCTCGCATGGCGGCCACGTAGTCGTCGGTCCGTGCACCGCGCCCGGCGAAGGCGACACCGAGGGCGTCGAACTCCTCCTCCAACCAGCCCACGCCAATGCCCAGTTCCACCCGGCCCCCGGACAGCGAATCGAGAGTGGCCAGCTCCTTTGCCAGCACCACGGGGTTTCGCTGCGGCAGGATCAGGATCCCGGTCGCCAGCTTGATGCGGGAGGTCACCGCTGCCAGGTACGACAGCCAGATCAGCGGGTCGGGGATGGGCGAGTCGTCGCCGCCGGGCATCCTGCCCGATGGGTCATACGGATAGGTCGATTCGTAGCCGGCTGGGACCACCACGTGCTCGACGGTCCACAACGACTCAAACCCCGCCTCCTCGGCTGCTTGGGCGAAGGAAGCTGCAGCCTCCGGCTGGGCGAACGGGCCCGTGTTGGCAAAGACGATTCCGAAATCCATCGGCTCACGGTAGCGCCGGGCCGCGGATCCGCCCGCCCGAGCCAGGCGCATGCACCTACGGGACCAACACCAGCTTCCCGGTGAAGTCCTTGGCCTCGAAGCGCTCCTGGGCGGCGCGGATCTCCTCCAGCGGATAGGTGGCAGCCACGGTCGGCGCGACCCCCGTTGCGGCGGCCATGGCCACCAGATCCGCAAAGTCGCCAGCGGTGTGCAGGGTGGACCCGATGATCCTGCGCTGCTGCAGGTACAGCTGCCGGAGATCCAGGGACACCACCGGACCGGCGATCGCCCCGGCGGTCACCAGTCGTCCTCCCGTCCGCAGCCGATCGACGAGGGCACCGAACTCGTCTCCGCCCACCACGTCCACGACGACGTCGACGGGGTCGACCGACGCCAAGGCCGTGGGCGAGCGCACCACGATCTCCGCCGGGCCCCAGCTGCGCACCAGATCCGCCTTCGAGGCGCTCGTGTAGGCGATCACGTGGCAACCGCGACCGACCAGCAGCTGGATCGCTGCGGACCCGACACCCCCCGAGGAGCCTGTGACCAAGACCCGCTCCCCGTCCCGACACCCCGCCCGGTTGATCATGCCCATCGCCGTGCCGTAGGCGGTGGGCAGGCACGCCAGCTGGGCGTCGGACAGCCGGGAGCCGCCCACGTCATGGCACTGCGCCACCGAACAACGATGAAATTCGGCGAATCCGCCGTCGGTCTCGCTTCCGGCGACGTCGGCGGGAACACCGTCCTCGTAGCGAGCCGCTGGGTCGACGATGACCCTCCGCCCGACCCAATCGTCGTCGACCCCATCGCCCACCTGCACCACCATCCCGGCGATGTCGATCCCCTGGATGAGTGGAAACCGAAGCGGCACCCCCTTCCACCCGGCCACCGCGTCGGGATCGCCGGGACGACCGTAGGCCCCACGCCGAGCCCACAGATCGGTGTTGTTCACGGCCGCGGCGGCGACCCGAACCAGCACCTCGCCCGCCCCGGGCCGGGGCACCGGCCAATCCCGGCGCACCTCCACGGCGTCGGGCCCGCCGTGGCGCAGCGTCACCGCAGCAGTCATCGTTTCCGGGAGTTCGCTCGCTCGGTTCATGCCGTCAGCCTGGCCCACGGCAGGCGCTAGCGTCGTTTCCACGCCGAACCGGGGAGGCGATTCCATGGCCGGATGCGAGTCGTGCGGTGGCACCCAAGTGCTTCGCAAGTCGAACGTGGTCTTCGAGGTGGGCTTTGGTGGAGGAGCGTTCGTCACCTCCAACTCCAAGAACCGCTTCATGCGATGCACCGTGGACGTGTGCGGCACCTGCGGCAGGACCACCATGTTCGTCAACGATCCGCAGGAGTGGGCCCGGCGCGTGGGGGTTGAGCAGGTGTTCGATATCGGGGAGGCCCCGCCGGGGTAGCCGAAGCCGGCGCTTGCCCCAGCCCAGCGACGGGAATCAGCTAGTTCGCGTCGGCGGTCAGGGTAATCGTTGCGTCGGCGAAGTTCTCCGTCACGTCCGGGTCCAGCCCCACGGGCTCGGCGTCGATGCCGAGCGACGACCGCAGGAACGCCACGCTGAGGTGATCCATGGCCGAGAACGCCCTCGCAGGGTCGAGTTGGTCGTCCTCGCAGCCGTCGCTGGCCAGCCTGGTGATCTGCTCGGGCAGGTCGAGGCCCACCTCGTCGATGAGCCCGACCAGGCCGCCCATGTCCTTGCCGACGAGGCAGATGTCGGAGAACACCAAGTGGCCGGCGCCCTCGATCGTCACCAGGTACTTCGGTGGGTTCATGCCTTGGTACACCTCCTCGCTGGTGGCGAACGGGATGATGCCGTCTGACGTGCCGGCCATGACCATGCCCGGAACCTCGGGCACCGGCGGGGGTTCCTCGCCATCCTCCAACCGGTTCCCGACCGAGTAGGCGATAAACGCCTTGATGCGGTCGTCGGAGCTGGCCGTGCGATAGGCGGCGCCGGCACCCGCCGAATGACCCGCCACGGTCACCTGGCCCTCGTCCAAGAGGCCAGTCAGGGGCGAGTCGTCGGGCAGCGCCAGAGCGGTGTCCAGCGATGCCGACAGCACTTCCGGGTCTTCCCGGGGATCGATGCCCTGAGCCGCGACACCCAACTGCCCGCTGAGGCTGCGCTCCACGTGATCCGGTGCGATCACGACGAACCCCCATGAGGCCAGGTGGGTCACCAGGTCCGCCGACTGCTCCGGAAAGCCGGCGAAGCCATGGCTGAAGAGCACCACCGGGTAGGGGCCATCGGAGGCCGCATCGGCGTCAGGATGGGCATTGATCTCGTAGATGGGGCGCTTGTCCTCGGGGATCTGGGCCTGGAGGTCGGGGTTCAGCAGCCCCGCGATGTCAAAGGTCTCCTTCGGCAGCTCAGCCGCCTCGTCGGTGGCCGGATACCAGGCCTGCACCCGCCGGCCGTCGTCCAAGCTGAAGGCCATGGTGCCCACCTGGTGGGAGCCGCGCTCGGCGTACGCCGCCTCCGTGGGGCCGTCGGCGGCTGCGGCGGTGGTGGTGGTGGGCTCCCCGCCGTCGGGTTCATCGGTCGATGAGCAGCTTCCCGCCACCAGAAGCGATGCCAGGGCGATCACCAAAAGGACGGGCCTGGAACTTCGTGAGAGGCGCACGGCCGAGAAGCTACCCGCGGCGCTCGCCCGTGGGCCGTCCGCCCGCCTGGGTCGCGGAGGGCGCGGCCCATCCGGTCGGCGGTTCGGTCGCCGATCTACTCGGCCGGGCGACCCATCTCGTCGATGGCGGTGTCGATCAGCGCGGCCACCCGCTGGGCGGCCATCCCCAGCGCCTCCCCCACCGCTTCGACGGCCAGGCGTTCGCGGGGATCGACCGAGCCGTCTGCGATCATCACCCGGGCTGCCGCCCGCACCAGGCCCTCCTGACCGGCCGCGGTCAGGCAGGCGCCCAGGTACTGCAGCCGCTGTTCCAGCGGGGCCGACGCCGAACGCGACAAGTCGCTTCGCAGGTCGGCCTGTCCGTAGCCGGGAGCGAAGGCGCCCACCGTTTCGAGAGCAAGGCGGCGCTCCTGGGGGGTCACCTGGTTGTCGGCACCCACCACCAGCGCAACGATCTCGCGAACGGCCGCGGCCAGCTGCTGGGCCAGCCGATCGCCCGGCGTATTGACATGGTCGGGCAAGGGCTCGGTGGCGTGCGGACGCACGGCGGTGTCGGTCGTCACGGGGGGGGCTCCTCTCGCAGGGCACAGGCACGCGTCGGCAGCTCGCCGGCTCGCTGTCGTTCCATCGGCAGGTTGTGGCCCGTACTGAACCCCGCTCTGGTGGAACCCGACGGCCCCGATCGTCGGTGTGTCCCCTCCGAACCCGGGTATCGTGCGCCGCATGGGCCTCAGGTTGGGAGTTGCCGGCATCGATCACCTGCACCTGTTCGGTCTGGTGCAGGGGCTGTTGGACGCCGGGGCCGAAACCACCGCCCACGTGGCCGACGGCGAACTGCTGGGACTGTACGAGGACTGGCGCGACGAGTCGGTGGCCACCGAGCTTCCGACAATGCTGGCCGAATTCGACATCGACGTCGTGGTGACCGCTGCCGTCCCGTCGCAGCGGGCCGACATCGCCGTGGCCGCCCTGGAGGCGGGCAAGCACGTGCTGTCGGCCAAGCCGGGTGTCACCACGTTGGCCGATCTGGCTCGGGTCCGAGAGGCGGTGGCGGCCTCGGGCCACCGGTGGGTGGTGCTTTTCACCGAGCGCTTCGAGAACCGGGCCGTCGCCGAAGCGGTTCGGCTGGCCACCGACGGCGCAATCGGCCGTGTGGTGCACGTCGTGGGTGCGGGGCCGCACGCCTTCAACCGGGAGGGCCGACCCGAGTGGTTCTTCGACCCGGGGCGCTCTGGGGGCATCCTGGCCGACCTCGCCAGCCACCAGGCCGACCAGTTTCTGGCCATCACCGGCGCCGATGACGCCATCGTCGCCGCCAGCGCGGTGGGCAACGTGAGCTGTCCGGAACACCCGGCCATGCAGGACGTCGGTTCCATGCGCTTGCTCGGGGGCGGCGCCGTGGGCGACCACCGGGTGGACCTGCTCTCCCCCGCCGGGCTGGGCACGTGGGGCGACACGCGCCTTCACGTCGTGGGCACCGAGGGCACCCTGGAGGTGCGGGCCAACATCGACCCCGCCGGCCAGCCGGGCGCCGAGCACCTCATCGTCGTGGACGCCGAGGGCACTCGGCGGGTGGACTGCTCCAACGTCGTGCTCGACTGGGCGGAGCGGTTCGGTGCCGACCTTGCCGACGGCACCGAGACGCTCATGACCCAACACCACGTCGTCGACGTGTGCCGGCTCACCCTGGAAGCTCAGTCCCAGGCAACCAACTGGGCCAGCCTCGAGTAGCAGCCTGCCAAACTGGGCCGATGCCTCCTTCTTCCGATGCAGCGCAACCCAGCACCACGCCCAACGCAGAGTCCGACCAGCTTCCGCAGGCCCTCTTCGGGGTCGACACCGGCCGCCTCGCCGACGCGGCCGAATGGGTGTGGGAGCACCGCGAGCAGCTGATGGACCTGGTCGAACGCGTGCCGCAGCTGCTCGATCAGGCCGGCGGGTCCATCGCCTCGGCCGGCGAGGGAGCGGTGGCCACCGCCGACCTGCTGACGGGTAGCGACGACCAGCCCGGCGTGAGTGGCCTGGCCGAGTCCGCCGGCAAGGTTCTGGCGGGTTGCCGCCAGGAGTTGTCCGAGCTGAACGATCAGCTCACCGGGTTGGCCGATCAGCTCGACCGCATCGATCTGCCCGGAGTGGGCAAGGTGTTTGATGCCGCCGCCGAACGGGTGCGCGGGGGCGCCGAGCGGGTGAACCGGGTGGCCGACGGCCTCGAGGACGTGGCCTCGAAGATGGGTTCTATCGGCACGGGGGTTGGTGAGGCCGCCCACGGCCTTCGCCAGACCGGCACCAACCTGAGCGCCTCGGGGGCCACGCTGCAGGGCCTGTTGGGCACTCCGGCCAGCGCCACAACGGCGAAGTCGAAGGCGGCCGGGGAGCCGACCAAGGTGACCTCGAAGCCGAAGCCAACGACGAAGGGTAGCTCCGAGGCACCGTCCACCGGCGTGCGCTCCATCGGCGCCCTCAAGAGCTGAGCGCTGCGCCGCTCGGGCAGCTGCCCTGGAGCTCAGAGCCCCGAGACCGACTTCGTCTCCAGGAACTCCTCCACGCCCCACACGCCGCCCTCGCGCCCGACCCCCGACTGTTTGTAGCCGCCGAACGGGCTGCCCGGCGCCCGCGGCGCTCCGTTCACCTGCACCATGCCGGCGCGCAGGCCGGCGCTCACCCGGCGGGCCCGCTCGGCGTCGCCGGTCTGCACGTAGGACGCCAGGCCGTAGGGCGTGTTGTTGGCCAGCGCCAGCGCCTCCTCCTCGCTGTCGAAGGGGGCCATGGCCAGCACCGGGCCGAAGATCTCCTCTCGGGCGATGCGCATGTCGGGCGAGACGTCGGCAAACACCGTCGGCCGCACGAACCAGCCCTCCGTCAACCCGTCGGGCCGCCCCGGACCTCCCTCGACCAGCCTGGCCCCCTCCTCGATGCCGGCTTTGATGAGGGCCTGCACCCTCTCGAACTGCGCCGCCGACACCAGCGGACCGATGTGTCCCCCGGGCTCGGAGGCCGGAGCGCACCTGGTCGTCGCTGCCACCTCGGCCGCCAGGTCCACCGCCTGGTCGTACACGCTGCGCTCCACCAGCATCCGCGTGGGGGCGTTGCAGCTTTGGCCGGTATTGTCGAAGCAGTGGGCGGCGCCACGACGCACCGCTTCGACCACGTCGCAGTCCGCAAAGACCAGGTTGGGGGACTTGCCGCCCAGCTCCAGCGACACCCGCTTCACCGTCGGTGCGGCGGCCTTGGTGACCGCCACCCCGGCCCTGGTAGAGCCGGTGAAGGAGACGACGTCCACGTCGGGGTGCGAGGTCAGCGCCGTTCCGACGCCGAGGCCGTTCCCGTTGACAAGGTTGAAGACGCCGGGCGGGAACCCGGCCTCATCCACCAGCTCGGCGAACAGCAGCGACGACAGCGGTGCCAGCTCCGACGGCTTCAGCACCATGGTGCAGCCGGCGGCCAGCGCAGCGCCCACCTTGAGCGTCACCTGGTTCATCGGCCAGTTCCACGGGGTGATCAGCGCCGCCACCCCGGTCGGTTCGAGGCGGATGCGGTCGCCGGGGCGGTCCTCGCGCAGCGGCCGATCGAAGGTCATCTCACCCAGCGTCTTGACGAAGCCGCGCAAATGAAACTGGCCGGCCCCTGCCTGGGCCAGCAGCGCCATGTCGATGGGGGAACCCATCTCGGTGGAAATGGCCAGGGCCATTTCGTCCATGCGGGCCTCGTAGCACTCGGCCAGGCGGGCCAACAGTGCGCTTCGCTCCTCGGGCTCGGTCGAACCCCACGCCGCGACGGCCGTGTTGGCGGCGGCGACTGCCCGGTGGACGTCGTCGTCCGAGCCCAGCGCCACCTCCCCCACCACCGACTCATCGGACGGGTTGTGCACCGGCAACCGGGTAGCGCCCAGCGGCTCCATCCAGCCGCCATCCACGTAGAACTCGGTGAGATGGGCGAGGGGAAGCGTCGGCATCGGAACAGCCTATGGGTGGCCGGCACCTACCGAGGCTCGGGGGTTTCCTTCATGGTGAGGTGCAGGTCGGTGCCGTCATAGGGGTGCGCCCGCGCCACTTCCTCGTCCAGGTCGTGGCCCAACCCGGGCGCCTCGCTGGGCACCACATACCCGTCGACCCAGACGATCGGTTGCACCAACAGCTCGGCGAAGAAGCCGCCGAAGTCTCGAATCGCTTCCAGGATGAGGAAGTTCGGGATGCAGGCGCTGAGTGCGATGTTGGCCGCCGCCTCGATGGGCCCGCAATACAGGTGCGGCGCGATGAGCGCGCCGTGGGTCTCGGCGATCGCCGCGATCTTCTTGCCCTCGAGCACCCCACCACACCGGCCGGTGGCAGGCTGGAGGATGGACGCCGCCCCCGCCTCCAGCACCCTGGCGAATTCGTGCTTGGTCGCCAGCCGCTCGCCCGTCGCGATGGGGATGGTGGTGTGGGCCGCCACTCGGGCCATCTCGGCCGGATTCTCCGGAGGTGTCGGCTCCTCGAACCACAGCGGGTCGTAGGCCTCCAGTCGTCGTGCCAAACGGATCGCCCCGGAAGCCGTGAACTGCCCGTGCGTTCCGAAGAGCAGGTCCGCTCTGGTGCCGACCGCCTCGCGGATGAGCCGAACGAACGCCTCCGACCGCTCCAGCGCCTCCAGGGACGGTTGGCGGCCGTCGAAAACGGTGTAGGGACCCGCCGGATCGAACTTCACGGCGGTGAAACCACGCTCCACCTCCTCGACCGCCCGCCGGGCGGCCAGCTCGGGGTCGGAGTAGACCGCGTCGACGGCTCCGCCCTCGGCTGCATCTGCGGGCTCGGGGTAGAGGTAGGTGTAGGTCCGCAGCCGGTCGCGCACCCGCCCGCCCAGCAGCGCGTGCTCCGGCCGATCCAGCTCCTTGCCCACGATGTCCCAGCACGCCATCTCGATGCCCGACAACACGCTCACCAGGCTGAGATCGGGTCGCAGCGTGACCCGCCCCGTAGACCCGCCGCCACAGCAGCTCCACCCGATGGGCCTCGGCACCTAGCACGTGACGCTCGCAGACGTCCTCGATCATGGCCGCCACCGTGTGGGCACCAAACGTGGCGGCGTAGACCTCTCCGTAACCCACGACGCCCTCGGTGGTCACCAGCTTCACGAAGATGAAGTAGCGCCCTCCGAAATGGGGCGGTGGGTTGCCCACCACAAAGGTCTCGAAGGAACCGATCCGCATCCGCCGACCTCCTCAGCCGTCCACGGTGAGCACGACCCGGCGCGAGTCGGGCCGCCGAGCCGCCTCGATCGCGTCGCCGATGCGCTCAAGCGGATAGGTGTCCGACACCAGGGGCTCCAGTTGCAGCTCTCCCCCCAGCACCAACTCGACCAGCCTGGGGATGTCGGTGGCGAGCGTGGCCGAACCCATCTTGGAGCCGAGGAGGCGCTGGTTGGCGGCGACCAGGGCGGTGGCGTCCAGCTCGACGGTGACGCCGTCGGGCAGCATGCCGACCAGCACTGCGCTCCCCCCTGGTGCCAACAGCCGCAGCGCCGCCTCGGTCGCGTGCTTGGACCCAACCGTGACGAACACCCAGTCGGCCAGGTGCCCGCCGTTGGCGGCGCGGACGACGGCGGGGCAGTCGTCGACGCTGGGGTCGGCGGAGTGAGTGGCGCCCAGCTGGCGGGCCAAGGCCAACTTGGAGGGCTCGGTGTCCACCGCCACGACGCTGCCGGCGTGGGCGATGCGCGCGCCCTGCACGGCGTTGAGGCCCACCCCGCCGCAGCCCACCACCACCACCGATGCCCCGGGCCGGGGCCGCGCCCGGTTGAGCACCGCGCCCACCCCGGTGAGCACCCCGCACCCCAGGAGTGCTGCGCTGGTCGCTGGCAGCTCCGGCGGCAGCGCCACCACCTGGGAGTAGTGCACCATCACCTGTTCGGCGAAGCCGGCGACACCGAGGCCGTGACCGATGGGTTCGCCGGCGAGCGTGCTCAGCGGCGACTCCGCTCGCTCCGGCACGCCGTCGCAGCACACCGATTCTCCGGCGAGGCACCGGGCGCACACGCCGCAACAACGAACCAGCGACACCGAGGCTCGCTGACCCACCTCCAGCCCGCCTCCGGTGAGGCGCTTCACGTTGTCGCCGACCTCGACCACCCGGCCCACTGCCTCGTGGCCGTAGACCGCGGGCAGTTCGGCGGCCCACTGGCCATCAATGAACGACAGGTCGCTCCGGCAGATGGCGCACGCCAGCACCTCGAGGCGCACCTCGTCGGGCAGCGGCGGCCCAAGCTGCACCTCCTCCAGCTGCGGCGACTGTCCCGGTCGGCGCAGCACCGCTGCCTTCATCGCTCGACCGGCACGTCTGCCACCGGCGCACCTGGCTCCACCCGGACATGTTGACACGGCGCCATCGAGTTCCGAGAAGCTGTGACTTTGGACCCTTCACGGGCCTGCTGCAACATGGCTACGTTCCGGCGTTCAGCCGCCGCGGCGCCATCGGCAGGCAAACTGCCCGGCCCAATCCGAGAGGACCTTCCATGAACGTCACCCTGTCCGAGATCATGAAGGCTCCGGTGTTGACCATCACGCGCCACGAAACGGCGGGACACGCGGCCGAGATGATGCGCACCCATCACGTGTCGGCTCTGCCGGTCGTGGGCCCGGAGAGCGCTCCGCTGGGCATGGTCACTGCCTCGGACCTGCTGGCCAGCCATGCGGAGGCCACCCCCATCAGCAACCTGATGAGCGACAAGCCTCTCACGGTGCCCGGCAGCGAGGGGCCCCATGTGGCGGCCCGCATCATGCGCAACCACCACATCCACCACGTGATGGTGACCGACGGCAACCGGGTGGTGGGCATGGTGAGCGCCTACGACCTGCTGCAACTGGTCGAAGACCACCGATTCCAGATGAAGCAGGCGCCGACGCCACCCAAGAAGCGGTCCAACCGGCGCTGAGCGGCTCGCCATGGTGTGCCCAACCGGGTGCGCCGGCGATCACTCGACTCAAGCGGGGTAGCAAGTGATCTCGGTCGCCTTGAGACCGGCCCAGCGCTGTGCCCCTTCTGCCAGCTCCAGGTCGGCCGCAGCGGCGGGCGTCACCTCGGCCACCAACGACGGGCCGCCGGCCAGGTGCACCCGCACCCGGTCGCCCAGCGTTTCCAGGCCGGCTACCCGAACCGGCCAGCGGTTCCGAGCGCTGCCCTCCGGTTCGGCGCGGTGCAACGAGACCGCCGATGGCGCAACCGTCAGAAACACGGGGCCCCGCTGAGGCTCGGCGACGGTCAGCGACGACCCTCCGGTCAGCTCCACGATGGTTCCCCGGGCCTCGCCCCGCAGCAGGTTGGTGCCCAGCAGATCTGCGACGAACCGTGAGGTTGGCCGACCCGTCACCTCCGCCAGGGTTCCGGCCTGTACCACGCCTCCTCCATCCAGCACGGCAACCCGGTCGGCCAGGGTCAGCGCATCCACCGCATCGTGGGTGACCAGCAGCACCGGGCCCTCGAACTCCGCCAGGTAGCGACGCAGGTCGGCCCGGATGCGGACCCGCGTCAGCGTGTCCAACGCGGCAAGCGGCTCGTCCAGCAGCAGGGCCTGAGGCTCGATGGCCAAGGCCCGGGCCAGCGCCACACGTTGGGCCTGACCGCCCGACAGCGAGGCCGGTTTGAGGGCTGCGCACTGCCCCACGTCCACCCGATCCAACCACGGCTGGGCCAGCAGACGGGCCTGGCGGCGCCCGCGCCCGGAACACCTCACACCAAAAGCCACGTTGTCCAGGGCGCTGAGGTGCGGGAACAGCAGGTACTCCTGGGCCACGGTGCCGAGGCGGCGGCGCTCCTGGGGGACGAGGGTGTGGGGTGGGCAGTCGAGCGTGAGCCCCCCCAGCGCCACCACGCCCGAATCGATCGGCAGCGAGCCGGCGATGCATGCCAGCAGGGTGCTCTTCCCGGCGCCGTTTGGGCCGATCACGGCGGTCACCTCGCCGGCGGGGGCGTCGAGGGCAACCTCCAGCCGGAAGTCGCCACGCTGAACCCCGAAGTCGACGTGCAGGCTCATGTGCGCACCAACCAGCGGTCGCGTAGGGCCACCAGCACCGCGAACGACACCGCCAACATCACCAGGCTGAGCGCCACCGCAGCATCTCGATCGCTCTCCAGCGCCAGATACACCGCCAACGGCAGGGTGCGCGTGCGACCCTCGATGTTGCCGGCGAAGGTGATGGTGGCGCCGAACTCGCCCAGCGCTCGGGCCCAGGCCAGAACCGCCCCTGCCGCCAGCGAGGGGGCGACGAGCGGCAGCGTGACGCGACGAAACACCACGAACCGACCGGCGCCCAGGCCGGCGGCTGCGGTCTCGAAACGCTGGTCCATGCTGCGCAGCGCACCCTCGGCCGTGATCACGAAGAACGGCAGCGCCACAAACGTCTCGGCCATGACCGCACCCGGGGTCGAGAAGGTCAGCTGCACGCCCGCCACGTCGTAGAGCCAGCCGCCCAGCGGGCTGGAACGGCTGAACGCCGACAGCAGCGCCACACCACCCACCACCGGCGGCAGGACCATGGGCAACAGGACGAGCCCGCGGATGAACGACCGGCCGGGGAGGTCGGCCCGGGCGAGCACCCAGGCCAGCGGCAGACCACAGACGGCAGCGAGGCCCGCCGCTGCGAGCGAGGTGACCAGCGACAGCCGAAGCGCCTCCGCCGCCTCGGCCGTGGTGAGATCGTCCACCAACGAGCCCCACGAGACCTCGGCCAGCAACCCAACGAGGGGGAGCGCCACAAAGGCCAGCGCGACGGCTGCCACCACCATCACGGCCGCGGGCGGGCGGCTTGTTCGCCGCCTCACGGTGGCGGAAGGAAGCCGGCGGCGGCCAGCGTGGTCGTTCCGGCCGGTCCCAGCACGAACGCCACGAACGCGTCGGCGGCGGCGGGGTTGGGCGAGGCGTCGAGGCGGGCTATCGGCACCGTGGCCACCACATTGTGCCGATCCGAAATGGCCACCGTGCCGACGGCCCCGCCTGCGGCCCGGGCGTCGGTGACGTAGACCACGCCGGCGGCCGCGTCACCGTCTCGAACCGCGGCAAGCGTGGCCTTGGCGTTCTGGCCCCGTGTGACCTGGGCATCGGCAAGGCTCACGCCGGCGCTGTCGAGCACTTCCGCGGCGTAGCGCCCGCAGGGCGCGTCGGCGGCGCACAGTGACACCACCCCTGCATCGGCCAGATCCCCGACCTCCGTGATGCCCTCGGGGTTTCCGGGCTTGGTCACGATGATCAATTCGTTGCGGGCGGCAGCCTCGGCCTTCCCCGACAGCAGGTCCCCCTGCGCCAGCCTGGCCATGTTCGACTCGTCCGCAGCGGCAAACACGTCCACCGGGGCGCCATCGAGGACCTGAGTGGCCAGGGACGAGGACGAGCCAAAGTTCAGCCGCACCTCCACTTCCGGATGGTCCGCCTCGAATTGGGCCGAAAGGTCGGTGAACGCACCCGTGAGCGAACTGGCCGCCGACACGGTGATCTCGCCGCTCACGTCGCCCTCCCTGTCGGCCGCGTGGCCGCCGTTGCCGCCGTCGCCGCATCCCACGGCGACCGTTGCCGCCACCACACCCGCCAGCGCAACGGCACCCCTGATCACCCGGGGTTCATGGTGCTTCACCATGGTCGGGATGCGTCGCATGGAACCAATCGTACGGCGCCCGGCGTTTCTCCCGGCTCTGGCCGGAAGCCGGGGCAACCGGGCTCGGGGCGGTCGGCTGACGACGCCTATGCTGAACCGTTCCCCCATCCACCACGTCTCCCCCCTGGAGTGCTCCGATGTCGAAGCCCGAGAACCCAGCAACCGTTCGAGACTGCCTGCAGCTGGCGCACGGCGTCGCACCGTCCGAGCTGGACCACATCGTCGACCTGTGGCACCGCCTGGACCAGCGGTTGTTGTCGTTCCCTCAGGAGGCCGTCGAGCTGCGGCTGTCCATCAAGGAGCGCGATACCCCCAGCCAACACACCACGCTGGAGGCATGGATCGCCCGCCGCGACCCCCTCGTGGCCACCTCCAATCGGGAGGGCTACGACGCCGCCCTCACCGAGGTTCGAGACGACCTGATTCGTCAGATCACCGACATGAAGAACCGGTCCGAGCCTCGCAAGGATCGCCGGCTGCGCGAACGCCCCGAGCCCAACGCCTAGCCCAAACCGGCGCACCACCGGAACTCGGGTCACCAACCGTCGCCCCAGCACCAGAATCAGACCCCACTTCGGCGCACCACCGGAACTCGGGTCACCAACCGTCGCTCCAGCACCAGAATCAGACCCCAGTTCGGCGCGACGCAGCTGACCCGGTCAGCGGGCGATGACCACCATCCGCTCCTCGGTCATCTCCCGCACGGCCCACGCCGGGCCCTCCTTGGTGTTGCCCGAGTCGCGGATGCCCCCGTAGGGCATCTGGTCGCTTCGATAGGTGGGCACCTCGTTCACGCAGACGCCGCCGTAGTCCAAGCGGTGCGCCGCCTCGATACCCAGCGACAGATCGTTGGTGAAGATCCCGGCCTGCAGCCCGTAGCGCGTGTCGTTGGCCGAGTCGAAGGCCCGGTTCACGTCTCGGTAGGTCGCCACCCCCACGACGGGACCGAACACCTCGGTGCGGCACACGGCCATGTCGTCGTTCACGTCGGCTAGCACCGTGGGCGTCAGGAGCCCCTCCGCGGTGCGGTCGCCTCCGATGACGGCACGGGCCCCGGCGTCGAGCGCGTCGGTCACCGTGCCCACCACCCGCTCGGTTTCACCGGCGTCGATGAGGGCGCTGACGTTGGTGGCGGTCTCGGCCG
Source organism: Microthrixaceae bacterium (assembly GCA_041394405.1). Classification (GTDB taxonomy): domain Bacteria; phylum Actinomycetota; class Acidimicrobiia; order Acidimicrobiales; family Microtrichaceae; genus Microthrix. Next base: position 102,917 of record JAWKIF010000014.1, read on the forward strand.
GGTCGCCCACCACCAGCTGGGCCACCTCCGCCTCGAACGCATCGAGGAACTCGTCCGCCACATCGGCGTGCACGTAGACCCGCTGTACCGAGATGCAGGTCTGGCCGGAGTAGCCGTAGCCGCCGACGGTGATCTTCTTGGCCGCTGAGGCCACGTCGGCGTCGCGGTGCACGATCACCGGGGCGTTGTTGCCGAGCTCCAGCCCCACCCGCTTGCGTGGTGCCTTCGCCCGAATGCCCCAACCCACCTCGGGCGAACCCGTGAAGGTGATGGCCGCCACGTCCTCGTGCGTGACCAGTGCGGCGGCCACCGAACCCGGCACGGTCACCACGTTCAGCCAGCCTGGTGGCAGGCCCGCGTCCTCCTCCAGCATCGAGGCCAACAGCAGCGCAGTGAGCGGGGTGGACGAGGCCGGCTTCAACACCACCGGACACCCGGCGGCGATGGCCGGCGCCACCTTGTGGGCCACCAGGTTGAGCGGGAAGTTGAACGGCGAGATGGCGCCCACCACCCCAATCGGCACCCGCAGCGTGAAACCCAACTTGCCCATGCCCGCCGACGAGGCCTCCATGGGAATCACCTCGCCGGTGAGGGATCGTGCCGCTGCGGCAGAGAAGCGGAACGTGTCCACCGCACGCGCCGCCTCCACCCGGGCAGTGGCGATGGGTTTGGCCGCCTCCCCGCTGATCGACTGGGCGAATTCCTCGTGTCGGTCTGCCAACGCCAACGCGGCTCGGTCGAGGATCGCGGCCCGCTCATGGGCCGGGGGCGCACCACCCTGGTGGCGCGCCACGGCGGCGGCCACGGCGTTGGCGACGTCCTCCGCAGTGCCCCTGGGCACCCGCCCCAGCTCGCGGCCGTCGAACGGCGAGTTGACCGGGGTGTGTTCGGCGCCGTCCACGGCGGCCCCGTCGATCCGCATCGGTGTCACGTCCGTGCCCATGATGGGCCCCCTGTTGGTGTGTTCGTTGGATGGCTGTTTGAGCTGGTGGCTGTGCGAGCTGGTCGCTGTGCGAGCTGGTGGTCGGCCTCAATCATGGCCGTGCCGATCAGGTGTGCGTGGGAAATCCCAGGTCGGGGCCCCTCGTTGCCGGATCGGCCCAGCGGGTGGTGATGACCTTGTTGCGGGTGTAGAAGGCCACGCCCTCGGGGCCGTACACGTGGGTGTCGCCGAAGAGCGACTCCCCCCACCCGCCGAAGGAGTGGTAGGCGACGGGTACCGGGATGGCCACGTTCACGCCAACCATCCCGGCCTCCACCTCACCGGCGAACCGGCGGGCCGCCCCGCCGTCCCGGGTGAAGATGGCCACGCCGTTGCCGTAGGGGTTGGTGTTCACCAGGTCGACGGCCTCCTCGTAGCTGTCGACCCGGACGACGCACAGCACCGGGCCGAATACCTCGTCGGTATACACCGACATGTCCGTCGCCACCCCGTCGATCAGCGTGGGGCCCATCCAGAATCCGTCGGGGGCACCCTCCACCTTCAGGCCTCGCCCATCCACCACCAGCGTGGCCCCGTCGCCCTCGGCGGCGTCGACGTAACCGCGTACGCGGTCGCGATGGGCTGCGGTCACCAGCGGCCCCATCTCCGAGGCGTCGTCGCACCCGGGGCCCACCGTGATGTCTCGGGTGCGTTCCGCGATGGCCGCCACCAGGTCGTCGCCCACCGGGTCGACGGCGACCACCACCGATACCGCCATGCAGCGCTCCCCCGCCGAGCCGTATCCGGCGCTCACGGCAGCGTCGGCCACGGCCTCCAGGTCGGCGTCGGGCAGGACGATCATGTGGTTCTTCGCACCGCCCAGCGCCTGCACCCGCATGCCTGTCACCGAGGCCGCCTCGTACACGTGGCGGGCAATGGGCGTGGATCCCACGAACGACACGGCATCCACCCCGGGGTGACCCAGCAGTGCGTTCACCACCTCGGCATCGCCGTGCAGCACGCTGAACACGCCGGCGGGAAGCCCAGCCTCGGCCCAACACTCGGCCAGGATCATGGAGGCGCCGGGGTCGCGTTCTGACGGCTTCAGGATGAACGAGTTGCCACACGCAACGGCCACCGGGCACATCCACAACGGAACCATGCCGGGGAAGTTGAACGGCGTGATGCCCACCGTCACCCCAACGCTTTGGCGGATGGTGGTGACGTCGACGTCGGTGGAGGCCCCCTCGGTGAACCCGCCCGTCAGCAACGAGGGGATGCCGCAGGCGAACTCGACGACCTCCAGGCCGCGCTGCAACTCGCCGGCGGCATCGGAGCGGACCTTGCCATGCTGCGAGCTGATCACCGCCGCCAGGTCATCGGCCCGCCGCTTCAGCGCGTCTCGAAACCCGAACATCACGGCGCTGCGCTTGGACAGCGACGTGTGGCGCCACGAGGCATGAGCCGTGCGGGCAGCCGCGACCACGGCATCAACGTCCTGGGTGGATGCCAGCCGCACGTGGGAGGCCACCTCACCACGGGCCGGATCGAACACGTCGCCGAGGCGGTCACCGGTGCCCGCCCAGCGGGAGTCCTCAAGCCAGTGGTCGATCACGGGAAGCGTTGAGGCGGTCTCGCTCAGGACGGGTTCGTTCACGGCAGAAGGCTCCATTGACGACTCTGGCTGGATATGCATCCTGCCACGCAGTTCGGTTGCCCTGCGCCGCTTCGGGCAGCTTTTCGTTCGCCGAACGTGGCCGTGGCGCTAGATTTCGCTGCGTGCCCGCCCTGCTCTCGTCCACCTACGCCGAAGCGGGACTGTGGCAATCGCAGGCGGCGCCGCCCACATCGTCCCCCGGCGACCTCCCGACGTCGGTGGACGTGGCCGTCGTGGGAGCCGGGTTGTGCGGCCTCGCAGCGGCCGACACCCTGGCCGCTGCCGGACGTTCCGTGTTGGTGTTGGACCGCGAGCCGCTGGGTTGGGGCGCCTCCAGCCGCAACGGCGGGATGGTGATCCCCGAGTTGAAGGCGGGCCCCAGCGAGCTGCAACGTCACTACGGCGACCTCGGGGCCCGGCTCTATTCCGAGGCCAACGAGGCGTTCGACTTCGTGGAGGCCACCGTCGCCGGTGACGACGGCCGGGGCGGCGTCGAGTGCGACTACGCCCGCAGCGGACAGCTGTACCTGGCCCACTCCCTCTCTCACGTGGCCGAGCTCCGCCAGCAGGCCGCCGAGCACGCAGCGCTCGGCGAGCCGGTGCGCTTTGTGTCCAAGGCCCGGCTGGACGAGGAGATCGGCAGTTCGGCCTTTCACGGCGGCGTGGTCTTCGAACGCACCGGCGGGCTGCATCCGGCGCGGTTCCATGCCGGGCTGGCCTCGCGGGCCATGGCGGCCGGTGCGCAGGTGGTGGACCGCACGGGGGTGGTCGGGCTGTCGCGGCGCCGGGGCCGGCACCGGGTGGCAACCACCCGCGGCACCGTCGAGGCCTCCGACGTGGTGGTGGCCACCAACGCCTACGCCGACGCGGCCACCCCGACGCTGCAACGCAAGGTGCTGCCCGTGGGCAGCTACATCATCGCCACCGAGGTGCTCGATCCCGCCCTGGCGCAGCGGGTCAGCCCAACGGGCCGAATGATGGTCGACACCAAGAACTTCTTGTTCTACTGGCGCCTGACACCGGACGGGCGCATGGCGTTCGGGGGGCGGCGCAGCCTCGACCCGGTGGACGTGCCCGAGGCCCGGGACTTCCTGTACGACTCGATGCTGGCCATCCACCCCCAGTTGGCGGGCACCGCGGTGGAATACGCCTGGGGCGGCAACGTGGCCCTCACGCTCGATCGCCTGCCCCACGTCGGCCGCATCGACGGCGCCTGGTACGCAACGGGCTGTAACGGCAGCGGCGTGGCCATGAACACCTGGCTGGGCCATCGGCTGGGCCTGGTGCTTACGGGCGACGCGCCGCCCCCGGCGCTGGCCGAGCTGAGACACCGCCGCCTGCCCATGTCGTCGTGGCGCCACGCCTACCTGCCGCTGGTCAGCCGTTGGTTTGCGTTCCAGGACCGCCGGTAGCTGGGGCCAACTCCGTCAACGGCCCGTACGTGTCCGGCCTGCGGGTGGCCAACAGCGGAAACAACTCCAGCCAGTCCCGCCGGGCGTCCAGGTCCACGTCGGCCACCAGCACCGCGTCGCCGTCCCGCGGGGCCTGCACCAGCACTCGCCCGTAGGGGTCGGAGATGAACGACGAGCCGTAGAACGTGATGGCCGTGTCCGTGCCGCCCTCCGCACCCGACAGGTCAGCCGCCCGCTCGGTTCCGATGCGGTTCACCGCGACCATGGTGAGCCCGTTGGCGATGCCGTTGCCCACGATCACCTGCTGCCACAGGGGCCGGGTGTCGAAGCTGGGGTGATCCGGCTCGGAGCCGATGGCAGTCGGATACACCAGCAGGTCGGCGCCGGCCAGGGAGTAGGCGCGGGGCGGTTCGCTGAACCATTGGTCCCAGCAGGTGGGCAACCCCACGCGAGCTGGGCCCACGTCGGCCACCGGATAGCCGGTGTCGCCGGGGGCGAAGTAGCGGTCCTCGTAGTAGCCGGCGGTGACGGGGAGGTGCAGCTTGCGGGTGCTGGCCAGCAGTTCGCCGTCGGGCGCCACGGCGATGGCCGTGTTGAAGCCCAACTCGGCCTCCCCCGGCGCTGCTGCCGCTGCCGAGGCGTTCGCCTCGTACAGGGAAGCGTGAACCACAACGCCGTGGCGGGCCGCCTGCTCGGCCGCGAACCGGTGGGTGGGCCCGCCCGGCAACGGCTCCGGTTGCACCCCGAGCGCTCGGGGGCCATCGGGCACCATGGCGAAGTAGGGCGACAGCGTCAGCTCCTGCAGACACACCAGCTGGGCCCCGGCCCGGGCGGCCAGTTCGATGCCCGCGGCAAGGCAGGCGAGGTGCTCGGCATCGTCGGCGTGCCACGAAGTCTGCACCGCGCCGACGCGCACCGTGCCCCGCTCGGGCGGGCGCACCCGAGCCGGCGACGGCCTCGAACCGAGACTGGTGATCAGTTCGAACCCGGCGTGGTGCTGGGGGCCCGTCTCGTCATCTCCGCTGCGATCATGCATAGGCGCCATCATGCAGAGGGCGCCCTCAAGCGTCCAGTGCCGCCGGGACCTGCTGGGTGATGCAGTGCGGCCCGCCGCCGCCGTAGGCAATCATCGCCCCGTCCACGGGGACGACCTCCCGGCCCGGGTAGAGGTCGCCGATGGTGTCCAAGGCGTCGCCATCGGCCTCGTGCCCGGTCACCGGCACCAGCACAAACCCGTTGCCTGCATACAGGTTCAGGTACGGCACCTCCACCTCGCGGCCGTGGCATCTCGTGCGGGGCAGCACGGGCAGCTCGACCACCTCGAACCCGGCGGCAGCCAGGCGGGCGCGGCTGTCGGCGGCGGTGGCATGGTCGGGATCGGCTGGGTCCTCGCACCCCTGCAGCAGGGCCAGGCCCGGCCGCGGGATGGCCACCACGTTGTCGACGTGCCCGTCGGTGTCGAGGTCGTCGGCCAGGCCATCGGTCAGCCACACCACCCGCTCCACCCCCAGCCACTCGCCCAGCAGGGCTTCGAGACCGGGCTTGGTCCGCGGCGACCCGCCGGGCAGCGGGCCGCGGTTGGGGTTCAGCAGGCATCGCTCGGTGGTCACCACGGTGCCCGCACCGTCCACGGCGAGGGCCCCGCCCTCCAGGACGAAGGGCGCCCGCACAACAGGAAGGCCCAGGTGACCCGCCACCACCGTCGCCACCACGGCGTCGTGATGGAAGGGCTGCACCAGCTCGCCCCAGGCGTTGAAGCCGAACTGCACGGCCCTGCGGGTCACGCCGTCGCGCAGCACGATCGGGCCGGAGTCCCGCATCCAGGCATCGTCGATCGGCAGCTCCACCAGCTCCACCCCCGCGCCGGCCGCCTGCAGCCCAGCGCCCAGCAGGCCCTCGGCGCTCGGCCGTTCGCCGGGGTTCACCACCATGGAGACAGGCTCGAAGTTGGCGATGGCCTGCGCCACGTCGGCCCACGCCTGGCGGGCCCCGCCCAGGTGGCCGCCGAAGAACTCCCGCCGCACCTCGGTGGGCCAGGCCATCACGGTGCGCTCGTGCGGGTCGGTCTCCGCCGGCATCACACCCCGCGGTGCAGGCGTGGGCGCTGCGGCCATGCCGGCCGTCAGGCCCCCGACAAAGCGGCGCAGAACGAGGCGAACATGTCGACGTAGCGGTCGATGTCCGCCTCGGTGTGCTGCACCGACAGCGTCCATTGCTCCTCGTCGCCGGGGGTCATGAACAGGCCGCGGTTGAGGGCCCAGGGGAAGGCGGCGCCAAACAGCTGCGGCTTGGTCTCCAGGAAGTCCCGGTAGTTGCGGGACCGCTCCGTGCGGAACGACACGCAGCCCTTGGCACCCAGGTCCACCGTATGGGCCGGGATGTCGGAGGCCTCGATGGCCTGCTGGCAGCCTGCGGCCAACCGTGCGCCCAGTGCGCCCAGGTGCAGGTAGGCGTCCGGAGTGAGGATCTCGGTGAGACACGCCAGGCCGGCGGCGCACACCAGCGGGTTGCCGTTGAATGTCCCCATCTGGGCGGCTCCGTTGTTGATGATGTCCATCACGGCCGCCTCGCCGCCGAACGCTGCGCCGGGGGTGCCGCCGAAGAGCGCCTTGGCATAACAGGACAGGTGCGGCTTGACGCCGTAGCGGCCCCGGGCCCCACCCTCGTGCACGGTGGCGCCGGCCTTCACCTCGTCGAAGATCAGCACCGATCCATTGCGGTCGCAGATGTCGCGCAGCGCCTGCAGATAACCCGGCTCGGGCTCGATGATGCCCACGTTCATCATCACCGGCTCGAGGATGAGACAGGCGATCTCGTCGCCCCGCTCGGCCACCATGGCCTCGAACGCTGCGGCATCGTTGAAGGGCACCACCGCCGTGTGCTTGGCCACGTCCGCCGGGATGCCCAGCGACATGGGCGTGGTCGGCGGCAGCTCGCGGCCGCCGACGGCGTCGGAGTTGGGCAGCACCGAGAACATCACGGTGTCGTGATGGCCGTGATAGCTGCCCTCGATCTTGACGACCAGCTCGCGACCGGTGGCCGCCCGTGCCACCCGGATGGCGTCCATGGTGGCCTCGGTGCCGCTATTGGTGAAGCGCACCTGATCGAGGTCGAACCGGCGGCACAGCTCCTCGGCCATGGCCACGGTCACCGGGGTTGGCGCTGCGAAGTGGGTGCCGCTGCGCACCGCCGCATCCACCGCCTCCACGATCTTGGGGTGGGCGTGGCCACACATGCCCACGCCGAAGCCGCCGTGGAAGTCGAGGTACTCGTTGCCGTCGATGTCCCACACCGACACGCCGTGGCCGCGCTCGATGTAGATGGGATAGGGGTCGCCGGCCTGGAACGAGCTGGGTACGCCCATGGGCAAGCTGGCCAACGCCCGCTCGTACATGGCCTGTGAGCCCCGGGTGTTGCCCTCCAGGATGGCGCCCTCGGCATCGGCCAGTTGACCGGCTCGGGCGCTCAGCGCGTCGCCCTGTGTGGAATCGGTGGAGGTGGCAGTCGGTGTGCTCATCAGAACTTCACCATCACGTGCTTGAGTTCGGTGTAGTGCTCGATGGCGTACAGGGACATGTCCTTGCCGTAGCCCGACTGCTTGAACCCGCCGTGGGGCATCTCCGACACGATGGGGATGTGGTCGTTCACCCACACGGTGCCGAAGTGCAACTGTGCGGCCATGCGCATGGCCCGGGACACGTCGCTGGTCCACACCGAGGAGGCCAGCCCGTAGTTGACGTCGTTGGCCCAACTCAGCGCCTGGTCCTCGTCGGCGAAGCGCTGCACCGACACCACGGGGCCGAAGACCTCGCGTTGCACGATCTCGGAGTCCTGCGCCGGGTTTGCCACCACCGTGGGGGCATAGAAGTACCCGGAGCGATCGAGGGCGCTGCCGCCCACCACCACCTCGGCGCCGCCCTCGGCAGCCCGGCTGACCATGCCGGCAACCCGTTCCTGCTGGCCGGCGGACACCACAGGCCCCACCTCGGTGGCCTCCTCGTTCGGATCGCCGGTCACCAGGTTCCCGACCGCAGCCGACAACGCGGCCACCAGGTCGTCGTAGATGCCCGGCCCCGCCACCACCCGGCACGGCGCGGTGCAGTCCTGGCCGGAGTTGTAGTACCCGGTCTCGGCCAGGGTGGCCACCAGGGTCTCCAGATCGGCATCGTCGAACACCACCACCGGGGCCTTGCCGCCCAGCTCCAGGTGCACACGCTTGAGCGAATCGGCGGAGTTGCGGGCGATGAGCTTGCCGGTGTCCACGTCGCCGGTGATGCTCACCATGGCCACGCCGGGGTGCTTCACGAGTGCGTCGCCCGCGGTCTCGCCCTGCCCGGTGACCACGTTGAACACCCCCGGCGGGAAGATGTCGGCGGCCAGCTCGGCCAGCTTCAGCGCCGTCATCGGGGTCAGTTCGCTGGGCTTGAGGATGAAGGTGTTGCCGGCGGCCAGCGCCGGACCCAGCTTCCACACCGCCATGTTGAGCGGGTAGTTCCACGGGGCGATGCCGCCACAGACGCCGAGCGGATCGCGTCGCAGCATGGAGGTGTGGTCCTCGATGTACTCGCCCGCTGCTTGAGCCTGCAGGGTGCGGGCGGCGCCGGCGAAGAACCGCAGGTTGTCGACCGTGAGGTCGAATTCGAACTCGATGATGGAGGTGGGCTTGCCCACGTTCTCCATCTCCAGGCGCTTCAGCTCGTCCAGGTTGTCCTCGACCGCGTCGGCCAGGGCCAACAGCTTCTCGGATCGTTCACGGGGTGTGGTCCTTCCCCAGGTACCGAAGGCATCGGTGGCCGCCTGCACCGCTGCGTCGATGTCGGCGCTGCCGCTGGCCGCCACCTCGGCCAGCTGCCCGCCGCTGGCCGGATTGATCACCTGGTCGACTCCGCCGTCGGCGGCATCGCGCCACTCGCCCCCGATGTAGTTCTGCATGGCCATGAAGTGATCTCCCCCTGATGGTTGAACGATGCCAGCGTAGAAGCCGCCGGCCACAACGGATTCGATCGTACATCAGGCATCTGACTGTGGGAATCGCTTGCGCCACCCCGGGCCCGGATGGGAAGCTGCCGGGTGGAGGGAGCGACCGGAACCTCGGCTTCGACCGCTCGCCAGAGGCCCGCCGCTTGGGACGAGCCGGGTGCCACAAGGGGGACAGAGAGCTTGAGTAGTGCTGCGAGCACGGACGACCGGCTGGCTGCGGCAGGCGGGCCCGCGGGCCAACGGCCGCCCATCATCGAGATCGACCACGTCACCAAGCGGTTCGCCGACTTCGTCGCCGTCGACGACGCCGACTTTTCCATCGCCCAAGGCGAGTTCTTCGCCATGTTGGGCCCCTCCGGCTGCGGGAAGACCACGACGCTCCGCATGATCGCCGGATTCGAGACCCCCACCACCGGCGCCATCCGCTTGGACGGCGAGGACGTGTCCCGCACCCCGCCCCACCGGCGCAACGTCAACACGGTGTTTCAGCACTACGCGCTGTTTCCCCACATGAACGTGTGGAACAACGTGGCCTACGGGCCACGGTCGAAGAAGTGGGACCAGGCCACCGTCAAGGCCAAGGTCGACGCGGTGATCGACGTGGTGCGTCTGGGCGAGTTCGCCGACCGCAAGCCGGCGCAGCTCTCCGGCGGGCAACAGCAGCGGGTGGCCCTGGCCCGTGCCCTGGTGAACGAGCCGGCGGCCCTGCTGCTGGACGAGCCGCTGGGCGCACTCGACCTGAAGCTGCGCCAGGTGATGCAGTTCGAGCTGAAACGCATCCAGCGAGAGATCGACATCAGCTTCGTGCACGTCACCCACGACCAAGAGGAGGCCCTCACCATGGCCGACCGAATGGCCGTGATGAACGCCGGGCGCGTGGAGCAGATCGGCACCCCGGCGGAGATCTACGAGCGCCCCGCCTCGGTGTTCGTGGCCGGCTTCATCGGCCAGGCGAACCTCTGGCCCGGAACCGCCGACTCGTTGGGGGACGGCCACGCCCAGGTCACGACGCTGGCATCCAGGGTGGGCGCCCGGTGCTTCTCGCCCAACGTGCGACCCGGCAAGGTCGTGGTGATGGTGCGCCCGGAACGCTTGGCCGTGGCCACCGAACGCCCCGATGGCGTCTCCGCCGTGGAGGTCACGGTTGAGGACCTGACCTTCCAGGGCCCCGTCGTGCGCCTGTCCATGACGGCGGCCGATGGTCACAGCGTTCTCGCCCACCTCGGTCCCGAGGCCAACCTGCCCGGCCTTCGGCCCGGCGACCGCGTGTGGGCGCACTGGCCCGACGACGCGGCCTGCGTGCTGCCCGACGCCCCGTTGCCATCAGTGAACGACCCCGACGCCCAGGACGAAGAACTGGGCGGAGCCGTCGCAGCGGCGGTTGCCACATCCCCTCCACCATCCGACCAATCAGAGGAGCAATCATGACCCCCCGCCCGACCAACCGACCCACCCCGTTCGCGCAGGCGCGTTGGTCGCGCCGCCGCTTTCTCGGTGGAGGCGCCATGCTGACCGGCGGCCTCGTCCTTGGCCCCACGGTGCTCGCCGGGTGCGGCGACGACTCGGAGAGCTCATCGCCCAAGAGCGACGCCGACAAGAACTCCGGCGGCACGAAGCTGCGGGTCTCCAACTGGCCGCTCTACATGGCCGAGGGCTTCAACGAGAAGTTCGAAGAGGACACCGACTTCACGATCGAGTACAAGGAGAACTTCCAGGACAACGAGACCTGGTTTGCCGCCAACAAGGACGCCCTGCAGGCCGGCCAGGACATCGGCGCCGACCTGGTGGTGCCCACCAACTTCATGACCGCCCGGCTCATCTCGCTGGGCTGGTTGTCGGAGCTGGACCACGACAACATCCCCAACATCTCCAACCTGCGCCCCGATCTGCTGGACGGCGCGTGGGACCCGGGCGCGGTGTACTCCCTCCCCTATTTCTCCGGGTTCGTGGGACTGGCCTACAACAAGAAGGAGACGGGGCGGGAGATCACGTCCATCGACGACCTGTGGGACCCCAAGTTCAAGGGCAAGGTGTCCATGTTCTCCGACATGCAGGACGCCCTCGGCATGATCATGATGAGTGAGGGCAACTCCCCGGCCAATGCCAGCGTCGACGCCGTGCAACAGGCCGCCAACCTGGTGGACGAGAAGAACCAGGGTGGGCAGATCCGCCGGTTCACCGGCAACGACTACCAGGACGATCTCACCAGCGGCAACGTCATCGTGGCCCAGGTGTACTCGGGCGACGTGGCGCAGTTGCAGGAGGACAACCCGGACATCGAGTTCGTGGTTCCCGAGGGTGGTGGCACCCAGTTTGTCGACACGATGGTCGTGCCCAGCACTACCCAGAACCAGAAGGGCGCCGAGGCGTGGATGAACTTCGTCTACGACAAGGACAACTACGCCATGCTCACCGACTTCGTGCAGTACATCCCCGTGCTGGCCGACATGGACGAGGCCCTCGACAAGGTGAACCCCGACCTGGCCACCAACCCCCTGGTCAATCCTCCCCAGGAGGTGCTGGACCGCGTGGAGGCCTGGGGCCCCCTGCCCGAGGAGGACGAAGCCGAGATGGTGAGCATCTACGCCAAGGTCACCGGGGGCTGAGCCGGTGCTGGGCGTGGGCGTACTCATGAACGGAGGGTGCTAGTGGCCGGAACCGCCGGGAGCGGTCGGCGCACGGCCAAGTGGGTGCCCTACGCCATGATCGCGCCCACGCTGGCGTTCCTCCTGGTGTTCTTCGTGGTGCCCATCTTCACGCTGTTCAAGACCTCCTTGTCGGTGAACTCGGGCTCGCTGTTCGTTCCCGAGCTGAAGTTCGACTGGGAGTGGGCCAACTACGCAGCGGCCTTCGACGAGTACCGGGACCAGATCTTCCGGTCGTTCTGGTATGCCCTGGCCGCCACCGTGATCATGATCGCCATGGCCTATCCGCTGGCCTACGTGCTGGCCTTCAAGGCGGGGCGTTGGAAGAACCTCATGCTGGGCATGGTGATCCTGCCGTTCTTTGTCACGTTCCTGGTGCGGACCATTGCCTGGAAGACCATCCTGGCCGACGACGGCGTGGTGGTGGACGTGCTCGGCGCCATCCACCTGCTGCCGGCCGACGGGCGACTGCTGTCCACCCCGTGGGCCGTCATCGGGGGGCTGGTCTACAACTTCCTACCGTTCATGGTGCTGCCCATCTACGTCAGCCTGGAGAAGATCGACCCCCGGCTCATCGAGGCGTCAAAGGACCTGTACTCCTCGGCCGGGCGCGGCTTTCGCAAGGTGATCCTGCCGCTCTCCATGCCCGGAGTGCTGGCCGGCAGCCTGCTGTGTTTCATCCCCGCCAGTGGCGACTTCATCAACGCCGAGTACCTGGGCAGTACGCGAACCACCATGTTGGGCACGGTCATCCAGAAACAGTTCCTCGTGGTGAAGGACTATCCCACCGCAGCGGCCATGAGCTTCGTGCTGATGGCCATCATCCTGGTGATGGTGATCGCCTACACCCGGGCCCTCGGCACGGAGGACCTGGTCTGATGGCCGGCGAGGGAGTCACCGAGGAGGCGACCGGCTCGTCCACGAAACGGCCCGGGGCCGCCCGGCGGTTCGGTCGGGTGGGCGATCTGGCGCTGAGGGTTTCGGCCGGCCTGGTGCTGTTGTTCCTGTTCGCCCCCATCTTCGTGATCGTCCTCTTCTCGTTCAACAAGCCCAAGGGCAAGTTCAACCTGACATGGAACGAGTTCAGCCTGGATGCCTGGGCCGACCCGTTCCGCTATCCCCAGCTGACCAAGGCCATGGGCAACAGCCTGGAGATTGCCGCGCTCTCCACCGTGGTGTCGGTGGCGCTGGGCAGCTTTGTGGCCATTGCGCTGGTGCGTCAGCGGTTCGTGGGTCGCGACACCCTCGACACGTTCCTGGTGCTGCCGTTGACCGCCGCCGAGGTGGTGATGGGCGCCTCGCTGCTCACCCTGTTTCTCGACCTGGGTTGGAACCGGGGGTTCGGCACCATCGTGTTGGCCCACATCGGCTTCCAGCTGAGCTTCGTGGCGCTCACCGTGCGCGCCCGGGTGCGCGGCCACGACTGGACCATCGAGGACGCGTCCATGGACCTTGGCGCCAACCCGCGTCGAACGTTCTGGAAGATCACCCTGCCGCTCATCATGCCGGGCATCATTGCCGCCGCCATGCTGTCGTTTGCGCTGTCGCTCGACGACTTCATCATCACGTTCTTCAACGCCGGCTCCACCTCCACCTACCCGCTGTACGTGAACGCCGCCGTCAAGAACGGTCTGCCGCCCCAGGTGAACGTGTTGGCCACCGCCATCCTGCTGATCAGCCTGGTCTTCCTGGGCATCGGCGGGCTGCGCAACCGACGCGCCGTCGAGTAGCGCCGGCGGGGCATCACCGCTTTTGCGGCCGGTTCGCCGTCGCGGCGCACCCCATCCACCATTGTTGCTAGGAGCCTCGTGTCTCGTTCGGCCAGTGAACTTCAGGAACTCTCCGCCCGCCACACCTGGGGGCACTTCTCCCAGCTCGCACCCTCGGACCCCTCCGAGATCGCCATCATCGACCGGGGCGAGGGCTGCTACGTCTGGGATGCGAACGGCACGCAGTATCTCGATGGGCTGGCGGGCCTCTACACCGTCAACGCCGGGCACGGGCGCAGCTCCATCGCCAACGCCATGGCCAAGCAGGCCGAATCGCTGGCGTACTTCCCGCTGTGGACCTACACCCACCCGGTGGCCATCGAGCTGGCCGCCCGGCTGTCCGACCTGGCCCCGCCACACCTGAACCGGGTGTTCTTCACCACCGGCGGCGGTGAGGCGGTGGAATCGGCGTGGAAGCTCGCCCGCCAGTATCACGCCGCCCGGGGCGAACCGGGCCGCTACAAGGCCATCGCCCGCCAGACCGCCTACCACGGCACCACCATGGGTGCGCTCTCGCTCACCGGTGTCGCCGAGATCCGTGGGCTGTTCGAGCCCCTGGTGCCCGGCGGCATCCATGTGGAGAACACCAACCGCTACAGGTGTTCGTTCTGCGCGTCCGGGCCGTCGTGCACCCTGCAGTGCGCCGATGACATCGAGCGAGCCATCCTGCGCGAAGGGGCCGACACGGTGGCGGCGGTCTTCCTCGAGCCCGTGCAGAACTCGGGCGGCTGCTTCACCCCACCCCCGGGCTACTTCCAGCGGGTGCGGGAGATTTGCGACCGCCACGGCGTGCTCCTGGTGTCCGACGAGGTGATCTGCGCCTTCGGTCGCATCGGCGCCTACTTCGGCGCCCAACGGGTGGGTTCGGAACCAGACATGATCACCATGGCCAAGGGCCTCACCTCCGGCTACGCGCCGCTGGGAGGGGTGATGGTGTCGGACAAGGTGGCCGAGCCGTTCCTGGAGGAGGGCGCCATGTTCATGCACGGCATCACCTTTGGCGGCCACCCGGTGAGCTGCGCCGCCGCCATGGCCAACCTGGACGTCTTCGAGGCCGAGGACCTTCCCGGTCGGGTGATGACCCACGAGGCCGAGTTCCGGGCCGCCCTCGACACGCTGGCCGACCTCCCCGTGGTGGGCGACATTCGCGGCATGGGCTACTTCTACGGCATCGAGCTGGTGAAGGACCGCGATTCCAGGGAGACGTTCACCGGGGAGGAGGGCGAACGACTGCTCCGCAAGCTGCTGTCGCCCCGCCTGTTCGAGCTGGGCCTGATTTGCCGGGCCGACGACCGGGGCGACCCGGTCCTGCAGCTGTCGCCGCCGTTGGTGGCCGGTCCCCAGGAGTTCGACCGCATCGCCGACGTCATCCGCACCGCACTCACCGAATCGATGGAGGAGCTCGCCTCATGAGCACCGTGTCCGACACCGCGTTGACCGTCGGCGTACCCACCGAGGTCAAGACCGACGAGTACCGGGTGGCCATCACCCCCGACGGGGTGCGTGAGCTGCACCAACACGGTGCGCCGATCCTCGTTCAGGCCGGCGCTGGCGCCGGCGCGTCCATCGCCGACGAGGCCTACGCCGCTGCCGGGGCCGAAATCGTCGCCGACGCAGCCGAGGTGTGGCAACGGGCCGACCTGGTCTGCAAGGTGAAGGAGCCGCTGGCCGCCGAGTTCGAGCACTTCCGTCCCGGATTGGTGCTGTTCACCTTCCTGCACCTGGCCGCCTATCCCAAGGTGGCCGAGGCGCTCCTTGAGCATCGAGTGACCGGCATCGCGTACGAGACGGTGCAGACCGCCGACGGGGCGCTGCCGTTGTTGGCCCCCATGAGCGAGGTTGCCGGCCGCATGTCGGTGCAGGTGGGTGCCCACTTCCTGGAGCGCCACAACGGGGGGCGCGGCGTGCTGATGGGCGGGGCACCCGGGGTTCGGCCCGCACGGGTGGTGGTGTTGGGCGCCGGAAACGTGGGATGGAATGCCGCCTGGATGGCCGCCGGCCTGGAGGGCGAGGTGGATCTCCTGGACAAGAACGTCGACCGCCTTCGCTGGATCGACCAGATTCAGATGGGTCGCATCACCACCCTCACCTCCAACCGTGGCCAGGTGGAACGCACGGTGGCCAAGGCGGACCTCGTGATCGGCGCCGTGCTGGTGCCCGGCGGTCGGGCCCCGGTGGTGGTCTCGGAGGCCATCGTGAAGTCGATGAAGCCCGGGTCGGTCATCGTCGACATCGCCATCGATCAGGGGGGCTGCGTGGAGACATCGCACGAGACCACCCACGAGAACCCCACCTACGAACGTCATGGGGTGGTGCACTACGCCGTGGGCAACATGCCCGGCGCCGTGCCGCACACGTCCACCTATGCGCTCACCAACGTCACCCTCCCCTACCTGGCTGCGCTCACCGAGCACGGGGTGGCGGGGGCCTCGGCGCACGATCCCGCGTTGGCCCTGGGCGTCAACACGGCCGGCGGCCACATGACCAACGCCGTCGTGGCCCAGTCGCTGGGCAAGGACGCCGTGGAGCTCGCCGAAGCGTTGGCCGGCCCCCAGCGATGAGGCCGCCAACCGCCGACGAAGGCGCCGTTGTCCTCGACGAGATCGACAAGGCGGTCATTCGCGAGCTGCAGGTGGATGGCCGCATGAGCTACGCCCAGCTGGGCCCCAAGGTTGGCCTGTCCCAGGCCGCCGTCCGCCAACGCGTGCAACGGCTCACCGAGAGCGGGGTGATGGAGGTGGTGGCCGTCACCGACCCGTTGCGCCTGGGTTTCACCCTGCAGGCCATGGTGGGAGTGCGGGCGAGGGGCGACCTGACGGCGCTGGCAGCGCGCCTGGCCGAGGTGGACGAGATCGACTACGTGGTGGTCACCTCCGGACGATTCGACCTGCTGTTGGAGATGGTCTGCACCGGCCCCGAGGGGCTTCTGGAGCTGCTCAACTCGAGGGTTCGGACCGACGACGACGTCATCAGCACCGAGGTGTTCACCTACCTGCACCTCGAGAAGCAGTCCTACGCCTGGGGCGCCCGGTAGCACGCCGGGCTCAGCTGTCGAAACCCACCCCTGCAGCGTCCAGCAGGCGAAGCCAGGGACCTCGGCGGCCGTTGTTGCGGTCCGCGTTGGCGATGGCCCGACGCGTCAGGGTGATGCCGGTCCAGCGGAGCGGTTCGGGCGGCCAGGGAATGGGCCCCCGGCGCACCATGGCCAGGCGGGTGCGTTCGGTGTCGGCACCGGCGAGCAGGTCGAGGGCCACCCTCGACGCAAACCGTGTGGCGCCCACGCCAAGGCCGGTGTAGCCCACGGCCCACGCCACCCGGTTGTCCCAGCGGCCGCCGGCGGTGAACGAGAACCGGGTGGTCGTGCCGATGGGGCCACCCCAGCGATGAGTGATGGCGGTGCCCTCCAGCTGCGGAAAGCACTCCAGGAGCTGGGCCGCCAGCATGGTTTCGGTTGGCTCGTTGGCCTCGACCGCCGGCCCGACCTTGCCGCCGTAGTGGTAGATGGCGTCGTAGCCTCCCCACAGCACCCGATCGTCCGGAGTCAGCCGGAAGTAGTGGAATTGGTTGGCCGAGTCGCCCACACCCTGGCGGTTGGCCCACCCCAACGACCGGCGCACGTCGCCGCTGAGCGGCTCGGTGACCAACACGTGGTCGTACACGGGCACCACCCGATGGCGGATGGCCGGCACCAGGCCGGGGAAGGCGTTGGTGGCCAACAGCACCTTGGCCGCGTCGATGCGCAGGCCAGGCCCGCTCACGGTAATGCCGCTGCCACGTCGCTCCAGGCCGTCGACGGGGGTGTGGTCGGCGATCCGCCCGCCGCGGGCCAGCAACGACGACCGCAGCCCGGCCACCAGGCGGCCCGGATCGAGGAGGCCCACGTTGTCGTGGCGCCACAGCCCTCCCACAAACGTGGGCGATGCCACCTCGGCCTGCACGGCGGCGCGGTCGAGCACGGTGACCCGCTCCCCCGCCGCCTCCAGCGCCTCCGCGCCCCCGACGAGATCCTCCAGCTGCCAGTCGGCGTTGGCCACATCCAGCTCGCCAACGGCCTCCCACCTGGCGTCGATGCCGTGGCGGTCCAGGTCGCCCAGCAGCCCGTCCAGGTTCTCAATGCCCAGCCGGTGCAGCGTGGCGTACTCGTCGGGCCAGTGCGCCATGCCGTTGGGCAGGCCATGGGTGACCGAGGCGTCGCAGAACCCGCCGTTGCGACCCGATGCGCCATCTCCCGGGCCCGAGGCGTCCAGCACTAACACGTCCCGGCCCGAGTCGTCGTCCAACGCCTGGTGCGCGGCCCACAGGCCGGTGAACCCGGCGCCGACGATCACCAGATCCGCCTGATGCCGGCCCCGGAGGGGCGCTTCGCTGGGCAAGTCCACGTCGTCGCGGTGCAACCAGAACGGCGCCAGCTCGGCCCCGGCCAGCATGGCGGTGACCGCAGCGTCGCCAGGCCGTGGTCCCCGGCCCGGTCCACGCGTCACCCCGGACCGCTCCCGCAACCCAAACCGGCCCGTGTGCGACCGCTCATGGCCGGCTCAACCCCGTGGGGCGTCGACGGCCGTCAGCGCCAGTCGGGTCGCTTCGATGATCAGGCCCAGGTCGTCGTCGCCGATGGTCAGTGGCGGGCAGAATGCCAGCGTCGATTGGCCAATGGGGCGCGGAATGACCCCGTTGGCCAGCATGTGGTTGCGCACGTCCGTCGGCACGACGCCCTCGTTCAGGCGGAGCGCCCAGATGGCGTCGGTGCCCCGAACCTCGGCCGCCAACCCCTCACCCACCATGGCACCCAGCGCGGGTGCCAGTCGCTCGCCCATCGAGGTCGCTCGGGCCAACAGGCCCTCGTCCTCGATGATGGCCAGGTTGGCCAGCGCCGCGGCGCACACCGTCGGGTGGCCTGAATAGGTGAAGCCGTGACGCAACATGCGGGCGTCGTCGGCCTCCAACACCTCGTTCACCCTGGCATTCACCAGCACCCCGCCGAGGGGCAGGTAGCCCGACGTGGCCCCCTTGGCGAAGGCGATGAGGTCCGGCGTCACCTGGTAACGCTGGGCGCCCCACCAGTGACCCAGCCGCCCGAACCCGCAGACCACCTCATCGAAGATCAGCAGCGCCCCGTGCTCATCGCACAGCGCCCGCAACCCCTCCAGGTAGCCGGGCTGGGGCGGATACACCCCGGCGGCCCCCTGCAACGGCTCGGCGATCACCGCAGCAACGCTGCCCTCGTGTTCGGCGAACAGCTCCTTCACCTGGCCCAGGTCGTGTGCGTCGGCGTGTACGACATCGGGCAACAACCTGCCCCAACCCTCCCGGTTGGCGGGCAGGCCCTGGGCAGTGGTGCCCCCGTAGGCCACCCCGTGATAGGCCCCCTCGCGGGCGATCACCACGCGGCGCTCGGGACATTCCTGCCATGCCCAGAACAGCCTGCTGAGCTTCAACGCCGTCTCCACCGCCTCAGAGCCGGAGTTGGTCAGGAACACCCGGGTGTCCTCCAGCGGTGAGCGCTCGGCCAGCGCCGCACAGAATCGCTCGGTCGGCTCGTTGGTGAACATCTCGAAGGTGTGAAAGGCATCGAGCGTGCGCATCTGCGCCGCCGTGGCATCGGCGATCTCGGCGCGGCCGTGGCCCACCTGGCAGTACCACAGGGATGCCATCGCATCGACATAGCGGTTGCCGGCTGCGTCCCACACCGCTGCGCCCTGGCCTCGCACGATGTCGATGAACTCGGTTGCCGCCGGGCGGGCGAAGGGATGGAGGAAGGCAGAACGGGCCATCGGCGGGCACCTCACAGACTGGGCACCGCCCTCCCAGCGAGGGTGCGTTGCCGGCCCCAAGTATGCCAGTCGGCAAACCCCCGGGGAGGCGAATCCACCGTGCCGTTGGAGGCTGGATGGGTACTCTGGGCGGGGTGAGCGCAGCACCCGAGGACGCCCGCCCCGTCCTGGTGATTCATGGGGTGGCCATCCGGAACCGGACGGGTTTCGAGGAGGAGGCCGCCACGCTGGGTCGGGCACTCGGCCCCGCCATCCGGCCCATCCCCGTCTATTGGGGCGACTTCGCCGCCGACCAGGACCTCGTGGAGCGGGTGGTGCCGTACCGCAGCTGGTCGGATGCCGCCCGGTCGGCCGCCGACGCGTCGGCCGAAGCCGGCGACGACGCACCGCCCGCCGAGGAAGCGGCGAACGCTCGTGATGCACCAGATGACCACGATGGCAGGGAGGACCCCGACGCAGACGCAGACGCAGACGCAGACGCAGACGCAGACACGGAAGCCGAGGTCCAGTGGGGACGCCTCCGAGAGGTCCGCGACGCCTGGGCCGAGCGCGACCTCACCGACGTCATGGGCAGCGTCGCCGACAGCTGGCGCCGGAGGACCAACCTGTCGCGGCGGCGCATCCTGGGTGACCTCTATGGCCTCATCCGTCAGCAGTACCTGCGGGCCTCGGCGCATTTCACCGCCGACCTGGTCCTGTATCAACGCCGGCAGGCCGAGTTGCATGCGCTCATCTGGGAGTCCGTCATGCGCCATGCCCCCGGCTACGGGCTGCGAGAGCGGCCGATCGATGTCATCGCCCATTCGCTGGGCGGCACCATGGCCTTCGACCTGGCGGTCTCGGGCCACCCGGCCCTGCACATCGACTCGCTGATCACGTGCGCCAACCAGACCGGCTTCTTCCATGCCATCGGCGCCTCCTCGGCCCAGGCCGATCCCAACACCACCCTGACGCTGCCCGACACCATCGGTTCGTGGCGCAACTTCTTCGTGCCCCTCGACCCCTACGCGTTCCTGTGCGCCCCCACGTTCCGCCTGCACGACGGCAGCGCGCCGGAGGACGTCGAGGTGTACGGCGGCGACCGGCGGGATCGGCTGGTCACCCACGCCGCCTCCCACTACTGGACCCACCCGGTGGTGCTGGCCGGCATCCGGGCCGAGTTGGGCCTGCCGGCACCCCCCGAGGCGACCTGACCCACCGGGCTCCCGCCGGGTTGGGGCCCGCCGCCAATGTGGGTACCGTGCCCCCATGACGCTGCGGGATACCAACCTCGACCGGCTGCGAGACGGCTCCGTTGACGTGGCCATCATCGGCGGCGGCATCAACGGTGCGGTCACGGCGGCATCGTTGGCGGGCCGTGGGGCGTCGGTGGCGCTGGTCGACCGGGCCGACTTCGCCGCCGAGACCAGCCAGCAAAGCTCCAACCTGGTGTGGGGCGGCTTCAAATACCTGGAGAACTACGAACTCCCGCTGGTGTACAAGCTGTGTCGCTCGCGCAATCGCCTCATGAGGGCCTACCCCGACAACGTGGCCGAGCTGCCGTTCCTGGCCGCCCTCGACGAGAGCTCCCCCTATCCCCCCTGGTTCGCCGCACTGGGCGCCACCGCCTACTGGGGCATCGGCAAGTTCCGCACCCACCGTCCCCGGCTATTGAGCACCGAGGCCATCCGCGCCACCGAGCCGGTGATCAACCCGGAAGGGGTGCGGGGCGGCCTGGAGTACCGCGACGCCTACCTGCGGGACAACGACGCCCGCTTCGTCTTCGGCTTCGTGCGCTCGGCCATCGAGTCGGGCGCGGCAGTGGCCAACTACGTCGAGCTGACCGACGCAGCGCGGCTCGACGGGCACTGGCTGCTGACGCTGACCGACTTGGAATCGGGCGACGCATTCGGGCTGCGGGCCCGCACCGTCGTCAACGCGGCCGGGCCCTTCGTCGATGGTCTCAACGCCTCGTGGGGCGTTGAGACCAAGCATCGCATCGTGTACTCGAAGGGCATCCACCTCATCGTGCCCCGGTTGACCACCACCGAACACCAGCGGGTGTTGGCGTTCTTCGACGACAGCGGTCGGTTGTTCTACGTGATTCCCATGGGGATGCGGTCGGTCATCGGCACCACCGACACCCGCACCGACGACCCCCACGCGGGGGTCACCGACGACGATCGGTCGTTCCTGCTGGAGCAGATCAACAAGCGCCTGACCCTCGAGAGCCCCCTCACCACCGCCGACGTCATCGCCGAGCGCTGCGGGGTGCGGCCCCTGGTGGTGCCCAACAACGGCGGCGACCAAACCGACGTCGACTGGACGTCGCTGTCGCGCAAGCACGAGATCGAGCTGGACCGCAGCCGCAACGTCATTACCGTCTTCGGCGGCAAGCTCACCGACTGCCTCAACGTTGGCGAGGAGGTGGCCGAAGCCGTCGAATCGCTGGGCCTGCCCCTCGAGGACGATCTCGGCACCTGGTACGGCGAGCCCACCGCCGAGACCCGCAGCGTGTTCTACCGCCAAGCGCGGCTGATGGGGCTGGACGACCTCCGGGTGCGCCCCGACGTGGAGCCGTTGTCGGATCGCCTGTGGCGCCGCTACGGCCGCCGGGCCTTCGCCATGCTGGAGGCCATCCGGGCCGATCCGTCCATGGGCGAGGACATCCTGGGCGGCACCGACTACCTGCGCGTCGAGCTCTATCTGGCCGCCTCAACCGAGATGGTGACCCGGCTGGAGGACTTCATGCGCCGCCGATCCAAGATCGAGCAGGTGGTTCCTGACGCCGAGTTGGGCGACACCGAGGGGCTCCGAGAGGTCTGCCAGATCCTCTTCGGCGAGGACGCCGAGGCCAAGCTGGCCGACTACCTCGTCAGCCGCCCCGCACCGACTCCGCCCGCCGTCAGCGCCTGACCACTGCCCCGGCCGCAGGCTCCCCCGAGCAGGCTCCGCTCTCATCCAACCTCGGGCTCTCCCCGCCATCGTCCCCCGAAGTGGGGACTCATTCCGGGGCCAGAGCGACACTTCGAGACCCGAGTTCGCTGCCCGACCCGAAGTGGGGACCATTCCGGGGCCCAGAGCGACACTTCGAGACCCGAGTTCGCTGCCCGACCCGAAGTGGGGACCTATTCCGGGGCCAGAGCGACACTTCGAGACCCGAGTTCGGGGGAAGCGCACCCACCACGCGAGGGAGGCGCCCCGGGTGGAGCGCCTCCCTCAATCGGGCGCCGACCGAAGCCGACGCGCTACTGGTTGAACGACGGACCAATGCGCAATGCATCGAGCGGGACGAGTTCCCGATCATCGATCCGCCGGGTGTCTGGCGAGGTTTCGCCAAATGGATCCAGCGAGCCGCTCAGCGGCCAGCCACCTCCGAAGTCCCATACGAACAGTCGTTGATGTGGACCACCTCCTTTCCTCGGTCCGTACATCCAACCACGTCGAAGCGGCGAGGGAAACCGATTTCCGCGCCATGGCCAATCGCCGCAGGATTAGCCGCCGACGAGCAGCACCCCGGCGAAGGCCGTGCCCGCCACCAGCACCCACGACACGGCGCCCAACAGCAGCGGCCGGGGGCCCAGCTGCCGCAGCTTGGCCAGGTGCACGCCGCTTCCCAAACCAACGAGCGCAGCGGCCAGGGACAGCTTCTCCACGCGGGCCAGTGCGTCGAGCACCCCGTCGGAGAGCACGCCGGTGCTTCGCACCACGATGGCCCCCAGAAACCCGACCACGAACATCGGCAACAGCGGCGGCCGCTGGCCCGCCGGGGCGTTGGCGGCGGGCGCGGCGCCCGCCGACCCGGCTGCCGTCCACCGGCGGCGGGACAGCGCCACCCCGGCGACCATTGGTGCCAGCAGGACCACCCGCGTGAGCTTGACCAGCACCGCCGAGTGGACGGCCTCATCACCCTGGGCGGAGGCGGTGGCCACCACCTGGGCGACGTCGTGCACCGACGCCCCCACGAACAGGCCGAAGCGCTCGCCGGCCAGGCCCATGGGCCCGGCGAGGAGCGGCAACACGACGATGGCGAGGCTGCCGCACAGCGTCACCAGGCCAATGGCAAACGCCACCTCCTCCTCGTCGGCATCGGTGACGCCCTCCACCGCGGCGATAGCCGAGGCCCCGCAGATGGAGAAGCCCGTTGCCACCAGCAGCGACATCGACTGCGACACCCCCAGTCGCCGCCCCATCCACTGGGTGCCGAAGAAGGTGGCGGTCACCACCGCCACGACGACCAACACACCCGGGCCACCAAGCTCGATCACCTCACCCACCGCCAGATGCAGGCCCAGCAACACCACACCGAAGCGCAACAACCGCCGGGCGGCGAAACGGAGCCCCGGGCGTGCGGCGTCGGGTATCAGCCCTGCGTTGGTCAGCACCGCCCCCACCGCGACAGCGGCCACCAAGGGCGAGAGCGCTCCCACCCACGCATGGACGGCAAAGGCGGCCGCGACGCCGACCGCCACCAACGCCAGCCCGGGCAGCAGCTCGGAGGCGCCGCGCAGCAGCGCGCCGTGGCCGACGGAGCGATGGGGCGGCTTCAGCGGACTGCGTCCACGATCGATACCTCCGCTGCGACGAGCCGGGGCTGTGCGCCCCAGCAGGGCTGTGCGCCCCAGCAAGGCTGTGCGCCCCAGCACGGCTGTGCACTCCCAACATGCCGCATGGCCGACCGGGGCCGTGCCGATCGGGCACGGGCAGGGCGGAGCGCAGCATAGCCACCGACCCCTCAGACGACGCCGGCGCTGCGGCGCCGCCCCTCCAGCTACGTTGGCCACATGAGCTCACACACGGCGCAACAGGCCCCACCTTCCCACGACGGCTGTTGCGGCTCCGGACCATTGGCCGCCGGGCTGGGCGCGTTGGCGCGGGTCACCACGCCGGGCAACGGCGCGACGCGACCGACGGCCACCTACACCACCTTGATCGTGCGGGGTGCCCGGGTGCTCACCATGGACGACCACCTCAGCGAGACCGAGGCCCTCGCCGTTCACGATGGACGCATTCTCGCCGTGGGCTCGTTGGACGACGTTCGGGCCGCCGCCGACGACAGTGCCGACGAGGTCGCCGTCGTCGACCGCCCGGGGGCCACGATTCTACCGGGCTTCATCGAACCGCACGCCCACGTGCTGCCCACCGCGCTGTTCGCTGCCTGGGAAGACCTGGGGGCGCAGCGCTTCGACACGGTCGATGCCGTCCTCGCCAGGCTCTCCGAGCTGGCGGCCGATCACCCCGGCGACGACACCTGGGTGCTGGGCCGGCTGTTCGACCCCTCCCTCCAGTCCGGGCCAAGCGAGCTCACCTGCGACCTGCTGGACCGGGCGTCGCCGGAGGTTCCGATCGCCGTCCTCAACGCGTCGCTGCACTTCGCGTATGTGAACTCGGCGGCGCTGCGGCTGGCCGGCGTCACCGCCGAGACACCGGACCCGCCCGGTTCGCCCTACGGTCGCGGTGCCGACGGCACCCCCAACGGGGTGTTGAAGGGCCAGGCGGCGATGCTGTCCGTGATGGCCCACAACCCGGCGCTTGGTGCGGTCGACCTCACTGCGGCAGCAACGGCGGTAGCCGCCCGTGCCGCATCGGTGGGGGTGACCACCATCTGCGACCAAGGTGCCGGCGGCATTCTGGGGCCGGGCGACCTAGAGCTGTACGCCGCCATGGCGGCCGCCGGCGGGCTGGCAACCCGCCTGCGCTACTCGGCCATGGACATGCGGGCCGACGGCTTCGACGAGGTCGGCCTGCGCCCGGGCGACGGGGACGAGCTGGTGCGAGCCGTCGGCTGGAAGGTGATCTCCGACGGCTCCAACCAAGGTCGATCCGGCCACCAGCGCACGCCCTACCTCGACAGCACGGACCGGGGCATCGCCTACGTGGAGCCGGACGACCTGAAGGCCATCGTGGCCCAGCGCGCGGCGCAGGGCTGGCAGCTGGTCGTCCACGCCAACGGCGACCAGGCCATCGACGACACCCTCGCTGCCTTCGAGGCCCTCGACCCCGGCCTGTTGGCCGACCGGCGCCACCGCATCGAGCACTGTTCCATCCTCCACGACGACCAGATCGCCCGCATCGCCGCGCTTGGCCTGAGCCCCAGCTTTCTCATCGGCCACGTGCATTTCTGGGGCCAGGCGTTCCGGGACGAGATCATCGGGCCCGAACGGGCGGACCTGCTGGACCGGACGGCCTCGTGCTCGGCCGCCGGCATTCGCTGGACGCTGCACTCCGACGAGATGGTGACCCCCATCGATCCGTTGCGGTGCATCGAGAACGCAGTCACCCGCAACCTGTGGCGCGAACCCGACACCGTGCTGGCCCCCGGCGAGCGGGTCGGCGTGGAGGACGCGATCCGTGCCATGACAATCGACGCCGCCTGGCAGTGCCACTCCGACCACGAACTGGGCTCGCTCGAGGTGGGCAAGCTGGCGGACTTCGTGGTGTTGGGGGCCGACCCTCGGTCCGTCGACCCGGCCGAGATCCGCCACATCGAGGTGCTCGAGACCTGGCTCGGCGGCCGCCAGGTGCACCCCGCGCCCGCGTAGATCACGCCCGGACGACCTCGTTACGAACCCAGGATGCGGGCCTTCTCGGCAGCAAACTCGGCTTCCGTGAGGGCCCCGGAGTTCATGAGGTCGACAAGACGCTCCAGTTGGCCCAGTCGGTCAGCCTGGTGGGTTGATGACCCGGCGAGCGGGGCCGCCGGGGGCGGGGGCACGGCTGCGCCGATCACGCCGTCGCCGTCCAGGTCGATGCCCAGCATCCCCTCCACCATGGCCCGCCTTTCGGGGGGAATGTCCTCCGCCGTCCCTCCCACGAACTGGATCGACGCACCGCCCGGCCCAGCAGCGGCCCCAGGTGGTGCGGGAGGGTGCACCTCGCCGCGCATGGCTGCGGCCTGTCGCTCGGCCATCGTCCGGGCCGTATCGGCGTTCTTGTCCATCGCCTTGAAGTTCACCTTCACCCGCTGCGGGTCGTCCTCGCTCACAACCACCGGCACGGTCATGCCGGGCTGAGGCCACTTTGACCTCGGACACAACTGGTGGACCTCCACCGGGTAGGGAGCCAGGCTCGGCGTCTGCACCACCAACTGCAACCGGCAATTCTCGTAGACGCCCTCTCCGGAATGGTTGCTGCAGGCAACCACCTGTGCCGTGCCCTCCACCGGGTTCTTGATGCGTCTCCCAAAGAGCCCCATGGGCGGGATTGTAGAACGCAGGGCGAGGCTCGAACGCTAGGTTCCGAACATGGGGGATCAACCGACCGCCGAGGCGTTGCTGGAGGCCATGGCCGACACGCTGGACCGACAGGTGGTGCCCTCCGCCGTCGGGGGCGCCCAACACGCCGCCCGGGTGGTGGCCAACCTGTGTCGCATCATCGGTCGCGAGCTGGCCTCCGAGCCGGGTTCCGGGGCTGCGGGCGACCTGGAGGCGGAGGTGTGGCGACTGTTGGGGAGCGACGAGCCCCCGGATGACGTTCCCCCCATGGGCCAGGCATCCGCGCTGTCCACCGAGGCGGTCGCGGCACTGGACCGCGCGCTGCGCAGCCCCGACCCCCAGTTGCTGGACGCCGCGCTGCCCCTGCTGCGGCGCGACGTGGAACGCCGCCTGGCCATCTCCAAGCCGACCTACCTGGAAGATCGCCCGTGAGCGACACGGCGACCGGGACCCCGGTCTCGGCCGGAGGTCCAACGGCATCCAAGCACGCGCCCACCGAACACGCCCTCGCGGAGCTGCTGGCGGCCAACGGATGGGTCAACCCCAACGTCACGGTTACCGGTGCCGCCTCGGTGGGCGCGCAGCGCTCGACCCTGCTGGTGGACATCGACTCGGCCGGACAGCAAACCCGGGCCGTGGCCCAGATCAGCAGCGGCGTGATCGCGGCCACGCCGGCCACCGTCGAGGCGGCCGTGATCCGGCTCGCCGCCGCCGAGGGCGTTCCCACACCACGGGTGCTGGCCGCCACCGATTCGCTGCCGGGGTCAGGGCAACCGGCCATGGTGGTCAGCCATGAGCCGGGCCTGTCGATCCCACGGCGGGTGCTTCGATCGGTGGCCGACCTGGGAACCGGCGAGGCGCTGGCGGCCGACTGCGGCGCAGCGTTGGCCACCCTGCATCGCCGTGACGTCTCCTCGGCGCCCTCCGACCTCGACCGGCTGAGGCTCGACGATCCCTTCGGCGACTACTGCGATGACCTGGCGGCCAAGCTTGACCTGCTTCCCCAGCCGCACCCCGCCATCAGGCTGGGCGTGGAGTGGCTTCGCCGCCACCCCCCATCGCCGCCCAGCAGCCCCACCCTGGTTCATGCCGACTTTCGAACCGGCAACCTCCTGGTTCACGAGGGGCGGCTCAGCGCGGTGTTGGACTGGGAGCTGGCCCACGTGGGCGACCCGATGGAGGACGTCGCCTACCTGTGCCTGCGCACCTGGCGCTTCGGCAACGACCACCTGCCGGTCGGCGGCTTCGGCACCCTTCGGGCGCTTCGGGCGGCCTATGAATCGGGCGGCGGTGTGTGGCGCGACGATGCGTTCGCCTGGTGGATGGCCGCCCGCACCGCCTGGTGGGCCTGCGGGCTCGCCGCGCAGGCCGCCGCGTTCACCACAGGCCTCACCGACTCCATCGTGCTGGCCGCCAGCGGTCGGCGGGTGCCCGAGCTCGAGTACGACCTGCTGAACCTCATCGACCCACACCACCGCCGGGAGCCGTGATGGACTTCGACCTGCCCGCGCACCTCGTCGCGTACCTCTCCGAGCTGGACGAGTTCATCGACACCGAGATCGCCCCGCTGGAGGCCGACAACCTCCAGTTCTTCGATCACCGGCGCGAGCACGCCCGGACCGACTGGGACAACGACGGACTGCCCCGACCCGAATGGGAGGCGCTCCTGGGCGAGATGATGCGGCGGGCCGACGCCGCCGGGCACCTGCGCTATGGCCTTCCCGAGGAGGTGGGCGGCCGGGGCGGCTCGAACCTCGACATGGCCGTCATCCGCGAGCACCTGGCCGCCAAGGGGCTCGGGCTGCACAACGACCTGCAGAACGAGACCTCGGTGGTGGGCAACTTCCCGTTCATCCTGATGATGCTGGCCAAGGGCACCGACGCCCAGCGAGCCGAGTTCATCGACGGGGCGTTCGCCGGCACCCACCTGGTGGCGTTCGGGCTGACCGAGCCAGACCACGGCAGCGACGCCACGTTCCTCGAGACCGCAGCGGTGCGCGACGGCGACGACTGGGTCATCAACGGCACCAAACGCTTCAACACCGGCATGCACCGAGCCACCCACGACATGGTCTTCGCCCGCACCGAGGGCCAGCCGGGCGACGCCTTCGGCATCACCTGCTTTCTCGTGCCCACCGCCGCCGACGGCGTGGAGGTCGGCACCTACTGGTGGACCTTCAACATGCCCACCGACCACCCCGACGTGGGTTTCACCGACGTGCGGGTGGGCGACGGCGCCGTCTTCGGCGAGGTCAACCGGGGCCTCGAGCTGGCCCTCATCTTCGTGCACGAGAACCGCATCCGGCAGGCCGCCTCCAGCCTGGGGGCGGCGCAGTACTGCATCGATGCCGCCGCCGCGTACGCCACCGAGCGGGCACCGTTTGGCCGCCCCCTGTGGACGAACCAGGCCATCCAGTTTCCCCTCGCCGAGCTGCACACCGAGGCGGCGATGCTGCGGGCGCTCATCCGCCAGACCGCCTGGCGCATGGACCGCCACGGGGCCATGGACGTCACCGCAGAGGTGTCGATGTGCAACTACCGGGCCAACCGGCTGGTGTGCAACGCCGCCGATCAGGCCATCCAGACCTGCGGGGGCATGGGCTACACCCGCCACATGCCCTTCGAACATATCTACCGCCATCATCGGCGCTACCGCATCACCGAGGGTTCCGAGGAGATCCAGATCCGCCGGGTGGC
Source organism: Microthrixaceae bacterium (assembly GCA_041394405.1). GTDB lineage: Bacteria > Actinomycetota > Acidimicrobiia > Acidimicrobiales > Microtrichaceae > Microthrix. Next base: position 131,963 of record JAWKIF010000014.1, read on the forward strand.
CGGCGTCATGTTCAGCAAGCAGACCAAGCGCTAGGCCCGCCGCCGCGGGCGCCCGGTCAGCCGGTGAACTTGGGCGACAGGGGCGCCGCAGCCCCAGGCCCATCGTCCTGGCTGGAGGGCGCATCGTCCTCGCTGGAGGGCGCGTCGTCCTGGCTGGATGGCGCATCGCCGCACTCGGCGGGGAGCGTTGTCACCTCCACCGCCTGCCCGTTGACCGTCACGGTTGGGGCGCTGGCCCCGGCGTCCAGCTCCAGTCGCGAACCAACGGGCATGGGCACGACCTGCTGGTCTCCGTCCACCTCGACGGTGAGAGCAAACGGGGCGCCGACGCCTCCGTAGATGTCGCGGATGCCGACCGCCTCGGACAGCGACTGGTTCGGAGCGAGCTTCAGAGCGGCAGCCTTGGCCGGCGACGCACACCCTGGGGTGAAGGCGGCGCTCAGCAGCGCCGGGTAGTCGCCCAGGCCCACCAGCGGGCCGGCCACCGTGGAACACGGAATCCGCGTCACCGGGCCAACCTGGCCGTTCAGCAACACCTCACCCGCTGCAACACCCTCGTCGACCTCGACGAACACCAACTCCGGTGCGGTGGACGGGTCCGCGGCCGAACCCAAGACGTACACCTGATCGCCCACCGCGGCCTCCACCGTGGCGCCCCGCGTGCTCACCCCCAGCAGCGACGGCAGGGCCACCGGCCCGAAGTCGCACGGGCCGACCAGTGCTCCTGTCGGCGGAATCGATGGGGTCGCGGCGCAATAGGGGGCGATGATGTCCGACAGGCCGTTCATGAACTCGATGATCTTGGTCCGATGCTCGGCGCGACTCTCGGCGGGAACATCCAGGTAGTTGCCACCGGCCGCCGCCACGTCGGCAGCCAGCGCATTGGTCAGGCCGGGGAACACGTAGAGGCCCTGCTGGAGGAGCCCGGATTCGGGTTCGGCCGTGCCCACCGAGGCGTAGGCGGCGTCGTAGATCGCCTGCCCTTCAGCCGCCTGGGTCGCGTACTGCTCGTTGGTGGTCGGTTCGGGCAGCCAATGGTTCATCAACGCCACCACCGGGCCGCAATAGCCGGGCTCGGCCTCGTCCTGCGCGGAGGCCGGCACGATGCCCGCCAGCGCGGCCGCCACCAGCGCCGCAGTCGCCCCCAACGCCCGCAACCACCGACCTTGACGAGCAACGTTCACGAGTCCTCCGAATGGGCCAGGGAGGCACTGGCGGTGCCGGCCCGAGCCACCGCACAAGTGTGCCACAGGGCGTGCGCGTTCGGTCGGGTACCCCGAGCCCAGGCTCACCCCGACCGGCGGGTGGTGGGGGCATTGGAGCGGGATCGGCGTCCGGGCGGGCTGGCATGCTGTCGAGATGAACTCCTTCGGGGCCGAGACCACCACCGACCAGGTGCTTGACGGCATCGACCTGTCCGGTCGGCGCTTCGTCATCACCGGGGCATCGGGCGGACTGGGTGAGGAATCAACACGAGCGCTGGCAGCGAGGGGCGCAACCGTGACCATGCTGGCCCGAAATCCGGCGAAGAACGAGGCGGCAGCCGAACGGGTGCGCCGGCGCGTGCCCGACGCCGACCTGGAGCTGGGCACAATCGACCTGGCCAGCCTCGCCGACATCCGCCGGTTTGCCGCTGAGTATCTGTCCAGCCACGATGCCATCGACGTGCTTGTCAACAACGCCGGGGTCATGGCCTGCCCTCAGGGTTCCACCGCCGACGGGTTCGAGACCCAGTTCGGCACCAACCACCTGGGTCACTTCCTGCTGACCGCCCTGCTCGCTCCGGCGGTGCTCCGGGGAAGCCGGCCGCGCATCATCAACCTGTCCTCCGCCGGACACACCACCAGCGACGTCAACCTGGACGACATCAACTTCGAGGCCGGCGACTACGACCCGTGGATCGCCTACGGGCGATCCAAGACCGCGAACGCCCTGTTCAGCCGCGGCCTGGCCCAACGGCTGGGCGACCAGGGCGTGCTGTCGTTCTCCGTGCACCCCGGCGGCATCATGACCGAGCTGGCCCGGCACCTGAACGACGAGCTGATCCAACAGATGCTCGACCGCACCAGGGCCCGCAGCGCCGAGCGCCCGGGCGCCGAGGGCCAACCGTCCGGCGAACCCGATGGAGGATTCAAGTTCAAGAGCGTCGAGGCCGGCGCCGCCACCCAGGTGTGGGCATCGGTCGCCGATCTCGCCGAGCACAACGGCGCCTATCTGGCCGACTGCCAGGTGGGCGTCGAGGGCGGAAACCCGAACACCACCGGCTTCATGAGCTACCTGCGCAACGACGCCAACGTGGAACGCCTGTGGACCCTCAGCGAGCGGCTGGTTGGCCAGCCGTTCCCGACCAAGTAGCGGCAACCAGCTCGGGCGAGCCGAGGTGGGATGGAGTCAGGCGTCGCCTCGCGCCAAGATGGCCTCCTCGAAGAGGTCGGCGGTTGGCTCGGCCAGCACCGCCCAGTCGAGTTGGTCCCGGCGGATCGACGCTGCGGCCCGGGCCCGATCGAGGTCGGCGTCGGTGAGTGCGTCCAGCCCCGCGGCAATGGACGCTGCGGTCTGGCCCACCGGGAGGCCGGCCGATCCGAGGTGCTCGGCGAGATACCCCCACGATGAGCGCAGCACCGGCAGACCGAGGCCCATGGCGTCGGCCGCTGCGCCCGTGGTCAGCATCTCCCCGTGCTCGTCGAACACCAGGGCGAGCACATCGCAGGCAGCCAGGCGAGTGGCATAAACCGCACGGTCCACCATGCGGTACGGCTCGGCGACGGCGATGCGGGGGTCGTCGGGCACCTGCTCGTCGCCCCGCAGCGACCAGCACACCAGTTGCACGTCGGTCCGCTCGCATCCCGCCACGCCGTCCAGCACCTCCTGCACCAGCTTCTCCCGCCGCGGGGCACCCACGATGCCGATGCGCAACCCGGCCGCCGGCACCCCCAGGCGCCGCTCGGCCTCCGCCCGGTCCGGCATGCCGGCCGAGCGCCACATGGCCCCGAAGTGCCCGTGGGGAATCACCCGGTGGATGCAGCGCTCGGCGAACCCGTACCGCGCTCGCATGAGGGCCTCGCCCCACGAACTGTGGTGGATGACCGCGGAGGCGGCGGACGCCCACAGTGTGTAGATGCCGTCGTAGGCCTCGGGGCGCTTCTCGTGCGGGGTGAGGTTGTGAGCGGTCCACACCACGGGGATGTCGGCGTCGGCCAGCCGGTCGATGATGGCCAGATGGGCAGTCATGTCGTCGAATGCCAACCACTCGGGCCAGTGCAGGTGCAGCAGATCCAGGCCGGCCAGGCCCGGGTCGTCGACGGCGTCCCAGCCCACCGGCGAGGGCCGCTCGACCACCCGGTGGGCCATGGCCCCGTACAGGGCCTGGTGGTAGTGGTGACCGAAGGCCGTCGATGCCGCCCGCACCAACGGCGTCACGCGGGCGGAGTAGCCGAGGCGGGTGGACGGCGTGAGATCCAGCTGGTGGACCTTGGCGATCTCGGACCACGAGCTGCGCCACTCCGACAGCCCGTCCACCGGGACGACCGCAGCCGCACCGCCCGCCGCATCGGGCCCGACCACGGTGCCGTCCCCGTCGGGGTCCCGGGCCCCGGAGGCGGATTCGATGCGCCACTCCACCCGCAGCGGCGCGTCGGCCACCTCGGGGATGGCCACGCTGATCGCCACGGGAGCCCGGGCGAAGCTCAACTCGTCGCGCATCACGATGCTGCGACCCTCCACCGACACCTCGGTGGTGCGCGTGCCCTCGAGCGGCGGCCCCGGGTCGTCGCCGTCCAGCCCCCGCCCGGAGACCTCGAAGCGGTCCCAGCGCGCCCGCAGCGCCCCGCCGAGGTGCTCGACCGAGGTGGGCAGCCCGCCGGCGGTGAAGCGCTTCAACCGGTCGATCACCAGCGGCGTCCAGGTGGGCAGATCGCGGTCGACGGGCACCTCCCAGCGCCCCGGTCGGTGCAGGGCCGGCAGGTAGTGGCTCCTGGTGGTACCCACGAACGGCAGCGCGAACTCGGCCCCGGCCGAGCGGTGGGCCCACACCCCCGCCGGTTGATCGCGCTCGAAGCGAACGAACTGGTCAACCAGCGGGTAGGCCTCGGCAGCCGAGGCCGGCGTCAGGTCGGGGTCCGCCTCGCGGAGCGCGGCCGCCGCCCAGGCGACCTTGCCGAGCAAGTCGAAGGTGAGCTGGAGGCGGCGCTCGGGCCCGCGGTAGGAGTCCTGGGCACGGCGTTGATGGGCCTGCGTCAGCCCGTCCACCCCGAAGCCATCGGCCAAGGCGACGGTGGCATCCCACGCCCGGCGCAGCCAGAGGCCCTCGGAGCCGCGTCGCCCCGGTGCGGTCTCGGACGGCTCGGCCCGCGGCCCGGCGGCCAGGGCGAACGCAGCGAGCTCCAAGGAGAGCGCCGCGGCCAGGTCGCCGGTGGATCGCCCCCAGGGCACGGCGGCGCCGTCTCGTCCCCCTACCGCCACCGCCAGTTCCAGGGCCGTTGCCATCCCCCGTTTCCACACCGGGCCCAGCCGGTCGGCCAAGGGCTCGGTGAAGAGCCACACGTCGGCGGCGTAGATGTCGTAGCGGCCGTTGCGGTCGTTGGAGTCATCCAGAGCGCCCAGCGGGTTCTCGCCCACCACCTCGGCCACCCGCGCCACCAACCCCTCCAGACGCGAGTGGTCCTCCACCAGACCCAGCCTCACCCGACCCAACTCGCACCGGGCCAGCACGCCGGCATAGTTGCGGGGCAGCACGCCGGCGTCGAGCAGCTCGAGCCAGTCCGAGCTGTCGACGGCGAGCGCCACCTGATCCACCTGCTCGTCGGAGAGCCCCTCCAACAGCGGATTCCCGCCGAATTGCCCGTAGCCCAACAGCGTCTCGGCGATGCGATACGAGAAGAACGTGTGGGTGGCCGCACCGTCGATGTCGGCCAACAGCACGCCCAGAATGCGCTCGATGGGCTCGCCCCCCACCGACTCCACCCCGGCGCGGCGCAGGTGATGGAGGGTGAAACAGACGTCGGCGCGAACGTCGCCGGCCACCTGGTGGCCGGCGAAGGTGCCGGGGATTCGCCAACCCGGCAGGTAGGCAGCCCCGGCCGCCTCCAGGTGGCACACCGTCGTCGCCACCAGCCGCTCGGCCAGCTCACTGACGGAACCATAGGCACTCGGAGATCGCACGGAGGGCACACTACGCGGAGCCCACCAATGCCTCGGCGCTGTTCGAGCAGCCTGGACATCGTCGGCGGCCGAGACGCTCTCGCCGCGTGGTTGACGAGAAGATCGAGCGCCTCTCGTCCGGGGCACCCGGCCGCTCCAGGGGCCACGGTCCCGGCGGGCTGCCCACCGCTACCCTGGCACCGGGGGAACCACCATGTCGCTACCGATCGTCACCGCGCCCGAGGGCCTCACCGCGACCTGGCTCACCGAGGCCCTGGCCGATCCGTTGGCGGGCGGGCGGGTCGCAGAGGTGCACCACGAACCCGTGGGAACCGGGCAGGTGGGCGACGTGTTTCGGTTGGCGATGCGGCTCGAGGGGGCGCCCGCCGGATGCCCCAGGAGCGTCATCGCCAAGTTGCCCGCCGGGGATGAGACCAGCCGGGCCACCGGGGTGGCCGTGCGCTCCTACGAGCTGGAATGCCGCTTCTACGAGCAGCTCGCCGCCAACCTGCCCGTGCGCACGCCGACCTGCCACCAGGTGCTGTTCGACCCCGAGACCCACGCCTTCACCCTGCTCTTCGAAGACCTCGCCCCCGCCCGCCAGGGCGACCAGATCGTCGGATGCAGCGCCGACGAGGCGGCAGCCGTCGTCGAGGAAATGACGCAGCTGCACGCTCCCCGATTTGGCGACGCCTCCCTGGCGTCGATCGGCTGGATGAACCGGCGCGACCCCGACAGCGTCGCCCAGGTGACGGCGCTGGCCACCATGGTGCTGCCCGGGTTCTGCGAGCGCTACGGCGATCGGCTGGGCGCCGACGAGACGTCGGCCTACGAACGGATGGTCGCCGGTTTGGGCGAGATCCTCGGCCACCACGAGGGCCCCAACACCGTCGTCCACGGCGACTTCCGCCTGGACAACCTGCTCTTCGGGGTGGACGACGGCACCCGGGTGGCGGTGGTGGACTTCCAGGGTGCGGGCTGCGGCCCGGGCACCTCCGACCTGGCCTACTTCCTGGGCAGCGGTCTGCTGCCCGATGACCGCCGGGCGAACGAGGAAGCGCTGGTGGCGGACTACCGCACCCAGCTGCTGTCCCGCGGTGTGTCCGGCTACAGCGCCGACGAATGTTGGCTCGGGTATCGCCGGGGCACGTTCTCCGGCATGGTCGTCACGCTGGTCGCCTCCATGCTGGTGCAACAGACGGCGAGGGGCAACGACATGTTCGTGGCCATGGGCGGACGGTTCGCCCGTCACGCGCTCGACCTGGATGCCTTCGGCCTCCTCTGATCAGCAACCAGCGGTCAGGGGCGGAGGAACGTCTTGCCGATGTTGGTGCCCTCGAACAGGGCGTTCAGGGCATCGACGCTGCGGTCGAGGCCGTCGAAGACGTGGCTGCGAAAGCGGAGCGCGCCCTGGTCGTGCAGGCGGCGCAGCTCGGCATTCGCCTCGTCGTAGCGGCCCCAGTTGTCGAGGGTGTTGAAGCCCTCCATCCGTGCCCGCATGGCCAGCAGCTTGACGTAGTTGGCGGGTCCGGGATGTTCGCCGCTGACGTAGCTGGAGATGACCCCGCACAACACCACCCTGGCGTGCATGGCCAGGCGCCCCAGCACCGCGTCGAGGATGGGGCCGCCCACGTTGTCGAAGTACACGTCCACCCGATCGGGGCAGTGCTCGCGCAGCGCCGCCGGCAGGTCGGCGGTGCGGTAGTTGATGCAGGCATCGAAGCCGAACTCGTCGGTGACGACCGCGCACTTCTCGTCCGTCCCGGCGATGCCCACCACCCGCGCCCCGGCGGCCTTGGCCATCTGCCCGGCGATGGAGCCGGTGGCACCGGCGGCGGCGCTCACCACCACCGTTTCGCCGGGCTGGGGCCGGCCGATGTCGTGCATGCCGAAATAGGCGGTGGCCCCGGTGGACCCGAACAGCGCCAGCAGCGCCTCGCGGTCGACGTCCGCCGTGTTCTCGCTCACCCGGCCCATCACCGTGGTGAACAGGTCGTCATGGGAGATGGAGTAGTCGGCGAAGCCGCCGAGCGAGGTGACCACGTCGCCCACCTCGTAGGCGTCGCAGCGGGTCTCCACCACCTCCCCCACCGTGGCGGCCCGCACCGTCTCGCCCAGCTGCACCGGCGGCAGGTAGCCGGGCTGATCGTCCAGCCAGGTGCGCACGGCGGCGTCGATGCCCACCAGGTCGGTGCGGACCAACGCCTCACCCTCGGCCAACTCGGACAGCTCGGTCTCGATCAGCTCCACGTCGTCGGCGGCAACCAGGCCGGTCGGCCGACGGCGCAACACCACCTGGCGGTTCTTCTGAGGCATCGGCGGAGTGTACCGAGCCCTCCCGCGCTCAGCGGCGGAGGTCGACCGGGGTTGCACCGTCGCTGCCGGTGGCGGAGCCGGCGGTGCGCCCGAACTGGAATTCGGCGCCGGTGGAGAAGCGGGCCAGCGCCACCTCCTCGGCCTCGGGCTGTTCCACCTCGCCGAGGGTCACCTCCCACCCGGCCAACGCCTGCCCTCGATCCTCAACGTTCCGGCAGTTGGCCCGTGGGTTCACCGCCCGAGCGATCGCGCCCAGCACCTCCGCGCCGGCGGCCTCGGCGCCGAGACCGGCCAGGATCGCCACCCAGGTCGGCGCCGCGGTCTCGGCCGCCGCCTCGCATCCCAACAGTCGCAGGCTCAGCAGGTCGGCGCCAACGCCGACCTGCCGGTCGACGTAGGGGCGCGGCGCAAACGCCGGATGCAGTTCAATCACTTGGGCGATGTCGGCCAGCCCGTCGCCCAGGCCGAAGGCCCGCCGCAGCCGATCGGCGGCCAGGCCGGCGATGCCGACGAACTGCCGGGTGCCCACCTCCACCGCGGCCTCCACCCCGTGGCGCCGTTCAATGGCGGCCATGAACGACATGGCCAGCAGGTGTCCCTGCAGCGCCGCCTCCTGGCAGATGATCGACAGCGCCCGGTGGTTGAAGTGCTCCAGCGCCAGGTTGGGGTCGAGGGGGCCGGAGTAGTCGGCCATCCCCGGGCCGCCGGCCGGACCGAACGGCGCAATCGAGGTGCCCGCCGCCAGGGTGGACGCCATCACGTCGGTCACCTGGGGGCGGCCCAGCGGCTCACGCAACGGGTCGATGTCGACGGTCCACTGGCAGTGGGGCTGCCGGTCGACCGGCCGACGAGGTGGCCGGTGCACCGGCCGCATGACCGCGCGGGGATTGGTGGCGTACGCCGTGGCGTCGAAGGTGGGGTCCTCGATGTGGTGGCACATCGTCTCGACGTAGTCCGCCCCCATGGGCTCGACGTCCATCAGGGCGCCGCAATGGGCCAGGGTGAACTCGCCGTGGTTGTGGTCGATCACCCGGTAGCGGAAGTCCATGAACTCGGGCGGGGCGCCGATGTCCAGCTGCATGCCCTTGAAGATGGTCTCCACGCTGTCACCGGCGAACCCCAGGGCCCGGGCCATGCGCGGCGTGTAGACGGGGCTGGCGCCCATCCACTCGTCGATCGCGATGGCCGCCATCCCGTCGCGGCCCCATCGCCCGATCGCGTGCGGCATGCCCGCACGGTCGATGAGGTGCCCGGCCAGCAGGTACTCACGCCCCAGGACGGCGAGCTCGGCGCGGCTCAGCTGGTCCAGGCGGCGGACGTCGGTCATCGGCACGCCCCGCGACGGGCGACCTCACCGGTCGGCGGGCCACAGCGGCGCCGGGGCCGTGCCCAGCGCGTAGTGCCCTGGCTGATCCCCGCCGAGGGCCCGGTGCATTCGCTGCGTCATGCCCTCCGACAGCGTGCCATCGGTCATCATCTCCAGGAACACCGCAGCGGCGTTGCCGTAGTCGAACCAGTCGCGCTGCCAGGCCCACTGCATGTTGCCGCCGTAGCGGAACCAGCTGCCGCCGATGCCCGCCACCTCGTAGTGGGAACCGTCCTCACGCGTGGCGTTGGCCACCTGGCGCCACAGGCCGATGACCTGACCCTTGACCTCGTCGATCAGCACCTCCTCATACGGGTAGGTCCACCCGTCCAGGCCGCCCATCTCCAACCCGATGGCCACGTCACGGATCTCCTCGCGGCCCACCGCCATGAAGTCGTGTTCGGGGCCGTAGTTCCAGCCGTAGGTGGCGTCCTCGGTGTAGCAGTCGGCCATGGTGCGCCAGTCGCCGGAGGCCTCGGCGTCGCGGTTGGCCTGCAGCCATCGCTCCACCATCGCTTCGAGTTCCTCGCGGGGGTAGGTGGTCATGGCTGCTCCTCGGTGATCGTCAGTGCGTGGGTTGGGCAGTAGCGGACGGCGGCCTCCACCTGGGGCCGCAGCGCGTCGGGCGGATGGCGGTCGGCGATGTGCACCTGGTTGGCCGTGGTGTCCACCGAGAACACCTGCGGGGCCTCGGATTGGCAGACGGCATGGCCCTGGCACAACACCTGGTCCACCACCACACCCCAGATTGCGGATCGGTCGGTCGGCGCCGCAACGCCGTCGGTGGCCGGCGTCGGCGCCGCCGCAACGCCATCGTCGACGTGCGCCCGGCTGCGGTATCGGGCCACACAGGGCTGGGCCAGCTGCACCACCATCTTGGAGTGGTCGTTGCGGTAGGTCTCGAGCGGCTGGGCCGCCTCGAAGCTCCACCGGTGCAACAGGGTGATGAAGATGGCCTTCAGCTGCATCTGGGCGAACGCCGCACCCACGCAACGATGGCGTCCGGCGCCGAAGGGTATCCAGCTCCACGGATTGTCCAGGTCGTCGGCCCGGGAGCCCAGGTAGCGGCCGGGGTCGAACTCGTCGGGGCGATCGAAGGCCTCGGGCAGCCGGTTGGACACGGTGACTGAAGCCGCCACCATCTGCCCGGCCTCGATGCAGTGGCCCCGCACCTCCATGTCCTGTTGGGCCACCCGCATGAGGATGATCAGCGGCGGGTGCAGGCGCAGCGCCTCCTTGATGGCGGCATCCAGGCGGGGGATCTCCCGCAGAGCCTGATAGCTCACCTCGCCGCCGTCGGCCATCAGCGCGTCGATCTCGGCGGTGACCGCCGCCATCTCGTCGGGATGGCGCAGCAGCTCGATCAACGTCCACGCCGCCGTGCCCGAGGTGGTGTGGTGCCCGGCGAACATCATCGAGATGAACATGCCGGTGACGACGTCGGCCGAGAACTTCGGCGACCCGTCGGGTTCCTTGATGGACATCAGCACGTCGAGCAGGTCCTTGTCCGCCTCGACGTCATCGGGGTGCGCGTCCTCACCGCCTGCGTCGCGCCGGTCCATGATGTCGGAGACCAGCTCCACCAGCGCTACGCGTGCGGCATCCCGGCGCCGGAAGCTCTCGATGTCGGCGTAGGGGTCCACATACGCCATGGCGTCGGTGCCCTGCTCCAGGTCGTGGTAGAGGCGGGCGAAGCGGCCGTCCAACTCGGCCCGAAACCGAGGCCCGATCAGGCAGGCCGACGACGTGTAGATGGTGAGTTCGGCAAACCAGTCCAACAGGTCGATCTCACCCCCGGCCGGGTCCCAGTCGGCCACCATGGCGTCCACCTCGCGGGTGATGGTGGTGGCATGGCCCCGCATGAAACTGTCGCGCAGGGCCTGGTTGTGCAGCATCTCGCGCCGCCGCTCGGGCGGCGCGTCGAACACCACGCCCTCGCCGAAGATCGGGGTCATGAACGGGTAGGCCTCGGCCTGGTTCAGCTCCTCCTCTGTGGCACGGAAGAACCACTCGTTGGCCTCGGGCCCGGTCACCAGCACCACGTCGCGGTCGCCCAAGCGGAACCGGCCCACGTCGCCGCACTCGTCGCGCACCCGCTGCATCAGCCCGATGGGGTCGCGGCGAAGATCCTCCAGGTGCCCGGTGTCGGCGTCGGCCCCCGACACCAGCTCGATCGTGCCCATCGCGTCGTCCCCTCGTCGCTCCACCGATTCGGCGGTCATCCACCCCCGGATGCACTAAGTTGCCAGGTGTAAGAACCAGCGTCAACCCTGAACGCCGACCATCACGAGGAGCACGTCGATGCGAGTACTGGTCACCGGTGGAACCGGGTTTCTCGGCGGCCACACCGCGGCCGCGCTGGTGCGCAACGGGCACCAGGTGCGGGTGCTGGCCCGGGACGGGGCCAAGGTGGCCCCCTCGATGGCTGCACACGGGATCACCGCCGAGGTGGCCGAGGGCGACATGTGCGACGCCGCGGCGGTGGCCGACGCGGTGGCCGGATGCGGCGCCGTCGTGCACACCGCCGCCGAGATCGCTGTGGGTCGCCGCACCGATCACACCGACGACGCCAACGCCCGGGGCACCAGGACGGTGCTCGACGCAGCGCTGGCCGCAGGCTGCGACCCCGTCGTGTACGCGGGCAGCATCATGGTGCACTTCCCCGCCGAGCAATCCCCGGTGACCGTCGACAGTCCCATGCCCGAACCCATCTCGGCCTACGGGGCGTCCAAGCGGGCGGCCGAGTTGGTGGTGCGGGCCGCCCAGGACGCCGGGTCGCCGGTCATCTCGTTCTCGCTGGGCGCCCTCTACGGCCCCACGTCCCCGCACCTGGAGGGCAGCTACGCCGCAGTGCTGGGCGCGCTCGACGCGTTCATGCTGGTGCCCCCCGGGGGCATCGGGCTGATCGACGTGCGCGACGCCGCCAACCTGTTGGCCCGTGCCGTCCAGCCCGGCACCGGCCCCCACCGGTTCATGGCCGGCGGCCGGTTCGTCACCTGGGCCGACTGGACCGCGCTGCTCGGCCGGGCCGTCGGCCGGGAGGTGCCCCACCAACGCGTCAGCACCGAGGACCTGCTGGCCATGGGCCGCAGCTTCGACGAGCAGGCGGCCGAGGGTGGCGGCCAGGCCGTGCTCTCCGAAGAGGCCGCCCAGGTGATGACGTGTGGCGCACCCACCGACGACTCCGGCACCCAGGCCGCCTTCGGCATGGCGTATCGGCCCCTGGCCCAGACCTTCGCGGACACGGTGGCCTACCTGCGCGACCTGGGCCGGCTCGCACCCGAGCGCGCCGAGTCGCCGGCGAACGACGGGGGTGACCCATGAGCGCTCAACACGTCGCTCCCGCTCCCCCACCCGTCACACCTGCGGAGACCAACCCTCGAACCGTGCTGAGCGACCGCCAGCAGGCCTCGGTTCAGGCGTTGATGTACGCCGCGACCGAGCTGGTGCGCGAGCAGGGCTACAACGACCTCACCATGCGCGCCGTGGCCGCCCGGGCCGGCCTCACCCACACCACGGCCTATGCATACTTCTCGTCGAAGGCCCACCTGGTGGCTGAGTTGTTCTGGCGTCGCCTCCAGGCCGTGGACACCCCCGTGACCGATCCGTCCTCCCCCATCGCCCAGCGGGTCGCAGCCGCGCTCGGGGGGCCGGGGCTGCTGCTGGCCGACGAACCGGCGCTGGCCCAGGCGACGCTGGCGGCGCTGCTGGTGACCGACCCAGAGGTGGCGCTGGTGCGCGACGCAGTGGGCGCCGACCTGGCCCGCCGCCTCGCCGCCGCCATAGGCGACGAAGACGCAGATGCCGCCGAAACGCTCCTGCTGGCGTTCAGCGGAGCCATGCTGCAGGCCGGCATGGGCTACTTCGACTTCGCCGGGGTCGTCGACCGCATGGTCAGGGTGGCCAACCGGCTCGATGTGACCGACCGATGACCCCGGTAGCTGGCCAACCAGCGCGGGGACCCCGGACGAATCGCCGCCGCTTCCACAACACGGTCCCAACCAACCCCCGGCAGACCAACCAACAACATGAGGATGAACCCAGCCCAACGGATGGATGCTCCGAAGGTGAGGAATTCCAGTAAGCAACTCCGGGGAGATCTAGTGAGTGGGCAGCACTTTCGCTGGCTTGGGCTCATCCTCGTTTCCAAGGTCAGGAGCCTCCAAGAAACCCAGTGCGATTCACACCCCCATCATCCGGACGCGCCAGATTGGCACCGGGGACCTCATTGGCACGTCGACAAGCCTGGAGAGCCGCCGCACCAACGGCGGCTGCCGGGCGATCCGTTCGACATCGATTGCTGAAAATAGAAGGGCGCGATGGAACTGTCTTCAACGTTCACAGACAAGGAATCCGGTGAGGAGGCGATGGCGACGCAGTTCACGGTTCTCCTGTTCGAGGGCCTTGATCCGCTCGGCCTCGCCGGTGGTCAACCCTCCGACATAGCTTCGCGAGTTGGTCGGTGACGCGGCGAACTCGGAGTCCTCACTCTTGCTGGTGAGCGGTACGCCCGATGCCCTCCGCTTTCTTGCGGACCTACTCGTCGCTGTGGCTGAGGGTGATGCACTTCCTGCAACCTTCCAGATGTCACCGAACGGGTCGGGTCAGTTCCATCTCTCGGCCGCGTCAGACATGGGCGTCTACATTCGGTGCGTGCCAGAGCCGTGACTGACGAACTGCACAGAATCAGGAATCTCCGGAAATGATCCGTGTGTTGATCGCCGGCCAGGGTGGGGATGGGTTGGTCGTCTTGGGTGAGGATGGACCCGCAAAGACTGGACAGGCTGATCCAAGGCGGCACGGTGAGGTCTGGTTCGCCGCGAGCGTCTCCGACCACTGAGCTACCGGGTCTGTCCCACCTCAACCCGGTGCAGGTCGTCGCCCAGCTCAATGGCGCCTTCGAAGTGCGCCGCCGCCAGGGCCCGCCAGTCCTCGCCTTCGCCAGGGGGGAACGCCGGCACGTAGTGGGTCAGCACCAGCGTGTCCATGCCCGCCCGCTGCGCGGTCTGGGCGGCCTCCTCGGGCGAAGAGTGGTAGTCCAGCGTGTCCTGAAGCCGGGGCAACGGGATGTTGGCGATGAGGTCCTTGCGGATCACGGTGTGCACCAGCGCCTGGGCGCCCCGGCACAGCCCATCGAGGCCCTCACACGGCACGGTGTCCCCCGCCACCACCACACCGGCATCACCGGCGTCGAAGCGATAGCCCACGCTGGGCTCCACCGGCCGATGATCGGTGGGCGCGCACCGCAGCGCCGTGGTGCCGGCCACCTCGATCCGCCCGTCGGCCACCTCCGTCACCTCCACGGGCGGCCGATACCCGAGGTCGGCGTGGTGCGCCATGCGATAGCCGATGTCGGGCTCCAGTGACGCCAGCAGAGCCTCGACCACCGCCCGGGTGCCGACGGGCCCGACGATCCGCAGCGGGGAGGGCTCGAAGCTGGTCACCCAACGGCTGGTGATGACGTCGTTGAGGTCGGTGATGTGGTCGCTGTGCAGGTGCGTCAGCAACACTGCGTCGAGTTGGCCGGCGCCGAGGCCGGCGGCCGCCAGCCGCATGAGCACACCACGGCCGGCATCCACCAGATAGTGCTCACCGTCGGAGGAGACCAGGGTGGCGGGCCCGGCACGATCGGGATCGGGCAGCGGGCTGCCGGTGCCCAGAAGGGTGATGGTGATCATGGGTGGGCCTCGTTCGGTGTGGCGGACGGTTATTGACGGGACATCTCGGCGCGCGCCTCGGCGGCAGCACTGTCGGGCGCCGGTCGGGCCAACAGCTGGATCTCCACCTGATGCAGGGTGCCGCCGAACGGGAATGGGGCGTCGTAACGGGTGGACACGGCGGAGCCGTGATCCCGCCCGACGCTGGAGCCCACCGAGGAGATCATGCGCATGTACAGCGGCAGGTCGGCCCGGCCGGCCGCATCCCCGTCCACCGCCAACTCCACCGACCCTGCCCGGCCCTCGCCACGACGAAACCGGGCGGCCAGCTGCGACCCACCGACGGGCACCTCGGCGTCGGACACCAGCACGGTGTGCGCATCGAACGCGTTGTAGTCCACCACCAGGCGGTCGCCCTGCACGAACACCGACAGCCCCGAATTCTCCGTGCCGGTGGCGAACAGCACCCCCTCCTCCCCCGGGGCGCGGGTGACCGTGGCGGTCAGGTCGAAGCTGCGGCCCCCGATGGCGGCCGACGCCTGCGCAGGGATGGCCGACATGGGTGGCCGGTACACGTAGTGGCGATCGACGGGATGGGGCGAGTGCTCCCGGAAGCGGGCGCCGAACAGTTCGATCATTCGATCGTCCAGCGGCAACACGCCGTGACGCTCGGCCTCCGCCCACCACAGGTCGATCAGCTCCGCCAGCTTCTCGGGCTGAGCATCGGCCAGGTCGTCGCACTCGGACGGGTCGGCGGCCAGGTCGTAGAGCTCCCAGGCCTCGCTGTCGTAGTCGGCGCCCGGCGTGTGCTTCTGCACCGCCTTCCACTCCCCCGCCACCAGCGCCCGGCTGCCGGCCATCTCGAAGTACTGGAGGGTGTTGGTGGGCGGCGCCCCGGCATCGGCCAACACGGCGGCAAACGAGTGGCCCGTCACCGGCAGCTGCTCGATGCCCCGGTAGGTGTCGGGGGGTGCCACCCCGAGCAGGTCGTAGACGGTAGGTACCACGTCGGCCACGTTCACGAACTGGTGTCGTTGCGTGCCGCGCTGCTCCTGGGGGATGCCGCCCGGCCAGTGCACGATCAGGGGCACATGGACGCCGCCCTCGTGGGTGTTCTGCTTGTACCACTTGAACGGCGAGTTGCCGCACTGGGCCCAGCCCCACGGGTAGTTGGTGTGGCTGTGTGGCCCGCCGATGTCGTCGATCCGTTCGATCGCCTCGTCGGGCGTTTCGAGGATGCCGTTGAAGAACTTCATCTCGTGCATCACGCCGAAGGGCCCGCCCTCCTGGGAGGCCCCGTTGTCGGCCATCACGACCAGCAGCGTGTTGTCCAGCTGCCTCAGCCGATCCAGCCCCTCCACCAACCGCCCGATCTGCACGTCGGTGTGGTCCAGAAACGCCGCGAACGCCTCCTGCAGCCGGGCGGCCAACCTGCGCTGGTTCTCGGGCAGGTCGTCCCACGGCTCGACGCCGGGGTTGCGGGGGGCCAGCACCGTGTGGGCGGGGATGACGCCGAGCTCAAGCTGCCGCTCGTACCAGCGCTGACGCACCACGTCCCAACCCTCGTCGAAGCGCCCCCGATACTTCGCCAGGTACTCGGGCGGCGCCTGATGAGGTGCGTGCGTGGCTCCAAAGGGCAGGTAGGCGACGAACGGCCGGTCGGGCCGCACCCCGCAGCTGTCGGCGATCATGGCCAGCAACCGGTCCACGAGGTCCTCGCTGAGGTGATAGCCCTCCTCGGGGCCCGCCGGTGGGTCGATCGGGTGGTTGTCGCACACCAGGTCGGGATGGAACTGGTCGGTCTCGCCCTCGAGAAACCCGTAGAAGCGGTCGAAGCCCCTGGCCAGCGGCCACTGTTCGAACGGGCCCGCCGCCGAGCACTGCTCCATGGGCGCCAGGTGCCACTTGCCGGCGCAGAACGTGGCATAACCCTGCTCCCGCAGTACCTCGGCCACCGTTGCGGCATGGTTGGTGATGTGCCCCAACTGGCTGGGAAACCCGGTGCGAAAGTTGGAGATGGCCCGCATGCCCACGGCGTGCTGCGAGCGGCCGGTCAGCAACGACGCCCTGGTGGGCGAGCACAGCGGCGTGACGTGGAAGTTGGTGAACTGCAGCCCGCCGGCGGCCAGCGCATCCATGTTGGGGGTCTCGATGTCGCTGCCGTAGCAGCCGAGTTGGGCGAACCCGGTGTCGTCCAACAGCACCATCACGACGTTGGGGGCGTCGTCGCCCGGGTGGGGCGCCTCGTCGAAGTAGGGCTCCGATTCGGCCACCGTGTTTCCGATTCGGCCGTCGAACCTCGACGCTCGCGTCATGACGTTCCCCTCACTCGTCGTGTTGTGCGAGCGTAACTCTCACATAGTTGTTGCTCCGGCGGCGCTTCCAGAGCAGCACCCCAACGGCCCCAACCGCCAGCGCTGCGATGGCAGCGCCCCGTGCGGCCGGCGGCAGGTCACCCAGCCAGCCGACCAGACCTCCACCCGCAACCACCGCCACCACTACGCCGGGGAGGATGCCCACGGCGGTGCCGACCAGCAGGGTTGGGGTGCGCACCTTGGTGACCCCGAGCAGCCAGTCGGCCGGCGGCAGCTGTCCGAACACCAGACGCAACAACACCACGGGAAGCAGTCCGCCCTCGTCCAGCCGGTCGTCGAAGGCGTGCATCCGGGCGGGGATGCGGGCCTTCACCCAGTCGCGGGCCACCCACCGGGCGAAGGAGAACCCGATGTAGCTCGACCCCATGTTGCCGACCCACGACAGCGCGATGGCCAGCGGGGTCGGCCAGATGACGCCGGCCGGCACCATGTAGACCACGCCGGGCACGCCGAAGGGCTGGGTGACCCACATCACCACCACGAAGATGATGGGGCCCACCGCGCCGGTCTCGGTCAGCAGCCGTTCCACGTTGCCATCGCCGGTCACCCAACCCAGCCCGCCCAGCGCCACGAACAACACCACCGCCACCACCGCGGCAACCACGGCGGCCATGCGGGCCTTCACCGACGCGGTCACCCCTCGAGAGCGGGTTGTCGCCGAAGCCCCGTCATACCCGGGCTGCGATGTAGGCCGCGTAGCCCTTGGCCAGCTCGCGCAGCTCGGGGTCCTCCGCGAACAGTGGTTCGAAGGTCTCCCAGGCGGCCGCCCGCTTGGCGGGGTAGTACTCGGTGGGCCAGAACCCCTCGTGGGGCCGGTAGCCCTTGAGCACGTTGCGGGCCACCGTGGACTTGTGCACCTCGTCGACCCCATCGGCGATGCCCATGGTTGGCGCCGCGGCGTACATGGCCTGCAATGGCGTGAGGTTGGTGGTGCCCAGCGAACCCAGGATGTGCAGCGCGTTGTGGGACACCTCGCGCAGCACCTTGGCCATGGTGAACTTCACCGCTGCGATGTCGGTGCGGGTCTCCTGGGTGGAGGTGTTGTCGATCTTCCACGCCGTCTCCAGCACGAAGAGCCGCAGCATGGCGATGGAGGCGTAGCTGTCGGCGATCTTCTCCTGCACCATCTGGTGTTCGGCGATGAGCTTGCCGTGGCTCTCGCGGCTGAGCGCCCGCTCGCACATCATGTCGAAGGCCAGCTTGCACTGGCTGATGGTGCGCATGGCGTGGTGGATGCGCCCGCCGCCCAGCCGACGCTGGGCCAGCACCTTGGCGCCGTCCTCGGGCCCCAGCAGGTGGTCGGCGGGCACCCGCACGTCGGTGTAGATGATGTGGTTGTGGTTGCGGGGCTCCGGCATGATCTCGACGCCGGGGGTTCTGCGGGGCACGACGAACATGCCGTTGGTGCACATCACGAACAGCAGGTCGGCAACCCGGCCGGCGCTGGTGAACCACTTCTCGCCGTTGATCACCCACTCGTCGCCGTCCTTGACGGCATGGGTGGTGAACAGGTTCGGGTCCGACCCGCCCTGGGGCTCGGTCATCGAGTAGGCCGACCAGAGTTCCTGGTTCAGCATGGGCTTCAGCCAACGTTCCTTCTGCGCCTCGGTGCCGTAGGCGGCCAGCATCTCCATGTTGCCGGTGTCGGGCGCCCCGGCCCCGAAAATCTGCGGGGCCGAGCCGTAACGACCGAGGATCTCGTTCAGCAGGCCCAACTTCAGCTGCCCGAACCCGGGGCCACCCAGGTCCTCGTCGAGGAACAGCGCCCACAGGCCCTGTTCCTTCACCTGGTCCTGGAGGTGCTTCACGAGCGCCTTGAGCTTCGGGTCACGGGCCCGCACGGCGTAGGGGAACACCAGGTCCAGCGGTTCCACCTGCTCCCGACAGAACTCCTCCACCCAATCCAGCTTCTCTTGGAACTCCGGTTCGGTGGAGAAATCCCATGCCATGTCGCTGACCCTCGTTCCGTGTGCGGCAGTTGGTGGCGGCCGAGCCTACGGGCTGGACGCGACGTCGGCGCGTGAGGGCGTGTAACCGCCGCCGGGCGCCTGCGTCCGGTAGACAGAGGGTCGACACCACCGGAGCGCTCATGGACCTTGGCACCCAAACTCGATGCACCGCCGTTCTGCCGCGGCCCCTGCGCCGGAGTGCGGCGGCTGCGGCCTGTGCCATCCTGATCGGCGCCGGTTGCTCGCCGGGCGTGGAGGCGGCCCGGGCGGAGCCCACCGAGGCGCCGGCCGATACCCCGGCCGAAACCGCCGCACCCCAGGCGCTCCCTCGAGACCAATTCGTGCAGCGCTTCAGCGAGATCTGCTCGGCCACCACCGCCCAGCTGGACGGCCTGGCCCAACCGCAGACCTACGACGAGCTGGCCGAGCTGAGCGGGTCGGCCCAGGCCATCATCAACGACGGGGTGGCCCAGCTCCGTCAGCTGACCCCGCCCGAGGAGCTGAAGGCCACCGTCGACAGCGCGCTCGGCCTGCTGGAGCAGAACGGCCAGGGGCTTCAGGGCGTGATCGACGCCGCCCGGGCCCAGGACGATGCCCGTCTCAACCAGCTCAGCGGCGAGAACGAGTCCCGCCAGGCCGAGGCCTTCCGCCAGCTCTCCGAGGGGGCCGGCATCAGCTGTAGCGGCGGTGGCGGATAGCCGCGGCCGCGCCTCACCCCGGCGAGGTGCCGAACACCACGCAGCCGCTGGCGCCGAACATGCCGCCGACGCCCAGGCACAACGACACCTCCGCCCCCTCCACCTGAGCCGGTGCCGTTCCCCGCATCTGGCGAACGCTCTCCTGCAGGGCGTACATGCCGTACATGCCCGAGTGCATGTAGGACAGCCCCCCTCCGTTGGTGTTCATGGGCAGCACCCCGCCGGGACGGGTGTTGCCCTCCCAGACAAACCCCGCCGCCTCGCCGGGGGCGCAGAACCCCAAGTCCTCCAGGCCGTAGAGCGGCAGGTGGGCGAATGCGTCGTAGATCATCAGGTGGTCGACGTCGCCGTGGCCGATGCCGGCCGAAGCGAACGCGTCGGCGCCCGCCACCCGGAACGCCTGCGAGGACGTGAAGTCGGCCATCTGGGACACCATCGGCGTCTCCACGCTCTCACCATGGCCCAACACGAACACGGGCGGTTGCGGGTGCTCCGCTGCTCGCTCGGCGGAGGTGAGGATGAGCGCGCCGCCGCCGTCGGTCACCAGGCAGCACTCCAGCAGGTGAAAGGGGTACGCGATCATCCGGGAGTCCAACACGTCGTCCACGGTGATGGGGTCCCGGAACGTGGCGCGTGGGTTGAGGCCGGCCCACTCCCGCTGCACCACCGCCACCATGGCCAGTTGCTCATGGCTGACGCCCCGCTCGGCCATGAACCGCAGGGCGGGGATGGTGAACATGGTGGGCGGCCCGGTCACCCCGAACGGAGCCTCGAACTGAGCGGCCAGGCCTCCCCGGCCACCCCACGGGGCCACACCCACCCGGGAGCGCCCGCTCTCGGCGTGGGTGATGAGCACGGTCTCGCACAGGCCGGCCTCGATGGCGGCCGCCGCATGGCGCACGTGAATCATGAACGAGCACCCGCCCACCGACGTGCCGTCCACCCAACGTGGGGCGATGCCGAGGTAGTGGGCCACGTCGGTCGGGCGTTCACCGGCCGTGGCAAAACCATCGATATCGGCCACCTTCAGCCCGGCGTCCGCCAAGGCGTTCAGCGCCGCATCGGCGTGCAGCTGCAGCTGGCTGATGCCGGGGAGGCGCCCAAGCTCGGTGGTCTCGGCCGCCCCGACGACCGCGACGGGGGCGCTCACGACGCCACCTCCAGCGGCGTTCGGACGGTCGTCTCCGGCTCGAAGAGCGGCAGGGTGATGTCGTCGGTCAGCGGCTCGAAGCGAACCCGCACCACCATGTCCAGCACCAGCGCCTCCGGTGTGGGCTCACAGCCCACGATGTTGGTCATCATCTGGGGGCCGTCGTCGAGGCGCACCACGGCGATGGCGTAGGGGCCCTCGAATGCGGGATGGGGCCGGTGGCTGATGACGTAGCTCCACAGCACGCCCCGCCCGGATGACTCCACCACGGCCACCTCCCGGCAGGAACATGCCGGGCAGAAGGGCCGGGGCGGAAAGTACACGTGCTCGCAGCGTTCGCAGCGCTGCAACAGCAGCTTGCCGGCCTTGGTCCCGTCCCAGAAGTGCTGCGTCTCGGGCGTCGGAACCGGTACCGGGCGGCCCTCGGCGGCACTCACGGCTGCCCGGTCAAGTTCGCTGTCATGTGGCGTCCCTCGCTCGCTCGGTCGCTCGCAGGGCCGGTGCGCCCCGCACCATCGAGAACCTAGCCAGTCCCGCTCACCGGAGGGCGCCCGTATGAGCGACCCGCAGCGCCCACACGCCCGCGGACATGCCAACGACGTATGCGGCCGACCGACCGACGCCGAGGCCCGCGTCAACGAGTCCGGGAACGTCGCGCCACACGCCCACAGCTGCCAGCACCGCCGTCCCGAGGTCGGCTGCCACCTGCCGGGGGCCGACCGGCGTCGATCGTTGACCGAAGCACCCGCACTCCACCGTGGCGCCCGACCGCCAGAGGTGCCCAACCAACAAGGCGAAGGCGAGGTACAGCGCAGCCACCATCCCCCACGGGACGCCGCCCCCGACCACCAATCCCGCCGCCCCCGCGACGATTTCGGCGACGCCGATGCCCACGGCCCCACGGTCGCCACGTAGTCCCAGCTCCGTCAAGACCGGAGCCATCGACTCGGGGCGGCGGATCTTCGAGGCCCCGGCCACCAGCAACAGCCCGGCGGCCGAATACGGAAGCAACCCGATGGCATCCACGAGCAAGGGAGGGTAGGCGACGAGGAGCCGACGGGCAGGTCGCTGAGCGCTCACCGGTCGGGCCGACTGCGGGCCCCATGTATCCCTTCGGACGGCTCGCCCGTCTTTATGGTGAGCGGGACCATCCGGGTCCCCATCAAGCTGCGAGGTACTACATGTTGAACGAAGCCAACTGGGATCGCATCGCACGGGCCGCCTTGGGCGTCGTGCTGCTGATCGTCGGGTTCGCCGTCGGTGGCGGCTTGGGCGTGGTGATCGGCGTGGTGGCCCTCATCCCGCTGGTGACCGGGGTGGTGGGCTGGTGCCCGATCTATGCGGTGCTCGGATTCCGCACCAACCAGGCCGACAGCGAGACGGCCGGCTGACCCCAGCGCGCCGGCCGCGGGGTTGACAGCTTCGGCCCCGCGGCCAAGTGTCTGGAGATGCCACCAGCGAGCCCCTCACGACCTGCGTCGCACCAGCGTCACGGTTCGTCCGCCCCGTTCCAGCCGGCAGAGCTCGTCGACCACCTCGATGCCGTCTACCGATACGCCCTCGGCGTCACCCACGACCCGGAACTGGCGGCGGACGCCGCGCAGGACACCATGCTGCGGGCCCTCGAGCGTGGGGGGCAGTTTCGGGGTGAGGCACCGCTGCGCCACTGGCTGCTGCGCACGGCGCACAACCTCATCATCGATCGGGCCCGCCGCCACAACCGGGAGCTGCTGGTCGAGGACGTCGAGGCCGCCTGGCACCGCGACGACTTCACCGTCGACGCCGCCTCGCTGGTGGAGGTGGCGGCAACCCGGTCCGAACTCCTCGACGCGCTGGTGCGCCTGCCCTTCATCTATCGCTCGGCGGTCGTGCTGCACGACGTCGAGGGGTTTCGGGTGAGCGACATCGCCCAAATCCAGGACATCAGCCTGCCCGCCGCCAAACAACGGCTTCGTCGGGGTCGCATGGCGATGGTGAGCGCCTTGGCCTCGGCCCGCGAGCGCCGCGAGGCAACGAGGGGCGTACCCATGGTCTGCTGGGACGCCCGCCAGCACGTCAGCGAGTACCTCAACGGAGATCTCGACCCCCAGACGGCCGCAACGGTGGAGGCCCACCTGGCCACCTGCCCGACCTGCCCCCCGCTGTATGCGGCACTCGTCGGCGTGCACGACCAACTTGGGCGGTTGCGCGACCCGGACAGCGTCATCCCTCCGGCGCTGGAGCACCGCATCCGGTCGCTTGGGGCGGAGCCCGGACACGACGATCCGTTCGGTGCATCGACAGAGTAGGGACCCCACCCACGATCCGTTCCCCGGCGTGCTCAACCGATCCATGTAGCCCGCAGCACCGCCCAGCGACGGCCGGTACCCTCAGACCGTGGGGCAACCTTCGGCTGGCTGGCTGGCGGCGGAGCACGCGGTCGTTCTCGCTCGCGGAGCCCTCCGCGCGGGCCGCTCCACGGTGTTTGACGGCGGGCCCGGCACGGGGAAGACCTCGGTGCTCGAGCGGCTGGCGGCCCTCACAGGATCGCGACCGCGCTTCATTCGCGCGCTGCCGGCGTTGACCGACACCAGCTTCGGGGCCATGCTCCCGCTGATCGGGCATTCCGTCCCGATCAACCCCAACGCCCAGGGTTGGCCGAGAGCGCACGAGGCGTTGGCCCTCGCAGCACACGAGTTGCTCACGGGGTCTTCCGGGGCAGTTCTGGTCGACGACGCCGAACACCTCGACGCCCAGAGCGCCGCCGTGGTCTTCCAGGCGTGGCGATCCGGATCGCCGGTCGTGCTGACACACAGGACAGGACGCGGGCTGCCCGCCGACCTGCACCATATGGCCGCGGCCGAGCTCTCGGAGCGATCCACCATGACGCCACCATCGACCACCGAGGCGCTCGAACTCGTCGGGCCGATGCTGCCCCCCGATGTCGCTCCACCCGACCCATCGGAGGTTGCCCGGTGGTGGGCTCTGGCCGCCGGCAACCTCCACCACCTCTCTGCCATGGTCAGCGACTACGGACTGGCGCAGGCCCGGCGTCCCGGCGAGTTCGAGGTCACCGATGGCCCCCGGGTCACGCGTGCGATCAACCAGTGGCTGGCCACCCTGACGGAAAGCGAGCAGTCGGTGCTCGAGCAATTGGCATGCGCGAACTCGGTCCCCGTTGAGCTCTTGACGCCCCAGGAGTGCTCAATCGTGAACGACCTCCACCGGCGAGGCGACGCGCTCCTGGAGGAGGTCGAGGGCCGCTCCGAGGCCCGGATCGCATCACCCCTATTCGCGTTGGCCCTTGCAGCCCGCAGCCGCCCACGACACGACCTCCTCACCGACCCAATGGTCGGCAGGTTCGCTCGCCTTCCTCCGACCGACCGCGACTGCGTTCCGCTGGTTCGGTGGAGCCTTCGCACAGGCCGGGTACCAGAAGCCGACGTGGTAGCAAGAGCCGCCGATCGGCTCGTCGAGAACGGCGAGCTCGACGAAGCGTGTCAGCTCGCAGAAGCAGCGCACGAAGCCTCGCGCACGGTGGCCCACCTGATGGCCAGGGCGGAAACCTACGCCTTGGCCGGACGGTACCCGTCGGTCTTGGAGCTGCTGGACCACCTTGGGCAGAGCGACGATGCGGGCACCTCCGATATGGAACAGGCCCGGCTCGGTGCGCTTCGCATCGCAGCGCTCACGCAGCTGCGCCGTTTCCATGAGCTGGACGAAACTGTTGCCATGCTCTTGGGCCAACTGGGGCCCGGGCCCGCTTCGGAGTACGTGCTGGCGCAATGGGGTATCGCCCTGGCGGCACAAGGACGTGAGCTTGAGGCAGGTGAGCGCCTCGTGGCATTGCTCAGCTCCCCAGATCCGAAGCTGCGGCTGCGAGCGGTCCCGGCCGCAATCAGCCGAATGGTGCACACAGGACGCGCCACCGCCGCCGCCGACCTGTGTGAGGAACTGCTCCCACTCGCCAGCGAGCACGCTCGGGAGCTCCGGCAGGCGACGACCTGGGTGGCATCATCCTGGTCGTTCGCCCTGTTGGCATCCGGCCGATTGCGCCAACTGAACGAGCTGGCGGCGGTTTCCCTGGACGCCTCAGGTTCGCAGCCAGGCTGGTATCGGGGCTACGTACTGATGGTGCAGGGGCGGTGCGCGATCTTGGAGGGACGCATGACCAGCGCGGCGAACGCGCTGGGCGAGGCGAGTGAGCTGCTGAGGGACGGCGATAACCAACAGCGACAGCTGTGGGCCAGCGCGTTGCATGCCGAGGCGCTCAGCGGATGCGGTTCGCCTCAGGCCCAATCCGTGTGGGCAGGCATCGCAACCGCTCAGGACAAGCGGTCGCCGTATTGGCCGGACGTGAGACGGGCCGGAGCGTGGGTCACCGCTTCGGCAGGTCATCACCACGCCGCCGCAAGCGCTGCCATCGAGGCGGCGGAGGACGCCGAGGCAGACGGCTTGCTCGCCTGGGCAGTTCTGGCCTACCACGACGCCGCCCGCCTGAACGCCACCGCCCTCGCTGCCCAACGCCTGCACGCGCTGGCAGCTGGATCCGACAGCGAGCTGACTCAGGCAATCGCGGCCCACGTCGACGCGCTGGACCGTGGCGATCCGGACCGACTGGGACTGGCCGCCGTGCGGTTTGAGGACATGGGGTGCCTCCTGTTTGCCGCCGAGGCATGGGCCGCCGCGTCGGAGCTTCACGCCGCCTCAGGGCGTCGGGTGTCGTCGACCCGGGCGCACGAACACCGAGCTCGGCTGGAGGCGGCAGCCGGCGGGCCCGTCTCTCCGGGCATGCGCGACCAAGCAACGAAGTCCCTCACCGCCCGCGAGCGAGAGGTCGCCTGGCAGGCAGCGGCCGGCGCAACCTCCAGCGAAATTGCCGCGACTTCGGGGGTGTCGATTCGGACCGTCGACAACCAGCTGCATCGCTGCTACTCCAAACTGGGAATCGACGGCCGTGGGCAACTGGCCGCAGTGCTCGGTTTGGAGCGTGAGTAACGACCTACTCATGACCACAGCTGGGGGCCGTGTTTGGGTGATCGGAGGCGGAGTCAAAGGACCACCGCAAGGCCCGGGATCCGCCCGGAGCCGCTCCTGGAAAGGACCCAATCATGAAGTCACGACACGCAACTACGCGACTGACCGCTGTCTTGTTCGGCCTTGCGCTGCTCGGCGCAGCATGTTCGAACGATGCCAGCGAGTCAGCGACGGCAGCAGCCGGCCCGACCACCCAGGAGCAGTCGGAGAACGCCGCGTTCTGCGACTCGTGGGTTCAGGTCGACCAGACCGCCGGCGACCTGTCTGACCCCGATACGCCCATGGAAACCGTGACCGCCGCGGCATCGAAGATCTCGGACCAGCTTGCTGCAGCAGACGAACCGCCGGCCGACCTGGCTACGCAGCTTGACACGCTGACCTCAGCCTTCGACGCAGCCGCCGATGGCGACCGATCCCAGCTCGACGCCCCGGAAACGGCGGCCCCGTGGAACGAGGTCGGACTTTGGGTCCACGACAACTGCGGCTTCGAACCCGTCGAGATCACCCTCGTCGAGCACGAGTTCGAGGGCATGCCCACGTCGCTCGACGCCGGCGTTGCATCTCTCAAGGCCACCAACGAGGGGGTCGACGCCCACGTCATGATCATCTCCCGGATCAATGACGACGTCGAGCTGAGCGCCCAGGAGATCGTGGACTCCGCCATGGAGGCCGACGACCCTGAGGCGGCGTTCGAGAAGACAACAGAGGAAGTGGTGGGCGGTGGTTTCGCCGCACCGGGCGACCAGGCGGCCCTTACCGTCGAACTCACTCCGGGGCGGTACCTCATGTTGTGCCCCATCCCGTCCGGGTTCAGCGGTGACGGCCCGCCCCCAGCGGACGCTCCTCCGCACTTTGCCCTCGGCATGGTTTCCGGGTTCCAGGTGAACTGAGCCCGGAACGCCGAGGCGAGCACTGCCGGTCGCAGCATTCCCACACCAGCAGTGCGCTCTCGGCGGTAGCCTGAGTGCATTCCGCTTCAACTCTGAAGGGTGTCCGAAGGGTGCGCCGCCGCCAGCTTCGAGCCGATCGACAAACACGACGTGAACTTCTGTGGAGGCACCTCGGGGCTACTTCGGCCCCGGCAACTACGGCATCGCTCAACTCACGCGGCTGGATGGCGACTCGTTCGCCATCCAGCCGACGAGGCGCTCCATCAGGTCGGCGACTCGTCCAGCGACACCATCACCGTTCGCAAGGATGGAGGTGGCGAGTTGGTGTTCGAGACCTTCGTCGACACCGGTGTGCTCGCGCCGGCAGCCTCGCACCTCCGAGTGCCTATCACCCTTGACCAATCCGACCTGGGGAGCACACCAGGATGAACAACCCGCCGAGCTCTCGAATCCATCGGACACAGGATCCACCTGTGGGTGTTGCGCCCGGCGGCCGGGGCCCGCGGGTCGAACTCGTTCTCGGCGACATCACGACCGAGAAGGTCGACGCCATCGTCAATGCCGCCAATTCGTCGCTGCTCGGCGGGGGCGGGGTCGACGGAGCGATCCACCGAGCAGCCGGGCCCGAGCTCGTTCACCGCTGCAGCACCCTCGGGGGCTGCAGGACCGGGGAAGCCAAGGTGACGCCCGGGTTCAACCTCGACGCTGCCTGGGTCGTCCATACCGTCGGCCCGGTCTGGCGCGGCGGCGCCAACGGCGAGGAAGAACTGCTGGCGTCCTGCTACCGGGAATCGCTCGCCCGTGCCGACGAGGTCGGAGCCGACACCGTCGCGTTCCCCGCCATCTCGACGGGCGTCTACGGCTACCCGCGGCGGGCGGCGGCGCTGATCGCCATCAACACGGTGCGGTCGACTCCAACAAGCGTTTCCACCGTTCGCTTCGTCGCCTTCGACCAGGACACGCTGGCAACCTACGCCGAGATCCTTCGGGGTGACGGCACCTGAACCGCCGCCAACTTCGCTTCGGTCTCCCACCTCATCGACCACCCCGCCGGGGAGCGGTGCGCTTAGATCCTGGCGATGAGCGCCCGGATCTCCTCAGCCAGCCGTCGGGGCTGGTCGAGCGGCATGAGCACCGAGCAATCATCGAGTTCCACGAGGGTCGCCTCGGGGATGAGGTCGGCCAAGGCCGTGCCGTGACTTCTCGGCATGGTGCGGTTGTCGGTGCTCCAGACCACGACGGTGGGCCTGTCGAACCCGCCGAGTTGCTTGGCGGCCTTCACCAAGCAGTCCTTGGGCGTGGTCGCGACGTAGCGCCGGACGTCGCTGCGCACGCCGGGGTTGGTAAGCAGGCCCTCGGTCCAGCTTCGGATCATCTCGCTCGGGATCGGTCGCTTCGTCATCCGACCAAACGTCATGGGCAGGCGCTGGAACCCCGGGATGCGCAGCGACCGTGCGGCCACCGACAACCCGCCGGGCAGCCGACAGGAGAGCGCAGCGAACGCACCGGGCAGGCCGGGTGGGTAGTTGTCGAAGGCTTCCTCCGGGGTGAGGACGAGGCCGGCGATGATCTCGGGCCGAGTCACGGCGGTGATCTGCGGGCCACCCCAGTCGTTGGCCACCAGCACCACCGGCGGAAGCTGCAGCGCGTCGACGACCTCGCCGATGAGCAGCGCAACCCCACGCATGGTCAGGTCGGCCTCCGCGGGCATGGGCCGTCGATGCCCTCCCAGCGGGAGGACGGGCACGACGCATCGATACTCGGGCACCAATTCGGCGACCAGGCGGCCCATTCAGTGTGGTTCATCACCAGCCCGTGTCCGAACACGATGGGCTGTCCGTCTCCACCCGAATCGAACACATCGAGCGTGCCCGACGCAATCGTCAACGGGGCGGTGTCCATGGTCATCGGTGGCCTCTTCGCCTGGAGTGGAAACTAGAACGCTCACTCTAGTGACCTCTGGAGCGAACGTTCCAATCGGCGTCGCCCACCGTCGACAGCGTTGGAACGGTCGTTCTAGACTGCTCGGGTGACTGGCACTCGTGAACGGTTCATCGCCTCGACCGTGGAGCTGTTCCGCCGTCAGGGCTACAACGGCACCTCGCTCAGCCAGGTCACGGAGGCGGCCGGGGCGCCCACCGGTTCGCTCTATCACCACTTCAAGGGGGGCAAGGATGAGCTGACGGCGGCGGTGCTGGAGGAGTCCGGCACCGCGTATGGACAGCTCCTTGAGGCCATCTGGGACGCCGAGCCCGATCCGGTGGCCGCAGTGTCTGCGTTCTTCGAGGGGGCGGCGGTCGTGTTGGAGGAATCGGACTTCATCGACCCCTGCCCCATCGGCACGGTGGCCCGCGAGGTTGCCAGCACGAACGACGCGCTGCGCCAAGCCGCACTCGGCGCATTTCAGGAATGGAGCGCGGCGGTGCGTGTTCGCCTCATCACCGCTGGGATTGGTCCGGCCGAGGCCGACGAGCTCTCAGTCGCCTTGGTGGCTGCGATCGAAGGCGGGTTCGTGTTGGGTCGAACCGCCCGCGACGCCGACCTGCTTCGAGCGACCGGCCGTCGGATGGCGACCATGCTGCGCGCCGAGCTGGACGGCGTGACCGCCCCGGCCCAGCCGAACGAGGCCGCATCGATGGCCCACGCTTCGGGGCGCACGGCGGGCTGAGGTTGACGGTGAACACATCGCTCCGGCCCACAACAGCCTGGGACGCAAGCCCCGGGGTGGTGAGCGACTCCGACATGGTCGCAGCGACCGCACTCTGGGCGGCCATGGCCACCGCATTCGTGGTGGCATCGCACGGCGCGTCGCTGCGCGTCACCTTCCTTCCGGGCGTGTGCGCCGCCTACGCCCTGACGGTCTGGCTTTGGCGAACCAAACAGCCGCTCCCGTCCGCCCGCGACCTCTGGCCCTGGTATCTCACCGCGCTGGCCGTGCAGTTCATCCACTTCGCCGAGGAGAACGCCACCGGCTTCGCAACGGAGTTCCCCGAGCTCTACGGCGGGGCGCCCTACCCGGCGACAACCTTCACGACCTTCAACATGGTGTCCTACGCCGTGTTCACCGCTGCGAGCATCGCCCTGTGGCGGCTGAACACGATGAAGCTCTTGGTCCCCCTGCTCTTCTTCTGCGTCTACGGCGCACTCGGCAACGCCATCGCACACAGCCTCTGGACCATCCGGGCCGGCGGCTACTTCCCAGGCTGGGTCACCTCACTGGCGTTCTGGCCGCTTGGGCTGCTGATCCTGCACCGACTCCTCGGCGACCGTTGGCAACGGACCGCCGCCTTCGCCCTGTCGTTCGGTGCCATCCTCGCCACCCCACTTGTCGCGTACGCCACCCACCTCCCCTGAGGGCCCACCGCGCTGGTTGGTGCCGCCTCGGCGGTCGTCCATCATGCGCCCTGGCATCGGTCGGCTACGGCGCCGGCGCGGCGTCGGCTGCAGCGCGCATGGCATCGAGGTCGAGCTTGCGCATTCCCATCATGGCCTCGACCGCCCTGCCGGCCCGTTCGGGATCCGGATCGCCGATGAGATCGCCAAGCTGGTTCGGAACGACCTGCCACGACACACCGAAACGGTCCTTCAGCCAGCCGCACATGCTCTCCTCGCCCCCATCCACCAGCGCCGCCCAGTAGTGATCCACCTCGGCCTGGCCGTCGCAGGGGACCACCAGCGAGACGGCCTCGGTGAACGAGAACTGCGGGCCGCCGTTCAGCGCCTGAAACGGGCGGCCCATCAGCGTGAAGCTGACCATCAGCGGCGACCCATCGGGGCCCGGGCTCACACCGTCGATGCTGGAGTCGGGGAACAACGACACGTAGAACTCCGCTGCCTCAAGTCCGTTGCCGTCGAACCAGAGGCATGGGGTGATGGTCGAGGTCACTTGATCGCTCGGGCGTCCATGTCGTCCGAGAGCCGCTCGAGGTGTTTGTTGGGGACCTCGTCGAGCGGCACGGCGATCTCGGCCACCGTGGGCCCCACCCGGGCCGCCAGCCTGTCCATCGCCGCCAGATCGAAGTCATAGAACCCCGCCGCGTTACCGGCCAACATCTGACGGAGTTCGGCCTCGGCCACCCCACCAAAACGGGCCCGCAGGTTCTCGCGGGTATAGGGATAGGTGCCCTCATCATGAGGGTAGTCGCTGCCCCACATGAACTTGTGCAACCCGATCTGATGACGCGCCTCCACATCAGCCGCCTTGGGCTGACTCACCCCCATCCACACGTTCTGCTCAAAATACTCGGTGGCGTCACGCGACAACACCTGATCCTTCCCATAGCGGATCTCACCGATCGCCCCCGCATCACGCACACCACGGATCAACCCGTCCAACCGCTCCAACAACGGCGGCACCCACGCACACCCCGCCTCGGTGATCACCATCCGCAGGCGCGGAAAGCGCTCGAACACGCCCGACAGGATCATCTGCACCAACGGGCGCTCCGTGTAGAACACCACCTCGTTGA
>JAWKIF010000015.1:0-84497 GCA_041394405.1 Microthrixaceae bacterium
CATCACGAGGGTGTCTCCCGAGAGGCGCTCGTAGGAGACCAGCCCAGTGCAGTTCAGCTCGGGATACGCAACCGTCCCTTGGACGGTGTTGCCATCGGGCGACGCCAAGTCCAAGCGAACGCTGTAGGGCTGGGCACCGGCCTGACGGGCGGCGCCCGTCCAGGTGCCGACGAAGCGGGTTGCCGCTGGCGCCGGTGCAGCGATGGTGGCCACCGAGGAAGCGCTCGTCGGCTCTGTTGGCGAGTCGTCGGGCACCGGCACCGAGGCGCTGGTGGTCGACGACGAACGCGTGCCCAGCGTGACCGGCGGCTCGTCGGTCGTGTTGGCGGCTGCGGAGGAGGACTCAGTAGCTGCTCGGAACCCGGTCGTGGTATCTGGCGTGTCGCGAGGGCCTTGCCGCTCCTCAGCGATCTCATCACGTCCACCTCGGCCGTCGGTGCGTGCCAGCACCAGGACGAGACCCGCCAGGGCGGCGGCAAGCATTCCGATGGCTACCGCAACCGCAACCGTCGACCACAGGCTGGGGGTTCGCACGCCGGTCGAGGGGATGTTGCTCGCTGCCACCGAAGGCGCCCGTGCGCCAGGGTCGGACATAGTCGGCTGGTCTCCGGCCATCTGAGACCCGTCGGGATCATCACTCATGTCAGCTCCATTCATGTGCCCGGCCACGGATCATCCCTGAGCCGTGCGCCTCGGTCTGCGCCACAGGTCCAACAGGCCCACCATCGATGGCAGCGCAGCTGCCGCCACGATCAAGATCCCGGCCGCGCCCACGTTGCCCCGCAGGGCGACGAGGACGACAACCGCCACGAGGACCACGACGGCGAGGCCGGACCACCAGAGCACCCGCCCGGGCCGCCCGGAGAGCAGCAGGCCAAGGCCGAGAGGCGCGCCGGCGCACAACGCCGTCAACACCAATCGGCTCGCCCACACGACTCCGATCTCGCCGCTCGAGGTGCCGAGGCGCACCAGATCAACCGCCGAGGTTGCCGACCCTGGCCCTGTCCGTGTGATGGGCAGACCGGTCGCCGCCACGAGCAGGAGTGCCGACACCAGTGTGGCAAGGATGCGCGCGTGGTGCCGACGGTCTTGGAGGGTCTCATCCATCGCTGATGGTCAGGTCCAGTTGCACCGACGTTGTCGTTGAGCCGTAGCTGTGAAGCCTGACCGATCCCGACCCCGTCCCATAGCCAGACAGGAAATCGGTGCACGGGCAAGAGGAATAGCTACTGCTGTCCGAATCCGCAACGCTGCCATCGATGTACAGGCTGGGGTCGATGTCGTTGTTGGTGGTCCAGGAAACCTCCAACTCGACGCTGCTGAAGTTGTCACCCACCTCGAATGGCACGCTGATCGTGTCGCCGGGGCGTACCTGCACGGTTTGGCTGGTGGAGCCGTTCTCGAAGCCAACGGGCTCCTCGACCACCCGGAAACTGAAGGTCGTGCCGGCCTTGCCGGTGACGGCCACCAGCACCTTCCCTGAGTCATACGCCGAGTACGTACCGTTGGACACCCCGGAACCGTCGCTCTCGACCTCGGGATAGAAGTAGCTCAAGTCGTAGTTCGACAGTTCGCCATCGAACTCCGACAAGCTCATGTTCGCATCGTCGGAGGACGTGAACTCGATCTCGTAGTTCGCGTACTCATCTGCATCAAAGGTGTACAGCGCCAGCTCGCTCTCCAGGGACCCTCTGACCTCATCGTCGAGCTTGATGTTGCCGACTTCAACGGGGACCACCTTCACCTTGGCTGACTTGTTTGGATTGGCCAGGCCGCCGAGCCCGATCGTGGTGTCCTCCTCTCCAGCCACGAAGTTCATGCTGTAGGGGCCCCCGCCAACATCGTCGGTCGATGACAATGCATCGCCCGCGATGGGGCTCTCGTCATCCACTCCGGCCGCCCACGCCAGGAACCATTCAGGATCATCCACATCCGCTACCAGCGAGTAAACCTCGTCGGGTTTGGTCGCTACGGACACGCTGGCGAACCCGGCGTCATTGAAGGCGACGTCGTCCTCCTTCTCGAGGGCGAGTTCGGCATCAACCTCGCCGAGAGGAACCAGCGCCAGTGACTCCAGGAAGTCACGGTCGATCTGCTTCATGGCCGTGATTCCCAGGTCGGCCAGCGTCGCCAGCGCATCGAGCTTCCAGCCATCGTCCACCTCCCGCACCAGCACCGAAGGACCGTCACCCAACACCTTCGGAAGGAGTTGCCCGAGTGGAGCGTCGGTTCCCCAACCCGGCTGATCCTTCTCGCCCTTCTGTGCAACGTCGCCCGTCAGCGCGTTGACGCATTCGCGGCCCGCATCGTCCTCCCGGTCGTCGCCGCACAGCTCCCACCCGTCCGTGGTGATCTTGTATTCCGCGGTACCACCCGTGTAGGTCGCCTCGCCTGAGTCCAGAATGAGCCGTGTCGTGCCGTCCGGGCCCGATTCGGTGCGGGTGGTCGTGCTGCCAAGGTCCCAGCTGTCGGGATCGAAGCTGTCACGTCCATACTCGGCCAACCACTGCTCGGCAGCATCCTGAAAGATGGCCGCAGCCTGTCCTTGGTCGGATGGAAGCTGGGCAGCGAGTTCCTCCGGGTCCCCCGAGTTCACGGCATCGGAGAGCTCCTCCAGCACCTCCTCGGGTGACGCCGCTCCGTCGGCGAAGAAGTCGACCTCGCCGAAGTCGTCGAAATTGCCCTCCTCGTAGTAGCCGTCCTGCGACTCGACCAACAGGTCGGCCGTCGTCAGCGATGGCGAGAGATACCAGCCCCCGCCCTTCCTCACGACGATCGCCGACAGATCACTTCCGACTTCGTCTTCATAGTCCGATACCTCGACGGAACCAGAGTACCGCTCCTCAAGGGTCTCCGGGCTCACGCCGGCGGCGAGGTCTTGGGGCAGGTTGGATACGTCGAGCTCATAGGACAACTCACCGTCCCGCAGCCTCACCCGGGCCACATTGGGCGCCAGTTCGTCCACGTCCAAGTTCAGGTCATCCACCGAGCTCTCGGTACCCGCAACAGGTCCGGTGCCGACCCCGCTGCGTTTCCGAACCCCTTCGAATTCCTTCATGATGTCGACCAACAGCGGCAGCTCATCGGGGTCGACAACGGTGGCGGCCAGCACCGGGTCCTGCTTGTTGACCGCCTCCGCCATGGTTTCGAGGACCGCCTCCGGCGAGGATGCTCCACCGCCACCCAGGAAGCGCATCAGCACGATCGCGGCAAGGGCGACCGCCACCAGGCCACCGAGGATGCCTCCGATCATCAACCCGCGACCTCCAAGCGCCCTGCTGAGCCGACCCGCCTGCCGTCCATTGGGCGTCGTCGGCAGGTCGGCCAGAACCGGGTTGGTCGACGGCGCCACGTCATCGCCGACGCCGGGGGTCCACCACTGATCACTCATCGTCTTGCCTCTCCAGCTCTTTGCACACGACGTTCAGAACGAGGCCTCAGCCACCAGAAACCAACAGGAAGATCGCCACGCCCATAACGATGAGGCCCACGAGAAAGGACACGATGGCCAACGCTCGCAGCTTGGGGTCCGAGGACCTCACAGCGCTGGGCGGCTGAACCTCTGGCACCGACACCGGCCGCTGTATTGGCTGCCGTCGGGTGGCCTGCTGAGGCCGTGGCCCCGGGATTGATGCGGGGCCGCTGGCGACGGGCGACGGCTGAGGCGTGCTTGGTTCGCCGTCGTCGTCCGCCCACCACGACCCGCCGGTGGCGCGGCCGGACCGGTCGACGATGTATTTCTCAGCACCCTCGAGCGCACCGACACCTTCCTCGACCAGCGCTCGCACCGAGTCGATGGAGTCCGGCTTCACCCGGCAAGCCGCGATCAACGTCGTTGCCAAGGTGGCAACTTCATCGTCGACGTCCCGAAGCCTGCTCCAGATAGTGCGCTCAGCCCGATCAACGCCCACGAAGTCCTCACTGCTGAAGATGAGGTTCTCACCAGAATGAAACTCATCCCACAGCTTGGGTTCGGCAGCCAAGGCCTTGAGGGACACGTAGGTCACGAACGCCGGAAACACGTCCGCCGTCAAGGAGACCTCGTCGGACTCCAACCGGGCGGGGTGCTGGTAGTTGGGATGGCCAACCTCCAGCATGGAGACAGGCAGCCCCTCCACCCAGACCCCGTCGTAGTCGATGAGGGCGAACGTTCCGTCCTCGTCAACCATCACGTTGCCATGCTGGATGTCTCCGTGAACGACTCCGCTCACCGCAAGCTGGTCACAGGCGTTCAGCCACCCCTCCGCCAGCGCGCCAATCCTCTCGACATCCCGATCCTCCGTGGCGTCGTCGAGAGCAGACGACAGCGTCTTCCCTGGCACCCACGGCATCAGGACCGCAGGGAACCTGCCTTGACCGTATGCGATCGCCTCCTCAATCCACTTCGCACCTACAAACAGTTCGCTGGGTTGACGTTCCAGGTGGCTGGAGAGCTGCCGATAGCGCTCCGCGTGTTGCGTCGGCGTCGTGAACAGACGCAAGGCCTGCGGCTGGCCATTGAGCGTCATGGGGAAGACTGCGGCCGTTTGCCCGGACTTCACCACGGGGATTCCCATCATGTTGGATCGGAACTCGGCGCCCTTCAGCTCCTCAGCAATCACGCAGCGTTCTGGGTCCTGCACGGCGGCGACGTAGACCGTGGCGGACGGCCACGAGTTGCTCGTCATGATTGGCTCTCCTGAAGTTGAATCCGAACCAGGGTGACGTCATCGTCTTCGAGGACCTCCACCGCCCGCAGCTCATCGACGATTCGTGTGAACCGGTTGGGGCCGAAGTCTGCCGCAGCAGTCCAGATCGGTTGTTCGGCCTCCGCAAGAGCCAGCATCGCCGAACCGAATGCATCTGTCGTCAGGTAGAGACAATCGCCAGGACGCAGGTCGCCCTCGCAATACCGGGCCGCCTCTGCCCCGTAGGACTCCTCGTAGGGGGAGCTGCTCAGCAGACTGGGCGTCGAGTCGAAGCCCTCCGCGTCCCGGGTCGGCAATGCGGACACCAGCTGTTCACCTCGGGTGTGAAACAGGCAGGCATCGCCAAGCTGAACACCGATGAATCTTGTGCCGCCCACTCCGGACAAGAGAAAGGTGCCGACAAAGGTCGCAAAGCTGCCCCGCCGGCTGGCGTCTGATGCATACCACGACGTATCCGACACGGCCTCGGAGGATGTCTGAAATCCCTCCGCCACCGTGGCCACCCACCGATGGAACTCGCTCAGGTCCGGGCTGAGCTGGGGAGGGCGCTTCAGAAACTCCTCAACCAGCAATGCGCTCCACCGGCCGGCCCTATAGGAACTGGAGGCTCCATCGGCAACAGCAGCCACCCCGCGTGCCTCGTCGTAGGCAGCGGCGTCTTCCCACTCGCGCTCTTCCGCGGCTGCCTTCGGTGCCCAGTAGGCCCGAATGATTGGTGTCATCGAATGGCCTGGGAGGTGGCGGTACCGATCTGAAGGAACCGCACTACCGCAGACATGTCAGCGTTGTAGACAAACCCCTTCGCGCCCGCATCCAAGCTCATGCCCATCCCCTGGGCCAGGCTCGCCATGTAGGGGGGCAGGTTGCTGGACATCTCGAACAGCAGACGCGCGTAGTCGTTGTCGAGCGTGGCCGGGTTGGACGGGAAGAACAGCGGGGCATTCGAGAGGGCCGACACATTGAGGTTGAACAACAAGACGTTGCCGTCTTTGGTGGAGAGCGACTGGATGCGCTTGGACCACACTCGTGGGTCGCCATCAGTTGCCGCACCGTCGGAGATATTGATGACGATGGGCGGGAACGAATCGGGGTGCTGTTGGACCCAGGTGGCCAGCATTCCGCCCACGCGATTCAGCGCCTCACACATGGGCGTTCGCTGATCCGCCACCGAATCCACCCAGACGGGGAACTTGTGGCGACGGGGAACCGTTCCCATGTCGCCGTCAGATCCCGGCGATGAGACCGACTCACGCTCCTCAACCCGCACCGGGTTGTCGGCCACATCCACGATCGACACCATGTCGCGTCCCATGAGCGCACCGCCGAACGCGCTCGCCACGCTGGGGCCGTATCCAATCACACCAATGTCGTAATAGTGGCGTGGCCCTTCGGACTCGTCCTTGATGCACCGAAGCACCAATTCGTAGAGCAGGTTGTTCAGCGCCTCCGCCACGGCCACGGCCTTGCTGCGTTGCTCGCCGGCGACCGGCTCGTTCATTGAGCCCGATTGGTCGATCAGAAAGACCATGCAGCCCGGGTGGTTTCGGTCAAGGCGGCGTTCATAGGCCATAAGAACTCCTTAAAGGGGTGGTACTAGCGATCATGTCGCGTCATCAGAAGCCGCTGGAACGTTGACCCGAACGTGGGACCGGACGACGGTCGGTGGCTGCACCACGGCCAACTGCCACTGCTTGCCGCAATCGGTGCACATGCCATGGGTCTTGGCGTTGTTGCGGACCAGGCGCCTCACCTGCCCGCAATTCGGGCACTGCGGGCCACGGGGCGAGTCCTCTATCGCAGCGAGCGCTGCGAGGTCGTAGGCCCTGGCCTTGGCTAGCCGAGGTCGGTCTCCCCGCACGGTTGGCGTGTCTCCATGATGATCATCGGCCTGCGAGCTCGCATCACCCCCGGGATGCGGGGGCGCACCCTGACCCGCCAGTCCTTCTGTTCCACCCGCGTCAGAGGCAGATGAGCCAGGGTTCGCCTTGGGGCCCTCCACGGCCAACGACGCCCAATACAGACCAACCGCCAGCACAATGGCTGGCAGGATCATCAGGACGACGACGATGCCATTGCTCACCAAGAGCAAGGCACCGACGATCAGGATCAGCGCACCAACGATGGCGCCTACAAGCACCCGAGCGTTGACACCTGCACGGCTCGGCCGAGTGCTGGTCATAGTGCTCACTCAGCCTCCCCCGCAGACTCTTGTCGTTCATCCCGATCATCTCCGTCGCCCCGCTCGCCGTCTCCGCTCGGGTCGAAGAGCTCGACATCGCTGCCTAGAATATCCAGTTCGGTTTGACCGTCGACGACTAACGAATAGCCGTACACGTTGGAACCTGATTGAACCTCGTTCCTTGTGCGGATCGACAGGCGCTTCCCGCCTGCCAGTTCCGGTCGGTCCGGCAAGGCGAGACGGAGATCGTCAAGTTTCACTCCCCTACATTCCCGCACAGCGTCGGGGGGACCTTCTAAGGTGCCGTAGTCAACGTCCACATCCATCTCCCACTTGTTCCGCCCCACCCCGGCATTTGGAGATCCGTTGATCTTATCCATCACAAGGCTGCCGCGAATTCCGACATCGGCCAGCCGGTAAAAGCAGTCTTTCCCAGATACCCAGCCGCCTTTCTCTACCTCCTCCTCGGCGATCGTCGTCGGCGAACTGGCGGTGGTCTTCGGAATCGATGTGGTCTGTTTCGGCCCGTCATCGCCTGAGGGCCGTTCTGACCTTGTCGCGGGAGGCAAAGGAGGTTCGGGCGCGACTGCCGTACCGAAGCCCACCGTTCCGGCCGTGACGACAGCTGTAGCGGCCAGCGTCAAAGCCACACGCGCAACTTGCGAAATGCCGCTCACTGATGATCTGCCTTCACGTCTTCAACCGTACGGAAGCCCGGCTCAGTGGTCAAAGCTCACGGAGCGCGGTCGTGTGCGTGGCGACCGCCACACCCAGCGGGAACTCGGCGAC
Organism: Microthrixaceae bacterium; assembly: GCA_041394405.1. GTDB lineage: Bacteria > Actinomycetota > Acidimicrobiia > Acidimicrobiales > Microtrichaceae > Microthrix. The sequence continues at coordinate 7,657 of JAWKIF010000015.1, forward strand.
ATCTTCATTGGCCGGACGATGTGCAGCCGACTGCTTCAACATCCCCGAGCGGGTCGATGAACTTGCCAATTCGCCATTGATCCAGATATGGCTGGGGCAGCACGTGGCCGCGCCGGTGATCCCAACCGACCAAACAAGCAGGCGACAGGCCGAAGTGAAGGTGACACCCGGTTCCGGCAGCGTTGCCGGAGTCGCCCACCGTGCCGATCTCCCGGCCTGGGCGCACCTGGTCGCCAACCTTGACGCTGACCGATGCCATGTGGCTTCCGTAGTAGCGAACACCGCGCGAATCCACCAGCGCTACCGCGAGCCCGCTCTTAGCGCTTCCGTCCTTGCTGCCGGCGGCCCACTGGTCGACCGTCTCGACCTCCTCCACGACGGAATCGGTGACGGCCCGGACGGGCGTGCCACACTCCGCAAACATGTCGGCTGCGGGATAGTCGTGGTGTTCGGGGTCATAGCGGGTGGCTTCGGAGGCCACGGGAAAGATGAACTGTCGCTCGCCCTCAGGCTTCGGAGCTGCCGCAGCCATCTCGCCGGCAATGACGCTTGGCGGTTCGCTCACCGCTTGCGGCTCGGTGGTGGTGGGAGGAAGCGCCGTACTGCTCGGCGTCTCGGTGGTCGAGGCGGTTGACGAGGACGTGCTGACACCTGGGCTGCTTGTCGCAGTGCCCTGCACCACGGATCTGGTCTCGGCGCTCGAATCGCCGGAGGTTGCGAGTTGGAACGCAAGCACACCGGCAACGACGCCCACCACGAGCAGTATCGCTGCCAACACGCCTTGGGCAACGCGGCCCCGGGCGTGGGCCTTGCCTTCATCCAACTCGTGGCTCACACCCTTCGCCTTCACAAACGAGCGAGCCTAGGTGTTGAACCATGGGTGTCTGCCAATTCGCTTTGAGCGCAGCACTTCGTCCAACACGGCGCCTATCGGGGGGGCAGCTCGAATGTTGAGGCACACTCATCGGCAGCCTGGTAGCAGGCTTCTGCCAACGCACGGTCCCGCAATGCCCGAAGATCATTGGCGCCATCACCCATCCTCCGCGGCAGCACCTCGGGGGACGGGTTCAAGACGCCGGGATCCTTCGGGCACATCACGTGAGGATCCGCCGGGATGCGGTACGCCAAGGGGTGCTGTGGGGCATCGTTCGCGTCGGACAGCGTCGAGACGTCGCTGGAAACGGGCTGTGGGGGTTTGGCCGTCATGGCCATGCCTTGTAGTCATCTATCACACGTTCAAGCTCCCTCACCAGGCCTTCCAACTCGGAAATCCTCATTGAATTGAGCGTGGAATCTTGCGGGGTCAGGGTCTTCATATTGCGGATGCACGCCTGGGCCAGGTCGAGATGCGGTTTGAGGTCCTGACGGTCGGTGAGCCGCTCTGCCTCTACCTGCAGTCGAGGGAGCGAACCCTCATGCAATTCGTCGCGTGTGATGCGCTCGAGCTTGGCGCCGTCCCTCGTGACCACCGTCAGCCGGCCCTTGATGGAGGCGAAGATCGCTCGCGAGAAGCCCTCGTACGTCAGCTCCATCCACGGAGGCGCCTCCGGCGCGTGAATCGACCTGAACTCGCTGAGCGGCACAAAGACTCGCTGCTCATACTCGTGTTGGGGCCTCCAACTCTTCGTCGTTGCATTGTGACCGGCCTGCTGCCCGAAGCCCAGGCACGAGAGCAGGTAGACCTGTTCGGGACGCAGCCACGCTCTGAGCTGGCCCTGCGACAAGGCCGCTGCGATCTCTGCCGCAGTCGCGGCATCCGCGAGGGAGTCGAGAAGCATGGCAATCAGCCCGTCAGCCAGATGCTGCAACTCCCGCACGAACCAGGCGTCGCTCCGCCGCTCCTCCGAGACGCTGGTGAAGCACCCAACAAGCTCATCGCTACGAACCGGTCGCGCGCTGTAGGCCTTGACCAAAAGCAGGTACAGACTGCGTGGGTGGTCGAATTCGCCGCCCCGCTTCGACAGTTCTGTGACCAACTTGGGGGCGCCACCACGCGCCTTCGACAACAACCGCGCGTAGGTGTCGACATCGCAAACTGCCAGGGCCTCGCTCGCGAGTGCGATCAGATCTGACGACCATTGGTCGATCCCGCTCGCTCCAGGAGCCTCGACCGCACGGAGTAGCGCCGCCCACGAGAGTGGAGCGACCATCTCCTTCGCCAGGTGCGTCCAATAGTGGCGAGCCGCATCAGGCTTGGCCGCCTCGGCCAAGATGGCGGCGTTCAGCCACAGTCCCTGGGAGTAGTTCCCGCTGAGTTGGGTTTCCAACAGGTCGTAGGCCTCACTGGAGCGGTCGAGCGCCCGAAGAGCCGCCCCCGTCAGGCTGGCGGCTTCAGCCCGAAAGGCGGGGTCGTGAGTCGTCTTCACCAGCGACCGGCCAACCTCGACCGCCCGATCCATGGACTCGTCGGCGACAAGCCCGGCGAGTTCCTGGAGCGCTACCCAGTCTGCGTATCGGATACCACTCCGCCGTTGCGCATCGCTCAGTTGAATGTTGCCCCGCCGGGCACTCTCGATGAACAGGTTCCACAACGACGGATCTTGGACAACCTCATCTGGAAGCACCAAACGACGCCCCTCGGCTGCCAGGCCTTGGGCCTCGACTGCCGCGGCGATGGCACTCCGCGCAGTGGGACGGAGACGCTGGAGTGCGACCTCCTCACCGGCGACGACGTGAAGGAGCTCTTGGTAGTGATTGACCGCGTCACCGGCCGGTAGCCCATCAAGTGAGGCCTCATCGCCGGTCAGGAAGGCCCGCCGAGCGAGCTCATCGACATGCTCCGCCCGCTCCAGGGCGTCGAGGTCCAGCGCCCCCGGCCGGAGCCGCGCCTCCAGATAGGTACGATCGGCCTCCCCGAGGTGGTCGAAGGCCGTGACCGGGTCAAGAGAGCCCACTTCGACTAGCTCGTCGAGCAGGACTGCCGACAACAGACGCACACGTTCGGCCGGGAACCCCTCGGAGCGGTTCAAGTAGAGCGACAACGCAGTCCAAGCGGGATGCTGTTGATCGGGTGGCCTACCCGGAACTCCGTCCCGGAGACGGTCGGCTGTGTCCGTCCAGTAGCGCCCGCGATCTCCGTACCCCCGTTTGACCAGCACGGCGCCGAAACGCCGAATCGCACGCTCGGGCGGGTCGACCATCGCCGACTTGACTACGTCGCGCTCGGCCAACCGCTCGGGGTCGGACGACCCAGCCAGGGCGGCCTCGACAACCGGCCTCCACTGCTCGGGCTGATCGACGATGTGGGCGATGCACCTGAGGCACAGCCCCAATCTGTCGGGGTAGCCGCTCGCCGGGAGTTCGACGAGATGTCGGCGCACACCGTCGAAGTCGCCGTCGGTCGCCGCATGGTGGGCTCGGCGCCACGACTTCTCAGAAGACGTCAGACCGACCCAGTCGAACACCTCGGGCCAGCCCATGGAGAGCGCCTCGTCAGCCACTCGCCGCATGGCACCGACACTGGCGTTTGCCCAGCTTCCGGCAACTCGAACGAGCTCAGGTGGGTCCCAGGAGGCTTTGACCTCGCCGCATTGGGCCTGCCTTGCTGCGTGCTGCAGGCGGGCCGAAGGTGACAGATCCGGGCGTGACCATCGCTGATCCACGGCCGGCAGCCCGGCCACCAGAATCACCTGGGAATCCTCGGCCGAGAAATGCAACTGCACGGCGTGTTCGTCCGCGGCAACGCAGATGCCGCGCTTCTTGTTGACGAGCAGCTTGCCCGGGACCGCGAACACGAGCCCGACATAGCTCGGAGGAACGTTGGGTGCGTCAAGTCGCCACCCACATGTTTCGCACGTATCTGCTGAACCGGTTTCCGGGGTGCCACACGCACGGCACCAGTTCGACACAGCTGGCGCGCTGGTGGCTGATGGCGCAGGCGCACCCGCCTCGTACCACGGCGACGAAATCGAAACCTGGGTACTCGATCCGCCTTCGGGAGGCTCCGAGGTCGACTCGACGGAAATCTCGGCGGCAGCCGGCTCTTCGGAGGAACCGGTCGGGCCAGCGGGGGAGGGGGTCGTTGCGGGAACCTCCGCGTCCGGCATGTCATCGGTCGGTTCGGAGTCCGGCGGAGCAGGGCTCCACGGTGACACTCGCTGGGGCTTCACCACCCCCTGTCCCCCATGGCTCCATGCCGGGCCTGCCCGTGAGGAAGCCGTAGGGTCGCGCCCATCAACCCCAACACGGACCAGCTGCCTGCGAACACGTCCCCTCCTAGAGGGCAACGTACGTTTGCAGCCGAAGGCGAGTCAAAGTGCCATGGCCCGGTCACGTCGCCCATCTCGGCAAGGAGTTCCCGGGCTCCGACGACCCGGTCGGACTGACCCATCGGTGAGGAGCCAGCCAACAAAGTTCGCCCGACGAGCCGGTACCCACATTCCAGGCATCGGTTCCGCGTCATCACACGAGCCGATGGATTACCCTGCGGCTCAGCTGAGAGCAGCGACGAGCCCGGGGAGGCCATCCATGACCGATGAACCGCCAAACCCAGCATCCGGTAACCCACCGCCCGGCGGGCCACCACCGCCACCTGGGCAACAGCCGCCACCGCAGCAGCCCCCGCCCGCCCCGGGGCAGCCGGCACCGCCCCCACATGCCCCGGCGGGCGGCTACCAGCAGCCTCCCCCCGCGCCGGGGTACCCACAACAGCCTCCTCAACCCGGGTACCAGATGCAGCAGCCGCCCCAAGGGGGCTACCCGCCGCAACCGGGTCCGGCCAAGAGCAACGCGGGTTGCCTCAAGGTCGGCCTCATCGTCCTGGCCGTGCTCGTCGTGTTCGGCCTGCTGGGCGTCGGGTGCCTGGCCTTTGGCGCCAACCAGGTCGTCGACGAGTTCGACAAGCAGACGGGAGTCGCCGACAGCTCCGACTACGAGCTGACGGGCCCCGAGTGCGTGAACGAGGAATTCGTGGGCCCCAAGGCCACGGGGACCCTGAAGAACACCTCCAGCGAAGCCCAGGGGTTTGAGGTCTCGGTGCGGTTCACCGACGCCGACGGCAACCTCATCTCCGAGGACTCCACCTTCACCGATTCCATCGACGTGGATCAGACCGCCAACTGGGAGGTGTCCACGTTCGAATCGGCCGATGGCGAGATCAAGTGCGAGGTGGCCGAGGTGAACTACTCACTCTTCGACGGCTAGTCGGGCCCACTTCGGCAGGGCCCGCTTCGGTACCCTGAGCGCTCATGACCGAGCCCGAGGCGCCGTCGTCCAACCGAAGTCAGGTGCGGGTGGTGCTGTGCGACGACCACCCCATCTGGCGTTCCGGCGTGCGGGCCGACCTGGGCGAGAACTTCTGGGTGGTGGGCGAGGCCGGCGACGCCGGCGAGGCCATCGCCGTCATCGGCGACACCAAGCCCGACCTGGTGGTATGCGACCTGCACATGCCCGGGGGTGGCGGCATCAAGGTTGCCAAGGAATGCGGCGAGGCCACCAGGGTGGTCATGTTGACCGTCTCCGAACAGGAGCGGGACCTCCTGGACGCCGTGGCCGCCGGCGCCGCCGGCTATCTCGTGAAGTCCACCCCGCCCGACGAGCTCCGCGATGGCCTGTGGCGCGCCGCCCAGGGCGAGCCGGTGTTCAGCCCGGCGCTGGCGGCGCTGGTGCTGGGCGAGTTCCGGCGGCTGGCCAAGGGCACCGAGAGCCACTCCGCCCTCTCGGATCGCGAACGTGAGGTGCTGACCTACGTGGCCCGTGGCCACACCTACAAAGAGATCGGCGAGGAGCTGTTCATCGCCGGCAAGACCGTGGAGAACCACGTGCGCAACATCCTCTCCAAGCTGCACCTCAACCGCCGCCAGGAGCTTGTCCGCTACGCCGTCGAACACGGCCTGGACTGACAGCAACACGGAAGTGACGCCCAAAGGCAGTTAGCCGCAGTCTCTGTTCCGTTGGGGCAATCAGATCCCAGCGATGCCCAGAGCAACCTTCTGTTGATAGTCCAGCGACAGGAAGGACCAGGGGGATGCGAGGGCTTCCCACTCTCCCGGGGCCGTTCCGCCGAGCAGGAAGGTGCCGGTCAGCCGCCCGTTGCCCAGGTCCCAATCCGCATCGCTCGGCGCGGTGACCAGGTCTCCGACGCGCACCGCCTCACCCTCTATCGAGGTCTGCACTTCGGTGACGTGAGCAGTCAAACCGTCGGCCGACCCCTCGAGCGAAAGGACGGCGAATGCACCTGCGGTCGGGAGCATCGACCTGAGTTCAGCGTAGGTATGACTGGTGGGGAACTCAGGGCCACCCTGGTGAAGTCGGACCGCGGTCCTCGGGGTGAATGTGCCCGGGGGAACGAGCAGTTGATAGCCATCGCTCGTTCGAGCGAGAGCAAAGACCTGTCGATCCCCGGTGAAGGGTCCGAAGAAACCCTGAGGGTCGACAAGTACGTTGCGCTCCGCCTGGGACCCACTCCCTGGGACCTCACCGACGAGCGTCTCGGAGAAGGAAATCTTGAGGTCAGGTCCTTCGGATGTCCCCACGCCCCAGACGATGGCGTCAGCTTCTCGGATTCTCTGTTCGTACATCGGATCTCTACGTTCCATTGATTCTTCCTTTTCGAGTGTGCGAGCAGTTTGTGAACACGCCGGAGCAACAAGCACCAATAGAGAGAGAGCGGCCCGGTATGGCCAGCCGCAATGCCAGTTATTTGGCATATTCAAGATCGTCCCACCCTGATGTGAAATCCTCTACGGGAATTCGGAGCACGCCCTGGCCCAGCGAGTTGGCACTTGAACTCTTCGGAGTCCAACTCGTGAGTTCCTTCTCTGAAATCCCGACGCTGTTCCAAAGATCTTCATTTCCCGAATACGGATTGGTGCCCCAGGGGTTGCGCACCGTGACGTATTTCTCGTTGGCGTCGAGAACCGTCCAGGCGTGCCCAAACCGGTGCCCCTCTGCGTCGGTACCCGAGGACGAGGCGGTGACTGGCTTTGAATCAGAGAGTTGCCCCTGGATGAGCTTCACGATGCTGTCGTTGGAAGGGTCCCGTCGCAAGCGGGGGTTGAGCGCCAGAGTGTCGACCTCGTAGCCCCCCAGCACCCTGAACGCGTCCCCAGCATGGCCCCCCTCAATCCCGCCGAAGCCATCCCTGGCCCTCATGGCATACGCCTTCTCGAGGATTGCCGGCCACAGCGCACCGCTGGAGACACCAGCGTACGCGGGATTCTGAGCGCCATCGACGTAGAGGTCGGCATCGACGGTCACCTGCTCGCCATCGGCGAAGGTAACGGTGTAGGTCCCATCTTGATTGTCCTTGATCATGCGTTGCAGCCGCGCTCGTCCACCGGAGGTGCTTGCCATCGACGCCATGGCCGCGGCCAACCAACAATCACCGAGGCCCCCCTGCGAGACATCGCTTGGAGAAGGGCCATCCTCTGAGGAGTAGAGAGGGACAGAAGCGAAGTTCTTCTTCCCATGGGAGTCTCGTTTTGCATCGCTGCTGTGATCATCTGTCAGGAACCCCTGCTTGGGTTCTTTCAGGTCGACCCAGTGCAACAAGTTGGACTTCTTGCGCTGATCCTGAGCGTTTTCGATGAGAATCGTACGCAGTCGGGTGAGCGCTCGAACTTGTGATCCGAACTGGGCGGAGACCTCGCTTCGCCACGAAGCGCGAAGCTCGTCGGAATGAGGACCTTCCCAGTCCAGCCGAGCGATCGAGTCTTCAAGGTCGTCCTGCAAACTGGCAAGCTTGCTACGACCATCGGAGAAGAGTTGAGCTACTCCGTCCAGGGCATCGGGATCGCAGCCGATCGAACTCATTGCGCGGGGTTCAAGGGGATGCGGGCAGCCATGCGCAGACCATACCTTCAGTTCCTCCGACACGCCGGTTGCGATGGGTTGGCGACGACAGCGCTGTATCGGCGTGAAGGCAGCTCAGGCGAGGCGCTCCATCAGCTCGATGCGGTTGCCGAACGGGTCGGAGAGGTGCACCCGCTCGTAGCCTTCCAGCTGGACGTCGCGCCGGATCTCGACGCCCACACCCTCCAACCGGCCCACCAGCTCGGCCAGGTCGTCCACGAGCAACGCCGGGTGGGCCTTGCGCGCGGGCCGGAAGTCGGCCTCCACCCCGAGGTGAACCTGGACGGCGCCCTCGAACCAGCAGCCGCCTCGCGCCGCCAGCGGTTCGGGTTTGGGCACGCGGACCAGCCCCAGCAGGCCCGAGTAGAACGCCTCCGCCGCCGATTCCTCCCCCGCCGGCATGGCGAGTTGCACGTGGTCGATGCCGATGATGCCCATCGTGAGATGATGGCCCATTCGCCGGGCGCCCGCTCGGCCAGATCCCCGGAGCCCCATGGACACCCTCACGTGAGCACCACCCCACGCGAACTGCCGGTGCGCGTCGGCGCCTACGGGCTGATCACCCGCGACGGCCCTGCCGGGCTGGAGGTGCTGCTCACCCACTGCGCCCCGTCCAGCCGCTTCCCCGGCCAGTGGGCGCTACCCGGAGGCGGCATCGACTGGGGTGAACACCCGCGCGACACGGTGGTGCGGGAGCTGACCGAGGAGACCTCGCTGGACGGCACGCCCGGCCGGCTGCTGGCGTGCCGCAGCCAGCTGATGGAGCCCTACGACCGCTGGCCGGCCGGCAAGGCCGTCGGTTTGATCTTCGCCATGCGAGTGGGCGAGGGCGAACCGAGGGTGGCCGACCCCACCGAAACCGCCGACGCCGTGGCCTGGCATCCGCTGTCCGACCTGCCCACGCTGGCCTGGAACGCTGCTGCGTCGCTGGAGCTCCTCGATGCGGGCGCCCGAAGCCAGGAACCATCCGAGGATCGGCCCGGGCCCGGGCTGGGCGTGCCCCGCCGCCCCCGCAGCTCGCGCCGCCGCCTCGGCGCCTACGCCATCGCCACCAACCACGAGGGCGAGGTGCCCCGGGTTCTGCTGACGAAGCTGGCTGCGGACGATCCCGAGGCCGACAGCTGGAACCTTCCCGGCGGCGGGGTGAAGCCCGAGGAGTCGCCGCTGGAGGCGCTGACCCGGGAGTTCCACGAAGAGACCGGGCTGATCCCCGCCGACGTCGCCGTGCACGACGTCGACTCCCGGGTGTATGAGGCCTGGGGCTCCAAGCAGGTGAAACACAGCATCGGCGTGATCTACCGGGCCACGGCGACGGGCACGCCCCGGGTGGTCGAGACCGGCGGCAGCACCGCCGAGGTGGCCTGGTGGCCAACCGACCAACTCGACGAGCTGCGGCTGTCCCAGCTGGCCCAGTCCGCCCTGGCGGACCACGTCTTCTGACACACCCGTTGAGAACCGGCCAGGCTCACTGGGTCGGCCGCGCCAACGCCAGGCGGCCTCGTTGACGCATCGACGCGGCCTGGCGAAACGAAGCGACCAACTGGGGGAAGCCCCCGAGCACCACCCGACGAACCCGCTGATCGGCCAACGGCGTGGTCAGGCCATAGCGCGGTGCTTCGACCTCCGGCTCGTACGTGCCGAACACGCGGTCCCAGACCATGGTGTGCCCACCGAAGTTCCTGTCGAGGTACTGCCCGTTCGACGCGTGATGCACCCGGTGGTTGGACGGTGTGGTGAACCAGCGGTCCAACCACCCCATCCGGGAGATCATCTCGGTGTGCTGCAACTGGCCCACCATCAAGCTGAACGCACCCATCACCGGGTACAGGATGGGCGGGAACCCCAGGATCGGCGCCCAGAGCCCGGTGAAGGGCTTGTAGAACACCTCGGTCCACGGCATCCGCACGGCGGTGACGAACGTGAGCGACTCGGCGGAATGGTGCACCTGGTGGGAGGCCCACAGCACCGACACCCGGTGCTCGGCCCGATGGATCCAGTAGTAGGCAAAGTCGCCGATCAGCCAATAGGCCACCCACGTGACCGGGCTGCGCCAGGACCACTCGAAGATGCCGAGGTGGCGGTAGAGCCAGACGTAGCCGGCGACCGCCACCGAACCGCCGGCGGCCACCTTGATGGCCAGGTAGCCGAGGCCCACCCCCACCGAGGTGGTGCTGTCCCGGCGGTTCCAGCGGCCGGTCCGAATGCTGACGATCAGCTCAACGACCACGAGCGTCAGCACCGAGGCGAACAGCACGGCGTTGGCGTTGACGGGCAGCAGGCTACCGGTGGCCGGGTCGAGGGCGGGGGGTGAGAGCGGTGCGGCGAGCATGCACCCATCGTGGGGTCGCCGGTGTGTCGGGGCCATCCGGGCAATCCCCCAGCTGAGACTGGGGGACGCCTCCTCCGACGGATCGGCCGAGGAGGTCGGCGGTCTCCGATTCGGCGCGCCGCTGGTAGCCGGCGTAGTAGCGATCCCAGACATCGGGGCCGCCCTGGGCAAAGCTGGGCGCCAGCAGGGGGCGAGCCCGATCGCCGGTGTTGGCCGGCGAACGGTGCGGCGCCAGGTAGTGCAGCAGGGCCACGTCGCCTGCGTCGAGCAACAGCGGCTGGAGGGCCTCCTCCGGCACCACGCCCGGCTCGATGGACTCCTCGGCACCCGGCGCCGACAGCAACCGATCGTGCCAGCCCGGCGCCACCTCCACCGCACCGTTGTCGGCCCGGTGCGGGCCCAGAGCAATCTGGAACTGCACCAGCTGGTCCGGCTCCAGGCACAGCTGCCAGGTGTAGGCGATGTCTTGATGCAGCCCGTAGCCGCCGGTGCCCGGGCGTTTGGAAATGTACTTGTCCTTGTACATGGACACGGGCGCGCCGACCACCAACGATGCCAGTGCCACCAGCCGCCCGTCGTCCAGCAGCGGGACCGCCTGGGGCGCGAAGTCGCGGATCGGATCGAGGCGATCCACCACCACCCCTCCGTAGCTGGCCCGCTTGTACCTGAACCGCCAGTCGGCCGAGTCCGTGGCCGCCGCAGCGTCCACCGCCGCCTCACATGCCTGGGCGACCGCAGCGCACCGCTGGGCGTCAAACACCGACCGCAGAATCACGACCCCCGCGTCCCGCCAGCCCGCGACCACCTCTGCGTCGCTGGTGGCCACCGGCACCTCAGTGGCCGGCGACCCGCTCATCCCGAGGGTTGCCCGGCGGCTCCGTCGGCCTCGGCGGGGTCGGGTTGGGCGGTGTCCAGATCGATGCTGGGCTCCGGCCGCAGCGTGGGAAACAACACCACGTCGCGGATGGAAGCCGAGTCGGTCAGCAACATGATCAACCGGTCGATTCCGATGCCCAGCCCGACGGTCGGCGGCAGCCCGTACTGCAGGGCCCGCACGTAGTCCTCGTCGACCGTCATGGCCTCGGGGTCGCCCGCCGCCCGGGCTTCCGCCTGCTCGGCGAACCGGGCCAGCTGCTCGTCGGGGTCGGTCAGCTCGGCGAAGCCGTTGCACAGCTCGCGCCCGGCGACGATGCACTCGAAGCGCTCGACGTACCCGGGCCGGTCACGGTGCGCCCGGCTGAGCGGCGAGACCTCGGTGGGATAGTCGGTGACGAAGGTGGGTTGGATCAGCGTGTGCTCCACCAGCTTCTCGTACAGCTCCAGCAGCAGCTTGCCCGGCCCGTCGCCCTCGGCGTGGGGAACGCCGTGGGCGTCGCACAGCTGACGCAGGCGCTCGATGGGTGTATCGACCCCCACCGGCTCGCCCACCGCCTCGGAGGTGAGTTGGTCCATGGGCGCGCGCCGCCAGGGAGCGGCCAGGTTCAGCTGGTGCTCGCCGTAGCTCACCGTCGTGGCGCCCAGCAGCTCGGCGGCCAGGTGCGCCACCAGCTGTTCGGTCAACTCCATGTAGGTGGCCGAGTCGCCGTAGGCCTCGTAGCTCTCCAGCATGGTGAACTCGGGATTGTGCCGGGTGGAGATGCCCTCGTTGCGGAACACCCGGCCGATCTCGAAGACCCGCTCGAACCCACCCACCACCAGGCGCTTCAGGTACAACTCGGGGGCGATGCGCAGGTAGAGCGGCAGGTCAAGCGCCTCGTGGTGGGTCTCGAAGGGGGTAGCCAGCGCGCCGCCGGGCTGGCTGTGCAGCATGGGCGTCTCCACCTCCAGGTACCCGCGGTCCTCCATGAACCGGCGGATGAGCGACACCGCACGGCTGCGCAGCACCAGGGCCGAGCGGGCCTCCTCGGTGGTCCACAAGTCGACGTAGCGCTGGCGGTAGCGGGTGTCGGTGTCCGTCAGGCCGTGCCACTTGTCGGGGAAGGGCCGCCGGGCCTCGGCGAGACGCACCCAGTCGTCCACCTTCACCGACAGCTCGCCCCGGCGGGTGGTCATGACCTCGCCGGTGACGCCGACCCAATCCCCGAGGTTGAGGCCGGCGAAGGCGTCGAAGTCGGGCGTCGTGGCCTTGGGGGCAAACAGCTGGATGCGGCCGCTGGCATCGGCCAACGTGCCGAAGCCCAGCTTGCCCTGAATGCGCCGCAGCATCAGCCGCCCGGCAACCGTGACCGACTCGCCCGTCTCGGTGCCGGGCTCCAGCTCGCCCCAGCGCTCGCGCACGGACTCGGTCGGGGTGGTGCCCGCGAAGGCATAGGGCTGGTTGAGTCGGTCGAGCGCGGCCGGCTGGTGCGGCTGATCGGCGATGTCGGTCACTGGTTCTTCTCCCAGATGAGGCGCAGGCCGTGAAGGGTGATCCACGGGTCGAGGTGGGTCAGCGTGGCGGCATGAGGTGCGATGACCCCGGCCAGCCCGCCGGTGGCCACGATGGTGGTCGTTGCACCCAACTCGTCGACAATCCTTTTCACCATGCCGTCCACCATGGCCGCCGTTCCGTAGAGCACGCCGGATTGGATGGACTCCACCGTGGTGCGGCCCACGACCGATCGGGGCGGTGTCAGCTCCACCCGCCGCAGCCCCGCCGCCCGGCCGAACAGCGCGTCCAGGCTGACCTCGATGCCCGGGATGATGGCGCCCCCCAGGTAGGCCCCGTCGCCGGAGATGACGTCGAAGGTGGTCGCAGTGCCGAAGTCGACCACCACGGTGGGGGCGCCGTAGCGGTCGAGCGCTCCGACGGCGTTGGCCACCCGGTCGGCGCCTACCTCGCCCGGATTGTCGTAGCGGATGGGCAAGCCGGTGCGAACGCCGGGCCCCACCACCACCGGGTCGAGGCCAAACCGGTGCTCGCACATCTGCCGCAGCTCGGCGGTCACGAACGGCACCCCCGAGCTGATCGCAATGCCGTGCAGCTCGATGCCTTCCTCGCTGTCGCCGCCCAGCCCGTCACGGTCGAGACCGTCTTCGGCCGACTCCAGCAGCTGGCGCAACACCATCGCCAGCTCGTCACCCGTGCGTTCGACGTCGGTGGACAGGCGCCAGTGCTCCACCAGCGCCGAATCGTCGGCACCGCTGCTGGGCGGCCCGGCCTGGGTGGGATCGGGTTCGCTCTGCTGGTAGAGCCCCACAACCGTCTGGGTGTTCCCGACGTCGATGGTCAACAGCATGGTGACGCCTTCACTTGGCCCGCTTTCTCGACTTCTCAAGTTCCTTGCGCACGTTGGCCACCATCCTCGCAGCCGACATGGAGAACGACCCGTGGCGATAGGCGGGGTAGAAGATGGCACCCGCCAACGCGACGTTGACCTGCAACTCCACCTCGGCGCGGATCCCCTCGCACTGGGCATCGCCTGCCGGGCCTGCGCCGACGTCGACCACGCGTTCGGTGCCCGACCAGACTGCGCCGATCACCAGCGACGCCACCGCCATCAACTCGTCGGTCGTCAGGTCGCGTGCCTGGTTGAAGCGGGCCAGGTCGGTGGCCAGCTCGCTCACCCACAGCTGGATCTCCCGCCCGAGGGCCATGCGCAGGGCGCGTGATCCGCCGTAGCGTTCCTTGGCGATAAACCGGAAGTGCATGGGGTGCTCGCGGGCGTAGCCCAGAAACGTGGTCACCGAGTTCTCCACCAGCTCGGCGGTGGGCACCGGCTGGGCACGAATCGCTCGCATCACCTGACGCAGCTCGGTGAAGCTCTCGTCCACCAACACCAGCCCCACCTCTCCCATGTCGGCGAAGTGGCGATAGAAGGTTGCGGGCACCACGCCCGCGTCGCCGGTGATCTCGCGGATGCTGATGTCGGTAAACGCCTGCTCACCGGCCAGCCTGGCCAGGGCGGCATCCAGGAGGGCTCGCCGGGTGCGCTCCTTCTGCTCGCTGCGGGTGCCCGAGCGAACCGCGGCGGCCTTGGTGGCGGCCGAGCGCTTCGGTCCTGAAGCCGAGCCCCGCGACGACGCTCCGGCCGCCCTCGGTGGCCTTGCTTTCTTGGCCCGTCCTTGGGCGGGGCGCCCGCCCGACCCGCCTGAGGGGTCCGATGACGGATCGGGGTTCGGGCTGGGCACGACCCGAACGGTAGCGGCCGCGGGCCGCCACCGGGCGGACGGCGTGCACTTGGTCACGTTTGAGTAAACAGATGTTGACTCAAACGTCGCCCCTCGCTACGGTGCACACATGTTCACTCAAACCCGCTCCGCCGTCCGCCGGCTTGGCAACGCATTGGCCAGCCCGCTGCCCGTGGACGCCTACCTCGCCATGATCGACCCGTTGTGGTCGGCAACCTCGTTGAAGGGCCGGGTGGTCTCGGTCACGCCCGAGACCTCGCGCAGCGCCACCATCGTCATCCACCCCGGCCGGGGCTTCGGCTCCTACCTGGCCGGGCAGTGGGTCACCGTCGGCGTCGAGATCGACGGGGTGCGCCACCGCCGCTGCTACTCCCTGACCTCGGACCCCGCGCACTCCGCCGGGTTGATCTCCATCACCGTGTCGGCAATTGCCGACGGGCTGGTGTCCAACCACCTCGTCTTCGGCACCGTTCCGGGCGACTACCTCACCCTCGAGCCCGCCCAGGGTGAGTTCCACCTGCCCGCCGACCGCACCACGCCCATGCTGTTCATCACCGGCGGCTCGGGCATCACCCCCGCCATGGGCATGATCCGGACGCTGGTGGGAGCCGGGCAGTGCCACGACGTCGTGCTGTTGCACCATGCGCCCAGCGCCGACGAGGCGATCTTCGCCGACGAGCTGGCCCGGCTGGCCGAGACGACCCCCGGGCTCGCCGTCAGCATCGCCCACACCGGCCCCGGCGCTCCGCCGCCCGAGCTGGCCCTCACCACCGAGCGCCTCGACCGGGAGTGCCCCGACTGGCGCACCCGGTCCGCCTGGGCCTGCGGGCCGGCGCCCATGCTGGACGATGCCGAGGATGTGTTTGCCGCAGCCGGCGCGCCCGACCGGCTGACCATCGAGCGGTTCGTGCCCAAGCTGCGCACCGATGGCACCGGCGTCGGCGGGCGGGTGGCCTTCACCGCCAGCGGCACTGAGGCCGTTCTGGACGGCGTCACCACGCTGCTGGATGGAGCCGAGCAGGCCGGCTTGGTCCCCGCCGCCGGCTGCCGCATGGGCATTTGCCACACCTGCATCGTTCCCCTCGGGGGCGGCTGCGTCCGCGACGTGCGCACCGGCGAGATCACCTCAGAGGCCGGGGCACCCGTCCAGATCTGCGTGTCGGCGGCGGCCGGCGACGTGGAGCTCGCGCTGTAACTCAGTCGGCCCCGCTCCCTTCCCGTTCCCCTCCCCCTCCCCTCCCCCTCCCCAACTTCCACTCGACCCCCGGGCCCCGCCCGACCGGAGACCACGATGACCGCAACCCTCGCTCCCCGCACGCAACCCCCCGCTCCCGCCCCGGCGCCCGCCGCCCCCCAGGCAACGCCACGGGCCGGCGGCCTCACCGCCGAGCAGTCCGAGGCGTTCGGCGCCGCCATGGACGCCCTCCGGGCCGAGATCCGTGCCGACCTCGGCGCCGACGACGCCGCCTACATCCGCAGGATCAT
Source organism: Microthrixaceae bacterium (assembly GCA_041394405.1). Classification (GTDB taxonomy): domain Bacteria; phylum Actinomycetota; class Acidimicrobiia; order Acidimicrobiales; family Microtrichaceae; genus Microthrix. The sequence goes on from JAWKIF010000015.1 coordinate 23,372, forward strand.
CGCCACCCAGCGGCGCCTGGAGATCGGCGGCCGCCTGGCCCTGTTCGGCTGGTTCCTGCCGCCCCTCTGGGTGGCGGGCGCCGTCTCGCTGGGGTTGGCCAAGATCCTCGACAACATGGAGATCGGGCACAACGTCATGCACGGCCAGTACGACTGGATGCGCGACGACGAGATCAACTCCTCCGACTGGGACTGGGACCATCCCTCGGTGGCCGCTCACTGGAAGCACTCCCACAACGAGGAACACCACACCTGGACCAACGTGGTGGGCCGCGACCGGGACATCGGCTACGGCACGCTGCGCATGTCCGAGGATCACCCGTGGAAGCCCGTGTTCCTGCTGAACCCGGTGTTTGCCGCCGTGCTGGCGCTCAACTTCGACCACGGCATCGCCCTGCACGAGGTGCACATCGAGGAGGTCCAGCGGGGCCGGCGCTCGTTCGCCGAGGTGAAGCCGATCCTCGCCGAGATCGGCCAGAAGAGCGGCCGACAGGCCCTCAAGGACTACGTCTTGTTCCCGGCGCTCACCGGACCGGGATTCCTCCCCGTGGCGGGCGCCAACCTCACCGCCAACCTCATGCGCAACCTGTGGACGTTCCTCATCATCTTCTGTGGGCACTTCCCCGACGGGGTCGAGCAGTTCCCCGAGGAGATCGTCGAGGGCGAGACGCGAGGCGACTGGTACGCCCGACAGATCCTGGGATCGGCCAACATCGAGGGCGGGCCGCTGTTCCACGTGATGACCGGCAACCTCAGCCACCAGATCGAACACCACGCCTTCCCCGACCTGCCCGGCCGCCGCTACGCCGAGATGGCGCCGCGGGTGCGCCAGCTGTGCGAGGAGTTCGGCCTGGAGTACAACACCGGCGGGCTGACCCGGCAGTTCGGAACGGTGGTGCGCAAGATCTGCGCCCTGGCGCTCCCCGAGGATCGCGGGCCGAAGGCCTGGTACCGGGGCATCCGCAACCGCTGACCCAACCGGGCGGGCGGAGGGACCGCTGTGGCAGGGTGCAGCCATGACCGAAAGCCGCACCGCCTACCTGCACCTACTCGACACCCTGGCCGAGGTGGGCGAACGCTTCGCCGGTGAGGAGTGGGCCACCTCCGACCCGACCGACGTCGCCGAGACCCTGCAGGCGATCTTGGTCCACCTGGGCACCGCCATCGAGACCCAGCTGCACGACGACCCGGCGCACCCGGCGTTTCGGGAGATCGTCACCCCGTGGCGCAAGTCGCTGGGCGACAACGCCGACGCGCGCTACCACGACGCCCGCATCCACCCCGGCGGCCGATACCGGGTGCGGGGCAACACCGGCGGCGCCGTCTACGTGTCGTTCACCGTCGAAACCGGCGAGGCCGATGGCTCCTTTCCCAGCGGCACCAGCGGTGTGTTGAACGACACCGGCTTCTCGGTGGGCGCCGACGGCTCGTTCCAATTCACGGTGGGCGGCGAGAACGCCGACCTCCCCCTTGGGCCCGGCTCGAGCCGGCTGACCGTGCGGCACTACTGGGAGCAGCCCGAGCCACCCGCCGCACCGCCGGCGGCCGACCTGGCGCTGGCCATCGACCTGCTGGACGGCGAGGTCCCCTCGGCGCCCCGGGCCCCCACCGACGCCTGGATCGCCGCGTCGATCCGCCGCCTGGCCACCTACGTCCGCAGCCGCACCATCGACACCATCCTGAGGCCGGGCGAGGGCGATCCGCCGGGCTTCGTGTCCCGTATCCCCCATGAGTTTCCCGTCCCGGTGCCACCGGGCGACCACGCACTGGCCGCAGCCGACGCCGCCTACTCCATGGCGCCCTACCTGTTGGGGCCCGACGAGGCGTTGGTGATCACGGCCGCCTGGCCCGAGTGCCGCTGCGCCAACGTGAACCTCTGGAACCGCCAGATGCAGACCTTCGACTACCTCCGCCACCCCGTTGCCCTGAACCGGGCCGGCACCACCGGGGTCTCCGCCGACGGCACGTTCACGGTGGTGGTGGCCCATGAGGACCCCGGCGTGCCCAACTGGCTCGACACCGAGGGCCGCCCCTTCGGTCTGGTGTTCTGGCGCTATCTGTTGCCCGAAGGCCCGATCGCCACCCCCCGGGGCGACGTGATGCCGCTGGCCGACGTCCGCCGGCGGATCGGCTAGAACGAGCCGATGATCCACCAGCTTCCCGTGGTCGTGCCGGGCCCAGAGGGCGAACCTCCACCTGGCCTCGGCGCCGATCATCCGATGCGCCTGGTCACCAGGGCGGCGGCGTTCGAGCCGGACGGGTGGACCGACCAACGTCGGCGCGAGGTTGCAGCGCTGTTCGATTCGTTGGCCGAGGAGTGGTCCAGCCGGGACGTGCCGGGGCGGGAGGCGCCGATCCTCGATGCGCTGGATCGAGGCCTGCCAGCCGCGCCGCCCGGCTCCCGGAAGGTCGCTGTCGACATCGGCGCCGGCGACGGGCTGAACACCCGCCACCTGACGCCCGCATTCCCCGACCTCATCACCCTGGATCTGTCGGGCGAGATGCTGCGCCGGGCCGCAGCGTCGGACGAGCGCGGCCGCACCCTCCGCCGGGTGCGGGCCGACGGCTCGCGGCTGCCCATGCCGGACGGGTCGGTCGATGCCTTGGTGCTGGCCAACGCGTTCCTCTTTCCGGCCGAGGCCCATCGGGTGCTCGCTCCCGCCGGGGTCGTTGTCTGGGTGAACTCTCGCGGCACGGGCACCCCCATCCACCTGCTGGCCACCGAGGTGGACGAGGCACTCCCCGGACGCTGGGACGGGGTGGCCTCCACCGCCGGCTGGGGCACCTGGTCGGTGCACTGGCGGGCTCAGCCCTCGGTGGCCACGCCGAAGTAGTCCAGGTACCCGGCCAGCTCGCTCCGCAGGGCCGCGGGGTCGAAGCCCCACTCCTCCGGCGTGTAGCGATGCGCACCGAACTTTCCCTTGGGTTTGTCAGCCACGTAGGCCTCGATGGCCGCCGCATGCGAGTCGGCCAAGGTGCGGTCGAGCCCGGCGTACGCGCCCTCGATGGCCGCCCGACGCGATGAGCTACTCGATGCCGGCGATACAGCTGAACGGCATTTCGATCGCCGGGTACTCGGCCAACAAGAACCAGTGCGGCTACTACTCGCACAGCGGCACGACCACGACGACCGCCGGCGCTCGGCTCGACCGCTACACCACCACCAAATCCGGCATCAACTTCGCCGCCGACAAACCACTTCCCACGTCGGTGCTGCGGCTGATGATCAAGCTGAAGCTGGCCGAGCTGGGCGACAAGGACCACGGCCTACGTTCGGAGTTCTACGCCGATGGGCAATTGAAGGCCCAAGGCAAGATGAGCAACGGCACACTCACGGGCAGATGGAAGTGGTTCCGCCAGGACGGCAGCCTGATGCGGGTGGGTTCATTCCGGCTCGGCGAACAGTCCGGCACGTGGACCACCTACGACCGAGACGGGAACCCCACCAACTCGACGCAGCACTAACCGTCGGCCGGCACCCAGGTGGCGTGAACCCGTGGGGCACCCGCTGGGGCAACTCGACGGTGGCGACCGGCCCGGCCCCGAAGTCCTGCGCCGCCAGGATGAGCAGGTCGCTGCCGTCGCGTTCCGCGTTGTAGGAGTAGGTGAGGACATAGCCGTCGTCCTCGGCTTCGCCGGTGGGCACGAAGAGCCCCTCGTCGCACACCCGGTCCGTGCCGGGGTCGAAGTACTCGTGGGTGTTCCGCTCGAAGTCCTGCTTGTAGAGGCCGCCCAACTGCACCGTGTCGGGGTTGTCGACCGCCTCGATGAGGTAGCCGTAGCGGTACGTGCGGCCCACCCGACGGGGATCGCGGGTGGGCAGATCCATCGGGCGCTCGTCCTCGAGGGTCTCGTCCTTGATGGTCAGGGACTCCCCCGCGGCGTTGATGCGCCAGCGGTGCAGCTCGGCGGACTGACCCAGCGGGCCGTCCTCGAACATCGTCGCGAACTGGCTGACGTCCACCACCACCTCGTCGCCATCGCGAAACGCGTTGACGCCGTGAAACACGTAGGCAGGCGGCACCTCCACCCAGCGGATGTCGTCGTTGCTGCCGCCCAGGGGCATCACCCCAATTCGGGCGCCGTAGGACGGGTCCCAGCGAAACGGAAGGTCGGCGCCCTCAGCGGCCATCGACAGGTCGAGCACCACGGGGAACTCCCAGAAGACCACGTCGCGTTCGGTGATGGCGAAGTCGTGCATCATGGTGGAGCGGCCCACCTCAATCGGCGCGCTGTGGATCAGCCGGCCCTGGGCATCGGCCACGTGGTAGGTCAGGAACGGCTCGAAGAACCCGTAGCCGAAGAAGTGCATTCGCCCCGTATCCGGATCGATCTTGGGGTGAGCGGTCATGTTGGTGTCGAGCTTGCCGCCGAAGTCGTACACGCCCACCGTCGACAGGTCGTCGGGCGACAACTCGTAGGGAAGGCCGATCTCGCCCGAGGTCAGCAGCCTGCCGGCGTGGGTGAATGCCGAGACGTTGCTGTAGCCGATCGCTCCTCCCGGCGGCCCGGCCTCGGCGAACCCGTCGCCGCTCTCGTACAGGCTGGTGCGAACCCACCGGTTGGCGTACGAGCGGGCCTCGCCGCCCTCCAGGCGAACCCCGTGAACCATGCCATCGCCGATGAACCAGTGACCCGAGTCGGCATTGGTGCTGTTGGATCCGTTGCGCACATACAGCCCCGCCAGTTCCTCGGGCACCGAGCCGGTGACCCGCAACGTCGTGGAACTCACCTCGCGTGAAACGGGGGCGAAGTTGCCCTGCAACCACCAGGGCGAGATGGGGTCAACGGCGGCGAGCGCCCTCGTGGTGGTTGGGCCGGGCATGCTGGTGCTGGAGCCTGCCGCGGCGGTCGAACCAGGGTTGCGACAGCCGGCGAGCACCGCAGGCGTCGCAGCAGCGAGCGCCATGCCACCCCCTGCTCGGGTGATGAACTGGCGCCGGGTCATGGGGCGTCGCTGCATGCCTCGACAGTACGCCGGAGGCGGACCGGACGGGAACTAGCGGCCGACCAGGCGGCGAACGCGGGTGCCCACCGGCGAGTAGCGCACGATGCACTGCAGCGCCCGCACGCCGTCGCGCCAGCCGATCTTCTTGCCCTCGTCGTAGGTGCGGCCCGAGTAGCTGATGCCGGTCTCGTAGATGCGGAGGCCCTGGGCGGAGACCTTGGCGGTGATCTCGGGCTCGAACCCGAAGCGGTCCTCTTCGATCTCGATGCTCTGGATGACCTCGCGACGGAACACCTTGTAGCAGGTCTCCATGTCGGTGAGGTTCAGGTTGGTGAACATGTTGGACAGGGTGGTGAGGAACCGGTTGCCCACCGAATGCCAGAAATAGAGCACGCGATGCGGCCCGCCGGCGAGAAACCTGGAGCCGTAGACCACGTCGGCCCGACCGTCCAGCAGCGGTTCCAGCAGCACGCCGAACTCGGCGGGGTCGTATTCCAGGTCGGCGTCCTGCACCACCACGTACTCGGCGGTGGCCTCGGCGAAGCCGCGGCGCAGCGCAGCGCCCTTGCCCTGGTTGTGCCCCTGATCGAACACCGCCACTCGGGGGTCGGCGATCGATCGGGCCAGCTCCAGCGTGCCGTCCGAGGAGCCGTCGTTCACGATGACCAACTCGGCGCACCACGGCGAGTCCAGCACCCGACCGGCCGAGGCCAGCAACGTGTCCTCTTCGTTGTAGGCGGGCATCACGACCGACAACACCGGCCGGGGATCGGAACTCACGGGCGCTCCTCCAGAGACGGGACCCGACATTCTCCCATGGGGCGGCGCTGACGCGGAAGCTCACCGCTCGGTGGTTGCCCGGCCGAAGATCCCACCACAACCGCGCCCGCGATGGTTTTGGGCGCGATTGTGGTGGGACGTCCCGCGACGATCGCGCCCAAAATGTGCCTGGGCGCGATTGTGGTGAACACCTGAGGAGGCCGGGGCCGCTTCAGGTCAGGACGTCGAGGCCGATGTCCAGCACCGGCGCCGAGTTGGTGAGGGCACCCGACGACACCAGATCCACGCCGGTGGCGGCGTAGGCGGCGACCGTGTCCAGCGTGATGCCGCCGGACGCCTCCAGCAGGCAACGGCGCAGCGACGACGCCTGGAGGTCGCGGGCGAGGCTGACGCATTCCGCCACCTCCTCGGGCGACATGTTGTCGAGCAGCACCGAGTCGGCGCCAGCCTCGATGGCGGTCACCATCTGCTCGGCCCGTTCGCACTCCACCACCACGGTGCGGTTGGGCCAGCGGTCCTTGGCCAGGCCCACCGCCTCGGCCACCCCCAACCCGGTGAGGTGGTTGTCCTTCACCATCACCGCATCGGACAGGTTGGCCCGGTGGTTGCGGCCGCCGCCGGCCCGGACCGCCGCCTTCTGCAGCGAACGCAGGCCGGGGGTGGTCTTGCGGGTGTCCCACACTCGGGTGGCCGAACCGGCCGCAGCCACCCGATCCACGAAGGCCGCGGTCAGGGTGGCCACCCCGGACAGATGGGACAGGAAGTTCAGGGCCGTCCGCTCGGCGGTCAGGAGGGTGCGCAGCCGCCCCTTGGCCAGGCCGATCACCGACCCGACCTCCACCCGGTCGCCGTCGCTCAGCCGCCAGGCGAGCTCGATGGTCGGGTCGACCTGGGCGAAGGTCTCCACCACGCAGCCCACCCCCGCGATGACGCCGGGCGCCCGGGCGCGGAACTCGGCGCTGGCCGCGGCATCGGCGGGCACCAACACGCTGGTGAGATCTCCCAGCGGGGTGAGGTCCTCGGCCAGCGCCCGCTCGACGGCGGCGCGCACCTCACCGGCGGGTGGGGACAGGTACTCGTCGACGGCACTCTTCATGGCGCCATTCTTGCCCAGCGCCCACCTGGCACCAGTCGATTCGTCCACAGATCGGCGCGGCCGACGATGAGAGACTTGCCCGATGTCCACCCCCCGCACCCCCCGAATGTTTGCCGCGGCGCTAGCGATCGTCGCGCTGCTCGCACCGACCGGCTGTTCGTCCGATGCCACCGACCCCGGCGCCGACGGGCCGGAGACCACCCTCGGGGACCCCCGCAACGGAGGCCCGACCGAGGCGGCCACCGTGGTGACGGGCCGGGTGTACACCGGCGTGGCCGACGAACCCTGGGCCGAGGCCTTCGCCTACGACGCCGACGGCGTCATCACGGCGGTTGGTTCCTCCGACGACGTGCTCTCAGCTGCCGGTGACGAGGCCCGGATCGTCGAGGGCGGGCCGGGCATGGTCATGCCGGGCTTCGAGGACGCCCACGTGCACATCCCGGAGGCGGGCATCAACGACGGCCTCTGCCTCATGGACGCCGGACTGACGCTGGAGGACTACGAGGCCGAGGCCGTCCGCTGCGCGGAGGAGTCCACCACCGACGAGTGGGTGCGGGCCGCCGGTGCGTCGTTGTTCGGTCTGCGCGGCACCCAGGGTGACAAGACGCCGCTGGAGGCCCTGGAGCGGGCCGTTCCCGACCGGCCGGCGGTGATCCTCGATGATCTGGGTCACGCTGCGTGGACCAACTCGGCGGGGCTGGAGGCGGCGGGCATCGCAGAGGACACGCCCGATCCGGCCGGCGGGATCATCGAGCGCACCGAGGACGGCCGCCCCACCGGCCTACTCCTGGAGGACGCCCAGCACCTGGTGCGGGGCCCGGCCACCCCCGACGAGGCCACGGTCGATGAGGGCATGGCGGTGGCGCTGGAGCAGATCGCCGCCGCCGGCATCACCACGGTGAGCGATGCCGGCGGTTACTGGCAGGGCGGGCTGACCGACGCCTGGACCCGCGCCGCCGACGCCGACGGGCTGACGGTGCGGGCGGTCAACTCGCTGTACCTGTACCCCGACCTCAACCCGGACGAGCAGTTGGCCGAGTTCGAGCAGCGCTACCGCAACGAGCCGGGCGATCTGCTTCGGGTGGACACGGCGAAGATCTACGTCGACGGCATCCTGGACCTGGGCACCGCCGCCATGATCGAGCCCTACGACGAGGCACCCGATCCCGACTTCCCCAACGGCTTCCACTACTTCACCGCCGATCAGCTGGCCGAGTACGCCCCCCGGCTGGCCGAGCTGGGGTTTCGGATGGAGTTCCACACCATCGGCGATCAGGCCAACCGCGACGCGCTGGACGCCATCGAGTCGATCCCGGAGGGCACGGGTGAGGACCTCGTCCATCGCACCACCCACACCTACCTGGTGGACCCCGCCGATCTCCCCCGATTCGCCGAGTTGGGCGTCGCAGCCGACGTGCAGGCCGGGCCCGACACCCTGGACCCGGCCTACCGAGAGGACCTGAGGGCCATCATCGGCGACCGCGCCGACGGGCTGGTGCCGATGGCCGGGCTGCTGGACGCCGGCGCCACCCTCACCCTCAGCTCGGACTGGGATGCCGACCCGTTGGGGCCGCTCGGCACCATCGAGCGGGCGCTCACCCGCGACCGGGAGGGCGTGCCCGACCTGGGGACCGCCATCGAGGCCACCACCATCGGCCCCGCCCGGACGATGGGCGTCGACGACGTCACCGGCACCATCGAGGTGGGCAAGCAGGCCGACTACGTGGTGCTGTCGGAGGACCTGTTCGAGCTGGAATCCGACCAGATCGACGAGACGCAGGTGCTGATGACCACGGTGGCTGGCACCGAGGTGTTCCGGGCCGAGTCGTTCACGGGGTGACGATCAGCCGCCGATGAGCAGGCGCACCAAGTAATCGTCGGAGCGGTCGGGGAAGTCCTCCCGCGTGTGACAGCCCCGGCTCTCCTCCCGGGCGAGCGCCACGTCCACCATGGCCACCCCGAGATCGGCCAGGTTCCGAACCTCCTCCGCGGCCTGCGTGCGCGCCCGGCCGGCCAGCTCGGCGCCCACCGCCTCCAGCTCGCCTCGAGCCGCTCGCAGGCTGCCGCCGGAGCGCAGGACCCCCGCGCCGACGGTCATCGCCCGTTGGATGCGTCCCCGCAGGTCGGCCACGGCCTCGTCGGCATCTGCTGCCGGCACCGGCGCCGTGCCGTCGGCCGGCGGGGGCGGCGGCCAGCCGGCCACCGGACTGACCGGCGTGGGCACCGCCCGGCCACCGATTCCGGTCCCCGGGTCCTCGCCCTCCAGGTGCGTTCGCATGGCTCCGGTGGGCGCCGGGCCCCGACGTCCCGCAGCCACGGCCTCCACCACCCGGGGGCCGAACACCATGCCCTCCAGCAGCGAGTTGGAGGCCAGCCGGTTGGCGCCGTGCACGCCGGTGGCGGTGGTCTCCCCGGCCGCCCACAGGCCAGGCAAGGACGTGGCGCCGTCCAGGTCGGTGAGGATGCCGCCGCATTGGTGATGGGCGGCCGGGGCAACGGGCAGCCAGTCCTTGGCGGGGTCGAGGCCTTCGTCGGTCAGGTCCTCGGCAATCGTGGGGAACCGCAGCGAGAAGTCCTCCAGCACGGTGGCATCCAGCCACAGGTGATCCATGTTCTGGTCCAACATGGTGCGGGTCATGGCCCGGCTCACCACGTCGCGGGGCTTCAGCTCGTCCACGAACCGCTCGCCGTCGCGGTCCCGCAGCAGCGCACCGTGGCCGCGCAGCGCCTCCGACAACAGGGGCCGGGGCATGGAGGGCAGCGCCAGGGCCGTGGGATGGAACTGGAAGAACTCAAAGTCGGCGACCACGGCGCCGGCCCGCAGGGCCATGGCCACCCCGTCGCCGGTGGCCACCTTCGGGTTCGTCGTGATCCAGAACAGCTGACCGGCGCCGCCGGTGGCCAGCAGCACGTTTCGGGCCCCCACCTCGAAGGACACCCCGTCGCCGTCCAGCGCGGCGACGCCGCGCACCTGGCCGCCGTCGGGCGACAACAGCAGGTCGGTGGCAAAAGCCCGTTCGTGGATGGACGCCGCCGTTCGCTGCACGGCGTGCACCAGGGCACGTTCGATCTCCAGGCCGGTGGCCGCACCGCCGGCGTGGAGGATGCGGGGCACGCTGTGTCCGCCCTCCCGGGCCAGCAGGAATTCACCCGATTCGTCCACATCGAACACGGCGCCCAGCGCGATCAGCTCCTGGACCCGGCGCGGGCCCTCGTCCACCAGCACGCGCACGGCGGACGGGTCGCAGAGGCCCGCTCCTGCGGCCAACGTGTCGGCCAGGTGCAGGTCGAGTTCCTCGGGGTCGCGCGACAGCGCGGCCGCCACGCCCCCCTGGGCCCAACGCGTGGTGGCCTGTTCCAACTCGCCCTTGGTCAGCACGCCCACGGAGAGGCCGGCCTCCGCAGCGCGCACCGCCGCGGACAGGCCGGCGACCCCGGAACCCAGTACCAGCAGATCGACGTCGGTCATGGGTGGGCTGTCTCCTGGCCATGCGCTGATGGGTCGGCGGGGCTGATCGGCAGGTCGGTGGCCACGTTGTCCAGCAACCTCGGGATTCCGAAACGCGCCGCCGCCAGCAACCGTACGCCGGGAACGGTCACGGCGACGGGATCCATCGTGGCCGGGTCGACGGCCGCTGCGTAGTCGAACTCGGCCAACGGTTCCGCCCGGACGAGCGCCTCGATGGCACCGAGCACGGCGGCTGGGTCGGTCTCGCCGCCTCGAACGGCCTCGGCCGCCTGCGACAGCGCCCGGTGCAGCACGGGGGCGGCCGCCCGTTCCCGGGCCGTGAGGTAGACGTTGCGGCTGGAACGAGCGAGGCCATCGGGCTCGCGCACGATGGGGCAGCCCACCACCTCGACGGGCATCGACAGGTCGGACGCCAGCTGCCGAACGATGGCCAGCTGCTGGAAGTCCTTCTCCCCGAAGTAGGCGCGACATGCCCCGGCGATGGCGAACAGCTTGGTGACCACCGTTGCCACCCCGGCGAAGTGGGTTGGCCGGGAGGCGCCCTCCATGGCATCGCCCAGGCGGGCAACGCTGACCGTGGTGAGGGGCTCGGTGGGATACATCTCGCCGTCGGCGGGAACAAAGCACCAGGTAGCACCTGCCGCGTCTGACGCCGCCAGATCGTCCTCCAACGGCCGGGGGTAGGCTGACAGGTCCTCCCCCGCGGCGAACTGCAGCGGGTTGACGAAGATGGTCACCAGCAGTGCGCAACCATCCCCGATGGCTGCATCCATGAGGCTGACGTGCCCCTCGTGCAGGGCGCCCATGGTGGGCACCAGCCCCACGGTGCGGCCCGCCGAGCGGGCGGCACCGGTGGCGGCCCGCACCTCATCGATGGTGGTCAGGACGTCCACGGCGGAGCGCTCCCCTGGTCGTTGGCGGCCCGCAGCGTAGGCCACGCCAGGCGCAATGCCTGGCGCGCCATGGCCTCATAGGCCGGTCGCTCGTCGGGCGGCAGGGAGCGGAGGTGTGCCGCAACCGTCGACCAGTCGCCCCGGGCCACCGGCCCGGTGAGGGCCTCGGCGGCGCCGCGGCGCCGAACCGAGCCCAGCGCCCCCTCGGCCAGCTCGACCAGCGCCTCCGGCGGCACGCCGGCGCGTTCGCCCACCCGCTGGGCCTGACCCATGAGGGCCACCAGGTGGTTGGCGGCTACGGCGGCAGCTGCGTGATAGGTGTGGCGGTGCTCGTCGGACACCCGAAACGTGCGGGCCCCGAGCGCCGCCGCCACCGACTCGATGAGCGGGTCGCCGGCCACGGCCATGAACGCCCCGCTCAGCGCCGCGGCGCCCTCGGGATCTGGTGGCACCGACACCAGCGGGTGCAGGCTGGCCCGCCTGCCATGGCCCTCCAGCACGGACAGGGTGAGCGCCCCGGCGGTGTGCGCGAGCACCGTCCCCTCCGCCGGAGCGATGGCCCGGGCAACCTGGCGCACGGCACCGTCGGGCACGCACAACACCAGCAAGTCCACCCCGGAGGCGGCGCCGGCCACGTGAGGGCCGCGTCCCGCCTCCAGCTCCGCCGACCAGCCGGCCGCACTCAGCGCCCGGGACAGCGCAGCACCCATGCGGCCGCGCCCCAGGATGCGCACTGCGAGCGACGATCGACCGGTCACTCCAGCGGGTCGGTCAGCGTCACCCGGCCCTCGGCCTGTTCGACATCGGTTTCGCTGACCAGGTCGGGCGCCAGGTCGCGCATGGGCGCCAGCACGAAGCGGCGCTCCTTCCAGCGCCGGTGGGGAATGGTCAGGTCGGGGTCCTCCAGCTCGATCCCCTCCATCCAAACGATGTCGATGTCGAGGGTGCGCGGCCCCCAGCGCTCGCCCCGCACCCGTTCGGCGGCGCCCTCCAGCCGATGACAGAGCCCCAGCAACTCGATGGGGCGAAGATCCGTGTTCAGCTCGGCGACCAGGTTCAGGAACGGCTCCTGTGCCGGGCCTCCCACCGGGCTGGTCTCGTACACCGGGGAGACGGCCACCAGATCGGGCAGCGACTCCACGGCCCACTTCAAGATGGTTCGGCGGTCCCCCAGGTTGGAGCCCAGGCTTAGAAAGGTGCGCATCAGGCGTGCTGCCCGGCGCGACGCTGGATGCGCACACCCGCCGTGGCCAACTGCGAGGGCACCGGGGGGCGCAGCTTGCGGACCGCAACCGTGACGGCGGGTATGCCGTCGAACCCCAGCACCACATCGGCCACCACCTGCGCCAGGCGCTCCAACAGGTCGTGGTGGGTGGAGGTGCAGGCGGCCGCGACGGCCTCACAGATGGCCCCGTAGTCGACGGTGTCGACCAAGGCGTCGCTGTGGCCGGCGGCGGCCAGGTCGACCACCACGTCCACATCCAGTTCCAGGGGCTGAAGCCGCGAGCGCTCCTCGGGCAGCACGCCCACGCTGCCCATCACGCGCAGCCCGCGCAGTTCGATCAGATCGGTTCCCGCCATCGCCGATCAGCCTTCGTCGGTCTCGGCTGGGGCGTCCTCGGCAGGTGCACCCTCGATAGCGGCAGCGGCATCCTCGCCGGCAGCGTCGTCGGAGTCGACCGTCGTCGGCCGAGGGGGAAGCGGGTTGTCGCGCAGGCTGACGGCGATGCCGACCAGCTCGCGCCCGCGGGGGCCGAGGCGGCGGCCCACGATCTGCTCGGTCACCGCCGTGGCCTTGTGGGTCTCGGCGATCAGGCCCGCCCACACCACGTATCCGGCCATCAGACCGACCAGCGAGTCCGACACCTCCTCTTGGTGGAACAGCACCTTGTGCCCGGCCTCGATGTGGGCCTTGAGGTCCTGGTAGACGGCCTGCAGGAAGCGGGGCTGATCGTCGTGGCGCGGAAACGGCCGATGCACCCAGGCGACGCCCAGCTCGTCGTAGTTGTGCAGGTTGTGCGGGCTGGCCGAGAGGCTGACCACATGGTGGAAGCCCTGCTCGCGGATCCAGATGATCTCCTCTTGGCGACGCACCTTGCGGTGGCTCTCGCCGTAGCCGCCGGGACGCTCGCAGACGGCCAGCCGATCGGAGATGACCCAATGAAAGTTGCGAGGGGTGATGCCCTGTGCCCATTTGCCCTTCGGCATTAGCGCTCCTTGGGGGAAAAGGACGAGGCCGAGGCCTCGTCGTCGAGTGAGAACGAAGTGGTGGCGCCGAACCCGGCGGCATCGAGGGCGGCGATGGTGTCGGCAACGTCGTGCACCCGCACCAGGTCGACACCGCACTGAGCGGCCCACAGTGCCGTGGCCAGCGAGCCCTCCAGCCGGTCGCCGGGTGGCGGGTCGCTTGCGGCCGGGGAGGCGGCGACGGGCTGGGCACGACGATCGGCCCGGCCGGCCAGAACGCCCAGGCTGGACTTGCGGGAGGTGCCCAGGGCCACCGGCCAACCCGAGGCGACGAGGGCGTCCAACGCGGCGAGCAGGTTGAGGTTGTCGTCGAGGTCCTTGGCGAACCCGATGCCCGGATCGATCCACACCCGCCGGGCGCCGTTGCGGCGCGCCTCGGCGGCGCGGTCGGTCAGCACCCGGGTGACGTCGGCGACCACATCGGAGTAGCCCGGGTGTTGTGCCATCACGGCGGGTTCGGCCGGGCTGTGCATGGCCACCCAGCCCACGCCCAGGTCGGCGGCGACGCCACCGAGCGCCGCCCCAACGTCGTTGAGGATGGTGGCGCCGGCGGCCACCGCGGCCCGAGCCACCCGCTCGTGACGGGTGTCGATCGACACCACCGCCACGTCGCTGAGGGCCTCCACGACCTCGATCACCCGGGCCAGCTCCTGGGCCTCGGAGACCGGTTCGGCACCCGGCCGGGTTGACTCGCCGCCCACGTCGACGATGGCTGCGCCATCCTCCACCAACGCCCGCCCGCGCTCGATGGCGGCATGGGCGGTGGCGAAACGCCCGCCGTCGGAAAATGAGTCGGGGGTGACGTTGAGGATGCCCATGACCGTGGGGGCCATGCGATCTTGGGCGTGGCTGTGGTCGTCTGCGCTGCTGCGATTTTGGGCGCTGTTTTCCGACGTCACCGGGACAGCCTAGGGGCCATTCTCGATGGAGGAAAACGGGTGCGGGCCCAAGTGGGTGCCGCCGCAGCGCCGGTTGGCGAGCGGCGCTGCGCTACCCGATCAGGCGCATCGCCTCGGCCCGAGCGGCCGCGTCGGTCAAGAACAGGCCGCGAACCGAGGAAGTCACCGTGGTGGCTCCGGGGGAGCGCACGCCGCGCATGGCCATGCACAGGTGCTCGGCCTCCAGCACGGCCAGCACGGCACGGGGAGCCAGCATCTCCTCGATGGCGTCGGCGATCTGGGTCGTCAACCGCTCCTGCACCTGGGGCCGACGGGCGTAGCCCATGGTGAGGCGGGCCAGCTTGGACAGCCCGGTGATGCGGCCCTCCTCGTTGGGAATGTAGGCCACGTGGGCCTTGCCGTAGAAGGGAACCAGGTGGTGTTCGCACAGCGAGTGGAAGGTGATGTCGCGCACCATGATCATCTCGTCGTGGTCGGCCTCGAAGGTGGTGCGCAGGTGGCGGCGCGGGTCCTCGTGCAGGCCGCCGCACACCTCGGCGTACATGCGGGCCACCCGGGCCGGGGTGTCCAACAGGCCGTCGCGGGCGGGGTCCTCGCCGATGGCGACCAGCAACTCCCGCACGGCCGCCTCCACCCGGGCGTGGTCGACCGACGAGGGGGGCGGCTCGTTCTCGGGGTCCGGCACCTGCAACGGCCCGGCCGAGACGGCTGCGGCGTGCGATGTGTCACTCATGTGGCTCCTTCGGGGGGCCGGCGGCAGCCAGAGACTCGTCCAACAGGCGCTCCAGCTCGTCGCCGGTGACAGTCTCGGCCTCAACCAGGCGATCGGCCAGCCGGTCCAGCAGGTCGCGATGCTGCGCCAGCAGCTCCCGTGCCCGTTCCCGGGCCTCCTTGACCAGGCGGGCGATTTCGGCATCGACCCGGGCGGCGACCTCCTCGGACACGGTGACACCGTGGGGGTCGCGTCCGGCCACCTGGGGCTCGTCGCTGCCGTAGCGCAGCGGACCCAGATCCTCGCTCATGCCGAATTCGGTCACCATGCGACGCGCCAGCTCGGTGACCTGCTCGATGTCGTCGGCGGCGCCGGTCGTGACCTCCCCGAACACCAGCTCCTCGGCGGCGCGACCGCCAAGGGTCATGGCCATGCGATCGACCAACTGGGCCTGGGAGGTGAGGTACCGGTCCTCCTCGGGCAACGACAGCGTCCAGCCCAGGGCCTGGCCGCGGGCCACGATCGACACCCGATGAACCGGGTCGGCGTGAGCAAGCACGTGGCCCAGCACGGCGTGCCCGGCCTCGTGGATGGCGATGGTGCGCTTGTCGGCCTCCGACATCATGCGGCTGCGCCGTGCCGGGCCCGCCATGGCCCGATCGATGGCCTCCGTCAGGTCGTCGTCGTTGATCCGCTGCCGCCCCTCGCGGGTGGCCAGGATGGCGGCCTCGTTCACCACGTTGGCCAGGTCGGCGCCGGTGAAACCGGGGGTGCGGCGGGCCAGGACGTCCAGGCCGACCCCGTCGGCAAACGGCTTGCCACGGGTGTGCACCTTGAGGATGGCCAGGCGGCCGGCCAGGTCGGGTCGGTCCACCACGATCTGACGATCGAAGCGACCCGGGCGCAGCAGCGCCGGATCGAGGATGTCCGGTCGGTTGGTGGCCGCCATCAGGATCACCCCGGTGGCGGGGTCGAAGCCGTCCATCTCCACCAGCAGCTGGTTGAGGGTCTGTTCTCGCTCGTCGTGACCGCCGCCAACGCCCGCCCCCCGGTGGCGGCCAACGGCATCGATCTCGTCCACGAAGATGATGGCGGGCGCATCCTCTTTTGCCTGGCGGAACAGGTCGCGTACCCGGCTGGCGCCCACGCCGACGAACATCTCCACGAAGTCCGAGCCGGACAGCGACATGAACGGCACCCCGGCCTCCCCGGCCACCGCCCGGGCGAGCAGGGTCTTGCCGGTGCCCGGGGGCCCGAAGAGCAGCACGCCCTTGGGGATGCGGGCGCCCATCTGCACGAACTTCTCGGGGTCCGAGAGGAAGTCGCGGATCTCGGCCAGCTCGGCGACGGCCTCGTCCGCCCCGGCCACATCGGCGAAGGTCACCTCGGGGCGATCGGTGCGGTTGTTGCCGTTCGAGCGGCCGATGCGCAGCCCACCGATGCCCCCGCCCTGCATGTTCAACATGAAGTACACGAAGGCCCCGAGGATCAACAGGGTGGGCCCGACGTTCAACAGCAGGTCCTCCCACCACGACGACGTGGCGGTGTCCACCTCCACCTCGGCGCCGGAGCGGGTCAGCGACCGGGCCAGGGTGTCGGACCCCTCGTTGGGCACCTTGGCGGTGAACTCCTCCCCGCCGGTCAGCGTGCCGGTGATCTCACCCTGGGCGGAGAGCAGGGTGGCTTCGGCCACCTTCCCGTCGGCCACCTTGTCCACCAGTTGGTCGTAGCGCAACTCGGTGGGATCGTCGCCGATCACCCGCACCACCTGGATGGCCGTCACGGCCACCACCGCCGCCGCGACGCCGGCGCCCACCTGCAACCTGCGGCGCCGCTTCGCCTTCATGGTTCGCTCACGGCCGGTCGGGCACCACATACCCGGCGATGTAGCCGAGGTTGCGGTAGCGCTGGTCGACGTCCAGCCCGTAGCCGATCACGAACTCGTCGTCGTCGATTTCGAAGCCGACGAACCCGACGTCCTGGGCCACCACGTCGGCCGACTTGCGCGCCAGCAGGGCACATACCTCAAGGCTGGCGGGCTTGCGGGCGGCCAGGTTGCGGCGCAGATATCGCAGGGTGAGGCCGGTGTCGACGATGTCCTCGATGAGGATGACGTGACGCCCGCTCAGGTCCTCGTCGAGGTCCTTCACCACACGCACCACACCCGAGGTCTGCGTGGCCGACCCGTAGCTGGACACGGCGATGAAGTCGATGGCCAGCGGCAGGTCGATGGCACGCGCCAGGTCGGTGAGGAACATCGAGGCGCCCCGAAGCACCCCCACCAGCAGCGGCGGGCGCCCCTCGTAGCGCTCAGTGATCTCGGCGCCCAACTGGGCGACCCGTTCCGCCAACTGCTCGGCGCTGATGCGCACGGGGCCGATGTTGGGGTCCGTGCTCAGCCGCCCGGGAGCACGCGGGCCGTCGGGCGTCGGGCGAGCAGTGCCGTCGGGGGGGTTGGTCACCTCAGCAACCTAATGCGTTTCGGGTACGGACCGTTCCAGGCGCAGGCGCCCCTCGGTACGGGCCATGCGCCACCCGTCGGCGACGTCGGCCCGGGGAGGGCCATCCGGTCGGGCCACGGCCAGCATCCGCTCCAGCGCCCGATGGTCGGGCGGATGCTCCAGCTGGGTCTCGGCCCGCCACCAGCGGCGCAGTGCCGCCACCGCCACGCTGCGAGGAAGCTCGCACAGGCGCCTCCCGTCGGTGACGTCCACGGCGCCGGCCTGAGAATCCAGCAGGTCGGCCAGCTCGCGTTGATGATCGGCCAGGCGCACCAGTTGGGGCACGGGGTCTCGGCGGCCCACGTCGCCCAGCAGCGGCAACACCTCGGACCGCACCCGGTTGCGCATGTGCATCGGCGAGGCGTTGGTGGGATCCTCCACGCAGTCCAGGCCCAGCTCCAGACACAGGCCCTGCGTCTCGCTGCGGCGCAGGCCGAGGAGCGGGTGGGTGGGGCCGGGCCGCATGGCGGACAGGCCCCACGGGCCGGCACCCCGCAGCAGCGCCAGCAGCACGCTCTCGGCCTGGTCATCGGCGGTGTGGCCGGTCGCCGCAGCGGGGCCCAACGCCCGTCGGCGGGCGCTGCGGGCGCGTTCCTCCAGGTTGGGGCCGGGTTCCACCGTCACCTCCACGACCCGCAGGTCGAGCCCCAGGTGGTCGGCCATCGCGGCCAGACGCTGCCGGTCGTCGTTGCCCGGGCGCAGCCCATGGTCGACGTGGAGCGCCTCGACCACGCAGCCGGCCGCCTGCGCCAACACCACCAGCGCGGTCGAGTCCGGCCCGCCCGACCAGCCGCAGCGCAGGCTGGTTCCCGCCGGGGGAAAGGCGCAACGGTCCACCAGGGCGTCGTGCCCAACGGCCCAAGGGGCCGCGTTCACCGCCGCAGCAGGGAGCGCTTGGTGAGCTTCACCCGGGCCATCCACGCCTCCGGGTCGCGAATGTCGGTCAGCGTGGGCACGGTCTCGGGCGATTCGAAGGCCCGGTCCAGCCCCGCCCTGCCATGGCGCTCCTCCACCGCTTCGATGAAGCGCTCGCCTTCTTCGTACTGGCGCATCTTGGCCTCCATGCCCAGCAACTTCTGGAACAGGGCGGCCGGGCCGGCTGCATTGCGGCGGGCGGACAGCACCTCGTGGAAGCGCTCCGAGGACGGGATCCGGTCGCCCGCCGCCCGGTTCATCACGATGTCGCCGTGGCCCTCCAGCAGGCTCATCAGCCCGGCCAGGCGATCCATGGCCGCCCGCTGCTCCGGTCCGGCGAACAGCGCCGACAAGCCGCCCTCGTTCAGCGGGTTGGTGCCGGTGCGGATGGCCTCTGCCAGACGTCCGAGTGCGGTCAACAGGCGCGCCGGGTCGGGCTCTGCGGCGTCCAGCAGCTCGCGCACCTGGGCCAGGAAGTAGGGCCGCAGCCACTCCACGCCGGTGAATTGGGCCCGGTGGGTGAGCTCGTGCACGCACACCCACAGCCGGAACTCGCGCGGCGGAAACCCATACTTGCGTTCCAGGGCCAACAGGTTGGGACCCACCAGGTACACCACATCCTGGTCACCGCGGTCGGAGGCAGCGCCATCCTGGGCAGGGCCGTCCGGGTCGGCCCCGTCCGGGCCAGCATCGCGGCCGACGACACCCGTTGCACCTGGGCCCGGTTCGGTGACCAGCAGGTCGTACTGGCCCAGCACCCGGCGGCTCATCCACCCGAGGATGACTCCCATCTCGGCCGCCGCCACCTTCGGCCCGACGACGGCCGACGGCCCCGACAGGTTCTTGGACATGCGCTCCAGCAGCGGTTCCAACAGGCGCTGGAACGATCCGATGTTGGCCTGTACCCAGCCCGAGCGATCCACCACCCGCGCCCGTGCCGGGCCCTCGGTGGAGGGCCACCCCGTTTCCGCCTCCACCAGCTGTTGGGCCAGCGGCGTGAACTCGGCAACGTCAGCGGCCAGCGTGCCCGAGCGATACGACTGGGCCAACGGGTCGGTACCCGAGACACGGCTGGCCACCTTGGCGGCCAGCGCCCAGTCCACGGCCTCGGTCATCGGGGGTTCGCCGACACGGAGCGGGGATTGGTCCGGCCGGGGCGAGGCGAAGCGTGCAGCGTCAGTCCCGGGGGCCGGGGTAGCGGGGCTTGACCACCGAACGGAGGTAGCCCACCCCCAGCGTGACGGCGAGCAGCACCGCCGAGATGGCCAGCACCATGGCCACCCAGTAGTGCCAGACGTGTGTTTGGGCCAGCAGCATGTCGCCATCCTAGGGCGGAGCGGCGGCGGCGCAACACTCGCCCGCGCTTCACTCGGTGGGGGGCTGATCGACCAGGTAGGTGCGCACGGTGGCAGTCAAGCGCTCCCGAACCTCGTCGGGGCACCGCTCCCGACCCCGTCGGGCGATCAGGGTCTTCACCTGAGCCTCGAAATCGAACGCCTCCAAGCAGGCCACGCAGGCACGAAGGTGGGTCTCCACGTGCTGGCGGGCCTCGTCGGGCATCTCGTTGTCCACGTAGATGTAGAGCTGCTCGAGGATCTCCGTGCAGTCCTCAGCCACGACGGACCGCCAGGCTGGACGAAAAGTTGGTTGCGCTCATGGGGTCACCGGGTCGGCGGTCGAAGCCTGTGGAGTGGGGTCGGCCAGGCGCCGCTCCACTGCGAAGGTATGCAACGACTTCTGCAGCGCCTTTCTTCCCCGATGCAGCCGGCTCATGACGGTGCCGATGGGAATGTCGAGCATCTCGGCGATTTCCTTGTAGGAGAACCCCTCCACGTCGGCCAGCAGCACGGGCACCCGAAAGATGTCGGGAAGCCCCTCCAACGCGTCGGTCACCTGGGTGTCGGTGAACAGGTCCATCAGCTCGTCTTCGGCCGATCGCCCCCGCTGGGCGGCCTCCAGCCCGCCCAGGCGGCGGTACAGGAAGAAGTCTTCGACGTCGGCCAGGTCGGACTCGTCCGGGCGCCGCTGCTTGGCCCGATAGCGGTTGATGTAGGTGTTCGTCAGGATGCGGAAGAGCCAGGCCCGCAGGTTGGTCCCGGCCTCGAAGCGCTCGTAGCCCCGAAAGCCCCGAAGGAACGTCTCCTGGAGCAGGTCCTCGGCGTCGGCCGAGTTGCGGGTCATGCGCATCGCAGCCGAATACAGGCTGTCGGCGTACTCCATGGCGTCATCGGCGAAATCGGCTGGGTCGGCGATGGCCGCACACTAACGCCGGACGAGGGCCAACGGGCGCGACGAGGGCCACCCCGCAGGGTGGCCCTCGTTCGTTCGACTGTTCGTGGGGGATCAGACGAGTTGGTGATCGCTACGCCGGGGCGCTGCCCGGTGATAGCTGTGACGCCGGAGCCATGATCCGCATCGGGGGCACTTGCTTGCCATCCCGGCGGACAGGCCCTGGCAGTAACGACACGCCGTTGTGTCATTCATGCGAGACCTCCTGGTCTGATGTGGTTGCCTCACTACCTTACGGTGTCGATTGTTACGATTCAATGACCCCCGCGAACCAACCTGAGTAGTTCCTTTGGCCCGGGCCCTGGACCTCCCCCGGTTGGTCGGTCACCGGGACACTCGTTGGTCGTTCAGCGACGCGGAGCGGAGCGGAGCCCGAGAGGAGAATCGAACTCCTGACCTGCTCATTACGAGTGAGCTGCTCTGCCGTCTGAGCTACCCGGGCGGGAACCTCCGAGCATACCAGCGCATCGATCGGGCCCGTTCCCCGCCGCGACCGCGACCGGCCCGACCAAATCCGCCGAGCGCTCACGTCGTGACCCGCAGCGGAAGCCGATACGCTTGGCGACCCCTTGGAATGCGGGATCCAAGGGGATGGAAGCCGACGCCAAAGCACACCGGAGCACCACCCAGACCGTGGACAGTCAACCGCCCGCCAGCGCGACTCGTGCTTCCGGACTGACCAGCGAATCGCTGGTCGCCCAGCTTCCCGTCGCCCTCGCCCTGCTCGGGTCGGACGGGTGCATCGAGGCCGTCAGCGCCTCGCTCGCACGGGACGTGGCCCGGGCGCCGAGCGATCTGGTGGGGATGCCCATCCGCGAGCTGATCGATCGGGGCGACGGGCTGCGGCTGAGCGACGCGCTGCGAACGTCGCAAGCCCAGGTCGGCAGCCAGCGGACCAGCAACATGTCGCTACGGCGACCCGATGGCGTCTCGGCACGGGCCGAGGTGCGGATCCGCGCCCTGGAAGAGGGCGGCTGGGTGGTTCGGTTGCACGCGCCCCGCTTGTCGGGTTCCACCTCCGGAACACTCGTCCCGGACGTGGAGCCATCCTCCAGCCCACACAACCTGGCCTCGCTCGGCCAATGGCAACTGAGCGTTCACGAGTTGATCTCCGGTGGCGCCTCACCCGAGGCCATCTTCGAGAGTGTGGCCCGCCTCGTGGATCACCACCTCGGCGGCACCTGCGTCGTCACCATCAAGGACCACGATGGCGGGCACTGGACCGCTGAAGTGGTGGCGGCACCCAGCTTGGAGGCCATCCTGGGCCTCAGGACTTCTACCTCCAGCCCCGAACACGACCCGACCCAACCGGGGGTGGACATCACCACCCACCTGACCGACGTCCCCATGTACCAGCAGGCCCTGGCGGCGCACGGGGCGACCGACATGCCCATGGCGCTGCTGGATCCGGAGACCGCCGTCTGGTCGGCACCCATCGCCAGCTCCCAGACGGGGCGGCCCGTGGGGCGGGTGTCGGTGCTGGTCGACCCCAACCGCGTGGTGACGGACTGGGATCGTGAGGTGCTGACGGCTGCGGCGAGCCTGGCCGGCCTGGCCGCAGAGCGCCGGCGCTCCGACCTGGAGATCCGCCAGCAGGCGCTCTATGACCCGCTCTCCCAGCTGCCCCGGCGGGGGCTGTTCATCGACCGGGTCTCCCAGGCCCTGCGCCGCTCGGCGTCGCCCACGACGGCCGTGATCTTCGTGCAGCTCGCCGAGCTGCACCTCATCAACACCAGCTACGGCATCGATGCCGGCGACCTGGCGGTTACCGAGTCCGCCCGACGCCTGGAGTCGGTCGTCGGTTCCAGCGGCACCGTCGCACGCTTCGGGGGCGACGAGTTCGCCCTGTTGGTCGAGCGGGCCGATGCCAGCGCCATCGCAGGGAGCGTCCAGTCCGCGTTCGTGCCCGCCTGGGAGCTGCGCACCAGCGAGGGGCCGGTGTTCGTGCATCCCCACGTCCTCGCCGGGCTTGCCTACGCTGACCCTGCCGACGACGCCGCCTCGCTGTGCCGCAAGGCCCAATCCGCCCTGCGCTGGGCCCACCAACCGGGCGCCGAGCCCACCGTCGTCTACGAGGAGTCGCGCCGGGCCGGCTCGGTGGAACGCTTGGCCCTGCGGGGCGACCTGCGCCAATGCGTGTCCCGGGGCGAGCTGCGGATCGACTACCAGCCCAAGGTGAACCTGAACACCGGGTTGATCGCCGGCGCCGAGGCGCTGGTGCGCTGGCATCACCCCACGCACGGCGTGCTGCGCCCGGACCAGTTCATTGCGCTGGCCGAGGAATCCGGCGTGATCGTCGACATCGGCGAGTGGGTGCTGGTGGAGGCCGTCCGCACTGCGGCCCGATGGCGGCGCGATGGGCTCGTCGCCGACGACTTCCTGATTGCCGTCAACATGTCGGCCCGCCAGCTGTGGTCGCCCGCCTACGGCGACCTGGTGGCGGAGGTGCTGGAGCAGGAGGCGTGGCCGGCCGAGCAACTCAGCCTGGAGTTGACCGAAACGCTGCTGGTCAGCAACTACGAGGAGCTCTTGGTGGCCCTGGGACGCCTCAAGGGCAACGGCGTGCTGTTGGCGGCCGACGACTTCGGCACCGGCTATTCCGCGCTGTCCTACCTGGACGAGTTGCCGCTGGACATCCTGAAGGTGGACAAGGGCTTCGTTGCCCGCATTCGCAGCGACGGCGGCGGATCGGTGGTGGCCACCGGGGTGGTCTCGATGGCCGACGAGCTCAGCCTGAAGACGTGCGGGGAGGGCGTGGAGACCACCGAGCAGTTGGCCGGCCTCCGGGCGCTGGGTTGCCACTGGGCGCAGGGGTACCTGATCGCCAGGCCGCTCTCCCCCGACCGCTTCACCGAACTTGCCCAGACCGGCCCCCGCTGGTAGCGGCTGCTGGGCCGGTGGGGGCGCGCTGCCTGCGCCGTCGCGCCGATCAGTCGACGTCGACCGGATCGCACAACGAGATGAAGCGGGCACCCTGGGCCTGGTAGTGGTCGATGATGCGTGGCAGGGCTTCGACGGTGGCGGTGCGATCGCCGCCGCCGTCGTGCAACAGGATGAGCTGGCGTTGGCCGGGCACGGTGGTTCGGGCGACGATGCCGTCGGCATCGGGGGACTGCCAGTCCAGGCTGTCGATGTCCCAATTGACCAGACCCACCGAGTACTTGGCGGCCAGCTTCAGAATGTCGGCGTCGAAGGACCCGTACGGCACCCGGAGGCAGCGGGTTCGTCCCGTGCCGACCACGCCGTCGATGGCCTCGATGGAGTCGGCGATCTCGGCTTCGGCCACCCGCGGGGCGACCGTCTCCAGGTCGGGGTGGGTCATGGTGTGGGCACCGATGGAGAACCCGGCGTCGGCCACGGCCTTGGCGTCGTCGGGACGGGCCAACACGTTCTC
Organism: Microthrixaceae bacterium; assembly: GCA_041394405.1. GTDB lineage: Bacteria > Actinomycetota > Acidimicrobiia > Acidimicrobiales > Microtrichaceae > Microthrix. Next base: position 47,515 of record JAWKIF010000015.1, read on the forward strand.
GCCCAGCATGAAGAAGGTGGCCGGCACCTGTTCACGCTGGAGAATCTTGAGCACCTCGGGGGTGTACTGCGACGGGCCGTCGTCGAAGGTCAGGGCCACCACGGGGGCCAACTCGCCCTCCAGCTCGGGCATGGTGAGCAGCTCCCGCACCTCGGAACCGGGTATGGGCGTGGTGCCCTCCCACATGCCCGGCTTCGGGAGGTCGCGCTGGTAGCGGGCCGGGGGCAGGGTCGGGGGCGACTCCGGCTGAGATGGCGACACCTCGACGGTCTTCAGGTTGGCCGGTTGCGCGGACTTGGCGAGCCGCGCCTTGGTGGACTCGCTCCGGTTCTCGGCGTGGCTCAGCCCCCGGGCGCCACCTGCCAGCACCAATAGCACGAGCGCGGCGCCAACGAGGGCCAGCTTCCACGATGACGATGAGCGGTTGGGGTTCATGCAACGCCGTTCCCTGTCGAACCGGGCAATCGGTTCCGTCAAGTCGCAGAACCGTGGTGAAGGGTCTCCAACGGTAGCAATCCATCCGCGGTTGGCCAACCCGGCGCGAATGGCGGTCAGAGCGCCACTGAGCGAGAACGCTCGCTCAGGCGCTCAGGGACATCACCAGCCGCAGGAGCGCGAGGTCCTCCCGGGCGTTGTGCACCAAGGCGCGATCCAGCCGGTTGAGCGCAGCCCCCACCCGCTCGAAACGCGCTGCGTCCTCGGCAGCGGCGTCCTGACGCGCCTCGTCGGCCAAGGCTGCCATGCCGGCTCGGAGGGCGTCGTTGCGCAACCGGCGCGACTCGCGTTTGTGGCGCTCCTCCAGCGACTTGCGGCGCCCCGCCACGCCGCGTTCGTGGTCGGTGGCCGAGGCGTCGAAGGCCTCCAGTTGGCGGGAGTGGCTGGCCGCCAATGCCTCGCCTGCAGAGTCGAGGTCCGCCACCAGTTCGGCCACCAGGCCCGACGCCGTCGCGGCGGTGCCGTCCACCCGTTCCAGCAGCGTGCCCCAGCGGGCCCACCGCGTGGCGGCCGATTCGTCCGACAGCAGCGCACGCACGCGTTCCAGGTCGCCGGCCGCGGCGCGTGCTGCAACCGCCACCTGCTCGGGATCGAAGCCCTCGGCCGCTGCAGCCTGGGCCAACTCGGGGGCTGGAATCGGACGAAAGTCAACCCGCAGGCACCGGGAGGCGATGGTGACCAGCTCCGGGGTGACCTCCTCGGCCAACACCACGAAGGTCGTGGAGTCCGGAGGCTCCTCGATGGTCTTCAACAACACCGGCGCCGCATTGCGCACCAGATGGAAGTCCACCAGTACCAGCACCTGGTGGTCGCCCTCCGGCGGGGCCAGCTCGGCACGGCGGGCGATGGCCCTGGCCTCGTCGACGCTGATGGAGGCGCCGGAGCGTTCCACCACGCCCACCGCCGGATGAATCTCGGCGGCGGCCAGTCGACGGTGCCGCTCGGCGCCCGGCGGATCGCGCCGGGCCAGCAGCTCTCCTGCGAACAGATCCGCGGCCCGCCGCGTGCCCCACCCGACGTGTCCGACGAAGAGGTAGGCGGGCACCGGCCGCTCGAGCGCTGCGGTCAGTTGGTTGACCGCCGGGCCCTGCCCGATGAGCTCGTCGAACGCCTGCGGCGCGCTCACGAGGGCACGCCCAGGCGCGACCGCACGGCATCGAGGACCGCCGCTGCCACGGCGTCGGCTGCGGCGGTGCCGTCGATGACCACCCAGCGTTCCGGGTCGACGTCCGCCTGGGCGAGAAACCCGGTGCGCACCCGCTCGTGGAACCCGTCGCCGGCCGCCTCGATGCGATCGCGCACCTCGCCCAGGCGGCGGGCCGTGACCGCCACCGGCACGTCCAACAACACGATCAGGTCGGGCTCCAGACCGGCGGTGGCGAAGTGGGACAGGGCCAGCACCTCCAGGGGATCGAGCCCTCGTCCGTAGCCCTGATACGCCACCGACGACCCGGTGAAGCGATCCGTCACCACGTGGCGGCCCGCCGCCAACGCCGGTTCGATCACCGACTCGACGTGCTGCGCCCGGTCGGCGGCCATCATCAGCGCCTCGGCGCGGCGCCCCGGCGCCGCCTCGCCCCGGCTCTCCAACAGCAACCGTCGCAGCTGAGCGCCCAGGGCGGTGTCGCCGGGCTCGCGCGTCACCAGCGCGCCCAACGCCGACGCCACCGCCGCCACCTGAGTGGTCTTGCCCGCCCCGTCGGGGCCCTCCAGCGCCACGAAACGGCCCCGTCGGGCCGGGTCGGTCCCGGCCTCGCCGCTGCGGGTGCTCACGGTGTGCGACGATCGCCGTCGTCGGGCCCGGTCTTCACCGCTCCGCCGGGGAGCCCGGGCAGCGACGGCACGGGACGGGGCCGGGGGCTCTGGCGGTCGGCCCCGGCCTCGACGGAGGCTGCCAGCTCCTCGCGGCTGAGCTCGGCGGAGAACTCCGGCCTCGCACCGCTGGCCCGAAGCTGGGCACGGACGTCGGCCAGGCCCTCCCGAAGGTGAAAGCCCATCGAGCGCGTGGCCAGGGCGGCAGCCGCCATCACGATCAGCCCACCCACCCAGAGCGCCACACGAACCCCGGGAACCGCCAGCGAGAACCCGCCCAGTTGAGCCTCCGGAATGCCCTCGGCGTTCAGCTCGAACACCGAGGAGGTCAGCGTCTCGAACAGCGCCGCCAACACCGGCCCCAACAAGAGCGCCACCAGGACGCACATGCGCACCAGGGTGAGCAACGTCGAGAAGATGCGCCCCCGCAGCTCGTCGTCGGTGTAGGTCTGCAGCAGGGTGAAGCCCAGCACGTATACGGTGCCCGCACACAGGCCCAGCACAAACACGCCCGCGGCGGCGGGCCAGAACGAGCTCATGGAGGCGGCAAAGATCAGCGAAATGCCGCTGGAATAGGCGGCGATGAGGAACGACGCCCGCTTGGGCATCAGCTTCTGAACGAACCACAGCGCGCCGATGCCCACCGCCACGCCCAACCCCAGCGAGGTGATGAACAACGAGAAGGTGTCGCCCGAACCGATGACCTTCTCGGCAAAGACCGGGCCGAGGGGCACCAGCATGGCGCCGCCGAACAGCCCGGTCGCCAGTCCGACGTTCACCCCTCGCACCACCGGGTTCTCGATGATGTAGGTCCAGCCCTCGCGGATGTCGGCGATGGTCTGCCCGATGCTGACCGCCCGGTCGGACTCGCTCGGCGGCTGGCCCTTCGGGTGCACCAGCTTCCACACCAGCAGCGCGGCAACCAGGAACGAGGCCGCATTGAAGTAGAAGGCCATGCTCTGGCTGCCGCCGAGGTCGGTGCGGAACTGCAGCGGCCCCAGCCACGAGATGTCGGCCAGGGCGTTGTTGGCGGCCGTGAGGCCGTAGATGAGGCCACCGGCCACCGGCATCGTGCAGTAGGCCGCCACGAGGCTGAGCGAGTTGGCGTCAGTCAGCTTGTTTCGGGGCACCAGCCCGGGGACGATCGCCTCCTTGGCGGGCGACCACAGCATCGTGAACACCTCGAGGGCGAGCGACGCCAGCACCAGGCCCGGCACCGTGCGAACGAACGGCAGGGCCATGAACACCCCGGCCCGGGCCACGTCGGAGACGAGCATGACCTTCTTGCGGTCGAAGCGGTCCACCACCACCCCGGCCAACGGGGCGAGAAACAACCCGGGCGCCACGCGCGCCGTCAGCACCAGTGCCGTTGCCGCCTCCGGCTGGGACGACACCTGCGCCGCCAGGGCGGTGATGGCGAAAAGCCCCACCCAGTCGCCCATGGCCGACACCAGTTGCACGACCCAGAGGGCGAAGAAGTCGCTCGATCCGAAGACGCGTTCCTTCCATCCGCCCGGCGGTCGCGTGGCATCGCCGATCGGCGGGGACTCGGGGCCGCCCTCGGGGGCGGACCCGGCCGGTGCGTCGACCCCATCACGAGGCTGAGTGCTTCCCATCACGACAACAAGGGCGCGCGAGCCCCTGCCGGGCCCGGAAACGCCGCACTCTTTCTAACAGGATTGGCTCCCGACGATTCGTGATGCACCGCAACGCGACGCACCTGCGGGAGCGGGCTCACGTCTTCTTGGCCGGGGCCTTCTTCTTGGCCGGGGCCCGCTTCTTCGCCGTCGCCTTCTTCTTGGCCGGGGCCTTCTTCTTGGCAGCCGCCTTCTTCTTTGCAGCCGCCTTCTTCTTGGCCGGGGCCTTCTTCTTGGCAGTCTTCTTCTTGGCCGGTCCACGGGCTCGGCGATCGGCCAGCAACTCCAGCGCCCGCTCCATCGTCAGCTCCTCGACGCTGTCGCCCTTGCGCAGGCTGGCGTTCAGCTCGCCGTCGGTAACGTAGGGCCCGAACCGCCCGTCCTTGACGACGATGGGCTTCTCCGTGTCGGGGTCGGGCCCCAGCTCACGGAGCGGCCCCTTGGCGCTCTGCCCGCGCCGCCGCTTGGGCTCGGCCAGCTTGGCCAGCGCCTCCTCCAGCGTCAGCGTCAGCAGCTGCTCCTCGGCGTCCAGGCTGCGGCTCTCGGAGCCCTTCTTCACGTAGGGTCCGTAGCGTCCGTTCAGCGCCAGGATCTCCTCGCCGTCGGCGGGATCGACCCCCACCACCCTGGGCAACGTCAGCAGCTGCAGCGCCTCCTCCAGGCCCACGGTCTCCAGGCTCATGGAGGCGAAGAGCGAGGCGGTCTTGGGCTTCTCGTCGGGTTCATCGGGGTCCGACATGGCCACATAGGGCCCGAAGCGGCCCGCCTTGGCCACGATGGGCCACCCGGTGTCGGGGTGCACGCCCAGCTCGCGGTCGCCCGACGGTGCGTCCAGCAGCTCGGTGGCCCGCTCCAAGGTCAGCTCGTCGGGGGCGAGGTCGTCGGGGATGCCCGCACGGGCCTCCCCCCGCTCGAGGTACGGCCCGTAGCGCCCCACCCGGGCCACGATGTCGCGGCCCTCGCTGTCCGCCCCCAGGGGGATGGAGTTGACCTCTCGGGCGTCGATGTCGCCCAGGTTCTCCGACACCATGCGGGCCAACCCGGGTTCGTCGGCGGTGGCGCCGAAGTAGAAGCGGTTCAGCCAGGGAACGGCCTCCTCGGATCCGCCGGCAATGCCGTCAAGGTCGTCCTCCATGCGGGCGGTGAAGGCGTAGTCCACCAGCTCCGGGAAGTGGCCCTCCAACAGGCCGACCACGGCAAACGCGGTGAAGGACGGCACCAAGGCCGAGCCCTTCTTCCACACATACCCCCGGTCGAGGATGGTGGAGATGATGGAGGCGTAGGTGGAGGGGCGACCCACACCAAGCTCCTCCAGGCGCTTCACCAGCGATGCCTCCGTGAAGCGGGCAGGGGGCTGGGTCTCGTGGCCCTTGGCCTCGGCCTCGGCCACCTCGAGGGCCTGGCCCTCCGACACATCGGGCAACACCGATTCGGCGTCGTCGGCCTCGGCCCCGTCGTCGCCGCCCTCGACGTACGCCGCCAGGAAGCCGGGGAAGAGGATGGTTCGACCGGAGGCGGCCAGCGTGACGTTGCGTCCATCGGATGCCGTCGCGGCCAGACGGACCTGCACGGACTCACCCCGGGCATCGGTCATCTGGCTGGCGACGGTGCGCCGCCAGATCAGCTCGTAGAGCCGGAACTCGTCGCTGCGGAGCTGCTGGCGAACCTCGTCGGGCGACCGAAACCGGTCGCCCGCGGGGCGGACGGCCTCGTGGGCCTCCTGGGCGTTCTTCACCTTCTTCTTGTAGGTGCGTGGCTCCTTGGGCAGGTACGGGGCGCCGTAGCGTTCCGAGATCTCCGCCCTGGCGGCATCCAGCGCCGCGCCCGACAGCGTGGTGGAGTCGGTGCGCATGTAGGTGATGAAGCCGTTCTCGTACAGGCGCTGGGCCACCGACATGGTCTGGGACGAACTGAAGCGCAGCTTGCGCCCGGCCTCCTGTTGCAGGGTGGAGGTCATGAACGGCGGGTAGGGCCGCCGCGTGTAGGGCTTGGCCTCCACCGAGGTGACCTCGGCGGGGGCGTCGGTCAACGCCGCCGCCAGTGTGGTGGCTGCGGCCTCGTCCAGCACCAACGCCTCGTCGCGGGTGAGGGCGCCCGAGGCGTCGAAGTCGCGGCCGGCGGCCAGGCGCACGCCGTCCACCTCGGTGGCCTGGGCCTTGAACCTGGCCACCGCTCCCGAGCCGCCCGGCGCAGCGGCGCCGTCGGCCGCTGGCACCGTGAGCTGGGCATGCAGGTCCCAGTAGCTGGCCGAGCGGAATGCCATGCGGGCCCGCTCGCGCTCCACGACGATGCGGGTGGCCACCGACTGCACCCGTCCGGCCGACAGCCGCGGCATGACCTTCTTCCACAGCACCGGCGACACCTCGTAGCCATAGAGCCGGTCGAGGATGCGGCGGGCCTCCTGAGCGTCCACCATGCGGCGGTCGAGGTCGCGGGGGTTGTCGATGGCGGCCTGGATGGCGTCGGGGGTGATCTCGTGGAACACCATGCGGCGCACCGGCACCTTGGGGCTGAGCACCTCCAGCAGGTGCCAGGCAATGGCCTCGCCCTCGCGATCCTCATCCGTTGCGAGATACAGCTCGTCGGCCTCCGACAGCAGGCCCTTCAGGTGTCGCACCTGGGACTTCTTGTCCCCCGCCACCACGTACAGGGGCTTGAAGTCGTTGGCCGTGTCGACGCCGAGGCGGGCCCACGACTCCCCCTTGTAGGCGGCCGGAACCTCGGCAGCGGAGCGGGGGAGGTCGCGTATGTGGCCGATGGATGACTCCACCACGAAGTCCGAACCGAGGAACTTCGAGATGGTGCGCGCCTTGGCCGGCGACTCGACGATGACGAGGGAGGACATTGGGTCCAGCCAAGACCAGCGCCGCGGGGCGCGTCAAACATGGGCGATCTCGCCCACCCGGCTCAGGGCCCCGAAAAGACGCCCCCGGCGCCGCTCGGCGGCCCTACGGACGGCGCATGGTCGTCCTCGTAGCGGGTCAGCTCGGCCCGACCGACCACGTGCCAATGCACCTCGTCGGGGCCGTCGGCCAGCCGCAGGGTGCGCTGGCCCACGTACATCCCGGCCAACGGGGTCCACTGGGAGATGCCGGCGGCGCCGTGGATCTGAATGGCCTCGTCGATGATCTCGCACACCCGCTCGGGCACCATGGCCTTCACGGCGCTCACCCAGATGCGCGCCTCGGCGTTGCCGGTGAGGTCCATGGCCCGCGCCGCCCGAAGCACCATCAGGCGCATGGCCTCGATCTCCACCCGGGCCTTGGCGATGACCTCCACGTTCTTGCCCAGGCGGGCCAGCGGCTTGCCGAAGGCCTCGCGGTTCAGCCCCCGTCGCACCATCAGTTCCAGCGCCTTCTCGGCCGCCCCGATGGAGCGCATGCAGTGGTGGATGCGGCCGGGGCCCAGCCGCAGCTGGCTGATCTCAAACCCCCGACCCTCGCCCAGCAGGATGTTCTCCGCCGGCACCCGCACGTCGGTGAACCGCAGGTGCATGTGGCCGTGCGGGGCATCGTCCTGGCCGAACACCGTCATGCCCCCGACAACCTCCACCCCGGGGGTGTCCATGGGCACCAGGATCTGGCTCTGCTGGCGGTGGGGCGGCGCATCGGGGCTGGTGCGCACCATGACGATCATGATCTTGCAGCGGGGGTCGCCGGCGCCGGAGATGTAGAACTTCTCGCCGTTGATCAGCCATTCGTCGCCGTCGCGCACCGCCGAGGTGGCGATGTTGCGGGCGTCGGAGGAGGCCACGCCGGGTTCGGTCATGGCAAACGCCGAGCGGATCTCCCCCGCCAGCAGCGGCTTCAGCCACCGCTCCTTCTGCTCCGGGGTGCCGACCCGCTCCAACACCTCCATGTTGCCCGTGTCGGGCGCCGAGCAGTTCAGGCACTCGGGGGCGAGCGGGTTCTTGCCCAACTCGGCGGCGATGTAGGCGTAGTCCAGGTTGGACAGGCCCTGGCCGGTCTCGGCATCGGGCAGGAAGAAGTTCCAGAGGCCGGCCTCCCGGGCCTTGGCCTTCACGCCCTCCAGCAGCTCCAGCTGACCGTCGCCGAACTGCCAGCGGTCGGCACGGCCCTCGCCCAGGGCGAAGAACTCCTCGGTGATGGGGTCCACCTCGTCGGCGATGAAGGCCACCACCGCCTCGAAGAGCGGCACTGCGCCCTCCGACATCGAGAGGTTGAGGGCGGCGTCGGTGGCGGAGCCGGAGTGCATTCCTGGGGCGACCATGGGGACCTTTCGAGAGGCGGCGGCGTCAGCCGACCCTAGGTGAGCCCGGCGGCGGATTCAGCGGCGGGCGGCCACGCTCATCCCAACTCGTCGGGCGGCAGTTGCTCGCCCAGCTCGTCGATGTCCAGGCGCTCACTGCGGTAGCGGTCCGGACGGGTGGACCGCACGCGGTACGAGGCTCGGCACACCAGGTGGGCGGCCACCGGCGCAGTCAGGAACTGCAGCGCCACCGCCAGCACCAGCTTGGTGGCGGCGGCCCAGGTGGGCATGGCCACCACTGCGCCGGTCACCACCAACAACCAGCCCAGCGTGGCCGGCTTGGTGGCGGCGTGCACCCGCACGAACAGGTCGTCCGAGCGCAGCTGGCCCACGCCGGCGACCAGCGCCAGCAGTGCGCCGGCCAACATCAGCAGGGAGGCAATCACGTCGGCCACGGCGTCACGCCCCCCTTTCGTCGCCTGCTGGGAGGTCGCCATCGGTGCTGCGGGTTTCGATGAACCGGGCATAGATCACGGTTCCGGCGAACGCCACCAGGGCCACCACCACCGCCACCGACAGGTACCGGGTGGAGCCCTCCCGGGCGCTGTTGGTGATGATGGCCAGGGCGACGCAGGTGAGCACCCCGTCGAGGGCAACCACCCGATCGGCCAGCCGCGGCCCCATCACCAGGCGGATCAGAAACGCCGAGGCGCCCAGGAAGAGCACCAGCAGGGTGGCGGCGTAGATCATCGGGCCACCTGCTCGACCGGCGCGATCTCGGAGGTTTCGAGCGCCGCCACCGCCTCGTTGGTGCCGAACGCCCGGACGATGCGGCGTTCGAGGTCCAGCACGGATTGCCGGATGGCGTCGGGATGGTCGGACTCCAAGGCATGCACGTACAGCACCGGGGGTGCCGCCGAGATCTCGATGGTGAAGGTTCCCGGCGTGAGGGTGATGGCGTTGGCCACCATGATGAGCAGCTGGGAGGAGATGCCCCGCACCGGCACCGCCACGATGCCCCGCCTGGTGTGGTGAAGGCCGCTGGGCCGCACCACCAGCCACGCCACGTGCAGGCTGGCGGTCACCAGCTGCACCAGGAACCAACCCGCGAAGGCCGCGACGCGAACGGGCCGCAGCGCCACCTGGCCGTGGGAGGGCACCGAGCGGGGAAACGCCCACAGCACGACGACCGCCACGACCGCGCCGGACACCACGTTGGCAAAGGTGGGCGTGCCCCACAACAGCGTCCACACAGCCACCAGCCACAGGCCCATGAGAAACGACCCCCAGGGGCCGCGGCTGGACCGAGGAGCGGTTGGGTCGGGGTTGGCAGCGTCGCTCGACTCGCTCATCCCAGCACCTCCGACACGTATCGATCCGGATGCAACAGCTCGTCGGCAGCCCGTTCGGTCAGCCCGAAGAGCGGCCCGGCCGCCAGTGCGACGGCCAGCGACAACACCACCATCACTGCCACCGAGCCGTACATCACCCGCAGCCCGGCGGGCGGATGCTCGACCGATGCCGCGTCCTCGGTGAACTCGCGCTCTCCCCAGAAGGCCCCGCCCCAGATCTTGGTCATCGAGAACAGCGTCAGCAGCGAGACGGCGATGCTGACGCCCACCACCGCATACTCGCTGGCCGACAGCCCGGCATCCACCAGCGCAAACTTGGCCACGAACCCCGAGAACGGCGGCAGCCCGGCCAGGCTCAGCGCAGGCAGCAGGAACATGACGCCCAGCCACGGATCGGCCCGCGCCACCCCGCCGATGTCCGCCAACCGGCCCGAGCCGGCGCGCACCTCCACCAGCCCGGCCACCAGGAACAGCGTGGTCTTCACGATGATGTGGTGAATCATGTACAGCAATGCCCCGGCCAGCCCGGCCACGGTGAACATGCCCAGCCCCATGATCATGTAGCCGATCTGGGAGACGATGTGGAAGCTGAGGATGCGCTTGATGTCGTTCTGGGCGATGGCCCCCAACACGCCGACCGCCATGGTCAGCGACGCCACCACCAGGATCAGGGTTCCCGAGCGGCTGTCGGAGGGGATCAGCAGGGTCTGCGTGCGGATGATGGCGTACACGCCCACCTTGGTGAGCAGGCCGGCAAACACCGCCGTCACCGGCGACGGAGCCGTCGGGTAGCTGTCGGGCAGCCAGTTGAACAGGGGGAACAGCGCGGCCTTGATACCGAACACCACCAGCAGGAGCAGCCCGAACGCGGTGCGCAGGCCGGCGGGCAGCTCGGTCATGGCCCCGGCGAGGTCGGCCATGTTGACCGTGCCGGTGGCCGAGTAGATGAGGGCCAGGGTGGTGAGGAAGAGCGCGGAGGCCACCAGGCTGATCACCACGTAGGTCATGCCCGAGCGGATCTGCTGGCGGCCGCCTCCAAGGGTCAACAGCACGTAGCTGGCGGTCAGCATCATCTCGAAGGCCACGAACAGGTTGAACAGGTCGCCCGTGAGGAACGCGGCGGAGATGCCCGCCGCCAGCACCAGGTACACCGGATGGAACGCCCCGTGGTTGCGCTCGGCGCCGGGCTGGCCCATGGCGTAGATCAACACCGACACCAGCATCACCGAGGCGACGGCCAGCATGATGCCCGCAAGGCGGTCGGCCACCAGCGTGATGCCGAGGGGGGCCGGCCATCCGCCCATCTGGGCGACCGCAGGGCCGTCGGCATCGGCGCGCACCAACAACACGAAGCTAAGCGCCGTGGTGGCGCTCAGCACCGACAGGCTGACCGCTCGCTGAACTCGGCGAGACCGAAAGGCCATGATCGACACGGCGGCGCCCAGCAGCGGGAGCACGATGGGCAACGGCAACAGCACCCTCATGGCGACGCCTCGCCCTCGCCGAACGCCCGGTCCGTCGCCTCGCCCGGGGCGGCCCCCGATTCGGCGAGGGCCTGGGCCGCCTCGGCAGCACGGGTGTCGGCCACCTCCTCGTTCTCGGCGCGTTCGCGCGCCACGCGAGCGTCCTCGAGGTCGTCCTCGACCAGGTCGTCCCCGGTCAGCACGAAGCTCCGCCAGGCCATGCCCAACAGGAACGCCGTGACGCCAAAGCTGATGACGATGGCGGTCAGCAGCATGGCCTGGGGCAGCGGGTCGACGTAGTCGCCCGGTCGATCCGGAGCGCCCTGGACAAACGCCGGGAACCCATCGCGCCCGGAGATGATCAACAACAGGTTGGCCCCGTGGCTGATGAGCCCCAGGCCGATGATCAACCGGCTCAGCCGACGCTGCAGCAACAGCCACGTGCCGATGCCAAACAGCGCAGCCGCCGACGCTGCCAACGTGATGCTCACGACCCGCTCCGCTCGTCCGCAAGATCGTCGGCGCCCTCGTGTTCGGGTTGTGCCGCCTCGCCGAACGCGCTGAACATCATGAGCGCCAGGCCCATCACGACCAGGAACACCCCGATGTCGAACGCCAGCACCGAGATGAGCTTGATCTCCCCGAGGAGCGGCGGATGCAGCTTCACCTTGCCGCTCTCCAACAGGTCGCCGCCCACCACCAACGGCACCATGGCGGTGAGCGTGGCCACGAACAGGCCCGTTCCCACGTAGTACCGGCCGGGCACTCGCCCGACGAGGCGCACCTGGTCCAGGCCGCCGGCGGCGTACTGCAAGCCCAACGCAGCGGCCGCCACCAGGCCACCCACAAACCCGCCCCCGGGCTGGTTGTGCCCCGCGAAGAGCAGGTACAGCGCCATGACGAGGGCGGTGTGAAACACCACCCTGACGGCCATCTCCAACACCATGGAGCGCCTCACGAGCTGCCCTGTTGGTCGTCAGCGCCCTCGCCCGAACCGGGCACTCCCGAACGGGTCGCGCCCGAGCGCGGCAGCGGCGTGGAGCCACCCGGCCGATCGGCGTCGCCCAAGTACGCCCGCAGGCCCGGAAGCTGCGGCGCATCGTCGTCGGGTGCGCCCACCGTCAGCCCCCGCACGCCCACCCGAGCCAGTGCCACCAGCCCCAGGGCAGCGACCGTCAGCACGGTGATCTCGCCCAGGGTGTCGAAGCCGCGGAAGTCCACCAGGATGACGTTCACCACGTTCGACCCACCGCCCTCGGACACGGAGCGGGCCAGGAACTCATCCGACACACCGCTGGGAGGCCGGGAGGCGCCGGCCACCAGGGCGAAGACAAACACGAATAGGCCCACCGCTCCCGAAATGGTCAGCCGCACCACCCGGCCCAGGGTGGTCGGACGCTCGTCGAACTGGCGGGGCAGCACCCGCAACACCAGGACGAACAGCACGGCGCCCAGTGTCTCGATGCCCACTTGGGTCAGCGCCAGGTCGGGTGCCCCCCGCAGCACGTACAACAACGACATGCCGTAGCCGACAGCACCCAGGCACAACACGGCCGCCAGGCGTCGTCGAATCACTGCGGCGGCGGCAGCGGCCGTGATGACGAGGCCCATCAGCCCCACCTCGCCGGACGAGTCGGCGAAGGCGGGGAGGTCGGTGCCCTGCAGCTCGCCGGCCAGGGCCACCCCGGGCACCACCACCGCCGTCACCAGGACGACGCCCACGTAGGTGGGCAGCGAACCCGACTGCACGCGGCCCGCCAGCCACGCGGCGGTGCGGTTGAGGGCCTCCAGCGAGCCGAGGTAGATCGAGTTGCCGGAGGGCAGGCCGGGCAAGCGTTCCTGGAACCTCCACACCTGGCCGGCGCCGGCCGCCAGGGCCACGCCCACCCCGATGGTGAGCGCGCTGAGCGCCAGCGGCAGCTTCAGCCCGTGCCACAGGGCGAGGTGCCCGGGCTCAACCTGCGGGTTCAGTGCGGCGGCCGCCCCGTAGGTGAGCCGGGACAGCAGGTCGGGCGTCGCCCCAAGCACCACGGTGATGGCCGCCAACGCTCCCGCGGGCGCCCAAAACGCCCAGGTCGGCGCCGGCGCCTCCTCCAACTCCTCAGTCGTGCCGCGCCCATCCGTGCCGCCGAGGCCACCGTCCACCGGCACCGGGCGGCCGGCGACGGGTCGAGTGCTGAACGCGCCCAGCAGGAGTCGTGCCGTGTAGGCGAAGGTGAGCATCGAGCCGCCGACGATGCCGGCGAGCACCACCCAGGTTCCGGCGCCGTCGGGATGGGCGAAGGCCTCGTAGGCGGCCTCCTTGGCGATGAAGCCGAACAGCAGCGGCACCCCGGCCATGGAGGCACCCGAGAGGATCGCCGCCCAGCGGGGGCCCTGCCAGCCGGGTCCGTAGCGTCCCAGCAACCGCAGATCTCGGGTGTGTGCCTGATGGTCGAGGATGCCCACCACCATGAACAGCGGGGCCTTGAACAACGCGTGGGCGACGATGAGCGCCACTCCCGCCAGCGTGGCCTCGGGGCTGCCCGCACCGAAGAGCACCATGAGGAACCCCAGCTGGCTCACCGTGCCGAAGGCCAGCAGCCGCTTCAGGTCGTACTGCTGCAGTGCCTTGGCACCGCCCAGCACCATCGTGGTGAGGCCGACGGTGAACAGCAGCGGGCGCCAGAAGCCCAGGTGTGCGAACGGCGGGGCCAGCCGGGCAACCAGGTACACGCCGGCCTTCACCATCGTTGCCGAATGCAGATAGGCGGAGATGGGGGTGGGGGCCACCATGGCGCCGGGCAACCAGGAGGAGAACGGCCATTGGGCCGACTTGGTGAATGCGCCGATGAGGATGAAGACCAACGCCACCGACACCGTGGTGCCCCCAGGCGGGTTGGCCACGATGGCCGAGAGCTCGTAGGTGCCTGCGGCCTGGCCCATCAGCACGAAGCCCACCAGCATCACCAACCCACCGGCGCCGGTCATCAGCAGCGCCTGCAGCGCCGAGGAGCGGGCGTTGGGGTCGCGGTCGTCCCAGCCGATCAGCAGGTAGCTGGTGATGGATGTCAGCTCCCAGCAGGCGTACAGCCACAGCAGGTTGTCGGCGGTGACCAGGCCCAGCATGGCGCCGGCGAACAGGGTGAGCAGCCCGGCCAAGCGGCCGAGGTGGGGCGTATCTGGGTTGAAATAGCGGGCCGCATAGGCGTGAATCAGCACGCCTATGCCAGCAACCATGACCACCATCACCAGCGAGAACGCGTCCACCCGCACGTCGAGCGACAAGTCCAACCCCGCCACCCAGGTGATCGACTCGGTCACGGGGGTGCCGTCCAGCACGCCCCCGGCGCTGGCCAGCGCCCAGACGACCACGGCTACCGACGGTATGGCGGCGACCCAGAACAGCCGCCGATCGCCCGAGCGCCCCACCGTCAGGAGGGCCACGCCGAAGCTCAGATAGACCAGCAGCAGCGCGCTCAGCGGGGCCTCCTTCGGGTGCCCGCCAAGCTGGCGAACCGCCCGCGGCGTGAGACGGGTCGGGGCAACAGAACCACGTCGACCCTAGTTGCCCCAGGGGGGAGGTCCCCAGCCGGGCGGGCAGAGTTCATGGGTTGGAGACAGGCCGGAGTGGCGAACACCCACACGACCGAAAGCCACGCACGGCCACTACCCTGTGTCGGGGTAGCCGGGGGGTCGGTTGGGGGGTCGGGCCCGGCGGGTTCGGATGGGTGTGGGCGGGACGGGTTGCTTGTCTGCCGGTTGTTCGTCGTCTTGGTGGTCGGGTTGTTGTTCGGGTGGTTGCCAGGCTTGGTGGCGTTGTGAGTCGATGGTGTGTCCGGTGGGGGTGGTCCAGGTGAAGCGTCCGTTGGGCAGCCCGGTGGGCCCGGTGTTGGCGGTCATGTGCCAGCCGGTGCGGTGGGTGACCCCGTGATGGTGCGCACACAGGGCGGCAAGGTTGGTGGGCTCGGTTGGGCCTCCCGCTGCTGCTGGGATGACGTGGTGGATTTGGATCCACGCCAGGGGTGCGTCGCATCCCGGGAACGCATCCGCCGTCGCGGACCAGCACCATCCGTCGTTGGAGTGGGCTGGCCAGGCGTTGGTTGAGTGTCGCCCGGATCGGCAGGTCGTCGCCGTCCACCACAAACGACCGGATGTTCGCTGTGCAGCACAGTCGCCAGAGGTTGGCATCGACGGTGCCCGGAGTGTGGGCCAGCGGGGTGCCGTCAGGACGAAAGACCGGACCCATCCAGGCGTTGTCGTGTCCGCCGGGCGGAACGGCCGACTCGTCGGTCTGCTCCTTGCTCGCCGGCCCGCTGCCGGCCGTTCCGCCCTGGCCGTTCGTGCTGGCCGGGCCGGCACCGGGTCCGGCGCTGCTTGCCTGCTGGGTGGGCTCCGTGTCGTCGGTGTCGGTGGGTTGGGTTTGTTCGGCGTGGACGATCAGGGTGATATCCGCCCCGGCCTGTCGGCCGTTGGTGGTGCACGTGTGCTGGGCGCGGCGGATCAACTCCAACAACGCTTTCGCACGCAACGTCATCCATCCGGGCACCACCAGATCCGGACACGCCTTCGCGTCGGCCTGAGCCCGCCGGTAGAGACGTTCCGTTTCGACCTCGATCGCCTGGGAGAGTTCTTCGCCCTCGCTGCCGTGCACACACCCCGAGATCACCGTGACCCCACCGGTCTCCGAAATCACCAGGCTGTCGCGCTCCCCGGCGTCGGGTTCGGGGCCGTCCTCATCCAACTCCGCGCACAACGCCCGCAGCTCTGCGGCCCACCGCTCAAACCTTCTCCCCGGCACACGAGACAACAGATACTCCTGGAGCTCGACCAGACCGGGCAGGATCCGATCGTTCGACGCGTTCTGTAACGCCCGGCAATACGCCCACCCAACCCGCCCCTCACCCAACGCCTCAGCAAACAACCCGAAATGCTGCCTGAGCGCGTTCGCCGTCCGCACCCTCGATTTGGTGTGAGCGGCCGGCAGGCCGGTGGCCGCAGCCAACCAGCCCGACGTCCGATGACCATGAACACGATCAGGAACATCGCGGGCCTCCAACTCGCCCAACAAATGCGCCTCAGCAGCATCCAACCGCCGCTGCACCGCCGCCAACCCCACCGCAGCGTCCAACAACTCCTCATCACCCAACCGGCGCGGATCGACGGCCGCCAACACCCCCACCGACTCACCCAACCGGCCCAACCCACCCAACACCCCACCACCGCCGCCGCTATTGCCGCTATTGCCGTTATTGCCGTTGTCGTTGTGTTCACACTGACCGGTCATCATCACCTCCCGCCGGTGTCGACCATCCCTACCGCCCGCTTCGCAAACCGCCCGCTTCGCAAGCCATCCGCCCCGCTTCCCCCGATGAGCGAACGTATGTTCGAGTGTACGCCTGGTCGGGTCGGCCTGCAAGCCGGAACCCGGACGCGCACCTATGACATCCGTCACACACTGGAGGAGGTCACGGCCTCTCCGCACCGCTTCAGCGACCGCGTTTGGGGCGGCGCGAAACGCTCAGACCGGCGGAGCCTCGGAGCCGGTCTCGACGGCCGGGTCGCTGCCCGGGTAGATCACGAAGCGCACGGAGGTGCCCCCGTCCACCGGCTGGAACTCCGTCTCGTCGGCGAACGTCTCGATGATGCCCAGCCCGAAGCCGCCCTCCCGTTGTTGCACCTCGGGGGAGGTGACGTCGGGCAACGAGGTGTCGATCACCGGGTGGGAGCCAGTCACCACGAAACCGCCGCCCTGGTCCACCACCGACACGTCAAGCCGGTCGGGGCTGAGGATGCACCGCAGGCGCAGCTGGCGCTCGGCCGGTTGCCCCTGGTGAGCAGCCACGGCGTTGGCGAGCACCTCGGACAACACCAGGCGCAGCTTGTTCAGGTCCTCTGGGCCCAGCTTGGCCACCACCCTGGCCATTTGCTCGACCCGCTTGCGCACCGTGGGCAGGCTCGACAGTTGGGCGTCGACATCGAAGTCAACCTCCAGCGGCTCGGCGGGCGGCACCGCACCCGTGCCCCCGCCCATGGATTGCCGAAGGCGCGCTTCATCAGGGCCTGGGTCGGTCGGGTACCTCTGAGCGCCTTCGGCGGTAGCCACGGGGTTTCCTTTCGTGTCAACCAATCTACGTGGCCCACGACCAGAGTTGCGGCATTGGAGAAGACTCACAGATTCGGCGCCCGCTGTCCCCAAGCCGCGGCGCACTCGAGGGGCGCATCGGGGTTGTCGGTGCCCCTCCCTAACCTGGCCGATCATGTCGGTCGCCCACGCAGGCGCCGGGGCCACGCTCCCGGCGGCTCTGGCCCATCTGGAGGGTGATCCGCGGCTGGCCGCGGTTCTGTCGGTGCCCGCCCGACCCGGCCGAACGGCATCGCTGGCGCGTCCCCTGCCCGACCGCGTGCGGGCGCTGGCCGAGCAGCCGTTCTGGGCCCATCAGGCGGCCGCCATCGACTTGGTGCGCGACGGGGCACACACGGTGGTCGCCACCGGCACGGCCTCGGGAAAGTCGCGCTGCTTTCAGGTTCCCATCGCCGAGGCGGTCACCACGCCCAGCGACGGCGCCACCGCACTGCTGATCTACCCCACCAAGGCGCTGGCCCAGGACCAGTTGCGGGCCCTGGGCCAGCTCGGCTTCCCAGAGCTGCTGGCCGCCACCGTCGATGGAGATGCCTCGCCCGAGGAACGCACCTGGGCTCGCAATTCGGCCCGGGTGGTGCTGACCAACCCCGAAATGCTGCACCACGGCCTGCTGGCCCACCATCGGCGATGGTCCCGCCTCTTCCGCAACCTCACCCATGTGGTGGTGGACGAGCTGCATCTGCTGCGGGGCATGTTCGGCGGCCACGTGGCCAACGTGCTGCGCCGCCTGCGCCGGGTGGCGGCCCTCTACGGCGCCCACCCCACCTTCGTGTTCACCTCCGCCACGCTCGGACGGCCGGGCGAGCTGGCCGAGGCCCTGCTGGGCGAACCGGTGGAGGTGGTGGATGAGGATGCCTCCCCGACCGGGCCCCGGACCGTCGTGGTGTGGAACCCCCGCGCCGCGCCCGACGACGCCCAGCCCCAATCGCTGACCGAGGCCACCGCCCGCCTGGGTGCGGCGCTGGTGGCGGGCGGGCACCGCACCCTGGCGTTCACCCGGTCACGCAAGGGGGTGGAGCTGGCGTGGGCCCGCATGTGCCAGCTGTTGGAACCGGCCGACGCCGCCCTGGTTCACCCCTACCGGGCCGGGTACCTCACCGAGGAACGGCGCCAGATCGAGGCCGAGCTGTTTGCCGGCGAGCTGCGGGGCGTGGTGGCCACCTCGGCGTTGGAGTTGGGCATCGACGTGGGCTCGCTCGACGCCGTGATCTGCGGCGGGTTCCCCGGCACCGTGGCGTCGTTCCACCAGCAGATCGGGCGGGCGGGTCGGGGCACCGAACCGTCCACGGCGGTGCTGGTGTGTGGCGAGGACCAACTGGACCAGTGGCTGGCCCGACACCCCTACGACCTGCTCGACCGGGTGCCCGAACCGGCGGTGGTCAACCCCGACAATCCCTATGCGCTCTATCCCCACCTGCTGTGCGCAGCCCACGAATATCCGCTGCGCCCGGCAGACGACCGCTATTGGCCGGGGCGGCTGGACGAGGCCGTCACCCACCTGGCCCGAAGCGGCGACCTCAGCGTGCGGCGCCGGGGACGGGGCGAGGGGCGGGAGGTCGTGGCCACCTGGGCGGGCACGCGCTGGCCGTTCTCCCTCATCGGGTTGCGGTCGGCCGAGCCCTCCGAGGTGGAGATCCGATGCGGCGACGGGCTGGTGGGCACGGTCGGTGCCGCCCGGGCACCCGAAACCGTGCACGAGGGGGCCATCTACCTTCACCGCGGCCGGGCGTGGCGGGTGACCGAACTGGATCTCGACGCCCGGGTGGCAACGGTGATCGACGACCCGGGCGACACCTACACCCTCGCCCGCACGGAGGCCGACGTGCGGTTGTTGGAGCGCCCCGAGGGGCGGCCCCTACCCGGGGGACGGGTTCAGGTGGCGCCGGTGCTGGTCACCAGCCGCGTCACCGGCTACCAGCGCCGGGCCGTGGGCAGCCACGACAACCTGGGAACGGTGCCCCTCGACCTGCCTCCGTCCGAGCTGGAGACCCGGGCGGTCGTGTTCACGTGGGGCGACGACCTGGCTCCGACGCTCTCGGGCGACCGGCTGCCCGGCGCACTGCATGCCGCCGAGCACGGGGCCATCGGGTTGCTCGGCCTGTTTGCGGTCTGCGACCGCTGGGACGTGGGCGGCCTGTCCACGGCGCACCACACCGATACCGGCGCCCCGACGGTGCTGATCCACGACGGCTACCCGGGCGGAGCGGGCATCGCCGAGCTGGCCGAACGTATCGCCGAGCGGCATCTGGCTGCCACCCGCCGTGCCATCGCCGAGTGCCCCTGCGACGACGGCTGCCCGTCGTGCGTCCAGTCGCCCAAGTGCGGCAACCTCAACGAGCCGCTGGACAAGGCTGGGGCACAGGTGGCGCTGGGGGCGCTGCTCGGGCCGGGCGACCTGTAGGTTCGTCGACGGGGGAGGCGACCTGCGGCTCCCGCCGTCGACCCACGGAGGCCCTCAAACATGACCGAGTTCCACGACCTGGACATGACGTCGATCACCGGCGAGCAGATCCCGTTTTCCACCTACGCCGGCAAGTTGGTGTTGGTGGTCAACGTCGCCAGCTATTGAGGCCTCACCGGACAGTACGCAGGTCTGCGTACCCTCGATTCCGATCACGACGACCTCGTGGTGCTGGGGTTTCCCTGCAACCAGTTCGGCGCCCAGGAACCCGGCACCGACGATGAGGTGCTGGCATTTGTGCGAGCGAACTACGGCGAACCGTTCCAGCTGTTCTCCAAGGTCGAGGTGAACGGCCCCGAGGCCGCTCCCCTCTACCAGTGGTTGAAGGCTGCGCTGCCCAAGGAGGACGGCGACGGCGACATCGCGTGGAACTTCACCAAGTTCCTCGTCGGGCGCGACGGCACCCCGCTGAAGCGCTTCGAACCCCAGGTGGAACCCTCCGCGATCGAGGCGGAGCTGCCCGAGTACCGGTAGCGCCGGACTCACCCCGGGCATTCACGCTCGGTTCAGAGCATGAGATGGAGGCGGAGCGCGTCGTCCAGTTCGGCCAACACGCTGTTGGGCACCCGACCGACGCGCCGCCCGAGCCGCCCGACGGCGACCGATCGCACCTGCTCAGCCTGGGCTTTGGAATCGTGGCGGAGGCCGGTGTCGGTCGCCCGGAGCAGCACCTGAAAGGGGTAGACGCGCCGCGTGTTGCCGGTCACGGGCACCACCGTCACCACCCCGCGATCCAACCGCTGCGCGGCGGCATTGACCCCGTCGTTGCTCACCAGCACCGCCGGCCTGGCCGTGTTCGCCTCCGACCCCAGGCTGGGTTCCGGGTTCACCAGGAGGATGTCGCCGCGGCGCATCAGCCCAACCCGTCTCCGGAGGTGGCATCCCAGAGGTCCTGGTCCGAGTCGTCCCATTCCGACCAGGCGGCGGCGTAGGCCGACTCCAGGTCACGTTCGCGCAAAACCCGGAGTGCCAGTTGAACGACTGCGGACCGCGAGCCGACGCCACGTTCGTCGGCGACCTGGTCGAGGAAGTCGACGTCGGTGTCCGTCAGGCTGATACTCAGCTTCATACCCATGATGAAACCCTGTGTGCTACTGCACTGCTACCAGGTAGCGGCCGAGTGAGTGGGTGCCGGCACGGTGCCCACATGTGAACACGGGCTAGCCGCCGACCGACTCCACTCGGATCACGAAGCGTTCGGTGGCCTCCGGGTCGCCCAGCATGGGGCCCACCAACGGCAGACCGGTGATCAACCACTGCCGACAGGTGACGGTGACCAAGGCACCTGCCTGACGGGGCCCGTGGAGCCGGGCCGAGAACCCCGCGCCGGCGGTCGCCGAAGCGGCCCCGGCCGCCGTGGCGGCGGACGCGGTGGGTTCCACCATGGCCTGGCGGGCAGCCGCCCTGCACCGATGGGTGAGGGCGATGCGGTCCCGGGCTACCAGCGCCGCCTGCACCACCAGCAGGGTGACGATCAGCAGCGCCGGCAGCACGGCTGCCAGCTCCACGGTGGACTGGCCCCGGTCGTTCACCCGACCCGGCCCGTGACCCACCGGAACACCCGATCGAAGAGGGCGCCCACCACGTCGGTGGAGCTGGCCCAGGCCAGCACCAGCAACGCCAGGGTGGCGATGCCCACCACCAGCAGTGCGTATTCGACGGTGCTTTGGGCGCGGTCCTGTTGGCGGACGCCGCCGCCGGTGCCGACCGACCACAGTTGGTTCTTGAATGCTGACATGGAAACTCTCCTTGGTTGGTTGTTGTTGGGTGCTTGTTGATTGTTGATGTGATTGGCCAATGGGCGGATCGGCGGCGCCACGTCACGGCACGGCGCCGCCCAGCTGTCGCAGCGACACCACGGCCAAGGGCCCGAAGGTGGCCACCATCAGGGCGGGCAGGATGCACAGCACCAGTGGGCCCAGCAGACGCACGGGGAGCCGTCGCACCTGCTCCTCGGCCCGGCGGCGGGCCAGTTCCCGCTGATGGTCGGCGCAGCGGGCCAACACCGGGCCGGCGGCAGCGCCGGACCGATCGGCGGCGCCCAGCGCTGCGGCAACGGGATCCAACGGATGCTCCTCGGTGCGCCAGGGCCTCAGGGCATCAACAAGCGTTGCTCCCTGCGCCAGGCGTCGCCGGGCAGCGGTCAGGTCGGCTCCCAGCACGCCCGGCGCCATCTCCGCCACGCCGACCACGGCGGTGCGCACGGTGAGCCCGGCCGACAGCGCCACCACGAACAGGTCGGCCACCTCGGGCACCGCGGCCCACCGTGCCGCCACGACGGCGGCGGCTCGGCGTCGGCGGGCGAGCGCCCCGCGCAGCCACCATGCACCCACCACCAGCGCCAGCACGGGATGGATCGCGAGCGCCACCAGCACCCCGCCGACGACCACCCAGGGATGCCGGGCGGCCGGGGGCAGCGCCCGCGACGCCTGCCCCTTGAGGGCGCCGACGCTCCAGGCCGCCCACGCCAGCCAGGCGAAGCTGAGCACCACCGCCGGGCTCACGTCGCACCGACCGCTCGGGCGCCCGTCGCCAGAATTCGGCGTATCCACGCCCAACCGGCCAGCTCGAAGGCGGCCGCGACCAACAGCGTGACCAGGCCCGCCGGGGTGGCCAGCGCGCCCAGGAGGCGTCGGTCCACCATGGACCCCAGTGCCAGGAAGAGGGGCGGGAGCGCCAACAGCACCCAGGCCGACAGGCGGGCCTGGGAGGTCTGGGCCGCCAACTCGGCGGCGACCGCCCGACGGTCCCGCAGGGTGCCCGCCACGCCGTCGAGGGCATCGGCGCTGCGTCCGCCGTGCCGGGCGGCCATGCGTAGCGCCGCCACCAGGAGGCGCCGGTCGTCGCCGCCGCGTTCGGCAAACTCCACCAGGGCGCCATCGAGAGGGTCGCCCCGGCGCAGTTGCCGGCGCAGCCGTGCGAGGTGTGGCTCCAGCGCGCCCGTGCTGGTGGCACCGGCGAGGGCCTCGGGCAACGAAGCGCCGGAACGAAGCCTGGCCGCCATCCGCTCGGCCAGCTCCCCCACCGCCGATCCTTCGTTCGCTGCGCGACGTTGCACCCCCGACGTCCCTCCATCCGCGGCGCTTCCGGCGGCCCGCTGAACCAGCCGCAGGTCGGCAGGCGCCTCGCGGCGAGGAACCCCTCCGACCAGCGTCACCGCCCCCGCTGCGCTCACCGCGGCGATCAGCGAGACGGCCACGTTCGGGACGCTCACCGCTGGACCTTGGGGTCGTCGAGGGCCAGGAACTCGGGGGCGTCCGCGGTGCCGGCCAGGCCCCACACACCGGTGACGCCGCGGGTGCCATCGCCCCGACGGGCCACGCCAACCAAGACATCGACGGCCGAGTGCAGGCGGCGACGAATGCCCGCCACGCCAAGGCCGGGGGCGCCCAACAGGGTGAGGCTCTCCAGGCGATCCAGGGCCTCGGCCGGGGTACCGGCGTGCAGGGTGGACAGACCGCCGTCGTGGCCGGTGGACAGCGCGGTCACCAGGTCGGCCGCCTCGCCGCCCCGCACCTCGCCCACCACCAGGCGGTCGGGGCGAAGCCGCAGCGCTGCCCGCACCAGGTCGCCCAGTTCCACCGAGCCCGACCCCTCGGCATTGGCCCGGCGAGCCTCCAGGCGAACCAGGTGGCGCCCGGGCGGTGCCAGCTCGGCGGTGTCCTCCACCACCACCAGCCGCTCCTCGGCCGGCAGCAGCGAACACAGCGCATCCAGCAACGTGGTCTTGCCGGCGCCCGTACCGCCGAACACCAGCACGTTGTGGCGCTGGGCAACGACCCGCTCCAGCGCCGCCACCTGCAACGGCGTGGCCATGGAGGCCAGCGGCACCGCCCGCACCTCGAAGCGCCGGTAGGCCAGGACCGGCCCGCCCAGGGCCACGGGCGGAACCACCACCGCCACCCGTGTGCCATCGGCCATGGCGGCATCCGCGATCGGGGCGGAGGGGTCCACCCGACGACCCAGCGGACCCAACGTCCGCTCCACCAGCCGCGCCACGCCGGCGGCGTCCAGCACCACCGACGTGGCCTCCAGCCGGCCGCCCTGTTCGATCCACACCGGTCCCGGGCCGTTCACCAGCACGTCGGTGACGCCCGGCCGGGCCAGCAGCCCGGCCACCGGGCCCAACCCAACCAGCTCCGCCCGCAGCTCCTCGGCCAACTCTCGACGCCTCGTCGGCGACCCGAGCGGGTCCAGCTCGGCCACCACGGCGCAGACGGCCTCCAGCGACCAGAGGCCGTCCGGATCGAGCAGTTCCAGGCGGGCCCGCACCCGCTTCGCCAACGCGTCCGCTGCGGCGCTCATCTGCGGGCCCCCACAGCAACGACCTCGAGGGCCCGGGGGACCACATCGGCCAGCGAGCGTTCCAGCCGTCGGGGCAGCCGGCTGGTGAGCAGCCCCGCATCGACCGATCGGGCCACCGCCGGATCCAGCTCGACGGTGGCCAGCGTTGGGGCCCCCACCGTGGCCTCCAGGTCGGAGGCCACCAGCGCCCGCTGCGGCTCCCGGACGAACACCAGCCCGTCGGCCCCCAGGTCGGCCGCACCGAACCGACGCAGCGCCAGGTAGCACGACCGCAGCACCACCAGGCGGGCCTGCGCCGCTCGCACCGCCTCGACGCCCAACCACCCCGTGCTGCCCCCGTGCCCGGGCACCCCGGCATCCACCAACACCAGGTCGCCCAGCCCGCCGCATGCCTCCCACAGGGCCTCCACCCGAGCCGGGTCGAACCCCCGGGAGGCCGGCCGAGCCTCACCCCGGGGCACCAACGTGAGGCCATCGGTCACGCGGTGCGCAGTGCGCGCCAGCGCGTCGGGCGCGCACTCGGCCGCCAGCCAGTCGCTCACCCCCACCGTGTGGGTCGCCTCGGAGGCCAGCACGGCCCGCTGGTCGCCCGCCAGATCCACGAGCACGGCGGTGCCGCCATGGCGGCGAAGGTGGGTCAGGGCCAAGGCGGCAACGGTGACGCTGGTGCCTTGGCCGCCCTTGGGGGACCAGAGGGTGATCATGGGGCGGCTCCGCGAGGCTTGGGAGGAGGGACCCGCCCAGCATCGAGGCCCACCGACGACGTGTCATTGGGGACCGCGCACCGGGGAGCGCGCCCCCCGAACGCGAACGAACCCGGCCGGGGCGGCCGGGTTCGTTCAGTTCAGCGATGGCGGAGGTGGACGGGAATCGAACCCGCCGGACGGGGATCGCCCGTCCCACCCGCTTTGAAGGCGGGGGGGCCCACCAGGTACCCAGACACCTCCAGGATGGAGAGGTGGCTACACCGCCAGGAGGTCCCGGGCGCCGGTGTCAGACGACGGGTGACGCAGCTTGCTCATGGCCCGGGCCTCGATCTGGCGGATTCGCTCCCGGGTGAGGTTGAAGTGCTCGCCGACCTCTTCCAGGGTGCGGGGCTCGCCGCGATCCAAGCCAAAGCGCAGCTTCAGGATCTCGCGCTCGCGCTCGTCGAGCGGCGAGAGCAGCCGCGAGATCTCCTCGGGCAGCAGCGCGGTGGCGGCAACCTCGAAGGGCGACTCGGCCGAACGGTCCTCCACGACGTCGCCCAGTTCGGCGTCGCCGTCCTCACGCAGGGGCTCGGACAGGGAGAGCGGCTCGGCGGCGAACCGCAGGGCCTCGGTCACCTTCTCCTCGGGCATCTCGACCTCGGCGGCCAGCTCGGCCAGCATGGCCGGACGGCCCAGCTTCAGTTCCAGCCGGGCCCGTGCCTTCTGCAGGCGGGCCAGGGTGTCGCCGGCATGAACCGGCAGGCGGATGGTGCGGCCGGTGTTGGCGATGCCGCGGGTGATGGCCTGACGGATCCACCAGGTGGCGTAGGTGGAGAACTTGAAGCCCTTGCGCCAGTCGAACTTCTCGACGGCGTGCATGAGGCCCAGGTTGCCCTCCTGGATGAGGTCCAGCAGCGGCAGGCCGGACGCCTGGTACTTCTTGGCGATGGACACGACGAGGCGCAGGTTGGACTGCACGAAGGTCTGCTCGGCGGCGTCACCCTTGCGCTGGGCCCGCCGAAGCTCGCGCTTCTTGGCCGGGCTGTGGGTCAGCTCGGGATTGTCCAGTTGGCTGCGGGCGTCGGCACCCTTCTCGATCACCTTGGCAAGGCGAACCTCATCGTCCTTGGTGAGCAGCGGGTACTGCCCAATGTCGGTGAGGTAGAGGCGGACAAGGTCTTCCTCATCGCGCTCGACTCGATCTTTCGCCACGTCGTTCCTTCCAATGCTGGTTTGGTAGCCATTGCTGGGGTTGGGTCGCCTCACCGGGGGTTCGGAGACCGGGGTCGCCGCAGTGCGTCACTCAGCCAAGGTGCGATCTGGCCGGATCGTCCTCGTTGGGGCTGAGTTGAGTGGTGCGGCGGGAATCTGGGTCGGTAGCCCTAGTGGGAGGATGGTTCGGTTGGGTCTGCCATTCCGAAAAGGGCACTCTGCAGGATACGTACGGCGTCAAGGGGTACTACCCGCCATGCGGCCCATTTCGTGAGGTCAAGCGGCCTCATGGCCACGCTCTGTGGCAATCAGCTCACGCTTCGCCGACCGTTGGTCGACCGGCGAGGGCATGCAACTTCCGCGTCAGGGCACGCCAGTCGGTCGACGCGTCCTGCAACGACAGGTCTGCGACCCGCCGCGTTGGGTGGTCGGCAATTGTTGTGGCCGCCTTGAGGAATTCGTCGTAAGCCACGATCAACCTGGGCAGAATCACCTGGGTTGAACCACCCAGGGCGGCCATCGAGGCGGCCTCGTCCAGGGGTTCGGTGCTCCGTGGGCCCAATGGCCCAGTCAATGCCTCCAGCTCCCGTGCCAGGCCTCCCACCCGGTCGGTTTCGGGGGGCACAGCGTCGTCGGGCCCGTCGCTGCCGCCCCGTCGTGCCGGCCACAGCGCCCGCCACCATTCGGCTCGGGCCCCGTGGTGCGCACCGACCGGTGCCAGGGCGGCGCTGACCGCATCGGACTGGCTGCGAGCCGCCCAGCCACCGACGCTGACGAACGCCTGCTGCTCGGCCCACGCCAGGCTGCGCGCCCAGTCGGCGGCGTCGTCGGCGTTCATGCCTGGGTGGCGTCCTGGGCATCACCCAACGCGGCCAGCAGATCCACCCCGACGCCCACGTAGGCGTCGATGTCGTCGGCCACGGCGTCGAAGTGGGCGCCGTGGCGCCCCGCCACGTAGAGCCGCGCCGGGTGATGGGCAGCCAGGGCGGCCACCGCATCGGCGCCCCACTCGGCGTAGATCGCGTCGGAGGAACACAGCACCGCCAGGCGCGCACCCGAGCCGGCGAAGGCCGAGCCCACCGCCTCGGCGCCGTCGTAGCCCTCGGCGCCCACGGCCTCCATGCCCCCCGCCTCGAAGGCGT
Organism: Microthrixaceae bacterium; assembly: GCA_041394405.1. Classification (GTDB taxonomy): domain Bacteria; phylum Actinomycetota; class Acidimicrobiia; order Acidimicrobiales; family Microtrichaceae; genus Microthrix. The sequence goes on from JAWKIF010000015.1 coordinate 74,416, forward strand.
TGGTCGTCCAGCTGAGGCGTGCCGAGTGGGCTGCTGCCGGGCCCAGATTGGCCACGAACACCCGTGGCCGGGTTCCGGTGGCCGCCAGCGTGTCGTCGCTGCGCTGGCGCAGCGCCTCCCACCCCTCGGCCCACCGCACCATGCCCAGTGGTGCCGGCAGCTCGGTGGCGGTTGCGGCCGGATCTCCGTGCTCGGCATCGGCCCCCGCCAGGGCGGCGGCACGGAGTGCGCCCAGGTCGGGCGCCGGGCGGGCCAGCGGCTCCTCGGCCAGCAACGGGAACTCCGACACTCCGGTGACGGGGCGGGCCCGGGTGGCCACCTCCGCCAGGGCTGCATCGCGGGCCTGGCCCACCAGGTCGCCCCACCAGCCCGAGGTGAGCGCCTCCACCATGCCGCCCCGCCCCTCGATCTCGACAAACAGCTCCCAGGCGCGGCCACACAGCGAGTCGGTGAGCGATTCGACGTACCACGAACCCCCGGCGGGGTCGATGATGCGCCCCAGACCCGACTCATCTTGGGCCAGCAGCTGGGTGTTGCGGGCCAAACGGCGGGCGAAGCCATCGGATTCGCCCACGGCCGAGTCGAAGGGTGCGACGGTGATCGACTCGGCGCCGCCGAGCGCCCCCGCAAAGGTGGCGGCGGTACCCCGCAGCAGGTTCACCCACGGGTCCCGGCGGGTCATCATGGCCGCCGACGTGCGGGCGTGAAGGGCAGCGGCCGACGCGCCCTCGGTGGCACCGGCGCTGAGGGCCAGGTGGCTCCAGCAACGCCGGGCTGCGCGCAGCAGGGCCACGCCGCCCCAGATGTCGGCGTCGAGGGTGACGGTGATGTTGATCTGGGCCAGGGCGGCTTCCAGGCTGAGCCCGCCCTCGGTGACCGCCGCCAGCACGGCGCGGCCCGTGCCCAACATGGCGGCCAGCTGTTGTGCCGGGGTGCACCCCGCCTCGGCGTGGGGGGCGGTATCGATGCCCAGGGCGCTCACCTCGGGAAACGCCTCGTGGGTGCGGGCGGCCAGGCGGGAGGCCGCCGCCAGCGCGGCGTCGATCCCGCCCGGCAGCGTTCCTGCCGCCGCCAGGGCCCCAACCGGGTCGGCCCGAAAGGCCCCCACCGCCTCGGCGGGGTCGATGCCGCGCCGCTGCCACACACCGGTGAGCAGCTCGGCGGCGCACTCGAAGGACGCACCGGCGTCCAGCACCACCGGGGCGGCCTCCAGGACCACGCCCTTGAGCGCGGCGTCCAGCGCGTCGACGCCGAGGGCCAACAGGCCATCCACCCCTGCGTGGTCCTGCCAGGCGTCGTCGCCGGGGGCCAGGCCCAGCCGGGCGGCCTCGTCGAAGCGCACCGTCAGGCTGGTTGCCCCGCCGGTGAGGTCGCCCAGCGCTGCGGCCGACGCCGCTGCCGGGTCGGCCGATCGCACCACGGTCCGGATGTCCCAGGCGCCCTCGGCCCGCCCGGCCGGCGCAACGCCGCGGGTGAACGGCGCCTGGCCGGGAAGTCCGGCTGCCTCCCCCAACGCCTCGCCATCCGACCGCAGGTACAGCGGGCTCAGTTCAATGCCGTCGCGGGTGGTTGTGGTGATGGCCTCCACTCCCCGGCCCTTCAGCGTGGTCTCCACCAGCGCCAACCAGTCGGCCTCCCCCGGAATCGGGGGGCTGGCGGTGGCGGCTTCGTCGGCGGCCCGTTGGGGGGCATCGGTCATGGGACACTCCAAAAGACGGTGGCGGGCCAGGTTAGTTGGAGGCCGATTCCGCTGGATGATCCGGGCGGGAAACTAGGGTCAACCAGCGACGCACCATCCGTGTCGACCTTGGAGTGGCCCCATGATTGCAGCCCAGCCCTACGTGTCCATCGACGTTGCGTTGTTGTTGTTGCGGGTGACCTTTGGCGTCACCCTGGCGCTGCACGGCTACGGCAAGTTCTTCACCGGCGGCCGCATCCCCGGCACGGCACGCTGGTTCGACTCCATCGGCATGCGCCCGGGCAAGACGATGGCGCTCATGGCAGCGAGCACCGAGGTGGCCGCCGGCCTGGCCTTCGCCATCGGGTTCTTGACGCCCATCGCCTCGGCCGGGTTCGTGGCCCTCATGCTGGTGGCCGGCTGGACGGTGCATCGCGACAACGGCTTCTTCATCGTCAGGGACGGCTGGGAGTACAACATGATCCTGGCGGTTGGCACCGTGACCATCGCCATGACCGGCGCCGGTCGGTTCTCGCTGGATCGGGTGTTGGACCTGGAGCGCTCGTTTAGCGGATTCCGGGGCCTGGCCTTGTCCGCCGGGCTGGGGATCGCCGGCGGTGTGGGCCTGCTGGCCGCCGTCTATCGGCCCCCGGCCAAGGAGACCCTCGAGACCCTGGAAACCGTCGAGACCGTCGAGACACTTGAAACCCTCGAACCTGTCGAGGAGGCCGAGGCCACCGAGGCCACCGACGACTCATGAGCAGCCGGCGGGGCCGACCGGGCCTGCAAGGCGTGCTGGATCGAATCGGGGTGTGGAACCGCAGCCCCCGCGACCCCGCCGAGCACCCCGAGCTGAGCCCCAAGGACCTTGGTCGCCTCGACAAGGTGTTTGCCCGGCTGACGAGCGAGCCCGAGCTGTCGGCCCGGCGCCGCCTGGCGGCCGAGTTGGTCACCATGTGGGCCGAGGACCTTCCCGATGCGCGGGCCAACCTGGTGCGGGCGCTAGCCGAGCGTGCCCTGCCGGGCCCCAAGCAGCGGCGCGGCCTCGATGCCCTCGGCGGGGACACCGCCACCGGTCAGACCGAGCAGCAACGATCGTTGGGCCTGCTGCGCGCTGCCCTGGCAGCGGTGCGCATGCCCGTCGACCCGCTGCTCGACGAGCTGTCCAGTCCCCCCGGAGGAGTACGCTTCCTCATCGAGCTCCGGGCCGCGGCCGCCCAGTTGGCCAACGACGAACCCGAGGACGGCAACGAGGGCGCCGCAGCGCTCGACGCCTTGGTGGAGGCCCGCCTGCGGGTGCTGATGACCCCCGCGCTGCTCGAGCTGAGGCGCCTCGACTGGGACACACCGGCTTCGCTGTTGCAGCGGGTGGCGGCGCTGGAGGCGGTGCATCCCATCGAGTCCATCGTGCAGCTGCGGGATCGGCTGGATGAGGACCGCGGCGCCTACGCACTGTTCCACCCGGGCATGGAGGACGAGCCGCTGGCGTTCGTTTGGCTGGCCTTCACCCAGGGCGTACCCGACAACCTGGGCCAGATCACCGACCCTGAGGCCAGCAAGGTGCCTCCGGAGAAGGCCGACACGGCCGTGTTCTGGAGCATCTCGGCCACCCAGCGGGGGCTGGCCGGCCTGGGAATCGGCAACGAGCTGATCAAGCGCACGGTCACCGAGCTGCGTCAGGCTCGGCCCTCCATCCAGCGGTTTGTCACCCTGTCGCCCATCCCGTCCCTGGCCTCGGCCGTGCTGGACGCCATCAAGCCGGCCGGCGCTCAGCGCCAGGGGGCTGCGACGGCCAACCCCACCGGTGACGTGCTGACCCTCCTCGGCATGGGCCGCCCCTCGGAGGACGTGAAACGGCTGCTCACCGACGACGTGTGGCTGGTGTCCCACGAGGCCGACGAGCTGCGGACGCCGCTGTTGCGGCTGGCCGCCCGCCACCTCACCGGAGTCAGCGACGACGGCCGGTCGCCCGACCCCGTGGCCAACTTCCACCTTCAGAACGGCGCCCAGCTGTGGCGGCTGAACTGGGCCGCCAACCGCTCGACCAGCGGGCTGGCTCAGAGCTTCGGCATCATGGCCAACTACCGCTACGACCCCGAGGCGCTCACCCGGCGGGCTCGCCACTATCGGGATTCGGGGGAGATTGACCTGGGCGACGACGTCCTTCGGCTCCTCGACGAAGCAACCGGCTGAGCAGCTCGCCCACCGGAGTGTCGCCCTGCAGGGCGCCGTCGGGATCGGCCCACAGGTCCTCCCCGACGTCGCCCATTCCTCCGGGGCCGCGCAGGTCGGATTCCGCCGATGTGGGCACCCCGATGGCGGTTAGCTCGGAGGTGACCACCTCGTGGCGTTGCAGGAAGGCCGACAGGAACGCCTGGAGGATCGCCGCAACCGGCAGTGCCAGCAGGGCCCCCACCGGGCCGATGAGGCTGGCCCCGGCGATCACCGCGCCGAACGCCACGGCCGGGTGGATGTCCATGGTGCGTGCCGTCACCCTGGGCGCAAAGAGGTAGTTCTCGAGCTGCTGGTAGACGGTGAAGTAGATGAGCAGGCCCAACGCGGCGACCGGCTGGTTGAGCAGGGCGATCAGGATGGGAAGCGCGCCGGCCAGATAGGTGCCGATCACCGGCACGAACTGGCTCAACATGCCCATCCACAGCGCCAGCGCCAGCGAATAGGGAACGCCGAGGATCTCCATCGCCAACCAGCTGAAGATGGTGGCCAGCGCCGCCAGCACCATCCTGGAGTAGAGGTAGCCGCCGGTTTTGGCGATGGCCAGCTCCCACAGGTCCAGCACCATGCGCTGGCGGTCGGGTGGCAGGCGGCCGCAGATAGTGCGGCGAAACTTGGGGCCGTCGGCGGTGAGGTAGAAGGCGAAGAGCCCGATGGTGAGCAGCCGAAACAGCGCTCCCACCGCCGCCGCCGACAGGGTGACCACCCGCCCGCCGACGTTGGTGGCCATGGTGGACAGGTCGCCCTGGTAGGTCTCGATCTGGCTCACCAGGTCGTCCGAGGTGATCTCGGTGTTGAAGCGCCCGTTGATCCAGTCGGTCGCCTCGCGCACGTAGCGGGGGGCGTCCTCCACTAGGCGGCTGGTTTCGCTGACCACCAAGTCGACGATGGCGTAGGTCAACACCGCGCCGCCTAACAGCACCACCACGAACACCAACCCGGTGGCGGCGCCGCGGCGCCACCCCCGGTCGGCCAACCAGTTCACCGCAGGCTCCATGGCGAAGCTCAGGAATAGCGCCACCATCAGCATCAGCAACAGGTCGCGCAGCAGGTAGATGGTGGCTCGCAACAGCACCAGCGAGGCCACCGTCAGCGCCGTGTACACCAGTGCCCTCAGGAACCACGGCGGGATCCGATCGCCCAGCGGGCTGGGCGCCACCTGAGCGTCACCCATCCGACGGGCCCATCCGGGATCGTCCAACTCGTGGCGCTGAGCCCGGGTGTGCTTTGGAGCCGTCGGCGCAATGTCCGGGCCGGGTGGATGGGGATCCGGCCCCAAATCGCCGTCGCCGTTCATGGCCCCAGCTTGCCAGGTGCGCCGCTCGGCCGTGAGCAATCAGCCGCTTGGCATTTGCCCGGCCGCTAGGCGCCGAACATCCCCATCCATTCGGCGGCGCTGCGGGGGGCAAAGACGAAGTTGAACTTGCGGGTGTCGCCCATCGATGCCGACGGAGCGGCCGAGTATTGATGGCCCGGGTAGAGGATGGTGTCGTCGGGAACCTTGGCCAGCCGTTGGGTGAGGCTCTCGTAGAGCGCCGCCGGGTCGCCGCCGGGCAGGTCGGTGCGTCCGCAGCCTTCGAGGAACAGAGTGTCGCCCGCCACCAGGGCGCCCTCCACGAGGAAGCACTGGCTGCCCGGGGTGTGGCCCGGGGTGTGGATCAGCTTGATGGGCACCTCGCCCACCATCACCGTGTCGCCGGAGGTGTGAGTGCGCAGGTGGGCCTCGTCGATGTCCACCACGTGGGCCAGCCACTCGGCCTCGTCGGCCTGGATGTGCACCGGCACCGACATGCGTTCCAGCAGCTCGCTGACGCCCTCGATGGTGTGGCCCATCATGGAGCCCCCGCAGTGATCGGGGTGGTAGTGGGTCACCAGCGCACCGGTGATCGACATGTCATCGGCCTCCGCCAAGTCAACCAGCTCGTTCACCGAGTAGGCGGGATCCACCAACACCACCTCGCCGGTCTGGCGGTCGCCGATTGCGTAGGTGAAGTTCACCATCTGCCGGGCCACCGGGTCGGCGGCCGCAAAGTCCCGCCCCGCCAACAACTGTCGGAAGTACAGCCGGTCGTTGCCGGACGAAGTGGCGGAGGTTTCGTTGGCATCGTTCATGGCCAACAGTCTGCCCGCCGGCGCTGGCTCAGGTGCAGCCGACTCTCGCCGCCAATCGCTTCGCCAGCACCCACGCTCGGCTCTAGAGTGGCGAACGGAGGGATGGCAGAGCGGACGATTGCGACGGTCTTGAAAACCGTTGAGGTGCAAGCCTCCGGGGGTTCGAATCCCCCTCCCTCCGCCATGTGATGTCGCGAGACATCGGAACCCCCTGAACCTGCGGTTCGGGGGGTTCTTCATATTTTGAAGCGTGGTTGGTAGCCGCGGTTGGGTCGAGGGTGAGGGCTCGGAGGAGTTCGCCGGTTTGTTTGTGGACGACTCGGATGTTGAGGTCGTCGATGAGCATGATCACGGGCTCGTGCTTGTGGGCGCGGCCGATGGAGATGTGGTGCATGCGTCCGGCGCGTCGCAGTGAGATCGCCCCGGTTTGGTCGACGCGGTCGTGGCGGATCCGGTAGTGCGCTCCGGTGTTCGTTCCGGCCGGCCCGGCTTTGGGGAGCCGCCGGTAGGCGACCGCAGGGGTTGCCCGCCCGAGGGACCGGTGGGGGCGCCGCTCGTTGTATTCGTCGGCGAAGCGGTCCAGCATCACCTGGAGCTCAGCAATGGTGGCGGGCTGGGGTGATTGTGCGGCCAACCATTGTTTGAGGGTTTGGTGGAGCCGTTCGACCTTCCCGCAGGTGGTGGGGTGGTTCGGCCGGGAGTTCTTCTGGGTGATCCCGAGTTCGGCCAGGCGGGTCTCGAAGGCGTTCCGTCCGCCTTTCCCGCCCGCGAACCTGGCGGTGTAGACGAGCCCGTTGTCGGTCAGTGTTGAGGCCGGGAACCCTTCTGTGGCGCCGGTTGCGTTGAATGTGTCGACCACGGTCTTGCCGGTGACACGCCGGTGTGCGGTGAGCGAGAGGACATAGCGGGAGTGGTCATCGAGCCACACCAGCACCTCGCTGTCGGCGCCGGTGGTGAGCGGGTAGTGGGTGAAGTCTGATTGCCACGTCTCGTTGGGGAGTTCGGCCTCAAAGCGGACGTATGACGATCGGGGTCGTTTCTTCGGTTCCGGGGTGATCAGCCCCTCAGCGGCGACGTACCGGTAGATCGTCGAGACCGACACGGTGTGTCCTTGCTTGGCGAGGTGCCAGGCAATGGTGTCCGCTCCGGCATCGAGACCGTCCTCGGTGAGGGTCTTGCGCAGGTTCACGATCTGGTCGGCCACGACATCGGGGGTCTTCGACGGTGAAGTGAGCGGCCGTCTTGATCGGGGCTCGAACGCCGTTTCGCCTTCGGCCCGGTATCGGCCGACCAGCCGTGTCACCCACGACCGCGATACGCCGTACTGGGCAGCAACATCGCCATGGGTGCGACCCTCGGTAACGACCGCCAAGATGACCAAACGCCGTTTCGACATCGCCCACCATGCACCCCACCAAGGTTCCGATGTCTCGCGACATCATGTTCCGATGTCCTGAACCACCACACCCCTCCCTCCGCCACTCAACTCCCCTACGGGGGACTGGGATGTAGCCAATTTGGGCGGTTGTTAGTTTGAGTAGCCGAACTCTTTTCGGGACTGTTTCCTTGGGGGTTCTTTGATGGGCAAGACCTGTGGCGGGGTCTGCTGGCGCTGTTGTGGCCGTTCCTGTAGTGACGGATCAGTCCGCTGGGGCGTGTCGGCTGCTCGGGCTGGATCCGCAGACCTGGCAGTACGTCCGAGTGAGGAAACGCCGTGACCTGTTCCGATTTGTCCCATCCATATGCGGGCCAGGTGGAGTCGGGACCGGGATCGATTGTGTGGGCGTCACCGTTCAACCACTGGTCAAACGGCATGAGGGCGACGTTCCCATCCGGAGCGTTCCGCCCACACGCGAAGTTCGTCATTGCCCAACCATGACACTCGACGTCTACGCCGCCCGAACCACCGACGCCGACCAAGCCGCAGGCCAACTCATAGACGAACTCCTCGACAACCCATAGACCGGGGTGACCCTGCGCGGTGCTCCTCGTTCGCGGCAAGCGCGGGTGCGCGGAACGCGCTCAAGCACGTTGAACCATCCCGCGTTCCGTCGTTCTCTGAGACTGACGCCGCAAGCGTCCTGCAAGGCACTGCCCGGGCCACGATGGCATCTGCGGGCTTGGCGAGCCGACCCCGCCTGCGTTGGCCGCGACGCGACGACGTTCGAGGCAGCTCCGGCGCCGACCTCCTCTACGACGGGAGACGCCATCGTGAAAGCAACCGGATAGCGCCCTGCCAGCATAGGGTTGCTGGTTCAAGGAGCCAGGGTCAGTGCAGCCCGAGGGGCGAGGTCATGCCGGTGATGAACGGAGAGAATGCCAAGGTGGTCGGAGTATGACCGATGCCCGCCAGTACCGCCTTGAGCGATCCACCTTCCGACACAACGTTGCCGCGGCCGACACCCACCACGCCCTCAAGCACCGGGTTGGAGACTGGCCCATTGAGGCCGAACCACCTGACCGGCCCGATGACCGGATTCTGGCGATCGGACCCGGCCGCGATGGGCAGCTACTGGAAGTCATCTACGTTCCGGCCCATACTGAGTACCGAGTGATCCACTCCATGAGGCTCCGCCCGGGCACACGGGCCGAATTCCTATGAGCGCCACGACAGCCAGGAAAGCACCCCAACCAACTCCCGAAACGCCCCTGTATCCGTACGGGGATTATCTGGCCGACGTTGATGGCTTCCTCTATCTGCCAACAGGTGAACCTGACATCCTCGACGGCCGACATGCCACTATCGAGGCGATCGAAGCTGAAGCCGACTATTGGGCCACCCACCCGATCCGTCCAAAACACTCCGAGGCCGCCACTTCTGAGTGACATACCGGGGCCGATACGGGCCCGTTGTGACGGCGATGAACTGCAACTCCTTCCGGTAGGCAGGTCCCGTCGGAACCGTCGGCCCAAAAGGCACTCCAAGTTTCTGAATCGAGCTGCGATGACGACCCACACGTTCCTTCTGATACTCAGCCAGCCGATCGACGAGGCAACCAGCGACCTGCTCTTGGATGCAGGGCTCGGCGACGCCGCAGTTACAGCAGTTGGCGGGGAGCCAGCGCTTGACGTCAACCGTGACGCTTCAAGCCTGCAGGAGGCCATCGCCTCGGCAACTCGGCAGGCCGAGTCGGTGCCGGGCATTCGTGTGCTGCGAATAGAGCGCGAAGACCTGGTTCGCTCAGCCTGACATCGCGTTGTCGATGGCCCCGCCGGTTGGTGGACCCTCGCAGCTATCCCCAAGCTTCATCACGTCTTGGGACGCACCTGTGGATAGGGTCGAGATCGTGAAGGGTCGAGTTCGCTGGTGTTGGGTGGTCATCTTGCTCGTGGCTGTGGCCAGCGGGACGGATCCGGAAGTGCTGGAGGATACGAAACGACTCGAGAACTTCAAAACCTGGAATTGGGAGTTTGCCGGGACGTCCGTGGCCCGAGTTGAGAGCGACAGGAACACGCCGTGGGGCGCCGAGGGGGGGGACCATCTTGGAGGGTAGCGGTTACTGGACGCTCCCCCAGGGGACCGACCAGATTGAAGTGGTTCAGGAACTGGAAAGGCATGGTCTTGCCCTGACGTTCGTATCGTGCGGGCCGCAGTTGCGGTTCGGGGGCAATGTGGACGGCTTCGAGACCTCTCTACGTGTCTCGGGCCAGTTTCAAGACGGTCAGCTTGTCATCATTGTCAGCCTTCCCCCTAGGTCGAGACGGGGTTCCGTCGGCGCCAATCAAGAGCAGGTGATTGACGGTCCGCTGGAGTGTCAAACGGATTTGGACGCAGGTTTGGGTGGGCCCGGTTAGAGGCAATGCGAATTGGATCTCGCTGCTGCGGCGAGCCAGCTCGGACAAGGGTGAAGCCTGACCCGCAGACTTGCCCTCGTCGTTCCTTCGGACGGTCCCAACTTCTCGGGGAACTTCGCTTGGCGCGGTCGCTCCACAGTTCTGGCAGCACGGATGAAGTGTGTGTCGTGCGCCAGTTGGTAGGGACCACTTTGGGGGTGTTGCGCCACCTGGTATGGACCACTGGTGCGCCAGCTGAAAGGGACCATTTGGTGGGGGGTCTTCC
>JAWKIF010000016.1:0-80571 GCA_041394405.1 Microthrixaceae bacterium
GGGGGCGGGCCGACCGCAGTGGCTCGCCGAGCCGAACCTACTCCTCGGCGGCCAAGAGGGACCAGTACGACCGCCCGGCCGTGTCGTGATCGAGGCGGTGGACCCAACGGAGGGGCCGGGTTGACGCCGGCGGGGCGGTGCGTGATGGCGCGTCCGCTGCGGAGGCGTCCGCAGAGCAGGCACTCGAAGAGGGAGCCGAGCCATCGAGCTGGAGATCGAGGGTCAGGGTGAGCGGCTCGTCGAGGGGGCGCACCAGGGGCAGCGTGGCGATGGTGCCGGCCGGGGTGCCCCGCAGGGGACCCTCGAAGCGCCACGAGTGCACGTTCCCGGCCCAACCGACGCGGGCCACGACGGAGGCTGTCGTCGACTGATCGGCGGCGCCGGAGGCGCACAGCCAGAGGTTCACCGCAAAGCCGGTGCCGGGTGCCACCCGCCGCAGGGGCGATTCGGGCAGCACGCACACCGGCGCCCAGGTGGGGTCGTGGTCGTTGGTTGGCCATGGAGCTGAGAACCCCGTACCCGGCCGACCGGCGGACCGGCGAACGACGGTCGCCACTGCGGGATGAATGGGCGCGGCCTCGTCGCCCACCAGCGGTGGCGAGGCGACGAACCGCAGCGAGTTGGGCCACAGCCGATGCCGTCGGGTCAGCCCCTGCGCCGCTCCGGCCGGATCGCCGGCGGGCCAGCGGAGGCTTGCCGCCGGGCCGGCTCCGGGTGGCAGCAGCCGGAGCCCATCGAGCAGGGCCGCCTCGCCCAGCGCCCCAAGCGCGCCGGAGGCGGCCAGCGAGCCGCCGGCCGGGTGCGGTCCCGGCAGCCCGGCAACGTGGGGAACCACCAACGCGTTGGCGCCGAGCCGCGATGCGCGAGCCGTCACGGCCCGGGCGTCGGCGCCGTTCTCGCGGGCCCGTGCCACCTCGGCATCGGTCAGCTCAACGGCGCGGAGGTACATAACTCAGCGGTGACTCCCCCGCCCAAGACGCCCGGGCGGGAAGCGTGGTCGCCCGGACTGCTCAGTACACCCACACCCGGGTGCCCATGCGCCCCCAGCCGGTATTCCACAGGTAGTCGATCTCGGGGTTGGTCAGCCGGACGCAGCCGTGGCTGGCCGGATAGGCGGGCACCGAGGGCGAGCCATGCAGCGCGATGCCGCCGTTGAAGTACTTGGGTCGCCACAGCTTGCCCAACGGCGAGATGCGGAGGCCGTTGATCTGGCGGAACAGCCGATAGCTGCCGCGCGGCGTGCGGTGCGACGAATCGCCGGTGGACGAGTTGAAGACCACGTGCACCCTGCCGTTGTTCACCAGCTTGACGACCTGGTGTTGTAGGTCCACCTCGATCACGCGGCCGGAGCTGGCCCGCGGTGTCGGACGGCCAACCAGGTTGACGTGGCGAAGGGTGCGGGGTCCCGCAACGCCGTCCCGACCCAGGCCGTAGTACTTCTGAAACGCCATGACCGCATGGGCGGTGTTGGATCCGTACTGGCCGTCGGGGGCCACGAAGAAGCCCAGCTGGCTCAGGCGCGTCTGGAGTGCGTGCACGGCTGGGCCGCTGGAGCCGGTGCGGAGGGTCCGGTTGGTGGGCACTGAGGCCTGCTGGCAGGCCGCACCGAACGCCACGACGAACGCCACGATGGCAAAGGTTCGAAGCCGGGAGGGACGATGGGTTGTGGTTGAAGTCGACACCGGAACCGCCTTTGGTGGGTGAGATGCACGCTCAATTGTTCGGCGAGCTGGGCCCGTCGGGGCACATCGGTTGATCAACCCGATGACCACGGCCCGCGCGTTGTCTCACGCAATGTAGCGGCTCGGGCGGCTCTCGGCCATGGATGCTCCCGGGCGGCGCGGGCGCTTCGGTCGGGATACCTTGCCCAGGTGACTTCACGTGACGGCGCCGCCGAGCCCACCATCGAGTCAGCCCGACTGGGCCTGGCCCCGGAACCGCCCGAGCATCTGCCCCGCACCTTGGGCGAGTTGCTGGCCTCCGGGTGGACCAGCAGGTCGGTGGCCGACGAGCTGCGAGCCAACGCAGTGGACCGGCTGCGGGCGGGCGTTCCGCTGGTGCCGGGCGTGATCGGCTACGAGGACACGGTCTTGCCGCAGCTGGCCAATGCCTTGCTGGCGGGTCACGACCTGATCCTGTTGGGTGAGCGGGGACAGGCCAAGACGCGCATCATCCGCGCCCTCGTGGGGCTGCTGGACGAATGGCTGCCCGTCGTAGCCGGCTCCGAGCTGTCCGATGATCCGACGGCGCCGGTGAGCCCCGGGGCGGTGTCCACCGTGGCCGAGGCGGGCGACGACACCCCCATCGAGTGGCTGCATCGCAGCGATCGCTTTGCCGAGAAGTTGGCAACCCCCGATACGTCCATCGCCGATCTGATCGGCGAGGTGGATCCCATCAAGGTGGCCGAGGGCCGCCATCTGGACGACGAGGGCACCATTCACTTCGGCCTCGTCCCCCGGGCCAACCGCGGCATCTTCGCCATCAACGAGCTGCCGGATCTCTCCGAGCGAATTCAGGTGGGTCTCCTGAACGTGCTGGAGGAGCGCGACGTGCAGATCCGCGGCTACCGCATTCGCCTGCCGCTGGACGTCATGTTGATCGCCTCGGCCAACCCCGAGGACTACACCAACCGGGGCCGCCTCATCACCCCGCTGAAGGACCGTTTCGGTGCCCAGATCCGCACCCACTACCCGCTGGAGGTGGCGACCGAGGTGGACATTCTCGCCCAGGAGGCCCGTCTTCCGGCGGCCGAGGGTGTCACCGTCACCGTGCCGCGGGCCATGGCCGACGTTGTGGCCACCTTCTCCCATCTGGCCCGTCAGTCCTCGCAGGTCTCACAGCGCTCCGGCGTCTCGGTACGCCTGACCGTGACCAACTACGAGACGATGGCCGCCAACGCGTTGCGCCGGGCCCTGCGCCTGGGCGAGGAGGAGGCGGCGCCCCGGGTGTGCGATCTGGACGCATTGCCGGCCTCCACCATGGGCAAGGTGGAGATCGAGAGCCTGGAGGAGGGCCGAGGAGGCCAGATCGTCGAGGCGCTGTGGCATCACGCAGTGCTCACGGTCTTTCGCGAGCTGGTGAGCCCGGGCGACCTGGGCCGGGTGGTGGACGAGGTGGAGCAGCTGGGCTCGGTCGAGGTGGGTGATGAGGTGAGCCTGGCCGAGTTCACCGAGCTGCTCTCGGGAGCACCCGAGCTGACCAAGGTGGCCGCATCGGTGGCGGGTGACGCCGCCGCGGCGGCGGAGCTGGCCTCCGCCGCCGAGCTGGTGCTGGAGGGTCTACACCTGTCGAAACGCCTCAACAAGGACGCATTGGGCGCAGCGACCACCTACACCGGACGCCGGGGCTGACTGCGTGTCCTCCCGGCTGCGCTATTCGCCGTGGGACGGCACGCAGGTGGGCTTTGATGTCGACGCGCTGGACATCATGGAGGAACTCACCGACGACCTGCTGTACTCCGGCGACGTCAACGCCGCCCTGCGGAGGCTGCTGAACGAGGGCATGACCGACCGGGACGGTCGTCGTCTGGAGGGTCTGGCCGAGCTGCTGGAGCGGCTGAAGCAACGTCGCGAGGAGCTGCTGGCCCAATCCGACGTTGGCTCGGCGGTCGAGGGCATCGGGGAGGAGCTGGCGGCCATCACCGACCTGGAACGGGCTGAGATGGACCGCCAGGAGGCCGCCGCCCGGGCGTCCGGAGACGAGGAGTGGGTTCGTGCTGCGGAGGAGGCGTTCACGAACAAGCGCTTCGATCTCGACCTCATGCCCCCGGACCTGGCCGGTCAGATGAAGGCGCTGGACGGCTACGACTTCACCTCGAGCGAGGCTCAGGAACGCTTTGACCAGCTGAGCGAGCAGCTGCGTTCCCAGCTCCTGGACAACGCCTTCGGCCAGATGAGCGATGCCATGGCCAACATGTCGCCGGAGGAGCTGGCCCGCAACCGGGACATGATGGCCGAGCTCAACCAGATGCTGGAGGACCGTGCGGCCGGCGCCGAACCCGACTTCGAGGGGTTCATGGAGCGCTACGGCGACATGTTCCCGGAGAACCCCTCCGATCTGGACGAGCTTCTGGAGGCGCTGGCGCGACGCATGGCCGCAGCCCAGGCGCTGATGAACTCACTGTCGCCCGAGCAGCGCGCCGAGCTGGCTGCGCTGTCGGAACAGCTGATGGGCGACATGGGCCTGAACTTCGAGATGTCGCGCCTAGCGGCCAATCTGCGCCAGGCGTTTCCCGATGCCGGCTGGTCGAACCGCTACGACACCTCGGGTATCGACCCGCTGGATCTGGGCGAGGCATCGCAGCTGATGGCCGAGCTGGGCGACCTGGACTCGCTGCGCGGCCTGTTGCGCTCGGCGGCCGCCCCCGGTGCGCTCGACGAGGTTGACCTCGACCGGCTGGCCGAGCTGATGGGCCCCGAGTCTGCCGAGCAGGTGAGCCGCCTGGCCGAGTTGGCCCGCACGTTGAACGAGGCCGGGTTGGTCGATCAACGCGATGGCCGGCTGGAGCTCACGCCGGCGGGGCTGCGCCGCCTGGGTCAGGACGCCCTCGCCCAGGTGTTCCGACAGCTCCGCAGCGACCAGCTGGGCACCCACGAACACCCCGACGTGGGCGTGGGGCACGAGCCCGCCTACGTCACACGCCCTTGGGAGTGGGGCGACCCGTTCCGGGTGGACCTGCACCGCACCGTGCGCAACGCCGTACTGCGGGAGGCCGCCGAGGGTCAACCGCCCAACGGCAGCGTGAGGTTGTCGCCGGATGACTTCGAGATCGGCGAGACCGAACACCAGGTGCGGGCCGCCACGGTGTTGATGCTGGATCTGTCCCTGTCCATGCCCATGCGGGACTATTTCCTGCCCGCCAAGCGGGTGGCCATGGCGCTCTATGGCCTCATCTCCATGCAGTACCCGCGTGATTACCTGGGGATCGTGGGGTTTGCGAAGCTGGCCCGGGCGCTCAGCCCCGCACAGCTGCCGGAGGCCACCTGGGACCTGGGCATGGGCACCAACATGGCTCATGGCTTTGCGCTCGCCAGGCAAATGCTGGCCCACGAGCAGGGGACCCGCCAGATTCTGATGGTGACCGATGGCGAACCGACCGCCCACATCGACCGCTTCGGCGAGGCCCAGTTCAGCTATCCGCCCACCCGCGAGACCGTCGATGCCACGCTGGCGGAGGTGGGACGTTGTACCCAGGCCGGCATTCGCATCAACACGTTCATGCTGGAGCCCGACGGCGGTCTCGCCCGATTCGTGGAGCGCATCAGCGCCCTCAACGGCGGCAGGGCGTTCTTTGCCGATCCCAGCAATCTGGGGGAGTTTGTCCTGGTGGACTTCGTGGAACAGCGCCGGATGCGGCTGCATCGTCGGTAGCGCCGACACCGACCCGCCGGTCGCCAACGCGTGAGTTGCCGGTCACGTAGCGTAGGAATCCGCCACGGAAGTGAACTCGGCATTGCGTTGAGGGGCTCGGTGTGGGCAGAATAAACCACACCGCTGTAATTACATGCGTGTCTCACTTGGAGTGGGGACGTGGCACCGGTCCAGTCGGAGCACCTCCGGGGTGTTGCTTCGAGGGTCGCATCGGAGCCGCCACCTGCCGCCGGGGGGAGGGACATGGCTGGAGGCCCCGAACCAATGGATCACGAAGCGACCCACGAGCCCGAGGAAGCCAGTTGGCAGATGGAAGCCAACTGCCTCGGGGTCGACCCCGACCTGTTCTTTCCCGAACGCGGAGCCTCGACCAAGGAGGCCAAGGGCGTGTGCCGGGGCTGCGTGGTGCGCGAGGACTGCTTGGAGTTCGCCCTCCAGAACGGCGAGAAGTTCGGGATCTGGGGCGGGTTGAGCGAGCGTGAGCGTCGCCGCATTCGCCGCCAGCGGGCACTGGCCCGGGCCGCCAAGCGGGACGATTCCCAGACCGCCTGAGGGCGACTCACCCAACCGTCGGCCGGCGGGTCGCCACGGCGTGTCCGGTGCGCGCAGATCGGCGGCCACCACCAGGCCAACCCCAGTCGGGAGCCCTGGGTGCGCTCAAGCCCGCCCCTGCACTCCGTCGGGGGTGACCACCAGGTGCATGGGTACGTCCCAGGGCTGGACGTCGAGGTCATCCACGAGCTGGAAGGAATGGGCGACGCCCACCAGCAGCGGACCGGGGGCGTCGAAACGTGAGAGTCCGGCGAGCAGCCGGTCGTACCACCCGGCGCCGTTGCCCAGCCGGTTGCCGCTGCGGTCGAAGGCCAACGCCGGCACCAGGATGAGGCCATGGTCGGTGGCGTCCACCGCTGCCGACCCATCGGCCGGGTAGCGCAGGTGCCGCCAGGCCACGGCCAACTCCGTGTCGTCGCTCCACGCCAGCAACCGGGGGACGGCGGCGGGGTGGCCGGGCAGTGTGCGGCCGTGGGGCGCGGCGAGTCGGCGAACATCGGGTTCACCCCGCACGGGCCAGTACACCGCCACGGGCCCACGCTGGGCGGCGGCGACGATGGCGGGCTCGTCGTGCAGCGCGTCGAGGATGGCCGTGGAGGCCGAGGCAACTCGGTCGACGGGCAACGCCCGGCGTCGTTCGATCAGCCGCCGCCGCAGTCGAGTGCGTTGCTCGGAGGGGCCCGAGGCGGCCCGTGCGTCGTCCACGGGTAGGATCATCACATGAACGAATGGGTATGGGTCATCCTGATTGCCGCGGTCGTACTTGGCGGATCGCAGATCCCCAAGCTGGCCCGCAACCTCGGTCGAGCGCAGAACGAGTTCAAGCGTGGCTTGGATGAGGGCAAGGCTGACGTCGACGACGGGTCAACCAGCGACAGCTAGGCGCGGTACACCGCCGACGCAGCGCGCCGACGGTGTACCGGGTTGGGGACGAGTTGGTTTGGCGGGGGACTTGAGCTTCGGGGGAAGGCGTCTCAGCCGACCGAGACCGGGGTGGCCACGGATCGGCGCTTGAGAATGCGCCGACGCTCACGCTCGGAGGTTCCGCCCCAGACGCCGTGGTCGATCCGGTTCACCAGGGCGTACTCAAGGCACACCTGGCGAACGGGGCAGTCGGTGCACACCTTCTTGGCGACCTCGACTCCGACACCGTCGCTGGGGAAGAACAGACCGGGCGGCTGCTCGACGCAGTTGCCTTCGTCCATCCACTCGCTGTCCATCTTGGACTTCATGGTTTCTACAACTACCAGTGCGCTGGTTTGTTCCCAAGCGTCCCCGCTGAGAGGTCACTTGGACTGAGAGCGGGCACAGTGCGTCGGCCTGCCGGCTGATCCGATCGGATCTTCGGCGACGAAAACGCGACGGGGTGGTTGGCCAAGCCCCCGGTGAGGACGCATGCTGGTGTGCCATGGACCCTAGAGAACCCGAGAGCGGGTCCCCCGCCGCGTCGAACCAGGAGGCGGTTCCCCACTTTGTTCCGGCGCCGCCACCGCCCCGCCCGGGCGACGTTGGCCAGGGCGCCCAGGGCCCACCGCTGTTCGACCCGGCCACACCGCCGTTGGGCGGGTCCCCTGCCGGGCACCGGCCGCCGCCGACGGTCTCCGACGGTGGCTGGCGGACCGCCGCCCGGGGCGGCGTGGTGGGCGCCCTGGTGGCATCGCTGCTGTTTGGCGCCCTGTTTCTGCTGGCGCCCCGGCGCGAGATCACCGAGGTGCGGCCCGCCGATGAGCTGCGGCGCGATGCCCTCAACCTGGGCGCGCTGCTTGAGTTGGTGCGCCCCAGCGTGGTGGCGGTGAACACCGGCCAGCGTTCGGGCGAGGAGATGTTCGGAGGTGAGGGTTCTGGTGTCGTGCTGTCCGAGGATGGCCTGGTGCTGACCAACGCCCATGTGGTTTCCGGCGCACCGGCCATCAGCGTTGACCTGGCCGACGGACGTTCCCGTCCCGCCACGTTGGTGGGCAGCTTCCCCGAACGAGACGTGGCGGTGATCCAGATGCAGAATCTGGATTCGCCGGTGGTCCCGGCGCCGCTGGGCAGCTCGGCCGACCTGAAGGTGGGCGACGAGGTGGTGGCCATCGGCAATGCGCTGGGCCTCGGCGAGGACCCGAGCGTCACCACCGGCATCGTGTCGGCCAAGGGCCGCAGCATCGAGGGTCCGCGCGGCCGTCTCAGCGACCTCATTCAGACCGATGCGGCCATCAACCCGGGCAACTCCGGCGGGCCGCTGCTGGACGTGTCGGGCAACGTGGTGGGGATCAACACCGCGTTTGCCGCCAATTCCCAGAACATCAGCTTCGCATTGGAGATCGACTCGGTGATGCCCTACGTGGAGGACATCGAGGCGGGCGACAGCCCGGTGACGGCCAACAGCCCGTTCCTCGGCGTGCGCACCCAGGATGTGGGCGATCTGCCGGAGGACATCCGCGTCAACTTCGAGGTGGACGAGACCGAGGGCGCCTTTGTGATCTCGGTGGTGCCCGATTCGGGAGCCCAACAGACCGGCCTGCTCAAGGGCGACGTCATCGTCGAGCTTGACGGTCAGCCGGTCGCCACCTCGGGCGACGTGGGGGAGTTGGTGGCCGACTCCAAGCCTGGCGAGAAGCTGGCGGTCACCTACATTCGCGCCGGCGAGCGACGCGAGGCGGAGGTAACGATGGGGCGGGTGGGCGGCTGAGTCGAGCCCCCGACCGCAGCCGGTAACATGACCCATTCCGACTCGCCAACGAGCGCATCACGAACTTTGGAGCCGACATGGCCTACGAAGAGCCCCTCTATGACCCCGACTCGCCGCCGAGAGCGGACATCACCATTGCCTACACCGGGCCCGTCTCGCCCCACTGGGACATCCGCACTCGCTCCGGGGATGCCTCGGTGGCCGATGCCTTTGCCGCCCGGGTGAATGCCCGCCTCATGCTGCTCCCTGCCCACGATCCACAGTTTCGACGCAATCGCGAGCGGGTCAACAAGGACGCCGAGCGCGAACACATCCGACTTGCCTGGGACTTGGGCTACGACGAGGACTGAGGTCGGCTTCGTGACCGACGACGGTCAACAGGCCGTCTCCGAGTGGGGGCCGGATCGCTTCGTCAACCGCGAGCTGTCGTGGCTGGAGTTCAACGCCCGCGTATTGGCCCTGGCTCACGATCCGACCGTTCCGCTGTTGGAGCAGGCCAAGTTCCTGGCCATCTTCTCCTCGAATGCCGATGAGTTCTTCCAGGTGCGGGTGGCCGGGCTGCTGGAGCAGGTCGAATCCGGGGTGACCGGGCGGACACCCGATGGGCGCACGCCGACCGTGCAGCTTCGGGAGATCGCCCAGCGCTCCGCCGAGTTGGCCGAGCTGGCCGACGAGATCTTCCTGCAGTCGCTGGTGCCGGCGCTGGCCGATCGCGGGGTGCGCTTCCTGAAGTGGCGGGAGCTGTCACCCGACGATCAGGACTGGCTGCGGGACGTGTTCGACGAGCAGATCTTTCCGGTGCTCACGCCGCTGGCGGTCGACCCCTCCCACCCGTTCCCCTACATCTCCAACCTGTCGCTCAACCTGGGCGTCCGGGTGCGCGACCCGCTCACCGAGGAGGTGCGGTTCGCGCGACTGAAGGTGCCCCAGCTGCTGCCTCGGTTCCTGGTGCTGCCCGATGGCGAGCGCTTTGTGCCCCTCGAGCAGGTGATCGCCGCCCACCTCGACCGCCTGTTTCCGGGCATGTCCATCGTTGACTCCACCGTGTTTCGGGTGACCCGCAACACCGACCTGATGTTGGAGGAGGACGAGGCCGACGACCTGTTGGCCGCCGTGCAGTCGGAGGTGCGGCGGCGCCGATTTGGCGGCGCGGTGCGCCTGGAGGTGGATGATCACGCGGCCCCGGAGGTGGTGGACTTCCTGATCGACGAGCTGGGCCTGAGCCTCGACGGTGTCATTCGGCGCCGCACCCCGCTGGATCTCACCGGTCTGTGGACGGTGCACGACCTGGACCTGCCCGAGGCCACCTACCCCGACTTCTCGGGCATCACCCAACCCAGGTTGGGCGCCGGCGCCGAAGGCCCCCCCAACGACTTCTTCGCCGTGCTTCGTGCCGGCGACCTGCTGGTGCAGCACCCCTACGACAGTTTCTCGGGCAGCGTCGAGGAGTTCATCCGTCAGGCCTCCCGCGATCCCGACGTGCTGGCGATCAAGCTCACCCTGTACCGGACCTCCGGCGACTCGCCCATCGTGGAGGCCCTCATTCGGGCCGCCGAGCGGGGCAAACAGGTGGCCGCCCTGGTGGAGCTGAAGGCCCGCTTCGACGAGGAGAACAACATCGTCTGGGCCAAACGCCTGGAGAAGGCCGGCGTTCACGTGGTGTACGGCATGGTGGGGCTCAAGACCCACACCAAGGTGGTGTTGGTGGCCCGCCAGGAGGGCGGGCACGTGCGCCGATACAGCCACGTCGGCACCGGCAACTACAACCCCAAGACGGCCCGCATCTACGAGGATCTGGGTCTGCTGACCGCCGACGAGGTGATCGGCGCCGACGTCACCTCGCTCTTCAACTACCTCACCGGCTACGCCCGCGACGTCACCTATCACCGGCTGCTGGTGGCCCCCCACTACCTCCGCCTGGGCCTCACGGAGCGCATCCGCGGCGAGGTGGCGGCGCCGGAGGGCACCGGTCACATCATCATGAAGATGAACAGCCTGGTGGATCCGGACCTCATCGACGAGCTGTACGCAGCCTCGTCAGCTGGGGTGCGTATCGAGCTGATCGTGCGAGGCATCTGCTGCCTGCGCCCGGGGGTAGCGGGCCTCTCCGAGAACATCACCGTGCGCTCCATCGTTGGTCGCTACCTGGAGCACTCCCGGGTGTATCACTTCGCCAACGGCGACGGGCACGGCCGGCCGGCCTGGTACTTCGGCTCGGCCGACCTCATGCCCCGCAACCTGGATCGCCGGGTGGAGGCGGTCACGCCGGTCCTGGACGACGACCTCCGGGCTCGCCTGGCCACGATCCTGGCGATCGCGCTGGCCGACGACACGCTGGCATGGGAGCTCGACGACCGCAGCTGGCGGCGGGTGCGGCCCGACGGCGCCGAACGGGGCCAGGTGGACTCCCACCAGGTCCTGGAGGAGGAAGCGCTCAAGCGAGCCTCGCTGAGCGTGCTGTGAGGGCCTCGGGGCCCTCATCACACCGCGATCGAACCTGGGACGGCCCCCCGCCCGTGCCCGGTCCTCAGGGTCCCGTGGTGCACTGGCACGCACCGTTCGCCAGGCTCGCCGTGGCCCACGGTCTCTCCACGGCGGGCGACGCCATGGTGGCGATCGCGCTGGCCAACACGCTCTTCTTTCAGGTGGACCCCACCGACGCTCAGGGCAAGGTGCTGCTCTACCTGCTCTTCACCATGGCGCCCTTTGCCGTGGTCGGCCCGTTCATCGGCCCGGCCATGGACCGGGTTCCCGGCGGCCACCGGCTGGTCATCATGGCCTCGGGGTTGGGGCGCATGGTGTTGGCGCTGGCCATGATCCCCAACGCCGACGGCGGGCTGTTGTTGTTCCCCGAGGCGTTCATGGTGCTGGTGCTGGGCAAGACCTACCAGGTGGGCAAGGCGGCCATCGTGCCCAGCACCGTCAGCAGCGACCGAGAACTGGTGGAGGCCAACTCCAAGCTGCAGTTGCTGTCGGGCTTGGCGGGCGCCGCTGCGGCCATCCCTGCCGGGCTGGCCTCACTGATCGGTCCCGGAGCGGTCCTCTTCCTCGCCGGGGCGGTGTTCCTGGCGGCGTCGCTGGCCGCAATCAGAGTGCCCGACCCCCGGCGCCCGGTCGAGCGGGTCGACCCCGAGGTGTCCGCCGAACTCAACACCCTGCCGGTACAGACCTCGGCCGCCGCCATGTCCTGGCTGCGGGGGGTGGTCGGCTTCGTCAGCTTCCTCTTGGCCTTTGCGCTGCGGCGCCCACCGGATGCCCCGCCGCTGGGCACGACCGCAGGCCGGGTGATGGGGGCACGGGGCGACTACGTGGGCGTTGTGCCCCAGGCGCCGTATCCCCAGTGGTACTTCGCAGTGGTGGTCGTGGCCGCAGTGGTTGGCGGGCTGGCCGGATCGGTGTTGGCCCCCAGGCTTCGGGGCAAGCTGCGCGAGGGACCGATTCTCTCCGGCGCCCTGGTGGCGGTGGTGGTGGTGGCCTTCGGTGGCCTGGTGCTTCCCGGGCTGCTGGGCATGATGCTGCTGTCGGCCGGTGTGGCAGCGTCGGCCAGCGTGGGCAAGCAGGCCTTCGACGCCCTGGTCCAGGCCGACGCCCCCGACGTCGATCGAGGTCGGGTCTTCGCCCGATTCGAGAGCCAGTTCCAGCTGGTGTGGGTGGTGGGCGCCGCATTGGCGGTGTTCCTGCGCCTGGGGGTAACGGCGGGTTCTGCCGTGCTGTTGGTGGGGGGCGTGCTGGCCACCCTGGGCTACGGGGTTCTGGCCCGCAACCAGTCGGCCTACAGGTCGGGGTAGTCGGGCACGTCCAGGTCGCCCGCCTCGGGCTCGGGGCCGGCACCGGACTCCAGCCCCAGGCGTGCCAGCCACAGGCCGGGCGCCTGCAACTCATTGGGGGTGGGTATGGCCTCGGGGTCGGTCACCAGCCGGGTGAGCACCTCCGGGCTGGAGCGTTCCAGAACTCCCTCCACGAACCCGCGCCCCCGGTCCATGAGGTCTTGGGTGAGCTCCAGCCCGAAGAGCCGTTCCACGAAGCGGCTGGCCGAGTCGGTGCTGACCCGCCGGCGGCGCAGCGCCTCGGCCACGCGTCCGCCGCCGGGCATCAAGCGCTCTGCGACCTGATCGGTCACCCATCCGGCCCAACCCTCCAGCGCCGCCACGGCGGCGTCGATGCGGGGCCGCAGCGCATCCTGTTCGGGCGTTCGAAGCGAACCCAACAACCGTTCCGGATCCAGGGTGAGGCCGCCGTTGGCGATCGCAGTCTCGGGATCATCGCCCAGCAACTGGGCGATGGCATCGGTGGAGAGGTCGGTGGGCACCCCATCGACGTAGGCCCCCAGCATGGCCTCCAGCTGCGGGCCGAAGGCGGCTCGCGAAAGCGCAGCATGCAACGCCAGCTCCTGGGTTGTCTCCCAGAGCGTGAGGTCGTCGGCGTCCAGCTCCCACTCGGCGGCGAATTCCGCCAGGTTGGAGGCGATCAGCGTCACCTCGTCGGCATGGCGCGGAATCGGCAGGTCGTAGGAGCCGAAGCTGCGAATGGCCAACTGCCCCACGGTGCCCGAGGCCATCATGGTGTACATGAGCGAGCCCATCATGGGCCCCAGCTGGAGGAACGCGCCCAGCGCAGCGGGGTCCACTCCCGGCGGAAGGTCGTCCTCGTTCACTGCGCCGTCGGCGGCAGCTTCGTCCAGTTGGCCCTTGGCCAGGGCGCCGAGCGCGTCGCTCAGGCGTCGCAGCAAGGGGCCGTGCGCGGTCAGGGTGGCCGCTGCCCACTGGCCACGGGTGACCGGCCGAACCTTCACCCCTGCCAGCGACAGACCGGTGATCTGGGTGACATGCAACTCGGCCACCCGGGCGAGCTCCTCGATGCGGATGCGGTCCGCCGGGTCGACGTTGGGTTCGGTGCGGCCCTCGGAGGCGATGGCCGAGGCCAGCTGCGCCAGGTGGGCGTCGTCGGGCGAGCCCATGTTGCCCAGGTTGGACATGAGTGCGTTCAGCATGGCGCCGAGATCCATGGGGACGCCGTCGTCGTCGTCGGGGAGCCGGAATGGATCGTTGGGAGCCACGCGGGCATGGTAGGCGCCATGGACAACGCTTTGGACGCGTCCGCCCCCGGTTCTCGTGTCGTGCTGGTGGGTGGCGAGTGCGTCGTGGGCCGCGCACTGCTGGACTCCTGGCAGCTGGCGGGAGTGGCGGCCACGGTGGTGGGCCGTGCCCCCGCGGACGGAACCGAGGCTGAGGTGGCCGGCCATCCGGTGGTGGACGTCAATCGGCGCGCCGCCGTGGCATCGGCGCTGTCGGGCGCAGCTGAGTTGGTGATCTTGGGGGCCACCGGCGTTCGTGATGCGGACGGCTCGGGCATCGGACTGTTGGACGAGCCGCTGGTCGCCGCGGTGCTGGCCGAGGCCGCTCGCAACCCTCCCGGTCACGTCACGGTGCTGTCGACGGCGCTGGCCTACGAGCTCGCCGTCGGTGGGCCCAGTTTGCGCACGGAGAACGACCCCTTGGTGCCGGGGCGGGTGCGTGCCGTGGCCGACCGGGTGCGGCTGGAATCGTTGGTCGCCGGCTGGGAGGCCACGACCAAGGTGCCCGTGGCGGTGCTGCGGCCGGTGCTGGTGGCCTCGGTGGAGGCACGAAGCTGGTTCGGCCGGTCGGCCTGGCGGAACCGCCGACTGTGTCCGTCCCCACGGCCGGTGGTGCAGTACGTGCTGTTGCGCGACGTGGTGGGCGCGGCGGAGGTGGTGCGTCGCCGGCGCGCGGCCGGAGCGTTCAACGTCGCACCCGACGGTTGGTTGGAGGGCGCGGAGACGGTGGAGCTGGCCGACCGTCGGTTTGTCGTTGGTGCGCCGCCGGCGGTGTTGGCGTTTGTGGAATGGCTGCGGTGGTGGACGTGGTGGTCCCCGACGCCGCCGGCGTTGCTGGACCTGGCCCGCCATGACGTGGCGGTGGATTCGGCGCGGCTGCGTTCCGAGGGATGGGCCAGCAGCCATTCCAACACCGAGGCGTTCCTAGTGGCCCATGCCCCGGCATGGTGGCCCTCCCTGAGCGCCCGTCGGCGTCAGGATCTGGTGCTGGGTGGCGCACTCATGACGGTGGCCGCAGCGAGCGCTGCTGCCGTCGTTGCGCTCCGGCGGGTCCGGCGGAGCTAGCCCGCGCGTTCGGCAACCTCGACGGCAACCGAGACGTCCTTTCCGGAGCGCCGACACCCCACCTGGGCCCGGTCGCCGGGCTGGTGCAGGCCCACCAAGACCTGCACCTCGGCGGCCGAGCGGACCGGCTGGCCGTCCACCGCCACCAGTTCGTCACCCACCCGCAGGTCGCGGTCGCTCGTGGCGGTGACGGTGACGCGGCGGCCGGAGTCGCTCACCGTTGCCGGCAGGGTGACGTCGGTGGCGTCGCCAACGATCACCTCGGCCACGCGACGCAGGGCGCGCCATGGCACGGCCACGGTGCGGCCGCCCTCAGTCCGAGCGGTCACGGCCACCACCTCCCCGTCCACGCCGACGGGGAGGCCGCTCCCCACCTCGTGGTTCCCCAGGTCGGCGGCCGGGAGCGGACCCCAGCGGCTCATGGTCCAACCGTTCGTCGCTGAGAGGTCCTTCGACGGGGGTACGGGCCAGTTCTTGGTGGGCCCGTCGACGCGATAGACCGCCAGCCCCAGCCCGTCGGAGGAGGAGGCCAGGGTGGCGTCGCTGTCCCGTTGGCCGACCTGCAACGTGACGTGGGTTGGTGGGTCCGCCATGCCGGTCATCACCATGCCCCGAGGATGCACCACCACGCCGGGGTGCTCGCTGTCGCCGGCAATGATGTGTGCCTGGGGCACCGTCACCGTCGACGGCGTCGGTGTGGCGGCGCCGGCGGCTGGGGCCGATTCGCCACTCGGACGCTGGGCCAGTGCCATCAGCCCGACCGGGGCGGCCAGCAGCGCCACCAGCCCGACGGCCACGACGAGGGAGGTCGGGATGCGTCGACGATCTGGGGGCGCTGCGGGCGATTCGTCGAGGGCCTCGGTGCTGGCGCGCCGACGGGCCAGTTCGCTGGGGTGGATCCACAGCCGATCATCGGGATGCACGGGCACGTCTTCGCGCCCGTCACCCGACCCGTTTGGGTCGTCTTGGGTGCCGCTGGGCATTGGGCCACGATACCGACGAGCACGCCGCAGGGGTCCGCGGCCCGCCTTGGCTAGCCTCGCCGCGTGATTCGCAACGAACTCGCCTGGCTGGGCCTCGCACCGGACCGGCTTCCGGTGGAGGAGATCCGGCGCTGGGCCGTCCGGCCCGACTGCGGTGCGGTGGTGGTGTTCTGCGGAACGACCCGCGATCACTCCGAGGGGCGCAGCGGCGTGAGCGAGCTGGTCTATGAGGCCTACGAGGCCCAAGCGGAGCGGCGCCTGGTGGCCTTGGAGGCCGAGGCCCGCGCCGCCTGGCCCCAGATTCGCGCCGTGGCGGCGGTGCACCGCACGGGCTCGGTCGAGTTGGGCGAGGAGGCCGTCGTCGTGGCAGTGTCCTCGGCCCACCGCGCCGAGGCGTTTGCAGCGGCGTCCCACCTGATCGATCGCCTAAAGGCCTCCGTTCCTATCTGGAAGGAAGAAGTGAGCGACACCGGACGACGTTGGAGCCCCGAGGCGCTGGAGATCGACCAGCAGTGAGCCCGGCGATCTTCCTCCTCGTCGCGGTCGGGCTCAGCGCCATGGGCTCGCTGGTGGTATGGCTGGTGTTGCGCGAACGTCAGTCCAAGAGCGACGCCATGACCGATTTCCGCAGGACCATGTCGGCGCTCGACCCGAACGAGAAGCCCGGCGGCCGAAACGGTCGCCGGAGCCCTCCGGCCGCCTAGGGCCCAGCCGAATACGCGTGTCGTGGTGGCCCATGGGGCACCATAGGGGGTCGCGGAACCCGCAGAACCACCCGCCTGACGCCCACCCCGACCCGATCCCGAGAGGACAACGCCCTGGCACGCGACCTTGCCATCGACCTCGGCACCGCGAACACCCTGGTGTACGCGCGCGGGGAGGGCATCGTGTTGAACGAGCCGTCGGTGATCGCCATCAACTCGCGCACCAAGGACGTCCTGGCCATGGGCCGGGAGGCGTGGCACATGATCGGTCGCACGCCCAGCCACATCGTGGCGGTGCGCCCGCTGCGAAAGGGTGCGATCACCGACTTCGAGGTCACCCAGGAGATGATCCGCCTGCTGCTCAAGCGGGTCGGGGTGAGCCGCTTCAATCGGCCACGGGTGGTCATCTGCGTTCCCTCGGCCATCACGCCCGTGGAGCGCCGAGCCGTCGTGGACGCCACCCGCAGGGCCGGTGCCGCCGACGCGCAGCTGATCGAACAGCCCATGGCGGCCGCCATCGGGGCCGGCCTGCCCATCAACGAGCCCATCGCCAACATGGTGGTGGACATCGGCGGGGGCACGTCCGAGACGGCGCTGATCTCCATGGGCGGCATCGTGGCCATCCAGGCGGTGCGGGTGGGCTCGTTCGACCTCGACTCGGCGTTGATCACCTGGATCCGGCGGGAATACGGCATTGCGGTGGGCGAGCAAACGGCCGAGGAAATCAAGATCACCATCGGCTCGGCCTACCCCACCGAGGAGGAGTTCCAGGCGGAGGTGCGGGGCCGCGACCTCATGACGGGCCTGCCCAAGACCGTGGTGCTGGACCCCGAGGAGGTGCGCCAGGCCCTGGCGGAACCGGTGGGTGCCATGGTGGATTCGGTGCTGACCTGCCTCGGGCAGTCGCCTCCCGAGCTGGCCCAGGACCTCATCACCCAGGGCCTGTATCTGGTGGGGGGCGGTTCGCTGTTGCGGGGCCTCGACCGCCGGCTGGCCCTGGAGACCGAGGTGCCGGTCCGGCGGGTGGAGCAACCACTCGAAACGGTGGTGCTGGGTGCCGGCCGGGTCATTGAGAGCTACGAGGCGCTGCAGGCCATGTTCATGGACGCACGGCGACCTCGCTAGGACCGCTATGGTTCCGTTTCGAGAGACGGCCAGGGGAGCGAGGGGGTTGGTGTGCCGCAGTTGGAGGTCGACGACATCACGCTGCGCTTCGGTGGTGTCATCGCCCTGGATGCGCTCAGCTTCACCGTGCAACCCGACAGCGTCACTGCGCTGATCGGCCCCAACGGCGCCGGCAAGACCACCCTGTTTAACGTGGTGACCCGCCTCTACGAGGCCGACTCGGGCTCGGTGCGGCTCGACGGCGACGAGCTGCTCGCCACCCCGGCCCACCACATCGCCACGAAGGGGATCGCCAGGACGTTTCAGAACCTGGCGCTGGTACCCGGGCTGACGGTGCTCGACAACGTGATGATCGGCGAGCACTCCCGCACCGTCGGCGGATTCCTCAGCTCCCTTGCAGGGGTTCAGTTTCTGGGCCGCGAGGCCGCGTCGCGACGCTCGGCCATGGAATTGCTGGACCGGTTGGGCCTGGCGGGCGTGGCCAGGTCGCCGGCCGCAGGGCTGCCGTTCGGCACGCTGAAGCGCATCGAGCTGGCCCGAGCCCTGGCGTCGGAACCGACGCTGCTGTTGCTGGACGAGCCCGCCTCCGGCCTGACCCACTCCGAGGTCGACGAGCTGGCGGCCGTGATCCGCGACATCCGCGACGAGTTCCACCTGACCGTGCTGTTGGTGGAGCACCACATGGGGATGGTGATGGAGATCTCCGACGAGGTGGTGGTGATGGAGTTCGGTTCCAAGATCGCCGAGGGTGACCCGGCAACCGTGCGCAACGACCCGGTCGTCATCGAAGCCTATTTGGGGGCGTCATGAACGACTCGCCCACCACCGAAGCGCCGCTGTTGAAGGTGGAGAACCTCACCGCAGCCTATGGGCCGGTCCAGGTGCTCTTCGGCCTCGACCTGCAGGTTGGCGACGGGGAGTTCGTGGTCATGCTGGGCGCCAACGGCGCAGGCAAGACCACCACGCTGCGGGCCCTGTCGGGCCTGGTGTCGGCCACCGGTGCGGCCCGCTTCGATGGCACGTCCATCCTGGGCACCCGGGCCGACAAGGTGGCCAAGGCCGGCATTGCGCACGTGCCACAGGGCCGGGGCACCCTGTCGGAGCTGACCGTGGAGGAGAACCTGGCGGTGGGCGCCTACCTGCGACGTGACGACGAGGTGGACGCCGACCGTGACCGCTGGTTCGACACGTTCCCCCGCCTGGCCGAGCGTCGCCACCAGACGGCCGGCTCCATGTCGGGCGGCGAGCAACAGATGCTGGCCATCGCCCGGGCCATGATGGGCCGACCCCGGTTGATCCTGCTGGACGAGCCGTCGTTGGGCCTGGCGCCGCTGATCACCCGTGAGGTTTTCGAGAAGCTCAGCGAGATCAACGCTTCTGCCGGCCTGGCCGTGCTGCTGGTGGAGCAGAACGCCAACCTGGCGTTGGAGGTGGCCGATCGTGCTTACGTGTTGGAGGCCGGGCGCATCACGGACGAGGGCAGCGCAGCGCACCTGAAGGCCAACGAGTCGGTCCAACGGGCCTACCTGGGGGTGTGAACGCGATGCATCTCTTGGCCTTTGACACCGAGTTCTTCCTCCAACGCATCTTCGCTGGGTTCGAGTCGGGCGCTGTCTACGCCATGCTGGGCCTGGGGCTCGTCATCATCTATCGCAGCTCCGGCCTGCTGAACTTCGCCCAGGGCGAGATGGCGATGTTCAGCACCTATCTGGTGTGGGCGCTGGTGGGCGGTGACGGCGGTGGCGGCATGAACGTGTGGCTGGCACTGGTGCTCGTGATGATCATCTCGTTCGCCGGTGCGGCGGTCATCCAGGCCGCGGTGATCCGACCGCTGGGTGATCCGCACCTGAACCCGCTGGCGGTGGTCATCGTCACCATCGGGCTGTACCTGACCATGCACGAGCTGCCCGCGCTGTTCTGGGACTCGGCCAACCACCAGCTGACCCCGCTGTTTGGCACCGGCTCGATTGACATCGCGGGCACTGCGTTCACGTATCGGGCGCTCGGAGCCGTGGTGCTGTTGCTGGTGGAGGCGGCGGCGTTCTGGGCGATCTTGCGCTACACCAAGTTGGGCCTGGCCTTGCGGGCGGTGTCCACCAACTCGGAATCGGCGAGCCTCAGCGGCGTTGCGGTGCAGCGCACCCTGATGTTGGGCTGGGGCCTGGCGGTGGCCATCGGCGTGGTGGCCGGCGTGACCACCGTGGGCACGCAGGTCTTTGATCCCAACTTCATGCTGGTGGTGATCATCTATGCCTTCGCCGGTGTGACGCTGGGTGGCTTCGATAGCCCGCTCGGCGCGGTGGTCGGGGGCCTCACGGTGGGGCTCATCACCGAAACGCTGCCCTTCTACGTCGACGCCATCGGCGGCGAATTCCAGCTGATGCCGGCGTTCGTGCTCATCCTCGTGGTGTTGCTGGTTCGACCGCAGGGCCTGTTCGGTCGCCGGGAGGTGAACCGGGTATGAGCGAGGACTCCGCCGCGCTGCCCGCGGCCGCAGCGGCCACGGCCGACGTCACCCGACTCGACGCGCTGTTGGCTCCGAACCGCCGGGCCCAGATGGTCAAGGCGGTTGTCGGGCTGGTCGTGGTCTTGATCATCCTGTCGCTGCCCTTCCAATACGCCGACTTCCAGCTCGACCGGTTCTCCAAGGTGATCGCCTTCGCCATCGCGGCCATGGGGTTGAACCTGCTCACGGGTTTCACCGGCCAGGTGTCGGTGGGGCACGCCGTCTTCTTCGGTTTGGGTGCCTACACCACCGCCATCCTCGTGAACGACCACGGCTGGGCCCTGCTGGCGGCCGCCGCCGTGGCCGCTCTGGTGGCCGGGGCGGTTGGTGTCGTGGTGGGCCTGCCCGCACTGCGCATCAGCGGGCTGTATCTGGCACTTGTGACGCTGGCGTTGGCGATGCTGTTCCCTCAAGTGATCAAACGCTTCGCTTGGCTGACCGGCGGCTCGGAGGGCAAGCCGCTGCGCACCGACGTGGAGGTGGCACCCGGCGTGGTCAAGCCCCGCACGGTGCGCTTCGAGGCGCCGTTCGGCGACCTCACGTCGTCGCAGTGGACCTTCTATGTGTTCCTTGCCATCGGCGCCGTGTTCTATCTGGTTGCCTGGAACCTCATCCGCTCACGCATGGGCCGGGCCATGGTGGCGGTACGCGACAACGAGATCGCCGCCACGTCCAACGGCGTCCACCTGGCCCGCGTCAAGGTGAGCACCTTCGGGCTGTCGGCCCTCTTTGCCGGTGCTGGCGGTGCGCTCTACGCCCTGGGTGAGGGGAACGTGGTGCCGGACAAGTTCGGCGTGGAGGACTCCATCTACCTGCTGGTGGCGGTGGTCGTCGGCGGCGCGGCCAGCCTCTGGGGCCCTGCCTTGGGCGCGATCGCCATCGTCTTCCTGGCCGACCTGGTGCCGGAGAACCTGCAACCCGTCAGCCGGCTCATCCAGGGTCTCCTGCTGATCGGGCTCATCATCGCCGCACCCGGCGGCATCACGGGCCTGGCCCGACGGCTCGGCGCCACCGTGGCGCGCCGGTTCAGCTCTGCTTCCCACAACCCGCCCATCGAGGAGGAACCAACATGACCCAACTACGCACCTGGCGACGTTCCCGGCTGCTGGCCGGGGCGCTTAGCCTCACGATGATCGCCGCCGCGTGCGGCGGACGCGACGACGGCGAGAGCTCGAGCGGCAGCGGCGGCGACACCGGCTCCGAACAGGCCGCCGGCGACTCCATCGTCGACGTGTCGATCTGCGCCGACTATCAGGCCGCCGCCGGCGTCACCGATGACACCATCAAGCTGGGGACCTCCATGCCCCAGTCGGGTCCCTTCGCCATCTTCGGACAGATCCTCAACGGCTTGGAGGCCTATTTCGATTGGCGCAATTCGGAGGGCGGCGTGGCCGGCCGTCAGGTTGAACTGGTCGCCTACGACGACGAATACAAGGCGGACCGCACCGCCGAGAACGTCAAGAAGCTGGTTGCCGAGGACGAGGTCTTCGCCCTGGTGGGCGTGCTGGGCACCCAAAACAACCTGGGCGTGCGCGACTACCTGGACGAGAACTGCGTGCCCGACCTGGCCGTCGCAACCGGTTCGCCCCAGTGGGGCGAGGCCGCTCAGTACCCATGGCTGCAGGGCGGCATCCCGTCCTACGCCCTGGAGATGAAGCGGTTGGTCGACTACCTGGCCGAGGAGCAGCCCGACGCCAAGATCGCGTTGCTTCGCCAGAACGACGACTTCGGCGACGCCTACGAGAACGCGTTGGCCGAGCTGACCGCCGACAACGACATGGAGGTGGTGGCCACCGAGACCTACGACGCACAGGCCTCAACCGACACCAAGGCCCAGGTGGAGAAGCTGGCTCAGAGCGATGCCACCGTGTTCATCAACGGGGCAAGCGGTTCGCAGTGCCCGAACACGCTGAAGTTCGTGCCGGATGATTGGGACGTGCTCACGTACGTCTCCATTACCTGCACCTCGAAGCTGGCCCTGTCGCTGGCCGGCGGCAAGGACGAGGGCATCATCTCCACCCAGGCGGCGCTCGATCCCGCCACCCCGGAGGATGCCGAGCAGCCCAAAATGAAGGAGTTCCTCACCGAGTCCGTCAAGCACGGTCTCACCCAGGATGAGGCCGAGCAGGGCGTCGCCGCGATCGGCTGGGGTTTCGGTGCCCAGGTGTCGGGGATTCTCGAGGCCTCACCCGAGCTCACCCGGGAGGACGTCATGAAGACGGCCTGGACACTCGACGGGGCCGACTACGGGCTGCTTCGTGAGGGCGTCACCCTCAACACGGACGGCGCCGAGGACCCGTGGGCGCTCGAGTCCCTGCGGGTGATCAAGCGCGTGGACGGCGAATGGACCGAGGCCGGCGAGAACATCGACTACAACGGGCAGTCGAACGACTTCGTCGGCGGCTAGTTCACCGGTTCATCGGGGCGCGTTGGATTCGGCGTCGGCGACGGCGCCGAATCCAACAGATCCTCGGCCCCTTGGCGTACCTGCCAGTCGCGATCGGTCAATGCGGCGTTGAGCCGCTCTTCTACTGCCGGGCCGTCGAACGCGGCCAGCGCCAACACCGCGCGTCGCCGCACGGTGGCCACATCGGAGTTGGCCGACAACACGGCGGCCAGCCCGTCCTGGTGGCCGAGCGACCCCAGGGCGGCCACGGCCGCCTCGCGCACCAACCGTTCGTTGTGTTCGGTCGCGGCGGCCGCCAGCGCGGCCACGACGTCGGAGGTCGCAGCGTCGTGGGGTGCTTCGCCCAGGGCCGCCGCTGCGGCCTCGGCAACGAGCTGGTCGTCGCCGGCCAGCGCTTCGAGCACGCCGGCGATCAGGCCCGGTGCGAGCAGCTCGGGGTGCTCGCCTGCCAACGCCAGTGCTCGAAGCCGCACCCGTTGGGAGGGGTCGGAAACGGCGTCGAGCAGCGTGGCCTCGTCGAGCCGACCGTGGCGCGACAGGGCGCTCAGTCGGGCCGCCCGAAGCACCGGGTGGGGGTCGTCGCCGGCGACTGGCGGTGTCCCGGATCCGTCCCACAGCAGCAACGCGCGACGGGATTCGCGCTCAGAGTGGCCTTTTTGGGGCGGGTCAGGCACTGGCAGTAGTACCCATGGCGCGTAAGGAAACGATGCAGCAAGATTGGTGCATCGTCCGGCTCATGTGCGACCGCGCACGGCCGATACATAAAGTCCAGCCAACCAGGAGGCCGCGCTGTGTCCCACTCCCACATGGTGATCTTTCAGAACCAGGAAGGCAATCCTGGATACCGCCAGTTTGAGGCCATCGACGAGGCCGTCGCCTTCGTCGAGTCGATTCGCAACGATCAAGGCGTCGATGCGGCCCGCATCTTCCGACTGGAGGAGGTGCACTTCCAGTTCCAGCCGTACTACCGGGTTTCGGTGACCGAACCGGGCCTGGTGTCGCCGCAGGGCTCCGACGCCCCGTCAGCCCCGGAGGCGCCGCCCGCCCCCACCCAGGCTGCCACCCCGTCCGCGACCGTCGCAGCCCCGGAGCAGCCGGCCGCCGTGGTTGATGCGCAGCCCCCCACCACCGAACAACCGGCCGTCGCCCCGGCCGATCAGGCCCCGGCCGCCAAGGACGACTCGGACGACGAGCCCGGTTCGGCCACGTCGCCGGGGGATGAGCCCGCCGCGAGCGAAGCATCCGGGGAGGCTTCGGCCGAGGAGACGGCTCCGGCCAAGGCCGAGCCGGAGCCGGCCGCGTCCAGCAGCTCCTCGTCCAGTTGGGGCATGGCTCCGCCCGCACCGACTGGGGAGAACGGCACGAGCCAGCCGGTTGGGGCCGGCGCAGACGGCGGCACGACTCGACGCGGGCTGTTCGGCCGCTAGGGCCAACGCCCCGTCCACCGACCATACTGGACCAGCAGACTCCACTCAGGCCCTCGCACCTCGGTGCGGGGGCCTGACGCCGTCATGCCGGGGTGCCGCGTCGGAGGGCTTGCTCAGCCGATGGCACCCTCGGTCAGCAGCCCGATGGCGAACCCGATCAGTCCGGCGATCACCGCCATGGCGGCCGCCAGGCAGGCCAACGCCAGCAGCAACAACAGCGCAGACCGGAGCTTGGCCACCACGCCGTCTCGGTTGCGTCGGCCGGCCCACAATCCGAAGACCTCTCTCAGGGGAGGAAGCGGAATGAACCGCAGCGCGGCTGCGGCTCCGGACGAATCGGTGACAGGCTTGGGCCTCACCCCAAACAGCAGGTAGCCGGCGACCAGCGCGGTCACCGCCACGGTTGCGAGCCCCACGATCAACATCAACATGACCTCACCCAGCGTACTGCCCGGCACCGGACCATCCGGCGAAACGCCCCAAGATCCCGAAGGTCGCTCCCGTCGGGTGCCTCGTTGGGCCCTGTGGGTGGGCGCCATGGTCACCCTCATGCTGGCGGCCGGTGCGGTCGCCGGAACCGCTGCCATCAAGACCGACGATGTGCTCTTCTCCCCCGGCGAGGCGAGGGGCACCGAGGGGCGGGTGAAGATCTCTGGGGCCGAGAGCTATCCCGCAACGGGCGACGTGTTCTTCGCCACCGTGTCGGTTCGACAGGCGACGCTGTTCGACGATCTCTTCCGCCGACCGTTGGACGACACGCTTCGGTTCACACCGCTCGACGAGGTCTACCCGGACGGCAACAAGGCAGCCGTCGATGCCGCCAACGAGAACGCCATGGACGACTCCAAGACCGTGGCCAGCGTGGTGGCACTGCAGCATCTGGGGAAGGAGGTGACGTTCAGCGGAGACGGGGTGGCGGTGCTGGAGGTTGACGAGGAACGTCCGGCGCAAGGTCGCCTGGATCCCGGCGACCTCATCGTGTCCGCCGACGGCGAGCGGGTGCAGCTGACGGACGATCTCCACCGAGTGCTCGCCGCCAAGTCGCCGGGGGACACGGTGGAGCTCGAGGTACGGCGCGGCGCCGCTCCGCTTGAAGGTGCTGCGCCGGAGGAAACACCGGAGCCCGAGACCGTCAGTGTCGGCCTGGAGGCCGGGCCCGACGGCGACCCCATCATGGGCATTCGGGTCAGCGACTACAACCTGGACGTCGAGTTGCCCTTCGACATCACGCTCAACTCGGGTGAGGTCACCGGGCCATCGGCCGGGCTGGCCTGGACGCTGGCCATCGTCGACGAGCTGACTCCCGGCGAGCTGACCGGCGGCGAGAACATCGCCGCCACCGGCACCATCGCCCCGGATGGGTCGGTCGGTGCCATCGGCGGGTTGCCACAAAAGGCGGCGGCCGTCCGGCGACTGGGGGCCAAGGTGTTCCTCATTCCGGAGGGTCTGCCCTCCGACGAGGTGGCCCAGGCGAAGAAGATCGCAGGTGACGACGTGCGGCTGGTCGAGGTGGCCGACCTCGACGAGGCGATCGAACGCATCGAGGAGCTGACCGGCTGAACGGGTTGGCATCCACCGATGGGCGACCCCTGCGGTCGTAGCATCGGCACATGGCCGAGCCCATGAGACACCCGCGGGGTGCACAGATCGATGAGTTGGAACAGCGCGAGTTCTCTCGCGTCAGGAAGGGCTACGAACCCTCCGAGGTGAGGGCGGCCCTGGTGCAGGTATCCGCCGAGCTGCGGAGGCTGCGATCCGAGCGGGGTCGTCTCAGCGACGAGCTGTCGGCCGCGTATGCCGAGACCGAGCGGGTTCGTCGCGAGAACGAGTCGGCCCCGGTGGTGGTGCCCGACGACTCAGAGCTCACCCGGGTATTGGGCGAGGAGATGGTGCGGCTGCTCGACGACGCTCGAACCACCGCCGCCGGCATCGCCAAACGAGCTGAGGAGGCCGCGGCGGAGATCAGGGCCGAAGCGGAGGCGCAGGCCCAGGAGCGCTTGGCCTCGCTGGAGGACGAGCTGGCCGAGCGCCGTGCCGAGGCGGAGAGCGAGGAGCGAGACATTCTCGAGCTGGCCAACCGCGTCCTGGCGGAACGGACCGAGGCCGCAGACGACGCAGCGGCCGAGCTTCGGGCGCAAGGTGAAGCCGAGCTGGCCGAGGCCAGGGAGGCCGCACGCGAACACATCGACGCCTCCAAGGAGGAGGGCCGCCGGCTGGTGGTGGAGGCCAAGCTGTTCCGCGAGCGCATCCTGCGCGACCTAGCCGGCCGCCGGAAGCTGGCCCGCAAGCAACTGGAGGCGATGCGGGCGGCGCAGGAACGGCTGCTGGGTGCGTTCACGGCCTGCGCCGGAGCGGTCGAGTCCGCCACGAGCGAGCTGCACACGGCGCTGCCCGAGGCAAAGGTCGCCGCCGACGACGCGGCCAAGCGGGTGACGGACGACATCGAGGAGGTGGTGGCTCAGATGGAGGAGGCCATGGCCACCGGCGAGCTGCCCGCCGTGGTGATGGGGGAGATCGGCCGCCCGGTGCTGGGGCGCTCCAAGGTGTCCTCGCCTGCCCTGCCCATCCGCCATGAGGAGCCACAAGCCGACGACGCCCAGCTGGCGGACCCTGTCGAGCTGACGGCCGACGAGGCCCCCGACGAACCCACGGGGGAGCATCCGGTGGTCGGTGGCGGGCCGTTCGAGCCGGACGCACGAGCGGCCGACGATCCCGCAGGCGACGAGGCCGAGGACTGGACCGAGCTCGAGGTCGACGAGTGGCTGGATGCCGATGCCGATGCCGATGCCGATGCTGAGGCCGACGCCGAGGAGGTGGTGGCCTCGACCGGCCGCGGCGAGCACCTGCGGCTGGTGGCCCCTGAAGCTCCTGAAGCCCCGGAACCGGCCGAGGCTGCGGGCGAGGCGAACCCGGTCGCCGATCCAGGCGCCGAACCGGGCCCTGAAGCAGGCGACATCTTCGCTCGTCTTCGCGCCGAGCGCGACGAGGCGGTCGCCGAGGCTCGCGAAACCCTCGGCGCAGCGGCCGAACCCGCCGACGACGCGTCCGACGCCGCTGAACCTGACGCCGTCGAGCTCGACGCCGAAGCCGATGACGACCCAGCTGCCCCGGCCCCGGCCATGGACGGCGAAACGGCCGACGAACTGCTCGACCGCCGCGACGACGCCATCGGCCCCATCGAGCGTGGCGTGTCGCGTCGGGTGAAACGCCTCGTGGACGATGAACAGAACGAGTTGCTGGACACCCTGCGGCGCACGCGGCGAAACGTCACGGTCGCGGCGCTGTTGCCCGAGGCCGACGACCAAGTGGCCACCCTGATGGAGTTGCTGGGCTCTGAGCTGACCGATGCGGTCGCCGCAGGGGCGGCCTCGGTGGCGGCGCGCTCCGGCACGCCGGTGGCGCTGGGACGTGACAACCTGGAGCGCCTGGCGGCCTCCCTCGACGATGCGGTGAGGGCGCGCCTGGTGCTGCCGTGGCGCGAGGAAGTGGCGGCGCTCGTTGCGGAGGAGTCCGATCGCGCTGCGCTCGGCGAACGCCTGCGGGCCGCCTACCGTGAACGCAAGACGGTGGCGTTGCCCGAGTTGGCTTCGGGCGTCGTGGTGGTGGCGTACAACGCCGGGGTCGCCGCAGCCGGCCCCCCGGGCCCGGGTCTGGACTGGGTGTTGGACCATGGGGGCGAGCCCGCCGAACCCCACCTTCCCCGCATCCGCGGCGGGAACCCGACGTCGCTGTTGGAGGCCCTCTCGGCGCCCGACGTTCCCGTGGGGTGCCGCTGCCTGCTGGTGGCCAAGCAGCGCTAGCGCCACAACCGGGCGAACCAACCCGCCCCGAAGGGTCCGTTAGCCTGCGCGTTCATGCGGATGCCCCGGGACGTGCCAGCCCCCTCGCGCCGATCGAGGCGATTTTCGAGGCCTGGTTCCCGAAGCATTGCCCTGATGGTGGTGGCCGGGCTGGTGGCGGTGCTGGTGGTGATGCGCATCGCCGCCGAGGTGCACCTGGAATACCTGTGGTACGACTCGCTCGAGCAGGCCGGCACCTGGCTGACGACCACCGGCACCAAGGTATTCCTGGCGGTGGGGTTCTGCCTGGTGTTCTTTCTGGGATGCCTGGCCAGCCTCACCGTGGCGGACCGGGTGTCCCGGCGCCAGGACCTGGTGGGCGCCGACGAATTCATTCTCAGATATCACGAGTTGGTCGGCCCCCGCCATCGCCTGGTGCGGGTGATCGGCTCGCTCGTGCTGGCGTTGACCGCGGGGCTTCCGGCCATCAACCACTGGGATCAGTGGCTGCTCCTGCTCAACGCAACCGATGTGGGCGTCAAGGATCCCCAGTTCGGCTATGACCTTGGCTTCTACCTCTTCATGCTGCCGTTCCTGCAGTTCGTGCTGAGCTGGCTCTTCTCGTCCCTGCTCATCATCACGCTGGCGACCGGTGGCGTGTATTACCTCAACGGGTCCATCCGGCCGCCGGGCACCGGCCGTGCGGGGTTCGGTACCCCGGCGGTGAAGGCCCATGTGTCCGTCCTGCTCGCCATCCTGGCGGTGGTCAAGGCCGCCGATTACATCTGGGTGGGTCGACCGTCGCTCACCTTCGCCGCCGGTCGGGTGTTCGACGGTGCCGGCTACACGGCCGTCAACGCCACCCTGCCCGCCACGCTGCTGTTGGCCATGGTGTCGCTGTTTTGTGCCGGGTTGTTGGTGTACAACGTTCGTCGCCGGGGTTGGGGGCTGCCGGTGGTGGCGCTGTCGTTGTGGATGGTGGTGTCGGTCCTGGGCGCAGGCGTGTTCCCGGGGCTCGTGCAGCGCTTCCAGGTGGACCCGCAGAAGGCCCAACGGGAGATCGACTTCATCGGCCGAAACCAGGAGGCGACCCGGGCTGCGTACGGGTTGGACACGCTGAAGATCGAGGACTTCGACTACTCCGACACGGCCACCGAGGCCGACGTGGCCGACTCCGAGGCCGTCATCACCCGCGTACCGGTGTTGGACCCGGCGCTCATCGGTGACACGTTCCGTGCCCAGCAGTCCAAGAAGCCGCAGTTCTCCATGGGGCAGGTCTTCCTGGACCGCTACGACGTGGAGGGAACCCAACGCCCCGTCGTGCTGTCGGTGCGCGACCTGTCGCGGAACGACCTGCCCGGTCGCTCGTGGGAACAGGAACATCTCGTCTACACCCACGGCGAGGGCGTGGCGCTGGCCCCTGCCGATCGCACGGCCAGCGACGGGCGGCCGGACTACCTGATCGACGACCTCCCCATCAAGACGGCCGAAGGGTTCGACCTCACCCAGCCGGAGGTGTACTTCGGACGGGGGCTGGCCGACTGGTACGCCATCGCCGGAACCTCGCGCGAAGACGGCGAACGATTCGACGGATCGGCCGGGATCGCCCTGGGCAGCTTCTGGCGCCAGCTCGAAACGGCGCTTCGCTTCGGCGCGATCGACCCGCTGATCTCCGACTCGGTGGACGAGGACTCGCGCCTGCTGATGCGCCGCGACCCCAACGAGCGGCTCTCGGCCCTAGCGCCCTTCCTGGCGTGGAGCTCCGAGGCGCTGCCGGTGGTGTCCGATGGTCGGGTGAAGTACCTCCAGGTGGGCTACACCACCGTCTCTACCTATCCCTATTCCCAGTATGCGCAGACCGACGACCTGCCGGAGGGCTCCGACCTGGCGTCCCGGCGCTTCAACTCGGTGCGGGCGGCCGTCGTGGCCAGCATCGATGGCTATGACGGATCGGTCAAGATGTACCGCATCGACCGGGAGTTCTCCGAGGGCGCCAAGGTGGGTGAGGATCCGGTGATCGCCGCCTGGGAGCGCGCCCTGCCCGACCTGTTCACGCCGTTGAGCGAGCTTCCCTCCGATCTGCGGGCTCACCTGCAGTACCCCGACGAGCTGCTGCGTGTGCAGTCGCGTATGTACGGCCGCTACCACGTCGACGACCCCGAAACGTTCTACGACGGTTCCGAGAACTGGGTGGTGGCGCGCGATCCCAGCTCGGATGTGGCCGAGCAGCAGAATCAGGTGTCGGGCCCCATCCCGCCCACCCAGCTGATGCTGAACCGGGACGACGAGGTGGGCTTCGTGCGCACCCGACCCCTCACCCCCGGCACCGAGCAGACCGCGCGCGCCGACCTGGCGGCCTACCTGGTCGGCGACTCCGACCCGAGCCGATTCGGCACCTTGACGTCCTATGTCATGTCCACGGTGAATTCCGAGGGGGAGCGTCGCGAGGGCGCCGAGGTGGAGAACCCCACCCGGGCGCAGGTGGCGATCAACAACGACCCACGCATCTCCGAGAAGATCACCCTGCTCAGCCAGCGGGGCTCGGACGTGCAGTTCGGGGCGATGATGCTGATCCCGATCGGCGAGACGGTGATGTACGTGCGGCCGTTGTATGTGGTTGGACAGGGCACCGACTCGTCTCCTGCGCTGAATCAGATCGTGGTGGTCTGGAAGGGCTCGGCCTACCTGGGCGATACCCAGGCCGAGGCGATCAACGCTGCGCTGAGCGGGGAGAGCGAGGCCGCATCCGGCGGCGAGTCCGCGGGCGGGGAGCCATCCACCGATGCGACCGATCCCGGTGACTCGCCCGGGGCGGAAGCGGACGCGGCCGAGCTGATTTCCTCGGCGATCTCGCTGATGGACGAGGCCGAAGCCGCCAAGGGCGAACCGGACGGGCTGGCCATCTACGAGGAACGCAACGCGGAGGCTCGCGACCTGCTGGACCGGGCGGCAGAACTGCTGGGTACCGAGGTGCCCGCGACGTCGACCACGGTGGCCGGCTGACCGAGGAGCCTGCGCGCTACTCGGTGGGCACGGCGCCCTGGTTGTCCTGGGCCGTGTCGGCGGCCTCCTCGGCCGTGTCGGAGATGTCGGAGTCCTCGCCGGCCAGCAGGCTGATGACCACCACCGCCAGCCCGCCCACGATGGCCAACACGATGGGGAGCCAGACGTCGCCCGCGGGCAGCGCCATCTCGTTGGTCTCGGTGCCGTTGGGCCACGGCCACAGCACCCGCAAAGAACCCAACATGAGCCCGACCAGGCCGGCGAGCACCAGCTGGTGGTAGTGATGCAACGCCCAGTGCAGCAGGGTGGAGAACCCCGCGAGGCCCAGCACCGCACCCAAGCCGAAGACCGCCACCAGCACCAGGTCGCGATCGGACACGGCACCCAGCACCGTGTCGTACATGCCCAGCATCAGCAGCAGAAACGATCCGGAGATGCCGGGAAGAATCATGGCGCAGATGGCGATGGCGCCGGCCAGGAAGACGTAGGGCAACACCGGGTCGGTCACCGGGCCAGAGCGCAGGCCGAGGATGAAGAACGCCACCACCGCGACACCCGCCAGCGTGGCGGCGCGGGTGGGGTCCAGCCTCAGGCGGCGCGAGGTGACGACGATGGAGCCCACCACCAGGCCGAAGAACGTGGCCGCCATGCGAACCGGCTGGGTCTCCAACAGGTGCTCAATGGAGTGGGAGAGCGCCACGATGGCCAGGCCGATGCCCACCAACAGCGGGAGGAGGAAGGCCCAATCCACGGCCTTGAACTTCTCGACGACTCCCGAGAAGTCGCCCTTCGC
This sequence comes from Microthrixaceae bacterium, assembly GCA_041394405.1. Lineage (GTDB taxonomy): Bacteria > Actinomycetota > Acidimicrobiia > Acidimicrobiales > Microtrichaceae > Microthrix. The sequence goes on from JAWKIF010000016.1 coordinate 31,463, forward strand.
CGCCGCACCCAGCACGGCGGCACCGTCGCGCACCGTGTCGATCAGGTGCGTGTAGATCCCGAGCACCAACGCGATGGTGCCGCCGGAGACGCCGGGAACGATGTCGGCGCTTCCCATGAAAAACCCTCGGACAACCTGCATGGAAGTGCGTTTGAGCATCCGGCAACGGTAGTGGCGCCGCCGCCGCAGGCCGTAGCCGGAGGGCGCCACTTTTGACGGACCGGTGCGGGACAAGCTGACATACCGGGGTTCTCAGTCGTTGGTTCGCGCCATGCCGGTGGCAGGTCGCGCACAACGTGACCCGGAGGAAACATGTCCAACCTGCTCGCATCCGAAGGCGGCTACCAGCTCTTTGAGTTCGGTGGCGCCGAATGGTTCTGGCTCACGTTCTCGATGGTGGTGGCCCTGTTGGCCCTGGGCGTGGGTTCGCTCAGCATGAAGGGAGTCCTGGCCAAGGACCCCGGCACCGACCAGATGCAGGAGATCGCCGGGGCGGTCCAGGAGGGGGCGATGGCCTACATCACCCGCCAGTTCCGCACCATCGGGGCGATTGTGGTCCCGCTGGCCGTCATCGTGTTCTTCACCTCGCGCGAAGTGCTCAACGATGCCGGCACCGAAGGCCTGACCTTCGCCCAATCCGGTCTCTTCCGCACCATTGCGTTTCTCGTCGGCGGCGCGCTCTCGGCCTCCATTGGCTTTCTCGGCATGTGGTTGTCCACCCGAGCCAACGTGCGCACGGCCACCGCAGCACGGGGCGGCGACATGAACGGCGCCATGCAGGTGGCGTTCCGCGCCGGCGGCACGGTGGGCCTGTTCACCGCCGGGCTGGGCCTGGTGGGCGCCACCGGCATCGTCATGTTGTTCCAGAACACCGCCTCGTCCATCCTCATCGGTTTTGGCTTCGGCGGATCGCTGCTGGCCCTGTTCCTGCGGGTGGGCGGCGGAATCTTCACCAAGGCGGCAGACGTGGGCGCCGACCTCGTCGGCAAGGTGGAGGCCGGCATCCCCGAAGACGATCCCCGTAACCCGGCCACCATCGCCGACAACGTGGGCGACAACGTGGGCGACTGCGCAGGCATGGCCGCCGACCTGTTCGAGAGCTTCGGCGTGATCCTGGTGGCCTCGATCATCCTGGGCGTCACCGCGTTCGAGGCCATCGGCCTGGGTGTGGGTGAGGCGGCCAAGGGCATCGTCTTCCCCCTGGCCATCATGGCTATCGGCCTCCTGGCCTCGGCGGTGTCGATCTTCGCTGTCAAGGCCCGGGCGGGAGAGAACGACGCGCTTCCCCCCATCAACCGCGGCATCATGTTGGCCTCGCTCATTGCGCTCGCCGGAACTGCGGTCGTGGCCTTCCTGTACGTGGGCAACCCGGAGGGCGCCAGCGTCTCCAACGTGGGCCTGCGGCTGTTCCTGGCCGTCGTGGCGGGCGTGGTGCTGGGCCAGGTGGCCAGCCGCATCACCCAGTACTTCACCTCCAGCTCGTTCAGGCCGGTTCGCGACATTGCCGAGTCCGGCCGCACCGGCCCCGCCACCGTCGTGCTCTCCGGCATCTCCTCCGGTTTGGAGTCGGCAGTGTGGGCGGTCATCGCCGTTGGCGGCGCCATCCTGGTGGCCATGGGCATCGGCGGGGGCGACATCAAGTTCTCGCTCTACCTGGTGGCCCTGGCCGGGGTGGGCATGTTGTCGACCACGGCCATCATCGTGGCCGAGGACACCTTCGGCCCCATCGCCGACAACGCCCAGGGCATCGCCGAGATGTCGGGTGAACTGGAGGGCGAGACCGAGCAGATCCTCGACGGGCTCGACACGGTGGGCAACACCACCAAGGCGGTCACCAAGGGCTTTGCCATCGCCTCGGCGGTCATCGCCGCGGTGGCGCTCTTCGCTTCGTTCCGGGAGATCATCGCCGAGGAGAGCGCCGGCGACTTCGCCGCAGCGGTCATCAACATCGCCGACCCGAAGGTCTTCGTCGGGGGCCTGCTGGGTGGCGCCGTGGTGTTCCTGTTCTCGTCGCTGTCGATCCTGGCCGTCAGCCGGACCGCCGGCGTGGTGGTGCAGGAGGTTCGTCGCCAGTTCCGGGAGAAGCCCGGAATCATGGAGGGGACCGACCGCCCCGACTACGGCCCGGTCATCGACATCTGCACCACGTCGGCCCTGCGCGAACTGGCCACCCCGGCCCTCCTGGCGGTGCTGCTGCCCGTGGCCGTCGGATTCGGCCTCGGTGCCGAGGCGCTGGGTGGCTACCTGGCCGCAGCCATCGTCATCGGTGCGCTCATGGCCAACTTCCTCTCCAATGCCGGCGGCGCCTGGGACAACGGCAAGAAGTACGTGGAGGAGGGGAACCTGGGTGGCAAGGGTTCCGACGTGCACACCGCCGTCGTCATCGGCGACACCGTGGGCGACCCGTTCAAGGACACCGCCGGCCCGGCCATCAACCCGCTGCTGAAGGTGATGAACCTGGTGGCGCTGCTGGTGTTGCCCGCCGTGTTCGTACTGGCCGACAACGACGCCGCCCGAGCGCTCATCACGATCGGGGCGGTCGTGGTCATTCTCGGCTCGGTGGTGTTCACCAAGCGCCAGGGCAGCGTCATGGCCGAGGAGCCCGCCGCCTGAGGGGCCTGCCGTCGGGGTAGGCCAATCGGCCGGCGCGTGGTCCGTTGCGACCATTTCGGGTGGCGTTCTGAACGTACGTCGGTACCTTCGGTGCCATGTTCGCCACCCTCACACGCCGTCCGTTTCGAATCGCCGTGCCCGCCGTGGGCGCCCTGGTCCTGGTCGCCTCCGGTGTCGCCGTCTCTGGCGCCCAGGAGACCGATCCGGCCACGCTGAGCATCCGCGGCGGCAGCGTCGCCTGCGATGCCAACGAGGGCACCACCACCGTGGTGTTCGAGCGGGCCGACGGCTTTGACGACCTGACGCTGGACATCACCGGTGCGACAGCCGAGATCGAGCCCGGCAACGACGCCGATTCCAGCACCGTGGACCTGATGTTCGACCCCGAGTCGCTGGCCCCCGGCACCGACAGCGCCGAGGCCGAGCTGACGGCCCCGCTCGGATCCACCGCCACGGTGTCGGTCGCCTACGAGACTTCCGGCGGCGGAGTGTCCGTGCCCGAGCGGTTCGACGTGCAGTCCGTGGTGAGGATCAACGACGTGTGCGCACCTACCACCTCCACGTCGACGCCGACGAGTTCATCCACCACGCCCCCGACGACAACGGCTCCGGCCCCGAGCGCCGACGACACCCCCGCTGCCCCCGTTGCGGCCCGGCCGCTGGCCGCCCAGTTCACCGGCTGACCGCCCAGCTCGCCGGCTGGTCGCGCAGGTCGCCGACCGTTCGCTCAGCCTCCGCGCCGGGAGTGACCGACCCGCTACCCTTCCATCCCGTCGTGTGAACGCCAGCACGGTCGGTTGGAGGGTGAACGTGGGGAGTCGTCGGTGGCAGGGGTTGTCGGCGGCGTGCCTCGTCGCCCTTGTCGCGACTGCCGGCCACCCGGTCGGCGCACAGACCGACCCTCCGCCGGCCCGGCAACCGGCTGTGCAGGCGGCGCCGACCGGCTTGGCGTCGGCGGACTTCGGGCCACGGGTGGACGCGCCCACCGGGCTGACCCTCAGCGGTGGGGTGGAGACCCTCACGATCACGGGCGCGCAGCCCAGTCAGGCGTTGACGGTGGTGGACGCTGCCGGTGCGGACCGCGTGACCATGCTGGCCGACGCCACCGGACAGGCCGTGGCCTCGTATCTGCCCGACGCCCACATCACGGTGCAGACGGGTACGGGGGCCGTGGGTGCTGCGTCGGGAACCGTTGTCGACCCGGGCTGGTACCGGGTGCGCACCGCGACCGCCCTCAGCGATCCGGTCCGCGTGCTGGCGGTGGACGACGTGCCCGACCACGGCTTCTACGACTCCCAGACGCTGAACGATGGCTTCGGCTATGTCACGACCCGCGACGGCACCAAGGTGTCGGTGATGGTGCGGCTTCCGGGTCCGCCCGAGGACGGCCCCTACCCAACCGTGGTGGAGTACAGCGGGTACAGCCCGTCGAACCCCAGCAGCCCGCAACCCGGGTCACGCATCGCCGGACTGCTGGGCTTTGCCACTGTCGGGGTCAACATGCGGGGCACCGGCTGTTCGGGCGGCGTCTTCGACGTATTCAACCCGGCCCAAGCGGCCGACGGCTACGACGCCATCGAGGTCATTGCCTCCCAGAGCTGGGTAGCCAACAACCGGGTGGGCATGGTGGGGCTGTCCTACGCCGGCATCGCCCAGCTCTACGTGGCGTCCACCCGTCCGCCCAGCCTGGCCGCCATCGCCGCCCAGTCCGTCATTGACGATCCCTGGCGCCAGCAATGGCCCGGCGGGGTCTACAACGATGGCTTCACCCGCCAGTGGTTGGCCGAACGCGACAGCCAGGCCCAGGCCGGTGGGCAGACCTGGGACGGCAGGCGGATCGCCCAGGGCGACACCGTCTGCGGCGACAACCAACGGCTGCGCAACCAGAACATCGACTTCGAGGCGTTCGGTCGCGCGCTGGAAGACCGCCCAGACGCCATCGAAGCGCGATTCCTGCAGCGCCTGGCGGGCCGAATCGACGTCCCGGTGTTCCTCACCGGCGGCTACCAGGATGAGCAGACCGGGGCCCGCTTCACGTACCTGCTCGACAAGTTCACCTCGGCGCCGGTGCGGCGGTTCAAGCTCTACAACGGGCACCACCCCGACGGCTACAGCCCGATGCTCATCACCGATTGGCACGACTTCCTGTCCTTCTACGTCAAGAACGAGATCCCCGAGGTGTCGGCCCTGGTGCGCTTCTTCTCGCCGGGCGTGTTTCTGGAGGAGTTCGGCATCAGGGCCGGCTTCCGGGCCAACCGCTTCGACTCGTTCCAGCCCAACGACCTCGCCGGGGCCCGGGCCGCCTACGAGGCCGAGGCCGAGGTTCAGGTCATGGTGGAGGCCGGCGCCGCCACGGACCCGCCGGGCGCCACCGGCGAACGAACCCGATGGGACTTCGACGCCTTCCCGCCAACGGAGGCCACCACGAGCACGTGGTACCTCGACGATGGCGGCGCCCTGGCCGCCGACGAACCCGCCCTGGAGGGTGCCGATCGGTACGTACCCGAGGCCGGCGCCGGGGCACGAGCGACGACCACCGCCGGGTCGGGCACCTTTCAGCGGCCGGTCTCGGCGCTGAACGCCCAGTGGGAGCAGGCGCCGGAGGGCAACCTGGTGGCCTACGCCACGCCGGAGCTCAGCGAGGACCTGGTGGTCGCAGGGCCCGGCTGGCTGGACCTGTGGGCCAAACCGGGAGCCACCGAGGGCGCCGTGCAGGTGGACCTCACCGAGGTTCGCCCGGACGGCTCGGAAACCTACGTGCAATCGGGATGGCACAACCTGGCCCACGCCGGGTTGGTGGACGATCTCACCAGGGGCTTCCAGGTGGAGTACTCCTTCGCGGCGGCCGACCGGGTGCCGCTGCAGCCCGACGCCTGGGTGCATCGCAAGGTGCCCATCCCCGGCGTCACCCACATCTTCCGCAAGGGTTCCCGGTTGCGGGTCACGGTGTCGGCGCCCGGCCGCAGCCGTCCGCTGTGGACCTTCGAGAACCCGACGCCACCTCCTGAGGCCATGGTGAGCGTGGGGCGGGGTGGCGCCCATGGGTCGCATCTGGTGTTGCCCACCCTGCCCGCCGATGCTCAAGCCGCCAGGGCGGCCCCCGCCGCCGGAGCCTGGGCCGGGCTGGAGTCTCCCTCGATCCCCGCGGGCCGCCCCGAATGCGGCACGCTGCGCGGCCAGCCCTGCCGCGACTATGCGCCGGTGGCCAACGCCCCGGCGTCGCTTTCGGCCGGAACCGCCACGGTCGCCTGCCCGTCCGGCTCGGCCACAGCGCCCGTGACGTTCGCCCGAACGTCCGGTTCCGGCGACGGCACCATCGAGCTGACGGGCGCCCGGGCCGAGATCAGGATGGGCGACCGGGTCGCCGACACCCGCGAGGTGGTCTTTGATGTCTCGTCGCTGGCCCCCGGCGAGGAGTCGGCCGCCGTCGACCTCGAGGCCCCGGCCGGATCCACGGCGGTGGTCACCGTCGACTACCGCCTCGCCGGTGGCACGTCGCCGCTGTCGGGGGCGTTCCAGGCCCGATCGTCGGTGCTGCTCGGCCCGGCCTGCGCTCCGTCGACGAGCACGTCCCCCACGGGTACACCGTCGACGGGCACGCCGTCCTCGTCCCCGACCTCCGCCGCGCCGACCGCGACGCCCGACCCCGAGGCCGGTGGCCCGGCGGCGACCACGACGGCGGCCGGGGGCGGCTCGGGCACCTCGGCCACGGGCGGCCGTTCGCCCGGAGAGGCCAGCTCCGCCTCGGTGTTGGGCGTCGCGCAGCCGCTTCGCCCCCGCTTCACGGGCTGAGCCGCCCCGCCGCCGGGGCTGAGCTACCTGACGTTCACCACCACGCGGTGATGGCCGGTGGCGCCATCGGGGTCTGGGCGGCCGGGCTTGGCGGTCTGGGTGTCGCCCTCGCCGTCGGTGGCCCGCACCGTCAAGGTGTGTTCGCCCGGCGTGGCGTCCCACTCCCACCACCACTGCCGCCAGGTGGCGTTGGACAGCTCGGGGCCCAGCGTGGCGGGGCGCCAGGGGCCGCCATCCACCCGGACCTCAACGTTGGCCAACGCTCGCCGGCCCGCCCAGGCCACCCCGGCCACCGTGGCTGCGCCGGCATTGACGGTGGCCGAGTCGGCGGGCACGTCGATGCGGCTCTGGGTCTTGATCGGGGCCTCCCGGGACCAGCCGCGCGGGATCCAGTAGCCGGTGAAGTCCTCCCACGTGGTGAGCTCGATCCTCTCCACCCACTTGCAGGCGGACACGTAGCCGTAGAGCCCGGGGATGACCAGGCGTGCGGGGAACCCGTGAATGATGGGCAGCGGCTCGCCGCCCATGCCCAGGGCGATGAGCGCCGGCGGCGTCGCATCGCCGGCGGGCCGTTCGAGCGCCTCGATGGGGAATCCGCAGGTCCAGCCGTCGGTGGAGGTGGCCCCCACCTGGGTGGCGGACGCCGGGATGCCGGCCTCCTCCAGCACCGAGCGCAACTCGACGCCCTGCCAGCGGGCGTTTCCCACCAGGTCACCGCCCACTTCGTTGGACACGCAGCTGAGGGTGCAGTCAATCTCCACCTGTTCCCGGCCGAGCAGGTCGGCGTAGCTCAGCGTCAGGGGGCCGTTGCTTCCCCCTGCAATGGTGAGGCTCCACCCATCGGGATCGACGCTGGGCGGCACGAAGGCCGTGTCGATCCGGTAGAAGTCGCCCGTGGGTGTGACGAGCGGCGACAGCCCGTCGACGGGCGTGGGGCCGTCGGTCGCCGTCGTGGCCGGATCGTGTGGAAGCGGCGGCGCCGTCCGGTCCGCCTCGGGCAGGGTCACCTCGTCGCGGGCGGCCTGGGCCTTGCCGCGTCCGCCGACCACCTGCACGGCTCCCGCCAGTGCCAGCTGTACCAGGGCGACCAGCCCCAGCCCGCCGAGCGTGGTGCGGCGGGTGAGCAGGAGCGGCGTGTCGATGTCCGAGCGGTCGCGGTCGTGGGGCCCCTCCGGCGAGGCCGAGACGGGGTCGTGGGTCAACCACCACAGGGCTCCTGCGCTGACGGCGCCGCCCAGGAGCGCCCCCGCTCCGCTCGCCGGGCCGCTGTTGCGGCCGGTCCAGGCGGCCAGCGCCCCGAGCAGCCCGACCGCGAAGGCGATGGCGCAGGCGGCGGCGGAGGACTTGGTGTCACGAACCGCCAGGCGGCCCAGTCCGGTCGCCGCGAGCCCCAGGATGACCAGCGTGCCCACGATGAGCGCCGGCTTGTCCAGGGTTCCCAGCGTTTGAATGGCCCAGTCCCGCACGCCGGCCGGGCTCAGGTCCACCACCCGGTCGGCGATCGCCAGCAGGGGCGACCGGATCGAGGACACCAGCGCGGCCAGCAGCTCGCCGGTGCCCAGGCCCAGGCCGGCGGCGACCAGGCCGATCAGCCACGGGGGGTTCTCGGCGAATCGGGGACTGCCTGGGGGACTCACGCCCCCAGGCCTACCGGGCAACTCACCCCGGTCCCGCCGATGCCGCAGTAGCCGCCCGGGTTCTTGTGCAGGTACTGCTGGTGCTCCTCCTCGGCGGGGAAGAAGGTGGCGTCGCCGCGGATCTCGGTGGTGATCGCGCCGTATCCCCGGTCGGCCAGCGCCCGGGCGTAGCGGTCGCGGGAGGCCTCCGCAGCCGCCAGGCGATCGCCATCGGCGACACCGATGAACGATCGGTACTGGGTGCCACGGTCGTTGCCCTGGCGCATGCCCTGCGTGGGGTCGTGGCCCTCCCAGAACACCCCGAGGAGCCGTTCGAAGTCGATGACGGTCGGGTCGTAGGCGACCAACACGGCCTCGGTATGGCCGGTCTGCCCGGAGCACACCTCCCGGTAGGTGGGGTTGGGCGTCGAGCCGCCGGCATAGCCCACGGCGGTCACCCAGACGCCGGTTGTTTCCCAGAAGATGCGTTCGGCGCCCCAGAAGCACCCCATGCCGAAGAGCGCCACCTGGGTGCCCTCGGGGTACCCGTCGAACATCGCGCGTCCGTTGACGGCGTGGACGCCCGAGACGGCCAACGGCTGGTCGCGCCCGGGCAGCGACTCCTCCGGCGAGGGGATGGAGGTGGCCTTGTGGCCGAACAACATGAGGGCTCCTTCGGTGAGGGCGGGGCGGTGGGTCCCCGGTGGGATGTCGGCTGCGTGGTAGTACCGCGCCATCGACTGCTCCAACCCTGCCACCGCTCGGGGTGTTCCCGCGTTCGCCCTGCTGCGCCCGGTCTCAGCGAGCCACGCCCGGCGGCGCCCGGCGGCCTCTGCCCTGTCTGCGTTGCTGCTGGGCGCGATGCTCGTGTTTGCGGGGTGCAGCGGGGGGCCGACCTTGGAGGAGTGGGCGCAGCAGGCCGACGCGGTGTGCCTGGCCATCAACGACGAGGTCGATGCCCTCCCGGCGCCCGGCAACGACCTGGCCACGTTCTCGGCCTATATCGGTCGTGTGCAGGCCCTCCTGCAGGAGGAATCGGACCGGTTGCGGGCGCTGGAACCCCCCGACGGGGGCGAGATGCCCACGTCCATGGCCGACTATCTGGACCGCCAGGTTGAGCTGGCCGACGATCTGGGGACGGCGGCCAACGACGGCGACGCCGACCGGGTTCGAGCCCTGCTGGATCAGTCGGCGCGGGAGCTGGGGCCCCTCGGGCGCACGGCGGCTGAGGAGGCGGGGGTCACCGAGTGCGCCAGCACCGGCGCAGTGGCCGGCTCCGGAGGTTCAGGTGCAGATACCACGGTGCCCGCGACCGAACCCGACCCTGCGGTCAGTGCTCCGGTTCCTGAGGGCGGGGTGCCCTCGACGACCGGGCCCGCAGCACCCGGGGTCGGCTGAGGCGTCGGGGTGTGCGGCCGGGTCGGGCCGGGCCGTCCTGCAACTCGAACAGCTCGGTCGCCTGGCTTCGACCACGAATCCTGGCCGGACCCCGATTCTCGAACCGGGCCGCACCCTGCCCGGTCGTCGCGCGCAGGGTGACGGCGGCGCCAGTTCCCACCTCCACGGCCCCGCCGGTGGCAACGGCCCCCTCGGCCGTCTGGGCAGTGGCCAGCACCCCGCTGGGCGTTGCCTTTGCCAGCTCGCACAGCCGGGCCGCCACGTTCACCACATCGCCGATCACGGTGAACTCGTAGCGCTCCGGCGTGCCTACGTAGCCTGCCAACGCCTCGCCGGTGGCCACCCCGACCCCGGCATGGTGCCCGGCCTCGGTAGCGGCCAAGGCCTCGGGCAGGTGCGCTGCGGCCGCCAACGCCCGAGCGGCATGGTCGGGCTGGGCCAGCGGCGCCCCGAAGATGCACAGCGCAGCGTCACCCTCGAACTTGTTGATCGAGCCGCCGTGGGCATCCACGACGGTGGCGACCACGCCGAAGAAGTCGTTGAGCATGTCCACCACCTCGCCCGGGCTGTGGGACTCGCTGTAGGCGGTATAGCCGTCGAGGTCGACGAACAGCACGCTGACCTGCCGCAGTTCGCCACCAAGGTCGGGGCTGTGGCTCAGCGCCCACTGGGCCACATCCTGGCCAACCTGGCGCCCGAACAGGTCGTGCAGCACGGCGCGTTCGGCCAGGCCGGCGGTCATCGAGTTGAACCCCTCGGCCAGGCGCCCCAGGTCGCCGCCGTCATCGACCGGCACCCGCACGTCCAGCTCCCCCTCGCGCACCCTGGCCATTGCTCGGCGAACCCGCTCGATGCGTCGTCCGACCGCCGAGGAGGCGCCCCACATCACCACGCCGCCCGACACCAGGCCGGTGCTCAGCAGTATCCCGAGGCGGAGCGGCGATATCTGAGCCTCCTCCGGGGAGGTGAGGAAGGCCAGCCCGACGCCCAACAGGGGCACTGCGCTGCCCAACAGCCAGAACACCCACAGGCGGCGCTCCACGTCTCGCTGGCGGCGGGTGTTGACCTCGCCACCCTGGGCCAGATCGATGAGCGGACGCAGCTGGCGCTCCAAGAGCAGGTAGATGAGCGTGGAGGTGACGAGCCCGGCCAGGGCAATGCCCACGCCCACCCGGGGCGAGCCGTTCACCAGTGCGAAGATCACCCCGGCGAGGGCCCACCACAGAAAGCTCAGCGCCGACAGCGACATGGCCAACCGCAGCACCAGGCCGCGGTGCCACCGGACCGGCGCCTCGCCCGCCTCGGCCCAGCGGACGGCCAGGTGCAACAGCACGTTCTGCACCGGCACCGAAACGATCGCCACGGAGGCCAGATACACCAGGAACACCCGCAGGTTCAGCGACTCGTTGCGCGGCCCTCCGCTGTCGGTCCACGGGAACAGCCAGGTCAGGTAGACCCACACGATGAACCCGCCCACCAGGTTCGCCACGGCAACCCGGATGCGGATGGACCAGCGCAGCCCGGCGGCCTCCCGGGCCGCGCGTCGGCCGACGTCGGAGAGCGGTGCCGGGGCTGCATCGGCGATCCCGACGCTGGCGTCGTCGCCGTCCTCGGCGGTGGACGCTGGGCTGACGGTCACTGAACCTCCCGAACAGGGGGCCGAACGCAGCGCTGCCGGGGTGGGACCCAGGCAGACGTTTGCCCGGGCAGTGTAGCGGGGTGGGCGGTCGTTTCTCTCAGGTTGTTTGCCACGGTGCCGACGCGGGGGTGATGGCCGGTGTGTGCTCAACCGTGGTGAGGATGGGGCCTCGACGGGACCTGGGGAGGCCCAACGATCTATCCTGTGGCATCGCCACGCACCAGTCCCGGGGTGCCGGCGCCCCGTCCGACCGAGCAGGCCGTGGGGTGTTGGCGCCATGAGCCGGCTCTCCTTCGACAGCGACCGCCCCCGCGCCGAGCGCCGCCCTGGCCTCGGCCCCGCGCGCCCGCGTCGGCGCCGGCTGCTGGTGGCGTGCTGCGCTGCGGCGGCCATGGTGTCGGCCGTCTCGACGCAGGCGGGCGCCACCCCGCGCCAGGACGAGCCGACCACCACGACCCAGGCCCCCTCCGGCTCCACGCCGGTGCTGCTCCAGCAGGCGGTGGACAAGGCAGAGGGTGAGGTGACCCGCCTCACCGACGCGCTGTCGGCCGCCGAACGGGCGGACGTGGCGGCTCGGGAGGCTGCCGCCGCCAACGATCGGTCGCTGGAGGCCCAGCGCAACGACGAGCTGGCCGACGCCGATGTGGCAAAGGGCAAGGCCGCATCGGCCGAAAAGCAGGCCAACGCGTTGGCCGAGCGGCTCAAGGAGGCCGACGCCGGCCGCGAGGACGCCAACCAGGAGCTGTTGCGCACCGCAGGCAAGCTGCGCCGCTACTCGGTGGCGGCGTATGTCTCCAACAGCCAGCCTCCCGGGTTGACGTCCGTCGGCGACGACGCTGCGGTGAAGGCCGTCAGGCGTCGCGAGCTGCTCCGCAGCTCCGGACGGGCGCACGTGACGCGCACCAAAGAGGCCGAGGTGAAGCGGGTGGTGGCGGAGAGCGAGGTGGACGAGCTGGCGGCCAAACGCTCCGAGCAGCTGGACGAGCAACAGCGACAGCTGGAGATCGAGGCCGGACATCGTGGGTTGGCCGCGACGCTGGCGGGCGACCGCGAGCAGGCTGCGCAGAGCGAGTTGGACCGGCGCCAGCGGGCCGCCACCGAACGCCTCGACCTCCGCAACGAGCTGGAACGCGCCAGCAAGATCGCCCGGCAGTTCATCGGGCTGTCCCTGGACGCAACGACCTCCATCAACGGCGAACCGCTGCTGACCGCCGACGATCTGGCGCGCTGGTTCGTTGCCGACGGGCGCAAGGCCAACACCACCGTGCCCATCGACGAACTGGCCCGCCTCTTCATCGAGGAGGGTCGCAGCGAGTCCATCCGCGCCGACATTGCCTTCGCCCAGTCGATCCTGGAGACCGGTTCGTTCGGCTTCCCCGGCGGCGGGCTGGTGAAGGGGACCGACAACAACTATGCGGGCATCGGCGCCTGCGATTCGTGCTCGGGCGGGTTTGGCTTCCCCGACGCGCGCACGGGCGCCCGGGCACAGATGCAGCTGCTGAAGATCTACGCCAATCCGGGCCTGACGGCGAGCCAGTTCGCCAACCCGCAGGTTCGCTGGGACCCGGAGAAGATGGGCATTCGGGGCTGTTGTCCCACCTGGAAGGACCTGGCGGGCGTGTGGGCGTCGAACACCGACTACTTCGGCCAGATCCAGACGGTGTGGAACGAGATGGTCACCTGGGTGGCTCAGGACTACGTGCTGTCCTGAGTTCCCGCTACATCAGCCGGTTCTTGTCGCTCACGCTGTAGGCGTACAACTCGGTTGCGGTGACGCCGAAGTCACCCATGGAGCCCAGGAACTCGGCGAGATGCGCCGTGCCCATGTGGGCGTCCATCGCTTCCTGGGAGGCCCATTCCTCGAAGATGCGGTAGGTGCCCGGCTCGGCCGGGTCGGCGTAGAAGCCGTAGCTGACGCAGCCATCCTCGGCACGGGTGGTGGGCACGAGCGCCCCGAGGGCCTCGTGGAACGCCTCCGTGTTGGCGGGGTCGAAGCTGAGGAATCCGGATACGACGATCATGGGGTGCTCCCGTTCTCGGGCGGCTGGGAACGCCGCGGCGCGGCCGACGTTAGTTCGACGGTGGGACTTAGGCCCCTACCGGGCGCCGCCGCTCACTCCGTACGGTCATCCAATGGCCCTCCTGTCACCTCCCCCCGAAGCAGCGACGCCCGCCGACGGGCTGGGCCACACCGAGCGGGCGTTCTGGCGGGCCTGGCTGCAGGCCACCCAATCGCTGACCGACCGACTCGATCGGGAGTTGAACGACGACTTCGGCATCACGATTGCCGACTACGAAGCCATGGCGCACCTGGCGGCCGACCCGGATGGACGTCTCCGCATGTCCGAGCTGGCCGACCTGGCGTTGGTGTCGCGCAGCCGCCTCACCTACCGCATCAACCGGCTGGAGGAGTCCGGTCTGGTTCGGCGTGAGCCGTGCGAGAGCGACAAGCGGGGCTACTTCGCCGTCCTGACCGAACGCGGCGCAGCGGTGTTGGCGCAGGCACAACCCGTGCACGTCGCCGGGGTGCGGGCTGGACTGCTCGATCAGGTACCGGCGGAGGTGGCCGACACCCTGCTGGCCGTGCTGGACCGGATTGCGGCCGCCAGCCGCTGAGCGACGGCGTCAGCTTCTGATACGGGGGAAGAGGGGCGCGCCCTTCTCCACCGGCAGGCCACCGGGATAGCCGCCCCAGGCCAAGGCGCCGGGCACCGCGGTGTCGGCGGGGTGGTCGGGTTGCTCGGCGGCCCCGGCCAGGCCGATGCGCCGCCACAGCTCCTCGCTCGACTCGACGAGTGCGGGGGACGCCAACACCGTGACGATGCGCAGCACCTCCAAGGCATCGCCGAGCACCCGGTCCACCTCGGGGCCCGGCTCGGCCTTCCACGGCTCGTGGGTTTCCAGGTGCGCGTTGGCCTCCCGGATGAGCCGCCATGTGGCCTCAAGCGCCTTTGACGGCGCGGTGTCGGCCCATGCCGCCGAGGCCTCGGCCACCACCTCGGCGGCCAGGGCGGCCAGTGGGCTGTCGGGATCGGGTGCCGGCCCGATGCCGCCGCACTTCTTGGCGACCACGGTGGCCACGCGGGCGGCCAGGTTGCCCAGGTTGTTGGCCAGGTCGGTGTTGTAGCGGGCCACCATGCCCTCGTAGCTGAAGTCGCCGTCGGGCCCGAAGGGTTGGTCGCGCAGGAACTGGTAGCGAAACCCGTCCACCCCGAAGTCCTCCACCAGTTCTGCGGGCGTGATCTGGTTGAGGGCGGTCTTGGACATCTTCTCGCCGCCCACCAGGAGGTAGCCGTGCACGTTCAGCTGGTGGGGCGGTGCCTCGCCGGCCGCCAGCAACATGGCGGGCCAGTAGACGCAGTGAAACCGCAGGATGTCCTTGGCCAGCAGGTGATGCACCGCCGGCCACCATGCATCGAATCGTTCGCGGTCATCCGCGTAGCCGATGGCCGTGACGTAGTTGATGAGGGCGTCGTACCACACGTAGAAGACGTGGCCGTCGGCCCACGGCACCGGGATTCCCCACTCCACGGCCGAGCGGCTGACGGAGATGTCCCTCAGCCCCCCGCGAATGAGGCCGAGGGCCTCGTTGCGCTTGCCCTCGGGCTGCACCGCCTCCGGGTGGCCCTCGTACCAGTCCAACAACGGTTGGGTGAACTCCGACAGCCGGAAGAACCAGTTCTCCTCGGCCAGCCACTCCACGGGTCGCTTGTGGATGCGGCACAACGGCGTGTCGCCGCCTCCCGGGTCGTCGTCCAGCTCCTCGTCGGCGTAGTAGGCCTCACACGGCACGCAGTACCAGCCCTCGTAGGTGCCGGAGTAGATGTGCCCGTTGTCGTAGATGCGGCTCATGAACGCCTGCACGGCCTGGACCTGGCGGGGCTCAGTGGTGCGGATGAAGTCGTCGAAGTCGATGTGTAACAGCTCCCACGCCTCGCGGTAGCGGTCGGCGTTGAGCTCTGCGTGCTCGGCGGGCGTGCGCCCCGCAGCAGCGGCCGCCCGGGCCACCTTCTGGCCGTGTTCGTCGGTGCCGGTGAGGAACAACACGTCCTCGCCCAACAGCTTGTGCCAACGGGCCATGGCATCGGCGGTCACCGTGGTGTAGGCGTGGCCGATGTGGGGCGCGTCGTTCACGTAGTAGATGGGTGTCGTCACGTAGTACCGGCTCACGGCGCGAGGCTACCCAGTTCGCTCTCGGCCCCCGAATGGGTTCTGGAGCGGGCCACCGGGTGAGCAGCCGACGCCCGCTACTCTTTCTGACGGTCCGTCAGATTCCGACGGGCGACCACCCAGGACCGACACGGGGAGACGGGCGATGGCCGGCATCATCGGTGAGGGCCAGCAGCTGCGAGGCATTCAGCTGCCCATCCAGTCCAAGAGCCCCACCTTCGTGCAGCCGTGGGAGAAGGACGCCACCGCCGCTGATCTGGGTCGCATCGCCCGCGCTGCCGACGAATCCCGCCTGGGCTACGTGGCGGTGTGCGATCACGTGGCCGTGCCCGCGGCGGCGAACATGTCGTCGGTCTGGTACGACACGGTGGCGACGCTGGGCTGGCTGGCCGGCCAGTGCCCCAACGTCTGGTTGCTCAGCCACGTCTACGTCGTGGGCTACCGCCATCCGCTCCAGAGCGCCAAGAGCTTCGCCACGCTGGACGCCCTCAGCGGCGGTCGGGTGATCATGGGGGTGGGCGCCGGGCACCTCGAGGGCGAGTTCCGGGCGCTCGGGGCCGACTTCGGCGGCCGGGGCGCTGCGCTGGAGGAGGCCATCGCGGCCATCCGGTCGGTGTTCGCCAGCGACCCGGCGGGCCCGGACGAACCCGTGGACGCCGCCGCCGCCGTCACCCTCGACGGCGAGCGCTGGGCGGCCCCCGACGTGCGGGTGGCGCCCCGCCCGGCCCGACCCGGCGGCCCGCCCATCTGGGTGGGCGGATCGTCCCCGGCCGCCATCAGGCGGGCGGCGCAACTGGGCGACGGCTGGCTGCCCCAAGGGCCGCCGAAGGACGGCCTGCGCCCCGGCCTGGAACGCCTTCGACGCCTCCGGGACGAGGCCGGCCTGGCGGACGTGGCATTCGATGTGGGCGTCAACTGCGAGCCGATCCGCCTGGGCACCCCGATGGACGGCCAGCCATCGTTCGTCCTGGGTGGCCCACCCGACCGTGTGGCCGAACGCCTGGCCCGCTACGAGCGCTACGGCATCAACCAGCTGCAGCTCAGCTTTCTCGCCACCTCCGTGGAGGACTACTGCGACCAGCTCGCCCGCTTCGGCGCCGACGTGGCCCCCCTGTTGCCCCCCCAACCAGCGACCATTCCAGAACCGGAGTAACCCCGATGTCAGATCAACCCACGCAGCCCGATCAACCGACGGTGAACCCCGACGCCCAGTGGAACCTCGTGATCGGCGACACGAACCCCGCGGGTGGGGCCGGCACCTACGACGTGATCAATCCCGCCACTGAGGCCGTGGTCGGGCGTGCGCCCGAAGCCACCGTGGCCCAGGCCGCCGATGCCGCGGCCGCAGCTGCGAAGGCGTTCGACGCCTGGTCGCGCACCGCGCCGGAGCACCGCTGCGAGCTGCTGTACCGGGCGGCCGAGCTGATCGACGCCCACGCGGACGAGCTGGTGCCGCTGGTGCAGGCCGAGACCGGCGCCACTATGCGGGTCACCAAGTCCATGCAGGTGCCCCAGGCCGCCGCACGCTTCCGTCGCTACGCGGAGGGGGCCAAGGAGTCGCCGGTGATCCCCCTGCCGCCCCAGAGCGTGCCCTCCACCGCACTTGCCCCGGGCGGAGTGATCTCGGCCATCGGCAACCGGGCCCCGGTGGGCGTGGTCACCGCCATCTCGTCGTACAACTTCCCGGTCGTGAACATGGCGGGCAAGGTGGCCCCGGCTCTGGCCATGGGCAACACGGTCATCATGAAGCCGGCGCCCCAGGACCCGTTGGGGGTGATTCGGCTGGCGGAACTGCTCGTGGAGGCCGGGTTTCCGCCGGGCGTCGTGAACTGCGTCGTCAGCCAAGACGTGGCGCCGTCGGAGGTGCTGACCACCGACCCGAATGTGGACATGGTGAGCTTCACCGGGTCGACAGCGGTTGGTCAGCGCATCGGCGAGGTGGCGGGCTCCCGCATGAAGCGCCTGCTGCTGGAACTGGGCGGCAAGGGGGCGTGCATCGTGTTGGACGATGCCGATCTGGGCGCCGCCATCGGCGGCATCGCCTCGGTATGGGGGTTCCATTCCGGCCAGATCTGTACCAGTCCCACCCGGGTGATCGCCCAGCGGGGCGTCTACGACGCCCTCGTCGCCGGGCTCACCAAGGCGGCCGGGCGCATGCCGGTTGGTGACCCGCTGGACCGCGGCACGGTGGTGGGGCCGGTGATCTCGGCGGCCCACCGCGAGCGGGTCGAGGGCTACGTCGCCGCAGGGCGCAGCGAGGGCGCCACGGTGGCGGTCGGCGGTGAGCGCCCCGACATGGAGCGCGGCTTCTACGTGGCTCCGACGCTGCTGGCCGACGCCACCAACCAGATGACGCCGGTGCGGGAGGAGATCTTCGGCCCGGTGGTGGCGGTGGTGCCGGTGGACGACGCCGAGGAGGCCGTGGCGGTGGCCAACGACAGCGACTACGGCCTGTACAGCTACGTGTTCACCGGCGATTCTGCGGTGGCACTGGACCTGGCCAAGCGCCTGCGCTCGGGCAACGTGGGCCTCAACACGCTGCAGCGCAACCATGAGGCGCCCTTCGGGGGCTTCAAGCAGTCGGGCGTGGGGCGCGACGGCGGCTCGTTCGGGCTGCATGCCTACAGCGAGCTGCAGAGCATCGTCTGGTCGAGCTGAGGCGGCCCATCCTCAGCGGGTCGCCGCCGGGGTCGGCGTCGTTGTCTCGGTGGTCGAGTGGCCGAGCGCTCGCACCAGCCCGGCCAGCACGGCCACGGCGACGGCGGCGGTTGCCGCGGGTTGTAGCCCCTCGATCACCAGATAGGCGACGGCGCCCGTCCCGAGCGCAACACCGAAGGCGGCTGCCCAGGTGGCAACACCCTCGAACCTCGGCGCCTGAAGCGAGCGCAGTTCCACCGGGGCGGCACGGCGGAGGATGGGCGCCAGGAACATCGCCAGTGCGCCGAACCACAGCGGCCGGGTGGCCCACCACAGCGCCGAGCCAGGGGTGGGCTGGGCGACGCCCAGCGTTGCGCCCACGGCGAACACACACACTCCCAGCGCCATGGCGGTCAGGTGCCACAGGTATAGCGACATGCCCGTGGCGCCGACGCGGGCCACGAGCTGCCAGTGCCGCTGCTGCTGCAACGCCCGACCCAGCCGATCCCAGCCCGCCAGGATGAGGCCCAGCTGAGCAGTGCCGAGGCCCACGAGGGCCACGGTCGGGGGTGCCATGTTGGACACCTGGCCGCCGACCCCCACCATGGAGGTGTTGTAGGGCCCGACGGTGACCAGCAAGGCCAGCGCTAGGTAGCCGCCACCGGCGAGCATCCACCAGCGGTGCCGGTGCTCCACCAGCAACCGCCAGCTCATGCCCAGCTGCGCGAGCGCCACCCACACGAAGACGAAGTTCAGCGCCGCCAGCGGTGCGTCCCCGTGGCCGAATCGGGTGACGTCGATTGCCACCGCAGCGGCCGCCCACAGGGCCGTCGCCCCAAGCCCGAAACGGGTGTGCAGGCGCACCAGCAGCGGGGTCAGCGCGGTGACCACCAGGTACACGCCCAGGAACCACAACGGCTTGGTCACCAGCCGGTGGCCGGCGTGGATGAGCCTGTGCTCCAGGAAGGGCTGCGCCGCCACCACGATGATCAGCCACGCCGCCGCCATGGGCAGCGCCGGGGCCAACAGGCGCCGCATGCGGGTGGCCATCCAGTCGGCCCAGCGGCCGCCGGCGGCAGCGGTTCGCTGCCACGAGACGAGGTTGGCGAACCCGCCGACGATGAAGAACAGCGGCATCACCTGCAACACCCAGGTGAGCCACTGGGTCCACGGCCGGAGCTCCAGCATGTTGTCGATCTGCAGTCGGTAGGCGCCCGAGCCGGTGGCCTCGGTGCCGATGCCCGCCATCAGCCAGTGCCCCGCAACAACGACGACGATGCAACCGGCCCGCACGGCGTCCACCACTCGGTCTCGTTCGCAAGGCTGCGGGCCGTCGGCGGCGAGGAGGGGCTGCGTTGGGTGGGAGTTCATGGGTGCATCCTTCATCCGGCCGGCCGCGCTGTCCCTCGGTGGAATCCACCACTGTGCGCTGGGGGACCCCCAGGCCAACGGCTCAGGGTGCCTGGGCGGTCACCAGGTGGACCCTCGCCCCGAAACGTACGCCCCGGCCGTCGTGGTGGGGTGCCAATGCCTCGCTGAGCGCCACCTGGGCAGGGGCGGCGAGGTGTGGGTGGCGGCTCAGAACGGAGCGCAGGACGGAACCGGTCAGCAGGAACGCGACCACGTCGTCGACCGTTCCAGGGCCGCCGACGTACAACTCCGAGTTGAGGGTCCGGCTGGCGGCCTCCTCCCAACCGGCCCTTCCAAGCAGCTCCTCGGCGCGGCCCGGGGGGGCCATCGAGAAGGGTCCAGGTGCATCTGGGGGCACCGGCTCCGGCAGATCGGTGACCGGTTCCAGCAGCTGGTCCAGCGCCTCCTGGGGTGAGGTGAACCACGGATTGTGCTCCAGCGCCGCCCAACACACGAAGCCCATGCGGGCGCCCGGGGCGGCGCCAGCGAGCAGGTTGGCGAAGGCGGCTGCGGGGTCGGCGAAGAACATCACGCCGAATCGGCTGCACACCACGTCGAAGGCCCTGCCGTCGTTCAGACGGCGCAGGTTGGCCACCTGGGCGTCCGCCACCTCAAAGCGCAGCCCCGACGTGGGTGGTGCGCCGGCCCGGGCCGCCTTCACCATGGTGGGGGAGAGGTCGAGGCCCACGGCGCCGCCGTGGCCGAGGGGGCGGGCCATGGCGCGCGTGGTGAATCCCGTGCCGCAGCCCACGTCCAGCACGGCCTCGGCGCCCGACGGTTCCAGCTCCGCCACCAGGGCCTCGGTGTAGGGGCCCAGCTGGGCGTCGTAGGCCTCGTGGCGCTCCACCCAGGCAGCGCCCCGTTCACCTGTCCAGAACTGGGCCATCGCCTCGTTGCCGGGGTCGATCGTCGACGGTGCTGCCGGGGCGGTCACGGCGCCAAGTACATCACGTCGGCTGGTCGGTTGCGGGGCTCGTCTGGGTCGGGTCACCCGCGCGGCCGAGTAGCCTTCGCCGGGCCATGGTGTCGCTCAGCGTCTTAGCGCCCGTCCACAACGTGGAGGGATACGTTCGCCAGTGCCTGCATTCGGTGATCGACCAACTGAGTGAGGGCGACGTCCGTCGAGTGACGGCCCGGGAGGCACCACATGGCTGAGGAGATCCTCGACGTCGATCTGTTGGCCTTCGAGGCCGGTGAGGGGCGAGCGCGCCGGGCCGTGGTGGACGGCGTCATGCGATCGCTGGAGACGGGGTTCGTCTACACCACCCACGACGTGGGGGAGGATCTTCTCGACGAGGCCTACGGCCTGCTGGCCGAGTTCTTCGCACGACCCGAACGCGACAAGGACCGCTTCCGGGCCCCGGGGACCATGGGGCAGACCGGCTACACGGGTTTGCTGGTCGAGACGGCCGCCGTGTCGGACAGCCCGGATTGGAAGGAGATGTTGAACTGGGGCGAGAACGTGCCCGAGGGCCATCCCCTGCGTCGGCGCTACCCGCACCGCTACGCCGACCGGGTGTTGCCGGATGCCGTGGTGCCCGGCATCACCGACGTGCTCATGGAGTTTCACCGGCGCATGGCCGATCTCCAGCGGCGGTTCCTGCGGATCATTGCGCTTGGCCTTGGGGCGGCCGAGGGGTTCTTCGACGAGTTGGTACGCGACGGTTCCACCCTCACCCGGGCCATTCACTATCCGGCCATGAGCCTGGCTCCCGGGGCCAATCATGTCTGGGCGGGCGAGCACGGCGACATCAACCTCATCACCGCCCTACCCCGCGCCACCAACCGGGGCCTGCAGGTGCAGGTGGGGGAGGGCTGGGTCGATGCCGTGCCCCCCGGCGGCCACGCCATCATCAACACCGGCATCATGTTGGAGCGGCTCTCCAACGGGCGCGTCCCCGTGGGATGGCACCGCGTGGTGGCCCACCCCGACGAGCCCGGCGAGCGCTTCTCGGTGGTGCAGTTCTGCCATCCGACCCCGTGGACGAGCCTGGCACCCCTCCACTCCTGCATCACCCCGGAAACCCCGCAGCGTTACGCGGGCATCGAGGCGGGCGACCTCCTGGATCAGGTGCTGTGGCAGATCAACCTGGTGGAGGACGGCCGCCGGGTGGAGTAGCCGTCCTACTTGGGGCAGGTCGTGGAGTTGGCGGCGGTCGTGGTTGCGAGAAAGCCATCGACTGCAGTCCTCGAGGCGGCGCTGAGCGGCGGGACGTGCCCGCCCCCCTGCACCACGTCCCACTCCACCCGCACGCCCTTGGCCGCCAGCGCGTCCTTGGTGCTCTTGGCCTGGGCGTAGGGCACCCGGGTGTCCTGGCTGCCGTGGTGGAAGTAGACGGGGGCGTCGTCGGCGCTGGCCAGCTGCGGGATCAGGGCCCCGGCGCGGGAGACCACCCCGCACACACGTGCCGACGGCTGCCCGTCCTTCGGGCCCTCGCCGTTCATGCCCACGGCCAGGCCGATGACGGCGCCGGCCGACACGCCCATGATGGCGACCCGCTTGGGGTCGATGCCGGTGCGGGCGGCGTTGCTGCGCGCCCAACGGACGGCTGACTGCGCATCCCCGGCGGCGTCGAACACCGTGCCGACGGCGTTTGAGTCGATGCTGCCGAAGCCCACGAACTCCTTGCGCAGCCGGTAGTTGATGTTGAGCACGACGAATCCCTTGCCCGCCAGGTAGCGGGCCTCGCCGTCGGTCTGCGACTTGTCACCTGAGGTGAACCCCCCGCCGTGGGCCAGCACAACTGCGGCGCCGTTGGGCTTGGTCGGCTGGTGCACGTCCATGTACTGCACCTCGCGGTCCCCCTCGTGGTTCACGGGGATGGCGTAGGCGATGTCGCGGTTGATCGACCCCGGTGCGTAGGGCTCCGGCGGGGGAGCGCACGTCGGCGCGCACCCGGTGAGCAGAACGAACAAGACCACGGCAATGCGACGCATGGTGTCGACCGTAGCGCCGAGCGCGGTTTCTTGCCGGGCTACGCGTTGGCGGCGCTCGTGTCGCTCGAGATCAGCGTGGCCAGCTGTGCGCCCCAGGCACGGGCGCGCTCGCCCTCGCCGGCCACCAGATGGTTCTCCTTGTCCACCAGGAAGCTCTCCGGTTCGGCGATCACGTTGAACCCGTGGCGGCGCAGTCGCTTGGCGATGCCCTTCGAGGCTCGCCCGGTCAGGATCGGCGCCGCATCCACCCGCGTGTCGAACGCAGCGGCCAGCCGGTGGTGGCCCTCCGGCAGGCCGGCCAGCCAATCCCGCAGCCCGTCGTCCTCGGCGTGGGCGTCCAGGGTCAGGTCGTCGTCCTCGGCAGCGGCCTTGATGGCCGCGTCGCGCGAGGTGGTCGACGTCAGGCTGTGAGCGTGCGTCGGCCCGCCGACGACCACCAGGGCGGCATTGGCGATGGCGTCCTCCGCGCCGTCCACCGACGACACGATCACCTCAAACGGGGCCCCGAACCCGGCCGCCACCTGGTCGGCGATGGCGTGGGTGTTCCCGTACATCGACTCGTACACGATGGCTATGTGCATTGCTGGCTCCTTCTCATCGGTAGAACTCTTCAGCTCTTCAGCTCTTCAGCTCTTCAGCTCTTCAGCTCTTCAGCTCTTCAGCTCTTCAGCTCCTCAGCTCCTCGGCTCCTCGGCTCCTCGGCTCCTGGTTCAACCGCTGTCGACTCGCGGCACGGTCAGACAAGGGGGCTCAGCAGCCCGAAGACGGCCCCCGCAGGGTCGGTGGCCACGGCGAACCGCATGCCCTCGACCTCCATGGTGGGTGCGACGATCGCACCGCCGAGGTCGGTGGTGGCCTGGCAGGCCTGGTCGACGTCGGCCACCTTGAAGTAGACGAGCCAGTAGCTGGGCACCATCTCGGGCACCTCAGCGGGCATCGCCATCAGGCCACCAACCTGGTCCCCGTTCCTGCCGAACACGCGGTAGCCGTCGGCGTCGCCCGTGGTGGTCCAGCCGAACACCGTCTCGTAGAAGGTCTTGCTGGCCTCGGGGTCGCGGCTGTCGGTCTCCACCCAACACACGGTTCCCAGCTCCCCGTAGGCCAGTGGTTCGCCCGCAGCGGGCTGCATCAGGCCCACGGTTGCGCCCGCCGGGTCGGCCACCACGGCGATGCGGTCACCGCCCGGCACCTCCATCGGTGGTTGGAGGGTGGTTGCCCCGGCGGCCTCGGCCCGCGCGCAGGCGGCCTCGATGTCGTCCGTCGCAAAGAACACCGCCCACATCGGCGGCATGCCCTCGGCGTCCGGCGCCGGGGCCATCATGCCGCCGACCGGACCGGCGGCCACGCGTCCCACCGTGTAGGTGCCCATCGGAGTGTCGTCGGTCTCAGTGGCCCACCCAAGCAGGGCGCTGTAGAACGCCGCGGCCGCCGCCGGGTCCGGGGTGGAGAGGTCAACCCACGCGGTCGTTCCTGCCGTTCGGGGCTCGGTCGTCATGGGCCATCTCCTCAGGTGTCGTCACCTGTGATGCTAGGAACGATGTCGCAGCGGAACTAGGTACGAACGTCCCGGCTGGTTGCGATCTGGCTCACGCGTCGGCGTCCTCCTCCGGGATGATGCGGCTGGCGCGGTCGTAGGTGAGATAGTTCCAGGCCCAGTTCACCAAAACGTTGAGGCGGTTGCGGAACCCAACGAGTTGCACCAGGTGCAGCGCCAGCCAGGCCAGCCATCCGATGAGGCCCGAGAACCGAAGCCCTCCCGGCAGTTGGGCCACCACGGAGGCCCGCCCGACGGTGGCCATGGTGCCCTTGTCGGTGTAGCTGAACGCCTCCGTGCCGTGCCCCTCCAGCCGGCTCCGAATCATGTCTGCGGCGTGCTCGCCGGCCTGCATGGCCACCGGTGCCAGCTGCGGCAGCGCCGAGCCTCCGGGGTCGTTGGCGGCGGCGAAGTCGCCGATGGCGAACACCTCGGGGTGGTCGGCCAGCGAGAGGTCGTCGTTCACCCGAATGCGGCCCCCCGGCCCGGTGTCCAGCCCCAGCGCAGTTCCGAGTGGGTTGGCGCGCACCCCGGCGGCCCAGATCATGGTGTGGGCGGGCACCTCGACGCGTTCGCCCACGGTTGGCCCGCTGAGCACCACCGACGCCGGGCGAACCTCGTCCACCGTGGTGCTCAACATCACCTCGACCCGCCGGGCGCTCAGCGTGTCCTTGGCCTTCGCTCCCAGCCTGGGGTGAAACGGGCCGAGCAGCCGGTCGGTCATTTCCACCAGGATCACCCGGGCTCGGCGGATGTCGAGGCGGGGAAAGTCGTGGGCCAGCACGTGCTCGAAGAGCTCAACCATGCCTCCCGCCAGCTCCACCCCCGTGGGGCCGCCGCCGGCAATCACCACGGTCAGGAGGCCCTGGTCGATCAGCTCTGGCCGGGCATCGGCCTCCTCGAACGCCCGCAGCACCTGAGCCCGGATGGCCAACGCATCTCGTAGCGACTTCAGGCCGTGGGCGTGCTCCTCGACGCCGGGCACCCCGAAGGTGTTGGTGACCGCGCCGGCAGCCAGCACCAGGTGGTCGTAGTGCAACTGGTCGCCGTCGGCCAGGTCGAGGCGCCGCTCGTCCAGGTCGCCCCCGATCACCTTGGCCATGCGAACGGTGGCGTTGTTCTGCCGATGAAAGATGCCCCGGGTGGGGTAGGTGACGTCGTCGCCGTCCAGCCCGGCGGTGGCCACCTGGTAGAGCAGCGGCTGGAACGTGTGGTGGTTGCGGGCGTCCACGACCGTGACGTCCACCGGCACGTCGGCGAGGCTTCGCGCCGCAGCCACTCCACCAAATCCGGCGCCAACCACCACCACGTGGTTGCGGCGGTGGCCGGGATTGGCCGGCGCCGTGGGCACGGTGCTTGGGGTCGCGTTCACCTTGGGGAACCTATGACCCGCACGGCACCGGTGCCGAAGCGGTTGCCTCGACCCCGCCGAGCGCGGCGGTCCCTACACTCGGCCGGACAATGCCTGTCTCCCCGCCGCCTGACTTCCCGTCGACCCCCGGCGGCGACTCATCCACCCCTCCGCTGCCGGCGTCGTCGGCCCCCGTCGACCGAGGCGTCGTCATCTTCGACCTCGACGGGGTGCTCATCGACTCGGAGCCCCGATGGGAAGCGGCCGAGGTTGAGGTGTTCGGGGCGATCGGCCTCCACCTGAGCAGCGCGGACACGGGCTCCACGACCGGACTGCGAGTGGACGAGGTGGTGGGGCACTGGCTGACCCGACGGCCGTGGGACGACGCTGCACCGGGTGCGTCAGCCCACGAGGTGGCCGACTCGATCGTGGACGCCATGGTTGACCATGCCCGCACCGATCCCATCGAGGTTCCCGGTGCGGCCGACGCCGTCGCTCGCATGGCCGACGCAGGGTTCACGCTGGCGGTCTGCTCGTCGTCGCCCAGTCGCCTCATCGAGGCATCGCTGGAGGGTCTGGGGCTGGCCGACCCCTTCGAGGTGGTGCACTCCGCCGAGCGCGAGCCTGCGGGCAAACCCCACCCTGCGTGCTACCTGAGCACGGTCGAGCGCCTGGGTGTGTCGCCGCATCGGTGCGTCGCAATCGAGGACTCGGTGAACGGCGCCATCGCAGCTGCGGCTGCGGGCATTGCGGTCATCGCTGCGCCGCCGCCCCCGCAGTTCGCCGACCCACGCTTCGCCTTCTGTCCCCGGCTCCTCAAGGGGTTGGACGGGCTGACGGCCGAGCTGGTGGCCGGCCTGCTCAGCTGATCGCCCGATCCCCGGCCGAGCTGGCCCCTGGCCGGTGAGCAGATCATCGAACGCAGGTGTGGAGCTGTGCCCACCAATCTGACGGGCACGGCTCCACACCTCAGGTGAATCGCGGCTCGTCCCACCAGGGGTACCACTCGGGCAGGTCGGCCGGCACCGACTGCGTCCACTTCGGCGGTCGCTTCTCCAGGAACGAGCCGATTCCTTCGGCCACGTCCGAGCCCCGCCCTTGTGCCACCACGGCCCGGCTGTCAACCAGGTGGGCGTCCATCGGGTGACCCGCCCCCAGGCCTCGCCACATCATCTGGCGGGTGAGTGCCGCCGAGACGGGCGCCGACCCGGCGATGAACCCTTGTGCCAGCGTCCGGGCATCGTCCAGCAGCGTGTGGGGAGCGTGTAGCGAGCGCACCAGTCCGCCTGCCAGGGCGTCGTCGGCGCTGATGAGCTTGGCGGTGTAGCACCATTCGAGCGCCGTCGAGATCCCCACGATGCGCGGCAGAAACCAGGACGACGTTGCCTCGGGAACCAGGCCGCGGGCGTTGAAGACGAAGCCGAACCGGGCGGTCCGGCTGGCCAGGCGGATGTCGGCGGGCAGGCACATGGTGACGCCGATGCCCACCGCATCGCCACCGATGGCGGCAATGATGGGCTTGGTACAGCGGAACATGCGCAGCACCACGATGCCGCCGGTGTCGCGGATGGCGTCGGGATCGTCGCCCCGCATGTCGTCGATGCTGTCGTAGAACGCCCGCACCCGCGCTTCACCGGTCGACGGGGCCGGGGCGCCGTCCTCGGTTGGCACCTCCCGAACGTCGAAGTTGAAGGTGTCGGTTCCTCCGGCCAGGTCGGCACCGGCGCAGAACGCTCGGCCCTCGCCGGCCAGGATCAGCGCCCGCACGTTGTCATCGCCATCCACCAGGTCGAGCGCCAGCATCATCTCTGCGGCCATCAGCGGCGTGAACGCATTCAGGCGCTCCGGGCGATGCAGCGTCAGGGTGGCGACTTGATCGGTGACCTCGTAGCGGATCGTCTCAAAGTCGCTGCCGGTGTGTGAGCCAGTGTCGTTCCCCATCGTCGGAGTCTGACACCGTCCCACCTCAGCCTCCCGAAACCGCCGTCGTCAACCAGCGTCGGTAGCCCGGGCTCTCGATCTGACTGACCCGGTGTGACGATGGCCACGGAGCGATGGGTGGGCGCGGCTTGTTGGGTCACGGCAGTGCCGATACAGTGACGCCCACGCCGCGGGGTGGAGCAGTCTGGTAGCTCGTCGGGCTCATAACCCGAAGGTCGCAGGTTCAAATCCTGCCCCCGCCACCAACGAAAACCCTGGTAGACGGCCCTTTCCGAGAGATTCGGAGAGGGCCGTTCCACCGTTTTCGGCGATTCTTCTACCGGGCTTTCTACCGAGTCGTCTGGGACAGCCGACGACGGGTCGTGACGGGACGGCGAGAGGTGACCTTCGGGTTCTGGCTGGCAGGCTCCGGCGGACGGCGCCTCTCGCGCCGCGGCGGGTGAGGTCGCGTGGCGCCTCGGGGTGCCTCCTGCCACGTCATTCTGAGAGGGCGCGCCGCGGTTGTCGAACTCTCAGGCAACCCCATCACCCGCCGGGGCCACCAGAGCGCGCACTACATAGGTCCAGATCCGTGCTCCCGGGGGGCGTCGTAGCGGAATCTCGATGAACCTGGAGACCCGGGCTGGCTACGAGCCGTTCCAGCCTCTGCCGCCGCCGGCCCTGCTCGCCGCAGTGAGGGTTCCAGCGTCGTAGCCGGTGGTGGGTACCAGGTTCTCGATTGCACGCCACCCGCTGGCCGGGGCGATCAGGTGAGTCGCCATTGACGAACAGTAGGAGCCGAGTGGCGTACGGTCTCAGCTTGTCGGGTTGACGCGAGCCGAGGGGGCCGGGGACCTGACGGTCTCCCATGGTCGCATCACTCGAAGCAGGCACCACGCCACCAGCACGCCAGCGGGTCGGCATCTCATACGCCGATGCCTTCGCGACCGCGGGACATGAGGACCAACTTCCGACCGCGTCTCGGGCTGGATGATGGCCGGCGGTCTTGAAGATGCGCTAGCGACTGTTGGGCCGGGCGACACCAGTGGAAGCGAGACGTTCGCTCGGTACCTGTATCAGTGCAAGGTGGCGGTTCAGCGATGGTTGGCGACGATCGAGGCGGCCGAGGACGCCTTCATCCTCTGCGAGTTCGTCGATGACGTAACAACTGTCACGAGCGCGGAGATCTGCTTCGCTCAAGTCAAGACGCGCGACCGGGGTGCATGGACGGCGGCGAAGGTTCTCACCGCAGGCGGGGGACTCGATGCGCTCGTTCGTTCGTTCGGCCTCGCGAAGGCAGCGGAGAATGTGCCGCCGATCCGGCTGGAGCTGATCTTGGAAGGGCCCGAGGGGCCGCGCGCTGACACGAGGACCTTCTTCGCCGACCCGACCGCAGCGTCAGTCGCCCAAAGGTCGGCGATCGTCGACTTGGGTCTGTCCGAGGCTGATGTTGATGAGTTCCTCGCGTGTCTGAAGGTTGTCCGGCAGTACCACGCTCGTCCGTCGATCGACGCCGTCACGATACGGCTGCTCATAGGGCTCGTGCCGGGCCACAGCGCCCACATCGAAGCTCTCTACGACAAGCTCCTTCAGCGCGTGATCGCTGCTCACATCGGGTCTGCCGAGTCGGCAGACCCGGCGCATCCCTTGGCGCTGCAGCCCTCGCCGACCTCCGACGAACAAGAGAAGATCGAGGAGCATCGTCTCAGCCGCGCCGAACTGCTCATGTTGCTCCCTCCTATCCCCGCCCTGGAGGCCGAGCAACGGCGCCTTCTAGCGGCGGCGAATGAAGGGGCGCTGGCGATGACCGACCTCGAGTGGAAGCTGCGCGTCGCTGGAGCGGGCGACCAGACCGTGGCGCGAGCACAAGCGCGACGGTCCACCACCAGTGCCCGACTCGCCGCTCGGCCCACCCTTGCAGGCGAGGTCGATCAGGCTCTCGAGCACCTGTCAGAGCGCGTCCTGGAGCACGCCGAGGCCGTGACAACCGACGTCGTTGGCTCAGCGGCAACTCCCGCACACGCGTCTCGGCCAGCTGAAGTGATCTACTCCAGGCTCGTCCAACAGACAGCGCGGCTCGGTGACCTCGACCAGGACCAAGTGTTGTCCGGCGATGGCGAACTCGTCCTCGGCCTGCTTTGCGAGCTGTCCGACCAGTGTCGGTACCCGTGGAGGTCGATATGACGGACCGCTTGACGAAGTTCCGCTCCCTCCCCGAGTCCGAGGGTCGAGTCCTCCTCCTCATCAACGCGTTCAGCGGAACAGCCGAGAAGCCTCGACTCCTCGAGGGCCGCCTCAAACTTGCGAAGCTCGACTTCCTCGTTCGCTACCCCAAGTACTTGAGGCGCGTGCTCCAGGATCGCGACGTATCCGAGAAGGTCCTCGCCACGGTCGATGAGGAACTGGCTCCGCTCCAGGATCGGATGATCCGGTATCGCTACGGCCCGTGGGACCCCTCCTACTACGCAGTCCTGGGTGGCTTGATCGGCCGTGGGCTCATTGAGTCGATCCCGTTCAAGCATGGGATCGGCTACCGGGCAACCGACCGAGGTCGCCAGTTGGCCGCCGGACTTGTCGAAGACGACACCTGGGCATCGGTGCACCGTCGCGCACTCGCGGCAAGGCGGCACCTGGATCTGAGCGGGACCACGTTGAAGAACCTCCTGTACGACGCCATCCCCGAGATGACGAACGCGAACTGGCACTCGGAGGTCGAATGAGGGAGCGCGCCGTTTATGCATGAGCTTCGAGTTCACCGCCTTGACCTCATCGGTGGCCGCCGAACGATCGACTTCCCGGAGGGCTTCTCGGTCATCCGAGGATCGATCACGACCGGGAAGACGACCGTTGTTCGGCTGCTTCGCGCTCTTCTTGGCCGAGTCCCCAACCACCTGCCTCCTGAAACCGGCGTTGTCCGGTCGGTCCGTGGACGTGTCACGTTCGGCTCTGAGCTATGGGAGATCGATCGCCCTCTGGTCACCACCAAGAGCGCAGTCGTATCGCTGAGTCGCCGCGAGCCGGCAGACGACGAGGACGACGTCGCTCACGAACTCATCGCCGACACGCTTCGGCTGCCCGCCGAGCGTCCAACGTCAACGGTGCCACTCACCTACCAGGACTGGCTGCTCGCCCGTCTCGGGATCCCGTCGGTCGCAGTTCCACGCGCGCGCACGGACATCACCAGTGAAACGTCTCCCGTCACGATCAACGACTGGCTCCTCTACTGCATCGTGCGTGATGACGAGATCGACACCGCGGTATTCGGACACAAGGACACGTTCACGGACCGCAAACGACGAGCTGTATTCGAGATCAACTACGGGATCTACAGCGCCGAGGTCGCGGACCTGCAAGCTCAGCTGAGGAGCGTCGAGCTCAGGCTCGAGGACCTCGACCGCTCGAACGACGCCGTCCGCGCCTTCCTCAAAGACACTCCGTTCTCCAGCCTCGACGACATCGACGAGCAGACGACCGTCGTCCGCGACGCGATCAGCGAGATCAGCGCACAGGCGCAGTCGGTCGCCTCCGCTGGCCTGGCCGAAACCCAGAGTCGACGACTTCGAGCACAGATCAGCGACGTCGAACAACGACTTGTCTCCGCTGCTGCGGCAGAACGCGCCGCCGCCCGCAGTCGCGCAGAACTCGACGACCTTCATCAGACCCTGAGCACGCAGTCCGAGCGCCTCACCCGTGCCATCGTCGCCGACGAATGGCTAGTCGACTTCGACTTCGTCGTCTGCCCTCGATGCGGCACAAGTATCGAGCCCAGCCGGTCCGACGAGGACCACTGCTACCTCTGCCTTCAAACCCCTCACCAATCCGGATTCCATGACGAACTCGTCGTGGAGCAAGAACGCATCGCCAGTCAGATGGTCGAGACCCAGTCCCTCGCAGAGCTGCGCGACGACGAGTTGGCCGCCTTGCGATCCGAGCGCGAACGGCTCGAGCAGGAGGCTGTGCTTGCGAACGCCGAGCTTGATCGACGGACAGCTGAGTTCCTCTCACAGCGCGCTGAGTCTCTCGTCGTGGCAGCCGGCCAGCGGGCCGGGCTCGAGGCCCGACTGCTCCAACTGACCGAGTACCGGCAGTTGCTGATCCGGTACACCGACCTCGAAGGCCAACGGGCCGCGCTCGAGGACGAACGGGCCGACCTCGTCGATGCCCTCGCCCAACACGAACGACTTGGAACTAGGGCAGAGGAACTCATCAGGGCGTTGGAGGCTCGGTTTCTGGAGTACCTCCAGCGCCTCCATGTGTCCTTGTCCGATCTACCGCTGACGGCCGCCATCAACCGGGCCACCTACCTTCCGGTCGTGACCGAGCGACCATTCGACGAGCTGTCCAGCCAGGGGCTGACCGTGCTCGTCAACGTCGCCCACGCGCTCGCGCACCACACCGTCTCTCTCGACAACGATCTTCCACTCCCGAGCCTGCTGGTCTTGGATGGGCTTTCAAACAACGTGGGCCACGAGGGCTTCGACCTCGAACGGCGGGACGACACGTATCGGCTGCTCATGGACGAGGTAGCGAGGTACGGCGGCCGGCTCCAGGTCATCGCCTTGGACAACGACGTCCCAGCGTTCGCCGACGACGCGATCGTCTTGACCCTCTCACCAGACGACAGACTTATCCGCACCGAGGCAGCACAGCTTGATGAGCAAGGCGGCGAGTCGTTTGGTCGCGACGAGGACGAGGCAACGGGCGCTCCGAGCGAGCGCAGCTGAGGCGGTCGGCCGAAGCTGCAAGGGCTCGTCACGACATCTCAGCAGCGCGATGGCGTCTCCGGTTGTCTCGCTCGTCTTCCGCGGCCCGCCGCCGCCGTGATCCCGCGGCGCCCATGCCCCGACGACTCATCGGTCCGCTTCCTCGCTACTCCCTCGTGTCCTTCGCGGGCGGCCGGCTGGAGGTGCATGGGTGGCCCGTGCCTGAAAACGCACGCCGTTCGAGATTGGGCATGATGCGTTGGCTCGTCATGGCCCACCCTTGGAGGCGGATGACTGGTCGCCCCTCGTGCGGTTCAGGACCGAACGCTCAAGTTGCGGTCGGCACTGAGATAGGCATGCTCACCGGCGCCGCGTGGCGATGGCAAGCATCGACCTTCGGGTTGTGGCGGCGGTTAGAGTGATCGTTGCAGCGCCGGTTCGCCCCGTTGACGCCCCGGGTCCGGCCTTCGTGGCTGCGTCGGCGTCCCTTCTGAATCTGTGATCGAAGGGACACCGCATCATGCGCGGCTACGTGACCAAGAAGGGCAAGAAGTACTACGTCGTCATCTACGACGGCATCGACCCGGCGACGGGCAAGGAGAAGCGGCGCTGGGTCGCCGCGGGCAACCGGCGTGACGACGCCGACAAGCTTGTGACCGAGCTGACCAAGCGGAGCCATCGTGGCGAGACGGTGGTGAGCGAGAAGCTGACGCTGGGCCAGTACCTGACGACGCGGTGGCTGCCGGTCCAAGAGAGCCGGTTGCGGGCGAGCACGTACGACTCGTACCGACGCAACATCGACCTGCACGTCATCCCGGCGTTGGGGGAACGCCTCCTCGATCGGCTCACGGCGGAGGACATCGACTTGTTCTACGCGGCGCTGCTCAAGAACGGCAGCAAGAAGCGCACCGGCAAGTCGCCGGACGGCAAGCAGGCCGAGCCGAAGGGACTGGCTCCGAAGACCGTGCACAACATCCACGTGATGTTGAACAAGGCGCTGAGCGACGCGGCACGCAAGGGCACGGTGGTCCGCAACGTGGTCGCGATGGCGGACGCGCCGTCGTTGCAGGCCCGCAAGCGCGACGAGATCAAGGCGTGGGACGTCGACGAACTCGTCACGTTCCTCGACGTGATCGCCCCGCACCGCCTGTCGCCGGCGTTCTTCCTGGCCGCGCACACCGGGATGCGCCGTGGCGAGGTGCTCGGGCTGCGGTGGCGAGACCTCGACCTCGACGCCAACCGCGTCGCGGTCCGCCAAGCCCTCGTGTCGGTCGCGTACGAGGTGTCGATCTCGGATGTGAAGACGGGGACGAGCCGCCGCACGATCGACATCGACGCCGATGTCGTGCAGGTGCTGCGGGACTGGTTCAAGGCCCGCACCGAGGAGCGCGACGGCTCCAAGCCCGCAGCTGACGATCTGGTGTTCACCAAGGACGACGGGTCGTGGCTGCACCCCGACACGTTCAGCCAGCTCTTCGACCGCACCGTCGCCAGGGCCAAGGTGCCGGTGATCTCGCTGCACGACCTGCGCCACACGCACGCCACCTTGTTGTTGAAGGCGGGGGTGCACGTGAAGGTGGTGAGCGAACGGCTGGGTCACGCCAACGTCGCGTTCACGATGAACGTGTACCAGCACGTCCTGCCGGGCATGCAGGCCGCTGCCGCCGACACGTTCTCGCTGTTGCTGCGCAACCAGCGCAACAAGCTGGCCGCGAACGCCGAACCGGGCGGCGAGCGCGATGCCACTCCCGATCCTGACGCAGCCGACGCCGCCGCGGACACCGAGGACGAGCAGTGACCTGCCCGGTCGATGCCGCCGAACACGCTGCGGAGGCGCTGCGGACGGTGAACCACCTCACCATCGCCGCACCTGCCCCGAGCACGCCGGGATGGGAGGACGTCGGCGACCTCTACCGGGTCCTCGGCGAGTTGCGGGTCCTGGCAGAGCGCCTGTCCCAGACGTGCGGCCAACTCGCTCGACACCTCCAACGTCCCGCCGCAGGCCGTGCCTACGAGGTCGACGCGATGACGGACAAGCCCACCCCGGTCGTGATCGCGTGCGCGGTGCTCGCCCTCGAAGACGCACAGGGCTGTGCCGCCCGAACCGGCGAGCACCTCAACGAGGCGCTGTCGGCAGTCGCACACCTCCACGCGTAGCCATCACCCACGCCCCGGGGGTCGACCCGACCCCGGGGCCGCCGGCGTTCTGCTCCGACCCTTCATCGTGGCGGCGAAGATGGAGCGGATCGCCGTGTGAGGAGCCACCGATGGACGCAACCGACGAGAACTCGATCTCGGTGCTCGGCCGCGACCTGCTGCTGGTGGACGTCGGCAGCGGCGCAGAGACCCACCTCGCCGAGGTCGCCGCCGGGCCCGGCCGGTCTGATCGACACCAGGGCAACGAGGACGCCCCGCCCCAGGGTCGCTGGAACCCTTCGACCCTTTGCGGCCGTACGTGGAACCGGATGGCCGCCGGAGCCGACGAGCTGTTGTTGCCGCTGTGGCGCGACCCTGCGTTCGCCCCGACGTGTCGTCGGTGCCTCCACATCCTCGACGCGTGGTTCCCCACCGCCGACGCGCCGTCGGGAGTGTGGCTGCTCGCCGCGGTGGTGGCCGAGGAGGTCACCAAGTTCAGCTCGACCTACGTGACGGGCGTGCCCGTCGAGCACGTCGAAACGACCCGCGCCGCGATCCGCAAGGTCTTGCGCTCGGGTGGCTTCCGGTCCAGCACACGGGTCGTCGACGGTGTCGTGCACGTCTGGTCCGACGACGCCTACGACGCTCTCGACCCAGCCGAGATCCGCACCCGAGTGACCTCAGCTATCGAACGGATCGTGGGCGGACCCAACACTGCGGCTCCGCGCGATTCCGACTCCACACCGGGCCCGGTTCACTGGCACACCTGGGTCGTCGAGTAGACGGTGAGCGGGCCGCCGCGCGCCAGTCCTAGTCGTCCTCTCTGAGGATGTACGTCTCCGAGTTGGCGCTGAGTGAGACGGTCAGCGGCTCGCCGGCCTCGGTTGGGCCGATGAACGCGCCGAGTACGCGTCGCTTCTGTCCTCTCGTCAAGTCGTCGTCCTCGGATGTCCTGAGGATGCCTTCGACCGCCGTACTGGTCCGCACGAGCCAGCTGGACGGACCGTTCCTCGCCAAGACCTCGATCTCGACATCTGCTGCGCCCGGCTTGAGAGACTGCTCGGCCGCTCGCCAGTAGTCCTCGCAGAGGTGTCGCACGGAGCAGAACAGGCAGGTGTCCGCAGATGGCTTCGCTGCCGGCTCTGCCGCCATCAGGTCAGCTCTTGCCGCGCTGGCTCGATTGATCAGCTCGCTCGCGAGTTGGTCGATCTCTTCCGGTCCGGGGGCTTCGACGTCTACGTCCTGGGTCACGTAGGAGATTGTGAGGCGGGTCGCGAGCGGTCGGCCGGGATCGGGGTCGGAGCGGCGGGCCCACAACGTTGCATAGGTGCGCAGTTGGTCT
Source organism: Microthrixaceae bacterium (assembly GCA_041394405.1). GTDB lineage: Bacteria > Actinomycetota > Acidimicrobiia > Acidimicrobiales > Microtrichaceae > Microthrix. The sequence goes on from JAWKIF010000016.1 coordinate 66,661, forward strand.
TCGTGCTCCGCTGACGGAGTACCGGACTTGTAGTCCGTGATGTGGACCTCATGCCCGGAGACAGCGAGCAGGTCGATGCGACCGGAGAAGGAGAGCTCGTCGGAGCGGATCTCGAACTCCGGGTAGGTGCCGTCGGCCAACCGTCCGCTGGCCGGGCTACCAGAGGTGGCGGCGACGCTGGTGTTGGTCTCGAACTCGCTGCGAGCGACGAGTGCCTGGACGTTTTGGCGCATCTCGGGCAGCCGGGTGAACAGATCGCGCCGAAGCTGGTCGAGCCTGGCCGAGCACCGTGGGTTGTCTGCCAGCCGGCTCAGGTGCGCCTCGACCTGATCACGCAACAGCTGCGTGTAGCCACCGACCGAACGCAGGACGTCAACTGCCGATGCGTCCGCGACGGTGGTACACCCCGCCCGCACCAACTCTCCGACGATGATCTCGAGGCTCCCGTGGATCACGTGGCCGACGACGGTGCCGGCGTAGACGTACTCGGGATAGCCAGGCCGGTCCCATACCCCCGGATAGCTCGCACGCGACAGCGACCAACGTCGGGGACAGGCCTCGACCTCGGAGAGACTGGAGAAGCTCCACCATGTGGGAGGAGTGGACCACGTGCCCTCGATGCCGGCGACGCGGGTCGTGAAGCGCTGGCCGCTACCGTCCGATGACACGCTGGATGACCTGGCGGGTGGCTGCGGGGAGATGCTGGGAGATGACGATGTCATCGATCAGTTCGATCGGAACGCTCGCGCCGAACTCCTTCGCTTCTCGTAGGAGCGGGTCGGCCGGGTAGTCCGGCGTGAGTGGGGCGTGCACTCCAACGATGAAGGTTCTGTCTCCGGCAGTCGCACAGATCGGCGCGACCACTTGACCGACTCCGGGGATGTCGACGGGCTTGTCCCGCTCGAACGAGATGTCGTGGAGTCCCTGTCGTTCGAGGTCTTCGAAGAGTCGGTCTGCGGATCGCTTGAGGCGCCCAGGTGCAAGGACGGGCTCCTCGCCTTGCAGGAGGTAGCGCAGCAGGCTTGCTCCGACGAACCGATCCAGTTGATGGTGCTCGAACCGATTCCTGAAGCTCCTCAGGCACCGGTAGCAGGACCGGTCGCAGTCTCCAGGGCAGTTCTCGAGCAAGGCCAGAGCGGATCGGAGGATCTGGTCGATGTGCACGCCCACCTCGCGGGCGAACCCCGCACCGCCAGCAAGGGTGTCGTACAGGTAGATCTCCGCCTCGAGGCCGTCTTTGCCGAGTTCGGTGAGTGCTGGGCGGTACTCGGCCTGGAGTTCTCCATGCTCGATCTCAAGGTGGGTCGCTGACGCGATCGTGATCGCGTCAGCGACGGTTCGCAGCGCCACGTCGGTAGCGAGGAGTGCTGGGCGGAGCGTGAGGGGGTCATCGACGCGGAGGGCGATGAGCAGCACATCGGAGACGAAGTCCGTGCCGAGCACGAGTCCTCGGGTGCTCATCCCGCCCGTGCAGTCGGGTTCCTTGCGATCCGGGTACGGCTTGGGATGCGAGCCGCTCACTCGACCGGTTGGCATGGCCGTCGGTTCGATGACCCCGCAGCGCAGGCAGTAGGTGTAGCCCTCCCGGTTCGGGCCGGTGTTGGTGACTAGGAGGAAGTCCCGGTTGTAGTAGGAGCGGACGCGATCGGTCACCCGGGTCCAGTGAGCAGCCTCGCTGGATGCCATGAGCTTCGCCCTCGTCGCGTAGCTACGTGCGGGCTGGTCGTCGGGTGAGGTGCCTTCCTCGATCGTGTAGGGATGGGCGAAACCGGGTGGACGGATCCAGTTGCGTGCGCCGCCAAACTTGCCTTCGGCTCCGCACGCGGGGCAGTCACCTCGCTCGCCCCGCTCGGCGTCTTCACGGCTCACCGTGCGCGCGTAGCGACACACCTCGCACTCGAAGTACAGCCTCCCTCGGCTCCAAGCGTTGAAGCGGTCTGAGGGCATCGGCGAGTAGAGAGCCCCAGAGGTCCAGAGCTTGCCGTCGATCCAGACCTCCTTCCCGGGCGCGTACTGCGTGAGGGCGACCGGTAGTCCTTGGCTCGGCGCGTACCGGAACACAGCCCGGAACCGAGTGGATTGTTCGGTGTCGAAGACGTGGAAGGACACGACGTCGGTGGGGAAGGCGTACCGAGGTAGGACGCCCTTGTAGAGCAGTCGGTCGAGGAGGTTCTCGCGGGCGCTTTCAGGGCGGGCGGTCTCTTCGCCCGTTTCTGCCTGCACTTCGATCCCGTCGGCAGCCTCATCCTCTTCGTCCCCATCCTGTTGGTGAGCGGGACTCGGTGGGACGGCCTGTTCGTCGGCGTCGCTCCAGTCCAACGCATAGTCGATCCGGCCGATGGTGTGCTGGACGAACGTGTCGAGGATGTCATCGGTCGCGGCGTGATCGAGCTCGTTCGGCAGCCAGCCCGCGATCTCACTTCGGAGGTCTTGCTCGTTCTCCGCCAGCCATTCCGCGAAGTCATCGCGGTTGAGGATCGAGTCGGGTCGCGTGAAGTCGTCGACCTTGCCGAGCACCTCGAAGAGCTGAGGCTGCTGTTCCGGGTCGATGGTCGGGAGGCGAACGGAGTGGTAGCGCTGCAAGAGGAACGCTGTCACGTGGCGCCGGGTGATGTCGGCGTTGTCGAGGGAGAGAAGTGGGTCGTCGACACGACCGCGGATCATGGCATCGGGCTCGCGGAAGTAGTGCTCGTCGTGGCTGTCTGCGCTCCCGAAGGCGGTCACGGTCGCGAGTGCGTTGCCCCGGCGTCCGGCCCGGCCAGCTCGTTGTTGGTAGCTCGCTCGTGACGGCGGCATGTTGCGCAGCGCCACGCCCGATAGCGAGCCGATGTCGATCCCTACCTCCATGGTGGTGGTGCACGACAGCACATCAATCGCTGACTGCCTGTTGTTGCCCGTCGCTCCGCCGAGGTCGACGTCCTGGAAGAGCAACTCGTGCTCCTCGGCCTTGGAGAACACGGCATCGCCTTGCGCTTCGCCGAGTTGGGCGGTGTGTTCTGCCGCCACGATCACCGTGGGAGGCACCGGAGGGTCCGCGAGGGCGCGCAGCGTACTCTGGCGGTAGTAGCCCTTGCGAGCCCGGAACACGGGGTCGGTGTCTGGATCGACTGGGCGCACGTCCTTGCGGCGGCAGGCGACACACCTGGTGGAGTTGGGCACGGGGCGTTGGGTCGTCCTGCAGGTTCCGCACCAAGCCCAGCCAGGCGACGTATCGAGAGTGAGCCGGGAAGCTCGCATCCGGTAGGTGTCGCCCTGGACCTCGCAGAAGTGCGACAGGAGCACGGGAAGCCAGGTCTTCTCGAACGCCAGACGCGGCTCCTTGTCCTCGAACCAGCTTGTGAGGCTCTTGAACTTGCCCTTGTGTCCGCGGACCTCGGTGCTCCACCACGCGGACGGCATGGTGGTGAACCAGAGCCCTGGTTCGGTCCACTGGTTGATCCACAGGCGAACCAGAGCCTGGCGCTGTTCGTCGCTGCTGAAGCCAGGAAGCGCTGGTAGGTCCTCAAGTAGCTTGGCGGTGTCGCGTTCGCGCTCGGCGAGACTTGCGAGAGCGAGGGACTGGAGCCCGGTCCACCGGTCAGTGATCGTGCTCACGAGCCCTCGGAGAAGCGATGCGGGTGGGGTCTCAGAGCGAGCGTCGGTCAGCAACTCGTCGAGCACATGCGGGTCGCTCAGATCGCCCAGGCTGATGCGGTCGATGTCGTGTTGGAGCTGAAGAGACTCACCTGACTTCAGCTCGGGTCGGAGTCGGATCTCCGAGATCCGGGCCGCCAAGAGGACCGCGAGGTGCGCATCATCGAGTCCGACCTTGCGACGGATGCTGGGGTGCTCACGGAGTTGCCGGAGGCCGAGGAGCAGAAGTGGACGCAACACGTCGCGCATCGCGTAGGTCTGCAGGTTCGGGGCGAGTCGAGCTGCGACCTGTCGAGAGTCGGAGAACGCGAGGACCTTTCGGCCTCGGAGCGGGGCGAACTCGGTAGCTGGCTGCGGTCCGGGCGGCTGGACCTCGAGCTGGCGGGTGACGATGGCCTGGAACGGTTGGTCGCCCTTGGTCTGGTGGTCCTGGACGGAGGAGCGGCCGTAGCCGGCCTGCTTCCCGCACACGCCGCACGGGCGGAACTCACCGGGGCGGCGCGCTGACGTGCCGCCTTCATCGTCGTCGCCAGTTGACTCCGTGGGCAGGCGGTCTCGTGGGATGAAGACCTGACGGGAACGTTCGCCCAGTTCCATCGGGTTGAGCCGGCCGGTGACGAGGTCAAGTTCCGCTGGTTCAACGCCCTCTGCGAGCGGGTCCTCGAAGCAGATGTCGAGCGCTTCGAGCTCTACGACGTACCCGCTGACGGCCTCGAACCGTGCTCCGGGCTCCGACCATAGGAACTCCGGGTCAGAGATCTTGTCGGTGTACGCACGGCCGTAGGCGGAGCCGCAGTGGCGGCACGTGAAGAACTCAAGAACGCGTGCTCCACAGTGGTCACAGGCGTCGCGGGGCTGGTCGTAGAGCTTGCCAATGGGGCCGCGGCCGTCTACCCCGGAGCAGTCTGGGTCGGTGCATGCCCAGAGACCGGGCAGTCCTCTGAAGAACGAGTGGATCCGGCAGGGCAGGAGGCCGGGCTCGCCCGGTTGGAGTCGTGCCATGCTCCCGAGCGCAACCAGTGCGGCGAGCGCACGGTCTGCTTCATCACCAGTTTTGCCGAAGCACTCGGTGGCCAACTCGTACGGCGGGCGGGCTTCGCTCATGGTGAGGTTCACCAGGGTGCCCATCGGGGGGTAGTCCTCGAGCGCCCGGTAGAGGGCGGAATCGATGTCATCGTTGGCGGGCTCCACGCCCCGCCGTTGGAGGAAGGGAGCGACTGCGCTTCGTCGTCGCTGCTGGTCGTCGGCGTAGAGGTCGTTGAGGTTGATGTCGGCGAGGAGTGCTCGCTCGTCGTCGTCACCAGGTCCGCTCGCAGGCCGGAGGGCGAGTCGTCCGTCGATAGGGACGAAGGCGTCTCGTGCCTTGCCAGCGAGGGCCGCGGCGAAGTCGCAGGCCGCGTCAGGGTCACTGAAGCTCGCGCTCGTGCAGATGACCTGGAGCCGCTCGTGGGGAAGCCCCAGCCGAGCTTGGAGCCGGCGGATGAGGAGGGCGACCTCAGCTCCGGCAGCTCCTCTGTAGAGGTGGGCCTCGTCGATGACGAGCAGCAGCCGCTCGTCAGGGTTCTGGGCGAGCCACTGGCGGGTTGCATCGAAGATCGGGCGTTCGAGTGGCCTCATGAGCATGTACTCGAGCATCGAGTAGTTGGTCACGAGCACGTCTGGCGGCGCGGCGAGCGCTTCGTGACGGGTGAACAGCTCCGCGTCACCTGGTTGCGTGACCGCCCGGACGAACTGTCCACCGCGCTGCCAATGCGACCCGCTCTGGCCGTACCAGGCGCGGAGGTCAGCCTTGGCTGGCCACTTCCCGCGGGCCTTCAGGTTCTGGACGAGGTCGCGTGCACGTTCCGCAGCCGCGTCGTTCCCATCTGCTCGATCGAGGAGGTCGACATAGAACTTGTCGATGGGCCGAAGCCGGGTGCTGTCCTTCTTGCGAGTGCGGACACCTGGGTACAGCGTGCGGCCCGTGTAGCGCCCGAACCGGGCTGGGCGCTTGGCCCACGTCGTGAACTGACCGGCGACTCCTTCGTTGCCGAGGAGTAGCCGCAAACGACCGAGCTGATCGTTGACGAGGGCATTCATCGGGTAGAGGACGAGTGCACGCACGGCAGGCTCAGCGAACGCAGCCGGCCGGTCTTTGGCCTCGACCGCGAGCTTGGCGACGATCGGCAACAGGAAGGACTCGGTCTTGCCTGAGCCGGTACCCGTCGTGACCACGAGGCTGCGCTCGTTGCGCACCGCCTCGGTGAGCGCTTGGGCTTGGTGGGCGTAGGGCGGGTTGTGGAGCAGCCCCAAGCCCCCATCGGTTGTCGGTCGCGCCATGAGGTCGAACAACTCCAGTGCCGCTGGTGGAAGATCCAGCGTCTCGAAGCGTTCGCCGGCGATGTATCTCGGTGTGGACTCCAGGTAGGGCGTCTGGGCGATCACGCCAGGCCTGTCGAGCAGCACGCGGCGCTGCTCGACGATCTGCGGATGGCTGATGTGGTAGGTCGCCTCGATGTAGTCACGAAGTGCCGTGCGTACCTGCTCGATCGTCTGCCCGATGGTGGGTGGTGTTGTCATTCGTTGGTTGCTTCCTCGTTGACGACACGGCGTGACATCCAGAGATGATCCTTCACGAAGTCGAGCTCTGCCCGCGTGTCTCGGGGTGAGAACTCGTAGCCGAACAGCGCCGACTTGACCTCCGCGGGGTTCCCCAGCAGGTCCCACCGCCGTTGCAGCCACCGAGGTGGTGGAGCGGGAAGCCCGAGTTGGATGCGCCCGGCGCCGGTCCGCCTGACGATGACCTCCTGGGGTGAGCCGTTCTGGGCATCGAAGGCAGCCTGGAGGTGCCAGGCTTCGTCGCATCCCCGGTCGCGGCCGAGGAGCGGGAGATCGAGCAGTCGGACGTGGCTGCCGTCGCGGAGCTCGACGACACACCACAGATCCGCGCCGTACCCTTGGCTGCGCCGCGCGACGTAGATGCCTGAGTCTGACGAGCTGGGTGGGCGCCAGCGGCCTCGGTAGTACGCAGGGTTGCGGGTCGGATCGAGTATGCGAAGGCCAGGTATCTCGCCCGAGGGGCCTTGGCGAGCAAGCATGCCCTTGTACGCCTCGATGAGATCAACGGCGTCCTGTGGAGGTGCGTGACGCATCCACTTGTCCTCGCTGAGCCGATCGAGTCCGTAGACCGACACCAACTCGAGTTCCTCGACGGTCGGGTTGACCAGACGACGGAGGTGTCGGTCAACGTGCACTCGCTCGATGAGTCCCTCGCCGACCAACGGTGCACCGTCTGGTCTCACACCGATCAGGAGCAGGTCCCCTGTGGATCGTTCGACGCATCGCGGTGGGCCAAGGTAGATGAGTCGACGACGCTGACCTCCGGAGGGGTCGATGACCTCCACCAGGTCGCCCGCTGCCACCACGGCATCGAACGCTTCGCCCACCTCCTCCCCGGTGAGCGGTACGAGGGGGTCAAGCACCTGGCGGACCGCCTCGACGATCGCCTGTGGCGTCGATGGACAACGGACCGATGCCGTTCGTCGAAGGCTCTCGGCAAGGAGGCTGGCGCGGTCGGCGCCGGGAGGAAGGCCCAACTCCGCCAGGGTCGCTTGCAGCGCGGCCTCGGGGTCAAGCGCCCTCACCATCGCCACGGCTCTTCCTCCGCCTGACTGCAGATCGACACCATTCGAGCGCCCCGGTAGACGAGGGGGTGCTTGAGCGTCTCGTCCACGAACCGGGCCAACTCGGTGCCGTCCCACTCGTTGAGGGTTCCAGGATCGGATGCCAGCCGAAGAAGAAACTCGGCGAGCCGTTCCCCTCCAACCTGGAAGCCCCTCGCCGGGCCGCCACCACCCGGGCGATGGCCGCTCGACGACACGACCACGCGTGTCGAGGCGGCGGGGGCCGACTTCCCTGGACCAAGGAGTCTCGCGAGCGCGTCGATCGGTGGATCCTCCAGTGGTTGCTCAGCAAGAGCGGACACACCGCGCCGGAACGTGTGCCAGTCGCCGGGTTTGGCCAGCGCATCACTCCACTCGCTGAGAGGTACGCCCCTCCCCGCGGCGTGTCGTCGTTCAAGCGATGCCCAGAGCTTCCCTCCGATGAGTTCGCCGATCTGGCCCTTGTGAGCGTTGACAACATCGTCTCGGGCCATCAGGGCGACGAGATCTCCGGGTGCACGTGCTGTTGTCCACGAAGCTGCTGTGCGGATCAGAGCCTCGATGTCGGTGGTTGTCCGTGATCTCGCCTGCAACCCGACGCGGGGCTTGAGATCCTTCAGATCTCTGACCTTGGGAGGAAGCACCGCGCCGACCTCGGTGCCATCGAGGTTCGCGATGAAGAGGCCACCCGACTCTTCGGCGTAGAGGCGGTCATCCGAGAGGCTGACCGCCGACGCTGTGTCGGCGCTGTGGAACGGGAAGAAGCGCACGACTGGGTCGATTCCCAGGTCGGCGCTTTCGTGGAGCTTGACCATCAAGCGGCCAGCGCGGCGCGTGAAGCCCCACCTGATCGGAGCAACCTCCCGTTCCAAGGTCACCGAGACTCGGCCGAGCTCATCGTCACCCGCTCCGATGACGAGCGCGGCAGCCTCGTCGAAGCCCTCTTGGAATTGACGTGCTGAGCGCACGTTTGAAGCGAAGACTGAGCCCCACTCCGCGAGGGTCACGGGCAACTGCACCTCGAAACCGTGCGACGCTCCCGACTCGCCGTCGGGAAGCCGGAGGTCCGCGGTGACTCGGGTCCTGACAGCGTTCGGTCCCTCCAACTCCAGTGCAACTCGACCGTCCCAGACATCTTCGAGCGAGCCGAATGGGGGCGTGAGCATGAGCCTGAGCGGATCACGAAAGGTGCCACTGGGCCGGTGCACCTCCGGTTCTCGAACGTGCGCCTCGAACAAGCCGTCGGCGACCGAGGGTGCTCCCTCGGCGACAAGGAACGAGAGCCGAATGTCATGCCAGCCGACGGGCAGCTCAGGCAACTGCAGGAGAGGATCCGCTCCCGAGGGTGAGAAACGCACGAGTGTCGAAGGCGCGCCGCCGATCGAGACCGTGGCCGCTTCGATCTCGTGGGTGGACGCCAACGACAGAAGTGGTCGAGTTCCAACGATCCACTCGCCGTAGCCCTGTCCGTCCCAGGCCGCGGGGACGAGCCCGACGGCCTTGAGCTCCACCGCGGACTGGACCCCAACTCCGATCCCGGCGAGTAGGTCCCGCACCGCTTGATCCACGGTCTCGGGTACATCCAGGATCAGCCCCTGAGCGCCATCAAGGTCGAGCGACGCGGGCGAGGCCCACTCCGCCGCAGGTTGACCTATCGACGGTCCGACGACGAGATAGCGCGTGCCGGGAAGCACTGCTCCGGATCGCACCAGTCGGCCAGCGCCATCGAGTCCGATCCTGAATACCCAGGCTTCCGCGGGCGGGGTGCGCGACTCATCCCGGAGGAAACTGGCGACGCTGTGGTCGGCGCGCTCGAGTTCGAAGACGGGCGTATCTCGTCCCGGCCAGCGGTCCAGGGCGACCTGCTTGCCGCTGAACAGCAACCACCCACGAGCTTGTGGCCGACCAGGTGTGCCGGCCACCCGGCAGCGCACACGGGCAAGCTCGTCGGCAATACCAGGGTGTCGGGAGAGGAGCGGGGTGAAGTCCGGAACACGAAGTCGAAGCTGCCAGCCGTCCGCAGTCGGGTGCGCCGAGAACGGCACGGGCGACGTCGGCCGCTGCGCAACCGATCCTGATCCCTCCCCGAGCGATCTGCCGGCCCCAGCGAACCCTTTGCGACGTACCCGGTCAGCAGAGATCCGAGCGTCGGCCAGCCATCGACGGGCTTCCCGTTCACGGCCCAGGTCCTCGACGAGGCGATCAAGTGTCCGGGGCAAGATGCTGGCTTCCTCGGGGGTCCCGGCGAGTAGAGATGCGGCCACCTGGCCGAGCAGATCGGTGTTCTGCGCGAGCTGCTGGAACCGCTTGGAGGTTCCACCGACTCTGCCAGCGAGCGCGACGCCAAGGTCCCCTGGCGAGGCGAGCAGTTCACTCGTCAACGTGCCCCGATAGTCGTAGAGCAGGCGCGCAAAGTGCCGCTGGAGATCAGTAGGGAGGATGGCGTGGGTGATCGGCCAGCAAATGTTGGTGAAATGAGATGCCCATCGACCCCGCGGCCTTGCCCCACCAAAAGTATCGGCGAACTCAAGGAACCGGGATCGAACGAAGCTCCGGCCGATGTGGCTCTCCCAGCCGGGCGTGTCTGCTTCCAGCGTCGGCCAGTACTCGTCGCCGTCGTACTGGTACCCGACCTCGGTGGCGTGGACGACGAAGGGCAGCCAGTACCGTCGAGCCGGCTTTCGGAGGCGGACCCACTCGCGAACCGTGGTGCGCAGGACCGACAGGTCCCCATCGGCCAGGCCGTGTTCAAGCGCGAAGACCGGAGAGTTGGCACCGCTCCGCGCATAGCGGAGCGCAGCGAAGTGACTGTGGAGGCGCTCCTGTAGCTGGTCGAGCGTGGCCTTGCAGGCGACGCTCGCCTCGCGCTCGTCCCTATCCCCCCACACGCTCACCCTCCCATCTTCCCCGATGGGTGTGACAGTCGGGCGGGTCTCCCGCTTCAGGGCTCAGGGAGTACCACGCGTGCGCCGTGAGATCCTGATCCGTCGAGGGCTCGGTGCGACTCAATGCGCGTCAGCGCTTCGTCCGAGTTCAGCCGTCGATCGAGCCAACGCTCTGCCCACCAGGCGACCACCTTCGCTGTGTCGCCTGCAACGTTGGAGCGGAAGCGGTACGCCGGCTCGGTGTCGAGCCCGATGAGGTAGGGCAGCAGGTTGGTCACCAGCGAGACGCTGTAGATGATCCGCTGGCGTCCGTGCTGCAGCAGATCGTCCGACGGCCATCCCAGCAGGTCGAGTCCGTGGCGGACTTTGCGGAGCTTCGGGTTGACTCCTTCGCCGAAGATGCTGTTGACGCGAGTTCCGCTTGCCTCTTCGACGAGATGCACGAGGGCATCGACCGATCCGGACGAGAGGTGCGATGTGCCGAAGCTCCTGCTTCGTCCCACGCGTCGGTACTCGATCGGGCTGTGCCCGCCCAGCACCTGGCCAGGCATAGAGAGGCGGTTGTACTGGCTCGAGTTGGCGCCGTAGAGGCTCGTCGTGCCCAGGAGCACCAGTTGGTTGCGACGGACGATGGCGCGACCGGCCATGCCAGAGGCGATCTCGCTGGCAGACCCTCCGTAGCGCTCGGCGTAGGCGCGTACGACGGTCGGGCTCGCGGCGAGCATCGCGACGAGCTTGCCGCCGAGCAACTCGTTGTACGGAGCTACCGCTCCGCAGACGGTCAGGTCAGCCATTTCGGTACCCACCGCATCGCCCTTGGCCTTGCGGAGAACTGCCGCGATGGCATCCCGCGACTCCCGTTCCGCGAGGGCCGCAGACAACGCGGTCGGCGTGGCACCGGCACTGAAGTGCGGGAGGAGCGCTGCCCTGGATCGAAGCAGCCCGGCGAGTGCTTGGCACCGCTTGCTACGAAAGAGCGGCGTAGTAGCTCGACGCACGAGGGCGTCGGTGTCCGATAGGTCGACCTTGGCCTTCAGGTCGGTTGGGCTCGCTGTCCGCCGGTGTTCGGCGCGGCAGCGTGTGGCTTCCTGTTCCAGTTTCGCGATCGCATCGTCGGTCGGGTCACTCCAGAGGTTGGACCAGTACAAGCCGTCGCTCTCGAGGTCGGCGAGATAGAGCTCGTCAAGTTGCTTGTCGAGACGCCGCCAGACCCATGTGGCAAGCCTTCGTGTCGGCTGTTCCTGTGCCTCGTCGAGGAACCCATCTCGCTGCCAGCCGATCCAGTCGTCGCGTTCCTTGAGCTGCACGATCGGACTTCCTAGGGCAGCGATGCCGATCACTGGGTGGAAGGGCGCGGCGCGGTCGCGAACCAGGATCATGAGGGTTCGCCCTGGCGTGCTCGTGTACTGGTTCGTCCACGTCAACCGGAAGTACCGCCAGATGTCCGTGAGCCGCAGACCGGTGTGTTGGCACCGTTCACCGGACGCGACGACCTGCACGTACGGGTCGATGGCCGAGCGAAGCCCCGACCCCTGCTCGCTTCCGCGCTTGCTCACCTCGCGCAGCGATGCAGCGAGGTCGTGGCCGTCGCGCATCAGGCTGAAGACCGACACCTGCTGGTCGCCGCGCCGTCGCTGGGTCTCCATCCGCTCGATGAACCGGCGAACCGACGAACGTCGGAGGTGCTCATCTCGCTTGAGCAACTCCTGCTTGCGGACCCGTTCGCGCTCCGCATCGGGGTCGCCGTTGACGATGGGTGCTCGGACGAGGACCTCGGTCGGTCCGCAGGACAGGTCCCACCCTTGGTTGATGAGGTCTGCCACGACTGAGTACGCCGCCTTGGTGCTCGCAGAGCGGAGCGTCGTTGGCGCTTCGACAAGGCCGTCAGAGTCGTCGCTCGACTCGCGGACCCACGCGAGGAACTGGTCCCGCTGCGCCGCGGTCCATCCAGCCGGTGGAGCGAGGTGGATCGCTGCCGGTTCCTCGGTCGTAGTCACGATGTCGAGTCGATTCGTGTGACGAGTTGAGTGAGGTATTCGATCGCGTCGTCGAGTGTCGGGGGTGCGTCCGGGTGCTCGGCGGTGAGCAGTGAGTAGTCCTGCGCCCACGATGGTGAGGGGCTGACGGTCGGCGGCCACGCGTGGCGTTGCCGCCGGCGGAAGGTGTCGATGCATGCGGTTCGGACGGAGGGGAGGTCGCCGGGTTCGAGGAGGGCTTCGAGGAGCCAGATGTCGACGATGTCGCGTACCCGGTCGTTGCCGTTAGGGAGCGGTTCGGTGCAGGCGTGGAGTTTCTGGGCGATCTGGTAGGGCACGTCGAGGCAGGGCACGAGGCGGGGCGGGTCGATCTCGAACGCGGCGAGGGCGATGCCGTCTGGTTCGATGAGGTCCTGGTGTGCGGCGATCGCGTCGTCGATCGCCACTTCGAGGGCGACGCTGCCGAACTCGCGGCCTTCGTACCGAAGCTGGAGGGGTACTCGCCATGGACGATAGCCCTCGGTGTTCACCTCGATCTGGGTGGGTGGGGCCTTGCGGGTGACGGTGAAACCGTTCCAGGTGCGCTGCATGGTCGCTGCGTCGAAGCGAGCCAGCCACTCCTCGACTCGTCCGGCGAAGACGATGTCGAGGTCCGTCGTCGCCCTGGCGCGGACGCCGAGACGCAGTTGCATCGCGGTGCCCCCCTTCACGATGAAGAGATGGCCACCATCGGGATGGCGGACCTCGTCGAGCATGGCGCACACCACGCCGACGCGCACGAGGTGCATGACCCGCTGGGGCAACTGGCCGATCTCGGCGGCGTGACGTTGCAGCAGCCGCTGGAACTCCTTGGCTCCGCGCGGTCGCCCCGTCACTGGACCACGTTCCCGTCGAGCGAACGCACCAGGTCCTCACGTAGGTCAGCGGGGATGGCACCACGTTCGCGTGCAGTCTCGATCGCGGCGCGCAGGAGGTAGGCAGGCACGGACCCGAGTGAGTCGGTGAGCGTTCGGCGGATCGTGGTCAACGTGACGGCGTCGATCCTTGTGATTTCGGAGGCTTCGAGGTCCGCGTGGTGGATCGCGTAGCGCTCACCGCCTGAGCGGCTGATCCGGTAGCTGGTCGGGATCGTCAGGTGCACCTTGGTCGGGTTGATGTCGCACAAGTCGTGGACTGAGAGGGCCGAGTCGTGCGAGATGACTCCGCGCCCTGCAGCCCACAGGCGTGCCAGGATGAACTCGTCCAGTGGGTCGTACGGCAACGAGGGAATTCGGTACACACCACGAGCGGCAGCGTGCAGCGTGCCGCGCGACACCATCTTGCGCAGCTCTACGGCTGGCACGCCGTGCGGAGCGACCAGGGCGGGAGTCACGTAGCCGCCGTTGTCGACGGCGACGTCCATGAGCGCATCCCAGTACTTCCCAGGCACGACGTAAACAGTACCTGATTGGTACTGTTTACGCACTGAGGACTGGTGATGATCACGCGGAACGGCCGAGAAGCCGTTCGAATTCGGCGCGGGGGACTCGGAGGGTGCGGCCGATCTCGATGCACGGGATGCCGACCTTTCCGCCAGTGGCTCGCCACTCGCGAGCCGCGGCGTAGGCGGCGTTGCGGCTGATGCGGAGGATGGTGGCGGCCTCATCGATGGTGAGGACTTCGGCCGGGGCGTCGGTCTCGGTGGTGGACATCGGGTCCTCCTCGGTCGGTGGGTGGGGTCTGCCCATGTAGGCCCCTTGGCGGGCCAGGACTTCGCGGGGAATCTCAGATTCCGAC
>JAWKIF010000017.1:0-77610 GCA_041394405.1 Microthrixaceae bacterium
GCTATCCGGGCTACGTGGCCGGAGCCACCTTCGCCCAGGCGCTGGGTTGGACCGGCGTGCCGGTGACCTCCAGCTACGGAGCCTGCGCCTCCGGTGCCATGGCCATCGAGGCCGCACGAGCCCGCATCCTCTCCGGCCGCTGCGATGTCGCCCTGGTGGTGGGCGCCGATACCACCCCCAAGGGCTTCCTGGCCCCGCAGGGCGGCGAGCGAGGCAACGACCCCGATTGGCTGCGGTTCCGCCTGCTGGGGGCCACAAACCCCACCTACTTCGGCATGTACGCCCGCCGACGCATCGACGTGTACGGGGCAACCGTTGCGGACTTCACAGCGGTCAAGGTGAAGAACGCCCGCCATGGGCTGGAGAACCCCAACGCCCGCTACCGCAAGGCCTTCTCCGAGGGCGACGTCATGGCCTCGCCCGTGGTGGCCGACCCGCTGCACCTGCTGCACATCTGCGCCACCTCCGATGGGGGCGCCGCCATGGTGCTGACGTCGATGGACTATGCCCGCAAGGCGGGCCTCGACAACCCGGTGAGGGTCTCCGCGGTGTCCACCGTCACGCCGACCTATCCCAATACCGTCATCGAGATGCCCCATTTCGCCACGGATTCCACCGTGGGCTACCCGCTGCCCGAGCGCACCTTCAAACAGAGCATTGGCGCAGCGGCCTATGAGGAGGCGGGCATCGGCCCCGAGGACGTCGATGTGGCGGAGGTGTACGACCTGTCGGCTGCCCTGGAACTGGACTGGTACGAAGACCTCGGCTTCTGCGAGCCGGGCGAGGCGGAACGCCTCATTCGCGACGGCGTGACCATGCTGGGCGGGCGTCTGCCCGTCAATCCATCGGGCGGGCTGGCCTGCTTTGGCGAGGCCGTCCCGGCCCAAGCCATCGCCCAGGCCTGTGAGCTCACCTGGCAGCTGCGAGGCCAGGCCGAGGGCCGTCAGGTACCCGACGCCAAGGTCGGGATCACCGCCAATCAGGGGCTCTTCGGCCACGGCTCGTCGGTGATCCTGACCCGATAGCGACCCCGGCGGCGCACACCGGGCGCCACGGGAGAGAGATCCCCGGGAGAGCTCGGACACATCGCCCGCTTGGGCGCGGGGTTGGTGCTCATCTCCAGGGGCGACTCTGCCGACAAGACACGCAATGGCGCCATTGTCGGTTCGACCCGAACCAAGACGACCACCCCAAGGCCCCGGCGGGACGACACCGAGCGACGCTGCGCCGGGCGGTGGCCCTCGCGCGCCCCAACCGGCCGCCCCAGAGCCCCTCGCCGACGGCCCGCCGGACCCGGCTCGCCCGGAGCAAACCTCCGACGAATTCGACCCCTTCGACCGCGATCGCCAGCGCCACCAACACCTGGTGGGCACTCCCGTCGATGCAGGGACCGGCGGAGCGCCGACCGCTCGGCGGCCCCGCGGTTCGGACAACCTCGACGAGCTGCGACGGGCGGTTGCCACCGGTACCGCCGACACCCGCATTCACCTCGATCGCGTCAGCCAAGCCGCCGACCGCTCCGATAGCGATGAGGTGTGGGGTGCGCTCGTCGACCTGTTCCTGCTGCTCGACTCCGGATCCGCCGGAATGCGTGCCCGCGCGTTGTTCTGGGGACGTCCTGCGCTCAGCCCCGACCAGCACCAGTTGCTCGCCGATCACCTGGACACCGGCCTGCGCTGGTCCACCCCGATACATCCCCACCCTCGCCGCTCGTTGCACTGGCGAGGCGTCGGCGGCCGGCGCGCCGTGGAGGTGCTCGCGCCCCCGGCCCCGCAGCGACCGGACCAGATCGAGTTCGACCCTCGAGCAGCACTGGCCCACCTCCTCGAGTCCGGCGTCAGCCCCCCCAAGCCGTACCGACCCGTCCGCACACCCACCGGCGGCCTCCCAGCCGGAGCCACGCCCCCGGCTGCCGTGCGGCGGCCCGACTCGCTGGCCGACCACCGGGTGAC
This sequence comes from Microthrixaceae bacterium, assembly GCA_041394405.1. GTDB lineage: Bacteria > Actinomycetota > Acidimicrobiia > Acidimicrobiales > Microtrichaceae > Microthrix. The sequence continues at coordinate 1,953 of JAWKIF010000017.1, forward strand.
CGCCGCCCTGCGTGGGCGCGACGGGCGAAGCGTCCCACTGGGGCAGGACGACCGACCGCAGGGCCACGCCGGCCCCACACTGGTGAACTCGGTGATCGGCGTGATGAACGCGGTCAGCGAGGACCGGCAGGCCCGGGCGCTCGTGGGCGCCCACGGACGCTTGCAGGTTCACCCGGATCGCACCGTCGACGTCGGTGTGACCGAGGTACAGCTGAACGCCTGGTGCGAGCCGCCCATGCGTTCCGCCGAGCTGAGCGTCCGGCCGGTGGATGGACAGGCCCGCGGTCATCGCATTCTGTCGTGGGACCAGCTGCGCTGGGACATGGGAAGCAGGTGCGCCGCCGGGCTCTTCCCCGTCGAGTTCGACCCGGGCCTGCCCTTGGTGCTTCGGGCCATGCCGAACCTGAGCACCCTGCGGCGGCTCCCCGGCGACTTCACGGTGTTGGGCCTGCTGCGAGAAGAACCCATGATGCTCGAAGCGGTCAGGGCCGAAGGGGTCGAGCTACGGCACCTTGCGTCGCTGGTCGGCGCCATGGATGCGTTGGGTGTGCTCAGCTGCGATCCCGCCGAACACCTCGCGGACGACACCGACGAGCGCCCCCACGAGGGCCCGGTGGCCTGGTTCGAGCGCCTGCGAACGAACCTGGGCGGGCGGTAGCGCCATGTTCAGCCTGATCGAGGACGTCTACCTCCACCTGACCCCCACCGGCGCGTACCGGGCCGTCACGGGCCGCGGCGACGACGAGCTGGATCGCCTGGTGCGCACCTTGCTGAGTCGGGCCGACACCCCGCGGCTCACCATCGCCCAGGTGGCCGAACTCACCGGTGAGGCCGACCATCAGCGGGCAACCGGGCTGATCTACCGGGCCCAGGAGGCAGCCCTGGTGGAGGGGCTGGACCGGCCGGCGCGGGCGCCGACCGAACCGTTCTCTGAGCTCATCGACCGCACGCTCTCCGGCTTGTCCGACCAGGGCCAGGTGGTGTTGGCACCGGACCTGGGCCCGCCACTGGCCTCGGCCGGGTTCCCAACCGATGGGGCAGCCCGGCTGGCCGCGATGTCTCGCGAGTTGGACGAGTTGACCTCCCGCTACGACCGGCTCTTCGACGAGGTCGGCCAGCGGGGTGGCGCCTCGATGGCGCTCGTGGACCGCCTCGGCGTCTGCAACCTCGGGTGGTGGCCGCTTCGGTTTGCCGACCGTCGATTCCACCTGGTGGTGGGCGGCCTACCCCGCTTCGGTCAGCCCGAGTTTGCGGAATTGATGTGGGCCCTCGCCCGGGGTCTGGATCGCGGCGCCACGGACGGGCGACCCCTCCAACGGGGGACCGGGCCGCGGCGACAGCTACCGTCGGTCGGGTGACACAGGCCCCGTCGTGGGAAGAGTGGGTTGCCGAGCGCAACGCTGCCATTGCCGCGGCCAGTCGATGGCGCACCACCCGGGCTTTCGATGCCCTGGGCCCCGCCGGCACCCTGGCGGGCATCAACGGCGGCGCTCCTGCCGACGTCGTGTCCTTTGCCGCCAACGACTACCTGGGCCTGAGCACCCACCCGGCGGTGACCGAGGCGGCAGCTGGTGCCCTCGAACGCTGGGGTGCGGGCGCCGCCGCCTCGCGCCTGATCACCGGCACGCGGCCCGTGCACGTCACGCTGGAGACAGCACTGGCCGACTGGAAGGGGGCCGAAGCAGCACTGGCGTTCTCGTCCGGTTTTGCGGCCAACCTCGGCGTGCTCGCCACCCTGGGGGGCCCCGGGGTGCGGATCGTCTCTGACGAGTACAACCACGCATCCATCATCGACGGCGCTCGCATGGCCCGCGCCGAGGTGGCGGTGTATCCCCACCTGGATGTCGCAGCGGCCGCCGAGCTGGTCGCCGAGTGGCCCGGTCGATCGCTGGTGGTCAGCGACGCCGTCTTTTCCATGGACGGCGACCAGGCCGATATCGGCGCGTTGATGGACGTGTGCGCGTCAACCGGAGCCGCGCTCGTCCTCGACGAGGCCCACTCGGTGTGGGGCCCCGAGGTGCCGGCCGTCCCGTCACCCGCCGAGGGCACCGGTCGCCACCCCTCCACGGGCCCGATGTTGGTGCGCGTGGGCACGCTGTCGAAGACCCTCGGCGCTCAGGGCGGATTCGTGGCTGCCGATTCCGCAGTGGTGGCCTTGCTCGTCAACGCGGCCCGGCCGTTCATCTTCTCCACCGGGCTGTCCCCGGCGGATGCCGCCGCTGCGGGGGCGGCGCTGGGTGTCGTGACCTCCGAGGAGGGCGCTGCGCTCATCGGACGGGTCCGGGCGCTCACCGACCGGCTGGCTCCTCAGCATCCCAGCCCCATCGTGCCCATCGTGCTGGGGGACGAGGCCAGGGCCTTGGACGCTTCGGCCGCCCTGGCTCGTGTGGGCTACTGGGTGCCGGCCATCCGTCCGCCCACCGTCGCTCCGGGCACCAGCCGGTTGCGCGTGACCTTCTCCGCCGCCCACAGCGATGCCCAGGTGGAGGGCCTGCTGTCCGCCCTGGACTCCCTGGGGTTGCGATGACCAGGCCTCGGCTGCTGGTGGCCTGCCTGGGCACCGCCACCGAGGTGGGAAAGACCTGGGTTGGGGCGGCGGTGCTGGCCGAACTGCGGCGCCGGGGGGCCTTCGTCGCGGCGCGAAAGCCGGCCCAGAGTTTCGACCCCACGGCCGAAGAGCCCACCGATGCCCAGGTGCTGGCCACCGCCACCGGTGAGACGCCCGGCCAGGTGGCGCCCGAACACCGCAGCTACCCCATCGCCCTGGCGCCGCCCATGGCTGCCGCCCGCCTCGGGCAACCTGCGCCGCTACTGGCCCACCTGCTCAACGAGCTGCGGTGGCCACCCGACTGCGACCTTGGCTGGCTGGAGACGGTGGGCGGCGTGCGCTCGCCCGTCGCCGCAGATGCCGACTCACGTGGGTTGGTCCAGGCCGTCGCACCGGATCGGGTGGTGCTGGTGGGCGACGCGTCGCTCGGAGCCATCGGGGCCATCGGGTCTGCGCTGGACTCGTTGGCCCTGGGAATCGAGCGCTCATCCCGGCGCCCGCCAGCGGCGGCCGACGGCGACGGGGTCAACGACCAAGCCAACCTTGCGACCCGCACGACGGTGTTCCTGAACCGTTTCGACCCGGCCGACCCGACGCATCTCGAGAACCTCGGCTGGCTCGGCGAACGACTCGCACAGCCAATCCATACCGACGTCACCCTGCTGGCGGGAGCGCTGTTGGCCGACGGCCTCAACCCGGGTCACCAGGGCTAGCCGGACGGGGCGCATCCGCCAGGCTGCGGGGTTCCCGACGAACTCGGGTCACCATCTGTCGCCCCAGGCGCGAAATCGCACCCGAGATAGCCATGGCCAAGGGGCACCGCATGGGGAGAGAATCATGTTGGGCCCGGCTGAGCTCGGCTGAACTTGGTGCGCGCAGCCCGAACCCGAGATTGAAGCCTGGGATCTTCCCGGCACCGCGTGTTGTTCCTACGAGGACGTCTTACAGACTCGTGATCGGAAGGTCCTGTCGGGTCCCACAACCCAAAGGAGGACATCATGGACGTGATCGTGGACCGGTGTGCGGGTCTCGATATCGGCAAACGCAAGGTTCAGGCCTGTGTGCGTGGCCCGGACGGTTCGGGCGGTCGAACGTCGCAGGTTCGGACGTTTGACACGTTCACCGGTGATCTTGAGGACATGGCCACATGGCTGGGTTCGGAGGGTGTCACCGAGGTGGTGATGGAGGCGACGGGCCCGTACTGGTGGCCGGTGTGGGATGTGTTGGAGGAGGGCGGGTTCGAGTTGATGCTGGTCAACTCCCGGCACGTCAAGATCCTGCCGGGCCGCAAGACCGATGTGGGTGACGCCGCTTGGCTGGCGGAGTTGTTGGAACACGGCCTGTTGCGGGGCAGTTTCGTGCCACCCGAACGGGTGCGGCGTCTGCGGGATCTGACCCGGTATCGGAAACGGTTGGTCCAGACCCACACTTCGGAAGCCCAGCGGATACAGAAGAACCTGGAGAAGGCAGGGATCAAGCTGGACTCGGTCGCGTCTGATGTGTTGGGTGTGTCGAGCCGGTTGATGTTGCGGGCGTTGCTGGCCGGTGAGCGTGACCCGAAGGTGCTTGCCGATATGGCCAAGAAGCGGTTGCGTTCCAAGATCCCCGATCTGGAGCGGGCCCTGAAAGGGCGCTTCGACGATCACACTGCTTCGATGATCAGGATCATTCTTGATCACGTCGAGCATCTCGAAGCAGCGATCGCTGAACTCGATCGTCAGATCGACGCTGTGATGGCTGAACTCGACGAATCCGACACCTGCGATGTTGGCGGGGGCGGGGGCACGACCGGCAAGGACGATGGTGAGGTGGTGTCCTCGTTCGTGCGGGCTCGTGAACGGCTCGTCACGATCCCGGGTGTCGGAAAGCGGGCCTCTGAGGTGATCATCTCCGAGATCGGGATCGACATGTCACGATTTCCGACAGCCGGACATCTGGCCTCGTGGGCTGGGATGTGCCCGGGTAACAACGTCACCGGAGGCAAACACCGGTCAGGGCGCACCACGAAAGGTGATGTGTGGCTCCGAGAGGTGCTGGCCCAATGTGCGTGGGCGGCAGCCCGAACCCGTGACACCTACCTGTCGAAACAGTTCTGGCGGCTCTCACGACGGATCGGCAAGAAGAAGGCCGCTGTGGCGGTCGGTCACAGCATCCTGGTTTCTGTCTGGCACATGCTTACCAACGACGTCGACTACCAAGACCTCGGTGCCGACTGGTTCACCCACCATGTCAACGACGACCACCGCCGCGACCAAGCCGTCCGCAACCTTCACGACCTCGGCTACCAAGTCACACTCGCCAAAGTCGCGTGACCACTCACGGTTGATTCTCCTTACAGTTCGGGGTTCCCGACGAACTCGGGTCACCATCTGTCGCCCCAGGCGCGAGATCGCACCCGAGTTCGACCGGGCGCTGGGGCCCGAGCTGCAACGGGCAGGCACCCGTAGCTCGCATAGCCTGAGCGCATGGCCGCATCCGAACGTTCCAACCGGCCCATCGATCTGGCGCTCTTCGGCGCCACCGGGTTCGTTGGCAAGCTGACAGCACGCCACCTGGCGGCCCACGCGCCGGAGGGGACCTCCATCGCCCTGGCCGGACGCTCCAAGTCGCGGTTGGGCGAGGTCCGAGACGACCTGGGCCCCGGCGCCGCCGACTGGCCGCTGATCCTGGCCGATGCCGACGAGCCGGACACGCTCGTCGACCTGGCCGGCCAGGCCCGCGCCATCGCCACCACCGTGGGGCCCTATGCGAAGTGGGGTCTCCCGCTAGTCGAGGCGTGCGCCGAGGCCGGCACCCACTATGCCGACCTCACCGGTGAGGTGCTGTTCGTTCGCGACAGCATCGATCGCGCTCACGACGTGGCCGCACAGTCGGGCGCCCGAATCGTCCATTCCTGCGGGTTCGATTCGGTGCCGTCGGACCTTGCGGTCATGGTGGCCGCTGAGGAGGCCGGCACCGCGGAGGGCGACCCGTTCACCGAGGCCACGCTCGTCGTCACGGCGGCCAACGGAGGGGTCAGCGGCGGCACCGTGGATTCGATGCGCACCCAGGTGGCTGCCATGGCGGCCGATCCGGCCAAGCGGCGCCTCGGCATGGACCCCTACGCGCTCACTCCCGACCGCTCGACCGAGGCCGACCTGGGCCCCCAGAGCGACCTTGGGCCGCCCCGCTACGACCGCGGGCTGGGCATGTGGGTGGCTCCGTTCTTCATGGCGCCCTACAACACCCGCATCGTTCGCCGCAGCAACGCGTTGCAGGCACACGCCTACGGACGTCGCATGCGCTACTCGGAGGTGATGGGCTTCTCGTCGCCCATCACAGGCCCGTTCCTGGCGGGTGGGGTCTCGGCGGGCATGCTCGCTGGGTTGGCCGCCATGAGCTTCGGGCCCACCCGCAAGCTGCTCGATCGGGTGCTGCCCGCACCGGGGGAAGGCCCCGACGAATCGGCCCGGCGGGAGGGCTACTTCCGCATCGAGGTGCACGCCAGAACCGCCGGCGGTCGCGCGGTGGTGTCGTCCATGGCGGCCGAAGGCGATCCGGGCTACGCCGCAACGGCCGTCATGTTGGGCCAGAGTGCGTTGGCACTTGCCCTGGATGAGGACCAGCTGCCCGACACCGCCGGGGTGCTCACCCCGGCAACCGGCATCGGCCGGCCCTTGGTAAGCCGCCTGGTCGCCCGGGGGTTTGACATCTCCGTCCGTCCCGGTTGAGCACCCGTCCGCGACAGCGGCATGCGAGAGCCGTCGAGGGGAACTACCCGTGACCGACCAACAACTCGTCGAGGTCTTCTACAACGACTCCGTGTCTGGCGAAGCCGTGCTCACCTTCGACGGCCATGTGGTGGAGCGATTCACCACCAACATCAGCGAGAGCGTCCGGGTGCATGCCTCGCAGATCGCCGTGCGACTGAAGGGGCCCGGCCGGAAGGGTGTGCTCGAGGTGCAACTCACCCGCCGAAACGTCAGGCTGGTTGCGCTCGTACTGTGGGTGGACGAGGCGAACTATGCGGCGATCCAACCCGTGCTCCAGGCCCTGGCGGAGGCCGGCGTTCCCCAAACGCCCTGGCAGTAGCGCAGCGGCCAAAGAAGACGGCCTCGTGCTGCCAGCGTCAGCGGCGAATCGGGCCCGGCAGCAGGTAGGGGTAGGTACGCCGTCGGACACGGCGCTGCCACCATCGGTCGGCGCGACGCAGACGGAGCAGCGCTGACCATGTTCGGGCATCCGATCGGTACCAGCGATCCACCTCCTCCCGGGTGATGGCGGGGCTCACCCGACGGTTGGCGGCCGACAACGCCGGAGCGACGGCGTGCTCCAGCCGCTCCTTGAGGAGGTTCCCGATGAGGTCCACGACTGCGTGGCGGGGTTGGTGGTAGGCGCCAACCAGGCCCGGCGCAACCAACCGCCGCACCACCGGACGGATGGCGGCCGGGAGGGGTTGTGTCAGCAGTCCCAGGTCCAAGCGCGTCCGGCCGTCGGCGCCGGCCAGCAGCGGGGTGGTGACGTCGAAGTAGCGAAGCTCGCCATCGACGAGCGCCCAGTTCGACAACTGCGCGTCCAAACCAACCTGCGCATCGACCGCCCCCACGGTCGCGTCCATGATCGCAGCAATCAGCTCGGGGGAGCCGCCCGCGTCGGCCGCAACGATCTGCGGCGCCAACGTGTCCTCGGCAACGGCGGGCTGAACCACGTAGCCGGCGAAGCGCCCGTCGGTGCTCGTCGTCGTCTCCCAGCCTGTCGGCACCACCCTGACCCCGCGTCGCACCAACTCGGCCACGTACTCGGCGATCAGGGCGCCGTAGGCGCCCGCTCCCTGCTCGTTGCGGAAGACCGGGAGGCGTTTGCAGGCAAGCGTCGGGCGGGTCGTCGGCCAGCCCAAGACCAGGCTGATCTCGCCGTATCCCAGCACTCGAAGCGGACCGGTATCCCCGGAACGCAGGGCGCACCCCACCAGGCGTTCAAGCTCGGCCAGCCGCTCGGGGCCCAGCACCGGGGGCTCGTCGCCGCTCACGATCGGGTCTGAGCTCATCAGGACAGGGCCGCTCGGGTCGTGGCAATCAACCAGCCAACCTCGTCGTCGGTGATGGTCAACGGCGGCAGGAACTGCAGCACCGACGGATCGTTGTTGGCGAATATGGCAAAAACCCCCTCCGGGATGAGCCGTTGGGTGGCCGACATGCCTCCGCTCGGATCGTCGAACGCCAGCCCCATGAACAGGCCCCGCCGGCGCACCTCCACACCCAAGCCCGAGAGGCCGGCCTCGATCCGTGCGCCGACGGCCTCCACACGCTCGCGAAAACCGGGCGCCTCGGTCAGGTCGAGCGTTGCGAGGGCGGCGACGCAACCCAGCTCCGCTCCGCCGAAGGTGGAGACGTGCACAAACGGGTGATCGTCGAAGAACGAGTGCAGCTCCGCCGTCATGAGCGTTGCGGTGATGGGATAGATGCCGCCCGACAGGCCCTTGCCGGTGACCACCATGTCGGGCTCAACATCCTCTTGGGTGTGACACCACATGGTGCCGCTCCGGCCCAGCCCGGTCTGGATCTCGTCGAGCACCAGCACCGCGCCGGCGTCGCGGCTCAGGGCCGACACCTCGCGGAGATATCCGGGCGGCGGCAGCGGCATGCCCAGCGTGGCGGGAATGGGCTCCAGGATGATCGCCGCGGTCTCGTCCCCGACTTCCCGGGCCATGGCGTCGAGGTCGCCGAAGGGAACCTGCGCGAACCCGGGCGGGTTGGGCCCGAACGGGTCGCGGTATTGGGGGTCTCCGGTGGCCAGGGCCAGGCCCGTGTGGCCGTGGTAGCCGCCCGTTGCCGACACCACCCCCTGGCGACCGGTTCGGGCCCGAGCAACCTTGATGGCCAGGTCGACGGATTCCCCGCCACCCACGCCGAAGACCACGCCCGGCAGGCGCGCGCCCGTGGTGAGCGACAGGCGTCGGGCCAGCTCGGCCCGCCACCCGGACACGAGGTGGTGGTTGCCGACGTCGAGATGGTCCAATGCCTGACGCACCGCCGCGATCACCGACGGGTTGCGGTGTCCCAGGTTGAATACACCGCCATTGCAGTGACAGTTGAGCCATCGCCGTTCTGGGTCGAAGGCATCGTGGAACCACGATCCGCGCCGCTCCCCGATTACCACATCGAGGCCGAGCGCGGCATAGGCGTCGACCTTGCCCCGGTTGACATGCCGGGCGAAGGCGTCGGCGGTCAGGTCACGATCCGGGATTGGCTGCTCCATGAATCCTCCGGTACGGCGGTTGGTGAGGCCAACACCCGCCGGCGCGGGCGCTCGGCCACCAACGTCGCGGATGGATCGACGCGCGTCGAGGGGCAATCTCCCTCCGTGCAAGGTACAAAGACCCTGTCTCACCGGTCGCCGACAGGCAACGATTTGGGATGAGTCGTCCACGCGCCACAGGGGGCACCATGACGCAACCCGGAGCCTGCGTGCTCACCCGCGAGGGCCTGGGTTCGATGGTGGACGCCTTCCGGGCCGACGGCCGGACCGTGATCGGCCCCGCCGTCCGCGACGGCGTGATCGTTCATGATGAGATCTCCTCGATCGAGGACCTGCCGGCGGGCTGGACCGAGGAGGCCGAGGCCGGCAGCTACCGGCTGGAGCCCACGGGCACCGACGAGCTCTTTGCGTTCTCCAGCCCGTCGCAGTCCTGGAAGCGCTTCCTGTATCCGGAACGCACGCTGCTGATTCGGGCCAGCAGGGGGGCCTCGGGCATGGCGATCACCCAGCCGGAGCCCGACGTGCCGTCGCTGGTGTTTCTGGGCATCCGCCCGTGCGACCTGGCGGCCCTCGACGTGCTGGACCGAGTGTTCGACGACCCCGCAGCCACCGACCCGACCTACACGGCCCGACGGGCCGACCTCGTGACCGTGGCGGTGGCCTGTGGCCACCCGGGCAACACCTGCTTTTGCGCCTCGATGGACACCGGCCCGAGCCCTCGCGGGGGCTACGACCTGGCCCTCACCGAGCTCGGCTGGGACGGCCCGACGGAGTACCTCGTGGACGTGAACACCGAGCGGGGGGCCGAGGTGATGGAGCGGATCGAGCACCGACAGGCCACCGCGGCCGACCGTGCGGCCGCCGAAGAGGTGCACCGAAACGCAACCGCACGCATGGGCCGCCACCTCGATGGCAGCCATCCACCCCAAGCGGCCAAGGCCCCGGACCATCCCCGCTGGGACGACGTGGCCGACCGCTGCCTGGCCTGCGGCAACTGCACCATGGTGTGTCCCACCTGTTTCTGCTCGACCACGGTGGATTCCACCGATCTTCCGGGCGGCGAGGCCGAGCTGTGGCGCGTCTGGGACTCCTGTTTCACCCAGGACTTCTCGTACCTGCACGGGGGTTCGGTGCGCTCCAGCATCAAGGCCCGCTACCGGCAGTGGCTGCTGCACAAGCTGGTCACCTGGCACGACCAGTTCGACACGTCGGGGTGCGTCGGCTGCGGACGATGCATCACCTGGTGCCCGGTGGGGATCGACCTCACCGAGGAGATCAGGGCCATTGCCGAGTCGCCGCCGACCGCACGCCGGGAGGAACCCACGTGACATCCATTGCCGACCTACTGGCCGACCACCCCCTCTTCGAGGGTCTTCCCCCCGGGTCGAACGAGCTGATCGCCGGATGCGGGCGAAACGCCCACTTCGCCACCGGCGAGTACCTGCTGAGTGCTGACGCTTCTGCCGATGAGTTCTTCGTCCTGCGACGTGGCCACGTCGCCATCGAGGTCGACACGCCGCGACGCGGCCCGTTGGTGGTCGCCACGCTCGGGGAGGGCGAGGTTCTCGGCGTGTCCTGGATGCTGCCCCCCTACCGATGGACCTTCGACGCCCGCGCCGTCGAGCCGACGAGCGCCATCGCCCTTGACGCCTCCTGCCTTCGGGCCAAGTGCGACGACGACCCTGCCTTGGGCTACGAGCTGTTCAAGCGGTTCGCCGGGCTGGTCCGCAACCGCCTGCAGGCGGCCCGCCTGCAGCTGGTCGACCTGTACGGCAACGATGCATCCTGAACCCATGAGGGACCACGCGCCGGACACCGGGCAGGGACCCATGGTTCCCGTGGCCTACCGGGTGGAGCGTCGACGGGAGGAACTGCCCGACACGGTCACGCTGTGGCTGCGCCCCACCGCCCAGGCGCTCCCGACCCCCACCCCAGGGCAGTTCAACATGCTGTGGGCGTTCGGGGTCGGCGAGGTGCCCATCTCGCTGGCGGGGGTCGACGGCGACGTGCTGGCCCACACGGTCCGCCGGGTGGGCCAGGTCACCGAGGCGCTGTGCGCCCTGGCGGAGGGCGACGAGGTCGGGGTCCGCGGCCCCTACGGCGCCGGGTGGGACCTTCCCCGCGCGGCGGGCCGGGACGTGCTGGTGGTGGCCGGGGGCCTGGGGCTGGTGCCGCTGCGCCCGTTGATCCACGACGTGCTCGCCGGCCGACACCGCTTCGGCAGCGTGGCCCTGTGCATCGGCGCGCGCTCACCGTCCGAGCTGCTGTATACCGAGGAGGTGAGCCGGTGGGCCGACGAGATGGACGTCACCATCGCAGTCGACACCGCTCCACCGTCGTGGAAGGGCCGGGTCGGCGTGGTGACCAAGCTCATCGCCTCGGCCGGCATCGACCCAACCCTCACCACCGCGTTCGTGTGCGGCCCCGAGGTGATGATGCGCTTCGCTGCCCGGGCGGCACTGGACCGGGGGGTGCCACCGTCGGAGGTGTTCGTGTCGCTCGAACGCAACATGGCCTGCGCCATCGGGCACTGCGGGCACTGCCAGCTGGGCCCACACTTCGTCTGCAAGGACGGGCCGGTTCTCGCCTGGGACCGGGTGGCCCCGCAGCTGGCCGTGAGGGCGCGATGACAGCCCGGGCCAAACCGTCGCTGGCGGTGTGGAAGTTCGCCAGCTGCGACGGCTGCCAGCTGACCCTGCTGGACTGCGAGGACGAGCTGATGTCGGTGACCGAGCAGCTCGACATCGCCTACTTCCTCGAGGCGTCCAGCGCAACGGTTGCGGGCCCCTACGACCTGTCCCTGGTGGAGGGATCGATCACCACGCCGGGCGACGTGGAACGCATCGCCGAAGTACGTCGCCAGTCGCGGTTCCTGGTCACCATCGGGGCGTGCGCCACCGCGGGTGGCATCCAGGCGCTGCGCAACTTCGGCGACGTCGAGGAGCTGATGTCCATCGTGTATGCCACGCCGTCGTTGCTTTCCACCCTGGCGACCTCCACCCCCATCTCCGAGCACGTCGAGGTGGATTTCGAGCTGCGGGGCTGCCCGATCGATCGGCACCAGCTGTTGGAGGTGATCTCCGCCTACCTGGCGGGCAGGCGGCCCGAGGTGCCCGCTCACAGCGTCTGCGTGGACTGCAAGCGCCTCGGCACCACCTGCGTCACCGTGGCCAGCGGCATCCCCTGCCTGGGTCCGGTCACCCACACCGGATGCGGGGCGCTGTGCCCCTCGTTCAACCGAGGCTGCTACGGGTGCTTTGGCCCCGCCGATACCACGAACACCGAGGCCATGGTGGGGCTGCTGCGGGCACAGGGAATGGCCGACGGGGACATCGATCGGCTCTTCCACACCTTCAACGCGTGGTCGGAGCCGTTTCGGGCCGCGCCGGTCACCGTGGCCGACCCAACGCGGAGGGCTCCATGACCCATCGTGCCGGTGCTCCCAGGCGGCTGACCACCGGGGCCCTCGCCCGCGTCGAGGGTGAGGGCGCCATGCACGTCGAGATCCGCGACGGATCCCTGGTGGACGTGCAGCTCAACATCTACGAGCCCCCGAGGTTCTTCGAGGGGTTTCTCCGCGGTCGCAACTACACCGAGCCCGCCGACATCACCGCACGCATCTGTGGCATCTGTCCCGTCGCCTACCAGATGAGCGCCTGTGCTGCGATCGAGGACGCCATCGGCGTCACGGTTGACGGGCCCCTTCGACAGCTCCGACGCCTGCTGTACTGCGGCGAGTGGATCGAGAGCCACACGTTGCACATCCACTTTCTGCACGCCCCGGACTTCCTGGGCATGCACAGCGCGGTGGAGATGGCCGAGGCCAACCGGGCGGCGGTGGAGCGCGGGTTGGAGATCAAGCAGATCGGCAACCAGATCCTGGAGACCCTCGGCGGCCGAGCGATCCACCCGGTGAACGTCAAGGTGGGCGGCTTCTACCGCTCGCCGACGCGCAAGGAACTGGGGCCCCTGGCCGAGCGGCTGGAGCGAGGCCGAGCCCTGGCGCTGGAGGTGGTCGACTGGGTGGCGGGCTTCGAGTTCCCCGACCAGGACATGCCCTACGAGTTCGTCTCGGTCGACCATCCGGAGGAGTATCCGGTGCTGGGCAACGCCATCAGCTCCGATCGCGGCCTGAACATCGGCGTGGCGGAGTTCCCCGACCACGTTGCCGAGTTCCAAGTGCCCCACTCCACGGCGCTGCACGCCCGCCTGTTGGAGCGGGGCGAGTACCTGGTGGGCCCACTGGCCCGCTACAGCCTGCATTCCTCCAAGCTGTCGCCGGGGGCCGCAGCCGCAGCCCGATCGGCAGGGCTCGGCCGGCGCTGCGCCAACCCGTTCCGCAGCATCGTCGTGCGTGCGGTGGAAGTGGTGCACGCCTTCGAAACCGCCCTGGAGATCATCGACGGCTACGAGCAGCCCGACCGCCCGTCAGTCGACATCGCTCCCCGACCGGGCGTCGGCCACGGCGTCAGCGAGGCGCCACGCGGGCTGTTGTACCACCGCTACGAGCTCGACGAGGCCGGGCACATCTCCGACGCCGTCATCGTGCCCCCCACCTCCCAGAACCAGCCGATGATCGAGGGCGACCTGCGGCGCTTCGTCGAGGCCAATCTCCATCTGGCCGACGACGAACTGCAGACGCGTGCGGAGATGACCATCCGCAACCACGACCCGTGCATCAGCTGCGCCACCCATTTCTTGGACCTCACGGTGCTGAGATCGTGACGGTGTCCCCCACCAGGGCCCCCGTCGTGATCATCGGCGTCGGCTCGGCGATGCGCCGCGACGACGGCCTGGGCCCGGCCGCGCTGGCGCGCCTCGGCCCGCTCGAGGAGGCCCGCAGTGGCGAGGTCGAACTGGTGAGCCTCGACGGCGAACCCACCCGGCTGATCGATGCGTGGAGCGGTCGTCGGCGAGCCGTCGTCATCGACGCCGTGTGTGCCGACTCGCCACCGGGTTCCATCCACCGCCTGGTGCTGGGTCGGCATCGGCTTCCCCCGGGCACCCGGGGCGCCAGCTCACATGCCGCCGGCCTGGCCGAAGCGGTCGAGCTGGGCGCGGCGCTGGACCGGCTGCCCGACGAGCTCGTGGTTCTGGGCATGGAGCCGGGCGATGTGTCATCGGGCGAGGAACTCTCGCCGTCGGTCGCCGAGGCCATGGGGCGGCTCGTCTCGATGGCGATGGCCGAGGCGTGCCGGTGAGCGCCCACGCCAGGTGGCGCCTGGGCGTCGTCGGCACGGTCCAGGGGGTGGGATTCCGACCGTTCGTCCATCGGCTGGCCACCGAGCTGGGGCTGTCAGGCTTCGTGAGGAACGAGACCTCGCGGGTACTCATCGAGGTCGAGGGGCCCACGCCGTCGCTGCAGCGGTTCCGGCGCAACCTGGCCGACGACCTCCCCCCCATGGCGCGTGTCGACGAGGTCACCACCGAGGAGCTGAGGCCGACGAGGCGCCCGGGCTTCGTCATCGCCTCCAGCGACCCGGCCACGACCGCCGCCCCCGCAGCGCCGGTGCCCGCCGACCGGGCCATCTGCGACGATTGTGTAGCCGAGCTGTTCGATCCCACCGACCGGCGCTTCGGTCACCCGTTCATCACCTGCGTCAACTGCGGGCCTCGCTTCACCATCATCGACCGGTTGCCCTACGACCGGCCCAACACCTCGATGGCGGCCTTCGAGATGTGCGCCGAGTGCACTGCGGAACACTCTGAGCACTCCGGCCGCCGCCACCACGACCAGGCCCTGGCCTGCCACCGTTGCGGACCGACCCTGCGACGCGTGCGACGGGGCGAGAGCACCGTTTTCGGCGGGGCCGCCATCACCGGGGTGCGGCGCGACCTGGCCTCGGGCCAAGTCGTGGCGATCAAGGGCATCGGCGGCTACCACCTGGCCGTCGACGCCTCCGACGACCGGGCCGTCGAGACGCTTCGCCGCCGAAAAGGCCGGCCCGAGAAGCCCTTTGCCGTGATGGTGGGCGATGTGGCTGCGGCTCGGACGCTGGCTCACCTCGACGAGACGGAGGCGGCAGCGCTGGAGTCGCCCGCCCGTCCGATCGTGCTGGTGCGGCGACGCCACGACGCGCCGGTGGCGCCGGGGGTGGCGCCGGGAAGCCCGCTGCTCGGCGTGATGCTGGCCTACACCCCGCTGCATCACCTGCTCTTCGCCCGCGTACCGCGGCACGACACCCGCGCGCCCCGCGTGTTGGTGATGACCAGCGCAAACCTGGGCGGCGAGCCCATCTGCCACGCAGACGAGGACGAACACACGGTGCTGGCCATGCTCGCCGACAGCACCTGCACCCACGACCGCCCCATCCTGGTGCCGTGCGACGACTCCGTGGTTCGGGTGATGGACGGGCGGGTAGTGCCCTTCCGCCGCGGTCGCGGCTACGCGCCCGAGCCGCTGCGGTTGCCCGTCGAGGTTCCCCCCGGCCTGGCCGTGGGCGCCGACCTGAAGGCGGCGTGCTGTCACGTCTCTGGCAGGCGGGCGTGGCTCAGCCAGCACGTCGGCGACCTGGGCCACCTTCGCACGCTGCAGGCCATGGACGCCTGCATCGACCACCTCTCGTCGCTGTCCGGTGTCGAAGCGGAGACGGTGGCGGTGGACGCGCACCCCGGCTATCTGTCGCGGCGGCTGGGGCACGCTCGCGGTGATCCCGTCGAGATCCAGCACCACCATGCACACGCCGCGTCGCTCATGGCCGAGGCGGGTCACTCGGGAGCCGCGCCCATCATTGCCTTCGTCTTCGATGGCACCGGCTATGGAGCGGACCGCAGCCCGTGGGGCGGAGAGGTGCTGCTGGCCGACTACCAACACGCCGAACGGTGGGGCCATCTGGAGAACGTGCAGTTGCCCGGCGGCGACGCAGCGGTGGCCAACCCCTGCCGCACCGCCCTGGCCCACCTGAGCGCCGCAGGGCTCCCCTGGGACGCCGACCTGGCACCCGTGACGGCCTGCGAGGACGCCGAACGCGCCGTGCTGGCGCGTCAGCTCAGCACGGGCATGGGCTGCGTGGCCACCTCCAGCATGGGCCGCCTGTTCGACGCCGTTGCCTCCCTGCTCGACCTCCGGCACCGCATCACCTACGAGGCGCAGGCGGCCATCGACCTGGAGGCCCTCGCGGCCACCCATCGCGGCCCGGTTCCCTCCATCTGCTTCGGCCCCGGAGCCAACGGCGGCTTCGACGCCGCACCCGTGCTGGCGGCACTGGTTGAGGGGCTCCGGGCCGGTCTCGAGCCGTCCGCCCTCGCCGCCGCCTTTCACGAGGCGGTCGTCGAGGCGATGCTCCGGGCGGCTCGGCGCATCCGGGCTGACCGGTCGCTCGAGGTCGTGGGTCTGACCGGTGGGGTGTTCCAGAACGCCGTGCTGACCGGCCTGGCAACCCGGCGGCTCGCCGGGGAGGGCTTCGAGGTGCTCAACCATCGACTGGTGCCCCCCAACGACGGCGGCCTGGCGCTGGGGCAGGCGGTCATCGCCGGCTGCGCCGCCCAGCGGGCCCGGCCGAGCGTTTGGGGGATGGCGACATGTGTCTAGGGGTTCCGGGACGGGTGATCGAGCGGTACGAGGATCGCGGCACCGCCATGGGTGTGGTCGACTTCGGCGGCGCCACCAGGCACGTCTGCCTGGCGTTCACGCCCGAGGCGAGCGTGGGTGACTACACCGTCGTCCACGCCGGGCTGGCCATCTCGGTCATCGACGAACAGGCGGCAGCGGAGGCGCTGGAGTTGTTCGCCGAGTTGGGGGACGGCACGCCGTGAGGTTCCTCGACGAGTTCGCCGACCCCCTGCTGGCCAGGCGGCTGACCGACGAGATCGCTGCGGTCGCCACGCAGCCGTGGGCCATCATGGAGGTGTGTGGCGGCCAGACCCACACCATCCTCCGAAACGGCATCGACCAGCTGCTGCCCGACCGGGTGGAGCTCATCCACGGCCCCGGCTGCCCGGTGTGTGTCACCCCAATCGAGCTGATCGACCGTGCGCTCTCCGTCGCCGGCCGCCCGGAGGTGATCTTCTGTTCCTTCGGCGACATGCTGCGCGTTCCCGGGACCGCCGGCGACCTGTTCTCGGTGCGAGCGGCGGGCGGCGACGTCCGGGTCGTGTACTCGCCGCTCGACGCGGTATCGGTCGCCGAGGCCAACCCCGATCGACAGGTGGTGTTCTTCGCCGTCGGCTTCGAGACCACCGCGCCCGCCAACGCCATGGCCGTCGACCTGGCCCACCGGCGGGGCCTCGACAACTTCTCGGTGCTGGTCAGCCACGTGCAGGTGCCGCCGGCCATCGAGGCGATCCTCGCCTCCGATGACTGCCGGGTTGACGCCTTCCTGGCCGCCGGCCACGTGTGCACCGTGATGGGCATCGAGCCCTACGAGCGGATTGCGGCCCGCAGCGGCGTGCCCATCGTGGTCACCGGATTCGAGCCGCTCGACGTCCTCGACGGCATCCGACGCGCCGTGACGCAGCTGGAGGGGGGCGGGGCCGAGGTCGAGAACGCCTACGCCAGAGCCGTGCGGGCCGACGGCAATCCCGTGGCCCGCGAGCTGTTGGACCGGGTCTTCGTGACCACCGACCGACAGTGGCGGGGCATCGGCCCCATCGCGTCCAGCGGGTGGCGCCTGGCACCCGCCTACGAGCGCTTCGACGCCGAGCTTCGGTTTGCGGTCGAGGACATCCGGGTGGAGGAGCCGTCGGTGTGCCGGGCCGGTGAGGTGCTCCAGGGCCTGCTCACACCAACGGGGTGCGAGGCCTTTGGCTCGGCCTGCACGCCGACCACCCCGTTGGGCGCGCCGATGGTCTCGGGCGAGGGTGCCTGCGCCGCCTACTACCAGTATCGGCGCCTCGACCTGGGAGGCTCGCGCCCATGACCGACGGATGGATCTGTCCCGCGCCGCTGCGCAACTACGAGCGCATCACGATCGGCCACGGTGGCGGCGGCAGGCTGGGCGCCGACCTCATCGAGCACCTCTTCCTGCCTGCGTTCGGAGCGGCCGCCCTGGACGCCACGCCCACGGACGCCGCGGTCACTGCGGTCGGCGAGCACCGTCTGGCCTTCACCACGGACAGCTACGTGGTGAGCCCCCTGTTCTTCCCCGGCGGCAGCATCGGCGAGCTGGCGGTGCACGGCACCATCAACGACCTGGCCATGGCCGGGGCACAGCCGCTGGCCTTGTCCACAGCCTTCGTTCTGGAGGAGGGGCTGCCGCTGGCCACCCTCGAGCGGATCGCACGAGCCATGGGCGTTGCGGCGAGCGCCGCCGGGGCTCGCCTGCTCACCGGCGACACCAAGGTGGTCGGTGCGGGAAACGCCGACGGCTGCTACATCACCACGACGGGCATCGGGCTGGTGCCTCCGGGCGTTGACATCCGGCCCGAACGGGCCACGCCCGGCGACCGCATCGTCCTGAGCGGACCGATCGGCCTGCACGGAATGGCCGTCATGTGCGTGCGCGAGGGCCTCGAGTTCGACTCCGACCTCTGCTCGGACACCGCCCCCCTCAACGGCCTCGTCGCCGCATTGTTGGCAGCGGGCATCGACGTCCACACCATGCGCGACCTCACCCGCGGCGGCATGGCGACTGCGCTGTGCGAGCTGGCGGAGGTGGCCGGAGTGGGCATGACCTATGACGACGCGGCGGTGCCGGTGCCCGAGCAGGTGCGCGCGGCCTGCGGGTTTCTGGGCCTGGACCCCGCCGCGGTGGCCAACGAGGGCCGGTTCGTCGCCCTGGTGGCGCCGGAGGATGCCGACCTGGCCGTCGAGGTGCTCCAACGGCACCCCGCGGGAACCGGGGCGACGGTCATCGGGGAGGTGACCGATCAGCACCCGGGGGTGGTGGCGGCCCGCACCCCGCTGGGCGCACAACGGGTGGTCGATCGACCGCTCGGCGAGCAGCTGCCGCGCATCTGCTGACCGTTGGCAGGGCCTATTCCATCACCCGAAGGGTGTCGGGGATGTCCATGCGGCGGATGCGTCGGATCAGAAAGAGGGGCGCTGCGGCCACGGCCACGATGCCGACGGACGCGGCAACGACCACGGTGGAAGGCGACACGTAGCGGTCGATGCCGAGATCGGGAAGCGTCGTGGAGGCCAGCGAGGCCAGCATCCAGTCGAGGAAGACGGTCCCGGCGGCGACGCCCACGGCGGTAGCTGCCAGGCCCACCAGCACGCTCTCCTTGATCAGCACGACCAGCACCGTGCGCACCGGCAACCCGAATGCGCGCATCGTCGCGTGCTCGCGGCGCCGCTCGTCGACGGTGATCCGGGCGGCGTTGAAGGCGATCAGCAACGCCAACAGCAGCACGGCGACGCCTGCGATGGCCAGGAAACCCACAAACTGTGCCAGCGCCTCGTCGAAGCTCTCGCTGATGCGGACGACCGCCTGGCTGGAGGCGACACCGGGGAGCGCGAAGACCGAGCGCTGCACATCGGCGGAGGTGGCGCCCTGCGCCGGATAGGCGTGCACCACGTTGGCCAGGCCGCCCAGCCCGAAGCGGTCGGCCTGGGCCAGGTCCAGATAGGCGAAGGGTCGAATGGGGTTGGCGTGGATGCCGGACACGGTGAGGTCCGACTCGACTTGGGCAAAGGAGGCAGGGCCGTCCCGGGCGGGATGGCTGAGGCGCAGGGTTCCGCCGGGGGCGACTCCCAGGTCGTCCGCCGCCTTCCTGGACAGGACGATTCCCTCACCGGTCGAGCCGGGGTTCCCGCCGACGGAGGCGGGAGTCTCGACCGTGGGCGCCCAGCGAGCGTCGGCGAAGTCCACGAACTCCACCAGCATCACCAGATCGTCGGCGCCGTCGGTGGCCAGCGCCGTCGCCGGAAGCCTCAACCCCACGTCGGTCGCGCCCACCGTCGGCTGCTCTGCGATCGCCCCCACCAGTTCCGAATCGGCCGCATGAAAGGTGTCCAGCTGCACGAGCACCCGATCGGGGTCTCCCCTCGTGAACTCGTCGCCCGCCCGGTCGATGGTCCGCCCGAAGCTGTCCAACATGCCCAACACCGCCACGAGGGCGACGATGGCGGCGCCGACGCCCAGGGCGGTCAGCAGGCTTCGCCGCGGCGCACGAAACACGTTGCGGAATGGCATCTGGGTGAGGCTCGATCCGGGAAGGCGGAAGCGCCGGGTCCAGTCGCTCAGGCGGCTGGTCCTGGCGGCCAGGTGACCCGTTCGGATGGCCTCGATGGGTTCAACGCGCACCGCCCGCCACACGGGGACGGCCGCGGCAACCACCGGGATGAGCAGGCCCAGCACTGCGGCCCGACCGTAGACGTCGAACTGAAACGGGGTGACGTACTCGGGCAGCGGCAGAAACGAGACCAGGAGGCTCTTCATCGCCCGGCCAACGAGGATCCCGACACCGATGCCGGCGACCGTGCCCAGCGCGGCGATCTGTGTGCCGATCAGCAGGGGGCGGATGGACAGCTTCCACCTGGGCACACCCAGGGCCATGCCGATGCCGATCTCCCGCCGCTGGGCCTCCACGATGCGGCTGATCAGGTTGAGCGCGCCCAGCGCAGCGGCCACCAGGACCAGCCCCGCAATGGCGTTCCAAAAGCGCTGATCGTTGTCGATGTCCTCGTAGAGCACCCGGAAGGCGTAGGCGTCGTCCGCAGTGGTGACGGTGGCGCTGACGCCCGCTGCATCCAACCCGTCGACGAGTTGTGCGGCGACCTCGTCTCGGTCGGCCCCGTCGGCCAGGGTCATCACGGCATCGTTGACCGCGCCCGGCCGGTCGGTGATCTGCTGGGCGAGGGCCAGCGGCAGGTAGACGGGTGCCAGCTCGCCCTCGCTGAGCACGCTCCCCTCCGGACCCTCGTAGTAGAAGTCCTCGGGGTTCATTCCCAGGCCCGCGTAGCGCACCTCGTGGCTTCCGGCGATGGTCAAGGACCCGGAGTCCGGCAACTCCCGATGCTCCGCGAACTTGACCTCCAGCACCCCAGCCGCATCCCCGGAGGTTCGGTCGGGGGCCGTGCCGTCGCTGACCCAGACGCGGTCGACCGCAGCGCCCGCCCCCAGGTCCATCCCGACCAGGCGTGCGACCACCAG
Organism: Microthrixaceae bacterium; assembly: GCA_041394405.1. Taxonomy (GTDB): domain Bacteria; phylum Actinomycetota; class Acidimicrobiia; order Acidimicrobiales; family Microtrichaceae; genus Microthrix. The sequence goes on from JAWKIF010000017.1 coordinate 22,773, forward strand.
CACCGACTCGTCGCCGTGAGACGCGTCGACCTGGCTCTCGGTCACCAGGCGCTCGTCGGCCGCAGCCACCGAGTCCGCGCCCTCGATGCCTGCGATCACGGCGGCCAGCGTCCCCTCGGGCGTGAACGTTCCCGGGCTCAAGGAGATCCGGAGGTCGTGCATGTTGAGCGACGCGAAGCTGGCATCGTTGGAGAGCCGGCGCCAGGCCGAGGTGCTGCCCAGCCCCGCGTAGACGCCGATGCCAATCGCCATGACCAAGCCGATGGCAACGACGGCCACCCACTGGCGGCGAAGGTCGCGCCACGACCACCGCAGCCAGAACCCCAGGGATCCCCCGGGCGTCGGCGCCTGCGGGCTCACCATTGCAGGTCGGCGATCTGTGCCGGGCCCCCTTCCGGAGGCCCGTCGGCCACAATTCGGCCGCTCGACAACTCGATCACCCGGTCGGCCACGCGGGAGATCTCCCGATTGTGGGTCACCACGAGCACCGTCATGCCGGCGCGTGCCTGGTCCTTGAGCACCTCAAGGATCTGCACCCCGGTTCGGAAGTCCAACTCGCCGGTTGGTTCGTCCGCCACCAGCACCGGGTTGCCGGTGGCCAGGGCCCGGGCGATGGCCACCCGCTGCTGCTCACCCCCCGACAGCTGGTGGGGGAAGTGGCCGAGTCGCTCGCTCAGGCCGACGCGCTCGAGCGCATCGGCGGCCCGGGCGTGAGCGTCGTCCCTGCGGGCAGCGTCGGCGCCGAACCTCACGTTCTCCAGGGCGGTGAGCCCGGGGAACAGGTTGAAGGTCTGGAAGATGAAGCTGACGGTGTGACGGCGAAGCCGGGCACGTCGGCCCTGGCTGGTGCCGGTGAGGTCCACGCCGCCCACGTGCACCGATCCCGAGGTTGGCGTGTCCAACGCGCCGATCATGTTCAACAGGGTGGTCTTGCCGCAGCCGGACGGGCCAAGGATGACCACAAACGCCGCCTCGTCCACGGTGAGCGAGATCTGGTCGATCGCCGTGATGTCGGTGTTGCCGACGCGATAGCGCTTGGACACGTTGCGCAGTTCGATGCGCGCGCCGTCCTGATCGCCGCCCTCGGCCGACGGCGCCTCGCCCGCATTCCCTCGCTCGGCCAACATGTGGCCAGACTGCATCAGCTGGGCCACGCCACCCAGAGCACAAGGTCCCGGCCTGATGGTGCCTCGCCGCGCTCGGTATCCGCCTCGGCGCCCCACGCGGGGGAGAGAACGTCTCCACCCGGCCACGAAGGACACCGACGATGGGATGGCGAACCGGTCGCAGCTGGCACCGTCGGTCAACATCTCGGCTCCCGGAGTGTTGGCGACGCTGCGATCGCCCATAGAGCCGACGTCCACGCCGACCGACTGACCCTTGCCGCCACCCTCCGCTGTCGGTAGGTTGAATTACCCATGCAGCGCTGGGGGTGCATCATGGCAGGACGTTTCGTGCGGGCGTCGGCGGCGATCGGGCTCGTGGCAGTGGGGGTGATCGTGCCGTTGGCCCTGGGGACGCAGGCGGCCGGCGCGTCAGGATCTGAGTCGTGCACCTCCCCCAGCGGGCACACGTTCTCCGATGTGGCGACCGGGTCGTACTACCACACCGCGGTCGGCTGGCTCGTCGGCGCCGAGGTCACCACCGGGACGTCCCCCGGCCAGTTCTCACCCAACCAGCAGGTGAGCCGAGCACAGATGGCGGTGTTCCTCTGGCGGGCCGCCGGTGAGCCCTACATCGGCGATGACCCCGGATTCAACGATGTGCCGTCGGGGTCCTACTACGAGGTGGCGGTGGCGTGGCTGGTGGAGGCCGGCATCACCACGGGCACCGGAGCGGGGACGTACTCGCCCAACCAGAAGGTGACCCGGGCGCAGATGGCGGTCTTCATGTGGCGGGCCGCCGGCGAGCCGGTGCCCCAGGTTGCGCCCGGTTTCGGCGACGTTCCGTCCGGGTCGTACTACGAGACGGCCGTGGCGTGGCTGGTGGAGGCCGGCATCACCCAGGGGACCGGGCCAGGGGTGTACTCGCCCAACCAGAAGGTGACCCGGGCGCAGATGGCGGTGTTCTTGCACCGGTCCTCCTGTGGCAGCTCAATTGCCGGAGGGCGCACCATCGACGCCGGCGGGCAGTTCATGTGCGCCATCGTGTCGGGTGGGCTGAAGTGCTGGGGCAACGGCGTCGGCGGGCAACTGGGCAACGGTGTCAACGTCGACGCTTCCACACCCGTCAACGTCAGCGGTCTGTCCTCGGGCGTGACCGGGATCTCCGCAGGTGGGTTTCATGCCTGTGCGCTGCTGAGCGACACAACCGTGAGGTGCTGGGGAGAGGGCAATGCGGGGGAGCTGGGGGACAACACCGCCTACGACCGTGACACCCCGGTGGCCGTTCTGGGGCTCACGGGCGCGACCGCCATCGCCGCCGGGGGGAGCCATTCGTGCGCCCTGCTCAGCGGCGGAACCGTGACGTGTTGGGGCGAGAACTACTACGGGCAGCTCGGCGACGGCACCACGACCAACCGCCTGGCACCCGTTGCGGTTCCCGGGTTGACCAGCGTGGCATCCATCCAAGCGGGCAGGCATCACACGTGCGCGATCCTGACCAACGGCACGGCCAAGTGCTGGGGCCGCAACTTCGCCGGCAGCCTGGGCGACGGCACCCAGACCGACCGATCCTCCCCCACCACCGTCTCGGGCCTCTCAGGTGTGGAATCGATGGCGTTGGGTGGCGGCCACACCTGCGCCCTGCTGGTCGGCGGAACGGCCAAGTGCTGGGGCAGCAACTCCAACGGCCAGCTCGCCGACGGGAACTACGAGAACAAGCAGCTCACGCCGGTGACCGCCATCGGCATCTCCGGCGCCACCACCATCGCCGCCGGGACCACCGCGACCTGCGCCACGCTGAGCGCCGGAGGTACCGCGAAGTGCTGGGGTGAGAACACCTATGGCGGGCTCGGGGACGGGACGAACATCTCGCGCGACACGCCAACCTCCGTCGCCGGCCTGTCCGGCGCCGGCATCGTCACCCTGGGGAGCGGACAGGCGTGCGTGCGGCTGACCACCGGCGGTGCCAAGTGCTGGGGCCTCAACCACTTTGGGCAGCTGGGCGACGGCACCACCATCAACCGGAACGCGCCGGTAGCGGTCACGGGCCTGTAGCCCGCGGCAGGACGAATCGAACCCAAGGCCGCGGCCGCTCGCGCAGGTCTACCGCGACGAACGGGCGATTGCCGAGCACCTTTCCACCACCGGTAGCCCCCGGGAGGCAGATGCCAACCGGGGGCTCGATGGGCGCCGTCGGCGATCAGCCGCCGAAGCCCACTCCCGTGGCGGCATCGCCCTCGGGCGCCGCAGCGAGGCCGCCGCCCTCTCCGGCTGACGGGGCACCGGCGCCGACGGGCTCGGGGGTGACCCCGGCCTGTTGGGCCAGGAAGTCGGCGCCTCCCTGCCCGTCGTCGGAGCTGAAGTACTCCATCGGCTCGTAGTCGGGGGCAAAGGTGTCGATCTCGGCGAACCGCTCCATGCCGGTGCCGGCGGGGATGAGCTTGCCGATGATGATGTTCTCCTTGAGACCCATGAGGCCGTCGTAGCGGCTCTCGATCGCGGCCTCGGTGAGCACGCGGGTGGTCTCCTGGAACGAGGCAGCGGACAGCCACGAGTCGGTGGCCAGCGATGCCTTGGTGATGCCCATCAACTCGGGGCGACCGTCGGCGGGACGTTGGCCCTCCTGCAACAGGCGGGCGTTGGTCTCGCGGAAGGTCTGGGCGTCCACCCGTTCGCCGGGCAGGAACGACGAGTCGCCGGGCTCCTGAATGGCCACCCGCTTGGTCATCTGGCGCACGATCAGCTCGATGTGCTTGTCGTGGATCGACACACCCTGGTCCCGGTACACCTTCTGCACCTGATCCACCAGGTAGCGCTGGGTGGAGTAGACGCCCTGGATGTCCATGAGCTCCTTGGGATCGCGGGGACCCTCCACCATGGCGTCGCCGGCGGTGATCTCATCGCCGTCCTTCACCTCAAGGCGGGCCTCGCGGGCCACCGTGTAGGTGTCCTCCTCGCCGTCGTCGGAGACGATGGTGACAACCCGGCCCTTGCCGTCGTCATCACCAATGCGGACGACCCCGGAGGTGCTGGCCAGCACGGCCTTGTTCTTCGGGGTTCGAGCCTCGAAGAGCTCGACCACTCGGGGCAGGCCGCCGGTGATGTCGCCACCGGCGGAGGCGATGCCGCCGGTGTGGAACGTACGCATGGTCAACTGCGTGCCGGGCTCGCCGATGGACTGGGCACCGATGACGCCCACTGCCTCGCCGGGCTCGATGGTCTTGGAGGTGGCCAGCGAGGTGCCGTAGCCCTTGGCGGTGATGCCGAAGGTCGACTCGTCGGTCAGCGGCGACAGCACGCGAACCCGGGTGATGGTCTCGTCGTCGCGAAGCTTGGCCATGAGCTCCAGGCCAACCTCGGTGCCCTTGGGCACCACAGTGCCATCGGACAGGGTGACGTCGTCGGCCAGCGTGCGGCTGAACAGCCGGGTATCGAGGTAGCTCTTCACCGCACGGTTATCGGGCGACGTGCGCTTGGTGCCCACGAAGTTGCCCTCGGCATCAGCGAACCCGTCGGGGTGCACGCCGTTGATCCAGATGCCGCGTACCGGACCACCGGAGGCGAACGGGTCCTCCTCGTTGATGATGAGCTCCTGGGCGACGTCCACCAAGCGACGGGTGAGGTAGCCGGAGTCGGCGGTACGAAGCGCCGTGTCCACCAGGCCCTTCCGGGCGCCCGGTGTGGCGATGAAGTACTCCAACACGTCCAGGCCCTCGCGGAAGTTGGACTTGATGGGGCGGGGAATCATGTCGCCGCGTGGGTTGGCCACCAGGCCACGCATGCCGGCGATCTGACGCACCTGCATCATGTTTCCGCGGGCACCCGAGCCGACCATCATGTTCAGCGAGTTGAACTTCTCGTTGCCCATGGCGTCGGCCACGGCCTCGGTCACCTCCGTGGTGGCCTCGGACCAGATCTCGACGGCCTTCTGGATGCGCTCGCCGTCGGTGATGACGCCTCGGCGGAAGTTGCGCTCCACCTTTTCGGTGTCGTCCTCGAAGCGGTCGAGGATGGACTTCTTCGAGTCCGGCGTGCGGACATCGGAGATGGCCATGGTCAGCCCCGAGCGGGTGGACCACTTCAGCGTCAGCTCCTTCAGCAGGTCGAGGCTGTGGGCCACGGTGGCGTTGGGGTAGAAGATCACCAACTGGTCCACCAGGTCGGACATCTCGCCCTTGCGGATGGACTTGTTCCAGTAGGGGAAGCCGTCCGGCAAGACCGTGTTGAACAACACCCGGCCCGCCGTGGTCTCCAGCCGGTCGGAACCGTCGGGACCGGGCCGAAGGGTGATCTTGGCGTGGACCTCCAGCACACCCGCCTCGAGGTCGCGCTCCACCTGCTCGAGGTTGCGATAGGTGCGGCCTTCACCGGTGGCCCCATCCTCGGGCTCGGTGAGGTAGTAGGCACCGATCAGCATTTCCTTGGTGGGCGTCACCATGGGACGCCCGTGTGCGGGCGACAGCAGGTTGTGCGCCGACAGCATGAGCACGCGGGCCTCGGCCTGCGCCTCCGAGCTGAGCGGAAGGTGCACGGCCATTTGGTCGCCGTCAAAGTCGGCGTTGAAGGCGGTGCACACCAGCGGGTGGATCTGGATTGCCTTGCCCTCGACCAGCACCGGTTCGAAGGCCTGAATACCCAGGCGGTGCAGGGTGGGTGCGCGGTTCAGCAGCACCGGGTGCTCGCGGATGACGTCTTCCAGCACGTCGTAGACCTGGCTGCGACGCCGCTCCACCATGCGCTTGGCCGACTTGATGTTCTGGGCCAGCTCTCGATCCACCAGCGCCTTCATGACAAAGGGCTTGAACAGCTCGAGGGCCATCAACTTGGGCAGACCGCATTGGTGCAGCTTCAACGACGGACCCACCACGATGACCGAGCGGCCCGAGTAGTCCACGCGCTTGCCCAGCAGGTTCTGGCGGAACCGGCCCTGCTTGCCCTTCAGCATGTCGGAGAGCGACTTCAGCGGGCGGTTGCCCGGGCCGGTGACGGGGCGGCCACGGCGACCGTTGTCGAACAGCGCGTCGACGGCCTCCTGCAGCATGCGCTTTTCGTTGTTGACGATGATCTCGGGGGCGCCGAGGTCGAGCAACCGCTTGAGGCGGTTGTTGCGGTTGATCACGCGGCGGTACAGGTCGTTCAGGTCGGAGGTGGCGAAGCGGCCACCGTCCAGCTGCACCATGGGGCGCAGCTCGGGCGGAATCACCGGCACGACGTCGAGGATCATGGCCCGTGGGTCGTTCTCGCGGGCGCCCTCCTCGCTGGTGCGGTTGAACGCAGCCACGATCTTGAGGCGCTTGATGGCCTTTTGCTTGCGTTGGGCCGACAACGGTTTGCCGCCATCGGGCGGGTCGATCTGGTCGCGAAGCTTGGCTTCCTCCTCCACCAGATCGATTTCCTCGATCAGCAGCTTGATGGCGTCGGCGCCCATGCCCCCGGTGAAGTACTCGCCGTAGCGATCCTCCAGCTCACGCCACAACTCCTCGTCTTCGATGATCTGGCGGGGATACATGCTGCGGAACTCATCCCACACCCGCTCCAGGAGGTCGAACTCCTCCTCGTAGCGTTCGCGGATGGCCGCCAGGTCCTTCTCGGCAGCCTTCTGGCGATTGCGAATCTCGGCGTCCTTGGCGCCGCCCTTTTCCAGCTTGCGCACCTCGCCCTCGAGCTCATCGTGGCGCTCGGCCAGCTCCTGTTCGAGTTCGGAGCCGATGGCGTCCTTCTCAGCCAGGTAGTCGGCCTCCAGGCTCTGCAGGTCCTCGTGACGCTTGTCCTCATCAACGGTGACCACCAGGTTGGCGGCGAAGTAGATCACCTTCTCCAGCTGCTTGGCCTTGAACTCCTGCTTGGGCTCGGTGCCCGACAGCAGGTAGGCCAGCCACGACCGGGTGCCTCGGAGGTACCAGATGTGCACGGAGGGGGCGGCCAGCTCGATGTGGCCCATGCGCTCGCGTCGCACCTTGGAGCGCGTCACCTCGACGCCGCAACGCTCGCAGATGATGCCGCGGAAGCGCACTCGCTTGTACTTGCCGCAGTAGCACTCCCAGTCCTTGGTGGGACCGAAGATCTTCTCGCAGAACAGGCCGTCCTTTTCCGGCTTGAGCGTGCGGTAGTTGATGGTCTCTGGCTTTTTCACCTCGCCGTTCGACCACATCCGGATCTGCTCGGCGGTGGCCAGTCCGATGCGCAACTGGGAGAAGTTATTGACATCAAGCATGAAGGGCGGTGGCTCCTCGATCTGGGCTCGACAGATGGGTGATGAACTGCGTCCGCAAGGATCACGGGGCGCGGCAACGTGGGGACTGGTGTGAGGCTGGGCCGGCGGTTCGGGGGTGGTGAGCGCGTGACGGCCAAACACACACCTGGCACGGCTAATAGAGCGTAGTGCTCCGGTCGCAACGGGACAAGGCGGGTCACCCGGCAGCTCGGCACTCTGGCAACCCTCCGGAGAAATCCAGAAGCTCCTCGGGATTGGCCGGGATGCGACGGAGCGTCCGGGCCGGTGCCCCCAGCAGATTGTCGACGAACCGGCCTCCGCTCATGGGTTCCTCGGCGGCGTCGATCAGGTCGGCCACCGGTTCGCACCGCAGCGCAGCACGGGTGAGCGCGGTCCGCTCGGCCAGTGTCCCGGAGGGTTCCGAGCCGTAGTCGCCGGTGTAGAACGGCTCCGCCGTCTCCAGGTCGGGGTCCACCAGTTCCTCGCTGCCCGGGGCGGTGGCGCGGGCCAGAAACCACCAGACCGGCATGGTCTTCTCGTGCCCGGCCAGGTCGCCCCGCTGCTCGAGTCTGAAGTGCGAGACCACCGGCTCACCCAAGCCCAACAGGTCGATCACCGGGGTGTCGGCATCGGCCCGGTAGCTCGGCACGCCGATGGCCAGGCCGCTGTACACCGACGGCCCCAGGCCCGCTGCCGGTTCAACCCCCGGCAGCGCTTCGGGCCCGTAGAACACCCCCGGCGTGGCGTCGGCCGGATCGGGCGTGATGGGGACATCGGCCGCCAGCACCGTGTTCTTCTGCGACATCAGATCGAAGTTGTCGTCGCCCTCCCGCAACGCAAACCCCGCAACCAGCGTCCATGCAGCCATGGGTGCCAGGGTCGCCGCCAACAGCCGCGTGACGGGCACCGGTGTCGGGGCCGAGGCCGGCGAACCGGCGCCTCCCAGCCTCAGCGGCACGGCCGCCACCGGCGCAGCGAGGCCAAGGAGCGGGATGAGGATGAGGCGGGAGCCCATGAAGTCGCCACCGATGGCGGCGATGTAGGCAAGCGACAACGCGCCGGCGCCCATGGTGACGACGGCCACTCGAAGGCGGTCACCCCGCAGCCGAGCGACCAGCGGCAGCGCCGCAAGGCCGAACGTCACAAGCCCCAGCCACAACAGGTGGTCGCCCAGCTGATCCACCAGAAAGTCCCACCCCCGCGAGGGCAACAGGCGGCTGGCCTCCTTGGTGACGGCCGTGTTGGGCACCATGAGCCCGAAGTAGCCCATGCGAAACACCTGGTAGGCCGCCGGTATCGCCGCTGCCACAGCCACCACCGTCACACCCCCCCGCCAGTTGCGGCTGCGCCAGGCCGGCACCAACAGGATACCCAGCCAGGCAGCCACGAAGATCACCAGATCGGGCCGGATCAACAACCCCAGCCCAATGAGTACCGGCAGCCACAACGGCTCTCGAACCGGAGCGGTCGGCTCGTCGGAGGCCCCGTTGATGCACCCCACGATGCCGAACCAGCACCCGCCCAACCAGGCCCAGGCCAGGCCGTTCTCCAACCCGGCCGATGCCATGTGCCAGGCGGGCGCCATCGCCAGCATCAGTCCCAGCCCCAGCGGCACCCACAGCATCCGCTCCTGCGCATCCTCCAACTCGGGCCCCGTCCCCGCCTCCAACTCGGGTCCCGTTCCGGTGCCAGAGGCGCGGGAGCCGACCCGAGGTCGGTCGGGGCGGAACGTACCGGCGCCCGACCACAGGCGCACCGAGCCGGCGGCCAGCAGCCCGAGGCCAACCACAGCCAGCACCAGGCCGGCGAACACGGCGGTCCACTCCAGGGGGGCCGGGAGCAGCAGGTCCAGCACCACCAGCAGCGCCACCCAGGCGATGGAGGTGGTCACCTCCACCCGCGACCCCGGGTTGTACACCGGCCCGTTGCCGGCCTGCAGCTGACGCACGACGCGCAGGTGGATCAACCCGTCATCGCTCATCCATCGGTAGTGCCACGCCATCACGGCGAAAACGACGATGGCGCCCAGAACGGGCGCCATCGCCACCAGCGTTTCGCGGCGCAACAATCGCGCCGTCAAGATCAGCTGTGCATGGCCGTGCGACGCATGTCGTCGTCATCGGAGCCGCGCTCCGGACGGGACAGGTCGATGCCCAGCTCTTCGGCCGCCCGGAAGAACTCCTCGTCGAGCTCCCGCATCTGAATCTCGTCGCCCTCCTCGGAAAGCACCTCGACGTTCAGGCACAGGGCCTGCATCTCCTTGATGAGCACCTTGAAGCTCTCGGGGATGCCCGGCTCGGGGATGTTCTCGCCCTTCACGATGGCCTCGTAGACCTTCACCCGGCCCAACGTGTCGTCGGACTTGATGGTGAGCAGCTCCTGCAGGCAGTAGGCGGCGCCGTAGGCCTCGAGTGCCCACACCTCCATCTCGCCGAAGCGCTGGCCGCCAAACTGAGCCTTACCGCCCAGCGGCTGCTGGGTGATCATGGAGTAGGGGCCGGTGGAGCGAGCGTGAATCTTGTCGTCCACCAGGTGGGCCAGCTTCAGGATGTACATGTAGCCCACCGAAATGCTCTGGTGGAACGGCTCGCCGGTGAGCCCGTTGTACAGGGTGGTCTTGCCGGTCGTCTCGATGAGGCGTTGACCGCCAGAGCCCTCGGGGTTGAGGTTCTCGAAGATCTTCTGGATCGTCGGGTGCTTTCCGGCCAGTTCGGTCTCGTCCCACTTGGCACCGTCGAACACCGGCGTGGCGATGAGCGTGGAGGGCCGGGTGGTGGGGCGGGTCTTGCGCTCGGTACCCCGCAGGGGGTCCTCGCCAACGAAGTCGCCGTCGTTCTCCCAGCCCCAACGGGCGGCCCAGCCCAGGTGGGTCTCCAGCACCTGACCCACGTTCATACGGCTCGGCACGCCGAGCGGCGTGAGAACGATGTCGACGGGAGTGCCGTCGGCCATGTAGGGCATGTCCTCTTCGGGCAGGATGCGGCTGATGACGCCCTTGTTGCCGTGGCGCCCGGCGAGCTTGTCGCCCACCGAGATCTTGCGCTTCTGGGCGACGTACACCCGCACCAGCTCGTTCACACCCGGCGCCAGTTCGTGGTGCTCGTCGCGGCTGAACACCTTGACGTCGATCACCTTGCCCTGCTCGCCGTGGGGCACCTTCAGCGAGGTGTCGCGCACCTCGCGGGCCTTCTCGCCGAAGATGGCTCGCAGCAGGCGTTCCTCGGGGGTCAGCTCGGTCTCGCCCTTGGGCGTGACCTTGCCCACCAGCACGTCGCCGGCGTCCACCTCGGCGCCGATGCGCACGATGCCCCGCTCGTCGAGGTCGGCCAGGATCTCCTCGGACAGGTTGGGGATGTCTCGGGTGATCTCCTCCTCGCCCAACTTGGTGTCGCGGGCGTCCACCTCGTACTCGTGGATGTGGATGGAGGTCAGCACGTCGTCGCGCACCAGCCGCTCGGAGAGGATGATGGCGTCGTCGTAGTTGTAGCCCTCCCACAGCATGAAGGCCACGAGCAGGTTCTTGCCCAGGGCGAGCTCGCCGTTGTCGGTGGAGGGCCCTTCGGCCAGCACCTCGCCGGCGGAGAACTTCTGGCCGGCCCTCACCCGGGGGCGCTGGTTGATCGACGTGTCCTGGTTGGACCGCTCGAACTTGTGCAGCCGGTAGCTGGTGCGCCCCTTCTTGGCGTACTCCACCGTGATGGTGCGACCGTCAACCTCGGTGACCACACCCTTTTCTTCGGCGATCACCATGTTGTGGGTGTCGCGAGCGGCCCGCGACTCCATACCGGTGCCGATAAAGGGCGCCTCGGCACGCACGAGGGGTACGGCCTGCTTCTGCATGTTGGCGCCCATCAAGGCGCGGTTGGCGTCGTCGTGCTCGAGGAACGGGATCAGGGCGGTGGCGACCGAGACGATCTGCTTGGCCGACACGTCCATCAGCTGAACCTCGGACGGCTCCACCAGCTCAATGGCGGTGGTGGCGCCGAGGAACACGTCGCGCTCCAACTGCAACTTCAGGTCTTGCAGCGAGGCGGCCTGCGGCGAGCGGCGCACGAGCACACGCTCGTCGAGGAAGTTGCCGTCGTCGTCGAGCGACGCGTTGGCCTGGGCGACCGTGTACAGCTCCTCCTCGTCGGCGGGCAGCCACACGATCTCGTCGGTCACCCGGCCCTCTTCGACCTTGCGGTAGGGAGTCTCGATGAAGCCGAACTCGTTGACCCGGGCGTACGTCGCCAGGGCGCCAATCAGGCCAATGTTCGGACCCTCGGGTGTCTCGATGGGGCACATGCGGCCGTAGTGGCTGAAGTGGACGTCGCGAACTTCGAAGCCCGCCCGCTCGCGGGACAAACCGCCCGGGCCGAGCGCCGAGAGGCGACGGCGGTGGGTGAGGCCCGAAAGCGGGTTCACCTGGTCCATGAACTGGCTCAGCTGCGAGGTGCCGAAGAATTCCTTGATCGCCGCCACCACCGGACGGATGTTGATCAGGGTCTGCGGCGTGATCGCCTCGACGTCCTGGGTGGTCATGCGCTCGCGCACCACCCGCTCCATGCGGCTCAGGCCGATGCGAACCTGGTTCTGGATCAGCTCGCCCACCGACCGGATGCGGCGGTTGGCGAAGTGGTCCTGGTCATCCAGGCGGTACCCGGGGGTACCCGCGGCCAGGTTGAGCAGGTAGGTGGTGGCCGCCAGCATCTCGATGCGCGACAGCACCGACAGGTCTTTGTCGGGCATGTCCACATGCTCGCGGAGCATCGGGAAGACCTCGATCAGCTCGTTGACCTCGGGCCCGAGCTTGCGGTTGAGCTTGTAGCGGCCCACCCGGCTGAGGTCGTAGCGACGGCTTTCAAAGAAAGCGTTCTGGAAGTAGTTCCGCGACGACTCGGCCGTTGCCGGCTCGCCGGGGCGGGCCCGCTTGTAGATCTCGATCAGGGCTTCTTCCTGGGTGGGGGCCAGCTCCTGGTCCTTCTCCCACTGACCTTCCAGGAAGTCGAAGTGACGCACGAAGGCGTCGAGGAACCCGGGCACGTTGTCCTCGCCGAAGCCGAGCGCGCGGATCAACACGAACAGGCTGAGCCGCCGCTTGCGGGCCACGCGGGTGCCGGCGGTGACGTCCTTGCCGGGCTTCTGCTCGACATCGAACTCGATCCACTCGCCCCGGTAGGGGTGGACGGTGCCGGTCACCAGCTGATGCTTGGACAGGTTCCGCAAGCGGAACCGCTCGCCCGGCTGGAAGATGACGCCCGGAGACCGCACCAGCTGGGACACGACGACCCGCTCGGTGCCGTTGATCACGAACGTGCCGCGCTCGGTCATCATGGGGAAGTCGCCCATGAACACGGTCTGTTCCTTGATCTCACCCGTGTTCTGGTTGACGAAGCGCGCCTTCACGAAGATGGGCGCCGAGTAGGTCATGTCCTTTTCTTTGCACTCCTCCACCGTGAACTTTGGTGGGGGGCGCAGATCCTCGTCGTTGGGATCGAATTCCAACTCCAGGCTGAGCGTCTCGGTGAAGTCCCGGATGGGCGAGATGTCACGGAAGGCGTCAGCCAACCCGCGGTCCACGAACCAGTCGAAGGACTTTCGCTGAATTGCGATGAGGTCGGGCAGTTCGAGAACCTCGTTGAGGTTGCCGAACGAATAACGCTCCCGAAGCGGTGGTGCTGAGGACAAGGCCTACTCCTCGCTGACGCGATGCGATCGATGCGGATAACGTGCCGGTGCGCGCAACAACCCCACCTGTGGATCCGGGGGGAGGATGGGCGCTGGCACGGCTAAGAGAGTCTAGGGGCGCCCGCCGGTGCGAACAAGGCGCGATTCGCCGACCGCGGCGGGGCGGCGGTCGGTTCGGAGGCGCCCGGACGGCGGCAAGCGGCGTCATCGTTGTGGATGCGGCCGGGCCAATCCAGCTTTGGGCCCCGGAACGTCATCGGTGCGGCTTGCGCAGGCGGAGCAGGTAGTGCGCGTAGGGGGTGGCGGCGAAATCGAGCCGCTCGGCCGACTCCAGCGTCAACCCGGCGCCGACAAACACCTCCGCCAGCTCGGTGGGTGAGCGACACCAGATGGGCTCGGGGCCGGCCGCGAGCCGATCATGGAAGCGGTTCCAGTGGTACTTCCAGCGGGGCGCGACATCAAGGTCCTTCACCAGCGCAACTCCGCCCGGCACCAACGCATCGGCCACCGTCCGGGCCACCCGTTCGTGGCTGTCCTGGGGGAAGTGATGGATGGCATCGCAGAGCAACACGGCGTCGTAGCTGCCCGCCTCGCTCAGCGCAGTGGCGTCACCGACCCGCAGCGACACCCGGGGTGACCGAGCCCTGGTCCGGTCGATGAGCGCTGCCTTGTCGGCGTCCAGGTCCACTCCCACCAACGTCAGGTTCGGGTTGGTCTCGGCCAGGTAGCGCTCCACCATGCACAGCCCGCTGCCCAGCGACAGCACCGTGCCGGTGCAACCCGCAAGCTGTGCTTCCAGGGGGCCAAGCGGCGCAACGAGGAACCGGGCGGCAACAAAGGCCCGGGTCACGGGAGCGGCGCCTTGATAAGTGGCAAACGCACGCCAAGCCGCCCCCAGGTCCATCGACGGATGGTAGCCATGCGCGAACTACGGTCGGGGTGACCAGCGTCCGCCTCTGTTCCGTGGGTCAGCATGCGCATTGCCCAATGGGTCTCCTCCGAGGACCATGAGAGCGGCCCGTCGGGCTGGTGGGTGTACTTCGGGCTCTTCGCGGTCTGCGGCTTGGTGTGGATGCTGGCCAATCCCCTGATGACCGGCCCGGACGAACTGTTCCAGGCGCGGCGGGCCGCAGCGGTGGCACGCGGGGAGTTCACGGGTGAGGAGGGCCCCCAGGCGCCGCTCCTCGTGGAGGTGCAAGCCCCCGAGGCGTACCTGACCGGCGACGAGGTGGCGCGTTGCTTCTACGGGGAACCCGTGCCGAACGCGCCGGTCGACCCCATCTCGCTGTTCCGCTCCAGCTGCCCGAAATTCCAGGGCGGCGACACCTTGGTCGCCGTGTCCACCGGTCAATACCGCGGCCAGCCGTTCTATTACTGGCTGGCCGGGTTGCCGACCCTGTTGTCCCCCGGGGCGCTGGGCGCCTACGCCATGCGGGCCGTCGGGGTTGCCCTCTCGGCGGCGTTGCTGGCCTCGGCCGCCGTGTCCGTTGGCCGGTCAGCGTCGCCCACCCTGGCCGGGCTCGGACTGCTTGGGGCCGTCGCCCCGGGCGTGCTGTACCTGGCGGCGTCCACCAACCCCAGCTCGGTGGAGATCGCCGCTGCGCTCAGCGCATGGGCCACCGGTGCCCTCCTGGTTCAACCCCGCAGCGACATCGGCGCTCGGGAGGTGGCCAGGTTCGGCGTGGCCATGGTCGTGTTGGTGGCGGTGCGCGGCCTCGGGCCGTTGTTCGGCGCCTCGGTGGTGGTCGCACTTGGCGTCGTCGCAGGGCCGCAGCGCAGTCGGCAGTTGATCGGCCGGCGCGACGTGCAGGCCTGGGCGGCGGCGACGGCGCTGGCAACGCTGGCGTCGATCGCGTGGCTCCGGATGATCCAGGATCAGTTCCCGCTTCCCAGCCGACCGGGTTCGGGGCTGGCGACCGCCGTCAGCTACCTGCCGTGGTATCTCCACCAGTCGGTGGGGGTGTTTGGGCAGAACGACAGCGCGGTGCCCGCTCAGGCCGCCTGGCTCTACGTGCTCGTCGTCGCCGGAGTGGCGGCGGTCGGGCTGGCGCGCTCGCCGACGAGGACCGCCGCTGTGGCGGCTGCGACGCTGCTGGCGGGCATCGCCCTCTCGCTCACCGCCGAAGGCCTCAGCCTGCCACCCATCGGCTTCTTCTGGCAGGGGCGCTACGCACTGCCCCTGCTGTTGGGGGGCGTGGTGCTGGCCACCTGCCGGGCCCGGCCTCGGTCAACGACGGCGAGCGACGACCCGGTGGCGCCCTGGGACACCGCCGACCTGTTGGCGCGCCCCGAGACCGGCCGCTTCGTGGTTCGGGCGACCCTGCTCGTGATGGTGGTGGTGCATGGAGTCGCCTTTGTGTCGGCGGCCCGACACCACGCAGCCAAGGGCGGCGGCCCGCAGGCGATTCTCAGCGCCCTCACCGCCCCCCGCTGGGCCCCACCCGTGCCGTTCTGGATCCTGCTGATCGTTTACCTTGCGGCGCTCGTCGGCGTCGCTCGACGCCTCACCGCCCGAACCGGGGACTGATCACGGGGCCAGGGCCCCGTGATCAGTCCCCACTTCCGGTCGGTGGCGCCCGCGCCCACTGCCACACGGCTGAACGCCTGTCGGCTCATCGCGAGGCCGCCCACCCGACCCAGCGACTCGCCGATACCGAGAACTACTTGATCTCGACCGTGGCGCCTGCGCCCTCCAAGGCCTCCTTGGCCTTCTCGGCCTCGTCCTTGGGCACGCCTTCCAAGACGGGCTTCGGGGCGGCCTCGACCAGATCCTTGGCCTCCTTGAGGCCCAGGCTCGTGAGCCCACGCACCTCCTTGATGACCTGGATCTTCTTGTCGCCGGCGCCGGTCAGCACGACGTCGAAGTCGTCCTTCTCCTCCTCGGCCTCGCCGCCGCCACCGGCGGCCACGGCGGCCACGGCGGCTGCGGGGGCCGCAGCGGTCACCTCGAAGCGCTCCTCGATGGCCTTGACCAGCTCGTAGGCCTCGACCAGCGACAGGCTCGAGATCTCTTCCAGGATGTCGTCAACTTTGCTCATGTTCAGCTCTCCTCAGTGCTTTCCGCCGGTGCGGCGGGGGGTTCTTCAGTGGTGTCGTCGCCAGAGGCGGGTGCCTCGTCGGATGTGGACTCGGCGGGTGCCTCGTCGGTGATGGGCTCCGTCGGAGCCTCGTCTGCGGGCGCATCGTCTGCTGCCTCGGCCGGCGCCGCAGCGCCGTCGTCGGCGAACGCGCCAGCATCGATGGCCGCCTGCAGCGCATAGGCCAGCGACCGGTGGGTGCCACCGATGCCGCCCGCCAGGCCACGGGCGACGCCCGAGATGCCTCCAGCCATCTTGGAGTAGATCTCCGGGCCGGATGGAAGGTCGGCGAGCCCCTTGACGCCTGCGGCATCAAGAATGTCGCCGGCCATGACGCCGCCCTTGAGCACCAGCAGCGGCTGGGTCTTGGCGAATTCGGTGAGCGCCTTTGCCGCCGAACCGACGTCGCTGGCCACAAAGGCCATGGCGGTCGGTCCGACCAACAGTTCGGCCAGGTCCCAGTCGAGTTCCTCGGCTGCCCGACGCACCAGGGTGTTCTTGTACACCTTGTAGGTGGCGCCGGCCTCGGTCAGCGACTTTCGCAGTGCCTGAAGGTCCTTGACGGACAGCCCGCGATACTCGGTGAGGATCACAGCCTCTGCCCCGCTCATGGCCTCCTTCACCTCGGCCACCACGGCAACCTTGTCGGGCCTGGGCGGCTTGGCATCGGCTTCGGATGCGTTGGTCGTTTGGTCATCTACCACGCTCACACCTCCTTTCGTTTGCTGGAGGGCCCATCGCGGGCCCCTTGGGTGGATGCCTCGAGGCGGATGCCCCAGGGCTGGAGAGATCTCCACCCGAAGCCGCGTGGTGACACGCGAAACGGGTGCCCGCAAGCGGACACCCGACAGGAGATGGCGACGCAGTGTGCGACACCGGTTACTGAGGAGTCCGCCTAGTCCGGCGAGCCGAGGCTCATTACGGACGTCCGGCCGGGGCCGGTTGTCCACCGAAGGTCTGAGGCGATGTGATCTCGAGCGGTGAGCGTAGCCCACCCGGCGGGCCGATCCGAACCGGCACGCCGGGATCGGCCGTGCCAGCGACCGAACCGCTACTTGACGTCGAAGGAACCTGGGTCCAGACGGACCGAGGGGCCCATGGTGGAGGACAACGACACCTTCTTCAGGTACTTGCCCTTGGAGGACGCCGGCTTGGCTCGCACAATCTCGCCCATGACGGCGGCGAGGTTGGCCTCCAGCGCGTCCTGCTCGAAGCTCACCTTGCCGATGGGCACGGCGACGTTGCCGTAGCGATCCGTGCGGTACTCCACCTTCCCGCCCTTGAACTCGGCCACGGCCTTGCCGACATCGGCCGTGACCGTGCCGGTCTTGGGGTTGGGCATCAGGCCACGGGGGCCAAGTACGCGCCCCAACTTGCCCACGGTGGGCATCATGTCGGGGGTGGCGATGGTGAGGTCGAAGTCCATCATGCCGCCCTGGATCTGTTCGGCGAGGTCGTCGCCGCCCACGAAGTCGGCGCCGGCCTCGCGGGCCGCTTCGGCCTGTTCGCCCTCGGCGAACACCGCAACGCGCACGTCCTTGCCGGTACCCGACGGCAACGAAACAGTGCCGCGCACCATCTGGTCGGCCTTGCGGGGATCAACGCCCAGTCGGCACACCAAGTCGACGCTCTCGTCGAAGTTCTTGGAGGCCAGCGACTTCACCAGCGCCAGCCCTTCGGAGGCGCCGTGATTCAACTCTCGGTCGTATCGACGGGCCGCGTCGCTGTACTTCTTGCCTTTCGCCATGATGGCTCCCTCTCGATGGATGATGGTTTGGTGTCGCCCCGGGGCGAGGTGCTCCCCGCAGGTCGAAGTTGTTCGCGGTGGCGCGCACCGCATCTGGGCCGAAGCGGCCCGGCGACTAGTCGTCGGACTCGGAGGTTTCGTCGTCGCCCGCGTCGTCGGCCAAGGCCTCCGCAGCGGCGGCAGCCAGGTCTTCCCCGGCGGGGGCCTCCTCGGCGGCGTGGAGCGCCTCGTTGGCGGCCATCATGGCCTCCTGCGCCTCCGCGTCAAGCAGCGGGGCCAGCGTCTCACCGGCCTGGTCCTCCCACAGCACGCGAATGCCCATGGACCGGGCGGTGCCGGCCACCTGCAGCTTGGCCTGTTCCAGGTCGTCGGTGTTCAGGTCGGGCAGCTTGGTCGTGGCGATCTCACCCAACTGAGCCTCGGTGATCTCGCCCACCGCACCCCGTCCGGGCAGCTGGCTGCCCTTCTCCAAGCCGGCGGCGGCGCGGATGAGCACCGCCGCTGGCGGAGTCTTCAGCACGAACGTGAACGAGCGATCCTCATAGATGGTGATCTCGACGGGCACGATGGTGCCGCGCTGGTTCTCGGTTTGGGCGTTGTAGGCCTTCGTGAAATCCATGATCGCAATGCCGTGGGGGCCCAGGGCGGTGCCGACGGGCGGCGCAGGCGATGCCTGGCCGGCCGGGATCTGGATCTTGACGACGGCCGAGACCTTCTTCTTTGCCATGGTGACTCTCTCGTGTGGGACTGGTGGTGCGACGACTGGACAGGCTGACCGGATGACTCCCGGCGGGCAGGCACAAGGAACCAGTGTGGGCCGAATCGACCCTCACCGGCAAGGTGGGGCGGCTACAGCTTGGCTACCTGGGAGAACTCAAGCTCGACGGGGGTCTCCCGCCCGAAGATGTTGACCAGCACCTTCAGCTTCAACTGCTCGGCGTTGATCTCCACGATCTCGCCGGAGAAGTCGGCGAACGGGCCCTGCTTCACCCGAACCGTCTCGTTGATCTCGTACTCCATGCGGGGACGGGAACGCTTCGGGGCGTCATCATCGTCCTTCTTGACGTGGAGGAACTTCTCCACCTCGCGCTTGCGGAGCGCCGACGGCTTGTTGCCGGCACCGACGAAGCCGGTCACACCGGGCGTGTTGCGGATGACGTACCACGCATCATCGTTCAGACGGGTTCGCACCAGCAGGTAGCCGGGGAACATCTTCTTGGAGACCACCACCTTCTTGCCCTGACGGATCTCCGGCACGTCCTCCATGGGGATGACGACCTCGTAGATGCGGTTCTCCATGTTCATGGAGTGCGTGCGGGCCTCGAGGTTCTGCTTCACCTTGTTCTCGTACCCGGATTGGGTGTGCAGCACGAACCACTTGCCCGGCTTGTCGTATGGGCTGATCTCGGGCTCCGCGTCGGGCTCGGCGCCCTCTTTCAGCAGGGCCTCCTCGTCCAGCACCTCGGGGCCGTCCGCAGGCCCGGCGTCGCCCTCGGCAGCACCGCCCTCAGCAGCACCGCCCTCGGCGGCGTCGGGCGCCTCGGTCTCGTCGGGCGCCTCGGCAACCCCGGTGTTCGGCGCGTCGGCACCGCTGTCCGGCTCTGGGGCGTCGCTCTCACCCGCGGCGTCGTCGATGGTGGATGCCGCTACGGCGGTCTCCACGTCGGCGTCGTCAGTGGTGGGTTCGATGTCAGTCATGTGGGGTCCTGGCTGGGATCGATGAATGAGTGCCAGCGGAGAAGACACCGCCGGCCTGGCGGTCAGCCGCCGGCGATGAGGGTCGATGCGGCGGCGATCAGGCCGGCTGCAGGCGTGGTCTCCACTCCGCTGTCGAAGAGGTAGTCCTGGACGACCTTGAGGAACACCCAATCCAGCGCCGTGACGAAGAGGGTGAGCACCACGATGGTGACCAGCACGATGATGGAGTAGCGGGTGAGCTCCTCCTTCGTCGGCCAGGCCACCTTGCGCAGTTCGCTGCGTACCTCTTTGAAGAACTGCCCAGGGGAGGTTCGCTCCTCCTTGCGGACCGTTGCGGCGGGCTGGCGGCGATCCCGCGCGACAGGAGTGCCCTCGGCGTCCACCTGTCCTGCACGCTGCATAGCGCGCTTTTGTTCACGGTTCATTGCCATCGGTTCACCCTCAAGCGACTTCGGGGGTTGGTGCGGTCTGGTCGCGCTCGAACCTTGCGGGGCGGCACCGGGACAAAACCGCGGGCGCCCGTTTTCGAAACGGCTGTCGAGTGTACTCAACCCCACGCCGCCTGCACCTACCGGGCACCAGAACCCGTTGACGGCAACGGGCTCGGGCCCGGCCGCTCCCATCGCCACACCAGCGGGGTCCCGGGAGGCGCACCGGCTCGGTTCCGCTCCTTCGGGCAGGCAGACCGGCCCGAGGAGTACGCTCGACCATGGCCGAGCACCCCATCGAAACCGCTCGAGTTCGGGCCGACACCGATCGGCTCCCCTCCGAGATCCGGCGCCCGGGCGACGCCCCGCGGGAACGGCCCACGCGCTAGGCCGATGGCGCCGCCACTCACGGCCGGGCGCTGGGCGCGGCTTGCTTCCACGGAATCGGCCACGACGAGGGAACGCTCGGCCTCGGATCTGGCGCTGGCCATCTTCACGCTGGTACCGACGCTGCTGCTGGGACTCATCGCCGTTCCGGAGTCCGGCTTCGAGCGGGCACTCGCCGCGCTCGTCGCGGCGGTCCCCGGAGCGCTCGACGTGTTGTGGCGGTTCGGCCTCGCCGGGCTTGGCCTGTGGGCTTGCTCGATGTTGGCCGCCGCGGTGCTGCTGCGCCGGTGGTGGGTGTTGGCCGAGATCGCGCTGAGCGCCGCCATCGGCGTCGGCATGGCGGTGCTGACCTCACACCGGGTCAACGGCGGGTGGCCCAGCGTCGACCAGCTCGCCACCGGCGGCGCCGGCGGCGCCATCCCGCTGGCCCTCCTCGTCGTGGCCTCCTCCGCCTCCTCCGCCGCGGGGCCCTACCTGGCGAGACCCGTGCGCACGACCGGTCGGTGGAGTGCCTCGGTCGGTGCCGTTTGCGCCGTTCTCGTGGGTGCCACCACCCCCGTCGGCGGGTTGATCAGCGTGCTTCTCGGCGTTGGTGCAGCGGCGCTGGCACATCTCGCCCTCGGCACGTCGGCAGGACGTCCGACGGCGGGTGAGACGGCGACCGCCCTGCGATCCCTTGGCCTCGAGGTCGCCGAACTGGCAACCTCGCCACGCCAGTCCTCCGGCGTCGTGGCGATGGAAGGCCTCGACGCAGACGGCGAGCGGGTGCGCATCAAGGTCTACGGGCGAGATGCGCGCGACACCCAGCTCCTCAACGCCATCTGGCGCCGAATCTGGTACAGCAACGACGCGTCGCTCTCGGGGAGCCGGGAACGGCAGGTCGAGCACGAGGCCTTCATCATGTTGCTGGCAGCGAACTTCGGGGTTGCGGTTCCCGCCGTGGCGGTGGCCGGGTTGACCCAACACGGCGACGCAGCGATCGCCGTGCGGGGCGCCGGGCGACCGTTGAGCGAGGTCGACTCGCTCGATCCGGCCGACACCGTTGCCCAACTGTGGTCGCTCGTGCACCGGCTCCACGACGCCAACATCGTCCACAACGAGTTGAACGCCGACGCGTTCGGCGCCGGCGGCGGAAGGGTCGTGTTGAGGGAGATGGCCACGGCCACCATGTCCACCGGCGACGAGGGACGCACCACCGACGTGGCCCAGCTCACCTGCATCACCGCCACGCTGCTCGGGGTCGAGGCCGCCGTCGAGGTCGCTGCCGACGAGCTTGGCCCAGCTGCGGTCGAGGCGATGCTGCCGTATCTCCAACGCCCGGCGCTCGGTCGAGAGCTCCGACGGAGCGTCAAGGACGCCGACATCGAGTTGGGAGACCTTCGCACGGCCCTGGCAGCACGGGCCGGCGTGGAACCGCCCGCTACCGCCAAGCTCCGACGGGTTTCGCCGAAGTCGCTCGCCACGGTCGGCCTGGTTGCGCTCGTCGCGTTCTCCCTCCTCAGCACGTTCGGCAACATCGACCTGGCGGAGCTGGCCGACCTGATCTCCGGCATGTCGCCGGGCTGGGCGCTGGGCGCCCTCTGCGTGGCCCAGCTGGTGTTCATCTCCCAGGCAGTCGCCGTCAGTGCTGCCGCTCCCAAGCGAGTCTCGCTCGGCCCACTGGCATTGCTGCAGGCCTCAGTGGCGTTCGTCGCGTTGGCGGTCCCCTCCACCGCAGGACGGCTGGCAATGAACGTTCGGTTCTTCCAGCGCCAGGGGATGACCGCTCCGACCGCCCTGTCCGTGGGGGCGGTCGATGGGTTCAGCGGGTTTCTTGTCCAGGTCTCGGTGCTGTTGTTGACCCTCGGCGTTGGGGTCGGACAGGTGAACCTGACCTTCGACGTCTCGCCGGATTCAAACCTGGGGTGGATTCCGGCCGCACTCGCAGTGCTGGCGGCGTTCACGGCCAGTGCGGCCGTCGTCGCCGTGGCGGTGCCCCGGCTCCGCAGCCGCATCGGCGATCGAGTCGGGCCGATGTTGGCCGAGGCCCGCTCAACGGTCAGCTCGCTGCGCTCCCCGGGGAACCTGGCGAGGCTCTTCGGAGGCAACTTCGCGAGCGAACTGATCCTGGCAGCGACGCTCGGCCTGTCGCTGCATGCCTTCGGGTCAGGGGCCAACCTGGCGACGCTGCTGGTCATCTCCGTGGGTGCCGCGCTCTTCGGCGGCCTCATGCCGGTGCCGGGTGGCATCGGGGTGACGGAAGCCGCGCTGGCAACGGGCCTGGTGGCCGCCGGCATCGAGTCGTCAACTGCGACGGCCACCGCGCTGCTCTATCGTGCGACGACCTACTACCTTCCACCCGTGTGGGGCTTGCTGGCCATGCGCTGGCTTCAGCGGCACAGCTACCTCTGACGGACCCAGACGCTGCGCAGGGCAAGGTAGGCACGGCGGCATCGGGCCAAGGTCGCCGGTGGCGTGACCTACCGTGCCGCCACCAGGCCAAGGGGGACCGCACCATGCGCAATCCACACGCAGGCACTCCGTTCACGACCTCCGACGAGGAGATCGCCGAAGCGCTCGCCGACGTCAGCATCCCCACCCTGGTGATGTCGCTCGTGCACATGTCCGGCGACCCCGAGCTGATTCGGGGCAGCCTTCGACCCGCCGGGCTCTTCCTCAACGAGGTGCAGGGATACCTGTCCGAGGAGGACCGGGCCGCCGTGCGGGCCCTGGCGCTGGACATCATCGCCGACTACCGCGACCGAGGGTGCCCGGAGCCCGAACCGATCTCGCCGGACCTGATGCGCGAGATGATGAGCTGGCTGGTGGCCGAGGAGGTACCCGAAGAGTACGTGCCCATGATGGCCGAGGAGCTTGGGCTGGATGGGGCCGATGCCCGCCGGGTGACCGCACCAACGGACGCGCGGGCCCGAGACGACTTCCCCGTGCTGGTCATCGGCTGCGGCCAGTCCGGCCTGCTGGCGGGCATCCGCCTGCAGGAAGCGGGTTTGCCGTTCACGATCGTCGAGAAGAACGCCGGGGTGGGCGGCACGTGGTGGGAGAACACCTATCCCGGTGCACGGGTGGACGTGGGCAACCACTTCTACTGCTACAGCTTCGAGCCCAGCGACCACTGGAGCGAGTTCTTCGCCCAGCAGGATGAGCTGCAGCGCTACTTCCAGGGGGTGATGGAGCGCCACGGCATCGACCGCCACGTGCGCTGGAACACCGAGGTGCTCGGTGCCATCTGGGACGACGACGCCGCCACGTGGTCGGTCCGGGTGCGCAACCCCGGCGGAAGCGAGGACACCCTGGAGGCCCGGGCGATCATCTCGGCGGTCGGCCAACTGAACCGGCCGAGCATCCCCGACTTCCCGGGCCGCGACAGCTTCCGGGGCCCCTCGTTTCACACGGCCCGCTGGGACCACGACCTGGATCTCACCGGCAAACGGGTGGCCATGATCGGCGCCGGGGCCAGCGGGTTCCAGATCGCGCCGGCCATCGCCGAGCAGGTAGCCCACCTGACGATCTTCCAGCGGACGGCGCAGTGGATGTTCCCCAACGAGAACTACCACGAGGCCGTCGGCCCGGGAGTGCAGTGGGCCATGCGGCATCTCCCCTTCTACGGACGCTGGTATCGCTTCCTGCTGCTGTGGCCTGGGTGCGACCAGGGCCTCGTCGCGGCTCGGGTCGACCCCGACTACGGCGGCGACCCCGCCGTGGCGGTGAGCGACACCAACGAGCTCGCCAGGGCCATGTTCACCGACTGGATCACTGAGCAGGTGGGCGACGACCCCGAACTGCTGGCCAAGGTGCTGCCGGACTACCCGGCCACCGGCAAGCGCACCCTGCAGGACAACGGCTCGTGGCTGCGCACCCTGAGGCGCGACGACGTGGAGTTGGTCCGCACCGGCATCGATCACATCGAGTCCGACGCCGTAGTGGACAGCGATGGCGTGCGCCACGAGGCCGACGTGATCATCTACGCCACTGGATTTCACGTGAATCGCGTGATGTGGCCGATGAGGATCACCGGCCGCGACGGGGTGGACCTGGCCACGATGTGGGGCGAGCGCCCGGCCGCCTACCTGGGGATCACCGTTCCGGGGTTTCCCAACCTGTTCTGCATGTACGGCCCCGGTACCAACCTGGCCCACGGCGGCAGCCTGATCTTCCACTCCGAGTGCCAGATGCGCTACATCAGCGGGTGCCTCGAGGCACTGGTCGAGGGCGGCCACCGCAGCATGGAACCGCTGCAGGAACGCTACGACGACTGGCACGAGCGCACCCAGGCCGAGATGGCCACCATGGTGTGGGCCCAACCCACCGTGACCCATAGCTTCTACAAGAACGCCCACGGCGAGATTCACGGGCTGAGTCCGTGGCGCCTCGTCGACTATTGGTCCTGGACGCGCCAACCGGAGCTCTCCGACTTCCTGCTGCGCTGAGGGCCGACGGCGCGCCCCGGCCGCCTCGGTCCCCGGGCCCCTCCCGTTCGCAACCCGCGATGGGCCAACGGCGGCCCATCACCAACGACGACGCACTGGTTCGTCGCGCCCACTTGGCTCAAGTCCGGGCCCGTCCGTGTCGAGAAGCACCTCACAGCACGTGCCGAACGGAAGCTCCGTACTGAGATGACAACCCCCATGCGCAGGCACAGGTTTTGGAGCCTGCTTGGCCCCTCGTTGGTTGGCCTTGCGGTCATGTGCACCGTCGCGTTTGCGCTGATCTCGGCCGGTCGGGTCGTCCACGAACGACAAGAGGCCAGCGAGGCAGGCGACCTGCAACTTGCCGCGCTACAAGTGGACACCGCCCATTCGTTGCAGCAGGCGGCGGAGCCGACCCCCGATGCAGGACTGGAGCAGGCCGTCGAGATCCTGCACGGCCACTCAGGCGATGCCCTCGACAGCCTCCCTGCGGTGGGCGCCGCACGAGCCGACGAGTTGCTCGATGAGATCGCCACCTGCGGGCTCATGCTGTTGGACGCCGGGGACTGCACCCTGCCGCAGCGCGATCACGAGGAGTTGCGGGCCCTCCTGGCCCAGGCCAGCTCGGCGACGCGCACCGCCGCCTCCGATGCGGAACGGCGAGGTCTCGTGGCGTCGCTCGGTGCCATCACGGCGATCGGATTTGGCGGATGGCTGCTGGTTCGATCGCGAAACCAGGCCCGACGCGAGCGGGAAGCCGCAGCGGCGCAGGTGGAGGCCGGCCGGATCCTGGGCGAGGAACTCCAGCGCCAGGCCGCAGTCGATGCGCTGACCGGGCTCCCGAACCGTCGGGCCCTGGAACCCGCGCTGCGAGCCGGTCCGCCGGACGCGGCGGGCCGCGCGAGCTCCGATTCGGTGGCGCTGCTCATCCTCGACCTGGACGGCTTCAAGCAGACCAACGACACGCTTGGCCACCTGGCCGGGGACCACCTGCTGCGCGCCGTGGCGGAACGTCTGAGCGGGGTTCTGCACAGCGGAGAAACCCTGCTGCGGCTGGGAGGCGACGAATTCGCAGCGGTGCTGCCCGCTGTCTCCAGCGACGACGAGCCCCGCCAGCTGGCCGATCGGCTGCTCGCCGCCCTGGTCGAACCGTTCGAGGTCGGACCGCGCCTCGAACGGCTTCGCACCAGCATCGGCGCCGCCGTGGGCGATGCAGGCGTCACCTCGGAGGTGCTCCTGCGGCGGGCCGACATGGCGCTCTACGAGGCGAAGCGGGCGGGTGGGTCGATGATGCTCACCTTCGAGCCCGAAATGGAGATTCGGGCCACGGCCGCCAGCACCATGAGTCGCGAGCTGCGCAACGCCGACTTCGATCGCGAGTTCAGCTTGGTCTTCCAGCCGATCGTCGATTCCGACAGCTGGGAGACGGTGAGCGTGGAGGCCCTGCTGCGGTGGACCAGCCCGTCGCTGGGCGTGGTGGGGCCCAACGAGTTCATCCAGGTGGCCGAGCAGTCGGGCGACATCTGCGCCATCGGCCGCTGGGTGCTGAGCACGGCGGTCGCCCAGCTGGCCGAGTGGGACGACGCCGGACTGTCCGAGGGCATCAGCCTGTCGCTCAACGTCTCCTCCCGGCAGTTCGAGGAGGATGGGTTCGTCGAGTCCTTCCTGTCCGTCGTCGCGTCCCATGGCGTGGACCCCCGCCGCCTGATCGTGGAGGTGACCGAGTCGGGGGTGATCGATCGGGGAAGCGACACGACGGCCCGCCTCCAGCAGCTCCGAGCCTCGGGGGTCCGCATCGCCATCGACGACTTCGGGTCCGGCTATTCCAATCTGGGCCAGATGCTGCGTCTTCCGCTGGACATCATCAAGATCGACCGGTCGCTGCTGCTCACCCTGGGGGCCATGAGAGAGGGGGCCGACGGCGCTGGGGAAGGGCCATGCGAGGTGATGCGGGCCATCGGTTCGATCGCCCAGGTGGTGGGCGCGCAGGTCATCTGTGAGGGCGTGGAGACCGACCGGCAGGCACGGTCCCTGCGGGATTCGGGCATCCAGTACTTGCAGGGGTACCTCACCGGCCGCCCCGAGCGACCCGAGGCCATCGCCCGCCACCTACTGGCGACGCCCGTGCCGACGCCCGGCTAGGCCCGCAGCCACTCTGCGTGATGTTGCACGTGACAGCATCACACACAGCGGCTAGCTTCCCGCTCGGCGAGATTCCGGAGGCCGGCGGGGAGTGCACGTCGGCGCCCATCAACCTTGGAGGCGGATCCATGAACGTGCGCAGGTTGCCATTGGCGGTCGTCGCGCTTGCCCTCGTACTGGCGGCGGCAATCGTGCCGTTCGCCCACGAGGCAGGCGCCCAGGGCGGGCCTCCCCCCACCCCAGCGGATGGTCTCACCTGGTCGCCGGCCCTGGGCCAGGGCAGCGTGCTCAACCCCGCCGGCACCTACAACGTCGCCGTGGCCACCGGCGGCTCGGGGACCCGCAAGGTTGAGTTGGTGGCAGAACGCTCGCCGCTCGGCACCGCCGACTGGTCGCATCCGTCCAACCGCCAGCCGTACTTCAGCCAGATCGTGGTGACGTCGGGCGCCACGGCGAGCTTCACGATCGCGCCCGGTTCGTTTCAGGCCGGATACCAGTACCGGCTGCGCGCCCGGCAGTGGTTCGACGGCGACGGTGCCAACACATCGGCCTTCTCTGCGTGGAGCGCCATCGTCGGGGCGGCCCCCGGCGCCAAGCCCATCGCCCCCTACCCGCTGAGCCCCAAGGGTCAGCTCGGACAGTCCGGAATCATCCTCCGCACGGATGACTCGGCACTCCCCGGCTCGGGCGGGGCCCCCGTCAACTCCTACGTCTACGAGATCAAGACCGCCCACGATCCCTTCCAACCCGCCGACACCGAGACCCGATGGACCGCAGTCGGCCCGGCGGCGGCGACGGGTGTGGCCGAGATGCCCGTCACGGACTGCCAGGCCATCCCGGGTTGCACCGGCAACGGGGTGTTTCCGGACAATCCCGGAGTGCAGTTCCGTTGGCGGGTGCGATCGACCGACACCTCCGGCGGGGTGAGCGAGTGGTCACGCTGGCGGTACTTCGACACGGCCAACCGTCAGGCGGAGTACTCCTTCATTCCCAACCGCGCCGGTTCCTACTTCGCCGGGCCTGACGGCGGCGACGAGATGTCCGGCCTGGTGGCCTCGCGCCAATACCCCGGGATCTACTGGGGTATTCGCGACGCCGGAGGCAACGAGGACCGCGCCGCGCTGTACGCCATGCGCATCGGCGACGACGGCCGCCTCGGGAACGTCGACGGGTACGTCACCAAGGAGATCCCGGTGTCCGGCGCCGAGAACATCGACTGGGAGAGCATCGTCGCCGACGACTCCGGCAACCTGTGGATCGGCGACACCGGCGACTACTACCGAGATGACACCCCGGGGTTGCCGCCCGAGGCCGCCGCGGGCCAGTTTCACGACCGCAACAACACTGCGGCACCCGACGTTCGTCTGTTCCGAGTTCCCGAGCCCAATCCCGAGGTCGCAGACACGGCGACCGTGACGAAGACGGCCTACTTCAGCTACCCCGACGGCCGCACCTACGACGCCGAGGCCATGTTCTGGCTTGATGGCTACATCTTCCTCGTCACCAAGACCGCGCCGCAGCAGGTGTTCCGCTTCCCCGGGTACCTCTCGGGCTCCCAGGCCAACCTGCTCCGTCCCGTGGGCACCCTGGGCACCGCCCTCGATCCGGTCACCGACGCCACGGTCACCAACGACAACACCGCGCTGGCCCTCAGCACCGACTCCAAGCGCGTGGTCGTCTACTCCGGGCAGCCCACCAACGCCGCCTCCAGCCGCGATTCCAAGTACATCGTGAGGGACCTGCTGGTGGAACAGGACCCCACCTGGCACTACTACTACCGGGACGCCGCCGCGTTCGAGGCCGACGGCACGTTGGCCCAGGAGCGGCCCGATCCCGGCCCCGGCGGGCAGCTGCAACAGACCACCATGCAGGTTGAGGGTGTGGCCTTCCAGCCAGGGTCCAACCGTCTGGCCATGGTGTCCGAGTTCGGCAAGCACGTCCTTTCGGTGCCGGCCACCAGCCAGTACCGGAACTACGGATGGATGCAGCGGGTGGGCGACCAGGGCCCCATCGGCGGTGGCGGCACAGCCGGCAGTGTGCCCGCGCCCGGCACGCTGGTTGCCATGGGTTCCACCTGGAAGTTCCGGGACAGCGGCGTTCGCCCAAGCGGATTCGAGGGTCAGTCGTTCAACGACTCCACATGGGCTGCCGGTCCCGCCAAGCTCGGGGCCGGTGACGGCAACGAGGCAACCACCACCAACCTGTCGAACCCCGTCCACATGACCGATTACTTCCGCCACCGCTTCACGGTGACCAACCCTTCCGTGGCCGCCTTCGACCTGGACATGGTCGTGGACGACGGCGCCGTGGTCTACATCAACGGCGTCGAGGTGGTGCGCCACAACATGGGGAGCGGTCCCGTCACCAACCTGACGGCCGCCAGCACCAGCATCTGGGGGGCGGCGGAGACCCAGGTCCATCAGTACCGGATCGCCAACGACGGCCTGCTGCACGCCGGCGAGAACCTCATCTCCGTCGAGGTGCACCAGAAGGACCTCGGGTCGAGCGACGTCGGCTTCGACCTATCGCTCACGGAGGCCGCAACCGTGTCGGCCACCTGAGCCGGCAGGCACGAGGCTGCCCCACCCATCCCGGCCGGGACGACCACAGTTGCCGCACCCGATTGCGGTGAGCCGTCCGCTGGCGACAACGGAGGGGTCTAGTCTCGGGGCCTGAGCGACCAGCAGCACGAACGATTCGAGGATCCCATCGACGGGACCGTATGGGATGTCGATGCGGGATTCCTGACATCGAACTGGACCTGCATCTGGGGCAACGGCTGCAAGGGAATCCTGCCGACCGAGGCGGAACACCTGAACCAGGGTTGCTGCTCACACGGCGCTCGCTTCCTCGACGAAGAAGAGTCGATGAACATCGGAGCGTTGGCGATGTTCATCGAGCCGTCCGGGTTCCAGTTCCATGCCGAGGCCCACCAAGACGGCATCTACGCCGACGACGCTCGCACCCTCATCCGGGTGGTCGACGGTGCCTGCATCTTTCACAACCGCCCGGGGTTTGAGGGTGGCGAGGGATGTGCGCTCCACCTCGCCGCACGCGACGCCGGGGAGTCGCCGACCGACTGGAAGCCATCGGTGTGTTGGCAGTTGCCGCTTCGCGTCGAGACCCGCGCCAACGGCTCGAAGATCCTCCGACACTGGGCGCGCAGCGACTGGGACGACGAGGACTTCACCATCGCGTGGGTGTGCACCGAAGAACCCGAACCCTTCGTCGGCGAGGAAACCGTGGTCCATTCCCTCGCCGAGGAGCTGACCGCCTTGGTCGGACCGGAGGTCTACGTCGAGATCAGGGACAGGCTCGGCCAGCAAGGGCCAGCACCTGCAGAAGGCGCCGGGTGAAGTTGGAGCCGTGGATCACCTCGAGGGGCGCCGCGCCGGCCTCACGTTCGCCGACGGGAGCGTCCTCACGCCGCGGCCGGAGTCGTGGTCACTGCTTACAGCGAGTCGATCTCGGCCTGGCGCTTCTTGGAGAGCGAGGAGCGCACGAGCCGATACGAGTCGGCGATGAGGTCGGGCAGCTCGGCAACCGGTTCGTCGCCGGTGAGGTCGAAGGTGATCCAGTGGCGTTTGTTCATGTAGTAGCCGGGCCTGGCGCAGCCGTACTGATCGAGGAGTGCCAGCACCTCTTCGGGCGGGGCCTTGAGGGTCACGTAGCCAGGATCGGATGTCTTGACCATGGCGAAGATCTTGTTGTCGAGCCGATACACATCAACCTCTGGGCCGAAGGTGTTGTCGAGTGAGGCTTCTGGCATCTGGCAACACCATTCACCAGCCTGATGAAGGGTCGGATTGTTCGGGTTCGAGTTGGTGGGCATGGTCAGGCTCCGATGTGTGGCGCACCACCGACAAGGTTCCAGCATGGTCACGCAGGTGGACGACGGGCCGGCCCCAGGCGGTGTCGAGAGACTCAGCCAACGCTGCACCGCCAGCGTACGCAGCTCGATCGGATACTGCTGCGAAGTCGTCGTCGTAGATGGATCCAACGCACCTGGTGACGCCATCGACGTCGCCGTTGCGGTGGCGAAACGGCGCCGTGGTGGCATCGCCCTGCGGACCAAGGGCGGGATTCAGCTCTGGGGCAGCGACGGGCATACCACGCCCGCGACCTGACGTTCGACGAGGTGAAGCCGGTCCGAATCCCCCGCATGACCACGCACCTCTGGCAACCGAACGCCCGAGCAACAGCGACCACCTAGAAACACGCATCACCCTCAGCTTGGCAAGGCCCGTATCGTGGCGGCCGTGGCGCGCCCGGACGATCACCGTCGACCAGAGCTGGGGTTGTCGCTCAGCGTTCTCGCGGTCACCACCGTGGTGCTGCTGCCCCATCCAGCGACGGGGCTGGTGGCGCTCATCCTTCTTGGGATCGCACGTTGGTCGGCAAGCGGCGGCGACGCCGAGTCAAGCGCAGTGAGCCTCGCCGCCCTGTGTTGGGCGACTGTCGGTGCGGCATCGGTCGCGTCCTTCGGTCTTGTGTGGCCAATTCCCCAGGCGCTCGGACTCCTCGTCGCGTTCGCCACCTGGACCGCGTTCGGTCGGGACCAACCCGACTGGCTACGCGCCGGAACGGTCGACCGGACCACGTTCTGGCTTGCGGCGGCGTCGGTGCCCTTGACCTCTACTGCACTGGCATGGTTCATCACTTCAGGACGCACCGATCTCGACACGGCAGCCGAAGGTCTCGTGGGGCTCCCCGCGTGGGCGATTCCTCTCGCCGGCATTGGGTTCTCCCTGGCCAACCCAACCGTCGAGGAGATCCTGTTCCGGGGAGCACTCCAAACTGCGCTGACCAGGACATTGGGCAACGTCGGCTTGTCGGTGGTCCTTCAGGGCATCGCGTTCGGAGCCATACATTTCAACGGAGTCCCCGGCGGCCCCCTCGGCATGGCGATGGCCGGATTGTGGGGAACGGTGCTGGGCATCGTCAGGCACCGAACCGGCAGCATCCGCATTCCGTGGCTGGTTCACGTCTTCGCCAACGCCACCATGTTCACCGTCATCGCAACCATGGCCATCAACGACGGCATCCTCTGACATCGGTGACGACAGCGTTGATGCACAACGACGACCCGACATGCGCGATGCAGAACCACGGGCCCGGACACGGGCCTCTGTGAATCGCCGGGTTTCGTGGGGGCTTCCCCGACTTGGGGTGCTTCAATGGATCGGTTCCCATCTCCGATGTCGGCGACGATGTCCTCTCACCGGAGCCCGCCACATCTACGACCCAGAGCAGGCTGATCCTTGCTCAGGGATCCACACCCGAGGAGCTGTATGCCAGCCGAGATCGGACATCGGACGCGGCCACCAAGGAAGCGCTGCTCGTCCGCCTCTGACTCGAAGGCGGCCTCGTGGCTGTCACCAAGCGCCGTTGGCGATGCTCGGCTGCCCTTCGGTGTCGACCTGACGAGGACGCTCACGCACGGACCCGGGCGCCGTGGGTGTTTGGCCAAGGAATGTCCCGGCTCGCGCCCTCGCCTCCAGATCGCCACCCTCCTGGCCGCGGTGCTCATGTTCGTGGCGGGGTGTGCGGGCGAGTCGTCGGACGCCCAACCGACGTCGCACCCAACCCCGGACGCCCCGGCGCCGGTGAAGGAAGGGACAACCCTCGAGGACCCTGCCCTCGGGGCTGAGGACGCCTCGTACTGGGACGGATCGGTGGCCGAGGGCCCCGACGGCCGCTTCCACCTGTTCGCATCACGGATGGCAAACGGGTGCGGCCTGAACTCGTGGTTGCAGAACAGCGAGGTTGTCCACGCCATCGCCGACAGGCCGGAGGGGCCCTACGAGGTCGACGCAGAGCCGATCGTCGAGGCCTTCGCCCACAATCCCAAGGTGGTCGCCGATCCCGAAGGGGGTTGGGTGCTCTACACGATCGGCGAGCCGGTTCCCGCCGAGGAGCAGGTTCACGAGTGCGACAACGGCGCCACGCAGGGGGATACGCCCCAGGGGTTGTTCCCCCGCAACTGCGTGGTGAACGTGCAGCACGCCGACGAGCTCGGCGGGCCCTGGACCGAGCGCCAGGTCGTCATGGATGCGTCCTGGAACCCGTTGTGCCCGACCAACCCGGCGCCGGTGATCCACGACGACGGGTCGGTGTCGCTCGTGTACCGGGCCTACGACTTCGCCCTGGCAGTGGACGGGAACTACGAGTTCCTCTACGCAGCCGAGGCCGATCGGTGGGACGGCGAGTATCGGCCGGTCGGCGACGGGCCGATCGTGGACGTGCCCGCCGAGGACCCGACGCTCTGGGAATCGGACGACGGCTTCCACCTCCTCTTCAATCAGAAGTTCACCGAGCCTGAGCGCATCGGAGGGGCGGCCCACGGACCGAGCCTGACCGAGCTCGAGCTGGACGACCCGCTCTATTCGCTTGAGCTTCGCCACGACGACGGCCCCACGGTCGCCGTCGTCCGCCGGGAACGACCTGCGCTGATCCGGACCGGCCCCGACCGTTGGGTGCTGCTCACAGCCGTCGAGCCCTCCAAGGACAACGACCGCACCGAGTTGGTCGCCACCGATGTCACCGCCTGAACGTGACCGACAACGGCGCCGCCGGGCTCGGCCGCCATCCCGACAAGCAAGACAGGGCGATTCGCGCCTGACCATGAGCAGGCGGGACGCGGGGGTGGTCCTCGGGTTGGTGCATCGATCGTCCGCAGTACCTTGTCAGCGGAAGGGTCGTCGATGCTTCAATGCTGCCCGCCCCGAAGGGCGGGAGTCGGTACCCCCCGGTTCGGTGGCCGCCGCAGGGGACCCGAAGCTTCAATGCTGCCCGCCCCGAAGGGCGGGAGTCGGTTGGGCTGTTAGCTGGTGTGTCCGGAGACAGGTCAGCCTTCAATGCTGCCCGCCCCGAAGGGCGGGAGTCGGTCCAAGGACGTCGGCAAGATCCCCGGGCAGCGCACCCACCTTCAATGCTGCCCGCCCCGAAGGGCGGGAGTCGGGTTCCCGGGTGCCGCCGACGCCATCGCCAAACAGTCCCCTTCAATGCTGCCCGCCCCGAAGGGCGGGAGTCGGTTTCCGCCTAATCGGGTGGCACCTAGTGATAGGTGACCTTCAATGCTGCCCGCCCCGAAGGGCGGGAGTCGGATCCGAAGAGCGGTCGAAGCTCCACGCCCAAGTACTCCCTTCAATGCTGCCCGCCCCGAAGGGCGGGAGTCGGTCCACCACGGCCCTCGCAGCGCCGCCGGGGTTCCTCTTGCTTCAATGCTGCCCGCCCCGAAGGGCGGGAGTCGGCACCGGATGGCGGCCCTGGTCCGATCGAGGTCAACCCCGCTTCAATGCTGCCCGCCCCGAAGGGCGGGAGTCGGTGGCTTCTGCGTGAGAAGGCCACGGCGGCAGGAATCCCGCTTCAATGCTGCCCGCCCCGAAGGGCGGGAGTCGGACCACAAAGCCACCCAGCGTTCGCACCCCGAGTGGGCGGCGCTTCAATGCTGCCCGCCCCGAAGGGCGGGAGTCGGAAGCCCACTCTGCCCGAGATGCTCGAAGTTCTCGGGCTTCAATGCTGCCCGCCCCGAAGGGCGGGAGTCGGGCACGAGCACGCTGCACCCCACGCGCACAGTGGGACGCTTCAATGCTGCCCGCCCCGAAGGGCGGGAGTCGGCCACGGCAACCACCCGTTGCGTGCTGATGGCAATCGCGCTTCAATGCTGCCCGCCCCGAAGGGCGGGAGTCGGCCGGTGAGCCGGAACGGGCGATCGTCCCGACCGCTGGCTTCAATGCTGCCCGCCCCGAAGGGCGGGAGTCGGAACGCCGGAGCGGTCGCTATGGTCGCTCGCTCACTAGAGGCTTCAATGCTGCCCGCCCCGAAGGGCGGGAGTCGGCTCTACACCCTCGTCGGCGACGTCGACGTGAGAGACGCTTCAATGCTGCCCGCCCCGAAGGGCGGGAGTCGGGACCCACCCGACCAGCACCACCCCCACCAGCCCCGCGCTTCAATGCTGCCCGCCCCGAAGGGCGGGAGTCGGCGCCTTGGTCAGCTCGACGTTCCCGTCAAGTTGCCCCTCGCCTCATGCTGCCCGCCCGAAGGGCGGGAGTCGGGCGAATTTTCCCCAGAATTTTGCCAGCACTCCGAGCTTCACTGCCCGCCCCGAAGGGCGGGAGTCGGGTCGAAGGAAGCGGCTGAACGTGCCGTGACTATCGCGCTTCAATGCTGCCCGCCCCGAAGGGCGGGAGTCGGTCCCCGGTGCCGCCGAGGCCATGGCCAAGCAGTCCGCGCTTCAATGCTGCCCGCCCCGAAGGGCGGGAGTCGGGGAAAGCGCTGGGTCTGGTCTGGTTCCTGTCGGTCTGCTTCAATGCTGCCCGCCCCGAAGGGCGGGAGTCGGTCCTGCCACGCCTTGATCGGCGGGTGCTTGGTTCCCGGCTTGCTTCAATGCTGCCCGCCCCGAAGGGCGGGAGTCGGGACCGTCAGGGACGATCAGCGTGTCGGCGATGAAATCGAGCTTCAATGCTGCCCGCCCCGAAGGGCGGAGTCGGGCTGCGAGGAGTGCCCGCCGGCGGGCCGCGGTGAGGTGCTTCAATGCTGCCCGCCCCGAAGGGCGGGAGTCGGCGGATGCGATCGCCAAGGGTGCCAACCGCAAGCGCCGGCTTCAATGCTGCCCGCCCCGAAGGGCGGGAGTCGGTCGAACTCAGTCACCGAGCAACCTCCGGCCTTCCGGCTCGCTTCAATGCTGCCCGCCCCGAAGGGCGGGAGTCGGCGCGGGGGGTACCATTGAACGCGTCGTGAAGATCCAGCTTCAATGCTGCCCGCCCCGAAGGGCGGGAGTCGGCGGCGCATTGACGCCGGGCAGCTCACGGTGGTGGACGCTTCAAGCTGCCCGCCCCGAAGGGCGGGAGTCCGGGCGATGATGGCCTCATCGCGTGAGCCGTAATCGGTGCTTCAATGCTGCCCGCCCCGAAGGGCGGGAGTCGGTTACAGGACGTTGACGAAGGTGGTCCATGCTTGGTCGCTTCAAGCTGCCCGCCCCGAAGGGCGGGAGTCGGTCACCAAGCGACCGAGAACATCGAGGAACTGACCGCTTCAATGCTGCCCGCCCCGAAGGGCGGGGTCGGGCAAGAGTGGAACGTCGACCAACTCGCCGAGGCACAGCTTCAATGCTGCCCGCCCCGAAGGGCGGGAGTCGGGGCCCCGTGTTCGACGAATGCCGCGCCTGGGCCATCAAGCACGCTTCAATGCTGCCCGCCCCGAAGGGCGGGAGTCGGGCGGCCACGTCCACTTCGATCGCACCGGCGAACACCGCGCTTCAATGCTGCCCGCCCCGAAGGGCGGGAGTCGGCTGACCGGCCAGGGCCGACGCTGCCAGGACGGCACCGCTTCAATGCTGCCCGCCCCGAAGGGCGGGAGTCGGATGCCCGCTACGGGCTCACGCTCGACCCGGTCACCTCCGCTTCAATGCTGCCCGCCCCGAAGGGCGGGAGTCGGCGTGCTTGGCGGGACACCCCAGCCCGAGGAGTAGCCCCGCTTCAATGCTGCCCGCCCCGAAGGGCGGGAGTCGGATGGCGAGTGAGGGTCCCATGGGTGGGCCTGGACGGGCTTCAATGCTGCCCGCCCCGAAGGGCGGGAGTCGGCCGGTGCCGATTCGGCGACCGCCGTGGTGGGTGACGGGCTTCAATGCTGCCCGCCCCGAAGGGCGGGAGTCGGACGGAGACCTTCACTCCGCTCCTTGAATGGATGGACTGAGGCTTCAATGCTGCCCGCCCCGAAGGGCGGGAGTCGGGCTCGGTCAGCCACCCAACCTGCTGACGGTTCCCGTGCTTCAATGCTGCCCGCCCCGAAGGGCGGGAGTCGGCCAGGTCGAGTCCTCCAGCGGCGTAAACGCGTCCGCCGCTTCAATGCTGCCCGCCCCGAAGGGCGGGAGTCGGAGGTGTCGTCGGCGGTCTTCGGGTCGAGCCGACACGCTTCAATGCTGCCCGCCCCGAAGGGCGGGAGTCGGCGAGCAGGTCTGCGCCGACCTCGCCACCCACCACACCGCTTCAATGCTGCCCGCCCCGAAGGGCGGGAGTCGGTTCGCGAACACGTTCTCTGCGATGTTGCGCGCCGGTATTCTGTTGCTTCAATGCTGCCCGCCCCGAAGGGCGGGAGTCGGCCGTGCGGGCGACCCCCGCTCGTTCCCGTTCGTTCCGGCTTCAATGCTGCCCGCCCCGAAGGGCGGGAGTCGGGCGAAGGCTGAGGGCTGCGTCGCCGTCGGTGGCGCCCGCTTCAATGCTGCCCGCCCCGAAGGGCGGGAGTCGGATGCCGGGCCGCCTCAGCGGCTCGAGAGCGTCACGGGCTTCAATGCTGCCCGCCCCGAAGGGCGGGAGTCGGGAGTCGCATCCCGAACACTCATCGAGGAGGAGTTCTGATGCTTCAATGCTGCCCGCCCCGAAGGGCGGGAGTCGGGCCCACCTCAATAACCCGATGGTGGATGCGCCACCGGCTTCAATGCTGCCCGCCCCGAAGGGCGGGAGTCGGGACACGCACCTGACGGCGTGCGACGTTGATGTCGAGTTTGCTTCAATGCTGCCCGCCCCGAAGGGCGGGAGTCGGGGCTCGGTTGAGAGCCCATGGGAGGGTAGCGGAGTCGGGGGTGTTTTCGAGCACCCCCGACCGTGACGGCTGCTTCGTCTTGTCGCTTGTCGCCATTCGATACCTCGGCGCCTGATCTACCTGGCTTTCGAGCGCCGCCCAGGGTTGGGCGGCTCAAGTCACCGCTCGCAACATCCCATCCACCCTGGAGGTGCAAGCCGAAACTATACGATCGTCGATCCGGCCTTCGGCAGCGGCGGTGCAGGACCAATGAACTCGAACGCGGACACGTCGTAGCCCTCACCCAAGGGGATGATCACCACAGAGTCCTCGCGGTGCTGAACCACAGACCCCAGACTCAACCTCATGTCGCAGAGCTCGGCATAGGTGAGGTCGCACACGAACACCGAATACTGCAGACGACTCCCGAAACCAACCATGATCTTGGCGACGGTACGCAGACGACGGTCATCCCGTATGTCGTAGGCGACCAGGTATCGGATTCGTCCAGACACACCTACTACCTCGTCGTCAGCGGTTCGTAGCGGTCGAGCTCGCCAAGCGTGACCGCCGCGAGAATCCGTGCCTGCAATTCGACGGCGCGTCGGTACGACACCGCATATCCGAACACGGGATGGGTCAGCTCTTGGCTCATTCGACGCTCGAACCTGCCAATCACGGTGCGGCGGCAATCGTTG
This sequence comes from Microthrixaceae bacterium, assembly GCA_041394405.1. Lineage (GTDB taxonomy): Bacteria > Actinomycetota > Acidimicrobiia > Acidimicrobiales > Microtrichaceae > Microthrix. Next base: position 60,864 of record JAWKIF010000017.1, read on the forward strand.
GTCATGGCGACTCCCCCGGCACGCACCACGAAGCCGCTCGGACGCACCTCCCCGTTGTTCAGCAACGTCAGCACCACGGACTCAGCAACCAGTGGGCGGAACTCCTCGGAAAGGTCCAAGGCAAGAGCAGGACGCCCAAACCTTGGCCGGTGTAGCACCCCAAAGTAGGGGTCGAACCCCACCATCCGGAGGGCGGCGACGCACTCCTTGAGCAGAAGCGAGTAGCAGAACGACAGCAGAGCATTGACGCCATCTCGGGGCGGACGCCTATTCCGGCCCGAGAACGAAAAAACCTCGCCGGCGATGGCACCGCCACTTCGGATCATGGACTGGAACTGCCCGAAGTACAGCCGGGCAGCCGTTCCCTCGTATCCCAGGAGCGACTCCGCTGATTCGACAGACGCCGCCTTCCGCGCCAGACGCTTCAGCGACCGCAACACCTCCTCGTCACGTGGCGAGGAGTTGCGCCGCAACAGCGTGCGGGAATTGCGGATCTTCCCGTCGATCATGGCGCCGGCCACCTCGACCGCCTGCGCTGATTCGCCCAACCGATACTGGCGACGACGCAATTCGACGTGCTTGCCAGGCAACCCCTCGGTGATGCCCGACAGCCAAGCACCGGTGCTGAACCAGAAGATGGGCGCGTCACGGCTCATCAGCGTCCGGACCAACTGCGTCGTCACCTGCACGTTGCCGTAGACGCACAGCTGCGAAACGTCGATGAGACGGGTGGAGCTGAGAACCTCGTCCCGGAATCGGACCTCCACCCGATCCCCCTTCTTCGCCACCTTGGCGCCGGCCTTGGTGACATACATGGGAGCGGTTGAGGGGTCGGAGGCCATCAGCCGTCGGGGTGGCGACAGCCGTTGCCGCCGCATCATCAACGTCTCGTCCGGCAGGCAAATGCCCGCCAGAGAGCAGCCGTCGCACTTGGGGCTGCCCTCAAGTGGAGGCGGCGGCTCATTCGACGAGGCGGCGACCCTCAACGAGCGCAACGAGTCGAGCGTCGTCTCGACGAGGTCGTCGTCGAACTGGACCCACACCCGCTCCCGGGTCTTCATGAAGAAGACGGCGCCCCGCTCGCACCGGTATTCGTTCTCGCGAAGCAGCAATCCCAAAGCCCCCAGCTGGACTCGTTCCGGCAGCCAGACCCGCTCGGCACATCGAGCAGGCGACCCCCGCTTCACGTCGATAGGAACGACGAGGTCTCCGTCGCCCTGGATGACATCCGCCTTGCCGATCAGGCCAAGGTGCTCCGAAGACAGGGCGACCGAAGTTGCTTCCCGGAACACAAGATCGTCGCCCGCTGCCGGGGCAGCACCCCGCTCTTGGTCAACGGCCCGATGTTGCCACCTCCCATCGACAGTGAAGTCGTTGTCGACAAACTGCCCGCTGACCCATTCCAGGTAGAACAGGCGCGGGCAGTAGACGAACTCGTTGAGCATACGCACGGGAACCAAGGCGGGAACACCCTCGTCGACGGCCTGCGCCGCCTCCGGAGCAGTGCGACCCTCGTCGTTCACCTGAAGAACGGTAGTCGACAAGCTCTACGCAGGGAGTTGGAGCCACCGCGCACCGCGGCCGTGACCGGTGAGGGCGATCGACCCAGCGATTCGACGTTGGTTGAGCACCTCCCGAATGGCCTCCGGTGGAATGCCGGGGAGCGCGTGCCGCGCCTCCGACATCGTGAACTCGGCGGGAGCGCGGGAGTCCAGCCACCCTTCCACCTCCGTTCGGCGCTGCTCGGGGGTGCGCTTCTTGGAGGTCTCCTCCAACTCGACATACGCCTGAGCGAAGATGGATACGAGGAACTCGGTCCACGGCCAGATGGTGTGTTCGTTGCGGTGCCAACCACGGGTGGATGCGGCAAGGGCGTCCAGATACTCCGCTTCCCGCCCGGCGACCAACGCCTCGATCGAGCGATAGCGCCCCACCGAATAGCCCTCTCGTTCCGCAAGCGCGTTCGTCAACAGACGGGCCACCCGCCCGTTGCCGTCTTCGAAGGGGTGGATCACCAGGAAGTCGAGGACCACCGCCGCCACCAGGAACAACGGGTGGTCAAGGCCGTTCTGGCGGGAGTCCTCGTATCGCTCAACCAACTCGCGGAGCATCGTGGGGGTCGCGGCCGCCGACACGGGTGGGAACCGTTCCACGATGCTCCCGTCCGGGCGGGTGTCGACCACCTTGTTGTCGAACCGCTTGAGGTGGCCGGCGATGTCCGGCCGGGTCCCCTGCAGCACCGCCCGGTGCCATCCGAGCAAGCGCGGCACCGTGAGGACCGTGACCGGGGATTGGTAGACGTCATCGAGCGCGCGCTGGTAACCGGCCAGCTCAAGTTCGTCGTCAGTACGCGGCGCTCCGGCGCCGCCGAGCACCGTTTCGGCCCTGCCGCGGGGCACCACGATGCCCTCGATGGCGCTGGAGCCGATCACCGACTCGGTGCGTGCGCGCCTCGCCAACTCATCGAGGCGTCCGGGGGCCCGGGCGCGCAGGAACTCCTCTCGACCTCTGCCCGCGTCAACATCGGCTAGGGCCCGCACCAGCGAAGCCGGAACCGCCCCGAAGACCCGACGATCCAGGAAGCTCCGCATGGCCACGAGATTAGCGTGAGGATGGAAGAAACACCGAGATCTTGACGGCATCTCGGCCAACGATGGCGGTGGAACCTTAAATCCAATATCCTCTCTTATGAAGTGAGGCAGCATTGCAGCATCAGCGAGGACAGTGGCTTGTACCCGGCCTGCACCTCCCCTCCTCGCTTCCCATGTTCGTTGTCACAGCCCCGTGCAACACTGACATCCCGCCACTACGAAAGGGGACGTTCATATGTCTCTGTCCTATTCAGACCTGCTCGCCGCGCTCGGAGGCAACCACGTTGGCGTGAGAACACAGACGGAGCTCAGCCCACTTGGGGGTCCCGACGACAAGGTGTTTCCCCCCACCTACTCGGGGCAGGGTGGTCGGGCCACGTATGCGACCGAAGACCGGCGCGTCGGCAGGGAGACCCAGACGTCGGTGGTACTGGACTCGGTCGCCTCTCAGGCCAACCGACAGGAGCTGGCCTTGTTGGTCGCCAAGGAGAACGGTGCCCAGGTGCCCACCGTCAACGTGGACTTCAGCGACACCGACGTCCCCGACCTGGACACGATCTCGGCCCTGGAAGCCTCTCATCGGGTATTCGATGCCATCTTCCGAGACAGCCTGAACGGCGAATTGCTCTTCCGCATGAGTCCCGAGGGTCGAGCCATTACCGAGGCGACGCCGAAGAACGCGGCAGCACTCCTGGCGCTCTCCCCCACCACGCTGTTGTTCGGTGGGTGGGACAGCACCGGCCCGAAGGGTGGGTTGGGCGCCAAGTACGAACGGGCCATCACCTCCGAGATCGTCGCCGTCGGGATCGAACCGGGAAAGAAGACGGCGTCGCGCATCGATGCCCTCGGCGTGGAGAAGGCCGCAGGGCCCATCTATCAGGCCCGTGACGCCGACGAGGCGTGGACCATCGACCCCGACGAGGCCGAGACCGACAAGAAGGGGCCGGTGAAGTTCGGTTCGGCAAAGAGCGCTGACGCCGGCAGGCCCTCGATGATCAACCACGGAAACGTGGTGCCCTCCATCGAGGACTCCACCGGTGGAGTCACCGCCGACCGGATTGTGGCCACCTCGGTGCTGTCCTTCGCCCAGCTGCGACGCCTGCGGTTTCCCGTTGCGGTCGACGGATCGCCCATCGGAGACGACGAACGGGCGGCGGCTATGGCCGCGGCCAGGGCGGCCCTGGCGGCCCTGGGGTTGCTGGCCATCACCGCCGCCACCGAGCAGGGATACGACCTGCGATCCCGCTGTGTGCTGGTGGCGCACACGGGCCTGACCTTCGAGTTGGTTGGCCGCACCCTCGACGATGTCACCGAGTTCACCCTGACCACCGAGGAGGCCCAGCAGCTCCTGGATGAGGCGGTCGCTGACGTCCGCGCCCGAGGGCTGCATTGGAACGAGGCCGACCTGGTGCTGAAGCCAACCCCCAAGCTGGTGGAGCTGGTGCTGCGCAGCCGAGACCATGCCGTTCAGGCGGAGCCGGGTGAGGACGAGTAGATGTTCGCCATACGAGTCGACCTGCTGACCGACCGGTACTACGCCACCGCCTTCAACGATCGCCAACGGGGCGAATGGCCCCCTCACCCAGGCCGACTGTTCTCGGCCATGGTGGCCACCTGGGCGGACGACGAGCCCCCGGCGGACGACGAGCGTCAGGCGCTGCTCTGGCTGGAGGAGCAGCCACCCCCGAGCCTTCGATGCGACCATCCTGACGACGTCGCTCAGCGAGAGGTCGCTACCCACTTCGTTCCGATCAACGACGTGTCGTTGCTGCGGGCCCAGGACAAGGACTACCAACGCCTGCAAGCGGCCCACGACGCGCTGGCCCATGCGGCCGACGACGACAACCCCAAGGCGGTGACCAAGGCACGCTCGAAGCTGGAGCGCGCCGAGGCGACGGCGGTGGTGGCCTCCCAACGCGAGGCGAACAAGACCGGTGCGCCCTCCGGCGCGTTGCAGCTGTTGCCCGACGATCGCTCGAAGCAGCCACGGACGTTCCCTGCGGTTCACCCGGCGACGCCGACGGTGTACTTCATCTGGGAGCAGAGCGAGCCCACCCCCGACGTTGCCGAGGCCATCGACCACCTCCTTGGCCGGGTCGCCCGGTTGGGGCACTCGTCGTCGTTGGTGGCTGCCTCGGTGGCAACGGACCCTCCGGAGGCCACCATGACCCCCACGGAAGGCGGGACTGACGCCGTGCGCGTGCCGGTGACCGGCCTGCTCGATGCCCTGGAGGTCGCGCACCAACAACACCTGGGTTCGGCACCTCGGGTCCTGCCGAACAAGGTGATCACCTACGGCAGCCCGGTTGCCGTCGAGCAACAACCCACCCTGAGTCCGTACGAGGCAAACGGCTGGGTGCTTCTCCGGGTGGTTGCTGCCGACCCATCGGGTGACGAAGCACCCCGACGGCTGTCCGAGGTGCCCCTTCGCCACTGCCTGGGCTGGACCCGGGCGCTCCGAGGGGCGGTGTTGCGCCATGCCCCACACGAAGCTGCCTACCTGGGGGGTCATGCAACCTCCGGGCAGCGCCTGCGCGAACCCCACCCGGCGTTCATCCCCCTCGGCTTCGTCGGAACCCCATACGCCGACGGACGGTGCCGGGCGTTCGCCGTTGTCACTCCCCGCAGCATCTCCGACGCCCGAAGGTCCGCGCTGGACCAGGCGATTGAACGGTGGCGCGAGGACGCAGGCCTGCGCCTCTACACCGGTAGGGGCGGGGAGTTGCACCTGGAGGTGGTCAACCCCGACGACCTTCCACCGTCCATTCGGCCGCAGCGGTGGGCCCAACCGTCGACCGGATGGGCAACGGCCACACCGATCGTGCTCGACCGCTTCCCCAAGCACCTGCGGAGCGACAACGTCGAACGGCGCACCGCCGCCGAAGAACACGTGCGCGACACCATTCGCCGGGCCGTCACCCTTCAGGGCTTCCCAAACCCGGCGGGCTTGGAGTTCCAGTACCCTCCTCCGCTTCGGGGCAGCACCTCGGTGAGAAGCTTCAAGGCTTACCGCCACGGCAGGAACAGCCGCTCCCGTCCGCTGAGCGTTCATGCCACGTTGAGGTTCGATGAACCTGTGGCCGGCCCACTCATCGTCGGGGCCGGACGTCATCTGGGCTACGGGCTCTGTGCACCTACGGGCGACGACCGATGAGTGCTCCGACCGACACCGTCACCCCCGGCGACAATCTCGGGGTCGCCGACGAGATTGAGCACTTCGGCCTGACCCCCGCCGACTTCGCCGGCTTCTACGAAGCGGTGCACGGACACCCACCGTTCGCCTGGCAGGTCGACCTCCTCCAGCAGGTTGACACCGAACGGACGTGGCCAGGGCTGATCGACCTTCCCACCGGCGCCGGTAAGACCTCCGCCCTCGACGTTGCCGTCTTCGCGCTGGCGCTCGATGCGCAACGACCCATCGCCCAACGTTGGGCGCCGAGGCGGATCGTGATGGTGGTGGACCGTCGCATCGTGGTTGACCAGGCTCACCAGCGGGCGACCAAACTGGTCAGCGCTTTGGACGGCACCTCGCCCGACACACCGCCGACCCTGCAATCCGTGGCCCGGGCGCTCGGCTCCCTCAGCCACATCCCCAACCAGGCGCTTCCCGACGCTCCGCCGCTGATCGCCGGGCTGCTGCGGGGCGGCGCTGTTCGTGACCATGCGTGGGCGCTTCGGCCCGATGTGCCGGCGCTGTTGTCCTCTACGGTCGATCAGGTGGGTTCCAGGCTCCTCTTCCGGGGCTACGGCATCGCCCAACGCAGCCTCCCGATCCATGCCGGGCTGATGGGCAACGATGTCCTGTACCTGCTGGACGAGGTGCATCTCAGCCAACCCTTCGCCCAAACGCTGAACGTCGTTGACCAACTGGACTCGGTCCGTTCACCGCTGCCCTCCCGGAGCCAGGTCGTGCAGTTGAGCGCCACCCCCGGCTCGATGTTGGGCACCCGGTTTCCCTCGACGCCGCTGCGGGCCGAGACCAGCCAAGAGCCCCTGGCGTCTCGGTTGCGGGCGCGCAAGCCCACCCGACTGGAACCCATCAAGGTTGCCGCCAACCAGCGGAAGGCGGACGCGCAGTTCGCCAAGGCTGTCGCCCAGGAAGCCAACGCCGCTATCGCCCGCGACCACTGCCGGGTGCTCGGCGTTGTGGTGAACCGGGTCGATACGGCACGTCGGGTGGCCGACGAGTTGAAGGCCGACCGACGGCGACGGAGCGACGACGTGGAGGTGGTGTTGCTCACCGGCCGCATGCGACCGATCGACCGCGACGCCATCCTTGCGGAGCGGGGCACACACTGGGTGGAGCGCCACGCTCGGCACCTTGGCCCCCGTCAGGTTGTGGTGGCAACCCAGTGCATCGAGGCGGGGGCCGACTTCGACTTCGACGGCCTGGTTACCGAATGCGCCTCCATCGATGCCCTCCGCCAACGATTCGGCAGGGTCGACCGGCGCGGGGTGCTCAGCAGCCAGGCAAGCTACGCCCAAAGCGTGGTGATGCTGCGCGGCGAACGGGCCCCGACCGACGACCCTGTCTACGGGTCGGCCTTGGCCGAGACTTGGGCCTGGCTCTGCGGCTTGGACCCAGTGGACTTCGGGTTGGAGCGGCTCCCCGAGCCGCCCGAACCTTGCGTCGCCGGCAAACCGGACGCACCGCTGCTGTCACCGCTACACCTGCGCTCCTTCGCCCAGACCTGGCCAATTCCGACCCCCGATCACGTTGTCGCCCGTTGGCTGCACGGCGACCAACCGACCTCCCCGGCGGTCAGCGTGATCTGGCGGGATGAGCTGATGGACCTGCTCCCGGCCGCAACGGGCGACGCGCCCGCCACCCTCGATGTCCAGGCCATCGAAGCCCAGCTGACCGGCCGGATCGGGTTCTGTCCACCCGCCGGCATCGAAGGGGTGGAGGTACCGCTCCACGCCGCACGATCCTGGCTCGCCGGCGAACCACCCGAGCCGATCTCCGATGCTGAAGGCTCCCTCGACGTCTCAGAGGACATCGCCCGCAACGCTCACCACGAACTGCCGCGATTCGTGGTGTGGCGCAACCGGGCCGCCGAGCTGATCGAGCCCCGGTTCCTTCGACCGGGAGACACCGTGGTTGTGGCGTCCGACGCCGGGGGCCTGGGCGGCCCTCGAAACTGGGATCCGAACGCCACGGATCGCGTGGACGACCTCAGTGCTGAGGCCGCGCTGGCGACGCGTGGCCGCTCGATCATCAAGCTCGGCCCCTGGTTGACCAACGAGAGCGACTCCACCTGGGAGGGTCGGCTGTATGGGGCGCTGCGAGCTGCCATCGCCGAGCGGAGCGACGACACTCCGGCGGACGTGGCGCTCTCGGTCGCCGCCGAGTGGCTGGTGGACGACCCCTCCCCGGCCCGAATTCGGTCCTGGATGCGGTCGACCCGGGCAGTGGTCACCGGCAACTCCGAAGCTGAGGTTGCGGAATGGCATGGGTTCATCGGGATCTCGTCGACGGCCAAGGCCCAACAGGTGGGCGCCGCATCCTCCTCCGGCGACGCTGACGACGATGCGTCGTTCGTCGGCGCCCCTGCCCCGGCCTACCTGGACGAACATCTTGTGGCGGTAGGTGAGCTGGCGGCCGGCTTCGCATCCAATGTTGGCCTGCCGGAGCAGCTGATCAACGACCTCCGGCTGGCCGGGGAACTCCACGATCTCGGCAAGTACGACCCCCGGTTTCAGCGATGGCTGACCGACGGCCTCCCCAATCCGGGGCCTCCACTTGCCAAATCGGCCTGGCCGGCGTGGCAGGCCAACCGGGTGCGAGCAGCTCGGGAACTGGCCGGCTATCCCGCCGGGGGACGTCACGAGCTCCTGAGCCTCAGGCTCGCCCTGTCCGGGGACCTCCTCGCCCAGGCTTCGGATCCCGACCTCGTCGCTCATCTGGTTGCCGGCCATCACGGCTTTGCTCGACCGTTCGCCCCTGCGGTGGTCGACGAGCATCCAGAGTCCGTCACAACACAGATCGGCGGCACCTCCCTTCAGGCGAGCAGCGAAACCGGGTTGCCAGCCGCCGGTTCTGGACTCGCAGCGAGATTCGCCAGGCTCCTCGACAGCTACGGCGAGGTGGGCCTCGCGTGGCTGGAGGCCATGTTCCGGCTGGCCGATCACCGCCGATCTCAACTTGAGGCCGAACGACGCAAGGATGACCGATGACTGCACCCGTCCAGCTTCCTGGGCTCAACGGCACCAATCCCCTCGGCCTCTTCGCCGCGCTGGGTGCACTGGACGTGGTCACTAGGGCAGAACCAACCGCCCAACCGACCTTGCGCTGGGAGGGCGAGCTCACTCCCAGGCCGGTGCTCGGCGGGTGCGGGCATTTCGACGAACTCGTGGAGATGATCCTGGCTGACCGCGACGGCTGGAGGGAGTCGGTGGCGTTGAACGGACACGGGCCGGACATGCCCAAGGACATCAAACCACGCCCCGGCGATGTGGCCGACTGGTTCCGCGCCGCCATTTCAAGCGCCCATGATGGGGACCTCCCCCTCCTCCACGCCCTGATCAGCGAGGGGGCGTTGGCGGGCAAGGGCGATTCCAAACCCACCCATCTCCATTTCACTGCGGGCAACCAGATGTTCCTGGTCATGGCTCGGGAACTCAGGGACCGGTTGACCGAGAGCCACCTTCGGGAGGCGCTGGCCGGTCCGTGGACCTATGAGTCCGAACTGCCGGTGCTCGGTTGGGACAACAACCGCAGCGAACGCCTGCACGCGCTGTCTCGCCAGTCGCCCAGCGGGACCAAGAAGCGAGGAGTTCCCGGGGCCGAGTGGCTCGCGTTGTTGGGCCTCAGATTCTTCCCCGTCGCCACAACCGATCGCCATGAGCTGGTCACAACTGCTTGCGCCAAAGCGTGGAAGTCCGGCGGTCACTTGACCTGGCCGCTGTGGGAGCAGGACCTCGCTGCAAGCGAGATCGCGCCGCTGCTCACCGAAGGCACCGAATCCATGACGGCTCGGCAGCGCCGAGCCCGAGGTATTTCGGCGGTGCTGCGGGCGCCGATCCGGCGAGCCGACCAAGGTGGCTACGGCAGCTTCGGCCCTACCTCTCCCGTTCCTCCACCGCAGAGCATGTGACCCTCGTCCGGTAGGTTCTTGGTGAGCGCCAGGGTTGACCGGTTCGTGCAACACGTAGTCCCGCCAGTCGGCCTCGTCATGGGTCTTCCAAAGCCCGCGAGGTAGAACCACGGGCCCGGACTCCGGATTGACCTACTGGAAACAGCACAAGTCGGCCGCTGCGTGGTCTCGGGTCAGAAGCACTCATCCATCAGCGATGGGTGCGGCGCGCTCTGACGACGATCCAGACTCCCATGAGGACCAAGAAGGCTCCCGCCACCGCAACCGCGCGAACCGAAGCCCCGGTCTGGGCCAGCCCTTGTGCCGTGTCCGAACCGCCGGACGGTACGGCGGGACTCTGGGGGGAGGCGGAGCCGCCGGGGGTAGCAACGCCGCCACTCGATGTTGTGGTGGGCGGGGAGATGGCGGTCTGCGCGGCGGTGGTTGGCAGCGTGGTGGCCGTGGATGCCGACGAGGCGTCGGCGGTCGGGGACGTCGTCGTGGACGAGGCCCCAAAGACCTCGACGGGTGAGCCCTCGTCTTGCGGGTGCTCTGGCTGGCGACCCCGAGTGGGTTGGTCTCCGTTGCGGCAAGTGCCGCGTGTCACATATATTGCTTTGGTCATGTTGGGAGCTGCCCGAGCTCGTGTGTTGTCGGTGCTGTTGCTGCTGGGGGGTGTGTTGGTATCCCCGGTGGCGTTTGGTGCTGGCGCTGCGGCGGGCACCGGGGAATTGGGGCCGTGCGCCGCTCCGGCGCCCCACGGGTTTGGTGACATTCCGGCGGGTTCGTACTTCGAGCCGGCGGTTTCGTGGATGGTTTCGGCTGGGATCTCGTCGGGGACCGAACCCGGCCTGTTCTCTCCCGGCCAGACAGCGACTCGCGCTCAGGCGGCCGTGTTCTTGTGGCGGGTTGCTGGGTCACCCGCGACCGAGGGTGCACACGGGTTTGGTGATGTGCCCGAGGGCGCATGGTTTGAGGATGCGGTGGCATGGTTGGCTGCCAAAGGAATCACGGTGGGTACCGCGCCGGGGGTGTTCTCTCCGGGCTGGCGGGTGACCCGGGCACAGATTGGAGCGTTCTTGTGGCGTGGGGAGTGTGTCCCGCCCACTGCCGTTGCCGCCGGGGGCGATCATTCGTGTGCGATCAGGCAGGACCGCACCGTTGCCTGTTGGGGAAGCAACGGCGACGGGCAACTTGGCAACGGGACTACAACCTCCCGCTCGTCACCCACGCCGGTGGAAGGCCTGAGCGGCGCCACCGCCATCAGTGGTGGTGAGGGGCATTCGTGTGCGATCAGGCAGGACCGCACCGTTGCCTGTTGGGGAAGCAACGAACTTGGGCAGCTGGGGGACGGCACCACCACCGACAGGTTCACACCCACCCAGGTGGACGGCCTCACCAACGCCACCGCCATCACCGCCAGCCGCGACCATTCGTGTGCGCTCGAACAGGACGGCACTGCCGTCTGCTGGGGGCACAACGGCAACGGGCAACTCGGAGACGGCACCACCACCGACAGGTTCACACCCACCCAGGTGGACGGCCTCACCAACGCCACCGCCATCACCGCCGGAGGCGGCTACTCGTGTGCGGTCAAACAGAACGGCATCGCCGTCTGCTGGGGGCACAACGGCTATGGACGGCTTGGTGATGGCACTGCGACCGACCGGTGGAGCCCGACCCAGGTGGACGGCCTCACCAACGCCACCGCCATCACCGCCGGTCAGATGCATGGGTGCGCGCTCAAAGTGGACGGCACCGCCGCCTGCTGGGGAAACAACTACTTCGGGCAGCTGGGAGACGGCACCACAACCACCCAGTGGTCACCGACCCCGGTCGACGGCCTTACGAACGCCACCTCCATCATCACCGCTGGCCGCCACCATTCGTGTGCGTTCAAAGGCAACGGCACCATCGCTTGTTGGGGGCAGAACAACAACGGGCAGGTCGGGGACGGCACCACTACCGACCGGGCGACACCCACCCCGGTCGGGTTCTGACACGTAGCTGGCAGAGCAACCACAACGGGCAGAGGCATCCATCCCAACCACGGAGACCGCCGAGCCGTGCCGCAGCGGTGGACACCAGCACCAGCAGGTCGACACCACCGGGGTAGCGCATCCCGAACGGGACTGAGAGCAATCACGTGACCCGCTGTGGCAGGATCCAATGGGTGCTCGAACCCGGAGCGCGAGCGAATCGACCGGGAGGTGCGTATGAGGAATCGGGGGGCGATGCGGTCCTTCGTCATGCTGGTCGTGGCGCTCGTGATTGCAGCGGCGGGGTGCGGCGACGACGACCCGGGATCCACGAAGGTGAGACAACCCGAGGCCAGCCCGGCGACGGGTGAGGCCCCGTTGGAGGTGTCGTTCAGCACCGTGGTCGACACCACATCGGAGAAGCAGGCGAGCCTCGTGTTCGAGTGGAACTTCGATGATGGGTCGACCTCGTCAGAACGGGAACCGACCCACGTCTTCACCGCGGCGGGCACCTACGAGGTCGAGGTGACCGTCACCGACTCCGCCGGCAAGTCCAACTTCAACACCGTGACCGTGAAGGTGACGTCCTCTTCGACGACATCTGCGCCGCAGGAAACCTCCGACACGGAGGCCGAGGCCAGCCTCGATGAGTGGGCGATGGGCACCAACGAGGCGTGCATGGAGGCTTCCGACTCCGTGGAGCAGGTGCGAGCAACTGTCGCCGATCCCTTCGGGTCCGAGGTGGTCGAAGCCTCGGTCGAAGCGACCCACGCGGAAACAGCGGCCATCGAATCACTTGGGATTCCCGCCGAACGGGGCGAGGAGGTCCAGACCTGGTTGGATGCTCGCCAAGATGTCGCGGACTACTTCGTTCAGAGCGCACAAGACACCGAGATCTCCGCCGAGGAGGCCGCGGAGCTTGAACAGCGGTCCCTGGAACTCGTTCCGCTGTCGAATGCGCTCGGACTCACCGGCTGCGTTGGCGACCCCGGCTAGGGCCCCGACAAGTCGGTCATCTGGACCGGGGCGTGGTTCGCAAGGTGGGTGGTCCGCTTCCGACAGCGGCCGCTGCACTGGCTCAGCCAGCGCGCCAGTGTCGAATCAGCGATACCGAACTGGCGGCAAGCCTCCTCGACGTCATTGGGCGCCGGCGTGCGGCACCCACCAGCAGGTTGGGCTCCCAACCGCCAGCGCCGATTCCCATGAACGTGCCAGCGACCGTCAACCGGGCAGGCGGGCGATCACCTCGGATTCGTCCGGCGGCACCTCGGGGCCGTAGGTGGCAGTGAGTGTGCCTCGGTGTCCGCAAGGCGCTGTTGCCGCGAACAGCACCGCCTCGTCTCCCGGGTCGCTTTCCCCCTCGAATCGCAAGGTTCGCTCAACGGTCAGATCCTCGGGGAGTGCCATGGCTCCGCACCGGCTGCATTCAACCGATCCGTCGCGGACCCTCAACTGCGCATCCCAACCCTGTTCCCCGAGGCGTCGGATCGCCTCGGAAAGCGTCTCCATCTCGTCTGCCACAGCCGGATTGTATCGGGCCTCCGATTTGCCCGAACTGGGAGCAACCGGGAGGGACCCGGCTGTGGAGACCCAGGCGGGGGGCCGTGGTTCTCCCGCCGTGCGGTCACGGACTGTGACCGGGGTCGGTCGACGTAGCCGAGAGGAAGCGAAGCGGTTCCACATCGCCGCTGCGGCTCGTCTCACCCGCAACCGGATCCAGAACGAACACGACATGGTCGCCGACATCGATTCGAAGGCCGATCGCTCCAACGAACCAGTCCGCGACACCTGCCAGGATCGGCGTGCCGGATTCCGAGTGTGACCACCACCCAAACCGATGGAACTTGTCGGCCCGGTCATCGTCTGTCTGTCCGCCGAACGCTTCTGCCAGGTCGGTCCGGTCGGCGCCCAGAAGATGGACGCCGAGCGTGTGCGCCTCTCTTGCGACTCCGAAGGTGTGGTTGGCCTTCGAGAGGCATACCGCGTACCTCGGCGGCTCGATACTGACCTGTGAATGGAAGCCGACAAGACACCCTCCACGATCGCTACGGCTCTCCGCTGTCACGATCAGCATCGAGTGGTCCGCATGCCGGACGAAGGTGTCGAATAGTCGTTGGGCGGACATGGCCCTCCTCGGGGTCGGATGCTGGCACCGGATTTCATCCAGGCGATCGGTACAGCAAGCGTCGCGAACACTGAGCGACTCAGTGATGTCTTCGGGTTCAAGATCAGGGTGCTCGAAGAGAATCTCTTCGTTGGACATGCCATCGGCAACCACCGCAACCACAGAGGCCCCGGGGAGCGCAAACCTCGGATACACGGGACACCAGCCATCACGTCCGGGTCCGAGGACATCCGGGTGAGACGAAGCCATCCGATGCCTCAGGCGCTACGTCGTCCGCGACATCTCCCGCACCCGCCGCGCTGACCCCGCAACCGCCGCGCTGACCCCGCAACCCTCCAACCACGACTTTGACGCCCTAGAGGAACGTCCCAGCGTGATTCAGAACGCCTGAGATCGACAACGTCGGTGGGCTCAGGTTGATTCGCGAGCGAAGATGACGAAGTTTTCGAGGTAGTGCCCCGACGACTTGTCGAAGGTGCCACCGCAGGTAATCAGGCGAAGCTCAGGGATGGCATCGTCTGACTCGAAAACGTCGTCCGGCAGATCACCCTTGGGGTACTGACCGGAGCGGGTCACCTCGAAACGACGGATGTTGCCGTCGGCGTCGGTGACGGTGACCTCGTCATCGCGCTGGAGCTCGCCGAGCCGTGCAAAGACCGCCGGGCCGGTGAACGAGTCGATGTGGCCCGCAAAGACCGCCGGGCCGATATCGCCGGGCAAGCGGGTCTGCTCGTACCATCCGGCTTGGTCGAAATCGTGGGGAACCTCTGGCCTTGGGCCACTGAGGTTCAACCCCGGGGTTGGTGCGCTGACGTCGATGGCGGGAATCTCGAGGAGGGCGGGCTTGATGGCGCCGGTACCCTCATGGGTTTCGAGCGGGACCGTTGGAACGACGCTGGCTGCTTCGCTCGAAGCGATTTCGGGAGTGGCGCCTGATGCGGTGGGGCCACCGACCTGCCAAATTCCTAGGCCAACCAGGACAATGGCCGTGAACGCTTGCAGCTGCCACGGCACCCTGACCCCGCGCCGTGTAGGCGCGGAATCAGGCGTGCCGATCGAGCTCACGACTGATCAGACCGTGCGGCGGCGGTTGCGGATCGCAAAGGCGCTCATGCCAGCACCGGCGAGTAGGGCCAGGCCGCCACCGAGCATGCCACCGTTGCCGTCTTCGGCGAGGCCACCAGCACCGGTGTCGATTGGGCCGACGAGCTGAGCCAGGCCGAGGTGCTCACGGATGGATGCGCGCAGCGCCACCAGCTCGGGGAACTGGTCGAAGAAGCGAAGCTTCTGATCGATGACCCTGTTGCCCGTCACCGGGAACTTGTAGTGCGGGTCGTTGTTCACGAAGCTCGGGCCGGTGGGTGCGTCCAGCAACACCCACTCGGCGAACGTCTCGGCCATGTCCTCTGCGGGGTTCGTCGCCGAGTAGTTGTTGGTCACGTACTTGTCGGGGCTGTAGCGAGCCACGATGTCGGCTTCTTCGGACGGGTAGTCCTCACCGTCGGTGACCCCGGGGTAGAACGCTTTGTCCCAGAGCCGCAGGTACGAACCCTCCTTGGGACACTCACCACCGTCATACACGTCGCATGGGTCGCCCTTGGTGCCCGCCTGCACCGCCGAGGGCGGAACTGCAGCAGGTGTGCGTACTCGTGAATCATCGTGCGGGTGAGTTCCTTGAACTCCACGGCTCCGCTGACGTCCAGCGCCATGTACCGCTTGGACGGGTCCAATGCGCTGGTCTGAAGTGCGCCATCGGTGCCGTTGGAGCCCTCCTGTCCGATACCCACCAGCAGGTCGATCTCGGGTCGCGAGGCGGCGGGAAACAGGTTGGCGAACCGGTCCCACACCTTCTGGGTGAGGGCGGGTATGGGCGTGTCGCCGTTAGGCAGGATCTTGTCACCATCGATGCGGTACTCCTCGATGATGTAGAGCGAGTCGTCGTCGACCTCGCCCGTCGTTAGCTCTCTGGGAGGCGACTCGACCGCAGCCTTGGCACCAGCCGGAACCGTCTCGGTGCTGGGAGCCTCGGTGGTGCTCGAGTCCTGAGCAGACGCCGCGGGAGCGAAGCCCAAGCCCGCCACCACGAACACGGCTGCGAGGGACAGGGCGGCCCGGCGCAGCCATGACACCCGGTCCGGCTCGACCGAAACGGGACTGGCAGGAACTGCGTTCACGTGTTTCTCTTTTCTCAAGGCCGAACCAGCTCCGGCAGCACAATGACGCTAGCAGCGGCCCCAATTACCTCAACAATCTCGCATCGACCCACTCGAAACCTCCGCGCAGGGGGTTCGCTGCCCCACGTAGGAGTCTCCGTGTAGGAGCGGGCTGATCGAGTCCCATCGGCTGGTGTCGCTCGAGTAGGTGTCGTGGCGGAGGCCGTGACTGCTTCGTTGATACGCCGTGTTGCCTGATCGATCTTGAGCGACGTTGGGCCGTCACCCGTCCAGGAACTCATCCGCCCGTACCGGAAGTTCATGGTCGATCTATGCAGCACCAATGCCGGTTTCACACAGGTCACCCGTGGGCGATTCGGCAAGTCTGATCATCACGTCGGCGACGTAGGCACGGTCTGCGTCGGTCTTGAGATCAACCTCCACGTAGTCGAATGTGCCTTCCCGGTTCTGTTGCACTCCGCACAGGACGCTTGGCCGATGGCCCGGCCCGAGGGACCAGCCGAGACGCTCAACCGTCTCTATCGCTTCGGTCTGGAACGTGGGGACGGCGACCCCGGGATCGCTTCGGAACTGTTGGGTGTGCGACGCGGGAACGTCCATCCCGAACATGCTCACCGCATCTTTGCGTTGGCGGTCGAAGCGCTCACCCGATTCCAGAGACAGGTCTGACAGCGCGGGGTGGCGAGCTTCGATGCCTGCGAACGTTGACGCCTGCGGATCGTCGCTGCGACGAACTCCGGCGATGATTGCGACGACAAACAGAGAAAGCAGCACAAACGCGATCTTGGCGGACGCATTCACT
>JAWKIF010000018.1:0-39675 GCA_041394405.1 Microthrixaceae bacterium
CCCCGCCAACCGACGTCCCGTACCTCAATGCGTCGTGCAGTTCGTGCGTCAACGGCCTGCCACTGACGAGACGTTCCGATGCCTCGAACAGTTCGGTGAGCGTTCCCTGGGTAACCCGCTCGGTCCATTCGGTGGGTGAGCGTGTGACGTCGAGGGCACCAATTCGGTTGGAGCCCGCTTCGAGGAGGTAGGTCAACAACGGCAGGGCGCTGGTGTCATCCGCAGCTTTGCCCGCAAGGCGACGAAGGATCGCCCGCATGCCCCAGGCGTCGGGTGCGGCGTCCCGAATCACGCCGTGGGCATCCAACCCAACGGGTGGCCGCTGGGTATGGGCGTCGAGCGCCAGGGTCTCCGGCTCGAGTGGAATCGCGTCGGAACGCTTCAGGTACGAGGCGCCGTAGGTGAAGCGCAACTCGTCGCCGACCGCGTCCAGGCGCCCGCCGACGACGGGCTCCAACGCCCCGGGCAGCCACACCCACACGAAGGCCGGGTCAGAAGTCATTGTCGAAGTCCGATGTTGGTTCGTCGATGCGAGCGGGGAGGAGTGCAAGCTCTCGCTCGCCTCGTGCGGCGAGTTCCGCAAGCTCCCGACCGGAGGCTCCGAACAGCGGGACACCCAGGACGGACGCGACCTCGAAGACGATGCCGATCGCAACGCCCGGATCGCCACGCTCCACCCTGCGGAGGGTGGGGGCGCTGATGCCGGCCCGTTCGGCCACGTCCGCTGCCGTCCGGCGTTGGCGCCTCCGGGCGATGCCGATCTGCCCGCCAAGTGTCCGCAACGCGTCGGTGGTTGATCCCATGAAGTGTCGGCTCACGGTGGACCTCCCAGGTCTGTACTGCAAGGATAGTTTCAATACTAGGAGGTGACGAAAGGATAGTTTCGTCGCTCGCAAAGCAACGCGGGCGGTCTCGCGGGTCGTGGAGGGTCTGCGTTCATCGAGGTGATGCTCCTGAGGGGCATCGACGCGGCTTCGGGGAGGTCAGGCAGGGATCACTCGGTCACGTTGGCGAGGAGGCTCTGGATTTCGGCTTCGAGTTGCTTGATCTCGGCGTCGATCTCCTCCAGCGGGCGGGGAGGTGTGTAGGTGTAGAAGTGCCGGGTCAGCGGGATCTCATAGCCGATCTTGGTCTTGTCGTGATCCACCCAGGCGTCGGGCACGTACGGCAGCACTTCCGCGGCCAGGTAGTCGTCGATGGCGCTGCGGTACTCGATGGTCTCCAGCCGGGCGTCGACGTCGGCCTCGTAGGTGACCGATACCTGGGGAAGCGGGACGTTCTCGTTGTCGCGCAGGTCGGGGTCGGGCTGGACGTTGCCCTTCTTGTCGGTCACCGGGTCGGCGTCGGGGTCGCGGATGGCGAACGCGCCGACGATGGCGTCGACCAGCGGCTTCTTGGGGTCGACGTCGACCCGTTTCAGCGCCGTTTTCGCCAGGTCTCGCAGTTCCTTGTCGGTCTCGTAGGAGCCGATGCTGTGGCCCAGGTCGGCGATGATCGAGTTCTGATCGCCCTCGGTGAGCTTGCCGAACTTCTTGTCGGCCCGCAGCGCTTCGACTCCCTCGTCGGTGACCTCCCGCAGCGCAGCCGGAGCGGCCGCTCCACGGTGATGCGCAGGAAGCCGAACGCCTCGTTGGGGAAGATCTTCACGCTGGGCCTGGGTCCGTCGTCAGGTGCCGCCGCCATCGACCTCGGTGAACTGGCCGTAGGCACGGACGATGTCGGCGATCTGGGCCTCGCTGACCTCCTTGCGCTTCTCACCCAGGCTCTTGCGCATCTTCACGAAACACTCGCGGGCATCCACCAACTGCACCTTGCCCCGACGTTCGGGTGACTTCCGGTTGGTCACGATCCAGAAGTAGGTGGAGATGCCGGTGTTGTAGAACAGCTGGTCGGGGATGGCGACCACGGCCTCCGGCCAGTCGTTCTCGATGATCCAGCGGCGGATCTCGGACTCGCCCGATCCGGCCGCACCGGTGAACAACGGCGAGCCGTTGAACACGATGGCCACCCGAGAGCCGCCGTCGGCCACCGGTTTCATCTTGGAGATGGCGTTCTGGAGGAACAGGAAGCTGCCGTCGTTGATGCGGGGCAGGCGGCACCGAAGCGGCCGGCGAGGCCCCGGTCGTTGTGCTCGTCCTTGACGGCGTCGGCGACCTTCTTCCACTCCACGCCGAAGGGCGGGTTCTGGATGGAGTAGTCCACCTTGAGGCCGGGATGGCCGTCCTCGGAAAAACTGTTGCCGTAGGCGATGTTGGAGGCGTCCTGACCCTTCAGCATCATGTCGGAGCAAGCAGATGGCGTAGGTCTCGGCGTTCAGCTCCTGGCCGTACACCTCCAGGGTGGCGGCGGGGTTGAGCTCGCGCAGACGGTCCTCGGCCACCGACAACATGCCGCCGGTGCCACAGGCGCCGTCGTAGATGGTCTTGATGGCGCCGGGCTTGGTCAGCTGGTCGTCGTCCTCGATGAACAACAGGTCGACCATCAGGCGGATCACCTCGCGAGGGGTGAAATGCTCACCCGCCGTCTCGTTGGACAGCTCGGCGAACTTCCGGATCAGCTCCTCGTAGAGGTAGCCCATCTCGAGGTTGGAGACCGCTTCGGGGTGCAGGTCGATCTCGGCGAACTTGGACATCACCAGGTAGAGCAGCTTCGAGCGATCCAGCCGGTCGATCTGGGTGGTGAGGTCGAACTTGTCGAGCACGTCGCGGGCCGAGCGCGGAGAAGCTGGCGATGTAGTGCTTCAGGTTGTCCGGCCAGGTCGTCGGGGCGGCGATCAGCGTGGCGAAGTCGAACCGGGATGTGTTGTAGAACTGCTCGCCCGCCTCCTTCTGGAGGATCGGGCCGAGGTTGTCGACGCCCTTGCCCTCCATCTGCTTGGCCCGGGCGAGCACGGCCTGCTTGGTGGGCTCCAACACGCAGTCCAACCGGCGCAGCACCGTGAGGGCAGGATCACCTTGCCGTACTCGGACTGCTTGTAGTCGCCGCTGCAGCAGGTCGGCGACCGACCAGATGAACTGGGCGTGGTTCTGGATTGCGTTCGAATCACCCGAGGTCATGTTGTGGCGATGCTCCCAAATCGTGAGTGCCTATCGTGGCACCTCGGCCGGTTTGGGCGCTCAATCCCGACAAGATCGGGGAGCGAAGCGCACACTCGGGTGTGTACGGTCGGCGTATGCCGCAGGTGCATGTGCGAACTCCACACAGAATGGCGGCGCCGGTCGAGGGTTGCGATCGGTCCCCGTCAGCAGCCATCCTGGACGCCGTGCGGGAAGTTGTGCACCGTCATGGGCTGCTCAAGGAGACCGATCGGTACCTTGCCGAACTCACCGACGAGGTTGGCGCCCCGTCGGTGACCGAATTGTCCCAGGCCGAAAGGTTGGTGCAGCGGGTCAGGAACACCACCCAGAAAAACGACAGACGCTGATCGATGTTGGCGCTGGTCGCTGGTGCGGGAGCACGGAACATCTCGCCTACGAAGCCCGACGATTGAGCGTCGGTCTGTCGAGACTCAGCTTCGACAACAAGCAAGGTCGTGCTCTTGCGACGGGCAAGGATGGACGTCACTGGGGGATAGCCTGAGAGCCCGGGTATGTGGGGCCGGCTTACCAAGGAGGTTCGCCATGACAGTTGTCGACCGTGAACTCCGCTTCGACGTCCCGCTCTATTCGGTGGCTGAGGCAGCCCGGTTCCTTGGCGTGCCCAATTCGACCTTCTCAAGCTGGGCACGGGGGTACGTGCGACGATCGCCGGACCGGGAGCCGGTCAGCGGTGAGCCGGTGCTCTCAACAATCGCCAACGGAGGTAGCGCTTCAGTGCCTTTCGTCGCCCTTGTTGAGGGCATGGTGTTGGCAGCTATCCGAAAGACTGGCGTGCCGATGCAACGCATCCGCCCAGCGCTCCTTGCGTTGCAGGACCAACTGGGTATTCAGCATGCCCTGGCGAACCAGCGCCTGTACTCCGACGGCGCCGAGGTTCTTTTTGACTTTGCCCAGGGATCGGAGGCGTCGGCCGAAGCGACGTCGGCTGCGAGAGACTTGGTCGTTCTTCGCAATGGTCAACGTGTCTTCACAGACGTTGTCAGTGGCTACCTGCAACGAATCGACTACGGGGACGATGGCTACGCACGTCTTCTCTACCTGCCCGGCTATCAACGCCGACAAGTGGTGGCTGACCCAAGGCGGTCGTTCGGTCAGCCTGTCTTTGTCAGCGGAGGGGCCAAAGTCAGCGATGTGATCGACCGCTTCCAAGCCGGTGAGTCACTTCCCGACCTTGCAGAAGACTTCGGCGTTCCGGTGGCTGATCTTGAGGACGCGCTGCGTGTCGCATCCCGACGGGCTGCCTGACCTCTTCCTCGATCGGAGCCTTGGCAGGCTCCAGGTTCCGCGACTCTTGAGGGAAACCGGGCTGCGCCTGGTCACCCTTGCAGAGCACTATGGAATTCCGCAGGACGAAAACGTCGCCGATATCGACTGGTTGGAGCTGGCTGGCACCGAAGGATGGGCAGTCCTCCTCAAGGACGCTCGCATTCGGAGCCGCTCAGTTGAGCGACAAGCTGTGCAAGCCCATGGCGTCCGGTGCTTCTGCAACACGCCAGGACCTGACGGCGGCGCAGATGGCTGAGCGATACCTGACTCATCTGGACGCGATTACCGCAGCGTGTCGGGAGCCGGGACCGTTCATCTATGCCGTGCAGGAGCGCCGAATCGAACGGCTGGATCTGAATCCATAGATTCTCAAGGGCACGACTGGCGAGCCCTTCAAGCTCAGCGGCCGGGGGCTTCGTCGGTCCCTTCCGGCGGGCGCGGTTCAACGCCGGAATGAGCACGCCCGCCAGCCCCCGCAGGAAGCCGCGCACCAGGTCGAGGTAGTCGAAGGAGTCCCGCCACAGGGTGATCTTGCCGTCGTGCACTTCGAAGCGACCCCAGACCCAGAACTGGGCTCGCAGGCGGCCAAAGACCAGCACGTCGGTCCGCTCCGTGAGCACCACCGGGCCATCGGCGGAGATGGCGTGCAGGTACACCTCGAAGGCTGCACCGGGACGGTCAAGCAGCGCGAAGACCTTGGCCATATCCTTGCGCCCTTGTACCGAGGGCAGCCCGACGTTGACATAGCTGATGTCGTCGTCGATCAGCGTCGCCGCCGTGGCGGTGTCTCCCTCGTCGAGGGCAGCCAGGTAGGCCTCGACCACAGCTTGTGGGTCGGTCAGGTCGGCTCCTCCGGCGGGAGCGGCGAGCGGAGTGAGTCCTGCGGGCATCGTCCAAGCGTACGCGTCGATCAAGGTGGTCCGTTGCGTCGACCGTCTGATGATCGTGGTGACGGCGTGCCTTCCGGGACGCTCCACCGTGCAGTCGCACCTGCCTTCATCCGGGCCACCGGCTGGCCTGAGTGGCGGTACGTTCGCGGGTGTGGACTCGATGCGGATGGGACCGGTCAACGCGACGGTGCGTATCGTCTGTGAACTGGTGGCGTTGTACGGGATCGGCGCGGGTGTCTGGAGCGGGACGAGTTCGTGGTTGGCCGCTCTGGTGTTGCCGGTGATCGCCGCCACGGTGTGGGGCGTGTTCAGGGTTCCCGACGATCCGAAACCCCCACCCGTGGTGGTGCCGGGAGTGGTTCGCTTGGCGATCGAGGCGCTGGTGCTTGGGGCAGGGGCGCTCGGATTAGGTGCAGCCCACGGGTGGCTGGCTGCCGGGATCTTCGGTGGGGTGCTCGCGGTGCACTACACGACGACGCCGGTCAGGCTCCGTCATGTCCTGGCGAGCCGACGCTGGGGACGCGCCTCCGACAGGTAGATGCGCCAACGCTCTGGCACGGCCCTCGCCCCCCTACGCCAGCGGTGCCGCCCCGAATCCGACCGAGAAACGACGGCACCAGACGACCACCGACGAGTACTTGCTGGTGTCGACGTCAGCGGGGATCTCGTAGGTCTGCGTGCCTTGGTTGCCCTTCAACCCGCCAAGATCGACGAAGTCGGCGTCGTAGTCGGCATCCTCGGTGGCCTCGGCCGTGGAGAGGTAGACGAAGAGATCCGGCCCGTTGTCGGTGGCGAGGTCGTCGAGCACCAGGGTTGACGAGCCAGCCTCCTCGATCACCGCGGCGCGGCCGGTCGTTTCGTGGTCGATGGAGAAGAAGTCCCCCGACGCGGTCACGACCGGACCTTCCGCCGAGGTGGGCGGTTGGGCGGAGGTCTCCGGAGCCGGTTCGTCGGAACCCTCCAGTGGGGCCTCGTCCTGGGTGGATGTGGCAGTGGGTTCGGCGGCGGCATCGTCGAGCGCCGAGGCGACGTCGGCATCGAGCTGTTCGTCGACGGTGTTGTCGGTGAACAACGTGTCGGGGCGAAACAGCACGAATCCGATGACTGCCAGAACGGCGAGGATGGCGGCGCCGCCGATCAGGTAGTTGCGTTTTGGCATGGGCGCCACCGTATCGGTGGTCGGCCGGCGAAGGGGCTCGGGCACCGAGCGACGCCCAGGCCCCGGCGGACGTGCAGGCGAAACGGTCGAAGGAAACCGGTTCACCGCGAGCCGACGAGGCTGTGAGGATGGCCGGATGCAGCACGAGCCGATCCAGCCCAAACCGCTCGGGCCGGGGAGTCACATTCGCGTGGTCGCGCCGTCCCGGTCACTCGCCGTGATCTCCACGGAGGCGCGCTCCATCGCAGACCGGCGCTTCGCCGAGATGGGCCTGACCCTGTCGTTCGGGGAGCACGTTGAAGCCTCCGACCAGTTCGACTCGACAACGATCGAGAACCGGGTGGACGACCTGCACGCGGCGTTCGCCGATTCCACCGTGGACGGGATCCTGACGGTCATCGGTGGCCACAACTCCAACCAGATGCTGCCGTACCTCGATTGGGAGCTGATCGGTTCGAATCCCAAGGCGTTCTGCGGCTATTCGGACATCACCGCGCTGTCGTGCGCCATCCACGCTCACACGGGTCTGGTGACCTACTCCGGCCCGGACTACTCGACGTTCGGCGTGCAACGACACTTCGAGCGCACCCGGCGGTGGTTCGTCGACGCGCTGTTCCACC
This sequence comes from Microthrixaceae bacterium, assembly GCA_041394405.1. GTDB lineage: Bacteria > Actinomycetota > Acidimicrobiia > Acidimicrobiales > Microtrichaceae > Microthrix. The sequence continues at coordinate 7,034 of JAWKIF010000018.1, forward strand.
CGGCGCGGCGTGAGGTTGAGCACTCCGACACCTGGAGCGACGACCCCTGGTTCCTCGATCAGGACGACCGGACGGTGCGTTCGACGGATGGGCCGTGGGTGCTGTCGCCCGGAAACGCGTCTGGGCGGCTGATCGGCGGCAATCTCTGTACCCTCAGCCTGCTGCAGGGCACCGAGCACATGCCCGGCCTGGACTCCTCGGTGCTGTTCCTCGAGGACGACCATCTGTCGTTCCCCGCCAACTTCGACCGCCAGCTCACGTCGTTGAGCCAGCAACCCGGTTTCGCTGGAGTGCGCGCGGTGCTCATCGGCCGCTTTCAGGTCGAAGCCGGCATGACACGGGCGATGCTCCAACAGATCGTCGGCTCGAACCGGGCACTCGCCGACGTGCCGGTGGTCGCCAACCTCGACTTCGGCCACACCGATCCGCTCCTGACCATTCCGGTGGGCGGGCAGGCGAGGGTTGTCGCGACCGCCGACGGCTGCACGCTGGACATCGAGTAGCGAGGAGATTGGCGCGCTGGTCACCCCGGTGCCCGTGGAGCGCGAGGCCTATATCTCCACCTCTATGGAACGTTGGAAGATCTGGTCGGTGGCCGAACACTGGAGCGACGAGGCCGTGCGGGGCCGTCTTGAGCGCGAGTACGACCGCAGCTTCGACCCACCCGCCACGCCCCGTCAGCTTGCCGCCATTATCTCGTCGGGTTCGCGCGCCGAGGGCCTGGCCAACCTGGACGTTCCCACCTTGGTCATTCATGGCCTCGCCGACACCTTGGTGCAACCCGATGGTGGCCGCCGCACCGCGGAGCTGATCCCTAGCGCCGAGCTGCTGGAGATCGCCGACATGGGCCACGAGCTGCCGGAGGCGCATTGGGCCCGGGTGCTCGACGCGGTCGAGACCCACACCCGCGCCTGAGCGCCGTCGCCGGGCGAGCGGGCTGAGGCGAAGTATCGGGTGCTGCTTACTCCAGCTGCGACCCATCGGGACGGGTGGTGTGCCAGCTGCCGTCGGGCAGTCGGCGGATGGCGTAGCCCTTCTGCTTCCACCGGTTGACGGCCACGAGCGGCGCCGCGTTGGCCGGGTTGGTGGGGCCGTTGCGGGAGTGCTCGGTGAGATGGTCGACGTCGCAGCGGCCGGCTGGGGGCGTGGCATCCGGGCCAGATGCAGTGGTGTGGGTGCGTGGCGGCGGCGCGGGCCGAACCGGTGAACCTGCGTGCGCGGCCGAGGTCGATGACGACACCGGCGGCGTTGACCACGATGCGACGGAACTGGCTGAACAACGAGGTGGCGGCGGCTTCGGTTGGGTCGAGGTCGTGGCCGTCGTCGGTGCGGCCTGAACGTGTCGGGGTGGAGCCTTGGGGGTCGGTCGGCGTCCATCGCCGCGAGCATCTCCTCGAAGGCGGTGGCGGACCAGTGGATGTTGTGCACGAACCCTGGCGGGACTGCTCCGTCGGGGGCGGTGGCCGCGTCTTGGAAGATGCGATACAACGCATCGGCACGGCGCTGGGCGTCGGTGCGGTCCAGGTCGGCTCTGGTGATGTCGCCGTTGCCGCCGACGGCCATGTCCGCCGCTTTGGCCGAGGCGCAGTCGGCCCGAAACTCGGCGTCGATGTAGCGGTCGAGAATCTCGCGCATTTGTGCGCCCTGGACGGATCCGAAGAATCCGGTGAGGTCCCACGACAGCTCGAACGGGTTGGGGCGCAGCTTGGCGTCACGGTTCTTGTGGTTGCGCTCGTTTGCGGGCTCGGGGCCGTCCTCATCGATGAGCCGTTCCCAGCGGTGAACCTTGTTGGCGAACGACTTCGATGACATGGATGTGGCGTCGTCAATGAACTCGTCCTGACGGGCTTCCATCGCAGCGGCGACGCGTTCGTTGGCGTGGATGCGTCCCAGCACCCGCACCGCGCACGTGGACACCTCGCCGGCCTTCCAGGCGGCGGCCACCTTGGGCAGCCGGGCGGCTGCGGTGGCGGTCTTGGCGCGTGCGTTGGCCTCGGCCTCCGACAGCCTGGCGACGTGGCGGACCATGATCTTGGCCGAACCGTGCCCGTCGGGCCGGTGCAGCGCCCGCCGCTGAATCTCGCCGACCAACGCCGACTTCGCCGCGTGCCAACCCGACGGCCGAGATGCTCCAGGTTGGTGATCCACCCACCGCGCCGCGGCTGCGTTGGGCTGACACCCGCAGCGAACAGTTCGTCCATGGCCGCCTCGGCGTCGTGCAGCGCCGCCGCTGCCCCAGGATCGGCCACCCGGAAGGCGGCGCCCCCGACAGGGCCGCCTCCAACGATGCGATCTCGTCACGGCGAAGCCGCTCGCGCAGCGCCGCCAACGCTGCGCCCGCGCCCAGGGGTTCGGCCCCGGGTCGCTCGCATGTCGCCGTCGATCTCATAGGCCCAGTATGCCGATGGGGTGTGACAATGTGGCCGCTTCCTTCACCGTTCACGCCACGGAGGCTCGTGGCCGCTTCGCTGTGACACGCCACGGAGGCTCGTGGCCGCTTCGCTGTGACCGTTCACGCCACGGAGGCTCGTGGCCGCTTCGCTGTAACCGTTCACGCCACGGAGGCTCGTGGCCGCTTCGCTGTAACCGTTCACGCCACGGAGGCTCGTGGTGGAGGAGGTTGAACGAACCATGTTGCCTGGCCGCCTCCTGGAGCGGGCCCAGCGGGGCAAGGTAGAAGCCTTGCATGGCCGCGACCAGGTCGGTCACGGTCGAGCATCAGCCCATCGAGGGCGTAGTGGAAGAGGGCGATCTGGTCTCGTCCCCCGGGGAGGCCGGCGTCGGCATTGAAGGCGACGTCGCGACCACTCACCTCCGGTGTGCTGATGGCGACCTCCGCCGCTGGGTAGGTTCCTGGGACAATCGACGGTCGGGGAGGTCGTGTCGATGGGTGTTCCGGTGAGGTTGGCGGCTCAGGCCACCGACCGACTGGGCGAGTCAGCGGTGGGCGCAACTCCGGTCTTCGGGCGGAGGTAGGCGCGTTCCGCTAGTCGTCCAGAGCGGGGGAAAAGCCGGCAACCTCCCAGGCTGCGACCAGCGTCGGCTCGTCCCCGACCATCAGGCGTTCCATCCACTGCTGCCAGTTTTCCACCCAGGCTGAAGGGCCGAGCCTGAGGGTCGAACGCTGCTCGGTCGGCACCCAGAGAACGTCGAGGCTCCAACTGGACGGAAGGCGACCGTCGAGAATGTCGCAGCACCCGGAGGGCACTGCGACCACCCTCGCAGATCGGCCCCTCCGGCAACGCTCATCCAGCATCACGAAATAGGTGCCGAAACCCGCATCGGTGGAGTAGGCGAGAACTCGCCGTTGCCAGTGTCGCTGAAGCTGCGGATAGTCCGGGATCTCTTGAGTCACGATGATCTTCACGCCCACGCCTCCGAATCGTTCGATGTTCAACCCTTGGATAGACGGCGCCGACGGGCAGCTCCACTCCAGATCGCTCCCTGGGGACGAAGGCGAGATCTCTGGACGTATGCGACGGAAACCCCCCAGCCGATCCGGAGAACGCCGGGCAGGACAGACGAGGAATCTCGTCTGCTGCTTGGGCAACCTCACCCAGGGAGCCGGAGACGTCTGCGGCCACACGTCCCCTGCGGGGCCCGCCACGGGGATGGCGACACAGAACTCCGACCGAGTCCGCCTACTCGAAGGCACCCTCGCTGTGACGGCTCAGCTGCTCCTCGTCGAGAAGGAGGTGGAATCGGTGCTCCGCCGCCCAAACCGCAAGATGAGATCGGTTGGAGTGGCCTGTTTTTCGGGCCAGTTGCGAACACCGATCGTCGATGGTCCTGGGCGAGTAGTTCAGAATCCTGGACAGTACCGGCGACCTGGTTTCCACCGGTAGCCACTTCAGCAAGCTCAGCTCGCCGTCATTGAACGCGACGCGCCCTCCTTCCACCGGATAGAGGGTGCCGGACTCGAATCTCACGCCGCGAATGGCCTGCTTGACGGCGTAGGCGAGTGGACCCTGGTAGGGCAGCTTGCCAACGAACCCCGTGCAGCCGGCATCAAAGCAGGCGTTGCGCAGCTCCTCGTGGGTGTGTGCCGTGTTGACGACCACCGGAATTCCCCACGCCACGACCTCCCCAAGCAGCTCCTGCAGGGTGCGATTGTCGTTCATGTCGAGGTCGAGCACGACCACGTCCACCCATTCAGGCGTGCGAAGTTCCTTCGGCACGCTGTCAAGGAGGGTGTATGGCTCGTAGCAGCTGATTCCTTGCTCCTCCAGCTCTACCTTTGTTCCGAGCGCTGCCTGGTAGTAGTCGTCGACGACCAGAACCCGAGGCGTCGTAGATTCAGCGGAGGCTGAACGCATGCCTTCTCCTACTTGATGGGCAGTTCAAGTCTGAGCACTGCGGTGCGGACGTGCGAACCAAGTTCCAGTCGGCCTCCGCACTTGGCGGCGAGGCGGCGGGCATCTGCGAGACCATATCCCGCTCCGCGCTGGCCGGGGACGATCCGGCCGTTCAGGATCTCCACGACGAGGACGCCTCCCTCGATCCGGCCGCGGATCGACGGTTCTCGGTCGTCGGAATGGCGCAGCACGTTCGAAAGGCCTTCCGTGACGGCGCGGCCGAGCGCCACCGCGGGCGCGGCCGCCAATGGAACCGCGTCGGGAAATTCCACCACCGGTCGCACCCCGAATTGCTCATACCCGGAAGCGGACTCCTCCACGATGGTCCGTGCGTCGCGCACCGGTTCGTACTCCCCGGGGTTGTGAAGGAACCGGCCTACCTGGGTCGTCGCGTCTCGAAATAGCTGCGTCGCAGGCAGGTTGGGAAGATTGCGACGCAACACCAAATCGACGGTTTGGAGAAGGAAATGGTGGATGGCGTATGCGGCGGCACGCCGCCCCGCCTCAAGCCCGGCGGCGGCTTCGGCGGCGACCAGGTCCTGACGTCGAGCGTCGCTTCGTTCGGCCACCCTCCACGCGCCCCGCAGAAGAAGATTGAGCGAGAGTGCGAGCCCTGGGGTGTAGCCGAAGTTGTAGGCGAGATAGCCGTTCCTGAACCGGGGTTCCACACCTCGAGCTTCGAATGGAAGCGCAAGCATGCCGATCACCCACGTCATGGAGAGAAGCGCCGGATCCTGAGTCTGTGCCGCTGTGGACAGGACGACGTTGTCGCGCAAGGTCATGCCCTCGCCTCCATCGCCCAATCCCCGCTTCGTTCCCATCGCCAAAGAGGCCGCGAGGGCGAATGCACCTTCGAAGGCGACCACCCGTGCTGGCCTGCGGACGTTCAGCGAGGAGGCCGGCCTGAGGGCCATCCCGAGTGCCGCGTGGGCGATCGTGGCTGCAAGCAAGAGCGCTCCACGGCGAGGCGACACCACCCGGTCGCTGACCGCCCCGCGGAGGGCCGCGGCACGCCACGCCGCCGAACCCCCATAGGCGACAGCGCTGATCTGATTCATCCGTCGCCGGGTCGAAGCCCGTGCGCGCCCGGGGTTGTAGTGGAAATCGGCCGGGACCGAGAGGGTGAGCTCGGTCAATTCGTGCATCTCGGAACGAAGCGAGAGGGACAGGTCGTTGAGCCGTTCCGTCGCGTCGCGGCTCGGGTCGACGTCGTCCTCGTCGAGGATCTTCAAGACGGCACGCAGCTCCTCCAAATGCGGTGCCACACGCTGCTCAAGATACGAGCGCGTGCGGCGTTCTCGATCCGACTTCGCCTCGAGCATCACGAGCTCGTCCAGGTGTTCTGCATCGTGTTTGGCGTCCACGGCCAGGATTCGAATGCCCGAGATCAGAAAGGCCTGCGACAGCGCTGCGCCAAAGAGATGCTGGGAGGCGCGATGCTCGCGTCGGGCCGTCGCGATCAGCGGAAGGTGAGCGACGAGCGACCCTGCGACTCCGGCCCTCCGGCCGGCGAACGCGGAGGAGACCGCCGCAGCCCACATCGGATGGTTGAACACCCAGAAGGTCATCAGGCTGTGGCGCCGCCCCTCCACGGTTGGGTAGACCCAAGAGGCGGTTGCGCTGAGCAGCGGACTCAGCCAGGCGGCCCTGGTGCGATCTCGGCGATCCGCCGAACGAAATGCAGCGTCGTCGTTGAGTAACTGTCCGACGAGCAGCCCCAACGCCACATACGAACGGATCGACCTCCGGTGAGGCGGATAGGCGGCCACCACTCCCATTCCCGACGCGAGCAGTCCGAGCCTGGCGAGTAGGAGCGCGAGGCGGATCGTTTCATCGAGCTCGTCAGGAACCGATTGAAGTCCGGGTCGCAACGCGAGGCGGAGCGGCTTCGCAAGATCATTGCGGATGCTCCTGATCGCCTGCCGTGCCAAAGATCCGGCGCCCATGGCGTGGGCTGCGCGACCGGGCCGAGTCCGAGCAAGGGCCAGATGGTGTTCAGAGGGCAAAGCGATCGTCCCTTCGTCTTTGCGGGCCTCGTTGGATCAGCTTGCCGAGTCGGGGTCGAGCCAGGATCCGTTCACCGGCCCGATGTGGTCGTCGGCCATGCCGAAGACGCTGACGTTGCTCCCACCGGCCAAACCCGGTGCGGCGGTCGGGTCGGCCGCCGACCTGGTGAGGTGGCGAAACACGGCGGCCGCCTCGTCCCAGTGCCTTGGTGGCCGGGCCGCTCCGGACGCACACGTCCTCGACCAACGAAGCCCGCACCAGCAGCTCGCCGTCGTTCAGCAGTTCGGTGGACGACTGCGAGATCATCTTGCCGTTGCTGGAGAGGGTGGACGACGCGTGGGTGCGCACGGGTGCCACCCAGTAGGGATCGCCCGGGCCGAGCCGCGCCTTGGTGGGGATTGGGTCGCCATTGTGTGAGGCAATCCGACGCAAGCCCTGTACCAACGGGCCGGGGTGCCGGGTGGTCGCAACCGTCACCCCGTCGCTGAGCAGGCCCCATCCCCAGCGGATGCGTCGGCGCACGTAGACGAGCAGCGCCCCCACGCCGACGTTGGGGGTTTCGCTCCCGACTCGGTGGACGGACGGGGGAGCAAGGCCAAGCGCCAGCGTAAACTCCTTCGCACCGGCGGTGAGCCTGGTGCCGGCCCCGAGCGGCCGACACTGGCCAGGCCGTCCTGATCGCATGGTGCGTGCGCCTGCGCCGCTCAGCTCCCCGTGCATGTGTCCATTCTGGCGAGCCGACAACCAGAACGACCGAATCGTCCTGTCGGCGCCGCCGACCCGCCGTGCAGTGGGGCAATCCACTCGGTCGGCTGACCGGTGAGCTGTGAGATGCGATCGAAGCCGTGGTCGTGGTGAAGCACAACTGTGTCGGAGCGCTCCGCGGCGGCAGCGAGGGTGTCGACACCTGGCACGACGTGGAGAACTGCTGCCCGCCACCCTCTCCAGGATCGGTTCGCGTCGCCCGAGGTCATGTGCGGCGATGCTCCCAAATCGTGAGGGCCTCTCATGGCGCCACCGCCGGTTTGGAGGCCTCATCTGGGAACACGTCTCGCGACATCCTACCGACCGGGCCTTTGACCCCCCTTTCAACTGAAAGTTAGTCTTCAGTTCGCCGTAGGCATCGCCGCGATTGGAATGAGGGCATCGAATGAACCAACTGACCAGCCGTTACGGTGCACTTCGAAGGTCGCTCCTGGCGGTGCTGACCATGGTCACGTTCTCTGGCCTTCTTGCCCAGTTTCCCGGCGAAGCCGGCGCTGCCGGCTCACCGGGCAACCTCAGGGACATCGATGTTGAACACTTCAGTGGTGCCGGCGGTAACGCCGTGGTTGCGAGGGACGGTTCTGGTCGGACCTGGGTGAACATGCTGAAGTGCTCTGACGGCAACCCTTGCATCAATTTGGGGTGGACCAACCTTGGGGGCAACCTCAAGTCAACTTCGGTCGAGCTCATTTCAGGTGGAGTCGTTGTGTTCGGATTGGCCTCCTCGGGAAAGACCTGGTTCCGTCGAGGCAGCTGCGGGGACTTTGTTTGCTCGTGGAGCGGCTGGATATCCCTCGGTGGCAACTTGCGCACAGTGGAGGGTCGCGGCTCGGACAATTGTGCTCATATCGTGGGCTTGACGTACGGGGACAATATCTACGAGTCCAACATCTGTGGGTCGTCTCAGACTGGGTGGTCGAAAAGCACGGGGCGGCTCAAAGAGGTAACGGTCTACGGTGGTGGGGACATATTCGGAACAAGCTCAAGTGGAGAGCTCTGGTTCCGAAGCTCTGGAACCTGGAGGAATTCCAGGGGCAACGTGGTCCAGCCAGTTCGCGATGGCGACCACCACTACACGGCATGTGGCCTTTCGCCGTCGCAAAAGGAATTGTGGTGCCTGAACGGCATCGGGGGGAGTTGGGAGAAACTACCCGGTCCCTGGCGCCGCTTGGATGATGATCAGGCGGTCGGCATCGGCCCAAACTGGACATTCAAGCGGCTCCTCAATTCCCTTGTGATCTATGACGCAGGTGGATCGCTCAATCAGGTTGCCATGGACCTCAATCTTCACGTGGGCATCAGCGGTGGCCTGAAGCCTTGGTTCTCCACCCTGAGCGAGGGATGGAAACCGCTGTAGACGGTGAGTCAGCTTCCGGGGGCGTTGTGGGTTCCCCGGCGACGACCCCTATGAGGGTTCGCTACGTCCCGTCCTGTCGCCAGTGGCGAACCTCCACGCGGGCGTAGGCCCTGCCACTTTGCAGCGAACGGAACTCGAAGGCGCAGGGCCGATCTTGAGCATCCCGGCAAGACCGACCCTCGCTGGCAGCCCGCTGGCGAGGGGTGGAGGAACGCGGGTCAGCGCCTGACTCATGTGAGGAGAGTTCAGGTGGAGCGGCCCCGAAGCGCAAGCAGTGCCGGGGTACTCGAAACCTCCGGGCGATCCTGTGGCATTCTGGATCTACCGGGGCAGGGCTGCCGACGGGGATCGGTGAATTGGGATGACGTTGCTCAAGCGGGTCGATGCAGACGGTCCCAAGCGGCTGCTGTCGATTGATGGCGGTGGAATCAGGGGTGTCATCGCGCTGGAGATCCTCGACAAGCTGCAATGGGATCTGCGCCGATCCACCGGGCGACCCGAACTCGTCTTGGCCGACGTGTTCGACTACATCGCCGGCACAAGTACCGGAGCGATCATCGCCGCCGGACTCTCCACCGGCATGGCGACGGACCAGCTCATGGGGCTCTATGTCGACCGGGGCGCCGAGATGTTCAGGCGTTCCGGGTGGACTGACCGGATCCGGCACTCCTACGACAAGGAGGCGCTGGAGATCATCTTGAAGGATCAACTGGGCCACGGCACCACCTTGGGGAGCGATTCGTTGCGCACCCTGCTGTTGGTCGTTCTTCGAAACGCGACGACCGACTCGCCTTGGCCGGTGAGCAACAACCCCCGGGCGCAGTTCAACGATCGGAATCTGGCGGACTGCAACCTGGATCTGCCGCTGTGGCAGTTGGTGCGGGCCAGCACTGCGGCACCGACGTATTTCGAACCGGAGGTGATCACACTTGGGGAACGCGACTTCGTCTTCGTCGATGGAGGCCTCACGCCCTACAACAACCCGGCGTTTCAGCTCTTCACGATGGCGACACTGGACAAGTACCGGCTTGGCTGGCCAACCGGCGAAGAGAACCTGATGTTGGTGTCCGTCGGGACTGCGAACAGCGCCTTTGCCCGGCCCGGCCTTGAGGCCGACGACATGCACCTGCTCTACCACGCAACCGCCACTCCGGGTGCCCTCATGCAGTCGGCGGCAGTTCAGCAGGACCTGCTCTGTCGTACCCTCGGTCGGTGCCGTTGGGGAGCACCGCTCGACGCCGAGCTTGGCGACCTGCTGGACAGCTGTGGTCTGATCGAGGACCGCCTGCTCAGCTACGTCCGCTACGACCAACCGCTGTCCAGATCCGCCCTCGATGACATGGGTCTCGGGCAGATTCGGCTGGGCGATGTGATGGCCATCGACAACATCGGCGCCATCGACAAGATGAGGGAGATCGGCAAGGCAATCGCGCAGTCCGCCGTCGATGTGAAGCACCTCGCGGGTTTCGGATTCTGAGCAGTCCTGCCGGGCTGAGATGTCGCCGGCTGGGCGCCGGGAGAGCAGTCCCCTCGTGGCCGTCGCGCTCCTCGCGATGGCCTCAGTCGTTCTGAACGTGAACCCTGCAGCGCCCCTCGTCGTACACCCCGTCGGGAAACAAGTGCTGGAGGACTGATTCGTCGATGAGGGCGCAGTAGCCGCCGGGTTGAGGCCTTTCGCCGGCGGTGCCTCCCGCCGAGCTCCCAGCGGGGACGCTGGGTGCGGGGGGTATTGCAGAGGACGTTGCAGGCGCCGCCGGGGTTCCTGGCGCGGCTGGCACCGCGGCGTCCGGGGGTCTCGTGGTGCCCGGCGACGCCGGTGACGTGGCGGTGGGCGAGCTTGCTCCTGGAACCGGCGTTACAGGCGTGATGGACACCTCAGGGGGGTCGACGTCGGCGCAAGCGGGCTCGTAGTCGGGGAGACCAACGTGTTCGTTCCATTCGTCGCGTGTCAACGTCCGGCCAGCGGCGGCGCACGCGCCCAGGTACCAGTCGTCGGGATTCAGCGAGACGACGTGAACCCGTGGGGGGCTTGCGTTGAGGGGTCGGACGAGCAAGTAGGCGCCGTCAGGGTCGAAGGCCATCTCGGCTCCGGTTTCGGTGTCCGGCGTCGGCACGTAGTAGGCGGTCTGAGCGGTTCTTATCGTCGTCAGCGTTTCGAGGTCGAGGAGATGCGCCTCTCCTCCCGCCACCACGGCGCCCCACCGACCTTGCGGGCCGATCTCGATCTCCTCGGCGATGTTTCCGATGTCCTTGCTCGCCCGCTGGTCACCCGTCTTCAATTCGAGCACCGTGACGGTTGACGGAAGCGACCCCACCACGGCGAACTCGCCAGCGTCATCGAGATCGGCGGCGGCGACCGTGCCGAGGCCGGACAGGTCGTAGGTTTCGGAGACCTTCGCGCTCGCAAGGTCGATGATCTGGATCGACGACCCGGCGAGGCGCCAGGCGCGGTCGTTGCCCAAGAGCCCGAAATCTGAAACGTTGGCGATGGGTGTCACCAGAGCAGGTTGCCCGCCGTCGGTCGGCGTCACGAAGATGCCATCGCCGAGTGCCGCATGGCTGACGACGAAGGAGCCATCTTCGGTGAACCGGTTGCTGATGGTCGGATTGGGGGGCACGACCGAATTGAGCCGGTGCTCGGGAATACCGATCTCCGTCGGGAGGAGCCGCTCCTCGCCGGAATCCATGTCGATGAGCGCCACCTCGTCGCAGCCGGTTTCCGAGCCAAGGATTCCTGCGCATGACATGGGACCGGTGATGCTGCTCAGTCCGCCTTCCTCCTCTTCCGGCGTCAACGGCTCGACATCCGAGAAGTCCTCGTATTCGAAGACCAAGGGCTCCTGGCCATCAGCGGGTGGCCTGGTGGCGACCGCAAACCGGCCGTCGTTGCCAACCGCACTGACCCCGCCACCGGCGGGAAGCCCGAGCGTCTCCTCCTCCCACGTGCCGGGGGCGAAGCGGCGTTCGCCGTCGATGACGGCACCACGGTCATCGAGCAGCAAACGGCCCGGCTCGGCATCCGAGAACTCGACCCCGGCCAGGGCCTCGAAGTCGCCCACGAGGCCTGGCGCACTTCCTGAGACCTGGTCGGGGCTCGGGTTGGCGAGCACCTGGAAGAGTGCGGCGTCGGACTGCGGGGATCGGGCCATCTCGTAGGCCTGGGCGGCGAGCAGATAGCGGAGGTCGATCGGCAACTCGGGGGAGGCGGATTCGCTCGACAGGTGGTTGCTGGTGGCGACGCGTGCCCGTTCGTTTGCCAACAGCGCCTGCTCCTCCGCGGTCGATCGCTGCGCCACGGCCTCGCGTTGGGCCCCGATGGCAACGAGCGTCGCCAGGGCTGCGATCATCGCCAGGGCGACGAGACCGGCCACCGCCCGCCGCGCCTGGCGTCGGTTGCGACGCTGCTGGCGGACGTCCGCGCCTGCCAGGTCTTCCTTGGTGATCCCGTGCATGGGCGCAGCCAGCTCGGCAACCTGGTCGCGAAAGCGGGCGTTGCTCAGCGAGAGGTCGGACTGTCCACGAGCCCACGACAGGTCCAGGTGCCGGGGCTCCTCAACAAAGGCCCGTCGCAGCGCCGGCGGCACGGCGTCTACCGCGTCGGCATCGTTCCAGCGAAAGTCCCCGGCCGCTTCATCCCAGGTCCACGAGCCGTCGATGAGTACCGGGAGGATGGACCCAACTCCGTGGCGGGCGACCCACTGTCGGAGCTCGTGATCGACGCGCTCCGAGCGTGCGGCGGCCGGGGAGGCCAACAGCACCAGCCACCGCGAATCGGCCCCGGCCGCGTCGCCGCCAGAGTCGCCGCCTGAGCTGGTCGCCGAGGTGGAGTGGACCCGCAGGGCTTGGCGGCGCCACCAGGGCGAGGTGAGGCGTTGAAGCCCCCTGCGAAGGGCCGCAGCGGTTGCCGCATCGTGGGCGTCGTCCGCGTGCACCAGGTAGCCGTCGTAGCGGGGCTCAGCCATCTCCCTCCTCGGTGAGTCGGTTGAACCACTCGGGCGCATCCGCCGGTGGGTCGTCTGGAGCCGGCACGTACCTGGCCTCCTCGACCCACTCGCCGCCCTCGACGGTGAAGTGCACGTAGGCGGTCCGTGGGTCCTCGCCATCGTTCATGGCGAACACGGCCTCGCCCGGCGCGTTGCCGGAGAGCGAACCGCAGTACACGACCCTGGTCAGCTCGAAGGTGTATGCCGTTCGCTCGCACGGGCCAAGGTAGGTGACGTCGGGTGCGGTCAGTGCTGCCCGGATCTGACCTGGGGTGGGCGGGTCCATGGTGTCGGCGGCCACGTCGGGGGGGTCGGGGGTGGCGAACCCACCAACGAGGCCGGGGCAGGTGGTGCGATAGTCGGTTCCCGGAATGAACTGCGCCCACTCCTCCTCGGTGAGGCTCCGTCCCGCCGCGGCACAGGCAGCCTCAATCGGGTCGTCGTGCGGCGGGCCTTCATTGGAGTCGATCAGGACCAGGGCGTCCTGGGCGGTGCCGACGGCGATCAGTCCGTTCTGGGCCATGTCGATCGTGCGGGCCGAAGCCGTGAGCCGCACCTGCAAGCCACGGGTGTCGGCCGGGAAGCACTCCAGGCGCGGGTTGTTCGCCGGGCCCTGGTCGGGGTGGTAGGCGGCGACGAAGACGCCATCCTCATCGCCGCCACCGGTGAGCGTGGCGACCGCCCAACGTTGGCTCTTGGGCTCGTAGACCTGAATTCCGGTGTAGCTGTTGACGGTCGCGCACGTCTGCGACCCGCCAGTGGGCCTGGGGGTCGATGCGCCGGTTCGGGCATCGAGCGTCTCCTGGTCGAGGAGCAACAGCCCGCTCTCATTATCGAAACGCTCCATGCCGGTGTAGAGGTTGGGGTTGGCGATCGTCTCGCCGCTGGCACGGTCCCACACCTCCAGGCCTCCGGCGGGCTGGTAGATCATGACGAGTTCGCCGGTCGGGTCCAGGTCGGCGTAGATCTCGAGTTCGCCAGCCTCCAGGCAGCTTTGCGGGAACAGCACGTTGAAGTCGCGACATGCGCCGATGCCTCCCGGGCCGGTGCCCGGCGTGGCCTGAACCACCGGTGCGTGTGCGGTGCGGAGCGGCTCGCCGGAAGGCTTCCCGGCGTCGCCATAGAAACGGATGACGTCGTTCAGGTCGGTGACCATCAGCTCGGAGCCATCGGCGCTCCACGCCACGTCGGCGGCATCGCCCGGCTTGGGATCGAACAGTGTTGCCCCGGTGGCGGTGTCCCACGCCAGCACGGTGCCGTCCCCGTCGGCGGCGGCCACTTTGGAGCCATCAAGTGAGAGTTCAGCGTCGACGAAGTTGCCGGACCCACCCTGCAGATGGCGGACCACGCTCGTGTCAAGGAGTTGATCCAGCGCCCCTTCTGACTGCTCAGTGGACGCGAACTGGTCGGCCTGGGCCGCGAGCAGCAGGGCCAGGTCGCCATCGCCTTCGGCGGTGTCGAGGGCCCTTGAGGCGAGTGCCCGCGAGGTGGCGAGATTGGCCTGGTGCTCCGCCTCCTCGCGGCTGGCCACCGCCTGGTCTCGGGCGCTTGCCGCCTGCCGCTGGCTGATCAAGGCGAGGATGCCGGCCGACACTGCTGCGAGCGTCAAGAGGGTCAACAACGAGACGGCCCCTCGGGCCATGCGGCTGGTGCGCCGACGCTGCCGCGCATCCTCGGCGAGCAGCTGGCTCGTCTCAACTCCGTGCATGGGTGCGGCGATCTCGGCGAGCTGTTCGCGGAAGCGGGAGTGCTGAACGGTCAGCGATTCGTCCGATCCCACCCAGGACATGTCAAACGGCTTCGGCTTCCACCAGAACGCTCCGGCAAGGCTGGGATGCAAGGCGTCGGACCATTCGACATCGAAGTCGTTGCGTTCGGAGTCCCACACCCAGTCCCCACTGGTGATCACGGGGATGATGGTCTCCGGGCCCTTGGTGGCGAGCCACCGTTGGATCTCCCGGCCGACCCATTCGGACTTGGCCGCCTCGGGCGACGCGAGCAGCACGAAGTAGTCGGCCCCATCCATGGCCGCGCAAATGCTGGTCCACAGCGCGGGGTTGACCGACAGGCCGGTCTCGTCTCGAAAGACCTCGAGTGCCCGCCGTTGCTTCCACGGCTTTGCCAGCTTGTGGAGGCCGTCCTGCAACGACGGAGCGAACGCCCCGTCTGCCGCATGGCTGTATGAAATGAACGCGTCGTAGCGCTTCTTCGAATCCCCCATCGGTGGCACGAGCGGATCGAATCCGCTGCCGGGTTGCCCCGATTCGGTCATGGGTTGCCCCCTTCGAATGCGCAACAACGGGTGGCGTACGCGCTCGGTCCGCTCCCTGATCGCAGCGTCCCCCGAAGCCACGTCACCAATTGTTGGCTGCCGTTCACCCTAGCGGTTGCGTCGTGCAGCGTCCAAGCTCTATCACGCCGTGGCGACTCGACCGGAGGCCACGGCCGTCGTTGGCGTTGGGTAGCTTGAAGGCATCGAAGCGCACCAAGTCGGGCCGACCGACGGACCAACCTCGGCAGCGCCCGGGCGGGTTCGGAGGCTTTCCAGCGGCTGGGTTTCTTTCTTGGCGCGCCTGAGCTCGGTGGGCAGCCACGCGGTGGCCGTGCGTCGGGGCGTCCTGAGCGTGGTGGGCCTCATCGCAACGGTGCTCGGTGTGTGGGGGTTCTTTCGGTATTCGCAGCAGCCTCTCGGAGCTGACCTGGGGCCGACCGAGTGGCTGTACGGCACGGTCGTCCTCTTCGTCGATGCCACCGACATCGCGCCCGTCCCCTGGCAGTTGGACATCGCGCGTCTGCTGGCGCCCCTGGTTACCGTCGGGGTGGTCTTCGAGGTGCTGTTGGTGGCCTTTGCGCAGCGGATTCGGCGGTGGGCGGCGTCAAAGGCCTCCGGCCACGTGCTGCTGGTTGGCCCGGTGTCGAGGGTTCAGTCGTATGCGAACGAGCCAGGCGACATGTCGGCGTCACCGACGGGGCGCGAACTGGTGGTCCACATCGGGGATGAGGGGTCATCGCTCGGCGCGGTGACAATCGGGCTTCCGGCGACGTCCATCCCGTCGGAGTGGGTGTCGGCAACCCCAGCGAATGCTGCACGGCGCATGGTGCTGGCGCTTGGTCGCGACGACCTGACTCTGGCAGCGTTTCGGGCGGCGTTGGATACTGGGTTGCCCGCCGACGGCAGCAGGCTTGAAGTCGAGTTCGCCTCCCCAACGCTCAGCGGTCGGATGGCAGTGGCCGTTGCGAGCGAGCGGCCAAGCGCCGAAATCGAGTTTGTCTGCCCCGCCGAGGTGGACGCGCAGCTGATCGCCGCTGGGGTGGTGGAAGGGTTGGCAGGCGCTGACCCCACCGGCGAGAGTTGGGCGGTAGCCGTTGTGGGCGACACGGCGACCTGCGATCGGTTGGCCGCTCAGCTGGTGCGTGCCTTCACGCGATCGTCGCTCCGAGGTGGAGCCGTCAGGCCGAAGCTTCTCCGAGTGCTGTCCGGTCAACCGAGGGGCGTACCCGAGGAGGTGAACAACCATCGGGTGGTGGTCCACACATCCAACCGTTTGGACGTCGTCTTCGACGCTGCTGCCCCAGATCACATCGTCGTCGACTTTGCTGACACCGAACGGTCGGCTCGCGTCGCCATGCAGGTGGCCCTTCGGCGCCGGGGCAGCACGGTGTGGACCACGCACGGAATGACTCTGCCGTGGGCGACCACCAATCCGGAGGAGCCCGGAAGTCAAGTGGCTGACCTGCGCGAGGTGTCGCTGCAAAGGGTGGCCCGAATGGGAACGCTGCAGGGGCCGTTCGGCCGGATCGCATCAAACCGCAGGAAACGATTGGGTCCAGCCGCCCCGGGCTCCACCGCGGCAGACGTTCGTCGTGGGGTGTCGACGTTGATCTCTCACGGGTGGGAGGTGGTTCCTGAGTCGGACATTCCTGCGATCGAACGTCAGGGACTCACGACGTACGTCGACCCGACCACGTCCAACGAATTGCGACAAGTGGCGGGCCTGGGCGATGACCCATCGGAACTGCTGTACGAACTCCGTTGTGAGGGGCTCCTGGCCACTCCTCGCGGATGGGCGCCGGAGGGCGACCTCGCGTCGGTCGATATGCCGGGCGACGCCGTGATCGACTCGCTGGCCCGACAGATTCATGAGCGCTATGTGGCGCAACAGGCCGGGGGCGTCGATCTCCCGGCTCTGCGAGCTTGGACCGAACTCGACGAGACGTTCCGGGCCCTGAACCGTGACCAGGCGAGGGACAACGTCATCAAGTTGGCCCGCCGGGGCCTCCGACTGGTTGCGTTCGGATCCTTGTCCGGCAACGCTGTCGTGCTCAGCGATGCCGACATCGTTGACCTCGGCATCGCTGAGCACGACAGATGGTCACTCCAGAAGCGGGAACAGGGCTACCGGTATGGTCCGTCACTCGTCACCAATGGACCGGACCTGCGACACCCGAGCCTGATCCCGTGGGATGAGTTGGCGTCCGATGAGCAAGAAAAGGACCTTGCCGCGATGCGTCAGATGCCAGATGTGCTGGAAGCGGTGGGGTTGGCGATTGAGCGTTCGACTCCTGCCCGCTGACGGAGGGCCAGCGGTGCCCAGCTCCAAGTGGACGCTGTGCGTCGGCGGAACGTACGGGATCGTTGGGTGCCCGGCCATTCCCGCAGGCCCGAGCGCTATCCCCTGGTGAGGGTGGCGAACTTGGCCGACATGCGGGGATTGCCGCCCTCGGAGCCGTTCTGAAATGCCCAGCCCTCCACCGACTTGTTGGAGAGCTTCCTGGCGGCGGGGCCGGTGGTGGCGAAGCTCCAGCTCGTTCCGCCCTGGTAGTAGCCCCAGTACTCGTAGCCGTCGGGCCCGTTCCTGCCGCAGTCGGGAGCCTTGGGGGTGCCGTCGATGGCGCATAGCAGCCCGCTCTGGTTGAGGCGCGGCTTGGCGACGCCCAGCCGTTTGGCCCGGGCGTTCAACGCATCCAGGCCGTTGGCGCCCTTGGGCAGGTTCACGCAGGTGCTGGTGGCCGTCACCCCCACGGGCAGCGTGGAGCCGTCAACCACCACGGCCACCTGGATCTGGCCGCTGGCCGCCGGAAGGCAGGTTGCGGGATTGGGTGGAGGCGTGGGTGAGCACCCGCACCCGGCGCCGAATGCCGCGATGACCAGTGCAACCGTGCCGATACCGAAGCGATGTGGTGACCTCAAGGGGGTCTCCTTTCGTTGGGCCGCCGGCTACATCGCCGATCCAGCCCGAAAGGACTGCCCCGACTCCGCTTTCCGCGACGGATTCTTGGAGCGATCGCAGGTCGGTATTCCGGCTCGTGCCAGCTCCTGGGAGCGGACACCTACGGTTGCGGGACAGCGCCGGAATTGGACCGGCTTCCCCGAGCACCGCGATCGGGGTCAGTTGACCCCAGGTCGGCCCGCTGCGCAAGTTGGCGGCGGCGACTGCGCGCGGCCTTCTCGATGCTCACGTCCCCTGGCCGGCTACATCAGGGTGAGGGTCGGCTCCAGATCCCGGGAGGAGGCGACGACGCGCTCAGCGGTCCCGAAAGCCCTTGCCCGCCAGGATCTTGGGGACGTACTTGTCCACCCTCCGCTCCCTGGTGGAGGACTGCTTGGCGTCCGAGAAGTAGAGGTTGTACTCCCGCCGTCGCCCCGGGGTGAGGCCCTCGAAGGCGGCCCTGAGGTCGGGATCTGCGTCCAGGCGGCTCCGCAGCTCGTCGACCAGATCGGGTTCCGGGGCCGGACCGACCTCCAGGCCGGCCTCCTCCACGTCGATGGCCTCGGCGACGTACGCCGCAACGGTGTCGGCCAGCCTGGTGACGTCGTCGACTGATGTGAACTCGATGCGGCGGGCCGACCTGGAGTTGGGGCCCTGATCCACCAGCACGCCGTCCGGGTCGTCCAACAGCGCTCCCTTGAAGAACATGAGGGCGAGGAACGCCTTCATCTCCTGCATAATGACGATGTTGTCGCCGTCGTGGCTGAAGCAGGGTTTGCCCCACTTGATCGCCTCGCTCAGCCCGCACCGCAGCAGGATCGGCCGGAGCGCCGCCATCTCCTCGGGCCAGGCATCGGAGCGGTCGATGTAGGCGTCCACCTTGGGGTCTTGGTCCACGGCCTCACAGTACCGTTGGTCCTGTAGCCAGGTCCTGCGGATGATCGCCGGCGGTGCTACTTCGAATTGTTGTGGCGGCCAACCAGCTGGCGGGCGATCACCTTCACGCACAGAGTTTCGTCGGCCCCCTCGAAGATGGAGAGCACCCGGGCGTCCACAAACAGGCGGCTGACGGTGTACTCCTCGGCGTAGCCCATGCCGCCGTGAATCTGCATGGCCTCGCGGGTGACCCACTCGGCGGCCTTGCACACGTACGCCTTCACCATGGAGGCCTCCATGGCCCCTTCGCCCTTGGCCATCAGTTTGGCCACCTCGAAGCTGTACTGGCGGGCACCCTGGATGATGACGGCCATGCGGGCCAACTTGGCCTGGGTGAGCTGGTAGTTGGCGATGGGCTCGCCGAACACCACCCGGTTCTCGGCATAGTCGCGTGCCGCCTCCAGCGCGGCCTGCATGACGCCGACGGCGCGGGCGGCGGTCTGCAGGCGGCCGTTCTCGAACCCGGCCATCTGGTAGTAGAAGCCGCGGCCCTGGCCGTTCTCGCCGCCGATGAGGTTCTCGGCGGGCACGAACCAGTTCTCGATGGCCACCTCGTAGCTGTGCATGCCCCGGTAGCCGATGGTGTCGATGGGGCGACCCTCCATCTTGCCGCCGCCGGCGTCGTTGTCCTGGGTCAACTCGAAGCCGTGGCCGTCACCGCGCTGCTTGGGCACGATGAACATCGACAGGCCGCGGTGGCCCGCCTGGCGATCCGGGTTGGTGCGGGCCAGCACCATCAACACGTCGGCACGGGCGCCGAAGGTGCACCAGGTCTTGACGCCGTTCAGCAGCCAGCCGCCATCGGTGGGCGTGGCGGTCACCTTCACCCCGGCGACGTCCGAGCCGAAGTCGGGCTCGGTGACGGCCACGGCGTTCATCACCTCGGCGGACGCCAGCCTGGGCATCCACTCCAGCTTCTGTTCCTCGGTGCCGCCGGCCTCCAGCGCCCGGGCGAGGATCTCGGGGCGCGTGATCAGCGAACCGCCGGCGCCCAGCGAGCCCCGGGAGAGCTCCTCGGTGGCCACCACCATGGCGATGTAGTCCGAGGCGCCGCCGGAGGCGAAGCCGCCGTACTCCTCGGGAATGGAGAGCCCGAAGGCGCCCATCTCGGCCAGGCCGGAGATGATCTCCTCGGGGATGTCGCCGTTGTGGCGGTGAATCTCCTCGGCGATGGGCATGATCTTGTCCTCGGCGAAGCGCCGGAACGCGTCCTGCACCATCTCGAAGTCGTCGCCCAGGTGGCGGGGCCCGTCGGTGTCGGCCAGTGACGCCAGGAAGTCCGAGGACTTGTACGTGGCCACGAAGTCCCGGGCGCCGTCCATGGCGTCGGTGGCCACGCCCCACTCCGCCTCGCGGCCAAACACCTTGGCCCCCAGCTCGCCCAGCGCATCGGCGACAAACGCCGCCGTGACGAGGCTCTCGGTGTCGCCCTTGGACCCGTAGTCCAGCAGGCCACGGCCACACTGCAGCGCGGCGGCGGCGTGGGCCACGTCGTAGGCCAGCACCTGATTGGTGTCGATGCCGTCGGTGGCCAGGCGGGCGACGGCCGCGTCGACGACGGCCTGGCCGACATCAAGCGCAGCGGCGGCTGAGGTGAGGTCGGCGGAGGTGGGGAGTGCGTCGGTCATGCGCGGCAGGTTACCGAGCGGTAGCCCGTGATCCCAGATGCGCGGGCACGGGTGGATCCGTCGAAATCGGGGGAATCCCTCCGCCGGACCCGGTGATCTCCCGGCCGCGCCGTAGGATCAGGTGATGGGGTCAGGTGCAAACGGTTCCGACACGCAACCACCGGGGATCGGCGACGAGGTGGACCTGCATCGCGACGGGGTGGAGCCAGCCGCCGCCGTGGGGTTCGGCCGCCAGGCGGCGAGCTACTCCAAGGTGCGGCCCAGCTACCCCGATGCGGTCATGGAGACCCTCTCGGGTGCGGCGGGGCTGGCCGCCGGGTCACGGGTGTGCGATCTGGCCGCCGGCACCGGCATTCTCACCAAGCAGCTGGTTGCCGCCGGCTACGACGTGGTGGCCGTCGAACCGGTGGCGGCCATGCGGGCCGAGTTGTCAGCGGGGGTCGATGTCGAGGTCCTCGACGGCACCGCCGAGGCCATCCCGCTTCCCGACGCTTCCGTCGACGCCGTTACCGTTGGCCAGGCGTTCCACTGGTTCGATCCGCAGCCGGCGCTGGCCGAGATTGCACGCGTGCTCCGCCCGGGTGGGGTGCTGTGCATGGTGTGGAACGCTCGGGACGAGGACGTCGACTGGATGAACCAGTGGGGCGACGTGGTGGCCGAGGCGGGCGGCGGGCGGCCGTATCAGGACCACCGCGAACTGCTGTGGGAGGACGTAGTGGCCGAGTCGGGCCGTTTCGAGCCGCTGGAACACCGCGAGGTGCCTCACGACCAGACGGGTGGGCCCGAGCTGATCATCGAGCGCACACGGTCCACCAGCTTTATCGCGGCTCTGCCTCCCGACCGCCATCAGCACGCGCTGGAGGAGGGGGCCACCCTGTTGGCCACGCACCCCGACACCCGGGGGCGCGACCAGCTCACCATCCCCTACAAGACCCAGATCTACTGGTGCCACCTGCGGGCGTGATCCCCGCAGCTGCCCAACAACGGGTGCTGGCGTGGTGGCCGCACCATCGGCGGCAACTCCCCTGGCGCGACACCCGCAACCGGTGGGCCGTGCTGGTGGCCGAGGTGATGGCCCAGCAGACCCAGGTGGAACGCGTGGTGCCGCGCTGGTACGGGTTCCTCGCTCGGTGGCCAACACCGTCGGCGCTGGCCGCCGAGCCGCTGGCGGAGGTGCTTCGGGCGTGGCAGGGGTTGGGCTATCCCCGTCGGGCCGCCAACCTGCAGCGGGCCGCCCAGGCGGTGGTGGCCGAGCCAGAGTTGGGCGGTTCGTTGCCCGACACGCTCGAGGGCCTGTTGGCTCTGCCCGGCATCGGGCCCTACACCGCTCGGGCGGTGCTGGCGTTCGCCGACGAGGCGGCCGTGGGCGTCGTCGACACCAACACCGGGCGCATCCTGGCCCGGGTGCTCGGCGAGCGCCTCGGCGCGAGGGCGGCGCAGGCCGCCGCCGATGCGTGGGTGCCGGCCGGGGAGGGCTGGGCCTGGAACCAGGCCATGCTCGATCTGGGCGCCCTGCTGTGTCGGCCCACGCCCAAGTGCGACGCCTGCCCGCTGGCCACCACGTGCGCGTGGGCACTCGACGGTTGGCCCGAGCCCGACCCCGCGACCAAGTCGGCCGGAGTGTCGGTGCGCCAGACGCCGTACAGGGGATCGATGCGGGAGGCCCGTGGCCGGGTGCTGGATGCCTTGGTCGATGGGCCGGTCGCCGAGGATCACCTGATCGCCAGCGTCGCCGGACAACTGCTGGTGGCCGGGGGGTCCGTCCGCTCGGCCGCCCGATCCGACGCGATCTCACGAGCGGGAACGGCGGTCGACGGGCTGCTCGGCGAGGGGCTGGTGCAGTCCTGCGACGGGCGGTTCGCTCTTACCGGGGACGAGGGCTCCGGGCCGGTCCTCGGCGGAGCGGCTCAGTAGCCGTCGGCCGGCTGCCAAAGGTTGAACCGCACGCCGCCGGGCGACTCACAGGCGGTGAGGGAGGGGCCGGTCTCGCTGTCGACGATGTCGCCGTGGGTTCCGCCGAGCCCGGTGACGCGTGACCGACTGCCGTGCGCATCGTCGATCCGAAAGTAGAGGTCGGGGCTGATGTCGCCCTCGGCGGTGAAACCGAACGGCAGGGTGCCGCTGTTGCAATGCCGGTAGTCGGGGTGGGTTCCCGAGGTGCCCGGGGCGTCGAAGGTCCACCCAAAGAGCGGGCCGTAGAACTCGACCGCCCGATCGGGGTCGCCGACCGGGAGGGTGAAGTAGCCGAGTTCGCCGGTGGGCAGCGGGTCGGGATGCGGGTGGTTGCGGTACGCCTCGATCAGGGTGCCCATGTGAAAGGTGTTGCCCTGGTCGTCCCGACAGGTGGCGTTGAGGCCCGAGCCCTCCTCGGTGATCTCGCCGGGTTCGCCACCCAGCTCGGCCACCCGGGCGACCGCCGCGGCGCAGTCGTCGACGTGCACCCAGATCGCCCGGGGGTGATGGTCGCTCAGGGCCCCGAAGAACGCCACGTTGGTCAGCTCGCCGCCGGTCAGCTCCCAGCCCAGCAGCCGGGAGAAGAACGCCTCGTCGGCCAAGACGTTGTCGGTGTGCATGACGAAGTAGTGGTGGTCGCCGTGGTTCATCGGCCCATCATGGCGCTCACGGTCGACGCGGTGCTTGAACAAATGGGAGATGGCGCCGTTCGAACAATTCGGACGGTCGTAGGGTGAACTCGTGGACACTCCGGTCAACGAGTTCGTCACGAGGTCGCCGCACCCCAGGTTGCGTCCCTACGTGTCGGAGTACACCGGGTACCGCATCGAGGGCGCCGAGCCGGGCGTGCACATGGGCCTGCCCTCACGGTCGCTGACCTTCATCGTCGCCTTCGACGAGCCGCTGGACGTGACCGCCACCATCGACGGCAACGATCGGGACACCTACTGGGCCATGCTGGCCGGGCTGCACGGGGCCCCGGCGCTCGTCCGCCACGACGGGTGCCAACACGGCGTGCAGTTGGACGTCACGCCACGCGGCGCCGCGGCGCTCTTCGACGTGTCGGCCGGGGCGTTGGCTTCGGCGGTCGTGCAACTGGATGCCATCGTTCCCTCGTTCTCCGTCGAGCTGACCGACCGGCTGTCGGCGGCGACCAGCTGGGCCGATCGATGGGCGATCCTCGACGAGGTGTTGCTGAGGGAGCTGTCCCTGGAGGCCCCCCTGCCCGAACCGCTGGAGCAGGCCTGGTCGATGATGGTGCGAGGCCACGGGTCGGTGTCGGTGGCGGAGGTGGCCGACCACGTCGGCTGGAGCCGCCGCCACCTGGCGCAGCGCTTCACCTCCACGTTCGGGCTGACCCCCAAGGTGATGAGCCGGGTGTTGCGCTTCGAGCGGGCCAAGGGATTGATCCAGGCGCCGACCCGCCCCTCGCTCGCCGCCGTAGCCGCGGCGTGCGGCTATTCCGACCAGGCCCACCTCACCCGGGAGTGGACGGTGTTCGCCGGATCGTCGCCCACCCAGTGGATGCGCGACGACACCCTGGTGATGCTCGACGAGTGACGGCGGGCGCCTGCGTGTGCCGTTGACGACGCATCCAGGCGGCAACGCACGTCGACCCGGAGTCGGCGTCCGTCAACCGGGGATCTCCAGTGCCCGGGATTGCCTGGCGCCATCGACGTCGTCATCGGCGCTTCATTCGTCGCTGATCGGCAGGCCTTCTCGGGGAACGGTCAGGCAGTGGTCTGGCAGCCTTCGACGCCTGACCTACCCTCAACCGCGTGCGCCCACTCATCTGGACAGATCGTCGAGCAGCCGCGGGCGCAGCGTGCGTGATGGCATGGCTGGTGTCAATCGAACTTGGGACATCACGGCGCGCATCCCGGGCGGCTGTAGTCGCCAACGATGCGACCGAGAGAGTCGTCGACACCAGCACGAGCAAGGTCTTCAACGCCGCTGCCGCCACCGCCATCGCTGGAGGCGTGGTGGCATCGCTCGCGCAGCCCGAAGCCTCGATCCGAAGCCGGCAAACCTCCTATGCCGGTGGGCTGTTGCTGCTCTGTGGATCAGGGGCGTTGAGTGTGCTCGCTCGCCGTCATCTTGGGCGCTTCCACCGAGACTCCTTGACGATCCACGAGGGCCACGAACTGGTCGAAACGGGGCCGTACCGACATGTGCGCCATCCCCTCTACACGGCCACCATCGGGGTGTTCGTTGGTTTGGGCGCTGTACTCGGGAACCGCATCAGTCTCGGCCTGGCAGCGTTGCCGACCATCGCGCTGATTCACCGCATCAGAGTCGAGGAGGACATGCTCATTGAAGCTCTCGGGTCGCGCTACCTGAGATACCGCCAACGAACTGCCCGACTCCTTCCCGGCGTCTGGTAGCCAGCCCAACCGGGATCCGCCGGGATTCGGCGGCGTCGCAACAGGGCCGAAGTGTTGCGCTTCGCCCGGACCTCTGGGCGTGATTCTGTGCTGTCAGTGATATCGGCGGTTCGCGCGCGTCCCTGCCTTTGCCATGGGTGTTCGGGATTGCCGGGGAGCGGACGGCAAGGGTCTGACGGCTTGAACATTCTGATCGCGTTGGGCTGAACGAGGGGGAGCCATGGAGAAACGGCGAAGCGAGGCAAGACGCTGGGGCTTACCGTCTTGCATGGCGATCTTTCAGGTGGCAACGAACCACCCATCGAAGGCGGAGATCATCTCGGGATGGATTGGTGATCAGCCGTGGGGCAGGTCTGCCGAAAGGTCGATCGAGGTGGTGGGCTCGTTCCACCTCGAGGACGCCGAGGGTCAGGTTGGGATGCAGGTCCACATCGTCGCTTCTGCAGGCGTGGCCTCGTGCGGGTACGGCCAGACACTCGGGTTCGCCCGGATAAATGGCCGTTGGAATGCATGGCCCGAGTCAGCCAAGGTGCATGGCTATGGTGCGGTGGCTGGTCGGGTCCTGGTCGATCGCTTTGAGAGGGTCGCAACCGAATCGACCGATGTGGTCGTGCGCAACGAACATCTCGAGGCGACGGTCTTTCGGGCTCTCGCCGATCGGCCGTTGCCGATCATCGGGATGGCGGCCACCTGGCCGGGGCAGCCCGATCCCGTCGTGCTCGCATCCGTCGTGGAACTGGACCGCTAACGCCCAAGTCGCAGCGGCACGATACCCACGCAGTACGGCACGTATTCTCGGGTAGAAGCCGCGGCGGAAGACTGAGCGCAGAATTCCTGTTCGCGGACGCGGACGCGGACAGCCGCCGCAGTACCGGCGCTTGCGGTCGCTGCTGACGGGACGATACAGCGTTCGGCTGGGGCCGATACTGGATGGCTGCCTCGGATGGGAACTCGGGGTTCCGTGGCGCGATCATCGAGCAGTCACGCAAGTGTCCCGTCCCTCGACATCCCGGTTCCTCGTTCGTGCGCAGCGTGAGGGCTTGATCGAGTGTTGCGCTTACCGAGGGGGCGGTCATTTCGTGTGACTTTGCGCCTCCAACTGTTGGAGTCGCCCGGCAATCGCTTCGAGAGTCGTCCGACCCGCGGCGATGCCGACCACGAGGTCGTAAACATCGTCATTGCTCACCCGTGAGATTTCGATGCCGTTGATCTCGAGAAACACCGCGGTGCTCAACCATCCGAGGCGTTTGTTCCCGTCCACCAGCGCGTGGTTCGTCACGATCGATTGCAGCAGCGCAGCGGCCTTGGTCCAGAGATCGGGGTAGGCGTCATCGCCGAACGCCGTTGTCTGCGGCCGCGCGACGGCGGAGCCGAGCAGCCCGAGATCGCGAATCGGTGCCGGATCACCGAGGAGGAGGACTGCCAGACCGATGACGTCGTCGAGGTCGAGGAACTCGATCGGTTCGTTCACTCGCCAAGTCGACTCAGGGCGTCGCCATGTTTGTCCATGATGAGTTCGGCCGAGCGCTCGACGCGATCGCGGTGATCGCTGCGTGCCACGAACTCGCGGACGGCCCGGCGAGCCGCCTCTTGCATCGAGACCCCCTCGGACTCAGCTCGAAGTCTGAGGGCCTCGTGTTCCGCTTCGGTAAGCCGTAGGGTCATCGCCATCGCGACAAGGTATCACTTCGATACCAGATGGCGGGCAGGTTGGAATCCGACCGTGATTCTGTGACGTCGCGATTGGGCCGTTATGCGGTGCGGTGTCGGACCCCAGGGGCGGGGATTATGTGGCGTCGATATGTGTGGCCGGTTTTGGGCTGCAATCAGGTGCTCACTGGATCGCTCGAGTTCTTCGCCACGACAATCTCGGGCGAGCGCACACACCTCGTCGTGCGGCAAAGTTGGACGAGTGCCCCGGATGGCCTGCCCTACGGCGTGTACAGCTCGGACATCGAAGAGATGCAGTGGTTCGCTATCGGGACGGTCACCTCCGAGACGTGCCCAGGCCGGTCGAGTAGATAGTTCAGATAGTCCTGAACTGAAACCGGCTTGTGGTTGGGCAGGTTCGGGCGGTCGACCAGAAAGGCGCTGGCTCCCTCGCAGACTGGCACGGCCCGAACCCGTGACGACTGGTTGCGGACATAGAGGTTGTACACCTTGGTTGGATCCTTGCCGTCTTCGGCGGCCGCCAACTCTGGCTGGTCGACGAAGAGGCAGACGAGGTCAAACCTCACGTTTGACGTGGTTGACCCCGGCTTCATGACTCCGAACCATTGGCCGCCCTTCAGGTCGTTTCCGACGTTGGTGCAGCCCGAGCCCTCAGGTTGGGCCTTTGGTGGCGCGGCTGCACATCCGCAACCTCCCAAGACCCCTGCAACCGCCACGACAGCAAGGCTGACCAGCTTTCCCCGGATTCCGCTCACGTACCTCATTGCTTTCCCCTCTCATTTTCGGGTGGTCACTCTTCGATCATGCGGAAGCTGTCAAGTGGTTGTTGCCGGTTGATCTAGCTTTTTGTTTGGATGGTTGGCTTGTTGATCCACGCCGCAGCTGGTGGCCGGGCGGCTTTGGGTGGCCCCGGCTGTCGGGGTGGGATTGGTAGGCAGCATCGAGGACAGCCTGCCGGGCATCGATGACAGCCTCAGCGGTCCCGTCATGAAGATCAGCCGGATGCAAATACCCGATACCTGAATGGTAATGCTCAGTGTTGTACCAGGTGACGAACTCCTGCATCCACACCCGGGCATCCTCGATGGAGTCGAACCGGTCGGTAGGTCGGCCCGGTACTTCACCGTCTTGAATGCAGCCGGCCTCGAGTACGGGGTTGTCGTGGTTTTCTGCGGTCTCGACAGGCTCCTGGTGACCGACGGAACCTCAAGGAGCTCAGCGATCGTCGTCGACGTCATAAAAATAACGCCCGGTCCGAATGCAACAGTCGACCAGCCGCGCGATGTTCTCGCGTTCGCAGGTGACACCGATCAGATAGCGGGTGATTTCGCGATGGTCTCCTCGGTATTGTCGACACACCAGCCGACGATCTTGCGGAGAAGATGTCCAAGATCACGTACAGGTAGGAACCAGATCCGGGGCTGCCCGGCCCGCACGAGCAGCTGATATCCCGACCACACCTGCCGTGGCCCATCACAGCGGACACCTGCGGTGCGGTGTGGCTTTTGTGGCGATGCCCACGCGGCGTTCACCGGTCAGGTTCTCCTGCCGGAGAACCCTGTACATCGTTGACACCGACGCCAAATACACCTTCTCGTCGAGCAGTGTCGTGTACACCTGCTTGAGGTGCCAGATCACAGAATCGGCGCTCACACAACATCGAGGATGATCTCAGCACGGGTGGCGTCGTCGATCTTGGCGGTGGTGCTGTTGCTCCCCGGCGGGTTTGGCCCGAGACGGCCGTTCCGGCAGGCGGTCCTCGGCTTTTCTGGCGGCCATCGCCAGGTCGAGGGTGCACACCGAGGCCCGACAGGCCCGGTCAGCACCCCGATCCTTGGCACTGTTCGATCAGCGTGTTCACGGCTTGGTCGTGTTCGGTTCCGGCGCTCTGACGGGACATTTCCGCCGGCGCGTCGCTTCCTGGGCCACGATGAGCTCGTTGGCGGTGTCAACTTCTCCTCCAACTTGGTGACCTCAGCACGCAGGCAGGCCAACGCCGGCACTGGTGGGGTCCTTGGCCTTCCGGCCACGTTTGGTGTCAGTCAGCCCCAGATTTCCAGAAGCGTCCCGCTGTTTGCGCCACTCGGTGATCAACGACGAATACAGGCCCTCCCGCGGCAGATCTCCCCGACAGCACCCGGCTCACCGGTCAACTTCACCGGTCGATCTCCTCGAGAACGTCCAGCTTGTATCGTGCCGACCACGAGCGTCTCGCCCCGTCGCACCTCAGTGTTCTCCTCAGTCATCACAGGCGATCTCACCTCCGCCGCCCTCGCTAATTCCGGTTGGTTGAGACCGGCAGCCCCATTCTGACAGCTAGGGCTAGACCAACTGGATGTCCAGAAAGATCGGCTCAACTTTCAGCCGGATCAACGTCGCCCAGATCATGGAGCTGCAGGTGCCAACTCCGAGCCCAGATCAGCAAGACACCCTGGCTCATGAATTCGATGCCCAGCGGAACTGGCCGACTCGGCGATAGCCAGCTTCCACCAACAAGTTGGTCTACTCACCGAGCGGCGGCAGGCGTTGATCACCGCCGCCGTGACCGGCGAGTTGGAGATCCCGGGGGTGGCGGCATGAGCAACGTGGACGAGGCGGCGTTTGAGCAGTTCATCTGTGACTGGCTGGCGGGCTCTGGCGGCTATGACGCCGTGAAGGTCGGCAACCCAAAGGATCCGCAGCCGGACTTCGACGTGAACCGGGCACTGGACACCGCCGAGCTGTTCCGGTTCATCGGCGCAACCCAGGCCGCCGAGTGGGACAAGTTGGTCACGCTCTATGGCGGTGACGTCACGAACGCTCAGAAGGGCTTCGCCGACCGAGTGGCTCAGGAACAGGACAAGCGTGGCACGGTGGACGTGCTGCGTCACGGCGTGGTGGACCTGGGCCAGACGATCAAGCTGGCGTTCTTCCGGCCCGCATCGGGCCTGTCGCCCGAGTTGATCGAGCGCTACGGCAAGAACCGGCTGACCGTCATCCGGCAACTCCCCTACGAGGCCGGGTCCAATAAGACGCTGGACCTGTGCCTCTTTGTCAACGGGGTGCCGGTGGCCACCGTCGAGCTGAAGAACGGCCTCACCGGGCAGACGACGGCCCAGGCCGTCGAGCAGTACCGCACCGACCGGGACCCGAAGAACACGATACTGAAGCGGGCGGTGGTGCACTTCGCCGTGGACACCGAGCGGGCGGCGATGACCACCCGTCTGGCGGGCAAGGCCACCCGGTTCCTCCCGTTCAACCGGGGCCATCAGCTGGGTGCGGGCAATCCGCCCAACCCGCACGGTCACCGCACCGCCTATCTATGGGCGCGGGTGTGGCAACGCGACGCCTGGCTGGACCTGCTGAACCGCTTCGTCCACGTGGAGCCCACACCGAAGGGTTCGAAGAAGCAGACGCCGCTGACGATCTTTCCTCGCTTCCACCAGTGGGACGCGGTGCTGGCCATGACCAACGCCGCCCGCAGCAACGGTGCCGGTGAGGACTACCTGGTGCAGCATTCGGCCGGGTCGGGCAAGAGCAACACGATCGCCTGGCTGGCGCACCGGCTGAGCTCGCTACACAACGACGCTGACGAGAAGGTGTTTGACAAGGTGGTGGTGATCACCGACCGGCGGGTGCTCGACAAGCAGCTGCAGGACACCGTGCATCAGTTTGAACACGTGCACGGTGTGGTGCAGCGGATCGACGAGGACTCCACCCAGCTGGCCGAGGCGCTCACCGGCCAGCAGGCCCGCATCATCATCACGACGCTGCAGAAGTTTCCGTATGTCACCGAGAAGATCGACTCGCTGCCGGATCGCACCTACGCGGTGATCGTGGACGAGGCCCACAGCAGCCAGACCGGCGAATCGGCCACCAAACTGAAGGAGGTGCTGGGTTCGGCAGACGGCGCCGCGGCGCCGGACGAGCTGACCGACCCGGCCGAGGACGCCCTCGCAGCAGCGGTGGCCGCGCGGGGCAAGCAACCCAACCTGTCGTTCTTTGCGTTCACCGCCACTCCGAAGGCCCGCACATTGGAGCTGTTCGGGCGCATGGACCACGGCCTGGGGCGGCACGTGCCGTTTCACCTCTACTCGATGCGTCAGGCGATCGAGGAGGGGTTCATCCTCGACGTGCTGGCCAACTACGTCACCTACCAGACCTACTGGAACATCGAGAACACCACCCCGGAGGACCCCGAGTACGACCCGGGCAAGGCGCGGGCGGCGATCGCCAAGTTCGTGGCGCTGCACGAGCACACGCTGGCCCAGAAGGCACAGGTGATCGTCGAGCACTTCAGGGAGAAGGTGGCCCATCGCATCGGGGGCATGGCCAAGGCGATGGTGGTGTGCTCGTCCCGTGAGCACGCCGCCCGCTACGTGCAGGCGCTGCGCAAGTACGTCAACGACAAGGGCTACACCGACGTCGGGGTGCTGGTGGCGTTCTCGGGCACGTTGAACCTGGACGGCCTCGACGAGACCGAGGCGTCGATGAATGGCTTCCCTGAGCGGCAGACGCCCGAGGAGTTCGACGGCGACGACTGGCAGATTCTGGTGGTGGCCGAGAAGTACCAGACCGGGTTCGACCAGCCCAAGCTGTACGCGATGTACGTCGACAAGCCGCTGAACGGGCTGGCCGCCGTGCAGACGCTGTCGCGCCTCAACCGCACCTACGACCGCGACGGCATCCGCAAGGACGGCACGTTCGTGCTGGACTTCCGCAACGACGCGGACGCCATCCGTGAGGCGTTCGAGCCGTGGTACGGCGAGACGGTGGCGCCGCCCACCGACCCCAACCTGCTCTACGACACCCGCCACGCGCTGGACACCTTCGGGGTGCTGTGGCCCGAGGAGATCGAGCGGACCGTCGAGTTGCTGCTGGCCAAGGGCAAGACCGTGACCGATCGGGTGCACGCCGCGTTGGCCCCGGCGATCGACCGGTTTCATCACGACCTCGACGAGGACGAACAGGAGCGATTCCGCGACGACCTGGGTCGCTTCGTGCGCACCTATACGTTTCTGTCGCAGGTGGTGGCGTTCACCGACATCAAGTTGGAACGCGACTACCTGTACTGCAAGGCCCTCGCCGCGTTCGTGAAGGCCGACGGCTCGGTGGCCGTGCACCCCGACGTGGAGCTGACCCACCTGAAGCTGGAGCAGAACTTCGAGGGGTCGGTGACCCTGGACGGCACCGTGGGCGAGGTGGTGTCGATCTTCGGTGGCACCGGCAAGATGCACGAACCGGAGCCCGAGCCGCTGTCCAACATCATCGCTCTGCTCAACGAACGCTTCGGCACCAACTGGTCGCCTCGAGACCGGGTGTTCTACGACACCGTCGCCGAGAAGCTGATCGAGCGCAGCGACATCCAACAGCAAGCGGCGGCCAACTCACCCGAGAACTTCGGGCTGATCCTGGCCAAGGAGTTCCAGTCGGGCGTCCTCGACCAGCTAGGAACCTCCGAGGACATGGCCCTGACCTACATCGACAACACCGAACTGCAGGGCGAGGTGCTGAGAGCGTACCTGCCCTTCATCCAGGGCAAGGCCAAGGTGGGCCACCAGGAGCACTGCGACGTGGCCGACCTGCTGGGCCCCGACCGCGAGTCGACGCATCTGGAGTACAAGGCCACCCTGCGCACGCATCAGGACTCCGGCGAGACGTTCAAGCCGCTCGAAGGAGCGTCGTTGAAGACGATCGCCGCGTTCATGAACGGACGGGAGGGCGGCACGCTGCTGATCGGCGTGTCCGACGACGGCACCATCCACGGGCTGGACAGCGACTACACCAGCCGCTCCAAGCAGGACCAGGACCCACGGGACTGGTTTCAGCAGCACCTCTCCAACATCATCTCCACCTCGATGGGCGATGCGGCGGTCACCAACGTGCGAGCGCAGTTGCACCACGTCGACGGCCACGACATCTGCCGGGTGCAGGTGGACCCCTCCGGGTTCCCCGTCGACGCCACGGTGATCAAGCAGAAGCCCGGCGGCCCCAAGCAGAAGGTCACCGAGTTCTACGTGCGCGGCCTGAACGGCACCAAGGCCCTCGACGTGGTCGAGAAGCAGCGCTACATCGCCCAACGCTGGCCCGGAACTCCAGACGCACCCTGACTGAGCAGCGGGTGAACTCCTTGCCCCAAAGTACTCCGCCGCCTTGCTCAGCCCAGGAATTGCCCGGCCGTTGGAAGTTGACGCGGTATGATGCACCGTGATGCGAACAACCGTGGATCTCGATCCTGAGCTTCATGCCGAAGCACAGGCCGAAGCTCGGCGTTGCCGCGTGTCGCTGAGCTCGCTGGTCAACGAGGCGCTTCGCAAGTCGCTCCGGCCCGTGCCGCCGGTTGAGCGCGATGCCCTGACTGGCCTAGGCGTGGTCCAAGTTGGCTACCCAGTGAGTTCCGATGACGTAGCGGAT
>JAWKIF010000019.1:0-3075 GCA_041394405.1 Microthrixaceae bacterium
CCGTCAATGGCAGGTGGGCTCCCGGCGGTGATACGCACCTTGAGCTTGCCGTCGAAGGGAGCGCCATAGGTGTGCGTGGTCTTCGGCGTTGTGGTCGTTTGGTCGTAGCTGCCGTCGCCGTCGAAATCCCACTCGTAGGACACGATGGTGCCGCCGGGAACCACCGATACCGATGCGTCGAGCTCCACCGCCTCGCCGGTGGTGCCAAGGTACGGACCACCGGCGTCGGCAAGCGCCTTCACGCCGATATCGGCCATGCAGCTGCGGTAGGGCCCGGTGACCGGCTCGGCGGTCTGGGTGCCGACGACGGCGACCCGCAGGGTGCCCTCCGACTTCCTCAACGCCGAGAGCCACTCCGACTCCGACGGCTGGTAGCTGGTGTCCTCCACGGGCTCGGACTCCGAGAGCAACACGTCGCCGCTTGCGTCCCGCAGCTCCACCACAAAGCTGTTGTTCGGGAAGTCGCCGCCGTTGCCGGCCGCCCAGGTGAACGTGGGGATGGCGTCGTCCTTACCCACGTTGGTCACCTTGGGATCCTCCAGGCGCGGGGCCACGTTCAAGCCCGAGAACACGCAGCTCACGGGATCGGCTGCGCCGACGCCGCCGAGCGCGATGAGGCGGTAGGCATCGGAAAGTGTGCCGGGGTCGTCCGTGCCGCCCGCCACCAGGCGATCCCACACCACCTTGTCGCCCAGGGCCACCTTGTCGAGGCCATCCTCTGGTGTGTCGTAGAGGTCCCACAACACCGACATGACGGTGAACTCGTTGTCCTCGCCGAGCGTGCCGCCCTCCTCCAGATCGTCGGTGATGACCTGGTCCTCGGTGTCCTGATACTTGGCGTCACCCGCGTTGGGGACGCCAAGGTCGGCCGCACCCTGGATTTCCAGCAGCGAGACGGCGAAGTAGGTGGGCCAGCCCTCGCCAAAGGCGAGCGGCACACCGATCTCCTTGCTTCCCCTGGCGACCGACAGGTTGTCAGCGCTGCTGTGGCTGCCGCCGGGGTTGTTCTCGATGTCGAGCTCGTTGGCCACGAAGTGCCCGTACTCGTGCAGCATCACGTCCCAGTCGAAGCGGTCCAGCGCCAGCACGTGCAGCTTGTCCCGGTCATAGAACGACCCGTCGGGGTCCGGGTACACCACGTCGAGGAATCGCAGGCCACCGTCCACCCTGGTGTCGAGGTACTTGGTGCCCAAGTACATGGCGTTCTGCAGCGAGAACGCCGTGTTGTTGTCGGCGGTGTTGTTGGCGGTCAGATCAACGGTCAACTCGGTGCCCGACGGCACCTCGGCGGTGACGGGGCTCTCGATGAACTGCCCGCCGATGCTGAAGTCCTCTCCGGCAGCAAGGACCCGGACGAACACGTCCCGGTCGCCCTGGCCAGCACCGTCGTTGTTGTCAACGGAGGCGCTGTAGGTGCCGTCAAGCGCGGTGGTCACGGTGGTGATCAGCTCGGACTCGGCGCCAACGGGCGGCGTTTCGTCGTCGCGGATCTGCACCGGGGCGAACGGCACCGGGTGGGTACCGCCCGCAGAATCGGTCCACTTGACGGTTCCGGCAACGCACACCCCGGTGCAGGCGGCTGCCGTGGACGAGACCTTGGCGCCCGTGGCGCCCCGGATCTCCCTGCGCAGCGCGGCCGCTGTCGTGGCGTCGATCGCCCCGGAGAACTGCAGGCGGCCCACCTTCTGCAGCCGAAGATCCTGCTCTCCCGTCTCGCTCACCAGGGTGGCCCCGTCGAAGCTGGTCACCCAGATGCGGTCGCTGGTCGACCTGGCGGTCCCGAAGGAATCGGTGGCAGTGAGGGTTGCCGAGACCGTGGAGATGTCGTCCGAGGAGGTGGCCTCGGCCTGCGGCGCTCCTGCGCTGTCGGCGGCTGCGTCGCTGCCCACGTCGAGGGTGAATGCGCTGACAGCCGACGACGCGGGGACGGCCTTGGCTCGACCGCCGAGCACCTCCACGTCGGTTCCGGCCGACGACGCGGCGACGGTCGCTGCGGCGAACCCGGCATCCGGATCCGAGGTCACCATGATGGTGTCGCCCCCGGCGGCCAGCGCTGATGGGTCGATCTGGACCGATCCGGGCGCGTAGGGCTTACTCCCCAGGCCGACAGCCGGGCTGCGGTCGGAATCGGCCGGGCGGTGCGACGGCTGATCGGAGAGGGCCGGCGCTCCTGCCAACGCGCTGACGAGCAGCCCACCGGCGGCCAACCCGACGCCCAGTCGAAGGCGTCCAAACACTGACGAGTCAACGCTCATGTCCAGGTTCTCCTTGTGGGTTGTCCGGTCGAGGTACCACGCACCCGACCCCTCGGCCGGCCCAATCGGCTGACGTTAGACTGTATTCATGTCCAACTCCACACTTCGGTGCCGGGCGCTTGGCGTCGCCCTGGTCATCCTCGTCGTGGGGTGCGGCGGGGGCGAGTCCACCCAGGTACCTGCGGCGACCAGCGAGGCGAGCCCCGACGGGCCCACCGCCACGCCTCAATCAATGACCAGCTCCACCACCTCCACAAGTGACTCCTCCCTTCCGGCCAAGCCAGGTACCGGCGTGAGTGCCCAGGTGGTGCTCTCGAATGACTTCGTCAAGGTTGGCGAAGCAGTGGGCTTCGATGCCCAGTTCACGGCGGCCGCGCCGGCCGAGACATCCACCTTCGCCAAGCAGACCACGGGCGTTGCCACGCTGGACGCAGAGCTCCCAGACGGGCTGGTCGCCGACGGCGCGCCCACATCGTTCGCTGGGACCGTTGCCGCCTCGGGCAACGGCTCGGGCATGGCTCAGATCGGCGTCGAGGTCACTCGCAACGGCCGCGTCCAGGAGACCCGCCTGACCGTTTTCGCTGAGGCGGACCTCGGCTACGTCGCCTTCGGCGATTCCAGCGAGTCGGCCACTCGGCGCGTGTTGGCCGATGGCCTGTTGGAGGCGAACGTCATCGATGAGGCTGCCCACGCCGAGCGCATCGCGGCGATCGAGGGCGGCAGCGGCTGAGCCGGCCCGGCGGCCGGCCGCTCCTGCAGCTATCGGCCGGTCTGGATGTACTCCGTGATCTGGTCGTTCTCACGCGCCAGTCGCTGCCGC
>JAWKIF010000020.1:0-1855 GCA_041394405.1 Microthrixaceae bacterium
CAAGCAGATTCCGCCCTCGGCTGGCCCGCATGAGGTTCCCCGCTCGCTGGTGGCGACCACCATGGTCGCCGGCGGAATCTCCCAGGCGTGTTGGTGGGGGGCCACGCTGGTCGGGTTTCTCTCCACCACCAGCTGACGCTGCGGTCACCCGCCCTCAGGGCCTCCGAGGCCCAGCCGGGCCGCTGAGATTCCTCCCACCTCGGGCTCGTCGCCCAGGTCGTGCCACACCCGCCGGTATCCGGCCAGGCGGGCGGCGTACGCCGTTGGTTCCTCCGCAAACAGGCGGGCCCCCGCACCCAGCGCCCGCCGTTGCAGGTCCACCCGGCACCCATCGGCCAGTGTGATCGCCTGCTCCACCTCGGTGCGGCCGCAGATCACGTCCGGGTCGGCCACGAGGAGGTTCACCAACCGCTCCAGCCGGCGGGCGTCGCCCAGCGCATTGGAGACGTCGTGGAGCCGTTCGGCCAGCGGCACGCACTGGGAGGGCGCGGTGTCGCTCAGCAAGCGGAGGTGATAGCGGGTGTAGCGGGCCTGCCGCCGCCAGCGGCTGAAGTGCTCGCCCGACGGCACCGCCTGAGCCACCGCCAGCGCATGGCGGCCGTCGGCGTACACGCCGGCGATTCCGTCATCAACCGCGTCCCACTTGGCCTTGCCCAGCTTCCACTCCGACACCGCAACCTCCGCCTCAACGAGCGCCACGAGCGACCGGTGAGCCGGCTCCTGAAACCTCGGATCCGAGGTGCTGGTGGTGGCTCGCGCCGCCCGGCGTCGCAGGCGGTAGCGGACGCCTTCAAGGCCGCCGTCGGGCACCAGGGGGCCCATGCGGGTGAGGAGGCGGTCGAAGGTGGTGGCCAACACCAGCTCGTCGCCGATCCCATCCAGTTCGGCCGAGGCCACCCGCAACGCTTTGACGACGGGCCGATAGCCGCCCTTCAACGCCGGCCGCACCAGCCGGGCCAGGCCCCGAACCTTGCGGCTCCGTGCCCGGCACTCCCGCGCCACCTCCGCGGCCGGACGCCCGTCGTCGCGCACCAGCGCCGCCATGGCTCGACGCAACTCCCACCGAGCAATCCGTTGCACGGCCAACTCGACCGTCTCGTCCCGCCTGATGGCGTACGCCACTGCTCCGTCCCCGCTCATCGCCCGCTCCGCCACCGACGAGTGCCAACGCTCACCGATTGCCTGTCGGTGACGACCCTCGCCGAGCGACCGACGCTACATGGCGCCGCCCAGGGCCACGACCACTGCGCGCCTCATGCCCGGTTGGGCCCCAAGCCAGATGCCTCGCCGCGCCACATGAGAAACCGAAGTGGACCTCGACGATCGCCCGGCTAACATCGTCGACGGAGAGTTGCCAGAGCGGACGAATGGGACGGTCTCGAAAACCGTTGAATGCGCAAGCATTCCAAGGGTTCGAATCCCTTACTCTCCGCCACCTACACCTCTAGGGGCGACTGGGATGTAGCCGGTTTTCGGCCAGTGCGCTCAGCGGTGACTCCGACGCCTCTCAGCAGCCGTTGCCCATGAAATTGCCCATGATTCGTCGGAGATTCCGTTAGTTTCGACGGGTATGGCAGGTTCGATGCGTCAGAGGTCGCCGGGAAGCTGGGAACTGCGCGTGTACGCGGGACTCGATGAGCGTGAGGGTGCCCGCAGGTCGATGGACGGCCCAGCTGCGCCGGGCTGAGCCGCCCACAACCCAGGGACACCCCCGGTGGTATCAGGGTCGACCTGGTGGGCCCGCCGGGCCCGACCGGTGGAGCACTGCAAACTGCTGCGGCCTGGCGTCGGAGGGTGGTGCTGGCGCAGCTGGCAGACGAGGTCATCGAGGCGTTCCCGGCCGTTTGCTGCGTGG
>JAWKIF010000021.1:0-2086 GCA_041394405.1 Microthrixaceae bacterium
CGTCGGCCACGCACGATGCAGTCGTGATGAGCCCGGCGGCCGACGACATCAGTCGAGCGATCGTGTTGTGGACTGGTTACGAGACCGAAACCTGGCCGAGCCGCGACGATGATCGTTTCGCCTTGCTTGTCGGTGCCGATGCTGCGATCGATCTGCTTGTAGAGATTCGACGTCTCGAGAGCGAGTTCTATGAGTCAAGAGCGCACAGCACGGTCGCTGGAATCGGCGAGATGGCTCGCGCTGCGGCCGCCGAGTTCCGTGATCGCCACCCCGAGTTGAGCGAGCAGGCTGTCCAAGCTCTCGCCTGGTGCTACGCGTGGGATTGGAAGTAGCCCACCCCGAACTGCCGATACGCGCTGTCTGCTCCGCAGGAGCAGGAGAGCGCATAACAACGGGCGCTCGGAGCCGCCAAGAGGGCCTACAGCCGAGGGGTGTGCTGTGGGGTCTTCGGCCAAGATACCCGGGCTGCTGCTAGGACGCTCTGCGCTCTGTCGCCGCCGAATTGACCAGATCGAGCCAGCGCGATGGCGCGGAATCCCGCCATCCGTACTTTGTGCGTGTCGCTCGGCTGTAGGTGAAGGCAAGCCCGTATCGGGCTCGTGATGCCATCACGTGGAGAACACGGAGCTCCTCATTCACCTGGTGGTCATCTTCGTTTCGGAAGTCGGGTATGTGTCCGGCCTCGAGGCCCAGCACGATCACCCAGTCGAACTCCTGGCCCTTGCCTTTGTGGCCAGTCAGAAGGTGTAGTCCCGGCGCAACGGGAGCGGAAGGGTCGGGGGAGACCCGGCATCCGGCCAAGGCGTCTCTGAGACTCGTGCCGGCCGCCATCGCCTCCTCAAGCTGCTCGAGGGCGGATGCCAGTTCGTCCAATGTGTCGGCATCATCCGAGTCGAGCGAGGCTCTACAGAGCTGGCTGAGGTGGTGGAGGACTTCTGTGTCCGTCGTGCCCTGCCGGGCAGCTTGGGTGTAGGCACGTTTCAGCCGCTCCACAACTTCCGGGACGTGCGTAGCCAACGCCCAATCCTCGAATGGAATGCCTCGTTCACGCGCTGCGGCCCTTAGGGTCCGCCACAGGTTAGGTGGCGCGGTGTAGTCTTGGGGGGTGGAGGCGTCTGGGGATGAGTTGCGGGGGTTCTTCGAGACGGTGTTGCCCCATCTGAACGAGGTGCAGCGTCGGGTGGTGGCGGGTGCGATGGCTGTGGCGTTGGGGCGGGGTGGGAAGACGGCGGTGGCTGAGGCGTCGGGGCTGGGGCGGAACACGGTGACCAAGGGTGAGCGTGAGGTCGTGGCGGGGATCGAGCCGTCGGAGCGGTTGCGGGCGCCGGGTGGGGGCGACAAGCCGGCGATCGACAAGCAGCCGGGCCTGTTGGAGGCGCTCGATGAGTTGGTGTGGCCCGAGACGCGGGGGCATCCGGAGTCGCCGTTGCGGTGGACGTTGACGTCGACCTATGAGCTGGCCCGCCAGCTCGGCGCTCAGGGGTATCGGGCGTCAGCGGAGTTGGTGCGACGCTTGTTGCATCAGATGGGCTACTCGTTGCAGGCGCCGGCCAAGCAGATCGAGGGGACGTCGCACCCGGATCGCAACGCCCAGTTCGAGTACCTCAACAGCGTGGTCGCCGAGCGGCTCGCCGTCGGGGAGCCCGTGATCAGCGTGGACACGAAGAAGAAGGAGCTGATCGGCCGCTACGCCAACGGCGGCCGGGACTGGCGGCCCGAAGGCGACCCCGAGCGGGTCAACGTGCACGACTTCAAAGACCCGTCGCTGGGCGAGTACGCGAAAGCGATCCCGTATGGCATCTACGACATCGCCAACGACGAGGGCTGGGTGTCAGTCGGCGACGTCGCCGACACCGCCGAGTTCGCGGTCGAAGCGATCCGCCGCTGGTGGAGCACCTGCGGGCGGGCCCGGTTCCCGAACGCGACGACGCTCACGATCACCGCCGATGCCGGCGGCTCCAACGGCTACCGGGTCAAGGCCTGGAAGTGGCATCTCGCGGCCCTCGCCGCCGAGACCGGCCTGGCGATCACCGTGGTGCACTACCCGCCCGGCACCAGCAAGTGGAACAAGATCGAGCACCGCCTC